>NZ_CM149691.1:0-2087500 GCF_056174585.1 Mesorhizobium kamtschaticum | reverse complement strand
TGGACGGGCGCCAGCAACTGGCGACCCCACCTGAAATCGCCGAACTGATCGGCCTTGCCAGCAATGGCGATTCCGGCGAGGTGGCCAAGACGACCAGGCTGGTGGCGCCGCGACAGATCGCCAAGGCCAAGGACCGCCGCCGCATGGAAGTGTCGATGGTCACCAAGGTCGGCGACCGCGACGTCATCCACACCATGCCTTTCGTGCAGATCAAGATGGCGCTTGCGGCCGGCCACACCACCAGCCGGGCCTACCCGCCTTTCGATCCGATGCAGGTGTTCGGCGACGACGGCGACGACACGCCGGCGCAGCCAGCGACGGCATCGGCCGCATCCGGTCAGATCTACGGCGCCAAGGTCGAAAGCGAGATGAGCCTGAAGACCGTCGATTTCCCCATCGAGACGGCCTCCTTCGACGAAAAGAGCGACCTGTCCGCCGACGAGGTCGAAAAGGTGGTGCGCGAAGCCGGCACCGACCTCAGCGACGGCGCCGTGCAGGTCGCTTCGCTCCACTACGTCGACCCGCAGCGATTCGGCGACGCCTTTGCCGAGTCGATGGCCGGCTCCTACGACGTCAAGATCGTGCCGGAAAACGTCTCGGTGTCGCCGCGTGCTGCCATTGACGACCAGGCTCCGGCTTTCGCCGAGGAAATCATTCCCTTCACCAAGGACACCGACCTCACCGAGGCCTTTGCCGATTCGGGCTATACAGGCGACGACGCCACCGGCATGGCCGAAGCAATCGCCAAGCTGTTGAACGCGCCGACGCTGAAAGCCGGGACGGTGCTGCGCGTCGGCCTCGAGGTTCACGGCGATGCCGCCAAGGTCGTGCGCACCAGCGTCTACGACAAGACCACGCATATCGTCACCATCGCGCTCGACGATCGCGGCCAATACGTGCCGGCGCAGGAGCCGGATCCGAATCCCGAGCTGCTGACCGCGTTCGATGATTCGTCGGCACCCGTGGTGGTCCGCGGCAACCTGCCCAACGTCTATGACGGCATCTACCGCACCGCCTATTCCTACGGCATGTCGAAGAAGATGACCCAGCGACTGATCAAGCTGCTGGCGTCTGGCGTCGACTTCCAGTCGCGACTCAATCCGTCGGATCGCCTCGAAGTGCTGTTCTCTCAGCCCGACGGCGACGACCAGACATCAGACGATTCCGAGCTTCTCTATGTATCGGCGACCTTCGGCGGCACGACGCGCAACTTCTATCGCTTCCAGATGCAGGACGGCAGCACCGACTATTTCGACGAGGATGGATCGAGCGCCCAGCAGTTCCTGCTGCGCAACCCACTGCCCAACGGGAGATTCACCTCCGGCTTTGGTGCACGCAAGCATCCTATCCTCGGCTACGTCCGCATGCACACAGGCACCGATTGGGCCGCCCCGATCGGATCGCCGATCATCGCCGCCGGCAATGGTGTCGTCGAGAAAGCCGGCTGGGCCGGCGGCTATGGCAAGCAGATCATCCTGCGCCATGCCAATGGCTACGAGACTTCGTACAATCACCAGAGCGCCTTCGCCAAAGGCATCGCGCCGGGCGTTCATGTTCGCCAGGGCCAGGTCATTGGCTATCTCGGCCAGACCGGCCTCTCAACAGGTCCACATCTGCACTACGAGCTGATCGTCAACGGCACCAAGGTCGATTCGATGCGCGTCCGCTTGCCGGTCGGCAAGGTACTGAAGGGCGACGACCTCGTCGCCTTCAAACGCGAGCGCGAGCGCATCGACGATCTGCTGAAGCAGGAAGATGGCAATTCGCTGAAGGTCGCGAGCGCCAAGATCGACGGCTGACCCGCCGGCTTTTCAGTCCTGCCTGGACTCGGCGCGCCGCGACCAAGGCAGTGGCGAGCCGGAAATTGTCGTCCACGCGATGACGGCGGAAAGCAGGCAAAGCAGCGCCGTTACCGAAGAGACCACCGAAAATGCGGCGTCGCTGGCGACGAGCCTTGCCGCATCGAGCGCCGGCGCAAGATCGGTCGGCGCCGGTTCGCCAAAGCCTGGCACGCCTGATATCGCACTCCCGTCCAATGCATTGGCGTAGACCCAGGCGGCCAGTGACCCCATCGCCGCCACCGCGATCAGGCCGCCAATGCGCGAGACGGCATTGTTGATGCCCGAAGCTGCCCCTGTATCCTTGTCTTCCACCGCCGTCATGATCGCGGTCGACAGCGGTGAGACGACCAGCGCCATGCCGAGCCCCATCAGCGCCATCAACGGAAATGTTCCCGTCCAGAAATTGTGGATGCCGGCATGGGTGAGCAAGGCAAGTCCGGCGAAGGCGAAAGCCACGACCAGGCTGCCGCAGGCGATCGGGAAGCGCGGCCCGATCCGGTCCGATAATTGGCCGACCGGTCCCGACAGAAGCGCGATCGATGCCGACAGCGGCAGGAAGATGAAGCCGACTTCGGCCGTGCTCAGCCCCCAGCCGGCGATCAGCAGCATCGGCAGATAGAACAGATTGGCCGACAGCGCGAAATAGAGGAAGAAGGTCGCGAGATTGGCACCGGCGAAGGCGCCGATGCGAAACAGGCTAAGGTTGATCATCGGCTCGCGCTGCCGCTTCTCGAACAGGATGAAGACGACAAGCAGCACGACGCCGGCAACAATGCGCGGCCCGGCCATACGGCCCTCGCCGCTGGAACTCATCGAGGTCAGCCCATAGGCGAGCGCGCCGAAGGCCAATGTCGCCAGCGCCCCACCGCCAAGATCAAGGCTGCGTTTTTCCGTCGGCGCATCGGCCGGAATCTTGGCAAGCAAGAGATAGATCGAGATCAGACCGAGCGGCAGGTTGACGGCGAAGATCGCCCGCCAGATGCCGCCGCCGAAAGCCGACAGCACGAAGCCGCCGAGCACCGGGCCAAGTGCGGTGGTCAACGCGGAGGCGGCGGCCCAGATGCCGATCGCGCGGCCGCGTTCTTTCTTCGGGTAGGCCTTGGCGATGATGGCGAGACTGCCCGGCACCATGATCGCCGCACCAATCCCCTGGAGGGCGCGAAACGCGATCAACATGACAGCATTCGGCGCCAGCGCACAGGCAAGCGACGCGGCGACGAACAGCACGATACCGGCGACGAAGGCGCGGCGCAGCCCGAACCGGTCGCCGGCGGCCCCGCCGGCAAGGATCAGCGCCGACAGCGTCAGCGCGTAGGCATTGGAAATCCACTGCGCCTCGGCAAGGCTGGCGCCGAGGTTGACGCGGATCGCCGGCATGGCGATGGCCAGGATCGAACCGTCGATGAAGCCGAGCGCCGAGGCCAGGATCGCCGCGATCAGCACGAAGTGCCGCTGCGATTGCGGACAGAACGACCCGTTGGCAACCGGGCTGGTCAGCGGGACGGCGGCGGCTTCGCTTGGTGAATGCATGGCACCCTGCTTAGACCGCAAGCGCGCCGGCAACAACCGGCCAGCAGCTTGCAGTCCTTGAAACCAGCCAGTTGGCCAGGATGCGCACACCCGGGATGCAAACAGCGGCAGTCATGCTAAGTTTTCTGGAAGGCGGCCGGCGGGAGAAATCGATGAAGCGTCCACTTGAAGCATCGGCGGAAGGGCGCGGCCGCATCGTCGGCATCACCGACGGCGTCTTCGCCATCGCACTCACGCTCATCGTGCTCGAGATCAGGGTGCCGGCGCATGAGGCAATCCATTCAGAACACGATCTGCTTGCCGCCATCGCGGCACTGGCGCCACGCTTCCTGACCTATGCCTTGAGTTTCCTGACCCTGACCATCTTCTGGTTCGGCCAGCAGGCGCAACATGGGCTTATCGCCAAATCCGATAGACGGCTTGCGACGCTGAACCTCTGCTTTCTTGCCTTCATCGCCCTGCTGCCGTTCTCGACTGACCTTCTGGCCGACTTTCTCGAATTCAGGACCGCGGTGCTGGTCTACTGGCTCAACCTGCTGATGCTCGGTCTCACCCTGTTCGCCAGCTGGCGCTATGCGGAGAAGAACGGCTTTGTCGCGGAGGATGTCGACGCCGAAACCAAGCGCACGGTCTATCTGCGCATCGTCAAGGCGCAGATCCTGTGGGCGGTCGGCGCCGCGCTGTGCCTGATCAACCCGTTGCTCAGCGTCGGCTTCATTCTGGTCGTGCAGTTGATCTATGCCGCTGCGCTGCGCGGCTCATTGCTGCGCAACGTCATCGGCTGAAGGTCCGCCGACGAACTCCACGGTGACGCCTGGCGACACCAGCTTGGCGAGCTCGCGCGCGTCCCAGTTGGTCAGGCGCACGCAGCCATGGCTTTCGGTCTTGCCGATCTTCGACGGTTCCGGCGTGCCATGAATGCCGTAGGTCGGCTTGTCCAAGGCAATCCAGACCGACCCTACAGGTCCGTTGGGGCCTGGCGGAACGGTCAGAATTTTGTCGTTCTGGCCCTGCTTGAAATTGATGTTCGGGTTGTAGGTGTAGTTCGGGTCGAGCGCGATGCGTGACACGGCGTGGATGCCGGTGGGCGACGGCGTGTCGGCCGAGCCGATGGTCGCGGGATAGGCTGCGACCAGCTTGCCGCCCGCATCGTAGGCGTACACTTCTTTCTTGGTCTTGTCGGCGACGATGCGCGCGACCGGCGTCGACACCAGCTTGCCGAAATTGGCGACCTTGATGATCGTGCCGGGGCGGTTGAAGTCGAGGCCCTTGTTGATCGACTTCAGATAGTTCTCGTCCATGTGGAAGCGCTCCGCCAGCGCCTCGGTGACAGAGGTGTAGCACATGCAGTTGAGCTGCGCCTTCTGGCTGTAGTCTTCCGGGATCGAGGCGACATAGGGCCCGGCCGCGTCCTCCGCCGTGATGGTGTAGTTGGCGAAGGGATCGCCACCGGATTGTGCCAGTGCTGCTTGGATGCCAACCGCATCGGTAGACTTCAAATTGCTGCCGGTGATCTCATTGTAGGCGGCGAGCGCCTTGTCGACATTCGAACCGAAGCGACCGTCAATGACGCCAGGCGAAGCACCACCGCGGTCGAGCAGCACTTGCAATGCCGCGACGTCCTGGCGGGCTCCCAGCGACAGCGACGGATCGACGGCGGCCTTGCCACTGGTGTCCGGCGGCAAGGCGGCCTGCGTTTCCGGATTGGTCTGCTGCACGTCCGGCTGGTCCGACTGCGCCGGATCGATCGAGGCCTCGTTGAGCGGTTTGCGCTTGATGGTGCCTGGCTTTGCCGGCTGCGGCGCGTCGGGATAGTTATCGTAACTGCCGTCGTCCTGCGGCGCCGGCGGATAGGCCTCTACGGAATTATCACTATTGGGATCGTATTCATCGGCCGGCGGCGGGATGACCCGGCCTTCCTCTTCCAACTGCTTGCGGCGGAACCGCGCCATGTCTTCCGGATCGTCGAGATAGTAACGATCATCGTCGGCGGGAGCCCGGCCCAACTCGCGCAGCCTGGTTTCGCGGCGCAACGCACGCCGGTCGAGCCGTGTCTGCGGCGGCTGGATGGCGATGACCTTGCCGGTATCGGCATCGACGATGACGCGGTTGCCGCGGGCGTCGTAATAGATGTCCAGATTTCCGTCCTGGGCGACGAGAACGCCGCCGTCACTGGCAGCGCGGGCAATCCTTGGTGCGTTGTCCTGTGTCGGCGCGGCAAGCGCGGCAGAAGACACAAGCCCGGCGGCAAGCGCCGAAAGGGCAAAAATCGTGCGGAACATCGTGGCCAAACTCTCCGGTCCGTAATTGCCGCCGCCCGGCAGTGGTGTGCCTGTAAGGCGAACCCCTTCGCCAGCAAACCAGTTACCCACCATATGGTTCCAACATGAACCGGGCATGAAGATGGCGGTTTCCCGGCGTATCGACGAATATTAGCTAGCTTCCGGCGAGCCCCAGATCCTTGCGCGCCTGCTTGGTCAGCTTCAGGGCGACAAGGCGATGGCTCTCGCGCAGATAGTCCTTCAGCGCACCATCATCCATGCTCTGGCTTGTCCGACGCTGGATCCATGTCATGCCGCGCGAGGCAAGGTATGGCGCGGGCAGCAAGCCCGGCTGCTCCTTCAACACATCATAGGCGATGTCGGAACATTTGAAGGTGACGAAGAGCTGCTGGCCCTGATCCCAGCCGCCGATCGCAAACACCTTGGTCCCGACCTTCCAGACATGGGCGCCGCCCCACTGGACGACATGGTTTGTCGCGGGCAGCGAGGCGCAGAAGCCGTTGTAATCGTCCAGCGTCATCCGCCCCCCACCATCAATACGGAATGAAAACGCCGCGCGTCCAGCTTGGACGCGCGGCGTTGGATCAGGCCGCCGCTTCGGTCGCGACGACTGTCGGCTTCGCGCGGAAGTTCAGCCGGTCGGAACCAGACGTGACCTTGACAGTCGAGCCGTCGAGAATCTCGCCGAGCAGGATCTTCTCCGCCAGCGGGTCCTGCAGTTCCTTCTGCATCACCCGCTTCAGCGGCCGCGCGCCATAGGCCGGATCGTAGCCCTTGGCCGCCAGCCACTCGATTGCTTCGTTGTCCAGCGACAGCGTGATCTTGCGATCGACAAGCAGGCTTTCCAGCCGCTTGAGCTGGATCTCGACGATGCGGTCCATGTCCTTGCGGCGCAGCCGGTGGAACAGGATCACCTCGTCGACGCGGTTGAGGAACTCCGGCCGGAACGACGCCTTGACCACATTCATCACCTCGTCGCGCACGGCGTCGACATCCTGGTCTTCGCCGAGATTGACCAGATATTCGGCGCCGAGGTTCGACGTCATGATGATCAGCGTGTTGCGGAAATCGACCGTGCGGCCCTGGCCGTCGGTCAGACGCCCGTCATCGAGCACCTGCAAGAGCACGTTGAAGACATCGGGATGCGCCTTCTCGATTTCGTCGAACAGCACGACCTGATAGGGCCGGCGCCGCACCGCTTCGGTCAGCGCGCCGCCCTCCTCATAGCCGACATAGCCGGGAGGCGCACCGATCAGCCGGGAAACCGAGTGCTTCTCCATGAACTCCGACATGTCGATGCGCACCATGGCGCTGTCGTCGTCAAACAGGAAGCTTGCCAGCGCCTTGGTCAGTTCGGTCTTGCCGACACCCGTCGGTCCGAGGAAGATGAACGAGCCGATCGGCCGGTTCGGATCCTGCAGCCCGGCGCGGGCGCGCCGTACCGCCTTGGAAACGGCCTGCACCGCCTCGCCCTGGCCGACGACACGCTTGCCGATCTCGTCTTCCATGCGCAGCAGCTTGTCGCGCTCGCCCTGCAGCATCTTGTCGACCGGAATGCCGGTCCAGCGCGAGACGATATGGGCGACGTGGTCGGGCGTGACCACCTCTTCGACCATGCCGACCTTGCCGTCCTGGGCTTCTGCCTCCTTCAGCTTCTTTTCCAGTTCCGGGATCTTGCCATAGGCAAGCTCGCCGGCGCGCTGGAATTCACCCTTGCGCTGGGCAATGGCGAGGTCGTTGCGCGCTTCGTCGAGCTGCTTCTTCAAGTCGGCGGCAAGCCCGAGCTTCTGCTTCTCGGCCTGCCACTTGGCGGTGATCTCGGTCGACTCCTCCTCGAGGCCGACAAGTTCCTTTTCCAGGCGGGCAAGCCGGTCCTTCGAGGCCTCATCCGTCTCGACCTTCAGCGCCTCACGTTCGATCTTGAGCTGCATGATGCGGCGGTCGATCTCGTCCAGTGCCTCGGGCTTGGAATCGACCTGCATCCTGAGCCGCGAGGCGGCTTCGTCGACCAGGTCGATCGCCTTGTCCGGCAGGAAGCGGTCGGCGATGTAGCGGTTGGACAGCGTCGCCGCCGCCACCAGCGCCGAGTCGGAGATACGCACCTTGTGGTGCTGCTCATACTTCTCCTTCAGGCCGCGCAGGATCGAGACGGTGTCCTCCACCGTCGGCTCGTCGACGAAGACGGGCTGGAAACGGCGGGCAAGTGCGGCATCCTTCTCGACATGTTTTCTGTACTCATCGAGCGTGGTCGCACCGACGCAGTGCAGTTCGCCGCGTGCGAGCGCGGGCTTCAACAGGTTCGACGCATCCATGGCGCCATCCGCCTTGCCGGCGCCGACCAGCGTGTGCATCTCGTCGATGAACAGGATGATCCCGCCAGCGGCGGAGGTCACCTCCGAAAGCACGGCCTTCAGCCGCTCCTCGAATTCGCCGCGATATTTGGCGCCGGCGATCAGCGCGCCCATGTCGAGCGCCATCAGTTGCTTGTCCTTCAGCGATTCCGGCACGTCGCCATTGACGATGCGCAGCGCCAGGCCTTCGGCGATCGCCGTCTTGCCGACGCCCGGCTCGCCAATCAGCACCGGATTGTTCTTGGTGCGCCGCGACAGCACCTGGATGGTGCGGCGGATCTCGTCGTCGCGGCCAATCACGGGGTCCAGCTTGCCGGCGCGGGCATCAGCCGTGAGATCGCGCGCGTACTTCTTCAGCGCGTCATAGCCCTGCTCGGCACTCGCCGAATCGGCGGTGCGGCCCTTGCGGACATCGTTGATGACCTGGTTCAGCGCCTGCGCGGTGACGCCGGCCTTGGCCAGGATGTCGGCGGTCTTGGCCGACTTCTCCATGGTGAGCGCCTGCAGCAGCCGCTCGACCGTGACGAAACTGTCGCCGGCCTTCTTGGCCAGTTCTTCCGCCGTCGAGAACACCTTGGCCAACGGCTGCGCCAGATAGAGCTGGCCGTTGCCGCCTTCGACTTTCGGCATCGCCTCGAGCGCCGTCTCGACGCCAAGCTTGACGTCGCGGATAGCGCCGCCGGCGCGCTCGATCAGCGACGCGGCCAGGCCCTCGTCATCATCGACGAGCACCTTCAAAATGTGTTCGGGGGTGAATTGCTGGTGATTGCGCGAGAGCGCCATGGTCTGTGCGGATTGGATAAAGCCGCGCACGCGCTCTGAGTATTTCTCAAGGTTCATATCTGTCTCCTTCCATCACCGGCCCGCTTTGCGGCACCGGATCAGATTGCGGTGACGGACCCGCCCATTCGAGCCGGATCCTGTTCAGCCGAGATATGGTGCATGGGCCATGCCGTCTCAAGACGCCTTGATATCGGTCAATGCATAATATTCCACGTCAGCCCAAACGAAAACGGCGGAGATTTCTCCCCGCCGTTCAACGTCTTGAAATGCTGTTCGATCAGTTGTCGATATCGACAATCACCGGCTCGGCATTGCCGCTGTCGACGGGGCTGGCCGCCACCTCGCCCGCATCGGCGTTGTCGCTGCCGCCATCGACCTGATCGGCGTTTGTGCGCGGGCGGCGCGGACGGCGCGGGCGACGGGCAGCACCGCCCTCGGCCGCGGCCTCGTTGAGCTCGGCCTGGGCGGCAAGAGCCGCCGGCGAGAAACTCTCGAACAGCGGAGCCGGCTCGGCTGCCGCAACGATCTCGACCGGTGAAGTGGGCTCTACCTGTGCGTCTGCCTGGACCGGGGCCTCGTTGCGCTGCTGGCCACCTTGATCGGAGGATGACGCAAAGTCGCGCTGGCCGTTCTGGCCGTAGCCGCCATTGGGGCGACGATCACGATGGCGCCCGC
This sequence comes from Mesorhizobium kamtschaticum, assembly GCF_056174585.1. NCBI lineage: Bacteria > Pseudomonadati > Pseudomonadota > Alphaproteobacteria > Hyphomicrobiales > Phyllobacteriaceae > Mesorhizobium > Mesorhizobium kamtschaticum. Next base: position 2,078,038 of record NZ_CM149691.1, on the reverse strand, counting down.
CATTGTTGTCGCGGCCGTTGTTGCGCCCACCATTGTCGCGCCCACTATTGTCGCGCCCACTATTGTCACGCCCACTATTGTCACGACTGTCGCGACCGCCTTCCCGGTTCAGGGCGACCTCGGCAGGCATGCCTTCAATGACCGGCTGCGGACCGGCGCCATGGTTGGCCACCGGGGCCTGGGCATCGGAAATAGTGTTGCTGTTGTTGCCGGAATTGTCGAAGTCGTCACGATCCTCGTCGCCGTCATCGTCGAAATCATCGCGATTCTGTTGCGCATTCTGGATCGGCATCTGCGCCTGCGCGGCGGCAATGATGCGATTGTAGTGTTCGGCGTGCTGGAGGTAGTTCTCCGCCATGACCCGATCGCCGGAGCTGTGCGCGTCACGGGCCAGGGTGGCGTATTTTTCGGCGATCTGCTGAGCCGATCCACGGATCTTCACGTCCGGGCCGTTGCTCTCGTAGTTGCGCGTCAGGGGATTCGGTCCCTTGCGGTTGTTGTTGTTATTATTGTTGTTGCCACCGCCGCCGCCACCATTGTTGTTGCGACCGCGCATGCGCCTGTTCTGCTGTTGTGGCCTCATTCGACTCTCTTCATTTTGAAATTTTTGAAAACTCGTCACGAACGGTGGCGCTCATGCAGCCAGCCGTTTGGTTTCTTCACCGGCGTTCGCCCGCATCAATTGCGTTGGCGCCACGTGCCATCCTGTTCCGGTTACATCACTTGCCGGACGATTCCCGCACGAAGCTTGGGCGTCGTTTGCGCAAGAAGGCAGCTATTTCCAAGGAGGACCGAATCGCTAAGAGCACTGCCTGCTTCGTCTCATCCGGTTGCGGCGACCCTAGCCGCATTCCCTGGTATTGCCAAGCGGTTTTTTCGCAGTGCGTCAAGGCTTATCCCCATTGAAAGACAAGAACCCTGTCGTTTCCGCCGAGATCGCGGAAAGCAGCGGCTGATGCATAACCTGCCGCCTTGAATATATCCGTAACCTCGTTGCGTTGCGTGTGGCCGATCTCGACCGCAATCCTGCTTTCGGCTTCAAGAAACCGTGCCGCCTCGGCGGCAATGATCCTGTAGGGGTTCAGCCCATCCACACCGCCATCCAAGGCCAGGCGTGGGTCGAAATCGCGGACCTCGTCCTGCAGATTTCCAATGTCTTGCGATGTTATATAGGGAGGGTTTGCGGCAATTACATGGTATCGGCCGGAAACTTTTTCGAACCAGTCCGACTGCAGTGCCGTGAACCGGTCGCCAAGCCCGAGCTGTCCGGCATTGCGGGCTGCCGTTGCCAGCGCGCCGGCGGAAATGTCGACACCGGTGGCGGTCGCAGCCGGTACCGCACTCAGCAGCGCCAGCGCGATGGCGCCCGTCCCGGTGCCGAGATCGAGGATGCGGCAGGCGCCTTCCCGCGCGGCCATTGCCTTGACGAAAGGCAGCACCGCCTCGACCAGCGTCTCGGTATCCGGCCGCGGCTCCAGCGTTTCCGGCGACAACGACAGACGCAAACCGTAGAATTCGCGGTAGCCGAGGATGCGATGCACCGGTTCGCCGCCGGCTCGCCGTCTCAGGGCGGCGTCGATCGCGGCGATGGCCTTCCTGTCGACCGTGAGTTCAGGGTCGGCAATGGCCTGCGTACGCGTCGTACCGGAAAAATGTTCGACGATCAGCCGCGCGTCGAGCGCCGGATCGTCGACCGCGGCCGCCGCAAGCCTGGCCCGCGCTTCCCGCAGCAGCGGCGCCAGCGCCTCGGGCAGCGGGTCAGCCATCAAGGCCGATATCGGCCAGCAGCTTCGACTGGTGATCGGCGATTAGCGCGTCGATGACTTCGTCGAGCTCGCCCATCATCACCCGGTCGAGCTTGTAGAGCGTCAGGTTGATGCGATGGTCGGTGACGCGGCCTTGCGGAAAATTGTAGGTGCGGATGCGCTCCGAGCGGTCGCCGGAACCGACCTGGGACTTGCGCGATTCCGAGCGCTCCTCGTCCGCCTTGCTGCGCTCGAGATCATAGAGACGGGCGCGCAGGATCTGCATGGCCTTCGCCCGGTTCTGGTGCTGCGACTTTTCCGCCTGCACCACCATGATGCCGGTCGGCAAATGGGTGATGCGCACTGCCGAATCGGTGGTGTTGACGTGCTGACCGCCGGAGCCCGAGGCGCGCATCGTGTCGATGCGGATGTCTTCGGCGCGGATCTCGATGTCGACCTCTTCGGCTTCCGGCAGGACGGCGACGGTCGCGGCGGAGGTGTGGATGCGTCCGCTGGCCTCGGTCGCCGGCACGCGCTGCACGCGGTGCACGCCGGATTCGAATTTCAGATGGGCAAACACCCCCCTGCCGGAAATGGTGGCGATGATTTCCTTGAAACCGCCGGCGTCGCCGTCACTGGCCGATACGGTCTCGAACCGCCAGCCGCGCTCGGCGGCATAGCGCTCATACATGCGAAACAGGTCGCCGGCGAAAAGAGCGGCTTCATCGCCGCCAGTGCCAGCACGGATTTCGAGGATGGCGTTCTTGTCGTCGGCGGCATCCCTGGGCAGCAGAAGGACCTGAATGTCCTTCTGCAGCGCCTCGATGCGCTCCTCCACCGCGGGCAGATCCGCCTCGGCGAGCGCCCGCATCTCGGCGTCGGTGCCCTTGTCGGCGAGCATCGCTTCGAGGTCGGCCTGCTCATGCTCGGCCGAGCGCAGTTCCCTGACCTTGGCCACCATGTCCTGCAGTTCGGCATATTCCGACGCCATTTTCACATAGGCATCCGGCGCCGGTCCGGCCGACATCTGCGCTTCGAGCATCTCGAAACGCTTGACGACTTGATCCATCCGATCGCGGGGCAAATTGACCATGATGAAGTGCCCTACAACGGGATCGAACGATCGTCTGCGAAGGCTTGCAGCAGCGCCCGCATCGGCAACCCTTGCGCCGGCGCCATCAGATTGTCGTCGAAGAACGCCGTCAGCTCATCCAGCGGCAGTTCCGTCAGCATCGCCTTGACCGGGCCGATCGAGGCCGGCGACATCGAGATCGAACGGAAGCCGAGACCGATCAGCGCCATGGCCGAGATCGGCTTGCCGGCCAGTTCGCCGCACAGCGTCACCGGCGTGTGGTTGCGGATGCCGGCATCGGCGATCTGCTTGAGCACACGCAGGAACGGCGCCGACAGCGTGTCGAAGCGGTTGGCCAATTGCGTGTTGCCGCGATCGACCGCCATGACGAACTGGAACAGATCGTTCGAACCGACCGAGACGAAATCGACGGCTTTCATCAATTCGTCGAGCTGGAACAGCAGCGACGGCACTTCCAGCATGGCGCCCAGCTTGAGGCTGGTCGGCAAATGATGGGCAAAGCGCGAGAGATGCCGCACCTCGCGATCGATGATCTCGCGCGCCTGGGCGATCTCGCCAAGCTCGGTCACCATAGGCAGCATCAGCTTGAGCTCACGCCCGCCGCTGGCCTTCAGCAAGGCGCGGATCTGGGTGCGCAGCAAACCGGGCCGGTCAAGTGTCAAGCGGATCGCCCGCCAGCCAAGCGCCGGGTTCTCTTCCTGGATGGCACCCTTGAAATAGGGCAGCACCTTGTCGCCGCCAATATCGATGGTGCGGAAGGTGACCGGCTTGCCGCGCGCCGCCTCGAGCACGTCGCGGTAGAGCTTTTCCTGGGCCTCGGCGCGCGGAAAGGTCGAGGCGACCATGAACTGCAATTCGGTGCGGAACAGGCCGATGCCCGCGGCGCCCGCCTCGGCAAGCTGCGGCAGGTCGACGGCAAGCCCGGCATTCATCAAGAGATCGACCTGCACGCCGTCCCGGGTCGTCGACGGCTTCTTGCGCAGCTCGCGATAGACCTCTTGCCGGCGCGCGCGGAACCGCACCTTCTCGGCATAGGCGGCTTCGAGATCGGACTGAGGCCGCAGATGGATCACGCCCTCTTCGCCATCGACGATGATGGCGTCACCGTTTTCCGCCATGGAAACGGCGCCCTTCATCTGGCCGGCAACGGGAATTCCCATGGCCCGCGCGACGATGACGACGTGGCTGGTGGCTGCGCCATCCTCGAGCACCAGCCCGCGCAATTTGTCGCGGGGATAGTCGAGCAGCTCGGCAGCGCCCATCGAACGGGCCACGATGATGGCGTCCTTCGGCAGCGAGTTGGCGACATCCTCCGGCCCGCGCCCCATCAGCTGGCGCAGCAGCCGGTTGGCGAGGTCGTCGAAATCGCTCATCCGCTCGCGCAGATAGGGGTCTGTCATGTGCAGCATGCGGGCGCGCATGTCGCTCTGCACCTTTTCCACGGCCGCTTCGGCCGTCAGGCCGTTGCGGATCGCCTCTTCCAGGCGCCGCACCCAGCCGCGGTCATTGGCGAACATGCGGTAGGCTTCGAGCACCTGGCGATGTTCGCCCTCGAAGGCGACGTCGCGGCGCTCCAGCATGTCATCGATGGAGAGCCGCAGCGAGCCCAGCGAAGTCTCGAGCCGTCGGACCTCTTCCTCGCTGTCCTCGTTGAAGAGATTGGTGACGACGATGCGCGGCTCGTGCAGCACGACATGGCCAAGCCCGACGCCATCATTGAAGGACAGGCCGGTGAAGCTGACAGGCCGGCGCAGGTCGAGTTCGAGGCCAGGCCGGGTCAGCCGTGCCAGATCGCCGGTGGCGATCATCTCCGCGATGACCATGGCGGTGGTTTCCAGCGCCTCGACCTCGTCATCGCGGTAATGGCGCATGGTCTTGTTCTGCACGACCAGCACGCCCAGCGTGCGCCCTGCCCTGAGCACCGGCACACCAAGGAAGGAATTGTAGATCTCTTCCCCGGTCTCCGGCAGATAGGCGAAGGCCGGATGCTCCTGCGCGTTGGACAGGTTGAGCGGCCGCGCGCTGGCGGCGATCGTGCCGACAAGGCCTTGCCCGAGACGCAGCTGCGCCAGGTGGACGGCGTTCGGGTTCAGACCCTCGGTGGCGTAGAGCTCGAGCACCGAATCGGCGCGCAGCACGTAGAGCGAGCAGACTTCGGCGACCATGTTGGAGGCGATATCGCGCACGATCCGGTCAAGCCGCTCCTGCGGCTCCAGCGGCTCCTGCATGAGCTCGCGGAGCCGTTTCAGCAAAACGCGCGGGCCACTGGCCTGGTCACGCATCGCGGCTTCTTCTCCAATGGGCATATTGCCCGCCGCAGTTTCCACTGCGACCGGCGCACACGCAACAACTCAAATCGTTCTCGCTACTGCTTATCCAGACCGTAGACGGAATGCAAAGTGCGAACCGCAAGTTCAGTGTACGGACCGTCGATCAGTATCGAAATCTTGATCTCGGAGGTGGTGATGGCGCGGATATTGATCGCCTTGTCGGCTAGCGCCTTGAATGCGGTGGCGGCGACGCCGGCATGGCTCCTCATGCCGATGCCGATGACCGAAACCTTCGACATGCCGGCTTCCGACTGCACGACATCGTAGCCGATCTCGGCTTTCAAGCGCTCCAGCACGACAAGTGCCTTGTCGACATCTCCGGAAGGCACCGTGAAGGTCATGTCGGTGAACTTGCCGTCCTCGGAGATGTTCTGGACGATCATGTCGACATTGATGTTGGCCTCGGCCAGCGGCCCGAAAATGCCGGCGGCGACGCCTGGACGGTCGCCGACGCGGCGCAGCGAAATCTGGGCCTCGTCCTTGGCGTAGGCAATTCCGGTGACGACCTGCTGTTCCACGATCTCTTCCTCGTCGCAAATGAGCGTTCCCGGTGGATTGAGCAAATCCCCCATTCCGGGCGCGTCGGGATCGTCGAAGGACGACCGCACGAAGGTACGCACCCTGTGCACCATGGCAAGCTCGACCGAACGCACCTGCAGAACCTTGGCGCCGAGCGAGGCCATTTCAAGCATTTCCTCGAACGAGATCTTGGCCAGCCGCCGCGCCTTGGGCTCGATGCGCGGATCGGTGGTGTAGACCCCGTCGACGTCGGTGTAGATGTCGCAGCGGTCGGCCTTGACCGCCGCGGCGATGGCGACCGCGCTGGTGTCGGAACCGCCACGGCCAAGCGTGGCGATGCGATTGTCCGGTCCGATGCCCTGGAAGCCGGCGATGACGGCCACCTGCCCCTCGCCGAAGCGCTTGATCAGGAAGGCGCCATCTATGTCGAGGATGCGCGCCGCGCCATGCGCGTTGTCGGTCTTGATCGGGATCTGCCAGCCCTGCCAGGAACGCGCATGCACGCCCATGTTCTGCAAGGTTATGGCAAGCAAGCCCGCCGTGACCTGTTCGCCGGAGGCGACGACCGCGTCATATTCGCGTGCGTCGTGCATCGGCGAGGCCTCGCGCGTCCAGCCGACCAGTTCGTTGGTCTTGCCGGCCATCGCCGAGACCACCACCGCCACCTCATGGCCGGCGTCGACCTCGCGTTTGACGTGACGCGCCACATTGCGGATGCGGGCGATGTCGGCGACGGAGGTTCCGCCGAATTTCATCACGATACGCGCCATGGAAGCGAAATGCCTTTGACTGAAGCCGGCCTGGAGCCGAAAACGAAAGAAAGCGCCCGGCTGGCGCCGGCCGCTGAATGCGCGGCCTCCTTAGCCAAATGCTTTCGGTTTCGCAAGGCTGGCGGCGGAATGCCGGCTCAAGAAGACGGCATATTGCCTTCCGGGGCCGTGCCGCTTACCAAATGCTGCCCGCGGGGAATTCCTTTTGGTTCAGCATAACAGATGATTGCTCGTCTTCGACGCGCCATGCGATTGCAATCGCTCCCGCTTGCCGTCGGCTTCGCCGTGCTGGCGCTGATCGTCGGCACCCGCGCTCTGCTGGTTGAAGGCCAGAGGGCCAACCGTGCCGCCGCGCGCGAGACAATCGAATACCAGGAACAGCTTTCAGGGCTGCTTTCATTGGCGCAGGATGCCGAGGCCGGCCAGCGCGGCTACCTGCTGACCGGCGAGAAATCCTACCTCGAACCGTACCAGAAGGCTGTCGATGCGATCCCGGGGCAACTTGCCCGCATCGATGCCATGACCTCATCCAACGATCAGCTTGCCCCGCAGGTCAGCCACATCAAGGACGCGCTAGCGCAAAAGCAGGCTGAACTGGCGGAAACGATCGCTCTCTACGACAAGGGCGACGCGACGGGGGCCTTGCAACTGGTCCGCAGTGGCCAGGGCAAGGCCGCGATGGATGAAATCCGCGCCAGCATGGATACGATCCGGCGCATCGGCGCCGCCGACATCGCCGCGCGCGACCAGCACACCGACCAGGTCGAGGCCTGGCTGCGGATCGGTTCGCTGGCGGCCCTCATCGCGATCTTCCTGCTCGGCGCCTACACGATCCGCCAATCCCGCCGCCGCTTCCGCGAGGTCGTCACCGCCCAGGAAGAGCTGATGCGCAAGAACATCGAGCTCGGCAGCGAGATCCAGACACGTGAAAAGGCCGAATCCCAGATACGCCAGATGCAGAAGATGGAGGCCGTCGGCCAATTGACCGGCGGCATCGCCCACGATTTCAACAACATGCTGGCGGTGATCCTGAGCGCCATGAACCTTGCCCAGCGCAAGCTGAAGCGCGGCGAGAACGATATCGAGAAATTCATCGAGGCCGCGACGGACGCCGCGACCCGCGCGGCCAATCTGACCGGCCGGCTGCTTGCCTTCTCCCGTCAGCAACCGCTGGCGCCGCAGGTGGTCGACACCAACCGTCTGGTGACCGGCATGTCCGACCTTCTGCACCGTGCGCTCGGCGAAGGTGTCCGCATCGAAACGGTGCTGGCGGGCGGCCTGTGGAAAACCCACGCCGACCCCACCCAGATCGAGAACGCAATCCTCAACCTGGCGGTCAACGCGCGTGACGCGATGGGCGAAGAGGGTAAGCTGACCATCGAGACCGCCAACAGCCATCTCGACGACAGCTACGCCGCCACCCATGCCGAGGTGATCGCCGGCCAGTATGTGATGATCGCGGTCAGCGATACCGGTGAGGGCATGTCGGCGGACGTAATGGCCAAGGCTTTCGAGCCTTTTTTCACCACCAAGCCGGTCAACAAGGGCACGGGACTTGGTCTGAGCCAGGTGTTCGGCTTCGTCAAGCAGTCGGGCGGCCACGTCAAGATCTACTCCGAGCCCGGCGAAGGCACGACGATCAGGATCTATCTGCCGCGGTTTTTCGGAGCTGAGGAGCCGGCAGCGCCCGCCGGGCTCGGCAAGAACCCCGCCAAGGTCACCGAAACGATCCTCGTCGTCGAGGACGATGTCCGCGTGCGGGCCGCCACGACAGACGCCATGCGCGAACTCGGCTATACGGTCATCCACGTTGGCAGCGGCCAGGAGGCCCTTCAGAAGCTGGCGGAGACCCCTGGCATCGCCCTGCTTTTCACCGACATCGTCATGCCGGTGATGAACGGCCGCAAGCTCGCCGAGGAAGCGGTCGCGCGCCAACCCGGCCTGAAAGTCGTCTTCACCACCGGTTTCACCAGAAATGCCGTCGTCCACAACGGCGTGCTCGACCATGACGTGCACTTCCTGGCCAAGCCGTTCACCATCGAGCAGCTCGAGGCCAAGCTGCGCGACGTGCTGGACGCGAAACGATAGCTGGCGCCCTCTGGCGGATGTTGCCGTCAGGCAGCCATGACGCCATGCGTGCCATCGATCCCGCCAGCGTCGACATGGGACATGCCGAGCTCCTTGTGTCGAGTTAACCCACGCTTTGGTTGGCAGTGGGGAGGTCCCATTGGGGATCGGCCCTGCCCAATCCGGCAACGACACGGTCGCGACCGTCCGCTTTTGCCTGGTAGAGCGAACGATCCGCGGCGTTGACGATTTCGGCCCATGACGCGCCGAGTTCCGGGAAGGCGGACACGCCGAATGAGGCCGTGATGGTTCCAAGCGTGCGGCCACGATGCGCCAGATGCAGTTGCTTGATCGCCTTGCGCAGCGCCTCTGCGCGCTCGGCGGCATCGGCGAGCGACGTCCCCGGCATCATCAGGGCGAATTCCTCGCCGCCGTAGCGTGACACCACGTCACTTTCCCTGGCGTGGTCGAGCAGCGTGCCGGCGACCTGCTTGAGGACGAGATCGCCGGCTTCATGGCCGAACGTGTCGTTGAACTGCTTGAAATGATCGACATCGAGCATGATCATCGCCAGGGGCTGTTCGGAACGCTCCATGCGTCTCAGTTCGCGACTGCTTGTTTCCTCGAGATAGCGGCGGTTGTAGAGCCCGGTGTTCGGATCACGGATCGATTGTTGCCGCAATGTTTCGCGCAGGCGCAGATTGGCCAGCGCCAAGGCCAGTGTGTCGACGACACCGCGCAGGATCTGTTGCCGCTTGGTCAGCCAGTCCGGCTTGTCAGTGGCGTCTGGTTCGCACAGATGCACGATGCCAAGCGTCTCCCCCTGCGCCGCCAGAGGCATGCAGACATAACCGCGGCCGCCATTCTCGGTGATGTGGTTGCAGCGCGGCGTCAGCATGCCGGGGCCGGCAACATGCTCCTGGCCGCGCCGCAGCGCCCAGCAATCTTCCGGCGCAAACTGGCCAACGCTCGAACGCACAGTGCCCCAATGCGCCATTTCCTCGACCAGATTGCGCGAGGCGCTGGTCAGATGCACGGTTCCGCTCAATCCGCCGAAGAAATCGGGCATGGCCGAGCCGACCACGGAAAATGCCTCCTGGAAGGTGACGCACGCCAGAAGCAGCTCGCCGAGCTTGACCAGCCGGGTCGTTGCCTGGGACGTCTCCTTCAGTTCGCGGTTCAGCGTCGCCAGTTCCTCGGCGCGATCGCTGACCGCCCGCTCGGCGCTGCGCAACTCGCTGATGTCGCTCAGCGTCAGCACGATGCCGCCGTCGGAGCGATTGAGCGGATTGCAGCTCGCAATCACCGGCAGGTACGATCCGTCCGGCTTTGCCAGGCGCACCTCGGCCTGATGCCCCCGGCCCGTGGTCAGCGCCAGTTCGATCGGGGATGTTGCCTGCGACAGCCGGTCTCCCGACAGTCCGCGCATGTCGAGGATCGACGGCCAATCCTGCCCCTCGATCCTGTCGTTGCGCCGTCCGACGATCTCGGCGGCTGCCGGATTGACCGAGACGATGCGGCCACCGCCGTCGATGACGACAATGCCCTCGGCGACGGTGCGGACAATATCCTCGATATAGGCCTTCTGTTCGACGAGTTGCCCGCGCGAGGATTCGAGCTCGGCTGCCATGCTGTCGAAGCCTCGCGCCAACTGGCCGAACTCGTCATTGGAGGTCAAGCCGACACGTGCCCCGGCGTCGCCGCGCGCCAGCGATTCGATACCGCGGTTGAGGCCGGAAAGACCGGCGCCAAAGCCGCGCAGCAACAGGAAAGCCGAGAGCGCGGAAATGAGCACGGCGGCCGCGGTGCACAGACCGACAAGCCAGAGCATGCTGTTGGTGCGCTGTTGGGCGGCGTGCAGCAGCGGCGTGTACTCGAACAGCACCGCGCCGACCGTCTTGCCAGGAGCATCCTTGATCGGCACCGCAACCAGGTTGATCGGCTCAGCTACATCGCCGCTGTCTTCGATGAAGTCGCGTGGCGCGCCATCCTCGATCGTCCGACCGACTTCATTGCCGGGATCGTGGCGGTACGGTGTGCTGATATTTTTTTCTTCGCCTGGGACATCGGCAAGGATGACCTTGTCGTGATTGACGACAACGAGATCGCGTTTCGAGTCGCTGTGCTGCGATTTCACGAATTCGCGCAGCGCGTCTGCCCTTTCGAATAAGGAATGCGGCGCATCGGAAGCCTTGAAGGCAATCGCGTCGGCCAATTGCCGCCCAACGCTTGTCGCCTCGGCCACTGCGGCGGATCTGGTCAGTGACATCTGGGAGACTATGGCAATGCCACCCACCAGGCCGATCAAAGCCGCGGCGCTCAACAAGGTGGCAACAATCTGGGTCTTGATCCGCACCAAGCCATCCCAATCAATGGGAGGGCAATGTATATGCCGAATCCCGATCGTGCTTCAGGAAACCGCCAACCTCGTAAATTTGACGTTAAGGAAACCTGATCAGCCGCCATCTCCAGGAAGACCCTCGGCGCGAGGAATTCAGCACGGCGCTCGTGCCCTGACAGAACGGACCGCCCTGTCAGCACAGGAAAATTGTTGCCTTGACTTTCCGGCTCCCACGCCCGACTTCCTAGCGCTCTGAAGCAATTCCAGGAAAAGTGTGAAACGGTTTTCCGTCCGGAATTGCGACAAATCAAAGAGCTCTAGGAGACCAACCTATGCCTGAGCCCCGACGATCGACGATCGATGCCGGAGAAGTAGAACGCTTTTCCGCCCTTGCCGCCGAATGGTGGAACCCGAACGGCAAGTTTCGTCCGCTGCACAAATTCAATCCGGTCCGGCTTTCCTATATCCGCGACCAGATAGCGGCGCGCTTCGGCCGTGATCCGCGCGCCGCGCGGCCTTTCGAGGGCCTGCGCATCCTCGATATCGGCTGCGGCGGCGGCCTGTTGTGCGAGCCAATGGCGCGGCTTGGCGCAGAGGTGGTCGGAGCGGATGCCTCCGAAACAAACATCGAAGTCGCGAAACTGCATGCGGCCGAAGGCAATGTCAGCGTCGACTACCGCGCCACGACGGCCGAGGACCTTGCCGACGCCGGCGAGACATTCGACGTCATCCTCAACATGGAAGTGGTCGAGCATGTCGCCGATATCGACCTGTTCGTCGCCAAATGCGGGCAGATGGTCCGCCCCGGCGGCATCATGTTCGTGGCCACCATCAACCGCACGCTGAAGGCGCTGGGCCTGGCCATCATCGGTGCTGAATATGTGCTGCGCTGGCTGCCGCGCGGCACCCACCAGTTCGGCAAGCTGGTGCGCCCGGAAGAACTGGAAAAGGCGCTGGGCGGCGCCGGCCTGACGATCATCGACCGCACCGGCGTCACCTACAATCCGCTTGCCGACCGCTGGGCGCGGTCGAAAGACATGGACGTCAACTACATGGTGCTGGCGGAAAAAGGCTCGGTCTGACCGACCGCACTTTCCCTGAATTTGCTCCAGGATGTGCTGAGATCCTGGTCATGCCGAATCGAGCGGCCGGTAGCCGCCGCGCCAGTAGACAAGCGCCTGGCCGGCATCGTGGGTGCGCACCGCTTCGACCGAACCGATGACGATGGAATGCGTGCCGCGATCGATCATCTCGTCGAGGCTGCAGTCGAAGGCGGCCACCGCGTCCGAAAGCAGCGCGGCTCCGGTCTTCAGCGTCACCCATTCGGCGCCCTCATAGCGGTCCTTACCCTTGATGCCGCCAAAGCCGGAGAACCGCTCCGCCACGTGCTGGTGCTGGGGCCCGAGCGAATTGACGCCGAAATGCCGGTAGCGTTCGATCACCGGCCAGGTCGATGACGATCGGTTGACACAAGCGATCACCTTGGGCGGCTCGGCCGACAGCGAGACCACGGAAATGACGACGAGGCCGGAACGGTCGTCACCGACACCGGCGGTGATGACGCTGACATTGCCGACGATGAGCCGCATGGCGGCGCGGAAGTCGGCGACACTGACCGGACCTTCTGTCATGGACCGCCTCTTGCCTTCTTTGCTATGCCGCCGACCGCATCGCGGCCGGCGCGATGCGGATGCCTCTCTGTTCGAGAATGGGTAGCACGGTGTCGCGGAAATAGGGGAATTCCTCGACATAATCGACAAAGGACAGCGTCGAGCCGCGAAAGCCTGCCGCATGCAAGGCGGTGATCCCGTCGGCGACCTGCTCGGGGGTGCCGGTGAGCGGGAAGCCGCCATGGCCCGCCGCCATGCGGTCGCGAATGAGCGCCAGGAGATCATGCGGAAACGACTGCGCATGGGCGAACTGCAGCCGCACCAGATTGTCGACCGCCGCCCAGTCGGCATTGGCGCGGCCGAAATGCTCAAGATAGTCCGTGGCTTCCTTTTCGGTCGGCCGGCAGACGACATGGGCGAAGGTCAGCACGTCGACATCGCTGCCGGCGGCCCTCGCCTGCTCCTTCAGCGCAATGATCTCATCCTTGGAGCGCGCCAGGTCGATTGCCGGCGTGAACAGGAAATCGGCGTTGCGGATCGCGAATTTGCGGCCCTCTTCCGATCCGGCGGCGTTGAGGATCGGCAGCCGCGAGGACGGGCGCGGGTCGCCTAGAACATTCTTCAGCTTGAACCAGGTGCCGTCCCAGTCGAAGGCCTCCGAGCGCTCCCACAACGCCCGGACGATATCGAACCATTCCTGCGCATAACTGTAGCGCGTGACATGGTCATCGGGCAGCGTCAGCCCAAGCGCTTCATATTCCGGCTTGTTCCAGCCGGCGACGATGTTGAGGCCGATGCGGCCGCGGCTGATCTGGTCGATGGTCGCCAGTTGCTTGGCGACGACGACGGGATGGTTGGCCGCGGTATGGGTGGTGGCGAAAACCGTGATGTTGCGGGTGAGCGCCAGAAGCCCGGCCGCCCAGGTGATCGTCTCCAGTACATTGCCGTGGAAATTGGTCTCGCCGCCATAGCCGATCCAGCGCGCGATCGGCAGCATGAAGTCGATGCCGGCCTCGTCGAGCAGATGCGCCAGCCGCACATTGTTGTCCCAGGAACTGACCCAGCGCTCGGGCACTTTGGTGACGGTCATGCCGCCGGAGCAATTGGACGCGAAGGTGCCGAGAAAGAAGGGCTGCACATGAGGCGCAGTCTTGTCGAGCATGCTCATGGGTGACGTTCTCCTCATTTTTGCTTATAATTTATGATAGAAAGTCTATCATAAAACCATGTAGACGCAATCACCGGGATCGGCGCATGCTGATGGCGGGGGACAGGCAGATGAACGATCGGCGCAAATCTCTGGAAACACAGGCCGAGCTGCTGGATCGCGGCTGGCATCTGGCGCGCACGCCGCTGGAAATCGACGTCACCGAAGTCGAGTACGCGCTGATGCGTTCCTACGAGGCGTTCGGCCATTGGCAGGCCGAGTGCCTCGCCACGGTGATCGAGTTTTCCGCCAGCGGACCCGAGAACGCGCTGCTCCACATCATCCGGATGAACGATCGCCCGAAAAGCGTGCGCGATCTTGCCCAGATGACCAACCGTGACGACATTCCCAACATCCAGTACAGCCTGCGCAAACTGCTCAAGGGCGGTTTGATCACCCGCACCGGCAGCGGCAGGGCCGGTGTCACCTATGAAGTGACGCCGCTCGGCCATCGCGTGACCGAGCGCTATGCCGACATCCGCTCCGTCCTGCTCATCGATGCGGTGACGCGCATTCCCGAAATGGCCGACAAGCTGGAGGATGTCGCGCGCACGCTCGAACTGATGACCGGCATCTACGAACAGGCGGCGCGCGCCGCCGCCACGCACCGCCGCCGGCATCCAAGGCCGGAGCCCGGCGGCGACGACGGCGCGGACTGAACCCTGGCGTCCTCAGGCTTTCTGGTTTTGCGCCTTGGTGGTGATGAAGACGCCGACGGTGATGATGACGGCGCCGACCCAGGTCAGCAGCTGATAGTGCTCGCCAAGGAAGATCGTGCCGGCAAACAGCCCGACGGCGGCCGCCACATAGCCGATCTGGCTGAGATAGACCGGGCCGCCGACCGCCTGCAGCCGGAAGAAGAAGGCGAACATCGCCGACGCCGATGCGACCTGCGCGACGACGACCAGCGGCACGCCGCCGAGCGGAACGAAGGCCTTGATGCCAAACAAAGCGAGGATGCCGGCCAGCAGCAGCGTCGCCGACGCCAGATGGCTGCCGACGGCAAGCTCGATCGGGCCGGTGCCTTCCGGCCAGTCGACGGTGCGGTAGATGTTGCCGGCAGCAAGGCTGACCGGGATCAGCAGTCCCATCACCACCCAGAACAGGTCCGCCGGCTGGCCGGCCTCGCCGCGCGTCACCGCCACCATGACGGCGCCGACGAAGCCGACAGCGATGCCGACAATGCCCAGCATGTTGGGACGCCGGACACGCAGCAGGATCGAGAACACCAGCGTGATGACAGGCGAAAGCGTGAACATGATGCCGGTATAGCCGGCGCCAAGGTGCGGAATGGCCGAGAACATCAAGAGATTGGGGGCGGCATAGGACACGGCGGCCGTGACGAAGAAATAGCGCAATTTGTGCGGGGTGAGCCGGATGCGCTCGCCGCGTGCCAAGAGCACGCACAAAAGCACGCCGCCGGCGCCGAGCGAGATGACGAAGGCCCAGACCATGGGCGGCACACCGGCGGCCGTGGCAAGCTTGCCGAAGGGCAGCGTCAGGCCAAGCAGGCCGCCGGTGACGATCAGCAGGCCGAGCGCCGATTCCCAGAGAAATTTCATCGGATTGTCCCGTCACTCACTTGCGAAATGTGGCACTTGCGGCTTGGCCGGTTCTGCGTCTTGAGGTAAGATAACGCAAAGATTCTTAACGTCAAGATATTTAATGGTGAGACAGTGGACAGGGCAGCGCGAGCGATCGAGCAGTGGAAACGGGAGCGGCCGGATCTTGATGTCTCGCCGATGGGCGTGCTCGGGCGACTGAACGAGGCGTCTTCGCTGATTGCTCGCGACCGCCTCGCCCCGCTGTTTGCCCGCTACGGGCTGCAGGCCGGCGAGTTCGACGTGCTGGCGACGCTGCGCCGCTCCGGAGCCCCTTACGCGCTGACACCGACCGCTCTCTACGAGGCGACGATGGTGACATCGGGCGCCATGACCAACCGACTCGACCGACTGGAAAAGGCCGGATTGACCCTGCGCGGCCCACACCCCAACGACCGGCGTGGCATTGTCGTGCAGCTTACCGAGAAAGGTCTGGCACTGATCGACGAGGCCCTGACCGCCCACGTCGCCAACGAGCACGAAATCCTCGCCGGCCTGAGCGACACCGAACGGGAGGCGCTTTCACGTCTGCTTGAGAAACTGATCGGCAGCGTGAGCTGACAGCTCAGTTGCGGTCGTCCGGAAACACCGGGATCGGCATGAACTCGACACCATCCTCAGCGAGGCTCTTGGCCTCGTCGAGTGTCGCCTCGCCATAGATGCCGCGTGCGTCGCTCTCACCGAAATGGATCTTGCGCGCTTCCTCGGCGAATTTGTCGCCGACATAGTCGGCATTCTCGCGCACCTTCTCGGCCATGGCCTTGAGCTGCGCCAACGCCTGCTTCTGCGCCTCGCCCATGGCCAGCGCTATGGTTTCCTGCTTGCGCGCCGTGGAGACAGCGGGCGCCATCAGGGCCTTCTGCACCTTGTGCGAGCCACAGCTCGGACAATCGACGAAGCCACGCTTCTTCTGGGTGTCGAAATCGTCATTGCTGCGAAACCAGCCCTCGAACTCGTGCTCGTGCTCGCAGATCAGGGCAAAGCGGATCAAGAGGCAGCACCCCGGAGACGCGGCGCCTCCACTGCACCGGCATTGATGGTGAAATCCCGGGCATTCTTCAAATTGGGGATCTTCTTGCGCGCCGCGAGCGACTGCGCCGGGTCGATCTCGGCCACGATCACCGCGGGCTCGTCATGCGCGGCTTCGGCGATGATGCGGCCCCAGGGATCGACGATCAGCGAATGGCCAAAAGTCTCGCGGCCGTCCTCGTGCAGGCCGCCTTGCGCGGCGGCGACGACAAAGGCGCCGTTCTCGATGGCACGCGCTCTCAGCAGCACATGCCAGTGCGCCTCGCCGGTCTGGCGGGTGAAGGCGGCGGGCACGGTCAAAACATCGGCGCCGGCCAGCGCCTCGGCGCGGAACAGTTGCGGGAAACGCAGATCATAGCAGACCGCAAAGCCCAGCCTGGCGCCGGCGACCTCGGTTACGACGGCCTCCGTGCCTGGTTCGTAGGCGGCGGATTCGCGCCAGGACTCGCCATTGTCGAGATCGACGTCGAACATGTGGATCTTGTCGTAGGTGGCGAGCACAGCACCATCCGGACCAAACAGCAGCGCCCGGTTGGCGAGCTTGCCGTCGGCGCGCAGGATGGCGGTCGAGCCGATATGCAGGAAGACGCCGAGTTCGCGCGCCAATCTGCGTGCGGTCGCGACGATGATGTCCTTGTCTTCGGAGGTGAACGAGGCTGCACGCGCTTCCTTGTCGCGGATCAGCGCCCCGGTCATTTCCGGCGTCTGGATGTAGTTCGCGCCCTGGGCCGCCGCTTCACGCACCAGCCGTTCGAGATCGACCGCATTGCGCTCCGGGCTCTCGCCTGAACGCATCTGGATTGCAGCCGCCTTGAAAACACCCATCATCATACCCTCAAATCGTCGCGCCGTTGGCGAGCAGTCTGTCCAGCCGGCCTCCGGCCTCCAGCTCGTGGAGGTCGTCGCAGCCGCCGACATGCGTGTCGCCGATGAAAATCTGCGGAAAGGTCGTACGCCCGTGCGCCTTGGAAATCATCTCCTGGCGCAGTTCCGGCGAAAACGAAGCGTCATGCTCGGTGTAAGTGACGCCCTTGCGCTCCAGCAACCGCTTGGCCGCCGTGCAGTAGCCGCACATCATGCGCGTATAGATCGTGACATCGACCATGACGAATTTCCGCTTTCGTTGCCGACTTATATAGTCGCGGACTCGTCCGCCCGGAAGTCCCCCGGCAACACACGCGCAAAGGTCAGCACGTCGACGGCGGCCGCACCTCCCCTTTTCAGCGCCTTGGTGGCCGCGCGCACGGTGGCGCCCGTGGTGTAGACGTCGTCGATCAGAAGCACCCTGCGGCCGGCGATCTCGATTTCCGCCTCGGCCGGCACACGAAAGGCGGCGCGCACATTCTCCTCGCGCTCCTGCCGCTCCAGCCCGACCTGCTGGCGGGTGAGTTTGACACGCCGCATGGCGGAAGGCGCGAAAGACAGCCCGCTGAGCTCGCAAACCCCGCACGCCAATTCCGCCGACTGGTTGAACCGCCGCCGGAAAAACCGCCGCCAGTGCAGCGGCACCGGCACCACCACATCGGCCTCGGCGATGAGATCGGCGCCGGCGCGCACCATCCAGCGTGCCATCCAAGGGGCGAGATCGGTGCGATCCTGGTATTTCAGCCCTTGCACCATCTGGCGGGCAACGCCGGAATAGGCGACGGCTGCCCGCGCCCGCTCGAAGGGCGGCGGATCGGCGATCGCCTCCGCCGACAGAAAGCCCTCGCCCATATGATGGGTGAAGGGCGTGCCCATCACCGGGCACCAGGGACGCTCCAGCAGCCGCAGCTTCGGCCAGCAGGCGCCGCACAGCACGCCGGGCTGCGAGACATGCCGGCGGCAACCGGCACAGACCGGCGGAAACAGGATGCGCGCCGGCCAGCCGAGAGCCGAGCGGGTGAGGTTCCTGATCCCGATGGACTTGATCTCTCGCATCGGATCGGCCACGTGGTTGGTTCTCCGCGCTAGCATACCAACTATATCAGGGCGGGGACAAACAAGGATGCGCCCGTTGCAGCCGATAATGGATACCGATCTCTGGCTGGCGCACAAGCGGCGTGCGCTCACGCATCCGGTCGACGGTGCCGATTTCCTCATGAACCGCGCCGCCGAGGACCTTGCCGACCGGCTGGGCGCCGTCGAGCGCCGGTTCGGCAAAGCGGCGGTGCTGTTTTGCCAGACGCCGGCCGCGGCCGATGTGCTCGCCGCGAGCGGCAAGGTGACGGAGATCGCCCGCGTCGAGACGGACGCGGTTTTCCTCAATGGTGCCGACGGCCTGGTCGCACCGCTGGAAACCGTGCCGTTCGAGCCGCAAAGCCTCGATCTGGCGGTGTCGCTTCTGTCATTACAGGCGATGAACGACATTCCCGGCATGCTGATCCAAATCCGCCGCGCGCTGCGGCCGGATGGGCTCTTCCTCGGCGCCTTTGCCGGCGCCGGCACGCTCACTGAATTGCGCGAGTGCCTGCTTGCGGCCGAGACCGAACTCTATGGCGGCGTCAGCCCGCGCGTCATCCCCTTCACCGACGTGCGCGATGCCGGTGCGCTGCTGCAACGCGCCGGTCTCGCTCTGCCGGTCGCCGACGTCGAGACCGTGACGGTGCGCTATGCCAATCTGTTTGCCCTGATGGCCGACCTGCGCGCCATGGGCGAAACCAGTGCGCTCGCCGATCGCAGCCGGCGGCCGGGCACACGCGGACTGTTTGCCCGTGCCGCGGAAATCTATGCCGAGCGGTTTTCCGACCCCGATGGTCGGATCCGGGCAAGTTTCTCGATGGTCTGGATGTCTGGCTGGGCCCCCGATGCGTCGCAGCAGAAACCGCTGAAGCCGGGTTCAGCCAAGGTCTCGCTAAAGGCTATACTGGAGGGTTCCGACGAACACTGATGCATGTCGCCCAAAAGTGACCTCGGTTTTGGGAAGACGACATGCACAGCGACGCGCTTCAGGCGCCCGTCGCGATTGCGGTCAAGGCGAGGCGAAGGCGTTCGAAAGCCTGCTGGTGTTGTCGCTGAACAGCCATGTGATCGAGTTGAAGACCTGGCCGATGCCGCCGATGATCGTCAGCGACAGCACACAGACGATCAAGGCGTATTCGACGGCCGTGGCGCCGGTCTCGTCCGTCAGAAAACGCAGCAGCATTGTTTTCATAACCTCGATCCCCCTTGCCAGGACCTTACCGCCGATCTGTTAAGAAAGGTTAATGGCAAAGCCTTAACAGGCGGTGAAACCGCCCCCTTCTCGAAAATATCTTAACCATGTCAGCAGTCGCCGCTGGTCCTGCCATCGGAGCCGATGATGCAGACTGAATCGGGCTCCGGCTGCAGTACGCTGCGGCGCACCGTATAGGTGTTGCGATGGCTGATCGAGCCGGTGGCCGTCATGTCGAGACCGCCGGGAAAATCATCGCGCGCCGATTGCGAGCGCGTCTGGCTGTCGAGGAAAGGGGTCGCGATCAGCGCCAGCGCCACCGCGGCCGACCCGAACAGCAGCGTGATGCGCAGGATGCCCATGCCCGCATCGGCGGCACGGAAGCTGCGGTCGGGCCGGATCGAATCCCAATCCCTGTCCAGGCTCATACTATCGCTCCCCAGCGAATTGGCGACGCGGCCGCAAGGACACGGCCATGCATCAATTTTTCATGATCAGATAAATCTTCCATTAACGCTGGCTGATACGGATCGTGGTCCCGATCCCGTCGCCGCCCCTCAGAGCAGGTCGATGAGGAACGGTATCAGCGGCGCGTCGGCCGGCGGCATCGGATACTCGCGCATCTCTCTTGGCCGCACCCATTTCAGCGCTTGGCCTTCCCGGGGTTGGGCGATGCCGCGGAAACGGCGGCAGACAAACAGCGGCATCAACAGATGGAAGTCGTCATAGGAGTGGCTGGCGAAGGTAAGCGGCGCTAGGCACGGTATATCGGTCTCGATGCCGATCTCCTCATGCAATTCGCGGATGATGCATTGTTCAGGCGTCTCGCCGGGCTCGACCTTGCCGCCGGGAAATTCCCACAGGCCTGCGAGTTGCTTGCCCTCGGGCCGCTGCGCCAGGAGCACGCGGCCGTCGGTGTCGACCAGCGCGCAGGCAGCGACCAGCAGCAGCCGCTTGCCGGTATTTGCCAGGTCATTCATCCCCAGCTTCACTCATGACCAGCGGCTGGCGATAGTGGTAGCGATAGACTTCCTCGAAGCCGAGCGAACGATAGAGCGCCAGTGCCGGCACATTGCCGGCCTCGACCTGCAGCCAGGCTTCGCGCGCGCCGCGCAGCCTTGCCCATTTCAGCGCCGACAGGATCAGGTTGCGGCCATGGCCCTTGTTGCGCGCCGCCTTGTCGGTGGCGACCTCGAACAGGCCGGCGAGATCGCCGTCATGCACGCAGATCAGCGTCGCCAGCGCCTCGGCTTCATCCTCGAGCGCGAACAGCCCGGCCTCGGGCTGGATGGCGCCGATGATCTCCGACAGGCCGGGCCGCAGCGAAATGTCCGAGCCGCTGACCTTGAGCAAAGCACCGATGAAGCGGCTGATGTCCTTGAGCGGGATCTGGTCCATAGCGGCATCGAGCTGCGCATCGGCCAGCGGCAGCCGCATGACCAGCGACTCGCCGAACCGGCTCCAGCCCTCCTTGTCGAGATGACCGGCCAGATCGGGACCCGACAGCGGCGACATGCGGAACGTCAGCGGCCTGCCATAGGCATCGAAACGGCGGCTGGCCCGGCCGATGCGGTCGGCGATGTGCTGGATGTCGCCGGGATCGAGCGGATTGACCGAATTCAGCCGCTTGGCCGGATGGCCGGCGGTCAGCCGCACCACCCAGGTCCCGTCATAATGGACGGCGGCTGCGGGCCAGGCGCGAAAGCCCGCCGCCTCGTAGCGGCGCACGATCGCGAGCATGCTTGCCGGATGCCTGGAAGCCAAAACCGTCAGCTCCGATAATCGCCATTGATGGCGACATATTCCTTGGTGAGATCGCACGTCCACACCGTCGCCTTGCCACGGCCGATGCCGATATCGGCGCGGATGCGGATATCGTCGCGCTTCATGTAGGCCGAGGTCTTTTCTTCCGAATAGGCCGGATCGCGCTCGCCCTCATGCGCCAGCCTGTTGTCGCCGAACCAGATCGACAGCCGGTCGCGATCGGCGGGCTCGCCGGCCTTGCCGACCGCCATGACCACGCGGCCCCAATTGGCGTCCTCGCCGGCGACCGCTGTCTTGACCAGCGGCGAATTGGCGATCGACAGCGCGATGCGCTTGGCCGAGCGAGCCGATTTGGCGCCGGTGACGGTGACTTCGACCTGCTTGCGGGCACCCTCGCCGTCACGCACCACCTGCAGTGCCAGCGACTTCAGCACCTTGCCGAGCGCCCGGCGGAACTGGCCAAGGCGGGCATCTTTGGGATCGGTAATTTCGGGAGCACCACGTTTGGCGGCCTTGCCGGTGGCAAAGATCAGCAACGTGTCACTGGTCGAGGTGTCGCTGTCGACAGTCACCGCGTTGAAGGTCTTGGCCGTGCCGCGCGACAGCAGGTCCTGCAGCACCGGGGCTGCGATCGGCGCATCGGTGGCGATGAAGGACAGCATCGTCGCCATATCAGGGGCGATCATGCCGGCTCCCTTGGAAATGCCGTTGATGGTGACATCGGTGTCACCAAGCTTGACGGTCGCCGTCGCCACTTTCGGATAGGTGTCCGTGGTCATGATGGCCTTCGCCGCCTCGGTCCACAGGTCGGGCTTGCCGTCGCTGACCAGTCCGGCGAGCAGATGGCTGAACTTGGTTGTGTCGAGCGGCTCGCCGATGACACCGGTCGAGGCCAGGAAGACCTCACTTGCCGTGCAGCCCGCGGCCTTGGCCGCGGCCTCGCCGGTCAGCGCGGTGGACGCGCGCCCCTTCTGGCCGGTGAAGGCATTGGCGTTGCCGGAATTGACGACCAGCACCCGGGCCTTGCCGGCGCCGAGGTTCTGCCGGCAGAAATCGACCGGCGCCGAGGGGCATTTCGACTTGGTGAACACGCCGGCGACCGTGGTGCCGGCGTCGAAGACCATGGCCAGGAGGTCGGTGCGGTTCTTGTACTTTATCCCCGCTTCGGCGGTGGCGATGCGCACCCCTTCAATGACAGGCATCTTGGGGTATTTCTTCGGCGCGAGCGGCGAAATCGTCGTGGACATGGGGACCTCGGGCGGGAAATTCGCAAGGGAAGGCCGGTTTGCCCGATACGCCGCGCCGGCGCAAGGGCGTTTTCGTCGCGCTTGCCCGCGGCCGTAACCCACCTGGAATTAAGCTTGCATTTCAAATCTGTTGGCATCGCCGGGGCCTGTGGCGCTATGATTGCGTCCCATGGGCAGGCTTGCGATCCTCGCATGGGCATTTCTGGGACTATTGCTGCTGAGCGCCGACGCTGAGCCGGCGCGGCGCGTGGCGCTCGTCATCGGCAATGGCAGCTATGCCGAGGCCGGGACGCTGGCCAATCCGGTCAACGACGCCCTCGACATCGCCGACAAGCTGCGCTCCATCGGTTTCGAGGTCATCGAAGGCAATGATCTCGGCAAGCGCGAGCTCGAACGCAGCATCGGCGAATTCTCCGACGCGCTCGAAGGCGCGGGCGCCGGGCTTTTCTACTATGCCGGCCACGGCCTGCAGGTCGACGGGCGCAACTACATCGTGCCGGTCGACGCCAGGCTCGATATGCCGGTGAAGCTGCAGCTTGAAGCCGTGCCGATCGACGAAGTCCTCGACATCATGGAACAGCAGACCAAGGTCAGCCTGGTGTTTCTCGACGCCTGCCGCAACAACCCGTTTGCCCGCAGTCTGAGCCGCACCGCCACCACGCGCTCGGCGACGGCGCTGGCCGGCCTGGCGCAGTTCGATTCGACGCGCGGCTCCTTCATCGCCTTCTCGACGGCGCCGGGTGCGGTCGCCATGGACGGCAGCGGGCGCAACTCGCCCTTTGCATCAGCTCTTTTGCGGCACATCGCCGAGCCCGGCCAGAGCATCAACGACATGATGATCGCGGTGCGCCGCGACGTGGTTTCGCAAACCCGCGAAGGCCAGCGCCCCTGGGAGCAGGGCTCGCTGCTGGAACGCTTCGAATTCGTCCCGGGTGAAGGGCCTGCCCCCGAGCCCAAACCGGCGGCTGAGCCCGCGCCGGCCTCGCAGGTCGCGGCGCTGGAGCGCTCCGTCGGCGACGACAAAACTTCGATCGAGAAATTCCTGCGCCGGGACTATCTGGCGCCGGACACCAGAACGATGAGCGAAACGGTCAAGCGGATCTACGGCTCGTCGGCGACCATTTTCGGCACACACTACGACGCCGATGCCATCGTCAAGGTGAAGACCGACTGGTTCGCGCAATGGGCCTCGTGGTCGCTTGGGCTGGAGCCTGGCAGCCTGGAGATCACGCCGCATGGCGAGGATCGCACTGAGGCCGCCTTTGCCATGCGCTACGACTATGTGCCGAAGGACAAGTCGGCGGCACGGCTGACCGGCAAGGCGCGCGTCACGCTCGGGCTGGTCAAGGCCGAAGATGGGTGGCGCATCGAGTCCGAGACATCGCAAGCGATGCAATGATGACCCTATCCGGGTGCGAATTCACGCGCTTTCGCGCGACGTGAATTCGGTCACGAAACAGAGCAGTGCCGCAACCGGCAGCGCCAGGCCGATCCAGGACACCAGCGGCCAGCCGCCTTGCGCATAGGCCCAACCGCCGACGCCTGAGCCGATTGCGCCGGCGATGAAGAACGTCGCCATGTAAAGTCCGTTCAGGCGGCTGCGATGTGCGGCGCCGAGTGCGAACAGGTCCCGGTAGCCGAGGACAAGGTTGGTCTGCACACCGAAGTCGAGCACGATGGCGGCGGCGACCAGCAGCGCCAACGAAAGCGTCGAGCCGCTGCGCGCGATGTGGGTGATGAGAAACGCGACAGCGACGCACAGCATGGCAAAGACGGTCGCCGGCCGGCTCCAGCCGCGGTCGGCAACCCTTCCGGCGAGCGGCGCAGCGATTGCGCCGGCGACGCCGGCCAATGCGAACAGGCCGATGCCGCGCTGCGTCAAGCCAAAATCGGGCCCGGCCAGCAGCAGCGGCGTCGTCGTCCAGAACAGGCTGAAAGCCGCGAACAGGAACGCCTGGTAGAGAGCCCGCCGGCGCAGGATCGGCGTCGTGCGCATAATATGCACCATGGACGCCAAAAGCGCGCCGTAGCTCAGACGCGCCGTCGGCACGCGCCTGGGCAGCGCAAACCGCAGCACCACGGTCAGCACGATCATGACAATGCAAGAGGGTGAAGTAGACCACATGCCAGGACGACAGCGCGGTGATGAAGCTGGAAAACGGCCGTGACAGCATTATGCCGAGCAACAATCCCACCGAGACATTGCCGACCACGCGGCCACGCCTGGCTTCCGGCGCCAGGTGCGCCGCATAGGGGATAAGCGTCTGCACCGCGACCGAGCCAAGGCCGACAAACAGCATCGCGGCCAGAAAAGCCGCTGGCTGCGTTGAAATCGCCGCAGCCAGCAAGGCAAGCGTTGCAACGGCGAGAATGCCGAGCACGAGCCTGCGGTTCTCCATGAGGTCACCAAGCGGTACGATAAACAGCAGGCCCACCCCGTAGCCAATCTGGGCCATCGTAACGATCAGGCCCGCCGCATGTGGCGGCAAGCCAAGTTCGGCGCCGATCGGGCCGATCAGTGGTTGTGCATAGTAGATATTGGCAACAATCAGCCCGCAGGCGGCAGCCAGTAAGAAGGTCATCCAACTCGAAATTGTCGTCTCGGCGGGTGCGGAGCCGGATGCGATAATGGTCGTCATGGGGATGTCCATCGGAACGAAACGTTTCGTTGAATAGAACGAACCGTTCCGTTTCGTCAAGCTATGATGTATGAACATCTCGATGTGTGAGCATCTCGATGTGTCAGCATCTCTTGGCATCAGCGCATTTTGCAGCCAAATGGCAATTTGGCGCCCGCACGAACGCTGCAAGGAAAACGAGCGCTTTGCTCGCGGATGGTTCGCATCCGGCCGGCAAAAATGCGGGGCGCGGCAAACAATTGCCAGCGGGTTGTCGTTTCAGCCGAGACGAGAAACCGCTTTGGGAGGAACGGCTAAATGAGCGAAACAGCCGATCCGGCACGCAAATCGATTGGCGCCAGGCGCAATCCCGACAGCGCCGAAGCGATTTTGGAGGCTGCCGAAGCCGTGCTGATCGAGGCCGGCTATGCCGGTTTCTCGATCGAGGCGGTTGCGCGGCGTGCGCGCGCCGGCAAGCCGACCATCTATCGCTGGTGGCCGAGCAAGGCGGCCCTGCTGCTCGAAGTCTACCAGCGCCAGAAACGCGTCGACATTCCCGATACCGGAAATCTGGAGGAGGATCTCGTCGGCTTCCTGATCAATCTGTTCACGCACTGGCGCGAGACATCATCGGGCAGCGTGTTCAGGTCGCTGATCGCCGAGGCGCAGTCGGATGAAACCGCGGCCGCCGCCCTTGCCGGTTATGCCGGAGGGCGCCGCAACCACACCGGCCAGATCATCGAGCGCGCGAAGGCAAGGGGCGAGATCGCTGGCGATGTCGACCCGGGTGTGGTCGCCGACCTCGTCGCTTCCTATGCCTGGCGGCATCTCTTGATCAACCGGCTCGACGAGCCTGAAGCGACGATACGCAAGATGGTCCGCTATCTCCTGCACGGCATAGCGGCATCAGGCAGATAACGGCACGGGCGACACCGGCCAATAAAAAAGGGCGCGGCAACCCTTGGCTGCCGCGCCCTTTGAAAGCGTCGTTCAGGCTTACTTGCCGGCTTCCATCGTGTCGACGGCCTGCTTCAGCTTGGCGTCCGGGATCTCGACCTTGGCGCCGGCGCGCAGCGACTTGACCAGCGCGAAATACTTGTCGCGGATGACCGCCTGCTTGGCCTGGTCCTTGACGTCGTCGAAGGCCGGCGGCTGCTTGGCGCGCTTGTCCTCGAGCTTGATGACATGCCAGCCGAACTGCGACTGCACCGGCTGCTCGGTGTATTTGCCGACTTCCAGCGCGAAGGCCGCCTTGTCGAACTCCGGCACCATCTGGCCAGGTCCGAACCAGCCGAGGTCGCCGCCATTGGACTTGCCCGAGGGATCGCTGGTGTGCTCGTTGGCGAGTTTCTGGAAATCGGCACCGCCGTCGAGCTGCTTGATGATCGCCTCGGCCTCTTCCTTTGTCTTCACGAGGATGTGACGGGCATGCACCTCGTTGACCGGCGGGGTGTTGGCGATTTCCTGGTCGTAGCGGGCGCGAATCTCGGCGTCGGTGACCTTGTCGACGACGCCCTTCTCGACCATCTCGCCATGCAGCGCGCGCTGCTGCAGGAAGGCCATGCGGCGCTGGAAGTCGGGATCCTTGTCGAGGCCGTCGGTAACGGCCTTGGCGGCCATGACGCGGATTTCGATGGCGGCCGAAAGGGCCGCGGCGCGGCGCTGTTCGGGCGGCAGCTGCGCGAATTGCTGCGACAGTTCGCCTTCGGCAAGCACCAGATCGGCTTCAGTCAAGGGCTGGCCGTTGACCGTGGCGACCACGGCGTTCGGATCGACCGGCGCTGCCGCGGGTGCTGCGGCGGCATCGGCGGGAGCAGCAGGGGCGGTCTCCTGCGCCATGACAGGCGACAGGCAAAGGGCCGACAGGCCGAAGGCCAGACCAAGGCTGGCGAGCGACGCACGGCGAAACAACAAGGACATGAAAATGACTCCGGGGAAGGATTGTAAGGAGGGGTGGCTTCCAGATCAGCCAGATTGTGGCGGAATTTGGCGCGACCGGCAGGGCCAGCGCGGCGTTGACATCAGTTGAGCCCCCTCTTATCTGTCCAACGACTTTGCGTCCAGAACCGTTTTCCGGGCGCTTTTTGTGTTTGCCCGTATTCAGGCGGTGCGTTCACGCGGATTTGATGGGGCCGGCCGGTACCCATCTTAAAGATTGAGAATTCTATCGAAAGGACCATTGTATGGTCAGTCTCGGCGGTCTCGCCCGTAAGGTTTTCGGTTCCTCCAACGACCGTCGGGTCAAATCGACCCGGCCTCGTGTCGAGGCGATCAACGCCATGGAAAACGAGATGCGGGCGCTTTCCGACGCCGAACTCGCGGGGCGTACGGAAAAATTCCGCGGGGATATCGCCAACGGCGCCAGCCTTGACGACCTTCTGATCCCGGCCTTCGCCACCGCCCGTGAGGCGGCGCGCCGCGTGCTCGGCATGCGCCCCTTTGACGTCCAGCTGATCGGCGGCATGGTGCTGCACAATGGCGGCATCGCCGAGATGCGCACCGGCGAGGGCAAGACCCTGGTCGCGACGCTGCCGGTCTACCTCAACGCGCTCGCCGGCAAGGGCGTCCACGTCGTCACCGTCAACGACTATCTCGCCACGCGCGACTCCGAATGGATGGGCCGCGTCTACAAATTCCTCGGCCTCTCGGTCGGCGTCATCGTCCATGGCCTGTCTGACGAGGAACGCAGCACCGCCTACGCCGCCGACGTCACCTACGCCACCAACAACGAACTCGGCTTCGACTATCTGCGCGACAACATGAAGTATGAGCGCGCCCAGATGGTGCAGCGCGGCCACAATTACGCGATCGTCGACGAAGTCGATTCCATCCTGGTCGACGAGGCGCGCACGCCGCTGATCATTTCCGGTCCGCTCGAGGACCGTTCGGAAATGTACAACACCATCGACACCTTCATCATCCAGCTGCAGCCGCAGGATTATGAGATCGACGAGAAGCAGAAGACCTCGATCTTCACCGAGGAAGGCACCGAGAAGCTGGAGAACCTGCTGCGCGACGCCGATCTGTTGAAGGGCGAGTCGCTCTACGACGTCGAGAACGTCGCCATCGTCCACCACGTCAACAACGCGCTGAAAGCGCACCGGCTGTTCCAGAAGGACAAGGACTACATCGTTCGCAACGGCGAGATCGTCATCATCGACGAGTTCACTGGCCGCATGATGCCCGGCCGCCGCTACTCGGAAGGCCTGCACCAGGCGCTGGAAGCCAAGGAGCATGTGGCGATCCAGCCGGAGAACCAGACGCTCGCCTCCGTCACATTCCAGAACTACTTCCGCCTCTACAAGAAGCTGTCCGGCATGACCGGCACGGCGCTGACCGAGGCCGAGGAATTCGGCAACATCTACGGCCTCGAAGTCACCGAGATCCCGACCAATTTGCCGGTCATCCGCAAGGACGAGGACGACGAGGTCTACCGGACGGTCGAAGAAAAGTACAAGGCGATCGTCAAGGAGATCCGCGAAGCCAGTGCCAAGGGCCAGCCGACGCTGGTCGGCACGACCTCGATCGAGAAGTCCGAGCAACTGGCGGACCGCCTGCGCAAGGAAGGCTTCAAGGATTTCGAGGTGCTGAACGCCCGCCACCACGAGCGCGAGGCGGCGATCGTCGCCCAGGCCGGCAAGCCCGGCGTCATCACCATCGCCACCAACATGGCCGGCCGCGGCACCGACATCAAGCTCGGCGGCAATGCCGAGATGCGCATCGAGGACGAACTGGGCGACATGCCTGCCGGTCCCGAGCGTGAGGCGCGCGAGAAGGAAATCCACGCCGACGTCGAGCGTCTGAAGGAAAAGGCGCTGGCCGCCGGCGGCCTCTACGTGCTCGCCACCGAGCGCCATGAATCGCGCCGCATCGACAACCAGTTGCGCGGCCGCTCCGGCCGCCAGGGCGACCCCGGCCGCTCGAAATTCTTCCTGTCGCTGCAGGACGATTTGATGCGCATCTTCGGCTCCGAGCGCATGGACGGCATGCTGCAGAAGCTCGGCCTCAAGGAAGACGAGGCGATCATCCATCCCTGGATCAACAAGGCGCTGGAAAAGGCGCAGAAGAAGGTCGAGGCGCGCAACTTCGACATCCGCAAGAACCTGCTGAAGTATGACGACGTCTCCAACGACCAGCGCAAGGTGGTGTTCGAGCAGCGCATCGAGCTGATGGACGGCGAAGGCCTGTCGGAAACCATTGCCGAGATGCGCGAGGGCGTCATCGACGAGATCGTCGCCAAGGCCATTCCCGAGAACGCCTATGCCGAACAGTGGGATGTCGCCGGCCTGAAGGCCGAGGTCGCCGAATTCCTCAATCTCGACCTGCCGATCGAGGACTGGGCCAAGGAAGAGGGCATTGCCGAGGACGACATCCGCGAGCGCATCACCCAGGCCGCCGACGTCGCCGCCAAGGAGCGCTCCGAACGCTTCGGCCCCGAGGTGATGACCTATGTCGAGCGTTCGGTGGTGCTGCAGTCACTCGACCATCTGTGGCGCGAGCACATCGTCAATCTCGACCATCTGCGTTCGGTCGTCGGCTTCCGTGGCTACGCCCAGCGCGATCCGCTGCAGGAATACAAGAGCGAGGCGTTCGAGCTGTTCCAGGCGTTGCTGGGCAATCTGCGCCAGGCAGTCACCGCGCAGCTGATGCGCGTCGAGCTGGTCCGCCAGGCCGCCGAAGCCCCGCCTCCGGAAGCCCCCGACATGTTCGGCACCCATATCGACGGCTCAACCGGCGAGAATGATTTCGAAGGTGGCGAAACGGCCCTCCTGGTGCGCCAGGAAAGCAACGCCATCGTCGCCCCCGAAGACCGCGACCCCAACAACCCTGCAACCTGGGGTAAGGTCGGTCGCAACGAAGCCTGCCCCTGCGGATCGGGGAAGAAGTACAAGCATTGTCATGGGGCGTTTGCGTAAACACACGGATCAACAATTGGCACCTCCCCCTAGCTGAGGGAGATGTTGGCAGACGTGACAATCTCCTGCCACCTCAACGACCGGTTGGTGAAGAGAGCGCAATCGCAGAACAGCGTATGTTTATTCAGTAAGAGCTATTCAGAAACAAATTTCGTCAGTGTGTCTTCTACGAACTGGTTCGGCTTCCAGCCTTTAATTAGCTTATCCAAAAGGAATGTATCCGTGGCGCCTACGCCAACACCCAGGGTTGTTCCTACGCCGGCAGGTAAGAACGCATCCAGCGCGACACCGGCTAAGGTAGGACAAAACGTGCTCCTTTTGTGGGAATTCTGTCGACCCATGTGTCGGTCACGCATGCCTTATAATACTCTGCCAAGGCATTCTTTTCAGGATTGATACCAGCGATCCATTTTCTGAATTTCTTTGATCTATCGAGAACACTTCGATAGTCATCAAATGATTTCTGCCCGCTGTTTATCACATCCCGTATTGACCTCATATCATCAAACAAAAAACTGGAAAAATTGGAAAAATTTACGTCAGATATCCCAACTCTTTCCTCAAAACTTCGGATTCTCATTTTCTGCAACTCGGATGTCAGGTCATTTGATAGTGTCTCAGAATTAAAGTATGCTGAAAGATTCACGTCTGTTACGACTTCCAGAATTTTGTAAAGCACCATAGCTTCACTTAGTTGCATATCTCGATTTTTTATATGTTCATTTATTTTAAAAAACGATACATTTGTCGATATATTGAATGAGTTATCGTTGACGTTGTCATATTTTCTGAATTCAAATTTGGCCGGAATTTCAAATTTTGGAGCGGCCGCCCCAATAATCATTTTTGCAGCGCTTGTACAAAATGCGTCATCCGACAAGCATTCCAAAAGCGACTTTTGAAGCGGCGGCATAACCCCTGAAAATAAATGATCGTAGCTCTCGTATAGAGATACTTTGTCTACGAATTTTCGAGCAAATAGCTTGGCGCCGACCTCTGTATCGAATGCTCTTTTATATGCAGCTACGAAATCGTCATACGCAGTATGCGATGCTCCATGTTCAGCGTTCTTGAAAGCTACAAAATTATGATTCTTAAGTATGCCATTCTCACTCGTATAAATTGCGTCTGAAGCATTTATGTACGATAGATTAGCGAATCCTTCATCGACAATGTAGTCGAGGCCAGATTCACCTATCGACTTGAGAAGCAGTACGAAGCTCCCATAATCGAGGATAAGCCGGGTTTTTCCGTAGAATAACAACGCCTCAGCGATCGTCCCGATATCAATAGCTGCGGCGGGACGCCGAACATTTATCGCTTCAAACATGTAAGGCTTGTCCCAGAAATGCAGATGGCCTGCCGGCTACTCTAGCACTCGGCTATGCCTCTGTATTGTCTGACATCTAAGCAATTGTGCTAACGAGGAAGGTTCGCACAGGCTGGCAGCGCCCTCCACCCCTCGCTCCTTCCTAGTCGTAGAACGGCTCGCACCCAACCGTTTCTTAATGTGTCTCGCATATACCCAACCCTGAAAAAGAGGCGGAAAAATCGGAGACTAATCGGGGTGCGCTTTTCCGCGGCCACGACTGCCGGGCGGTTCTTGCCGCAGCGTTTGGCGCTGCGCGTGGGGCCGTTGCTTGGCCGCATCGACGCCGTGCTGTTCACCGCCGACGAACGCGGCGAGGCCGGCCGCATGTCGGTCATCGCCTTCTCCATCCGCATCGTCAGCGCCGTCATCGCCTTCATCAGCCAGGTGCTGATGGCGCGCTGGATGGGCTCGTTCGAATACGGCATCTTCGTCCTCGTCTGGGTGACGATGGTCATCGTCGGCAATCTCGCCTGCCTCGGCTTCCACACCTCGGTCATCCGCTTCATCCCCGAATACCGCGAGCGCGGAATGATGGACGAGCTGCGCGGCATCGTCGTGGCCAGCCGACTGTTCGTGCTGATCGCCTCCACGATCATCGCCGGGCTCGGCGCGCTCGGCGTCTGGCTGGCGGCACCCTGGCTCGAAAACTACTATGTGATACCCTTCATCCTCGGCGTCATCTGCCTGCCGATGATCGCGGTGTCGGACCTGTTGCAGGGCCAGGCCAGGGCGAACAGCTGGGCGCTTTTCGCCCTGTCGCCGACCTATCTGATACGGCCTGTGCTGATCCTGCTGTTCATGGCGTTGATGCTCTATGCCGGCTACGCCGCCGATGCAAGGACGGCGATCTTCGCCTCGATCGCCGCCACCTACGTCACCACGCTCGCGCAGCTGATCGGCGTCACGCACCGCATGGAAAGGCAGATCCCGGCCGGACCGATGAAGGTGCATTTCGCGCAATGGTTCATCGTCTCGCTGCCGATCTTCCTGGTCGAAAGCTTCTTCTTCCTGCTCACCAATGCCGACGTGCTGATGGTCGGCGCCTATATGAACCCCAATGACGTCGCCGTCTATTTCGCCACGGTCAAGACGCTGGCGCTGGTGCATTTCGTCTATTTTGCCGTCAAGGCCGGCGTTGCCCAGCGCTATGCGCAGTTCACCCATGGCGAGCCGGCTAAGCTTGCCGCCTTCGCCCGCGAAACGGTGTCGTGGACCTTCTGGCCCTCACTCCTGATGGCGCTGCTGGTGCTGGCGCTTGGCGAACCCATGCTGGTGCTGTTCGGTCCCGAATTCACGTCGGGCTATCCGCTGCTGTTCCTGCTCGTCTTCGGCGTCGTGGCGCGCGCCGCCGTCGGCCCCTGCGAAAGCCTGCTCACCATGAGCGGCAATCAGAACATCTGCGCCGCCGTCTATGCCATGACACTGGCCTTCAACATCGGCCTCAACGTGGTGCTGATTCCGCATTTCGGTCTGTGGGGCGCGGCCATGGCCACCGCCTTTGCCATGATCTTCGAGGCCAGTGCACTGTCCTTCACGGTGTGGCGCAAGCTCGGCATCGTCATGGCAATCTTCGTGCCTGCCAAAGGAGCCGCCTGATGGCCGCCATCCCGTTGCTCGAGGAAACCAGCGGCGGTACCGCCGGCGCCATGGTGTCGGGCCTTGCCGGCCTGGCGCGCGACGCCGACCCAGCCCATATCGAAATCCTCGCCAACAACCGGCCCGAGCGCAAGCTTGCCATTTACCCGGCGTCGGCCGGCTTCGATCTGGTCGAGGAACTGGATTATCTCTGCGCCCGCACGATCGAGCCGAACGTCTTCTTCAATCCGCGTTTCCTGGCGCCGGCCATGCCCCGGCTGGAGGATCGCGAGGTCCGGCTGGCGGTGATCCGCGACGGCGACGAATACCGCAACCGGCTGCGCCTTCTGGTGCCGCTCTCGGTGGAACGGCCCGTGGTGCCGCTCGGCGTTCCGGTGATGCGCACCTGGTCGAGCCCGTTCGGTCCGCTCGGCACGCCGCTGATCGACCGCGACGATCCGATCGGCGTCGTCGAGGATTTCTTCTCGATGCTGTCGCGCCCGCACCTCAAGATGCCGAAAGTCCTCGTGCTGCCCGACATGAGGCTCGACGGCCCGGTGGCGAGCGTGCTTGGCGCCGTGGCCGAGACGCGTGGGCTGACGCTGGTCACCACCGGCCAGACGGCGCGCCCCGTGCTGGAGAGTGAACTCGACGGCGACGACTATCTGAAGGCTTCGCTGCGCGCGCACCATTATCGCGAGTTCCGCCGCCTGAAGCGGCGCCTTGCCGACCTCGGCAGTCTGGAACATGTGGTGGCGCGCGGCCCCGAAGAGATCCGCCACGCCATCGAAAGCTTCCTGACACTGGAAGCGTCCGGCTGGAAGGGCCGCGAGCGCACCGCCATGGCGATCGACCGCTTCCGCGCCGCCTTCGCCCGCGAGGCCGTGCACAGGCTCGCCGAACAGGACATGTGCCGCATCCATTCGCTGACGCTCGATGGCCGCACCATCGCCTGCCTGATCGTCTTCGTCGAGGCCGGCGTCGCCTATACCTGGAAGACGGCCTATGACGAGACGCTATCGGCCTATTCGCCCGGCACGCTGCTGATGATCGAGGTCACCAGGCAGCATCTCGACGACCCCAACATCATGATGACCGATTCCTGCGCGGTGCCGGACCATCCGGTGATGAGCAGGCTGTGGAGCGAGCGCAAGCCGATCGGCACGCTGGTGATCGGGCTGACGCCGGACGCCGACCGCCCCGCGCGCCAGGCCGCCTCGCAGCTGCACCTCTACCGCGAGACCCGCAACATGGCGCGCCTGCTGCGCAACCGCATGAAAAGCCTGCTGAGACGGCGCTAGACCCATGATCTCCAACTTCCGCTGCCGCAGGCGCCTTGCCGAGCCCCCTGCCCCTTACATAAAGGCTGGAACGATCGCTCGGTTCGCGGGCATCGTCGTCGGCCTTTGGTTTCTGTCGGGCCTTGCGTCAGTGGCGAACGCCGCCAACGCATCCGTTTTCCTCGAGGACCAGACCTGGACCGAACTGCGCGACCGGATCGCCGCCGGGACGACGACGATCATTGTCCCGATAGGCGGCACTGAGCAAAGCGGCCCCGCCATGGCGCTGGGCAAGCACAATGTGCGGGTCAAGTTCTTGGCCGAGAAGATAGCCGGCCAACTGGGCAACGCGTTGGTCGCGCCCGTGATCTCCTATGTTCCGGAAGGGACCATCGATCCGCCGACCGCCCATATGCGGTTTCCCGGCACGATCACCATCAGCGACAAGACTTTCGAGCAGTTGCTAGAATCCGCGGCCCGCAGCTTCAAGCTGCACGGCTTCAAGACCATCGTGCTGATCGGCGACCACGGCGGCTATCAGGCTAACGAGCGCCATGTCGCCGATCGCCTCAACGCCGAATGGCGCAAAACCCCGGTCCGGGTCTTTGCGGCGCTCGAATACTATCAGATCACCCAGGGCGCCTATGTCGACAAGCTCCTGTCGGCCGGCGCGACACGGCCGGAGATCGGAACCCACGCCGGATTGGCCGACACATCGCTGATGCTCGCCATCGATCCTTCCATGGTGCGCAAGGATCGCCTTGCGTCCGCGCCGAAGCTCGATGCTGGCGACGGCGTCTATGGTGGCGATCCGACACGATCGTCAGCCGCGTTTGGCCAGCTCGGCGTCGACTTGATCGTCAACGGGACGACCGACGCGATCCGCGAATTCGAAAAACAGCAGCCCAAATGATCAAAGCATATCTTCAGTTCACGAGCTTTTCCGCGCTGCTCGTCTTGTTGCTCGCCCTGTCTTCGGCATCGGCTTCGGCCGGCTCATGTCCGGAGGATTGCAGCGAGCCGGCGCCTTCGCGCTCTCCGATCAACATCTACGACCAGACAAGCTCTGATCATTTGAGCCCGGCGACGGCCGGCGCGCTGCCACGTGTCTATGTTCCGAACCGCTCGTCCAACAGCGTATCGGTGATCGACCCCGTGGCCCTCAAGGAAGTCGACCAGTTCCCTGTCGGGCGCAAGCCGCAGCACGTCGTTCCGTCCTGGGATCTGAAGACGCTCTGGGTCGCCAACAACGCCAGCGGCTCCAGCAAGGGCAGCGTAACGCCTATCGACCCCAGGACCGCCAAGCCGGGCCACGAAATTCCGGTCGATGACCCCTACAACATGTACTTCATGCCGGACGGAAGTTCGGCCATCATCGTCGATGAAGCCTACCAGCGGCTCGACCTGCGCGATCCGCAGACCATGGCGCTGAAATCGACGCTCCCGACGCCGACCTGCCCCGGCATCAACCACGCCGATTTTTCCGTCGACAGTTCCTACGCCATCTTCACCTGCGAATATGGCGATGGCGGCGTGCTGAAGGTCGACCTGAAAAATCAGAAAGTGCTTGGCCACCTCGCTCTGTCGAAAATGGGTATGCCGCAGGACGTCAGGCTCTCCCCCGACGGCAAGGTCTTCTATGTCGCCGACATGATGAACGACGGCGTGTTCCTGATCGACGGAGACAGTTTTTCCGAGATCGGCTTCATCGCCACCGGCATCGGTACGCACGGATTTGTCGTCAGCCGGGACGGGACAAAGCTCTACGTGTCGAACCGCGGCTCGCACAAGATGGAGCAAGGCCGTGCGAAGGGGCCGGGCAGCGTGACCGTCATCGATTTCGCCACCCGTTCGGTCGTCGCGCAATGGCCGATACCGGGCGGCGGCAGCCCCGACATGGGCAATGTCAGCGCCGACGGCAAGCAATTGTGGCTGTCCGGCCGCTTCGACAGCGAGGTCTACATGATCGACACGACCTCGGGCGCCGTGACGAAAATCCGGGTCGGCGTCGAGCCTCACGGCCTGACGGTCTGGCCGCAGCCCGGCAGGTACTCGCAGGGCCACACCGGCAACATGCGATAGGCATCTGGCGAGGTCGCAGCCATGCGGCGGCCACGCGCAACATGGCCCGCCTGCCGCGCAACCGCATGAAGAGCTTGTTGAGACGGCGCTAACGCCGGCGGGATGCGGTTCAGACAGAACGGCTTATTTCGCCGCTGGATCTGGATAATCGATAGAGGTGGCCGAGAACTTACTTCGATTTCCTAACAGTCGATGCTGATATTGACGTTTGTTCCATAAAAAACGAGATTTTCCGGCAACAGTTTTCAGTGACAGCCCGCAAAATCTACTCGCAATCTTGTTACTGATCCACGATACTTTAATGATTCGGTAGCGATGAGAGAAAAATGTCGCTGAATCATGAGGCCAACGGCGCCCGGCATATCAGTGCAGAGGAGAGCACAGTTGTCCGAAAGCGCGACGATGACCCGCTCGAAGACCTAATCCGAAGCATCCGAGCCGGCACGCCTTCTGCTTCGCCTTCCTTCGACGAGACGCCCACCAGATTGGTCCAGCCAGACACGCTGGCTGCTTCCCTCAGTTCAATTCAGACAGGATCGAGCCACAGTCAGACCAGGCGCGTTTCCTCCCCCTTATCCGGCCATCAGTCGATTCTGCGCTCCGGTGACGACCTGGCAGTCCATTTGAAAGGCGTGGCGGAAGGGCTGGAATTGTCGCGGCATGCATGGTCCTCCCTGCAGGACTATCTGGTCAGGCTCGATGCGCAAACGCACCATGCCGACGCTCTCGATGCTGAGACATGGGAATTGCAGGAGGCGGCGGCCAAGCTCGAACATCTGCACGATCGCGCGTCGAAAGAGCTTGAGAGAAAATCGCGCGAGCTGTCGATCGCAAGCACGACCATCGCCGAGCTGAAGGTCGAACTCGACAGGACCCGGCAGACCATCGCGGAGGCCGACAGGCACGCCAACCAGCGCGAAGCGAGGTTCCTCAAGGCGAATGTCGAGGTCGAGCGTCTGGGACGGAACCTGGCGCGGATCTCGGAGCAGCTTGCCGATGAGATCGTGGCCAGGCAAGCCGCCGAGCGGGCGCGCGAGGACGCTGCATCGCGGCGCGCCAGCCTGGAACAAGCCGCCATGCTGCTTCATGCCAAGGCTGCGGATTACCAGCTCCTTAATGAGCAGCTGACCGGCAAACTGTCCCGGCAGATGGCGGTGCAGCAAGACCTGCACGCACAGCTGTCCACGGCCGAGCATGAGCGCGGCGTTCTCAGCGATTGCGCCGCCGCCGCGCAGGAGCGGGCTGCGGGGCTCGAGAGGGAATTGCGCTCGCTCCAGCGACGCGCCACCGCCCTGCTTGTCGATCAGGCCGTGGTGCGCGCACCGCCGAGCCACGTCGCGGAAGGTGCCGAGCATTGGCGTCAGGCTTCGCAAGCCGAGATCGTGAAGTTGCGCGAGGAGCGCGACGCGGCGCGCAGGGACTGTGCCGCGGTCAAGGTTCAACTCGCCGATCTGCGCTTGCGCGGCATGACCGAAGAGCTCGCCCACGCCCGTTGCCGCGACGAGAACCGCGAGCTTCACCGCAGGCTCGAAACGCTGGCTCGCCAGAACCAGCGCAACGAACCGCCAGTGGATGCCGATCTCGAACGAGCATTCGACGGGTTGGACCTGCTGGCAACCGGCGAGCTTAGCGCGGCCAACGACGGCGATCCCGCCGTGGCGCGCAAAGCGTCTTGATCACATTGCTGATGTATGTCGGCAGGCAAGATGGCCATGACGTCGAGCCTATTGCCTGTGGGACGGCGGTGAGACCGGCCCGTGACCGGCCACTCCGAAAATCGTCAACTCGACGGCTGGCCCTGCGCGTCGGCGGAAACCGAGGCCCAGGCCTCCCAGGTGGCCATCCGGCTGGCGTAGGCCTGCCTGGCAAGGGTCAGCCCGGCATTGCCGAGGAACAGGCGCAGCGGCGGCTCCGGCGCTTCCACGACGGTGAGGATCGCCTGCGCGGTCGCCTGGGGATTCCCCAGCTGCTGGCCGACGCTTCTGGCTTTCATCCGGTCACGCAGATCGTCGTATTCAGGCATCGGCACGGCACGGGTGGCCGATGACCCGCGCCAGTCAGTGGCATAGCCGCCGGGTTCGATCAGCGTCACCTTGATGCCGAACGTATCGACTTCAGACGCCAGGGTCTCCGTCAGGCCCTCGACCGCCCATTTGGTGGCGTTGTAGACGCCGGCGGTAGGGAAAGTGATGACACCGGCGACGCTCGACGTCACCAGTATGTGTCCGCTGCCCTGCTTGCGCAGCTGCGGCAACACCGCCTGGATCACCCACAGCGTGCCGAAAAAGTTGACGTCGAACTGGGCGCGCGACTGTGCCTCGTCGCTTTCCTCGACCGTGCCGAACAGCGCGTAGCCGGCATTGCTGACCACCACGTCGATGCGGCCGAAATGCGCGACCGTCCGCGCGACGGCGCCGGACACCGCCTCACGGTCGGTCAAATCGACGACCAGCGGCAGAAAGGTCTCGGCATAGACGGCGCTGAGATCCGCCAGATCCTCGGCCTTGCGGGCGGTCGCGGCGATCCTGTCGCCTCGCTTCAGCGCCGCTTCGACCCAGGCACGGCCGAGACCGCGTGTGGCGCCTGTGACAAACCAGATCTTCGACATGGGATTCTCCTATCAATGTGAGACACGAAAGCGCGAGACGATCACCGCGGCCGTCGGGCCGCGGTCGAGCCTCGCTCATGTCGCCAGGGTCGTCCTTGCCGCCGCCACCCGCGCCCGCGGACCGGCCAGAATGTGTCGTGAGATCGCCAGAATCGGCGCGCGCAGCGGCGGGCATGCCCGTCCAGATGGCGGGAACGGCATATTTTCTGGCAGGATCGATCGAGCACACCAGGCGCCGACATTCTAGACAGAAAGGAGCCGGCGATCGGCCAGCACGGATGCGCGGCCGGCGAAATCCGGCTATGCTGGCTGCGATTTATGCCGATCGGGAAAGCGCATTCGATCCAGGGCCTGTTGTGATCAGGGGCCTGTCGCGAGAAGTGGATTGACCTGATGGATAAGCACGACGCCCTGGACACCGTCCCGCGCCCCATCGTCGGTAAGGCGCTTGAGCTTACCGATGTCGACGAGCTGCATCCCCACGCGCACCGCAAGTCGCAGCTGCTCTATGTGGTCGGCGGCGTGATCACGGTGACGGCGGCCTCCGGCATATGGACCGTCCCGCCCTCCTGCGCGATATGGATTCCGGGCGGCTGCATCCACACTGCCCGCGTCGTCGGCACGGCGTCGGTCCGCTGCCTGTATCTGGAGCCTGAGGTTTCCGCCTCGCTGCAGGCCGAATGCGGCATCATCTTTGTCCAACCGCTGCTGCGCGAATTGATCCTGCGCTTCGTTGCCGGACCGCTGCTCTACGACACCGGCGACAGCCGCGAGGCACGGCTGGTCTCGGTGCTGACCGACGAGCTGAACGCCGCGCCCGAGGAACCGCTTTACCTGCCGATGCCGAGCGATCGCCGTCTGCGCCGGATCGTCGAGCTCTGCCTCGACGATCCCACGCTGCGGCTGACGATCGACGAATGGGGCGCGCGTGTCGGCGCCAGCAACCGCACGCTGAGCCGTCTGTTCTGCGAGCAGACCGGCATGCCGTTCGTGAAATGGCGCCAGCAGCTCCATGTCGGTCTTGCCTTGCAGAAACTGGCATCGCGCGAGAGCGTCACCAACATTGCGCTCGACCTCGGCTACGAAAGCACGAGCGCCTTCATCGCCATGTTCAAGCGCACGATGGGAACCACGCCATCGCGCTATTTTGCCGATGATCACTTTGCGGCGGCGGCACAATCGGACAGCGGCGCCGCCAACCGGCAAGGCTCGCCCGTCAACCCGAATGTCATAACCTTCCCGCACGACAGAAAACCCTTGTTGAAATCCGACGGCTCGAAGGGATAACGCCGGGAGCGCTGCGGCCGGATGCCTTGCCAGCATGTGTGAGCCTGCCCTCACCGCCTCGCTTGTGTGGCCAAACTGCATCGCCGATATTTTGCCGAGAGCCGTTTGGACGAAGCGGTCCACACGAATGGCACATCGTCACATAACTGTAATAGCGCGCGCCTAGCTAAATCCTCGCCACATCCCAATGCGCCGCTCCATGCGCCGCCACATCTCGAGGAAAGACCATGCTTTTGCGCACCATCATCGCCCCATTGGGCGTCTGCTTGTCCATGGCCACATCGGTCTTTGCCGCCGACCTGGTCGAAGCCCCGCCGCCGGCAGCGCCGAGCTGGACGATTGCAGTCGAAGGCGACCCGGAATTCTTTGCCATCGACAATGGCAGCAACACCGCCCGGTCGCTTGCCGACGCCTACTTCAAACTCAGCGTTTCGCACAATTTCGACAACAATTTCGTCGGCGGCATCTTCATCCAGCCGACTTTCAAGACCGGTGGAAAGTCGCAGTACTACGCCGAAGCGAGCCTCGGCTACAAAATCAAGATCACCGATGCCTTCACCCTGACCCCGAGCCTCGGGCTCGGCTACACCTGGCACGACACAGGCATCATCAAGGACGACGATGCCAACGCGAATGTTCCCTACTACGCCCTGTACATCGCGGGCGATTGGAAGGTCTCCAAGCAGTGGACCTGGAACGTCTTCAACTTCCGCTATCGCAATGCCTTCAGCACCACCTGGGAAACGCCGAAGCTGGCCACCGGCGTGACCTACAACATCGACTCCACCAACGCTGTCTATGCCAGCGTCGGTTATTCCTGGAAGAAGACCGACACCACTTCAGCCCCCTACAACGATCTCGCCGGCGACAAATGGAACATCGGGATCGGCTACAAGCACTCGCTCTGAGCGGATCGGAGAACGCGCAGGCTGGCACTGTAGCCAGCCTGCGTCCTGAATCCTCTCGGCTGCGTCCCAGCAGTGAAATCCATCCACGGTCTGATCGACCTTGCCGCGACCATGGGAAGGCAAGCGGGAACCAGTTCCCTGAACATGGATAATGCGCTGACAGGGGCTGAATCGAACCTGCAGCAGTCCTCCTCCGCCAAGGCTTCGGAGGACACTCCTTCGTCTAACGAGCTTCGAGTGGCTTGCCACCCGAAGCTCGGAGAGAGCGAAGGGTGGTGCCCCTAGCCGGGATCGAACCAGCACTCCTTGCGGAACTCGATTTTGAGTCGAGCGCGTCTACCAATTCCGCCATAGGGGCTCAGGCCGGGCGGCCTGGATGGGCGCGGACTATACGGTTGGAGGCCTGTTCGTCAACTGGCCAATTCTCGGGATCGCCTGGATGCGACCAATCTTCGCCTTTTGATTTCGTGGCGGTGCTGCCATTGTGCAGCGCGGAAAATCTTTCTAGACAGGCGGCGCATGAAGCGTGGCGTGTCTGAAGGGACCGACGCGCGAGCTTGGGCCCTTGTTTTCATCCCTGCCTTTGCCCCCGGG
This sequence comes from Mesorhizobium kamtschaticum, assembly GCF_056174585.1. Classification (NCBI taxonomy): domain Bacteria; kingdom Pseudomonadati; phylum Pseudomonadota; class Alphaproteobacteria; order Hyphomicrobiales; family Phyllobacteriaceae; genus Mesorhizobium; species Mesorhizobium kamtschaticum. The sequence goes on along the minus strand of NZ_CM149691.1, from coordinate 2,036,342 downwards.
CATCTGCGCACTTTGGGCGACACGCATTAGGAGAGCCGATGCTTCGCGGACTGTACGACTGGACCCTGTCGCTGGCGGCGCGCAAATCCGCCGAATGGTGGCTGGCCTTCATCGCTTTCGTCGAGAGCTCGGTGTTCTTCATTCCGGCGGACGTACTGTTCCTGCCCATGGCGTTGGCGCGGCCCGAACGCGCCTATCGCTACGCGCTGACCGCCACTGTTGCGTCCGTGCTGGGCGGCATTGCCGGCTGGCTGATTGGCTACTACGCCTACGACACGATAGCCCGGCCGATCCTGGAGCATTTCGGCGGCCTTGCCGCGTTCGAGCAATGGCAGTCGTCCGGCACCGGGCTGATGCTGGTGCTGCTCGTCACGTCCGGCGTTGCGCACCTGCCTCCGATCAAGGTGGTCACTATCCTGGCCGGGGCGCTTCACATCAATCTTGTGGTCTTCATCGTCTCGGCCATCCTGGCGCGAGGCGCTCGTTTCCTGCTGCTGGCCTGGCTGCTGCGCCGCTATGGTGAGTCGATCAAGGAGTTCATCGAGAAGCGCCTGGGATTGATTGTCGGCGCCGGCGCGGCTGCCCTGATTTTGCTCTATATCGTCGTCAAATACGCCTTCTGAGGCGTCTCCCTCAAAAGACGCTTTGAGAGAGATGCAAGCGGTCCTGGCGGGCGGCGAACACAACGGACGAAGACCCATGACAGCGACCATGAATGCCGACACCGGACGCCAGCGGACACGGACCGCCCTGTTTCTCGCCGTCGCCATGGCCGCGACCGTCGGCTCGGCGCTCTGCTTCCAGTACATTGGCGGCTATATCCCCTGCCACCTCTGCTTGGAACAGCGCACCCCCTACTATATCGGCGCGCCGCTGATGGTGCTGGCGGTGATTGCATCGATGCTGCACGCGCCGGCCTGGCTGACGCGCGGCCTGCTGGGCATTGGCGGCCTCTTGATGCTCTACGGCCTCTATCTCGGCGTCTACCACTCCGGTGTCGAGTGGCAGTGGTGGGCCGGCCCGACCGACTGCACGGCGGGCGCCGGCCCGGTCGACACCGGTGGCAAGGGCGTGCTCGACGCGCTCGACAAATTCGTGCCGCCCTCCTGCGACAAAGCCGCACTGCGCATCCTGGGACTGTCGCTGGCCGGCTGGAATGCCATCGCCAGCCTTATCCTGGCCGCCGTCGCCTTTCGCGGCGCGTTTTCCCGCGACTGAACCAATTCGATTTTGCGGCGCGACGCAGAATTCGAGCAAAAATTCGGCAGGCTGAGTCGGATGGCGCGGCTTTCGAGAACCGGAGCGGAGCGTACTTAAGTACGTGAGCTCAGTTCTACTGCGACGCAGTAGAACGGGGAAGCGTAGAAAGCTGCGTCAGGCGGCCAGCATGGCGGATTTGTGCCGAACTCTATGGCTCGAGTTCGACATCCCAGTACAGATAATCCATCCAGCTTTCATGCAGATGGTTGGGCGGGAACAGACGGCCGTTGTTGTGCAGATCATGCACGGTCGGCTGGTAAGGCTTCTGCAGCGGAAACATCTTGGCATGCGCCGGCATCATGCCACCCTTCCTCAAATTGCAGGGCGAACAGGCGGCAACGACATTCTCCCATGTCGTCGCACCACCACGATGGCGAGGGATGACGTGGTCGAAGGTCAGGTCGTCAGGAGTGCCGCAATACTGGCACTGGAAGCGGTCGCGCAGGAAGACGTTGAAGCGGGTGAAGGCCGGGTGCCTGGACGGCTTCACATAGGCCTTCAGGCTGACCACGCTCGGCAGCTTCATCGAGAAGGTCGGCGAGGACACCGCATGCTCGTATTCGGCGACGATGTTCACCCGGTCGAGGAACACCGCCTTGATGGCGTCCTGCCAGGACCAGAGCGACAAGGGGTAATAGCTGAGCGGACGGTAATCCGCATTCAGCACCAGCGCTGGAAGCCCATCCGGAGATACGGCAACCGTCACCTTGTTTACCTCCTTGGTTCTAGACCCGAACGGCGCGGATACTGTAAGCCCGACATGACAGGGATGTGAAGCGGATTGTCGCTCGCGCGAAGTGCCAAAAAAGCATGATTTTTATGCTTTTTTGCGAATTCAGGCCGGGGGTGCTGCGTCCCTGCCCCTGGTTTCGCGATAGTAGGACCAGAAAAGCCGCGATGCGACACCTCGCCACGGGCTCCATGATTCGGCGAGTTGGATCAGTGTTTTCTCCGGCGGACGCGGGTCGATGCCGAGCGCATGGCCGACCGCGCTCTGCAGCGCAACGTCACGCGCGGGGAAGATGTCGGGGTGCCCGGCGGCAAACAGAAGGTACACTTCCGCCGTCCACGGCCCGATGCCGGGCACCGCCGTCATCGCCGTGATCGCCTCCTCGGCCTCAAGCGAACAAAGGTGATTGAGGTCGAGGCCATCGGCCACCGCCTGGGCAACGGCGATCAGCCCGCGCTGCTTGGGCCGCGACAGCCCGGCCTCGCGAAACATGTCCTCGCCGGCGGCCAGGATCGCCTGCGGCGTCAGCGGGTCGACAAGCCTGGTCAGCCGGCCGAAGATCGCGTCGGCGCTCGCCCGGGAGACCTGCTGCGAGACGATGATCGAGGCCAGGCTCCTGAAGCCCGGCTCCGAGAGCCGCAGCGGCACCTCGCCGGCCATGCCGCGCACCTTTTCCAGGCGCGGGTCGATGATGCAAAGCGCATCGAGCCCGCGCGCAATGTCGTCCAGTGTCGCGATGCGTTGCATTGTATCCTTGTCCGCGAATGTGCAGCAAAGTAGCAACCGCCGAAACCACAGCACAACCCGATTGCCGTTTGAGACATGACGCTCCTGACATTCCGCTTCGCGCCCAGCCCCAACGGTGAACTGCATCTCGGCCATGCCTATTCGGCGCTGCTCAACCAGAAGCTGGCAAAGGCCAATGGCGGCCGGCTGCTGCTGCGCATCGAGGATATCGACACGACACGCTGCACGCCGCAATTCGAGGCCGGCGTGCTGGCCGATCTGAAATGGCTGGGCCTTGGCTGGGAAGAGCCGGTGCGCCGCCAGTCCGAGCATTTCGCCGAGTACGAGGCGGTGCTTGACCGGCTGATCCGCGAGGAACTGGTCTATCCCGCCTTCATGAGCCGTGGCGAAATCCGCGCCTTTATCGCCGGCAGCGAGAAGCGCGGACGCGACTGGCCGCGCGATCCCGATGGCGTGCCGCTCTACCCCCCGGCCGACAAAGCGCTGCCGGTCAGGGAACGCAAGCGGCGCATCGCCGATAACAAGCCCTTCGCCTGGCGGCTGGATGTCGACGCCGCCATGACACGTGTCGGCAGGGATCTCGCATGGGCCGAATTCACCGATGAGACGCTTTCCACGACGCGCGCGGTCGCGGCCCGTCCGCAGGATTGGGGCGACGTGATCGTGGCGCGCCGCGACATCCCGACCAGCTACCACCTCGCCGTCGTCATGGACGATGCGCTGCAAACTATCAGCCATGTCGTACGCGGACAGGACCTGTTTTCCGCTACCGGCGTGCAGCGCCTGCTGCAGGAACTGCTCGGGCTGCCGCAGCCGGCCTATTTCCACCATCGGCTCATCCTCGGGTCGGATGGGCGAAAACTGTCGAAGAGCCTTGGCGATACCGGCCTTGCCGAGCTGCGCGGCGCTGGTGCATCGCCTGACAACATCAGGCGAATGGTCGGGCTTTAAAGCCTTTGGAAAACGCGCCGCTTTCGCCACCAATTGAATTCCGGTGATGCATGGATCAACGGTTTCGTTTTGCACGCCGGGTTGAACCGGACTAGAGCATCGCCACGGTCAGTTCTCACCAACTCGGCGATCTCCGGAAAATGCACAGCATCAAGCGGTTCATCCCCGCCACCTTTGTCGTCCTGTGGGCGACCGGCTTCATCGGCGCGCGCTACGCCATGCCGTGGGCGGAGCCGTTCACCTTCCTCGCCGCCCGTTTCGTCATCGCCGCCATCCTGCTGGCTGTCCTGATGCCGGTTCTGGGGTCGAAACGAGCCACCCGCAAGGAGGCGCTGCACGCCACCGGCGCCGGCATCCTGATGCATGGCGTCTATCTCGGCGCCGTCTTCTGGGCCATCCACCGGGGCATGCCGGCCGGGTTCTCGGCCCTGATCGTCGGCCTGCAGCCGCTGATAACGGCGGTGCTTGCCGGCAAGTTTCTCGGCGAGGCCATCCTGCCGCGCCACTGGCTCGGCCTTGGCATCGGCCTGATCGGCATCGTCATCGTGCTGTGGCCAAAGCTCGGCGCGCTCGGCGGCGGCGTGACCGCGGCGACGCTGACCGCCTCGCTGGTCTCGGTGCTCGGCATGAGCGCCGGCACCATCTGGCAGAAGCGCTTTGCGTCCGGCGGCGACCTCGTGGCGGCCACCATGTGGCAATATGTCGGCGGCGCCTCGCTGATGATCCTCGCCGCGCTTGCCTTCGAGACACACACCGTCGTCATCAACGGCGAACTGATCTTCGCCATGGCCTGGCTGGTGCTGGTGCTGTCGCTCGGCGCCATCTTCCTGCTGATGGTAATGATCCGCGACGGCGAAATGTCGAAAGTCGCCTCGCTTTTCTACCTGGTGCCGGCGGTGACGGCGATCATCGCCTGGGCCCTGTTCAACGAGCAGCTCAATGCGCTGCAGATTGTCGGCATGGCCATCACGACGTTCGGCGTCGGCCTGGCAACGGCGCGGCAGGCCAAGGGAAGAATTGAGGAATTGAGGAATTGAGGAATTGAGGAATTGAGGAATTGAGGAATTGAGGAATTGAGGAATTGAGGAATTGAGGAATTGAGGAATTGAGGAATTGAGGAATTGAGGAAGAAGCACACAGCATCAGATATGGCCAATCTTTCTTCAATTCTTCAATTCTCCAGTTCTTCAATTCGGCCGGTCAGCCAACCCGCGCACGCGCCTCCAAATAGCGGCTGATTGCGGCGTTGAGCTCGCCGCCGAGGATGAAGATCGCCGAGACGATGTAGAGGAAAACCACCGCGATCATGATCGAGGCAAGGCCGGCATAGGTCGTCACATAGGACGAGAAATGGTCGAGATAGGTGGCGAACATGGTCGAGCCGATGAGCCATGCGGCCAGTGTGAAGATGATGCCCGGCACCAGCGACACGAAGCGGCGCTTGCCGGCCGGCAGCCAGTAGTGCACCGAAAACAGCCCGCCGATGATGACGGTCGAGGCGATGACGTAGCGCCACAGCGTGATCGTGCCGGTATAGGGTTTGATCCACTCGAAATGGGCTTCGGCCAGCCGCGCCAGCAAGGGCGCGAACACCAGGAGCACGCTGATCGCCAGGAATCCGGCCGTCGCGATCAGCACGAAGAACAGGCTCTGCACGCGGCGATGGATGATGCCGCGCGTTTCCGTGACGCGATAGGCGCGGTTGAGCGACGTGCGCAGCGCCTCGATGCCGTTCGAGGCAAAGTAGGCGGCAAGCAGCACGCCATAGGTCAACAGATCGGTGCGCCGGACGGTCAGCACGTTCAGCACCTCATGCGCGATCGGCTTGGCGATCTGATCCGGCCAGGTGTCGAAAACCAGGTGCACGGCCGTGTCGGCAAACGCCTGGGCGCCGAGGAAGCTGCCCAGCGTCGTGGCGAAGATCAGGAACGGAAACAGCGCCATCAGCGAGGTGATCGCCAGATGGCTGGCCATCGCCCAGCCGTCATCGGTGTTGAAATGACCGAGCGCGTCGTAGAGCACGCGGCGCAGGGCGACAATATTCCGCAGCAAGGACGCGCGCTCCCTTCGATTGTCTCGACGCCGCGAATATGGGAAGTGAATGCGGCAAATGGCAACCCTAAGTCAAACCACGAATTCTCCAACGACCGAGTTGCGCACCATCATCATCACCGGTGCGTCCTCAGGCATAGGCGCCTATTGCGCGCGAGCGCTGAAGGCCGAGGGCTGGCGGGTCTTCGCGACAGCGCGCAAGCCGGAAGACATCGCCGCCCTCGAAGCAGACGGCATCGAGGCTTTCTACCTCGATTACAGTGACCCGGACTCGATCGCCGCCCTGGTGACTTCAGTGCTCGACCGCACGGGCGGAAGGCTCGACGCGCTCTTCAACAATGGCGCCTACGCCCAGGCCGGCGCGGTCGAGGATCTGTCGGTGGCCGCGCTGAAAGGGCAGTTCGAGGTCAATTTCTTCGGTTGGCATGATTTGACCAGCCGTCTCGTCCCGGTGATGCGCCGCCAGGGCCATGGCCGCTTCGTCCATTGCTCATCGATCCTTGGTCTCGTGCCGGTGCGTTTTCGTGGCGCCTATTCGGCCTCTAAACATGCACTCGAGGCGCTGATGCTCTGTCAGCGCCAAGAACTGGAAGGCAGCGGCGTCCATGTTTCGCTGATCGAACCGGGGCCGGTGAAATCGAAGATCGCCAGCAACGGCCTGCCCTGGTTCCTGAAAAACATCGACATCGAGAATTCCGTGCATAGCGTCGACTATGCCGCGCAGCTGGAGCGGCTGCGCGCCGGCGGCAGCCAGTCGGCGCTGAAGCCTGGGCCCGAAGTGGTCCATAAGGTTCTGCGCCATGCACTTCTGTCGCGGCGCCCGCGCCCGCACTATGTGGTAACGGTGCCGGCTAAGATCGGCGCGGCGCTCAAACGCATCCTGCCGGCATCGATACTCTACCGCCTGATGGCCAAACGCGCCTGAACGCCAAAACAACTGGAAACGCAACAATGGCAACCGTCTTCAACATCCTCGCCATTCTGGTCATGGCCGCCGTGGTGATCGTGCTGATCCGCGGCCTCATCAACATGATGCGCGGAGGTTCCGGCGTCACCTCGAACAAGCTGATGCAGGCACGCGTGATGCTGCAGGCCGTGGCGCTGGTGCTGATTCTGCTGGCGGTGTATTTCACCCGCAAGTGAGGATAGCAACCGTTCGGGAGGCGACGTGGTCAAGCTCAACAAGATCTACACCCGCACCGGCGACGATGGCACCACGGGTCTCGGCACCGGAGAGCGGCGGCTGAAATCCGACCTGCGGGTGGACGCCTACGGCACGGTCGACGAAGCCAACGCCTGCATCGGCATGGCACGGGTCCACACAGTAGCCAGCCATCCGGCGATCGATGCCATGCTGTCGCGCATCCAGAACGACCTTTTCGACCTCGGCGCCGATCTTGCGGTGCCCGACGACGGCAAACCGCTTGGCTATGAGCCGCTGCGCATCGTTGCCACGCAGACCGACCGTGTCGAGAAGGACATCGACCTCCTCAACAAGGACCTCCAGCCGCTCAAATCCTTCGTGCTCAATGGCGGCACGCCGGCGGCAGCTGCCTTGCATCTCGCCCGCACGGTGGCGCGGCGGGCCGAACGGCTGATGGTGGCACTCGCCCAGAACCCGGGCGAGCACGTCAACCGCGACGGGCTGAAATACATCAACCGCGTCTCGGATTTCCTGTTTGTCGCCGCCCGGGCGGTCAATGACAACGGAAATGCCGACGTGCTATGGGTTCCCGGCAAGAACCGCTGAACGGACCGAAAGCGGGAGGGGGCCAGGGACGATGTTCATCCCGCTTTACGACACCAACAGGCTGCGCCACATCCGCCTGCAATATGTGACGATCGGCCTGATCGTGGCCAACGCGCTCGTCTATTGCGCCACGGCACTCGGCGGTGAGAATTTCACCAACGCTGCCGTGCTTGGCCTCGGCTTCATCCCGTCGGTCGTTCATGACACAGCCGAGCTCGACCCTCGCTTTGTCATCATCCCCGAAAGCCTGAGCTACCTCACCTATTCCTTCCTGCATGCCGACATCTTCCATCTCGGCGGTAACATGCTGTTCCTGTGGGTGTTCGGCGACAATGTCGAGGACGCGCTCGGCCACATCCGCTACCTGATCTTCTACCTGCTCTGCGCCATCGCCGGCGCCGCCTTCCAGGGCCTCGTCGCCTGGAATTCGCAGGCGCCGCTGATCGGCGCCTCCGGCGCCATCGCCGGCGTGGTCGTCGCCTATTTGATCCTCTATCCCAGGGTGAAGGTCTGGGTTCTGGCCTTCGCCCGCATCCCGCTGCGCATTCCGGCCTTCATCCCGCTCATCCTGTGGGTGCTGTTCCAGGTCTTCATGTTCGCGGCCGGTGGTGAGGACCAGATCTCCTGGGCCTGCCACATCGGCGGCATCATTGCCGGCGCCGTGCTGGTGCTTGTCCTGCGCAGCCGCGGCGTGCCGCTTTTTGCAGGCGCGGACGAGGATACCGTGGTTCCCACATCAGACCCGCCGCCGGTTGCTGCTGAACCAGCGGCGCCCGAACCGCCGGCCACCACGACGCGCTGGGGTCGAGGAAACCCCTCTGGCTCAAACTGAACCGATTTGAGCCGCTTTCAGCGTATTGACGTCAAGGGTTGCCGCAACTACGGAAACGTCTCCGTCTGAGCCCAAGGCGGGCAAAGACCAGAATTTCCATCCGGCCAGAATTCCGTCTGGCCGGAATTCAGTCAGGAATGTCGGCTTTCGACAACTCAGAAGGGGCGCAGGCTGCTATAGCGCGCCCAACTAGCGTGAAGAGGTGACAGGCAAATGAAGATCCTTGTGCCCGTGAAACGGGTTGTGGATGCGAACGTCAAGGTTCGCGTGAAGGCTGATGGTTCGGCGGTTGAACTCGCCAACGTCAAGATGGCGATGAACCCGTTCGACGAGATCGCGGTCGAAGAGGCGATCCGGCTCAAGGAAGCCGGCAAGGCCGAAGAGATCATCGTCGTTTCGATCGGCCCGCAGCAGGCGCAGGAAACCCTGCGCACCGCGCTCGCCATGGGCGCCGACCGCGCCATCCTGGTCAAGACCGACGAGCAGACCGAGCCGCTCGGCGTCGCCAAGGTGCTGAAGGGCGTCGTCGACGCTGAGCAACCCGGCCTCGTCATCCTCGGCAAGCAGGCGATCGACGACGATTCCAACCAGACCGGCCAGATGCTGGCGGCCCTGCTCGGCTGGGCCCAAGGCACCTTCGCCTCCAAGGTCGTGCTTGACGGCGACAAGGCCAAGGTGACGCGCGAAGTCGACGGCGGCCTGCAGACGGTGGAACTGAAGATGCCGGCGATCATCACCGCCGACCTTCGCCTCAACCAGCCGCGCTATGCCTCTTTGCCCAACATCATGAAGGCCAAGAAGAAGCAGCTCGACGAAAAGACCCCGGCCGACTACGGCGCCGACGTCAAGCCGCGCCTCAAGGTCATCAAGACCGAGGAGCCGAGCGGCCGCAAGGCGGGCGTCAAGGTCAAGAGCGTCGCCGAACTGGTCGACAAGCTCAAGAACGAAGCCGGCGTGCTCTGAGATCGGAAGGAACAGATAAAATGACCATTCTCCTCATCGCCGAACACGACAACGCCACCCTTTCCGACCAGACCGCCAAGGCGCTTTCGGCGGCCCTGCAGATCGGCTCCGACGTGCATGTGCTGGTCGCCGGCAAGGGCGCCAAGGGTGCGGCCGACGCCGCCGCCAAGCTCAAGGGCGTGACCAAGGTGCTGCTCGCCGAAGCCGACGAACTCGCCGAGCGTCTCGCCGAGCCGACGGCGGCACTCGTCGTGTCGCTCGCCGGCGGCTACGACACCATCATCGCGCCGGCGACCTCGTCGGGCAAGAACGTCGCGCCGCGCGTTGCCGCCCTGCTCGATGTCGCGCAGGTCTCCGAGATCATCGAAGTGGTGTCGCCGGACACGTTCAAGCGGCCGATCTATGCCGGCAACGCCATCCAGACCGTGCAGTCGACCGACGCCAAGAAGGTCATCACGGTGCGCACCGCCTCCTTCCAGGCAGCCCCCGAGGGCGGCTCGGCCGCGGTCGAGACCGTCAAGGCGGCGGCCAATCCCGGCCTCTCCACCTTCGTCGAGAACAAGCTGTCGGACACTGACCGTCCGGAACTAACCTCGGCCAAGATCATCATTTCGGGTGGCCGTGCTCTCGGCTCCTCGGAGAAGTTCCAGGAAGTCATCCTGCCGGTCGCCGACAAGCTCGGCGCCGCCGTCGGCGCGTCCCGCGCCGCGGTCGATGCCGGCTATGCGCCGAACGACTGGCAGGTCGGCCAGACCGGCAAGGTCGTCGCTCCCGATCTCTACATCGCGGTCGGCATCTCCGGCGCCATCCAGCACCTTGCCGGCATGAAGGATTCGAAGGTCATCGTCGCCATAAACAAGGACGAGGAAGCGCCGATCTTCCAGGTTGCCGACTATGGCCTCGTCGGCGATCTCTTCGTCATTCTGCCGGAGTTGCAGAAGGCGCTTTGACGCTCTCTGACAAAGCGTATTAAATACCTGGGGTGGGGTAGACGAAGTCTCCCCGCCCTTTTAGTTTGCACTGCACAAAAACCAGGCCGCAAAGGCCAAAAGCAATTCCAGCAAAAATGCGCAGCGGTTTTGCGTCCGGAATTGCGGAAAACAAAAGGTGGAGCGCTTTCGCAATTCATGCGGAAGGGCTCAGGACGGGATCGGTGTAATGAGCAAGATCGAGACGATCGGCATCATCGGCGCGGGCCAGATGGGTGGGGGTATCGCCCATGTCTCCGCCCTATCGGGCTACAAGGTGCTGATCTACGATATATCGCCTGATCGCATCGAGAAGGGCATCGCCACCATCAGCGGCAACATGGCCCGTCAGGTGGGGTCCGGCAAGCTTGACGAGAAGCTGCGCAACCAGGCGATGGCGCGCATTGCCTCGGCGCCGACGATGGCAGATCTCGCCGGCGCCGATCTGGTGATCGAGGCGGCGACAGAAGACGAGACCGTCAAGCGCAAGATCTACGCGCAGCTCTGTCCGCAGCTTAATCCCGAAGCCATCCTGGCGACCAACACCTCGTCGATCTCGATCACGCGGCTTGCCGCGCAGACCGACCGGCCGGAGCGCTTCATCGGCATACATTTCATGAACCCGGTGCCGCTGATGAAGCTGGTCGAGCTGGTGCGCGGCATCGCCACCGAGGACCAGACCTTCGAGGCGGCCAAGACCTATGTGAAGCAGCTCGACAAGACGATCACGGTCTCGGAGGATTTCCCGGCCTTCATCGTCAACCGCATCCTGCTGCCGATGATCAACGAGGCGATCTACACGCTTTATGAGGGCGTCGGCTCGGTCGATGCCATCGACACCGCCATGCGGCTTGGCGCCAACCATCCCATGGGGCCGCTGCAGCTTGCCGATTTCATCGGCCTCGACACCTGCCTGTCGATCATGCAGGTGCTGCATGACGGCCTGTCGGATTCGAAGTACCGCCCCTGCCCGCTGCTGGTCAAATATGTCGAGGCCGGCTGGCTCGGCCGCAAGACCGGGCGCGGCTTCTACGACTATCGCGGCGAGCACCCCGTCCCGACGCGCTGACGCGTCGGTTCACGACGCTGCGGCAAGCGGCGCGGGCGGTTCTGACCTGTCGTCGCTGATCCTGTCGTCCGGCGCCACTGAAACGCATCCGCGGCCGGCGGCCTTGGCCGCATAGCAGGCGGCGTCGGCCTTTGCGATGATCTCATCGACCTCACCGCAATTGGCGCAGATCGCCGCCAGCCCGATGCTGGCACCGATCGCGTGCGGCCGGCCGTCCCAGGTGAAGTTGAGGCCGGCTATCGCATCGATGATGGAGCGCGCCGCGATCCTGGCGCCGGCGGTCGAACCCGATTTCAGGATGACCGCGAATTCGTCGCCACCCAGGCGCGCGACAATATCCTCGGGCCCAAGCACGTCGCGCACGGCCTCGGCGACCCGCTTCAGCAAGGCGTCCCCGGCGGCGTGACCACCGGTGTCGTTGACCAGTTTGAAATGATCGAGGTCGATGAACATGAACTGATGGCCGCTCCCGGCCGTCGTGCCGTCCTTGCGCGCCTGATCGACCAATCCCTCCATGGTGCGGATGAAGCTCGAGCGATTGGCAAGGCCGGTCAACGCATCATGCGCGGCGGCGTGAGCGAGTTGGCGCTGCAGGGCACGCGCATCGGTGAAGTCCTGGAAGACGATGACCAGCCCGCAGAATTCGTTGCGCTCGTTCATGATCGGCGACACGACCTGACGGATGCTGCAGCGTGTGTCGTCGCGGCGGATCAGCACGGCACGGCTGTTCTGGTCGGAGGGCGCCTCCGCGCCGATCGCCGGCCGTGTCACGCCGATCCTGTGACCCGTCTCCTCGTCGACCGCCCAATAGACATGGCCGAGCGTCTTGCCGAGGGCCGCCTCGCCGGAAACGCCGGTCAGCTTCTCGGCAACCGGGTTCATGAAGGTGACGCGGTTCGCCGCATCGGTACAGATAACGGCATCGCCGATCGACTGCAGCGTCACCCGGAGCCGCTCCTTCTCGTCGGCCAGCATTGCCGCCGACACGGTCAGGCGCTCTTCGACTTCCTTGCGTCGGGTGATGTCGGTCAGGCTGCCGATGGCCCTGATCAGACGCCCGTCCCCGTCGCGCTCGATGGCCTTGCCGCGGTCGAGGATCCAGACCCAATAGCCGTCCTTGTGACGCATCCTGAACTCGGCCTCGAAAAACTCCGTCTGGCCGTCAAGGTGGGCGCGGTCCGCTTCGGCGACGGTCTCGCGGTCGTCGGGATGGATCATGGTCAGCCAGCGGTCCGGATCGCCGTCGAGTTCGCCATCCGCATAACCCAGCATCTTGACCCAGGTCGAGGAATAGGTCGTGCCGCCTTTGCGGACGTCGAGATCCCAGACGCCCTGGCCGGCGCCGGCCAGAGCGAAATTCCAGCGTGTTTCGGCCTCAGTGATGCGCGCTTCGGCCTGCTTGCGCGCGTCGATGTCTTCGATCTGCGAGACGAGATAGAGCGGGCGCCCGTCTTTCTCGTCACGAATGACGGAGCCGGCGAGATGCGCCCAGACGGGCGTGCCGTCTTTCTTGAGATAGCGCTTCTCGAGTTGGAAGGCGTTGACCGTGCCCGCTTTGATGCCTTCCATGGTCTCCCGCCCGATATGCAGGTCGTCAGGATGGGTGATCTGGAAAAATGTCATCGCCTCGATCTCTTCGCGGCTGTAGCCAAGCATCGAGGCAAACGCCGGATTGGTTTCGAGAATGCACCCGTTCAGCCCGACAATGGCGATGCCGATCGCCGAATCCTGCATGGCCCGGCGAAAGCGCTGCTCGCTTTGCGCGATTTGCCGCCGATCGGCGGAGATTCGAACGACGAACAGCCCGGCGAGGAAAAGCGCGCCGCCCGCAATAGCGACCGATATCTGAAGACAAAGCTTGAGTGCCTCTGCGCCAAGGTCCAGCCTCGACAGCACGGCCGAGGCCGCCGCTACGGCAAGGCCGGCCACAAGCAACGCCGGCGCGGCATGTCTGTGGAGCCCGATGAGTCCTGGTAATCTCACGATCCGTGCCACCCCCGTGGGCAATCGCTTTTTCCCGTTAAAACCTTGAAGGATCGATTTTAAGGAAAGGTTGCGTAGGGGGTACTGGCGACAGCGGTAACCGGCAAACAATTGCCGGCATGATTAAGGATCGGTGTGCACGGGGGTGTGGTCGCAGGTATCCTGCTACCAGCGCACGAAAAACCGCCCGCCGAGCGCGCCAAGCAAGGCAAGCGCCGCAATCGCGATCGTGTACCAGGTGGCAACGAAAAGCGGCGAATCGTCGAAACAATGCGCGGCATAGAAGGTCGCCGCCAGCCCACCGGCGAGCAGGCCCGCGACCGCGCCGGCCAGCACCGGCCGTGTCGGCGCGCCGTAGCGCAGCATCCACAGGAAGATGGCCAGCGGGCCGATGCCGATCAGCGGGATGAAGCCCATGCAGATCATCATGTTGGAGCCGACCATGCGCGTGCCCCACAACGCCTCCGGCACCATGAAGAGTTCCAGAACCACGGCCACGGCCACCAGCAGCGGCGCGGCAAGCATCCCCGCCATCGCCAGACCAGTCGGGGCGCCTGGCGTCGACAAGGCGCGGATAAGGGCGAAGGCGCTGATGGCCAGCACGATGGTGAAGACGAATTTCGACAGGAAGCGCATCGTGTGCGCGGCCACCATGAAGTCGGGGCGCGGGCCGATCGTCAGCAGGAAAACGACCGCGGCGATGACAATGGCCGCACCGGCAGCCAGCCACCAGGCCGAGCGCAATGGCATCGCCTTGCTGCCTGCATCGGCGTCGAGCGCCTTGATGAGATCCTCGGTCCTCATGTCATTCCCGCCCAAATCGCCTGGCTATGGCGGCAAGTCCGCGATGCAGCGACACACGCACCGCCGTCTCGCTGATGCCGAACTTCGCTGCCGTCTCGCCGATCGAGCGGCCTTCCACCGATACGGCCGAAACCACGGAACGCTGTGCCGGTGGCAGCCCGTCCAGGGCTCGATTGATGTCGCGCTCGCTGACGGTTTCGGTCTCCGGCTCGGCGAAGGTCTCGGCGATATCGTCGACATCGATCTCGATGCGTCGACCGCGCCGCCGGAACGCGTCGATCAGCTTGAAGCGGGCGATCGCGTAGATCCACGGCAGCACCGGCGCGTCCTGGCGCCAGGTATGCCGTTTCACATGAATGGCCAGCAAGGTTTCCTGCACGACATCCTCGGGATCGACCCCGCCCTGCACGATCTTGCGCCGGACGAAGCCGCGCACCAGCGCGGCAATCCGGTGCAGAAAGTCGGCATAGGCCTTTTCATCTCCCGCGATCGCGGCCCGCATCAGCCGGGAAAGCTCGGCCTCGTCCTTGCCGCTCACAAGAGTTCACTCCCCCGATTTTCGTGCCTCGGCACTGATTTGTTACGTGGCCGGCGAAATAATGTCCAAGCCAAACTACGGGCAAATCACGAAAGTTTGCTGGCATCGTCCTTACCTGGCGCCGAACGTCGCGCCCCAGAAATAGCTCAAGCCTCTTCGAACCGTCAGTTTCACTCGTCTGCGGCGATACTTGTTTCGCAAGCGGCCCAGAATCTGGAGATGTGTCTTGTCGATGGATGGCGTGGACGCGGCATCGTCAGCATGGGGCAACTGTGCCAATGCTTTCGCATGCATGTCAGCATAGGGCCGAGAATCGTACGTATCGAAAGGTGTCGGCGGATGATTCAACACGGTGGGATTGGTGTTGATCTCGAACACCTGGATGCGACCGTCGACAACGGTGTAGTCAATCCGGCCGTATGAAATCCTGGCCTTTTCGAAGATTGGCATCAGCGCGCCTGCGTGCGGATTGTCACGAACATAGGCGCTGTGCTCGGCCAGTTGCCGTCCCGACATACCTTTGCCAGGGTCTTTTATGAACCACTCCTGGCTGGAGAAGCAGTGCTGCGCATAGCTGTGCGCACCGATGCGATAGGCAGCGTATTTTCGGTAGTTGCCGTCGGGCTCCGCTTTTGATCCGAACTCCACCACCATGGGGCGAACAAAATTCATCTCGCGCAAATGCGAAAGCTCCCGGTCGAGCTCCGCTCGTGAAGCCAGCAGTCGCGGCGTCTTGTAAGTTGCTCCAGTCTCATCGCGCAGAAAGACGGGAAAACGCATCCCCTCCGGCAGAATTTCGGGCCGGTATACGTTGAAATCGTTGGTGCCGTCCGAAAACAGCATGCGCAGCAGCTCGAAACGTTGAAGACTTTGCCGGGGGTGATTGAGTTGACAGAGATCGGGCTGCCGCAACCTCATACGCTCGCTGAGGTCGGAGGCTGCTTCAATCTCGGCTTCGCTCAGGCGGTCCAGATCTGTCCAGATGACCGTGCCGTTGGAGATCCCAAGAAGATGCGCCGCTTCACCATAGGGAACCAAACGGACGAAATCCTGCAGATCGGTCCGAAAATAGAGGAGCAGGCTTGCCTGAGTGTAGGCATGTAAGCGATGACAAATGTAGAAAATCATGAGACACCCACCCCTTCCTCACGCATTCTCCAACGGTTGGCACAAGGAAATCGTCCATTTGTCGGGAAATTGTCGAGCAGTCACCTAAGATGATAACGGTCACATTTCGTCAACTTGTTGAAGACGACATATCAGACATGGTGGCGATGGAAACAGCTGCCTGGGGGCCCCTCGGCGCCAGCGAGGCAGTGATCCGTCGCCGCCTTTCATATGGACATACAATGATCGTGGCCCTGGTCGGGAACCTCATTGCCGGTGCGATCTGCTTCGTGGAGACAAGCCAGGACCCCCGTGAGACGCGAAAATTCCCGAAGACCTTCGCCGCCTATTCTTCGCTTGCCAGGAGCGAACCGGCGCATTCGCTCTACGTTTACAACCTGGGTGTGCGGCCCGAATTTCGCGGCACCGACATAGTTCGCCGGCTGCTGTCGCAACTAACGGACCACGGGCTTCGAGTCGGCGCACGGTGGTTGGTCGGCGACGGACGTTGCCCGTCCTATGCCGGAGCGCAGGGCGACTTTCCCGACAAGGTTCGGCCGGATCCGCTATTCCGCCAGACGATCGATGACTGGCACCGGACCGGTGTGACGCCTTCGATCGAAGCGATAACAAGGGACCCTCTGCTGCGCTTCTACAGGCGCGTTCTGCAATGTGAATTTCTGCATCTGGCGCCCGGCTTTCTGCCCGAGGA
Source organism: Mesorhizobium kamtschaticum (assembly GCF_056174585.1). NCBI lineage: Bacteria > Pseudomonadati > Pseudomonadota > Alphaproteobacteria > Hyphomicrobiales > Phyllobacteriaceae > Mesorhizobium > Mesorhizobium kamtschaticum. The sequence continues at coordinate 2,019,876 of NZ_CM149691.1, read as the reverse complement.
TCTCAGTTCCGGCGGATTTCGCGTCATCTTCGCCGTTGACCTCGCCCCATGACAGGCCAAGGCGACCTTTTCGACCCGTTCGCGCTGGATGGCGATCCGTTTGCGGAATTCGCAAATCGTCGGAGCGCGGGAGGCGGCAGCTGGGGCAAAGCTCCTTACCCAGAGGTCGGTGAGGCGTTTTACGCCTTCAGCCACGCGCTTGTGTCGCAGGCTTTGAAACACCCGTTGTTGCTGCAAGCCCCGCCGGGCGCCTATCAGGAAGTCAGGCAGAAGATCAGTGCCAATCCGGCCTTGGATCTTTTGACCCGCTCCATGCTTTTGTCCGACCCGCCGCGGCATATGAGCCTGCGCCGCCCACTGGCCGGTTCGTTGACCTATTCCGCCGGCCGAGGGCTGTTCGACCAGCTCGCGTCCAGGGCATCGGAGCTGGTGCGATCCGCCGTGACAAAACGGGAGTTCGACGCTGTCGCCGATATCGGCCTTCCACTCGCTTTCTCAGGCCTGGAGCGCATCCTGGGTATCGGCATGGATGATCCATGGCGCATTGGTCACGATGCGCAGTGTATGGCCGATGCCTTGGACATGAGGATTGGCGGCATCAACGAGGATGCAAACGAGGCCTGTCGCCGGTTGGAAGCATGGGTCCTGCTGGCGATAGAGCGCGGCGACGTCCACCCAGGCGGCATTTCGGCTCATATGCTCGCCGAGGTCGATGCCGGCAGCTGGCACAAGGACGACGCCGTTGCAAACATCGTGTTCCTGCTGTTTGCCGGGCAGGCGACGGTTGTGGACACGTTCGGCAATGCGCTGGCGGCTCTGGCCCGTTTCCCGAGCAACTGTCGTTGCTGGAGGACGGGCGTGTCGGTTGGTCCGCGGCAGCCGAGGAACTGCTGCGTTTCTGCGCGCCTGTCCATTATGCCGGAGCGCGCATTGCCGCGGAAGATTTGCAGTTTGGTGGCGCTACCATAAAAGCCGGGCAGGCTGTTGTCCCCGTCCTGGCGAGCGCCAATAGAGACGTTTCAGTCTTTCCGGCTGGCGATCGGCTGGATCTGCATTCCGGCGCTTCATCGGCCCTCGCATTCGGTACCGGACTTCATGCCTGTCTTGGTCAGCACGTGGCCCGGGTGGAACTGGCGGTGCTGCTGGAGGCGCTGTTCACTCACGCCAAGGGCTGGCGCCTGGATATTTCCAGGGTTGTCGGGCGCCATTCGGTGCTTTTCCACGGCCTGCGAACCGCCCCAATGGTCCGAGCGGTCGACTGGCCAGCGGCTTGAATTCCGCGCTGCGATTTTTGGGAGCACCCACATCACATGGAATTATCCGCCTCCTCGTGACGTTGTGCGTGTGCGAGATAAATGTTGACTACCATGGTCAGGTATCGATAGGAGATTTCGTGCCAAACCCCAGATCGAGGACGACACCATGAAATACACGCTTTCCACGCTCGTCGGCGCGACCGCGCTGGCAATCAGCCTGATCGCCGGTCCGGCGATGGCCGGGGATGCCGGCATCATCGTCTACAACGCCCAGCACGAAAGCCTGGCCAAGGAATGGGCCGAAGGGTTCACCAAGGAGACCGGCATCAAGGTCACCTTGCGCAATGGTGGCGACAGCGATTTCTCCAACCAGATCGTCGCCGAAGGGGCCGCCTCGCCCGCCGACGTGTTCCTGACCGAGAACTCACCTGCCATGGTGCTGGTCGAGAATGCCGGTCTGTTCGCGCCGGTCGATGCCGACACGCTGGCTCAGGTGCCGCAGGACTATCAGGCCGCCAGCGGCAAATGGGTGGGCGTGGCCGCGCGCAGCACCGTCTTTGCCTACAACACGACCAAGCTCAAGGCCGACCAGTTGCCCAAGTCGCTGCTCGACCTCGCCGATCCGAGCTGGAAGGGCCGTTGGGCGGCTTCGCCCTCGGGCGCGGATTTCCAGGCCATCGTCAGCGCATTGCTGCAACTCAAGGGCGAGGCCGCCACGGCGGACTGGCTGAAGGCGATGAAGGAGAACTTCACCGCCTACAAGGGCAACAGCACGGTGATGAAGGCGGTCAATGCCGGCGAGATCGAAGGCGGCGTGATCTACCACTATTATTACTTCGGCGATCAGGCCAAGACCGGCGAGAACAGCAAGAATGTCGCGCTGCATTATTTCAAGAACCAGGATCCGGGCGCTTTCGTCTCGGTCTCCGGTGGCGGCGTGCTCGCCTCGAGCAAGCATCCGAAGGAAGCCCAGGCGTTCCTGAAATGGGTGACCGGCAAGGGCGGCCAGGATGTGCTGAAGAACGGAACCGCCTTTGAATACGCGGTCGGCAAGGGCGCCGAGTCCAATCCGAAGCTGGTGCCGCTGGTTGATCTGCAGGCACCGAAGGTCGACGCCACGACGCTGAACTCCAAGAAGGTCACCGACCTGATGACGGCAGCCGGCTTGCTTTAGTTGCCGTTCGTCCTGATAAGGACGTCAGACCGTGCTCCCGCGGGACCTTGCCTTCCGCGGGAGCGTTTTATTTTCGAGATGGCCTTCGTCGATGACGACACGCTGCGTTCCTGACCGCCGACCGTGGTCCTTCAATTGCTGCCGCCGGACGGCAGCGGCACGGCGTCTGACCTGATGCAGTCCGCCGTCGATCTCACGCGCTCGGACCTGCCGATGAAGATGCGTCGAAGGCCGCAACGGCGGGCAGCACCCTGGCTTGTCACAGCCGCCGTCTTCGTCTCGCTGCTCGCCCTTGTGCCGCTGGCCTTCATCATCTGGATCGCAGTGCAGACGGGCTGGGAGACCGTTTCAGCGCTGGTCTTCCGGCCGCGCGTCGGCGAGTTGCTGGTCAACACCACGCTGCTGGTGCTGCTGGCCGTGCCGATCGCCATCGTGCTGTCTGTTGCGTTGGCCTGGCTGACAGAGCGCAGCGACCTGCCCGGCGCCAGGCTGTGGGCCTGGTTGTGCGTGGCGCCGCTCGCCATTCCCGCTTTCGTGCACTCCTATGGCTGGATCTCCATGGTGCCCGGGCTGCACGGCCTGTGGGCCGGCGTGCTGGTGTCGGTGATCGCCTATTTTCCCTTCCTCTATTTGCCCGTATCGGCGGCGCTGCGTCGTCTCGATCCGGCCCTGGAGGATGCTGCCGCCGCCCTTGGCCTTGGACCCTGGCGCGTCTTCTGGCGTGTCGTGGTGCCGCAACTCAGGCTCGCCATTTGCGGCGGCTCGTTGCTGGTCGGACTGCATCTGCTGGCCGAATACGGCCTCTATGTCTTCATCCGCTTCGACACCTTCACCACGGCCATCGTCGACCAGTTCCAGTCGACCTTCAACGGGCCGGCCGCCAACATGCTGGCCGGCGTGCTGGTGACCTGTTGCTTCGTGCTTCTGGGCCTCGAAGTGCTGGTGCGCGGCGAGGAGCGCTATGCCCGTGTCGGCTCCGGCGCGGCGCGCTACCAGCAACGCACACGCCTCGGCCGCGCCACCGTACCGAGCCTGCTCTTGCTTGTCGTCACCACGCTGCTGGCGCTTGGCGTACCGTTCATCACCATCGGCCGCTGGCTCGTCGCCGGCGGCGCCGACGTCTGGCGTCTCGACGAGATTGGCCTGGCGCTCGGCCAGACGCTGTTCCTGGCGGTTGCCGGAGCACTGCTCGCCACTGTCGCCGCCATGCCGATGGCCTGGATCTCGATCCGCGCGCCGGGACCATTGCAGCGCCTGCTGGAGGGTTGCAACTACATCGTCGGCTCGCTACCGGGTGTCGTCATCGCGCTGGCGCTGGTCACCATCACCGTGCGCATCGCCCTGCCACTCTATCAGACGCTGTTCACCATCCTGGTCGCCTATGCACTCATGTTCCTGCCGCGTGCCCTGGTCAGCCTGCGCGCCTCGATCGCCCAGGCGCCGGTCGAACTCGAGCGCGCCGCGTCCAGCCTCGGCCGGCGTCCGCTCAACGCGCTGTGGTCGACGACCATCCGCCTGTCGGCGCCCGGTGCCGCGGCCGGCATGGCGCTGGTGGCGCTCGGCATCATGAACGAGCTGACCGCGACCCAGATGCTGGCGCCGAACGGCACCCGCACGCTGGCGATGGCGTTCTGGTCCTACAGCGGCGAGATCGACTACGCCTCGGCTGCCCCTTACGCCTTCATCATGGTGGCGATGTCGCTGCCCCTGACCTGGCTGCTCTATGTCCAGTCGAAACGGATGGCCGGACGATGAGCTTTCTCGAAATCAGCGGTCTGCACAAGCATTACGGCCCGGTCGCAGCCCTTGCCGGCGTCGACCTCAGTGTCGCCAGCGGCAGCCGGACCGCAATCGTCGGCCCCTCCGGCTGCGGCAAGACCACCTTGCTGCGGCTGATCGCCGGTTTCGAGGCGCCTGACCAGGGCCGCATCGTGCTCGACGGCGAAGTGCTGGCCAATGGTGGCGCCGCTGTCCCGGCACATCGCCGCGGCATCGGCGTGGTGGCGCAGGACGGCGCCCTGTTCCCGCATCTGACCATATCGGACAATATCGGTTTCGGCATGGACCGGGGCGAGGACAAGCGCGCCGAACGCATCATCGAACTCGCCTATATCGTCGGGCTGGACAAGGCGATCCTCAAGCGCCGCCCGCACGAACTCTCCGGCGGCCAGCAGCAGCGCGTGGCGCTCGCCCGCGCCATGGCGATGAAGCCGCGGCTGATGCTGCTCGATGAGCCGTTCTCGGCGTTGGACACGGGTCTGCGCGCCTCGATGCGCAAGGCGGTGGCCGAACTGCTGGAGGCGGCCGGCATCACCACCATCCTGGTGACGCACGACCAGGCCGAGGCGCTGTCCTTCGCTGCCCAGGTGGCGGTGATGCGCGACGGCAAGTTCTCGCAGGTCGGCACGCCGCGCGATCTCTACCTCAAGCCGAAGGACAGGATGATCGCCGAGTTCCTCGGCGACGCCATCATCCTGCCGGCGAAGATCGCGGGTGGCTTCGCCAACTCGCCGCTCGGCCGCATCGCAGTCGACACCAATGAGAGCCGCGATATTGCCCGCATCATGCTGCGGCCGGAGCAGATTGCCCTGAAGAGAACATCGCGCGAAGGCATGTCGGGCACCACTGACATGTTGTTCGGCGAAGTGACGGAATCGGAATTCGCCGGATCGACATGCACGATCGCGGTGCGGCTCCTGAACAATGCCGATCCGCCGGATGCGGCCGCGATCGGCAACACGCCGCTGATCTTGCGCAAATCCGGCATGGACGCGCCGGCGGTCGGCGAGATCGTCCGGCTCACCGTGTCGGGAAAGGCGCATGTATTCGCCTGAGCAGTCGAGCGGGGCGCCGGTCAGCGCCCAATGAGGCTCCAGATCAGAGCGCCGGCTCGGGCACGGACGCCTTGAAGACATCGAGGCGGCTTCCCGTCTCCGACGAGAAGAAATGCATGTCCTCCGGCAAGACCTTCAGGCCGACGGTGCTGCCGGGCTCGGGGTGGATGGCCTCCGACGTCATCACCGAAAACGGCGCGCCGTCGAGATCGACATAGATGACCCGCCCCGCGCCCAGTTCCTCGACCAGGTCGACGGTGGCGTCGAGCGCGCCGGCCGTGCCGGGCGCCACCAGCCGAACGGCTTCCGGCCGGATGCCCATCGCGACCTTCGTGCCGACTGGCAGGCCGGCGCGTGTCATCGCCAGGCGCCGGCTGCCGCCGAGCAGCGACAGCCCGTCGAGCTCGACCGTGCCTTCGAGAATGTTCATCGCCGGCGCGCCGACGAAGGTGGCAACGAAGCGGCTGGCCGGGCGGGTGTAGATCTCACCTGGCGTACCGACCTGCTCGACCTTTCCGCCGTTCATGATCACCAGCCGGTCGGCCAGCGTCATCGCCTCGACCTGATCGTGAGTGACGAAGACGGAGGTGGCGTTCAGCCGGCGATGCAGCTTGCGGATTTCCGAGCGCATCTGGACACGCAGCTTGGCGTCGAGATTGGACAACGGCTCGTCGAACAGGAACACTTTCGGCTCGCGGATCATGGCGCGGCCCATGGCGACGCGCTGCCTCTGGCCGCCGGAAAGCGCCATCGGCTTGCGGTCGAGCAGATGTTCGAGTTCGAGCGTGCGGGCGACCGCCTGAATGCGCTGTGTGCGTTCGGCGGCGGGAACGCCGGCCACCTTGAGCGAATAGCCGATGTTTTGCGCCACGCTCATATGCGGATAGAGCGCGTAGTTCTGGAACACCATGGCGCAGCCGCGCTCGCGTGGTTCCAGTCTGTTGACGACGATGCCGTCGATCGCGATCGTGCCGCCGGAAATGTCTTCCAGCCCGGCGATCATGCGCAGCAGCGTGGACTTGCCGCAGCCGGAAGGCCCGAGGATGACGACAAATTCCCCCGAGGCGAAGTCGAGGTCGACACCGTGCACGACCTGCGTCTTGGCGTAATTCTTCTTGACGCCGCGAATGGTGATGGAGGCCATTTTTTGTCTCCTGTTATTTCTCGGTGGCGATCAGGCCACGCACAATCCAGCGTTGCATGAGCACCACGACAAGCAGCGGCGGCAGCATGACGATCAGCGTGCCGGCCATGGCAATGTGCCATTCCGGAGTGCCGCCGACATTGGGGATCAGCTGTTTGAGCTCGGTCACCGCCATCGCGTGCGACTGGTCGGTGGTGATGAGCAGCGGCCACAGATACTGGTTCCAGGCCCACAGGAACATGATGGTGCCGAGCGCGGCCATGTTGTTGCGCGACAGCGGCAAAAGCACATCGATGAAGAAACGCAGTGGCCCTGCACCATCCATACGCGCTGCCTCGGTGAGCTCATCAGGCACGGTCAGGAAGAACTGCCGGTACAGGAACGTCCCGGTCGCGGTGGCGACCAGCGGCAGTATCAGGCCGGGATAGGAATTGAGCAGCCCGAGGCTGAGCGAGACCTGTACGCCTGACACCTTCTCGATCAGCCAGCCCAAGCCTGTCACGTCGAGGATGGCTTGATAGGGCGACAGCACATTGGCGACGACCGCGTAGGTCGGCACGATGCGCACTTCCAGCGGCAGCATCAGGGTGACGAAGATCAGCCAGAAGATAAACATCCGGCCGGGAAAGCGGAAATAGACGATCGAAAAGGCGGTGAGCGCCGAAATGATCACTTTGCCCGCCGCCACGCCGCCGGCGACGATGAAGCTGTTGAGCAGCTTGGGGCCGAGATCGGCCGTCACCCACGCCGTCTTGATGTTGACCCAGAAGTCGCTGCCCGGCATCAGCGACATCGGCACATCGTTGACATCCCGCAGGTTGTGCGACGCGGCGATGGCGACGACCACGAACGGCGCGACGCAGAAGACAAAACCGACGAACAGGATCAGATGCGTGAAGAAATTGAGGAATGGGGTGCGCTCTACCATGTCATCCTCACCCGTAGTGCACGCGCCGCTCGATGAAGCGGAACTGGAAGATGGTGAGCACGATGATGAGCAGCATCAGGATGATGCTCTGCGCGGCGGCGCCCGAATAATCCAAACCTTTGAAGCCGTCGGAATAGATCTTGTAGACCATCAGATTGGTCGCATTCGCCGGGCCGCCTGATGTCATGATGTCGACGATGCCGAAGGAATCCTGGAAGCTTTCGGTGATGTTGATGACCAAAAGGAAGAAGATCGTCGGCGTGATCAGCGGGAACTGGATGTCCCAGAAACGCCTGATGACACCCGAACCGTCCATTGCGGCGGCCTCGATCAGCGAGCGGGGTATGGCCTGGAACGCGGCCATGAAGAAAATGAAGTTGTAGCCGACATATTTCCACGAGAAGGCGACGATGATCGACGCCATGGCATCCGCGCCATCGAGACCCGGATCCCAGATCCCCGGCCACATCCGGTTGATGACGGAAAGGAACCCCGCCTCCGGCGCCAGGATGAAGCGGAACGCCAGCGCCAGCGCCGGTGCGGCGATGCCGTAGGGCCAGATCAGCACCACGCGATAGAGGCGCGAGCCTGCGAGCTGCCGATCGGTCAAGGCAGCGAGCACGAGCGCGATGAACATCGCAAGCCCGGTGCTGATCCCGGCAAAGACGAGGCTGGCGGTGATCGAATTCCAGTAGTCGGCGTTGGCCAGGATCGAGCGGAAATTGTCGAGCCCGACCCAGATGTTGCCGCCGCCCCAGGGCTGCTGCAACGTCAGCGACCAGTACACCGCCTGGCCGGCCGGCCAGTAGAAGAACGTGAAGATCAGGAGCAGCTGCGGCACCGCGAAAAGGATGCCGATCGTCCAGCTGCTGAAAGTGACGCGTTTTTCCATCGGTCCGCCGATGCCGCTGAGCGGCCAGTCACGTTTGCATTAAATACGCGAAACAACCGCCCGTCGACTCGAAGCACAGGAGTCGACGGGCGGCCTGAAAATTTCCAGCGATCAGGGCAGGGTCTTGCCCGGATAGGTCTGCTGGAAGCGGTCGAGGATGGCGTCGCCATTCTTGACCAGCGTGTCGAGGCCTTCCTGGACGCTGACCTTGTTGGCGAAGATCGCCTGCATCTGCGTGCCGAACTCGGCGCGGATCTGGGTGAAGTTGCCCAGCCGGATGCCGCGGGTGATTTCGGTCGGCTCGGACGCGGTCAGGCTGGCGATGGCGACTTCGCGACCCTTGTAGGGGGCCTTGTCGTAGAAGCCCTGGCCTTTCAGGTAATCGAAGCCCGACTTCGTCACCGGGATGTAGCCGGTGTTGGTCGACCAGAACAAGGCGGTCTTGGGATCGTGGATGAAGTTCAAGAAGGCCGCCGCGCCCTTGTATTCGGCATCCGACTTGCCGGAAAGCACCCACAGCGAAGCGCCGCCGACGAGCGAATTCTTGCGCTCCGTGCCGGCATAGACCGGCAGTTCGGCGACATCCCAGTTCATGCCTTCCTTCTGGGTCCTGCCGACCGTGCCGTGGTCACCGACCGAGGTCAGGATGACCTGGCAGGTGCCCGAGGCGAAGGCTTGGACCATGTCCTGGCCGAGATCCTTGGACTTGATCTTGATCAGACCGGCGTCATACCACTTCTTGAGGTCGGTGACGTACTGGACGAACTTGGTCTTGTTGACTTCGAGACGCGCATCAAGACCGTCATAGCCATTGTTCTTGGTCGCGATCGGCTGGTTGTGGAGCGCCGAGAACTGCTCCATCAGCTGCCAGCTTTCGTTGGCCGAGATGTTGATGGCCATCGGGCATTCGTAGCCGGCATCCTTCATCGCCTTGAGGTCGGCGCCGACATCTTCCCAGGTCTTCGGCGCCTCGGTCTTGCCGATCTTGGCGAAGGCGTCCTTGTTCCAGTACATCAGCGGGGTCGAGGAATTGAACGGGAAGGACAGCATCTCGCCCTTCGACGTCGCGTAGTAGCGCGCGATGCCGGGGAAATAGTCGGCGTAGTCGATCTTGTAGCCGTTTTCTTCCATCAGCTTGTCAGCGGGCTTGTAGGCGCCCGACAGCATCATGGTGGCGGTGCCAACGTCGTAGACCTGGACGACGGCGGGCTGCTTGCCGGCGCGGAAGGCGGCGATAGTGTTCTGCAGCGTGGCGTCGTAATTGCCCTGACTGGTGCAGACGACTTCATAGTCGGTCTGCGAGGCATTGAAGTTCTTGCACATCGTATCGACGACACGGGCGAGATCGCCCGAAAGGCCGAACCAGAAATCGAATTTTACCGGTTCCGCAAAGGCAGGCATCGCCAGCGCGGTGCTGAGCGCACCAGCGGCGAGGGCAACGAAGCCCCGCTTGATCATAGTCATGGTTTTTCCCTCTTGAGTGGCTGGTGACAAGGGTCTTGCGCAAGTCCTTGCCGGCTCTCTTAGAGAAGGTATGTGACAGTTCTGTTGTGGCTCTCCGGCCTTTGCACAGCTGCTCGCTCCTCTCCCTCGGCGGCTTGGCCGGCATCAACACGGCACACCGGCGTCTGAGGTAGCTAGGGCGACTGTCGAATACGTAAAGACCATGATTATCCGGCTAAAGGACGATGAAATGCTGTGCGGCGACTGACGGGCGTGCGCCGGGGAAGCACGCTCTGGTTGCAGGGAGCCTTATCGATCCTTCAACAGCCAAGCAGTAATCAGTCATATTTCGTTTTTATTTCCAATGGGCTTGGGGAAATAAGATGTTGACGGTCTACAATTGTATCGTGAACCAGCACGATTTGAGACTGGTCGCACTCGCCGCGCTGATCTGCGGAATTTCTTGTTTCTCTGCTGTCAGCCTGCTTCATCACATCAGCCGCTCGACAGACCGGAACCGGCTTGCCTGGCTGATGATTGCGGCCACCTCGACCGGCTTCGGCATCTGGGCAACGCATTTCATCGCCATGCTTGCGTTCACACCGGGCATACCCAGTGCCTACGATCCGTGGCTCTCCGTGCTCTCGCTCGCCGCTTCGGTCACGCTGACGGCGGCCGGCATGTGGATCGCCACCTTGCGCGACGAGTTCGAGTATCATCTCGTCGGCGGCGCCGTTCTGGGCGGCGGTATCGCGGCCATGCACTACATCGGCATGGCGGCATTCGAGGTCCAGGGCCGCATCGAATGGAACCTGTTGCTCGTCGCCGTTTCCCTGCTGGCCGGCGTGACACTCGGGGCGCTGGCGCTGCGTGTCGTTCTGCGCCGCCCCTCCCTATCAGCCACATCCGTCGGCGCGGTGCTGCTGACGCTGGCCATCTGCACCTTGCATTTCATCGGCATGGGCGCTGTCTCGATCTTTCCCGATTCCTCGATCGTCATATCCGAATACACGATCGAGCCGACCTCGCAGGCCTTCGCGGCCGCGGCCGCCACGCTGGTGATCCTGGTGCTGTCGGCATCGGCGCTGTGGATCGATTTGCGCTTCCGTCGCCAGAAGCTCGAGGTCGATCGCATGCACGGCCTGGCCAACGCCGCCGTGGAGGGCCTGATCGTCTGCGACGGCAATCGCATCGTCAGCGCCAATGACAGCATGGGCAGGCTGACCGGCACGCTGGCAGCAGCGCTGAACGGCATGGAACTGGGCGAGCTCTTCGACGAACACACCGCAACCGACGCGGCCAGCCTGGAAGGCCAGCCGCGGGAGGCGGAGTTGAGGAACCGCGACGGAACGCTAATTCCCGTTGAGCTGATCGCCCGAAGCATCGACTATTGCGGCAAGCCCCACAACGTCATCGCCGTCCGCGACATCCGTGAACGCAAGAAGGCGGAGCAGGAGATCCTCCGCCTCGCTCATTTCGACCCGCTGACGGGACTTGCCAACCGCCGCTCCTTTTCCAGCCGTCTCGACATGGAAATTGCATCCATGAAACGGACCGCCAATGCCGACAAGGGCGTCAAAGGCCGGCACCTTGCGCTTCTGCTGTTCGACCTCGACCGCTTCAAGGAGGTGAACGACCTTTACGGACATGGCGCCGGCGATGCGATGCTGCAGAAGGTGGCAAGCTGCGCAGCCGGCATTCTGCGCCACGGACAGATGCTTGCGCGCCTCGGCGGCGACGAATTCGCCATCATCGCCCCCAACCTGCCCGACCCGCAGGCGGCGGGCCGCATCGCCGGCTCGCTGCTCGCCGCCATGCGCGAGGAAAACCGGGCCGCGGTTGGCGGCGGCCTGGTCTCGGCCAGCATCGGCATCGCGATCTATCCGCTCGATGCCGAAGACCAGACCAGCCTGATCAGCCATGCCGACACGGCACTCTACCGCGCCAAGACCGAAGGCAGGGACACTTTTCGCTATTTCGAGGCGTCGATGGGCGCCGAGGCCCGCGACAAGCGCGTGATGGAACACGAATTGCGCCAGGCCGTCGTGCGTGGTGAATTCTACCTCGTCTACCAGCCGCAGAAGGAGATCAGCAGCGGCAAGATGCTTGGCTTCGAAGCCCTGATCCGCTGGCGCCATCCCGAACGCGGCGACGTTTCCCCTGCAATATTCATCCCTGTGGCCGAGGACAGCGGCGCGATTGGGCAGATCGGCGACTGGGTACTCGACGCGGCCTGCGCGGAAGCCGCCCGCTGGGAGAATCCGCTGACGATCGCCGTCAACGTCTCCGCGGTACAGCTTCACAATCCCAATTTCAGCCGCAAGGTGCACGAGACCCTGCTGAAGACAGGTCTTGCCGCAACCAGGTTGGAACTCGAGATCACCGAAACCGCACTGGTGAAGGACATGCCGCGTGCGCTGGCAAGCCTGCGGCAGGTCAAGGCGCTTGGCGTGCGCGTCGCCATGGACGATTTCGGAACCGGCTATTCCTCTCTCTCGAACCTCCGCGCCTTCCCCTTCGACAAGATCAAGATCGACTCCTCCTTCATCAAGGCGGTCGACACCAACGGCCAGGTCGCGGCGATCGTGCGCGCCGTGCTGGGGCTGGGGCGCGGCCTTGGCCTGCCGGTTCTTGCCGAAGGCGTCGAGACGCTTGGCGAGCTGAAGTTCCTGGATGCGGAAGCCTGTGAGATCGGCCAGGGCTACTATCTCGGCAAGCCGGCGCCGATCGAAGCGTTCGACGACCTGACCGGCCACGCCAAGCCCACGCGGGTACGGACCGCCAAACATCAGGATAGCGGCGGCCTCGTATTGCTCAAGCCAAGCGTGCGCTCAGCCTGATCGCTTAGGATCCGAGTGCCGTCTCGACCAGCCGCCTGGCGTCGGGGCTCGACCATTCGGCCGGGCCGTTCATATGCGCGATCAGGCAGCCTTCGCCGTCGATCAGCATGGTGACGGGAAGGCCGAGCGCCAGGCCGCGTGCCTTGAGATCGTTAAACAGCGCCACCGTCGAATCCCGGTAGTAGCCGAGCGTCTCGACGCCGGTATCCCTGAGGAACTTCTTTGGCTTCACATCGTCGCCGGTATCGACATTGACAGCGACGACCTGAAAGGCGTCGCTGCCTTTCTCCTTCTGCAGCGCATCGAGCGCCGGCATTTCGGCACGGCACGGCGCGCACCATGTCGCCCAGAGGTTGAGCAGCACCGTCTTGCCGGCATGGTCGGCGATCGTCATCGGTTTGCCGTCCGGGCCATTGAAGGCAAGGCTCTTCATGGATTGCGGCGGATCGGCGGGCAACAGGGCGGCGACTTCGCCGGTCGCAGCGGCGGCGACTTTCTTGGCGCGGTCGCTTTTGGCGGCGCAGGCGACGTCGTCCTTGCTGTCGCCGACGGCCACTTGCGCCGGTGCATTGTTGCCAGACCGGCTCTCGCTGACATATACCGCGACCGCGCCGGCCAGCGCTCCCGCCCCCAGGGCGGCGAGGATCAGGCGCGGGGCCGGGAAAAATCTGTTTCCGTCTGCCATGTTCTCAAAACTGCTCCGAAGCACGGGTTTTATAGCGATGAGCGACAAGAAGACCAGCAACCAGATGTGGGGCGGACGATTTGCCTCGGGTCCGGCCGCGATCATGGAAGCGATCAACGCGTCGATCTCGTTCGACCGCAAACTCTACGCGCAGGACATCCGCGGCTCGATCGCCCATAGCGAGATGCTGGCGCAAACGGGCATTATTTCGGCGGCCGATCAAGAAAAAATCGCTCACGGGCTGAACACGATCCTGAAAGAGATCGAGGCCGGCACATTCGAGTTTTCGACCAAGCTGGAAGACATCCACATGAATGTCGAATCCCGCCTCGCCGAGCTGATCGGCCCGGCCGCCGGCCGCCTGCACACCGCGCGTTCGCGCAACGACCAGGTGGCGGTGGATCTCAGGCTGTGGGTCAAGGACGAATGCTTCCGCGTCGCCGAAGCGCTGAAGGGCCTGATCCGGGCGCTGCTGGAGCGGGCCGAGGAGCATGCCGCGACCGTGATGCCGGGCTTTACCCACATGCAGGCGGCGCAGCCGGTGACTTTTGGCCACCACTGCGTGGCCTATGTCGAGATGTTTGCGCGCGACCTGTCGCGCGTGCGCGACGCGATCGAAAGGATGGACGAGAGCCCGCTGGGTGCGGCGGCCCTCGCCGGCACCAGCTTCCCGATCGACCGCCACCAGACGGCAAAAGCGCTCGGCTTCCGCGAGCCGATGCGCAATTCGCTGGACAGCGTTTCCGATCGCGATTTCGCGCTGGAGTTCCTCGCCATGGCCGCGATCTGCGCCACGCATCTGTCGCGGCTGGCGGAAGAGATCATCATCTGGTCGACACCGCAGTTCGGCTTCATCAGGCTGTCGGACTCGTTTTCCACCGGCTCGTCGATCATGCCGCAGAAGAAGAACCCCGACGCCGCCGAACTGGTGCGCGGCAAGACCGGCCGCGTCAACGGCCATCTGGTCGGCTTGCTGACGGTCATGAAGGGCATGCCTTTGACCTATGGCAAGGACATGCAGGAAGACAAGGAATCGGTGTTCGATGCCGCCGAGACGCTCGACCTGATGCTGGCGGCGATGACCGGCATGGTCTCGGACATGACGGTCAACGCGGCCGCGATGAAGAAGGCCGCCGGCTCCGGCCACGCGACCGCGACCGACCTCGCCGACTGGCTGGTGCGCACGCTCGGCCTGCCGTTCCGCGAGGCGCATCATGTCACCGGCCGCGCCGTGGCGCTGGCCGAGGAAAGGAAGGTGAGCCTGGAGAAGCTTTCGCTGGAGGATCTGCAGTCCATCAACCCCGGCATCACCTCGGATATTTTCTCGGTGCTGGCGGTGCAAAACTCGGTCAAGAGCCGCACCAGTTTCGGCGGCACCGCGCCCTCGGAAGTGCGGAAGCAGATTCGCTATTGGAAAAAGCGACTGGCGAAAGGCTGATGCCCGATATTGCGACGGCAATATCCGGGGTGCAATACGCCGAGAACTCGGCTAAAAGCGGCGGCTGACAAAACGTTTCGGACGGATGGATCGATGACCGGAAGCAGGATTTTGGTGACGCTGACGCTGCTGGTGGCGATGGCCGCCGTGACCGCCTGCGGCCGCAAGGCCGGTCTCGACACGCCCTATGAAGCCGCCGAACAGGCGCGCAAGGATGCCGAGAGGGCCAAACAGCCGCTGCCGCCGGAGCCGGAAAAACCGGTCAAGGACAAGAAGTTCTTCCTCGACCCGCTGATCTAGAGCGTATGAGACCGGGGCTTTCCAGCCCGATCTCTTCGTGCTCCAACTTTCCGGAACCACTCTCGTGAACCATTTCGACTACCGCGACGGCGTGCTCCATGCCGAAGACGTGGCAATCCCTGATATCGCCGCACAGGTCGGCACGCCGTTCTACTGCTACTCCACCGCCACCTTGACCCGGCACTACCGGGTGTTCGCCCAGGCCTTTGCCGGGCTGGACGCGCTGGTCTGCTACGCCATGAAGGCCAATTCCAACCAGGCGGTGCTGCGGACCCTGGCCAAGCTCGGCGCCGGCGCCGACGTGGTCTCGGAAGGCGAATTGCGCCGGGCGCTGGCCGCCGGCGTCCCGCCCAGCAAGATCCTGTTCTCGGGCGTCGGCAAGACCGCGCGCGAAATGGACTTTGCGCTCGAAGCCGGCATCCTTTGCTTCAACGTCGAGTCGGAGCCGGAACTCGAGCTGCTGTCGGCCCGTGCCACGGCCCTCGGCAAGGTGGCGCCGATCTCGCTGCGCATCAATCCCGATGTCGACGCCAAGACCCACAAGAAGATCTCCACCGGCAAGGCCGAGAACAAGTTCGGCATTGCCTGGCAGCGGGCGCGGCAGGTCTATGCCCGCGCGGCAACGCTTCCGGGCATCAAGGTCACTGGCATCGATACCCATATCGGCAGCCAGATCACTGAGTTGCAGCCCTTCGACGACGCTTTCGCCCTGCTGGTCGATCTGGTCGGCGCGCTGCGGGCGGATGGCCATGCCATCGATCATGTCGATCTCGGCGGCGGGCTGGGCATTCCCTATCGCGTCGACAACAACCCGCCACCTTTGCCCGATGCTTACGCCCAGGTCGTCAGGAAGCATGTCACCAAGCTCGGGCTGAAGGTGATGTTCGAGCCGGGTCGGCTGATCGTAGGCAATGCCGGCATCCTCGTCTCGGAAGTGATCTTCGTGAAGGAAGGCGACGCCAAGAATTTTCTGGTCGTCGACGCCGCCATGAACGATCTGATCCGGCCGACGCTCTACGATGCCTTCCACGACATCAAGCCGGTCGTGCAGCCGCCGGCCGACACGCCGCGCATGATGGTCGACGTGGTCGGCCAGGTCTGCGAGACCGGCGATTATCTCGGCCTCGACCGCGATCTGCCCAGGCTGAAGGCCGGCGATCTCGTCGCTGTTTCCACGGCCGGTGCCTATGGCGCCGTGCAGGCCGGCACCTACAACACCCGCCTGCTGGTGCCGGAGGTGCTGGTCGACGGCGACCGCTTCCACGTCGTGCGTCCGCGCCTGACCTATGACGATCTGATCGGGCTGGATTCGGTGCCCGACTGGCTGGCATAGAAGCCGCTTACAACAGAACTACAGCCGGTTCTGGAGGAGCGCCCTTGTGTCGGCAATCCCCGCCTCGTCGCGGCGGTAGAACGTCCATTGCTTGATGCGCTTGGGCCGCAGCAGGCCGGCCTGGGTGAGCACGCGCATATGCTCGGAGAGCGTCGCCTGCGTGATGCCGAGTTTCTCGGCGATCAGCAGCGCGCAAACGCCGTCCTCGACCAGATCGCCATCCGCCTGAGCCGGGAAATGCGCGCGCGGATCCTTCAGCCAGTCGAGGATCTGCAGCCTGCGTTCGTTGGCGATCGCCTTGAAGACATCAACCTCTTGCATTTAGCCATTTTGCCAAGTTACTAATTGCTGTCAATCCCAAGGAGATCGTCATGTCGCAGGGCAACACCGTCACACGCGAACGCATTGCCGCGATGGAACCGCGCATTCGCCCCTATATCAGACACACGCCGGTGCTGCGCGTCGACATGACCGACTTCGACCGGCCGCCGCTGGCGATCGACCTCAAGCTCGAATGCCTGCAGCATTCCGGCTCGTTCAAGGCGCGCGGCGCCTTCACCAACCTGCTCGAACGGCCGGTCCCCAAGGCCGGCGTCGTCGCCGCATCGGGCGGCAATCATGGCGCCGCCGTCGCCTATGCCGCCATGCGGCTCGGCCACAAGGCAACCATCTTCGTTCCTGAGGTGAGCCCGCAGGCCAAGCTGGACCGTATTCGCGGTTATGGCGCCGACCTCGTCGTCGGCGGTGCCCGCTATGCCGAAGCGCTGGCCGCCAGCGAACGTTTCGCCGAGGAAACCGGCGCCTTGCAGATCCACGCCTTCAACCAGGAGGAAACGCTGGTCGGCCAGGGCACGCTCGGGCTTGAGATCGAGAACGATCTGCCTGAGATCGACACGCTGCTGGTCGCCGTCGGCGGTGGCGGCCTGATCGGCGGCATCGCCGCCTGGTACGCCGGCCGCATCCGCATCATCGCCATCGAGCCGGAGGGCGCGCCGACGCTGCATCGCGCCTTCGAGGCCGGCCATCCCGTCGACGCGCCGGCGGAAGGCATCGCCGCCGATTCGCTGGCGCCAAAGCGCGTCGGCGAAATGATGTTCCCGATCGCCGAGGCCTTCGTCGAACGCTCCATCCTGGTCAGCGACGACGACATCATCGCCGCGCAGAAGGCGCTGTGGAACCGGGTGCGCATCATTTCCGAGCCGGGAGGTGCTGCTGCCTTCGCCGCGATCCTGTCTGGCCGCTACACGCCGGCAGCGGGTGAACGCGTCGCCGTGCTGGTCTGTGGGGCGAATGCCAACCCCGCGACCTTCTAACTGCGACCATGGAACTATGACCGCGGGCTTCACGTTTTTTGAAAGCGCCTCGCCTTTGCCGTGTTTGCTGGTATTCTTCGAGTCGTAAGGAACGGGCTATCCTGTCCGATTCCAGGAAGGGCCGATGACGCAACGACCCACCTTCAGCAACGACCGCGGCCTGGCTGGACGCCTGGCCCTGAGCCGGCTGGCGACACGGGTCTCGATGCTGGTCGAGCGTGGCTGGCCGCTGCTGCTGCCGCTGATCATCGTCGCCAGCCTGTTCCTGAGCATCTCCTGGTTCGGTATTTTCTCCCGGCTGCCGGATGTCGCGCGCATCGGCCTTGTCGCCGGGTTCGGCCTGGCAGGGCTGGCAGCGCTCTATCCGTTGCGTTTCTTCCGCCTGCCTGGTGCCGCCGAGGTCGATCGCCGCATCGAGGCCGCCAACGAACTGCTGCACAGTCCCGTGCTGGTGCAGGCCGATCGGCCAAGCGGCCGGGACAGCAGCTTCTCGCAGGCGCTGTGGCGCGAACACCAGAAGCGCATGGCGGCCAAGCTCGGCAGCCTCAGCGCCGACCTGCCGCGCACGCGCGTGCCGGAGCACGACCCTTGGGGGCTGCGCGCCGTGGCGGCACTCCTGCTCGTCACCGCCTTTGCCTTCTCCTTCGGACCGACCGGCGGCAGGATTGCCGACGGCTTCAGCGCCCACGGCGCGCATGATGCGGTGCCGCCGCGCATCGATGCCTGGGTGACGCCGCCGGCCTATACCGGCAAGCCGCCGATCTTCCTGACCGCCGACGCCAACCAGGCGACGCCAACGTTTCATGTGCCCGAAGGCAGCGATGTCTCGCTGCGCGTCACCGGAGGCTCCGGCGAGGAAACGCTTGCCTATGCCGACAAGGATGGCAATGCGCGCGCCATCGACCCGGCCGGGCCTCAGGCCGCCACGACAGCCAAACCGGCAGCTAGCCCAGCAACGCCCTCCAAGGTGCGCCAGTTCACCGGCAAACTGACCGGCGACGGCACGCTGACGCTGAAATCGGGCGAGAACCAGCTTGGCCGCTGGGCCTTCGCCGTGACCGCGGACAAACCGCCGCAGATCCGCTTCGTCGGCGAGCCCAAGCGCGCCGCCAACGGCGCCTTCGAACTCAACTACCAGATCGACGACGACTATGGCGCCGCCACCGCCAAGGCGGTCTTCGAACTGGCCGACCCGCAGGCGCCGGGCGCGCATCCGCTCTACGGGCCGCCCGAAATGCCGCTGTCGCTGCCGCGCCGCGGCGGCAAGTCGAATGCCGCCAGGACCACCAAGGACCTGACCGAGCATGTCTGGGCCGGCAACAGCATCAAGCTGACGCTGGTCGCCACCGACGATGCCGGCCACACCGCCTCGAGCGAGACCAAGACGCTGGTGATGCCCGAGCGGCCGTTCGCCAACCCGCTGGCGCGGGCGGTGATCGAACAGCGCCGCCTGCTGGCGCTCGACGCCAATGCCAGGCCGCGCGTGCTCGACCTGATGGACGCCATCACGCTGCGGCCCGAAGACACGTTCGACACCATGTCCCACTACCTCGCCATCATGAGCGCGCGCAGCCGGCTGAAGCTCGCCGGGAACGACGATCAGCTGCGCAGCGAGGTCGCCTATCTCTGGGAAATCGCGCTCGGCATCGAAGAGGGCAACCTCTCGGCCGCTGAAAAGCGGCTGCGCCAGGCGCAGCAGGCGCTGCAGGACGCCATCAAGAACGGCGCCAGCGACCAGGAAATCGAAAAGGCGATGAAGGAACTGCGCGAGGCGATGAACCAGTTCCTGCAGGAATTCGCCGAACGCGCCAAGCAGAACCCGAACGCGCCGCAGATGCAGCAGAACGGCCAGGAACTGCGCCAGAGCGACATCGACCGCATGATGGACCAGATCGAGAATCTGGCGAAGTCGGGCGATCGCGACAAGGCGCAGCAATTGCTGTCGCAGCTGCAGGACATGATGAACAATCTCCAGGCAGGCCGGCAGCAGCAGGGCGGCGAGCAGGACAGCCGGATGCGCCAGCAGATGGACAAGCTCGGCGAGATCCTGCGGCGGCAGCAGGAGATGATGAACGACACCTTCCGCATGGACCAGATGCAGCGCGGCAAGAACCCCAACGATCAGTCCGGCGGCGGCCAGGACCAGGACTTGCCGGGCGTTGGCCAGGACCGCGATCCGCTCGCCAGGCCGAAACAGCAAATGACGCCGCAGGAGTTCGCCGACGCGTTGAAGCAGCTGCAGGAAGGCCAGGGCCAGCTGAAAAGCGACCTGGAGCAGCTGAAGAAAGGCCTCGAAGGCATGGGCATGGAGCCCAATGAAGGGTTCGGCGAGGCCGGCAAGTCGATGGGCAATGCCGAACAGGCGCTTGGCGAGGGCCAGGGCGACGAGGCCGTCGGTCACCAGGGCCGGGCGCTCGAGGCGTTGCGCAAGGGCGCCAAGGACATGATGAAGCAGATGCAGGCCATGCAGGGCGACCAGGGCGGCAGCCAGGAAGGCGGTCGCCAGCAGAATGCCGACCGCGACCCGCTCGGCCGGCCGCGCGCCAGCCAGGGTCCGGATTTCGGCGATTCGGTGAAAGTGCCCGACGAGATCGACGTCCAGCGCGCCCGCCAGATCCTGGAAGCGATCCGCAAGCGGCTCGGCAATGCGCTCAGCCCCGACATCGAGCGCAGCTATCTGGAACGGCTGCTCGAGCTGAAATAGCTACGGCGAGTGCAACCGGCCGCATTTCCATGCAGCCGTTGGCCGATCTACCGGTTGACGAACGCCTCGCGGATCGCCTCCTGCATGCCGTCGATCGCCTCGCCTGACGCATTCGGGTTGCGGTGCATCACCACATTGGAGGAATCGATGTCGCCGAACCCGTCGACGGACGTCAGCTCACGGCAGCCGTCCGGAATGTTGCTGCGCGAGATCGGCGCGATCGCCAGTCCCGAGGTGACGGCAAGCTTCAGGCCGCCGGTGGTGTCGCTGGTATAGGCGACACGATAGCCAAGTCCGCGCTGCTCCAGCGATTTGATGGCAAAGTCCTTGCACCAGCCGGCCCGGTTGTAGAGCGCGATCGGCACCGGACGTTCCTCATGCATGTGATGCAGGGTCGACGTCACCCAGACGGTCGGATCGTGCATCAGCACCTCGCCGCCGGCCGGATTCTGCCATTCGAACACCACGCAGAGATCAAGCTCGCCGGCAGCGAGCGCCGCCAGCTGTGCTCCCGAATGCGCGTAGCGCACCGTGACCTCGACCTTGGTGTGGCGCTTCGAGAATGCGCCCAGCGCGCGCGACAGGATGGCGTGGCCATACTCCTCCGGAATGCCGATGCGCACCGGTCCGCCCAGCGGTGCCGCCGCCATCGAGGCCGCCGTTTCGTCGAGCAGCGAGACGATGCGGCGAGCGTTGACGATGAGTTCGCCACCGCGCCGCGTCAGCGCGACGCCGCGCGAGCCGCGCTCGAACAGGCTGTCGCCAACCAGTTCTTCCAGCTTTTTCATCTGCATCGACACCGCCGACTGGGTGCGGCCGGCCTGCTCGGCCGCCCGCGTGAAATTGCCGGCCTCGGCGATGGCCACGAAGGTGCGCAGGAGATCGCTGTCGAGGGTTGGACGCATGATATCCATCATAAGCAAATTTGATTGCTGGTATCATTCCAATTCGTTTGCAACATGTCAAACGCCGGACGATAGTTATGACACCCATTGGATATGCAGCTGCGAAATCAGCCGCGGACCAATAAAGAGTCCTCACTCGTGCCCGCTGCCCGAAACGGTGGCGGGTTCTTTTTACCCCGCAGGCGACAGCTTCGGATCATACACGCAGGAGCCGGAACGCAGATGCAGAATAGGATGGTGCGCGGCATCCTGAGCCTGTGCCTGGGCGTGCTGGTCTTCTCGCTGCAGGACCCGCTCGTCAAAGCCGTGTCGAGCGGTTATCCCGTGACCGAAGTGATGGCGATCCGCTCGATCGTCGCCTTGCCGATCCTGATCATCCTCGTCCACGCCGATGTCGGCTTACGGGCAATCCTGTCGAAGCGGTTCGGCCTGCTGACGATACGCGCCTTCATCCAGTTCACCTCCTACACCGTGTATTATCTGGCCATCGCCGCGCTGCCGCTGGCCGACGCGGTGGCGCTTTATTTCATGGCGCCGCTGTTCATCATGGCGCTGGCCGGGCCGTATCTTGGCGAGCGCGTCTCCTGGCGGACGCTGGCGACGGTGCTGATCGGGCTGCTGGGCGTCATCGTGATGGTGCGTCCCGGCGCTGGCCTGTTCGACTGGGCGGCGCTGCTGTCGCTGGGCTCGGCGGCGCTCTACGGTTTTTCGCAGCTGATGGCGCGCAAGATCGGCGATACCGAATCGTCCACCGTCATGGCCTTCTATCAGAACGGCGCCTATCTCGTCGGCGCCGCCGTGGTCGCCGGCACATTCCATCTCGCCGGCATAACCCACGCCGTCCACCCGAGCCTGGAGTTCCTGGTGCGGCCGTGGATATGGCCGACGCTGCCGGATTTCCTCAAGATGGCCGCCTGCGGTTTCGTCGCCTCCGCCGGCATGATTCTTCTGTCGCAGGGCTACAGGCTGGCGCCGGCCAACCGCGTCGCCACTTTCGAATACACCGGCATTCTGTGGTCGCCGCTGTGGGGTTTTCTGTTCTTCGCCGAGGTGCCGCGGTCGACGACCGTCGTCGGCGCGGCGCTCATCATCGGCGCCGGCCTGCAGGCGCTCAACACCGAGCGCCGCAAGAGTGCCGCGCCGGTGCTTGCCACTACCGGAGACACGGCATGAAGCTGGATATCAGCCGGAGAGAATTTCGATGAAGCGTTGGACGATTGGCCGGGTCGGCGAGTTGGTCTTGTCCAACTCCAGAAACTTCTTGTAGGCGGCGATCGCTTCGGGCTTGCGGTCGGTGTCGCGATAACTGTCGCCAAGCGCGCTGTAGATCTCGGCCTTGTCGGGCGCCAGCTTGACCGCCGTTTCCAGCGCCTCCAACGCCTCTTTCTGCTGACTGAGCGCCTGCAGGCAGCGGGCATATTCCAGCCAGTAGCCGGCATTGCCGGGCTCGATGATCTTGGCGCGGTCATAGCGCTGCGCCGCGGCATCCCATTTGTGCAGCAAGGCCAGCAGATTGGCATCCTGCGCCTGCGCTTCGGCATTTTGCGGCGAATAGTCGGCGGCGTCGCGAAACACCTTCTCCGCCTCTTCGTAATTGCCGTCGCCAATATACATCGACGCCAGATAGGCAAAGGCCACGATGTAGCCGGGATCGAGTTCGAGCGAACGGCGCAATAGACCGACGCCTTGCTCCTTGCGCCCCCGATCGAGCTCGATCTTACCGGCCTTCGCATAATAGCGCGGATTCTCTGGATCGAGATCGGCTGCCTCGACCAGGAATTTGATCGCATCGTCGGGCTGCTTACGCGCCATCGCTATGTCGGAGAAACCCTCGACGGCGAGCGCGTTGGTCGCGTCGCGGCCATGCACTTCGCTGAACTCGACCTGGCCTCCGTCAAGGTCGCCGGAGACACGCAGCACATTTCCAGATTGAGGCGCGCCGGCAGAAAACCGGCATCGAGCGCGATCGCTGCCCTGAAATCCTCGATAGCGGCTGGCAGGTCGTTAGCATTGTAGCGGATGAGGCCGACGAGATTGTAGGCCCATTTGGCATCCTTGTGGTGCGAGCGGATCAGCCGCCGCGCCAGTGTCGTCGCCCGCAGCGGTTCCTTCTCGGCATCGGCGGCGATGGCGATAAACGGATCAAGGGTCCCCATGATGCTGGAGGCCGCATCGGCGAAATATTCCCGCTCGGGGCGGTCGCCGATCGGTGGCAGATCGATGATCTCGACCGTGTCGCGCACGACCCGCAGCCGCAAGCGCAACCCCGAGCGGCCGCATGCCTCGTCGGAACAGACGAATTCACCGGAAATGCGCGTCTCATAGGCGTTGAACAGACGGCGCACATGAAAGATCAGCGATTCGATCGAGAAGCCGGAGTCGGGAAAGGAAAACTCGACGCGGCGTGATTGCGGGATGGCGCTGATGCTTGCCTTGCTGGTCTTGGCCTTCGCCGTCACGTCCTGAAGACCATCCCAGACGCGGCTTGCCGCAACATCGGCGGTCAGGCCTTCCTTGCTCAGCGCCTCGGGCACGGCGATCGGCTCGATAACCACCTCGTCACGGCGGAACTGGCTGACCAGCACCGGGAAAACAATGATGACAGCAACCAGGAAGAGCGCGTTCAGGAAAATGCTGCGAACTGTGGTCGACCATGTGTCGAACCCGGCAAGCGAAAACCTGTCGCGCAGACGCCGTGGCCGCTCCGGCGACGCCGGAGTTTCCGCGCTTGCAGGCTGTTCTTCTGCTGTCGACTCAACCTTGCGACGCTGACGCGCCATTCTTCTCACCCCAAGCTGCCCGCAAGCATATTAGGGGATGCGAAGATGGATTGTCACGTTATCTAGGCGAAGCAGATCAGCGCCCGTTCGACGCGTGAGCGGATCTCGGCCAGCGTGAAGGGTTTTTGCACGACATCGAGGATGATGCCGTTCAACTCCTCGGCGCGCTCGCGCTGGTCGGCATAGCCGGTCATCAGCATGATCTTCATCGCCGGAAAAAGCGCCGCCGCCGCGATCGCCATCTCGATGCCGTCCATCTCCGGCATGCGGATGTCGGAGACGACGAGATCGTAACCGCCATGCGCGGCGCGTATCAGCGCCAGGCCTTGAGCGCCATCGGCGGCGATATCGATTGCGTGGCCGGCGCGTTCGAGCGCGCGGGCTGCGAGGGTACGGACGGACTCATCGTCCTCGACGATCAAAAGCTTTGCCATGGCCGGCAATTTGGCCGCGAAAAGTTGACTTTTTCTGAAAGCCCCCAGCGTCCGACCAGGCTAATTTTTCTGGCACCGTTAAGGGCTTTTTCAGAACTTGCCGGTGCAAGGCTCTCGCCTCACGCGTCGCCCTTCACAACACCCACGAACGGCAATTCGCGAAAGGCGTGCGCCACGTCCATGCCGTAGCCGACGACGAAATAATCGGGGCAGTCGAAGCCGACATAGTCGGCGACGAGCGCGGTCTGGCGGCGCATGCGCTTGTCGAGCAGCACGGCGATGGAACAGCTTTTCGCACCGCGCGACAGCATCAGGTCGCGGGTGAAGGTCAGCGTCTTGCCGGATTCCAGAATGTCGTCGATCAGCAGCACGTCGCGGCCGGCGACCTCGTTGTCGATGTCGCGCAGCACCCTCACCTCGCCGCTGGTGGTGCCGGCGCCATAGCTGGAAATGAAAATGAACTCGACCTCTGGCGACAGGCCGACATCATGCATGGCGCGGATCAGGTCAGCGGCGAAGATGAACGAGCCCTTCAGCACCGAAATCACCAGGAGATCATGATAATCGTGCTCGGCGATCTCCTTGGCGAGTTCGAGATTGCGGCGCGCGATCGCCGACGCCGAAAACAGGACTTCGATGTCCTTGTCGCGTACGATTGGCATTGCTGGTCATCCTCGGTGATCGCTTATTGCGCGAAAGTAACCAAAACGGTCCTTACGCCGTTCTTAGGCACGTCGAGCCGGCTGGCAAAGCCGAATCTTTCGCCCGAAGCCAGCGAATGGCCGGATGTCCCCAACGTATAGCGGGTTGTGCGTCCATCATTGCCCGTCACCCGGATTTCGAGCGGCGGCAGGGTCGCCGGCCCTGTCCCGTCATTGGCGGCCTCGCCATCGACGAACAACACCGGATTGGCTCCTGACGCATCGACGCGCGAGGTGACGCCCGAGATGGTCAGCGCTGACGCTTGCGCGGACAGGAACGGTGCCTGGCGCACCAGCGCATGCCCGCCGGAAACCCAGAAGGCGGCGAGCGCAGCACCGATACCGGCGATCCAGAAGATCGGCCCGCCGCGCGCGGCCGGCGGCCGTTCCGCCCGTGGTTCCGGCTTGCGCAGCATGTCCATGCCCTCGATGGACGGGGTAACGATTGGACGCGGCAGCGGCGAATCGCTTTCGACTGAAGGGGCCGGCGACGGCAACACGACATAGTCTGCATCGATGATATCGGCGGCCGGGCCGCGCACGATCCGGTCCGCGACGGCAATTGCCGGTGGATCGGTCATGATTTCGCCGGAAACCGGGCGCGCGGTTCGTTCGTCAGCCATATGGCCCCGTTATTGCGCGTGTTCGCTTTTCGTTTCTTTTGCGTAAACAAAAATGGTTAACGCTTCCCCACCGGAGCCCTCGTGACGCGCCGAAACAACCCAGGAATTAACCGTCGGTTAACCATGCCGGCCGATGGTCTTTTCGCAGAACAGGCAGGCTCGGCACTGCCAGGAAATTCAGGTCGTCGAAATTGATTCGCTTCGAAAATGTCGGCCTCCGCTATGGCATGGGTCCGGAAATCCTCCGCGACATCTCCTTGCATATACCGGAGCGCTCGTTCCAGTTCCTGAGCGGGCCTTCGGGCGCCGGCAAGACGACATTGCTGCGCCTTTTGTTCATGTCGTTGAAGCCGACGCGCGGGCTGATCACCATTTTCGGCAAGGACCGCTCGCGCATCACGCGCACCGAATTGCCGCATCTGCGGCGCCGCATCGGCGTGGTGTTCCAGGATTTTCGCCTGCTCGACCACATGACCACCTATGAGAACGTCGCGCTGCCGCTGCGCGTGCGCGGGCGCGAGGAAGCGAGCTACCGCACCGACGTCACCGAGCTGTTGAAATGGGTGGGGCTGGGCGAGCGCATGCATGTGCTGCCGCCGGTCCTGTCGGGCGGCGAAAAGCAGCGCGCCGCCATCGCGCGCGCCCTGATCGAGCAGCCGGAAATCCTGCTGGCCGACGAGCCGACCGGCAATGTCGATCCGCCGCTGGCGCGACGGCTGCTGCGGCTGTTCATCGAGCTCAATCGGTTGGGCACCGCCGTGGTGATCGCCACCCACGATCTCGGCCTGATGGAACAGGTCGACGCGCGGCGCATGATCCTGGCCGGCGGAAGGCTGGACATCTATGACTGACCTGTCCGCCGAACATCTCGAAGAGCATGAGCAGGAAGCCGAGGCGGCCGAAGCAAAGCCGCGCGCCCAGCGCCGGATGGCGCCGATCGTGCCGGCGCAGAACATCGCCGGCCGCGCCCTGGTGCTGGTCATCGCCATCATGACCTTCTTGTCCTGCCTGACCTTCGGCGCGGTGACGCTGGTACGCGACACCGCCTCGGTCTGGGAGAACCAGATCTCGCGCGAGGCGACGATCCAGGTGAAGCCGGCCGACGGCCTCGACATGGAGGCAGCGCTTGCCCAGGCCTCGCAGATCGCCGGCGAATTTCCCGGCGTGAAATCGACAAGGATCATCGACCGCGAGGCAACCGCGAGATTGCTTGAACCATGGCTCGGGTCAGGCCTCAACATCGACGAGCTGCCGGTGCCGCGTCTGATCATCGTCACCATCGACGAGAACAGCCCGCCCGACTTCGCCGCCATGCGCGCTGCGATCACGCCGAAACTGCCGAGCGCGTCGCTCGACGACCACCGCACCTGGGTCGACCGGCTGGTGGCTATGGCCCGCACCACGGTGACCATCGGCATTGCCGTGCTGGCGCTGATGCTGTCGGCGACCGTGCTGACCGTGGTGTTCGCGACCCGCGGCGCCATGGCCGGCAATGGCCACATCATCGAGGTGCTGCATTTCGTCGGCGCCGAGGCGACTTTTATCGCACGCGAATTCCGCCGGCATTTCCTGGTCACCGGCATGAAGGGCGCGGCCGCCGGCGGCGCGGCGGCGGTGCTGGTCTTCATCGTCTTTTCCTGGTGGTCGTCGCGCAACATGGCAACGCCGCAGGCCGAT
Organism: Mesorhizobium kamtschaticum; assembly: GCF_056174585.1. Taxonomy (NCBI): domain Bacteria; kingdom Pseudomonadati; phylum Pseudomonadota; class Alphaproteobacteria; order Hyphomicrobiales; family Phyllobacteriaceae; genus Mesorhizobium; species Mesorhizobium kamtschaticum. Next base: position 1,992,472 of record NZ_CM149691.1, on the reverse strand, counting down.
CAGGCAACTGCCTTGTTCGGCAATTTTGCCATCGGCTCGGCGGGCTATCTCGGCGTCGTCCTGATGGTTCTGGTGATCGGCGCACTGACGGCGGCGACCTCGCATGCCACCGTCGTCGCCTATCTCAGCGACATCGACGTTCGCCAACCAGACGCATGAAAGGGAGCATGCTCTGGCGGCGATGGAAGCAGGGTGATCACGAATGGAGAAGCGGCGTAACGCAAAGTGCGTCTTTTACCTACCAAAGGCCGCATTTCAGGATTAACCATATGGCTATGGACGTGCGGGATTCGACCGGGACGGCTGGGCAGATGCCAGTGGTGGTTGCTCGTTGGCGCGACCACGGCGGGATTAGCCGTTTAAAGACCGCACTGCGGATATCCGCTCTCTCCCTCCTCGTTCTCGCAACCTTGTTTGCCGGCGGCTTCGGCTGGTTCGCCAGCAAGGTCGCCCATCTGACCACGCCCGCCAATCCGGCAAAGGCCGATGCCATCATCGTGCTGACCGGCGGCCAGTCACGCCTCGACGCCGCGATGGATCTGCTGGCGTCCGGCAAGGGCGAGCGGCTGTTGATCAGCGGCGTGCATCCTTCCGCCAGCCGCCGCCAGCTCCAGGTCGCGACCGGCGGCGACAAGAAGCTGTTTTCCTGCTGCGTCGACATCGACCGCGCCGCGCTCGACACGATCGGCAATGCCGAGGAAAGCGCCAAATGGATCGAAAGCCATGCCTATGGCACGGTGATCCTCGTCACCAACAACTACCACATGCCGCGCAGCCTGCTGGAAATGGGCCGGCTGCTGCACGGCGCCAAGCTGGAGCCCTATCCGGTGGTCAATTCCAATCTCGACAATGGCGGCTGGCTGACCAAGCCACGGGCGTTGCGTGTGCTGTTCACCGAATACACCAAATATCTGCTGGCGCTGGCGCGCGGCATCGTGCCGATGAAGCCGACCCCGGACGGCGTTGCGCTGGCCGAGACCGCGGCCGGCGGCTGATCCAGGCATCAGTCCTTGGCGGCAGCGCCTGAAACTCCCTTGAGACGCGCGACCTCCTGCTCGAGGTGCTGGATGCGCTTGTCCCGTTCACCAAGTGCTGCCGCCACATCAGCAGCCTCGAAGCGCTGCGGGATATGTTGCGGGCAGTTGGAATCCCAGGCCGAGACCGTGAACAAGATGACCTGTTCGGGCCGCGCCTTGTAATCCTGAGGCATCAGCTTCGCCATCAGTTCGGCATCGTTTTCGACGACGCGCGCCGTGCCCCAGATCTTGATGCGCTGGCGCAGCATGTAGTCGATCAGGAACAGGAAGGCGCGTGGATTGTCGGCCAGATTGCCTTGCGTGATGAACTGCCTGTTGCCGGAGAAATCCGCAAAGCCGATCGTCTTTTCGTCGAGCACCTTGAGAAAGCCAGCCGGGCCGCCGCGATGCTGGATGTAGGGCTGGCCGTCGCCATTGGCCGTCGACAGGAAGACGCTGGTCTGCATCTCGATGAACGCGGCAAGGTCCGGCGTGATGACGGCTTGCCAGCCGCCCCGTTCCTCGACGCGGGCGTAAGACTGGCGCGAACCCTTGCGTGCCTGGATCGCCTTGACGGTTGGCGTGAAGGCGACGTCGCTGGTGAAAGCATGCGCGTTCATCGAAACCTCCTAGGCCAGAGCGGGTTTTAAAGCCCGAGCTCCGACAATGTTGGGTGGTCATCCGGGCGGCGCCCAAGCGACCAATGGTACTTGCGGTCGGCCTCCCTGATCGGCAGGTCGTTGATGCTGGCGATACGCAGGCGCATCAGCCCGTTCTCGTCGAACTCCCAGTTCTCATTGCCGTAGCTGCGGAACCAGGAGCCGCTATCGTCGCGCCATTCATAGGCGAAGCGCACGGCGATGCGATTGCCGTGGAAGGCCCAGACTTCCTTGATCAGCCGGTAGTCGAGCTCACGGCTCCATTTGCGCGCCAGGAAAGCCTGGATGGCATCGCGGCCTTGCAGGAATTCGGCGCGGTTGCGCCAGCGGCTGTCCGTCGTATAGGCGAGCGCGACCCGTGCCGGATCACGCGAATTCCAGGCATCCTCGGCCATGCGCGCCTTCTGCGCTGCTGTCTCGGCGGTGAAGGGCGGAAGCGGCGGGCGGCTTTCGGACATAGGAACTCCTTTGATTGGCCATGCTGCAGACAAGGCCGTGTTCGATATATAAAGCCTTCCATTCCTGAAATGCAGATGACATATTTGCAATCAGTCCTTCCATTTTCTGGAAGAAGTGATGGATCGTCTCGAAGCCATGTCGCTCTTTGTCGCCGCGGTGGAGGCCGGCAGCCTTTCCGCCGCGGCCCGCCGTTTCGGCATTCCGCTGGCGACCGTCAGCCGCAAGGTTTCCGATCTCGAACGCCATCTCAACACAAGGCTGCTGAACCGTTCGACGCGCCGGCTGACGCCGACCGATGCCGGCGAGGCCTATCTTGCGGCCTGCCGCCGCATCCTCGATGAGATTGGCGAGGCCGAACGCGCGGCGGCGGGCGAATACAGCGCTCCGACCGGTGAACTGGCCATCACCGCGCCGGTGGTGTTCGGCCGCCTTCATGTGCTGCCGGTCGTCACCGGCTTTCTCTCGGCCTATCCCGACGTGGACATCCGCCTGACGCTCGCGGACCGCATTACCCAGCTGGTCGAAGACCATTTCGACCTCGCGCTGCGCATCGGCCAGTTGCCCGATTCCAGCCTTGTCGCCATCGGCGTCGGTTCGATCCGCCGTGTGGTCTGCGCCAGCCCGGCCTATCTGGCCGAACACGGCATACCCGCGACCCCGGAAGACCTGAGCACCCACAATTGCATCACTTTCGAGGGGCTGTCCTCCGCCGCTCCATGGGGCTTCACCAAGGGCAAGACGGAAGTCACGATTCAGGTCCGCTCGCGGCTTCAGGTCAACACCGCCGAGGCGGCGATCGATGCAGCGATTGCCGGTGTCGGGCTAACGAAAGTGCTTTCCTATCAGGTCGATGCCGCGGTGCGGTCGGGCATGCTGCGCATCCTGCTGCAAGAATTCGAGCCGCAACCGTGGCCGGTAAGCCTGGTGCATGCTGGCCATGGCCTGCTGCCGGTCAAGCTGCGTGCCTTCCTCGATTTTGCGGCACCGCGTCTGAAGGAGCGGCTGGCGCGATTGGGGTAGCGTGCCTGGGCTCCGCACCTGGCGCGAACCGTGCCTCGGCATTGGTCGGAACACGCTTGCACCATTTCCTTTTTCCCGCGCTTGGTGTAACCAACGCACACTTCCTCACCGGACCTCCCCCATGCTCTATGTCAGATCGCTGGCGTTCAACTTCGTCTTCTACGTCAATCTGATCGTCCAGATGATCCTCTGGACTCCCTATTATTTCCTGTCGCCCCGCCACCGCGCCTGGTTCGTGCCGAAATTCTGGTCGCGCAGCTGCATGTGGCTCTATGACAAGATCGCCGGCACCAAGAACGACATCACCGGGCAGGAGAATCTCCCCGAGGGCTCCTTCATCCTGGCGCCCAAGCACCAGTCGTTCTGGGACGCGATCGCCTTCTTCCCGTTCCTTCAGGACCCGCTCTACATCCTCAAGCGCGAGCTGACCTGGATCCCGTTCTTCGGCTGGTACATCATGAAGATGCGCATGATACCGGTCGATCGCGGCAGCCGTTCCAAGGCCTTGAAGGCGGTGGTCTCGGCGACCAAGGAAGAGATGGCGCGCAATCCACGCCAGCTGATCATCTATCCCGAAGGCACGCGCCGGGCGCCGGGCGACGAGCCGGCCTACAAATACGGCATCGTCGAAATCTACGCGCAGCTCGGCGTTCCGGTGGTGCCGGTTGCACATGTCGCCGGCCTCTATTGGCCGCGCCGCAAATTCCTGCGCTATCCCGGCACCATCAAGGCGCGTTTCCTGCCGCCGATTCCACCGGGCCTCGGCAAGGACGAGTTCATGGCGCGGCTGATCGGCGAGACGGAAGCGGCCTGCGACCAGATGCTCGTCGAGGCGTCCCGCGCACCCAACCCGCCGGCCTTCCCGCCGACCGCGGTGAAGCGGCTGCGGGAACTCGGTGCGAAGATCTGAAGACCCTCCGGCCCGGCAATCAGCCGTAGACAGCCAGCACTGTGGTCAGCACCAATGTCGCGGCAAAGGCCAGATTGATGATGCGCGAGGCGACAGGCCTGCGCAGGAAGCGCGCGAACGCCGCTCCGGCAAGAAGCCACACGGCGTGGATGACAACGATCATCGCGGCGAGCACCGTCAGCTTCAGCCACAGGCCAGGTTCAGCACCGCTCTGGTTCGACGAAGCGCCGGCGAAAACGGCGGCGATCGCCACATAGGCTTTGGGGTTGGCGACAGCCAGCAGAAAACCGGCCAGCCAGGTCGGGCGCGTAGCCTCGGCCGTGCGTGCCGCCAGCGGCGGCGCCGTGGCGATCTTGAAGGCGAGATAGAGGATGTAGGCGGCAGACCCGACAACCAGTAACGGCGCCAGCCTAGGCATCGACCCGAGCATCGCCATGATCCCGGTCGCCACCACCAGCAGCACGGCGATCGTGCCGAGAACGATCCCCAAGGTATAGCGCAGCGAATCGCGCAGGCCGAAGGCGGCAGCAACGGCGGTGACACTTATCGTTGCCGGACCTGGACTGCCCATGACCACCGTGGCGGCAAGCACCAGGGCGAGCAGCGGCCGCCAAAGCTCCGGCTGCGAAAAAGAGGTTCAGTCATTCCACCCTCTGTCTTGCCTCGAGCGCAGGACGCTATGGCAAGACAGGAGGGTGGTCTTGGACGTTCGTGCGTATCGCGATGGCCGAACCTTCAGCCGCTCGCCTTATCGAGTTCGGCCATGTCGTCGGCGGTCAATTTCAGTGACGCAGCCTTGATCAGACTGTCCATCTGGTCCGGCTTGGTGGCGCTGGCGATCGGTGCGGTGACGCCTGGCCGCGCGATAACCCAGGCAAGCGCGACTTCCGCCTGTTTGGCCGAATGCCTCGCCGACACCGCGTCAAGTGCCGCAAGGATGCGCATGCCGCGCGCGTTGAGATAGTCCTTCACCCCGCCGCCACGCGGGCTTTGGCCAAGATCGGCCTCGCTACGGTATTTGCCGCTTAGGAAACCCTTGGCCAGGCTGAAATAGGTGATGACGCCGATATCCTCGGCCACACACAGATCGTGCAACGGCCCATCGAAGGAGGAACGGTCGTAGAGATTGTATTCCGGCTGCAGCACCTCGTAGCGCGGCAGGCTGCGCAGGCTCGCGACATCGAGTGCCGCGCGCAACTGGCCGGCATCGAGGTTCGAGCAGCCGACATGACGAACCTTGCCCTTGGCGAGCAGCTTTTCATAGGCGCCGAGGGTTTCCTCATAGGGCGTGGTCGGATCCGGCCAATGCGACAGATAGAGGTCGATGGCGTCGATCTGCAGCCGCTTCAGCGACGCGTCGACGGCCTTTTCGATATAGGCGGCGGACAGGTCCTTGTGGCCCTGCCCCATATCCGAGCCGACCTTGGTGATCACCACGACCTTGTCACGGTTGCCACGGTTCTTCATCCAGTTGCCGATGATGGTTTCGGATTCGCCGCCCTTGTGGCCGGGGACCCAGCGCGAATAGGCGTCCGCCGTATCGACGGCGTTCAGGCCGGCGCCGACGAAGCGGTCGAGCAGGTCGAAAGAGGTCTTCTCGTCGGCGGTCCAGCCGAAGACGTTGCCGCCCAGAACCAGCGGCGCGATGGAAAGGTCGGTGCGACCGAGACGGCGTTTCTGCAAGACGGATCTCCGTGAGGACTGGGACCGGGCGGATGCCGCCCGCTGGCTGGGGTTCGGAGCCTAACCTAGGTCTCGCCGCACCAAGGTCAAAGGCCTGGCTGCCTTTTCCGCAGAGCCAGCCTTCACAAAGGCGCTATCCCCCGGGCCACTTCCTCCAGCCAATGGTCGCGGATGCCAAGCGCTTCCAAATGCTTCAGCGTGCTGAGCACATAATCCTCATTGTTGCCGGATTGGCCGACCGCACCGCGCACTACCGCCGCCGCATGCGCAGCGTCCAGCGCGCCGGCATATTGCTCATGCTTGCGGTCGACAATGTAGGCTACGGCTTCGACCATGCCGCCGCCGTCGAGGCGAACCTTGAGCGTGCGCTCGAGATAGACTGATGTGACGAGCTCGCGTTCGCGCAGATAAGTAATGACCTCGTCGCGCAATTCGCCTGGCACACGGAAAGCCAGGCCGACGCAGGAACCGCCATGGTCGAGGCCGAGCACCAATCCGGGCCGCTGGCGCGTGCCGCGATGCACGAAGGAATAGACACAGAGCGAGCGGCGGTAGCCATGCAGCCGGGCGCGGCGTGTCTCGACATGCGCGAAACCCGGCCGCCAGATCAGCGAACCGTAGCCAAACACCCAAAAATCGCCCATATCGCCGCGCCTGATTGTAAAAGATTGCCGACACCGCATCTGAATCGGTGTTTTTTCCGTCCGTGTCTGTCTACCTATTGTTGTCGGAATCGAAGCTCCGTCCACCAACACCCATGCGTTAATGAGAGCCAAAGCATGACGTCAAGTGACGAACGCCAACCAAAGTCCCGCCGCGGCCTGTTCTGGCTCGTGGCGTTCATCGTTGTGCTGTTTGCCATCTACAGCGGTGGTTGGTTCTATCTGGCCAACAGGGTCAGGGCTGAAGCCGACAAGGCGGTTGCCACGCTCAACAAGAGCGGCGTCGAGGCCGGCTGCGCCAATCTCCAGGTCAGCGGCTATCCCTTGAGCTTTACCGTCTCCTGCGACAACCTCGCCTACGAGGACGATGCCAAGAACATCGCCGCGTCGGCAGGCTCCTTCAATGCCGCCGCCCAGATCATCCAACCCCTGTCCCCGGTTGCCAATCTGCGCGGACCGCTCAGAACCTCCGTCCCGGGCATGATGCCGCTGTGGATCGACTGGGACAATCTGCAGGCCAACGTCAAATTGTGGTACCCGCTGCCGCAGCGTATATCCCTGCAGGCCGAGGGCCTGTCCGGCCAGACCGATCCGGCTGACGACACCGATCCGGTTGAACTGTTCAGCGCTGGCAAGGCCGCTGGCCAGTTGCAGCCGAATGGCGGCGATCTCGACTATGCCGGCAGCTTTGGTGATCTCGAGATCGACCCGGATGCGATCGGCGGGCGCGTGCTGCCGGCGCTCGATGCCAGCGGCGACGCCACGCTGAAGAATGGTGTCGCGCTGATCGGCACGCAGGTGAAGAGCCTGCGTGGCCAAAGGATAGAGATTCGCAACCTCGATGTGTCCTCGGGCACGGCGCGGGTTACCGTTTCCGGGCCGCTATCGGTCGACACCGAAGGCCTGATCGACGCCGATCTGATGATCCGGATCATGGATCCGAAGGCCGTGGCATCTATCCTTGCCGGCGCCATACCCGAGCAGAAGAATGCGATCCAACAGGGCTTTGCCGCCCTCGCCATGCTCGGCAGCGAACCGTCGATGCCGCTGAAAGTGGTCAAGGGCAAAGCCTCGCTCGGCTTCATTCCGCTGGGCAAGATCAAGCCGGTGCAATAGCGCGGCCATGGCAAAACCCGTGAGGCTCCTGAGTGTCGGCGCGCTGACGCTGGACACGATCCTGCATGTCGAGACGCTTCCCACGCATCAGGGAAAATTCATTGCCTCCGACGGTGTCCAGATCGCGTCGGGCATGGCCACCAGCGCTGCCTGTGCCGCGCATCGCCTGGGCGCCGACGTATCGCTGTGGGCGAGCGCCGGCGACGATCCCATCGGCGATCAGCTGATTGCCGGTGTCGAGGCCGAAGGCGTCGATTGCACCTATGTCCGCCGCGTCAGCGGCGCCCGTTCGGCACTGGCCTCGATCCTGGTCGACGCGCATGGCGAGCGCATCATCGTGCCTTTCTATGACAGCCTAGCCCAGACCAGTCCCGAGGCTTTGCCTTTCGCGGATATCACGGCGTTCGATGCCGTGCTGGTCGACGTGCGCTGGCCAGGAGCCGCGGCCCTTGCCCTCAAGGCGGCGCACGCCGCCGGCCGGCCGGCGATCCTCGATGCCGACACCGCGCCGCTGGCGGTGCTGGAGCGGTTGCTGCCGCTGGCCTCGCACATCGTCGCCTCCGAGCCGGCGGTCCGCATCATATGCGGACAGGCGCTGGACCTGGAGAGTGCTTGCACCGACCTCGCCTCCCGCACCGACGCCTTCGTCGCGGTCACCGGCGGCGCGGCAGGCACCTGGTGGTTCGATCGCACCGCGCAATCATCTCGTCATGTCCCGGCGCCAAAAATCAAGGCGGTCGACACGCTGGCGGCGGGTGATGTCTTTCACGGCGCCTTTGCCGTCGGGCTGGCCGAAGCCATGCCGGTCGAGCAGGCCTTGCGCTTCGCCAGTGCCGCCGCCGCGCTCAAATGCCAGCGCTTCGGCGGCAGGCTGGGCGCACCGGACCGCGCCGAGACGCTGGCAATGGTCGCGGCGACCTGGCCCAGCTGACAGGTTAAGTTTTCGCGGGGTGTTCTACGGCCTGACGGCCAAAATCGGGCGCGTCGATGTCCTGGCCGGCCTCGATGATCGAGCGACGCACGGCGCGGGTGCGGGTGAACAGGTCGAACAGCTTGTCGCCGTCACCCCAACGGATCGCGCGCTGCAGGAACGCCAGATCTTCCGAGAACCGCGCCAGCATTTCAAGGATGGCGTCCTTGTTGTGCAGGCACACATCCCGCCACATGGTCGGGTCGGAGGCCGCCAGACGCGTGAAGTCGCGAAAGCCGGAAGCGGAATATTTGATCACTTCCGTCTTGGTCACCGATTCCAGATCATCGGCGGTGCCGACGATGTTGTAGGCGATGATATGCGGCAGATGCGAGACGATGGCGAGCGTCATGTCGTGATGCTGCGGGTCCATCGTGTCGATGTTGGCGCCGCAGCGGCGCCAGAATTCCGACAGCCTCTCCAGCGCTTCCGGATCGGTGTCCGGCAGCGGCGTGAAGATGCACCAGCGATTGTCGAACAGGTCGGCGAAGCCGGCATCCGGTCCCGATTTTTCCGTGCCCGCCAGCGGATGGCCGGGAATGAAGTGCACGCCGTCAGGCACATGCGGCTGCATCTGCGCGATGACCGACGCCTTGGTCGAGCCGACATCGGTGAGGATCGCGCCCTTCTTCAGCGCTGGCGCAATCTCCTGCGCCACCGCGCCGGACGAGCCGACAGGCACCGAGACGATGACCAGATCGGCATCGCGAACCGCTTCCTTCGCATCGGTCGTGTAGCTGTCGCCCAGCCCGAGTTCTTCCGCCCGCGCCAGCGTCGCGGCGCTGCGGGTCGAGATGGCGACGTGACCGGCCAGGCCCTCGCGGCGGATGACGCGGGCCAGCGACGAGCCGATCAGGCCGATGCCGACCAGTGCGATCTTTTCAAACATCGGTGAGGTCATGGCGCTCTAGCTTTTCAGGAATGTCGTGAGCGCGGCGACAACGCCGCGATTGGCCTCTTCGGTGCCGACGGTCATGCGCAGCGCGTTGGGGAAGCCGTAGCCTGAAACGCGCCGCAATATATAGCCGCGCGCCGTCAGATAATCGTCGGCCGCCGCCGCTGAATGCTTCTGGTCGTCGGGAAAATGGATGAGCAGGAAATTGCCGACGCTGGGCGTCACTCGCAGCCCGAGCCCGGTCATCTCCTGGCTCAGCCAGGTGAGCCAGGTCTCGTTGTGCGCCACGCTGCGCTCGACATGGGCGCGGTCGCGGATCGCCGCGATGCCGGCCTCGATCGCCGTCGCATTGACATTGAAGGGACCGCGCACGCGGTTGATGGCGTCGACGATGTGCATGGGCGCATACATCCAGCCGATCCGCGCCCCACCCAGGCCGATCTTGGAGAAGGTGCGCGTCATCACCACGTTCTCGGCGCTGCCGACCAGCTCGATGCCGGCTTCATAATCGTTGCGGCGGACATATTCGGCATAGGCCGCGTCGAGCACCAAAAGCACATTGCGGGGCAGGCCGGCATGCAGGCGACGCACCTCCTGGAACGGCACATAGGTGCCGGTCGGATTGTTGGGATTGGCCAGGAACACGATTTTCGTACGCGGCGTGACGGCGGCCAGGATCGCATCGATATCGGCGCGCTCGTCGGTCTCCTTGACCGCGATCGGCGCAGCACCGGCCGACTGGATGTATATCTTGTAGACCATGAAGGCATGTTCGGTGAAAATCGCTTCGTCACCGGGCGCGAGATAGGTTTGTGCCAGCAGGCCCAGAATCTCGTCGGAACCGTTGGAACAGATGATGTTCTGCGCGTTGAGGCCGTGCACCTCGGCGATCGCCTCGCGCAGCCGTTTGGCGGTGCCGTCGGGATAGATGTCGAGTTTGGCGGCAACCTCACGCGCGGCCTCGATCGCCTTCGGTGACGGCCCGAGCGGATTCTCGTTCGACGACAGCTTGTAGACTTTGGCGACGCCGGCGGGTGCGGCGCTCTTGCCGGGCACATAGGCATCGATGTCCATGATGCCCGCGCGCGGGGTTGGACGTGCCTGATCCGGTGTCTGGTTCATTTTTGCAAAATCCGTCGAAAATGCCTCCATCCGGGGCCGCAGCGGAAATACAAGCCATGGCCCGCAATGTCGAGAGGCGGCAGTGGTGCCAGCAGCCGGCCCAGATGCCGGCCCAGACAGCTGGCATTGACGGCAGAGCGAGCGAGTTCTAGAAGGGCAGCGACAGTTCCGTGGTGATTTGGCCGGTCGGCTTGCAGCCACGTTAAACAATTCGCTAAAGGGCCGTTTGCGTGACGTAACCGGCTTTGCGAATGGCAATGCCGGTTTTTTATTGTCCGCGGCCGGCCGGACGGACGCATCGTCGGCGATTTTTCGTCTGATATGATGCAGCAAGTGAGACGAGAATGGCCGCTCTGCGCGCAGGAAAGACCAACAACGAGGCCGACCAGCCGTCGAGCCCGGTGTTGCGCTTCGGGTCCGACAAGCCGCTCAAGCTCGACGCTGGCACGCTTTTGTCGCCGTTCCAGATCGCCTATCAGACCTATGGCACGCTGAACGATGCCCGCTCCAACGCCATCCTTGTCTGCCATGCGCTGACCGGCGACCAGCATGTCGCCAACACCAATCCGGTGACCGGCAAGCCGGGCTGGTGGGAAGTGCTGATCGGCCCCGGCAAGATCATCGACACCAACCGCTTCTTCGTCATCTGCTCCAACGTCATCGGCGGCTGCCTCGGCTCCACCGGCCCAGCCTCGACCAATCCGGCCACCGGCAAACCCTACGGGCTCGACCTGCCCATCATCACCATCCGCGACATGGTGCGCGCGCAGCAGATGCTGATCGACCATTTCGGCATCGAGAAACTGTTCTGCGTGCTCGGCGGCTCGATGGGCGGCATGCAGGTGCTGGAGTGGGCGTCGTGCTATCCCGAGCGCGTCTTCTCAGCGCTGCCGATTGCCACCGGCGCCCGCCACTCCTCACAGAACATCGCCTTCCACGAGGTCGGTCGGCAAGCTGTGATGGCCGATCCCGACTGGCATGGCGGGAAATATTTCGAGCACGGCAAGCGCCCGGAAAAGGGTCTGGCTGTGGCGCGCATGGCCGCCCACATCACCTACCTTTCGGAAGCCGCACTGCACCGAAAATTCGGCCGCAATTTGCAGGACCGCGACCACCTGACTTTCGGCTTCGATGCCGACTTCCAGATCGAAAGCTATTTGCGCCACCAGGGCATGACCTTCGTCGACCGCTTCGATGCCAATTCCTATCTCTACATGACGCGGTCGATGGACTATTTCGATCTCGCCGCCGACCATGGCGGCCGGCTGGCGGACGCCTTTGCCGGCACCAAGACCCGGTTCTGCCTGGTGTCGTTCACATCGGATTGGTTGTTTCCGACCGAGGAGAGCCGCTCCATCGTGCACGCACTCAACGCCGCCGGCGCATCCGTGTCCTTCGTCGAGATCGAGACCGATCGCGGCCACGACGCCTTCCTGCTCGACGAGCCGGAACTGTTTGCCGCCATCAACGGCTTCATCGGCTCGGCGGCGCGTGCCAGGGGGCTCGCATCATGAGTGTCAACGGCAGCCAGCGCGTCGACCTCGAGGTCGTCGCCAACCTCATCCCGCCGCAGTCCCGCGTGCTCGACGTCGGTTCGGGCGACGGCTCGTTGCTTGAGTTGCTGCAGGACACCAAGCAGGTCGACGGCCGCGGGCTTGAGCTGTCGCAGCGCGGCGTCAACGAATGCGTGGCGCGCGGTCTCTCCGTCATCCAGGGCGATGCCGACAAGGATCTCGAATTCTATCCCGACAAGGGTTTTGACTTCGTCGTCCTGTCGCAGACCTTGCAGGCGACCCGCAACCCGAAGCTGGTGCTCGACGAACTGCTCAGGATCGGCGACCGGGCGATCGTGTCCTTCCCCAATTTCGGCCATTGGCGGGTGCGCCTGTCGCTGTTCGTCAAAGGCCGTATGCCGGTGACCCAGGACCTGCCCTATTCCTGGTACGACACGCCCAACATCCATTTCTGCACCATCCGCGACTTCGTCAATCTGTGCGAGGAACTCGGTGCGACGGTGGAAAAAGCGACCGCGCTCGACGCCGCTGGCCAGAAGATCGGCCTGTCGATGCCCTGGTGGTTCTGGAATTTCTTCGGCCAGCAGGCGGTGTTCTTGCTGAAGCGATAGGGCACGGCACGTCTAGCCAAGCACATCCGTAGCCTTGTGCGGATGCTCGACGCCGTCAACGATGATTACGTCGGAGTCCGAATTGTCGGTGCGCAGTGAAAGGATCGCCCGGTAGGCTGGCGAATTGTACCAGCTGTGCACCTGATGCCGGTCGGGAAATTCGATGATGATGAGGTTGCCCGGCCAATCGTTCTCGATCACCTCCACGTCGCCGCCATGAACCAGGAAACGGCCGCCGAAAGGTTCCAGCGTGGCATCGATCTTGTGCAGGTACTCGACGATCTGCGGGCCCATTGTGACTTGGCGCATATGGGCAACGGCGTAAGCGGTCATGACGTAACTCCCTTGTCGATCGAGGCCGATTTGCCGGCCTCGCGAGGGCAATCTGCCGGAGCGGCCATCGCGAAGCGATTATGTCGGAGGTAATGGAATGGGCGCGGCTCAGTCGCGATGAGCCGATCCCTCCTACGGCCAGTCGCAATTGCTCTTGCCTGGCGACGCTGTTGCAATTGGAACGCTAGGACGGGAATTCGTCCTTTCGCGCGGGCCGAATGCCAGCAGGATGGGTGACAGGGGAAGCTGTTTTTTGTAGCGTCACCGACGAATCCAATGATGCGTCGTGGAAGGGGAAGTCCGATCGATTCGATCGCCCTGAAGATCGAAGGACCTGGCCGGAAGCGCATTTTTGCGCCGGAGACGGTTGACGCGATATGACCGGGAGGACGCAGCGCTCGCCCCTTATCACGGTCATCACGCCGACCCACAACCGGCGCGAAACGGTATTGCGCGCCGTCGAAAGCGTCCTCTCCCAGAGCATGCCGAGGCTTGAGCATATCGTCGTCGACGATGGCTCCACGGATGGCACGGAAGCGGCGCTGGCCCGCATTCACGACCCACGGCTGGTCTATATCGGCGCGAAATGGCGCGGCGCCAACGCCGCCAGGAATGCCGGCATCGAGCGAGCGAACGCGCCTGTCGTGACATTCCTTGATTCCGACGACGTCTACCTGCCACATCGGCTCGAACGGACCTTGGCCTGGTTCGATGACAATCCAGCACTTCAGGTGCTGCTCTCCTCATACGTTTCCCTGAAAGGAAATCGAACCACCAATTGCATCAACCGCACCGCCTTTCTGAGCCCGTCAATGCTGGAGCGAGCGGTGGTTGTGCAGACAGCTTTCGTCGCCGGTTCGGCGATAACGGCTCGTCGCGAGGCCTTGCTGGCCATAGGCGGCTATGACAGCGACATCATCCGGATGCAGGACCGGGAGCTGCTGCTGCGCCTCGCCGCCCGCTTTGGCGCGCAATTGTCCGGGGACATCGATTGGACGAAGCACAATTCGCAGAACTCGATTTCGGGCCGCCGGGGCGGCTATGTCGAAGCCTATGCGAGCCTGATGGCCAAACACCCGCATATCGCCCGCCGCTATCCGCACATCCCGCCTTTCATGATCGCGCGGCAGATCATCGCCGATCTTCTCAAGGGCCGGATACCTCAGGCATTTGCCGGATACATGACCAACCGCTCGTCGGCGGCGCTCGGCTATTCCTTGCCGGAACTGGTCAATGGCTATGTCTGTGGACGACGCTCGCGTCGCGACCTCTACAATGAAGTTCGCGACTAGCAGTCGCGCCGGCGTGACAGACGGCGGTTCATCGGTCTAGTTCCGGAAAATAGGGATCCGATAATAATCGCCTGTCCCGTTCACCTTGCAGGCAGTCGATCGGCGGGTCCGCGTCGACGGGAATGACCCCAGCCTTGTCCTGAATGCCGCTCACTTCGAGGATCAGCTTGCGCCGGATGGCGGTGGAAAATTCGGCGGCCGCATAAATCGGCAGCACGAAAGAGCCGGGGCCGCCGGTCACGCACTGCGCATAATACTGGTCGAGATGGCTGAAGGTAGTCGATGGGTTGATCAGGATCGGCAGACCGTTGATGACGATGCCTTTGGCGGTTGCAGCATCACGCGTCGCGGTGACCGGCGGCCCGATATTGTTGGGGCCATCGCCCGATATGTCGATGACGCTGCGTTCGCCGGCGAAATCCGTCCTGTCGAATAGCCCGGCGCCGAAGGCAAGTGCTGTGGAAATCGACGTGCCGCGAAAACTCCGGAACGGGCGCGCCGCCACCTTGTCGGCAAAGCGGTTGGCGCTCTCAGTGCTGTCGATGATCTGCCAGTTGATGACCGCGTCGTCGCGCACCGTGCCTGCCCATTCGAAATAGGCGAGCGCGATGCGGCCCGTATTGCCGGAGCGAACGGCCTGGATGAAGTCGGGATGCCGCAATGCCTCGACATAGCCGGCGCGCTGCAGGGCGAATTCCTTCTCGTCCATCGACAGGGAGATATCGACCGCCAGCACCAACTCGACGTCGACAGTCAGCGCATCCGATGGCGACGCAACGGGAGTTGGCTGGACACAGGCTAGACAGGCAAGCAGGCGCAGAGCATCAAGCATCGCCACCGCCGAATTTGGTTTCTCCGGGAAATCTTCCTTCGCGATCGCGGCGAAATAAAGCTTGCTGCGACAGTGCGGGAAAACAGCCTATTTCTTGCGGCGGGCGGCAGCCGGCGGCGGATCGATGGCGCCAGCTCTGACGCGGGCTGGTTTCAGCGCCGGCGCGCCGGAATCCTTCACGATCGTCAAACCGCGCGGAAAGAACTGATTGTTGTGCTGGCCGCGCCCGATATTGATGATCGTGGCTCCCTTCAGATGCTTTTCCAGCATCGCCAGCACGCGGCGCAGCGCGGGTCCGTCGAACGCATCCATCGCTTCGTCGATGATCACCCATTTCGGTTGCCGCAAGGCGAGCCTGGCCACGCCCAGCAGGCGTTGTTCGTCATCGCCCAATTCATGGTCCCAGCGCCCGACGCGGTCGAGCGACGACGACAGCCGTTCAAGACCAACCTCGGCCAGCACCGCCGCAATGTCGGCATCACTCGCGGGCGCATGTCCGTTCGCGTGATTGAGCACCTCGCGCAACGTGCCGGCCGGCAAATACGGCACGCGCGGCACGAAGATGAGGGTTTCGCCCGCCGGCAGGCCGATCTTTCCGCTGCCCCAGGGCCAAAGCCCGGCAATTGCGCGGAAGAACAGCGTCTTGCCGGCGCCAGGCTCGCCGGTGATCATCACCCGCTCGCCGGGGCGGATTTCGACATGCTGGTCGGAGAGTTTCGTGCAGCCCTCCGGCGAGGCCACCTGGAGCTTCTCGAAGGTCAAGCTGCCATTGGCGTTTTGATCGAAGGTGATGCGCTTTTCGGTATCGTGCAGCACATCGGTTTCATCGAGCGCGATGCGGAAGTCGGCGACGCGCATCAGCGTGGCGCGCCAGTCGGCGATGCTGCCGATGTTGTTGACGAACCAGCGCAAGGAAGAGTGCACCTGGTTGAAGGCGCCGACGGCCATCATCAGCCCGCCGAAGCTGATGTCGCCGGAAAAATAAACCGGCGACGCGACCAGGATGGGAGCCACGACCGTGATCCAGCCATAGGTGTCGGTCACCCAGGACAGGTTGATCTGGGCAGTGAAGATGCGCCGCATCGCGCCCAGCACCGTGCCGAGGTCGATTTCGAGCCGCCGTTTGGCGTCGTCTTCGCCATGGTAGAGCGCGATCGCATCGACATTCTCGTTGACGCGCACCATCGAGGAGCGCAGCTCCGCCTCTCGCGTGTAGCGGTCGCTGTTCAGGCCGATCAGCGGCCGCCCGACCAGCCAGCTCAGCCAGGAGGCGATGCCGGCATAGAGGAACGCAGCCCAGACCATGTAGCCCGGTATGGCCAGCGACCAGCCATTGATGTGGAAGACGAAGCCCGAAGACAGTTCCCACAGCACACCGACGAAAGACACGAGCAGGATGAGCGACTGCAACAGCCCGACGCCGAGATCGGTCGACAGGTCGGACAGATGCGCGGCATCCTGCTGCATGCGCTGATCGGGATTGACGCCGATGGCGCCGGCATTGGCCAGCCGGAAGGCGCGCGCCGGCCGCATCCACTGGTCAATCAGGTCCAGCGTCAGCGCCTCGCGCAGCTTCAGCCGGATCATCTGGTTGAGCCAGGTCTGGCCGATATTGAGCACTAGCAGACCGCCGGCGATCATCGCAAAGACGAGGAGCTGATGCAGGAAAGCCGCCATGTCGCGGCGCGCCAGAGCATCGTAGAAGGGCTGGTTCCAGCTGTTGAGCAGGACCTGGCCGATCGACGTCGCGATGATGACGGCCATGATACCGACCGACGTCCACAGCAACCATTTGCGAACCGGCGATCCCACCAGCGCCCGCTTGATCGTCGCCACCTGATCGCGCAGGCTGCTGGCCACAGCGACCGGCTGAACGGTGGCCTGATTGTCCAGTTGATCAGCCATGTCAGAGGTCCTTGCGTTCAGGTGGAATGCTGAAACCGGATGAAGAGAGCCGACGGCGGCGGTCCCTCAACCAGTCTGTGAGACCAGCACGACAGATAGGTCGGGAAAATGCCGCGCGACGCAAGTTTCCAGCTTGATCACGAAGGTTTCACCTGGCGGGACGGCGCCACCGCGCCTGCGGCCTCGGCCCGGCGGCCGAGCCGTGTCGCGCCATGCGGCGACAGAACCGGCACGAAGACGCGGCGAGACGCGCGCTGGGCGACCGGCACACCTTGATAGAGGCGTTTCTGCGCCTCGACGACGATGACGCCGGAAAAGATCGGCCACAGCCGCCGGCCGGCGCGCTCCAGCACATTGTGGAAGCGCATCATGAAGCGTCGCCGCGATGGCGGGAAGAACAGCGCATCCGACCAGGAAGCGGGCGTGAAATTCGCCTCGCGCAGCAACTCGGTGAGCTGGCCGCGTGAAAAAGGCCGGCCATTGCCGAACGGCGTATGCTCGAAGCGCGCCCAGACACCGCGCCGGTTTGGCACGACGATGACGACGCGTCCCGCCGGCGACAGCACCCGCCAGATCTCGTTCAGCGTCTCGCGCGGGTTTTCGACATGTTCGAGCGAATGGACGAGCAGCATGCGGTCGATGCAGGAATCGACCAGCGGCAGTTCCTCGTCGAAGACCAGCGCGGTCGCCGTCGGCCCCGTCGCCGGCCAGACCACGGCGCCCTGCGTCGCCGGCATGAAGGCGAAGACCCGCTCGGCGTCGGAGCCGAACCGCTCCAGCCAGGGCAAGGTATAGCCGAGCCCGACCAGCCGTTCATTGGGGACCGTGGCCCATATCGACGACAGCGCCATGGTGATCGAGCGCTCGGCGAACCGGCCGAGCGTTGTCGAATAGAAAGAGCGAAGGTCGACGATGTCGGAATGCATGTCAGGGATGTAGCCGTGATATCGGCAGGTTTCAACAAAGGGCCCTGAAGGCTACCGACATCTCCGGGAGTGACTTTGTCATCTCCGGAGTGACACTTGTCATCTCCGGGATGACATCCGGCCTCTGGCGCCCTATGTCTGCGGCGACAAATGGAGAGATACGATGACGGTCGAAATCGAGCAGTTCATGTGCCGCAGCGATAATTTCGGCGTGCTGGTGCATGACCCCAAAAGCGGGCAGACCGCGATCATCGACGCCCCCGAGGAGGCGCCGATCCTGGCCGCGATCAAGCGCACCGGCTGGACGCCGACGATGATCCTGACCACGCACCACCACATGGACCACGTCGAGGCCAATCTGGCGTTGAAAGAGCGGTTCAAGCTGCGCATCGTCGGCCCGGAGGTTGAAAAGGCCAAGATCCCCGGCATCGACGAAAACGTCGAAGAGGGCTCCGTCCTTCATCTCGGCGATGAGCGCATCAAAGTGATCGCCACCCCTGGCCATACCGCCGGCCACGTTTCCTACCATCTGCCGGCGTCGAAAGTGGCTTTCACCGCCGACACACTGTTTGCCCTGGGGTGCGGACGGCTGTTCGAATGCAAGCCGCCGGTGATGTACGAATCGCTGAAGAAACTTGCCGCACTTCCCGCCGATACTGTCATCTATTGCGGCCATGAATACACGCTCGCCAACGCCCGTTTCGCGCTGACCGTCGACCCGACCAACTCGGCATTAAAGGAGCGCGCCGCCAGGATCGAGGCGCTGCGGGCCGACAACAAGCCGACGCTGCCGACGACGATCGGCGAGGAATTGTCGACCAACCCGTTCCTGCGCTGGCACGATCCGGCGATCCGCAAGCATCTTGGGCTGGAGAAGGCCTCGGACGCCGAGGTGTTCGCCGAGATTCGCAAGCGCAAGGACAATTTTTGAGCGTCATGCCAGCCTTCGACCGATGACCAGTTCAGCAGAAATCATCGCGACACTTGGACTGAAGCCGCATCCAGAAGGCGGCTGGTACGCGGAGACCTTTCGCGACGAAGCCGGCGGCACGCGCGGCCATTCGACAGCCATCTATTTCCTGCTGGAACAGCACCAGCTTTCGGCCTGGCACCGGGTCAAGGATGCCGCCGAGGTCTGGCATTTCCACGCCGGCGCGCCGCTGGCACTGTCCATGTGGGAGGAAGGCGCGTCCGTGATCGAACAGGTGCTCGGCATTGAGCTCGCGGCGGGCGAGCGGCCGCAGATCGTCGTGCCGGCGGGCTGGTGGCAATCGGCGCGCAGCCTGGGCGACTGGACGCTGGTCGGCTGCACGGTCGCGCCGGGTTTTGATTTCGCCGCCTTCGAACTGGCCGAACCGGGCTGGAGCCCTACCCCAGCAGGAAACCCAGCGTAATCGCCAGCTGGGCGGCGTAATACAGCACCCAGACGGCCAAACGCATCCAGGCGCGGTGCGGCGAGATGGCGGCTACCAAGAATTTCTCAGTGGCGAGCAGCCCGTCCGATGCCATGAATAGCACCGCGCCACCGATGACCCAGGCGCTGTTGGTGGTCAGCGCCGCCATGCCCATCGCCAGGATTGCCACCACATAGATCGCGATCGGAATACGCAGGCTGGGGCCGACGCGACGCCAGAGCGCGGCGAGCATGACGACCACGAACACCGCCAATGCCAGCGCGATCGCGCCGCGCCACGATTCGACGCCGAGCAGTGCCAACCCACCGCCGCTGCGCAGGAACAGCACGACATAGACGATGTGGGCGACGAGAAAACTCGCCAACCCGCCGAGAAAGGCTTTTTCGCCGTCGCGCGACAGGAAGGCGTCACCCACCGCGCTGAGCGCCAGCGCAACGACCAGCAGCAGCGGGCCGCCTTGCAGCGCCGCAAGCACGGCAAGCATCGCCACCGCAAGCGTCTTTGCCGCCGAGCGGGCGAGGCTCGGTGGCATGCCAAGCGTGAAAGCATAGATCACCGCCGCCACCAGCGAGAAGATCAGCGTCGCATTGGCATTGGCGTCGATGCCGCCGGCAAATGGCATCGTCATGCCCTGGCTCCGCTTTCGGATGCCTTGGCTTCGCTCTCGGCCGCAGCCGGCTTGCGCAGGAACAGCGATTTTGCCGCCAGGGCGGCGCCACCGGTGATGAGCACGCAGGCGGCGAGGATGCGCAGCGACGGCTCGGCGACGCCGGCCGCGATCAGCACCAGCGTCGACAGCAGCGGCGCCGCATAGCTTGCGGCACCCAGCACCTGGATGTTGCCGCGCTTGACGCCAATGTCCCAGGCATAGAAGGCAGCCCCCACCGGCATCAGGCCAAGGCCGAGCACCGCCAGCCATTGGCCGGCGCCGTCCGGCAGCACCGTTTGCTCCAGCGCCAGATGGCAGGCGAGCGACAGCACGGCGGTCGCCGCACAGAACCAGGTGACGATGCTGGTCGGCACCGACGGGAAACGCCGCGACAAAAGCGAATAGGACGACCACAGCACGGCGCAGACGGCGGCCATGGCGTAGCCGAAGGCGTAGCGCGCATCGAAGGCCAGCCCACCGCCCTTGGTGACGATCAGCACGGTGCCGGCAAGGCCGAGCAGCGCGCCGACGACATGGTTCCACGCCAATTTTTCGCCCGGCATCAGCGCCGAACCGAGCACGATCAGCAGCGGCCACAGATAGGCGATCAGGCTCGCCTCCACCGCCGGCGCGTTGCGCAAAGCGGTGAAATAGAAAAAGTGGTAGCCGAACAGGCCGGCAATGCCGATCAGCCAGACCTGTGGCGGTATTTTCTGGCTCTTGTCGGCGGCCGGCATGAACAGCCGCGCGACAAGCCCGACGCCGGTGCCGATCGAGAAGGTGATCGCCGACAACAGGAACGGCGGCACCTTGCCCGATGCATCCGTGAGCAGCGCCAAAAGCGCCCACATGGCGACCGCCGAAAAGCCGATCAGTGTTGCGCGCCCCATTTTTTCTCCCGTGGCGCGCCCTCCTCTGTCTCCGGTGGCGTGCCTATTGTACCGCTTCGAAACGCCCGGCGCTGATGGTCAAGGTGCCGATCTGCGTTCCAACCGTGGCGTGGATCGGCGCATATACGCCGGTTTGGCCGAGCGGCGCAAACGTCACCATCATGCGGCTTTTGTCCTTGAGATAGTTGAGCGCCTTGCGGCCCTTGCGATAGCCCGCAACCGGCTCGAAACCCATCCGGCAGGTGATGGTATCGCCCTTATAGCCCGGCACCGAGATCGTGCCTTTCGAATTGTAGGTCAGCGTCAGGTCGGCGCGCATCTCGCCGTCATAGAATTTCACCGTGCGGCCGCAGACCTGGTCGAGACTGTCGGCATGGATGACGGTGGCGGCCATCGGATCGAGCACCGCAGCCAGGTCGCCCGCGCCGATCGGCACCCAGGCCTTGGGGTCGCGCTTGCCCGGAGCGGGGATGACCTGCGTCGAAGTCACGGCACCATTGGCGAAGCGGATATCGACCACGGATGCCTTCTTGCCGGAGGTGTAATCGGCACGAAATGCCTGCGGCACCAGCTTCTTGCCGGAAATCGTGCCCTTGGACGAGATCGTGCCGCGCGTGTCGTCGAACAGTTTGGCCAGTCCCGCAGCGGTCACGCTGCCTTCGATCACGTAGGCGCCGTTCTCGTAATGGCTGGAAAAGGTCGATCTCGCTATCGAGAGACCAAGGAACGACACCGTGTACTCGCCCTTGAAGGACTGCGGCGAGGCCGCCGACGCGGCGGAGGGCAGGGCGATGGCAAGCGCGGCGCTGAGCGCGTGAGACAAACGAGGCATGGCGGGATCGAATCCTTGATTTTCGACCGGAGGCGGGCGACTCCGGTCTGGCGTGTCCCTATGAGACCGCTTATAGGATGAAATCCGGCCTTAATATGAAATGCCGGGCGCTTCCGTGGCGAAGCCGGAGCTTGACGCCCCGGCGAAATGCAACTATGGAACGCCAACTTTTTCCATAAGGCCGCCTGACCAGAACCGCGCGCCACCCGGCGTGGGCACAAAGGTTTGGCAGGTCCCGAGAGAATTGAAGGTTAGAATTATGTCCCGCACCTGCGAACTCACTGCCAAGGCAGTCCAGACCGGCAACAATGTGAGCCACGCCAACAACAAGACCAAGCGTCGCTTCCTGCCGAACCTCGTCAATGTGACGCTGATTTCGGAAGCGCTGAACCAGAATGTGCGCCTGCGCATCTCGGCCAACGCGCTGCGTTCGGTCGAACATCGCGGCGGTCTCGACGCTTTCCTGGCCAAGGCCGATGCCAAGGAACTGTCGCAGCGCGCGCGCCTGCTGAAGAAGCAGATCGCCAAGAAGCTTGCCGAACAGGTCGCTGCGTAACATCAGATAAAGGCGGGGGACGACCGCCCTGGCCAACCTCTTGTTGGCCTCTGGCCAACATCTCGTTGGCCTTAGGGCATCGGATAGATCCGCAAGGTTCGACATCCGGTGCTCAACTACGACGCGAGCACCGATGCTCCGCTGGTTCCATTACCCAGGATAAAAAAATGACTTTCTTCTCGCGATATTTGCCCTTCGTGGCCGCCATGGCGCTTGTCGTCGTGGCGTCGAACATTCTGGTGCAGTTCCCGATGCAGGGCCAGATCGGCAGCCTGTCGCTGGCCGACCTGCTGACCTGGGGCGCTTTCACCTATCCGTTCTCGTTCCTGGTCACCGACCTCGCCAACCGCCGCTACGGCCCCGCCGTGGCGCGCCGGATCGTCTTTGTCGGCTTCATGACAGCGGTGATCTGCTCCATCCTCGTGCCGCCCTTCCTGTTCCGCCACGGCCTGATCGAATTCGAGACCGCGGCTGACCGGCTGGTGCGTATCGCCGCGGCTTCGGGCGCAGCCTTCCTGTCCGCGCAACTGCTCGACGTCACCGTGTTCAACCGGCTGCGCCGGCAGAGCTGGTGGCGGGCGCCGATCGTCGGTACGCTGGTTGGATCGGTGTTCGACACCATGGTCTTCTTCACCGTCGCTTTCTCGGCCGCTTTTGCCTTTGCCGGCCCGAACGACAGTTTCGCGCTCGAGACGGCGCCGCTGATGGGCGTGTTCCATATCGATGCGATGCGCTGGGTTTCCTGGGCGCTTGGCGATCTCTCGGTGAAACTCATCATCGCTGTGGTCGCGCTCATCCCCTACCGGCTGCTCGCCGCTCGCTGGAGCCAGCCCGCCGTGGCCGTCTAAACCATGATCCCCTGGGTCCAGCTCGATTCGGCAAAGACCGGGGATGGTGCCCAGGAACTTCGCCTCAAGCGACGCGGCAGCGAATTCTCGATCATGCTCGGCACCAATGAGCTGATGAACAGCCGCCTCAGCGGCTCCGAGCAAGCGCTGGCGAAACTGTCCTGCCAGAAGATTGCGGGCCATCAGCAGCCAAGGATCCTGATTGGCGGGCTTGGCATGGGGTTCACGCTGCGCGCTGCTCTCGCCGAGTTGGGCAACGATGCCGGCATCGTTGTCGCGGAGCTGGTGCCGGCGGTCGTCGCCTGGGCACGCGGCCCGATGGCCGAGGTGTTTGGCGGCTGTCTCGACGATCCCCGCGTCACCATAGAGGAGACCGATGTCGGCCAGTTGATACGGTCCGAGCCTAAGGCCTGGGATGCCATCCTGCTCGACGTCGACAATGGCCCCGAAGGCATCGTCCACAAGGGCAATGACGCCCTCTACAGCCTGGCAGGCCTGGTTGCCACCCGCACCGCCCTCAAGCCGGGCGGCGTGCTGGCCGTGTGGTCGCAAGGGCCGGACAGCGGCTTTGTCAGGCGGCAGAAGCAGGCGGGCTTCGCGGTCGAGGAAGTCAACACGCGCGCCAACGGCAAGCGTGGCGCGCGCCATGTCATCTGGATTGCCACCAACGGCTCACGGCCCTGACCGAAGCCGCCGGCGGTTTCGTTCTAGTTTGACTTCTGGAGCTCCGCGCCAAGAGCCTCGAGCAGCCCGCGCGTCCCCTCCTCCCGCCCCTTGGCGGAATCGACGCCATCGAAGAAGGCACCCTGCTCGGTATAGGTAAGCCGCGTGCCGCCACCTGACGGTGTCAGCTCCACCGTGGTCAGCGACGCCGACATGGGCTGCGGCCCGATTGCCATCCGATAGGAAAACACGATGCGCTGGTCGGGAACGATATCCTGGAACTGCGCATCGAGCCTGACCTCCGGGCCACCGCCATAGCTGAAGCGCGACACCTAGCCGCCTCCGACGCGAAAATCGAAGCTGAATTCGGCGATGGTGAAGCCGTCGCCGTCGACCCGCCAGCGCCGCACCGTGGCCTTGTCGGCAAAGGCGTGGAAGACCTTGGCCGGCGATTGCGGATAGGTCCGCTCGATGGTGAATGTGGAGTGGATGACGGTCTGCTCGTCCTTGATGGGGGCGGTCTGGTTCATTGCTGTTCGTCCTTTTCCTGATTCTTCTTGGGGGATTGGCCTTTTGGGGATGGGTCTGACTCGGCCAGGATCTGGCCAAGTCGGTCGAGGTGGCGTTCCGCCGGTATGCGGCGTTCGGCAATCCAGTCGGCGAGCGGGGCGAGCCCGCCCGGTTCGATCCGGCAGGTGCGCACCCGCCCGATCTTTTCGCTGCGGATAAGCCCGCAGGCCTCCAGCGCCTGCAGATGCTGCAGCACGGCGGCAAAGGTCATGCCGAACGGCTCCGCCAGCTGGCTGACGGTGGCCGGTCCGCGGCTCAACCGTTCCAGGATCTGGCGGCGCGTGGGCTCGACAAGAGCGCGAAGGATGCTGTCGATCTCGGAATAGTTAAGCATGGACTTGAGTATTACGCCAATTGCATGAATAGTCAAGTCTTCACTAAAGTGTTTTGAGCAGCGTAGATCGAGTGACGAGCAGTCGACCCCCACTCCGTCGAGCTTCGCTCGCCACCTCTCCCCCGATCGACGGGGTAGAGGAAAGGCGCGAGCGTGCAACGGCTGGCGCCTTTCCTCTCCCTCCGGAGGCAGGGCAATCGCATATGGCGATTTTCTTGGTTTTCCAGATACTTGGCTGGATACCAAGAAAATCGTCGACGCGGACGGTTCGCGATTTGATTCTGATCCGTTCTTGCTCCGATTCGGGTTCGATACCGCGATCGAACGTCGGCAAAAGTGTCTCCCAGCCACTAAGTGGCTGCAAAGACTCAGAAATTCCATATGCGATTGCCCTGCTCCGGAGGGGGAGAGCGACTATCTGGGGTGTCAAGTTGCATTTGCGAACTCGCTTCTCGCGTCGCGTGCTTTTGCATTGAGGATGACGAGAAGTTTTCTGGCGAGCGCGATGCGGATGAGCATTTTGGGCTTTCCCGCCTGTTGCAACCGTTGAGTGAACGCTTTGAGATGGGGATCGAACTTGGCCACGATGGCTGCGACGATGAAGAGGATGCCACGCGGCCCGGCGCGTCCGCCGCGCACATGCCTGTTGCCGGCGCGCCTGCCGCTGTCATTGGCGATGGGGGCGAGGCCTGCCAGCTTGGCGATGGCCTTGTTGGAGATGAGGCCGATCTCGGGCAGTTCGGCCATCAGGCGGGCGACGGTGCGCCCGGCGACACCCTTGAGCGAACGGAATGCCGATCCCAGCCTGGCCCACAGCGGATCGTCATCGATCATGGAGGCGATCTCGCCTGCCAGGCGCCGCTCCTCGCGTTTGAGGAAGGCCAGCATGGCCTCGATGCTGGCGCATGCCTCGGCATCGCGTGCGGCACTTCTACGCTGCTTGTTGATGGTGGCATCGCCGACAATTTGGCAAAGCCGCCCAACCAGCGCAGCAAGGCGCTGCTGAGCAGTGCTGGGCGGTGGCGTGGGAACCATCTTCTTGACTGCGCCGTAATGGGCGATGACGGCAGCGTCGATCCGGTCGGTCTTCTCCAGATGGCCCATCGCCTCGGCGAAGCGGCGCACGCTTCTAGCATTGACCAGAGCGCACTCCATGCCGTGCGCCCACAAAAGCATGAAGCCCAGCCGCTCGTAGCCGCCCGACGCCTCCATCACCGCAAGAGCTGCGCCATGGCTGCGGCAAAACAGGCAAAGAGCTGCGATCCCCGTCGCATCGTTGGCGAAGCGCTCTATCGCCCCACTCGGCCTGATATGCGCGTCCAGCCAATCCTTAGAAACATCAACTCCACAAATGATCTTGTTCACGGTAACCTGCCTTGTGCGTACGGTTGGAACCAAGCGACTGTTCGGTCGTGCGTGACGAAGGCGAAGATCCCAAGCTCTCCCGCGGCTGTAACCTCAGGTGGTACGGGCGACTTCGCCAAGCCAAGGTCCGGGCGGCCTTGGCTCAATCGCTTCAATCCCACGAAATCTCTCTCGTGTAGATACAAGGTGGCCCGGCGAAGCGGGGACGGAGAGGGGGAAGGCGTCCGTCAAACGCGCAGCACGACGCAGCGAGCGCCTAATCTGCGGCGAACGAGCAATCAGGCGGATCTGATGAAAGGTCGACCCCCACTCCGTCGAGCTATGCTTGTCCGGCCGATAGATGGGTAACACTTCTCCCCCTATGTGTCCGTCGCAGCGCCAAGCGGTTTGTTTGGCGTGGCGCTGCGAAGCAGCGACGGAGTGAGGGAAGGCATCCGACCAAATCGAACCCGCCCCAAATCGAACCCGCCGTTGAAAACCCCAGGTTCGCAGTTGGCGCGCCGCTCAATCCTGATGCAGGATAAATTCCAGATAGAGATTGCGCTGCAGGATCGAGTGGTTGTCGTCCGAGATCAGCGACACCATCAGCGCGCCGTCGTCGCGGATCCAGACGTCGAGCCCTTCCATATTGTCGATCTGGTAGCCCATGTCGGCTTCCAGCAGCACCGGCCCGTCGGCGACAGCGCCCTTCTCGACACTCTCGCCATAAATGCGCCGCAGCCGCATCTTGAGGCCGCCCGCCATGGTAAAACTGCGCTCCAGCAGCAAAAGGTCGCCATCCGGCAGGAAGGCGCCATCGGTGATGTCGAAATCGCCATTGCGCTTAACGGTGAAGACGCCCTTGTGCGGCCCTTCGATGATGGCGGCATAGATGTTGCCTGATTTGTCGAGGCTCTTTTCCGAGACCACGACCAGACCGCCCTCGTGCTGGCCGTTGGCATTGGCATGGGTGACGGTCTCGAAGCCGCGGTTCTGGCGCAGCTCCCGCGCCGGCACCAGAAAATCCAGCTGCCGGAACGGCGCCTTCATATCATTAGGGTCGATCTTGAACTGGGCGACGCGATGGTTGCGCTCGAAACCGACGGTGGCGATGCCATCCTTGACCGCGAGGCCTTCGGCATCGACTTCCCATTTCTCGTCGATCGGCTGGCCGTTGTCGTCCACCATCTGCTGCAGGCGGAAGTTCTGGATGCCCGTTGGCCGCCTGTCGGCGTCGCGGGCCAGCGTGCCGAAGAACCAGTAGCCGGTGTCGGCCACGCCGATGAAATCGCTGCCCGCCTTCAGAAACCGGAAGGCCGACAACGCGCCGAAATCGCGTGATGGCGAGGTCAATTCCAACCCGCCGACGAATTCGAGCGGACCGAACTGCTTGTCGGTGCGGCCAATATGGAATTCGGTAATCGGGCGTGCCGAGACTTCGATGGGCTCAACCGGAGCCGACCCAGCAGAACCGGCTGGCGCCGAAGCCACGCCGGCGAGCAGGGCTATGACGGCGAAAAGCGTCCGCCGAAACCCACCGCGCGAAAAGATCATCCGGCGCGCCGCATGCCGCCGCGCCGCGTGTCGCGGGCGCTTTCCTCGGCAAACAGCGAAGCCAGTTGCTCGGTCATGGCGCCGGCCAGTTCCTCGGCATCGACGATGGTGACGGCGCGGCGATAATAGCGCGTGACGTCATGGCCGATGCCGATGGCCAGCAGTTCCACCGGCGAGCGAGTCTCGATCAGTTCGATGACAGCGCGCAAATGGCGCTCGAGATAGTTGCCCGGATTGACCGACAGCGTCGAATCGTCGACCGGCGCGCCATCCGAGATCATCATCAGAATCTTGCGCTGCTCGGGCCGGGCGATCAGCCGGTTGTGCGCCCACAGCAGCGCCTCGCCGTCGATGTTTTCCTTGAGCAGGCCTTCGCGCATCATCAGGCCGAGATTGCGCCGTGCCCGCCGCCACGGATGGTCGGCGGATTTGTAGATGATGTGGCGCAGATCGTTGAGCCGGCCGGGGTTCGGCGGCTTGCCGTCCTTCAGCCACTTCTCGCGCGCCTGGCCGCCCTTCCACGCCCGGGTGGTGAAGCCAAGGATCTCGACCGAGACGCCGCAGCGCTCCAGCGTACGCGCAAGGATGTCGGCGCAGGTGGCGGCAACCGTGATCGGCCGGCCGCGCATCGAGCCCGAATTGTCGAGCACCAGCGTCACCACCGTGTCGCGGAATTTCGTGTCGCGTTCCTGCTTGAAGGACAGCGGCTGCATCGGGTCGATGACGACGCGCACCAGCCGCGCCGGGTCGAGGTAGCCCTCTTCCAGGTCGAAATCCCAGGAGCGGTTCTGCTGCGCCATCAGCCGGCGCTGCAGCCGGTTGGCGAGCCGCCCGACGACGCCGGACAGATTGGCAAGCTGCTTGTCGAGGAAGGCGCGCAGCCGGTCGAGCTCTTCTTCTTCACAAAGCTCCTCGGCGCCAACCGTCTCGTCGAAGGCGGTGGTGTAGACCTTGTAGTCGATTTCCTTCGGCAGGTTGGTGAAGGGATTGTCATTGCGGCGCGCCTCGCCGGGCGTCTCGGCATCCGCATCGTCATCATCGGACAGATCGTCGGCTGTGGCGTCGGAGGCTTCGGTTTCCGACGACTGCTCGTCATCGGCCGATGCCTCGGCATCCTCGGACTGCGACTGC
Organism: Mesorhizobium kamtschaticum; assembly: GCF_056174585.1. Taxonomy (NCBI): domain Bacteria; kingdom Pseudomonadati; phylum Pseudomonadota; class Alphaproteobacteria; order Hyphomicrobiales; family Phyllobacteriaceae; genus Mesorhizobium; species Mesorhizobium kamtschaticum. The sequence goes on along the minus strand of NZ_CM149691.1, from coordinate 1,963,761 downwards.
TCCGAGCCGGAATCCTCTTCGCCGCCTTCCTCGCTCTGCTCCTCGCCTTGCGGCTGGTTGTCGTCATTGTCCTCGGAGTCTTCCGTCTCCTGGTCGTCGCCGAGTTCCTCGGCCATCTCCATGGAGGCGAGCATCTCGCGCACGACGCGGGCGAAGGCCTGCTGGTCGTCGAGCTTTGCCGACAGCCCGTCGAGATCGGCCTTGGCCTTTTCCTCGACCCAGGGCCGCCACAGCTCGACCAGCCGCTCGCCGCTCTTCGGGATCGGCCGGCCGGTCAGCTTCTCGCGCACCATCAGCGCCAGCGCTTCCTCGATCGGCGCGTCGGCCTTGTCCTTGACATCGACGAGATTGGCCTTGGCGTATTTGTCCTCCAGCATCGAGCCGATATTGTCGGCGACGCCTTGCATGGCGCGGCTGCCGATCGCCTCGACGCGGGCCTGCTCGACCGCGTCGTAAATGGCGCGGGCCGCCTTGCCTTCCGGCGCCAGCTTAGTGTGGATGCGCGCATCATGGCATGCGCGCTTCAGCGCCATGGAATCGCCGAGCCCGCGGGTAATCGCGATGTCGGTCTTCGACGCCTTCTTCGGCAGTTCGGGCAAGCGGGCGCGGCTGCCGGCGAGCGCCGGCCGGTCCTTGGCGAAACCGACTTCCAATTCCTTGTCGCCAGCAATGGCGCGCATGCAGACGGTGACGGCGCGCTTGAAGCTGTCGGCTTCAGACCCCGTCTTCGACTTGTTGCGCGTGTTGTCGCCCGGACCCGCCATCGAGGCTCTGCTTAGCCCAGCACCACGTTGGCGGCGCTTTCCGGCAGATCCTCGCCGAAGGCGCGCTGATAGAATTCGGCCACCACCGAACGCTCCAGTTCGTCGCACTTGTTGAGGAAGGTCAGCCGGAACGCCATGCCGATATTGCCGAAAATCTCGGCATTCTCGGCCCAGGTGATGACGGTACGCGGGCTCATCACGGTCGACAGATCGCCGTTGATGAAGGCCGAGCGCGTCATGTCGGCGACGCGCACCATCTTGTTGACGATGTCCTTGCCCTTGCCGTCGCGATAGTGCTTGGCCTTGGCCAGCACGATGGCGACTTCATTGTCGTGCGGCAGATAGTTCAGCGTGGTGACGATCGACCAGCGGTCCATCTGCGCCTGGTTGATCTGCTGCGTGCCGTGATAGAGGCCGGTGGTGTCGCCCAGGCCAACCGTGTTGGCGGTCGAGAACAGCCGGAACGCCGGATGCGGACGGATGACCCGGCTCTGGTCGAGCAGCGTCAGCCGACCCGACGATTCCAGCACGCGCTGGATGACGAACATCACATCCGGACGGCCGGCATCATATTCGTCGAAGCACAGCGCGACATTGTGCTGGTAGGCCCAGGGCAGGATGCCGTCGCGGAATTCGGTGATCTGCAAGCCGTCCTTGACGACGATCGCGTCCTTGCCGACGAGATCGATACGGCTGACATGGCTGTCGAGGTTGACGCGCACGCAGGGCCAGTTGAGGCGGGCGGCGACCTGTTCGATATGGGTCGATTTGCCGGTTCCGTGATAGCCCGACACCATGACGCGGCGGTTGTAGGCAAAGCCGGCGAGGATCGCCAGCGTCGTCGCCTTGTCGAACAGATAGTCCGGATCAATGTCAGGCACATGTTCGCTGGTTACCGAATAGGCCGGCACCACCATCTTGGACTCGAAGCCGAATTTATCCTTCACCGACACCGTCGTGTCGGGCAGGTTGGCGATGTCGCGATCGACCTTGTTCATATCTCTCAACGTCTCCACGGGCGAAACGTCCCGTTTCGCCGGCAATCGATTTTGTTCGGGGGCGGTCTTAAAGCCTTTTCCAACCTTATGAAAGTTGGAAAACGACACAAACCATAGGGTCGCTCAGCACAGGCCCGCCTGTTTGAGCACGCGATAGGCCTGCAGCACATCGCGGAACCGGTCTTCCGAACCTCTATCGCCACCATTCGCATCCGGATGGTGACGTTTCACCAATTCCTTATAGCGCGCCTTGATATCCTTGCCAGTCGCCTTTGTATCAAGGCCAAGCGTTTCCAGCGCCTTGGCCTCAAGCGGCTTGGCCTTGCGCTCACGCGCCTCACGCGGATCCTTCGGTCCCTTGAACAGGTCGAACGGGTCGCGCATGCGGTTGTAATAGCCGGCGCGGCCTGATCGATGCTGGGCAATATCGGGCGACGAACGCGTCGAGGCGCCGTTGACGCCCATCTTCCAAGTCGGCCGATGACCGGTCATAGCTTCCTTCTGGAAGCGCGCGACCTCAGTGTCCGGCACGCCGGAGAAATAGTTGAAGCCCTTGTTGTACTCGCGCACATGGTCGAAGCAGAAGCGGAAATACTCGCCCTCCTTCATCCGTCCGACCGGCGCGCGATGGGTGCCCGCTTCCTTGCAGCCATCCCACTGGCAAATCGGCGAGTGCGACTTCAGCTCCGCGTCCTTGTCGGGGCGGACGCGAATCTTCTCGAAATATTTGGGATACGGCTTCATCTAACCCATTTATGGGGCGTTCGCAGATGCGAAACAAGAATTGACATTTTCGCGATCATCGCCCTAACCGCTGAATCGCGGCTTAAAGCAGGCGAATGGCGAATTTAGTTGCGAAACAGCGGCCCCCCTTGTGAAACCGGTTTCCGGTTTTCACGCTGGTGCGCCAGCCATATGTGGTGAAGGGAGACGGCGATGTCCATACAGACGACCATGGAAGACAAGCTCAACAAGGCATTTTCGCCGGAGCGACTGGTCATCATCAACGAAAGCCATCTCCACGCCGGCCACCATCACCACGGCTCGGATCATCACGGCGCCTATGACGGCACCGGCGAAACACATTTTCGCGTCCGCGTCGTTTCTTCCGCCTTTGCCGACATGAGCCGCATCGACCGCCACCGCGCCGTCAACGAATTGCTGGCCGATGAATTGAAAACCGGTGTGCACGCGCTGGCGATCGAACCGGCGGCACCTGGTGAAAAGACCCGCTGGTAGGCCAGATCCGCTCTCGCCTGAACTGAGCGGTCAGATCACCGCTTCGATCAGGAACGGCCCGCGCCGCGACAAGGCGCTATCCAGCAGCGCGTCGAAGCGCTCGCACGTGTCGGCACGCGCCGCCTCCACGCCCATGCCTTTGGCCAGCGACACCCAGTCCAGCGCAGGATGGTCGAGGTCGAGCATGCGCCTGGCATTCTCGCCGATCGCATTGACGCCGACATTGCGCATCTCGCCATGCAGGATCGCATAGGTCCGGTTGGCAAAGACGATCGTCACCACGTCGAGATTTTCCCGCGCCTGCGTCCACAGACCCTGCACGGTGTACATGCCGCTGCCATCGGCCTCCAGATTGATCACCTTGCGGTCGGGGCAGGCGATCGCCGCCCCGGTTGCCATCGGAATGCCGCCGCCGATCGATCCGCCGGTGCCCATCATGTAATCGTGCGGCGCGGCAAAGGCCGACAAGGCAAAGAAGCGCCGCGCCGAGGTGACCGCTTCGTCGCAGACGATCGCATTGTCCGGCAGCTTGCGCGCCACCGACAGCGCGATGGCGTCGTCCGTGAGCTTGCCGCTCGGCGCAGCCTCGTCCGGGAAAGCGGTCGCGAACACCGTCTGCTGCGACGGCTCGATGCCGAGTTCGTCACGAAGCGCCTCCAGCGCCGCATGCAGGTCCTGACCATGGGCGGCGAGCGTCAGCGGCTTGCAGTCGTCGCGAACCAGCCGGCCGGGTTTTCCCGGATAGGCAAAGAAGGCGACCGGCTCCTTACCGCCGACCAGCACCAGAACGTCGATATCCCTCAGCAACGCCGTCGCCGCATCGATTGGATAGGGAATGCGGGTCGGCGCGACGCGCCCGCGGCCGCGTTGCATGCGGGCGATCAGAACCTCGCTGAACAGGCGGACATTGCAGGCCGTCGAGATCTGGCCGGCGATCTCGAGCGCATCGGCCCGCGCGGCTCGGCCGCGAACGATCATGCCGACACGGCCCGGAGCCGCACGGATCGCCTCGGCGGTCTCGCGTACGACATCCCTGTCGACGGCCGGTGGCGGTGAAAGGACAACCCTGCCCGGCGACGCCGGAGCAGCACCGCCCCAGGCAGCATCCGCCGGCAGGATCAGCGTCGTGACGCCTGGAGGCGTCAGCGAGGCGCGAAACGCCGCCTCCGTGGCCGGCTGGACATCGGCTGGCCCAGCGATGCGGCGAACCCAATTGGACATCGGCGCTGCCAGGCCTTCGATATCGCTGGTCAGCGGCGCATCGAGCGGCAGATGGTAGGAGGCGTGATCGCCGACGATGTTGATCATCGGCGTCCTGGCACGGCGGGCGTTGTGCATGTTGGCCAGCCCGTTGGCCAGGCCCGGGCCTGTGTGCAGCAGCGTCGCGGCCGGGCGGTCGGTCATGCGCGCATAGCCGTCGGCGGCACCGGTCACCACGCCTTCGAACAGACCGAGCACACAACGCATCTCAGGCTTGCGGTCGAGCGCGGCAACAAAATGCATTTCGGAGGTGCCGGGATTGGCGAAGCAGACCGTCACATCATTGGCCAGCAGCACGTCGCACAGGACATCGGCACCATTCATGCAATTCTCCCTCTCATGAAGAGCAATTGCACCCACGGATGTCCGCACGGCAATATCCCGCCGCCGCTTTTGGCATGATCCAGTTACAGGGAAAGGCGAGCGGAAGCTGCCGGGGATCAACCGACCGTCGATTTCAGGAATGTCAGAGCGGCAGCGGTCAGCGCATCACCATCTTCGCCGAAATCGCGGTTGATCGACATGTGCGTATAGGCAGTGCCGTCGAACAGCGTCACCTTCGTGCCGGTGGCGCGCAGGCGCTCGGCAAAGGCTTTCGAATCCTCACCACGACCTGACGCCCCCGAATAAGCGATGAAGGTCGGCGGATGTTTGCGGCCGTCGACATAGTTGGCCGGGGAAAGTGCCGCCCATTGCGAGGGGTCGGAAAAGACCCGCGCATAGGCCCGCACCATGCCGCCATTTTTCTCAAGCGCCGCAAGATCATAGGCCCTGGTATCGTCGAGCAGCAGGCCGGCGACGCCGGGCAATCCCCCGCGCATGCCGGTCAACGCAATCAGGTGGCAGCCGGCCGAATGGCCCATGCCGACAATGCGCTTGGGGTCGCCGCCATGCCCGGCGATGTTGGCCCTGACATAGGCATAGGCCTTTTCGACGTCATTGGCCTGGGTCGCGACATCGGCCTCCGGCAGCATGCGATAGTCGATCGAAACAAAGCAGAAGCCGCTGGCGAGCAGAAAACCCGGCTTGGCGCCCACCTGACTGCGTTTGCCAAACTCCCAGGCCCCGCCATGGACGAAGAACACCACGGGCAGGTTTTTCGCGCCGTCCGGTGCGTAGATATCGAGCTTGGCCGGGCCGTAGTCGAAGGTTTTGGGAGATGGCGACGACTGGCGCGCAAATGTCGTGGCCGGCAGAAAGGCCGCCATCGAAGCCAGAAGCAGGGTTCGCCGATCGATCATCATGTTCTCCTGAACGCCCGGCGCAAAATGCACCGGGACGCCGAGAAGTTCCAATGAAGGATTGGTAACGTGTTCCTCGGCTTGACGGGTCGGACGTACTTGTCTTGACGGATACATGCCTTGGAGATTGGCGAAAACGCCCATCACGTCGTCATCCTATGGCGAAGCAAGGAGCGAAGCGACGCGGCGCAGACCATAGGATCCATGCCGCGACTTCAATGCGTTGCAGCGGTCCAGAATTCTGCTCCGCCGCATCCTTCGGCCGGGGTCGCGGCATGGATCCTCGGGTCTCCGCGACGCCGCTTCGCGGCTGCTCCGCCCGTGGATGACGAAGTTGGGGCTGCGCCAATCCCGAACGTCTACGGTTTCTAAGCGTCGCCGGCCGGCCTGATCCTCAACCGGGCGATCCGGTTCTTGTCGCGCTTCATGACGATGAAGCGCTTGCCGTGGAAGGTGAAGGCCTGCTTCTCATCGGGGATCGACTGCGCCTCGTGGATGACGAGGCCGGCAATGGTGGTCGCTTCCTCATCCGGCAGGTTCCAGTCGAGTGCCCGGTTCAGGTCTCGGATCGGCACATTGCCGTCGACGACGACGGAGCCGTCGGCCTCCTGCTTGACGCCCTGAATATCGACATCGTGCTCGTCGGCGATTTCGCCGACGATCTCCTCGATGATGTCCTCCAGCGTCACCAGACCCTCGACCTCGCCATATTCGTCGACGACGACGGCGAAATGCGCCTTGCGCCGCAAAAAGGCGTTGAGCTGTTCCTGCAAGGTCGTGGTGTCGGGCACGAACCAGGGTTTCGAGGCGATCTTCATCACGTCGATCCTGGAAAAGTCGTTGCCGACTTCATTCAGCGCACGCAGCAGATCCTTGGCGTGCAGCACGCCGACAATATTGTCGAGCGAGCCCTTCCACAGCGGCATGCGGGTGTGCGGGCTCTGCAGGATCTCGCGCACCACTGCTTCCGGCGCATTGTCGGCATTGACCGAGCGCATGTTGGTGCGGTGGACCATGATGTCGGAGACTTCGAGCTCTTCGAGGTCGAACAGGCCGCCAATGCGGTCGCGGTCCTCGCGCACCACCTGGCCGTCGCGGCGGAAATCGTCGACCGCGCCGCGCAACTCGTCCTGGCTCGAGCGCTGCGGCTCGATGCGCGACAGCTCGTAGCCGAACATGGCAAGCAGGCGTGTGCGCACGGCAACGACCAGCAGGATGAGGATGGCAAGGACGGCGACGACAACCCAGCCGGTCTCCATCTCAGCCGGCTTTCCCGTTGGCTGGATGGTTTTCTCTCAAGAAGGACAGCACTTCCGAAGCCGGAACGTCCTTGGCGATAAAAGCCTGGCCGATGCCACGTGTCAGGATGAAGGTCAGCGCGCCGCGCGACACCTTCTTGTCCTGGGTGATGAAGGAGAGCAACGCCTCGGCATCGGGCAGGTCGCCTGGGATATCGGCCATCCGCCACGGCAGGCCGACAGCACGCAGATGCGTCTCGACGCGTGCCGCGTCGTCGGGGCTGGCCAGATTGAGCCGCGAGGAGAACCGGTGCGCCAGCGCCATGCCGATGGCCACCCCCTCGCCATGGACGAGGCGAGCTCCGTCATATTGCGTTGCGGCTTCGAGCGCATGGCCGAATGTGTGGCCGAGATTGAGGAGCGCGCGGTCGCCGGTCTCGAACTCGTCGCGGGCGACGACATCGGCCTTGGCGCGGCAGGCTTCGGCAATGGCCTCTCCCCGCTCCGGCCCGCCGGCGAAGACTCTTTCCCAGTTCGCTTCCAGCCAGGCGAAGAATTCCGGCCGGTCGATCAGCCCGTATTTGGCGAGTTCGGCATAGCCGGCGCGGAATTCGCGGATCGGCAGCGTGTCGAGCACTTGCGTGTCGGCCAGCACCAGCTTGGGCTGCAGGAAGACGCCGACAAGGTTCTTGCCGCGCGGGCTGTTGATGCCGGTCTTGCCGCCGACAGAGGAATCGACCTGCGCCAGCAGCGAGGTCGGAACCTGCACGAAATTCATGCCGCGCCGCACGATGCCGGCGGCAAAGCCGGTGAGATCGCCGATGACGCCGCCGCCGAGCGCGATGACGACATCGCCGCGCTCCAGCCTGGCCGCCAAAATTCCGTCGACCACCTCTTCGAGATGGGCAAAGCTCTTGGTCTTCTCGCCCGGTGGCATCGTGATGACAGTGGGCTGGATGCCACCCTTCTCGAGCCCGGCCTTCAGCGTATCGAGATGCGCGGCGGCAACATTCTCGTCGGTGACGACAGCAGCGCGCGTGCCGGGCAGGCGGCGCGAAATCTCCTCGCCGGCGCGCGACAACAGGCCGGAGCCGATCAATATGTCGTAGGCCCGGTCGCCAAGCCCGACTTCGACGGTGACGGGCTGATCGGCGCTCACGATTCGACCTCGCCCGTCGCTGCAATTTCATCGATGCCGAAATGCCGGCACAGTGCTCCCAGCACCTCTTCGGCGATGACTTCCTTGCGGTCGTCGCGGGTTGGCACGGTGACATCAGCGGTCGCATAGACCGGATAGCGCTCTCCCATCAGCCGCTCCAGCACGGCGCGGGGATCGGCACTTTTCAGCAGTGGCCGGTTCTGCTTCTTGGAAACCCGGTCCATCAGAAGGTCGAGTTCGGCCTTCAGCCACACCGACACGCCATGCGCGGCAATCGCCTCGCGCGTCTGCGCGTTCATGAAAGCGCCACCGCCGGTCGACAGCACCTGCGGACCGTTCTCCAGCACCCGCAGGATGACACGCTGCTCCAGCGCCCTGAACTCTGTCTCGCCATAGCGCTCGAACAACTCCGGAACGGTCATGCGCGAGACGCTCTCGATCTCCTGGTCGCTGTCGATGAAGGGCAGCGAAAGCATCGTCGCCACCTTGCGGCCGATCGCCGTCTTGCCGGCGCCCATCAGGCCGACAAAGACGATTGACCGGCTGCCCAGCCGGCCAAGCAGCGCGGCGTAAGTCCCGCCCGGAGGATTTTGGTGCGCGGTCATCAGCTGTTTCTTGGGCCCTCTTTGCCGGCGTATCGACATGAAAAGCCGGTTTGCGTCAAGCGTGCCGAGCACAGGCAAGCCTATATCGGCCGGGGGATGCCTGCATCAGAAGTCGCTGACAAGCCTCCGCTTCTTCCTTGAATTGGCCGAATTGGCGTCCCATAAGGGCACAGGGTTTGGAAACGCAGAACAAGAAGACGGGCGAAAATTGATGCCGACACTGTTTCGCTTTGTCGTGACCCTCGCGATTCTGGCCGGCATTGCCTATGGTACGATGTTCGCACTGGTGATGTTCGTCGAGCCGAAAAAAGCGGAGATGAGCGTGCGCATCCCGCCTGAAAAGCTGAACCCCAAGAAAAACTGAATCCCGAAGAAAAACTGACCGACAGGAAATGAACAGCGCCGCCCGCATCGAGGCCTTCCTGGAAATGATGAGCGCCGAGCGGGGCGCTGCCGAGAACACGCTGTCCTCCTACCGCCGCGACCTCGAAGACGCTTCGAGCGAGATCGATGGCGGGCTTGCCGGTGCCGCCGCCACCGATATCCGCGCCTATCTCGACGACATCGCCGCGCGCGGCTTCGCGCCAACCTCGCAGGCGCGCAAACTGTCGGCGATCCGCCAGTTCTTCAAGTTCCTCTATGCCGAGGGCCTTCGCACCGACGACCCGACCGGCACGCTGGACAGCCCGAAAAAGGGCCGTCCGCTGCCCAAGACGATGAGCGAGGCCGACACCGGCCGGCTGATCGACCGCGCCGCGCAGGAAGCCGGCGACACCGAGCTCGGCTACAGCGACAAGCTGGCTGCCCTTCGCCTGCATGCGCTGGTCGAGGTGCTCTACGCCACCGGCCTGCGCGTGTCCGAACTGGTCGGCCTGCCGGTGACGGTGGCGCAGCGCGACGACCGCTTCTTCATGGTGCGCGGCAAGGGCGACAAGGAGCGCATGGTGCCGCTATCAACCAAGGCGCGCACGGCAATGCGCGCCTGGCTTGCCGCCCGGGCCGGGGTGCCTGCCTTCGCCGACAGCCCATTCCTGTTTCCGGCAGCGTCCGACAGCGGCTATCTCTCGCGCCAGGTCTTTGCCCGCGACCTGAAAGGCCTGGCGGCGCGCGCCGGTATCGCCTCAGCGAAAATATCGCCGCATGTGCTGCGCCATGCTTTCGCCAGCCATCTCCTGCAGAACGGCGCCGATCTCAGGGCCGTGCAGCAGTTGCTTGGCCATGCCGACATATCGACGACACAGATTTACACCCATGTGCTGGAGGAGCGGCTGGTGCGGCTAGTCAACGATCATCATCCGCTTGCCGACTAGGCCTCATATCGCTATGTGAGGACGACATTTCACCGCCCGGAGCCTTGGTTTCAACGGTTCCGCAGTCCTTGCCTTCCGAAATATCGGTCCGCTCAAGCATGTACAACTACCTCGATTTCGAAAAGCCGGTGCAGGATCTTGAGCTCAAGATCCTCGAGCTCAAGAAGCTTGCCGAGAATGGCGAGGCGGTCGATGTCGCCGATGAGATCACCAGGCTCGAGAAGCGTTCCCGTGACGCGCTGCGCGAGCTCTACAGGGCGCTGACGCCGTGGCAGAAGGTGCAGGTGGCGCGCCACTCCGACAGGCCGCACTGCGTCGACTACATCAAGGGCCTGTTCAGCGACTTCACGCCGCTTGCCGGCGACCGCAATTTCGGCGAGGACCAGGCGATCGTCGGCGGTTTTGCCCGCTTCCGCGGTGAACCCATCGCGATCATCGGCCAGGAAAAGGGCTCGGACACGACCAGCCGCCTGAAACACAATTTCGGTTCGGTGCGCCCGGAAGGCTACCGCAAGGCGGTGCGGCTGATGGAGCTTGCCGACCGCTTCAAGATTCCGTTGCTGACGCTGGTCGACACGGCGGGCGCCTATCCCGGCGTCGGCGCCGAGGAGCGCGGCCAGGCCGAAGCCATTGCCCGTTCGACCTCGGCCTGCCTTGGCCTGAAAGTGCCATCGATCTCGGTGGTCATCGGCGAAGGCGGTTCGGGCGGCGCCATCGCCATCGCCACCGCCAACCGCGTCTACATGCTCGAACACGCCATCTATTCGGTGATTTCGCCTGAGGGTGCCGCTTCGATCCTGTGGCGCGACACGACGCGCTCCAAGGACGCGGCGACCAACATGAAGATCACCGCGCAGGATCTCCTGGAACTGAAGGTCATCGACGCCATCATCCCCGAGCCGATGGGCGGCGCCCAGCGCGCCCCCGAAACGGTGATTGCCGCGACCGGCGACCTCATTGCCAAGACAATGAAGGAATTCGCCGGCGCCAACACCGACTTCCGTGAACAGCGCCGCGAGAAATATCTGGCGATGGGCCGCAGCCTCTGACGCCCTCCGATGGCGGAACACGGCCATCGGAAGCCCCGCGCCCACGGCAATGTGGCGACAATGAGCAATTTCGCCACAAAAATGCCGCCACATTCGGGTCAATGAAAGTGCCGCGAAGGGCTGGCCGAGGCTTGCGGTAAGGAATTTTCAAGGTTAACGGGCTTACGGTCCGTGGGTGTTCAGCATGCGGGCCCGGCATTATGAAGCCATTGGCCCGAGGGAAAAGACATAGCCGTATCCATGTTTGCCAAGCTCGCCCGTACCGGAGTCCTCATCACCTCGATAGCTGTCGCCGGCTGCAATGATTCGTCGATGAAGGACTTTGCCCCGGAAGCCAACAAGCCGCTGCCGGACAAGATCCTGGCCGACATGAGGGCCAAGGGCATGGTGCGCACCTCTTCGGTGATGGCGCGTATCTTCAAGGAAGAGGGCAAGCTCGAGATATGGAAGGCCAAGACCAACGGCCGTTACGACATGGTGGCGAGCTACGACATCTGCAAATGGTCGGGAAAGCTCGGACCGAAATACACCGAAGGCGACCGCCAGGCGCCCGAAGGGTTCTACACGGTCCGTCCGGCGCAGATGAATCCGCGCTCGAACTACCATCTGTCCTTCAACATCGGCTTTCCCAACGCCTATGACCGCGCCAATGGCCGCACAGGCCAGAATCTGATGGTCCACGGCGCCTGTTCGTCCTCGGGCTGCTACTCGATGACCGACGCGCAGATCGAGCAGATCTATGCCTTCGGCCGCGACGCCTTCCAGGGCGGGCAGACCGAGTTCCAGGTCGAGGCCTTTCCGTTCCGCATGACCGCCGCCAACATGGCGCGCTATCGCAACGACCCGAACTATGAATTCTGGAAGATGCTGAAGGTCGGCTACGACAATTTCGAGATCACCAAGGTGCCGCCAAAGGTGGACGTCTGCGAGAAGCGCTACGTCTTCAACCAGGTCGCCGCCGACGGCCAGACATTCGATCCGACCGGAGCGTGCCCGGCGACCACGCAGCCGGATTCGCTGAAGAGCGCCTACAACGCCTATCAGAGCACCTACGATGCGGCGTACAACGGCGCGCTCAAGGCCAGCGTGCCGCCGCCCAAGCCGACCATCGCCGGCATCAAGGAAGCCAGCATCGTCTCCGACTGGTCGAAGCGCCGGGCGCGCGGCGAGCGCGTGCCGATCGATCCGCCGTCGCTCAACAACGACGGCTCGGTCACCGAGACGGCGCGCATGGGCCGCATCGATTCGCCGGCTGGCCGCAAGATGGCTGCACTCGACGCCGAGAAAGCCGCCAAGCAGAAAGCCGAGGAGCAGCGGCTGGCCGCCATAGAGGCCGCCAAACAAGCCAAGGAAGCCGCCAAGGCACAGGCGCTGGCCGAAAGGAAGCGGCCAAGGCCGCCAAGGAAGCCCCAGTCGCGACCGCCACCATCGCCGCCCCCACCGAGGCCGCGCCGGTTGCCGAGACGCAAGCCGCCGACGCCGGCGAAGGCACGGTGACAAAGCTGAAGAACAAGCTGCTCGGCATGTTCGGCGGCTGAGCCCAGTCTTGGCCGCTGATGCCGCTATCTATGACCTCAAGGGCCTGAACTGCCCGCTTCCCGTGCTCAAGGCGAAGAAGCGCCTGGCGGGTATGCAGCCGGGCAGCCGGCTGTGGCTCGAAACCACCGACCCGCTCGCCGTCATCGATATTCCGCCTTCTGCTCGGATGCCGGCCACCAGCTCATTGAAACGGCGGCGATGTCAGGCGGCCATCGATTCCTGGTCGAACGCGGCGAAATCGTCTGAATTTGGATCTGAGAGGCTATCTTCCGGCGATCGCCAGCGGATTGTTTTCCAGCGCCGCGCGGTCGGGCGTGTCGATCGACGGCCGGTTGGTGAAGGCGGCAAACAGGCGGCGCACATAGTCTTCCGGCATGTCGAGTGTGATCAGCACCAGCCGCGTGCCGCGTTGGTCATCGGGCCAGGCCGGCAGCCTTGCCGGTGGATGCAGGATCTTCTGCACGCCGTGGATGACCAGCGGACGTGACCGATCTTCCTGCAATTCAATAACGCCCTTCATGCGCAGCAGCTTCTCGCCATGCGTCGAACGCAACAGGTCGAGGAACATCTCGATGGCCGAAAACGGCACCGGACCATCATGGACCAGCGAATAGGAGCGCACGCGCTGATCGTGCCGGTGGCCATGATCATGACTGTGATCGTGGTCATGGCCATGCCCGTGGTCATGACCGTCATGGTGATGCTCGTGATCGTGCGCCGCCTCCTCGCCGAGCCAGCGGCGCACGTCGGCGGATTTGGTGGCGGGATTGTAGAGGCCGCAATCAAACAGCGCCGCTACGCCTGTTTTTGAGTTGCCAGCATCGAGCAGTTCAGCCCCCGGATTGATCCGCCGCAGGCGCGCCCGCAGCGTTTCGAGGTCGCCGGCATCGGTCACCAGGTCGGCCTTGCTCAGCACGATGCGGTCGGCGACGGCCACCTGCTTGACCGCCTCGACATGGACATCGAGCGTGGCATTGCCATTGACCGCGTCGACCAGCGTGATGACGCCGTCGAGCCGGAAGGCCTGGACAAGTGCCGGATGCGCCATGATCGACTGCAGCACCGGCGCCGGGTCGGCAAGCCCTGTGGTCTCGACGATGACGCGGGCAAGCCTGGCGATACGGCCGGTCTGCAACCGGTCGACCAGGTCGGCCAGCGTGTCGACCAGTTCGCCGCGCACCGTGCAGCACAGGCAGCCATCCGAAAGCTGAATGATGCCGTCGGAAGCCTGCTCGACCAGCAGATGGTCGATCGCCACCTCGCCGAACTCGTTGATAATCACCGCCGTGTCGGCCAGCGCCGGATCTTTCAGGAGCCGGTTGAGCAATGTCGTCTTGCCGGCACCGAGGAAGCCGGTCAGCACCGAGACGGGGATAGGGAACCCGCTCATCGGGTTAGTTCGCGACCTTGGCCGGCTGATCGCCTTGTGCGGCGGTACCCACGACTTTCGGGCCGATGCCGGCCGGTACCGGCTTGTCGGGCCGCCAGCTCGGGATTGGCACGTCGGCATATTCCTGGCCGCCCTGGTCGAGCATCGCCTTCGGTGCCGGACCGGTAGCGCCGCCGAGGCCGACGGCAACCAGCGTCGGCACATGGTCGAGCTTTTCCTGATAAGGCGACTTCGGCACATCCTTGGGAGCCTCGGCCGGCGGTGCTTCCGACTGCTCCTCCTTTGTCTTCTTCTTGCAGATCTCGTCATGCATGTCGTTGGGCGAGACCGTGTCGCCGTAAGGCGCCAGCGTTGCGATGGTGGCGGTGCCGGCGGCTTGCGTATCAAACCCCTGGTCGAGCAGTTTTGCCGCGGCCTCGGCACGGCTGACCGCCGACTTCTCGCCAAGCACGACCGCGACCAGCGTGCGGCCGTTGCGCGTCGCCGAACCGATCATGTTGAAGCCGGAAGGGCAGACAAAGCCCGTCTTCATGCCATCGGCGCCGGGATAGCGGCCGATCAGGAGATTGTAATTCGGAATGGCCTTCTTGCCGACGGCAAGACCCTCGATCGAGAACCACGGCGCATATTGCGGGAACTCGCGGCGGATCGCCATCACCAGCACCGAAAGGTCGCGCGCCGTCGTGTACTGGTCGGGCGAGTAGAGGCCGTTCGGGTTGACGAAATGGGTGCCGTTCATGCCGAGCCGGGCCGCCTCGGCGTTCATCCTTTCAGCGAAGGCGGCCTGCGAGCCGCCGACATTCTCGCCGACCGCCATAGCGATGTCATTGGCCGATTTGACCAGCATCATCTTCAGCGCATTGTCGAGCCGCATCACCGAGCCGGGCTTGAAACCCATCTTACTCGGCGGCTCGCCGGCGGAGTGCTTCGTCACCTTGATCGGCGAATCGAGCTGGACTTCGCCGGCCGCGATCGCCCGGAAGGTCACATAGGCGGTCATCAGCTTGCTGAGCGAGGCCGGGTACCAGCGCTTGAAGGCATCCTGATGCTGCAGGATCTGGCCGTTCTTCAGGTCGAAGACAACCACCGGATTGGCCAGCGCCGACCCAGCCAGGGCCGACAGCATGATTGCGCCGGCCGAGAATAGTTTGAGGAAATGCCTGTGCCGCATGATCGAATCCGAAATCGCCTCTTGCCCTGATTGCCCCCGGCTCCGTAAGATTTCGTTACGTGACCGCCAGCATAATGAGTCCGACCCTCAAAAACGGACCGCATCGGTGCGGTGCTATTTACCCTATGTGACGCCAACATGGCAAAGTACCTGACAATCACAATTCCAAAACCCCGGGCATAATTGTAAAACCCCGGGCACAATTGCAAAACACCAGGCTGAAGCCGGCTGCTCCAACGACGAAATGGAACCATCATGCCAATCCTGAACCGCGCCGCTGAAATGCAGGACGAAGTCGCCGGCTGGCGCCAGCATCTGCACCAGACACCGGAACTGAACTTCGACGTCTTCAAGACGGCGGCTTTCGTCACCGAAAAGCTGAAAGAGTTCGGTTGCGACGATGTGGTCACCGGCCTCGGCAAGACCGGCGTTGTCGGCATCATCCGCGGCCGCCAGGGCGAAGGCGCCACCATCGGCCTGCGCGCCGATATGGATGCGCTGCCGCTCAACGAAATCACCGGCAAGTCCTACGCCTCGACCGTTCCCGGCAAGATGCACGCCTGCGGCCATGACGGCCACACGGCGATGCTGCTGGGTGCTGCGAAATACCTCGCCGAGACGCGTAATTTCGCCGGCTCGGTGGCGGTGATCTTCCAGCCGGCGGAAGAAGGCGGCGGCGGCGGCAACGAGATGGTCAAGGACGGCATGATGGAGCGCTTCGACATCGCAAAAGTGTTCGGCATGCACAACATGCCGGGCCTGCCTGTCGGACAGTTCGCCATTCGCCCGGGCCCGATCATGGCGGCGACGGCCGAATTCACCATCACCGTGAAGGGCCGGGGCGGCCATGCCGCGATGCCGCACGGCACGATCGATCCGATCGTCATCACCAGCCAGCTGGTCGGCGCGCTGCAGACGATCGCCTCGCGCAGCACCGATCCAGTCGAGGCCGTGGTGGTGTCGGTGACCAAATTCCATGCCGGTGATGCCTACAACATCATTCCCGAATCGGCCGAGATCGCCGGCACCGTGCGCACCTTGCGCAAGGAGATCGCCAAGAAGTCGGAAGAGCGCATCCGCACCATCTGCGACGGCCTGGCGACCGCCTTCGGCGCCAAGATCGAGGTCGACTACCAGGCAAATTACCCCGTCACCTTCAACCATGCCGAAGAGACGGTGTTCGCCAGCGACATCGCGGCCAATGTCGCCGGCGACGCCCATGTCCACCGCGGCATCCAGCCGGTGATGGGCGGCGAGGATTTCTCCTACATGCTGGAAGCCCGCCCCGGCGCCTTCATCTTCATCGGCAACGGTGACACCGCCGGCCTCCACAACCCGAACTATGATTTCAACGACGAGGCCATCCCGCACGGCATGAGCTACTGGGTGAAATTGGCGGAAACCGCGCTCGCCGCCTGACGAGCGCTGTACAAAAGGCTGGCCGATTTGCGTTCGGCCGGCCTCTTGGCGAAACGACCCGAAGCGGCTATGTGTCGGGCCGCGTGGTCCCGTAGCTCAGTAGGATAGAGCGGCAGATTCCTAATCTGTAGGTCACAGGTTCGATTCCTGTCGGGATCACCACTCAGTCACAGCAAAATTGGGCTATGCTAGGTGGCTTGAAATTCACTCGGCTTATCCGAGGGTTAGCCGGAGCCCCCTCTAGACGGTCGGGCTGAGACGCGCAATCGGTCTCTGTTTTCGCCCTATTTTCGGAGCCCGTCTCTCTGACCGGCTTTCCGTGCCCTATTGTTTTGGTGGCCGATGCAGAGGAGTCGAATGCGTGTTCCGGCTTCTGGACCAAGCGGTGATTGAAAACCTAGAAGGGACTGCTGCTGGTTCCAATCAACAGGAAGATCGGCGAGCCGAGCGAGCCACCGGGCGGTTATGCTGACGGGTTGATTGCCGGCCAGAATGTTGTCCACGATCGCCGGAGAGAGGAAGGCCAAAGGCAATGCCTTGCTTAGGTCAGCGCGATGGATGTCAGTCGCTTTCGAGAGTTCGGAGATGCTGCGAGCCGAGCCATTTGTCAGCGCCGACAACATCGAGTGTGACCTAACCAGCAGGTTAATGAGGCTCGGGTCAGCAGCCCTGCTGGGTTTGGGTTGGTCTCCGATGATCAGCCGTGCCCCATTTCCACGCCTTTGAATCTTGCATGCGACCATAACCTTGTGAGCCTCGCTCGCGATGACAGGTTGTTGGGAGCTGGTTGCATCGGATTGTCTGTCGCCCTGTGGTTCTAGGATCACCCTCGCCAAGGCGGCAGGATTGATTGCGAGCTCAATGGTCTCGGGCCAGAGCGTCATCCTCACAATCGCGCTTTTGACAATCGATCTACGCTTTTCATGACGTGCTGGCGAGCCGTTCAAGAACCCGCCCGCCTCGCTCAATCCACTCTCGATCGCATCCTTGGATGCGTATCGCTCGATCCATTCAGCCAGTCGCAATCTGTTGTTGAGCAAAGCAACTAGCTGCTGATCGACGAACCCTTCCAGTACATCGGCTGGCACGCTCCAACCATTGTCGTCCTTGCGCCGAGCGACCTTGAGCCGGTTCGAGATGTAGCATCGATAGCGCTTGCCGTGATTGTTCGCATAGGCAGGACATCCATACCTATGGAAACGCCGCCTCTGCCCTTCCAGATGGCGTGCCTTCGCAAGACGCCTTTCCATTCAAGCTGTGGTCGTGCGTCTGCGCGCGGGCGGCGCGGCGGGCGGCGGCCGCGAGGTGATCCGCAGCTGAGAAAGGGAGATCGCCGCCTTTTGGAGCCAGCGTGCGTAGCAACCGCTAGCGCGATCATGACTAGCCGGTATGCTCATGCAGATGCCCCGAAATTAGATGTCAGCGGCTTTGGGACGGCCTGAATGCCGTTCTCCTGAAATGCCTGCTGCACGGCGATCAAAACGGCGCGGCGGATCATGAAGTTTCTGCCCGCTTTCGCCATGAATTTGGCCCGGATAACCAGCGTGCCGTCCTCAACCTCGGCAATTCCCTGGCTCTTGAACGGGGCGAGCAGATCTCCAGCAAGTTCCGGGTTGGCCGAAATATCCTGGCCGATCTTCTTGAAAATCTTGCGGACTTTCTCGACATCGGTGTTGAATGCAACGCGAAAGGTAAGTTTCTCGATCATCCAGTCGCGGCTAAAATTCTGGATCTTGCCAATCGAGCCATAGGGGATTGTCGCCAAGGCACCGCGCTGATGGCGCAAGGAAACCGACCGGACCGAGATTTTTTCTACGGTCCCCTTGGCGCCTGACGTTTCGATATATTCGCCGAAGCGGAATGCATCGTCGATCAGGAAAAACAGCCCGGAGACTAGGTCCTTCACCAGCGTCTGCGAGCCGAAGCCGATGGCCAGTCCGAACACACTCAAGCCGGCGATCAGCGGCCACACATTGACCCCGATCGACACCAGGATCGAGAGCAGCGCCAAGGCCAGAATGCTCGATTTGCCGATCGCGCTGAGCAGCGGCACCAGCGTGCCCAGCCGTGAACGCGGTGCACCCACTTCCTCGTCGACACCCGTTGCGGGTAACTCCGCGCGCATGGCGCGAGCCGTCCCCGCGCCTACCACGTTCCACATAAACGCCGCCGCCAACATGATCAACGCCACGCCGGATGCGCCCTTGGCGACCTCTCGCAGATCTATGCCGAACCCGGCAGCCAGCGGTGTCGCCCATAGTGTTCCCAGCATGGCAATCATGATAGCCACGACGGTGAAGCGGGCGGTCTGTCGCCCTGCCGCTGCCAAGATCGAGATGTCAGGGGACTCCAATCCGCGCTGCGCCCAGTTCCCGATCATTGCGTCGAGATGCGGCGCTGCGAGAAACATCAAGGTGGTCAGCAGAACGGCTGACCCACGAAGCGATGCTCCCAGGGTCAGCGCGGCCTGAGTGCTGAGAAAGGTGATTGTCAGGAACGCGGTCACGATTGCCGGCCATATTTTGGCGAGACGGGTGCGCCAGCGGCTTCTGGGGCGCGGACCGGCGACAGCCGCTGCCATAGTGCGTCTGTGCCTCCATACCGCCCATGCAAACAGAAGGTAGATCAGAACCCCAAACCTGTTCGCAGCAGATCCTCCAAGGCCGGCCCAACGCTCCAGAGCCGCAACGTTGCGAACAGGGCGACACCGATGATCGCAAAACCAATGGCAAGCGAGAGGTCGTACACGAGCGCCGCCAGATGGACGGAGCGCTCTGCGAACTCGGGTCGCCGCGATGCCATCAACAGTGATCTGATGGCGGCGAGGATGATGAAGCCGAGCACTGTCATCACCGTCCAGAGTCGCAACGTCCGCAGTGGCAGGCCCGGACCAACGAGAAGCTGCGCGACGAGCAAGCCGATCACCAAAGCCGCGGCAGCCGCAGCCGAACGGTATAAAAAGCGGCGCCAACTGCTGCGCTCGGCACCGTCTCTGTTTGCCTGCCGGCTTATCAACAGGAACGCGCCGGCGACGATCCCTGAAACCAGAATGATCTGGAAGCAAAGGTCAACGACCGATGTCGACGCGGCGGTGAGTGAGCTCCGCAAGCTAACGAATTCGGCTGGCGCGTCGAACAAGGCCAGGTATCGTGCGTGGGCGCCCGAAACAAGGCGTTCTGCAACGTCCTCGAGGGCCGTTGTTAGAGAGGTGACATCTGCATCCGGCGTAGGTCTGTCGCTCACATTGCTCGTCCTGTGGTGGCGCCAAGGTCATCTGTCGGCTGCTTCGATGGCCGCGCCTCGGCTATCCTGACCCAGATCAGTCCGGTTAACCGCTTCCGGCAATCAAAACTCGCACTTGTAATAGATGACAGAAATCTCTGGAAATTGAGGGTCGAAGCGCTCGAAATGAGTTTTGTCGATCACACGGAAGGATGCGGAGAAACTGCTGAACAGAACGGCATCCGAGCAGCTCAACAGTACCGAGAAATGATCTCCTTTCTGCGAGATTTTTTCCGCCGTGCAACTGGAGTTGGGTCCGAGGACCCTGCTGCCCGAGACGATGATTCCGGTTGTCAGCGTAGAACTCCGGTCTTTGTACTCAAAACCTTTGCCTCGCTTGTTGAAGTTGTCTTCACATCCCGTCCCGTTCATCGTCCATGCGCCTTGCAGTGCCTCCATGGAGGCTGCAACAACATCGCTCACGCCGCCAGCAAGCAAGACGATGGTAGCCATCGCGCCTAGAAACGGTCTTCCGGTCATCACCAACCCCAACGTAAACAGATCTTCTAAATTGAATTCGCAACGGGCCCTTTTTAGGCGGGAAACACCACTTTCCAGTCCTACCTCATGTCAACGACAATCCAGTTTTCCTCGACCGCTTCGCTTCAGAAGATCGCCTCCGGGCGGCTCGACGCCGGCATCGGCCAGACTGTCGCCCAACTCGTCCAGCGTGCCCTGGCTTCGACCTTTCATGTCCCGATTGGTGCGAATGACGGCCTGCTTGTCGACCGGCAGCGCCGTACGATTATGTTCGAACTTGCCGACCCGTTCTTTCTTGGCGACTTACTGAAATAGAGAGCGCTCTCGGCGCGAACACTTCCTATCATGGATTGAAGTATGGAATAGCTGCGGGATCCTCGCCCCAGGCACCGGCGAGATATTGGGTCTCCAGCTTCTTCATTGTGCCGTCATCAATCAGCGACTGGATGATCTTGTCGATGGTCTTGTTGTTGGGATTGTCCTTCGGGTAGATGGCGCCGTATGTCTCGCCGGTTTTGTACTGCCCGACGACGCTGGTCTTTCCGCTATTGATCGCCGCTTCCGAAAGTGCGATCGATGTATCGGTCAAAACAGCTGCGACATCCCCGTCATTCAGAGCACCGAAGAGTTCCGACCGCTCGGCGTAGACCTGATAATTGATGATGCCGAGGACATCGAGCGCATATGCCGCGCCGGTCGTGCCCTGCTGAATTCCAACAGCCACCGTCTTGATCGTCGTGGCATCGACGGGGCTGTTGGCGGCTGTCAAGACGCCGATGTCGGAACGGAAATAGGGGACCGAGAAATCAACCACCTTCTTGCGCTCATCGGTGATTGAGGCTTCCGATAAGGTCAGATCGTAACCACTGGTCTTGCCGGTGACGAGCGCGGTCCAGTCAATCGGAACAATCTTCAAACTGCTATAACCGGCACGCCACGCTATCTCAGCGGCCATGCAGTATTCCATCCCGTCCTTGATCGCGTCGACAGTCGTTCCATTCCACCAGACCGGTGCCGGAAGCGAAACCTGCACCGTGAGTTGTCCGGGAACGGCCGGTGTCGCGACGGGGATAGAACCTTTTGCCCCGGTTACGTCGCAGTTGCCGATTTTCTCTGCGGCCACCGCTGAGTTTACCAGTGCGCAGGCCGCGAGCCCGGCCAGGAGAAAACGCGTTACCAAAGTCATGTATTTGCACTCCTCTATTCGATCCCGGGTCAGCGGTCGGTACGGTCGAGTACGACACGCCGGTTGAGCGCGCGCCCCTGAAGGGTTTTGTTCGTTGCCACGGGTTTGCCCGCGCCGGCGCCGGCGGCGGACAGTCGATTGGGAGTGACGCCGAGCTTGACCAGCAGCGCCTTGACGGAGTCCGCGCGCGCCTGGGAAAGCTTTGTGTTGTATGCGTTTCCACCTATCGAGTCGGTATGGCCAGTCACGGAAAGCGTCCATAGCGGATTGTTCTTCATGGCCGTTGCAATCCCCTTCAACAACGGCACGGACTCGTTGCGGATCGAGGCCTTGTCGAAGTCGAAGTGAATACCGCGCGTGGTGTAGGCTTTGCGTGCCGCCAGCGCCTGCTCCATTTTGGCGCGTTCGTCGTCTCCTGGGGTGGCAAGCACATAGCGTTCGGTGCGCGGCGTCGCCTCCCCGCTGAACTGAATGCTGTACTGCACCAGCACTGGGTCGTTCCGGTTGCTGAGGAAGTAGAAATCGCCGGTTGCACTCTTGTCTCCCGAGCTGAACAGTCCGGTCGCGTGCACCACCGGAACATTGAGCAGCGTGCCATCGACGCTGATCGCGAGCTTGGCGTTTTTCTCGGCTAGGGTGAACGTACCGGGCATCGAGGCCAGCGCAGTGTTGTAGACCAGCGCAGAGCCTGCCCGACCTGTCTTGCGCAATTCGTCAAGCACCGCGGTCGACGTCCCGAGCGTCGTTGTCCCAGGAATGATCAGCGGCATCTTCGCGCTATAGCCCAGCACCATCGCTCGTGCCGAGACGCGATCCGCAACTAGGATCCGGCGCACGGCCACAACGCCGCGCGAACTGGAGTAATTGATGTCGAACGTGTCGGGCGTGACGTTGCCGAAACGTATCCAGGATTCAGAATCGGGGCCGTAAGCATTCGCCCACACCGTCGTAATCGTCCCGCCGTTGTGTGGCATGAACGGGCCTAGGCCATCCTGAGCAGCGGCGACACCGCCGGCAAAAAAGAATGCGACTATTCCGAAAAGGTATCTAAAAGCAGGTTTCGCGATTTCCATGGACCTTGTCTCACTTCTAGGCCGCTGCCAAAAATATCGCCCTGGGTGTGGGCTGAAAAGTACGTAACTGTTGCAAAGCGTTCCTTCAGCAGCGGCGCAGCCGTTGGGAGCACTTTCTGGTCTGGCGACAAGGCTGCTTCCGCCAGGAATATAATCGGCAGGGCTACAGTCACCGACGAATGCCTCGCAACTGGGAGCGATCCCAGCGTGTCAATGAACCGCATCGACCATAGGGAGGCGGCACATGCCCAAGGGTCATTGCACGATCACCTCCACATACACGCCGCTGCTCCGTGCATAATAGACGCCGAGTTGGGCCTGAGGATATTGCTTCCGGAGACGATGATACCGGTCGATAGCGAAGAGTTCCGATCTTTGTACTCAAAGCCTTTACCGGCCTTTTTGAAATTGTCCTCGCATCCCGTTCCGTTCATCGTCCACGCGCCCTGCAAGGCTTCCAACGAAGCGGCGGCAACATGGCTGGCTCCTCCGGCAAGCAGGACAGTGGCAGCCATCGCGCCAAGAAATGGTCTTCCGATCATCATCCACCAACCCCAACATATCCAGATTTTCAAAATTGAATTTTCAACGCGGCCAGTGCCCTTCAGGAGGGGAAGACCACTTTCCAGTCCTGCTTCATGTCAACGACAGTCCACCGTTCCTTCCCCGCTTCGTCCAAGGCCTTGTCCAACTTTCCGACTGAAGATTTGCGATCGTAGGCATATTCGCGATCGGCATCGGTATGATGCACGAGCCCCATAAATCGCGCGCCGCTTCCAGCTGCGGTCCATTGCAGCATCTGCAGATCGCCGTCGGAATTTCCGAACGCGAAGATGGGCCGGCGGCCAATGAATTTGTTGATGCCAACTGGTTTGCCAGGACCGTCATCGACGAAATCGATCTTGGCGTCCTTGATCAAGGCCGGTTTGCCATCCGCATCGAAGACGTATCTGGTCATGCCCGATGAGCCGACGATTCTCTCTGGCGGGATGCCGTAGACGGCTTCCATCCAGGGACGCATGAAATCGATACCGCCGCCCGAAACCACGAAGATCTTGAAATCGTTTTGGCGCAGGTACTCGAGCAGTTCCAACATCGGCTGGAAAACAAGTTCGGTATAGCGGCGATGAAACCGGGGATGCTTTGCCGTTTTGGTCCAATTGATGACGGCGTGTTCAAACTCGTCGGTGGTCATGCCCGCGTGCGTCGCTGACACGATCTCGAATATTCCTTGCTCGCCGGAGCGAACCAGACCGGCCAGGTCGTTGGAGATCACCGACCTGAAGGGTTCCTGCGTCTGCCACTGCGGATGGTCAGGCGCGAGCAGCTTCACCTGGTCCAATGCGAACGCGAGTTGAGAATAGATCGGCTGTTCGCACCACAGCGTTCCGTCATTGTCGAAAACCGCGATACGTTCATCCGCGATGACAAAATCACGGCCGGACGGCGTCGTGACCTTGGCGACGAAATCCATGATCGAAGCTTTGGCGGGCCCCTCGTGCCACGAAGCGAGAGGTGCTGCCTGAGCGCGAGCGGATATGATGCTGGAGAGCGGCAGGCCTGCAGCCAGCATGCCGGCGAGCACCGTGCGTCTGTCCATGATCGGGCTCATCTACCGAACGACGACTTCGACGTACACGCCGCCTGTTCTCGCATAATAAATGCCGCCGCAATTGTAGTAGTAGTTGCCGTAGTAGAGACCATAGACGCAGGCTGGCGGCAGCACGGCAATCTGCCGCGCAATGACACGCCTTGTTGTTCGACGAGCCGTACGGCGCGCGACCCCGGCATAAGACAGCGGAGTCAGCGGGCGCCCGATCCTTGCCTGCGCGGCCGAAACCGGGTTCAGAGCCTCGAGGAGAGCGAGGTTGGAAACAGGTCCGATTTCAGCGCACAGGAATCCACCGAAAATCGATGCCGTCAGGAGTTTGCCGAACCTGGTCATTGCTGATCTCCATCGTCTTCAGGGCTTGGAACCTCATCGATCTGCGCAATTTCGCTCAGGTCGACTTTCTTGGCATCCGCCGGCACCTTGAACCTGAAGTCGTTGGCCGCCACATCGGAGCCGAATTTCCAGTCCCTGGTCTGAAGCGTGTATTGCGGCGCTTGCGACAGGTGCTTGCTGGTGATGACATAGCGCCTGGGGATCGGTTGATCGCCCGCCTGGATCCATATCTGCCAGTCGACGTCGTGCGAGCGAAAGGCAAGATACTCACACTCGACGCCGTCGATATAGGCGCTCGAAATGTGCCGAGCGTCGGTGACACCATCCATGAGCGTATCGAAGACATTCGACGCCAGAATATCGGCTCCTGGCGGGTCAATGCCGGCGCTCGAAAGTTGTTCACCCAGATCGTCGAGTGTGCCCTTGGCCTCTACCTGGCTATAGACATTCAGGTTCTTGCCCAGGATCGACAGGGTCTTGCCGTCGAAGACGGTTTCCACATCGGCAAAGCCGCCAATCCTCGACACGCTGATCTTGTCGGGCCTGGCGACCTCGACCTTGCCAGAGCTGGCGAACTGCAGCTTCTCGAAATCGCGCGTCACGACTTCCACGGAAGAGTCATAGCTGAATGAAAAACTCGTCTGCTTGGCCATGTAGTCCGACATGGCTTTGAGTATGTCCTTGGCATCGTCGGCCATGGCGTTGCCGATTGGCAGGACAGTCAGGGCACCTGCAAGGAGCCAGCCACTAGGACGGATAAAACTCTTGGAAATGAGATATCTTGGCATCGCGAACTCCAACGGTTTGGTGTGTCGCGCCGGCAAGGACTTCAAACTGCGAAGTCGATGACTGCGATTTGATGCGCTGGCTGATGAGGCATTCAGGCCTTGCAAAGGCCGGTTCGATTGACCGAGCGCGTCAGTCGGCCAGAGTAGGAGTTGGCCTCGCAGGCACAAGACTTGGCTGCCGCATATACCGATACGAAACGGTAACAAGCGGGCCTTCCGGCCGATTGACCGATGGGAACGCCGCCAGAAGCCTACACTACCGAAAGCTGTCCCAGGCAGGAGCCAAATCGCGCCGTCGAACGTCAAGGCGGTGACGTGGCAGGCCCCGGAGAGGACCCGGCTGTAACAGTAAAGTGCTGGCGCGCTGCCCCGCGCTGCGGCGATGCTTGCTGCAATGCTTTCCGCACGAGGTCATTCATCCGGTTTGAAACCTATGGCCATGCCTTTGGAACACGACCATGATCGTCGGGGCTTGCTAAGGCTCATGCTTAAGATGCCGGCCTTGCGCGGCACGCTTCAAATCCTCAGCGCGACGAATCCTGATCTGCTCGGCTTGTGTGGCGCCTACGACGACGCCAACACCGCCCTTGAGCGGTTGAGAAAGGAACAGGGAAAATCAAATCGCGCCGCGATTGCTGAATACGAAGAACTGTGCACCGAACTGGAAAACGACATCATCCGCATGTGCCAATGACACCAGGCGGCAACGTGCGCATTTTCGGCCTCTGTAACTGTAACGTACTTCGCATCCCGGCATTCCGATTCAATTGTGTGACGCGCCGAAAGCTTCGGGCGCGCAGCAGAGGGGTCG
The DNA here is from genome assembly GCF_056174585.1 of Mesorhizobium kamtschaticum. Taxonomy (NCBI): domain Bacteria; kingdom Pseudomonadati; phylum Pseudomonadota; class Alphaproteobacteria; order Hyphomicrobiales; family Phyllobacteriaceae; genus Mesorhizobium; species Mesorhizobium kamtschaticum. Next base: position 1,937,814 of record NZ_CM149691.1, on the reverse strand, counting down.
TGACCGGGGATGTTGATGGGACACACTCGCTCTGGCGTAGGTGCAATCCCGCTGACTGGCACCTTCCGCCCCCAGGGGCCTGGAGCAGCAGCCCCAACGTCGGGCTCGAATTGTAGTCTCCTCGCCATAGCCTTCGCTATTGCGCTACCCCTTGCCGGCGGCGCCGAGGCCCAGGAGGCAAAGGATAATTCGGGGACGAACCCTGCTGTTCTGACGCGGACCCTGTCGTTCTCGAACGAGTATCGATTCCTGCCGGGGGACGAATACTACGATATTACGAACATCCGTTACACCGAGCCGTTTTTCGACGGAAAGGCGTCGGTTCGCCTGACCGTGCCGCTCGACGCAACCAATCTGACCGGCGACGACGAATTCGGCCTTGGCGACATTTCCGCGAAGCTGAGCTGGATTCCCTATTTGAGCAGGCGGCAGGCATTTATCCTCAGCACCGAGATCTACGCGCCGACCGCGTCCGAAGACGTGCTTGGCACCGGCAAATGGGTTGCCGCTCCTGGGTTGACCTGGGCCTACTTTGCCAGCCCGGAGGTCATCATCGCTCCGGCCTATATCCAAAGTTTTTCATTTGCCGGCGACAGTGACCGGCCCAATGTCAATCGCGGCGATTTCGATCTCTACGTCGTCTACAAGCCGCACGCCAGACGCTGGTGGCTGACGTCGGACTTGACCGCAAGTTACGATTTCGAAGCCAGGACAGAACCGATGTCCTGGGAGGTCGCCCTGGGCTTCAATCTGGGCAGGATGCCAAACGGCGGCGCCATCAACGGCTACATCAGGCCAGGTATCGGTATCGGCAACGACCGGCCCTACGACTTCAACATGGAGGTCGGCGTTTCGTTGGTCAATTTCTAGCGACCAATGAGACCCCGGTGCAGAAAGGGAGACAATGACCAAAGCAAGATCGCCTGCCTGGCTCATGACCGCGACAGCTGTTCTCGTGGCATTCGCTCCCGTCAGGCAAGCAAATGCCACCGAGGCCGTCGCCGGACGCTATATCCCAGGCGCCTTCGCCGGACCTGGCGCGGGCATTGTGCCGCCCGCGCCGGGAGCCGCCTATTGGGCAATGTCCAACATCTATTACCATGGCGAAGCAAGTGGTGAGGTGCCATTCGGCAAGGGCTCCGTCGCGGCGGGCCTTACTGGTGATACCTATGCCGCAATCCTGGCCGGGGTCTATGTGCCCGATTTGCACTTGCCGGGAAACTGGACTTACGCCGTGCAGCTCGCTGTCCCGCTGGGCCGGACGGCAGCCTCGGCCGAGGTCGGCCCTTTCGGGACGGATCAGCATGTTGCCGGGCTTGGCGACATCGCCTTCGCACCGCTCGTGTTCGGCTGGCACAACGATGCCATGAATACTTGGCTGTCGGCGTCGCTGACGATCACCGCGCCTACCGGCGAATGGAAAGAGGGTGACCTTGCCTTCATCGGCATGAACTACTGGACATTCACTCCGGCGATCGGTTTCACCTATCTCATCCCACAACACGGGCTGGACTTCTCAGCCAAATTTGGCGTGGACATCAACACCAAGAACCAGGACACCGATTACTACAGCGGTGCGATGGCTCACCTCGATCTCTCGGTCACAAAGGCTGTGACAGAGAACCTGTCCGTGGGCGCGATCGCCGGCTTCCTGGACCAGATCGAAGATGACCGCGGCACGTTCGCCGACGCCCATGACGGCTTCAGGGGCAGTTCGATCGCGGTCGGCCCGCTGGTCAAGTACAAGGCCAAGTTCGGCGAGAAAACCGAGGTCGATTTAACCTTGAGATGGGCCCACGAGGTCGAGGTCGAGCACCGCATGAAAGGCGACGCGGTGTTCTTCGATGTTTCCGGGAAGTTTTGAGCGGCGGGACAAACCAGGTGCTCCTCAATGTGCAACTGGGTTAGCCAAATCGTCGCGGCCTCGTGCCTGCTCACGCTGACGGCGTGCGCAGGGGGACCGGAAGGCGTGTTGGCACCGATAGCCGCCAATACGCTGTCACCGTCGGCGTCTGACGTAACAATGCTGGTGGCGACCAGCCGCAAACCTTCCGGCAATCCCGCAACGCTGTTTACAGGCGAGCGGAGCCCAACACTTTCCCTGACCGACCTGACCATTTCAATTCCACCGAACCGTGCATCCGGCACGGTCGAGTGGCCGAAAAAACTGCCGCCGAATCCCCAGAAGGAATTCGCGGTTGTTGCAGCAAAAAACCTTTCGATCCCGCAGGCCGGCGATTGGCTGCACTCTCACAATTCAACCGGCCATGTGCTCGTCTTCGTCCACGGCTTCAACAACCGCTACGAGGATTCGGTTTTTCGGTTCGCGCAATTTGTCCATGACTCCGGTGCGAAGGTCACGCCCATCCTCTTCACCTGGCCGTCGCGCGCGAGCGTCCTGGATTACAATTACGACAAGGAAAGCACCAACTTTTCCCGCACCGCCTTCGAGCGGGCATTGAAGGCTTTGGCCAATGATCGCACCGTGACGGACATCACCGTGATGGCCCATTCGATGGGAACCTGGCTCGCCATGGAAGGGCTAAGGCAAATGGCCCTGCAGGATGGTCGGGTCTCGCCTAAAATCAGGAACGTAATTCTTGCATCTCCCGACCTCGATGTGGATGTCTTCGGGCGCCAGGGGACCGAACTCGGGCCAGAGACGCCGAAATTCACGATCATGATCTCGCGCGACGACCGCGCGCTTGCGATCTCGCGTCTGATTTCAGGCGATGTCGACCGGGTGGGCCAGATTGATCCGTCAAAGGAGCCGTACAAGTCGAAGCTGCAGGCGGCGGGAATAACCGTCATCGACCTGACCAACGTCAAGACGGACGACCGCTTGAACCACAGCAAGTTCGCCGAAAGTCCTGAAATCGTGAAGTTGCTGGGATCTCAATTGGCCTCCGGCCAGATCCTCACCGACTCGCGAGTAGGCCTTGGCGACGGACTGGGCCTGGTGATTGCCGGCACGGTGGGGACGGTCGGCAAGGTCGCGGCAACGACGGTCAGTGCTCCCATCGCGATCGTGGAGGGAAAGCGAAACACCCCCGCTCCCGATCAGCTCGCACCGATCCTAAAGGCCGATCCGGCGGCGGAGTGAGCTGGCGGCCTGCCTGACAAGGAATCCGGCCGTTCGGCCCTTCCGACACGTATCGTTACCGTAACGTACTTCGAAAGTCCGCACCGCGACCCAACAGTGCCGGTGACTTCTCGACATCCTCCCATTCGCAGGACCCCTGCAATGAGCGTTGAACCCGTTACCGGCCAATCGCCGACCGACCGCATCAACACCGAGTTGTCGTCGCGGCGCACCGGCATGTCGTTCCAGCGCACGCGCATGAGCGCCGACCGCACATTGATGTCGGTGATCCGCACCGCGCTGTCGCTGATCAGTTTCGGCTTCACCATCTACCAGGTGTTCCAGAAGCTGCGGGATGCCGGCACGCTGGCGCATGCGGCGGCGCCGCGCAATTTCGGCGTGACGCTGGTCCTGCTCGGCATCGTGATGCTGGTCATCGGCATCATCTACCACGTCCAGTTCATGTTCGGACTGCGCCGCGAACGCGATGCCATGCGCGATGCCGGTCTGATCCATGCCCAGAGCGGATATCCCGTCTCGTTCACGCTGATAACGGCAGTGATCTTGTTGCTGATCGGTCTCGTCGCCATCAGCAGCATGGTTTTCAACGTCGGCCCGTTCACGGACGCCCCGGCAACATGAGAAAGGATGGGGCAACCTTGAGATGGAAACTCCCCGCATCATCGCGCTGCGAACCGCGCTCCGTGAACTGCGCAAGGCGCAGGACAGCGCAATCGCCGGACTCGCGGACGAAAACAGCGCGGAGAACCGCAAGGCTCTCCACGACATTGCCGACACTTTGAAAACACTCCGATCAATCCACAAGGAAGAACAGGGCACCGTCACGCGGATTTTGAAATGGCTGCGCGTGATTCCGTAGAGAGGCGCTTCAGCCATTCGCGATCATGCCACTGAGATAGCAGTAACCAAGGAGAAACAGGATGGCGAAATCACCTAAATCCGGCAAGCCGAATATCCTCGTCATATGGGGCGATGATATCGGCACGGCCAATCTGAGTTGCTATACGCACGGATTGATGGGCTACAAGACGCCCAACATCGACCGCCTGGCCAAGGAAGGTCTGATGTTCACCGACGCCTATGGCGAGCAGTCCTGCACCGCCGGCCGTTCTTCCTTCATCACTGGACAGAGTTGCTATCGCACCGGCCTTTCCAAGGTCGGCATACCAGGCTCGGACGTCGGCCTGCAGGCTGAGGATGCGACCATCGCCGAAGTGCTTAAGCCGCTCGGCTACGCGACAGGGCAATTCGGCAAGAACCATCTGGGCGACCGGAACAAGTACCTGCCGACTGTGCATGGCTTCGACGAATTCTTCGGCAATCTCTACCACCTCAACGCCGAGGAAGACCCCGAGGATCCGGACTATCCGAAGGATCCGAAGTTCAAGGCGATGTTCGGTCCGCGCGGCGTGATGCATTGCTGGGCGACGGACAAGGATGATCCGACCGAGGAGCCGCGCTGGGGGCGCGTCGGCAAGCAAAAGATTGAAGACACCGGTCCGCTGACGCGCAAGCGCATGGAGACCATTGACGATGAAATCGTCGCTGGCGCGAAGAACTTCATCAAGCGCCAGGACGATGCCGGCACTCCGTTCTTCGTCTGGCTGAACACCACGCACATGCATTGCCGGACGCACACCAAGCCGGAGAGCATCGGCCAGGCCGGCGAAGGCCAGTCGCCGTACCACGACACCATGATCGACCACGACAAGAATGTCGGCGAGATGCTCGACTATCTCGACGAGCTCGGCATCGCCGACAATACCTTCGTCCTGTACTCGACCGACAACGGGCCGCACATGAATTCATGGCCGGATGCGGGCATGACCATGTTCCGTAGTGAAAAGGACACCAACTGGGAGGGCGCGTTCCGCGTTCCGCTGCTGGTGCGCTGGCCGGGCAAGGTTCCCGCCGGCGAGGTGACCAATGACATCGTGCAGCACCATGACTGGCTGCCGACCTTCTGTGCGATCGCCGGCGATGCCGACATCCCGAACAAGCTGCTCAAGGGCCACAAGGCAGGCGAGAAGACCTTCAAGGTCCACATCGACGGATACAACCTTCTCGACTTCCTGACGAAGAAGGGCGTGGCGAGCCCGCGCCAAGGTCTTGTCTATTTCGACGACGACGGCAGCCTCGTCGCGCTGCGCATGAAGAACTGGAAGATCGTGTTCATGGAACAGCGCACCGAGGGCACGTTGCGCCTGTGGATGGATCCGCTTGTCGTTCTGCGCTGCCCCAAGATCTTCAACCTGCGAACCGACCCCTATGAGCGGGCCGATATCACCTCGAACACCTATTACGACTGGTACCTGTCCAAGGCCTACCTGATCATGGCGGCCCAGGCCGTGGTGCAGCCGTTCCTGAATACCTTCAAGGACTACCCGCCACGTCAGAAGGCCGCGAGCTTCACGCTTGATGACGCACTCGCGAAGATGGCGGAGAGCTTCAACACCGGCCACTGAGACAAGCCGCTGGGCGGCGGGTGCAAAGCCCGCCGCCACAGATTCCCATCGCGGCAGAATCGTGGAGCAAGGTCATGGACTTGAATCGCAGACAAACGCTGACTCTGCTGTCATCGGCATCATTTGCCGTTTCGCCGTTTGGCAGCCTTGCCACAGCCGCGGATGCTGGGCCGGACGAAGCCACCATCGCTGATGCATATGTCTATCTGCTCGGACGTATGCTCGTCATCCGGCAAGAGCACATTGATCGAATGGGCGACGGCTTCGCCTACAACCAGATCAAATATAACCCGCTTGGCTCGGCGGACTTCGTCAATCCCAATTTCGACGTCGCCTATCTCGAGGCTTGGTTCGCCGTGGACGACCGTGTGCCCGTGGTGCTGGAGGTACCGGAAATTACCGGTCGCTATTATACGGCGCAAATCCTCGACGAATGGGCCGAGGTGATCGTCAACATCAATGAGCGGACATTCCCGTCGAAACCGTTCGGCAAGTTCGCGCTGGTGGCGCCCGGCTGGCAAGGCAGCCTGCCGGCGGATGTCGCGCGTATCGAATTGCATTCGCGCAAGGCCAAGATGCTGGGCCGCGTCGAGTTGAAGGGGGATCCTGAAGGAGCGGTGAAACTGCAAAATCAGTTCTCTGTCAGCACGCTCGGCACACCCGCCATCGCAGCTCCGCCCTTCGTGCAGGCGTTCGGCAACAAGGAGTTGCTCGGCGCGGAAATGTTCGATGACATCGACGTCAGGCTCGACAGCGCCTTCGACGTGTTGCCGGTGGCTGCGCAGATGCAACAGCAGGCGAGGTCGGTCGCGGCCTATATCGCCTCTTCGTCCGATGCGCGGGCTGCGGTCGATGCCCTGCTGCACAAGAAGGTCGTGCCGGAGTTCGAGAAATATGTGTTCACAAAGGCTTCGCCCTACAAGAACCACTGGCTGGTCGCGAACACGGCCGGTAATTACGGTGTGGACTTCTGGAGCCGGGCTTCGGCCAATTATGCCGGCATATGGGCCAATTCGCCTACCGAAGTCGTTTATCTCGTCGCCACAAGGGATGCCGATGAAAAGACGCTCGACGGGGCGAACAGCTACGTCATCCACTTCCCGGCCAAATCCCTGCCGAGTTCCGTCGTCAATGCCTATTGGTCGGTGATTTTGGTCGGCGTGCCCGATTACCGCGTCGTGCCCAACGACCTCAAACGTTACAATTTCAACAGCTATTCCGATCTCAAGCCGGAGGCTGACGGCTCGCTCAAGATCGGTATCGGGCCAAAACCCGTCGTTGGCGTGCCTGAGAGCAATTGGCTGCCGGCGCCCGACCGCAAGCCGTTTTCACTGACATTCCGCACCTACGTGCCGAAGGAAGTCGTGAAGGCCGGAGAGTGGACGCCGCCGCCGGTGACGATCGTCAAATGAACCGGGCAGCAACAATGATGGGAGCGGCATCCGCCCGCGCGGTGCGCGGTCAAGTCGATGGACATCGGCTCAACAGAGGGATTCGAAGATGAAAATGCCCTTACCTTTCCTTGCACTGTCCGTCGCATCAGGCGCGGTCGTCATGCTGGCAGGAACGGTGTTGGCCGCGGAATCCCAAATCACGATTTCTCCTGGGTGGCAGCGCACATTACCTGTCGGACCTGACACCCGCGCCAGGATCACGGAAGAGTATGCGAAACTCATTGGCAAGGACGCGTATTTCTGGGCGTGGCCCATGGCCAACATTTTCAACCGACGCCTCACGTTCAAAGACGTCAAAGAGCCGATGATGTCCGGTGCGGTGCCCATTGCGCCACTCAACACGGTCGGCATGCTGACGGACTATATCACGCCGGACGAACGCCATGTGGCATGCCCGAACCAGGACGTTGTCTATGGTGCGGGTTCACTCGCTCTCGATATCGAGCCTGCGGTCGTCCAAGTGCCCGATTTCGGCGACCGATTCTGGGTCTACCAAATGGTCGACCTCAGGACGGACAGTTTCGTTCAGCTTGGCAAGATGTATGCGACCCTTCCCGGCTTTTATCTTCTGGTTGGACCGAATTGGCATGGGGAATTGCCAAAGGGCATTACCAAGGTTTTCCGCTCGACCACCAACACAGGCTTCACCGCACCGCGGGTATTTCAGGATGACACGGCGGAGGACAGGAAAGCCATCCAATCCGTGCTGCAGCAGGTCATGGTCTATCCCCTTTCAAAATTCGACGGGACGATGAAGCATACCGACTGGAGCAAAATGAAGGTTCTCCCGTCGGAGGGGGGCGGCGACGCAGAAACCCGTTTCGTGTTTCCTGAAAAGTTCTTCGACGAGCTTCCTGCCATTCTGGCCGATGCGCCGCCGCTGCCAGGCGAGGAAGCACGCTATGCTCAGGTGCTCGCGGTTCTGGAGGCCGCAAAGAATAACCCCAAGATCAAGGCAGCCCTGATCGAGGGGGCGAAAGAGGCTGACGAAAAACTTGTCACCCCACTCTTCCAGTTCCGCAACTATGGGCAACCACTGCCGCACAATTGGAGCACCATCTCGAACGAGGCGGCCTTCGGCACGGACTACTACACTCGCACAGCGGTCGCCAAATCCAACATTCTGGTCAACTCGCCGAACGAAACAAAATATTTCTACCAAGACCTCGATGCGGCAGGAGACCGGCTGAACGGCAGCAAAAGCTACACCGTGACCTTTCCCAAGGGCCAAACGCCGCCCGTGAACGGGTTTTGGTCGCTGACGCTCTACAACGAGCACCACTTCTTCGCGCCCAACGACCTCAAGCGCTATTCGCTCGGCACCAAGAACAAGACGCTGAAATACGCCGACGACGGATCGCTGTCGATCTACGTGCAGGCGGAATCGCCCGGACCGGACAAGGAAGCGAATTGGCTTCCGGCACCAAAGGACGGCGATTATTCGCTCTACATCCGCTCCTACTGGCCGAAGCCCGCCATCACCGATGGCTCGTGGACGCCGCCGGCGGTGCAGAAAGTGAACTGACAAGCCCCCCGGAGACCGGCGGCCCAGACATCCAATGAGGTCCGTGAAATGAGTGAAATGGTATGACGATCGCACAGCTTATCCCAATGGCCATCAACCTCTCGATGGCGCTGATGGTGCTGGCGCTTGGGCTTCATGCGAGTTGGCAGGACGCGTTGTCGCTGTTGCGGCAGCCGGGCCTGCTCGCCCGTTCGTTCCTGTCGATGAATATCATCATGGTGATGATCGCCGTGGCGATGGTGCTGCTGTTTGATCTTCATCCGGCGGTCAAGATTGCGCTGGTAGCGCTGGCATTATCACCGGTGCCGCCGATCCTGCCCGGCAAGCAGACCAAGGCCGGCGGAACGGTGTCCTACACGGCAAGCCTGCTCGTCATCATGGCCGCACTGTCGATCATCGTCGTGCCACTTGGTATCGCGCTGCTTGGCGATTGGGCCGGGCTTGGCATCGGCGTGCCGGCGGACAAGGTCGCGTCGGTCGTGGCCACGGGGGTGTTTTTCCCGCTCGTTATCGGGCTCGCGGTCCGGCAGTTCTTTCCGTCCTTCGCGACCCGGCTTGCGCACCCGCTCTCGCTGTTTGCGACCGTCCTTCTCATTGCTGCCTTCATCCCGGTTCTGATCAAGATATGGCCTGCCATGGCGGCAATGGTTGGCAATGGAACACTGGTAGCGCTTGCCATATTCACTGTCGCCGGCGTCCTCGTTGGTCACAGCCTTGGCGGCCCGAACCCAGACAACCGCACGGTGCTGGCGCTTGCCAGCAGCGCCCGCCATCCTGGCGTCGCCATGGCCATCGCCAGCGCGACCTTTCCCGATGAAAAGGCGGTGATCGCCGTCGTACTGTGGCACCTGATCGTCAGCGCCATCGTGTGCATTCCTTATGTCAAATGGCGCACCAGGCTCCATGCCGCCACGCAGTCAAGGGCCACGTGATGATAGGCCAGGTGAAACTTCCCAGGCACAGGATGGGTGGGTGAGCTCGATGCCTTCTCGTCGCAATCCCCGATTGGCCAGGATCGACACATGGATCCATGTCCTGGCCATCGCCGGGATGGCCGCGATCTATCTGTCTTCCTTGTTTTGGGGACCGACGAACCGGGTCGAGCAGAACGCCAATTCCAGCAGTCCCGCCGGCACGATTGACAGCCGCGGTTTGTCCGTGACCAAGGCGCAAGGAGGTTGAGGATGGACAAGTTCACTGTGCCTGGCGGGACGGTCGACCAACTGGAAAGGATGCCGGTTTCGAAAAATTCGCCGACTGACGGCATGATCTGGATTCCAGGCGGCTCGTTTCTGATGGGCTCCGAAAAATTCTATCCCGAGGAAGCACCGGTCCACCGCGTGAAAGTCGATGGTTTCTGGATGGACCGATTTACCGTGACCAATGGTGATTTCGAACGCTTCGTCGCTGCGACTGGATATGTGACGCTCGCTGAAATGCCGGCCGACCCTGCCAACTACCCCGGCGCGTTGCCAGACATGCTCTCACCATCCTCGACCATGTTCAAGAAGCCGGCCGGCCCCGTCGACATGCGCAACCACTACAATTGGTGGGTTTATGTGCGCGGCGCCAACTGGCGCCATCCGAGGGGCCCGGCCAGCTCAATCAAGAAGCTCGCCGATCATCCCGTCGTTCATGTCGCCTATGAGGATGTTCAAGCCTATGCAAGCTGGGCGGGCAAGGAATTGCCGACGGAGGCCGAATGGGAGTTTGCGTCGCGCGGCGGTCTGGACGGCGCCGACTACGTCTGGGGCGACGAACTCACACCTGATGGCCGGCACATGGCCAACACCTGGCAGGGCGAATTCCCCCACCGCAATACGCTCGATGATGGATACGAATACACAGCACCCGTCGGCTCGTTCCCGGCCAATGGCTACGGGCTCTTCGACATGGCCGGCAATGTCTGGCAATGGACGACGGACTGGTATCAAGAACATAGCCGGATCGACAGTCCGTGCTGCACGGCGCAAAACCCGCGCGGCGCCGCGCGCGAGGCAAGCTTTGACCCGCGCCAGCCCGATGTGAAAATCCCGCGCAAGGTGACCAAGGGCGGTTCGCATCTCTGCGCGCCGAACTATTGCCGGCGCTATCGCCCCGCCGCACGCATGGCGCAGCCGGTCGACACATCGATCTCCCATCTCAGCTTCCGCTGCATTGTCCGCGCCATCAGGAACGGCAATTCGTGATGCTCGGACAATGGCTGAACCAGCTGGCTGAACTCAGCGCCCCGATCATCGATCTTTTGGCCCTGGTCCTGATCCTGGCAGGGACGCTCGAGGCTTTTGTGAACGGCGTCAGGGTGATGCTCAGCCACCCGGACGGCCACTACGCAATCCGTGCGGTGTGGATGCGTCATGCAAGATGGCTGATTGCCGGCCTTACGTTCCAGCTTGCGGCCGATATCATCGAGACCTCCGTCGCACCGAGTTGGGACGACGTCGGCCGCCTAGCGGCAATCGCTGCGATCCGCACATTCCTCAATTTCTTCCTGGAGCGCGATCAGCGGGAAGCTCGCGAACTCCAGCAGGAAAGCGAAGCGAGAAAGTTGGCGACGACCTAAGCATCGCTCCGTTCTACTGAAGACGAAGGCCGGCGAGTTGGAGCCCTTGCGCAAGTTCCGTGGTCAGCTGTGGATCAAGATGACGGCGGGACATTTCGGAATGGAAATTCCGATCGAAATTGGGGCGTGCTTTCCGTATATCGGAGATGATTGCGGATGCATCTCCCTCTCGGCCCAGGCGTCCCAGTGTTGCCGTCAACAGCAGATCGGTGAGATAGCATCCGCCGGTCTCGCGTTTCAGGCGGAACAACACGTCACCCAATTGTCCCTGGCGGTAGGCATCGAACGCCAGCGTCCACTCGGCATCCGGTAATGGCAAGCCATCGACCTCCAGCGCCTTGTTAGCGAGCCTTACCCCCTCGTCCCGTGCGCCAGTGGCGTAGAGAATCCTGGCGAATGCAGCTGCTACCCTGGTGTTGTAAGGGTTGAGCGTTGTTGCCCTGCGCCCCGCGGATATCGCTGCTTCGACGTGGCCTACCCGAAATTCCGCCATCATCTTGGCCGTGAAGCTGCGGGAGGATTCCGGGGCCAAGGCTACGGCGCGATCGGCATGTTCGTGGGCGGCCGCGGTCAAGTCTGTCGACGCATCTGGCTGTTCGATCGACAGGAGTATCGGGGCCAACATGGCATGGGCGTCCGCATCGTACGGGCGCTGCTGCAATGTGAGCTCAAGACACTGCCTCGCTTGCGCCAAGGCCTGTGTCGTCTGCATACTCAAGGCAAGGCCGGCCCGCAGAACGCACCCATTACCCAGCGTTGGATGTTCCAGGTCCTTGTTGGCTTCGACGGTGTTGATGGCACCATCCACCGAGGCAATGCGTGGGGCCAGCCGGGACACCAGCCGTTCGGCCGGATCCGCCGACGAAGCGGTATCGACACGAATGCGCTCGTCATCGGATTGAAGTGCTTCGCCCGTCTGCTGGTCGATGATCTGCCACCAGACCGACTTCTGGATCGTGTCCGAGCTGTATTTCAGCACCAGTCGATAACGGCTTCGAGATGAGGCAGCGGAGGCATCTTCGGTCGTACTTGACGTATAGGCATCAGGTGCTGAAAGCCGCAGGGTGCTGAAGTCCGAGAGCGCGCTCATGAGGAGGTCGCGGAGCGCGATCGCATCATGATCGTTGGCACCGTCCAGCTGCATATCGACAGCGACCGTGGGCCTTTCCGAAATGGTCATCGTGTTCAGGCCGCTCAGCAGGCTGTACCCCGCGAAGAGCGCGACAGCGAGCAAGGCAGCCCCCGCGAGACTTGTTCGTTTCAGGATGGTGATAACGCTTCCGCCTATCCTTAGGCGCCGTACCGACCTGTTCGCCGTGTTCGATCCGGGCTGGTTTTCCATGCCGTCTGAGGGATCACCCGGATCCTTGACGTCCCGACGGTGACTGGAAAACATCGGTACATATCGGCCTTTCGGCAGTTCGATGCTGACCTCGCGGCTTGACCCGTACAGTTCATAGTAGCGGGACAATGCAGACCGAAGGCGAGTTGCCTCTATCCGTACGATTGGATCGGTCGAAGCGTCAAAAGACGACGGACGACCGAAGACATCGACGGCTATCGAATATGCCTTGAGCGCATCCTCACGTCCGGCGAAAAGCTCTTCCGAAACAAAGCGAAGAAACTTTTTGTTGCGCTCGGAACACTGAAATTGCGGGTCCGAAAGGACCTGCTCAAGCTCCTCACGTGCCTCAGAACAGCTGATCGCCAAATATTGGATCGATCGAACATCTACTTCGTGGTCTGTATTCACGACACGCCCCTCGGTCCGCCGACAGATCTCGCGTGCTCCATTCTTAGATGTTTCAGCGTAAACGCCCAGTGGCTCCGCCGCTATGCGATTTGTGCCATCGATCGATCTGCGATCCATTCGTGCAGATAAAAATGCGATTTTTGGTTTATTCCTGGCTTAGCTTCTATGTTGAAAACGCAGCATCGGCAGCGTTTTGCCGGGTCACAACCAAGTACACTTGCTTCTCAACTTAACCATCGACGCGTTTTCACAATACATTAGCACTGGAAAATGTTATATGCGGGCTGCGGGGGAGTATCTTAGAGATCGTACCATGTCGGATCACTTGAGCGAACACTTAGCAGACAAACGGCTTTCGAACCCTTGCGAGGATGACGGCTTGGCCTTGCCGGCCGTCAGGCCGAACTCCGTCGCGCTGGAAGTCCACACCTTGAAGCTTCAAACCGCGGAAGATCTGCGTGAAGCGGTACGCGGTGCGGATCTGAAGATCGTGCAATTGGCGCCGGGTAAATTCGACGGACATTTGATGCATGCACAAATCGGCTCCCTGTCTTTGAGCACTGGCGATTTCGGACCGGATATCCGAGCGCGTGGTGTGATGAACCAGGCCATGGTGACGATCGGCATGATGCTGGAGAGCAGCGGCGCGGTCTCGCAATGGGATTACGACGTCGTTCCTGGCGACGTGATCGTGTTTCCCAAATCAGTCGAACAAGAGGGGCGTTTTACAGGTCACTCCCGCTACGCGACAATCACACTCAGCGAAGAGGCGTTTGCCGACTATGCGGCAGGCGAGCCTGTCCTGCAGGACCCGAAGTTCTGGACCAGGATTTCCAGGTTTCACCGGTCGCCGACCCTGCGGGAATCTGCCTGTCGCGAGATAGCCGACAAAATTTCGAAATTGCACAGGGGTGAGGTTCCCGACAGCGAGGCATGGGTAGGCTATCTACAGAGATCACTCATAGAATCTTTCATCACGGGCATAGTCGACGAAGTCTCCGACGAGCGCGACGACAAGCCATACGCGGGCACAAAATTGGTTCGCGATGTCGAAGATTATGTTGACGGTGCGGGCATCGATCGGCCGGTGCACATCTCGGAATTGTGCGCAGCACTCATGGTCTCACGGCGCACTCTCCACCGCGCTTTTCAGCACTCGCTCGGGGTAGGCCCTGTAGCCTACCTGCGCCTGAGGCGCCTCTCGGATGTCCATCGCGCGCTTACGACGACAGAGCCTGCACCGGTCGGTGTGACACAAGCGGCGCTTGACTATGGATTTATCGATCTGGGGAGGTTCGCCGCGTTTTACAAAGAATCTTTGGCGAGGTCCCTTCTGAGACACGCCTTAGGGCAATGAGCCCGCGCGGTCGCTAATCGTGCAACGGGTTGCCTCTCCCTGCTGGGCGCCACTACTCGACATGCAGAAGTGCCGCTCTAAGAAAACCAATCGTCTTTGCGGAATGACATCTGTCGCTCCGAAACCAAGGGCATCAAATGCCTCGAAACGAATGGGGCCAAGGATTCAATGCAACCCGCGCCGCTCCATGAAATCCAATGCGGCATTGCTGAATTCGCCTCGAGCCATCGCATCGAGGTCGAGATTCCCGGCTTGGACCTCCTGGTACATTGCACCGAAATCCTCGAACCATTTTTTTGCGACGCTAAGGTCAACTGATAGCGAGCGACGTGGTCGAGGACGTCCAGTCTTGCGCCAGGAAGTGAAAAGAAGTTTGAGCAACTTTCGCTTCGAGAAAGCTTCGTATTTGCACTTCTTGTGAATCCATTCCAACTCCGAGAGCCGCAGGCGAGGTGGGATGCTTTTCTCCAACAGCATCGCCACCAGCATTGCGGCCCCAGGATCATTGAATTGCCGGCCATCTGGCCTATGGGTCGATTTGTGGTCGAGCGCATCCTGCATGATGAGGGTTTCACGCATTTGTAGCGTGCGTTCCAGCTCCCGTTGCTCAACCTCATCAACTGGCCCCAGAAATTTTGGGCCTGTCGCCGAGTCGATGACGATGTCGTCTGGATGTGGCAGGAAGCTTGGGACGGGCTCACCGCGCCGCTTAGCTTCTTCGAGTTCAGCGGTCTTAGCGTCCTTGTACCATTCCCATAGCTCATTGCGGCGTCGGATTTCCCGCGCGTTTGCCTCATCAGCCGTTCTGAACAGGTCCATGGCGAGGCCTTGCGAGCGAGCATTGCCTTTGATGGCGTCAACCAAGATTTTTGTGTGACAGCTTCTCTACCGGATAGTTCGATGGCCTTGCCGCCATCCATGACCGAAATTTTCTTATTGGCCGCTTTGAGCGCTGCACTCAGCACTGGTTGCTCTGCCATCGAGAGATCTAGCGCCGCTCTCCGTGGCCGCCCCGCAGGATTGCCGGAGCGTCCCTTTTCGAAGCGCGTTGCCATAGGCGGCTTGCCATAACCGGCTCCGAATAAAACCTGCCGCTTTATGTCATGTGGCGCCAGTCCATGCAGACAAATGCGATGGCACCGTCCTTGGCAATTTGAGAAGCGTTTGACAGCGTCACCGTCAGGAACTCAGTGAATTCGGATTGGCTCATTTCGCCAGACGCGAACGCAAACTCCCGGTGTCGGACAGACCCCAGGCCACCGACATTGCCGTCGATCGCGACGTCGTATGGAGGATCCGTGAAGATGAGGTCCGCTGTCTCCCCGCTCATCAGGAGAGCAACGTTTTCGCTCGATCGGGCGTCACCGCAGAGCAAACGATGACGGCCAAGCAGCCAAAGGTCACCCTTCTTCGATACCGCCTCGCCTGGGAGTTCGGGAATATGATCAGCAGCATCATTCGCGGCCGCTGAAGCCTCCCTCGCCTGGTCGAGTGTCAGGTCGATTTCTGCGAGCGAGAAGCCGGTCAGCGTTAAATCGAATTCGATATCGATCAGCGCCTGCAACTCGATTGCCAGGATCTCCGTGTCCCAACCAGCGTTCAATGCAAGCTTGTTGTCGGCGAGAACGTAGGCTCGGCGTTCCTCAGCACTAAGGTGCGAAAGCCTCAGCGTCGGCACAGCAGCAATACCCAACTCCTTCGCGGCCATGACACGGCCATGACCTGCGATGATTTCACCGGTGTCGCTGACCAGGACCGGATTGGTGAAGCCGAACCGCGAAATGCTTTCGGCAATTTGTCGGATCTGCTTTTTGGAATGTGTTCGAGCGTTGCCATTGTAGGGTCGCAGAGCCAAGACAGGCTGCATTTCGACTTTGGGAATAGCGATGTTCATCGTGCTCTCCAAGCGCGCGGCAAGATCTCAAGGCGCGCCACGCGTGGAACGATGCATGAACATCGAGAAAGAAATCAACTGGCTGCGTTTGAAAAACTGTTCACTTACAATAACTTCGAGACGCTCGGCGCCTTCGACCGTTCAAACGCCGTTCAAAGGCCGTTTTAGAGCCGTTTTAGGATTTGGCGTTTTTAATGAGTGCAACAATTGCACTCATTAACGAGCCATAGAGCTGGCTGTTCCGGCCGTATGACGGTTTGGAAACACGAGAAGAAGCCAAATCGGACGGTGGTGATTCGCAGTTCTGGCCCCCGAGATTTTTTCCAAAGTCAGGTTACCGTTCCAATGCCCAGAAAGATCGACCAGGCACGCAGCGGACCGGTGCGGGTCGACCGGGAGTGGGTCTCGCCGTCCATGTTCGCAATTCGACAATCGCCTCCCACATGATGACAATGCATTTCCGGGTAAGAGCATTTCGTTCTCGCTCAAGCTCAACTCGAAATCGCTAGCGCGCATTCGGGTCCCACAGAACGCCAGCGCATTCCCGGATATCGACAATTCGATCCCAGCTAACGGCAATCGCATCCCACATAACGGCAACGGATTTCCCTGTTAATTCACGGGCAACCGCGAATTTCCGCTGATATCTGGTCGACCTTCGCTGATAAGCCGGGCAGAGTCTTCCTACTAAGTAACTGAAATCACTGTACGATATAGATCGCCTGCCCACTAAAGCGCTGCGCTTCACGCAAATACCCTGTTTTTTGCCTGTTATCAGGGAATATCAAACGGAGACTGGTTCGCCAGTGATTGCTCGGTTCACCACGCATTTACCAGATATACAAAGATTTTTTCCCCATCGGCGGTGTTCGCGTTACGCAAATTGGCGCGGGTCGTCACCGGGTCGTCACGGCGCCTTGGAAACCCGTCTCGGCGTCCCGCCGGGGTGGGCTCTTTCCGTGAGGTTGACAATGTGCACCAGCACGTTGCATCTGAGTTGAGGGAAAGTCTGCAACACAGGGGTCATTATGAAGAAGTACGAAAAGCCGACACTCGTCAAGCGCCAGTGCCTGTCTAAGGTTGTCGCCGCGACGGTGACGTCTAGGCCCGTCGCCTGACCGGTTAAGGCTGCAGCCACCAAGCCCGTTTCGGCTAACGCCGGAGCGGGCTTTTTGCATTTTCGGAACTATTTAGGCGCAAGCTAATTGAATCGCGGTTTTGCGAGTCAGTTCATGCGTTTGAAGTTCATCGCGCCGTTGATGCCGACCCTGGTGGAGAAGCCTCCCGAAGGCGAAGGCTGGATTCACGAGGTCAAGTTCGACGGCTACCGCTCGCAGATCGTCATCGACGATGGCGTTCGCATCTTCACCCGGCACGGTCTCGACTGGTCGGCGAAATATCGAGACCTGGTTGACGCCGCCAAGGGGCTGACCGTCCAAAGCGCCATCATCGACGGCGAGATCATCGTCACCAATGAGGCGGGGCTCTCCGATTTCGCAGGGCTCAGCAAGGCAATCAGCCGGCGACAGCACGACCTCTATTTTGTCGCTTTCGATTTGCTGCATCTCAACGGCCATGATCTGCGCGAAATGGCGCTGGAGGAGCGGCGCGAGATCCTCGTCGGTATGATCCCGACCGGTGGTCGCATTCAGTTCAGCCAGGCTTTGCAGGGCGAGGCCAAGGCAATCTTTTGAAAAACCCGGGGTCAACCGGCGGGCCATTCGGTGCGCCATTTGCCGTCGACACCTTGGACTAGGACCTCCGCCGCATGCCCTTTTGACGCTGCGCTATTTGCGGCTTCGACAGCGGCCGATAACGCGGATTCGCGCGAGTCATAGGCATAATCTTTGTCTTCATATCGAACCTTCCAGCGGTCCGCCTCCTTCGAAACGTAGTACTTCGCGTTCGCCATCGGTTCGCTCTGCGATCAAACGATTTTTCTTGGTCGTCCCTATAGCCGCCCCACGGCGGGATCGGTTCATATTAGACCTTGCTTATGCAGAAAACCATGGCGGTGGCATCTCTTCAAGCCTGCATGCGCTCAGGCCGCAAAGTGCCAAAAAACGCCACCCGTTTCTGTGCGTTTCGGGCTTGGCGCTCAATCCCATAACGCCGCAATCCGTCTTCGCTTATTTGCTGTATTTTGCCTTGCATGCAGGACTTAATTCGCTGAGGTGCTTCTTGAGGCACGCCACAGCCTTGCCAATAGGTACCGTTGAGCAAAGCCGTTTGTAATCTGGTGCGCAAGGCGACTTGGTGTGCATCGAGTGGCCGCCTTTCGCATCCGCCAGGCCTGCGCCCGAGAGAGCGATCACGGCGGCAACTCCAGCAACGGAAAATGCTCTAAACATGACTTGTCCTTTCCCGTTAAGGTCAGGCAGACAACCACATTATCCCTTATCAAGCGATTGCTAATGTTGCACGATTGCGTGAGCCAATGAGCATTATCGGGCGCTGCAAACGAGGTGCTGTTGAAATCGATCGTCGTAGTCATCGGCTAATCGGGGATCGCAATGCCCGACAATACACTCGCCTTCACCCTGGCCGCTGGCGCTGGCGTGGCTTTGTTGAAAACAGTGGAACATTGAAGCGCGGACTTCCTCTTAATTGATGATGCTGCGTTTCGGCTGTCAGTTGTATGCTCGCAAGGTTCGGGAGGGTGCCATGCGAGAATTACCATTCGACATCGATGCAGATGCCGTGATTGAAGTCGGCCGTTATCTGGATGATCACGCGAAAACCACCGCAGTTTCGATATATGAAGCGCTCCGTGTAATCAGGCGCCGCGTCAACAATTCGCGCGTCGGCGACATCGGTTTGGAGGAACTGATTGTAGAAAGCGCTGTAGCCAGAAAGCTTGCTCTCTTGTTGGACAACCACAACTAAAGGGCCCAGGCGTAGGCGGGCGCCAGAGCGCGGAAGACGCCTCGGCGATGTAGGAGAGCGGCCGGCAGAAACGCGCGCTGGCGGGCTCTATAAGAGGCGCGACGAAATTCATTGGCCAATTGGCCCAATGGGCATACTGTCCGCTGGTCGTCCGCCTTCTACGGCACACGGATGCTTGGAAGCCAACTCAGGTGCTCCCGCCTATTCGGAGCCCTGCAATGTCTCTGTCCCAGAGCCTAGTGTCTTTCGATCTGACTTTCGAATGCCCCCACTGTCAATTGGCCCTTACCAAAACTGGCGCCTGGTTTCGCGTCATCGCCAGCTATGAGTGCGAGGGATGCCGGCGGCGGGTCAAGATAACCTATCCCGACAAGATCAAGATCTTCAGAGCACACGCGCACTTGGCAACACAGGCGGTTTGATATTGCTGGCAAGCAATTCGGCCAGGACGCAAATAATCGAGGGAAGATCACGCCCAACCGGCTTCACCGCACGGTTCGCAACGCCCGAACCGCTTCGACCAATGTCTCGCGATCGTTGCCAAGTGTCCTGATCAGATCCCTCAACTGGTCGAGCGTGATGCCGTTTTCCACGGCAAAAACCGCATCCTCATGAACCTCGACGACTTCGCGCTTCGGCTGCTTTTTGGTCATGACCCCACCCCTGGTTGCGACCAATTTGGCGCAAAGGCGATTCCAATTTCTACCAGCCCGCTCCAATTCGTCGGAGCGGGTATTTTTTCTAGACAACCGAAATAATACAGCCGCGCTACCCGGCGAGGCCATGGCGATCGGCTCAAAGTCCGTTGGGGTACGATTTTGACCGCCGTCCCCAAGGGCAACTTTGGCATTGTTCAGGGCTTTATCCTCCTGGACTGGCTCGGAGTCAGGAATCCGCCCTTTAGCAGTTCCAAGGCGTCGAGCGCCTCTTCATCCAATAAATTTGTCAAGGCCACCCCGCCCACGAGTACAACCTTGTCGTTGTCTATGTCGTAGACCTCCCACAGCCCATCCTCGACCCTTCGGATTGCGTACCTGCGTTCCATAAGGAACTTCTCATATGCGAGTCTCGGAGATTCCGGCTAGAAAATTCGGTCCATGGGCGTGATTAGCGGTGGAAAACTGAGCTGCTTTGATCAGCTTACTGAATAATCGCCGTGCGGGATCGGGGGAGGGATTGCGATTCATTTGGGTGCCCGACAGCCGCTGCATTGGTAGGGGACCAATCCATGGCTGTCGGGCCCTGGCCAGCCGCTTAAGAGGAGGCCCGTGCTGGCTGACAAAAGATATGCATGAGACTGCGGAATTCGCATCATGCGAATGATGCAAGTTCATTAGCGCGATTCTAACCCACGTTTTTCGCGTGCCAGGTTTGTAGCAAAACGGCGGCTTCAGTCCGGTTTCGCACCCCAAGCTCGCGCAAAACGGCCGCAGCGTGGATTTTCGTTGTCGCTTCGGCAATGTCCAAATTACGGGCAATCTCCTTGTTCGAGTACCCTTCCGCCATCAGCTTGAGGACTTCCTTCTGTCTCGATGTCAACCTGCTGAAATTGCCGGCGCCCGCGCGCGGTCGCGCCTGGTATCTCTGAGAAGGCGAAGGTACGTGCGGTCCTTGTCGGGCAGACGTTCGCGACAGAAGCGCTGGAACATAGATGCGGCCGGCGAGGATATCCTTTACAGCCAGCACGACTTCCTCGTCCTTTTGCGACTTTACGATGTAGCCGTGAAGCCCGATCGAAAGTGCCTTCAGGATCTCCGCGCGTGAACCATCGGCGGAAACAATCGCGAAGCGCGTATCAGGATAGGCAGACAGAACGTCGCCAAGCACTTCCTGATCGAACAGGCCCGGCATGTTTAGGTCCAAGATCGCGAGATCGATCGCTGCTTGTTGTTCCAGAAGACTGACCACGGCGTCGAAACACGCAGCGTCGAAGATTTCGACGCCCGGAATGCCTGCCGTCAGTGCCAATCGCAATCCGTAACGATACAAGCCGTGATCGTCGGCGATGACGATCCGATACATTGAACTGCCCCAACGCTCACTCTTCGCCCCGCGAGCAAACCCGAACCAGCCCGCAGAGGCTCTGTTACCCTGAGATGCACGGAACTGTGACGGGCTTAGAATCGTGGCCAACCACTTGTCGTGACACCCCCGCGAGGTTCACGGCGTCCCATCCGCAAACATCACCCATTTCTAATATAATCTTATTTGCCGAAAAAGCTCCTTTTTTTGTGAGCCAGTCCGTCGTTGGGGTAGGATTTGGCCGACCGCCGGGCCTAACCGGCATGGGCACGCCGGCTGGCGCGACCCTAATATTAGCAACTCCGCAACAGAACCCTGTTCGGACGTTTTCGACCGGTAATGTCCCATTTCGGGACGGCGGTGCTGGCACTGCTTTTGCGTCGGACAGCGTGCCGGTTGATCCCGGTCCTGATCGCGTACTCTGATCAGGTTGTAGGCTCGCCGGGCTTGAGGTTGTTGGGGTCTTCGCCTGGCGAGCTTGCCATCCACCAACACCAGGTAGTGTCTCAGTTTGAAATTTGCGTCGCTTGCGTATCCAAGACGCTCTGGTCGACGGACGATTTTTGCGGGATGGTGGACGCCGTTGCTCTGAAGCCGGGACCGCGCGGCCCACATATAGAGCGCGCCGACCAAAGAAATAACGGAGGATACAATGGCTCAAGATACGCCAGTTGACCCGATTAGCCGCGATCTCCTTCTTGGAAGCTGGAGGATGACGTCGTGGACGACGAAAGACGTCGCGACTGGGGAGCGGTAGGACGCATTGGGTCGGCATCCTCAGGGTACCGTCATCTATACGCCTGAGCGCGTCATTTTCTTCATTCTTAAGAGCAATCGTAAACGGCCCGAGCGGTTGCCGCCATCAGGCGAAGAAAAGATTGCGTTGTTCGACACGATGTTCGCCTATTCGGGCAGCTATACGGTCGAGTCAGACCGGGTGGTCCATCATGTCGACATGAGCTGGAATGAAACATGGAGCGGCACAGAGCAGGTGCGGTTCTGCAGTGTCAATGAATATACGCTAACTTACACGTCGCCCCCCGCCCAAAATCCGTTCGACGGGCGCGAGGTTGTCCACGAAGTCACGTATGTGCGAGAGAAGCGAACCGCTAGGTAGATCTGCTTCTATGCCCGCAGATGCGGCCTCACCCAAGAGGAAGCTCTGAAGCTTCTCAAAGAGGCCAGCCCGTCAAAGCCGGTAATCCATCTGGTCGGCAAGGGTAAGGGCCGCTAGGCGCTACCCAGCCATAGGCGAAGCGAGAGAGGCCCCCGGCGCTGGGTGAGGCGCCGGGGCCTTTGGTCATGTACGAGCTACTTGGCATGTCCGCCTATTATGGTGCGCTAATATGCTCAACAAACGGTAAATTCAGCACGCAACCTGAAGCTGGTGGCAGGCGAGGCTAGCCTGCATCATCTAATCGATGGATGATGCCCATCATGGCCGGTGTTACTTTGATGCATGGCGCGGCGTAAATCCCGCCATTGAGCGCGCGCGATGGAAGAGTTGTCCCCATAGGCTGCCAGCTACCGGCGCTCTCTTTGGCCCGCTGCTAACACCTTGGCAGCGGGTCTTTTCGCTCGCCAAGATGAAAAGGCGCGGGCCAGTGCTATGAACGACAAGCTAGTGACAACTTACGTCGTCAGCGTTTTCGAGAAGCCGCATTGGCGGACGGTGTTGACCACCAATGATAAGGTCAAAGCACTGGCCATGGCCGAGGAGATCGGCGACAAAGTGCGGGTCGCAGAGATCACGCCGAAGGTGAAGCGTTAGCGGACACCTAGAAATGCCAACGGCAAGTGCATCTAGGCCGCTCCCATGCCCTTACAAATCCGTAAGTCGCTTAGTCCCTTCCAGGCTCCTATGACAGAGCAATTTCTGGGAGGAAAAGCCGGTGGGACTGCTTAGAGGGCTTCGCATAAAACTGGGGCTGAAGAAGAATCCTTTGCCGCCGCTGCCCGGTGTCGAGATCGGTCGTCATACCTACGGGCTCGTGAAAACTCCTTTTGGGGTGCGCAGGAGAAATCGCCAATACGAATAGGTTCCTTCTGCTCGGTTGGCCCGGGTGTGCTCTTTCTCGGCGCGGCAGAGCATCGCGTCGACACGGTGACCAGCTATCCGCTTCGAATCGTTGACGGAAAGATCCGCAATGGCGCTGAAGCCTTCAGCAAGGGACCTACCACGGTCGGCAATGATGTATGGTTTGGTGCTCGCTGTATCATCCTCGGCGGCGTCACGATCGGCAACGGGGCGATTCTCGGTGCCGGCAGCATCGTCACCAAGGACATCCCGCCCTATGCCATCGCGGTAGGCAATCCAGCTCGCGTCATCCGCTACCGGTTCGCGCCTGATGTCATTGCGCGCCTGCAGGCATTGGAATGGTGGAACTGGAGCGATGGCCTGATCGGCGAACGCGTCGCGATTTTGACGGCGATGGATGCCGAACATTTCCTAGACGCACTAACGCAGCATCAACGGGGCGAAGCCGGGGCTGAACCAGCGGTGTGACGCATCTCTGCGGGGCGTGGACAGGTGAGATCACGCCGAGAGTGAAGCACTGATGAAAATGGCCGGCGCCAGTTGGGGTGGGCTTTGGGATGACGCCGGCCAAGCGGACATCAGGTCCGCCGCAAGCAGATGCTAATATACCGAAGGCGATCCCTGGATATGGTGTGATCGCGGAAGCCCGCGCCTTTATAGCCGCCCGGCGCAGCTAGAACTTCATCGCGACACCGATCCTGAAATCATGCGTCTGGACAGTGTGTTCCAGAAGGCAGCCGGTGCAGTAGCTTAGCGTCTTCTTGCCGAAGAACGAGAAATCATACTCGCCGCGCAGGAACACATTGTGTGTCAGCGCCACTTCGACACCGTCGCCGACGATACCGCCGACAAGCGTCGCGTCGGCTTCCGCGTTACCGCCGGGCCAGAACGTCTTCAGCTTTGCCGCCGTGACGCCGGCCGTCACGAATGGCAGATACTGCCCCATATCCATGCCACTGAGAGAGGAAGAAGGTAAGGCGCTAGGGCTTGAAACCGTCTGCTGCCGAATGAAATCCGATCTCATAGAGGTAATATTCGAGCTCAGACGAGCTAACCGACATCCCCGTTCCGATATAGGTTTCTGAGTATATCCCGTCTTCCATTTTCCAGACGTCAAGGCCGTTCGTAACAGCCTTCTCGCAGCGCCAGTTGGTGGTGTCCAGAACCTTGCACCCATCCAGAAAATAGGCGCCATTGTTCCCCGCATAAGGGCCCGACACCGTCCGCCATTCACGATGGACGACATTTCCGGCCGGATTGACCGTGAATTTTTCGACAGAGTATTCGGTTTTCTCACCGCAAATTGCCGTCTGCGAGAATGGGAGCAAGCATTCTGCAACGATGCGCGAAGCCGAATTACTACCACCGGCATCACATGCGGTGAGGAAAAGCAAAGCCAGCAAAACGAGGCTTCGCTTGATCATGTGTTCGCGCCGCCCATCTGTTGCAGTCCTCCTGCATCGGCTTCGTGCGCGAAACTATGCGCCCTGTTGCGGTGTGGGTCTACCACTGAGTGGCCCGCCACCGTTAGGCAGCGGGCTTTGCAGCCAGGGTTCATCGGGTCGCGGCTGCTAGGCGCCTCACATCTTCAATGAAGAGGTGGAGGCATTCCACGTCCCAATCCCAATCCTTCAGCGGGGCGTCTGGATCTTCGGGGTAGAGACTGGTGTCGACGCCGTTTGCGAATGAGACTGGAAGCATCGATTGATCATGCGGCCCGACCCGTCAGGGCAGCGAACATGGGCTGTCTCTCAAATGCCCGGCAATCTGGTTCTGGAGAACTGCTTTCCTTGACGGGAACGACGAAGGCACCAATGTACGAGAGCGATATTGCATGCAGGGAATTTTGCCTATGACAGCCTCGATCTACGACATCCCATTCAGCCGCGCCGACGGTTCGAACACGAGCCTTGCCGAATATGCCGGCAAGGTCCTGCTGATCGTCAATGTCGCCTCCAAATGCGGCTTCACCAAGCAATATGACGGGTTGGAGGCACTCTATCGGTCGCATCGCGACCAGGGCCTGGTGGTGCTTGGCTTTCCGGCCAATGATTTCGCCGGCCAGGAACCGGGCACGGACGCTGAAATCCAGGACTTCTGCAGGCTGACCTACGGCGTTGAATTTCCGGTGTTGGCCAAGATCGCGGTGAAAGGTCCTCAGAAACACCCGCTCTATCAGGCCTTGATCGAGGCGCAGCCAAAGGCTGTCTTCAAACCGGGTAGCACGCCGCTCAGTCGGCAGGCCGCAGGCAGCGCTGCGCGCGCGTCAGACGAAGTCAGTTGGAACTTCGAGAAGTTTCTGGTCGAACGGAAGGGGACCGTTGTCGGCCGCTACGGCTCCGACACCGAGCCGCAGGACGAGGTGATCGTCGACGCTATTCGCAAGCTTCTGGCGATCTGACGCCCGAAACCAATACCGGGCATCCGTCGATCCAAGACTGCGCAACAAACACCACCGCGTGCCCCTATCGTCTGAGGAAACAAGCCATGGATCTGCACCTGAACGGCAAACGCGCCCTGGTCACGGGCGGCAGCAAGGGAATCGGCCGCGCCATCGCCCGGCAGCTGGCGCTTGAAGGCGTGGATGTCGTCATCGCGGCCCGCAAGGCGGCCGATCTGGATGTCGCTGTACGCGAACTGGCGGCTGAGACTGGGCGCAAGATCGTCGGACTGACCGTCGACACGCAGGACGACGGCTCCGTGCGGGCGCTGGTGGCGGGAACGGTCGCAGCGCTCGGCGGCCTCGACATCTTGGTCAATGCCGCGGCAAAGCCGGGCGGCCAGGCACCGCCGCCAAAGCTGGCCGAGATCACCGACGATCTGTTCTGGGATGACGTGGACGTCAAGGTGATGGGTTATCTTCGCACAGCGCGCGAGGCGGCGCCTCATATGGCAGCTGCCGGCTGGGGGCGGATCATCAACATAAGCGGTCTCGCCGCGCGGCAGACGGGCTCGATCATCGGCTCGATCCGCAATGTAGCGGTCGCGGCCCTGACCAAGAACCTGGCCGACGAATTGGGGCCGAAGGGGATCAATGTGACAGTGGTCCATCCCGGCCTCACTCGCACCGAGAAGACCGCTCCCCTTGTCGCAGCCCGCGCGGCGTCAGGCGGTGTAGCGCCTGAGGAAATCGAACGGCGTCTGGCCGCCAATGTCACGATCGGCCGCATCGTCGATATGTCCGAGGTCGCCGATGTTGTAGCTTTCCTTGCCTCACCTCGGAGCGTTGCCATCAACGGCGACGCGATCGCCTGTGGCGGCGGGACAATGGGTTCTATCCACTATTGACCACTATTGACCTAGTGGCGGCCAAGCCCCGCAGCGACTGTCATCCGACGCTGACCGGCTGGCGCCTAAGAGACGCGCCTTGGCCTGTCAGGCGATTGGCTCGCTGAGGCCCGGAGGCCTCGCGCGCAAAGGATAGAAACGCTTACTGAGGCTTGTCGCTCGGCGCCCACTTGAAGTGATCGCCATCCTTCTGAATATAACCGACACCGGGGAACGGGAAGTGCGGCGCAAAGATCAACTCCTGGTCCTTGGCCAGCGCAGCCAGCGTCCTGGCCCTGTTCTGCTCCGCTTCCGGCTTATCTCCGTCGAAGGCCACGGCCCAGTCCGGCTTGGCGAGTGACAGGATCGAGCTGTGCACGGTATCGCCGATATCGAACAGCCGGGCCTTCCCGGATTTGATCTGGTAGCCGACATGGCCCGGAGTGTGGCCCTTGAGTGATACCGAGGTGATGCCGGGCGCCACCTGGGTGCCGGCCTTGAACGGTTTCACATGGTCGGCGATGACCTTGACGATGTCGGCCACGTCCTTGTTGGACTTGGCGAAATTCCACTCTACGTCCGACATGCGTATCGTGGTATTAGGGAAGGCCAATTTGCCGTCCTTGACCAGCCCGCCGATATGGTCGGGGTGAGAATGGGTGATCAGGACCTCATTGACTTCGCCGGCTTTGATCCCCGCTTTTGCCAGACTGTCCTGCAGCGCGCCGCCGACACCGGTGTCGATCAGGATGACGCTGTTCTTCGATTTCACCAGCAAGGCGTCGACGCTCAGCGTGATGGCATCGATGGGTGCCCCCGCCGCCTTGAGCACATCGCCGACTTCAGCAGGGCTATGGTCGATGCCGAAGGTCTTGCCATCGTTGGGTTTGACGAACTGGGCGTCGTGCAAGGCGATAATGTCGAGCTTGCCGAGCTTGAACGACTTGGCATCCGGCTGCTGTGCCGGCATCTGCGCCATTGCCAGCCCTTCATGGAGGACCATCAAGACCGTCATGGCCAACAGCTTGGTCGTGGAGTTGAACCTTCTCATACAAACTATCCTCTAGCTGCGGAAGCGCGACCGTATCGGAACACCGCTGGTGCGGCAGACAATTCCGGAGCCGTGCCGATCACAAATTCGCTAGGGGATATAGGTCCTGAGCCTGTTCCGACAACGGCAGCCCATTGCCGATATCCGCTTCCTGGGAGGACTCGATCGGCTGGCATAGCGCGTACGCCTTCTCCAGCGCCGCTTCAGCATCCTTGTGCATTTGCTTTTTCATGATCGCCTCGGCCTTGCCGATGACGCAGTCGAAGTAAGCATCATCATCATCCGCACGGGTCATGTCTGTCGTGGCGATGGTGGCAAGTATGGCTACGGCAATGAGCGTAAGCAGACGCACCGGCAGCCGGACCTCGGACTGACTTGCCTCATGGTTTGCCGTCGTCCCCTCAGAAGTTGCGGGCTGATGGACCAACCTGACAACCAGCACAAAATAGCTGATCTGCGACAGGACCGCGCTGGCGGCGGCCCATGCAAGGGCGGCCCCTGGCGAACCCGTTTTGAAGTAGGCTGAGATCGCGACGGATGCCGACGTCGTCGTCATTCCAATGAGGAACTGTGGAAAATACATCTTTGCCAACCACCGAAAGGTCCCGACTGCCGCGGTAAGGCGACGGGGCCGTGGATCAAGGCGGCTTCCTGGCCGCGTTGTCACAGGAGCAAATGCCATGCCAGACTTCCTGACCCATTACGGTGCATTGGTCATCCGAAGGCCGATTTCCAGGCAAAAGCGACCGGAGCCAATGCGGCAAAGAAAAACCCGCCATGGCAAACCATGGCGGGTTTCTTGTTGTTTCGATTGCGATCGAGGATGGTAGGCTCAGCCAACCCTGACCACAAAATGCTTGGTCACCGGCTCGATGATCTTCCAGGTTCCCTTGAAATCGGCTTCCACCACGAAGGCGTCGCCTGGGCCGACTTCGACAGGCGTGCCGCCGTCGGGGGTGATGATGATGCGGCCGGCGATCATGTGCACGAACTCATAGTCGGTGTAGGTCGCGTGATAGGTGCCGGGCGACGCGCGCCACGTGCCCGAGATGACCTTGCCGTCCGCGGTGGTGTGCTGGACGGCGGTTTGCATGGTCGGGTGGCCCTCGACCACGATCCAGCCAGGCAGGTCGCCGGCTTCCGCGTGGTCGATCGCGCCGAATTTGAGGATCGTCTTGTTCGTCATGCCGGGGCTCCGTTTGCTTCATTCATCGGAGACGTCGGATAGCCTATGCGCATGACGGGAGCAATGCGGACCCCATGAGAACGGGCTGCGTTTGCGCATCCAGGCAAGCACAGCTTGGGAGGTCTCGCTGCCCGGGGGCCGCCCTACGGCTTGTGCTGGGCCGAGACCAATTCCGCCTTGCGCCGCGCCGTCTCCAGTCCAAGGCCGATGAAGGCGCGGGCGTGCTTGGCGAGCGCCATATTGTCGGTCCACAGATTGCGCCAGATGGCGGTCTTTTTCGACAGGTTTTCGTCGACGATCTCCGACGAGAAGGATTCGAAGCTGAGATCGTCGGCATAGCCGATGGCGGTCAGCGCATCGAATATTGCCGCGAAGTCGATATTGCCGGTGCCGAGGAAGCCGCGATGGCTTTCGCCTATATGGACATAGCCGATCTTGCCCGCGGCGTGGCGGATGGCCAGCCCGACATCGGCTTCCTCGATGTTCATGTGGAACGTGTCGAGATGCAGGAAGATGTTGTCCGAACCGGTGTCCTCGATGAAGGCGAGGCCTTGCGCGGCGGTGTTGAGCAGATTGCTTTCGAAGCGGTTGACGATCTCGAGATTGAGCGTGACGCCGGCCGCCTTCGCCGTCTCTGCGACCTTGGCCAGCGCTGAGGCACTGCGGTTCCACTGATCGCGTGTCGGCGCCTCGACCTGCAGGCCGTGGCTGGTCGACAAAATGCCGGCGACCTTGCGGCCGCCAAGGTCGCGCGTCAGCGCGATGGTCTGGTTGAGGATCTCGACGCCCCGCGCGGCGACCGCCTTGTCGGCGCTCGATATGTCGCCGTCAGCAGGCAATCCGATGCTGATCGCCACGCCGAGATCGAGATCGGCAATGCGTTTGGCGAGCCCGCCAATGTCGACATTAGCCGGGTCGAGATAGGAGAATTCGGTCAGGTCGAAACCGGCCTCCCTGGTGTTGGCCAGCGTGCGCTCGAGCGCGCTCTGTGCCGAGCTCGCCGACCAGACGAAAGAATGGATTCCGATACGCGACATGATCGTCTCCGATTATAGGCGATAAGGAGGAGCGCGGCCGGGTCACCCCGGCCGCGCTTGTGTCGAACGGATCAGCGGGCCGCGGTCCAGCCCTTGTAGTCCTTCAGGTTCTCGGCGGTGATCAGCTTGGGATCAAGCAGCACGATCGGCTCGGCAGGCTTCTTGCCGGCAAGCAGATCGGCCGCCATCGTCAGCGACTGGCCGGCCATCACATAGGGGTCCTGCGAGGCCGAGGCCTTGATCATCGATTTGCCGGAAGAGAGCTCCTTTTCGATATCCGGCGCGCCGTCGACCGCGGTGAAGATGAACTCCGAGCGGTTGAGCTGCTTGGCGGCAAGCTGCGCGCCGATCGCCGTCGGGTCGTTGATGGCGAACACCGCGTCGATCTTGTCGAAACGGGTGAGCAGCGACTGGAACACTTTCAGGCCGCCATCGCGCGAGCCTTCGGCGTTCTGGTCGTCGGACAGGATCTTGATGTCGGGATGCTGCGCAAGCACGTTCTTGCAGCCCTTCACCCGTTCCAGGATCGACGACGAGGCCGGGCCGTTGAGGATGACGTAATCGCCCTTGCCGCCGGTGTGGTCGACCAAATACTGGCAGGCCTCCTCGCCGGCCTTGACGTTGTTGGTCATCACGGTGACGTCGGCGCCCGGCGCCGAAACGTCGAAAGCGGCAACGATGATGCCGGCAGCCTGCGCCTTCTTCACCGCCGGCGCGATCGCCTTGGCATCGACAGCGTTGAGCATGATCACGTCGACGCCCGCGGCGATGAAGGAATCGACCTGCGAAACCTGCTTGTTGAGGTCGTAGTCGGCCGATACCGACGTCACCTCGACGTTCGGATTGATCTTCTTGGCCGCGTCCTCGATGCCCTTGATGGTGGCGACGAAGAAGGGGTTGCCGAGCAGGCCGACCGAGATGCCGACCTTGTTGAGGTCCTTGGCCGATGCCGGCGCGATGGCGACGGCCGCGAGTGCGGCGCCGCAGAGCAGTTTGGCGATGATCTTCATTACGCTTACTTCCTCCAGATGCCCCGCGCCTCTCGCGGTGCGTTACACAAGCCGGTCGTTGATGCCGGCGACCAGGTCATTCACGTTCTTGCTCCGGCCTGGAGCCGGTAGCGGTCGAGGGCGACCGCCACGATGATGAACCAATCCCTTGATGATGTACTGCCAGATGTCCGAGACACCGGCCAAGATGAGCCCGTTGGACAGAACCGCGATGATCAGGCCGCCGATCAGCGTGCCCCAGATCGAACCGACGCCACCGACGAAGCTGGTGCCGCCGAGGATGACGGCGGCGATGGCGTCGAGCTCGTAGGACTGGCCGAGTTGCAGGCCGTTGGCGGCGTAGAGCCTTGCCGCCGACATGGCGCCGCCGAGGCCGGCGAGCAGGCCGGACACGCCATAAACGAAGAGCAGCACCAGCGGCACCTTGATGCCGGTCAGCCGCGCCGCCTCGGCATTGCCGCCAACGGCATAAATCCAGGTGCCGAGCACGGTGCGCTTGAGCACCAGCCAGGACAGCACCACCACCGCGAGCGCGATGACGACCAACCAGGGAATGCCGAACAGCGAGCCATTGCCGATGAAGTCGAATGGCAGGTCCGAATTGAACACGGTCGTGTCCTGCCCGAGCAGGCGGGCAATGCCGCGCACAGCTGTCAACGAACCCAGCGTGACGATGAAGGGCGGTAGCCTGACATAGGCGATGAGCAGCCCGTTGATGAGCCCGAAGCCGAGACCAACCAGAATGGCCGCCGGCACGCCGAGCAGGCCCCAGTCCGGTACCAGCGACACCATCACCGCCACCATCGCCGAAGCGGCCAGAATGGAGCCGACGGACAGGTCGATGCCGCCGGTCAGGATGACGAAGGTCATGCCGGCGGCGAGCACGATGTTGATCGACGACTGTTGCGTGACGATCAACAGATTGGTCTCGGTCAGAAAGCGCGGGTTCATGAACTGGAAGCCTGCCGCCAACAGGATAAGGACAGGCAACATGCCAAGCGCGGCAAAGGCGGTTCGCAACCGTCGCCTCGTACCGGTGGTCTGGTCGCCAGCGCTGATCCCGGTCGACTTTTCGGTCATGCCTTGGCCGCTCCCGTTGCGAGTTCCATGATTTTCTCTTGGCTGAGCGTCGTGCCTTCGGATGCCGTCACCTCGCCCGCGATAGTGCCGTCGCGCATCACCAGCACGCGGTCGGCAACGCCGATCACCTCGGGCAATTCGCTGGAGATCATCAGGATGGCGATGCCCCTGTTGGCGAGGTTGTCGATCAGCCGGTAGATCTCCGACTTGGCGCCGACGTCGACGCCGCGCGTCGGCTCGTCGAGGATGACGACCTTCGGCTCGGTCTCCAGCAGCCGGGCGAGCAGCACCTTCTGCTGGTTGCCGCCCGACAACGAGCCGGCATTGGCCTGCGCCGAGCGGGTGCGGATCGACAGATCCGCGATTGCTTTTGCCGCACGCCTGTCAGCAGCGGTGAAATCGCGAAATCCGCCGGCCCGTGCGTCCCTGGCCAGCACGCCCATGCTGATGTTGTCGGAAATCGACATGTCGAGGAACAGGCCGAGTTCCTTGCGGTCCTCGGTGAGGTAGGCGATGCCGGCATCGAGCGCCTCGCGCGGCGAGCCGATCGAGATCGGTTTGCCGTCGAGTTCCAGCGTGCCGGCGCTGCGCCTGTCGGCGCCGAAGATCAGTCTGGCGAGTTCGGTGCGGCCGGAGCCGACGAGACCCGCCAGCGCCAGCACCTCGCCCTTGTGGAGGTCGAACGAACAGTTCTTCAGCAGGCGCCCGTTGGACATGCCGCGCACCGAGAGCGCGACCGCGCGTCCCGTCCGGCGTTCGATGATCCTTCTTGTAGAAAGCAGAGAGATCGCGGCCGACCATCATCGACACCAGCCGCGAGGCGTTGAGGTCGGCGCGCTCCAGCGTGCCGACATAGCCGCTGTCGCGCAGTACGCTGACGCGGTCGGCGAGCTGGTAGACCTCTTCCATGCGATGGCTGATGTAGATGATGGCGATGCCTTGCGCCTTCAGCGTCGCGATCACCTCGAACAGGCTGTCGGTCTCGCGCGAAGTCAACGACGTCGTCGGCTCGTCCATGACGATGATGCGCGCATTGGTCGACAGGGCACGCGCGATCTCGACCAGCTGGCGCTCGCCGAGCGACAGGCCGGAGACCAGCGCGCGCGCCGAAAAGGAGACGCCAAGCCGCGCGATGATTTCGTTCGCGCGCCGGCTGCACTGGTCGCGGTCGACGAAGCCAAGGCGCCGCGGCTCGTTGCCGAGGAAGATGTTCTGCGCCACCGTCAGATTCGGCGCCAGCGACAGCTCCTGATAGATCACCGCGATGCCGGCAGCGCGCGCCTTGATCGGATCGCCGGTCGCGGCGGGGGCGCCATCGATCAGGATTTCGCCGCCGGCATCGGGCCGATAGGCGCCCGACAGCACCTTCATCAGCGTCGACTTGCCGGCGCCGTTTTCGCCCATCAGCGCGTGCAGCTCGCCGGCATGGACGGTGAGCGAAACATCCTGCAAGGCGCGGATCGCACCAAAGGTCTTGGAGATGTGGCGCATCTCCAGCACCGGCTGGCGGATCGCTTGCGTCTGCGCGGTCGCGCTCATCGTGCACCACCCGCCATTTTGCCGGCGATGCCGTGCCTGGCAACGAGATCGTGCCAGGCATCGCGGTAGCCGGCGAGGCCGGTGAAGCGCGTCGCACGCACCGGCTGCGGCGCCTCGGCGGCGAAGTCACGTCCGACGCTTTCGAAAGCGAGCGCTGCTGCGCCGGTGGCGCTGCCTTCCAGCGTGGCGCCTTCCAGGAAGGCCTGGTCAGGACG
The DNA here is from genome assembly GCF_056174585.1 of Mesorhizobium kamtschaticum. Classification (NCBI taxonomy): domain Bacteria; kingdom Pseudomonadati; phylum Pseudomonadota; class Alphaproteobacteria; order Hyphomicrobiales; family Phyllobacteriaceae; genus Mesorhizobium; species Mesorhizobium kamtschaticum. The sequence goes on along the minus strand of NZ_CM149691.1, from coordinate 1,904,369 downwards.
CAACTGCGCCAACAGCCCGGCGAGCAGGCTGCCAGTGTTCAGCCCCCATCGACGATCACTGTGTTTTCCGAATGGATCAGGTCGAGGCAAAGATCGACCATCAGCGCCACGTAAAGCAGTGCCACCGCGGCCCGTTCTCCGGCATCGGGCATGCGCCCGACCAGCCGGCCGGGACGATCCGGGGTCGGCCCGCCCGGCGCGAAGCTCGGCAGCGCCATGATACCGGCGTCGATTGCCTGCTGTACCGAGCTATGCGGGATCGCGCCTTGCCAGCCGCCGCTGATCACAGCGAATTCGCGGCCACCCATGAAGCGGATGGTTGGCACCGGGCCACCGTCGACATCGACATTGACCAGCATGTCGCGGTCACGGTCGAGCACCTCCAGCGGGCAGTCGGGATTGAGCACGATGACCCAGGTGCCGGTCGACACCACGGTCAGCGGGCCAAGCTCTTGCCGGCGATAGGCATGCAGCGCCGCATTGGAGTCATGCACGCCATTGTGGATGGCGATCGGCCGCTTGTTTTGGCCGAAATGCTGTTCGCCGGTCACAGTGCCGGCACGCGCGAAGGCTGGCATCTGGCCACGCCACCCCTCCGCATCGACCAGCGAAGAAAAGTCTCGGGCGCGCGGCGCCCACAAATGCGAATGGCAGCCGAGATAGGACACTTCGCAGACTGGTTGGCCACCGAGGCGCCAGCTCCAGTACTGGGAGTAGCCGAGGATCCATTTCGCCGCAGCGAACGCGTCTGGATCGACCTCCTGCAGCCACAGCATGTGACGGCCATAGTTGAAGCCGAGCGGCAAGCGGGGCGAGAACGTCTCGGCGAAATCCGGAATCCGGCGATCGATCCGGGCAGCGATTTCGGCCGGCGGCTCCTGCTCGTAGTCGAGGATCGGGTGCGTCAGCGCGTCATCGTCGACCAGGGCAAAGGTGCAGCCATGGCCCGACACCATCAGCCCTTCCACGCCATGATTTTTGACCGCGTCCGTGACGACACCGAGCGCCCAATCATGAAGGGCGGCTTCGTCGAGCACGCTGAATCCGTCCTGGCGTGCCCATTTCGGCTGGGTCCGGCGCTCGTCGAGGATGCGTCCGTCCTGGCCGAAGACGAACAGCTTCGAATTTGTCTTGCCGAAGTCGAGCACCGCCACTTTCACGGGACGGCCCCCGAGGTGGAAGCGATCCGCACCATGACACCGGCGTCCTCCAGCATGCGCGCATCGGTGTCGGAGAGGCCGTCATCGGTCACCAGCGTGCCGATGCGCGACAGCGACAGCGCGACATTGCGCGCGTGGATCGACAGCTTGCGGCTGTCGGCCAGCACCACGATCTGGTCGGCGCAGAGGCTGAGGTCGACGATGGAGCGCACCAGCAGCGGATGCGATTCCAGCAGCCCTTCCTGATTGAGGCCTTGTGCGCCGAGAAAGAACTTCGAGGCGTAGAAGGGCGTCGCCTGGGTCAGCGAATGGATGATCCCGGGCTCGCGATGCAGATCGCCGCCGGCAACGGTCAGGCTGCAATGGCCATGGTCGCTGAGATAGGCCGCGAGCGGCATCGAATTGGTGTAGAGGCGGATGTTGCGGTCGGCGAGCTTGACGCCGAGATGGAAGCAGGTCGAGCCGCCATGGACGATGACCGCATCGCCGTCGCGCACCATGGTCGCCGCGACAGCGGCGATCTGCCGCTTGGCCTCGACCGCGAGGTCGCGATTTTCGTCATAGGGCCGGGCATAGGCAACGCCCGCCTGCGAAGCGCCATCGAGCGCCGAGATGCCGCCATAGACCTTCCGCGCTTCACCAGCCTCGTCGATCCTGTCGATATCGCGCCGCACCGTCGCCGCCGAAACGCCAAGCCGCTCCTGCAGCTCGCGAACCGAGGCGAACGGGCGGTCCCGAAGCAATTCGACGATCAGACGCTGGCGGCCGAGGTCGCTCAACTTTTTCCTCCCAATGCCATTTTTCCATGGCAATTGGCGCAACTTACTCAACATTAGTCAGATTACAAGTCGGTTTTGATGATAGTAGATCACTATTGACGTAGATCACTCACATCTGCGATATCAGCGCCAACAGCGGCCCGGGCGACGGGATTTCACGCAAGCGTTGAGGGAAAGGCGCCATGGCAACCCAAGCTGATGCGCAGGAACTGGCAGCCTTGCGGGCGCTTTCGGCCAGCATCGGGCTCAACCCGCATATGACCCAGGCGGCGGGTGGCAACACTTCGCTCAAGGCCGGCGACACGCTGTGGATCAAGGCCTCCGGCACCTGGCTGAAGGATGCGCTCAGCGACGACATCATGGTGCCGGTTGCGATGGCGCCGCTGCTCAAGGCGATCGACGATCGCGATCCGGCCGCCGACACGCCGCAGGCCTTTGCCATCGATGAACTCAATCCGCGCGGCCTGCGCCCGTCGATCGAGACCACTGTGCATGCCTTGATGCCGCAACGCGTGGTGCTGCATGTGCACTGCGTCGACACGATTTCGCTTGCCGTGCAGGCCGATGGCGAGGCCGAGGTCGCCAGGCGGCTCGGCGGCATCGAATGGGCTTACGTACCCTACTTCCGGCCAGGCCTGCCGCTTGCCCGTGGCATTGCCGAAAAGCTGCGCCCCGGTGTCGACGTGCTGATCCTTGGCAATCACGGGCTGGTCGTCGCCGCCGAAACCGTCGCCGAGGCGGATCGTCTGCTCCGCCGCGTCCGCTCGCTGCTGGCGCGCCCGGCGCGCGCGACCGCCGCACCCGATATCGCGGCTCTGACGGCGCTTGCCGCCGACAACATCTACCGATTGCCGGCGGATGCCGAAGCGCATGCGGTCGCGCTCGATGCCGAAAGCCGCCGCATGGCCGAGGCCGGCAGCCTCTATCCGGACCATGTCATCTTCCTCGGCCAGGGCTCGGTCGTGGCGAGGCCAGGCGAGGATGCGGCCGGTGTCATCGCGCGGCTCGGCACGGCACCCATGGCTATCCTGTTTCCCGGCAACGGCGTGCTGATGCGCGGCGACGCCAGCGCCGGCGCCGATGCCATGCAGCGCTGCCTCGCCGACGTGACGGCGCGCGTCGATGTCGCGGCACGATTGAACTATCTCACCGCCGCCGAGAACGACGAACTGGTCAATTGGGACGCCGAGCAATATCGCCAGAAGCTCAATGCCACAGGCGGCTAGCAAAGGACTGAAGACATGATGCCTCTTGTCATCGGCATCGACATTGGCACGTCGGGCGCGCGCGCCGTCGCCATGTGTCCGGATTTTTCGATTGCCGGCCAGTCCGCTGTCCGCCTCGACAAATTCGGCCAAAATCCCCGCGACCCCTCGGCATGGTGGCAAGCGGTCCAGGCAGCTCTGACAGAACTGCTTTCGAGCATCGACCGCACCGCGGTCCGCGCCATCGCCATCGACGGCACGTCAGGCACGTTGCTGCCGGTCGACGCATCCGGGCGACCGCTGGCCGAACCGCTGATGTACAACGACAAGGTGGACGACGCTGAGATCCTGGCCGCCATCGCCCGCGAGGCGCCGGAGGCGAGCGCCGCGCATGGCGCCACTTCCGGCCTTGCCAAGGCATTGCGGTTCCAGCATTTGCCTGGCATCGCGGCGGTGCTGCACCAGGCCGACTGGATCGCCGCAAACTTTTCTGGCCGCTTCGACGTCAGCGACGAGAACAATGCGCTGAAGACAGGCTATGACGTCGAGGCCCGCTGCTGGCCGGGCTGGATCGCGGCCACCGGAATGCACATGGACTTGCTGCCTGATGTCGTCGAGCCCGGCGATGTCACCGGCACGCTCACCGCGGCCGCCGCGCAGCTGTTCGGCCTGCCGCGCCATGTGGCCGTGGTCGCCGGCACCACGGATGGCTGCTCCTCGTTCCTGGCGACGGGCGCCACGGCCGCCGGCGACGGCGTGACGGCGCTGGGATCCTCGCTCACCATCAAGATCCTGTCCGACCGGCCTATCTCGGCGCCGCGCTTCGGCATCTACAGCCATCGCCTCGGCGACAGCTGGCTGGCCGGCGGCGCGTCAAATTCCGGCGGCAAGGTGCTGGCGCAGCATTTTTCGCTCGCGCAGATCATCGAGTTGAGTACCGAAATCGACCCGACAACCGAGACCGGCCTCGACTACTATCCGCTCAGCATGCCAGGCGAGCGGTTCCCCATCGCCGATCCGGCCCTGTCGCCGCGCCTTACCCCTAGGCCGGCAGACGATGCCGACTATCTCAAAGCGATGTTCGAAGGCATGGCCGCGATCGAGGCGCTCGGCTACCGCAGGCTGGCCGAACTTGGCGCGCCGGCGCTGACTTCGGTCCGGAGCGTCGGCGGCGGCGCGGCAAATGCGGCCTGGACGGCGATCCGGCGGCGCAAGCTCGGTATCGATTTCCTGCCGGCACTTTCCGACGAAGCGGCCGCCGGCACGGGGCGGCTGGCGCTGAAGGGTGCCAGCAAGGCGGGACTCCTATGAGCGCGAAACCCATCGAACGCCTCGACGGCATCGGACCGCTGGCTGAGCGCTACCAAATCTTCCTGCTCGACCAGTTCGGCGTGCTGCATGACGGCCAGGCTCCTTATCCCGGCGCGGTGGAGGCATTGTCGGCGCTGAAGCGCGCCGGCAAGACGGTGGTGCTGATTTCCAATTCAGGCAAGCGCGCCAGACCCAACGAGGATCGCCTGCTGAAGCTCGGTTTTGCCGCCGGAAGCTGGGACCATTTTGTCTCCTCCGGCGAGGTGGCATGGCGACGCTTCCATGAGATGGCTGCGACCGGAGCCTTGCGGCCCGGCACGAAATGCCTGCTGATCAGCCGCGACGGCGACCGCACGGCGATCGAAGGCTTGCCCTTCGCGCTGACCGAGGCCGGTGAAGATGCCGAACTGGTGCTGATCTCGGCCAGCGAGGGCGATCGCTACGACCTCGACCACTACCGCCAGCTGCTCGCGCCGGCGGCGGCGCGGCAGGTACCGTGCTTCTGCACCAATCCCGACAGGATCATGCTGACGGCGGTTGGACCCCGCTTCGGCGCCGGCGAGATCGCCGATCTCTACGAAAGCCTGGGCGGCAGCGTCACCCGCATCGGGAAACCCTATCCGGCGATTTTCGCCGCTGCCCTGGCGCTGGCCGGCGAGCCGGACCGCCACAGCGTGGTCTGCGTCGGCGACAGCGTCGAGCACGATATATCAGGCGGCAATGGCGCCGGCATCGCCACGGCGCTGGTGCTCGGCGGAATCTTGGCGGACACACCGGATCTTGCCGTCATTTTCGACGAGCAGCAGGCCTGGCCCGATTACATCACGGAATCCTTCAGCTTGCGCTGACCGCCTCGAGCATGCGCTTGGCGCTTTCCTCGTCGGTGATGAGGATCGTCGGCGCGATCAGGTTCATGGCGCCGAGCAGCGCCTCGGTCTTCTCTGCACCGCCGGAGGTGAGGATGCGGATCGGCGCCGCGCGCAGACGGTCGACCTCCACCGACATCACGTGGCTGTTGACGGGATGGTCGACCAGATCGCCGTTGCGGTCGAAGAAATGGAACAGAAGGTCGCCGACGGCGCCGCGCGCAAGCAGGGCCTCCCGGTCCGCTTCCCTGAGAAAGCCGCCGCGAGAGAAGGTTGTGGCCGAGGCGATGCCGCCGACGCTCAGCAGAACGGCATCGAGCACGTTGGCCATTTCAAAAACCTCCTGCAGGCCGCAGCGCTCGACCAGCGCGATCTTGGTCTCGACGCTATCGACGACGGCCGGCGTCGGGATCAGATAGCCGTCGCCCTGGAATATCTGGGCGAAGCGCCAGGCGAACTCGGCCGGGTTGTAGCGCCGCACGACGCCGACACCGCCAAGCAGCGAAATGACCTTGAAGTCGGTGAGCGATTTGGCGCTGATGAAGGGCAGGCTCGAAAACAGCGTCTGGCCCCAGCCGACGCCGACGCGCATACCGGATTTCATCGTATCGGACAGAAAACTGCCGGTCTTGGCGCTGATTGCCGGTATCGGATCGGCATTGGGTGCAGAAGAGGCGCCACCAGCGCCTGTTGCAGGCCGAACGTCCGCTCCAGCGCGCGCTCCAGCCGCACGATCTCCGACAATTCGCTCTCGATGGTGATCTTCACCTCGTTGCGCGCCCGCGCCTCCGCCAGCATGCGCACGATGGTGACGCGGCCGACGCCAAGCACGTCGGCGATCTCGTTCTGCGTCATCTGCTCGACGAAATACATCCAGGCGGCGCGAATCCTGAGGCGGTCCGTCCGGCTTTCACTAGCGACCTGCTCGGTCGCTTCGACCCCTGCCCGTCCATCGTCGGCCCGTCCCTCTCCGGTTTGTCGTCGCCTGGCCAAATCATCCCTCCCCCGCGGCGACGGACAAGCCCGCTGTCGCCGATTCTGCGTGCTGGTCTAGTATCGCCTATTGATCTACCAATCGATAGGAACAATGTAGAGCTGGTGGCCGGCCCCTTGCTGGCCGCCCTCCATGGCACTTTCGAGGCGATCCGCGATGCTCCGACAAATCTCCGAAGACGTCCGCGTCAATTTGAAGGACCGGTTGCGGGAAGTCCGCGACATCATCCGCCAGAGCCGTCATGACGGCACCGGTGACGCCAGCGTCCTGCGCGAAGCGACCAGCCATCTGCCGCCGTTTCCGGGCAAGGGCATCGAAGGCTTGCTCAGCCATGCGGCCAGCGCGTTCGACGAGGCGCTGTCGATCGCCGAATCCTTTGTCCCGCATGAGCGCCCGATCAAGGTGGACGGCACGACCGTGAAAGGCCTCGGCACCTATTTCCCGGCCGGAAACGAAGAACGGCAGTTGAGCGCCGAACGCCTGTTCCGGCGCGACATGTACTATCTGACCAAGGCGGTGCTTGCCGGGCTGAAGATCGACAGTGCCCGCATTCATGAAGCCGATTTTGCTGCCGCGCATGCCACGATGCGCAAGCGTCATGGCGATCTGCTGGCCGCGTTGACCGCACCGGGTGCCGGACTGCAGGCGATCGCGGCCACCTGTGCGGCGCTGCTTGTCGAGTTGCTCAACCAGCGTCCGGTCCGCTTTGGCGAAGTCGCGCCGGAAATGGGCGGGGAACGGGCGCTCGACATAAGCTGCCTGGCGCCGGTCGTTCTGGCCTGCGGCCTGGCGACAACAGGGAGGGATGGCGCGCCGGAGCCGGACATGCTGGAGATCGCGATCCTGGCTGCCGATATCCGTCACGACCGCATCGTGCAGGCTTGCGGCAAGGCGACCCCGGTCGAGGAATTGACCCCTGTCTTTGCCACCTTGCTTGCCCACTTGCCATAACGCCCGGTTGCGCAAAACAAATAGAACGGCTGCGGAAACCTAATCTCCGGCGGCCATGGCCGTGATCGTCTTCTTGGCACGCTGGATCGAGGCCGGGCTCATCGAAAGCTCGGTCAGGCCCATCTCGATGAAGGCCGGGATCAGATCCGGTCGCCCAGCCGCCTCGCCGCACATGCCCACCATGATGCCGGCGGCGACGCCGGCTTTTGCCGTCAGCTCGATCGCCATCATGACCGCCGGATTGGTGACGTCGTTGAGCTTGGCCACGGTTGGGTTGAGCCTGTCGGCGGCCATGATGTACTGGGTCAGGTCATTGGTGCCGATCGAGAAGAAGGCCACCTCCTTGGCCAGCGCCGGGGCGATCAGCACGGCGGCCGGGGTCTCGATCATCACGCCGAGATCGAACGTCGCATGCGGCACGCCTTCGGCCGTGAGTTCCGCGGCGCATTCATCGACCAGTACGCGGGTGCGCGTGACTTCAGAAATATCCGACACCATCGGCAGCATCACCTTGATGTTGCCGTGCACGGCCGCCCTCAGCAGCGCCCTGAGCTGACGCTTGAAGATATCGGGCCGGTCGAGGCACATGCGGATACCGCGCCAGCCGAGGAAGGGGTTCTCCTCGTCGGGAAACTCGATGCCGGCAATCGGCTTGTCGCCGCCGATGTCGAGCGTGCGCACGATGACCGGATAGGACGCAAAGGCCTTGGCCAGCGCCGCGTAGGTCTCGGCCTGCATGTCCTCCGAGGGGAGATGCATGTGGCGCATGAACAGGAGTTCGGTGCGGAACAGGCCGACGCCCATGGCGCCGGCTTCCTGCGCCGCCTCGATTTCCTCCAGCGAGCCGATATTGGCCGCGACCTCGATCACCTTGCCGTCGGCGCGCTTCGGCGTCACTGTCTTGAAGGCGGTAAGGCCGGCACGCTCCTTCGCCGCCGCTTCGACACGGCCGGCGTAGTCGGCGCGCGTCGCCGCATCCGGGTCGATGATCACATGGCCGGTGTTGCCGTCGAGCGCCACGTCGCGCGCCGTGCGCAAGGCATTGACCTGGTCGCCAAGGCCCAGCACCGCCGGAATGCCGTGCGAGCGGGCGATGATGGCGATATGCGAGGTGGCGCCGCCATGGCCGCAAATCACCCCGCCAATGCGTTTCAGCGGCGCGCGCGCCAGATCCCAGGCGCCGATGTCGTCGGCGATGAGGATGGCGCCTTCGGGAATGTTTTCGAGGCTGACGTCGTCTTGGCCCAGCAGCACCAGGCAGATCTGCCGCCCGACGGCATGGACATCGTCCGCCCGCGCATTGAGGTAGTGATCGTCAACGGCGCTGAAATCGGCGGCGATGGTGGAAGCGGCGATGATGACGGCCGAAACCGCGTCATTGCCGCCCTTGATCGCCTTCTCGGCCTCGCCGGTCAGGCTGTCGTCGGCGGCGATATCCCTGAGTGCTGCGACGATGCCCCGATCCCCGGCCGACAGGCTGTCCTGCGCCAAGGCCCGATCCATGCGCGCCTGGACGACGGCGACGGCGGCACGGAACCTGTCGATCTCGCCGGCAATCTCGTCGGCCTGCAACACGCGCCCCTGTCCGGCGATCTCAGGAGGGAAATGCGCGAAGGCCGGCCCGATCGCGACACCCTCGCTTGCCGCGACACCGCGCAAGCCGTTTGATTCACCGAGTGCGGCCGGCATAGGCTGGGCAGCCGGCACCGCTGCCGCTTCCTGTCCGGCGTCGTTGGCCGGGCTCTGCGGCTCGGCTTCATCGTCGAGGCCCGCTTTCGGGTTCTCAAGATAGCCGATCAGCGCCTCAATGGCCTCGATGGCGTCGGCGCCGTTCGCCCGCACGGTGACTTCCTGGTTTTCCTTCACCGCCAGCAGCATCAGCTTGACGGAGCTCTTGGCGCTGACCGCCTTGCCGTCCTTGACCAGCTCGACATCGGATTCGAAGCCCTTGGCGAGCTTGACGAACCGCGTGGCGGGACGGGCGTGCAGACCTTCATGCACTCTGACGATGGTCGAGCGTTCCATGGCAATACTCTGGTTCTGGGCGCCAGCATAAGCTGTGGCGCGAATGCTGTCAGGCGACGATGGTGATGATCTCGCCAGTCTTCAGGGCGGCCACAAGCGCCTGTGTATCAACTTGCGATGCGCAGATTTCGCCCGGCCTCTCGGCCTCGGTGGCGCCGTTGAACGAGATGACCACGTGGCCCATCTCAAGCACCTTGCTCCACGCGCTGGAGCCGACGGCGGTTATAACAGCGGAAACCGGACCAAGGGTGATCGAAGCGCCCTTTTGAGGCGCTCCGTCACTGGGTCCCTGCTCCGTCTTGTGGAGCACGGAAACCTCGGCAAGCTCCGGCGGCGAGCCATCCGCAAACAGGATGACCACGCCCCCTTCGGCAAGATCCGCCACTTCGGGCCCGATGGCCGTGACCCGTGTTCTCAAAAGAACTGTCATATGGCGAACCTCATTTCATACTTTCCTTAAAACACGATCAGGCTGACGACCCAGGCGATCAGCACCGAGATGGGACCCATGATCTGACGGCTGATGAGCACCGCCGGAACACCGATTTCGATCGTCTTCGGCTTGGCTTCGCCAAGCGCGAGGCCGACGGGGACGAAGTCGCAGCCCACCTGGGTGTTGTAGGCAAACAGCGCCGGCAGGGCCATTGCCGGCGAAATCGTGCCATTGGCGATCTGCGGGCCAATGATGGCGACGCCGATGACCTGCGCGATGACAGCACCTGGCCCGAGGATAGGCGACAGGAACGGCAGGCCGCAAATGGCCGAGATGATCAGCAGGCCGACAATGTTGTTGGCCAGCGGACCCATCGGCTGGGCCAGCACGTCACCGATGCCGGTGTAGAGGATCAGACCGATGAGCATGGTCACGAAGGCCATGAACGGCAGCACGTTGCGAATGACCTGATCGATGGTGCGGCGACCGGCATTGAAGAAGATGCCGACGACCCGACCCATGATGCGGCCGATCGTGCTGATAAAGCCGATAAGACCACCCTCGCTGGGCAGCGCCGTCGGCGTCGTATTGTTATTGCTCGAACTCATCGCTGCTGCTCCCCCTGCAGTGGTGACCGTTTCGGACCCGTCCGCCATTGTGACGTTGGCCGGCTTCACGCCCGAAACGTAGATATCCTCGGTGATGAACTGGGCGAGCGGCCCAGACTGTCCGACCGGCGTCAGATTGACGGTCGGGATACGTTTGCGCGGATAAACGCCGCAGCGTGCGGTGCCACCGCAATCGACGACGACAACCGCCATCTCGCTTTCGATCGGCGGTGCCTTGAAGCCATCGACGGCTTCGGCGCCGGTCATGTCGGCGATGAGCTGTGCCACTGGATGAATGCCACCACCGGTGACGGACACAACCTTGCTGCGCTGTTCAGTCGGCTCGATCACGAGCGGACCACCCCAACCTGTCTTACCCCGGGAGATGCGTACTGCTTTGTATGTCTTGGCCATGATGTCCTCCCCGCCCTTACAGCTCGACGCCTTGACGGCGTGCCATGATGGCGGTGATGCGCTCGGTCAGCATGCCCTTGAGCAGGATGACGACGAGGCCGACAATGGCGTACCAGATCGCCACCTTGACGTGGTAACCGGCAACGACGGCACCCTTCTTTTCCAGTTCCAGCAACGCGACGAGAATGCCGCCCCAGACGAAATATTCGCCGGGGTTGATGTGCGGGAACAGGCCAAGCGGCGGGTGAACGTACGATACGGCCGCATCATAGAAGGCAGGCTTGTGCTTTTCTTCCAGGAACGAGCCAAACGTATAGGCCATCGGATTGGTGAGGAAGAACACCGCCAGCAGCGGCAGCAGCGTGTAGCGGGTCAGTGCGATGCGGCCGGCGCCGCGCGCCAGGCCATGCACGCGCTCTTCACCGACCAGTTCGGTGACGGCGTAGAAGGCGGTCATCAGCACCACCAGCGTCGGAATGATGCCGGTGACGAAGCCGGCGAACACTTCGCCGCCCTTCTGGAAGATGCCGATGAAATACTTGCCGATGGCGGTCAGCCAGCCAAGCTGCTCTTCCTGCTGGACGTCCTTCAGCTTTTCCTTGAACTGGTCGACGGTGATGGGTCCGCTGTCCGCTTGCGCCAGGACAACGAGATGATCGGAAGCATGCTCGACGGCGAGCTTGCCATGCAAAGCAGCATCCGAGACCATGGCACCTGCGACATGCAGATTGTGCACGGCCATGTCGGCATGCTGCGCCAACAACGAAAATACAGACATTTCTCCTCCTTATGCCGCCCGCCGGTTATCCCAGTCGGTGCGCGGCGTCCTCTAGGCCCTTGCTACGTTCAAACCGGATAGACCCGGCTTCTTCCCCGGCTCCGACCGTGTTTTGTCGATCTGTTCGATCGCCCGCTTCACGGCCTCGGCCACACCGGGTTCCCCCTCCCCCATGATCGCAGGGTTGGACCGGAGTCGATCGAGGGGAACACCCTCGAATTCTTCATGTCTTTTGAACTTGGTGAAGACGGACCGGCCGGTCATCACCATCAGGCGGCGCACAACCATGTCAGGTGTCACCACGACGAGCGCGATGGTCCCCTTGGCAAATCGGCCGCGAAAATTGCCGGCTCCGACAAAGCCGTCCTTGTACTGGTCGGTGACGCCCCGGAAGACATCCGAATAGTGCCGCATCTGCAGCCAGACGCCGAGCGACTGCAGCGCCCACACGATAACCAGCAGAAGCAGTCCCCACTGCCAAATCGCCATTCGGTTCTCCTCCCGAAGCCTCCGTTGAAGCCCACCTTGGACCGGCGCGCGACAACAGCAAAGTGAGAACATTTGTTTCCGCGAATGTCAATATGTATGATATTGGCCTCTGCCACGCCATCCACAGGACCGTCGGCTGATTTCAGCGGCGGCACGGCTGTGCTAGCCTGTCGTCAAACGGGATGCATGCAATGGAACTGCCCTTCAGGGATGAACTGGCCCTTATGCCCGACCTGCGCCACCGGTTGCGGCAGTTGCGCTGGTTTCGCGCTACTTTCCGCGGCAGCGCCAAGGTGGTCTCGGACACGTTCGGTGTGCGTTTCGAGATTGACGAGGCAAAGCTGACAAGGGCTTTTCTCGACTGGGTCGAGATCATGGAGGCGCAGAAGCGCTTCGCCGCGATAGACCGCGCCGACTTCATCGTCTTTGCCGCCGGCCTCGTGCTGCGTGAGTTGATCAAGCAGGCGCCAGCCAGGAAAATCTCCGGCCTCACCGATCTCATCGAAACGGACCAGAATGCCGGCACGCTGGAAATCATCCGCTTCTGGCCGGAAGGCTTCCTCTACACCAACTACTGCGTCTCGGTGATTTCAGCGATCTACGAGCAGGAATTCGGCACGGCGCCCAGCATCGACAAATGCGCCGACGACCTGCGCACCTGGTGGTCCTATCGCGAGAACGTGACCGAGATGCCGGCCTATGCCGTGGCTTTCCTCGACCGCTTCCTTGGCGCTGAGCCGAACTGGCTCACGCCGGACCGCGCACAGTCCCGGCAAGCCATGCAAAGGGCGCTCGAATCCACCCGCGCAAGCGATGCGCTGCGCCAGCTTTGACTGCTCACCGTTTCATGCCCAAGACGCGCTCAAGACATCGCACTATTGAACATTTGACTCTTTGTCGATAGCGATGTGCGAAATTTGACTTGAGGAGACAAGCGCGTGGCGCGACCAAGGCCTATCATTTTCGATTGTGACGGCGTTCTCGTCGACAGCGAGCCGCTGGCCGCCAGGGCTTATGAGCGCGTCTATGAAAAGCACGGCATGCCAGGCGTTCATGGCGGCATCATCGCCCAATGCGTCGGCATGAAGCAGTCCGACATCATCGTGCGGATCAGGGAATTGACCGGCCATCAGTTTCCCGCTGCCGCCGACGACGACATCTGGGCCGAGACCAAGGCGCTGTTCACCGAGGAATTGAAGCCGACGCTGGGGATCGCCGCATTTCTGGAAACGCTTGAAGGCGACCGTTGCGTTGCCTCGTCATCCTCGGTCGAGCGCATCAACCACAGCCTTGCCGTCACCGGGCTGGCGCATTTCTTCGGCGAGGCGATCTACAGTTCCTCGATGGTCAAGAACGGCAAGCCGGCACCCGACATCTTCCTGTTCGCCGCCGCCAGGATGGTCGCCAATCCGGCCGACTGCATCGTCATCGAGGATTCGCCCTTCGGCATCCAGGGCGCGGTCGCCGCCGGCATGACGGCGATTGGCTACACCGGCGGCGGCCATACCTATGCCGAGCATGGCGCGCGGCTGACGGCGGCGGGTGCCGATTTCGTCTGCGCCGATTGGCATGACGTTAGCCGGCAATTGGCCGGGCTCGGCGTTCCTGCTTAGGCTGGCAGAAACTAGAGAGGCCGCGGCCATTCGCTGCGTGGAAGCTCAGCGCCGACACGGAAGTCGAACGACAAGACCCTCTTCGCATCTGTATCGACCTCGCACCGGAAGCTCAGATGGTACCATGTCGTTGTGGTGCTGAAAGCGACATCCGAGCCGTCAACAATATTGCCCGCTTTCAGCGGAACAGATGGCACCCATTTGGGAAAATACGAGGCATCCAACAACTGCTGCTGCAACGCGTTGGCGCAAAGTATGGCAGCACGCTGACCGCGAGGCACCCCGTCCATCGCCGTCGTAGCGAGTGCATCGCTGGTAGCGCCTTGCGAGAACAACTGGCGAGCACCCGGTAGGCTCGAATGGTTCCGCGATGCAGCCTTCGAGACCTTTGAAGGGCCGGGCTTCGGCGTATTTGCCGGTTTGGGCTTTGGCGCTTCCGCCGACGTGGGGAGCTCGATCTCGCCCACGTCGGCGGCGGTAGCCGGTGGCGTGGGCTCTGCGGCTGTTTGCTCGTCGGCGTCGTGCGCTTCCGCCGACGCCGCGGATTTATCCTCCGCGGGCTTCGGCTCGACCGGCGGCTCCGAAGCGTCATCCTTGGCCGGCGCCGGCGAACTGTCCTGAGCGCTGGCCCCATCCGGGGATTTCCTCGGGCCGGTATCCTTGTCGCCGAACTGAAAGACAGGCTTCCAGGCCTCGACTGGCGGGGGCTTCTGTGCCTGCTTTTCCGGCGGAGGCGGCTTTTCAACCTTCTGCTCGGGTGGTTTTTCAACCTTCGGCTCCGGTGGCTTAGGAGCCGGCACGGGAGCAGGTTTCGGTTTCGGCTGATCGGGCGGCGGCACGAGCGCGACATCGACCGGCTGCTCCTCCTGCGGCTGTTGGGGAGGAATTGGCAGGCCATATATCAGGATCGCCGCGATAAGCACGTGCAGGATCAGCGATGCGGGGATGCCCCACAACAGATTCCGACGCCGTTCTCGTGCCTCGTCATTCATCCCGACCGATGTGGAATGAAATAGCGGCGGCTTCAAGCATAGGCATTGGATTTGCGCAATCTAGCCGCTGACAGCTTGTCGATTTGGATCACCACACCCCGGGCAACCCGACCAAGGCGCTAGGGCGACTTAACGAGCGGCGGCCCACGATCAGGCAGTTCGCCGCCGCCAGGACGGGTGCCAATCCGGCGCGCCGACCTAATTTAGCGGATACTTGGTGAATCCACGGCTGGCCCATTCGCCAGGTGGGATTGATGACCCGACACGGAAGTTGAAGGATAGGACCCTCGTCGCATCGGGGTCGACTTCACACCGGAAGTTTAGATTGTACCAGGTGTTTCTGGTGCTGAAGGCCGCCTGAGCAGGATTGAGAACATTGCCTTTGTCCAGCGTAATGGTTGGCACCCATTTGATCGAATAGTCGGCTGTTTGCAATTCCTGGCTCAGAACGTTGCCGCAGAGATTGGCCACGCGCTGACCGCGCGGCACGTTCTCCATGGAGCTTGTGGCGAACGCATTGCCGGTTGCGCCCTGCGAGTAAAGCTTTCTCACGCCCGGAAGCCCGGAATAGATCGGCGATCCTGCAACGTCGTTGTTGGTTGGATTTGACCTTCCAGCATTCCCGATCGGCGCCTTGAAGGCTCTTGCGGGTTTGAACGTCATTGTCTTGGCAGGTTTGGGCTTTGCCTTTCCAGTTGAGGCTGGAGGCGCCGGCTTGTCACCGGTCTCTGCCGCCAATGGCTTCGGCGTCACAACCGCTTGCTTTTCGGCGGGTTGCGGTGCCGGCTCCTGTTTGTCCGGCTGTTGTTTATCGGTGTCCTCGGTCGCTTGCTTTTCCTCGGTTTGCGCGGGCTTTTCGTCCGGCGCAACGGTGGCCGGCTTCTCGTCAGGCTTGATGGGCTCTGCCTTCTGCTGTGGCGTTGCTGCCGGGGTGGGCTGGGCCGGCGCGGGTGTCGGTGTTATAGGCGGCTTCGCCGCCTCATCCTTGGCCGGCGACGGCGTGTTGGGTTTAGCGCTGCTTCCGTCGAGTGATTTCTCCGGCCCGGTATCCTTCTGGCCATACTGAAAGACGCGCTTCAGAACCTGGTCGTCTCGCGGTTTCGGCGGTTCTGGAGGCGGCTTTTCAGCCTTCTTCTCAGGTCTCGGCTCGGGTGGCTTTGGAGCAGGTTTCGGCTTAGGCTTCTCGGGCGGCGGTATGATCGCGACATTGACGGGCTGTTCCTGCTGAACCGGCTGCTGCTCGGATTTCGGCACGCCAAAAAACAAGAACGTCGCGATCAAGGCATGCAGGATCAGCGATGCGGCCAAGGCCCATCGCCAATTGCGAAGCCATTCTCCTATCTTGCCGTTCATTGCGCCCGATGTGGAATGAAATAGCGGCAGCTTCAAGCATAAGGACAGGATTGGCGCAATTTGGCCGCTGACAGCTTGGTGATCTGGATGATCACGCGCAGAAGGTCAGCCCAGAATCTCGGCCATAAACCGTTCGTCCAGCCGCGTTTCGCCAAACCAGTTCAGCCGGTTGATGCTGACGAAGCCGGCATCGATCGCGTCGTTTTCATCCCCCGGTTCACTGGCATGAGCCCGCCCGCGCGGCACGGTGATGACGGTGCGATCGCCGTCGCTTTCCACGATTTCGGCACTGCGGCCGATCTTGTCGCGGCCGATGCGCGGCTGCCGGATTCCGGCCGGCAGCGCGGTCGGCAGGTTGACGCTGAGCCAATGGCCCTCCGTCGCCCAGTCGGTGCGCGACTGCCATAGCGAGGCGATCAGCGCGCCGAGCCATTGGTCGTCGCCGTCGGTGAGATCAGGATTTTTCACCCGCGAAAAACCGATCGCCGGAACGCCCCAGAAGGTGGACTCCCGGGCAATGCCGAGCGTGCCGGAATAGGCAAGGTCCTCGGCAACGTTGCGGCCGTCATTGACGCCCGCCAGCACCAGATCTGGTTTCTTCGCATCGGCAAACAGCCACGTCATGGCGCTCACCACGCAATCGGCGGGGGTGCCGGAGCACGAATACCAGTTCGTCTTGACGCGCCGCATCGTCAACGGCCTGGCGATCGTCAGCGACGAGCCGGCAGCGGTGCGCTTGCCATCGGGCGCGACCACCCAGATGTCGTCGCTAAGGCCGGTGACCGCGTTGACGAGTCGGGCAAGCCCCGGCGCGTCGATGCCGTCATCGTTGCAGATCAGAATTCTCATTGTTTGTTCCCTTGCGGCACCGTGATGCGCTGGCCGGTACGGCATTGCGTGCGCAGTGATGGGATGTGACTTTTGAGGTCATCGAGAAGATGGGTGGTGCAGGAATGGCCCAGCGCTTCAGGCCGTCCTGCCTTCTCCCAGATATCGACATTGCCCGAAAGCGTCGGATGGGTGGGCATACGCACCCAGTCCGCCCGTCCGGCTCGGTGCAGGAGATCGCCCGGAGAACCAGCCGGCAAATGTCCGGTGAGCAGCACCGGAAACCCGGCATCGTCGGCACGCGGCAACAGCCGCGACGATGGGCCAGCCTCACCCATGCCGTCATCGGCCAGTAACGGCAGCGACGGCAGGGGATCGGCATCGGCCCAGTCGGCGGCACTTGCCAAACGGGCACGCAGAAGCTCGGAAATATCAGGCAACAAGGCCGCCGTGGCGCCGATCTGCGCTTCCAGCGACGCACGCATGCCGGCATGGATGGCGAACGGCCCCGGCAAGGCCGCGATCAATTCCAGCGACCGGCCCGACAGCGGCGTCGGCAAAAGACATCCCCGCGGATGCCGCGCCACCCATTCAGAAATTTCCCGCGCCCGAACAGCCCCCGGCACGGGATCGGCGCCGTAGGAGGCATCGAAGACCAGAAGATCGCAGTGTGGGATCGTGTCCATGACGAACACATGGCTGTCCGGCACCACATCGGCGGAATGGACCATGCGGCTTTTCCGTCATCAACAGCGAACCAGACGCCGCCCACGACATGCCCGGACCGCCCGGTCCTGATCGTGAGAGTGCCGCTCTTTAGCGTGTCGCCGGGTTCGAAAATCTCGACGCGATCATTCGGCAGCGGAAAGCGCCTGAAATCCTCCGGCTCGGCATAGGCGGCAAGCGTGGCCGGCGCCTCGTCGCGCGTCTCGGCCGTCATGAAGATCGGGCCGGCATAGCCGCGCGACAACAGCCAGCTCAGAGCGCCGACATGATCCTCAAGGGCGTGCGAAACAAAGCCGCATCGATATCGGTGATCGACCCGTCGAGGGCCGGATAGTATTCCGCCCCGAAGGCGCCGACCTTGATGCCGATATCGAGCAGGATGCGGTCGCCACCGCTGTTGACGGCGAGGCTGGTGCGGCCCTTTTCGCCAAAGCCGCCAAGCAGGTCCAGCATCATCACGCGGCTGCTGCCGCAGCCGGGATCAGCCAGCCGGACCTTATCCGCAGCCGTGCCTGGGCTCCGCTCTCCAGCAAGACCGGGTCTGGCTGCTCGAAATGCAAGGTGAGATCGGGACCGGCGGCAGGCGTAAATTCGATGCGTACGGCGCCCCCCTGGTAGATCACCCGCTTGACGAGACCATCGAAGCCCGGACCATCCGGCGAGACATCAAGATCCGCCGACCTGCAGCATATCTTTCCGCCGGTGCGCGGCCGCTCGCCGGGCCGGCAGCGGACCACCAGCTCGGTGCCGAGTACCTTGACTTTGCAATGGCCGTCTTCCTCGCTTGTCAAGACGTCGGCTGGCAGCAAGATGCCTTGCGAGATGAAGGAGGCCACCATCTCATTTGCCGGCTCATGATAGAGCTCGCGCGGCGTCGCGAGTTGCGCCAAGCGTCCATGGTCCATCACCGCAATACGGTCGGCCAGCGCCATCGCCTCGGCCTGATCATGGGTGATGTAGACGATGGTCGTGCCCGTGCGCTTGTGGAAGGCGGCGAATTCATCCTCCATCGAAGCCCTGAGGTGGACGTCGAGATTGGCAAGCGGCTCGTCGAACAGCACCAACGACGGCGCGGCGACAAGGCAACGTGCCAAGGCCACGCGCTGGCGCTGGCCGCCGGAGAGATTGGCGGGCCTGCGGTCGCCCAGCCCCTGCAGATTGACCAAAGCGAGCGCACCTTCCACTTTCTGGCGCGCGACAGCCTTGTCGAGCTTTGCCACCTTCAGCGAATAGCCAATGTTTTCGGCAACCGTCATGTGCGGCCACAGCGCGTAGTTCTGGAAGACGATGCCGACGCGCCGCTTTTCCGGCGCGACGCTGCCGCCGCTGTTCGAAACGACATCACTGCCGATGCGGATTTCGCCCGAGGTCACTTTCTCGAAGCCGGCGATGAGCCGCAGCAACGTCGTCTTGCCGCAGCCCGAGGGACCGAGCACCGCCAGGAACTCGCCGTCAGCGACGTCGATCGAGACATCCTTGACCGCATCGAAGTCAGCGAAGCTCCTGGTCACATGGTCGAGGCTCAATCGCGCCATGGCAGCACTCCGCTCGGAAGGTAGGGGGCAAGCAGATTGGTCACCAGCATCAGCACGAAGGTGACCGCGACCGTGATGACCGACATTGCTGCCGCGTAGTTGGAATCGCCGCCCTGTTCGAAGGAGAACATCACAACGCCGATTGTTTCCGAGCCCGACGACCACAGCAGTGCCGAGACGGTGAGTTCGCTGAGCGCCGTCATGAAAATCAGCAGGCCACCGGCGATCGCCGCCGGCGCGACCAGTGGAAAGATGATGGTGCGCATGCGTGTGAACAGGCCGGCGCCCGCCACCTGCGCCGCCTCTTCCAGCGCCCGGTCGATCTGGTGATAGCCGCTGATGGTCGGCCGCAGCGCCAGCACCAGGAAACGGGCAAGGTAGGCGTAAAGGATGATCCAGACCGTGTTGTAGAGCTGGATGCCGGTCAGCGGGATCGGCCGCAGGAACAGCAGCAGCGAAGCGATCGCCAGCACCACGCCCGGCAAGGCATAGGGCAGTTCGACAGCCAGGTTGAGCAGCCGCACCCAGCGCTGCTTGCCCCAGGCGATGAGGTAGCCGACCGGCACGGCGACGATGACCGCGAAGAATGCGGCCGCGATCGACAGCCAGAAGCTGTTGAAGAAGGCGCGGTTGGCGGCGTCATGCTCGAACAGCACGAAGCGGTAATTGTCGAGCGTCACGGTCCTGGCGGTGAGTGCGATGCCGTAGCCCGGCACCAGCGAGGTCAGCACCAGCCCAAGCATCGGCAGGAACAGCACCAGCAGGATCAGCAGCCACATGCCGGCCTGGACGATCGGGCGCCAGCGGCCAAGCTCGTAAGGTTCGGCGGGCAGCGATGTCGAAGAGATGCGGTAGTCGCGGCGGCGGCTCATCAGTTCCTGCGCGAGGATGCCGGCCATGGCGATGACGCCGATCAGCACCGACAGGAACGCGGTTTCGCCGAGCACCGCCGGACCTCCGCCCGCCAGCCGCTGATAGATGAGTGTCGGCAGCACCAGATAGTTGGCGGGAATGCCGAGAAAGGCTGGAATGCCGAAATTGCCGACGCAGGAGACAAAGGCCAGTGCGGCCGCCGCCATGATCGACGGCGTCATCAGCGGCAAGACAATGGTGACCAGGACGGTGAACCAGCCGGCACCGCCGGCGCGTGCGGCCTCGACCAGTTCGCGCGGCAGCTTGCGCAGGCCGGCGCGCACCAGCAGGAAGACCAGCGGGCCATACTGCACGCCGAGCAGCAGGATGATGCCGGAGGTCGAATAGAGCGGGTTCTTCGTGCCGAGCGGCGGTGCCGCGCCGAAAAGCTTGAGGAACGGGCTTGCCGGGCCGAACAGTTGCAGCCAGGCCAGCGCCGTCACCTGCGGCGCGATCATCAGCGGCATGACGTAGCAGAGCACCAGGGCGCCGCGGCCGCGTATGTCGGTCAGCGAGACCAGCACCGCCACCAGCGTTCCCGACAGTACGGCAAGCAAGGTGCCGCCGATGCCGACGACCAGCGTATGCCAGGTCGCGATCCAGGTCGCCGGGCTTCTCAGCCCGGCCGCAATGGCGACCGTCGACAAGGTGCCGCCAGGTGCCACGATCTCCTTGATCAGGCGCAGCATTGGCAGCAGCGAAAGCAGCACGATGACGACGGCCACCGCCGCCGTCAGGGCCATTTCCTGGCCCCGGCTTTCCCTGATGCGTGTCGACATGGTTGTGTTTCCTGAGGTCCGGGATGCCGCCGAAACGGCATCCCGCGTGATTCTCGGCTCAGCCGCCGAACAGTTCCTGGAACTTCGCCTTGTCGGCGTCGGTCTTGGCGACGATCGCCTTGGTGTCGAACGGCATCACCTTGATCTTGACGCCTTCCGGCAGCCAGTCGGGGCGGCCCACCGAGGCGCGCGCCGGCAGGTAACCCATGGACAACGCCAGCTTCTGGCCCTCATCCGACAAATGAAGTCGACGAACTTCTTGGCGCCGTCGACATTCCTGGCGGTCTTCATGATGGCGACCGGTTCGGTCACCGCCGGCACGCCCTCGCTGGGGAACACGAACTCGACCGGCGACCCCTTCTTCTTGGCGTTCATCGCCATGAAGTCGACCAGGATGCCATAGGGCTTCTCGCCCGATGCCACCGACTTCAGCACCGCGCCATTGCCGCGCACGCTGACGGTGTTGTTGGTCTTCAGCTTCTGGAAGAAATCCCAGCCATAATTGGTATCACCGGCGAAGCCCGAAAGCAGATAGGCCGCGGCACCCGAATAGAGCGGGCTCGGCATGACCAGGCCATCGGCATAGGCGGGCTTGGCGAGATCGGCCCAATGTTCCGGCTTTTGCGCGGCCGCGGTGTTGTAGACGATGCCGGTGGTGATCAGCTTGCTGCCGAAATAGGTCTTGCCGGAATCATAGGCATCCGCCTCGATGCCATCGAGCTTGGCCTCGGCATAAGGCAGCAGCCGGTCGTCCTTCTTCAACAGCTCCATCGAGACCGCATCGGCGATCAGCAGCACGTCGGGCTGCGGGCTGCCTGCCGCGAACTCGGCCGCCATCTTGGTCAGGATGTCGCTGGTTCCCGAGCGATAGATGGTCACGTCGATGCCGGGCTGCGCCTTCTTGAAGGCGTCCACGGTCTTGGCCGCGTCCGCTTCCGGCTGCGATGTATAGAGCGTCAGAGTTTCGGCACTTGCCACGCCGGCAAACAAAGTTGCCGCGAGCGCCAGCTGGCTGGCCAGCAGCTTGATGAGTAGCGTCTTCATGAGACCTCCTGTCTTGTCTGTGCATGAACGGTCCGACCCTGGCCGGCTCCCCGTCCCTTCCTCCCTGCACGGCGCATATGACTGGTGGATGACAGCGCACATGCGCGATCAGATCAAGCGGCAGCTTGGCATGAAATGCTGTCGCGGCACGGCAAGAGGGCCCGCGGAATTGGCCTTCCGCGAGCCTGATGACCATTGTGACCGCCGATACCTGGCGCAAATGGGCGCCAGGAACTATGTTTCCCGACGCCTCGAGTGCTCTTAGACCAGCATGCCCATCGGGTTCTCGATCAGTCGCCTGAAGGCGACCAGCAGTTCGGCACCGAGTGCTCCATCGACGGCGCGATGGTCCGTCGACAGGGTCACCGACATGACAGTCGCGATCTTGATCTCGCCGTTCTTGACCACCGCCCGCTCTTCGCCCGCACCGACCGCCAGGATCGTCGCATGCGGTGGGTTGATGACGGCGGCAAAGTCCTTGATTCCGAACATGCCGAGGTTCGACACCGCCGTGGTGCCGCCCTGATACTCTTCCGGCTTCAGCTTGCGGCTGCGGGCGCGGCTCGCCAGATCCTTCATCTCGTTGGAGATGGTGGACAGCGTCTTTTCGTCCGCATGCCGAATGATCGGCGTGATCAGGCCGCCGGGGATCGACACGGCAACGCCGACATCGGCATGCTTGTGCTTGACCATGGCGCTTTCGGTCCATGAGGCATTGGCATCCGGCACCGCCTTCAGCGCCATCGCCATGGCCTTGATCACCATGTCGTTGACCGACAGCTTGTAGGCAGGCGCCTCGCCCTTGTCGGTCTTCCTGACGGGAGCCGCCGCGTTGATCTGCGTGCGCAATGCCAGGAGCGCGTCGAGTTCGCAGTCGAGCGTCAGGTAGAAATGCGGAATGGTGGTCTTGGCCTCGACGAGGCGCCGCGCGATGGTCTTGCGCATATTGTCGTGCGGGACGAGTTCGTAGGAGCCGCGTTCGAAGAGGCGCAACACGTCCCCCTCCCCTTTGAGGGGAGGGTGGCCGGCCGCAGGCCGGTCGGGTGGGGTCGGTTCGACCGGACTCGGCGCCAGGGCGGTGCCGGATTGGGAGGTGCCTTCTGAAACGACCCCCTCCGTCCGCTTCGCGGACACCTCCCCCTCAAGGGGGGAGGAAAGTGCGGCGTCGATATCGGCCTTTACAACACGGCCGTATGGACCGGTGCCTGATAGGGTTGAGAGGTTGAGCCCCGCCTCACGGGCCAGACGCCGAGCCAAAGGCGTCGCGCGGGTTTTCCCCTCCCCCTCGAGGGGAGGGTGGCCGGCCGAAGGCCGGTCGGGAGGGGTCGGTTCGACCGGGCTCGGCACCAAGGCGGAGCCTTCTGAGGTGACCCCCTCTGTCGGCTTCGCCGACATCTCCCCCTCGAGGGGGGAGATAGGCGCGTAAGCCTCGCCATCGGCATAGATCCAGGCCACGGGCGCGCCGACCGGAATGTCGACACCTTCCTTGCCAGTCACGTCACGCAGCACGCCGCTGGCCGGCGCATCGATCTCCATCGCTGCCTTGTCGGTCTCGATCTCGAACAACACATCGCCCTTCTTGACCCGGGCGCCCTCCTCGGCGAACCAGCGCGAGATTTGTCCGGTCGCCATGTCCATGTCGACCTTGGGAAGAATGACTTCGGTCGGCATGTCTCAGCGGACCCCTTTCACGAGGTCGCGCGCGGCGGTGATGATGTCGGGAACCTGCGGCACCGTCGCTTTCTCCAGCTCCGGATTGTAGGGGATCGGCGTCTCCGCGCCGCCGAGCCGCACAATCGGTGCGTCGAGATAGTCAAACGCCTCGCTCTCGGCGATCATGGCGCTGACTTCGGCGCCGATGCCCAGCGTCTTGACTGCTTCGTAGACGCACATCAGCCGCGACGTCTTCTTGACGCTGTCGATGACGGTCTGCTTGTCCATCGGCCGGATGGTCCTGAGGTCGACGACTTCGACGTCGATGCCTTCGGCTTCCAGCGTAGCGGCGGCGTCGAGCGCCTTCTGCACCATGATCGAGGTGGCGACGATGGTGAGATCGCGGCCCTCGCGGCGGATGTCGGCCTTGCCGATCGGCACCGTATAGTAGCCTTCGGGCACCGGACCTTTCATCTTGTAGAGCAGCTTGTGCTCGAAGATCATCACCGGATCGGGATCGGCGACCGCCGCCAGAAGCATGCCCTTGGCATCATAGGGCGTCGCCGGCTGGATGACCTTCAGGCCCGGCACATGTCCGAGCCAGGCTTCCAGGCTCTGGCTGTGCTGCGCGGCAGCACCCGTGCCGGAGCCGGCGGGAAAGCGCATCACCACGGGCACCGAAACCTCGCCCCCCAGCATGAAGCGCATCTTGGCCGCCTGGTTGACGATCTGCTCCATGGCAAGCGTGGCGAAATCGGAAAACTGGAACTCGAAGATCGGCCGCATGCCGGTAAGCGCCGCACCCACCGCGACGCCCGCGCCACCCAGTTCCGAAATCGGCGTATCGATGACGCGCCCCGTGCCAAAGCGTTCGACCAGATCGCCGGTGACCTGGAAGGCGCCGCCATAGACGCCGATGTCCTCGCCCATCAGGAAGACGCGTTCATCCACATCCATGGCGATCGCCATGGCTTCCTGGATCGCCTGGGCGTAGCTCAGTTCACGCACCATCGCGTCCATCACGCCTGCTCCGTATACACGTAATTTCCGGTCTCGCTGACATCGGGCGACGGGCTCGCCTTGGCGAATTCGATGCCGTCGGCGATCTCCTGCGCCACCGCGTCGCGGATGGCCTCGATGCCCTTGTCGTCGATGAAGCCGAATTCCCGCAGCTCGTTCTCGAACAGCGTGATCGGGTCGCGGTTCGACATCCAGTCCTCGATCTCCTCCTTGGTGCGATAGCGGTTGCGGTCGCTCTTGGAATGGCCGCGATGGCGATAGGTCTTGGATTCGATCAGCGTCGGCCCCTCGCCGGCGCGGGCACGCTCGACGGCCTTGTAGGACGCCTCGGCGACCTCTGAAAAGATGTTGCCGTTGACGATGACGCCCGGCATCGAATAGGCGGCGGCGCGGTCGGCGATGTTCTTCACCGCGGTCGAGCGGGCGGTCGATGTCGACATGCCGTAGCCATTGTTCTCGCAGACGAAGATGACCGGCAGCTTCCAGACCGCCGCCATGTTGAGCGCCTCGTGGAAGGCGCCCTCATTGTTGGCGCCGTCGCCGAAGAAGGAGACAACGACCTTGCCCGTCTTCATCATCTTGGAGGAAAGTGCCGCGCCGACGGCGATCGGAATGCCGCCGCCAACAATGCCGTTGGCGCCGAGATTGCCCTTGGCGACATCGGCAATGTGCATCGAGCCGCCACGGCCCTTGCAGTAGCCCGTGGTCTTGCCGAAGAACTCGGCGAACATGCGCTTCACCTCGGCGCCCTTGGCGATGCAGTGGCCATGGCCGCGATGCGTCGAGGTGATCTGGTCATCCTCGCCAAGCGGCATGCAGATGCCCATGGCGCTGGCTTCCTGGCCGATCGACAGATGCATGGTGCCGTGGATCAGGCCACGCGTGTAGCTTTCTTCCGCGCCCTCTTCGAAGCGGCGGATGAGGTACATCTTGTAAAGCACCTCTCTGAGCTGCTCGGCGCTGTACTGGCGATAGACGAAAGGCAGGTTGGCGCGACTGTCGGCGACGGCTTTGCTGGCCCCGGCCATGATCAGGCTCCCACGGTTCCGTAGACGAGTTTGTCCTGGCGGGCACGCAGTTCGGCGATCTTGGAGCCCGGCGCCGGAGCGGCATTGGCATAGGTGATGAGCTCGCCCTTCTTGATCGGCGCGGTGACCGAGCCGCCTTGCAGCAGGCCGCAAGGGATGGCCTTGGCGGCATGCGCTTCCGGCGCCGTCATGATCCAGGCGCGGTAGCAATATTCGCCGATCGCATCGAGCTTCTCGCCGGGCTGCATGTCCTTCTTGGCCACCGCAGCGACCTCAGCCACCGGCTTTGCCAGCGGCACCATGTCGGCCTTGCCGTAGAGCACGACGCGCGCGCAAGTCAGCGGCACTTCGAGCGACGTCAGGTGATAGGGGCGATGGAAGGTGAAGTACGGGCCCTTGCCCATCTTCAGATCTTCCATGCGCTCCGAAATGCGCGGATGCGACATGTCGGCGACGACGAAGACGCCGGGCGCAACGCCCTTGCCGATCGAATAGTCGACGACGCCGACCTTCGACAGCACGCCGCCATCCTTCTGCGGCACCAGCACCTTGTTCAGTTCGCCGAGCGTCGCGGCCGGGCCATGCATGCCGGCCTTGTCGGGCACCAGCCCGGTGGCGTTGGCGATCGCCGCCATCTCGACCATGGTCTTCGAGCCGTCGACGAATTCGACCAGCATGCGCACATTCATGTGCCGGCGCCTGGCCTCTTCCTCATAGGCGGGCGGGGTGGCGTCGATGTTGAGCGGGTTGTTCTTGCCCTTGCCGGCGGCGACGATCGGATGGCCCATCGCCGAGACGAATTCGATCAGTTCCATGCAGGAGGACGGCTCGTCGCCGGCGCCGAGCGAATAGGTGACGCCGAGCCGGTCGGCTTCGGCCTTGAGGTAGGCGCCGATGGTGACGTCGGCCTCGACATTCATCATCACCAGATGCTTGCCATGCTCCATGGCGCGCAAGCCGATCTCGGCACCGACGGCGGGAACGCCGGTCGCGTCGATCACCACGTCGATCAGATCATTGTTGATGACCAGGCTGGCGTCGTTGGTCACCGCGACCTTGCCGGCCTCCATGGCAGCCGTCATCGCCGAGGCGTTCGACACTTCGCGCGTATGCCCGGTTTCCTGGAAGGCGATGTCTACCGCCTTGCTGGCCGCCGGCAGGTTCAGTTCCGAGATCGCGCCGATCTCGATGCCGGACATATGGGCGACGCGGGTGACGATGTCGGTTCCCATCTCGCCGGAGCCGATCAGGCCGATGCGGATGGGCTTGCCCGACTTGCCGCGTTCCTCGAGATCGCGGGCAAGGCCCGTCAACGAAACATTGGAAGCCATACCGCTCATTCCTCCCACATTGCAGGCTTGTTCATTCGCTTGACGGGTATTGAACATCTGTATTTCTGTCAAGACTAATGTCCAATTTCATGTGCTTTTTGGCGCCCTTTCGCGGAGACCGGATATGCGCCAAAAACATCGTGAAGGGCGGCAACGGGCAGGCGCGCGCGGAGAAGCGATCGCCGGGATATGATCCTTGGCGCACGGGAGATGCGCGGCCTCGCTCGATCGGTCGCTACGTTCGCCGCGTCACGACAGCCGAAGCCTTCTCGGAATCGGGAACTCTACAGGACTCGATCCGCCACCGGCGGCACCGGAAAATCATGGAAATGCACGATCACCCCATCCGCGTCGATGAAGATCACGGCATAGGCGGGCGGCTCGTGGCCCAGGCTCCAGCTCTGCGAGAAATCGAGCGCGGTCTGATGGTTGGTGCTGCGCAGCGTGCTGACCGGTATGCCGCGCCAGCTGCCGGCGATCGGCCGATGGACATGTCCAGCGAAGATGTGGCGGACATTGCCATGGCGCGACAGCACCTCATGGAAGGCATCGGCATCGGCGAGCCTTACCTCGTCAAGCACCGGCATGTGTATCCGGAACGGCGGGTGATGCATGAAGAGGAAGGCCGGGCCGCGCGCTTCCCTGAGCTTTTCGTCCAGCCATTCGAGGCGCGCCGCGCACAGCCTGCCCTCGACATGGCCGCTGTCCAGCGTGTCGAGCAGGATCAGGCGGCCCTCGCTGCCGTCGAACACGCTCTGGACGAACCCGCGCTCGGCGGCGGCCTCCGGGAACATCTCGAAAAACAACGCCCGGTCGTCATGGTTGCCGAGCATCAGCCGGCATGGTGGAGAAAATTGCGCCAGCCTTTCCCGCAATGCCGCATAGGCGGCACGCTCGCCGTCATTGGTCAGGTCGCCTGATATCACCACCAGATCGGCGTCAGCATGGTTCTTGCCGATGTCGGCAAGGCAGGCCTCCAGCCTTGCCAGGGGATCAGAGCCATAGAGAAGGCCACCTGGCGTCATCAGATGCGGATCGGAGAGCTGGATGATTTTCATGGACCTGACCGCAGTGTTTTCCCGTTGGCGCCTGGCGGCACCGGCGGACAAATGGAACGCTTGGACACTA
Source organism: Mesorhizobium kamtschaticum (assembly GCF_056174585.1). Taxonomy (NCBI): domain Bacteria; kingdom Pseudomonadati; phylum Pseudomonadota; class Alphaproteobacteria; order Hyphomicrobiales; family Phyllobacteriaceae; genus Mesorhizobium; species Mesorhizobium kamtschaticum. The sequence goes on along the minus strand of NZ_CM149691.1, from coordinate 1,876,414 downwards.
CCCCCTCTACTGTGCAGTCGAGCCGCCGTCCATCGACAAGGTCGGGCTGGTGATCTGCTTGGCTGAACCCGAACACAGGAGCCGCGCCGGTGCCGCAACCTGGCCGGCCATGAAATAAAAGTACCGTAATATTAAATTATAAAATTTATCTTTCACAACGCGTTTTCGCGTGCTAGCGTCGCATCCGTAGCTGGAAATGAAGTGCGCTTCCTTGGGTGGCATTTCCGGTCTGCCCGAAACAATCTTGTCATGGGACGTTGCGGTCGATGAAGACGAAGGCGGCTAGCAAGAAGGCTGTGCCTGGCGGGACTGAGGTGGCCAGTGCGCTGGAAGCCAGGTTGCGCGAGGGCTGGCTGGATTTCGCCCGGACCGAGCAGGCAATCGCGCGATACCTTCTCGCCAACACCCATGACATTCCCTTTGAAACGGGCGCCACCATTGCCGCCGGCGCTGGTGTGAGCGAGGCAAGCGTCACCCGTTTCGTGCGGCGTCTCGGCTACACCGACCTCAAGGAAATGAAGCGTGGCCTGCGCTCGGCGCCGAAAGCCGCGGGCCCGGGCCTCGATAGTGCTGAGCTGCGGTTTCGCATCGGCGGCGAGAAGCAGGAGCGGTTGGCTCGCAGCCTGGAGATGGAGCAACAGGCCCTGACCGCGGCCTATGGCCTGGCCCATGGCGAGATGTGGTCTGAAATCGTCCACCTGCTCAGCACCTGCGACCGCGTGAACTGCGTGAGCTTCCAGGCAGTGAAGGGATTGGGGCTCGATTTCGCGACACGTCTGCGCTGGGTGCGGGGCGGTGTCCGCTTTGCCGAAGGCTTGGGCGGCACGTTCTCGGAAATCCTCACCGACAGCGGCGAGAATTCCTGCGTCCTGCTGATCGATACGGCCGAATACGCGGCGATGAGCTTTCGGCTTTGCGCTCAGATCAAGCGTCGCAAGATTCCGCTGATCATCGTCACCGACAAATACAGTCATTGGGCATCTGAATACACAAAGCTCGCGCTCGAAGTATCGACACGCGTCGACCTGTACTGGGATTCGACGGCCGCGATTAGTTCGGTGCTGAACCTGCTGACGCATTCCGTCGCCGAGAAACTCGGCAAATCGGCTGAGACAAGGATGAATGAGCTGGAGGATATCGCCGGCATCCTGCGGACCTTTCACAAACCGCCGCGGCGCGTAGCGCGGCACATCAAGGAGGACGAAGGCGAAGAATGACTGTTCATCACCCGTTGCTGGATTCGTGGACGGCAAGCGCATGAAGTTGACGGAATACGCCGCCCATGACGGCCTCGGCCTGGCCGAGCTCCTGCGCAAGCGGGAAATCACGCCGCGCGAGTTGGGAAGCTGCATCCTTTCGGGGATCGCCGCGGTCAATCCGCAGCTCAATGCCGTGATCGAAACCTATTCCGATGCGATCGAAGCACTTGGCCAAGTTCCCGGACCGGCACCTTTCTACGGCATGCCGACATTGACCAAGGATTTCCCCATTGAAGCCGGCCGGCCGGGGGAGTTCGGCAGCGTTTTCGCCAAGGGCTTCACCTCGGGCGACGATCACGCCTTCTGGGTGAAAATGCGATCCGGCGGCCTTGCCAATATCGGGCGCACGACCACGTCGGAATTCGGCATCGCGGCGGCGACTGAATCCTCGCTCTACGGTGCGACGCGCAACCCCTGGGATACCAGCCGGGGTGTTTCAGGATCGAGCGGCGGCGCGGCCGCGGCCGTTGCCGCCGGCATCGTTCCCTTCGCGCAAGGCGCCGATGGCGGTGGCTCCATTCGCACCCCCGCCGCCTTTTGTGGTGTCGTTGGCCTGAAGCCGTCCCGTGGCCGGATTAGCGGCGCGCCGGAATCGAATGCGCCAATGCTGGGCCTCGCCATTTCATTCATGCTGACACGCTCGATCCGGGACACGGCGGCTTTGCTTGATCTCGGGTCTGGTGCGCTTCCCGGCGACAGCTATGAGATCGTCCATCCAACCACCAGCTATGCCCAGGCGATCACATCGCCGCCCAAGGCTTTGCGTGTCGCCCTGTGCACAACGTCTTGGTCCGGCTATCCGCTCGACGCCGAGGTGAAGGCGGCGGTCCTCGACGTCGGCAAGAGGCTGGAGCAACTCGGCTACAAGGTCGTCGAGGCCGGCCCCGTGTTCGACTACGAGTGCTACCTGGCGGCACAGAAAGTGATCTGGGCTGCCTCCACGGCGCAGTCACTCGACGCGTTGGCGGGCTTGCTGCGGCGGCCGCTCGAAGAGGCCTGCCTGCAGCAGACGACACTGGCCGTCTACCGTCATGGCCAAACGCTCGATGCGGCGAGCTTGATCGCGGCTCTCGCTGTCTATGACCAGATCACGCGGACAGTCGGTGAATTCCTGGCCGTGCATGATGTGCTGGTGACCCCGACTTGTCCGATCTCGCCGGAACTCATCGGCACGCACAATCCGGATCGTCCTGGCCGCGACATCGACACGGTGTTTGCCGATCTGGCGCCAAAGGAGACTTTCAGTGCGCTCTTCAACGGCACCGGGTCGCCGGCGATATCCCTGCCGCTCGGCTGGACGCAAAACGGCCTGCCGATCGGAGTGCAGTTTGTCGCCGCATTCGGGCGCGACGACCTGCTGCTGCGGCTAGGTGCGGTGCTCGAGGCCGAATACGCCTGGCACCAGCGCAAACCACCCACCCACGTCACCCAAGACTGCTTGAACTAACCAAGGCCGCTTCAACCAACAAGGCTGCTTGAACCAACAAGCATGGATTGCCCAGGGAACATCATCAACACAATGGGAGATTGTCATGGACCGCAGAGTATTCCTCAAGAGCGCGGCACTTGCCGGCTTCAGCATCGCGACATTGCCGGCGACATTGCTTCGAGCCAATGCTGACGGCAACAAGGTCCTGCGCATGGCCTATGGGGCCGAGGTTCTCACCCTGGACCCGATCAAGACCACCTATGGAGCCGATATCCTCATCCAGGGCATGATGTATGCACGCCTGCTGCATGCCAATCCCGATCGCACCGAAGTCGGCCCGGGCCTTGCCGAGAGCTGGGACATCGCGGATGACGGCAAGACCTATACCTTCCACCTGCGCGAGGCCAAATTTTCCGATGGGTCGCCGATTACGGCCGAGGATGTGGCGTTCAGCTGGAACCGCATGCGCTTCCAGAAGGACTCCGCTTATGCAGCGCCGTTCCAGCCCCTGACCAAGATCGAGGCAAAAGATGCCAAGACAGTGGTGATGACGCTCGATCGCAAATTCACGCCCTTCCTGACGCTGACCGAAATCTGGAATACCGGCATCGTGCCGAAGGCAGCGGTCGAGAAAATGGGAGACGACGCTTTCGCCAAGGCGCCAGTCACATCAGGGCCATTCAAATTCGTCGAGTTGAAGCCGGGCGACCGCGTCGTCCTTGGCCGCAACGAACACTATTACCGCGAAGGCGAACCGAAGATCGACGGCGTCGAATTCCGCTATGTCCCGGACGACAACACAAGGGTCTCGATGCTGCAGGCGGGCGAGCTTGATGTCTGCCTCGGAGTTCCAGCCCCGCGCATGGCCGAATTGAAGGCCGCCGGCTTCCGGGCCGACCCTGAACCGTCGAGCACCACCTACGACATGCTGGTCAACCATTCGGCCGAACCCTTCAATGACCTCAAATTCCGCCAGGCTGTCAGCTATGGCATCGACCGCGCCGCGATCAATGCCGCGGTGACGCTGGGTCTCGGCACACCGGCCAGTTCCATCATGAGCCCGGCGCTCGATTTCTTCGACAAATCGCTGCCGGTCATTGCCCGGGACGTCGACAAGGCCAAGGCCCTGCTGGCCGAATCCGGCAAGCCCGGAGCCAGTTTCGAATTGATCCAGAATGCCGGAAGTGCCGACGAGGAAAAGGCCGCCGTGCTGATCCAGGCGCAGTTGGCGGAAGTCGGCATCACCGTCAACATCGCCAAGATCGACTCGACTCAGGCCTGGACCCGCCTCGCCGACGGCGAATATCAGGCGGAAATGAACTGGTGGTACAACGAGACGCGAGACCCGGACAACGCATTGCGCTGGTGCGTCTGGGGCGCGGGCGACAACAAATCCTATTACACCCGCTACAACAACGAGACGGTCAACAAGCTGATCGATGAAGCCTCGGGCGAGGCGGACAATGCCAAACGGGCTGAGCTCTATGCCCAGATCCAGAAGACCGTGGTCGATGAAGTGGCGCAGGTCGCGCTCTATCACCCGACGTGGCTCAACGCCTACGCTCCGAGCGTAAAGGGACTGACCCTGAACGTCGGCCTGCAGTTCTCGTCCATCGGCGGAACCAGCCTGGATTGATCGGCACAGGATGCGGGGCGGGACGAAGCAGTTCGTCCATGCCTCGCATCGATTTGACACCAGGATTCCGACATGACCCGATTCTCCTTCGTGCTCAGGCGGCCGATACAGTTGATACCCGTGCTGGTGGGTATCAGTGTGATCACCTTCCTGCTGCTGCAAATGACGCCCGGCGACCCGGTTCGCCTCATGCTTGGCCCCAAGGCCAGCCCGGAGGCGATTGAATTCGTGCGGGCGCGATACGGTCTCGATCAGCCCGTGCCCGTGCAGTATTTCTATTATGTGCTGAATTGCCTGCGCGGCGATTTCGGCCAGTCGATTGCCTTTCGAGGCCCGGTCAGCGGCGTCGTCGTGGCACGGATCGCGCCAACGGTTTTCTTGATCCTTTATGGCCTCGTCATCTCGCTGCTGTTGACATTCGCACTCGCGGTCACCGCTGCCCGGCAACGCGGGCGGTGGATCGACCATCTCATCCGTCTCGTCTGCGTCGCGGGCGTCGGTGTGCCTTCCTACTTTGTCGGCCTGCTGCTGATCATGGGCTTCTGCCTGCGGCTGAAGATTTTCCCGGTATCGGGATACGGACCAACCTTTGCCAACAATCTGTGGCATCTGTTCCTGCCGGCCCTGACGATCGGCATCGGGGTGACGCCGATCCTCGCCCGCAATCTGCGCGCGACCTTCATTCAGCAGATGGACAAGGACTACGCGATCGCCTGCCGCTCCAAGGGCCTGCCTGAGAGCTACATCTTTTCCCGGCATGTGTTCTGGAATTCCCTGCTGCCGACGGTCAATCTGCTGGGCGTCGTCGTCGCCTTCCTGATCGGCGGAACGGTCGTTGTCGAAAATGTCTTCAACATTCCAGGGCTGGGCAATCTGCTCATCCGCGGCGTTCTCACGCACGACCAGTTCGTTGTCCAGGCAGTGGCCCTGTTGCTGGCCGTCGGTGTTGTCATTTCGAATTTTGCCGTCGACATCTTGACCGCCATTCTCGATCCACGGGTGAAATTGTGAGCGATGTGATGCGGGGCAGCGGCCCCTTGGCCATGGCGCGAATTCGAACGCTGCCGGCAACCCTGGTCCTTGGCGGCGCCATTACCCTGGCCTGGATCATACTGGCCGTACTGGCACCGGTGCTGACCAGCTTCGACCCGATCAAGGTCGATGTGATGCAGGCGCTGAAACCACCTGGCGCCGAGCATTGGTTTGGCACCGACGCCATCGGCCGCGATGTCCTGGCGCGGACGCTGTTTGCCGCGCGCTATGATCTCGCCATGGCCTTCTTCGGCGTGGTCGGGCCCATCATCCTGGGAACGATCATCGGCCTTGTCGCCGGCTATCTGGGCGGCAGGATCGATGCGGTGCTGATGCGCATCCTCGAGGTCACGGTATCATTTCCCTATTTCGTCCTCGTGATCGCCATCGTTGCCGTGCTGGGGCCGGGCCTCAAGAGCTACTTCATCTCGCTCACCTTGGTGAACTGGGTCAGCTATGCACGGCTGGTGCGGAGCCAGGCGCTGGTGCTGCGCGGCGCCGATTTCGTGCTCGCGGCGCGCGGCATGGGTTTTGGCCATTCGCGCATCATGCTGTTCCACATCCTGCCAAATGCCATCGTCCCATCGATCGTCTTCGTCATGACCGATGCCGTGCTGGCCATCGTGCTTGGGTCGTCACTGGGCTTTCTCGGCCTCGGCGTACAACCGCCGACACCGGAATGGGGTGCCATGATCGCCGACGGGCAGACCTACCTGACCACCGCCTGGTGGATTGCGATCTTTCCAGGCATCGCCATCTGCCTTCTGGCGCTGGGCCTCTCGTTGACCGCTGATGGTCTCGCCCGCCTCTTGAACACGGAATCCTGAGATGAGCGACCTCGTCAGCGTCGAGAACCTCACCATCGACTTCGCCACCAATTTTGGCGATGTCCAAGCCCTGCGCGGCGTCAGCTTTTCGTTGAAGGAAGGCGAGGTCCTTGGAATCGTCGGTGAATCTGGCTCCGGCAAGACGGTGGCTTGCAGGGCCATCCTGAAGCTGATTGCCGGTAACGCGCTGGTGAAGTCGGGCCGGATCATGTTCGAGGGCAGTGATGTCCTCACCATGAAGGATGTCGAGCTGGGTCGGCTGCGTGGCGGGCAAGCGGCGATGATCTTCCAGAATCCGTCGACGCATCTCGATCCGATCATGACGGTCGGACGCCAGGTCGGCGAGGCGATGGTGGTCCATCAGGGCATATCCTGGCGACAGGCCAATGCGCGGGCGGTCGGCTTGCTGGAAGACATGCATATCAAGGACGCGACCAGGCGGGCGGGTGCCTATCCACACGAGCTGTCGGGTGGCATGCGTCAGCGTGTGATGATCGCGGCGGCCCTTGCCTGCGAACCGAAACTGCTGATTGCCGACGAGCCTACCACAGCGCTTGATGTCACGGTGCAGGCTCAGATACTCGAGCTGCTTCGCGGCATCCGGCGCGAACGCAAGCTGTCGATCATTCTGGTCTCTCACGACCTTGGCGTGATCGCGGAAATGTGCGACCGCGTCGTCGTCATGAAGGACGGTGCCGTGCTGGAGATCGGGTCGGTGGACCAGATCCTGCGTGAACCAGCGCATGACTATACGAAGCGCTTGATCGCTTCCCAACCCTCGCTGATGAAGCCAACCACGCACCCCTGTCCCGTGGCGGCGCAACCGCATCTCCTGGTGAAAAACCTGTGCGTCAACTTCCATCCGGGGCAGAGCCTTGCGGCCTGGGCGACGCGTAAGCCGCTACAGATCGTGCGCGCGGTCGACAATGTTTCGTTGGCGCTGCGCCGCGGCGGTGCACTCGGGATTGTCGGCGAGTCCGGTTCCGGCAAGAGCACCATCGCCCGGGCCATTGCCGGCCTGGTGCAGCCGCAACAAGGAGAGATCGAGGTGGACGGCCAATCGCTCGATCGTGCGCTCGCAAGGCGCCGGCCGGAACAGGTCCGCAAACTGCAGATGGTGTTTCAGGACCCGTTCATGTCCCTCAATCCGGCCTTTACCGTTGCACGGACCCTGGCCGAACCACTGCTGCAACAGAATATTTGCCCGCAGCGGGAAATTCCGGCACGGATTCGCGAGCTGATGGAGAAAGTGGAACTGCCTCCTCAGCTGCTGGACCGTCGCACCACGCAACTTTCCGGCGGCCAGCGCCAACGCGTCGGCATCGCAAGAGCCCTGGCGCTGGAGCCGGAGATTCTGATCGCCGATGAAGTCACCTCCGCTCTGGACGTCACCATCCAGGCCCAGGTCCTCGACCTCTTTGCGCGGCTGCGCCGCGAATTGTCGCTGACGCTGATCCTGATTTCCCACGACCTGGGCGTGGTGCGCTATCTCTGTGAACACGTTGCGGTCATGCAGCACGGCAAGCTGGTTGAGTATGGCAACACGCAAGACGTTCTGGACCGGCCGCAGCAGGCCTATACCCGCGAGTTGATCGCCGCTATCCCGAAACTGTCGCGTCCACATGCAATCGCGACAACAGAGCCAGAGGCCGGACTACTGTGCCGTCCAGCCGCCATCCATCGGTAAAGTCGTACCGGTGATCTGCCTGGCGGAATCCGAACACAGGAATAGCGTCAGCGCCGCAAGTTCCTCGACGGTGACGGATCCCTTCGTCGGCTGTGCAGCCAGAAGCACGTCGTGCTTGACCTGCTCTTCGGTCATGCCGCGCGCCTTCATCGTGTCGGGGATCTGCTTTTCGACCAGCGGCGTCCAGACATAGCCCGGCGCGATCGCGTTGACGGTGATGCCGTCCTGCGCGACTTCCAGCGCCACCGTCTTGGTCAGGCCGGCAATGCCGTGCTTGGCCGACACATAGGCCGACTTGAACGGCGAGGCGACCAGCGCATGCGCGGAAGCCGTGTTGATGATGCGGCCCCATTTGCGTGCCTTCATGCCCGGCACCACCGCCTTGATGGCATAGAAGGCCGCCAAGAGATTGATGCGGATGATGGCTTCCCACTTGTCGTCGGGAAACTCCTCGATCGGCGCGACATGCTGGATGCCGGCATTGTTGACCAGGATGTCGAGGCTGCCGAACGCCGCCTCGGCGTCATGCACCATGGCGCTCACTGCCGCGCCATCCATCATGTTGGCATCGGAATAGCGGCACTTGACGCCAAAGTCCTTCTCGATGCCGGCGCGCTCCTGCTCGATGGCAGCAGCATCGCCAAGACCATTGATGGTGACGTTGGCGCCTTCGGCGGCGAAGGCGCGGGCGATGGCCAGGCCGATACCGCTGGTCGAGCCGGTGACGAGGGCATTCTTCGAAGACAGGGAACCCATGGTGATCTCGCGAGAGGTGGGAGGGGAATGAGAGGATATAATTGTGCGTCGCAACATGACAATGACAGAGCCATGTGTCGATGCGATTACAGCCAGACGACAGCGCCGGCATGGCTCTAGGCCATAGACTCATTAAATCGGCACCAGATACGAAAAGAAGCGAGTTTGACGCTTGCAAGGAAGTTATCGTCGCGCTTGTCGTATCGTGTGGCAACGGCTCGGAAGTGCTTGAGTTTGTTGAAGAAGCGTTCGACGAGGTTTCGAAAGCGATATAGCCACGGGCTGAATGCGGGGATATTTTTGCGGTTCGGCATCGGCTTGATGTTAGCCCAAGCGCCGCGTTGCTTGAGGCTGGCGCGCAATTCGTCTGCGTCATAGGCGCGGTCAGCAAGCAGAATTTGGCCGTCGCCCAAACCGCCCAACATCTCCCGGGCGCTGCGGCCGTCATGGGCTTGTCCCTCGGTCAGCTTGAGGGCGATCGGTAGTCCCTCGGCGTCAACGAGCGCATGGATCTTGGTCGTCAGGCCGCCCCGCGAGCGACCCACGCAACGGGATCGGCCATCTTTTTTGGGCGTTTGCACCATGCTGATGGACGCGGATCGAGGACGAGTCGATCATTTGGATGTCCCCATCGTAAGCCTTTGAAACGGCATCCAGAAGCCGGTCCCAGACACCCGCTCGACGCCATCGGTTGAAGCGGTTGACGCAGGTCGTGTGCGGCCCGTAGCGTGCCGGGATGTCTGCCCATGGCGCTCCAGTCCGAAGCCGCCAGAAGATGCCGTTCAAAACCCGCCGATCATCAACCCGCGCTACCCCGCGCACCTTGTTTGGCAACAACGGTTCGATAGTCGACCACTCGAAATCCGTCAGATCAAAACGTGCCATATCAAACCTCCTCAACTACGAAGGTTGAATCATTCATCGCACGTTTTGGGAATCCCCTTTATGGGTCTATGACCTAGTCCCCTGAGAAACCACGGTCGTCAGGCTGACACGGCATTGTCATGGTGCCGTGCAACATAATTGCTTGCGCATTCGCGCCGTCATTCCTGAACGAAATTCGCCCAACAAACCTTCGCCTGACAAAACCTTGGGGGTGCAGCTTGGAAATCGCCGATGTCGTGAAGCGCGCCTATGCGATGCCGCTGACCAATCCGTCTTTCCCGCCCGGGCCCTATCGTTTCTTCGATCGCGAATACATCATCATCACCTACCGCACGACGCGCGAGGCGCTCGAAGCCGTGGTGCCGGCGCCGCTGGAGATCGACGAGCCGCTGGTCAAATACGAATTCATCCGCATGCCGGACTCCACGGGCTTCGGCGACTACACCGAGACCGGCCAGGTCATCCCGGTGAAGTACAAGGGCCAGCATGGCGGCTACGTCCATTCGATGTATCTCGACGACGACGCGCCGATCGCGGGCGGCCGCGAGCTCTGGGGGTTTCCCAAGAAGCTGGCCAATCCCAAGATCGTCCATGAAGGCGAGGTGATCGTCGGCACGCTGCACTATGGCAGCGTCCTATGCGCCACCGGCACGATGGGCTACAAGCACCGGGAAGCCGATCACGATTCCGTGCTCGCAGCACTCGCCGCTCCCAATTTCCTCATCAAGATCATCCCGCATGTCGACGGCACGCCGCGCATCTGCGAGCTGGTGCGCTACTACCTCACCGACATCACGCTGAAGGAAGCCTGGACGGCGCCGGCCGCCCTCGACCTTCGGCCCCACGTCATGGCCGACGTGGCGAAGCTGCCGGTGCTCGACATCGTCTCCGCCGTCCACTTCAAAGCCGACCTGACGCTTGGCTTGGGCGAGGTCGTCCACGACTATCTCAGTGATCACAGCCGGCTCACAACCAGCACAACCCAGCCGGAGAAAATTCGTGCTTGAACGCAACCGAAACAAGGAAGCCGCAGCCACGATCGAGGAGATCTCGGCGCAGTATGACCGCATCGCCCTGGTGTTCCAGGGTGGCGGCGCGCTCGGCGCCTATCAGGCCGGCGTCTACCAGGCGCTGGCCGATGCCGGTTGCGAGCCGAGCTGGCTGTCGGGCGTCTCGATCGGCGCCATCAATGCCTCGATCATCGCCGGCAATGAGCCGAGCCGTCGCCTGCAGCGCCTCGAACAGTTCTGGCAGACCATCTCGGGTCGCAAGATCTGGTCCTACACGCCTGAAGGCGACATTTACCGCGACATCCGCAACCGTACGTCCTCATGGATGACGATGACAATGGGCCAGCCCGGCTTCTTCAAGCCGCGCAACCCCAATCCCTGGCTCGAGCCGCAGGGCGCCGAGGGTGCGACCAGCTTCTACGACACCGCTGAACTGAAGGACACGCTGGAGAGCCTGATCGATTTCGACGTCCTGAACGACGGCAAGAAGCGGCTGAGCGTCGGCGCGGTCAACGTCCGCACCGGCAATTTCGTCTATTTCGATACCGAGAAGGTCCGCATCGGACCCGAGCACATCATGGCCAGCGGCGCGCTGCCGCCGGCCTTCCCGTCGGTCCGCATCGAAGGCGAATATTACTGGGACGGCGGCATCGTCTCCAACACGCCGCTGCAATATCTGCTCGACCAGGACGAGGACCGTTCATCGTTGGTGTTCCAGGTCGACCTGTTCAGCGCCCGTGGCGTGCTGCCGCGCAGCATGCCGGACGTGCTGTCGCGTCACAAGGACATCATGTATTCCAGCCGCACGCGCCAGAACACCGACAATTTCAAGCGCATCCATAGCCTGAAGATGCGCCTGCTCGATGCGCTGAAGCGCGTGCCGAAGGAGCAGCTGACGCCGGCGGAAGAAGCGCTGATCGCCGACTATTCGGATGCCGGCATCGTCAACATCGTGCACCTCATCTACCAGCACAAGGGCTATGAAGGTCACGCCAAGGACTACGAGTTCTCCGGCACCTCGATGCGCGAGCATTGGGAAACAGGCCTGGAAGACACGCAGCGCACCTTGCGTCACCGCAAATGGCTGACGATGCCGACCAATGTCGATGGCGTTGCCATCCACGATCTGCATCGCGAGGATCCGACCTGAGCCTCCTGACGTCGTCATCCTTGGGCGCAGCGACGCGAAGCGGAGCGAAGACCCAAGGATCCATGCCGCGACCTCAGCCGAAGGCTGCAGCGGAGCAGAATTCTGCACCGCAGCAACGCTCAAGAGTCCCGGCATGGATCCTGGGGTCTGCGCCGCGTCGCTGCGCTCCTTGCTCCGCCCCAGGATGACGAAGCGTTAGGCGTTTCGCGCCAATCTCGTAGGCGTGTTCCGCGTCAATACAAACGCGAATACCTCCCAGAAATCCACCCCTGAACACAGTGCCCGCTAAAAGAAAAAGGCAGCGCCGATCACCGGCGCTGCCTTTTTCTGAAAGTGCCTGCTCCGCTCAGAACACCTGGCGGAAGATGATGAACAGCACGAAGGCGAGCGTGATCGAGCACGGCAGGGTCAGCACCCAGGCCAGCAGCAGGTTGCGCACCGTCGCCCATTGCAGGCCCGAGCCATTGGCGGCCATCGTTCCGGCAACGCCCGACGACAGCACATGGGTTGTCGACACCGGCAGACCGAGCCGGTCGGCCATGCCGATGGTCACCATGGCGACGAGTTCGGCCGCCGCACCCTGGCCATAGGTCAGGTGGCTCTTGCCGATCTTCTCGCCGACGGTCACGACGATGCGTTTCCAGCCGACCATGGTGCCGAGGCCAAGCGCCAGCGCAACCGCGACCTTCACCCAGATCGGGATAAACTTCGTCGCATTGTCGACGGCCTTGTGATAGTCGGTCACCGCCTTGAGATCGGCGGCCTCCATCGGCAGCAACTGCTTCTTGTCGATCAGCTTGAGCGCCTCGCCGATCAGGTAGATGTCGTTGCGGGCGTTGCTGACCAGATCGGTCGGCACATTGTCGACCGATGCATAAGGCTGCAGCGAAGCGGTCGTGTTGTGGATGTAGGTCTGCAGCGCAACCGTCGTCTGGTCGCTCCAGGTCCGGGTGCGCACGGCATCCTGGACGGCTGCTTTGGCGGCCTTGGCATCGGCAATGGTAACACCGGGTTTGACGTATTTGCCCAACGCGGTCTCGACGCTGACCGAAGCCGACTTGTAGGCTTCGAGATAGTTGATGTCGGGCGTACGGTTCAGTGCATAGGCCGTCGGCACGACGCCGATCAGGATCAGCATGATCAGGCCCATGCCTTTCTGTCCATCGTTGGAACCATGCGCGAAGCTGACGCCGGTGCAGGTGAAGATCAGCAAAGCGCGGATCCACCAGGGCGGCGGGGCATTGCCCTTCGGTGCTTCGTAAAGCGCCGGATTGCGAACGAGAAGTTTCATCGCATAGAGCAGGATCGCCGCGGCAAAGAAGCCGATGATCGGCGACACCAGCAAGGTTACGCCGACATTGGTCGCCTGCGACCAGTCGACGCCACTGGTGGCGCTGCCGGCCGGTGCCATGAACTGGTTGGCGAGACCGACGCCGATGATCGAGCCGACCATCGTATGCGAGCTCGAGGCCGGCAGGCCGAGGAACCAGGTACCGAGGTTCCACAGAATGGCGGCGACCAGCAGCGCGAACACCATGGCAAAGCCGGAGGAGGAGCCGACCTGGAGGATCAGCTCGACCGGCAGCAGCGACAGGATGCCGAAGGCGACCGCGCCGCTGGAGGTGAGAACGCCGAGGAAATTGAAGGCGCCGGACCACATGACGGCGAATTCGGCCGGCAGGGAGCGCGTGTAGATGACGGTCGCCACCGCATTGGCGGTGTCGTGGAAACCGTTGACGAATTCGAAGCCGAGCGCGATCAGCAAGGCGATGCCGAGCAGGATCCACGGCACGGTCTCGGCCACCGCCAGGTCCTGGCTCAGCGCGTAGCCGACATAGACCACGCCGACCAGCACCAGCACGCCGAAGGCCGGCAGGAACCACTTGGCGCTGCCCGAACTATCCAGCGGATGATCCGGCCTCGGAATCCCCGCCTCACTGGAAATTATGTCCACCATGTCCCACTCCTATTGCACTGCAGCAAGAACTGGAAAAGACGCTATGTCCGGTCGATGAACTCTGTGTGACGACGACAGCCGGCTTTGATGCGTGTCGCCCAAAGGTGACTTCGGGTTTGGATGAACGACACGCCGGTTCGACGCGACGCACTTTTAGGTTCTCGACGCCGCTACACCGGACCGGGGCTTGTCTTCAGTATCGCCGAGAACAGCGGATCGAAGGCACGGCTGATCGGCGCCGCCGCGGCGCCGAGCGCGATCGACCAGGGATTGGTGGTGCCAAGCTGAAGGCGCGGCAAAGTCCGGCCCGGCCAGTCGGCGATCGACGGCAGCAGCGGATGCATCGCCTCGACAAGCCGGCGCGCCAGCGCTTCCGGCGCGCCGCTGGTCAGGATCACGGTCTGCGGATCGAAGATCGTTTCGATGAGATGCACACTCCAGCGCAGATCATGCGCTGCACCATCGATCCAGGCCATCATCCTGGGATTCTCGGCCAGCACCAGGGCGTTCATCTGTTCGTAGATATCGCTGTCCGCCGGGTTGAGGCCGAGATGCTGGTAGAGCGAGGCGAGCGAGGCGCGGTGCTCGAGCGGTGTCGACCCCGGACCGGCCGGCGCCAGCAGCGCCATGCCGATTTCGCCGGCATTGCCATGGCCGCCACTGTAGAGCTCGCCGTTGAGGATCAGTCCGGCGCCGATGCCGTAGCCGACATAGAGGCAGACCGCGTGATCAACGCCATGCGCCGCGCCGACGATACGCTCGGCCGTTGCGCAGGCGGCGGCATCGTTCTGCAGGCCGACATTCAGTCCCGTGCCTTTGGCCAGCGTCTCCAGCAGCGGAAATTTCTGCCAGGCCGGCATCATCCATTTGTCGTCGGAATCCTTCAGTCCGAAAGGGCCCGGCATGGCAACGCCGAGACCGACCAGCCGTTTTTCCGACTGGGCCGAAATGCCGGCCAGGTCGCGACGGACACCAGCGATCAGCTCGAGGATGATCTCGACGCCCTTCGAGGGCTCATCGAAAGGCAGGTTCGCCTCGGCCCGCGCCAACACGCTGCCCATCAGGTCGACGGCGACCGCACGCGTCAGATGGCGGTCGATATGCAGGCCGATGGCGAAGGCGCCTTCGGGCACCAGCCTGTAGGGCGTCGAGGGCTGCCCCCTGCCCTTGCGCACCGCATCGAGCGCGACGACCAGGCCATCGCTTTCGAGATCCTCGATGATGTTGGAGACCGCCTGTTTGGTGAGCTGCGTCGCCCGCGCCAGGTCGGCCCGCGACAGGGCGCCATTGAGACGCAACGCCTCGATCATGACCCGGCGATTGTGCGCGCTGGTGCCTTCCTGATTGGTGCCGCTTTTGGCGCGGATCGGGCTGATGTCGTCCACCGGCGTTTCCCCTCTTGACTCCATTAGAATATTGATCGACTAATTAAGTCAAGCGAGTTGACTTAATGCAAACCGAATGCCCCAAAACAAGATGGCCAAAGGCTCCCAGCCTGTCGCCACTGGTCAGCCGGATAACCATCAGGTCACGCGACATGGATCCGGGAAGACGATGCGAAATATCAGCATCGCCGGCCCATCAACGCCGGAAATGGGAGAAGTAGATGCTTAAGACAATCACCAAAACACTGGTCGGCGCGGTCTTCGCCGGAGGACTGCTCGTCCCCCACGCTTTCGCCGAAACGACGCTCAACGCGCTATTCATGGCGCAGGCCGCTTACAGCGAGGCGGATGTGCGCGCGATGACGGATGCCTTCACCAAGGCCAACCCGGACGTCAAGGTCAATCTCGAATTCGTTCCCTATGAAGGCCTGCACGACAAGACCGTGCTCGCGCAAGGCTCGGGCGGCGGCTATGATGTCGTGCTGTTTGACGTCATCTGGCCGGCCGAATACGCCACCAACAAGGTGCTGGTCGACGTGTCGTCGAAGATCACCGACGACATGAAGAAGGGCGTGCTGCCCGGCGCCTGGACCACGGTCCAATATGACGGCAAGTACTATGGCATGCCCTGGATCCTCGACACCAAATACCTGTTCTACAACAAGGAAATCCTGGAAAAGGCTGGCATCAAGACGCCGCCGAAGACCTGGGAAGAACTCGGCGCACAGGCCAAGATCATCCAGGACAAGGGCCTGCTGAAGACGCCGATCGCCTGGAGCTGGTCGCAGGCCGAAGCGGCGATCTGCGACTACACCACGCTGGTCAGCGCCTATGGCGGCGACTTCCTCAAGGACGGCAAGCCGGACTTCCAGAATGGCGGCGGCCTGTCGGCGCTGAAATACATGGTCGACAGCTACAAATCCGGCCTCACCAATCCGAACTCCAAGGAATTCCTGGAAGAGGACGTGCGCAAGGTCTTTGAAAACGGCGACGCCGCCTTCGCGCTGAACTGGACCTACATGTACAACATGGCCAACGATCCGAAGGACTCGAAGGTCGTGGGCAAGGTCGGCGTCGTGCCGGCGCCGGGCGTCACCGGCATCAGCGACGTGTCGGCCGTCAACGGCTCGATGGGCCTTGGCGTCACCGCGGTCTCGAAGCATCCGGACGAAGCCTGGAAGTACACCACCTTCATGACCTCGCAGGCGACGCAGAACCAGTATGCCAAGCTCTCGCTGCCGATCTGGGCTTCGTCCTATGACGACCCAGCCGTCACCAAGGGCCAGGAAGAGCTGATTGCCGCCGCCAAGCTCGGCCTCGCCGCCATGTATCCGCGTCCGACCACGCCGAAATACCAGGAGCTGTCGACGGCGCTGCAGCAGGCGATCCAGGAATCGTTGCTCGGCCAGTCCTCGCCTGAGGATGCCTTGAACACGGCCGCAAAAAACAGCGGTCTCTGAGGTAGTCTTGTTCTCGATACGGGCGGCCTAGTGCCGCCCGTGTTATGTCTGAAATCGCGATGAATGAGAGAGGCTGCTCCGATGTCGAGCACCTGGATGACAACCCGCGCGTGGTTGCTGATGCTGCCGCTGCTCGTGGTCATGGTCGCCGTCATCGGCTGGCCGCTGGTCGATACGGTCAACCTGTCCTTCACCGACGCCAAGCTCGTTGGCACCGGTGGCAATTACGTCGGCTTCGACAATTACACCAACATGCTGTCGAGCTCGAATTTCTCGCGCACGCTGGTCACCACGACGCTGTTCGCGGTGATTTCGGTTGCCGCCGAAATGGTGATCGGCGTGCTCGCCGCCCTTCTGCTCAATCAGCAGTTCCACGGCCGCGCCGTCCTGCGCGCCTTGATGATATTGCCCTGGGCGCTGCCGACGGTGGTCAACGCCACGCTGTGGCGGTTGATCTACAATCCCGAATATGGCGCGCTGAACGCTGCCTTGACGCAACTGCATCTCATCGACGCTTACCGCTCCTGGCTGGGTGAGCCGGGCACGGCGCTGGCAGCCTTGATCGTCGCCGATTGCTGGAAGAACTTTCCGCTGGTGGCGCTGATCGCGCTCGCCGCCTTGCAGGCGGTGCCCCGCGACATCACCGCCGCTTCGCTGGTCGACGGTGCGGGACCGTTCAACCGCTTCCGCTTCGTCATCCTGCCCTATCTCGCCGGCCCGCTGATGGTGGCGCTGGTGTTGCGCACCATCGAGGCCTTCAAGGTCTTCGACATCATCTGGGTGATGACCCGTGGCGGCCCGGCCAACAGCACGCGCACGTTGTCGATCCTCGTCTATCAGGAAGCTTTCTCCTTCCAGCGCGCTGGCTCCGGCGCATCGCTGGCGCTGATCGTCACCTTGCTCGTCACGGTGCTCGCCGTCGCCTATGCGGCGCTGGTGAGGAAGACCGCCGGGAGTGCCGCCTGATGGAACGCAAGAGCCCCGCCTTTGCGATCTTCATCTATGCCTGCGCGCTGCTGCTGGCCGCTATCATCCTGGCGCCCATCGCCTGGCTGTTCATCATGAGCATTTCGCCGGCCGCCGATCTTGCCGCCAAGCCGCTGCGCTGGTGGCCGCAGGTTGCCGACTTCTCGCGCTATCAGACATTACTGTCGACGGCTGAAAACAGCGCCGGCGCCGCCTTCACCTCGTCGCTGCGCAACAGCCTGGAGATATCAGGCATGGCGACGCTGGCGGCTCTCGCTCTGGCCATCCCAGCCGGCTGGGCGGTGTCGCGCACGCCGGCGATCGGCTGGTCGCTGTCGATGGTCATCGCCACCTACATGCTGCCGCCGGTGGCGCTCGCCGTGCCGCTCTATATGGGCCTGTCGCATCTCGGGCTGCTCAACAATGTCTTCGGCCTGGCGTTGGTCTATCTGACCATATTGGCGCCCTTCACCACCTGGCTGATGAAGTCCGGTTTTGATTCCATCCCGCGCGAGATCGAGGCGGCGGCGATGATCGACGGCGCCGGCCTGTTCCAGACCCTGCGCATCATCACGCTGCCGCTCGCCGCACCTGTGATGGCGACATCGGCGCTGTTTGCCGTGCTGCTCGCCTGGGACGAATTCTTCTATGCGCTGCTGTTCACCTCCGACCAGCGCGCCAAGACCTTGACTGTCGCCATCGCCGATTTGGCCGGCGGTCGTGTTTCCGACTACGGGCTGATCGCCACCGCCGGTGTGCTGGCCGCTTTGCCGCCGGTGCTGATCGGCCTTGTCATGCAGCGTGCGCTGATTTCGGGCCTGACCAGCGGCGGTGTGAAAGGATGATGATGACTGCAACAAAAATTCGACCGGCGGGACTGCTCGCCATCGACCGCGAAATGGCACGCCAGCATGCCGATGCGCGTGCTTCGTTCGAGAACAACGCTGCCATGGCGCGAGAGGTCGCCGCCTCGATCAGGAAGACCGGCCGTCTGCTGCTGCTCGGCATGGGTGGCTCGCATGCGGTCGGGCGCGCCGTCGAGCCGCTCTATCGCGCGCACGGTATCGATGCGCTGGCGCTGCCGCTGTCGGAACAGCTCGGCCAGCCGGTGCCGCTGAACGGCAAGACGGTACTCGTCACCTCCCAGTCCGGCGAGAGCGCCGAGGTCGTCAGGTGGTTTGCGGAGGCCGGCAACGCTGCCGATGTTTTCGGCCTGACGCTCGAAGGCGGCTCGTTCCTGGCGCGAACGGCGCCTTGCCTGGTCGGCGCCGGCGGCACCGAACTGGCCTTCGCCGCGACCCGCAGCCTGACCGTGACCTTCGCCTTGCACCTGGCCATCCTGGCCGTGCTGGGCGAAGACCCGAAGGCAGCCCTTGAGGCACTGGATCAACCACAGGACAACGACATCACACAGGCACTCGCGGCGCTCGAGAAGGTGACGACCATCGTCACCTCAGGCCGCCGCCTGCAAGGCGTTGCCGAAGCGCTGGCGCTTGGTCTCACCGAGCTGTCGCGACTTCCATGCTTCTCCCTCGAAGGTGGCCAGTTGCGGCATGGGCCGATGGAGATGTTCGGCCCAAAAATCGGCGTCATCCTGTTTCGCGGCAACGATCCGACCGCGGAGCTGGTGACCGCCATGGCCACCTCCGTCGTCGAGGCCGGCGCGCCGCTCATCATCTTCGACGCCTCCGCGCAACCGGCGGTCGCGGGTGCCGTCACGCTCTCCTTCAAGCCGGCTTCGGGTCTCGCCGCGATCTTCGCCATGCTACCGGTGGCGCAGCGCCTGATGATTGCCTTCGCCGACAGCCGAGTCGACAATGCCGGCACACCTCTCCGCTCCACCAAGATCACTAGGAGCGAGTGATGCGTCCGCTTGCGGTGATCGGCAACGTCAATGTCGACCTCATTGTCGGCCCGGTCGCGCCATGGCCGAAGGCGGGCACGGAAACCGTCGTCGACCATGATGAATTGCGCGTTGGTGGACAGGCCGGCAACACCGGACTTGCCTGGCAGGCGCTGGGCGTCGATTTCGAGATCGCAGCCAATGTCGGCGACGACCAGTTCGGCCACTGGCTGCGCGAGGCGTTCGGCCTCCGCGCTGAGACATGGCCGGTACGCCCCGAAGGCACGACGCTGTCCGTCGGCATGACCCACCCAGATGGTGAACGGACCTTCTTCACCACGCGCGGCCACCTGCCGCGTTTCAACCTTGCAGACGTCTTGTCCGTCCTCGATGGCAACGCGCTCTCTGGCGGCTATGCGCTGTTGTGCGGCTCTTTCCTGACCGACGACCTCGCTCGCGATTACGATGGGTTCTTCGACTGGGCGGACAGCCACGGCATCGCCGTCGCGCTCGACACAGGCTGGCCGATCGATGGCTGGACCGAGGCCAATTGCGTCGCCACGCGCGCATGGCTTTCGCGCTGCGCGCTGGCGCTGTTCAACGAAGTGGAGACGGTGACCCTGGCGGGAATGCCGAATCCGATCGAGGCCGCGCGCGAGATCCGCTCCAGCATGCGGCAAGGCGCAACCTTTGTCGTCAAGCGCGGGCCACGCGGCGCCATCGCCATCGGCCCGGATGGGGCGCTTGTCGAAGCCGTGGCGCCCGATGTCCGCGTCGTCGACACGATCGGCGCCGGCGATGTTTTCAACGCCGCCTTCCTCGCCACCCTCGCCCAGGAACAGCCGCTGTCCGCTTGCCTTTCCGCCGCGACGCATGTCGCCTCGCGCGCCATTTCCACTCTGCCCCGCAACTATGGCGGGCCGATGCAGTTCGAGGGATCCATGCATGAGCGCGCTTGAAATCCGCAACGTCCGCAAGAACTATGGCAGCGTCGAAACGCTGAAAGGCATCGACATCGCGCTGCAGAGCGGCGAGTTCCTGGTGCTGCTCGGCTCGTCGGGCTGCGGAAAGTCGACGCTGCTCAACATCATCGCCGGCTTGGCCGAAGCGACGAGCGGCGATGTGCTGATCGGCGGCCGCTCGATCCTTGGCGTCCATCCCAAGAACCGCGACATCGCCATGGTCTTCCAATCCTACGCGCTCTATCCGAACCTGACTGTCCGTCGCAACATCGGCTTCGGGCTGGAGATGCGTGGCGTTGCCGCCGATGAACGCGAAAAGGCAGTGAACGAGGCGGCAAGATTGCTGCAGATCGAGGCCTTGCTCGACCGCAAACCGAGCCAGCTGTCCGGCGGCCAGCGCCAGCGCGTCGCCATCGGCAGGGCGCTGGTGCGCAAGCCGCAGGTCTTCCTCTTCGACGAGCCGCTGTCCAATCTCGACGCCAAGCTGCGCCTGGAAATGCGCACCGAGTTGAAGCGCCTGCACCAGATGCTGCAGACCACCGTCGTCTATGTCACCCACGACCAGATCGAGGCGATGACGCTGGCGACACGCATCGCTGTGATGCGCGACGGCAGGATCGAGCAGCTCGGCACGCCGGAGGAAATCTATAACGAGCCGGCTACGCTCTACGTCGCCGGCTTTGTCGGCGCGCCGTCGATGAATATGCTGCAGGCAGTGATCGCTGAGGGAAAGCTGGCCATCGCAGAGTCCGATGTGCGGATCCCTCTGCCGGCGCGCTATGCGAACGCGGCGCGCGAAGGCGCTCCGGTCGTCGTCGGCATCAGGCCGGAAGCCCTTCGCGTCGCGACCGGCGCCGCGACGGATTTGTCACTGCCCGTGGAGATCGAGGTTGTCGAACTGACCGGCCCCGAACTGGTCACGACGGCCCGGATCGGCACGCAACGGCTGACGGCCTGCCTGCCGCCAAGGTCTCAGGTCGCCAAGGGCGACAAGCGCGGCCTCACCTTCGATGAAACAGCACTTCGCTTGTTCGACCCCTCGACAGGCAAAGCCCTGCCGGCAGCGGCGCTCGAAAAGACGGCGTCGCGCTAAGATCCTGGGGGGTATTCAGCATGGACTGGGACCCTTCGGCTACCACCCGATATGAATGCCGTCGAATGTCTGGAATGAGCCACTATCCCCAAGCGTTGCGTTGTCGATGACCGTGCGCAGGCCCCGCGCACTGTCCTCGGCCGCCAGCATCGCCTGATCGCCGCCCATATCGGTCTTCACCCAGCCCGGATGCAGCGACAACACAATTATCCCGTCGACGCGCAAATCCTGCGCCAGTTGGGCGCAGACCATGTTGAGCGCTGCCTTCGAGCAGCGGTAGGCATAGTCGTCGTCATAGTCATCGAGCAGCCCTTCCGCCATCGAGCCGGCGCGGCTGCCGATATTGGCGATGGTCCGCATCCGCCTCGTCACCAGGTTCGGTCGCAGCGCCCTCGCCAGCAACAGCGGGCCGAGCGTGTTCGTCGCCATGAGCTTCAGGAATTCATCCGGGGCGAAACTGTGCAGGCCAGGGATGGCGCTGCGGATGGCGGCGTTGTTGACGAGCACATCCAGCGGCCTGCCGGTGAGACGCACGGCAAGGTCGGAGATGGAAGCCGGATCGGCGACATCGATCGGCTGGAACTCGATTCCATCCTCGAAACCTTGCGCCGGACGCGTGCGCCCGCACGCGATCACGTGCCAGCCATGCTGGGCGTATTGACGTGCCAGCTCGCGGCCGAGCCCGCGCCCGGCGCCCGTTATGAGCACCGTGCGGCCGCCTTGCCCGTCTCCGGCCAAGTCAGGCGCTCTTGGCGACCGCCACGGTCTCCTGCCGGGCAATCATGGCGTAGACCTCGCCGGAATATTTGATGCGGCGCTGCTGCGTGGCGAAATCGACATGGGTGATGCCGAAGGGTGTCGTATAGCCATAAGCCCATTCGAAATTATCGGTCAGTGTCCAAGCGAAATAGCCACGCACCGGCACGCCCTCCGCTGCCGCCTTGGCCACCTGTTCGAGATGGTCGACATAATAGGCTGCACGCAAATCATCCCAGACATGCCCGTCTTCGCCAACATTTTCCGGCGTGGTGGCGACGCCGTTCTCGGAAATGTAGATTGCCGGCGGCGCATAGCGATCGTTCACATAGTGCAGGATGTCGTACATGCAGCGCGGCCAGATTTCGTAATCGACAGCGGAATAGATGCCTTCCGGTTGCACCCGTCGATAGCTGAGCGGCGCGAGTTCGTCACCCGCGGCGATCACCGAGCGGCGGTAGATGTTGATGCCCAGATAGTCCACCGGCGCGGCGATGATCTCGTTGTCCTGCGCATGGATCGGCGGCAACAGATCGCCGTAGAGCGCCAGCATGTCCTGCGGGTATGCGCCCTTGAAGACGGCGTCGAGGAACCAACGGTTCTGGGCGCCGTCGAAGCGCCGTGTCGCATCGACATCGCGCGGATCGTCGGTGGCGGCTTCCGCCACATTGAGATCGAAGACGATGCCAACCGAGGCGTCGACCACCTCGGCCCGGATGACTGGAACAGCCAGGCCATGCCCCAGCAAGGCATGATGGCTGGCGGCCACGCCGCCTTTCACGCCGTCCCGCAATCCCGGCGCGTCCTCGCCGGTCGCGTGTCCTGACCAGCAGAAGGTCCAGGGCTCGTTGAGCGTCGTCCATTTCTTGACGCGATCGCCGAAACTGCGGGCGGCAAGCCCGGCATAGTCGGCAAAGGCGGTGGCAGTTTCGCGGTTGTACCAGCCGCCACGGTCTTGCAGCGCCTGCGGAAGATCCCAGTGGTAGAGCGTTGCATAGGGCTCGATGCCAGCTTGAAGCAGGTCGTCGATCAGCCGGTCGTAAAAGGCGATGCCCCTGGCGTTGGCTTCGCCCCGACCCTCCGCAAGAAGCCGCGTCCATGCCAGGGAAAAACGGTAGGCGCCAAGACCGAGCGCCTTGAGCACGGCAATATCCTCCTTCCAGCGATGATAGTGGTCGCAGGCGACATCGCCGCTCGAGCCGTCGACGATCACACCGGGAACGCGGCAGAACCGGTCCCAGATGCTTTCGCCTTTGCCATCCGCGTCAGGCGCGCCCTCGATCTGATAGGCCGCTGTCGCGGCGCCGAACACGAAGCCTTGCGGAAAGGTCAGACCGGAGGCGCGGGCCTTGAGGGTCCGGCGCGTGTTATCGATGCTTGATGTCATATTTTCTCTCGATGGTGCTGACGAGGCTTGCCGCGGCCAGCGTCAGGAAAATGTAGAAGATGGCGGCCGAGTTGTAGGGCGCGAACGGCAGGAAACTTGCCGACTGGAATTCCCGCATACGCTGCGTGATGTCGCGGATCGACAGGATCGAAAGCAGCGACGTGTCCTTGAGGATGGCGATCAGTTCGTTGCCGAGCGGCGGGATGATGATGCGGAAGGCCTGCGGCAGCACGACCAGCCGGGCGGTGCGCCAGCCATTGAGGCCGAGGCTGTGCGCCGCCTCGATCTGACCCGCCGGAATAGCATTGATGCCGGAGCGGAATATCTCGGCCAGATAGGCCGAATAGGCCAGCGCCATGGCGACAATGCCGCGCACCAGGTTCGGCGGATCGACCACGCCCTGCGTCGCGTCCTTGAGCGCGCCGGCGAGCGGCAGGCCGACATAGAGAACGATAACCAGCATCGGGATGCCACGGATCGTGTCGACGATGAATTCCGACCCGATCGAGAGCGGATGTCTGCGGTGGATATGGCCGCCGAAGGTCAGCAGGCCAAGCACGATCGCCAGCACCGCGAGCGTGATGCAGAACGCCTTGTCGCGATCGTTCAACGCCTCCGTTTGCCACAGCACCGGCAACCTGCCCGGCGCTGTGGCGGCCGGCACAAGCGCAGCACTGACATCGGGGAGCTTGCCGATCGCATCGATCGCTTCCTGCGGGCCACGAAAGGTTCGCAGCGGCACATCGGTATCGGGGCCACCGGGAAATTGCCCGTAGCGGACGGCGCCGAGGATCCCGGACGGCGTGCCGGTCGTGACCGCGACCTTGCCGGCAAGAGACCCAACGAGCACATAGCTGTCGCGCGGCTGAAGCAAGAACCACGCGGCGGCACAGATCATCAGGATCGTTGCCGCGATGCAGATCAGGTCTGCCCGCCAGCTGTATTTAAGCTTGAGGAGCCCAACCCACAGCAGCCCCATCATTGCCGCCAGCAGGTAGGCCGCGACGGCCGCGCGGATGGTCGTCGCAACGCCCGCCGCGAATGCGATATGCGCGAAAAGCAGGATGAAGACCAATCCGGCGCCGTTCGCCCCCGCCAGCACAAGACGGGCAGAACGGTGCGCCGCGTTGCCGGTCCCGTTACGGGCGGTGATGAAGAACGCGCCGAGCATCACGACCGTGAGGCCGAGATAGGCGCGCAACAGGAGTGTGGCCTGGACGCTCACCATGAGGTCGGCCGCATCTGTCAACCGGCGCGGCGTAACGCCCTGAACCACCAGATCGGAGGTGAACGGATCGACAGCGTTCGCCACGACCGATGCCACAAAGGGATAGACCAGACCGGTTGTCGCCAGCACCACCGCGGCGGCAAGATTGACCCCGGCGGCAACCGCCGCAAGACGATGCGACCGCGACGAAGCGCGCGAGAACGCGACCACGGCAAGGCCGGCGAAAAAGGCGACGGCCAGCATCAGGAAGCCAGGCACAAAGGCCGACGAGCCGTTCTCAACGCCGAGGATAGCGCGAAGCGAGCGCTGGTAATTCACCGACGAAGCAAAGAGATAGACGATGAACGGCAATGCCGCGACGATGATCAGATTGCTCGGTCGCAGGCGCATCAGAAACTGCATCCGGTCCCGTCCTCCCCTAACGAATGCTCCGGCGCCAGGCGCCGGAGCGTTCAAGCAGTTATTTTGCGCCCCAGTATTTGGCGATCAGCGCATCGAGGCTGCCGTCGGCCTTGATCGCCTTCAGTCCTTCATTGAAGGCGGCGACATTCTCGTCGCCCTTGCGGAAGACCAGCCCCAGCGGATCGGACTGAAGGTTCCTGATCGGCACCACCAGTTCGCCCGCGAATTCCTTTTCATATGCGGCGGCGTTGGCGCCGTTGATCACAACGCCGTCCACGTCCTTGTTCTTCAGCGCGATGACGGAGGCCGCGAAGCTGTCATACGCGACCACATTGTCCTTGCCGACAATGCTTTCGGCGACCTGCGAGTCTGTGGTGTTGGCTTGCGCCGAGAGCTTCTTGCCTTTCGCCTTGAAGTCATCGAGGGACAAGCCCTCGTCTTCCACGCGCATCAGGACAGCCTGGCTGTTGATGATGTAGGGGTCCGAGAAATCCATCGCCTTCTTGCGTTCCTCGGTGATGGAGACGCCGGAGGCGACCAGGTCGAAGCTGCCCTGGTCGAGGGCAGCGAAAATGCCGTCCCAGCCGGTGGTGACGAATTCAGCCTTGCAGTTGATCTTGCCGCAGACCGCCTTGATCACATCGACGTCGAAACCGACGATCTGACCGGTCGCCGTGTCGACGCTTTCCATTGGCGGCGAGGTGGTGTCGGAACCCACCTTCAGCACCTTGCCGCCGAGGTCGGCGGCGCCGGCAGCGCCGGCCGTCAACAGCGCCAGCGCAAGTCCGATCAGGATCTTCTTCATGCTCTTCCTCCCATTTGATGATTAGCGGCGGTTTCGTCCGCCGAGATTGTCCGGCTGTCGGCCGATGAGCTCGGGCCTCGAGACCATGGCGAGCTTTGCCGGGTCTTCGCCCGCCATGCGCCGCAGCAGAAACTCCCCGAGCTTGCGGCCGAGAAGTTCGATTGGCTGGTAGAATGTCGTGATCGGCGGGGTGAAGTAGGCGCTGACGTTGATGTCGTCATAGGCGATGACGTCGATATCCACCCCGACCCGCCGCTCGAGGCTGCCCAGCGCAGACAGGACGCCGAGCGTGGTGGATTCGTTGATGCACACCAAAGCCGTCGGTGGGCTGGGCAGGCCAAGAAGCCTGAGCGCGCTGTCACGTCCGAAGCGGGTCGACAGATCGCCGTCAGCCACAAGGTCCATCGATGCGGCAAGCCCTGCCTCGTCAAACGCACGCGAGAACCCGTCGATCCTGTCCAGGGCATAGGAAAGACGGCGATCCGCGTTGATCAGGGCAATACGTCTATGTCCGCCCGCGATCAGCCGCGCCGTGGCGGTGAACGCCGCCCATTCATTATCGACATCGACATGCGCATAGGTGAGCGGCTTGCGACAGCGGCCGAGCGACACGAATGGAAAATCGCTTTCGACCAGCATGTCGATACGAGGATCGTCGGCCTGCACGCCGGAAAAGATCAGGCCGTCGGCCGCGCTCTGATCGACGATGCGCCGCGCCGTGTCGAAGGCGTCGCCGAAATCCCGGAAACCGTGCACGGACAGCTGATAGTCGCTGTTTTCCAGTGCCTGGCTTATGCCGCTCAGGATCTGAGTGTATTCAACGCCGTCCCATTCATAGCCGGCCGCGGACGTTATCGGCATCAACACCGCCGCCCGATAGGTCTTGCCGGTCCTCAGCGCCATGCCTCGGGTGTTCGCCTGATAACCCAGATGCCGCGCGGCGGCGACGATGGCGTCCCTGGTCTGCTGCGCAACCACGGGCGAACCGTGCAGGGCCTTTGAGACAGTGGCGATCGAAAAACCGGTGTGGGCCGCCAATGTCTTGATCGTCGGCGAAAGCTCTCGGCCTTCAGGTTTCCTGTTCTCTGCCATGGATGGTCGCTATCCCTTGAGGTGAGCATCCGTAGCATCGCATAAAAACGTTTTCAAGAACAATAAAAACGTTTTTATCACGTATTTCTGAGCAAGGTTGAAACGGTGGCAGGGGCGATGATGTACACATCACCGCCCCACTGGTCAGGGGGAACAGGGTCGACCAAAGAGCCCGGAGACACCGCCTCCTGCCGGCACCAACAGGCGTTCGGCTTTCAGGCCTCAGCGTGCCGGTGGCGCGTACATCAGGCCGCCGGCGTTCCACAGCGCGTTGATGCCGCGCGCGATCTTCAACTGGCTGGACTGGCCGAGGTTGCGTTCGAACATCTCGCCGTAATTGCCGACCTTGGCGACGATGTTGTAGGCGAAGGCAGGGTCGAGCCCGAGCTGCTTGCCGTTGTCGCCCTCGACACCGAGGAACCGGCGGATCGCCGGATTCTGCGACTTCAGCGAGGCTTCCGCATTGGCCTGCGTGATACCTTCCTCTTCCGCCTCGATGAGCGAGAACAGCGTCCAGCGCACGATATCGAACCATTTGTCGTCGCCCTTGCGGACGGCCGGACCGAGCGGCTCTTTCGAGATGATCTCGGGCAGCACCGCAAAGGCCGCCGGATCGGTCAGCTTCAGGCGCTGCGCATAGAGCGCCGAGGCGTCCGTGGTGTAGACGTCGCAGCGGCCGCTATCGAACGCCTTGATGATGCTGTCGGCGGAATCGATGACGACCGCCTCGTATTTCATCTGGTGGGCGGCGAAATAGTCGGCGACGTTCTGTTCGGTGGTCGTGCCTTGTTCCGCGCAGACCGTGGCGCCCGAAAGCTTGAGCGCGCTGTCGACGCCGAGGTTCTTGTGCACCATAAAACCTTGGCCGTCATAATAGGCGGCGCCGACGAAGTGGATGCCCAGGCCGGCGTCGCGCGACAAGGTCCAGGTCGACTGCCGCGACAGGACGTCGACGGTGCCGGCCTGCAGCGCCGTGAAGCGCTCCTTGGTCGACAGCGCGACGTAGCTCACCTTGTCGGGATCGCCGAAGACGGCGGCCGAAACCGCGCGGCAGAAGTCGATGTCGAAGCCGCTCCATTTGCCCTGGTCGTTGGGCGCCGAAAAACCCGCCACGCCCTGGCTGACGCCGCACAGGATCGTGCCTCTCTGCTTGACGATGTCGAATGTATCCGCCCTTGCCGGCACGGCCAACGTGGCCGATGCCAACAAGAGCGCGGTGATCAATGCATGTCTCATGGTTTCCTCCCTTGATGAGGCAAAAGCCTCCCCTGCCGCCAGCGCCTGGAGCGCCGGAAGTTCGTGAAAATCGCGTTGTTAAGTCTGCTCGCGGACCGCCGAGGCGGTGCGCCGATCTGTCCTAAGCCCCTTCCGCCAGCACCGCCGCCAGCGTCTCGTCGAGTACCCCGACCAGATGGTCGGCATTGGCCCGGCTGAAGATCATTGGTGGGCGCATCTTCAAGACATTGTCATGCGGCCCTTCGGTGCCGATCAGCACGCCGCGTGCCCGAACACCGTCATTGATGCGGCGGGCAAGTGCTGTCGCCGGCGCCTTGCTTTTACGGTCCTCGACCAGTTCGATGCCGAGGAAGAGGCCCTGGCCGCGCACATCGCCGATGATGTCGTAGCGGGCCTGCAAGGCCTTGAACCGCGCCATGAGATAGTTGCCGATCTCCAGCGCATTGCGCCTGAGCCCGTCGCGCTCGATGACATCGAGCACCGCAAGCCCGGCCGCGCAGGACACCGGATTGCCGCCGAATGTGTTGAAATACTCCATGCCGTTGTTGAACGAGGCGGCGATCTCTGATGTCGTCACCAAGGCCGCCATCGGATGGCCATTGCCGATCGGCTTGCCCATGGTGACGATGTCGGGTGTCACCCCTTGGCTTTCGAAAGCCCACCAATGGCTGCCGACACGGCCGAAGCCGACCTGCACCTCGTCGGCCACGCAGATGCCGCCGGCGGCGCGCACCATTGCGTAGACTTCCCTGAGATAGCCTTCCGGCAGGAACACCTGGCCGGCGACGCTGGGGATCGATTCCGCCAGGAACAGGCCGGGCGCACGGCCTTGCCTGGTCATCTCGGCGATTTGCTCGGCGACGCTCTCGGCAAAACGTTTTGCATGTTCGCCGATCGGCCATTCGGCCGGGGCGCGGTAGCTGTCGGGAATGGTCGCCTCGAACACATGCGCCGGCCGCCCCTTGCCGCCCTTGCGCTTGTATTTGTAGGGGCTGAGGTCGATCAGCTCCTGCGTCGTGCCGTGATAGCCCCAGTCGAGCACGATCGCCTCGCTGCGGCCGGTATGGGTCCGTGCCATGCGCAGCATCAGGCTGTTGGCCTCACTGCCGGAGCAGGCGAAGGATGCCACCGACAGGCCGGCGGGCAGCGTCGCTGTCAGCCGTTCGGCATAGGTGACGATGGCGTCGTGCAGATAGCGCGTGTTGGTGTTGAGCTTGGCCGCCTGGCCCGCGATCGCCTCGACGACGTCGGGGTGGGCATGGCCGAGATGACAGACATTGTTGAAGCAGTCGAGATAGGCGCGGCCGCGGTCATCGATCAGCCAGGCGCCCTCGCCGCGCACGAACTTGATCGGCTCGGAATAGGAAATGGAGAGATTGGGCAACAGCGACGTCTTGCGCGCGGCAACGATTTCGGGGCGGGAACGGCCGCTCTGCCGGAAGGTTTCCGGCGGAATGCCGGCGAGATCGGCGGCATCCGGAAACAGTTCCTTCCACACGTCCAGATAACGCTCCTCGCCGACCCCAAGAATGTCGCGTGCGGCGAGGCTCGTATCCGTCGATATCTGGAAATGCAGATGCGGCGCCCAGCCGCCATTCTCGGCTGGTGTGCCCATTTCACCGACAAGCGCGCCTGCTTCCAGATGGTCGCCGGCCTTCAGCCGCTGTCCCGCCTCATGCGCCATGTGTCCCCACAGGGTCACGAAGGGTGGGCAGCCCGGCGGCGCATGCTCAAGCGCCACCAGGCAGCCATAGCCGAGCGGATCCTCCTCGATCTCGACACTTCTGACCGTGGCGGCCAGCGGCGTGTAAAGCCGTGTGCCCGCCGGCATGAAAAGGTCGAGGCCAAGATGGTTGGCGCGGCGTGCGCCCTCGACGAAACGCGACTGGAAGATGTCGCTGGTGTAGACTGTGCGGGCCTCACCCCACGGCCCGATGCCGAGCGCAATGCCATGCTCGGCGCAATAGGCATCCCACCATGCAGTCGCCTTCTCGGGCTGCTGTGCGGCCGATGTCACCGTCATCGGATTTTGAGGATCGCCGTAAGGCACCAGCGCCTTGGCAAGCGTCGCCGGATGACGGTCGAGGATCGGCGCGAGCTGTGCGCGGTTTGCCGCGATCCAGCCTGTCACCGCTCGCGCACCGGGAGCGGCCTCGAAGCCGCAGGCCTGGCGCAGGATCGCCGTAGCGAAGCGCCGGTTCATTCTGCCCAGGCGATGCAGCAGCCGCCAGGCCGGCACCTCCGAGATCGACAGATAGGGATTGTCGGCGGTACGGTCCCTGCGCGCGGCCGACAGCGTCACCGAGGTGACGAGACGCATGGCGATGAGGTCGAACAGCAGGTCGAGTTCTTCCTCCCGCAGCGGATATTCGGCATGGAAGCCGGCGGTCAACCGTGCGGCGGCGCCGATCGGATCCTCGGCATCGAGGATGGCATAGGCACAGGCGACGGCAACCTCGGCGATGAGCACACTGTGCAGCGCATCGCCGAAATCGATGAGGCCTGCGACACGCTCGGGCATCGACGGATCGACGAGCACATTCCAGTCATTGGCGTCGTTGTGGATGACCTGCGCCCGCAACACCGGCAGCCGGGGTGCCACCACGGCATCGAAATGATCGAGGAACCGTTCGAGCAGGGCGCGGTCCTGATCGTCGTCGATATGGTGAAGGCGTTGCCGCGCAGCACCCGCCTGGCGAATGTCCCAGTCGAACGACCGCAACGCGCCGGGGTGAATGAAACCCTGCAGGGCGCGGTCCAGCCGGCCGAGCGCACCGCCCAGACTCTCGAGCAGCGCTGGAGTGGTCCGGCTTTCGGCCAAAGGTTGGCCGGGAAGCCACGACACCAGGCGTACGGCATGATCCTCGCCGTCAGGCCCCTTGGCATGAGCTAGCGAAGCGCCTTGTAGCGTCTTCCTCAGGCGCGGCACGGCGAGACCCGGGCTGTTGCGCTCGAGATGATCGAACAATGCCGTCTGGAATTCGCTCTCGACGAGCGGCTCGCTGGCGTTGACGATTTTCAGGATCCACAGCGAATGGTCCGGCGCGGTCAGCTTGAAATTCCGGTCGCGCTCGCTGTCGAGCGGCGTGACACTGCCGGCAATGCCGAAGTGCCGCGTTGCGATATTGACGGCCTCGTTCTGCGAGACTTGAGGCGCTGGGTATGAGACGTTGGTCATCGGGATTCCGGATCTGCTTTGACCAAGCTTGGCATGGGCCAAAAAATCGGGCATCCGGCAAAGCGTCGGTTGCGCCGGCACAATGACTGCATTGACCGGCACATTAACGGAACCGCTTGGAGCTTACCGTGATGAGAGAACTGGACGCCAAGGACCGGGACATTCTCGCCATTCTGTCGAAGGAAGCCCGCATCCCGCTGAAGACGCTTGCCGGGCGCATCGGCCTGTCGCGCAGCGCGACGAGCGAGCGGGTCGCTTCGCTGGAAAAGAGCGGCGTCATCAGGGGTTACCGGGCCGATATCGGTCAGATGGACGCCGGGCTGGTCTGCGCTTTCCTGCTGGTCACGCTGATCCGCACGCCGTCAATCGGCATTCTCGACCAGCTGGCGCGCTATCCGGAAGTCCGGCGCGTATCGTCGGTGAGCGGCCAGCTCGATCTCATCGTCGAGGTCGAGGTGCCGTCGATCGACAGGCTCAACACAGTGCGCGACCTGATTGCCACGCTCGGTGGCGTCGAGGACCTGACAACCGCAATCGTGCTGCGCCGGGATATCGAGCGCGCCGTCGGTTGAATGCCCGTAACAGGGGTCATTCTTGACGCCGCCTATTTGGCTTGGTGCCGCCTATTTGGCGATCTCCAGCAGGGATGCGACCAGCAGCTCGCGCTCGTCCTTCGACAGCACGTCTGAATCGAAAAGGTTCATGCTGCGCAGCCCCTCTATGGCGAGATAACAGACCAGCAGCGACTTCAGATCCGGCGCCTCGCCCTTCAGCCGTTCGAAAAGCTGCCGCTTGAATGTCTTTATCGGCGTCATGAAATCGGGGTCCTCGGCGATCGCCGAAAAGATCCAGGAGGCCGAGGGCTGCTTTTCCTCGCAATCATTGGCCGACAGCCTGATATAGACGGCAAGTGGATTTTTGCCGTCGTCGTTGCTGCTGGCGGTTTCCAGCGCCTGCTCAAAATCGCGCAGATAGCCCTCGACCAGCCCTTGCATCAATTTGGCCTTGGTCGGGAAATTGTAGAGCAGCCCGCCCTTAGACACGCCGGCGCGGTTGGCCACCGCTTCCAGCGACAGGCTGCCGGGCCCGGATTCCCGGGCGACATCAGCCGCCGCAGCGAGGATCTT
This sequence comes from Mesorhizobium kamtschaticum, assembly GCF_056174585.1. NCBI lineage: Bacteria > Pseudomonadati > Pseudomonadota > Alphaproteobacteria > Hyphomicrobiales > Phyllobacteriaceae > Mesorhizobium > Mesorhizobium kamtschaticum. Next base: position 1,843,866 of record NZ_CM149691.1, on the reverse strand, counting down.
CTCGCGCGAATTCGGTCGTTGGGCTCTCATGGCGCCTCCCTTCGCAAGCTTAGGCCCAATTGACAAGACCGTCCAGACGGTACAGTAAGACCGCCACTATTTGAAATCGGGACCCGCAGTCGATATGTGTCCCGATGTCCGCGCTTCGCGCCGGATTTCGACTGAGGGGACTTCCTTGTTCAAGCGCATACTTCGTTTCTTTCTCATCATTGTCGTCCTGGCTGTGCTCGCCATCGTGGTCGGTGGCATTGTCTGGTTCAACTTCTTCCGCGACAGCATGATCAAGCAGTATTTCGCCACCATGAAGCCGCCGGCTGCAACGGTGTCGACAACCATTGCCAAGCCGTCGAGCTGGACGCCGGGCGTCGAGGCGATCGGTACGGTGCGAGCCGTGCGCGGTGTCGACCTGACGGTTGAGACCGCCGGTATCGTCAAGGAAATCCCCTTCCACGCCAACGAGAAAGTGGCGGCTAATGCGGTGCTGCTGCAGCTCGACGACGCTGTCGAGCGCGCCGATCTCGACGCACAGAAAGCGCAGGCCGCGCTCGATCAGACGTCGCTGACCCGCGCCATCGAACTGACCAAGCGCGGTGTCGGTTCCGACTCGACACTGGACAGCGCGCGGGCGGCGGCGTCCGCTTCGGCATCCCAGGTCACCAGGCTGCAGGCAGTGCTCGACCAGAAGCAACTGACGGCGCCCTTCGCCGGCACCGTCGGCATCCCGAAGATCGACCTTGGCCAATATCTGTCGCCCGGCACCTCGGTGGTGACGCTGCAGGATCTCGACACGATGCGAGTGGACTTCTCGGTTCCCGAACAGCAGTTGCCGCTGCTCAAGATCGGTCAGACGGTTCGGCTGGGCTTGAGCGGCTCGGACATGCCGTTCGCCGGCGCCATTCGCGGCATCGACCCCAAGATCGACCCGTCCAGCCGGCTGGTGAACATCCGGGCCGAAGTCGCCAATCCCGATGGCAAGCTCACCCCTGGCCAGTTCGTGCAGGTGCGTGTCGAACTGCCCGAGGAGCAGAATGTGCTGTCGCTGCCGCAGACGGCACTGACCACCAGCCTCTATGGCGACTTTATTTTCGTCGTGCAGCCGGCCAAGCCCGCCGTGGCCGCCCCGGCACAGTCCGCCGCCGCAAGCGACAAACCGGCGGGCGCCAAGCCCGCGGATGCCAAGCCTGCGGATGCCATGAAACCGGCAGCCGATGCGATGAAGCCTGCCGCTGATGCTGCCAAGCCAGCGGACAAGGCCGATTCTGATACCACCAAGCCCGCGGCCGACCCGGCCAAGCCGGCGGCGGAAGGCGACAAGCCCGCGCTGGTGCTGTCGCAGGTCTTCGTCAAGCCGGGCCGCCGCAATCTGGGCATGGTCGAGATCGTCGAAGGGCTGAAGGCTGGCGAGGAAGTCGTCACCGCCGGTCAGAACCGTCTCTTCAACGGCATGTCCGTCAGCGTCGACAACACGATCGACCCGACCAAATCGGCGAACAAGCAGGCCGACGAACAATGAGCTTTTCCGATCTCTTCATTCGCCGGCCCGTCCTGTCGACGGTCCTTGCCTGCATGATCCTGCTCTTGGGTTTCCAGGGCATCTTCAACCTGTCGATCCGGCAGTATCCGAAGGTTGACGAAACCGCGATCACCATCACGACGGCCTATCCGGGCGCCAGCGCCGACCTGATCCAGGGCTTCATTTCCGCCCCGATCGCGCGCGCCGTCGCCTCGACCGAGAACATCGACTACGTCACCTCGTCCAGCCGTCCGTCCTCCAGCACCGTGACGGTGCAGATGAAGCTCGGCTCCAACCCCGACGTGGCGCTGACCGAAGTGCTGTCCAAGGTCCAGGGCGTGCGCGGCACCTTGCCGGACGCCTCCAAGGACCCTGTGATCGTCAAGGGCACCGGCCAGCAGTTCGCGATGATGTACATCTCGATGCAGAATCCGAACATGACGAAGGAGCAGCTGACCGAGTATATCGAGCGCGTCATCAGGCCCCGCATGTCGACGGTCGAAGGTGTCGCCGACGTGCAGATCTTCGGCGCCCAGCAATACTCGATGCGCGTCTGGATCGACCCGATCAAGCTTGCCGCGCGCGGCGTCACGGCGTCGGAAGTGCTGGCGGCGATCAACAATTCCAACTTCCTGTCGGCGCCCGGCAACACCCAGAATGAATATGTCGTCTCGTCGATCACCGTGCGTTCGACGCTGCAGACGCCGGAAGCCTTCGCCGAGCTGCCCCTGCGCTCGACCGACGGCAATGTCGTGCGGCTGCGCGACGTCGCCCGCGTCGAACTCGGCGCGGAAAATACCGACACCAGGGTCTCCTTCAACGGCAAGCCCGGCACCTTCCTCGCCATCTTCCCGACCCCGGCCGCCAACCCGCTGACCACTGCGGCAGCGCTCACCAAGCTCGTGCCGCAGATTCAGGAGACGTTGCCGAAAGGCATGACGATCGAGGTCGTCTACGACGCGACCGGGCAGATCAGCGCCTCGATCGACGAAGTGTTCAAGACCATCGCCGAGGCGGTTGCCATCGTCGTCGTCGTCATCCTCTTGTTCCTTGGCTCGTTCCGCTCGGTGATGATGCCGATCATCACCATCCCGCTGTCGCTGATCGGCGTCTGCTTCCTGTTGTTTGCGGTCGGCTATTCGATCAATCTTCTGTCGCTGCTGGCCATGGTGCTGGCGATCGGCCTTGTCGTCGATGACGCCATCGTGGTGGTGGAGAACATCCACCGCCATATGGAAGAAGACCACATGTCGCCGATGCAGGCGGCGTTCAGCGGCATGCGCGAGATCGCCTCGGCCATTGTCGCCATGACCATGACGCTGGCCGCCGTGTTCGCGCCGCTGGCCTTCACCGGCGGCCTCACCGGCGCGCTGTTCCGCGAATTCGCGGTCACGCTCGCCGGCTCTGTCGTGCTGTCGGGCGTCATTGCTATCACCATCACCCCTATGATGTCGGCGCGCCTCTTGAAGGCCGGCACGCCCGGCCGTTTCCAGCGCATCGTCGACCGCATTTTTGCGCGGGTCGAGCACGTCTATGAGCGAGCAGTCACAGGCTCGCTGAACTATCGCCCTTTGACGCTGATCATCGTGCTGGCGCTCGTCGGCGTGACCGGCTTCATGTTCACCAAGACCTCGAGCGAGCTGGCGCCGGAAGAAGACCAGGGTTTCCTGCTGTCGCTGGTGACGGCGCCGACCTATGCGACATCGGACTATACCGAAACCTATGTGAACCAGATGCTCGGCCTGGTGAGGGATATTCCCGAAACGCGGGCGCAGTTCTCGGCCGTCGCCTTTGGTGGCTCCACGAACAGCGCCTTCGTCGGCTTTGCCTTCAAGGATTGGGCGGAGCGCAAGCGCAATTCGAAGGAGCTGCAGGCCGACATCACGGCTCGTATCGCCAAGGTGGCGGGTGTCCAGGCCTTCGTCTTCGCACCGCCGACACTGCCGGGCTCCGGTGGCGGCCTGCCGATCGCCCTGGTGGTGCGCTCGACCGGCGATTCCGCGGAAGTGTATCAGGCAGCCGAGCAGATCAAGAACAAGGCGCAGGCCTCCGGCCGCTTCATCGTCGTGCAGAACTCGATGTCTTACGACTCGCCGCAGGTGACGGTCACCATCGATCGCGACCGCGCCGCCGCACTCAACCTGCCGATCGCCGATATCGGCCGCACGCTGACGCTGCTGGTTGGCGGCGCCGAAGTGGCGCAGTTCGATCGCGACTCCAACAGCTACGACATCATTCCGCAGGTGCCGCAGCAATTCCGCGACAACCCCGAAAGGCTCGGCGAATATTTCGTGCGCAGCGTGACGGGCGAGATGGTGCCGCTGTCGGCCGTTGTGAAGATTTCGAACAATGCGTCGCCGGCGGCAATCGAACAGTTCAACCAGCTTAATTCGTCGACCATCTCCGCGCTGCCGCTGCCCGGTGTCACCACGGGCGATGGTTTGAAAGTCCTCGAGGATATTGCCAGGGAGAGCCTACCCGACACCTTCTTCATCGACTATTCCGGCCAGTCCCGGCAAGAGAAGGAACAGGGCAACACCATCCTGATCGCTTTCGGAGCGGCGGTCATCGTCATCTACCTGGTGCTGGCGGCGCAGTTTGAAAGCTTCCGCGACCCGCTGATCATCATGATGGCGGTGCCGCTGTCGATCTTCGGCGCCATCGTGCCGCTCAATCTGGGCCTCGGCACGCTCAACATCTACACGCAGGTGGGTCTGATCACGCTGATCGGCCTTATCACCAAGCACGGCATCTTGCTGGTCGAATTCGCCAACCAGCAGCGCGAGGCGCATGGCATGCGGCGGCGTGACGCCATCATCGCCTCGGCCAAGGTGCGGCTGCGGCCGATCCTGATGACGACGGCGGCAATGGCGCTTGGCGTCGTGCCGCTGATCACGTCGAGCGGCGCGGGTGCGGCGGCCCGCTATTCGATGGGCCTGGTCATCTTCACCGGCATCCTGGTCGGGACCATGTTCACGCTGTTCGTCGTGCCCATGTTCTATACCTTCATCGCCAGCAAGGACCTGCCGCTTCACGCGGAAAAGCCGGATCCGAAATTGATGCCGGCACTGCAGGACTGATAGAAAACCGAAGACAAAAAGAGGCCGGGAAAATCCCGGCCTCTTTTTTTGGCTGCGCTCGATACCGCCGGTTTGAGCGGTGCTCAATACCGCCGGAATGTTCCGGCGGGAGTCCTGAACAGGCGCGGCAGTAAACCGGCCCGTTCCCAGCCTGCTACTTGACGATGACGATGCTGGTGTTGGCCGGCCCGAAGGTCTCGACAAGCTGGTAGAAATCGGCGGCATTGTCGGGATGCAGCCGCACGCAGCCATGCGAGGCCGGCTGGCCGAGGCGTTTGATCGCATAAGTGGCGTGCACCGCGTAGCCGCCGCTGAAGAACACCGAGTGTGGCATCGGCGCGTTGTCGTATTTCCTCGAATACCACATCTCATGCATGCGTGTCGGCTTGAACGAACCCGTCGGCGTCACATGCGCCCGGTCGCCGGTGGAAACCTTCCAGGCGAAAGTCGGCCGGCCATCGACCGAGACCTCCATGATCTGCTGGGAAAGCGAGACCCGCGCCACGATCTTGTTGGCGGCGTGCGCTGCGTTGGCGCCGAACAGAAGTGCTGCACCCGTGAGCGCGGCGGCGGTGATGTTGATGAGCTTGGCGGAAATGGTGGTGTGCATGATGTCCCCTCTCTCTGCCGGTTCGGCCGGCTCCCAATTCGATGAGTGGCTTATCGCTGTGGCATGTTTCGAAGAGATTTCGCGAAATGCTCGTTTGTGTTTCGAATCTGTTTCCTCTGGTTAATAGGCAGGTGGTCACAGCGGCAGCGGCCTCACCCGCAAAACGGGGATGGGATGCGGCACATAGGTATCTCCCGCGAAACGAAAGTTCGAATACCCCTTATATGAAAGGGTAGAGCTCAATCTCGAAACCAACCTGCAACAAAACGCTGCTTCGGGCGGCATGATCCGGATACGGGCCGGAAGCAAAGTTGACGCAACGAAAGCAGACGGCAACGACCACGGGAACGAAAACGAACACACGGTCCTGGCTCTTCAGGATCAGCATCGCGGCAGCAGTCATCGGCGGTGTCGGCACAGTGGCCGGCGGCCCTGTGGCACGGCTCGCGGCGATGGTTCGAATGAAATCTCGATCCTGCAAGTCGCTCTGTTTTCCGCCTCGGTCTGGATTGTTTCCAGCCTGCGCATCGCCCGATTGAAGGCCCTCTGGCGGGTTGGCCTACGGTTGCTGGCATTGCGCGGCCCCTCCGGCAACTTGCTGCCGAGAGGACCGAAGGCCCGCGCCGCTGCGGGGGGCTCCGTGGGCGGCGCGGGCACTTCGGGAGTTTCCTGAAGCGACCCGCGACACATTTTGAAGACTTGGCATTTCTGGGAGTTGGAACGATGAAAACGAAATTCGCGGCCTCGGTGCTTTCCGCACTGCTTTATGCGCAAGGCCTGCTCGGCTTTGCCGCTCTTGCCACCGTTCTCCTCAAGGACCGCGCCCACGCGAACGAAATCGCCATGGCCAGTGACATGCCATCGGGTCCGTCGTTGCTGGTGGTACGCTGAGTTTCGGGAGCGTCGGTGCGTTGGAACATCCGATGCTCAGCCAGAAAGATAGCCCGCGTGTCCAGCCTTTAGTCGGCGAATTGCTGCGGCGGATCGAACCGGTAGCCGGTGCCGCGTATGGTGGTGATGGTTTCGGTGTCGAGCTTGCGGCGCAGCCGCACGATGCGCGAATCGATCGAGCGATCGAAGGCGTCGGCGTTCTCGGCCGGTGCGGCGGCGATGATGTCGTCACGCGTCAGCACCTTGCGGGGGCTCGCCAAGAACAGCCTGAGCAGCGCCACCTGACCGGGCGAAAGCTGTTCCTCCGTGCCGGAGCGGTGCATGACGATCGCCGATCTCAAATCGACGGTAGCGTTCTCCAGCACGATCAGTTCCTGGGTACCCCTGCCGCGCCGCGAAAGCAGGCCGCCGACCCGGGCTGCCAATTCCCTGACATTGAGCGGGCTTTCGACAACGTCGGCCGCACCCAGTTCGAGCGCCAGCACCTTGTCGACGAGATCCGCCGGCCGGCAGATCAGGATGAAATCGGGCCCGTCCCCGCCGCCCCCGCCTTGGCCGCCATAACGCCTGAGCAGATCCCGCCCGTCCGCCTGGCTGAGACTGTCACCAACGACGACGACGTCGATGCCCCCGCCCGCCAGCAGCGATTCCGCCTCCCAGGGCTGCCGCGCCTGGCGCACATCATGGCCTCGCCGCTCGAGATGGTCGGCAAGTTCGGTCGCCACCACCTCGGCGACGGAAACAAGCGCAATGACGGCTCGTGCGGCCATGTTTTCCAACCGTTCCCTTGCAACCGGATATGAGTGCTGGACATCATGTTTATACCCAATCTACTTTCCACTGAAAGTGGGAGCGAGGGCATCGTGCGGGCAAGAATTGTTATCGTCGAGGACGAGCCCGACCTGAGGGACGCGGTTGCCGAATATCTCGGCGCCGCCGGCTATGATGTGGCGACCGCGGAAACCGCGGCCGCCGCGCGCAGCCTGATCGAAACTCAATCCTTCCATCTGGCCATTCTCGACATCGCCATGCCGGGCGAGGATGGGCTGTCGCTCGGCCGCTGGCTGCGCTCGAAAATGCCGATCGGCATCATCTACGCGACCGCCGCCGGCACTGCGCTCGACCGCATTGTCGGGTTGGAACTCGGCGCCGACGACTATATCGTCAAGCCATACGAACTGCGCGAAGTGCTGGCGAGGGTGCGCAGCGTGCTGCGCCGCGTTCCAGAGCCAACGGAGCTGCTCAACAAGAAAGCCAGAACGGACCGCCGTTCCGTCGCCTTCGGCCCGTTCCAGGCCGATCTTGACGGCCGGCTGGTCACCGGCGTCAACGGCGCCGTAATCGACATGGCCAAGAGCGAATTCGATGTGCTGGAGGTTTTCCTGACCCGCGCCAACCGGCTTTTGACGCGCGCCGCGATCTCGGAGGCCATCGGCTTCACCGAGGATCCGGAATCGTCGCGCGCCGTCGACATCCGCATCATGCGCCTGAGAAGAAGATCGAGGCCGATCCGGCCAACCCGAAATTCCTGCGCACGGTGCGCGGTGAAGGCTATATCTTCTCGTTGCCGACCGGCGACAGCAACTGAGCGCCAGGCCCACGGGGTCTCAGGTTCACAGCCGTTGCTCGCCGATCGAATTGGGCTGATCGGATTGGCCCGACCGAATTGGCATGACTTTGGAATGACGGCTGAAAATGACGGGCGACGCAACAAGCGCGGATACACAGGGTTTCAGACAGGGCGCGGCGATGGCGGCCGTGCGCGTCGTTCGCCGGCTGCGCGAAGCCGGCGACTGGCAACGCGAGATGGAAGGCATACTGGAAACGCTGTGCCGCGCCATGGAATGCCAGCGCGGCATCCTGTTCCGCCTGCGCGAGCTGCCCGGCCAGGGTTTTGCCCAGTCGGTGTCCGCCTACTGGATCGACCCCGATTTCGGCGGGGAACTGGCCTCACCGACCGTCATCATGCAGTCGATCGTCAACTCCGATCCGCTGCTGGAGCGCGTGGCCGAGGACGAACGGCAGGGCAAGATCTTCGCCGGACATACGCGCAATCTCGAAGGGTTCCTGAGAACCGATTTCGAAAGGCAGAGCATCAAGTCGTTCCTGTCGGTGTCGGTCTTCGCGCACGGCCATCTGTGGGCACACTCGCCGTCAATGATTGCGTCGAGGAGCGCGAGTGGACCGACGAGGAAGAGGCAACGCTGCACATCATCGCGCTCGCCATCGGCGACGCCATCGAACACTCGCCCTCCGACGCCCATGCCAGCGAGGTGATCCGCCGCACCATGCTGCAGGCCTCGCTCGACGCCATCATCGTCATCGACGAGGCCGGATCGATCATCGAATTCAATCCTGCCGCCGAAAAGATGTTCGGCTTCCAACGCAGCGACATCCTCGGCAAGGACCTGCTCGACACCGTTGTGCCGGAATACTACCGCAAGGGCTACTCCTCGGGCGCCGACTACATGTCGGGCCGCGGCGCGCCGATGGTCGGCCAGCGGCTCGAGACCGTGACGCAGAATGCCGCCGGCGAGGTGTTCCCGATCGAGTTGACGGCGACCGAAATGCGGGTCGCCGACCGCCGCCTGATCTTCGGCTCGATCCGCGACCTGCGCGACAGGCTGCGCGCCGAGGAAGAGATCAACCGGCAGCGCGAGAAGCTGCATCAGAACGAGAAGATGGCGGCGATGGGCTCGCTCCTCGCCGGCGTCTCGCACGAGCTCAACAACCCACTGGCGGTGGTGGTGGCGCAATCGACGCTGTTGCACGAATTCGCCTCCGACCCACAGACCAAGGTTCGCGCCGAGAAGGTGCGTGCCGCCGCCGAGCGCTGCGGCCGCATCGTCAAGAGCTTCCTGTCGATGGTCCGGCTCCATCCGGCGGCACAGGCCGAGACCGACCTCAATCAGGTGATCCGCGCCGCACTCGAGGTCACCGCCTACGGCGCGCGCTCGAGCGGCATCATCATCGATACCGATTTCGCGCCGGGTCCGCTACTGGCCATGGCGGATGCCGACCACGTGACGCAGGTGGCAGCCAATTTCCTCATCAACAGCCAGCACGCGCTGGCCGGTGTTGCCGGCGACCGGTTGATCAAGGTGCGGACTTTCCGCAGCGATCTGGGCAAACCCGGTTTCTCGGTAGAGGACAATGGGCCCGGCATTCCCGAAGCGATCCGCAACCGGATCTTCGAATCCTATTTCACCACCAAGCCGGTCGGCGTCGGCACCGGCATTGGCCTGTCGATCTCGAAATCGATCATCGAACGGCACAATGGCAATGTCTGGTTCGAGGAAGTGCTGCCCAGAGGCGCGCGTTTCGTCGTCCAGTTGCCGGCCATTTCGGCTGGCATCGCCGCCGCCGGCGAAGCCCAGCCACGCTCGAGCGGCCTGCGTCACGCCCTGATCATTGACGACGAGCCTGACGTCGCCGGCTCCTTGTCCGACATTCTCGAACTGATGGGCATCAAGTCGCGGATTGCCCCTGTCTGGGAATCGGGCGCCGCCACCCTGGGCGGCCACATGCCGCCGGACATCGTCTTTTCGGACCTGCGCATGCCGGGCATATCAGGCATGGCCATCTACCGCGAACTGCTGGCCGAAAGGCCCGACCTCGCACGGCGTTTCGTGCTGGTCACCGGCGATCTGATCGGCGCCAAGGCTGAAATCGAAGCCTTGTCGGCGCCGCAGCGGCCGCAGATCCTGGAAAAGCCGTTCAGCACGCTCGATGTGCGCAGCGTGCTTTCAACCATTGCCGAACAGGCCGCGTTGAAAGGATAAAAGAAGCTCCCGACCGACGAGCGGCGGGAGCTGAATGGAGCGCTGGAGGAGCGCTCGGGGAGGTCAGAGCACAATCCCGAAGAGGGAACCGGTTTCGGGATCACGCTTCGACAAAAATTAGAAAATGTTGGGCGTGTTGGTCAGCGGCGCGGCATTGGCGATCATGCGGATCGCACGGGTCTTGTGCGTTCCGGACTGCTCGGCGATAGCGCGCAGGCAATCAACGCTCTCGGCACCCCAGGCCTGCCCCTGCAGGCGAAGTCGAGCGCCGGCATCGGCAGGCGAGCGGTCTTGATTGTCGTCGGCGCCCCGTCAACGACGTTGGCCGGCGGATTTAGCGAAGCGAAGGCCGGGCCAACCGTCGGCGTGAACGCCATACCGGCGAAGGCGCAAGCAGCCAGCGCCATGAACATGGCCATGGGGTGGTCGCTGGCGCGCTGGCGCAGGGCCAGCTTCGGGCGGCGGTGAGCGCGCTCTGGAGCCTGGAGGCGGTGTTCGCTGCTGATGATCTCGACTTTCGCATGCATTGCCTTCCCCTTCGCTGCGTTTCTTTTTGATGATGAAACGAACTTAATCGCGCTTTGTAACAGCACAAAATTGGCGCAGAGCCGGCAATGTAACCATATTGAAACGGCGTTATCGGGCAAGACCGGGCAGAATCGGTCATTCCAGCTCGCATTTTGCCGAAGCAAGCGAATCCCGGATCGACTTCCGTCAGGTGATCCCGACCCAAGCACCTGCCGAACAGCCGATCAGGCCAAGCGGGGCGCGCGTTTTCGGGTCCGGCGAGGCGTCCTGTTCTTCAACTCGCACGCTTCGTGAAATCGCTCGGTACAACATTTCGGAACTGGCGCTAACACCCGGATTCTCCGCGATTTTCTTAGGCAACAGCCGTATCGAATTCCACCACGGGCGATCCAAAGAACCCGCCTTGGATTCCTTCGTATTTTCACAAGCCATTGCATTTCAATGCAAAATATGATTTTATTGAATGATTATTCAACAAAAAGAAGAGACGTTTTATGAACCCGCACCTCCGTGACGTGGCGATCCCCAACGATTGGGACCGGCGGGGACTACCGGGCTGGAGTTACCATTCCGATGCCCTGCTCGAGCTCGAGAAGGAGCATGTCTTCCGCAACCACTGGCAGATCGTCGGCCATGTCAGCGACGTGCCCAACGCCGGCGACTATCTGACCATGGACGTGGTCGGCGAGCGTGCCCTGATCGTGCGCGGCAAGGATGGCGTCGTGCGTGGTTTCAACAACATGTGCCGCCACCGCGGCAGCCGCGTCGTCGCCGACAGCCAGGGCAATTGCAAGAACGCGCTGGTGTGCCCGTTCCACGGCTGGGTCTACAATCTTGACGGCACGCTGCGCGGCGCTGCACGCCCGCGCTCCTTCCCCGACCTCGACAAGACCGAGTTCGGCCTGATGCAACTCGACCTCGAAGTCTGGATGGGGTTTATCTTCATCCGCTTCCGCAATGGCGGACCGCAGCCTTCGGTCGCCGAGCTGATGAAGCCGATCGAGCCCGAATTCGCGCATTACAATGCCGCCGACATGGTGCCATCCTGGGGCATCTGGAGCCAGAAGACCCCGGTCAACTGGAAGTCGGTGCGCGATGTCGACAATGAGGGCTATCACGTCGCCATGGCGCATCCTGCCCTGCAGGATCTTTATGGCGCCACCTATTTCGACGAACCCTTCATCAACGGCGTGTCACGCTCCTTCGCCACCTACAACCCGCATGCCGGCCGCCGCTGGAGCGTCAAGAACTACGTCAAGATCGCGCCCGAGCCGACGCATCTGCCGGACTATCTGAAGAAGGCCTGGGTCTATTACGGCATCTTCCCCAATGCGGTCATTTCGGTGATGCCGGAATCGGTGCAGTTCTATCAGGAGTTTCCGCTGTCGACGGGTGAGACCCTGCTGCGCGGCGCCATCTACCGCTACCGCGACGAAAGCCGCGAGCAGGCAGCCGCTAGATACCTGTCCTTCCGCATCGACCGCGACACCATGTCGGAAGACGTGCAGCTTTCCGTGTGGTCGAACGAATCCATGCTGTCCGAGGCCTTCGAGGGCTTCTATCTCTCCGACCTCGAATACGGCGTGCGTACCCACCACGACCATCTGCGCAAGATGCTGCCGGTGCTCGGCCTGGAGACCGCGCCCGACGAGAAGGACATGTGGAATCTGAACGACGCGCTGAGGTCGCGGGGATAGAACTTCCACCTTCTCCCCGTTCCACGGGGAGAAGGTGCCCGAAGGGCGGATGTGGGGCGGCGCCAACGTCTCGCGATTGGCTTGCCCTCAAGCTCAGAAAGCTATCTTCGACTGAAATCTTGTAAGCCGGCGCTGCGCCGGCCGGTGAGGTCATCGCCTTAGAGGGATGAAGTCCTCATGCACAGCCAATCACCAACGCTAGCGCCGCCCCTCATCCGCTCCTTGGGCACCTTCTCCCCGTGAAACGGGGAGAAGGAAGAAGCCTCACCCCCGCCACACGCCCTCTTTCCTGAGATCATCCATAGTCCGCGAAATACCCTCGCGCAGAATGCCGACCATGTCGTCGATCTGCTCGCGCGTGATGATCAGCGGCGGCGACATCACGCACATGTTGATCAGCGGCCGCACCAGCAGGCCGAGCTCATGGCAATGGGCGTCGATGCGTTTGCCGACATCCTTGTCGAGCTGCAACGGATCCTTGCTTTCCCGGTCCGCCACGCATTCGACGCAGCCCATCAACCCGACGCCGCGCACCTCGCCGACCAGCGGCAATTCCTCCAGCGTCTTCAGTTGCGCCTGGAAATAGAGCGCGACCTCGCGCGTATGTGCAAGCACGCTGTCTTCGAGAATGTCGAGGTTCTTCAACGCGACGGCACAGCCGACCGGGTGGCTGGTGTAGGTCAGGCCATGGCCGAACATGGCGTCGGGATGGTTCGACCGGCGCAACTCTTCCAGCAGCCGTTCCGAGATGATGACGCCGCCGAGCGGGAAATAGCCTGAGGTGACGCCCTTGGCGAAGGTGATCATGTCGGGATCGATGCCGAACACGTCGCCCGAGGCGAAGACATGGCCAAGCCGGCCGAAGCCCGTCACCACCTCGTCGGAGACATAGAGGATGTCGTTGTCGCGGCAGATCTCGCGGATGCGCTTGAGATAGCCGTCCGGCGGGATCACGACGCCTCCCGATGCCTGCACCGGCTCGCCGACGAAAGCACCGATCTTGTCGGCGCCGACGCGGGCGACCGTGTCGCGGAACTGGTCGACCAGGAAATCCGCGAAGGCGGCAAGGCTCATACCGTGCGGACGGCGGAACGGATCGGGCGAGGACAGCTTGATCACCAGCTCGTCGGCGCCGTCCATCCAGTCGCGGTCGCGCGGGCGGCCGTTGAGCGAGGCCGACAGATAGGTCGAGCCGTGATAGGCGCCGCCGCGCGACAGGATCAGCTTCTTTTCCGGCCGGCCGCGTACATTGTTGTAGAATTGCATGAAGCGCAGCGCTGTCTCCACGGCCGAAGAGCCGCCGGTGGTGTAGAAGACATGGCTGAGATCGCCCGGCGCATGGCCGGCGATGCGCATGGCAAGTTCCGCCGACGGCGCGTTCATCGTGTACCAAGGCGTGTTGTAAGACAGCGCCATCGCCTGGTCGTACATCACCTTGGCCAGCTCCTCGCGGCGGTGGCCGACATTGACGCACCACATGCCGGCCGGTCCGTCGATCAGCCGCTTGCCGGTGTTGTCGGTGATGTAGATGCCGTCACCTTCGCCGATCAGTGCACGTGCTTCCGCACCGACGGAACCAGCGTAGGGCCACGGCTGGATAAGATGGCGCTTGGCCAGTTCAACGGCATCGCCATCCCCAAGCGTTGCCAGTTCGGTCGCCTTCAGGTCTCTCACCGCAGCCATTGTCGTCTCCACATCTCTGTCGAATTTTTCTCGGTCATCAAATTCTGCTGCAAATGCCGGAAATGGCGGCTTTCTTCACCTAATTTTGAATGTCCGTTCAATCAATATCTCAGAAATAGCGCTTGATTTCAATCCACGGATGCGCGCATGATGAAAGAAAGCCGGCAAGGGGAACGACAGTCGGCGTCAGCACAATGGGATGCCGCATGGCGGAAAAGTCCAAGCCCGCAACCGAGATCACGCCCGGAGCCCTGCCCTCCGGAGTCTGGCAATGACGGCGGCTGTGGAAGGGTCGCCCCCGTGGCGCATGACGCGGGCCAGACGAAATGCCCTTCTGCAATCCGAACCCGTCCAGGGCTTTGCCCTGATCAGTCCGACCTTTCTCTACGCCCTCATCCTGCTGGTCCTGCCGATCCTGGTGGTCATCGCCCACTCCTTCTGGACGCAGCACTACCTGACCATCGACCGCACCTTCACGCTGGAGAATTACCGCGTCGCGCTGACCGAGCCGATCTACCGCGATCTCCTCTGGCGCTCGCTCTACATCTCGCTGACTGTCAGCCTGTTCACCGTCATCCTCGCCTACCCGATCGCCTACTTCATTTCCTTCCATGGCGGCCGTCACAAGAGCCTGTGGCTGTTCCTCATCACCATCCCGTTCTGGACCAGCTATCTCCTGCGCGTGATGTCGTGGAAGGTCATTCTCGGCTATAATGGCGTGCTCAATTCCGGCCTGATGGGCCTTGGCATCATCGACGAGCCGTCGACGGCGCTGCTCTACAATTCAAGCGCCGTCATCATCACCCTCACCCACGCATGGGCGGCCTTCGCCATCCTGCCGATCTTCGTCTCGCTGGAAAAGGTCGACCGTACGCTGGTCGAAGCGGCCACCGATCTCGGCGATGGTCCCTTGCGCTCATTCCTGCGTGTGACCTTGCCGCTGTCGGCACCGGGCGTCATCTCGGCGGCGCTGATCGTCATGATCCCGACCGTTGGCGATTACGTCACGCCGAAGCTTGTCGGCGGCAAGGACGGCGTCATGATCGCCAACGCCATCCAGGCGCAATTCGGCAAGGCGGCCAACTGGCCACTCGGTGCCGCCCTTTCCGTCACCACCATGCTGATTGTCACCCTGATGGCCGGCGCCACCGTGCTGATCATCCGCGCTTTGCAGAGGCTGGCCCGATGAGAGCGCGGCGTTTCCTGTCGGGCGGCTGGCTGTCCGTCTATGCGTTCCTCTATGTCGTCTTCCTCTATCTGCCTGTCATCTTCCTGCCGATCTTCTCGATCAACACGGCGCCAACACCGAAATTCCCACTCACCGGCTTCACCTTGCAATGGTATGCGGACCTGCCACACACGCCGGCCCTGCTCGACGCCGCCTGGAACAGCCTGAAAGTCGGCGTCTCCGCCTCGGTTCTCGCCACCGTGCTCGGCATTCTCGCCGCCCGCTCGATCACCCGCTATCGCTACCCCGGCCGCCGCACCATCAACGGCCTGATCATGGCGCCGCTGGTGCTGCCCGAGGTGATCGTCGCCATCTCGATGCTGCTGGTGATGCTGCAGCTCGGCCTCAGCCTGTCGCTGTTCACCGTCGTGCTCGGCCACGTGCTGGTCTGCATTCCCTATTCGATGACGGTGCTGACCTCCGGCTTCGAAGGCTTCGACCGCAGCCTGGAGGAAGCCTCCGCCGATCTCGGCGAAAGCGCCTTCGGCACCTTCCGGCGCGTCACGCTGCCGATGGTGGCACCGGCGATCATCTCCAGCCTGCTCGTCTGTTTCACCATTTCGCTCGACGAGTTCATCATCGCCTTCTTCCTGACCGGCACCGAGGCGACGCTGCCGATCTACATCTGGGGCCAGTTGCGTTTCGCCTCGAAACTGCCGGGCGTGCTGGCACTGGGCACACTGCTGCTGGTTGCCTCTTTCCTGTTGATGACCGTCGCCGAAATCCTGCGTCGCCGCGCGGCCAGACGCACCCAGAACGAGGGAGGCCTCTATGCCTGAACAGCCGCAGATCGAGCGCCCCCGATCCGATCGGGCCCAATCCGACCGAGCCATGATCGAGATCCGCAACGTCACGCGCAGCTACGGATCGTTCAAGGCGCTGGACGACGCATCCCTGACCATCAGGGAGGGCGAATTCTTCTCGCTGCTCGGACCGTCCGGCTGCGGCAAGACCACGCTGCTGCGCATGATCGCCGGCTTCGACAACCCGACCAGCGGATCGATCGCCGTCGGCGGCCAGCCGATGGAAGGCATCCCGGCCAACCGCCGGCCGACCAATATGGTGTTCCAGAGCTATGCGATCTTCCCGCATCTCAATGTCGAGCAGAACGTCGCCTATGGGCTGAAGCGGCTGAAACTGCAGGGCGGCGAGGAAAAACGCCGGGTCGAGGAGGCGCTGGCACAGGTGTCGCTGACCGGGCTTGGCAAGCGTCTGGCGACAGAACTGTCCGGCGGCCAGCGTCAGCGCGTGGCGCTCGCCCGCGCCCTGGTGATGCGGCCCAAGGTGCTGCTGCTCGACGAGCCGCTGTCGGCGCTCGACAAGAAATTGCGCGAGCAGATGCAGGTCGAACTGCGCCGCCTGCAACAGGCGGTCGGCATCACCTTTGTGCTGGTCACCCACGACCAGTATGAAGCGCTCGCCATGTCAGACCGCATCGCCGTGATGTTCGGCGGCAAGATCGCACAGGTCGCCTCGCCCAAGGAAATCTACCAGCGCCCGGTCAACCGCCAGGTCGCCGACTTCCTCGGCGGCATGAACTTCGTCAAGGCAGAGATCGTCGAGGAGAACGGCACCTCGCTGGTCGTCGACACACTGGGCTTCGGCCGCGTCAAGACCGACAAGCCGAAGGCCTTCGTGCGCAATGGCGGCGCCGCCACGCTGGGGATCCGCCCCGAACGCCTGCGCGTTTTGTGGGACAATGCGACGGCAAAATTCGAGGTCGCCGGCAAGGTGGTCGAACGCCACTATTTCGGCGAGATCACCCACCTGATCGTCGAGATACCGGGGCTGGAAAAACCACTGTCGGTGACCGAGACCAACGATTTCGGCGCCGACGACATTCCGGTCGGCACCCCGATCCGCCTCGCCTACGATCCCGAAGCGCTGGTGGCGATGGGGGACTAGAGCATGATCCCCAAAAGTGGAAACCGGTTTTGTCGGACAAACGGGAACCCGTTTTGTCCTGAGATCATGCTCAGCTAAGAAGCTGCGCCACGATCTTGCGTGCTGCGATGCGTCCCGCAACGATCGCACCCTCGACATAGCCCGGGAATGACGGCGACAGTTCCGAAGCGGCGAAATGGACTGGCGGTGCACCGGCAAGAATCGTGCGCTCCGCATCCCTCGCCGTCACGTCGACAATGAGGTCGCTGTAGGCGCCACCGCTCCAGCGGTCCTGCATCCAGTCGCGCGAACTGAAATCGATGACATCGCCGGCATCCGGCCCGAGGGCTTCCTGCAGTCGGATGGTCACTTCCGCACGCAGCCCCGCCGCGTCGAGCGCACGCCAGCGCAGCGCCAGCGGGCCGCCGATGAAAACGACGAGCGCGGCATGCTCTGCATCCTTGCTGGCGTCGCAGGCAAACAGTCCCGGCAGATCGCGCCACATCACCATGCCGCTCAAGCCCCGCTCGCGCCAGAACGGCCTGGAATAGCGCACCAGGATCTTGATCACCGCGCCGCTTTCCCAGACGCCAAGCGCCTGCCCGAGAGACGGCGGCAGAGCGGGCGCGAAATCGAGCTTCGCGGCCGTCGCCGGCGGCAGCGCGACCAGCACCTGGCGCGCCTCGATCGCGCCGTTGGCCGAGACGACACGAACGCCTTGCGGCCCATGCTCGATGCGCAGGACCGGCTGATTCAGCCGCACCTGGTCGCCGAGGTCACCAGAAATATCCTCGGCCAGCGACTGCATCGTCTCGCGCAGAGAATATTGCAGCTCCGGCACCTCGTTGGTGATGCGTCGGTCATTGTCGATCAGGTACCAGAGCGGCACCCTGTCCATCGGCAGGCACCACAGGCCTTCGATCATCGAGCGGAAAGCCGTTTTGGCGTCGATGGGATCATGCTGCTGTTCCAGCCAGGCGGCGACGCTCATGCCTTCTATCGAGGGATCGTCCGGCTCGATGCCGTTCATGCGCTCGCGGATCGCCATCGCACCGTGATAGGTCCGCTTGGCGTCCTTAGCCGACATCGACGGATGGGTGATGAAATCACCCTCGACATAGGTTTCGACGAATGTCTTGCCGCGCGCCTTCGCCAGCGCCATCACTTCCGGCATGTCCTCGCACAGGAATTGGCCGCCGCTGTCGATGCGCTCGCCAAGACCGTTGCGGATCGCCTCGACCCGCCCGCCGACGCGGTCGCGTGCTTCGAGCAACAGGAAATCGATGCCGGCCTGCTTCAGCTCAAGCGCCGCCGACAGGCCGGTGAAGCCGGCACCGACGATGACGACGTCGGCTCTTTCCAGTTCGCTCGTCAATAGCCGGCCTTGATCTTCTCGAACTCGTCGACCATGCGTTTCTTCAGCTCGGGCGCGACCGGTTGCTGGAACAGCGTCTTGTCGAGGAACTTGTCGATGTCGTCGAAGCCGCGCTCGGCCAGCACCTTGTGGTCGATCGCGGCCATGCCGGCGCTGTTGCCGTGGCCGTAGCCGAACGTCGTCACCATGTATTTCGAAATATCAGGCGCATTGACCGCGCTCAGGAAATCATAGGCCTGGTCGAGTTTGCCCGGCGCGTCCTTCATCAGCACGTAGCCGCACACCCAGGTCGACATGCCTTCCTTGGTATCGCGGTTCATGGCGACGGGAACACCTTGCCCGCTCATCGCGATCAGTGTCTGGCCCCACCCCCAGGCGAGATCGACCTCGTTGCCGGAAAACGCCTGGTCGATGTCGCTCGAGTCGGTCCAGTAGAGTCGGACATTCTTGTGCACCTGGCGCAGGAAATCGGACGCGTCCTTGAACTGCGCGTCGGTCATCTTGGTCCAGTCCTTGAGACCGATGACCAGGCTCGCCAGCGCGTAGGCATCGTCAACATTGTCGCCGATGGTGACGCGGCCCTTGAATTTCGGATCGGCCAGGATCCGCAGCGACTGCGCCTCTTGAGCCGTCACATTGTCGGTGCGGTAGAGCAGTGCCGTATTGCCCCAGTCGAACGGCATGAACCAGGCCTTGCCGTCGGCCGTGGTGGTGAGGTTCTTCATCGCCATGATGCCGGGATTGAGATCCTTCCAGCCGGCAATCCGGGAGGTGTCGAGCGGCTGCAGCAGGCCGGCGTCACGCCATTTCGCCACGCTTTGCGAACAGGGATGCGCAATGTCGGTCTTGAAGCCCGCCCGCATCTTTTCGAAGGCCTCGTCCTCGTCGCCGAAGAAGGCGAAGGTCGGCTCTGCGCCGTGTTTGGCGGTGTAGGCGGGATGCAGCAGCGGATCCTCGTAGCCGGACCAGTCGAACACCACGAGATCGCCGCCGCCTTCCGCCCAGGCATAGACCGCGCCTGCGCCGATCACACACGCTGCGGCAAGCGCAAGGCGGCGTAGCATTGGCGTCATGGCGAAACTCCCCCGTCGCGAAAAAGCTGCTGCGAGGTTAGGAGAAATCATCCGTTTTGGCGAGGCCCGTCCGCCCGCTCTATCGGCGAGCGGACGGGCAGTCGGGACGAGATCAATAGCCTGCTTTGATCTTCTCGAATTCGGCGATCATCTTCAGCTTGAGGTCGGACGGCAACGGCGACTGGAACAGCGTCTTGTCGACGAACTTCTGCACGTCGTCATAGCCCTTTTCTTTCAAGATCGCCGGATCGACGCCGGCCATGCCCTTGGCATTGGCCTGGCCATAGCCCCAGTCCTTGACCAGCACCTTGGCGGTCTCCGGATCGTTGACGGCGTTCAGATAATCGTAGGCCTTGTCGATGTTGCCTGGCGCGTCCTTGAACAGCACATAGCCGCAGACCCAGGTCGAGATGCCTTCGTTGGTATCCTTTACCGACTTGATCGGCACACCTGCCTTGACGGACTGCACCGTCGCGTCGTTCCAGGCCCAGGCGAGGTCGACCTCGCCGCCGCTCAACAGCTGCACGATATCGGTGGTGTCGGTCCAGTAGGAACGGACATTCTTGTGCACCTGGCGCAGGAAGTCGGACGCCTGCTTGAACTGGTCGTCCGTCATCGTGGTCCAGTCCTTCATGCCGATGGCAAGCGCCGCCAGCGCATAGGCGTCATCGACATTGTCGCCGATCGACACCCGGCCCTTGAACTTCGGATCGGCGAAGGCCTTCAGCGACTGCACATCCTTGGCGTCGATCTTGGAGGAGTTGTAGGTGAGCTGCGTGTTGCCCCAGTCCCACGGCATGAACCACGCCTTGCCGTCTTCGGTCGTGGCGAGATTTTTCATCGCCATGATGCCGGGATTGAGGTCCTTCCATCCCGATATCTTCGAGGTGTCGAGCGGCTGCAGCAGACCTGCCTCGCGCCACTTCGTCACGCTCTGCGAGCAGGGGTGACCGAGATCGGCCTTGAAGCCGGAGCGCACCTTCTCGAACGCCTCGTCCTCGTCGCCGAAGAAGGCGAAGGTCGGTGAATCGCCGTTCTTCTCGACATATTTCGGGTGGAAGCTCGGGTCCTCATAACCGGACCAGTCGAACACGATCAGGTCCTTGTCGGCGGCGACGGCGAACGCTGCCGCCGAAGCCGCAAGCGCGCCGCCCAGCGCCAATGTCAATGTCAGGCGTCGGCTAAGTTTGTTCATGCTGTTCCATCCTCTTTTGGTCTTGCCGGTCTTGGCGGCCGGCTGTTGCTAACCGTAATGCTTCGGGAAGGCAGCGGCCAAAAAAGCGTTGGCCGCCTGCAAGGCTGTTTCGCGCGTTGTGTCCTCGGTCCCCATCATCAGCCGCAGCCACAGCCCCTCCAGCATGGCCGACAGCGCCAGCGCCATCACCTGCGGCTCATAGGCATACGAGCCGCTCTGCTTGAGCGTCGTGCAGAGATCGATGAAGACCTGCTGGTAATAATTATCGCGCGAACTGCTCAACGCCTGGTAGGTCGGCCGCGACTTGGCCTCGCCCCAGAAGGCCAGCCAGGCGGCGAGCTTGCGCTTGTTGCAGATCGAGCGATCGAAGTCGGCCCACACCAGTTGCTGCAGCTGCCGCGCCGGATCGTCGCCTGCCTTCTGCAGGGAGGCGCGCCAATGCGCCGAGTACTCGTCATACATATGCTGCAGCGTCGCGATCAGCAGCTTTTCCTTGCTTTCGAAATGGAAGTTGACGATGCCGCGCGAGAGGCCCGCGCCATCAGCGACATCGGCCATCGTCGTCTCGGCGTAGCCGCGCTTGGCCAGCGAATCGATCGTCGCCTCGATCAGCTGCAGCTGACGGACCTCCTTCGAAGCCTTGCGGCCGCGCTTTTCGGCATCGCCCTTTCGCGCCGTTTCGGCGAGAATGTCCTTGGCCTCGGAAGTCTTCATGGATGTGACGGTCTCCAGCATTACCGGCTATCCAACCGGCTTCCAACCGCGCAGATGAGTGGGACGGTGCTCGCCACTGTCAAGCACCTTCTGCATGGCCTCCCAGGTCTTGATGTTCTTGTCGACATAGGCCGCGCCGACCGCTGCTGCGGCTTGGCGGTAGAGCGATCCCTTGAGCCGCGCGAGCTCCCCGCGCGCCACCTCCCGGTACCAGGGATTGCGATCCGTGACGGTGACATCGGCAAAGCCGGCGCCACGCATCGCTTGCGCATAGCGCGCCGGCGAGGCCATGGCGAAGGACAGCCCCTCGGCGGTGACATAGGCCTTCATCTCGGGCGACGGTTCGCCGTCATGCCCAATCATCCAGTTGGAGGCGGCAAAGACACCGCCCGGCTTCAGCACGCGGAAGATTTCGGCGAACAGGCCGTCCTTGTCAGGCACATGCAGCAACGCGTCCTTGGAGAAGACGACATCGAAAGAGCGATCGGTGAAAGGCAATGGCCCGGGTGGCGCCTGAACGAAGCTGGCGCGCTTCGCCAGACCACGCACTGCTGCTCGCCGTCTGGCCGCATCGATCACCGGCTGCTCGACATCGAAGCCGGTGGCGTGGGTGGCACCATGACGCTCCACCAGATGCAGGGTGATGCCACCGGAACCGCAGCCAATATCGAGGATCGTCTTGCCTTTGAGCGAAAGCCCTTCGACCACCCGGTCGACTTCTTCCGGCCCGCCCGGCGACAGGTAACCATCGCCCCATAGCGCCTCGAGGAAGCGGATGGCGGTGTCGTCATATTCCGGTTCGGCATCTGCCGTTTCGATCATCGGCCCTCGGTCCCCAATCGCCGATATTGCGCACTGTCGAATGTCGGCAAAGCGTAGCGCATGTCAGGGAAAACGCAACATCATTTGTTGAACATTCATTCAGTATGACTGGACAGAATGGCTGTTACCGTGCAAAATTCCGCGCATTCGGGAACAGATCACGCAAAAATGAACAGCGGATCGCACAGAGCAATTCCAGGAAAAGTGCGAGCGGTTTTCCCTGAGAATTGCGTAGAACTAAAGAGATTGGGGCACAATGAAAGCTTGGGACGCGATCATCATCGGCGGCGGACACAATGGTCTGGTCAACGCCTGCTATCTGCAGCGCGCAGGGCTCGACGTGCTGGTGGTCGAGAAGAACGACTGGGTCGGCGGCGCCGCCACCAGCCGCGAGCTGACGCCGGGTTTCCTCTACTCCAACTGCTCCTATGTCTGCTCGCTGTTCCGCCCGGAGATCATGCGCGACCTCGAACTGCCGCGCTTCGGCCTGCAGGTCATTTCCTATGAGGGCGGCGCGGTGTTCACCCGCGACGGCGACTACCTCGCCAACTACCGCGACCATGATGCGCACCGGCGTGAATTCGCGCGCTTCTCCAGGCGCGACGCCGAAGCCTATGACCGCTACGCCCGCGACGTGACGCGGCAGTGTCGCTTCATCCAGCCGCTCTTGATGCGCACCGCCCCCGACCCGACCAGCCTCAAGCCGCGCGATCTCGGCGAGCTTCTTTACCTCGGCAAGAAATTCGCCGGCCTGTCGGCGGAAGAGATGGCGCTGACACTGCGCTTCTGGACCATGTCGATCTCGGAATTCCTCGACGAATATTTCGAGACCGATGTCATCAAGGCGAACTTCGCTTTGTCCGGCATCATCGGCACAGCACTCGGCCCGATGTCGCCCGGCACGGCCTACGTGCTGCTGCATCACTATATGGGCGAGGTCGACGGCTCGGTCGGCGCCTGGGGCTATGCGCGCGGCGGCATGGGGGCAGTGACCAAGGCGCTGGCCGCGTCGTTCAAGGCCTCGGGCGGAACCATCCGCACCGGCGCCGAGGTCGACCATGTGCTGGTGAACCGAGGCAAGGCGAAAGGCGTGGTGCTGGCCGGCGGCGAGGAGATTTACGGCAAGCTCGTCGTCTCCAATGCCGACGTGAAACGCACCTTCCTGAAGCTGGTCGAGGAAAAGGAACTGCCCGACATTTTCCTGCGCCGGGTGAAGAATTTCAAGATTCGCGGCTCCTCGGGCAAGGTCAACATCGCGCTTGATTCGCTGCCGGAATTCCCGGCTTTGCCGAAGGATTCGCCGGTCTATCGCGGCGACATGCATTTCACCGATTCGATGGAGCGCATGGAGCGCGCCTATGACGATTGGAAGGCCGGGCGCTGGTCGGCCGACCCGTTCCTCGACATGGTGATCCCGACGACGCTCGACCCGACCATGGCGCCGCCGGGAAAACATTTTATGAGCTGCTTCGTGCAATACGCGCCACCAAAAGTGAACGGCCGAGAATGGACCGACGCCGATCGCGATGGTTTTGCCGAAAGCGTGATTGCGCAGATCGCTGACTATTCGCCGGGCTTCCGCGACCGCATCGTCCATATGGAAGTGCGAACGCCGCGCGAGATTGAGGCCGAGGTTGGCCTCACCGAGGGCAACATTTTCCAGGGCGAACTGACCTTCGACCAGCTGCTGTTCAACCGCCCCGTGCCGGGCTACGCGCAGTACCGCTCGCCGGTCGGTGGGCTCTATATGTGCGGCTCCTCGACCCATCCCGGCGGCGGCGTCATGGGCGCGCCCGGCCGCAATGCCGCCGCCGAAATCCTGCGCGATCTTGCCAAATCCACCTCGCATATGAGCCCGGCCCATGACGTCATTTGATGCAATCGTCATTGGCGGTGGCCACAACGGCCTCGTCGCCGCTGCCACGCTGGCCAAAGCCAGCCGCAAGGTGCTGGTTCTGGAGGCCGGCAACGAAGTCGGCGGCGCCGCGCGCACCGAAGAGTTCGCGCCGAGTTTTCGAGTCTCCGCTATCGCTCATTTGCTGAACCGTCTGCATCCCGATGTGGTGAAGACGCTGGAGTTGGAGAAGCACGGGCTGCAATTTGCGCGTCCCGACTTCCTGCCGTCGGTTGCCCTGTCCAGGGATGGTCCGTCGCTTATGCTGCATGGCGTCTATGGCGAGGTTCTGACCGGCGCCAGCTCTTCGGAACAATCGGCTTGGAAAGACTTGCGCGCGCAGTTGCTGCGCTATGCCGGCATCCTGAAGCCCTTCCTCTCCCGCCGGCCGCCCGATCTTGCCGGCATGTCGCTGCTCGAGACCGCTTCACTAGGCCAAACCGCGCTGGCGCTGAAAAGCTCGGCAAGGAAGACATGCGCGACTTCCTGCGCGTGCTGCTGATGAACGTCGCCGACCTGCTCGACGAGCAGCTTGCCGATATCAGGCTGAAGGGCCTGCTCGCCTTCGACGCAACGCTCGGGAGCCATCTCGGCCCTCGCTCGCCGACCTCGCTGCTCGGCCTCTACTATCGCCTCGCCGGCGAGACCGGCGGAGCGGCCGGTGCGCAGATCGTGCCGCAAGGCGGCATGGGCGCGGTCGTCGCTGCCATTCGCGCTGCGGCGGAGAAGGCCGGCGTCGTCATCCGCACGTCGGTTGCCGTGGCAAAAATCATCGTCGAGAAAGGCCGCGCCATCGGTGTCGTGCTCGACACTGGCGAGGAACTGCGCGCCAGGACTGTAGTCTCTGCCATCAACCCGGCAACCACCTTCCTCGACCTTGTCGGACCGCGCGAGATCGACACCGGCTTCGTGCGCAAGGTGAAAAACATCCGCATGAAGGGCGATGCCGCCAAGCTCAATCTGGCGCTCGACCGGCCGCCGCAATTCACCGGCGCCGATGCCGCCGGCCACAAGGGCCGGCTGGTCATCGCGCCCTCGCCCGATCATGTCGAGCGCGCTTTCAACCCGTGCAAATATGGCGAATTCTCACCCGAGCCGTTGATGGAGATCACGCTGCCCTCGCTCGCCGACCCGTCGCTCGCACCCGGCGGCGCCTGTGTGCTGTCGGCGGTGGTGCAATACGCGCCCTATGCGCTGAAAGAGGGCTGGGACACCGGTAAGCCGAAATTCCTCAAGGCAATCATGGCGCAGCTCGAGGCTTACGCGCCTGGCATCGGCAAGAGCGTTGTCCACGCCGAGCTTCTGACGCCGGCCGATATCGAGGCGCGTTACCGCATGCCGGGTGGCCACTGGCACCACGGCGAATTGCAGGCCGACCAGATGCTGATCTCGCGCCCGGTCTCAGGCTGGTCGGGCTACGACACGCCGCTGGAAGGGCTGTTCCTGGCCGGCGCCGGTTCGCATCCCGGTGGTGGCGTCTCCGGTGCACCAGGGCTCAATGCCGCACGACGCATCATTGCGATGAAGGGATAGGTCATGGCTCAGGTAACCAGGAAGAAGCCCGTTGCAAAAACAGCCAATGCGGCTGTTTCCGCCCGCATCGCCGCGCAATCCCATTTCTGCACGCTGCGCCTCGGCACGCCGTTCCAGCCACGTATCGATGCGCTGGCCAAAACCCAGGACTGGTACAATTGGGCCGGCTACCGCGCGCCGCATTCGCTGTGGGACGAGGAGCTCGAATATTTCGCCATCCGCAGCCAGGCGGCGCTGTTCGACATCTCGCCGATGACCAAATACCGGATCGAGGGGCCGGGCGCCGAAGCCTTCCTCGATCGGATTACTTTGCGCGATGTCACCAAGCTCAGGCCCGGCCGCGTCCACTACACGGCATGGTGCGACGATGAGGGTTTTGTCCTTGATGACGGCACGCTGTTTCGCCTGTCGCCGACACACTTCCGCCTGTGCTCGCAGGAGCGGCATCTGCCTTGGCTGCTCGACAGCGCTATCGGTTTCAACGTCACTGTCGAGGAAGAAACCGAGGCCGTCGCCGGCCTCGCCCTGCAAGGGCCGACCTCTTTTGCCGTGCTGCGCGATGCCGGCTTCGCCGGCGTCGAGGAATTGAAGATCTTCGACCTCGCCGAGTTTGCCCATGATGGCGGCACCGTCACCATATCGCGCACCGGCTTCACCGGCGATCTCGGCTACGAACTGTTCGTGCCGGCCGGCAAGGCGTTGAGCCTGTGGGACCGGCTGATGGCGGCGGGCGAACTGCGCGGCATCCGTGCCATCGGCTACACCGCGCTCAACCGCGCGCGGCTCGAGGCTGGGCTGATCGTTGCCAATGCCGACTTTACCACCGCCGAGCACGCCATCCGCGCCGATCGGTTGCGCAGGCCCGACGAGATCGGCCTCGGCTTCATGATCGATCCGGAAAAGGGGCATTTCAACGGCCGCCGCGCCATCCTCGAAGCGCGCGCCAAACGCAAGCTGCGCCATGTGCTGGTCGGGCTGGAGATCGAAGGCAACATCCCTGCCGAACACGCCATCGTCTATTACAAGAAAGCCCAAGAGGTTGGACTGGTCAGCGCCGCCATGTGGTCGCCGATGGCCAAGCGCAACATCGCCATCGCCTCGTTGGCACGGCCTTATGGTGATACCATGGTGGAAGACCTCTGGGTCGAGATCTACGCCATGCGCGAGCTGCAGTATCAGAAGCTGATGAAACGGGCCAAGGTGGTGGCGCGGCCGTTCATAAAACTCGACCGCCGCACCGCCAATCCGCCGGCGGATTTCTGACCATGGCCGACGAAGCGGAGGCCGCCGAACAGTGGGAGCTGGTCAACACCCCGCTCGGCGAAAAATGGTCGGGCCGCACGCGCTACGCCGCCGCCATGTTCTTCTACAAGCGCGACGAGATGAGCGCCGAGACGCTCGAAGTCTATCGCATCTGCGCGCGGCTCGATTCGGAAAACCCGCTGCCGATCATCCGCGACCGTGGCATCGGCAAGGACTGGCTGAAGCGTATAGGCTTCGGTCAGTAGCGTCGCCTCAGCCTATCGTACGCTCAAGCATGCTCAGCCAGTTGCGATAGGCGATCTTTTCGATCAACGCACGACCAAAACCACGCGCCGCCAAGGCATCGATCAGCTTCGGCAGACCGGCGACGTCGCCGATGACGGCTGGGATCATGGCACCGTCGAAATCCGAACCGAGGCCGACGCCATCCTCACCCAGCGCCTGCAGCAGGGAATCGACATGGCGCACCATGATGTCGAGGCTGGTGTCGGCATTCATGCGGCCGTCCTCGCGCAGGAAGCCGGTGGCGAAGTTCAGCCCCACCATGCCGCCGGACTCGCGGATCGCGCCGAGCTGCCAGTCGGTAAGGTTGCGCGAATGACCGCAGATCGCATGCACGTTGGAATGGGTGGCGACCAATGGTGCATCACTCAGCGCAGCGACATCGCGAAAGCCCTTCTCGTTGAGATGCGAAAGATCGATCATGATCTTGAGCTGATTACAGGCCTTGACCAGCGCCTTGCCGGCGTCGGTCAGACCCGGACCTGTATCGGGCGAGGATGGAAACCGGAACGGCACACCGTGGCCGAAAGCATTCGGCCGGCTCCAGACGATGCCGAGAGAGCGCAGGCCGGCCGCATGCAGCACGTCGAGCATGGTGAGTTCGGGATCGATCGCCTCGACGCCCTCGATGTGGAACACCGCGGCGATCGTGCCTTTGGCCATCGCGTTGTGTATGTCGGCGGCAGTGCGGCAGACGGCCAGTGCTCCGGCCCGTTCCAACCGAAACAGGATGGAGGCCATCGCGATCGTCGAGTTGAGCGCATCGGCGCGCGGCACCTCCGGCGGCAGCGGCTCGCTGTCGCTCGGTGCCAACGGGACCGCGCTGCGCCTGGCCTTCTCGACCGGCGGCGGGAAGATGGCGAACATGCCACCGGCAAAGCCGCCGGCTTTCGCACGCGGCAGGTCGATATGACCGCCCGACTTGCCCTCGATGAACAGCTTTTCGACGTCCGTGTCCTTCGACTGATAAAGTCGCAGCAGCGTATCATTGTGGCCGTCGAAGACGGGGACGAGGTCTGTTTCGGTCATAGGGGGATCATTCACTTCGTTTGTCGGCACGGCGATATATCATATCTAGGCAAGATATCCGGTCGCGGCAAATTACAAAGCCAATCGGCTGCCGCGACCGCCCCTTCTTCCCATGCACACCGATCGACGAGGTGCCTGCGCGCCCCTACTGCTTCAGCACGTCGGCCCATTCAGGATGGCGGCGGAACTGGGCGTTGGCGAACGGACAGAGCGGGATGATCTTCTTGCCCACGGCGCGCGCATCCTCGACGGCACGGGTGACGAGCCGAAGCCCGGCACCCTGGCCGCGAAATGCGTCCGGCACTTCCGTGTGGTCGATGATGATCTGGTGCTCGCCGATCTTGGTGAAGGTCATCTCGGCCTCGGCGCCGCCGGGACCGCGCAGGACATATCGACCCTTGGAGCCGTGGTCTTCCAGTTCGATTTCAGGCAATTGGTCGGGCATCTCTACACTCCCTGAGTGGCACCGGCAAAGAGCCGCCGGGCCGCCTCGATTTCATTCGGCCGCACCTCGTGCCCGCCTTCGTGCCACTCCACTGTGACATCGGCGCCGTCGGCGCGCAAATACGCCTCAAGCCGCGTCGTCAGGTTCGGCGGGCAGATCGGATCGCGCTTGCCGGCGGTCAGCAGGATGTGGCGGCCGGCAAGGCTGCCCTTGACCTGCGGTTCGAACGGGATCAGCGGATGCATCAGCGCCGTGGCGTCGAACAGCTCGGGCTCGGCGAACACCACGGACGCCAGTATGTTGGCGCCGTTGGAGTAGCCAAGGCCAAGCACCGCCGACGGCTTCGCTGCCTCGACATGCGCCTTGATGAATTCAGCCATCTTGTCCGTCGCCCGCGTCAGGTCGTCCATGTCATAGACGCCCTCGCCGGTGCGGCGGAAAAGCGCGCCGCGCCGTGTTCGGACACATCGCCGCGTGGCGAGATGATGGTGGCCTGGGGCACGAGATCGCGTCCCAGTGACAGAAGCTGGCTCTCGTCACCGCCCGTACCGTGGAAGACGAAGACCAAGGGACCGCCCGGCGAACCGGGCAGCATCTTGTTGATATAAGCGTCCTTGCTCATGGTCTCAGCCTTCCAGCTTCTGCAGGTGCTGTTCGAGATAGGGCCGCAAATGCTGGTGCTGCGTCGGTAGCTTCAGCGCTTCGCCCAGATGAGCGGTGTCCTCATCCTTGTCGAAACCAGGCTCGTTGGTGGCGACTTCGAACAGCACGCCGCCCGGCGTGCGGAAATAGATCGCCCAGAAATAGTCGCGGTCGATCACCGGTGTCACCCCATAGCCCGTATCCATCAGCGCCTTGCGCACTTCGAGCTGCTTGGCGCGGTTCTCGACGGCGAAGGCGACATGATGGACCGAGCCGGCGCCGAGATCGGCGAAGGCCGCGGTCGGCAGCGATTCGATGTCGACGACATCCGCACCATTGCCGTTCTTCACGGCAAGCCGCCTGACGTTGCCGGATTTCTCGACTTCCTCGTAGCCCATGAATTTCAACAGCTCCTCGGTGGCACCGCCATCCTTCAGCCTCAGCGAAACCGAGTGAAAGCCGCGGATCGCCTCGTCGGCCGGAACACCGCCTTTCAGCCAGGGCGCACGGCTGTCGGCCTTGTCCTCGACGAGCGCGAAACTGTCGCCGTCGGGGCCGGCAAATCCGAGCCGCTTCTCGCCAAAACTCTCCTCGCGGGAAACACCGCTCACGCCTTCGTCAGCGAAGCGCTTCTCCCAATAGGCGAGCGTGCCTTCCGGCACGGAATAAACCGCAGTGCCGACTTCGCCGACGCCGTGACGGCCCTTGCCGATGTTGGGAAACGGAAAATAGGTCATCACCGAACCCGGCGTGCCAGCCTCGTCACCATAATAGAGGTGGTAGACGTCAGGCGCGTCGAAATTGACTGTCTTCTTGACCCGGCGCAGGCCGAGCTTGTGGGTGAAGAACTCATTGTTCTGCCGGGCATCCCTGGCCATCGAGGTGACGTGATGCAGGCCCTTGATCTGGTCGAGCATTGTCTTGCTCCTTTCCTTGGTGTTTGTGCGGCCCTTGCCGCTGTCCACGCCAATATGAGGACACCACAGCTTGCGGCAAAGGCGGCAAACACAGAATGGACTGTGCTGTAAAAGTGAACAATCAAAAGAGATTTGTTCACCAATCGACTAACACGGGCGGTCTTGCGCCCTTGCCGGAAATCGGTTCCATGAATGGCATTAGACCATCCAGCGAAAGGTATCGCGAGTGACAGGAAAAGCCAGGCGCCCGAATGTTCTGCTGATCACCTGCGACCAGTGGCGCGGTGATTGCCTGTCGGCCGCCGGCCATCCCGTGGTGAAGACGCCGAACGCCGACGCACTGGCTGCCGAGGGCGTATTGTTCAAACGCCACTATGGCGGGGCAACGCCGTGCTCTCCAGCCCGCGCGTGCCTCTACACCGGCCTCTACCAGATGAACAACCGCGTCTGCCGCAACGGCTCGCCGCTGGACGCCCGCCATGGCAATATCGCGCTGTATGCCCGAGCCACCGGTTACGATCCGACGTTGTTCGGTTACACCGACGTGTCGCTCGATCCGCGCTTGCTGGCGCCTGGCGATCCAAGACTGAAAAGCTATGAAGGCGTGCTGCCCGGATTCACGGCGCGGCAACTGCTGCCCGAGCATCAGAAGCAATGGCTCTCCTGGCTGAAGCAGCAGGGCATCGATGCCAGCGCCGGATCTCCGGACATCCACCGTCCCGCGGGCGAAGAAAGCGGCGCCGACGCAGTGACGGAGGCGCCGCCGATCTACTCGAAAGACCATACGCCGACGGCTTTTCTTGCCGGCGAGTTCATTCGCTGGCTCGGCGAGCAGGAACAGGCCACGCCCTGGTTCGCGCATCTTTCCCTCATCAGCCCGCATCCGCCCTTCATCGTACCGGAGCCCTACAACACACTATACGATCCGGCCGAAGGCCCGGCTTTTCACCGCGCGGAGAGTTGGCGGGCCGAAGCTCAAAGCCACCCCTATCTCGCTTATGATCTCAGCCGGCAGAAACGTATGAAGTTCCGCCCCGGCGCCGCAGGCAAGGTGCATGACTGGAGCGAGGATGATTTCCGTCGCATCCGGGCGATTTATTACGGCATGATCTCGGAGGTCGACGCACAGCTTGGCCGGATATGGCAGTCACTGAAGGCTTCGGGCGCGTGGGACGACACAATCATCGTTCTCACCTCGGACCACGCCGAGATGATGGGCGACCATTTCATGCTGGGCAAGGGCGGCTACTTCGACGGCAGCTACCACATCCCGCTGATCATTCGCGATCCACGACATCGCAAGGCTGCCGGCAGCACGGTCGATCGCTTCACCGAAGCGGTAGACATCTTGCCCACGCTGATAGATCTGCTTGGCGAGCCGCCCGAACCGCATCTCGACGGACACTCGCTGAAGCCGTTCCTGAGCGGCGGAACCCCCGCTATCTGGCGTGACGCCGCGCATTGGGAATTCGATTTCCGCTCGATCGCCGGCGGCGAGGCCGAGCAGCATTTCGGCATTGCCTCGCGCCAATGCAACCTCGCCGTCATTCGCACCAAAAAATTCAAATACGTGCATTTTGGCGGCGGCTTGCCACCTTTGCTTTTCAACGTCGAGGCAGAGCCTGGCGAACTGACCAACCTCGCCACCAGCCCCGCCCATCTCTCCACCCGTCTGGAATTCGCCGAGCGGCTTCTCACCTGGCGGGCCGACATCTCGACCAGTCACTGGCGCTGGCGGAGTTGACGGAAAATGGCGTGGTGGGACATGTCAGTAAGGGAATAAGGCAGTAGGGCAGTAAGGCAGTATGTTTGGAGACATCGGCACCGACGCCGGACCCTACTGCCCTACTGCCCTACTGCCCTACTGCCCTACTGCCCTACTGCCCTACTGCCTACCGCAGTATCAACCGCTGCTGATCCCGCTTCTCGGCATAACTGCCCTTGTCATAGGCAGGCTGTGCCTCGAGCTGTTCCGTGGTGAAGGTCGTGTAGAGATACTTCTTGCCGTCCTTGTCGGTCATGAACTTCAGATTATCCAGGCCGACCGCCACTTCCTTCTCGCCGATGCCAAGGAAGCCTCCGACATTGACGATCACCGCATCGGTTTTCTTGTCAGGCGCCAGCACAACATCGCCGATCTCCCCGACCTTGGCGTCATTGGCGCCGTAGACCGTCGCGCCCTTCAGATCGTCGGCCCTGATCTCGCCGACCGGCATCTCCGTCAGCGTCGATTTGTCGATGGCCGCAGTCTGTGTCTGGTCGGGAGCGGCGGCATCGGGGGCCGTAGCCGCTGGCGCCTCGGCAGTCTTGTCCGCCGGTGCGGCAGCAGGAGCCGTGGTCGCGGCTGGAGCTGTTGCCGCCGGCTCATTGGAAGCCGTCGTTGCCGGCACCGGATCATAGGCCTTGCGGTTGAAATCCGGCTGCGCCTGCAGCTCTTCCTTGGTGGTCTGCGCTACCAGCCAGCGGTCGCCGTTCTTCTCCGCCCACTGTGCCTTGCTGAAATCATAGGTGACGTTCTTGGCGCCGAGCCCAAGGAACCCACCCACGCCGATGACCAGGGATTCGGCCTTGCCGTCCCTGGTCAGCACAATATCGTTGACGCTGCCGATGTTCTGCGCGTCATCGCCGGTGCCGTTGTAGACGGTCTCGCCGATGATGTTGGTGGCAAGGTTGCCGTCGGCGCGCTTCACCGGCTCGGCCGGAGCGGCGGCAGGCGCCTGTGCAGTATCCGTTGTCGCGGGCGCTTTCGGTGCTGCTGCGTCGGTGGAAGTGGCAGGCGCCGCTGCCGGTCCGTAGGGCTTGCTGTCGAACTCCGGATGCGCCGTCAGTTCGTCCTTGCTCGTCTGGGCAACCAGCCAGCGGTCGCCGTTCTTCTCGGCCCATTGCAGCTTGTCGTAATCGAAGGCGACGTTCTTTGCGCCAACACCGAGGAAGCCGCCGACGCCGATGACAACCGATTTCGCCATGCCATCCTTGTCGAAGACGACATCGCTGACCTTGCCGATGTTCTCGGCATCATCGCCGGTGCCATTATAGACGGACTCGCCGATGATGTTGGTGACGATGCTGCCTTCGGCGCGCGGCACCGGAGCGGTGGCCGCAGGCTCCTGGACGGACGGCGCGGCGGCCGGAGCCGGGGTCGTCGCGGTCTGCGCAAAGGCGCCCGTCGCGATCAGCGTTGCGAGTGCGGTGGTGGCTAAAAGGGTGCGGATCATGATGGTCTCTCCTGATGCGTGATTTCGTGCACGCCGCGTCCGGTCAAAGCATCGCTGAGAAGACCGGCGCGGCATCTTCTACGGGTTCACAACGCCGTGACCATGCTGTTGTTCCGACAAAATTGGCGTGGATTCTCAGCCAAAAAGACACGGAGCGGTTGCGCGGCGGCTGAAGAACACGCACTGAATTGCACCTTTCCAACGGAACCTTTCCTGCATCGCCACGTTTCAGCCTGCGGCTGGGTTTTCCCGGTCTGTTTTGGGTTGGCATACGGAGCGGGGCATGAAATTTGCGGCGGTGCTGAACCGGGACGGTGGCACCTTGCGCACCACCGACCTCGCCGCTTTTTCCGACAGGATGCGTCAGACGCTGGAAGCGGCAGGCCACTCCCTGAGCATCGACGTGGTTGCCGGCAAGGACGTGGTGGAAGGCCTCGACAGCGCTGCTTCGCGCAGCACCGTCGATGTCGTGCTGGCCGGTGGCGGTGACGGAACCATTTCAGCGGCGGCCGCGAGGCTGATGGGCACGAACAAGGCGCTTGCCATACTGCCGGCCGGCACCATGAACCTGTTTGCGCGTGGCCTCGGCATTCCGCAGTCGCTTGACGCCGCGCTGAAATCCTTCGCCGACGGCGAGATCATCGCGGTCGACATGGCCATCGCCAACGGCCGGCCCTTCGTCCATCAGTTCTCGATCGGCATGCATGCCAAGATGGTGCAGTTGCGCCAGGGAATGGAATTCGGCTCGCGCCTGGGCAAGATCGGGGCTTCGGCCAAGGCGGCGTGGGCGACGATCAAGAACCCGCCGGCGATGAACGTCACGCTCGACATCGGCGAAGCCGAGATGACGGCGCGCATATCAGGCATCGGCGTCACCAACAATCTGTTCGGCGAGGGCCATCTGCCCTATGCGGACAACCCCTCGGGCGGGGTGCTCGGCATCTATGTCACGGTGGCGCAGCAGCGCGCCGAACTGGTGAAATTCCTCTTCAATGTGGCGCGCGGCAAATGGCGCGACAACGAACATGTCGAAATCCATCAATCGGACCGGACCGTCCTGAAAATCCATTCCGGCAGCAGAAAGTTCCGCGCCGTCATGGATGGCGAACTGGTCAGGCTGGAGCGTGAGACGACGATCGAAATCCGGCCCGGCGCGCTGAATGTCCTGGTGCCGGCCAGCATTGCCGCGGCAAAGGCTGCCTGATGCGATCCCGAACGATGACGGCCGAAAATCTAGCCGCCCGGCGCATTTCCTTGCTCCGTCGCCGGCGTCTTGACCGCCTCACCATAGATTTCAGCGATGCCCCAGGCGACGAAGGCCAGAAGCAGCGCGGCGATCAGGATACGAAGGCCGTGCCAACCCCACCGCCCCTGACGCGCTTTGTCTTCGGGAATGATCTTGGTCATGGTGGGTCCTTGTCTCGTTTTGTCCCAGCCAGCCCGCTCGGCAAATCACGGTCGGGTAACGGTTCCTTGTTAGGATGGTTCCGAGGAAGCCGGGCCCGCAGGGTAAGACGGCGGGAGCCAGGCGTTGGGGATTGGCTTGAATAGCAAGGCGGAAATAGGGGCGAGCCTGCCGGCCGAGGTGGCGCTTGCCGTCAATGCTGAAGACCGGCTGGCCGTGCTGCACGGGCTGGAGATGCTGGATACGGCGGCCGACCCGGATTTCGACCGCATCAGCAGCCTTGCCGCGGCCGTCATGCAGGCGCCGATCGCCCTGGTCACGCTGGTCGATCTCGAGCGGCAATGGTTCAAGTCGTGCGTTGGCCTCGACGAAACCGAGACCGCCACCGACATCTCCTTTTGTGCCCACGCCATCGCCGCCGGCGACGATCCCATGGTGGTGACGGACGCCACGGCGGACCCACGCTTCAAAACCAACCCGCTGGTCACCGGCAAGCATCATGTGCGCTTCTATGCCGGCGCGCCGATGCTGGTGGCGGGTGCCAGGATCGGCACGCTGTGCGTGCTCGACCGCAAGCCGCATACCTTTCCATCACAGGCCAAGCTCGACCAGTTGACGACGCTGGCCGGCCTTGCCGCCAGCCTGTTCACCTTGAAGGACGCGACGCGCAGCGGCGCCATTGCCGAGGCAGCCCTGGCGCGCGAGGAAAAGCGGCGCGCCATCGCGCTCGACGCGGCCTCGCTCGCCAGCTGGGCATGGGACATCCGCACCGACATGATCGAATGCGATGTCCGGCTGTCGGAGCTGTTCGACCTGCCGCGCTCGACCCGGCTGCGGGCGCGCGACATCCTGACCGCCATCGATCCACGCGACGTCTACCAGACAGAAACCCGCTTTCGCGATGCCTTGTCCGGCAGCGACGATTATTTCGGCGAATACCGGGTGAAAGGCTTTCATCCGCCGCGCTGGGTCGCCACGCGCGGCCGCGTCATCGAGCGCGACGGCGACGGCAAGCCGACACTGATCTTCGGCGTCAACTACGACATCTCCGAACGCAAGCTCGGCGACGAGCGGCAGCGGCTCCTGCTGCGCGAGCTCAACCACCGCGTCAAGAACACGCTGGCGACCGTCCAGGCGCTGGCGACGCAGACCGTGCGTCATGCCCGCCAGCCGAGCGAATTCCTCGAGGCCTTCGGCGCCCGGCTTCAAGCGCTGGGCATCGCCCACAATCTCTTGTCCGACCGCGAGTGGCGTGGCATCGGCATCCGCGAGCTCGTCCAGATCGAGATCAGGCCCTTTGACACAGCCGATCAGCCGCGCATCACGATCTCCGGCGCCGACCTGTTGCTGTCGCCCGACCAGGCCGTCGGCCTTGGACTGATCCTGCACGAACTGGCCAGCAATGCGCTGCAATACGGATCGCTATCGGTTGCATCGGGCAAGGTCGATCTCGCCTGGAAGACACAAGGCAGGAAGGGCGACCGGCGCCTGGTGCTGACGTGGCGCGAAAGCGGCGGACCAAAGGTCGCCCCGCCCGAACGGCACGGCTTCGGCTCGATCCTCATCCGCCGCAGCCTTGCCAAGGTCATTTCAAGCGAAGTGACCCATGAATTCCGGCCGGAGGGAGTCTTCGCCGAAATATCGCTGCCGCTGGAAGATATGTCGAAGTGACTGATCTTTGATCCCCGGGCGGCGTTATTTCCCCTCCCCGGCATCCGGATCGTCGGGCTTCACGTTCTCACGGTAGATGGCATAGGCGGCGAGCGCCACGGCCGGACCGAGAATGACCCCGAGACCACCTTTTCCCTTGAGCAATGTGGGCAGCACGGCGATTGCTGCCGTGATGCCGAGCGCCTTCATGTCGGCGTTGCGCCGCCTCGCCGCGCGGCGGGCACGGGCGCCGGACATCAACCGATGGATCAGAAGGACGAGGCCGGCGATCACCAGGAAGCCGACACCGAAACCAAGCGCCGCCGCGAACGATCCATAGCGGGCCGCGGCCCAGATATAAGCTGCCCCGACCAGGAAGCCGAGACCGCAGAATGCCGCCAGCGCGGCAAGCGTATAGACGATGGCCGCCGTGCGCGCACGGCGTATGGCGGCCACGGTTTCACCCGAGGCGAAACCCGAGAGCAGGGATGCCAGCAGACCCATCTCAGGCGGTACTAGCGACGCGCAAGCAGCGCGAAGAGGAAGCCGACGCCGGCGGCGATCGCCAGCGAGGTCACCGGCTTTTCGCGGACATTGGCCAGCAACTGCGCCTCGATATCCTTGGCACTGCCGCGAAGGCTGTCAAACGCAGCTTCGCCCTGCGCGCGCAATTGCTCGACACCCTCGGTGGCCGCACGGCGGGCAGTGCCATAGCCATGTTCACCGGTCTTGGCCAACTGCTTGGTGAGCTTGTCGATATCAGCCTTCAACTGCCGGATGTCGGCTTCGAGATCCGAATTCGCCCGCGCTTCGTTGGCGGTCTTTCCTGCGGCGGTTGCCATTGCTTAACTCCTTGTGATTGCTCGATTTCAAACGCGCCGTGCGTCTCAAGGTTCCGGCATCGGGACAAACTAGAGCAACTCCAGGAAAAGTGTGAAACGGTTTTCCGTCCGGAGTTGCGTCAAAAACAAAGAAATAGGGCAGTCGCTGTTTCCGTGAAACAGTGAACTGCTCTAGCCGAAAAGCTGCTCGTGCGCACCCGATCTGCTTTCCCTGGCGGGAAGTATTGCGTCAGATCAGCGGCCGGCGGCCCTCGCCCAGCCCTTCCCAGCCGGCGAGCGACTTGAGCCCCTCGGTATCGACGACCTCGCAGCCACCATCACGCCAGAGGATCAGCTTACGGTCCATGAGCTTGCGAATCGTCTTATTGGTGTGAACCAGCGACAGGCCAAGCGTGTCGGCGATATGCTGTTGCGTGATCGGTATCTGGATGGATTGCTTGCCGTTCAGCCCGACAACCTTTGCACGGCTGGCTATGAAAGCAATCAGATAGGCGGCGCGCTCGATGGCGCTGCGGCGGCCGACGCTGAGCAGGTTCTCATCCAGCATGCGTTCTTCACGCGATGCGATCCAGGTGATGTCGTAGCCGAGGCCCGGATGGCTGCGGTAGAGCTCGTGCAGATTGTCGCGCTCGAAGACGCAAAGCAGCATCGGCGACAAGGCCTCGACGGAATGCTGCATTTCCCCCATGACACTGCCTTGCAGGCCGATGAGATCGCCAGGCATGAGGTAATTGAGGATCTGCCGACGACCGTCCGGCAACAGCTTGTAGCGGAACGCCCAGCCGGACAGCACGGTGTAGAGATGGGCGCTGTGGCTGCCCTCGACCAGCACCGTGGCGCCCTTGTCGACCGCGAGTTCCCCCTTCTTGAACTTGCTGATGAAAGCCAGTTCCTCCTTCTCGAATTCCCGGAAAACCGGCAATGGCCGCAAAGGACAATTCTCGCAAGGATACTGGCGGCCGGAAAAAGCACGCCCATTCTGGCTTGGCATTTCGACCCCTCTTCGAAAGCCTGCCGGTCAGCAGGCCCGTTTTAAACGTTTTGCCGGGATCGGAGTTCCGGGATAGAAGGCATGTCTTTTTTAAATGACAACACACGCAATAGCGATCATGACTCCCGGCGTTTCAAGGAGCCTCCACCTGTGCCCACATTGCTTGACGGATTGCGGATTCTTGTCCTGGAGGACGAGTTCCTCATCGCCATGGATGTCGAGCAGCTTTGCCGCGACCATGGCGCACAAGAGGTTGTGATCGCCCGGGACCTCACGGAGATCGATGGTCGAGAGGTCGCAACGCAATTCGACGCGGCCATCGTCGATCTGATGCTGGGCGGCACCTCGACGCTCGAATTCGCCGCCGGCTTGCGTGAAACGGGCGTCCCTTTCGTGTTTGCCTCCGGCTATTCGGACGCGGACGAGATCAAGGCATCCTTTCCAGGGGTGAGGCTGGTCACCAAACCCTATTCGGGTGACGATCTCGTCGAAGCGGTGGCGCTGGCCTATGGACGCGGCTCTCCGGGATGAGATTGATGCAGCAGCGTCCGGATTGCGGCATCCGGGCCTCACATCAGTGTGCCGCCGTCCCCGTGACCTGAGCCGAGATCGCATCGGGACCATATTCGTCCTCGCCGGAGATCTTCAGGATTTCCTGCAGGCGCGTGCGGGCCCTGCTGACGCGGCTTTTGATCGTGCCGACCGCACAGCCGCAGATTTCGGCGGCTTCCTCATAGGAGAAGCCCGATGCGCCGATGAGGATGATGGCCTCGCGCTGGTCCTCCGGCAATTGCTCGAGAGCGCCACGAAAATCCTTGAGGTCGAGTTGGCCGTGCTGGGCCGGATGCACGGCAAGCCTGGCCGTCATGATGCCGTCGCTGTCCTGCACCTCGCGGCCGCGTTTGCGCATCTGCGAATAGAATTCATTGCGCAGGATCGTGAAAAGCCATGCCTTGAGGTTGGTGCCGGGCTGGAAGCTCTCATGCTTGTCCCAGGCCTTGACCAGTGTTTCCTGAACGAGGTCGTCGGCCTTGTCGGCATTCTGCGTCAGCGAAACGGCAAAGGCCCGCAAGCTCGGGATTGCCCCAAGCAGATCGGTCTTGAAGCCTTGGGAGACCGCGGCCATGCCTCAGTCCTTCTTCTGTGCGGGTTCGGTCTGTTCCAATTGGCTGAGCAATTGGGCAAAGCGATCCGGCACGTCGTCGGAGACCAGCTCGTCGTAATATTGTTTGAGTTTTCGCCCGATTTCGGAGTTGGCCCCTAGCGGGTCGCCTGCTCCGTTCCGGCGCCTGCCCGCGGCGCCAGCCAAAATATCTTTCGTCATATCCTTCATTTCGCCCTTATATCCCCAGCACCCAGGCCGCTCATATCCAACTCAACACAAGGCAAGCGTCACCCTCGTCTGGTTGCCCATCCCGACACCCAAACGCCGTTCCCGCCTATTCGTTCCATAGGGGCGGAACTTTTTCGGAAAACCCGCGTTGTATTAGCGGGGCTTGCAATAAGCTTGACCTGCAATCCATGCAATCACTTCATTCCTGGGGAGACGTCTTACCATGAGTTTATCCGCCACCATCGCACCGCACCTGCCGTTCCTGCGCCGCTTCTCGCGCGCCGTATCGGGATCGCAAGAGAGTGGCGACGCGCTGGTCGCTGCGATGCTTGAGGCCATCATCGCCGACGTCGATATTTTCCCCGAGGCCTCGAGCGACCGTATTGCGCTGTACAAGGTTTTCGCCAAACTCTTCACCTCGATCGCCATCCGCGTGCCGCAGGAGCAGGCACAGTCGGCATGGGAGCAGCGCGCCGCCGCCAATCTCAACGCGATCGCGCCCCTGCCCCGCCAGGCCTTCCTGCTGGTTGCCGTCGAAGGCTTCAGCGAGGACGAGGCGGCCGAGATACTGGACGTCGGCGACCAGCAATTCTCCGAGCTGCTTGCCCAGGCAAGCAATGAGATTTCCCGCCAGGTGGCGACCGACGTGCTCATCATCGAGGACGAACCGCTGATCGCCATGGACATAGAGGAGATGGTCGAGAGCCTCGGTCATCGTGTCGTTGGAACGGCGCGCACACACGCCGAAGCGGTGACGATGTTCGGCAAGACGCGGCCGAAGATGGTGCTGGCCGACATCCAGCTCGCCGACGGCAGTTCGGGCATCGAGGCGGTCAACGAGATCCTGTCGTCAACCTCGGTGCCGGTGATCTTCATCACTGCCTTCCCCGAGCGCCTGCTGACCGGCGAGCGCCCCGAACCGGCGTTCCTGGTGACCAAGCCGTTCAACCCCGACATGGTCAAGGCGCTGATCAGTCAGGCATTGTTCTTCGACCGCCAGGCGAAGGCGGCGGCATAGGGTCGCCGCTTTCCCGCAGCAATGCCCGAAATCAAAAGGCCGTCTGATGCGATGCATCGGGCGACCTTTTTTAGGCTGAACCCATCACCGAGAATTTCGTGGGGCTCCCGTCCGAACCATTTGCAAGCGCCGTCTTTTTCGGCAAATGGTGGAACAAACCGCATCCACCCACGTTTTCATCGCACCATTCGGAAGGAGATGAACCATGCTTTACTGGGCGCTCGTATTTCTCGTCGTAGCGATCATAGCCGGCGCGCTTGGTTTCGGCGGCATCGCCGGCACGTCTGCTGGCATTGCGCAGATATTGTTCTTCATCTTTCTCGCTTTCCTGGTCATTTCGCTTCTCGCCGGCCTGTTCAAACGGGCTTGAGGGCGAACGATCGTCGAGGAGAACACTGGAAGCCGCACCCCTCAAACGGTTTCCAGCAACCGCCGGGCGGTGTCCTTCACAGGACGCCGCCCGGCGGACCTTTTTGGAGGCTGCTCCGGGGGATTTCATTTTGGGAACCCATTTGAGAGTGGGCCGTTCAGCCTGAGTTGGGTGGACAGATTGACCGATGCGTTCCAGGACTGCAGATAAAGAGGGAAACACACAGGGCGACGAAGTCATCGCGCTGCATCCTGCCGAAAGTGGCATGCAGCTTGGCCGGGCTCTTCTTCATGCGCTGCACAATGCCGGCATTTCCGTCCTCTATCAGGATCGTGAGATGAAGACCGTGTGGGCCCGCAACATGCGCGCGCCCTGGGTTTCGGACAGCGCCGACGGCAACGGCATACTGCCGGTGGCACAGGCCGACCGCATCAGCGCCGCCAAGCGCGATGTGGTCGCGACCGGCAATCCGGAGCGCCTTGAGATCAGTGTTCCGGTCGAGAATGGCGTCCGCTGGTTTCAGGTCTGGGTCGATGCCGACCGGGGCGATGCCGGCGACGTGCAAGGTGTCGTCACCACCATGGTCGAGACCACCGAGCAGAAGCGGCGCGAACAGACACTGACAACGCTGCTGCGCGAGGTCAGCCACCGCTCGAAGAATCTGCTGGCGATCATCCAGAGCATCGCGACCCAGACCGGTCGCTATTCCGATGGCATCGACGACTTCCTGACACGCTTTCGCGGCCGGCTGCAGTCGCTGGCCTCCTCCCAGGATCTGGTGACCTCCTCGAACTGGCGTGGTGCGGCCCTTCATGAGCTGGTGATGAGCCAGGTCGGCCGCTATGGGACGAACACATCGCACAGCCTTCGCTTCCGGGGCGCCAACCCCTATCTCAATCCCAATGCCGCGCTGCATATAGGCTTGGCGATGCATGAGCTTGCCGTCAACTCGGTCAGCTACGGCGCCTTGTCCCGGCAAGATGGCTACGTCGAAGTGACCGCCAATCTCAGCAGCGCCGCCACTGGCGAGGTCGCCCTGTCGCTGACATGGGCCGAAACCATAGGAACCGATGCCAGTCGCAATCAAAAGCGCTTCGGCAGCGTCGCGCTGGAGCGGGTGGTGCCGGCATCCCTGAGCGGCACCGCGAGCCTCGACATCGCGGACGGCCACCTTGAATACCGCCTTGTCTTCCCGCACAGCAATTTCGAGACGCAGTAAGCGGACTGCGGCAACAACGATCCTTAACCGGCTGTTCACCATAAGAGCGGATGCTGTTTTACCCAGATACCGCTGCAATCCGCCGGGTTGCGGCACGGTGTGGGGAGGAATGCTTGACAGTCGCCGACATGAACAGACTGGAACAGGCCGCCCGTATTTCGATGGGCGAATTTCATGATCCCGAAGCATTCGCCGAACCGCTTTCCCCGCCGCATCACACATTGCTGTGGGGCATCGTCCTGGCGGCGGCCGCGACAATTCTCCTCATCGCCCTGTTCCAGCTGACCTGACCGAAATCCGCTGCCGGCAATAGTGCGCGGTGTTTAACCGCTTCCTGCAGCGGCATTTATTCGCGTGTCACCCCGAACGCCCAGGAACTTTTGGCCGATGTGAGCCGTTATTGCGGCGAGAGGGCATGTCGCCATGGAACACATCGCTGCATTGTTGCTGGTCATCGGTTGCACCAATTCGATGACCGAGTGCCGTGAGTTGCAGGTGCCGGTGAGCATTTTCGAAACCGCCGGCGAATGCACCGCCGAACGCCCCTTCGCTATGGGCGACGTGCAGGGACAGGCGCAGCGTATCGTCGCCAAATGTCTCGCTGTCGATCCAGCACTCGAGGATGACTACGATCAGATCGTCTGGAATGTGCGTCCCGATGGCAACCTTGACGCCTCGCTTGCAATTTCCAGCCTGGTCATGGCATCGAACGCAGTACGCCCAGAAAAAGACTATCTTAGCCAACAATAAATTCGAGCAGCAAAGGCCGTCATTTCGTGCTAAATGGCTGTTGGAGCTTACCAAAGTGTGGACACAAAGTGAGGAGTGACTCTATGCGGAAGATGATTATTGCCATGGTTGCGATGGCCGCTCTCAGCGGCTGCACCTCGACCGAGCAGGACGTGGTTGGCGGC
This sequence comes from Mesorhizobium kamtschaticum, assembly GCF_056174585.1. Lineage (NCBI taxonomy): Bacteria > Pseudomonadati > Pseudomonadota > Alphaproteobacteria > Hyphomicrobiales > Phyllobacteriaceae > Mesorhizobium > Mesorhizobium kamtschaticum. Next base: position 1,800,829 of record NZ_CM149691.1, on the reverse strand, counting down.
GGCCTGATCGGCGCCGGCGTCGGCGGCCTGGTCGGCGGCGGCAAGGGCGCGCTGATCGGTGCGGCTGTCGGTGCAGGTTCCGGCCTGCTGGTGCGCAAGCTGCAGAACGGCTATTGCCAGTATCGTGACCGCCACGGCCGGATCTACACGGCCCGCTGCAACTGATTCGGCGATAACAGTCGATCCGGGGACCGGTTCGCTGGTCTCCGGATTTTCATGGCTGGAACGCCCTTCCGTCTGACGGTGCGCCGTCAGCCCGTGAGTGGAATTTTTATTTCCACCTTCAGACCATCCGCCTGATAATCGCGCTTGATCGTGCCGCGCAGTTCGCGCGTGACATTGAGGTCGATCAGCTTGGTGCCGAATCCGGTCTCGGCCGGCGCCTCGACTTTCTTCTTTCCGGCCTCTCGCCAGTTCAGCGCCAGCGTCCGCTCGCGCCCACGCCCTTCCACCGACCAGTCGACCTTGAGCGCCCAATCACTCCTGAGCGAATTGGCGGAATTGCCGGCTTCGCCATATTTCAGCGCATTGGTTGCCAGTTCATGGAAGGTCAGGCCAAGCGCCTGCGTCGTGGTCTCGTCGAGCAGCACCTCCGGCCCGGACAGGAGACCCTCGGGCAAGTCCTTGCCGAACACCTGGCCTAGCTCGATGCGCAGGAGATCGGCGAGATCGGCCTTCTGCCAGCGCGAGCGCGTCAGCATGTCCTGGGAGGCCGCCATCGCCTGCAGCCTCGCCGAGAAGGATGCCGAAAACTCGCTGACGTCGGTCGCCCGCGAAGCCGTCTGCCGCGCGATCGCCAGCACCCTGGTGATCGAATTCTTGATGCGATGCTTCATCTCCTGCAGCATCAGGTCCTTTTCGAGCAAGCTCCTTTCGGTCGTCTCGTGCAGGCGCGATGCCGCCTCATAGGCCCGCTCCTGATAGCGCGCCACCAGCGCGATGGCGCCCGCCGCCAGCAGGCCGAACAGCCCCAGCATCACCGGAATGGCGCGCGACGACGGCTGCGAGAAGGCGCTGGTCGGCCTGAACAGCACGATCCACGGCCTGCCGGCCACCGTGATCTTGCGGGTGACCAGCAACCGGTCGCCAAAGGATGAAGCCGGCGGCGTCTCCGACCGGAACAAGAGGTCGTCGCTGTTCACCGCGCCGTCATAGATCTCGGTGTTGACCGGCAGCAGCGGCGCACGGCTGAGTGCGATCTGGAACAGGTCGCGGGCCCGGAAGGCCGCGTAGAGAAAGCCCGCGGTCGAGGATCGCGATGCGTTGATAACCTCCGGAGCGGTTTCGACATTGAGCCGCACAAAGACCAGGAAGCCGGTAAAGGTCTGTGTCGCACCCGTGCCCTCGCCCAGCTGCACCAGCCCGCTCGCGTGCTGCTGGTCGTCGGCCATTGCCTTCTCGATCGCCGCGCGCCGCACCGGTTCGCTGAACATGTCGTAGCCGATGGCGGCCTGGTTGGACGGATCCAGCGGCTCGAAGAGCATGATGGGCGCGCGCCAGGGCTGTGTCGTGTCCGGATAGACCGGATGGCTGGCGCCAAAATCGTGGAGGATGTCGCGTTCGACCGCCGCCTCGTCGCCCGTCTTGACGAGCCCGAGGAAGCCAATGCCGCGCAGGCCGGCGAAATTGTTGTCGACATCCAGCGCGTTGAAGAACGCCTTGAACTCGCTCTGGGAGATGTCGCCATTGCGGGCGTCGAACAGCGCCTGTGTCGATCGCAAAAGCGACAAATGCAGGTCGATCCGGCTCTCGATCCTGTTGAGGGCGTCGTCGGCAGCCGCTTCGAACTTGATGCGGGAGGCTTCCTGCGTCGCGAAATAGGCGAACCCCGCCATGGTCATGCTGATCAGCGCAACGGCGATGAACGCGACAATCGGAAAGAGTTTCTTCAACGGATGATGCGGTCCATGAGCAATACCGGACCTTTATGGGCAAGTCGCCGGGCCAACACAATGGCAAGGCCAAGCCATCGCGATCACTGGCATATCACGTGACCGGCAACCGGCCATGCCTGATCAGCCCATACCGGGCCGCCGGCAGACCTCAGGCCGCGATCTTCAGCGCGCCCGGCCCGGGAATGGCGCCCGGAGGACATTTGCCCAGGATGATCATGCCGAGCACCTCGTCCTGCGTCACATCGGTGGTGCGTGCGGTGCCGACGACCTGGCCGTTCTTCATGACGCAGACCCGGTCGGCCAGTTCGAACACATCGTGGATGTCGTGGCTGATCAGGAAGATGCCGATACCATCGGATTTGAGCTGCTTGACCAGTTCGCCGACCTGCGCCGTTTCCTGCGGACCAAGGGCTGCCGTCGGCTCGTCCATGATCAGGATACGGGCGTTGAACAGGATCGCGCGTGCAATCGCCACCGATTGCCGCTGGCCGCCAGACAGCTTGATCACCGGCTCCTTGAAGCGCTGGAAGCGCGGATTGAGCCGGCCCATCACCTTGCGTGCCTCGGCCTCCATCGCAACGTCATCGAGCGTGCCCCAGGCGGTCATCAGCTCGCGGCCGAGGAACAGATTGGCGGCAGCGTCGACATTGTCGGCCAAAGCAAGCGTCTGGTAGATCGTCTCGATGCCGTATTTCTTGGCATCGCGCGGATTGGAGATCGAAGCCTCCTCGCCATTGACGAATATCTGGCCGGCATCGCGCTTGTAGGCGCCGGACAGGATCTTGATCAGGGTCGATTTGCCGGCGCCATTATGGCCGAGCAGCGCCATCACCTCACCCGGGAAAAGATCGACGGAGGCATCGTCAACGGCTCGGATACCGCCAAAGGCGATGGAAATGTTGCGCATGTCGACCAGCGGCGTGCCCACGGGGGCGGTTGCGGGAGCGATTTTGTCAGCCATGAACTTTCTCCCCCTAAACGCGCTTGCGGTAAACAGTGTCGAGCCAGACAGCAATGACCAGCACGGCGCCGACGACGATGCTCTGCAGCGGCGAGTCGACGCCGAGCAGCACCATGCCAGACTGCAGCGACTGCATCAAAAGCGCACCGAGCATGGCACCGATGATCGTTCCCGAACCGCCGGCAAGCGAGGTGCCGCCGATGACGGCCGCGGCAATGACAAGCAGCTCATCCAATGTGCCGAGCACGTTGGTCGACGAGTTCTGCCGGGCGGACGAGATCGCGGCGGCGATCGTCGCCAGCACGCCCATGATCATGAACACCTTCATGGTGATCCAGCGCGTGTTGATGCCGGCGAGATTGGCGGCCTCCGGATTGCCGCCGATGGCGAAGACATAGCGGCCGAAACGGGTGCGGCTGGTGACGAAGGTCATGATCAGCCCGACCGCGATCGCCATCAGCACCGGGATGGCAATGCCGTGGGCGATGAACAGGCCGCCTTCGGGAACCGTGATGTTGTTGGCCGCTGCATAGCGGTTCACGATGCCGATCGGCCACGGATAGGAATTGGCGAGCCAGACAGCGCCCATGATGATGGCGCAGGTGACCGCGCCGAGCAGCGTCTCGGCCCAGATCGGGCGCAGCGGAAAGCGGAAACGCTTGCGCTGGACGCGTCCGTTGAACAGGGCAAACACCACCGCCAGGCAGGCGACGATGCCGACGACCCAGCTCCATGTCGCTCCGATCGATCCTGCCGGCCCGCCGCCCATCAGCTGGAAGGTGGCATCCATTGGCGCCACGGTCTGGCCTGACGTGACCCACCAGGCGGCACCGCGCCAGATCAGCAAACCGCCCAGCGTGACGATGAAAGCCGGCACTTCGAGATAGGCGATGATGAAACCTTGAAAGGCGCCGATCAGCAGCCCGAGCGCCAGGCCGATGACCAGTGCCAGAACCCAGATCCACGGATTGCCGAGTTCGAGCCCGACGAACCGCACCAGGAAATGCACCTGAGCAAAGCCCATGACCATGCCGATCACGCCTTCGGCGGAGCCGACGGACAGGTCGATGTTGCGCATGACGATGACCAGCACCATGCCGCAGGCCATGATGGCGACGGCGGATGTCTGCACCGACAGGTTCCACAGATTGCGCGGCGTGAGAAAGGTGCGGCTGTCGAAATCGAGCGGATTGACGCCGAGACGCAGGCTGGAAATCACGTGCAGCCCGATCCAGATGATCAGCAGCGCGCCGACCATGCCGAGCATGCGGGTATCGATTTCGGTTGCCTTCAGGAACCGCGCCAGCGCGCCGAGTTCCGACGCACGCGCGGTGTCGGCCTGCGGGTTGGACGTCGTATCGGTCATGATTTCCTCCCACCGGCTTGCCGTCTGACGCGGATGCCGAGACCAGCCTAGAAGCTATCCGCGCGATGCGGAAACACAAATCTTTTTGAGAAAACGCCGCGGCTTTGGGCCGCGGCGTTTTCATTGCTTCAAACGGTCAAGCTCAGTTGCAGGCCGCGACGCTGCCGGCGGCGACGCCCGCGCAGACTTCGTCCTTCTTGATCCAGCCGGCGTCGATGACGACTTTGAGATTGTCCTTGGTGATGGCGACCGGGGTCAGGAACAGCGACTTGACGGTGTTGCCACCAGGCGTCGTGAAGTCCTTGACGCCGGCGATGTCGGTCATCTTCTTGCCATCGGCCAGCTGCGAGGCGATCTCGGCGGCGTTCTTGCCGAGTTCGCGCGCGTCCTTCCACACCGACACGGTCTGGGTGCCGAGAGCGATGCGGTTCAGCGCGGCATGGTCGCCGTCCTGGCCCGACACCGGCACGGTGCCGGCGAGCCCCTGCGCCGTCAGCGCCGCGACAACGCCACCGGCTGTGCCGTCATTGGCGGCGACCACGGCATCGACCTTATTGTCGTTGGCGGTCAGGAACTGCTCCATGTTCTTCTGGGCGTTGGCGGGCAGCCAGCCGTCCGTATAGGCCTCACCGACATTCTTGATCTTGCCGCTGTCGATGGCCGCCTTGAGCACTTCCATCGAGCCCGAGAACAGGAAATCGGCGTTCGGATCGGCACCCGAGCCCTTGATGAAGACATAGTTGCCTTCCGGCTTGGCCTTGAACACCGCAGCCGCCTGCAAGCGGCCGACTTCCTTGTTGTCGAAGGTCAGATAGAAGACGTCCTTGTTCTCGATCAAGCGGTCATAGCCGACGACCGGAATGCCTTCGTCCAGCGCCTTCTGCACGGCCGGGCCGATGGCCGAGGCATCCTGCGCCAGGATGATCAGCGAATTGGCGCCCTGCGAGATCAGGCTTTCGACATCGGTAAGCTGCTTGCCGGGATTGGACTGCGCATCGGCGGAGATGTACTTGTCGCCGGCGGCCTCGATCGCCTTCTTCATGGCGGCTTCGTCGGTCTTCCAGCGCTCTTCCTGGAAGTTGGACCACGAGACGCCGATGACCTTGTCCTTCGCCTGCGCGACCGACACAAGCGTCAGCGACATGGCGACACCCGCCAGGATGGCGGCTGTGAATCTCTTCATGATATTCCTCCCTGCGCCGAGTATGGCGCGACCAAACTGGCCCGAAGGCCGGCACAGAGGCTCTATTTTTTCGAGCCTCGAAAAAACACTGATCCAACACCGGAACGCTGTCAACAACGATTCTGATGGATTTTGATGCCCTTGTGAATTTTTTTCGAGCCTCGGAATAAATAAATGACAGGACGGGCCGCTTCTGCCAGTATTTGACCGTGTCGTCGGCAGCGTTCGAGGGGCCGGAGGAACCGCGGCGACCAGGAGGATGTGGGAAAGATGTCGGTCGGAATCCGCCACGACGATCTGCGCCGGCGCAACCGCGCCATGGTGATTACGGCCGTGCGCCGGGCCGGTCGGCCCTCGCGCACCGAGATCGCAGCGACCACCGGCCTCAGCCATTCGACCATATCGGCGATCTCTTCCGACCTGATCGGCGAAGGCATACTGGCCGAGAGCAAGCCGAGCGAGGCCGGCGCACTGAAACGCGGCAGGCCGCAGGTCGGCCTCGGCCTCAATCCGGAGGCCGCGGCTGTCATGACCGTGGTGCTGTCGCTGAATTTCCTCTCCGTCGCCGTCATCGACTATGCCGGCCAGGTGGTATCAGAGGAACAGCGCCGGCTGGACACGCTGACCATGTCGCGCGAAGCGCTGATCGGCGAATGCGTCGCCATCGTACGGCGGCGCCTCGACGATCCCGATATCGACGTGCGCAGCGTCGCTCGCATCGCGCTGGCGATCCAGGGCATCACCGACACCGAGGCCCGGGCGATGCTCTGGTCGCCGATCACGCCGCAGACCGACATCGCCTTCGCCGACATACTCGAAGCCGAGTTCCGCATCCCCGCCACCATGGAGAACGACTGCAACATGATGGCGGTGGCGCTGCGCTGGCGCGATCCCGAGCGCTACCGCGACGACTTCATCGCCATCCTTCTGTCGCACGGCATCGGCATGGGCCTGGTGCTGAAGGGCGAGCTGTTCACCGGCACTCATTCCTCGGGCGGCGAGTTCGGCCACATGATCCACCGGCCAGGCGGCGCGCTCTGCCGCTGCGGGCGCCGCGGCTGCGTCGAGGCCTATGCCGGCAACTATGCCATCTGGCGCAACGCCAGGCAGCTCAGTGAGGACACCGAGCCGGTCGCCGACGTCAGCGACACGCAGATGCGGGCACTCGCCGCCACCGCAAGGGAAAGAGACGGACCTGAGCGCGAAGCCTACCGCAAGGCCGGCGAGGCACTGGGCTATGGCCTCGGCAGCCTGTTCGCGCTGATCGATCCCGCACCCGTCGCCATGGTCGGCGTCAGTGCCGCCGCCTTCGACCTGATCGAGCCGGCATTGCGCGAGGCCATCGCCCAGACCGCCGGCGGCCAGCACTCGAAATCGATTTCCTTCGACACCGAACCGAACGAACTGCCGCTGATCCGCGAGGGCTGCGCCATGCGTGCGCTGACCTTCGTCGACCAGGAGATTTTCGCACCGGGCGTGCAGGCACGAGCTGGCGCCGGAAAGAGCGTGGCCTGAGCACGACCGATGTCCATGATGAAGAGCTACAAGAACCGACTTGGCGTGACATATTACCTGCCGGACTTCGGCCCTCCCGTTCACTGGCTCATGAATGTCTCGTCCGGAGACCCGGATCTGCCAGTCGTGTACTATTTCGAATGCGATGCTGAGAACCTTGGTTGTCGGGCAATCCACGTATACGCCGATGGTCGCGTGCTCCTCGCATATCCCGGAGGCCTCAACGGCGATCACCTGCCCGAAGGGGAACTGCCGACAGTAGAAGAGGTCGAGCAAGGTGACTGGCAAGTCCGCGAGATCACCAAAGCTGAATTCGACGCGCTTTGGGCTGCGCTGTCTCGCCTGGAAGGCACCGAGTGAACCCCAGACCGCCGTCTAATCTTCCCGAATAGCGTAGCCCGCACCGCGGATGGTGCGGATGACGTCCGGCATGCGGCCATTGTTGACCGCCTTGCGCAGCCGGCCGACATGCACGTCCACCGTGCGCTCGTCGATGTAGATCGTCTCGCCCCAGACATTGTCGAGCAGCTGGCTGCGCGAGAACACGCGGCCGGGATGGCGCATCATGAATTCGAGCAGACGGAATTCGGTCGGCCCGAGCCGGATCTCGCTCTTCTTGCGATAGACCCGGTGCGATTCACGGTCGAGCACGATGTCGCCGACCTTGAGCACACTGGACAGAACTTCCGGCTTGGCGCGGCGCAGCAGCGCCTTGACGCGAGCCATGAATTCCGGCGTCGAGAACGGCTTGACCAGATAGTCGTCGGCGCCGGTGGAGAGCCCACGTACGCGGTCGCTTTCTTCACCCCGCGCGGTCAGCATGATGATCGGCAGCCGCTCGGTCTCGGGCCGCATCCGCAGGCGCCGACAGAGTTCGATGCCGGACACCGCCGGCACCATCCAGTCGAGCACCAGAAGGTCGGGCACGTTCTCCTGCAGGCGGATTTCAGCCTCGTCGCCGCGCGGCACCACCTCCACCTGGTAGCCTTCGGATTCAAGATTGTAACGGAGCAGCACCCCCAGCGGCTCCTCATCCTCCACCACCATAATGCGTGGCGCGATCATCGATTGGTCACCTCTTGCGTCAGGCCGCGGGCGCCGACATCGCCGTCTCGTCCTGCTTGGGACGATTAGCGGGCAACTGCGTGCCGGTCAGGACATAGTAGGCGTTTTCGGCAATGTTGGTCACGTGGTCGCCGATGCGTTCGAGATTCTTGGCGCAGAACAGCAGATGCGTGCAAGCCGTGATGTTGCGCGGATCCTCCATCATGTAGGTCAGCAGTTCGCGGAAGACGGAGGTGTATTTGACGTCGATGCGTTCGTCGTCGGCGCGCAGCTTCGCCAGTGCCGCGGCATCGCGCGCCGCATACTCTTCGATCACGCCCTGCACCTGGATCAGCACCAGCTGTGCCATAGCGTCGATGGAATGCGACAGGTCGCGCGGCGTGGCGCTGAGACCGACGGTGCCGACGCGCTTGGCGATGTTCTTGGCAAGGTCGCCAATGCGCTCGAGATCGCCAGCCATGCGGATCGAGCCGACGACATGACGCAGATCGTCGGCCATTGGCTGGCGCTTGGCGATCAGCGTGATGGCGCGGTCGTCGAGTTCGCGCTGGCGCGCGTCCATGATGGCATCGTCGGAGACCACGCGCTGTGCCAGCGCATTGTCGGAATTCAGCAGCGCCTTGGTGGCGCCACCGACCATCGAGCCGGCTAGATCGCCCATGTCGCTGATCAGCCTGCTGATCTGTCCGAGATCCTCGTCGAAGGCTGCGACTGTGTGTTCGGCCATGATCCTGGTCCTCGTATGCGTGAGATCAGCCGAAGCGGCCGGTGATGTAGTCTTGCGTGCGCTTCTCGCGAGGCGACGTGAAGATCTTCTCGGTTTTGTCGAACTCGACCAGTTCGCCCAGATACATGAAAGCAGTCTGCTTCGAGACGCGCGCCGCCTGCTGCATGTTGTGGGTGACGATGACGATCGTGTAGTCGGCCTGCAGCTCGTCGATCAGCTCCTCGATCTTGGCGGTCGACAGCGGGTCGAGCGCCGAGGCCGGCTCGTCGAGCAGGATGACTTCCGGCTTCACGGCCACGGTACGGGCGATGCACAGCCGCTGCTGCTGCCCGCCTGACAGGCTGAGGCCGCTGGCATTGAGCTTGTCCTTGACCTCGTTCCACAGGGCTGCGCGCTTCAGCGCCTGCTCAACGCGGCCGTCCATCTCGGCCTTGCTGATCTTCTCATAGAGCCTGACGCCGAAGGCGATGTTCTCATAGATCGACATCGGGAACGGCGTCGGCTTCTGGAACACCATTCCGATCTTGGTGCGCAGCAGGTTGAGGTCTTGCGAACGGTCGAGAACGTTCTGACCGTCGAGCAGCACCTGGCCCTCGGCGGTCTGCTTGGGATAGAGTTCATAGATGCGGTTGAAGACGCGCAGCAGCGTCGACTTTCCGCAACCCGACGGTCCGATGAAGGCGGTGACACTGCGCTCGGGCAGCGATAGCGTGATATCCTTCAGCGCCTTCGACTGGCCGTAGTAGAAGTTGAGGTTCTTGACCTCGATCTTTACCTTGGCGGCTGCCTCGGCGGCGATCGTCATGTCTGGAGACAACATCTGGCTCATTTGTCCTCTCTGCGTCCGGTCAGGCTGCGCGCAACGATGCTGAGCGCGAGAACCGTCAATGTGATGATGAGTGCGCCAGTCCAGGCCAGCTGCTGCCATTCCTCGTAAGGGCTGAGAGCGAACTGGAAGATGGTGACTGGCAGGCTGGCCATCGGCGCGTTGAGATTGCTCGACCAGAACTGGTTGTTCAGCGCCGTGAAAAGAAGGGGTGCCGTCTCGCCGGAGATGCGGGCGATGGCCAGCAATATGCCGGTGACGATGCCCGACATTGCGGCGCGGTAGGCAACCGACTTGATGACCACCCAGCGCGGCGCACCGATCGCGGTGCCGGCTTCGCGCAAGGCGTTGGGCACCAGGTTGAGCATATCTTCAGTGGTGCGCACGACGACCGGGATGACCAGGATGGCAAGCGCGACGGCGCCGGCGATCGCCGAGAAGTGCCCCATAGGCCGCACCATCAGCTCATAGACGAACAGGCCGATAATGATCGACGGCGCCGACAGAAGGATGTCGTTGATGAAGCGCACCACGGTGGTGAGTTTCGAGAAACGGCCGTATTCAGCCATGTAGGTGCCGGCCAGCACACCGATCGGCGTGCCGACGATGATGCCGATGATGGTCATGACGATGCTGCCGTAGATAGCGTTGAGCAGACCGCCGGCATCGCCGGGCGGCGGCGTCATTTCCGTGAAGACCGCAAGATTGACACCTGAAAGGCCCTTGTAGAGCAGTGCGCCGAGGATGAGCGCCAGCCAGGCAAGGCCGATGCCGGCGGCGGCAACGCACAGCGTCATCATCACGCCATTCTTGCGCTTGCGGCTCTGGTGAAGCGACGTGGCTGTCGACATCGGTCAGGCTCCCGTGCGGGCGTCGATGCGCATCAGCATGTAGCGTGCGATGGCAAGGATCAGGAAAGTGATGACGAACAGGATGAGGCCGAGCGCCACCAGCGAAGAGGTGTAGAGATCGCCGACCGCTTCGGTGAATTCGTTGGCGATGGTCGCGGAGATCGTCGTTGCCGGCGCGAACAGCGAGGTCGAGATGCGGTGCGCGTTGCCGATGACGAATGTCACCGCCATGGTTTCGCCGAGCGCGCGGCCGAGGCCGAGCATGACGCCGCCCATGATGCCGATGCGGGTGTATGGGATGACGACGCGGCGGGTCACTTCCCAGGTCGTGCAGCCAATGCCGTAGGCCGATTCCTTCAATACGGGCGGCACCGTGTCGAAGACGTCCTTGGTGATCGAGGTGATGAACGGCAGCACCATGATGGCCAGGATCATCGACGAGGTCAGCAGGCCGATGCCATAGGGCGGGCCGGCAAACAGGCTGTTGAGGCCAGGTACGCCGTGGAACACGCTGATGATGAAGGGCTGCACGGTCGTCTGCAGGAACGGTGCCAGGACGAACAGGCCCCAGATGCCGTAGATGATTGAAGGGATGCCGGCCAGCAATTCCACCGCCATGCCGATCGGGCGCCGCAGCGGGCGCGGGCAAAGCTCGGTGAGGAAGATGGCGATGCCGATGCCGAGCGGCACGGCGATCAGGATGGCGATGGCTGAGGTGATGATGGTGCCGTAGATCGGCGCCAGGGCACCGAATTTCTCCGTCACCGGGTTCCAGCTCTCGCTGGTCAGGAAGGAGAAACCGAAGGTCGAGAGGGCTTGCCAGGAGCCGGCAAACAGCGAGATCGCAACGCCGCCGAGCAGGACCAGCACCAGGATCGCGGCAGCGCGGGTCATTCCATGGAAGATCGAGTCGGTCAGCGCGAAGCGTCGGACGGTGGCATCGCGCGAACTTCTAACGGCTGGCAAGGCTTCCTGGACAGCGCTCATGTCAAGCTCGGCTCTTTGAGTGAAGGAAAAGGAGCGCCGCAGGGCGCGGCGCTCCTTCAGGGGATGTTACTCGCCGGCGTAGACGGGCTTGCCGTCGGCCTGGATGTCGGCCTTCCACGAAGCCTTGATCAGGTCGACGACGCTGTCGGGGATCGAGACATAGTCGAGCGCCTTGGCGGTTTCCTTGCCGTCCTTGTAGGCCCAGGCAAAGAACTTCAGGGCTTCGCCGGTGGCGGCGGCATCATCCGGAGCCTTGTGGATCAGGACCCAGGTCGAGGCCGCGATCGGCCAGGTGGTGTCGCCGGGCTCGTTGGTGATGATGACGTTGAAGTTCTTGGCAGTCTTGAAGTCGGCATTCGAAGCGGCAGCGCCGAAGGATTCGAGCGACGGCTCGACGACCTTGCCGGCTGCATTCAGCATTTTGGAATACGACAGGTTGTTCTGCTTGGCATAGGCGTATTCGACATAGCCGATGCCGCCGTCCGTCTGCTTGACGGTGTTGGCAACGCCTTCGCTGCCCTTGGCGCCGACGCCCGTGGGCCATTCGACGGCGGTGTCCGAACCAACCTTGTCCTTCCAGTCGGGCGAGAGCTTCACCAGGTAGTTGGTGAAGTTGAAGGTGGTGCCCGAGCCGTCCGAACGATGCACGACGGCGATCGCGGTCGACGGCAGCTTGAGGCTGGGGTTCAGCGCCTTGATCGCGGCATCATCCCAGGTGGTGATGGCGCCGAGATAGATCTGGGCAATCGTCTTGCCGTCGAGAACCAGTTCGCCCGGCTTGACGCCCGTGAGGTTGACGATCGGCACGATGCCGCCCATCACCATCGGGAACTGCACGAGGCCGTTCTTTTCCAGATCGGCATCGGACATCGGCTTGTCGGTGGCGCCGAAAGTCACGGTCTTGGCGATGACCTGCTTGATGCCGCCGCCGGAACCAATCGACTGGTAGTTGAGGCCGATGCCGGTGTCCTTCTTGTAGGTGTCGGCCCACTTGGCGAACACCGGATAGATGAAGGTCGAGCCGGCGCCGGAAAGGTCAGCTGCCATGGCTGCGGAAAGGGTGAAGGTAGACGCTGTAGCCATTGCAATAGCAACGGCCGTCGAGCGGATGAAATGTCTCATGTGGCCTGCTCCTGTTCGGAAGATGGTCTCTCGGCGCCATTCTAACCAGCGCCCGCTGAGGCCAATAGCCTTCGATTATTACAGTCGCATGACAGTTTCATGTCACCCCGGTAACGCGTCGTCGGCGCCTCGAAAGACGACAGCGACCGGTACCAGCGGCATGGTCCGGGTTTACCCTCTGAATCAGTGAGTTGAGCGGTCCCGAGGCTACAGCTCCCGTCGGATTCGACGGGGCTGGCTTTGGCAAAGAAAATCCGGACGGGAGTGCGTTGCTCGAGGCCAGAGCGTGTCGTGGCCGGGCCATCGCCAAAAACAGGTCCGTTGGGGTAGGTTGACGCTGTTCCATACTGGCGGTCGCTGCTCCCGCCCGTAACTGCAAGGGCGGAATTCGATTTTGCTATTGTCCCGGCTGGGCGCCGCCTTTGATATGGTGCGATCGCACCATAGGCATTGCACGCAGGGGTAGCAGCAAATCGGCGATTGATTCCCTCGGCTTGCCTCTTCGGATCCCTGAAACCGGCGGCGGATGCTATCCCGCGTTGCGCCGGACCTGGCTGCCGGCGCCTATCCAGCGCTCGACTTTCTCCAGCAGGGCCCTGGGGCTGATCGGCTTGGGCAGATAGTCGTCCATGCCCGCCTCCAGGCAGCGTTCGCGATCACCCTTGAGCGCATGCGCGGTGACACCGACGATCGGCACATGCGTGCCGGTTTCCTCTTCCAGCCGGCGGATCGCGGCGGTCGCCTCGAGCCCGCTCATCTCCGGCATCGAGACATCCATCAGGATCATGCACGGATTGAGCTTGCCGAAGGCGTCGAGCGCCTTGCGGCCATTGCCGACGATCTCGAAGCCGTAGCCGGTCTCGCCGAGGATCTGGGTGAAGACCATCTGGTTCACTTCGTTGTCCTCGGCCACGAGGATATCCAACCTGTGTCCGCCATCGCCGGTGGCGGGCAGCCGGGGACGAACCGGCGGCGGCTGCAATTGCGCGCGTTGTTCGGACGGCGCCAGCGGTGGCCGCTGGGGGGCAGCGAGCGCCTCGCCTGCGGGCGGCTGCGCGGTGTGGCCGTCCGTGGTGTGGCGATGGCGCTGGATGGTCGCCACCAGCGTTTCCAGAAGCACGGAGGAGCGCGCCGGCTTGATCAGCTGGGCATCGATGCCGAGATCGCGGTAGCTGGTGTTGGCGAGTGACTGGTCGACCGAGGTCAGCATGATGATCGGCGTGTCGGCGAGACCTTCGGTGTTGCGCACGATGCGCGCCATTTCGGCGCCGCTCATCTCGGGCATCTGGTAGTCGAGCACCACGCAATCCACGGCCACGCCATAGGCAGCGGCGGCGATCAGCACCTTCAGGCCCTCGGCGCCGCTCTCGGCCGCACAGGAATCGAACGTCCACGAGACCATCTGCTCGGTCAGGATGGCCCGGTTGACGGCATTGTCGTCGACGATCAGCACGCGTGCGCCCGTCACGTCCACCGGCATGATGCGCTGCCCGTTCTGCTGACCGGCCCTGGGCAGCGTCACGGTGAACCAGAAGGTCGAGCCTTTGCCCTCGGCGCTCTCGACACCGATGGTGCCGCCCATCAGCTCGACCAGCCGTGAGGTGATGGCAAGGCCAAGCCCGGTGCCTTCGTGCCGCCTTGTCGAGGAGGTGTCGACCTGGCTGAATTTTTCGAACACCAGTTTCAGTTTTTCCTCGGGGATGCCGATCCCGGTGTCGGTGACCGAGATCGTCAACCTGGTTCCGGTCGGGACCCTCTCGCCGGTCACGTCGACCAGCACATGGCCCTCATCGGTGAATTTCACCGCATTGCCGACGAGGTTGGTGACGATCTGCCTGATGCGGCCGACATCGCCGATGAACAGGCTTTCGAGCCTCGGCTCGACACGCACGATGAGCTCGAGGTCCTTTTCCTTGGCGCGCGTCGACACCAGCGTCGCCACATCCTCGATCGCCTCGGCAAGGTTGAAGGGCGCCGGATCGAGCACCATCTGGCCGGCATCGATCTTGGAGAAATCCAGGATGTCATTGATGATGGTCAAGAGCGCGTTGCCCGACTTGACGATGATGTCGGTGAACGTCTTCTGCTTCGGATCGAGATTGGATTTAGCCAGGAGTTCCGCCATGCCCAGCACACCGTTCATCGGCGTGCGGATCTCATGGCTCATATTGGCGAGGAATTCCGACTTGGCGCGGTCGGCGAGCACGGCGCGCTGGCGCGCCTCGCTGAGTTCGGCCTCGCGCATCTTCAGTTCCGTGATGTCGGTGGTCGATCCTATCAGGTAAAGCGAACCGTCCGACGCGATCATCGCGCCCTTGCGCGCGAACTGATGCCTGACGCTGCCGTCGGCAAGCCGCACGGTCTCCTCGATCTCCTGGGTGTCGCCGGTGCGCAGCACGGCCAGATCGCCGGCCACGAAAGCCTCGCCGTCCTCCCCGAAAATCTCGATGTCGGTCTTGCCTATCGCAGCTTCCCTGCTGAGACCGGTCAGATCGCACCAGCCCTTGTTGACATAGAACTGCCTGAGATCGGAGCGCTTGGCGTAGATCGACACCGGCACATTGTCGATCAGGCTGCGGAACACCTCGTTCTCGCGCATGCTCTCTTCCAGCGCCCGCTCGCGCGCCTTGACGTCGGTGATGTCGGTGCTGGAACCAACCAGGTGCATCGATCCGTCGATGGCCACCAGCCGGCTCTTGCGCGTCATCAACTGCCGCACCGTGCCGTCGCGATGGGTGACGGGCTCCTCGACCTCGAGGCCCTTGCCGGTTACGACGACCTCGGTGTCGTCATGGCCGTAGCTTTCCGCGTCTTGCGTGCCGAACAGCTCGCGGTCGGTCCGGCCGATGACGTCTTCCTTGGCCAAGCCCGTGATCGCGCACCAGGCCTTGTTGACGAATTCGATGCTCAGGTCCTGCGCCTTGATGAAGGCGGCCACCGGCAACTCGTCCATGACATGCCGGAAGAGATCGATCTGGCGCATCGAGTCGCGCAGCGCCGCCTCGCGGCTCTTGATGTCGGTGATGTCGACGCGCACGCCGATGAACGTGCCGTCATCGGTGCGCATGTCGTAGACCTGGTACCAGCGCCCATCGGCATTGAGGCGCTCGTAGGACGAATTTGGCAGATGGTAGCGCGCCAGCACGCCGTCGGCCCAGCGTTCGGTGTCGACGTCGTAAAGCTTGTCGAGCTCGGGATCGCCACACGAGCGGAAATAGCCGACCGCATGGCCGAACTCCAGCGCCTCGCGGAAGGTACAGCCGGGCTGCCAGACGGGCTTTAGCGCCGGCAGCGAGTCCTGCAGCTTGCGGTTGGCAAAGACGAACTTGTCGTCGCGGTCGTAGATGATCACTCCGGCCGGCAGCGATTCCAGCACGCTGGCGAGATGCTTGCGCGCATCCTGCGCCTCGGTCTCGCGGCCCTTCATGTCGGTGACGTCTACATAGGAAATGAGCCGCTTGCCGCCGGCCAGCGGTGCCAGCGATGCGACAAGCGTGCGCCCGTCATTGTGTGGCAATTGCCTGGAGCCGGCAACGCCGGCCCTGATTTCGGCTTCGCGCTCGGCGGTATGACGTTGCCAGGCAATTTCATCGGCGCCGTAAGGGTCAATGCCTCGGCTGGCTTCCATCAACTCGCGAAAGGCCGAGCCGATCCCGGCGCGGCCTGGATCGATCCTCCAGAAGTCATAGAAGGCGCGATTGATGACTTCGGCGCGCATATCGGCATCGAGGACGAGAACGCCGATCGGCATCTGATCGATCATTGTGCGCAGATTGACGAAGGTCTCGGCGATCTTGGCGTTGGCGCTTTCGATCTCGGCATCGCGACGCTTGAGTTCGGTGACCTCATAATAGGTCAACAGCCGCTTGCCCCCGGACAGCGCCGTCACCGAGAACATCATCGTCCTCCCGCTTGCATGGACAAATTCGCGTGGCGCGACAGAGCCGGCGCGAATCTCCTCGATACGGGTGGCGAGGTAGTGCTGCCACTGCTGTTCGTCGATGTCGCCATAGATGCCATTGCGGCGGTTGAGGTCCATCAACTGGCTGAACGGAGCGCCGACGGTCACGGCACCATCCGCAATCCTGGACAGATCGCGATAGGCCTTGTTGACGATCAGCGTGTCGAGCTTGGCATCGAGAAGCACGACGCCCATGTGCATGGCGTCCATTGTCCGTTCGAGATCGGCAAGATGCCGGTCGGGTTCGCTGCCCGGCAACGGGTTATGCTCCGCGGTCTCGAAGGCACTGGCCAGCGCGGTGACGTTGCGGCCTATGCCACGATAGCCGGCAAATTTTCCGTCGCTGTCAAACCGTGGGAAGCCTGACGTCAACACCCAGCGGCAGTCGGCGCCGCCTCCCTTCAGTTCGTAGACGAAATCGCGGAACGGCCGGCGCGCCTGCAGATCCTCCAGATGCGCTGTCGCGCTGTGGTTGCCCTTCAGGACCTGATTGAGGAAATCGAAGCGGAACCGGCCGAGCACATCGGCCGGATCGATACCGGTGGCCGCCTGGTAGGTGGGAGAAAGCCAGGAGAATCGCAGTTCGGCGTCGGTCTCCCAGATCCAGTCCGAGCCCGCCTCGACCAGTTGGCGAAGCGCGGCGGCCGAATCCATGTCCGCGCGTGGCGGCGCATCGCGGTGCACCGCCTTGCCGGACCCACGCTTGCCGCGCGCGCCGATTGCTTCGTCCGCTTCCGCCATGCTGTCCCCACCCCGAAAATCAAGGCCGAACCCTCCCTCCGCGGTTCGTCGGCGGAATGTGCCCGAGAAGCATTAACGATCCGCTAACCTTAACGGCGCAACCACCACGTTCCTCCTGCGTTATTCCGTCAGGTTGTCGGGTGGACCAAGGCCGCGTTATAAGCCCGTGCAGGGGTGTTGCTTATGATTGGACGGATAGGGCCTTTCTTGCTGGGCGTGGTGCTGCTTTTCGGCAGTGGCTGTTCGCGCACCTATGACGGCACGGTCATCATTCCGCGGCCGCTCGACGCCAGGCGCTTCTGGGACCGGCCGCCACCCAATATCGACTACGCACCGCAGGCCGACAACGGCGCCTTCCCGGTGCCGCCACCGCCGCCCGGACGATTTTCCGAACGCAGGGTTTTTAAACCTGGCATGCAGAGACGGCATCAGACGAGATTTTCACCGCCGCCTCCCCCGCCCTCGGACCCGGAAAAGCAGTTGGCGTGCAAGAACGTAAGCGCGCCGGGACAGCGGATCCGCATGGTCTGCGAATAGGCGCAATTCAGGGCAAGCCCCGGAGCCCCACCGCGGAGAGGGCTATAGCGATGCCGCGCCCTTCTTCGGTTCCTTCGCTCCAAGCTTGTCGAGCGCAAGCCGAACCTGACGCAAATCGTCCTGCCAGCCGTCATCATCGCCCATGGAACTCTCCGACGCGGCCCGCTGCAGGCCGCGCGCCTCGGATTCGATCTCACGCAGTTCGGCAACCTTCTCGTCATTGGTCAGGGAGCCGTTTTCGACGATCTCCAGAACCCGCATTTCCCTGAACGTGGCCATGGCGTTTCTCCTGGCTGATGTCGATCACAACGCCGTGAGCGCCCCTCTGTTCCAGATGGGTCCTATAGCCGGCTGCACCACGACAGCCCGCTGCGAACCTTTATCGGACGGATGCGCAGAGAGGGGCGGTCATTCAGCCGGGAAGAAGGCCGGGCCGACCACGCGCACCGGCCGCGTGCTGGCCTCGATCGACTGCTCCTGAGCGGCACCCGGGGCTTCTGTCCCGGATTGCGGGATTGCCGCAACGCTGCCGACGTCCGGGCTGCCGACGTCCGGCTTTCGCTGTGGCAGGGGAATGATGGCATTGCTCATGTTTGCCGGCGTCACCGTCCTTGCCCTCAGTTCCGCGACCCGCTGGTAGTAGCGCTTGACGTCGCAGGCCTTGAAATTGGCATCGTCCCGGTAGCGGAAAGCCGACGGCAGTTCGGTATACGGTTTGCGCGTATCAAGCGCGACCATCTTTTCGGTTTCCAGACTGGCATCGCTCAGCGTGTAGAGATCGACAGCCGGATCATCACAGATGTAACGGCACTGATCGGCCATATCCTTGACATCGTCGCTGCCGGCGAATTGCGACTTTGGCGCCGGAAAGAAGTATCCATCCGACAGGCGCACGCAAAACAGCATTGAATTGCCGGCATAAATTGCTCCGCCCGCTGTGGACTGGGCCTTCGATGCCGGGCGCTGATCCTTCGCCCCGCAGCCGAGCGCCGCCAACCGTGCCTGCAGGCCGGAAACATCCCGGCCGGAACCGGCCGCGATCTGGCGCAGCACCTCCGTCCGGTTTCTGGCAAGATCCGCACAAGCGTTGAAGAAGCCGCCCGCGGCACTTTGCGCCGTGCACCTGCGCTGCCTCTCCAGGCCCTGGATCGCGGCAAGCTGGCGGCGCAGCTGCGCCAGTTCGGGACTCACGCCCCCGCCGCGGCCACCAAGCAACTGACCTCTGATCGCGCTGCAGCTATCCGCATAGGAGGACGTCGTGCCGAGCGCAAAGGCGGCCACCGTCACCAGGGCGATCATCATGAGAAGCCAGGAGCGGATCATCGGGACGACATTGTCCTTGCTGTTGACGGACTGGAATCACATTCTTTCGACTTGGCTAATCTTCGAATAAATGAGCTATATCTAATACTTGAAGAGTTATGGCCTGAAACAGACTTTCATCTAGTGTAATAGGATGGCCCCTGTAAATTCGATATTACATTTTTATTTCAAGATTGAGACGAACCCGAAAACAATGCGGTGAGACCGGCGGCTGTCGGAATTGCGAGGCCGTAGGCCCGGGCGACCGATCAATCTGGCGTTACTGGCGCCTGACGCTGAAACCTTTGCCTGACTGCGGCGTTGATGGGCAGAGGAGAACGCAGATGTCGATCCACTTCACGGTATCGGAACTGACAAGGAACCTTTTCCATTCTCTCGGGCTGGATTATGAGCGCGCGCCACGACCGCTCAATCCCGAGCAAAACCTGTTGCTGGAGTGCTATCTGGCCGGGCAAATCCCAGAATCGGCCTGGAGCGACTATGTCTTCGAGACACCGGACCTGGCACGGCATGCCGAAGTTCGGCGCCTGAGCCATTGAGCCATTGGTCGTGAAAAGCAGCCTGGCGGAGGCGTGAAGCCTTGCCGGCGATGCGCTTTAGTCACGCGATTTCTCGATGAGGTCGGCGCGAATCGCTATTGCTTCGGCGAGGCCAGTTGCAACGTGAAAACGTTGCCGCCGATGCCCTGTGCCAAAACAGGTGAAAACGTCAGGGGCGTGCAATCCTTGACGGCAGCGATGGCCGCCTCGACGAACGCCTTCCGCGCCCTGTCATCGCCGGCCACCTTGGCGGCGGTGGGCCGCGGCGGACCGATCAGCGAGCCGTCGCGCCTGAAGCTGAAGCTCAGGGTTACAGTCGAATTCCCGGCATCCGCCGGCGGCGTCCAGCACGCCTGGATCGCGTCCCCGACATCATCCATCGTGTTGAGCGTCGCTGCCTGTGACGGGAGAAGCGTTCCAGCCAGCATGCCACTGGCCATCATCAGCATTGCCGCCACGCATTTCATCGCAAGCCCTCATCTCATCCAGGTCGGCATTCCAAGCCGAATCCGTTGAAGGGATGTTAGAGCCAACACCGGCGGTGACAATATCGTGGCGCGAAAAGTTGATGCTCCGGCGCTGCCTGATCACCGTCGCGCGATGTCCTGGCATGAGGCCCGCTAAAAGCAAAAAGGCCGGCACGGAGCCGACCTTTCCTTCCGCCGATAGTGCGCCAGTACATCCGTGGTCGCGCGGCGAATTCCCAGCAGTAGACAGGGCTTAGGTTAACGAATCCTTAAGCTGAGGCCTTCGCCTGCGACCGCACATGGGCGATGTAGCCACGCACGTCGCCGGCCGGCTCGGCGTAGGCTTTGCCGAGCTTCTTCTCGATTGCTGCCATGTACTCCTTCGCCCATTTGGGCAAGGCGTAGTCGATGACCGCCAGGAACTCGAGCGTTGCCGCCAACCGGATATCGGCGATCGACGGGATCTTGCCACCGATGAACGGCTTGCCGTCCCTGAAGAAGCTGTGAAAAACCTCGAGGGGCTCGGCGATCGCGGCCATGGCGGCCTTCTGTGCTTCCGACTTCTTGTCGGGATGAGCATCGCTGTGGCCGACCTCGCCGGCATAGTGCGGGAAACCGAGCGCCGGATAGGTGGCGCGCGCCACATAGGGGTAGAGCGTGCCGATCAGGTAGAACATGGCGCTGTCGACCATCGCCCGCTTGGCCGGCGCCTTCGGATAGAATTTCTCCAGCCCGTGCTTGTTGGAGAGATACTGCATGATGGCGCAGCTTTCCCAAAGCACGCCTCTGGGCAGCCCCTTGTCCTCGATCATCGGTGTCAGATGCGCCGGATTGCGCGCCATGTATTCGGGCGAGCGCGTGTGGCCCCAGGCGTCGGTCTCGGCGGCGTCGAACCCGGCCGCGCGGGCGAACACCCGCACGGTCATGTTGTTGACGCTCGGCTTCAGCATGCTGAGCTTCAGCGCCGGCTTTTTCGCCGATTTCGCCTTGGCCTTGGGTGCGGACGTCTTGGCCGCCGGCTTTGCCGCCGCCTTCGCGGCAGCCTTTGGCGACGGCTTGGCGGCTGCCTTGGCCGCAGGCTTCTTTGCGTTCTTGGTCACGGTCTTTGCCATTGTGGTCCTCCCTCTGTTTTTGTTGGCCGTCAGTATGGGTTCTTCGGCGCCCGGTCCTCCGACAAGGTCGCGCGGGAGCTCTCGACAAGCGCCTGGATCGCGTCGGCAAGGTGCACCTCGGCAATGTTGTAGTCGCCGCGCGCAACGCGCAGCCGGTGCGCCTGCATCAGCACGTCGGCGTGGGTGAAACCCGCCGGCGGCTCGAAGCGGTAGGAAGCAAGCTCGATCAGCAGGCCGAGCGGATCCTCGAAATAGATCGAATCCATGAAGCCGCGATCCTTGACGCCGCTGTGCTTGATGCCGCGCTCGTCGAGTCGGGCGACCGCATGCAGAAAGGTGACGCGCGACACCGCAAACGCGATGTGGTGGACGCAGCCCGGGTCGGTCGGCGTGCGCCGCTTCTGCGGCGTGCGGCTCTCATCGGTAAAGACGGTGATCAGCCGGCCGTCGCCCGGATCGAAATAGAGATGGCTTTCGCTGGCCTTGTCGAGGTTGGGCTGCTCGAAGATGAACGGCATGCCGAGCACGCCCTCCCAGAAATCGATCGAGGTCTGGCGCCCAGCGCCGACCAGCGTGATGTGGTGGACGCCCTGCGCTTGCAGCTTCTGCATTGGCCTTCTCCCCGTGGCCTCGATTGCCCGTCAGGATCTGCCTGGCACCCGGCATTCTGTGCGCCGCTTGAGCCGTGCCTCGAAATCCATGACGTGATGCTAATGCAATCGGCCCCGCCGCGCCAGAAGCGGCGAGCCTTATCGTTGCAAGACGGTGAACCGCTCTTGGTAAAAGCCTGCAGGATCTATTCAAGAGATGGCGAACGCGATCGCAACGCGGAAGCCGCCCTCATCGCGTCCTTGCCGAAGCGGCGGCTACGCGACGGCCTTGAGCTCAGCTTCCACCAGCATCCCAAGGCCGCCACATTCGGCGCACGCGATGGTCTTCCCCGGGCAACTGATCTGGTGCGTCCCTTGCGGGCAGCAATGCCCTTTTGACGCAGACCATCTCGAGCAATCGAAAACCTTGCCGCCGCCATGGCAGCGCGAGCAAATCATGTTCCTTGACGCCATTCCAACTCTACCCAAACCCAAAATCCGCTGTCCGCAGATGTTACCCCGCCTCGTAAGTAACAGGGATTGTTGCGCTTTCAAGCGTCGCGGGCTGACTTAAATTGGGGGTATTCGGGCATGCGGAGCCGCCGGGTCGCGGGCGTCGCCAGTCAAGAGCACCCCACATAGGGTGCCTTGTCTGAGTGCCGCCAATGCTAGTCGAGAAATCTGATCTTCGTGAAGGACATCATCTCTCCCATCACGTTGCCGCTGTCATCGACCTGCTGCCCTTGCCCAACTGTAACGGTCACGCGTTTTCCCTTGTAGCGGGACGGCATCACGGTTTGCTCGTTCCAGCTTTCGCACTCGGGCGCGGCACACAGGCCGACTTGCTCCACCTTCTTGCGATCGACAATGGTCAGGTAGCAATTGTCGCCACATTCGAAACCTCGAATGGTGCCGGTGATCTTCCTATCCTTGGAGAACGACGGACCGCACTGGGCAATCATGGCCGCGGAAATGAGGAGCGGCAAAGCCAATTGTTTCATGCAGCCAACTTGCTGCAACATGCCGTATTGCGCAAGCATCACATCTGCCGGAAAATCCTTGGTACGCCCAAGGGGGATCGAACCGACGACCTCTTGCATGCCATTCAAGCGCTCTCCCAACTGAGCTATGTGGTGCCCTCACCGGATCAGTTCCGGATCCAATCGTCCGTTAGTCCCTATGAACCTTTTGAGGGTTCGCTTCATCGATATTGACGTGTTGCGAGGCCAATGTACGCAGGCGCTATTTCTGGACCTTAGGAGGGCTTGTAAACCAATGCCCTTTGGCGCCGGCCTTATCCCCATAAACTTCCGCAAGGTCGCTTGCTCCTTCACTCCTCCGCCCATCGATTAGGTCGAACTGTCGTGTAACTGGATCAAATCGCAGCACCTCTGGGCCAAACAGACGAATGGCCTTCATAGTTTCATAGGGCTCTGTACACACAGGTCGGTCCAGATACGGCGGTGCAGCCCCTGTATCCACTGCATTCCCCGCATCTGCTGCTAGGTCGGGAGCTTCGGATAGTGCATCCACTTCTTTCAACCGGTCGGCAAGATATTTCTCTTGCTGTTCCTTCGTCTGGTCACACGCGTACGCTGTGCCGTCGCGACGCAGCGTAACGACACCGTCTAACGCCGTTATGACATTTCGCATCAGAAATTCTGTCGTGGCATTCGAGAACACATCCCACCCTGAAACCAACATGTACGTTGGAAGTGTCAGAGTATTAATTTTCTTATCATTCGTCCAAACGAACGTTGAATTCATTCCCCATATACCAGATCCGAACCTACTAACGTTTCTAATTTCAATGATCTTTCCCGGTGATGCGGGGGAAACTTCGTGAACGTATATGTACTCCGGCCAACCGATTTCCATGGCGGAACTATCGTGCGGTTTGTCCGCCCGCAAGTAGATGAGGCAACCAGTTCTATAGCCGCCCAGGATCAATAGTGCGTCATTTGGCGATAGGCGAACTTCTCGCACATTGTCTATGTTGCCGTCGGCCCATGCATCCCACTCGCAGGGCTGAGATGCTTCCTTAATCGACGACTTGCCAAGGTAAGAAGCCGTGGCAGACAAGCTGGTAGGCAAATTCCCATCGTCGATCACGTTCAAAAATTTGGTGAGCGGATCCGCTGGGGCAAATTTTACAAATAGCGAGTTCCAATTATCTAAGATTGCGACAACGCTTCCTGGCACTGCGCCTATCCAAACGAGGAGGCTCAGAGAAAGCGTTCCGGCCACAGTAACAGGCGTTACAGCGCGTTTTGCTAAGATCCACAGGTTACGTAGCCGCTCTCCCATCGACTCCCCCAATTCATATAATTTATGCCGATCTCACGGGTCTTAACCAGATCAAGTGCAGGCGTGCGAGCGCTTTGTTCATTAGCGTTCAGTCGGGTTGCCGACTTCATGCGAGTGTTGTCGGCTACTTCCGCATTGTGCTTATTTGACTGTTATTTGATGATTTGGAAGGTGGTTGACCTAACCATTTGAAATCCTTGGTACGCCCAAGGGGAATCGAACCCCTGTTCCCGCCGTGAGAGGGCGGTGTCCTGACCGCTAGACGATGGGCGCGCTCAAGAACCGGCGATATAGGCTGACGGCTGGGAAAAAGCAACTGGGGTTCGGCGGCTTTACAGCAGCAAGCGAAAAGCCGCCCGCGCTTTACCGTTTCGGCTCGATCAGGTCCCAGAGATTGCCGTGGAGATCGGCGAAAACCGCGACCGTGCCATAGGGCTCGAAACGCGGCGCCTCGTGGAATTCGACACCCTTTTCCAGCATCGCCGCATGGTCGCGCGTAAAGTCATCGGTTTCGAGGAACAGGAAGACCCGGCCGCCAGTCTGGTTGCCGATGCTTTGTCTTTGCGCCTCATCAGACGCCTCGGCCAAAAGCAGCCTGGCGCCCTGCCCCTTGGCCGGCGCCACCGTGACCCAGCGCTTGCCGCCGCCGAGATCGACATCCTCGAGGGGCAGGAAACCCAGCCGCCCGACATACCAGGCAATCGCCTCGTCATAATTGCGGACAACCAGTGCGACAGTCGCGACACGACGATGTTCGGCAAAGCCGGTCATTTCAGCGACACGCTTGTTTGTTGCATGGTTGCGGCCAGCCTATTTGTTGCGAATTGCAAACTGGCCGATCAGCCTGCGCTCGGCGATATCATAGACGAAGATCGCGCGACCGCCGTCGGCAAGCTCGGCGTCGATCGAGATGCGATTGCCGGACAGCGACTGGCTGACCACTTTTGCGCCGACCGGCAGCACGATGTCGCCGCTCAACGGCTCGCCGGCGGGCACCTGGATATCGCCAGCCAGTGGCGGGGTCACCGATGGCGCTTTGCGGGCTTTGTAGACAATCGCCGCGATCACCACCATAAGGGCCAGCAGCAGCAGGCCGAGATTGATGGCCATGAAGCGGACGAGCTTGCCACGCATCTTTTCGACCTCGGGGTCGAGCGGCTTTTCCTGATCTTCGTCGGCATCGGGCCGGGCCATGGCAGATATTCCGGAACGGTTTTTCGATGAGCGCTCATAGCGAAGAGGACCCTGAATTGATAGAGGCGGCACCAACTGTGCTTGTGGCGGGCGTTGAAGCGGCCGGACAGCGCCTCGATCAATGGCTGGCGGCGAGCCTCGGCCCGGACATGTCGCGCAGCCGCGTGCAGATGCTGATCCGGCAGGGCGCGGTTTCCATCAACGGCAAGCCGGTCGACGAAACCAAGCGCAAGATGATCGCAGGCGAAAGTGTTGCGGTCGCGATGCCGGAACCGGAACCGGCCGCGCCGCAGGGCGAGAACATCGCGCTCGATGTGCTCTATGAAGACGACGCCCTGATCGTCATCAACAAGCCGGCAGGGCTTGTCGTGCATCCCGGCGCCGGCAACTGGACCGGCACGCTCGTCAACGCGCTGATCCATCACTGCGGCGACAGCCTGTCCGGCATTGGCGGGGTGCGCCGGCCGGGCATCGTGCACCGCTTGGACAAGGAGACCAGCGGCGTCATGGTGGTGGCCAAGACCGACCGCGCCCATAAGGCGCTATCGGAAGCCTTCGCCGATCATGGCCGGAGCGGCGATCTGGAACGCGCCTATCTGGCGCTGGTCTGGGGCATACCACAGCGGCCGACCGGAACGGTCGATGCGCCGCTCGGCCGCGCCGCCGACCGGGTGCGCCGTGCCGTGGTGCCGGAAGGCCGCGACGACGCCCGCCATGCCATCACCCACTTTGCCGTCCAGGAGCGCTTCGGCGAGAACCAGCAGGAATTCGCCACGGCAAGCCTGGTCGAATGCCGGCTGGAAACCGGCCGCACCCACCAGATCCGCGTCCACATGGCCCATATCGGGCATCCGGTCGTCGGCGACCCCGACTACGGCCAGGCCTTCCGCACCAAGGCTAACCGGTTGCCGGAACCCCTCAAAGGTCAGGTCAAGGCATTTTCGCGGCAAGCTTTGCATGCCTGGCTTCTTGCATTTCGTCACCCGGATACCCATTTACCTCTGAGGTTCGAGGCGCCGATACCGGGGGACATGGAGGAACTCGTCGGCGGCTTTCGCAAACTCTGAACCTGTCACCGTCAAGCCCGAAACCAGCCATCAAAAAACCTGACTGGCATTGTTCACTTCAGCGTGACACACTGTTTCGTGTTGAACAAATGCCTGTCTTTTCTGGTTTTGTTCCTGTATAAGATTTGATGTCGCGAGCGAGCCTTTTGGTGTTCGCGTCACATGCCCGCCGCGTTTCGGGGGCATCACTCCAATGAGAGGGGGCGCTATCATGGCCCAGTCATTACCCAGTATTGTTTCCGGCGAAGGCGGCCTCAGCCGCTACCTGGAAGAAATCCGCCGCTTTCCGATGCTTCAGCCGCAGGAAGAGTACATGCTCGCCAAGCGTTACGCCGAGCATGAAGACACCAGCGCTGCGCACAAGCTCGTCACCAGCCATTTGCGGCTCGTCGCCAAGATCGCCATGGGCTATCGCGGCTACGGCCTGCCGATCGGCGAAGTGATCTCGGAAGGCAATGTCGGCCTCATGCAGGCCGTCAAGAAATTCGAACCCGAGCGCGGCTTCCGCCTCGCGACCTACGCCATGTGGTGGATCAAAGCCTCGATCCAGGAGTACATCCTGCGCTCGTGGAGCCTGGTCAAGATGGGCACGACCGCCAACCAGAAGCGCCTGTTCTTCAACCTGCGCAAGGTGAAGGGCAAGATCCAGGCTCTGGACGACGGCGATTTGAAGCCCGATCAGATCACCGAGATCGCCACCAGGCTGAACGTGTCCGAGGCCGAAGTGGTGTCGATGAACCGCCGCCTGTCCGGCGACGCCTCGCTCAACGCGCCGATCCGGGCAACCGAAGGCGAATCCGGCGAATGGCAGGACTGGCTGGTCGACGACCACGAAAGCCAGGAAGAGATGCTGATCGAGCAGGACGAGCTGGAAAACCGGCGCGGCATGCTGTCAGGCGCTCTTGCCGTGCTCAATGAGCGCGAACGGCGCATCTTCGAGGCCCGTCGCCTCGCTGAGGAGCCGCTGACGCTGGAAGAGCTGTCGGCCGAGTTCGACATCAGCCGCGAGCGCGTGCGCCAGATCGAGGTGCGCGCCTTCGAAAAGGTGCAGGATGCCGTCAAGGCCGCCGCCAAGCGCCAGACCCAGGCGCTGCGCACCATCGAGGCCCAGCCGGCGGCTTAGAGCCGGGTTCGGCCAGGAAATATCAAGGCGGCGTCAGGAAACTGGCGCCGCCTTTTTCGTACACCGCAGCCAGGCTGCGATTGCCTCAAAGCCCATCCAGCGGAAACTTCAGATACCGCCGGCCATTGGCTTCCGGTTCCGGCAGGCGGCCGCCATTCATGTTGACCTGCAGCGCATGCAGGATCAGCCGCGGCATCGGCAATGTCTTGTCGCGCGCTTCGCGTAGCGCCACGAACTCAGCCTCGCTGTTGGCGGCAACCAGATGGATGTTGCCGGCCTTCTGTACGGCGACCGTGCTTTCCCACAAGGCCGCGCGGCCACTGGCCTGATAGTCATGGCCGACGAAGACGCGCGTCTCGTCGGGCAACGCCAGTATGTCCTGGATCGAGCGCCACAGCCGCGCGGCACTGCCGCCGGGAAAATCCGCGCGTGCCGTGCCGCTGTCGGGCATGAACAGCGTATCGTGCACGAAAGCAGCGTCGCCGACCACATAGGTGATCGAGGCCAGCG
Organism: Mesorhizobium kamtschaticum; assembly: GCF_056174585.1. NCBI lineage: Bacteria > Pseudomonadati > Pseudomonadota > Alphaproteobacteria > Hyphomicrobiales > Phyllobacteriaceae > Mesorhizobium > Mesorhizobium kamtschaticum. Next base: position 1,772,860 of record NZ_CM149691.1, on the reverse strand, counting down.
TGTGGCCGGGTGAGAACAGTACCTTGACTGGAAGGCTGCCGATCGCAAACGTCTCGCCCTCTGCGAACAGCCGGTCCCACTGCGAACCGTCGGCTGGAAAATCCGGCCAGTTGTAGATCACCTTCCACAGCTTCTGGACATCGACGATCCTGTCGCCGATCGCCGTCGGCGCCCCGGTCTTCTGTTTCAGATAGTGTGCAGCCGAGAAATGGTCGGCATGCGGGTGTGTGTCGAGTATCCACTCGAGCTCAAGCCCGTTCTCCTTGACGAAATCGAGCAAGGCATCAGCGCTCTTCGTACCCGTCGCGCCGGATCTCTCATCGAAGTCGAGGATCGGATCGATGATCGCGCACCGCTTCGTCGCCGGATCGGTGACGACATACTGGATGGCCCCGGTCGGCTTGTCGTAAAACCCCCTGACCATCGGCCTGGCCAAAGTTACGTCCACGTCCGGCTCCCTCACCCATCGCCGGCGGGAACGATTTTCTCCACCAGCACCCATTGTGGGCATGGTTGTCCACCCCGGCGAGCCAGTCAAGCATGACTTGGCCCGCAAGGTCGGAAAAGCCAAAAGCTGTTCCGATACGTCGTTTCAGGCGGACGGCTGTTTGGTCTTCCTGAGATAGGGCAGGATGGTCTCGAAGGCGCCGAAGCGCTTGATCGCATCCTCGTTGGAAACGGCGGCGGTGATGATGACGTCCTCGCCCTGTTTCCAGTTGGCTGGCGTCGCCACCTGATGCTTGGCGGTGAGCTGCATGGAATCGACCGCGCGCAGGATCTCATCGAAATTGCGGCCCGTGGTCATCGGGTAGGTCAGCACCAGCTTGATCTTCTTGTCCGGCCCGATGACGTAGACCGAGCGCACGGTGGCGTTGTCGGCGGGCGTGCGGCCTTCCGAGGTCTCGCCGGCGCCGGCAGGCAGCATGTCGTAAAGCTTGGCGACCTTGAGGTCCTTGTCGCCGATCAGCGGATAGTGCACCGTTTGGCCGGTCGCCGTCTTGATGTCGGCCTGCCATTTGTCGTGGCTCGCAACCGGATCGACGGAGATGCCGATGATCTTGACGTTGCGTTTTTTGAACTCGCCTTCGAGGCCCGCCATGGTGCCGAGCTCGGTCGTGCAGACCGGCGTGAAATTCTTCGGGTGGCTGAACAGGATCGCCCAGCCGTCGCCGATCCAGTCGTGAAAATTGATCGCGCCTTGGGTGGTCTCGGCCGTGAAGTCCGGCGCTATGTCGTTGATACGAAGGCTCATGGTCCCTACCCCTGTGAATGCCGCCGGATGGCGGGTTCCGACCCTTTTACCACTCCCGCGGCGACCTTCAAAACGTAGAGATCGCCGGCAGCGATGCAGGCCGCGAAAAATTTTCGCAATTTGTTGGGGAATGCAGAAATTTCGCTGCGGACGCTGAAAGAGTCTAGGATTTCACCGCCAGCGTCGACGTCAAATCTTCCATGCGCTGCGCCAGCGCGCCGAGCGCGTTGGTCAGCACGCTGTCGCTCTTGTCGGCCTTGGTCAGCGCCTCGTCGCGCGTCTTGCGCAAGGTCAGCACTTCGCTCTCCATGCCCTTGACGCGCTTCTGCAGCTCCGAGAGTTCGTCCATCACCATGATGCCGGCCATGACGGTCAGCCGCTGGTCGCCGATTTCGCCGAAGGAATCTTCAGATGCGAGACATAGCGGTCGAAACGCTCGGCGAGGTCGATCAGATGTTCTTCCTGGCCCTCGTCGCAGGCCATCCGATACTGTTTGCCGTCGATTGAAACCGTGACCTGTGCCATGGGCCAGCTCCTATCTGTCCAACACGGCGCGGATGGTTTCCATGGCGGTCACCAGCCGTCGCGAGACTTCCTTGTTGGCGTCCTCCAGCCGTTCGGAGCGTGCTTCGGAATTGTCGAGTTCCTGCGCCAGCCGCGAGCGGTCGGCATTCATCCGCTGCACTTCGGCCTCGGCTTCCGAGTAATCGCGCTCATGCTCCAGCTTGGCCGCGACGGCATTTTCCAGCCCCTCGATGGCCTTGCCCAGCCTGGCGATGACTTCCTTGAGTGTGGTTTCCCCGGTCATGGCCTTCGTCCTGTGCCCTGCCCATCACCGAATCGTTCGCGTTCAGAACGCCTTATCCCGGAAACATTAGGCACCGGGTGAAGGCAACGTCAACAAAGCTCTCGCGACTGTCCCCCGCTAACGCTAATGTAGGCTCGCCACCGGCATCACAAGACCGGCAAATGTGCACCCGATTTGTTGACTAAAAGCCCGCGCCTGCTATGTGTCGCGCACCCTTTTCAAGGGCTCTCCCAAGCCCCAAACCCCCATTTCTGGAGGAACCATGACGTCGCGTGAACAACATGACCGGATGGCCAATGCGATCCGCTTTCTCTCCATGGATGCCGTCGAGAAGGCCCAGTCCGGCCATCCCGGCCTGCCCATGGGCTGCGCCGACATCGCCACGGTGCTGTTCACCCGCTTCCTGAAATATGATCCCAAGGCCCCGCACTGGCCCGATCGCGACCGCTTCATCCTGTCGGCCGGCCATGGCTCGATGCTGCTCTATTCGCTGCTGCATCTGACCGGCTACGAGGACATGACCCTCGACCAGATCAAGCACTTCCGCCAGTTGGGCTCGAAGACGGCAGGCCATCCCGAATACGGCCACGCCACCGGCATCGAGACGACGACCGGTCCGCTCGGCCAGGGTCTCGCCAATTCGGTCGGCTTCGCGCTCGGCGAGCGCATCATGAACGCCGCCTTCGGCAACGACCTCGTCAACCACTACACCTATGTACTGTCCGGCGACGGCTGCCTGATGGAAGGTGTTTCCCAGGAAGCCATCGCGCTGGCTGGCCATCTCAAGCTCAACAAGCTGATCGTCTTCTGGGACAACAACAACATCTCGATCGACGGTCCGGTCTCGCTGTCCGACAACACCGACCAGGTCGCCCGCTTCCAGGCCTCCGGCTGGAATGCCAGCCACATCGACGGCACCGATCCGGAAGCCATCGCCTATGCGATCGAGGCCGCCCGCCATTCCGACAAGCCGACGATGATCGCCTGCAAGACGACCATCGGCTTCGGCGCCCCGACCAAGGCCGGCACCAACAAGGCGCACGGCTCGCCGCTCGGCGCCGACGAGATCGCCGGCGCGCGCAAATTCTTCAACTGGGAGTCGCCGCCCTTCGAGATTCCGGCCGACATCCTCGATGCCTGGCGCACCGCCGGCAAGGGCAGTGTCAAGGCGCGCACCGACTGGGAAGGCCGCCTCGCCAAGGCCGAGCCGAAGCTGAAGGCCGAGTTCGAGCGCCGCCTCAGTGGCAAGCTGCCGTCCAACTTCGACGCCGTCATTGACGACTACAAGAAGAAGCTCTCGGCCGACAAGCCGAAGGTCGCCACCCGCAAATCGTCGGAAATGGCACTGGAAGTCATCAACGGCGCCGTGCCGGAAACCATCGGCGGCTCCGCCGACCTGACCGGCTCCAACAACACCAAGACGAGCCAGACCAAGAACATCACGCCCGACGATTATGGCCAGCGCTATGTCCACTATGGCATCCGCGAGCATGGCATGGCCGCGGCCATCAATGGTCTCACGCTGCATGGCGGCCTCATCGCCTATGGCGGCACCTTCATGTGCTTCTCCGACTATGCCCGCCCGTCGATGCGGCTGTCCTCGCTGATGGGCATCCGCTCGATCTTCGTCATGACCCATGATTCCATCGGTCTGGGCGAAGACGGCCCGACCCACCAGCCGGTCGAGCATCTGGCGGCACTGCGCGCCATCCCGAACCACAACGTCTTCCGTCCGGCCGACGCGGTGGAAACCGCCGAATGCTGGCAGATCGCGCTCGAATCCGAAAAGACGCCGTCGACCCTGGCGCTGACCCGCCAGAACCTGCCGACGGTGCGCACCGAGCACTCGGCCAAGAACCTGAGCAGCCAGGGCGCCTACGAACTGGCCGCGGCCAGCGGCGAGGCAGCGGTGACGATCTTCGCCACCGGCTCCGAGATCGAGATCGCCCTTGGCGCCCGCGACCTCCTGGAAAAGCACGGCCATCCGACCCGCGTCGTCTCGGTGCCTTGCTTCGAGCTGTTCGACAAGCAGAGCGACGACTACCGCAAGAAGACGATCGGCAACGCGCCGATCAAGATGGCGATCGAGGCCGGCATTCGCCAGGGCTGGGATCATCTCATCGGCTCGGACGGCATCTTCATCGGCATGACCGGCTTCGGCGCCTCGGGCACGATCGAACAGCTCTACCCGCATTTCGGCATCACCGCAGAGGCGGCGGCCAAGGCAGCGGAAGCCCGCCTGCACGGCAAATAACGGATTGAGGCGCGCCTCCCACGAAACCGCATGCGGCGATTTCGTGGGCTGGCCCAACCTAATCGATTTAAATCCATGCCTTGGATGGCTGGATTCTTCGGCCGTCCGCCGCTATGAAGCTGCGGACCAAATTACCTTCCAGCTCCCAGGGAGAGAAAAATGACCGTCAGAGTTGCCATCAACGGATTCGGCCGAATCGGCCGCAACATCCTGCGCGCCATCCATGAATCCGGCCGCAAGGACATCGACGTCGTCGCCGTCAACGACCTCGGCCCGGTCGAGACCAATGCCCACCTGCTGCGCTACGACAGCGTGCATGGCCGCTTCCCGCACGAGGTGAGCGTCGATGGCGACCAGATCACCGTCGGCAAGGAAAAGTTCAAGGTCACCGCCATCAAGGATCCGACGCAGCTGCCGTGGAAGGAACTCGGCGTCGACATCGCGCTCGAATGCACCGGCATCTTCACCGCCCGTGACAAGGCCGCCGCCCATCTGACCGCCGGCGCCAAGCGCGTGCTGGTCTCGGCCCCTGCCGACGGCGCTGACTTGACCGTCGTCTACGGCATCAACCACGACAAGCTGACCAAGGACCACATCGTCATCTCGAATGCGTCCTGCACCACCAACTGCCTGGCGCCGCTGGCCGCCGTGCTGCACGAGACGGTCGGCATCGAAAAAGGCATGATGACGACGATCCACTCCTACACGGGCGACCAGCCGACGCTGGATACCATGCACAAGGATCTCTACCGCGCCCGCGCTGCTGCCCTGTCGCAGATCCCGACCTCGACCGGTGCCGCCAAGGCGATCGGCCTCGTCCTGCCCGATCTCAAGGGCAAGCTCGACGGCATCTCGATCCGCGTGCCGACGCCTAACGTCTCGGTCGTCGACTTCAAGTTTATCGCCAAGCGCGCGACCACGGTTCAGGAAATCAACGAAGCGGTGATCGCCGCTTCGAACGGCAAGCTGAAGGGCATTCTCGGCGTCACCCACCACCCGAACGTCTCGATCGATTTCAACCATGATCCACGTTCGTCGATCCTGGCACTCGACCAGACCAAGGTGATGGACGGCAACTTCGTTTCGGTGCTGTCCTGGTACGACAATGAATGGGGTTTCTCCAACCGCATGGGCGACACTGCTGTCGCCTTCGGCAAGACCATCGCCTGATCGCAGACCCATCTTTTAGAGACCTGAAACGCCCGGCATCGTCCGGGCGTTTTTATTTGCCGAAGTAGCAGCTCCCCATCGCCGGAAAATCAGCGGCCTAGGGCAAAAAACCACCCTCCTGCCTTGCACTGGCCATGCCTTCGCCCCACTCTCCGTTGAATCGGGAAGCAGAGGAATTCGAGGGGCAAATCACGGATGGAGCATGCGATCTATCTCGTCACGCTGGTTGGCACAGCTCTTGTCGTCGCCGCCGCGTTTTCGAGCCTGATTGCCTTCCGCTTCGGCGCGCCCCTCCTGCTTCTGTTTCTCTGCATCGGCCTTGCCACCGGAACCGACGGCCTCGGCATCGAGTTCGACAATGCCCGCATCGCTTATTTTGCCGGCTCACTGGCGCTCGCCGTCATCCTGTTTGATTCCGGGTTCGGCACGCCGCTCAATGCCCTGCGGCAGGCGGCAGGCCCGGCGCTGTCGCTGGCAACCGTCGGCGTGCTTCTCACCACCGGCCTGTTCGGCGCGGCCGCCTACTATCTGCTCAACCTCAGCTGGCTGGAATCCTTCCTGCTCGGTGCAGCCGTCGCCTCGACCGATGCGGCCGCGGTGTTCTTCCTGCTGCGCGCCGGCGAGATCAATCTGCGCGAGCGCGTGCGCTCGACGCTCGAGGTGGAATCCGGCACCAACGACCCGATCGCCATCTTCCTGACCATCACCCTGGTCGAGATCATTGCCGCCCACGCCAATCCCGAAACCAATGTCCTGGTCACCAACCTGATCCTCGGCTTTCTCATCAATATGGGCGTCGGCGCCATTGTCGGCGTGCTCGGTGGCCTCGCCATCGTGCGTCTCGTCGACCGGCTCAATCTCGACCACGGCCTCTTGCCGATCTTCGTGCTGACCCTGTCGCTGATGGTCTTTGCCGCCGCCGGCGCCATCGGCGGCTCGGGCTTCCTGGCGGTCTATATCGCCGGCCTGATTGCCGGTAATTCCGACATCCGCGCCGTCACCATCCTCAAGCGCTTCCAGGACGGCATGTCATGGCTGGCGCAGATCATCATGTTCCTGATCCTTGGCCTGTTCGCGACGCCCTCCCAGTTTCCGGCGATCATGGTGCCGGCGATAGCGCTTGGCCTGTTCCTGATGTTTGTCGCGCGGCCGATCGCGGTCTGGCTCTGCCTGATCCCGTTCCGCCTGCCACGTCCCGAAGTCGCTTTCGTCTCCTGGGTCGGCCTGCGTGGCGCCGTCTCGATCCTGCTCGCCATCACCCCACTGCTCGGCGGGCTGGAGAATGGCCGCGTCATCTTCAATGTCGCCTTCATCATCGTGCTGGTGTCGCTGGTCGTCCAGGGCTGGACCGTCGGCCCGCTGGCGCGCCGCCTTGGTCTCATCGTGCCGGCTCGCCTCGGCCCGCTCGACAAGGTCGAACTTGAACTCCCCGGCTCCGCCCATCACGAACTTCTCGCCTATCGCGTGGCGCATGGCAGCCCGGTGGCGCGCGGCGAGCGCATTCCGCGCTGGGCACGGCCCTCGCTGGTGCTGCGCGACGGCCGTTCGATGCGCTTCCAGGACATGGGGCGGCTGGCCGCCGGTGACCAGGTCTACATCTTCGTGCCGGACCGCTATCCGCGCCTGCTCGACAAGCTGTTCGCCAGCCGCGCCGTCGTCGATCCGGAAGATGCCGATTTCTTCGGTGCCTTCGCCGTCGACCCGGCCCGCTCCGCCGCGGAGCTGGAGACAGCTTACGCTCCGGGCCTGACCGAGGCGGAGCAGAAGCAGACCGTCGGCGCTCTGGTCACGGCGCGGCTTGGCGGCCATGCCGAATATGCCGATCGCGTGCTGATCGGCCAGATCGAGCTGATCGTCAGGGATGTCGACGACAAGGGCAGGATCACGGGTCTCGGCCTCTCCTTTGAGCCGACCGCACCGGTGGCGCGGGTACCGGTGTTCCTGAGCGCCGGTGAGATGGGGGACCGTCTCGGTGCGTTTATCCGCAACTGGCGCAAGCCGACCGAGACGCAGGTAGAAGCGGCTCAGGCGGATGCTCCCCCTGAACCGCCGGTTGAAAAGGCAACGACCGGGAGCTGACAAGGGCGATCGTTTGCCTCGCCCCATCCGCACGGCACGATCTTCACGCACTATGTCCCCGCCCGCCTCAAAATTTCGCACCGCGCCGCGGCCAAAGCCTTGCATCGTCACCGATGCGGGGTATGGTCCCGGCGATTTTCCCGAGGAAAGGAACCGGCATGGCCGCCTTCAAGACACTGGACGATATCGGCAACATCAGCGGCAAGCGCGTGCTGGTGCGCGTCGACCTCAACGTTCCCGTCGCCGACGGCAAGGTCACCGACGCCACCCGCATCGAGCGCATCGCGCCGACCATCGCCGAATTGTCCGGCAAGGGCGCCAAGGTCATCCTGCTCGCCCATTTCGGCCGGCCCAAGGATGGCCCCTCGCCCGAATTCTCGCTCGAGCCGATTGCCAGGGCGACAGCCGAGGTGCTCGGCCGTCCCGTCGGCTTTGCCTCGGATTGCGTCGGCGACACGGCGGGAAGTGCTGTCGCCGCCATGAACAAGGGCGATGTGCTGCTCTTGGAAAACACCCGCTTCTACAAGGCCGAGGAAAAGAACGACGCCGCCTTTACCGAACGGCTCGCCGCCAACGGCGACATCTTCGTCAACGATGCCTTTTCAGCCGCGCACCGTGCCCATTCCTCGACCGAGGGACTGGCGCGTCTGTTGCCTTCCTTCGCCGGCCGCACCATGCAGGCCGAACTCGAAGCGCTGGAGAAGGGCCTGGGCAAGCCGGTCCGTCCCGTCGTCGCCATCGTCGGCGGCGCCAAGGTCTCGACCAAGATCGACCTGCTGATGAACCTGGTGAAGAAAGTCGACGCGCTGGTCATCGGCGGCGGCATGGCCAACACCTTCCTCGCCGCGCGCGGCACCGATGTCGGCAAGTCGCTGTGCGAGCATGACCTTGCCGCCACCGCCAAGCAGATCATGATCGAGGCGGCCGAGGCCGGTTGCGCCATCATCCTGCCGGTCGACGGCGTCGTCGCCAAGGAATTCAAGGCGGGTGCCGCCTGCGAGACGGTCGCCATCTCCGACGTGCCGGCCGACGGCATGATCCTCGATGTCGGCGCCAAGACCGTGACCACCATCGGCGAATGGATCGACCGCGCCGCGACGCTGGTCTGGAACGGCCCGCTCGGCGCCTTCGAGATCGAGCCCTTCGACCACGCCACGGTGGCGGCGGCGAAACACGCGGCCGCGCGCACCAAGGCCGGTAAGCTGGTCTCCGTCGCCGGTGGCGGCGATACGGTGGCCGCGCTCAATCATGCCGGTGTCGCCGACGACTTCACCTATGTCTCGACCGCCGGCGGCGCCTTCCTGGAATGGATGGAAGGCAAGCCGCTGCCCGGCGTCGACGTGTTGAAGAAGTAGGCCCAGGCGGGATCGACGGCGCGACGGACGGCGCCCCAAACTTTCAATCGATTCGCGCTTTCCGATGCCATTCCTTTGGCGGTAGACTTCCGTTAAGCGCGGAACGAACCCCTCCAGGAGAAGCATGATGAGCGAACGTCTCGAAGACATTGCCGCCGCGATCGTGGCCAACGGCAAGGGCCTGCTGGCCGCCGACGAAAGTTCCGGCACGATCAAGAAGCGCTTCGACGTCATCGGCGTCGAATCGACAGCCGACAGCCGCCGCGACTATCGCGAGATGATGTTCCGCGCCAAGGACGCGATGACCAAGTATATTTCCGGCGTCATCCTCTATGACGAGACCATCCGCCAGAAGGCCGCCGACGGCACACCGCTGGTAGGCATCATAAAGGCGGCCGGCGCCATTCCCGGCATCAAGGTCGATGCCGGCGCCAAGCCGCTGGCCGGCTTTCCCGGCGACACCATCACCGAGGGTCTCGACGGCCTGCGCGAACGGCTTGCCGACTACTACAAACTTGGCGCCCGCTTCGCCAAATGGCGCGCGGTGATCGACATCAATACCGGCAAGGGCGTGCCCTCGGTCAATTCGATCAACTCTAACACCCATGCGCTCGCCCGCTATGCCGCCCTTTGCCAGGAAGCCGACATCGTGCCCATCGTCGAGCCGGAGGTGCTGATGGACGGCGCCCACGATATCGACACCTGCTACGAGGTTTCCAAGGCGACGCTGATCAAGCTTTATGATGAACTCCATGCGGCGCGCGTCGTCCTCGAAGGCACGATTTTGAAGCCCAACATGGTGCTGTCGGGCAAGAAGTCGGGCACCGTGGACAGCCCCGAAAAGGTCGCCGAGATGACGATAAAACTGTTCCGCGAGACGGTGCCGGCGGCAGTGCCGGGCATCGCCTTCCTCTCCGGTGGCCAGGAAGACGAGGAGGCGACCGCCAACCTCAACGCCATCAACGCCATCGGTCCGCATCCGTGGAAGCTGACCTTCTCCTATGGCCGCGCACTGCAGGCCGCCCCGCAAAAGGCATGGAGCGGCAAGGCGTCGAACGTCGCCGCCGGCCAGGCCGCCTTCACCCATCGCGCCCACATGAATTATCTGGCCGCGCTCGGAAAATGGAAAGCGAGCCTCGAACAAGCCGCCTGATCCCAGCTTTTCCGTCTCTCTTCAAACCCGGGCCAATGCGCCCGGGTTTTTGTTGCTTGTGGATTGGGGAAAGACCTCCTCATTCCTATTTCCTCTGGGCGTTGCCGTCGGCGATGTGTCGGTTTGCGCCCATCCCGAACGTCCTTGGGATGACAGACAGGGAGAAATTCATGCCTCGCAACAAGGTCGTTTCACGCGAAGACTGGTTCCAGGCGCACAAGGCACATCTGGCCCGCGAGAAGGAATTGACGCAACTTCGCCAGCGCATCGCGGCCGAACGGCGTGAATTGCCCTGGCTGAAAATACGCAAGGACTACGTCTTCGAGACCGAGCAAGGGCCGAAGAAACTGGTCGACCTGTTTGGCGCCAACAGCCAGTTGATCGTCTACCACTTCATGTTCGGGCCGGGCTGCAGCCACCATTGCGAAGGCTGTTCCTTCCTTGCCGACCATATCGACGGCGCCAACCAGCATCTCAGGCATCACGACGTGTCGCTGGTCGTGATCTCGCGCGCGCCGCTGGCGGAACTTCTGCCCTACAAGCAACGCATGGGCTGGAAATTCGACTGGGTGTCGTCCTATGCCTCGGATTTCAACTTCGACATGCAGGTGTCCTTCACCGACAGGCAGATCGCCGCCGGCGACACCACCTACAATTTCGAAACCCGTCCGCGGACGTCGAAGGAGCTGCCCGGCACCAGCGTTTTCTACAAGGACGAGAACGGCGACATCTTCCTGACCTTCATGTCGCGCGCCCGCGGCGGCGAGGCACAGATCGGCGCTTACGACTATCTCGACATGACGCCGAAAGGCCGCAACGAAAATGGCCCCTATCATGGCCTGATGGACTGGGTGCGGCTGCACGACGAATATCAGGACAAACCGGCCGGTAAGCCGGACTGCTGTGACTGAAGGCGTTCACCTCGGCCGAAACATGCGCTAAGCCTGCCGCTGATCATTCCACGGTTCCGCCATGCGCTTCCCGGCTCTTCTCACCTGGCTCGCCTTCCCCGTCTATGTCTGGCAGGGGTTGGGCGTGCGCCGCCGCACTTCGCGCATGCTGCCGGCGCAGGGGCCGGTCATGCACGAGATATCAGGCGAGGCGCCTGATATCTCGCTGCTGGTGCTGGGCGATTCCTCCGCCGCCTCGGTCGGCATCGGCAACTCCGAGAACGGCCTTGCCGCGCAACTCGCCATGCTGATTGCGCAGCGTACCGGCCGCGCCGTGCGCTGGCGCGCCGCCGGCTTCAATTCGGCGACGTCGGGCCAGATCCGCGACCATGTCCTGCCCAATCTGTCGGCCGATCCATGGACGCATATCGTGCTTGCCATCGGCACCAACGACACCAAGAATTTTCATTCCGTGCCGCGCTTCAAGAAGGAGTTCGGCGGCCTGCTCTACGCGCTGCGCGCCAAATGGCCGGAGGCGCGCGTGGTGTGGTCGCCGGTGCTGGAATTCACGCGCGCTCCGGCCATGCCGCCGCTGCTGGGCAAGATCCTCGAAATCCGCGCCACCGCAATGAACCGGATGGGTGAACGGCTCTGCCTGGAGCGCGGCGCGGTGCCGGCGCCCCGCCTGCCGATCACCAACCCGGAGGCCGGTTTTGCCTCCGACGGGTTTCACGCCTCGGAGGCAGGCTATCGGGCCTGGGCGGAACACCTCGTCGGTCTGGTGCTTGCCAGCTGAAAACCGGATCCGCTGTTTTCGGTGTAGCGTTAGGTCAAATGCCCGAGCACCGCCGCCAGCGAGATGGCCGCCATCGCCAGCAGCGCCAGCTTCCAGAAATCGCCGCGGCGCTTCAGCCCCGGCCAGCCGATCGGTTTGATCAGCTGGATGACCATGAAGCCGACGATGACAAGGGCGAGGAGTTTCGTCATGTCGCCTTTGACCAGCAACGCGGCCGGCTGTCAAAGCGCGTCGTTTTAGTCTCTGAGAAAGAACGGGCGCCGCATTCCCGAACCGGAACGTGGCGCCCGCCGTTTTGGACGCCGATCTACTTCAGCGGCTTGAGGCCAGCTTCGATCGAGGCGCGCTTTGCTTCGAGGAAAGGCGGCAAGGCAAGGCTTTCGCCCAGCGTCTCCAGCGGCTCGTCGGCGGTGAACCCCGGCCCGTCGGTGGCGATCTCGAACAGGATGCCGTTCGGCTCGCGGAAATAGAGCGAGCGGAAGTAATAGCGCTCGACCTCGCCGCTTGACGGCAGTCGGAATTCGGCCAGACGGGCGGTCCACTGATGCAGCGTCTCCTGGTCCGGCGCCCTGAAGGCAACATGATGAACCGCACCGGCACCTTGCCTTGCCGGCGCCAGCCCGGGCTGCACGGCGACATGAAGCTCGGCTGCCGGCCCACCCGCACCCATTTCGAAGACGTGGACCTGGCCCTCGCCATCCGGCGAGGCATAGTCGCGGACCTTGCGCATGTTCATCACCCGGGTCAGCACCGCCTCGGTGTTGGTGATGTCGGGAACACTGATGACGATCGGTCCCAGCCCGCGGATCTGGTGCTCGGCCGGCACCGGGCTCTGCGCCCAGGGATGGCTGCCGCCCTTGCCGCCATCGCTGACCAGCCGCAGGCGCTGACCTTCGGGATCTTCGAAATCCAGCGACGGGAGGCCACCGATGTCGGCAATCTCTCCTGTCACGATGTTTTCGCCGGCGAGGTGCTGCTTCCACCAGGCAAGGCTTTCCGGGCTGCCGACCCTGAGGCTGGTCCGCGCGATGCTGTTCGTGCCGCGCCGCTCGCGGCCAACCGGCCAGTCGAAGAAGGTAAGGTCGGTGCCTGGCGTCGCTTCGCCGTCGGCATAGAAGAGATGGTAGGCCGATGTGTCGTCCTGGTTCACCGTCTTCTTGACCAGCCGCAAGCCCAGAACCTTCGTGTAGAAGTGAAGATTACCGGGCGCATTGGCGGTGATGGCAGTCAGATGGTGGATTCCTGTCAGTTGCAGGCTCATGGTCGTCTCCCTGGTTTTGGGGAAGAATTTTCTCCTTTCATATCAGAACTGCGAGCACCTCACTAAAGGCCGCTATCCTGACAGTCCGTCGCCATGTGGTGAACAATTTTGTCCTCACTGTCATCCGATTGGTGAACAATCGGTGCTCGCCGCAGACTTGCTGCGGCGGTACGATGACGGCGGAAAACAATGCTCTCCCCCGGCAGACGCATCGAACGAAACTATCGTCGAGTGCCTGACATCCTCCTGACAGACTGCTGTCAGGAGGGGTGTGCGATAGTGTCTCCATCAAGAGAGAGGAGACTGGTCATGAACGGTTACACCATTCTGCGCGGCATGCAGCACTATGTCGGCAAGGTTCGCACCATGCGCAACGAGATCCGCACACAGCGCTTCATGAACTCACTTCCAGCGGACATCCGCAAGGATATCGGCTGGCCCGACATGTATTCGGAACGTCGCTCCCGCGGCAATTGAGGCGAATTTTTCGACTTCGATATTGGACATGGACGCGCCAATGCCCAGATATGGGTACGGCGCGCCGAGGGATGGAGCGAGCTTATGCCCGAACAGAAGACAATCGGCTTCCTCTTCATCGAAGGCTTTGCCGACTGGGAATACGGCTTACTGGCGGCCTCCGCGGTTGAATGGTTCGGCGCCCGCGCCGTCTCGCTGACGCCCGAAGGCAAGCCGGTGACCGGAATCAGCGGTTTTCGGCTGACGCCCGATCGTTCGGCCGGCGTTGACAAAAATGCCGATCTCGATGCTATCGCCGTCATCGGTTCCGATCAGTGGGCGGGCAAGGCGCCGCCGGACGTCGCTGAACTGCTCAACGCCGTCGCAACGCGCGGCGGCGTCGTCGGCGGTATCTGTGCCGGCACGCTGGCGCTGGCCCGGGCCGGCATGTTCGAAGAAGCCAAGCATACCAGCAATGGCCGTGACTGGATCAACGGCCATGAAGCCGGCTATGCTGGCGACAACAACTATCAGGACGTGCCGCATGCCGTGGCCGACGGCAAGATCGTGTCCGCGCCGGGTTCGGCGCCTGGCACCTTTGCCCTTGCCTTTTTGAAGACGCTCTATCCCGAAAGAGGCAGCGATCTCGCACAGATGCGGACGCTGTTTGCCAAGGAGTATGCTGAAGCCTCCTGACAGTATGCTGTCAGGAGGAGCGTGCAATGGTGCAAGATCGAGATACCGCGCGTCGACGGTCGAAAGGACGATCGATGAAAAGTTGGAACGACAGGCTGAACACGCCGGGCATCAATGGCGTCAAGCCGACACCGCGCACGATGGCAGACGTGGTTGCGGGCCAGCCTATGCTGGTGCCGACCGCGCGCCAGGTCGACGATTTCATCCGCTCGATTCCGCATGGCGTCGAGATGGATATTCGCGCGTTGCGCACCGCCCTTGCCATCGAACATGGCGCCGAAGTGACATGTCCGGTCACTATCGGCTATCATCTGCGCACGGTTGCCGAAGCCGCCAAGGAAGACCTTGAGCGCGGCATGACGCTGAGCGACGTCGCGCCGTTCTGGCGTGTGCTCGATGCGAAGACGCCGACAACGAAGAAACTGTCCTTTGGCGCGGAGTTCGTTGCCGCCCAGCGCAAGCGCGAAGGATTGAAACCGTAATGCATGTCATCTGGAAGTGGGCCCAGTTCCGGGACCACGGCATGCATAAAGACAAAACTGGGGAAGCACACGATGCGCCGCGCCGACAGGCTCTTTCAGATCGTGCAGCATCTGCGGGGTGGCCGTCTGGTCACCGCACAGAAGCTCGGCACGTGGCTCGAGGTTTCCGAGCGAACGATCTATCGCGACATAGCCGACCTGCAGTCGACCGGGGTGCCGATCGACGGCGAGGCCGGCGTCGGTTACATGATGAGGGAGGGTTTCGACCTTCCACCGCTGATGTTCACGCGTGACGAAATCGTGGCGCTGGTTGCAGGCGCCCGCATGGTGCGCGCCTTTGGCGGCGCCGCTATGGCACGCGCCGCCGACGAGGCGTTGGTCAAGATCGGCGCCGTGCTACCCGATGCCGAAAAGGACCGCATCGCCCGCACCGAGATCCACACGCCGATGTGGGTGGTCAGCGACGCTGCCCGCGAGGCGATCGACCTGATCGAGCGTGCGGTCGAAAAGCGCCAGGTGCTAACAATCGACTACTCAGACGAAGCCGGCCGCGGCACCGCGCGCGACATCAGGCCGCTCGGCTTGTGGTTTTGGGGCAAGGTGTGGACGCTGGTCGCCTGGTGCGAGATGCGTGACGACTTCCGCGCCTTCCGCATCGACCGCATCGCCTCGGTGGTGATCGCCGGCCGCATCTTCAAACCGGAGCGCGGCAAGCAGCTTGCCGACTTCTACCGGGCGGTGGAGCGCAGCGAGGACTACGGCATGGCGCCGGATCGCGTGGCGCGAAGCTGAGCCCGATCAGACCGCACAAAAAGCCCGCTCGAAGCGGGCTTTTTCTTGAGTTCGCGACAATCTTACTCGTCGTCGTCCGTGTCCGGGGTCTTCGACTTCAAGGCCGAGAGCTTGGCGAACACGGCGTTGGCATCGAGTTCGGCATCCTCGTCCTTCGGCTTTTCCGGAGCCGGCACCAGCCGCTCGGTCAGCGCCGCCGGCAGCAGCGTGTCGCCGACCGGCTGCGCTTGCTCGCGGCCGCGCGAGGCGCGGTTGACTTCCATGTCGAGGTCGATCTGCGAGGCGAGCCCCAGCGTCACCGGGTCCATCGGCTGCAGGTTGGCCGAATTCCAGTGCTTACGCTCACGGATCTGCTCGATCGTCGACTTGGTGGTGCCGACGAGACGCGAAATCTGCGCGTCCTTGAGCTCGGGATGGTTGCGCACCAGCCACAGGATGGCATTCGGCCGGTCCTGACGCTTCGACAGCGGCGTGTAGCGCGGACCCTTGCGCTTGGATTCCGGCACCCGAACCTTGGGGTCGGAAAGCTTCAGGCGCTGGTTCGGGTCTTTCTCGGCGCGCGCGATCTCGTCGCGGGTCAGCTGACCGGTCATGATCGGGTCCATGCCCTTGATGCCTTGCGCCGATTCGCCGTCGGCGATCGCCTTGACCTCGAGCGGATGCAGCCCGCAGAACTGCGCGATTTGCTCAAAGGACAGCGCGGTGTTGTCGACCAGCCAGACGGCGGTCGCCTTGGGCATCAGCAGCGTATTGGCCATTCTAGAAATCCTTCTCGTTCGCCCGCGTTCCCGCGCGGGCGGTGGTTTAGAGCCACCAAAATGGGAAATTCGCGGCCTGTATAACCGTTCCCTGCCTGTTTCGCAACGTTTTTGGAGAGGCCCGGAGGCCCGATACTTTCACAACCGGCAAGCGCATTCGAATGCCCTGACGGTCGGCGACGTCAGCCAAAGGGGCCAGCGCTTTTGAGCAAGGCCACGAGCTGGCTTTGCTGGCGTGTCCCGGTCTTGGCGAATATTCGCTCCAGATAGGTCCGGGCGGTTTTTTCCGTGATGTTGGAACTGACTGCCGCGGCCTTGAGCGCATGGCCTTGCGACAACGCCGTGGCCAGGCGCGCTTCTGCCGGCGTCAGATCGAACAATCCGGCAAGCAGCGTTGGCGAAGGCACGAGCGAACTGGCGCTGAGCGCCGTCGCCGCCACCAGAATGTCGGCGCCCGAAAAGATCTCATGCGCCGAACGGCGCAACGGCAGCATATGCAGAACCATCGGCGGCCGGCTCTCCACCCCCTGCACCGGTATGGAGCGAACCGTCGGCTCCAATTCGTTGCGCGCGGCGACGACGGCCTGCTGGAACAGCCGGTTGGCTTCGGCGTCGGCAATGGCCATACCGCCAAAGGCGGTGGGCAGGAACAGGGAGGACAGGCCGTCGAACAACGCGTTGGCGACCATCACCCGCCCTTTCAGCGACAGGACAGCCGCCGGCAGGCCCATCGCCGTCATGGCGGCAACCGTTCCCTCGGCGCGTTCGAGGCCGAGCCGCCCTGCGATCAGGCCGGCGCGCGCCATGGCCGGCCGCAGACTGTCGAGCACATCCAGGCTCTTTTGATCATAGTCGCCTTCACCGAGCCGTCGCTGGAAGACGAAAATCGCCAGCTCGCCGCTGGGCATCGGTATCGCGGTGCAGGCATGCGCGCCGATACCCATGGCGCGAAGCCGTTTGCGTACCGGATCGTTCTCGATCTCTTCCGGTGTCAGGAAAGCCTCGACATCGACGAAGCTCGCCGGCTGCAGCGCGCACATGCGCGAAACCGCCGTCGAAAACTGCAGCGTATCGCTCGCCAGCAACTCACCTTGCAAATCCTGCAGGAATTCGATCGCCCTGCCGCGCGCGGGCTGGTCGTCACCGAACAGAAACACGGCGCCGCCCACGGAACCGGACACGGAATCGATGTCCTCCAGCACATCAGGCCAGAGATCCGGCACGAAGGCCGCCTCATAGATCCTGTTCGTCAGGTCATCGAACATCGACACGAAGCCTTTCCGGGGCAAGCATGTTTGCCGGAGCCAAACAATCAGCGCTTCAGGCTGGCTGGTCTTCCCTACGTCAACATGCCACGGCAGTCACCGCGGTCAATCTTGGATAAGCAAAATGCCACTGAACGGTTCCGTTCGGGCAGCGCCGTTGAACGGCTTCCTGTCGCCGGTTTTGCGCAACCCGGACGGGGAGGCGCGACGCATTCTTGTAGTTGGCGGGGCAAGTGCCTGGCACCCAAAACGACAAAACCCGCTGGACAAGGTCCAGCGGGCTCGGAACCGGAAACGGGGAACGTCTGCGACGGCTCTACTTCTCAACATCAGCCCGGCCTTGCGGCCGGGTCGTGCTTGAAATCAGATCGCCTGGCGGGCGATCCGCTCGATGTCGCCGCGGTTGATGCCGAGATCGTTGAGCTGACGGGCGTTGAGCTTGTTCAGTTCGCGCACGGTCTCGTTGTACATGCGCCAGTTACGGAAAGCGCGGATCGGGTTCATGGTAGTCCTCCTGATGGGGTGTTCGTTTCGATGCTGCACAGATAGTGATCATCGATGAGGACTTGAACGACCGATTTTGCATAGCAATGATGCAAATGCTGCATTGCACCATTAAGCCTCTGTTCATCTTGTAGGCAGTTAGGCCTTGGCCCAGGAGGTGTCGAGATTCAGGAGGCCGCCATTCGCAGGCCGGGCCTCACCTGAATATCGGCCAGTCCTAGCCGACGTCGAGCACGATCTTGCCGATATGATCGCCCTCTTCCATCCGCTCATGCGCGCGCCAGGCATCCGAGAGTGGGTAAATCATGTCCATGACAGGTGCCACCTTGCGCGTGCCGAGCAGCGGCCAGACCTGCGCCTCCAGCGCCGACGCGATCGCCGCCTTGAACTCGACGGTGCGCGGCCGCAGCGTCGAACCCGTATGGGTCAGCCGCTTGACCATGATCTTGGAAAAATCGGCACTGGCGACAGCGCCGGCCTGCACGGCGATCTGGACGATGCGGCCCTCGACGGCGGCCGCCTCGTAGTTTCGCTGGACATAGTCGCCGCCGACCATGTCGAGGATGAGATTGGCGCCCTTGCCATCCGTCGCCTCTTTCACCGCGGCGACGAAATCCTCCTCGCGGTAATTGATAGCCCGATCGGCGCCGAGCTTCAGGCAGGCGTCGCATTTCTCCTTGCTGCCGGCGGTGGTGATCACATAGGCGCCGAAGACGGAAGCCAGCTGGATCGCCGTGGTGCCGATGCCGGACGAGCCGCCATGCACCAGCAGCGTCTCGCCCTTCTTCAGGCCGCCGCGTTCGAACACATTGTGCCAGACGGTGAAATAGTTTTCAGGCACCGCAGCGGCCTCCGTGTGGGTGAAGCCGGCCGGCAGCGGCAGCACGCTGCCGGTATGAACCTTGACATACTCGGCATAGCCGCCGCCTGGCGTCAGTGCACAGACCCGGTCGCCAATGCGCCAGCGCGATATCTCGTCACCAAGGGCAGCCACTTCTCCCGATACTTCGAGGCCTGGCAGATCCGACGCGCCGGGCGGCGGCGGATAGGCGCCCTTGCGCTGCTGCACGTCGGGCCGGTTGACGCCGGCGGCATGCACCTTGATCAGGATCTCGCCGGGGCCGGGCTGCGGCACGTCGCGCGTTTCCGGTTTCAGCACCCGCGGGCCGCCGGGCTCCGAGATCGCGATCGCCGTCATCGTTGCCGGAATTTTCTGTCCGCTCGCCATGAAGTTTTCCGTCTTTCCTCGCCGCATTCTTACCGGCTGTTTGCATCGACGCCCCTGCCCTATGTATGCTCATTGCCAAATCAGGCAAATGGCCAATCTGGTGTGGCGGAGGAGGAGCAACGATGGCGATCTTCGACGACGAACCCAAGAAGAAAGCGCGTCCGCACGAGATCGGGCAGGATCTGTCGCTGCTCTCCGTCGGCGAGCTGTCCGAGCGCATCGGCATCCTGCGTGACGAAATCACCCGGCTGGAGGCGGAGCTCAAGACCAAGGACAACACCAAATCGGCCGCCGAGGCGCTGTTCCGCCGCGGATAGGCAGACGGGCGTAACGGCCCGCCGCTGAAAAGCCGGAATGCGACTGTCTTCAGACCTTGCGTCCCTCCCAGAGTCCAGCCGGATCAAAAAATGCTCGCATCTTACAGACCGATCCTCTCCCTGCTTCGCGGCACTGCCTTCCTGCTGGCGGCATCGGGGCTGCACGGACTGCTGTTGCCGCTGCGCGGCCAGCTCGAGGGCTTCTCGACCGCGTCGCTCGGCCTGATGGGTACGGCCTGGGCTGGCGGCTTCGTCACCGGCTGCTTCTTCGCGCCGCGCCTTGTGCGCCGCGCCGGGCATGTGCGGGCTTTCGGCGCCTTCGCCGCGTCCGGCGCCATCGTGGCGCTGCTCACCGGGCTGATCATCGATGAATATGTCTGGATCCTGCTGCGCGCCTTCACCGGCTTCACCATGGCCGGCGCCTTCATGGTCATCGAAAGCTGGCTGAACGAGAAAGCCACCAACGAGAACCGCGGCACCGTGTTCGGCCTCTATATGATGGTCACCTATGCCTCGATCATGGGCGGACAGATGATCGTCGCCGGCGGCGACGTGAAATCGGCATCGCTGTTCATGATCACCGGCATCCTGTTTTGCCTGTCGCTGATCCCGACCGCCGTTTCTTCGGCATCACTCCCCAAGCCGCTGCAGGACGTCAAGCTCGACGTCAAGGGGCTCTACGCCAACTCCCCGGTGTCGGCAGTCGCTTGCCTGTTGGTCGGTATCGCCAACGGTGCCTGGGGAACGCTTGGCGCGGTCTATGGCGCCCGCATCGGCATTTCTACCGCCGAGATCGCCTTGATGATGAGCCTTGTCGTCGTCGCCGGTGCCGCCATGCAGCTGCCGGCCGGGCGTCTCTCCGACAAGACAGATCGGCGTTTCGTGCTGGCCGGTGCCGCCTTCGGCGGGGCGTTGGTAGCGCTCTTGATCTTCCTGTTCGAACCGCGCTCAGCCGTCTTCGTCATCGTCTTGACCGCCGCCTATGGCGCTTTCGCCTACACGCTCTATTCGATCGCCGTGGCGCATGCCAACGACCACGCGCGGTCGGAGGATTTCGTCAAGGTGTCGGGCGGACTGCTGCTGCTTTACGGCTTCGGCACCATGATCGGGCCTTTGCTGGCGGCGGCGCTGATGGGCTGGATGCGCCCGGAGGGCCTGTTCTTGGCAACTGCCTTCGCGCATCTGTCATTGGCCGCCTACACGCTGCTGCGCATCAGCCGCCGCGCTCCGGTGCCGATCGGCGATCGCGACGCCTTCAAGACGCAACCGGCCGACCGCTCCGTGACCCCCGAAGCATTGCGGCTTGACCCAAGAAGAAAAGCAGAAGCAGACAGTTGAGATTCGAAAAACTTTGCCTCACAAATGAGGCATGATGTTTTCCGACGCCTTCATGGCGATCGCCGACCCCAATCGGCGCCACCTTCTGGAAGAACTTCGACGCGGTCCGAAGACC
The DNA here is from genome assembly GCF_056174585.1 of Mesorhizobium kamtschaticum. NCBI lineage: Bacteria > Pseudomonadati > Pseudomonadota > Alphaproteobacteria > Hyphomicrobiales > Phyllobacteriaceae > Mesorhizobium > Mesorhizobium kamtschaticum. The sequence goes on along the minus strand of NZ_CM149691.1, from coordinate 1,751,891 downwards.
GTCAACGAGTTGGCCGCCGGGTTGCCAGTCTCACGCCCGGCCGTTTCACAGCATCTGAAAGTGTTGCTCGACGCCGGATTGGTCAACGCCAAGGCTGAAGGCACACGGCGCGTTTATACGGTAAGCAATGCCGGCTTCCTGAAACTCAACATCTGGCTCGATCAGTTCTGGGAAGCCTGAAACGTCAGCCATTTATCATCAACACCGCCACGATGATCAGGCTTGTACTTTCAGGAAGGCGCCGAGCGCATCGAGCAGTTCACCCGTTCCATGCTCACGCGTGGCCGGGGTGTCGTGGCCGTCGAGGAAGGCGCCCTGTTCCGTCATCACCAGCCGCGTGCCCCCTGCTTCCGCCACAAGCTCGATCGTCGCCAGCGACACAGAGACGCGGGTTTCACCAAACAGCAGCTCATAGCTGTAGACGATGCGCTGGTCCGGCACGATGTCCTGATAGACCGCGTTGAAGAAATGCATCTGCCCATCGCTCGGGCATCCGGCATTGACCTCCTTGCCACCGACGCGGAAGTCCATTTCGTGTCGGCTGGGCATCGGGTCGTGGGGATCGACGAACCAGCGCCGCTTGGCATCTGGTCTGCTGAACGCTGAAAAGACTTTCGCCGGCGCCACAGGATAGCTCCGCTCGACGACAAAGGTGGAGTGGACGACGGATCGTTCGGTCATCGATTGGGTCCTCGTTGGTCAGCTTGATTGGTTCTGTGGGATGAAGACACCGCCGCGATATGCAGCGCCGAAATAGACCTCGACGCTGTGCAGGCGGTCGTCGCGAAACGCGTGCAGCTCCGTGTTGCGGAAGGTCTTTCCATCTACCGTTTCACACCGGCAGAGAACAAAAGCGGCATCCCCGTCTTCGCAGATCCGCTCGATGGTGATCGACTTGAAAGCGGGACTGTCCGGCCAGCAGCGCGCGAAATAGGCCGCGCGGTCGATGGCATCGTCATAGGGACTGGTGAACGTGAAGTCGTCCGTCAGCATCGTCTTGGCAACACCGCGCTCGTTTGCCTGATAGGCGGCAAAATAGCGGCGGATCAACTGCGCCCTGTTTTTGGCAGCCATGGTCGTTCTCCCTGTTGTTCCGCTCATTCTCTCTCGGTGAGAAAATCGCCGAGCCGGTCCAGCCGGCGCTCCCAGACGAGACGCCGCTCGTTGATCCAGTGTTCGGCCGCTCTCAGCGCTTTCGGCTCGATCTGGCAGGTGCGCACGCGCCCCAGTTTTTCCGAGCGCACCAGGCCGCTCGCCTCCAGCACGTTGAGATGCTGGACGACGGCCGACAGCGACATCGCCAGCGGCTCGGCCAGTTGGCTGACCGAGGCGGGGCCGCGCGACAGCCGGTCGACCATCTGCCGCCGCGCCGGATCGGCAAGCGCCTGGAACATCAGGTCGAGCTGGGCGGGATCGTGCAGCATCGCGGTCAGCCATTATTGTAGGGGAAGAACTTGAAGTAGGGCTGCGCCTCCTCGATCACCCTGGCGAAGGCAGGGCGCTGCAGCAGCCGGTCGTGATAGCGTTTCACGGCTGGATATTTGTCGCCGAACGGCTCGACCTTGTTGGCATAGAAGAGCGCGGGCGATGCCGCGCAATCGGCCATGGTGAAGGCGTCGCCCACCGCCCAGCTCCTCGACTGCATCTCCTGTTCGATGATGGCGTAGGAGGCGCGCAGCTGGCCGCGCGCCTGCTCGACGCCGAACGGATCGGTCTTGTCGAGCGGCCGCAGCCGGTCGCCGACGATCTTCTGCATCGGCTCCTGCACATAGAAATCATAGAAGCGATCCGCCTGGCGGACCGCCAGTGCCAGATCGACGCCGGCGGGGACGAGGTCGACCGGCCCCGGATAGTGCGCGGCCAGATATTCGACGACGATGGTCGATTCCAGCACCGTGCGGTCGCGCGCATGGTCGCGCAGCGCCGGCATCTTGCCGGTCGGCGAAATCTTCAGGAAGGCCGCCCGCGATTGCTCGTCGCCAAGGTCGACAATGACCGGGTTGAAGGCCGTGGCGTTCTCGTAGAGCGCGATCAGCGGCTTCCAGCAGAAGGAGGCCAGCGGATGGAAATGCAGCGTCAGGGACATTCTGTGCTCGTCTGTTTCTGGTTCATCGATGGGCGGGTGCTGTGCGTCGCCAAAGTCAACACTGAAGCATTTACTTAACTATTGCGATAGGCCTTGTCCGTCAAGGCCGACCGGCGAGGTCCTAATTGGACCTGATATGCGCGACGATGGCGGCTTCCAGCGCCGGCCAGTCTTGCGGATGCAGTTCGTGGCCGCCGCCCTCGACGCGAAGCAGTTTCGCGCCGGCGACCGTCTTGGCCAGCATCTCGCCGTGTTCGACCGGAAAGATCGGATCTGATGTGCCATGGACGACCAGCAGCGGCGCCGCCATCTCCGGCAAGCGGCCCTTCCATGCGTCACCGCCCTTGAGCGAAAAATGATTGGTTGCGCTCAGGAATCCACCGGAGCGGTCGTAATCCTGTTCGATGAAGGCTCTCATCCCGGCCTCGTCGAACGGATGTGCGGTGCTGGCGATCGCCCTGGCATCCCTGACCATGAAGTCGATCACCTGGCGGCGGTCCGACCAGTCGACATCACCACCCGCGGACGAATGTTCGATATAGGCGTCGGTCGTCTGCGGCAGATGCGAGGTGTCCATTCCCACCGGTGAACTGCTGATCACGGTCAGCGACGCGACGCGGGAAGGATGCTTGAGCGCCACGAGTTGCGCTATCATCCCACCCATCGACATGCTGGCAACATGCGCCTTGCCGATGCCGTGGCTGTCGAGCACACCGATTGCATCGTCCGCCATGTCGTCGAATGTATAGGGCGGCACGCCCGGCGGATATTTGGTCGAGTGGCCGGTATCGCGATTGTCGTAGCGGATCACGTACAGGCCGGCATCCGCCAGCTCCCGGCAAAATGCCTCCGGCCACCACAGCATCGAGGCCATCGCGCCCATGATCAGCAGCAGCGGGGGATTTTCCGGGTCGCCGAAGGTTTCGGATATGATCTCGGGGCGATTGATCGCGGTCATTGTAGTGTCTCCTTAACTGATTGCATTTTGCAATCGGTTGCACCATAATAAAACTGATACGATAATGCAACTGGTTTTGTGTGGAGAGAATCGAATGAGCCTCGATCGCCGATCCGGCTGTCCGATCAACCTGTCGTTGGAAGTGTTCGGCGACCGCTGGAGCCTGATCATCCTGCGCGACATGATTTTCGGCGGCAGGCGGCATTTCCGTGAGTTACTCAACGGATCGATGGAAGGCATTGCCTCCAACATCCTTGCCGACCGGCTGAAACGGCTGATGGAGTTGGGCATGCTGACCAAGGCCGACGATCCCTCACACAAGCAGAAGGCTATCTACAGCCTGACCGAGATGGCCATCACTCTGGTGCCAATCCTGGCCCATCTCGGCGCCTGGGGCCGGGTCTGGCTGCCGACCAGCGAGGAACTCTCGATCCGCGCCGAGCTTCTGGAAAAGGGCGGGCCGCCGATGTGGGAGAAATTCATGGACGAATTGCGCCATGAGCATCTGGGTACACCGCTCGATACGACGTCCGGTCCTTCTGTCCGCGCGACCCTGCGGGCCGCCTATGAAGCCGTGGTCGCCAGCAAGGCTCTCAGCGCCAGCCCGGCCGCCTGACCAACTATTTTTCCCGCTGGGAGGCCGGCTCTGCTAGAAGAAACGGAAACCACAATTCACGGGATTGGATAAGGTCTTGGTTGAGAACTCTCGGGATGCTGCCCGCGCGCGCGCAGATTTGCGCTTCAAGAAACAGGAAGAGGCGGCGACCGTCCGCCAGAAGGCAATGGCGGAATATGCCGCCGAGAGCGACGCCCGCAAGGCCAAGACCGACAAGCTGCGGGCGCTCCGCCTCGCCAAGGAAGCCGACGACCTCGCCAACGCGCCGTCAGTGCCCGCCAAGAAGCCTGCCCGCGCAAAGAAGAAGTAAGCGCGCCGCTCTCCGGTAACCCGAGCTGCTCGCCTGTCGCCGTTCGACGGCGCCATCCAGACAGCCGCCCTTCGTCTCACGGCTTTGCGAGAAGCAATTTCAACCGAAACCGGGATTGCTTCGGCCGGCCGGCCGCCGATGATTGCCTCTTTCAACAGGAGATTGCCATGACCGCACTGCCGCTCGAAAAAGCCAGGCAAATCATCGATGCCGCCTTCGCCAAGGGCGCCGATCTCAAGCTCAAGCCGCTGGGCGTCTCGGTGCTTGACGCTGGCGGCCATCTGGTCGCCTTTCAGCGCCAGGACGGCGCCTCGTTCCTGCGCCCGCAAATGTCGGCGGGCAAGGCCTATGGCGCGCTGGCCATCGGCATGGGCTCGCGCAAGGTCGAGGCCTTCGCCAAGGAGCGTCCGCATCTGGTCGCCGGTATTTCCGACGTATCGGGCGGACGCGTGCTGCCGGTGGTCGGCGGCGTGCTAATCCGCGACAAGGCCGGCGCCGTCATCGGCGCCGTCGGCATATCAGGCGACACGTCGGACAATGACGAGGCAGCGGCCATCGCCGGCATCGAGGCCGCCGGCTTCACCGCCGATCCGGGCTGAGCCCATAGTCTAGTTGACGTTGATGTCCCGGCTCGCCGACCGCATCGACACCGCGAACCCGGCCAGCACATCGAACAGCGCGATGATCATCAGCGTGAAGAAGATCGAGTGCGCCGCGCCCTTGACCAGCAGGAACTCGACCAGGAAAGCGACGAAGACCAGCGTCGACAGGAGATGGTCCATGATCGAGGCGCTGGTCGTGCGCGCCGACTTCACCATTTCGAGGAACAGGAAGATCAGCCCGATCAGGATCATCAGGTCGCCGAGCGTCATCGAGAACACCCCGCCCGACATCATGCGGAACGAGAAGATCTCGCTCGCCCACGGATCGTCACCGCCGCCGAAAATTCCGAGCAGGCCGAGATTGTAGAGAATGAAAGGCACGATCAAAAGCGGGACGGCACCGAACATCTGGCGTCTCCATATGGGGGCACCTCCTGTAGAATGCGCCACAGCCACGCCGTCAAGATTTTTCGTAAAAAGCCGCCAACACGGTCGAAGACCGGATGCAACAAACCATGTCAGCCGGCTTGCCCGGCTGACATGGCTTCGGCTCGGCATTTGGCCGGCGTGGTCGATCTCTGACTGCCAAACGCAAAAAGACCGGCCAGAGGCCGGTCTTTCTGTAACTCAAACCCAGGGAAAAAGCTGGTCTCAGCTTTCCTTGGGGGTCAGCACCTGGCGACCGCGATACATGCCGGTCTTCAGGTCGATGTGGTGCGGGCGGCGCATTTCGCCGGAATTCTTGTCCTCGACATAGGTCGGGGCCTTGAGGGCGTCGGCCGAGCGGCGCATGCCGCGCTTGGACGGAGAGGTTTTGCGTTTCGGAACGGCCATGGATATGCTCCACTACATGGTCAAAAGCCCCGCCCGCCCTCGTGAAAGGGCCATGTCGGGGCCTAAATCTGAGAAAGTCGGGTGCCTATACACGCCCTGTGCCGTTTTGGCCAGCGCTACCACGAACTTTTTTGAGTTGGCTATTCGAGACAGCCGACATAGGCACCGGAACGGCCGGCACGCCGCTCGATCAGATTGGCGAGCCGTCTCAGCCCTGGGCCGGGTTTTGCCGGGTTGCGGGCGATCGGATTGGGCAAGGTAACGGCAAGAAGTGCCGCCTGCCGGCGCGACAGTTGCTTAGCCGAAATGCCGAAATGGTGCTGCGCCGCCGCCTCGATGCCATAGATGCCCGGACCCCATTCGGCGATGTTGAGATAGATTTCCATGATGCGGCGTTTCGACATCACCGCGTCGAAATAGACCGCCAGCGGCAGTTCGACAACCTTGCGCACGGTCCCCAGCGGCCGTGACCAGAGAAAAAGGTTTTTCACCGTCTGCATGGTGATGGTCGAGGCACCGCGCGTCGCCTCGCCGGCCAGCGCATCGTCGACGACGCCGCGCAGTTCACCGAGATCGACGCCGCGATGGAAGCAGAATTGTCCATCCTCCGACATGATGACCGAATGGGCGAGCACCGGCGCGACATCGTCGATCGATACCCAGCGCCGGTCATAGCCGGAGAATGTCGCCAGGTCCTTCAGCATCAGCGTCGACACCGGATGCACGAAGGACGGCAGGTAAAGAAAGGTCAGCACTGTCGGGATCAACGCCAGCACGGCGGCCACGACAATGCAGCGCCGGACCCAGCGCCTGAGACTGCGGCGGTTCAAGCCGCGCGATCTCGTCGCCATGTCCAGCTTTTCGGTTTCATGATCGACGATCGGTTCCGCCAAGCCGCCCAACCCGTACATCTGCCTGCTCCGGCATAATGGCGCTTGCCTTCTTGCGCAACGTCTGAGTGTCGGCTACCGCTCCCGGCCATGACGAATGACGACGAAATGGCGTTCGAAATGGCGCTCATCCGGCGGGCGGCCGCCGTCGAGGTGCTGCTGCGGCGGTTGCTCGACGACCGCCCGCTTTCGGGCGAGATCGCGCGGCCCGAGCGGCTGATGGCGGCGATGCGCCACGGCGTGCTGAACGGCGGCAAGCGCCTTCGCCCCTTCCTGGTCATGGAAAGTGCGGCCTTGTTTTCCGCCGATGGCGAGGCCGCGCAGCGCGTCGCCGCCGCACTCGAATGCGTGCATTGCTATTCGTTGATCCACGACGATTTGCCGGCGATGGACGACGATGATCTGCGCCGCGGCCAGCCGACGGTGCACAAGGCCTTCGACGAGGCAACCGCCATCCTGGCCGGCGACGCCTTGCTGACGCTGGCCTTCGACATCATCGCCGATGAGGCGACCGTGCTGCCGGCGGAGCGGCGGGCTGCTCTGGTGCTGGCGCTTGCCCGGGCTGCCGGCGCCGGCGGCATGGTCGGCGGCCAGAAGCTCGACCTCGAAGCCGAACAGACGCCGCCGGATGAGTCCGGCATCATAAGGCTGCAGGCGATGAAGACCGGCGCACTGATCCGCTTCGCTTGCGAGGCGGGCGCCATCATTGCCGGCGCTCCGGCCGAGGACCGCGAAAGACTGGCCGAATTCGGCTCCGCGATCGGCCTTGCCTTCCAGCTTGCCGACGACCTGCTCGACCTGACAGCGGACGCCGGCCAGATGGGCAAGGCGACCGGCAAGGACGCCGCCGCCGGCAAGGGAACGCTGGTGGCGCTGCACGGCGCGAACTGGGCGCGCAGCCAGTTGCAAGGCCTTGTTGACCAGGCGCACGCGCTGCTTGAGCCCTTTGGCGACAAGGCGGCCCTGATGAAGGAAGCTGCGACCTTCGTCGCCGCGCGGAAGAGCTGACAGCCAAAACTGGCCGGTCCAAGCATCGGTTTCAGGCCAAGCGGGACTGGACAGCCCTCACGCGAAGGCGATCTGCACCTTCATCGCCTGGCTGCGGTTATTGGCGAGGTCGAAGCCGGTCAGGGCGCCATCCAGTGCCACTGTGTGGGTGATCAGCGGCTTCACGTCGATCAGCCCCTTGCGCATCAATTCCACCCCTACAGCGAATTCCGGATGAAAGCGGAACGACCCGTTGAGCGTCAGTTCCTTGGTGGTGATCGCCGTCATCGGCAGCGCCATCTCGGCACCGCCGAGACCGAGTTGGACGATCGTGCCGCGCGGACGCAGCGCGGCAATGCCTTGCGCCAGTGCCGCCGCCGCGCCCGAACATTCATAGAGGATATCGAACGTCCCCTTGTCGGCGAGATAGGGCGCCAGCCCCTGCGGGTCGGTCCGGCTGTTGATCGCCTTGTCGGCGCCGGCGCGCAGCGCCATCGACAGGGTGAAGTCGGTCAAGTCGACGGCGACGATCTCGGCCGCACCGGCGCGTCGCGCGCAGAGGATCGACAGCAGGCCGATCGGCCCGCAACCAGTCACCAGCACGCGCTTGCCCAGCATCTCGCCGACCCGCCTTGTGGCGTGGAGGCACACTGCCAGAGGCTCGGCCATCGCCGCTTCGCCTGATGTCAGACCATCAGCCGGTACGCATTGCGGGGCATCCGCCACCAGCATTTCGCGGAATGCGCCCTGGATGTGCGGGAACGGCATGGCGCTGCCATAGAAGCGCATGTTGAGGCATTGATTGTGCATGCCTTCGCGGCAATAGCGGCAGCTGTAGCAAGGCCGCGATGGCGAGACGGCGACCAGCTGGCCAGGCTCCAGGCCAGTGACCCCGGAGCCAACCTTCTCGATGTGGCCGGAGACCTCATGGCCGAGGATCATCGGCTCCTTCAGGCGCACCGTTCCGAAACCGCCATGATTGTAGTAGTGCAGGTCGCTGCCGCAAATGCCGCCGGTAGCGAGACGCAACAGCACCTGGCCCGTGCCCGGCTCCTCGACCGGACGGTCCTCGATGCGCAGGTCCCTGGCGGCATGGATGACGATCGACTTCATGGCAGGCGAACTCCTCGAGCAAGTCGACCAGCATATTCGGCGAGTTCGTCGTATACCAGCTTGCGTATCACCTTGCGTGCCTGCCCGATTTCGCTTCACTTCATGGCGTTCAGCAACGAGAGGCCGTCGGTAAAATGTCATCCACCTTGTTCGATCTCAGCGGGCGCCGGGCGCTCGTAACCGGCTCGTCGCAAGGCATCGGGCTCGGCCTGGCCAAAGGCCTGGCGCAAGCCGGCGCCACGGTGGTTCTCAATGGCCGCGACGCGGCAAAGCTTGCCGCAGCGGCGGCACAGATCCCCGCGGCGGAAACGCTCGCCTTCGACGCCACCGACCATGACGCGGTCCGTTCCGCGATCGACAATTTCGAGCTGACCAGTGGGCCGATCGACATATTGGTCAACAATGCCGGCATGCAGTTCCGCACGCCGCTCGAGGATTTTCCCGCCGACGCGTTCGAGCGCCTGTTGCAGACCAATGTCGCCAGCGTCTTCCATGTCGGCCAGGCGGTGGCGCGCCACATGATCCGACGGGGCCGCGGCAAGATCATCAACATAGCCTCCGTCCAGACCGCACTCGCCCGCCCGGCATCGCGCCCTATACAGCGACGAAAGGCGCGGTCGGCAACCTGACCAAGGGCATGGCGACGGACTGGGCCAGGTATGGCCTGCAATGCAACGCCATCGCGCCCGGCTATTTCGACACGCCGCTCAACGCAGCCCTTGTCGCCGACCCGACTTTCAGCGACTGGCTCGAAAAGCGCACGCCGGCCGGCCGCTGGGGCAAGGTGGAAGAGCTGGTCGGGGCCTGCGTGTTCCTGGCCTCCGATGCCTCGTCCTTTGTCAACGGCCATATCCTGTATGTCGACGGCGGCATCACCGCATCGATCTGACCTCCCGCGCCACCTCACGGACGAGCAATCGCGGTGGTCGCGCGAACGAAATCTTAATGTAAATGAAGCGTAATCCCGGTCGTTAAAATAATGCGTATGTGTTGGGGTTGCGCATGCCGGAATATTCTTCCTTCATCCGGTTTGTCCGGATTCGCTATCTTTCAGGATTGCTGATTTTCGCGCTGGCTTCCACGGCCGTCATGGTTGCGCTCAACCGCGTCAATTCCTTCCGTCATGAGATCGATGCGCTGAGCAGCAACCTCGTCGTCTTCACCCGCGACCTGCGCAACGCGACCAGCTTTGCCGAGACGACCGGCTCCGCCTGGCGCAACGAAACGCGCGATGCGCTGACCGCTTCGGCGCGCGACCATTCCGAACGTCTGACCGGCGAGATCGACACGCTGACCGCCCAGTTCGCCGCGATACGCTCACGCCTTTCGGCCAAGACCATCAACGAACTCGAAACCGCCTCGGTCAACGGCGACCTGTTCTGGTCGGCGCATGACATGGTGCGCAATTTCAACCTGATGTCGGTGGCGCATAAGGCCGATGAATGGAGCTACCGGGAAATCCGCAACCAGAACGACCTGTTCGTCCAGCCGATGCTGGTTCGCTTCCGCACCGCCATGGACGAAGAGCGCCATCTGGCCGACGCCTCCAGCGACCGGTTGCTGCTGTGGGCGAGCGGCCTGTTGTTCGCTGTGCTGGCCATCGTCGCCTTCTGGGTCTTCCGACCGATGGAACAGGCGATCCGCCGCGCCTTTGCCCAATCGGCCGAATCCCTGTTCAAGGCCGAGGCCGCCGACCGCGCCAAGTCCGAATTCCTGGCCAATATGAGCCACGAGATCCGCACGCCGATGAACGGCGTCCTCGGCATGGCCGAACTCTTGGCCAAGACCGATTTGACCCCACGCCAGAAGACCTTCACCGACGTCATCGTCAAATCCGGCAATGCGCTGCTCACCATCATCAACGACATCCTCGATTTCTCCAAGATCAATGCCGGCCAACTCACTCTGGACCCTGCCCCTTTCCGCCTCACCGAAGCGGTCGAGGATGTGGCGACGCTGGTCTCGGCGCGTGTTGCCGAAAAGAACCTCGAACTGATCGTACGTGTCGATCCGCGCCTGCCGACCCATGTCGTCGGCGACGCCGGCCGCTTCCGGCAGATCGTCACCAATCTGGTCGGCAATGCGGTGAAGTTCACCGAGAAAGGCCATGTGCTGATCGATGTCGGCGGCGAAACCGTCAATGACGTCGTCCAGCTCAAGCTGCGGGTCGAAGACACCGGCATCGGCATTCCGGCCGAAAAATTGCAGAACGTGTTCGAGAAATTCGCGCAGGTCGACGGCTCCTCGACCCGCCGCCACGAAGGCACCGGCCTTGGGCTTGCCATCGCCGCCCGCCTCGTCGATTTGATGGCCGGCAAGATCGGTGTCGAGAGCGAGATCGGGCGCGGCTCCGTCTTCTGGTTCGGAGTGCCGCTGCCCGTGCACCATGCCGAGGCGCGCGATGCGATCGTGCCGGTCGACGTCACCGGAGCGCGCGTGCTGGTCATCGACGACAATCCGGTCAACCGCGAGATCCTGCTCGAGCAGCTCAAGAGCTGGAGCTTCGACTGCGCCGCCGCCGAAAGCGGCGCCATGGGGCTGGCCTTCCTTGATCGCGCCTGCCAGTTGGGCGCCAGCGTCGACTGCATCATACTCGACTACCAGATGCCTGGCATGAACGGCGCCGATGTCGCCCGGGCCATCGCCGCCGACAGCCGGCTGTCGGCCATCCCGATCGTTATCCTGACCTCGGTCGACCAGGTCGATTTCGGCAAGATGATCATCGACTTCGGCATATCAGCCCATCTGACCAAGCCGGCGCGCTCGGCGGTCCTGCTCGGCACGGTCATCTCGGTCATCCAGAAGGCCCGCTCACAAGTCGGCAAGGCGCATTTCGTTCGCGAGCCGGTCCAGCCGATGCCGCAGCCGGCTCCGCCTGCCTTCACCGTCATCCGTGGTCCCGCAATACCGGTCGCGACAGCACCGGAATCGACCGCCACGCCAAACGGCCCGATCGATATCCTCATCGCCGAGGACAATGATGTGAACCAGTTGGTGTTCGGCCAGATCCTCAACGGGCTGGGCCTGAGCTACCGCATCGCCGGCAATGGCCGCACGGCGGTCGAGATGTACCGGTCGCTGCATCCGAAACTGATCCTGATGGACGTCTCGATGCCGGAGATGAACGGCTACGAGGCAACCCGCGCCATCCGTGCGATCGAGGCCTCGTCGGGTGGCCACATCCCGATCATCGGCGTCACCGCGCATGCGCTGAAGGGCGATCGCGACAAGTGCATCGAGGCCGGCATGGACGACTATCTGCCCAAGCCAGTCTCGCCCGATCGCCTCGGCGCCAAGATTGGCCCATGGCTCAGCGAAACGGTGATTGCCAAGACGGCCTGACCCGCCTCACTGCGTCAAGCGGGCTGCGTCCAGACGATAGCGGCGCCTCCAGTCGAGGCTTATCTCGTCAGCGAGCTTTGCAACGCCCGGCCGCACATCTTCGGCATTCGGGGGCGGAACGCCGAGGGCCTCGCAGATGCCCAGCAAGATCGCCGCCGGGTCGGCGGAAAGATGCTCGTAGCCAATGCGCAGCGGGGTCAGGCCTTGCGCTGCGAACCAGATGTTCCAGGCCGCATCATGGGCTTCGAGCTCGGCCAGCTCACCCTTGATCCGCCCGAAATCATAGTGCGGCACCTGCGGCGGTGCGACCCTTTCGATCTCCGAGCCATCGGGAGCGATGTGCCACAGACCGGTCTGCTCCGCCTTGATCAGGGAGACAGCCTGCGAGAGCTTGTTTTCACGCGACAGGTGGATGTAGAGGATACGGCCAAAGGCCTTTTCGAAACGCGCTGTGTCCGACGCAAGCCCGGGGAAAATCTGGTCGAGGATCGCCGAAAGCTCATCCAGGTTCTCGCGCATCAGGCGCAGGCCGAAGACATCCGTCCCGCCCTTGCCCGCAGTGATCGCCGCATCGAGATAGGCGGCGTCGAACTCAAGCGCGCCCATCGTGTCGCGACCGGGCAGTTTCCACTCCTGCGCCCACTCTGACACATCCTGCCGCCGATAGAATGAGTGAGGATCGCCGGAAGTCCCGGTGGATGCCAGGAGCTTGCACAGCAAAGTGCTGCCGGTTCTCGGCGTGCCGCAGATAATGTAGGCGTCGAACATCCCGCTCCCTTGTCGCCATGGAAGGCCCCCCAGTACACGGGGCGCTCCTATAACCCAAATTCCGGAACGGGGAAGCCGAACCCCGAAATGTCCTGCAAATCAGCCGCGCCGGAAGGGATAGAGGAATTGCCGCCAATATCCTTTCGGCACGGGGTGGCCGTGAATGCCATAGCCCTTCGGCCACCGTCCCTCAGGCAGATGGTAAGTGCCGAACAGCCGGTCGAGCAGCGGGAAATGGATGGCGAAGTTGACGTCGATCGCCTCTTTCTCGAGGCCGTGATGCCAATGATGATAGCGCGGCGACACCAGCAATTTTTCGGCCGGGCCAAAACTCGTGCCGATGTTGGAATGGATGAACGACGAATAGACGTAGACGATCAGGATATAGGTCTGGATCGCCGATTCATCGAACCCCAGCACGAACATCGGCGTGGCGGTCAGGCTGCGCAGCACGATGATTTCCAGGAAATGCATCCGCGCGCCGGCAATCCAGTCCATCGACTTGGCTGAATGATGCACGGCATGAAAATTCCACAGAAACGGAATGCGGTGGAAGGCCCTGTGCACCCAATATTGGGCAAGATCCGTCAGGAACATCACCGCCACCAACTGCACCAGCCAAGGCAGGTCATGGACCCAGGCGCGCACCGAACCAAGACCGCCCTGCGCGTTGACCAGATTGGACGGCGCGAGCGTCAGGTAGGTCAATATCTGCACCAGCAGCGACGAGACCAGATAGTAAAACAGGTCTTCGCGCCATTCGTCGCGGAACACCGTCTGGTCCTTGTTGCGGGCGAGAATGCGTTCGAGCGGAACGAACAGCACGCCCATGAAAAGGGCGTTCAGAATGAAGAAATCGAGGCCGAAGAAGACGCCGTCAATCTGCAGCTGATGACGAACCGGCAGCATGCCGAGCAGCGATGCCAGCAGCACGGTGAACATCGCCGCCGCGCCGAGCGTCTTTTCCCTGCGCAGCATCATGCTCAGTATGGCCAGGATATAGCCGGAGATTAGCACGAAATAGAGCACCGGCTTGAAGAACAGCATCTGATGGATAGGCGCCAGATCCGGCATCGAGGTCAGCGACGGGTAGCGCAACACGATGACCATCAGCAGGCCGGTTACCCCGGCAAGCAAAGCAATCGATCCGGACAGCCAGCCCGAACCGAATGGCCGCTTGGAGCGCGGCGTTTCGAGTTCGCCGACAATCTTTTTAAGGAAATTCGCCATCGGTATGATGCCCCCTGGCCAAAGGGCGCGAATATATCTGCGCCGGAAATACTGACCCTGCCTTTGCTATAGAATAACTTATTAAGATTTAATCGACGCCGCTCCGACCGACCGCGCTTGCTGCAACATCAGCTGTTGGCATTGTTGTTGAGTGGCGAAAGCTGTCGCCGCGATAAGAGATGCCGGCCGCTATAGATGGAACCTTTGCTGGATGCGCTGGGCGCATTCGAGCGGCGTAAGCCGACTGGTGTCGACTTCGAGATCGTAATTTATATCCTTGCGCACCCGGTCATATTGCCAACGCGCCAGCCCCGGCAGCCTGTCTGCTCGCCGGGCTTCGCGGGCCTCCAGGACCTCCAGCGGCGCCATGACGCCGACCAGATGGAGATCGAAGGCAGATAGCAGTCCGACATAGTCCGATATCTCGCCATTGCACAGAACCTCATCGACGATGAGATTGTTGCCTTGCCCGGCCATGGCGGCGACGGCGTGGCGCATGCCGCGCAGGGTTTTTTCGCCCACCGGTCCGGCCCTGATCACAACCGCGGGCTTGCCGTCCTGTTGAACGGTTTCGTAGGAGAAACCATCGGCATGGTCCTGCAAGGCATCGGGCAGCATCTCGAGAAAACTGTCCATCTGGACATGCAGGAACGGTGCGGCGGTTATTGTCTGCAACGCCCTGGCGATCGCGCTTTTGCCGGCACTGCCGACGCCATTGAGGACAATGATCCTGGCGGTCATGGTCAATCGAACTCCTGACTTCCCCGGACGCATCTAGCCCGTATTCCTGCCACTGCCCGCCAGCCCGAGGCAGTTCGAGATCGCTCATTGTCGATCCCACGACGCGACGGCAATCAGCAACCCGTTTTCGTGCAACCTTTCAAAATTGCCACACCCGATTAACTCTAGCTTCAACCAAGATGTGTAAGCGTCAGCGACGGATTTGGAGACTATCCATGCGAATTTTTCAATTGGTTCTCATAGTAATGTCGCTCTTTTTTTTAACGAATGGGCGCGCGGACGAGATAGCGGATCGCGAAGGCATCACCGATACTGTCAAATCCGCTTTTCTCGATGGCAATTTCAAGAAACTCGACGCGCTTGCCGACGAATACCGCAACAGCAAGGCGCGGACAGGCAGCGGATTGTGGAAACTTAGCCGCTTCTATTCTGCATTTGACACACTCGGAGAGTCTCCGGCCTATGGCGAGCGATCTCTCGATCGCCTTGAACAACAGGCAAAGAAATGGATCGATGAGGCGCCGGAGTCGAAATCCGCATATATCGCCTATGCCACTTTGCTGTACCAGCACGCCTTCTTTGTTCGAGGCAGCGACTACGCCTCCGCCGTTGCGCCGGGCAAATGGCCGGTGTTCCTGAAATATCTCGCCGAAGCGCGCAGGCAGCTCGAGGCCAGCAAGGCCTTTGCGTCATCGGATCCGCATTGGTATGCGACCATGCTGCACGTCGCGACGGGAGAAAATTGGCCGGAGCCGAAGTTCGATGCGCTCCTCGACGAAGCAACCGCTCGAGAGGCCTATTACTACGAAGTGTATTTCGCCGCCATCACACGCAAGTCTCCGATGTGGGGCGGCAGCATCGAGGACGTCAACAAGCTGATAGAGCACGCCGTGGCGCTAACCAAGCCTGAAGACGGCTCCGGCTTCTACGCGCGAGGTTATTGGTTCGCAATGGGTTGGACCCTGAGGCGCAAGATGTTCGAGAATTCGACCACCTATTGGCCGAGGATCAATGCCGGGTTCGAGAACCTGGTCAAGCAGTACCCAGATGACTGGAACCTCAACTCCTTTGCGCGATTCGCCTGTATCTCGCGTGATCCCAAAGTTGCCCATAGGGCTTTTCTTCAGCTTGACGGGAGAATTATTCCGCAGATGTGGGAGAGCGATACAATGGCCCGCACTTGCGAGGAATGGGCGACCGAAGAGGGCTCAAAATAGGTCGCCATATCCATGTCGTTCTTCCAAAACCGATGTCACTTCCGGGTGACATGTCCTACCGGTTGCGTACCACCACGCACGCCCCGCCGACACTTTGCAATTTCTGGCAGATGACATTGGCGGCGGCGCGGTCGTCGATCCCGATCCTGACCGCGTAGATACCGCGCCGGCCGATCGGCGTACGCACCCGGCTCACCACCGGATCATGGCCGGCGAGCAGGGCCGGAAAGCGGCTCCTCACCCGCAGCCACTGGCTGATCGCGGCACTGCGGCGGAAATTGCCGGCCACCTGGATGCCCCATGGTTTGACGTTGATCGAGGCCATCGCCACGGTCTGCGACATGATCACCGGCAGCTTGCGGCAGGCGACGGCAAAATCCGTCTTGGCGTCGAGCGGCTCGATTTTTCCGGCATAGGCGGGGTCGGTGAACTTGTCGACCGGCTCGCCCATGATATCGAAGACATAGCTCTCGGTCTCCATCGGCAGGAAGCCGCCCGAGCCCAGCCAGCGCGACACCCGGCTCTCGCCGGCATTGTAGGCAGCCGCCGCCAGGCCAAGATTGCCATAGCTGGTTTTCATTTCGGCGAGATACTTCGCCGAGGCCGGGATCGCCTGGTTGATGTCGAAGGAATTTTCGAGCCCGCGCATCTTCGCGGTGCCCGGCATGAACTGGGCGATGCCCTCGGCGCCGACGGGACTGACGGCGTTGGGGTCGAAACGGCTTTCCTTCCAGATCAGCCTTGCGAAGAAATCCCTGGGCAGGCCGTTCTGGTCGGCATGGGCCTGGATCAGGTTACAGACTTTGTCGATCAGCCGCTGCTTGGCCGATTGCGGCGGATCGGCCTCGGCAAAAGTCGACCAGGCCATACTGCACAGGACAATCAGCGCCGCCCAGAGGAAACGCTGCATCTGACCTACTCTGCCGCGGCTTTGCCGCCGCGACCGAACCTCTGATCGATATAGTCGGCGACCATCTTCTCGAAATCCGCCGCGATCGACGGTCCGCGCAGCGTCGCCGCCTTCTTGCCGTCGACGAAGACGGGCGCCGTCGGCGTCTCGCCGGTGCCGGGCAGCGAAATGCCGATATCGGCATGCTTGGACTCACCCGGGCCGTTGACGATGCAGCCCATCACCGCGACCTTGAGGTTCTCGACGCCTGGGTATTTTTCGCGCCACACCGGCATGTTCTTGCGCAAATCCGCCTGGATGTTCTGCGCGAGCTCCTGGAACACGGTCGAGGTGGTGCGGCCGCAGCCGGGGCAAGCGGCGACGATCGGCACGAACTGCCTGAAACCCATGGTCTGCAGCAATTCCTGCGACACCTGCACTTCGCGCGTGCGGTCACCGTTCGGCTCCGGCGTCAGCGAGATACGGATGGTGTCGCCAATGCCTTGCTGCAATAGGATACCCATGGCGGCGGACGAGGCGACGATGCCTTTCGAGCCCATGCCGGCCTCGGTGAGGCCGAGATGCAGCGCATGGTTTGAGCGGGTCGCGAGTTCGGTATAGACGGCGATCAGGTCCTGCACGCCGCTGACCTTGGCCGACAGGATGATCTTTTCGCGGCCAAGGCCGATCTCTTCGGCCATCTCGGCCGACAGGATCGCCGACTGCACGATCGCCTCGCGCGTCACCTCCTGCGCCGTCAGCGGAAAACCCTTGTCCTGGTTGTCGTCCATCAGCCGGGTCAAGAGCTCCTGGTCGAGCGAGCCCCAGTTGACGCCGATGCGCACCGGTTTGTCGTGCTTGATCGCCATTTCGACGATGGCCGCAAACTGCCGATCCTTCTTGTCCTTGAAGCCGACATTGCCCGGATTGATGCGGTATTTGGCCAATGCCTCGGCGCAGGCCGGATGATCGGCGAGCAGCTTGTGGCCGATATAGTGGAAGTCCCCGACCAGCGGCACGTTGATGCCGAGGCGCAAAAGCCGCTCGTGGATACGCGGCACGGCGGCGGCACTTTCGTCGCGGTCGACGGTGATGCGCACGATCTCGGAACCGGCGCGGTGAAGTGCCGCGACCTGCGCGACGGTCTGGTCGATATCGGCGGTGTCGGTGTTGGTCATCGACTGCACGACAACCGGGGCGCCACCGCCGACGACCACGCCGCCGACATCAACGCCGACCGAGGTGCGGCGGGGAAAAGGAAAGGAAAAATATCCGGTCATGCCGGCAGCCTTTTGTCTCTGAAGCTCCGTGCGTCCGCTTGGACGCACAAGCACTCCCAGGGCCGATGCGCTGAGGTTCGGGCATGAGGTGGAGGAGCAAAGATGGCTTGTCAATGGCGACAGGTCGCCACTGCCGCAATTGATCCCCGCCGGCGATCTAAAAACAGGGCGCGGCCCGGCGATGGCCAAGGCACAAAACAGGGGTCTGAAGGGATATTAGCTGCGGCTTATGGCTCGGTGCTGAAATCAAACCGACCACACCGGCGGCGATCGCCGCCGGCAAGGAAGACCGCAATAGTGGGCGGCTATGTCAGTCGGGCATCAATGCGTGGTCGGTTGCGCTTTCAGTTTCTCAATCGCATCCTTGAGTGCCAGCTTGCGTCGCTTGAGATTCACGATTTCGAGGTCGTCCACCGACGGGTGGTTCATCGCGTCATCGATTTCGCGTTCGATGTCGCCGTGTTTCCGCTGCAACTCATCAAGATGGGATGCAAGAGACATGATTGGTTCTCCCTTTCATGGTTTCCTCGATTGCAGCCGTCAAGGCGCGTCCACCGCAGGTCGCTTCTGTGACGGCACAATGACACTTTGCCACCTTCCGACTGCGATGTCGAATGCTGCGTGGTAGCATTCCACGACAATGTGAAATGTGATATGGGCTGCGCGCCGGTGGCAGAAATTGCCGCCCCCGCCCAATCAGGCCCAGTTTTGGGCGCCGCAGACGTGCAGACGGTAGAGAATGTCCGATCAGGAAAAGGCCGATATTCGCCTCGAATTTTCCCGGCTGAAGCAGGAACACGCCGATTTCGACGCCGCGATCAACGCGATGATCGCCACGAACTGCGATCCCCTGCAGATTCAGCGCATGAAAAAGAAAAAGCTGGCGCTCAAGGACCGGCTGATGACCCTGGAAGACAAGATCATCCCCGACATTATCGCCTGAACCGCGGGCGCCGCGCGCTCGACGTCACGTTTCGCTATCCGCCGATCGAAAGCCTGCCGGCGCGGTCGCGCAGCAGGCCGATGAGGCTGCCGGTCCGCTCATCGGACGTGTCGATCGGAACCACCAGGCACATCGTCGCCTCAACCTTGCCCGGCGCTGAAAAGACCGGCACGGCAAGGCATTTCGTATAGGCATCGACCAGGCCTGAGGTCACGCAGTAGCCGGTAACCCGCGCCTTGGCGATGTCGGCGATAAAATCGTCGAGCCGCAGCTTGCGGCCATCGGGCAGCACGAGATCGTCTTCCGACACCATGGCTTCGATCTCGGCCTTCTCAAGTCCCGCCAGCAGCAGCCGGCCCGATGCGGTCCAGGGCAGCGGTATCTGCAGACCGGTGGCGGAGCTGATGCGGAACGGCCTGGTGCCCGGGCTTGCGTGGACGATGGTGTAGCGGCCGCTCTGCAGCATGCACAATTCCGACGTCTCGCCGGTCTCGCGCGACAGATTGTCGACCTCCTGGCGCCCGCGCCGCAGCAAATCGTTGCCGCGCACATAATCCATTCCGTAGAGATAGAGCTTCTTGCCGAAATAGACGCGGTTGCCGTCGCCTTCCATCTCCAGCAGGCCTGCGTCGACCAGTGATCGTACCAATGTGTAGGTCGTCGAGCGGGGAGCGTTCACCCCCTTGGCAAGGTCGCCAATGCCGATCGCCCGCTGCGTCGTGTGCAGGAAATCCAGGATCTCGAGCACCCGGTTGAGCCCCTTCTCGCGGGAAGCCGTCGTCTTTTCGTCGGCTGAAACTGCCAAGGCATTGCCATCTTGCATTGTCGATTCCTGGTGCTAGTATTGTCTTGTACAGGATACATGCGTCTCTTGTAAGAGACAATCTTCTCATGATCACCGTCGCGTGTATTGCCTGTGCATAGGGGTTCACAACACGAAAGGAGGTCGCCGTGAACGACACATCCGGAAGACGTGATTTTCTGAAATTGGGAATGGCGGGACTGGCCACCGCCGGCGTGCTGGCAACCGTCGATGCCCAGAAGGCCGCTGCCCAGGCCGCATCCGACAGCCTGCTGCGCACCGTGCTCGACCGCGGCAAGCTGATCGTCGGCACCGGCAGCACCAACGCGCCCTGGCATTTCGAGAATGATGCCGGCGAGCTGGTCGGCATGGACATCACCATGGGACGCATCCTGGCCAAGGGTCTGTTCGACGATCCGACCAAGGTCGAGTTCGTCATGCAGGACCCGGCGCAGCGCATTCCCAACGTCACCACCAACAAGGTCGACATCACCATTCAGTTCATGACGATGAGCGCCCAGCGTTCGCAGTTGGTCAATTTCTCCCGGCCCTACTATGTCGAGGGCGTTGCCCTGCTGAGCCTTCCGACCGCCGAGAACAAGACCTTCGACAAGCTGCTCGCCGGCGGCGCCGCAACACGCATCTCCATTCTGCAGAATGTCGATGCCGAGGCACAGGTGCATTCGGTGCTGCCGCAGTGCCAGGTCATGCAGATCGACACCCAGGCCAACGTGCTTCAGGCGCTGGAATCGAAGCGCGTCGACGCAGCCGCCGTCGATCTGTCCACTGTGCGCTGGCTCGCCTCGCGCAACCCGGACAAATATTTCGACGCCGGCAAGAGCTGGCTGAGCATGCTGTACGGCGCAGCACTCCGGCAAGGCGACCTCGACTGGCTGGCCTTCGTCAACGCGACCTTCACCATCGCCATGTTCGGCCACGAAAACGCCCTCTACGACGCGGCATTCAAGGACTATTTCGGACAGGAGCCGCCGGCACGCCATCCCGGCTTCCCGGCCATCTGATCTGCATCAGGCGGGAGGGCGCCCCGGCGCCCTTCCGCCTCCCGACGGTCCGCTGTGTGCTAAGGCTTAGGCATGGGCTATGCCCTCAATTTCAACCTGATCTGGCGGCATTTCGACAAGCTCTGGGGCGGCCTGCTGCTCAGCCTTGAGCTTGCCGTGATCTCAATCGCCATCGGTGTCGTCATCGGCCTGGTGCTGGCGGTCTGGTATGTCTCCGCCGGGCGCACGGTGCGGGCGATCATCGCCGCCTATGTCGAATTCATCCGCAACGTGCCGCTGATCCTGCTGGTCTATCTCGTCTTCTACGGCCTGCCGACGGTGGTCGACCTGGCCTACAGCGCACCGACCTCGTTCGTCCTGACGCTGTCGGTCTATAGCGGCGCCTATCTGGTCGAGGTGTTCCGCTCGGGCCTCGAGGCCGTCCCGCGCGGCCAGCTCGATGCCGGCAAGGCGATCGGCCTGACGCCCTGGCAAAGGCTGATCCACGTGCGCCTGCCGACCATGCTGCGCATCACGCTGCCGGCGCTGTCCAACACCTTCATCTCGCTGTTCAAGGACACCTCGATCGCCTCGGTCATCTCGGTGCCGGAGCTCACCTTCGGCGCCCAGTGGATCAACTTCAACACCTTCCGCATCGTCGAGGTCTATCTGGTGACGACGGCGATGTATCTCATGACCGGCTACATCCTGCTTTTCGCGCTCAGGCTCATCGAACGCCGGTTCAGGGCGGCGCGCTGACATGCTGAGCCAGATCCTCTACGCCCTGCCCTTCCTCGCCAAAGGCTTCGCCCTGACCCTTTGGGTGTCGCTACTGGTCGTCACCCTGTCGCTTATCGCCGGCGTAGTGCTGGGTGTCGGCCTGGTCTATGGCCCCGCCCCGTTGCGGTGGGCGGTGCGCATCTTCTCCGACACTATCCGCGGCATTCCGATCCTGGTCTTGATGTTCTTCGTCTATTACGGCCTGCCCGCCATCGGCCTTCATCTGCCGTCGTTCTGGGCCGCCGTGCTGGCGCTGACCCTGTTCAAGACGGCGCAGGTCATCGAATATCTCAGGGGTGCGGTCGGCTCGATCCCGAAAGGCCAGTCCGAGGCCGCGATGGCGATCGGGCTGACCTTCCGCCAGCGGTTGACCTACGTCATCTTTCCCCAAGCCTTCAGGCGCTTCCTGCCGCCCTGGATCAACGGCGTCACCGATGCGGTCAAGGGCAGCGCGCTGGTGTCGCTGCTCGGCATCACCGATCTGATGCAGGCCATCAACCAGGTCATCGGCCGCACCTATGAGGCGATGCCGCTCTATATCCTCGGCGCGCTCATCTATTTCGCGGTCAACTACGCGCTCTCGCTTGCCAGCCGGCGGCTCGAGCGGCGTTTTTCTTTCATTCGGGAATAGCACGATGTCCGACGTCACAAACGCCAGTCCCGCGCTGCTCGACGTGCGCGATGTCTCCAAGGCCTTCGGTGCCGTCGAGGTGCTGCGCTCCGTCAGCCTTCAGGTGGAGCGTGGCGAGGTGGTGACCGTCATCGGCCCATCCGGCAGCGGCAAGACCACGCTGCTGCGCTGCGTCAACTTCCTCGAAAGCTACGACAGCGGCTCGATCCGCATCGACGGCAAAGAGGTCGGCTATCGCGAGGCCGGAACGCGTCAGCGCCGCAGCGAGCGCGACTTGGCCGCCATGCGTGCCGAGACCGGCATGGTGTTCCAGAGCTTCAACCTGTTTCCGCACCTCACCGCGGCCGGCAACATCATGCTCGGGCTCACCAAGGTGCGCGGAAAGAGCCAGGCCGAGGCGCGCCAGGCCGCCGAACACTGGCTCGGCCGCGTCGGCCTCGCCCACAAGGCCGACAGCCTGCCGGCGGAACTCTCCGGCGGCCAGCAGCAGCGCGTCGGCATCGCACGCGCCGTGGCCATGGAGCCGAAAATCCTTTTGCTCGACGAGATCACCTCGGCGCTCGACCCCGAACTGGTCGGCGAGGTGCTGGCGGTGGTGCGCAGCCTTGCCGAGGACGGCATGACCATGCTGATGGTGACGCACGAAATGGCCTTTGCCCGCGACGCTTCGAGCCGCATCGTCTTCATGGCCGATGGCGGCGTCAGCGCCGTCGGCCCGCCCAAGGAGATCCTCGCGGCGGAGACCAGCAACGAGCGCCTCCGCACCTTCCTGGCGCGCTTCCGCGCCTCGCATTTCTGACATTGGACGGCCGACGCCGCTCATTTTTTGAACATCGGATGGCTGAAGCCATCCAAGGGAGCCTTCTTCCATGACACCTTACATCCGGCTCGCCGAACTCGGCCTGACGCTGCCCGAGCCGCCGACCCCTATCGCCAACTTCGTCACCCATGCCGAGAGCGGGCGGCTGATCTTCCTGTCCGGCCAGGGGCCGCTGCGCGCCGACGGCACGCTTTGCACCGGCAAGGTCGGCGAGGACGTCACCATCGAGCAGGCCTATGAGCATGCCCGCCTGACCGGGCTCAACCTGCTGGCCGTCATGCATGCCGCCGCCGGCGATCTCGGCCGCATCGTGCGCGTCGTCAAGCTGCTCGGCTTCGTCAACGCGACGCCGACCTTCAGCGACCACCCGAAAGTGGTGAACGGCTGTTCCGATCTTTTCGCCGATGTGTTCGCTAATATTGGCGGCCACGCCCGCTCGGCGATCGGCGTCGGCTCGCTGCCTGGAAACATCACTGTCGAAATCGAAGCGGTCGTCGAGATCGCCGCCTGACCTGCCACCCACGGGATCTGCTCACATGAAAACCACTTCCGCCGCCGGCTCCAACACCACCATCCGCGAACGGCTCGGCCTTCGCCCGATCATCAATGTCTCCGGCACCATGACCGCGCTCGGCGCGTCGATCATTGTTCCCGAAGCGATCAGCGCCATGGCCGAAATGGCTTCGCAATGGGTGGAGATGGACGACCTGCAGCGCGCCGCCAGCACGGTCGTCGCGCGCCTCACCGGTGGCGAGGCCGGTTTCATCACCGCCTGCTGCGCCAGCGGTATCACCATGGCGATCGCCGGCGCGATGACGGGGACCAACCTGCTCGCCATCGAGCGCCTGCCTGATGACACCGGCGATCTCAAGTCGGAGGTCGTCATCCAGCTTGGCCACATCGTCAATTACGGCGCACCGATCGACCAGTCGGTCCGCGTCGCCGGCGCCAAGGTGGTGCCTGCCGGCACGGTCAGCGTGACGCAGGACTATCATGTGCGCGAAGCGATCAACGATCGCACGGCGGCCGGCCTCTATGTCGTTGCCCACCACACGGTGCAGTACGGCATGCTGTCGCTGGAGGAATTCTGCGAGATCTGCCACGCCAAGGGCGTGCCGGTGATCGTCGATGCCGCGTCCGAATACGATCTGCGCGGGTTCCTGGCGCGCGGCGCCGACGTCGTCATCTACAGCGGCCACAAATTCCTGAGCGGGCCGACCAGCGGGATCGTCACCGGCCGCAAGGATCTGGTGCGATCAGCCTATCTGCAAAACCGCGGCGTGGCCCGCGCTATGAAGGTCGGCAAGGAAAGCATCGCCGGCACCATGGCCGCGCTCGAAGCCTGGGAAAAGCGCGACCATGCCGGCATCCGCCGGCGCGAGGAGGCGGCGCTCAATCTCTGGAAGGACGCTTTG
Organism: Mesorhizobium kamtschaticum; assembly: GCF_056174585.1. Classification (NCBI taxonomy): domain Bacteria; kingdom Pseudomonadati; phylum Pseudomonadota; class Alphaproteobacteria; order Hyphomicrobiales; family Phyllobacteriaceae; genus Mesorhizobium; species Mesorhizobium kamtschaticum. The sequence continues at coordinate 1,727,636 of NZ_CM149691.1, read as the reverse complement.
CAGGGACTGCCGGGCATCTTTGCCAAGATCATTCCCGACCCGACCGCCAATCCGCTTGACCGACTGCAGATCTTCGTATCGCCCGAGAGCCGCTTCAGCGCCGCCGGCCTCACCTCGGCGCTGGCCGCAGGCTCGCCGCCGATCATCGTGCGCAACCACGAGATCGAGCGCGGCCATTTCTTCCTCGACCCCTGCAATCTTCATCCCGGCGAGGCAGAGATCGTCGCCGAACGGCTGCGCGCCATATTGACCGCGAAAGACCGTCCCGCCGATGCGATGAAGGCCGCCCGCAAGGATTCGTCCGGCGTGTTGCGCTGGCCGGATTGAGCGCCAAACCGACCAACAATTCCAAAAGCCCCGGCTGATCACGCGACTGTGAACAGCCGGATTGGCACGCGGCGGGAATAAACTGGCGCCGCGACAAGTCTCCTCAGCATACGCCACGATTGGCGTTGAGGAGACCGGCATGCCGCATCATTGCAAAGACGGCGAACACGGCTGCGGCGTCGGCCGTGGCTATGCGCTGGGCAGCATGAGCGTCGTCAGGCTCTCCTTTGTAGCGCTTGACACCGGTGACGCAGATGAATTCAGTTTCAGCAAGGCAGGCGGCTCTGCCTGTTTCCGGGGGCTTTGCCCCTGCGAGCAGGGCAAGGTCGCCGTCGCATCTTGAGGCGGCACGGCCCGGAGTATCGGATCATGGTGCTGCTTTGAGCGAGAGGGCCCTGGCGGAACGCTTCAACCAGGTGGTGCTGCCGCATCTCGGCGACGCGTTGGCGCTTGCCCGCTGGCTGACCGGCAATGCCGCCGATGCCGAGGATGTCGTGCAGGACGCCTGCATCAAGGCGCATGCCGGCATAGCAGGCTATGCCGGCGGCAACGCCCGCGCCTGGCTGCTGACCATCGTGCGCAACACCTCCTACACCTGGATGGCGCGCAACCGGCCGCGCGCCATGATGGCCGTCGGCGACCTCGGCGATCTCGACGACATGGCGGCGGCACATGGCACCAGCTTGCCGGACGAGGATGGCCCGGAGGCGAGCCTGATCGCCAGAGCCGATACGGCGGCACTCGAGGCAGCGATCGCTGCCCTGCCGCAGCCATTTCGCGAAACGCTGGTGCTGCGCGATATCAATGGCCTCAGCTATCGCGAAATATCGACCATGCTTGCCGTGCCGATCGGCACGGTCATGTCGAGGCTGGCCCGCGCCCGTGGCCTGCTGGCGTCTGAACTGGGGAGAGCGTCATGACGCACGACGACGGACTGCCCAACGATCCCGAAGGTATCAAACTGATGATCCATGCCCTTGTTGATGGCGAGCTTGATGCGGCGGCCGCACTCGCGGTCGAGCGTCGCATCGCCGCCGACCCCAAGCTTGCCGCCGAACATGCCCGCATCGTCGCCTTGCAAGGCGCGGTCAGCCGCTTGCCGCGCCCCGATGTCAGCGACGCCTTTCGGGCCCGCATCGCGGCGATCGGCATGGCGACCACCGAGCCGCAGGAGTCGGCCGGGGCGACAGAGCCGCAGCGGGGCACGCCGTCGGCGCTGCCGGGATTGATTGCGGTCCCTGGTGGTGGCCAGAGGCGAGACGCCGGAACACGACCCTCCCAAACGCGTGCACAGCCAAGGGCGCGCCGCTTCGGCTCGTTCGACTGGCGCGCCATGGCGGCGTCGATCATGATCAGTGCGGTGTTGGCCAGCGGGGCGACGCAATGGGCGATGCAGAGCGGCGTCGATGACGGCTTTGCCGCCGCGGTCGCCAGCGGCCATCGCCGCAGCCTGCTTGCCGCAAGCCCGATCGACATCGTCTCGTCCGATCGCCACACCGTCAAGCCATGGCTTGATGCACGCATCGGCGTCTCGCCGCCGGCGCCCGACCTTGCCCAGGACGGTTTCGCGCTGATCGGCGGCCGGGTCGAGGTGATATCAGGCCGGCCGGTGCCGGCGCTGGTCTACCGCCACCGCGAGCACCTGATCACGCTGGTCGCCGAGCCGCAGCAGAACGGCAAGACCACCCAGCCGGACGACCTTTCATCCGGCGGCTTCTCGATGGTGCACTGGAGCGACGGCGCCTTCTCCTACTGGGCGATCTCCGACATGGAGCGGCCTGAGCTCGACGACTTCGTCGCCCGCTTCCGCAAGGCGGCAGTCTAGGCTGTATTGTGGCCGTCGGTCCCGCCGATGGGCTGCATATCCTTGCGGCCCCGCGCGAATTCCGCTAAGGCGCGCCTTTGTCGCCGGGGAGCACGAACTTGGACGATCAACGCGCCGACGTCGCCATCATCATGGGCAGCCAGTCTGACTGGGCAACGATGCGCCATGCGGCCGAAACGCTGGAGGCGCTGGGCGTCCCGCACAAGCGGCTGATCATCTCGGCGCACCGTACACCCGACCGGCTCTATGATTTCGCCAAGGGCGCCAAGGCCGCCGGCTACAAGGTCATCATCGCCGGTGCCGGCGGTGCGGCGCATCTGCCTGGCATGACGGCGGCGATGACGCCGCTGCCGGTGTTTGGCGTGCCGGTGGAATCGAAGGCGCTGTCGGGACAGGATTCGCTGCTTTCCATCGTCCAGATGCCGGCCGGCATCCCGGTCGGCACACTGGCCATCGGCAAGGCGGGTGCGGCCAATGCTGCCTTGCTGGCTGCCGCAGTGCTGGCGCTGAACGACGACAAGCTTGCCCAGCGCCTCGACGCCTGGCGTGCCGCGCAGACCGCCAAGGTTGCCACTGAACCGACGGATACGCCGTGAGCCTGCCCGCCGGATCGACCATCGGCATCATTGGCGGCGGCCAGCTCGGCCGCATGCTGGCGATGGCTGCCGCCCGCCTCGGCTACCGCACCATCGTGCTGGAGCCGCAGCCGGATTGCCCGGCGGCGCAGGTCGCCAACCGGCAGATAACGGCCGCCTATGACGATCCCGCCGCCCTTGCCGAGCTCGCGGCAGCAAGTGCCGTCATCACCTACGAGTTCGAGAACGTGCCCGTCTCAGCCGCCATTTCGCTTGCCGCCAAGGTGCCGGTCTATCCGCCGGCGCGCGCGCTTGACGTGGCGCAGGACCGGGTGAGCGAAAAGACCTTCCTCAACGGCATCGGCATCGCCACCGCGGATTTCCGTGCGGTCGACACCGACGAAGAGCTGACGGCAGCGCTGAAGGCATTCGGCGGCAGCGGCATCCTGAAGACGCGGCGCATGGGCTATGACGGCAAGGGCCAGCGCGTCTTCCGCAACATGGAAGCCGGCGGCTTTGCAGGCACCTGCGAGGCAATGGGCAATGTGCCGCTGATCCTGGAAAGCTTCGTGCCTTTCGAGCGCGAAATATCCGTGATCGCGGCACGGGGGCAAGATGGCTCGGTCGCCGCCTATGATCCGGCCGAGAATGTCCATCGCAATGGCATTCTCCACACCTCGACCTTGCCGGCCGCCATCAAGCCTGAAACGGCGGACGCGGCGCGCGCAGCGGCATCAAGAATCCTGTCGGCGCTCGACTATGTCGGCGTCATCGGTGTCGAGTTCTTCGTGCTGGCCGACGGTTCGCTGCTGGCCAATGAGATTGCGCCTCGCGTCCACAATTCCGGCCACTGGACCGAAGCCGCCTGCATCGTTTCGCAGTTCGAGCAGCATATCCGCGCCGTGGCCGGCCTGCCGCTCGGCAGCCCGGACCGCCACTCCGATAGCGTGATGGAAAACCTGATCGGCGACGACGTGTTGCGCGTGCCGGCCCTGCTCACTGAGCCCGATCTGATGCTGCATCTCTACGGCAAGGCCGAGGCGCGGTCTGGCCGCAAGATGGGCCATTTCACCCGCATCAGCCCGCGCACTTAATCCGCCGACAAGAGCCTATTGCACCTCGTCGCTGTCCTCGTCGGAATTGCCGCAGCTCGCATCGCCTGCCTCGCAATTGGCTGACGCGGCGAGCTGCCTGATGCGCTCATTGGTAAGCCTGGTCAGGCATTGCGAAACCTCCATCGCGTGGATGGAGCCGCCTGCGCTGGCGGCCGTGTTGTGCGCGCATTCGGCGTCGCGAAAGGCGATCCAGGCGCGCTGTGCCGCCTGCAGCAATCTCTTGGCATCGGCATCGTCGGAACTGATCAGGTTCTGATAGGCCGCATTGAGCTTGGCGTCGGCGGCCTGATAGTCCTCGCCGGCACAGATGCTCATCATCTGCTGGCTGTCGTCGGAGCGGTCGCATTCCTGCGCGCGGGCAACCGACGCTCCCGCAAGCAGGACGAGGCAAGCAGACAGCAATATTCGGCGCATCGTCGTCCCCAAATCACTTGAAATACACGGCATCATCCCAGCCGGCCCATGGCCGCGCAATGCCGCACGACCGACATGGCGGATATTTGATGATATGGGGGTGTGGAGCACGCTTGCGGTTGACAGGGACAAGGCTCCTCGTTTATGAGCCACCCACCGTTGAAAAGGCGCGTCTTCTGGCGCGCCTTAAAATTTCGACCCGGGACCGGGTCCACACCGACAGGCAAGACCATGAAGATCAAGAATTCGCTTAAGGCGCTGAAGGCGCGTCATCGCGACAACCAGCTGGTTCGCCGCAAGGGCCGCGTTTACATCATCAACAAGACCGCCCCGCGTTACAAGGCGCGCCAGGGCTGAGCTTTCGGCCGGAGGCTTTTTGCCTCCGCCCATTGATGTTTGTCGGCCTGCCGACCCTCTCACGCTAAAATCACTTTGCTGTTCCGCCGCCCGGGACTAGGATCGGGCGATGCGGATTCTTTTTGCATTTTTGACAGCTCTGCTTGTTTCCGGCGCCATAAGCTTGCCGGCCAGAGCCGCGGACGATCAGCCGGCAGCACCGGCCACCCCGGATGCTCCAACCGCGCCGATGACCAAACAGGCCCGGCTCGACAAGCTGTTCTCCGACCTCAAGCGCGAACGCAACGAAAAGGCCGCCGAACGCATTGCCGGCAACATCTGGAGCGAATGGTTCCAGTCCGGCAGCGCCTCGATCGACCTGATGATGCTGTGGTCGCAAAAGGCGATGGACAACCAGAAATTCGACGTCGCGCTCGATTTCCTCGACCAGGTGGTGACCTTGCAGCCAGGCTACGCCGAGGGCTGGAACCGTCGCGCCACCGTGCATTTCATGATGAAAAACTACGGTAAGTCGATGTCCGATATCGACCGCACGCTGCAACTCGAGCCGCGCCATTTCGGTGCGCTGTCGGGTCTGGCGCAGATCATGGCACTGACCGGCCACAAGCAGTCGGCGCTCGAAGCCTGGCAGAAGGTGCTGGCCATCTATCCCATGATGCGCAGCGCCCAGGACCAGGTCGCCACGCTGTCGGAAGAGCTTGCCGGCGAAGGCATTTGATGTCCTGAAGGGAGTAAGGGAATAGGGCAGTAAGGCAGTAGGGTATTGAGGAACACACCCCTACTGCCCTACTGCCCTACTGCCCTACTGCCCTACTGCCCTACTGCCCTACTGCCCTACTGCCCTACTGCCCATCCCCCACAACTTATCCCGTCCCACCCCCGTATCTCCCCGCATGAACCTGATCTACGCCGCGCTCGCCTTCCTTCTCGCACTTGTCTTTACCCTGGTCGGCGTCACCCGCGTCGGCTCGTGGTTGATCGAGCGCCGCTATCAGCCGATCGGTGAATTCGCCGACATCGGCGGCGCCCGCATCCACTATGTCCACATTCCCGCACCGGCCAATGCGGACCTGCCGCCGATCGTCTTCATCCATGGCGCCAGCGCCAACCTCCGGGATCAGATGCTGCCGCTGCGACCACTGCTCGAAGGCCGCGCCGAAATGCTGTTCTTCGACCGGCCGGGCTTTGGCTGGTCGGGGCGCGGGCCTGGCAACAATGAAAACCCGTCGGCGCAAGCCAAAACCATCGCCGCCCTGATGGACCGTCTCGGCATCAAGAAGGCAATCATCGTCGGTCATTCCTTCGGTGGCGTGGTGACGGCGGCTTTCGGCCGCGAGCATGCCGACAAGACGCTCGGTCTCGTCTTCCTGTCGCCTGCGACCCATCCCTGGCCGGGCGGCGCGACGTCCTGGTACTACGACCTGACCACCATTCCGGTGATCGGCCGGCTGTTTTCCGAGACACTGACCTACCCGGCCGGAACGCTGCAGATGGCCGATGCCACAACCTGCGTGTTCTCGCCCAACAAGGTGCCGGACAATTATCTCAACACAGCCTCGATCCCGCTGGTGCTGCGGCCGCCGGCCTTTCGCGCCAACGCCACCGACGTTGCCGGGCTCTATGCCTATGCGCTTGGCGCCGCACCGCACTACAACCAGATCACGGCGCCGACCGTGGTCATCTCCGGCGACCGCGACAAGGTCGTCTACGCGCATATCCATTCCGTTGGCCTGGTGCGCGACATAGCAGGCGCCGAACTCGTCTGGGTGCACAATCTCGGCCACAAGCCGGACTGGATCGCCGCCGACCTCGTCGTCGGTGCCATCGAGAAGGTCGCCGGCAAGGATGTCGATCTGGAGGCGATGGCCAGGGCAGTGGAAGCGCGGATTGCCGGCGACACCTATGGCGTCGGCATATGCGCCGACATCAAAGAGCCACAGGCCGAACTCGCGCCGACCTGACATGTATGTCCTCAAGCACGGCATAAAGAGAAATCCGGAGAGGCGCTGGGCGTTGCCGGATCGCATCTTTTTCGGTTACGGCGCATTCCACATTCTTGCAGGTGTTTTCCTCAAGCACCCCCCGCTTGAAGATTTCTACGCGGAACGGATCATCCCGGACGGAACCTTTTCGGGAAACCATGTCTATGTGACGAACGGCAGGATCGCCTTCGACTACCACGGATACTCCAGCCGCGAGCGGCTCCTGGATCATCATCGGAGGGGCTGGGCCTCTCACAGTGCCGGTTGGCACTGCACGATCGAGAAGGTCGATTTCGACTTGCTCGACACAACGGAATTGAATCGGCGAAAGATGCTAGGCCCGGATCAGTACCTCTATGGCGCAGTTCTACGTGCACGCCGGTTTCTTCAGCAAAAAGACCACGCTGAAGCGGCGGCAAGAGCGCTCAGGATCGCTACGGCTTGAAGCCCTTCGGGCCGCAATCCGCGACGCGGCACCATACACTAGATGACCAGCAGCGGTGTCTTGCCGGGAACGCGATCGTAGAGGTCCATGACGTCCTGATTGAACATGCGCACGCAGCCTGACGAAGCTGATTTGCCGATGGACTTCCAGTCCGGCGATCCATGGATTCGGTAGAGCGTATCGACGCCGTCCTTGAAGATGTACAGCGCGCGCGACCCGAGCGGGTTGCTGATGCTTGGCTGCATGCCCTGGCGCCATTTCTCCAGCTTCGGATCCCTGCGGATCATTGCCGAAGGCGGTGTCCAGGTCGGCCATTTGCGTTTCCACTGGACGATCGCCCGGCCCTTCCAGGAATAACCCTGGCGCCCGAGACCAACGCCTTGCCGTCCTCGAGCACCCAGTAAAGGTGTTTATCGGTCGTGTTGACCACGATCGTGCCGGGTTTTTCGCCAGTTGGATCGTCGACGATCTGCCACAGGAACCGCTCGTCGACCTTGCTGAAGGGGATCGCCGGCAGCGCATGGCCGCCATCTTCGACCGCGCTGTACATGCTCGCATAGTCCGGCGACGCCGTGGTTTCGGGTGCGGCATCTTCAATGGGCGCCCTTTCTGGCACCGGCTCGAGCGGTGCCGGATTCAACGGAGCGGCCACGCTGATCGACTGTCTGGGCATTTGGGCACAGGCCGAAATCGCCGAAACGCCAACAAGCGACAGCCCGGTCAGAAGCGACCGGCGTGAAACGAAAAATGACATTCAATACTTTCAAACGATGGGAAATGCCGACAGGAAGGAAGGCGGCCATTGATGCCGCGTCACCGGTGTCTTGTAGAGGCGATCAGGGCGACCCTGTGTCGAGACAAAGGCTGGGATCATTGTCCGAGCCTTTGTTGCATTATGGCCACAGCGAGATGCGCACGAAACCGTGCGACACGCTTCGGTCAGGAAAACAACAGCTTACCGGCTGCCCTGCGCTTCAGAGCCGACATAGGCGATGCGCAGCATGTTGGTCGAGCCGGGTGTCCTCAGCGGCACACCGGCCGTGATGATGACGCGGTCGCCCGGCTTGCCGAAGCCTTCTTCCAGCGCGATGCGGCACGCGCGGTTGACCATGTCGTCGAGGTCGCTGGCATCGGGCGAGACGACGCAATGCGTGCCCCACAAAAGCGACAGCCGCCGCGCGGTGTTGAGGATCGGCGACAGCGCGATGATCGGCACTTGCGGCCGTTCGCGCGCGGCGCGCAGGCCAGTGGTGCCGGACGCCGTGTAGGTGATGATCGCCGCCAGCCTCAGCGTTTCGGCGATCTCGCGGGCGGCCAGCGAAATGGCGTCGGCGCCGGTCGCTTCCGGCTCGGAGCGCTGGGCGTTGATGATGCCGGCATAGGTCGGGTCGGTTTCGACCTTGGCGGCGATGCGGTCCATCATCGCCACGGCCTCGACCGGATAGGCGCCGGCAGCCGATTCCGCCGACAGCATGATGGCGTCGGCGCCCTCGAAGACGGCGATTGAGACGTCGGAGACTTCGGCGCGGGTCGGCACCGGTGCGGTGATCATCGATTCCAGCATCTGCGTGGCGACCACCACCGGCTTGCCGGCGCGGCGCGCGGCGCGCGTGATCTGCTTCTGGATGCCGGGCACGGCTTCGAGCGGCATTTCGACACCGAGATCGCCGCGGGCGACCATCAGCGCGTCGGACAGTTCGATGATCTCGGCCAGCCGGGCAACGGCCTGCGGCTTTTCGATCTTGGCCATGATCAGCGCTCGGCCGCGCGCGATCTTGCGCGCCTCGGCCAGATCTTCCGGCCGCTGCACGAAGGACAGCGCGACCCAGTCGACGCCCGTGGCGAGCACCGCGTCGAGGTCCTTGCGGTCCTTCTCGGTCAGCGCGCCGACCGGCAGGTCGGTATCGGGCAGGCTGACGCCCTTCTTGTCGGAAATCGTCGTGCCGGCGACAACCGTGCAGACGATCGACTTGCCGTCGCTCTTGACTGCCTTCAGCTCGAGCTTGCCGTCATCGATCAAAAGACGGTGACCGGCCTCGACCGAGCTCAGGATCTCCGGATGCGGCAGATAGACCCTGGTCGACGTGCCGGGCTCGGGATTGTCGTCGAGCGTGAAGGTCTGGCCCTGCGTCAGCACTTCCTTGCCATTGGCGAACTTGCCGACGCGCAGCTTGGGACCCTGCAGATCGGCGAGGATGCCGATCGGCCGGCCAACCTTTTCCTCGACCGAACGGATGCGGCCGACCAGCGTGCGCATCAGCTCGTGGTCGGTATGGCTCATATTGATGCGGAACACATCGGCGCCCGCCTCGAACAATTTCTTCAGCATCTCCTCGGAGGAGGAGGCCGGACCGATTGTGGCTAGGATCTTGACCTTGCGGCTGCGTCTCATTGACTGTTGGTTCCCGGGGCGGCGGCTGGAGCGCCTCCCGTTGCGGGCTCATCGGTCAGCTGGACCATCCAGCTTGCCTGTTCGCCCGTGTCATATTCCTGAAATCCGGCGCGCTGAAAGCCCCGGGCGACGCAGTCGTTTACGCCGGCGATCTTGAACTCTTTTTCAGCCACGCACATGTTGATCGGGCCGTCCCAGCGTCCACCGCGCTCAGCGTCTTCTGCATAAAGATAGTAAAACCTTGATGACAGCGGCCCTTCGATCAACGTCTTGCAGCTCGATCCTTCGATGTGCCACCAGCCCTCGGTGATCCAGCCGGCCTTGGCGCGATAGCCGATGCCGACACCGACCAGGTTCTGCGTGGCGTTGCAGACGCGGAAATCGGCGCGCGCCGGCGAGGCCGTGACCATCGCCGAAACGCCAACGGTCAGGATCAGGAACGGCATGGCACAAGCAGAGCGCATGCGCTGCCTGCCGGCGGAACCCATCCCAAAACCCCTCAAGAACCACATCAGCATCTCTCTGCGCCCCTTTTCGGAAAAGTCCGGGCGCATGTCAACGCGCCGTTTTGATCAATTCCAATCGATTTAGGAAGGCTCCCGGCGCACTATCCGTCGCCCTGCGCCAGATTTCCCGGGAAACCTTGGCCAAACAACGGCATTGCACACGCGTCGTCTTCGTGGAATGACGATAGCACCCTCCCCGGAAGCCAGCGAACAGACCATTTCCCGCCAATGACCCGATCCACAGTTTTCGCGCCTTTCGACATTGTCGAGGGCGACCGCAAGCGGGGCATCGTGCTTCTGGGCGATCATGCCCGCCGCGACCTGCCCGACGACTATGGCAGCCTCGGCCTGCCTGCGGCGGAGTTCGACCGCCACATCGCTTATGATATCGGCGTCGAGGCGGTGACACGCGAACTCGCCGCCTCGCTCGGCGTGCCGGCGCTGATCGCCAATTTTTCGCGGCTGTTGATCGACCCCAATCGCGGCGAGGACGATCCGACACTCATTCGCCAGCTCTATGACGGCACCGTCGTGCCGGGAAACTATCCCATGGCGCCGGAGGAACGCGAAAGGCGGCTCGACCGCTTCTACCGGCCCTACCACGACGCCGTCGGCGCCATGATCGCTTCGGTCGCGCAGGCTTCCGGCCAGGCGCCCTTCATCTTCTCAGTGCATTCCTTCACGCCGGTCATGCAGGGCAGGCAGCGTCCCTGGCATGTCGGCATTCTCTGGGATCTGGACGATCGGGTGGCGCGGCCGCTGATCGATATGCTGGCCGAGGACAAAGACCTCGTCGTCGGCGACAATGAGCCCTATGACGGCGCACTGCGCGGCGACACCATGTTCAAACACGCCATCGTCAATGGCTATGCCCACGCACTGATCGAGATCCGCCAGGACCTGATAGCGGACCAGAAGGGTGCGGTCGCCTGGGCCGAGCGTCTGGCGCCGATCGTTGACGCGATCGACCGCCATCCCGATATACATGTCGTAAAGATGTTCGGCTCGCGCACCGGGCCGTTATGACGGAGGTTTCGATGACTGAACTCAGCGACGAGCAGAAGCGCGACTTCGAAGCCGCCGCCTTTCGCCGGCTGGTCGAGCATCTCAGAGAACGCAACGACGTGCAGAACATCGACCTGATGAACCTCGCCGGCTTCTGCCGCAACTGCCTGTCGAACTGGTATCGCGAAGCGGCCAATGCCGAGGGCGTCGATCTTTCCAAGGACCAGTCGCGTGAGATCGTCTACGGCATGCCCTATGCTGAATGGCAGGCGCTCAACCAGACGGAAGCCTCCGATGCCAAGAAGGCCGAATTCGAGGCCAGGCGTCCGAAGGACCATTAGCCACTTTGATAGGGCGAGCGGTCTCCAGCCACGCTCGTCCGGCGTCTCGGATGGGCCAGGTTTCCGCAGCTTCGTCATCCTAGGGTGGAGCAGTCGCGAAGCGACGTCGCGGAAACCCTAGGATCCATGCAGCGACGCTCGCCAAGAGCACAGCGGCTCAGAATGAGGGTCGCGCTCACCGGAGCTGGTTCTGCACCGAAGCAGCGCACGCAAGTCGCGGCATGGATCCTCGGGTCTGCGCCGCGTCGCTACGCTCCTTGCTCCGCCCGTGGATGACGAAGGGAGGGCGTTTCCGCTAATCTCCAACGCAGTTAAGTCCGTCAAGAACGATGCTTGTCCCATTTCCTCTTTGGTCCAAGCACTTCCTCGATCCCGGTTCTTGACTACAAATTGAATCGATCTAATTTGCCGCGCAAAGCCATTTTCTGACCGGATTCGCCTTATGAACGCGCAAAGCGCCATGCAGACTGCCATTCGCGGGCGATGGGCCGTGGCGGCCATTTTCCTTGCCAATGGCTTCCTGACCGGCAGCTGGGCGCCGCAAATCCCGGTGTTCCTGACCCGGCTCGACATTACGAAATTCACCCTTGGCCTGCTGATCCTTTTGTTCGGCGCCGGCGCGGTCACCGCCATGACCTGGTGCGGCCACCTGATCTCGAAGCACGGCTCGCGCACCGTGCTGCGCTGGTTCGGCCTTTGCGGCAGTCTCGGCCTGCTTGTGGTGGCGCTAGCGCCCAACGTACCGCTGGCGGCCATCGCCATGTTCATCTTCGGCGGTTCGATCGGCGGCATGGATGTCGCCATGAATGCCAATGCAGTGGTGGTCGAGCGAAAATTGTCCCGCGCGATCATGTCGTCCTCGCATGGCTTCTGGAGTCTCGGCGGCTTCGCCGGCGGCGCGCTTGGCGGCTTCGCCATCCAGCACTACGGCCACCTCGCCCATGCCGCGGTCGTGACGGTGCTTGCCTTCGCGGCGATCGTGATGGCGGTCGGGTATCTCGTCGCCGAGGACAGGCCGCAGGCGGCCGAGCATCATAAATTCACGCTGCCGGCAAACCCGCTGGTCTACCTGATCGGCCTGATGGCGCTGCTGACGATGGTCTCCGAAGGCGCGGTGCTCGACTGGGCGGCACTGTATCTCAGGCAGGAACTTGGCGCCGACCTCGCCGTCGCCGGACTTGCCTATGCCGCGTTTTCAGGCGTCATGGCGATCATGCGCTTCTTCGGCGACGGCGTGCGCAACCGTTTTGGCGCTGTGACGACGCTGCGCGGCTCGGCCGTTGTCGCCGCCGCCGGCATGCTGGTCGCCGGCCTGTCGCCGTCGCCCTGGCTTGCCATCGCGGCCTTTGCGCTTTGCGGCTTCGGCATCGCCAACATGGTGCCGATCCTCTTTTCGGCCGGCGGCAACCAGGAAGGCATGTCGTCGGGCACCGGCATGAGCGTCGTCACCACCATGGGCTATTCCGGCATTCTGGTGGCGCCGTCGGCGATCGGCTTCGTCGCCGAACATTCCAGCTTCGGGCCGATCTTCATCGCCATGTCGGTGCTGCTGATCGTCGTCTTGCTGATGGCGGGCCTCGCTCACCGCGCCGAATTCGCCGCCGCCCCCGCCGAATAGCGTTTCAGCTCCTCGTGGAGAAAATCCGCCACACGGCGGATGCGCACGCTGCTGCGCACATCGCGATGCATGGCCAGCCACACCGGCAGGTTTGGCAGCGGCAGGCCAGGCAGAACCTTCTCCACCAGCGGATCGCGATCGGCCAGCGGCTCCTGGCCAAGGCCGATGCCGTTTCCCGCCCGCACCGCCTCCCACAGGACGATCTGGTTGTCGGCCCTGAAGCGGAAACTGCCGCGGGTGACAGGGATGCCATGCTGAACAAAGCCCCTGATCATCTCGTCGCTGCGGTCGAAGCCGATCAGGGCGTGGTCAACGAGGTCGGCCGGCCCGAGCGGGCGGCCGCGCCTCTCGAGATAGGAAATGGCCGCACAGGCGCAGAGCGGGATATCGCAGACCTTGCGCGCCACCAGTTCGTTCTGTGCCGGCTTGACCTTGCGGATGGCGATGTCGGCGTCCCGGCGCAGCAGGTTCTCGACCTGGTTCGAGGCAACGATCTCGACCTCGACGCCGGGCTCCTCAATGCCGAGCCGCGCCATCATGTCGGGTAGCACATAGGCCGCCACCACTTCGCTGGCGGCAATGCGCACCGTGCCTTCGATTGCCTCGACCGAACCAAGCGCCAGCCGTGAAAACGCACTCGCCTGTTCGCTGACCGCCTTGCCGCGCTCAAACAGCGTGGCGCCGGCTTCGGTCAGCGCATAGCCGCTCCGCCCACGCCTAAACAGTGTGACGCCGAGCGCCTGTTCCAACTCCCCGATGTGACGGCCAAGCGTCGGCTGGCTGGCCGACAGTTTTCGCGCGGCGGCCGACAGGCTGCCGGTTTCCGCCACGGTGACGAAGCTCTTGATCAGGTTCCAATCAATGTCTTCCATTCAATAATGAATATCAAAACTGCATCCATGGTCAATTTCAATTCATCGATGAGGCAATCATATTCGCCCTGCAAACACCGAAACGGATTTCAACCAGGAGAACTCAAATGACCAAGATCGCAATTCTCGGCGCCAATGGCCGCCTCGGCCGCGTCGTTGCCAAAGCCTTCATCGACGCCGGCTTCGACGTCCGCGCCATCACCCGCAGCGGCAAGGTGCCGGCCGAACTCGAAGGCGCCACGGCGGTTGCCGGCGATGCGCTGGACCGTCAGTCGCTGATCCGCGCCACCGAAGGTGTCGATATCATCTTCAACGGCCTCAACCCGATCTACACCGACTGGGGCAAATGCCTGCCGATGGCTGAGAATGTCATGGCCGCCTGCCGTGCCAACGGCACGCTGCATCTGTTCCCCGGTACCGTCTACAATTACGGCTCGCCGATGCCGGCGGTGATCACGGAAGACACGCCGTTCCATCCGACGACGGAAAAAGGCCGCATCCGCTGCGCCATGGAAGACTTGTTTCGCAGCGAGGCCGACGCAGGCCGGGTGCGCACCATTCTTCTGCGCGCCGGCGACTTCTTCGGCGGCACCGGCAGCGGCTCATGGTTCGACCTGGTCGTCGCCGAGAAGATGGGCAAGGGCATCTACACGGCGCCCGGCCCAGTCGACCTCGTGCATGAATGGGCTTATTTGCCGGACTTCGCCGTAGGCTTTGTCGCGTTGGCCAGGAATCTCGACAAGCTCGGCTCCTATGAGGCGCTGAATTTTCCGGGTCACGCCATCACCGATCTGCAGATCAAGGCCGCTGCCGAAAAGGCGCTCGGCCGTCGCCTGAAGATGACCTCGATGCCCTGGTGGGTGCTGCGTGCCGGTAGCCCGTTCGTGGCGATGTGGCGCGAGATCGTCTCGATGTCCTATCTGCGCTTCGAACCGCACCAACTGGCCTCGACGCGGCTGGAAGGCATCATCGGCGAAATCCCGCACACGCCGCTGGATCAGGCGGTCGCCCAGGCCCTCGAGGACATCGGCATCGCCACTGTGAAGGGCTCGTCGAAAGCTGCCTGAGCCACGTCGGCGGGCCATGCCGGCCCCGTCCACCCACATCGAAGGCGGTTCAGAGCCGCCCCATCAGCAACAACACCAGAACCACCACCAGCACCACGCCAAGAATGCCCGACGGTCCATAACCCCAGGAGCGCGAATGCGGCCAGGCCGGCACCGCGCCGATTAGGATAAGGATCAGGACAATGATGACGATGGTGGTGATTGGCATGAGACTTCCCCGCGCATTGTTTCGGGGACAATGCAAAGGCCGCCCGGTTGTTCCGGACGGCCTTTGCCATTCAAATCATGCAGTGTGTCTATTCGGCGGCTTTTGGAAAGGCGATGGCGGGTTCCGCGCCGGCATCCACCGTCGGCGCATCCGATGAAATCTC
Organism: Mesorhizobium kamtschaticum; assembly: GCF_056174585.1. Classification (NCBI taxonomy): domain Bacteria; kingdom Pseudomonadati; phylum Pseudomonadota; class Alphaproteobacteria; order Hyphomicrobiales; family Phyllobacteriaceae; genus Mesorhizobium; species Mesorhizobium kamtschaticum. The sequence goes on along the minus strand of NZ_CM149691.1, from coordinate 1,712,424 downwards.
GCCCTTGCCACGCCGGAACAGCCGGCTGAACAGACCGCGCCGCGCACCGGGTTTGACCTTGGCGCGGGTGAACACCATCAGCATCGACGGCGTCACCACGAGCGTCAGCACGGTCGCGAAGGACAGGCCGAAGACGATCGCCGAGGACAGCGAAATCCACCATTGCGTCGACGGCGCGTTGATCGTCGTCTCGTGATGGAAGATTTCCAGCCCCAGGCCGAAGGCGATCGGCAGCACGCCGAGAATGGCCGACACCGCCGTCAGCACCACCGGTCGCGCACGCTCGCGGCAGGTCTGCAGCACGGCCTCCATCTTGTCCCAGCCCTCTTCGCGCAACCGGTCATAGGTGTCGATCAGCACGATGTTGTTGTTGACCACCACGCCGGCCAGCGCGATAACGCCAATGCCGGACATGACGATGCCGAACGTCTCGCCTGTTATCAGCAGTCCGAGGAACACGCCGATCGTCGCCATGACCACGCAGGACAGCACCAGCCAGACGCTGGTGAACTTGTTGAACTGCGCCAACAGCACCAGGAAGATCAGGAAGATCGCCGCACCGAAGGCCTTGCTGAGGAAGGCGCTGGCCTCGGCGCTGTCCTCGTTCGAGCCGGCCAGCTTCCAGCGGATGCCGCTGCCGAGATTCATATCGGTGACGGCCTGGGTGACCTCCTGCTGCACGGCGGCGACCTGGGCGCCGGCAGCGACGTTGGCCTGCACCACCACGGTGCGGGCGCCGTCGATGCGGTTGAGGATGCCGACGCTCGGCTTCGCCTTGCGGACGACGAAGTTCGAGATCGGCACCGATCCTTGCGAGGTCTGCACCCTGAGCTCGTCGAGCGTCGACAGCGTGCGCCGGTCCTCCGGCAGACGCAGGCGGATGTCGACGGCCTTGTCGGCACCGGCGGGCCGGTATTCCGACAGCTTCAAACCGTTGGTGACAAGCTGCACCACCGTCCCGACCGAAGTCGGACTGATGCCATATTGCGCGGCCTTGGCGCGGTCGACCTCAATCGCCCAGTCGACGCCGGGCGGCGGCAAGCCGTCGGAAATGTCGATGACTCCGGGCACCTTGGCGATCCGCGCCGCCACCGCTCGCGCCTTCTCGTCCAGTCCCTTGGGGTCGACGGCCGAAAGCCTGATCTGGATCGGCTTGCCTGTCGGCGGACCAGCCTCCGGCACGCGAACCTCGACATCGACGCCGGGAATCCCGGCCATGACGCCACGCAGATCGTTCAGGATATCGTTCGCCGATTTGCGCTCGCGCCAGTCGATGAACTCGTACTGGATGACGCCGACGACGTCTTCGGGCACATCCTGGCCGCCGCCGTCGGATTTGCCGACGCGGGTATAGACCGACTTCACGCCTGGCCAGCCAAGCAGCCGGTTTTCGGCAATCTTGGTCGCCGTGTCCATTTCGGCCAGCGAAAGGTTGCCGCGGGCGTGCACGTAGAGCAGGCCGTAGTCGGGCTCGACACTCGGGAAGAACTCGACGCCGGCGCCATATTTCGAATAGCCAACGAAGATGCCGGCCAGCAGGACGACGGTAAGCACCATCACGGTGATGGGGAAGCGCACCGCCTGTTTGACGACCGCCATGTACCAGCCGTCGCGATTGTCATCCTCGTGATGCTCCGGCGCCTTGGCGAAGATCGCGCCCAGCGTCGGCGCGAAGACCAGCGCGTAGAGCATCGAGGCCGACAGCGTGACGATCAGCGTGATCGGCATGTACTTCATGAAGTCGCCGATGATGCCGGGCCAGAACAGCAGCGGCGAGAAGGCGGCGATGCGCGTCATCGTCGCCGCGATGACCGGACCGGCCATGCGCTTGGCGGCAAGCGCGAAGGCTTCCTGCTTGGGCATGCCCTCGCTCATCCGTCGTTCGGCGAACTCGGTGACGATGATGGCGTCATCGACCAGCATGCCGACGGCCAGGATGAGGCTGAACAGCACGATCATGTTGATCGTGTAGCCCATCATGGCGAGCAACAGGATGCCGATCAGGAAGGACGACGGGATGGCGAGGCCAATGAGCAGCGAGGCGCGGCCCGACAAAGCGTACAGAATGACGATGAACACCAGGATGACGGCGATCATCACATGGTTCTGCAGGTCGCCCAGCAACTGGTTGACGAAGACCGACTTGTCCTGCGTGTAGGTGACGTGCATCCCTTCGGGCATCGTCTTGACGAAGGTATCGGACACCTCCCTGACCTTCGTCAGCGTGTCGATCAGATTGGCGCCGATGCGCTTCTTGACTTCGATAGCGATGGCCGGCTTGCCGTTCAGCCGCGTGATCGTCGTGGCGTCGGCAAAGGTCGAGCGGATCGTCGCGATGTCCTTGGCCTGCACCACGGCATTGGGGCCGGCGACCACGGGGAGTGCAGCCACGTCTTCGGGCGTCTCGATCAGTGACGGCACCTTGACGGCGTATTTGCCTTCCGAGCCCTCGATGTTGCCGGCGGCGACAAGGCTGTTGGAAGCGCCGACGGCGCCGATCAGCTGGTCGAGCTGCAAGCCGTAGGACGACAGCTTCATCGGATCGATGACGACTTCGACGAGATCGTCGCGCGAGCCCTGCAGCGAGCCTTCGAGAACGCCGGGCACCTCTTCGATACGGTCGCGCAGTTCGCGTGCGGCGGCGGCCAGCACGCGTTCGGGCAATTCGCCGGACAAGGTGACGACGAGCACCGGGAATTCGGAAATATTGACCTCGGTGACGACAGGCTCCTCGGCCGCCTGCGGCAGGTCGGCCTTGCCGTCCTGCACCTTGGAGCGCGTATCCTGCAGTGCCGTCGCCAGGTTCGTCTGCGGCTGGAACTCGACCAGCACATAGCCGCCACCCTGGAAGGCGGCCGAGCGCATCTCCTTGAGGCCTTTGAGGCTCTTCAGCTTGCTTTCCATCGGCCGCAGCAGAAGGCGCTCGGAATCCTCAGGCGAAATGCCTTGATAGATCAGGCTGACATACATCATCGGAATCGGAACGTCGGGTTCCGCTTCCTTCGGCGTCGACTGATAGGCGACCCAGCCTGCAATCAGCAGGAAGACCAGGACCGAGATGGTCAGGCGGGCATTGTTGATTGCGAGTCTGACGATATCCATGACTTGTGCCTGCTGTTGCTTTCGGGAGTGGCGAACGGACTGACGTCGCCGGGCAGAGCCCGGCGCCGGCGCCCTTGCGCTACTGCGTGCCGGCGGTGGCTTCGCCAATCAGCTTGTTGATGGTCGCCTGGTCGGCCTCGACCGGCTTGACCTCATCGCCTTCCTTCACCAGTTCCTGGCCGGCAACGATGATGCGCGCATCGGCCGGGATGCCGCCAAGCACGAGCCCGGTCGGCGTGTCATCGACAAGATCGATCGGGAAGAACGCCACCTTGTTGTCCTTGCCGACGGCGCGGATGCCGAGATCGCCCTTGTCGCCGAGCGTCACCACTGAACGCGGCAGCAGGACCGCGTCGGTCGGCAGCGCGCTGAGCTGGATTTCCGCTGTCATGCCGGCCGGCACCGAGCCGTCGGCATTGGGGATGGCAACCTCGATACGGAAGGTACGGGTCGCTGACGACGCGTCGCGGCTGATATAGCGCACGGTGCCTTGGACGGTCTGGCCGCTGACCAGCCGAACGCTGGCCTTGTCACCGATCTTGAGATAGCCGAGGTCGCGCTCGCTGATCTCGCCGCGCGCGATCACCGGATCGAGCTTGAGGATGGTCGCCACCTCACCGCCCTGCATGACGGAGCTGCCGAGTTCCACCGGCACCCGGTCGATGACGCCGTCGAAAGGCGCCTTGACCTCATTGCGGTCGAGTTCGGCCTGCGCGGTATCCAGCTGCGATTGCGCCAGGGTCAGATTGGAGCGGGCGGTGTCGAGCTGCAGCTTGGGCAGATTGCCTGATTTCATCAGCCGCAGCGACGCGTCCAGCTCTGCCTGACGCTGCGCGACAAGCTGCTTGGCATTGTCGACCATCGAGATCTTTTCCTCGGCGGCCAGCATCAGCACCAGATCGCCGGTCTTGACGTGATCGCCTTGCTTGACCGGCAGCTTGTCGATGACGCCGGCAACGCGGGTTGCGAGCACGGCGCGCTTGTCGGCCTCGGTCAGCCCGGAAATGCGGATGGCGCGCGCATAGGTCTTGCGTGGCGGCATCACCACCGCGACGGTGCGCAGCGGCGCCTTCGGTTCGGCTTCCGCCGTCTTCGGCTTGTTCGCGTCCGGCGCCTTGCCCTGCTCGACTTCGGCTGCCTTGGCCTTGTTGGCCGCTACGCTACCGACCGACGAGAATTCGCCTGTCGCCATCCACGCCGCGAAACCAATGAGCACAACAATGGCTGCAAGCTTGTGAAACCTGATTCTCGGCATCGTCGTTTTTTCCGTTGCGGGTTCGGCCAGCACCGCGCCTTCATGACGCGGGCGCGTCGCCGATATGGGTGCGCGCCTGACCGTGTTCAATTTGCCGTGATCGGCGTGCGCGCTTCTACATCAAAGTTGCACCGCAATATAGTCCGAAAGTTGCAGCAGCATTGCGTAGCCGGGCAAGGTGTGGCCGCCGCGAAACTCTTTTCGATCTGCTAAAATACCGGTTCAGCAGACTTGCAGTCGGCTCACGATCTGCCCTCCCAAGACCAGTCCCGAACGACCGATCCGTCATTGCCGACAAGCAGCGCGATGCTCATCGAAACACAGGCGCCATCGCCCGCCGGATTGTTTACCTCGATGCGGATTTTGACCGACGGGCCAGATCATTTTCGGTCAACGAATGACATCAAACTTCAGCAACGTGGCGTTTGACCAATGCATTGGAATTGCACGGGAAATGGCACTACACGCCAATCAGGCGGAGATTGCCCGAGGCCGGTTCGTTGACATGAAACCCGGCATCGAGAACGTCGGTACCCACAGCACTGGAACATCTGGGATCGGCGTGGTCCACCGGTTCGCGAGGTGACGCGAGCACGGTGTAGCTGCGAAACTCAGGCCATTTTCCGTGTCAATTCGCAGGGCTGGTGCCGATCGTTCCGCTCGTGATTTTCCAGCAACACGAAGCCACAGCGCACGGCATCGTGAGGATGTCGGTGGCAGCAGGCGTCAGCATGATGAAGCATCCGCCACACGCGAAGGTTGCCGCCTTGCCGGATCGCCCTATCCGCTATTCCGATTTCCGGAAGACTTCGCTGATGGTCTTGATCGATCCGAGGATAGCCGGACAGTGCCTGATGCAGATCGGCTGTTGCTCCTTCGGCGCCGACGGGCTCAGGCCCGCCGGCGCTCCGCCTCGGGGTTCTTGCGCGCTGCAAGAAACTCCTTGACCCGGCGACCGGGCGCCGGTCCGCGCACCGGCTTGAAACCGTCGTCGAGTTCGCCGGAGAGATCGAGCGTGGGCCGTTTGCCAACGGCATCGTAATTCTCTTCCAGCCAGTCGCTGGCCGCCGTGCGGCCGAGATCTCTGAGATAGCTCAGGAAGGCCCATTCGGCGTTGACCTTGGATGATGCCGACAGGTCCTTGAACGCCTCGTCGGCATCGATGCGGTGCATGCGGATGTCGCGATATTCACCATGCGGCAGCCGGCCGGCGGCGATCAGTTCCTTGACGAAGGCGATCGAACGAAATTCGTTCAACAGCCCGGCATTGAAGGTGATCTCGTCGATGCGGTTCTGGATCTCGTTGGCGCTCTTTGGCGTGCCTTCGCGCACCACCGGATTGATCTGCACCAACAGCACATCCTCCGTTGCCGCCGTCTTGAAGAACGGGAACAGCGCCGGATTGCCACCATAGCCGCCATCCCAATAGGGCACGCCCTTGATCTCGACGGCACGGAACAATTGCGGCAGGCAGGCCGAGGCCATCACCGTGTCGAGATCGATCTCACCATCGGAAAACACCCGCAACTGGCCGGTCTCGACATTGGTGGCGGAGATGAACAGTTCCATCGACTTGCAGGCGCGGACATTCCTGAAATCGATCTCCTGCGCAACCACGTCGCGCAGCGGATTGAGGCCGAGCGGATTGGCGACATAGGGCGAAAACACCCGCGACATGGTGTCGAAGAAGACATAGCCCGGCGTGTTCTCGATCGACCAGTTGCCCCAGGCGACATCCCACGGCATGCGCTGCACCGGGCTGAACCGGCCCTTCGCCGCCACCGCGCGCCAGAAATCGTCGAGCTTCTTGCGTGCGCCCTCGACCCCGCCGCGCACAAATCCATCGGCCAGCGCCACCGCGTTCATGGCGCCGGCGCTGGTGCCGGACACTGCCGATATTTCCAGCCGTCCGTCCTCCAGCAGCCGGTCGAGCACGCCCCAGGAAAAGGCGCCATGCGAGCCGCCGCCCTGAAGCGCGATGTTGATCTTCTTGTTTTCCTCCGCCTTGCCGTTTTTCGTCATGGCGTTCCTGTCATCCTGATGCGCCGGCCTGCCCCAACGTCATTGGAAGAAGCAGTTATCGCCGGTCTATGTTGCAGTGCAGCATATAAGGACGGACCAAGGCAAGAACACGAACACGGTCGCGTGATCACATGAAATTTCGGTCATGCGGAAAAGCCCCTCCGGTTCAGCGGAGAGGCCCCGAGTGTTTCGAGACAGGCAAGGAAGCCTAAGCGACCAGATCCGGCACCGGGCCGACATAGCGCGATTGCGGACGGATCAGCCGTCCGGTCGTCTGCTGCTCGCGCGCATGCGCGATCCAGCCGGCAACGCGCCCAGCGGCGAAGACATTGCTGAAGGCTTGCGGCGGAAAGCCCGCCGCTTCCAGCACCAGCGCGGTGTAGAACTCGACATTGGTCTGCAGCGCGCGCTGTGGCTTGGCGATCCGCAGCACCTCGAGCGCCGTCTGTTCGACCTTTTCGGCGAAGGCCAGCCGGCGGCCGGTTTCGCCTTCGCTGCCGAGTTGCCGCACCACCGATTTCAACACGTCGGCGCGCGGATCGCGCACGCGGTAGATGCGATGGCCGAAGCCCATGATGCGCCTGCCCTCAGCGATCTCGTCGCGCAGCCAGCCGGCCGCATCGCCATGCGCCTGGATGGCATCCAGCATCTCGATCACCGGGCCGGGCGCGCCGCCATGCAGCGGCCCCTTGAGCGCGCCAAGGCCTGCCAGCACCGACGATGTCAGCCCGGCCAATGTCGAAGCAACGACACGGGTGGCGAAAGTCGAGGCGTTGAGGCCGTGATCGCAGACGGTCACCAGATAGGTGTCGAGCGCTTTTGCCAATGCCGGCGACGGGACGAAACCCTTGAGCATCCGCAACATGTCGGCGGCATGACCGGCCTTGCCGTCCGGCGCCATCGGCTGCTCGCCACGCTGCAGGCGCAGCAGAGCCGGCGTCAGCACCGCCGGCGCCGCAATCAGCCGCAAGGCATCCGTCAGCGTCTCGCCATCCGGCAGCAGCGCCATGCCGGCGCGCATGGCGCTGTAGATTTCGAGCGGCGCCAGCAAGGGCAGCGAAGGCAGCAGGCGGTCGAACACCTCGACGCGCGCCTCGCCCAGTTTCGCCGCCAGTTCGGCGTCGCCAGGCAGATCCTCGAAGAAGCCATCGAGCAACAGGTGAACCACTTGTGGATAGCTCCATCGTCCAGCCAGCTCCGGCAGTGAATAACCTCGGATCGTCAGGTGGCCGCCCAGACCATCCACGTCGGACAGCACGGTTTCGGCCGCCACCACATCATCGAGCCCATTCGCCATAGCCTTGTCTCCTTGAAGCTTTTCCGGATCGGAGATAAGGCTGGGCGACACAAGCATCAATCTTGATCAATAGAATCAATATCAGAGCCAAAAATGTCCGAATGGTTGTCGCGGGAAGAGGCGGTGGAGAGGCTCAAGGTGAGGCCGCAGACGCTCTATGCCTATGTCAGCCGAGGACGCATCGGCATGCGCCCGGACCGGGCCGATCCGCGCCGCAGCGAGTATCGCGCCGACGATATCGCAGCACTCGCAACGCGGAGGGCGCGCGGACGCAGCCCCTCGGCCATCGCCGAAAGCGCCATTGCCTGGGGCGAGCCGTCGATCGTCACGGCGGTTTCGACCGTCTGGCACGGTCACCTCATCTATCGAGGCCGGGACGCCGCTGCGCTGTCCGACCATGCCACGCTGGAAGAAACCGCCGCTCTGCTTTGGGCCTTGTCTGAACCGGTGCGTTTCGAAGCGCCGCAGCCAGATGCGCCGCGCCAGTTCGGCCGTGCCCCGGCCTTTGCGCAGCTTGCTTTGCTGGCCGGCCAGGGCCGGCCTTCGCTTGGCCGCAACGCCGCCTCGCTGTGCGCCGACGCCGCGCATGCTATCGGCGTGCTGGCCGGTGCTCTCGGCGCCGAGGCGGGACCGGATCCGGTGCATCGGCGATTGGCGCGGGGCTGGTCGGTCGAAGATGGCGGCGCGGACGCGATCCGGCGTGCGCTTGTGCTGCTCGCCGATCACGAGCTCAACGCATCGACCTTCGCGGCCCGCGTCGCGGCCTCGACTGGAGCCTCACCCGCCGCTTGCCTGCTGGCGGGTCTGGCGACGCTGTCCGGTCCACGCCACGGCGGTGCCGGCGAAGCGGTGATGCAGCTCGCCGAGGATGCGGCGCGGCATGGCGCCGATGCCGCGATCCGGCGCTGGCTCGGCCATGATCGGCCTTTGCCGGGCTTCGGCCACCAGCTCTATCCCGAGGGTGATCCCCGCGCCACGGCGCTTCTGGCGGCCATCGGCAACCCCGACGAGACCTTACGGTCGCTGGAAACCGCGGCCATTGCCGCGACCGGCGCCCAGCCGAACATCGATTTTGCCCTGGCCGTGCTGACGCGCAGTCTTGGCTTGCCGCGCGATGCACCGTTCCATCTGTTCGCACTTGGGCGCAGCGTCGGCTGGGCCGCGCATATGGTCGAACAGATTGTCAGCGGCAGCATCATCCGGCCGCGCGGACGCTATGAGGGACTGTTGCCCTGACAGCGTACGAAGTCGCCAGCCATCAGGCGGGGTTGGCACTGGTCCCGAACCGCGCCCGGTACGCGGCCGGCGTCGTGGCGAACTGCTGACGGAAGTGATGCCGCAACGTCGCTGCCGCGCCAAATCCGGCGGTCTCGGCAATCCGCTCGATCGGCATGCTTGTGTCTTCCAGAAGCGTGCGCGCCCGCGAAAGCCGTTCCGACAGTAGCCAGCGTGCCGGCGTAACGCCGGTTGCGGCCGCGAACCGGCGTAGAAATGTCCGCTCGCTCATCCCGGCCAGGTCAGCCAGGATGGCAACGGGATAGTCGGCGGAAATATCGGCGCGCATCCTGTCGATCAAAGGCCCGAGCCGGCTGCGTTCGTGCGGCTCGGGAACGGAACTCTCGACATACTGCGCCTGGCCGCCGTCGCGGTGCGGCGGCACGACCAGCCGCCGCGCCACCATGTTGGCCGCCTTGGTGCCGAAATCGCGCCGCACTAGGTGCAGGCAAAGATCGATGCCGGCCGCGCTGCCGGCCGATGTCAGGACATTTCCCTCATCGATGTACAAAACGTCAGGAACCACGGTGATGTCGGGATAGAGCTCCTTAAGTCTGTCGCCGTAGCGCCAATGCGTGGTTGCCTTTTTGCCTGAGAGCAGGCCGGCCGCGGCAAGCACGAACACGCCCGAGCAAATGGACAGAATGCGTGCGCCCCGCGCATTGGCCTTGCGAAGCGTCTCGATCAGCACTGGCGGCACCGGACACTCCACACCGCGCCACCCCGGCACGATCACCGTGCCGGCCTCGCCGATCAGGTCGGGGCCACCATCGGCGACGATGCGCACGCCGCCCATCGCCCGCATTTCACCGGCGTCTATGCCGGCTACGGCAAAACGGTACCAATCCGCACCCATCTCCGGTCTGGGCAAGGCGAACACTTCGGCCGCCACGCCAAATTCGAACGTGCACAGCCCGTCATAGGCGACGGCAACAACCAGCGGATTGGCAAGGGGCCGATTGGCAGGGGGCACATTTGGCATGATCTTGACGATATATGGCAAATCCGCCAGCTGCAATCGCTCGGCGTGGTGCGCTACCTCAACTCCATCAGCGATGGAGACCAGCTCCATCAGCGAATGGAGAAGCTTGATGAGCTACGTGACAGACACTCCGGTGGCATCGCCGGAAATCGCCCGGGACCACTTTTGCACCGGCTTTCCGTCGAGACCGACTGTTCCGACGTTGCCGCGACACTGCGTACCGGAGAGCCGGATTTTGTCCTTCTGCATGTCGTCGGTTCGCCGGAAGCCTATGAACGCCGCCATGTGCCGGGCGCGCTGCATCTGCCGCACCGCGACATCTCGGCCGAGCGGATGGAAGAATGGCCGACAGGCACGCTGTTCGTCGTCTATTGCGCCGGACCGCATTGCAATGGCGCGGATCGGGCGGCCTTCAAACTGGCCAGCCTCGGCCTGCCGGTGAAGATCATGATCGGTGGCATAACCGGCTGGCAGGATGAGGGAGTCCCCTTCGCGTCAGGCAAGGAGCCCGGTGTTTTGCACGCATGATCGTTGGCTGGCGCGGAAGCGTTTGCACGATATGGTCGACATTGAAGACACGGGAAAGCATGCGGATGGCGGCGATTACGGTTCGGCAGTTCGAGCAGCAGGATGTCGCCGCGGTGCTCGCGCTTATGCGGGCGCTGGCCGTCTTCGAGGGCTATGATGACAAGTTCCACCTCACCGAGGCAGACCTCATCACACACGGGTTGGGACCATCGCCCCGGTTCGGCGTGTTTGTGGCGGAGCTAGAGGGCGTGGTCGTCGGCATCGCCGTCCACTACCTCATCCCCTGGACCTACGACCTGAAGCCGGTTGTGTGGCTGAAGGAACTCTACGTGGCCGAGGCGGCGCGCGGCATGTCGGTCGGCCATGCCCTTGTGAAACGGCTGCGCGACCATGCCGTCGGCATTGGCGCATCCGCCATCAAGTGGACGGTGCTGCGATCCAACATGCCGGCCAAGGCTTTCTATCGCTCGCTTGACGGGCGGGCCGACGAGATCTGGGAATTGTGGCAGATGCCGATCGACCCATGAAGGCAAGGCATCCATAAGTCGAGGTGGTCAGTATATGCTCTGGCCGCCTCTACGACATCGTGTCGAGTTTGCGCTGCATGGCCGCGATCTGGCTCTTCAGCTCCTGAAGGTCGTCGGACTTTTCCGGCGCTTCCTTCTTGGCCGGCTCGGTCGGAGCCGCGGCTGGCGCGGAGCCAACTGGCGGGAACGGCGTGAACAGCCGCATCGCGTTCTGGAACATTTCCATGTTGCGGCGCGTCTGTTCTTCCAGCGCCTTGATCGGCGTCGCGATCTTCATCACGTCCAGCGGCGACTTACCGATGGCGCCCTTCATCTGCTCGCGGAAGCGCTCCTGCTCCTTGGAGAAGGCCAGCATCGACTGTTCGAGGAAGCTCGGCACGATCATCTGCATCTGGTCGCCATAATAGGCGATCAACTGGCGCAGGAACGGGATCGGCAGCATGTTCTGCCCATCCTTGTTCTCCAGCTCGAAAATGATCTGAGTCAGCACCGGATGCGTGATGTCGTCACCGGTCTTGGCGTCCTGGACGGTGAACTCCTCGCCCTTCTTGACCATTTCGGCCAGATCCTCGAGCGTCACATAGGTGCTCGTCCCCGTATTATAGAGGCGGCGATTGGCGTATTTCTTGATAATGATCGGGTCGTCTTTTGCGGCCATCTGCATCCTCCCCGGACACCGGCACGCCTGAGTAAGCAGCCGGTAACGATTGTGCCCTTTTCGAGGATATGCGCAAAAGCCTCATAATTCCAAGCAGTTTGTGCAGTGCGGGATCACATAATGCTGCATAGCAGGCAAAATATGCTGCGCAGCAGCGGCCTGCCTGCCGGCACTGCGACGCGCGACCTGCTTGCGGCGCATGGGCGCCATGCCGATTTCCGGTTTGACTTGAGATTGGGAAAGGGCAAGAAAAGTCCTCAACGACAGAACAACACCCTTGAAGTCTGGAGAAGAAAATGTCCGATTCCATCGTCATTGCCAGCGCCGCGCGCACGGCCGTCGGCTCCTTCAACGGCGCGTTTGCTGCCACCCCGGCGCATGAACTCGGCGCCGTCGTGATCAAGGAGCTTTTGTCACGCGCCGGTGTCGAGGCCGCCGAAGTCGACGAGGTCATCCTCGGTCAGGTGCTGACCGCCGCCCAGGGCCAGAACCCCGCCCGCCAGGCCTCGATCATCGCCGGCCTGCCCAAGGAAACCACCGCCTGGGGCCTCAACCAGGTTTGCGGTTCGGGCCTGCGCGCCATCGCGCTCGGCATGCAGCAGATCGCCACGGGTGACGCCAAGGTGATCATCGCCGGCGGCCAGGAATCGATGTCGCTGTCGCCGCACGCCGAGCATCTGCGCGCCGGCGTCAAGATGGGCGACTACAAGATGATCGACACCATGATCAAGGACGGGCTGTGGGATGCCTTCAACGGCTATCACATGGGCAACACGGCTGAAAATGTCGCCCGCCAGTTCCAGATCACCCGTGACGACCAGGACCAGTTCGCGCTGGCCTCGCAGAACAAGGCGGAGGCCGCGCAGAAGGCCGGCAAGTTCAAGGACGAGATCGTCGCCTTCACAATCAAGGGCAAGAAGGGCGACACCGTTGTCGACCAGGACGAATACATCCGCCACGGCGCCACGATCGATGCCATGACCAAGCTGAAGCCGGCCTTCGACAAGGACGGCACGGTGACCGCCGCCAACGCTTCCGGCATCAATGACGGCGCCGCCGGCGCACTGCTGATGAGCGAAGCGGAAGCCGTAAGGCGCGGCATCACCCCGCTGGCGCGCATCGCGTCCTGGGCAACCGCCGGCGTCGATCCGGCGATCATGGGCACCGGACCCATTCCCGCCTCGCGCAAGGCTTTGGAAAGGGCCGGCTGGTCGGTCGGCGATCTCGACCTGGTCGAAGCCAACGAAGCCTTTGCCGCCCAAGCCTGCGCCGTCAACAAGGACATGGGCTGGGATCCCTCGATCGTCAACGTCAACGGCGGCGCCATCGCCATCGGCCATCCGATCGGCGCCTCGGGCGCCCGCATCTTCAACACGCTGGTCTTCGAGATGCGCCGCCGCGGCGCCAAGAAGGGCCTCGCCACCCTGTGTATCGGCGGCGGCATGGGCGTTGCGCTCTGCGTGGAAGCACTCTGACAAAAGAAGTGAATAGCCAATAGGGAGTAGCGAATAGGGAAGAATGGCTTCAGCGCGGCGGGACACCAAACCCCTACTCGCTATTGGCTACTCCCTATTCACTCTTCCGACCAAAGGGAGGACATATGACCAAGGTTGCAATCGTCACGGGCGGATCGCGCGGCATCGGCGCGGCGATCTCGATCGCTTTGAAGACTGCCGGCTATTCTGTTGCCGCGAACTACGCCGGCAACGACGAGGCGGCTGCGAAGTTCAAGGCCGAAACCGGCATTCCGGTCTACAAATGGTCGGTCGCCGATTATGACGCTTGCGCCGCCGGCCTCAAACAGGTCGAGGCCGACCTCGGCCCGGTCTCGGTGCTGGTCAACAATGCCGGCATCACCCGCGACGCCATGTTCCACAAGATCACGCGCGACCAGTGGAAAGAGGTCATCGACACCAATCTGTCTGGCGTTTTCAACATGACGCATCCACTGTGGAACGGCATGCGCGAGCGCAAGTTCGGCCGCGTCATCACCATCTCCTCGATCAACGGCCAGAAGGGCCAGGCCGGCCAGGTCAACTACTCCGCCGCCAAGGCCGGCGACATCGGCTTCTCGAAGGCGCTTGCGCAAGAGGGTGCTCGCGCGGGCATCACCGTCAACGTCATCTGCCCCGGCTACATCGCCACCGAGATGGTCAAGGCGATCGACGAGAAGGTGCTCAACGAACGCATCATCCCGCAGATCCCGGTCGGCCGCCTCGGCGAGCCGGAAGAGATCGCGCGCTGCGTCGTCTTCCTTGCTTCGGAGGATGCCGGCTTCATCACCGGCTCGACCATCACGGCCAATGGCGGCCAGTACTTCGTCTGAGGCGTCCAACGGCCTCAGCCTGTGACAAACGGACCGGTTTTCCGGTCCGTTTTCATTTGGATGCCTTGGCGCCTCAAACACCTCACAGCGACGCAATGCCCCAATCCGGCACGCAAAGGTTAATGGCAGCAGCGCCGCCTGTGCGAACCCTGTGGGCAAGCCTGTGAATTCTCGGTGGATAAGCTGTTCACAACACAAGATATTGGCGGAACAAAAGGGAAAATACCGCTGGCGCTGTTTTGTCGCCGATTCGTTCCGGCTTTGAGCGGAAGTTAACGTTAATGGCCCAGAATCGGCTGTAGTTCCTTAGACCCCCGGTTCAGAAAGATTAACAATTTCATAATGTTGACCGTCCACCTCGAGCCGCCTCTCTGGTTTTCCCGGCAAAGATTAATGGCAAAGCCCTCCCTGCATAAAACGGGCCAGTTCGGCGATTCAGCATGTGGTGAGACTCATGGTCACGAAATCCACATGTAGCCGTGAACAAAAGCTGAATCTGTCGGAGTCACTGATTCGTCGCCGATTCGTTCCAGACTCGTTCCAACTCTTAATCAGCAACCACTTAAAGGGCTTGACAGAGAGGCCTTCGAGCCGCTGGCGGAACATTCCGCTTTCGCTTCGCGCCCGAAATCCCTATGTGTCGGCTGTCATACGCGCCAGTTGAGGCACGCTCCCGACAACCAGAGGCCAGAAAGCCTTATTTCCGAGCCGATGAACATCCAGCCGAAACACACCCAACCGCTGATCCTGTCGGGCCGCGACGTGACCGCCGTGCTTGGCCCGACCAACACCGGCAAGACCCATCTCGCCATCGAGCGCATGGTGGCGCACGAAACTGGCGTCATCGGCCTGCCGCTCAGGCTGCTGGCCAGGGAGGTCTACAGCCGCGTCTGCGAAAAGGTCGGCGCCCACAAGGTCGCGCTGATCACCGGCGAGGAGAAGATCCAGCCGCCGGGCGCCAAATATTCTGTCTGCACCGTCGAGGCCATGCCGCGCGAGACCGACGCCGCCTTCGTCGCCATCGACGAGGTGCAGCTTGCCGGCGACCTCGAGCGCGGCCACATCTTCACCGATCGCATCCTGCATCTGCGCGGCCGCCAGGAAACGCTGCTGCTTGGTGCCGCCACCATGCATGGCATTCTGCAGCGCCTGCTGAAGGGCGTCTCGGTGGTAACGCGGCCGCGGCTGTCGCATCTTGCCTATGCCGGTTCGAAGAAACTGACCCGCCTGCCACGCCGCACCGCGATCGTCGCCTTCTCCGCCGACGAGGTCTACGCCATCGCCGAGCTGATCCGCCGCCAGCAGGGCGGAGCGGCCGTCGTGCTCGGGGCGCTCTCGCCCCGCACCCGCAACGCCCAGGTGGCCTTGTTCCAGTCGGGCGATGTCGACTATCTCATTGCCACCGACGCCATCGGCATGGGCCTCAACCTCGATCTCGACCATGTCGCCTTCGCCCAGAACCGCAAGTTCGACGGCTACCAGTATCGCAATCTGACGGCGGCCGAGCTTGGCCAGATCGCCGGCCGTGCCGGCCGGCATCTGCGCGACGGCACCTTCGGCGTCACCGGCCAGGTCGACCCGCTCGACGAAGAGCTGGTCAAGAAGATCGAAGGCCATGATTTCGAGCCGGTGAAGGTGCTGCAGTGGCGCACCGCCCATTTCGACTTCGCCAGCCTCGATGCATTGAAACGCTCGATCGAGACCAACGCGCCGGTCGAGGGCCTGACGCGCGCGCTGCCGGCGGTGGACGCGCAGGCGCTCGAATATCTCTCCCGCGACGAGGACATCCGCGCCCTCGCCACCGATGCCAAGCGCGTGGCGCTGCTGTGGGAAGCCTGCGCGCTGCCCGACTACCGAAAGATCGCGCCCGCCCAGCATGCCGACCTCATCGCCTCGATCTATATGGACCTCGCCCGGCATGGCCATGTCGACGAAAACTACATGGCCGAGCAGGTGCGCCGCGCCGACACCACCGAGGGTGACATCGACACGCTGTCGCACCGCATTGCCCAGATCCGCACCTGGACATTCGTGTCGAACCGGCCCGGCTGGCTGGCCGATCAGGCACACTGGCAGGAAAAGACGCGCGAAATCGAAGACAGATTGTCGGATGCGCTGCATGAGCGGTTGACGAAACGCTTCGTAGACCGCAGGACTTCCGTCCTCATGCGGCGCCTTAGAGAAAATACCATGCCTGAAGCCGAAATTAGTCCTACCGGAACCGTCCTTGTCGAAGGCCACCATGTCGGCGAGTTGCAAGGGTTCCGCTTCACCGCCGACCAGACCGCCGGCGGCGAAGACGCCAAGGCCGTGCGCACGGCCGCGCAAAAAGCTCTGGCCGCCGAATTCGAGGCGCGCGCCGAACGTTTCGGCGCCTGCGCCAATGGCGACCTCGCACTTGGCTCGGACGGCACGCTGCGCTGGATCGGCGCGCCGATCGGCACGCTGGTTTCCGGCGAAGACGCGCTGAAGCCGCGCCTTGTGCTGCTGGCCGACGAACAACTGACCGGCCCGGCGCGCGACAAGGTCGCCGCGCGCGCCGAACGTTTCGTCAACTTCCAGATCGAAAGTCTGCTGAAGCCGCTGGTCGACCTGAAGAACGCCGAGCAGATTTCCGGCATCGGCCGTGGCATCGCCTTCCAGCTGGTCGAGAATTTCGGCCTCATCAATCGCCGCGACATCGCCGAGGAGATGAAGTCGCTCGATCAGGAAGGTCGCGCTGCGCTTCGCCGGCTTGGCGTGCGCTTTGGCGCCTATCATGTCTTCGTGCCGGCGCTGATCAAGCCGGCGCCCGCCGGACTGGTGACCTTGCTGTGGGCGCTGACGAACGACGGCAAGGACAAGCCTGGTTTTGGCGACGTCGTCCACGCGCTGGCGTCGGGCCGCACGTCCGTGGTCATCGATCCGACCTTCGACAAGGCCTTCTACAAGCTTGCCGGCTACCGCAATCTCGGTCGCCGCGCCGTGCGCATCGACATATTGGAACGGCTGGCGGATCTCATCCGTCCGGCGACCAACTGGAAGCCCGGCCTCGGCCAGCGTCCGGACGGCGCCTATGACGGCCAGTCCTTCATGGTGACGCCGCCGATGATGTCGATCCTCGGCGCCACCGCCGATGACATGGAAGAGATCCTGAAGGGCCTGGGCTATCGCGCCGAGCCGAAGCCGGCGGCGGAAGTCAAGGCGCGGCTCGAAGCGCAGGACACTGCCGCACGCGAAGCCGTGGCTGCGAAACTCGCAGCGGAAGAGGCTGCGCGCGCCGAGCAGGCCAAGGCTGCGGAGGCTGCCGCAACAGATGCGGTCGCGGAGGCAGCAGTCGAGGGTTCGGAACCGGCTTCCGCCGAGGCCGCTGTCGAAGCGCCGGCCGAGGTCATCGCTGAAACGGCAGCAGAGCCCGTCGCTGAAGAGCCAACCGAAGCTCCGGCCGAAGTCACGGAAGAGCCCGCAACAGAGACTGTCGCCGAAGCGGCTGCTGAACCTGCTGCCGAGCCAGAAGCGGAAGCCGAAACTGACGTCATCGTCGCCGAAAGCGCCGACGCCCTCACCTCCCCCTTGATGGGGGAGGTCGCGGCGCGAAGCGACGCGGGTGGGGGTGATGGCGCTGACGATGCGGGTGGTGCTGACGGTACCGCCGCTCCCCCCACCCCGGCGCTGCGCGCCGACCCTCCCCACAAGGGGGAGGGTGAGACCAGCGAACCCGCCGAGGCGGCCGCCGACGCGCCTGCCGAACCCGAAGCGCCCAAGCCGATCCTGTTGTGGCGTCAGGGCCGTTTCGAACAGCGCCCCCGCCATCACGAAGGCCGCAACAACCGCCAGCGCAACGGACAGGCGCGTGGCCGAAACAATGCGCCGGCCGATGCCTCCGGCGCACCGGCTGCGGCCACGCCGGGCGAACGCCCGGCCCATGAAGGGCGGCGCGACGGTGCCGGCAAGCCGCGCTTCGACCGCTCGAAGTTCAAGCCCAAGCCGCAGGCCGAAGGTGAACAGCGCCGCGACGGTCGCCCGCAAGGCGAGCGTCCCGAGCGTCGTGACGGCCGGCCGGACTGGAAGGGCGGCAGGCCCGAAGGCAAGGGCGGTCGCCCCGACCAGGGGGGCGCAAAGCCCGCCTTCCAGCCAAAGCCGCGCGAGGAGCGCCCGGTGCGCTTCGATCCGGACTCTCCCTTCGCCAAGCTCGCCGCCTTGCGCGACCAGCTGAAGAAGTAGGCCAGAGCCGGATGATTTCAGGTCGAATCGACCTGAAATCTGAATCCGCCTCTAAACTAAGAGATGGAGCATGATGTCGTCCGAAAACCGCTGCACACTTTCCGGCATCATGCTCTAGGCGGTTCGATGGTTGCTGAAGGCCGCCAGCGTATCGATAAATGGCTGTTCTTCTCGCGCGCGGTGAAATCGCGCTCGCTGGCGGCGAAGCTGGTCGTCGGCGGACGGGTGCGCATCAATCGCGACAAAGCAGCGCAGGCCTCCGATCTGGTCAAGCCGGGCGACGTCCTGACCATCACGCTTGACCGGCGCATCTTCGTCTGGAAGGTGCTCGCCACCGGTGTCCGGCGCGGCCCGGCGGAAGAAGCCCGCACCCTCTATGAGGACATGTCGCCGCCACCCGCGCCGAAGGGCGAGGCGCTTCCCGATGCTATCCCGGCGCTGCGCGAGGCCGGCAGCGGCCGTCCGACCAAGAGAGAGCGCCGCCAGACCGACCGCTTGCTTGGCGAAGATTGAGGCTCGCCGACCAGAACGGAGGCCGCGATCTCAGGCCAAGGGCGGACGCGCGACAGAACCGAACCCGGCAAACAAGACGCTCAACGCGACATCGCACGCCCCTGGCGCGCTTGCTGCCTAGAATTCCATTCCGGAAACGCCGAAGCCGTCGGGCATGGCAACCCTTGCAAGCGACGGGCAAAGGCGTTACCTCACGGAAAAAGCCCAAGAAAACTGGCCCATTAAGCTGGGACGTCCCGGAGCCGATCGATGACCTATGTCGTGACCGACAATTGCATCAAATGCAAATATATGGACTGCATCGAGGTCTGTCCGGTCGACTGTTTCTATGAAGGCGAGAACATGCTCGTCATCCATCCCGACGAGTGCATCGACTGCGGCGTCTGCGAGCCCGAATGCCCCGCCGACGCGATCAAGCCCGACACCGAGCCAGGTCTCGACAAATGGCTGCAGATCAACACCGAATATGCCGACAAATGGCCCAACATCACCGCCAAGAAGGAGCCGCCGGCAGACGCCAAGACCTTCGACGGCGAGGCCGGCAAGTTCGAGAAATACTTCTCCGCCGAACCCGGCGAAGGCGATTGACAATACGGCCGTAAAGGCTTGTATGACGTTGCGTAACAGGCAGGCTGGATTAACCGCCTTGACAGGCGGCGATTGGTTGTGGCCTTCGCGAATGCAGCAAAACCTTGATTCTTCCGACTTTTTGTGTTATATCAGCGAAACATGCCGGTGACACAACGTCGATTTATGGCGCAGACGCCCCAAATCACTGAAAGGTGAAAATCCCACTCCGGACCAGAGCGATCTGGGCCAGGCGGTCGCAGTTCGTGCGGTTTGCCGGTCCCGGCCTTTCCGGTGGGTTCATCTGTTGTGCGGCTAACGATCGGTTTCCCCGGTCGCACGAGTTCGGGCCGGCAGGACGCCGGTACCACAACAAGGAGTTCAGGGCGTAATGGCAACGATCACCCCCCAGAAGAAGTCCACTGGTGCGCGTCATGGTTTCAAGACCGGCGAGTACATCGTCTACCCGGCGCACGGCGTTGGCCAGATCGTGTCGATCGACGAGCAGGAAGTGGCTGGCCACAAGCTTGAACTGTTCGTCATCGACTTCCAGAAGGACAAGATGCGCCTGAAGGTGCCGGTCTCCAAGGCGACCTCCATCGGCATGCGCAAGCTGTCGGAAGAGGATTATGTCGAGCGCGCGCTGAAGGTCGTGCAGGGCCGCGCCCGCGTCAAGCGCACCATGTGGTCGCGCCGCGCCCAGGAATATGATGCCAAGATCAATTCGGGCGACCTGATCTCGATCTCGGAAGTCGTGCGTGACCTCTATCGCGCCGACAACCAGCCGGAGCAGTCCTATTCCGAGCGTCAGCTCTATGAGGCGGCACTCGACCGCATGGCCCGCGAGATCGCGGCCGTCAACCGCATGTCGGAAACCGAAGCCGTGCGCCTGATCGAGGTGAACCTCAACAAGGGCCCTAAGCGTGGCGCCAAGGCCGACAATGAGGAAGCCGAGCAGGAAGAAGCTGCCTGATCTCTTTCGCCTCTGGATTTGAAAAACCCGGCCTCGCGCCGGGTTTTTTGTTTTTTGGACAGGCGAAACAAGGGCCGCGCCTACGCCTGCCCCCGCCCTCCTTCTCCGCCTCCTGCTTCAGCGTCGCGATGAACCGCTTCGTCCGTTGTTGCTCCGGATTGCCGAACAGCACGGCGGACGGCCCCTTCTCGACGATGACGCCGGCATCGAGGAACACCGCTTCCTGCGCGATCTTGGAGGCAAGCCGCAGATCATGCGTCGCCATCACCATGGTCGTGCCCTCGCTGGCGAGCTTGCCAAGCACGTCGACCACTTCTTGCGCCAGTTCCGGGTCGAGCGCCGAAGTCGGCTCGTCGCACAGCAGCACTTTTGGCGACGGCGCGAGCGCACGGGCGATCGCCACGCGCTGCTGCTGGCCGCCCGACAGCGTCGCCGGCCAGGCATCAGCCTTGTGCGCCATGCCGACCTTTTCCAGCAAGGCGAGCGCCCGCTCGCGCGCCTTCTCCGTCGGCCATTTCAGCACCGTCACCAGCCCCTCCATGACATTCTCGATCGCCGTGCGATGCGGGAACAGCTGGAAGTTCTGGAACACCATGCCGGTCTGCAGGCGCAGGCGCTGGATGTCGCGGGCCGAGACCTTGCCACCGGGACGGAATTCGAGCGTCTCGTCACCGATTCGCACCGTGCCCGAGGTCGGAATCTCGAGCAGGTTGATGCAGCGCAACAGCGTGCTCTTGCCGCCGCCCGAAGGGCCGACAAGGGCCGTGACACTGCCTTCAGCGATGGTGACCGTCACGCCCTTCAGCACGAGATTATCGCCGAAGCGTTTTTCGATGTTGCTGAGACCGATCATGAGCGCGCCTCCAGGAAGCCGCCATAGCGGTTGAGCCGGGTTTCCAGCCGGGTCTGCAAGGCCGACAGCACCGAGCTCAGCGCCAGATAGAGGATCGCCGCCTCGACATAGAGGATCAGCGGCTCATAGGTGGTGGCGACGATGCGCTGCGCCGCCTGGAACATCTCCGGCACGGTGATGGCGGCGGCCAGCGACGTATCCTTGACCAGCGAGATGAAGGTGTTGGAGAGCGGCGGCACCGCGACGCGGCCGGCTTGCGGCAGGATGGTGCGCCGCATCGCCTGGCTCCAGGTCATGCCGATCGAATAGGCGGCTTCCCACTGGCCTTTCGGCACCGAGCCGATGGCCGCGCGGATGATCTCCGACGTGTAGGCGCCGATATTGAGCGTGAAGCCGATCAGCGCGGCCGTGAAAGCGTCGAGCAGTATGCCGACCGAGGGCAGGCCATAGAAGATCAGAAACAGCTGCACCAGAAGCGGCGTGCCGCGAAAGATCCAGACATAGAAGCGCACCAGCGCGACCAACGGCTTCGGTCCAAACAGCCTGCCGAGTGCTGCCCCCAGGCCAACGGTCAGGCCAAGGACGAAGGACAACAGCGTCAACGGCACGGTGAAGATCAGGGCGGCCCAGAGCAGCGAAGGCAGCGACTCCAGCATCAGTTGCAGCCAGTGCGGCACGAAGGACCCTCCGGAATGGTCGAGATGGCGTCATCGAAGTGCGAATGTGTCAGCCATATCACGACAGAAGCGGCGAGCCGTCAAAGACGCTCGCCGCTGAGTGCTTCGCGGGACCGTAGCCGGCCCCACTCAAAAAGTTACTTCGAAACGTCCTGGCCGAAATAGGTGTCGGCGATCTTCTTGTAGGTACCGTCGGCCTTGATATCGGCCAACGCCTTGTTGATGGCGGCAACCAGTTCCGGATCGCCCTTGCGCACGATGACGCCGGAATAGTCGGCGTTTTCCTCTTGCGCGGCGATCTTCACATTGGCGTCGGGCTTGTGCTTCTTGAAATCGAGGAACGACAGGCTGTCATTGATGGTGGCGTCGGCGCGGCCGGTCAAAAGCAGCTGGATCGACTGGTCGAAGCCGTCGGTGCCGACGAGTTCGGCGCCGTTCGTCTCGGCCAGCTTGCCGAAGTTCGAGGTCAGCGACTGCGCCGACTTCTTGCCCTTGAGGTCGGCGAAGGTCTTGATGTCGGTGTTGTCGCCGCGCACGATCAGCACCGCCTTGGAGGCGATGTAGGGGTCGGAAAAGTCGTACTTGGCCTTGCGGGCATCGGTGATTCCGACTTCGTTGATGACGGCGTCATAGCGGCTGACGTCGAGGCCGGCGATCAACCCGTCCCATTTGCCTTCGAGGAACTCGACCTTGACGCCAAGCTTGTCGCCGATCGCCTTGGCGATCTCGACATCGAAGCCGACCAGCGCACCGGAAGCGTCATGATAGGTGAAGGGTGCGTAGGTGCCCTCGGTGCCGACCTTGAGGGTGCCCGCCTGCTTGATCTGATCGAGATTCGCGCCGGCATGGCCTGATGTGACCGCAAGGGCCTGCAGCGTTCCGGCGACGATAAGCGATTTGAGCCATTTCATTTTTTTGTGATCCCGTCCTTGGCCTACGTCAGGCCTGTTGTGAGGGCTGGAAAATGACAGATGCGGGCCGAAAGAATAAGGAACCAGATTTCAAAAACTTGGAATTTCTGAAACCGAATTCTCTAAAAGGGATTCCTTGCAACGCTAGAAGCCCCGGGGAACGATTTCAAAATCGCCCGGACAGCATCCTTCGCCGCCGCGCGCCAGCGGAACCTTTCTCGCGCATGGCAGTTTTGGCTGTTCTAGGGCGCGACGCCGCGATTTCAACCGGTGCCCTGCCAAGTTCGTAACGTCAGTCATATCGCCTGAGCCAGGGAGCGCCTCATGATGGAAGACACGGCAGGACGGATCATGGTCCGCGCGGCGATGAAGGCGCCCTACCTCGAACGGGACGAGGAACACCGGCTGGCCTTACTCTGGAAGGAAGACAACGACCAGAACGCGCTGCACTGCATCACCGTCGCCCATATGCGGCTGGTTATTTCCATGGCCTCCAAATTCCGTCACTATGGCCTGCCGCTCGGCGACCTGATCCAGGAAGGCCATGTCGGCCTGCTCGAGGCCGCCGCCCGCTTCGAGCCCGAGCGCGAAGTGCGGTTTTCGACCTATGCGACGTGGTGGATCCGCGCCTCGATGCAGGATTACATCCTGCGCAACTGGTCGATCGTGCGCGGCGGCACCAGCTCGGCGCAGAAAGCCCTGTTCTTCAATCTGCGACGCTTGCGTGCGCGGCTGGCGAACGGCGCGGAGCCGCTTTCCAACGCAACCCTCTACCGCGAGGTGTCGGTTGCGCTTGGCGTCTCCGAGGCTGACGTGGCGATGATGGATTCACGGCTGTCGGCGCCTGACTCCTCACTCAACATGCCGCTTGGCGACGATGCCGGCGCCACCGAGCGGATGGACTTCCTGGTCTCGGACGACCCCCTGCCCGATGAGATTGTCGGCGACAAGATCGATGTCGCACGTCGCTCGCTGTGGCTGAAAGAGGCCCTTCACGCGCTCAACGCGCGGGAACTCAGGATCATCGAGGACCGCCGGCTGAACGACGAGGGCGCAACGCTCGAAGCGCTCGGCGAGACGCTCGGCATTTCCAAGGAACGCGTCCGCCAGATCGAGGCCCGCGCCATGGAAAAGCTCAAGGTCGCGCTGGTGAAACAGAACCCGGAATTTCTGGCGACAGCAGCTTGACGCCGATACAGAGATTCGAAACATAAAATATAAGATTTATCTAAAATAAGATGCGCCGCTATCGTGGGAGACTCTATTCTTTTTGAGCCTGCGGATTGTGATTTCTCTAACAGACCAAAGCATGGCAAAAAGCCTCTCTAGGCTACCAGACCGTAACAAGGATGGGTTTTGCCATGCTGAAACGCTACGCGTTCCTTGCTGCCTTGATCCTCATGAGCCTCTCGACATTCGACGCTCGCGCCGATCGAAGGGTTGCGCTCGTAATCGGCAATTCGCAGTACCGGGAAATCCCGGCGCTCAAGAATCCGGACAAGGATGCTGAGGACGTTTCGAACACGTTCCGGCAGGCCGGCTTCGACGTGTTCGTCGCCAAGGACGTGACCAAGCTCCAATTCGAAGAGAAGTTCCGCAACTATCTGGCCGCCGCCGACGGCGCCGATCTCGCCGTCGTCTATTATTCCGGCCACGGCTTTCAGATCGGGGGCCAGAATTTCCTGATCCCGGTCGATGCGTCGTTGAAGGATGCGGCCGACATGGAGGTCCAGACAATCAGGCTTGACGACGTACAGCAGCAATTGCGGCCGAAGTCGAAGATCCAGGTGATCATCCTCGATGCCTGCCGCAACAATCCGTTCCCGCGCAAGGACTATTGGCTGCGCGACCAATTGATCGTCTCCGACGGCACCGGGCTCGCGCAGGTAACAGGCTCGCAGAATGCGCTGATTGCCTTTGCCACCGGGCCTGGCGCTGTCGCTTATGACGGGTCCGGCGATCTTAGCCCCTTCTCATCCGCCTTTGCCCGCCGCGCATTGGCGCCGAACCAGGAAATCCGCGCCGTCATGGCCGCCGTGCGCCGGGATGTGGTCAAGGCGACCAATGGCAGGCAGGTTCCGTGGGAGAATTCCTCGCTGATCGACGATGTCGTGCTGATGCGCGCGGCGGGGCAACCGGCGCTGCCGGCGCCCGACGCCCAGCAAAACCAGCAGGTGGCGGAGCGCGGAATCCAGGTCGCCACTGCCGCCGAAGCTATCGAAAATCGCGACATCAGCGTCCCGGTCGGCGTCGGTCCGGTTGCGCTGAAGCTGGATTTTCCGGCCAAGGATGTCTCGATCAGCCTCAAACTCGCAGGCTATCCGGCAGCTGGAACGCTGTCCCTGCCGGATCGTGTTCTGTCGCCGCAGTCGAGCCTGATGGCCGCTGAAGTCGACCAATTGCGCTACGAGCCGCAGATCGGCTCGGCGGCTCCCGTTGAGATCGACTTCCAGATCCGCGCCGGCAACGCGTCGAAACGGGCGACGATGAAGCTGTCGCCGAGCGTCGACCCCTGCGACCAGGCGGCCGGCGAGCCGCTCGACCTGCAAGGCGTCGTTCCCGGCCGGTTACCGAACGAGATCGCAGACGGCGCGGTCGAGGCTTGCGAGGCGGCGGTGAAGGCCTATCCCGATGCCGCCCGTTTCCGTTACGAACTCGGGCGGGCGCTGCTGGTCGCCGGCAACATCGACGAGGCCAGGAAGGCCATCCAGGAAGCGTCCGACAAGGGACACGTCCGCGCCGTCTACGAGCTCGGCTACCTCGCCTCCTCGGGAATAGGGATGCCCGTGGATGCCACGCAAGGGAATGGTTTCTATTCGCAAGCGTCCGACAGGGGCGACCCCTACGCCATGAGCGCGTGGGGCCGCACCCTGTTCAATGGCGTCGGCGTCCAGCGCGATACCGGCAAAGGGCTTGACCTCATGCTCAAGGCAGCAGCGATGGGGCATATCAACGCCATGAATGATCTTGCGATGATCTTCAAGGAAGGCCGCAATGGCGTGCCCGCCGATGCGGCCCGTGCCTTGGCTTTCCTCAAGGCCGGCCTCGAACGGCAAGAGGCTTATTCGATGGGCATTCTCGGTCTTCCGCCCAGGCGAAGCACGCTGACGGTCGCGGCGTGCACCCCAAAGGTGGTGACGAGAGTCATCACGAAGATAAAGGTGGTCCGTATACCTGTGCCAAAAGCGCCGCCGCCGAAGATCGTTAAGCCAAGGGCCCCGACGGTGCCAGGCGAAACCGGACCAGTGCTTTGGATCGGCAATGGCGGCGACCACCCTGACCACTCCACCAGCAGTAGCGCCCAGTGACTGATGGCGGACTGCGACGCCATGGCCGCACCGTCCGAACGGGCCGTGTCGAAACTGATTATTCCGCAGCAGCCTGAACGCTGACACCGACTTACTTATCGGTGACGATCTTGACCTTGTCGCCGGCCGAAACCGCGGCACCCGGCGACAGCGCATTGAGCACACGGAACAGGTCGAGCTTGCGGTCGACGCCAACCATCTGCGCGGCCAGCGTGCCCATGGTCTGGCCCGGCTGCACGGTGAGCACGCGGATATGCAGCGGCTTCAAAGCCGCTTTTTCGGCGGGACTGAGGATACGGAACGAGCCGCTGACCGAGCGCGCCACCGTCTCCAGCGAGGTGCTCGCCGAGGGTGCTGCGGTCAGCAGCCGGTAGACCTGGCCGCCGGCGCGGATCACCGCGATGTCGAACTGCCAGCCTTCGGCACGGGCATGCGCGGTTGCGGCCTCATTGCCGTTGATGGTTTCCTGCTTGACCGTGCTGTCGTCGAGCCCAGCCACCCAGCCGCTCCTGATGTAGTCGGTCAAGGCGCGGTTCTTGTCGATCGAAACGCCGTCGAAGCGGATCGCTATGTCGCCCGGCCCGGTCGCCGTCACCGCTGCCGCCGAATTGTCGATGATGAAACCGTCCGGCACCGTGAACGACACGCCGAGGCCAGGATGCAGGAAGGTCTCGCCGCGCACATAGCCTTCCTCAGGCGTGTCGCCGTAGAGCAGGCCGTCTATGCCGGCAAGGAAGGAATCGCGGTCGCGCGTGCCGAAGCCGGGCGCGCCGAACTGGCGGGCATGGCGCTGCGCCAGATCAATGCGCTGCGGCGTGTTGGGGTGCGTCGCCAGGAAGTCGAGGCTGGCGTCGGTGGCGCCGCTGATCGAACGGAAATCGGTATAGGCCGACATCGACTGCAGGAAGCGCCCTGCAGCATAAGGATCGTAGCCGGCTTCGCCGATCGACTTGATGCCGATGGCATCTGCCTCCAGTTCTTGGTTGCGCGAGAACTGCGCCAGCCGGAGCTTGCCGCGGATCAGCGCCGCCTTGGCGGTCGGGCTGTCGCCCAGCACATCCGAAACCACCTTGGTCGCCAGGCCTTCCTCGGCCTCCAACTGCTGGCGCTGCAGGCCGTGATTGGCGGTGACGTGGCCCATCTCATGCGCGATGACGGCGGCGAGTTCGGACGAATCATTGGCCAGCGCCAGCAGGCCGCGCGTGATGTAGAGATAGCCGCCCGGCAGCGCGAAGGCGTTGACGTTGGGCGAATTGAGAATGGTGATGCGATAGGTCTGGGTCGGGTTCGCCGAAACCACGGTCAGGTTGCCGACGACCTTGGCGACCATGCGCTCGAGCTTGGGATCGGAATACTCCCCGCCATAGGTGGCCAGGATGCGCGGATGCTGCGCCTTGGCGAGCTCCGCGAGCTTGTTGTTGGCGCCGACATTGTCGACCGTAATCGGCTTGTCAGAGGGCTGGAAACCGGATTCCTGCACTTCCGGAGGCGTGAACATCTGGCAGCTGGCCAGGGCCACGGCAAAGCCGGCCAGCGCCAGAAAGCGCGCCAGCGGATTCATTTTGAGCCTGTCAACGCCGATCGCCAGAACGGCTTCCTTTCGGGTCCCGGCGCATGACGACGACGATCGGGGGCGATCTTCGAAGAGTGTCACGCGCTACTTCAAACTGCTACAGCATCCGTCGCACGTCCCCAGGGCGGACGGCGGATGCTGTAGGCAAATCACGGCGTGTGCCGGACCGGTATTGAGCGGACCTAGCCACACTACTCCAGTCATGGCAAGCAAGCGCCATATCGCCTCGAACCGGTTTGGGCGTAAATTATGTCCGCTTCCGGGCAATATCTCGTGATCCAGCCGTCTGGATGCTTGTGCCAACATAGCGCCGGAACGCCTCCGGACCAGCCCCGGTAAAGAAATCGTCCGCCGTCCCGATGGCAGCGACCGCGCCATTGTCCAGAAACACCACATTCTGGCCGATGCGGCGGGCATCCTCCGGCTGGTGCGTGACGAACAGCACCGTCATGCCGCGCTCGACATGGAGGCCGGCAACCAGATCGAGCATGTCGTCGCGCAAAGCGGGTCCGAGCGAAGCAAAGGGTTCGTCGAGCAGAAGCACCGGGCGATCACGCACTTGCACGCGCGCCAGGGCAACGCGCTGGCGCTCGCCGCCGGACAGTTCGCGCGGCAGGCGTTTTTCCTTGCCGGCAAGACCGGTGCGCGCCAGCGCCTCGGCGATGGCGATTCGATCGATCTCGGTCAGCCGCAGCGATGGCGAGCGGCCGAGGCCGACATTCTGCTCGACGGAAAGATGGGCGAAAAGGTTGTTTTCCTGGAACA
Organism: Mesorhizobium kamtschaticum; assembly: GCF_056174585.1. Taxonomy (NCBI): domain Bacteria; kingdom Pseudomonadati; phylum Pseudomonadota; class Alphaproteobacteria; order Hyphomicrobiales; family Phyllobacteriaceae; genus Mesorhizobium; species Mesorhizobium kamtschaticum. The sequence continues at coordinate 1,684,109 of NZ_CM149691.1, read as the reverse complement.
CCATCGACACCGGCCGCGTGGCCGGCGGCTCGGCATCGACATCGGCCCCGCCGATCAGCACGCGGCCGGACACCGGTGTCTCGAAGCCGGCAACCAGGTTGAGCAATGTCGACTTGCCCGACCCGCTCGGCCCCATGATGGCGGTGATTTCCGCTGCGGCGAAGTCGACATCAAAGACGAACGATGCCTCGCCATAGCTGAACGAGACCTTGTCCAGCCGCACCGAAATACCCTTCTTGGCCATCGCCCCGTCAGACATTGCGGACCTTTTCTCTTCCGAGCCAGTCCGCTGCCAGCACCAAGGCGAGGCAGACCAGCCCAAGCAGCAGCGCCAGGCCGGCGGCGTCCTCGGTGCGATAGCTGCCCATGCGCGAAAGCAGAAGGTAGGGCAAGGTCTGCACGGAATCACTACCGAACAGCGCGATGACGCCGAGATCGCCAAGCGAAAGCGCCATGGCGAAGGCGAAGGCGGTGGCGAGCGGACGGCGCAGAGATGGCCAGTCGACCAGCCGCAGCCTGGCCCAGCCGGAGATACCCAGTTGCGCGCAGAGCCGTTCATGACGTTCGCTCGCCGCGTCATAGGCGGGGCGGACGGCGCGCAGCGCGAACGGCATCGCCATGACCGCATTGACGGTGACGACCATGACCGGGGCGATGGCAAAGACGTCGCCGACGTGGCGCAGCAGGAGGAACCAGCCGGCGCCGATGACGATGGGCGGTACGACCAGGACAAAGCCTGCGCCGGTATCGGTGGCATGTTCGAGCAGTGTCCTTGGGCCAGCGCGGCGGCCCAACGCCAGCGCCCGGCGGGCCATGGTCAGCGCCAGCGACAGCATCACCGAAAGCAGCGCCGACAGGAAGGCCAGCACCGCACTGGTCAGTGTCGCCTGTCGCACGGCCGCCTCGCCGGCGAGCCGGCCGAGATCGGCCCCTAACCCGGCGATCACCGTGGCCGCCATCGGTCCGACAACGAACAGCAGCGCCAGCACGATGAGCGCGGCGTTGAACACGGTTTCGGTCCCAACGACCGAGAGATAGCGGCGCGGCGCCACCGGCAGATTGGTGTCGCCAACGGCATTGACGCCGAGCCGCGTCAGCGCCAGCACCACCAGAAAGGTCAAGGCGATCTGCAGCAATGTCAGCATCACCGCGCGCGCGGGATCGAGGTCGAAGCGCAGTGCCTGATAGATGCCGACCTCCAGCGTCGTTGCGGCCGGTCCGCCGCCAAGCGTCAAAACGATGGTGAAGGAGGTGATGCAGAGCATGAAAACCAGCCCGGCGACACCTGGCAGAGCGGCGCGCAGCGTCGGCCACTCAATCAGCCGGAACGCCGGCCGCGCCCCCATGCCGAGCTGGCTCGCCAGCCGCCATTGGTCGGCGGGAATGGTCTGCAGCGCCTCGAGGAACAACCGGACGCTGAGCGGCAGGTTGAAGAAGATGTGGGCGACGAGAATGCCGGACAGGCCGTAAATGCCTGGCCAGCCCTGACCGCCAACCGCGCTGAACAGGCCGGCTAAATAGCCGGCGCGGCCGTAGAGCGCCAGGATACCAAGCGCCGCGACGATCGCCGGCAGCGCCAGCGGCACCGCGAAGAGCCGCAGGATGAAGGCGCGGCCAAAAAAGCGCGGATGCCGCGACAGGGCACGCGCAACGAACAGTGCCGGACCGACCGAAAGCAGCGTCGAAAGGATTGCCTGCCAGAGCGTGAAGCGCACGACCCGCAGGAGATAGGGATCGAAGGCTGCCCAGGCGCCCGAGAGGTCATGAGCGCCTTCGACAAGCAGCCCGGCAAACGCGCCGCCGATCAGCAATGTGATCGCGGTAAGCGCCACAATGCCTGGGGTGACGCGGGGATCAGCGCGTTGCACGCTGGACCACCCAGAAGGCCTTTAGCGAGCGTCGCGTTCCTTCGCGCCCCCCTCTGTCCTGCCGGACATCTCCCCCACTTGGGGGGAGATTGGCTGCTCCAGCGCCTCGCTCATACCTGCAGTGTTGGCGATTGGCGAAATCACCGACGACATTCGATCTCCCCCCTTGTGGGGGAGATGTCCGGCAGGACAGAGGGGGGCGCCGTAGAGCAATCATCTTCGATCGGTTTGCCTCAACCTACTTGCTCATCACCGCCAGCCATTCATCCACCCAGGCCTTGCGATTGGCGGCAACCTCCTCCGGGCTGAACAGCAAGGTCTTGGTCGGCTTGACCAGTTTGTCGAAGGCCGGGTTGAGCGGCTTGTCGGTCTTGCCTGCCGGGAACATCCAATTGGTCTCCGGGATGGCGTCCTGGAATTTCGGGCCGGTCATGAAGGCGATGAACTTTGCCGCCAGCGGGTTTTTCGCTCCGGTTGTGGTGATGCCGGCGACCTCGATCTGCAGATACTCGCCTTCTTCGAAGGACGCCGCCTGGTAGCGCTCGGTATTCTCGGCGACCATGTGATAGGCCGGCGACGTGGTGTAGGACAGCACCATCGGCGCCTCACCCTTGGTGAACAGGCCGTAGGCCTCGCTCCAGCCCGGCGTCACGGTGAGCACCTTTGTCTTGAGCTTGGCCCAGGCCTCCGGCGCCTTGTCGCCATAGACCGACTTCACCCACAACAGCAGGCCGAGGCCGGGCGTCGAGGTGCGCGGATCCTGGATGACGATCTTGTCGTCGGCACTGCCTTCGACCAGATCCTTCAGGCTCTTGGGCGGCGTCTTCAGCTTCTGCGTGTCATAGACGACGGCGAAATAGCCGTAGTCGAAGGGAACAAAAGTGTCGTCGCTCCAGCCGCCCGGCACGTTGACATCGGAGACCGCGCCATGCGGGGCAAACAACCCGCTAGCCTTGGCATCGGCGGTAAGATTGGTGTCAAGGCCGAGCACGATATCGGCCTTGGTCGACGCGCCTTCGAGCTTGACGCGGTTGAGCAAGGCGACACCATCGGCGACCGAGACGAACTCGACGTCGCAGCCGCATTCGGCCTCGAATTCCTTCTTCACCACCGGGCCTGGCCCCCAGTCGGCGGTGAAGCTCTCATAGGTGTAGACGGTGAGCTTGTCCTTGGCCAAGGCCGGCCCGGACAGCGCCACGACCAGTGCTGAGACAAGTGCGTATAAAAGCGTGCGCATCGGCGCCTCCTTCGTTCGAATTGAAAGGAATTGAGGCGTCGGACTGTCCGAAACGTCTAATCCCTCCGCCGGTACAAACCGGATCAGGTTCAGCGGGTTGGCGAGATTGCCTCTCAGCCGGTCCGCGAAGATCGCAGCCGGCACCCCGTTAGAGCGTTTCGACACATAGGCCCGGCCGAGGAACCGCGCAAGTGGCAGTTTGCCGGCCTTCCGTTTCCGCTGCCGGGCTGGTACAGGCCACCAGATATGAGCACATTCACCATCCTGCTTGGCGGCGATCTCATCCGCACGCCCCGGCTCGACCGCCAGGTCGAAGGCTCGCGCGTCATCGCCGCCGACGCCGGCATCGGCCATGCCCGGCTGCTCGGCCTTGTCCCTGAACTGTGGGTGGGCGATTTCGATTCGGTTCCGGCCGATTTGCCCGCCGACCTCGCCGCTGTGCCCCGCCAGACCTTCCCGGCGGAGAAGGACAAGACCGACGGCGAACTGGCGATCGCGGCGGCACTCGAGCGCGGCGCGACCCGCCTTGTGCTGGCGGGCGCTTTCGGCGGCAAGCGCGCCGACCACGCCTTCCTGCATCTGGCGCTCGCCCTGCGGCTGGCCGAGGCCGGAACGGACGTGCTGCTGACCAGCGGCGCCCAGGAAGGTGTCCCCTTGCTGTTGGGAAAGGCCGGCTTCGACTATGCCGACGGCACGCTGTTTTCGATCCTCGGCTTTTCCGATCTCGTCGGCCTGACCGTCACCGGCGCCAAATGGCCGCTGAACCAGGTCGAGGTCGCCTTCGGCTCGTCGCTGACCATCTCCAACGAGGTCAAGTTCGACAAGACCGGGGGCCGCCTCGACATCGCGCTCGGCCACGGCCGCGCACTGCTGCTCGCTCATCCCTATCCCTTGCCCGAAAGCTGACATGGCCCCGCCCCTTCTCAATCTCGACGGGATAAAACTGACCTTCGGCGGCACGCCGCTGCTCGACGGCGCAGCCCTGACGGCTTCGGCCGGTGACAAGATCGCGCTGGTCGGCCGCAACGGGTCGGGCAAGTCGACGTTGCTCAAGATCGCCGCCGGCCTGATCGAACCGCAGGACGGCGAGGTCTTCCGCCAGCCCTCGGCGACCGTCCGCTATCTGCCTCAGATGCCCGACATGGAGGGTTTTGCCACTGTGCGCGCCTATGTCGAGGCAGGGCTGGGGCCCGCCGACGATCCCTACCGCGCCAGCTATCTGATGGAGCATCTCGGCCTCTCGGGCGAGGAGCGGCCGAACGATCTATCCGGCGGCGAGGCCAGGCGGGCCGCCCTGGCCCGAGTCATGGCGCCGGAGCCGGACATTCTGCTTCTTGATGAGCCGACTAACCATCTTGACCTGTCGGTCATCGAATGGCTGGAAGAGGAGCTCGTCCGCACCTCCTCGGCGCTCATCGTCATCTCGCACGACCGCCGCTTTCTCGAGCGCGTGTCGCGCGCCACCGTCTGGCTCGATCGCGGCCAGACCCGCAGGCTGGACAAGGGCTTTGGCCATTTCGAGGAATGGCGCGACCTCGTGCTGGAAGAAGAAGAGCGCGAGCAGCACAAGCTCGGGCGCCAGATCGTGCGTGAGGAGCACTGGCTGCGTTACGGCGTGACCGCACGACGCAAGCGCAACATGCGCCGGCTCGGCGAATTGCAGACCATGCGCAAGAATTTTCGCGGTCATCGCGGCGCCGAAGGCAACGCTACCATGGTGGCGAGCGACGCCGCCGAATCCGGCAAGCTGGTGATCGAGGCGAAAAACATCGAGAAGAGCTTTGGCGATCTCACCGTGGTCAAGGGTTTCTCGACCCGCATCCAGCGCGGCGATCGCGTCGGTCTCGTCGGCCCGAACGGCGTCGGCAAGACGACGCTGTTGAAGATGCTGACCGGCGAGATGAGGCCGGATGCCGGCTCGGTGCGGCTCGGCACCAATCTGGAGATCGCCACGCTCGACCAGAAGCGCGAGGCCGTCGACCCGCAAGAGACACTGGCGCAATATCTGACCGACGGGCGCGGTGAGAACCTCGTCATCAACGGCGAGCAACGCCATGTCGTCTCCTACATGAAGGATTTCCTGTTCAAGCCGGAACAGGCGCGCACACCGGTGCGCGAGCTGTCCGGCGGCGAGCGGGCGCGGCTGATCCTGGCGCGCGTGCTGGCGCGGCCGGCGAACCTTCTGGTGCTCGATGAGCCGACCAACGATCTCGACATGGAGACGCTGGAACTTTTGCAGGAACTGGTCGCCGGTTTTGCCGGCACCGTTATCCTGGTCAGCCACGATCGTGACTTTCTCGACCGCACGGTGACCAGCCTGATCGCGCCGGACGGCGACGGGCGCTGGATCGAATATGCCGGCGGCTATTCCGACATGCTGGCGCAGCGCGGCGGCACCCGGCTCGACGACCGAAAGGCGCGCGCCAAGACTGAGGCCGGCGATGCGCCGGCGCCGGGCAAGAGCGAGCCGGCAGCGCCAAAAGGGCCAGCGAAGAAACTGTCGTTCAAGCAGAAATTCGCGCTGGAGTCGTTGCCGAAGAAGATCGAGGCGGTGATGGCGTCGATCTCGCGGCTGGAGAACAACATCGCCGACCCGGCCTATTACGAGCGCGATCCGGCCTCGTTCCAGAAGACCATCGCCGCCCTCGACAAGGAGCGTGCGACGCTGGCCGCACTCGAGGAAGAGTGGCTGGAGTTGGAGATGCTGCGGGAAGAGATGGAAGGGTGAGGAGCGCTCGGCCGTAAGGCCAATCAATCGACAACGATTTGTCGATTGAAGCGACGAACGGTGAAAGCCCGATTCGCCTTCGGGCGAAGGGAAAGGTCCAGTGGACCTTTCTAAGGGATTGAACGCCCGAAGGCTGGGAGCCATAGCGGAGGGCCGGGCGCCTCACCCATATTCGCTCGATTATTGCTTCTGTACGAGAGTGCGCATACATTATGCGCATGTTACGGAGGCTATTATGCGTAAGATTGCCTTGAATGCGATCCGTCAGCCAGCCAATCTGTCGATCGATTCCAACCTCATGAGGGAAGCCAAGGGGCTAGACGTGAATGTCTCACGCGCCGCGGAAGCTGGCATCGCGGAAGCCGTGGCGGCTGAAAAAACGCGGCTGTGGAAGCTTGAGAACCGGGCCACGATGGATGCGTGGAACGACTATGTCGAAAAGAACGGTATTCCGCTGGAAGAATATCGGCAGTTCTGATGGCGCGCTACGACGTCTTCGCCAGTGGCATCGAAGGCAATTATCTGCTCGACGTTCAATCCGACCTGCTCGACAATTTCAAGACACGGGTGATCGTTCCGCTTCTTCCGGTCGCAGCGGTGCCGCCGCCGATGCGAAAGCTTCATCCGATTTTCGAGATCAATGGCCGGAAGCTGGTCATGGCGACACACCTGATTGCCACCGTCCCAGTGAGTGAATTGGGCGAAAGTCGGCTAAACCTCACGAAGCACCATGACGACATCGTCGCCGCGCTCGACATGCTATTCCAAGGCTTCTGAAAGAAGGCGACCGTTACGCCGCCCTATCAGCCCGCCGTCTTCGCCTGCCAGGCCTTGATCGCCTCGTCGAACACCTTCTCGCCGGGAATGCCCTTTTCCATGGTCAGCAGCGCCCGCCGGCCGGTCTTGTAGACAACCGGCACGTCGATCCAGTCCTGGCCGCGCAGCAAGGTCATGTTGGCGTCCTCGTCGGCCTTGGTGTCGTTGAGCGCGACGAGGAAGAAGCCGTCGGCGATCTTGGCCGGAATGCCGATCAGCGGGCTGCCGGCATCCTGTTCCGAGCTCTTCATGGCGACACGCAATATGTTGTCGACACCGCCGCCCTCAAAACCGTCGGGCGTCAGGAAGATCATCTCGATGATGTGGCTGGCCGGCAACGTCTGGTCGGTGTTGCGTCGGATGGTCATGCGCAACTGGATGTCCTTGCCGGGGATGGTTGCTTCGGCGCGGATCGCCGGCTCTGGCGGCAGGTCGCCGCCGGGCGATTCCTGCACCAGCGACCAGACGATGCTGCCGGGCTCGGCCGAACCCTGCGCGGTGCTGGTGCGCTCCTCATAGAAGATCGCCTTCTGGCCGACCGCCACCGAGGTCGCCGTCGCTGGAGCGGCCGCTGGCGCTGCGGGCGTGGCGGCTGCAGGCGGTGTAACGGTTGCCGGAGCGGGCGGCGGCGTGGCGGCGGCATCGGCCGGCGCCGCGGGTGCGGTTCCGTTGGCAGGCGGGGTCGCGGCGGGCGCGGTGCCTGCCGCGGGTGCGGTCGCAGCAGGTGCCGCAGCAGCAGGTGTCGCCGCGGCGGGCGCGGCTGCAGCCGGGGGCGCCGCGACCGGCGCATTCGTAGCGGTAGGCGGCGTCGTCAGCGCGGCGACGGATTCACCCTCGCCTATGCCGGTTTGTCCACCGGCAGGGCCGGGGTCGGTTTCGCCACCTTCAGGCGTCAGTCGTTGCGTGAATTTCGTCCCTTCGGCACCTGCCGCGGGCGCCGGCGGCGTCGCCGGCTTGGCCGGCGCCGGTTTCACCGGTTCGGTCTTGGCGACAACCTTGCTGCTGCCGTCTAGGCCCAGCATCTTGCTGAAGGCGTCCTTGTTCAGCCAGATGCCATAGCCACCGCCGGCAATGACCAGCAGGGCGACGACAGCGGCAATCAGCCCACCATAGCTGCGCTTGCGCTCGGCCGGACGCAGGCGTGGGAAAGCGTCAGCTTCCGCGACCGGCTCGTCGTCGTTCGGGAAGACGTCATCCTGGTCATCGTCGCGATCCGCAGGCATGCCCGGCAGCGGCTGGTCCGCCGGCTTCGGGGCAGGCTGCGCCGGTGCGGGCTGCCAGCTCGGCTCGACTTTCGCGGCGGGCGGCGGCGCGGGCCGATAGGGTTCCGGCTTGTAGGGTTCCGGCTTGGCGGCTGGCGGCGCCGGCCACGCCGGCTCCGCCTTCACCGGCTGGCGCGTGTGGCTCGGCTGGTTCTTGTTGCGGTCGATCGAGGAAAAGATGTGTTCCAGCTCGGCGAGCGGATCGGTTTCCGGCACGCTCCTGGCATAGTCGCGCTCGACGCTCGCAATGGCGTCTTCCAGGGAACGCTTCTGCTTGGCCACGACGTCGGCCGACAGCGGCGGCGAAAATTCCGCAAGCTTCTTGACCAGCGCGGAACGCGCGCCGTCATAGGTCCGCGTGCGCGTCTCGGGCGTCGGCTCGCCATACTTGTCGAGCGCCTTTTTCAGAACAGCAACAAAATCTGCCATGCTTCAGTCGACCTGTATTTTTGCTTCCGCGCCGGCCCCCGCAAATCAGCCGCGATGCCCGGAAAGGCTTCAGAAACTAGTCTTGAAACGGATCGGTCACAAGTATCGTGTCGTCCGTTCCGGGCTGGTGGAGAGGAGCGCTACCGGCGCGCCGATCAACTCTTCAATGTATCGGACATATTTGACGGCCTGGGCCGGAAGATCGTTCCAGCTGCGCGCCCCGGCAGTGGTGCCTTTCCACCCCTCCAGCGTCTCGTAGACCGGTTCGACACGGGCCTGCGCGCCCTGGCTCGCCGGCAGATAGTCGATCATCTCGCCGTCAAGGCGATAGCCGGTGCAGACCTTGATCTCGTCCAACCCGTCGAGCACGTCGAGCTTGGTCAGTGCGATGCCCTTGATGCCGTTGACGGCGACAGCCTGGCGCACCAGCACCGCATCGAACCAGCCGCAACGGCGCTTGCGCCCGGTGACGACGCCGAATTCATGGCCACGCGTGCCGAGGAATTCGCCGATCTCGTTCTTCTGTTCGGTCGGGAACGGACCTTCGCCGACGCGCGTCGTATAGGCCTTGGTGATGCCCAGGACATAGCCGATGGCGCCCGGGCCGACGCCCGAGCCGGCCGCAGCCTGCCCGGCGACCGTGTTGGACGAGGTGACGAACGGATAGGTGCCGTGGTCGATGTCGAGCAGCGTGCCTTGCGCGCCCTCGAACAGGATGCGCTCGCCGGCACGGCGCTTGTCGTCGAGGATCTTCCAGACACGGTCCATATAGGGCAGGATTTCGTCGGCGACGGAGGTCAGCTCACTCATGATCGCGTCATGCGTGACTTCGGCATGGCCAAGCCCACGGCGCAGCGCATTGTGGTGCGTCAGCAGCCTGTCGATCTTCAAGGGCAGTGTTTCCAAATCCGCCAGATCCATCACCCGCACCGCGCGCCGACCCACCTTGTCCTCATAGGCCGGACCAATGCCCCGGCGGGTCGTCCCAATCTTCGTCCCGGAATTTGAGGCGGCGTCCTCGCGGAATCCGTCCAGCTCCCGGTGCAGCGACAGGATAAGCGCTGTGTTTTCGGCTATTTTCAGGCGATCCGGCGTCACTTCGACGCCCTGCGCCTTGAGTTTCGCCACTTCCGCCACGAAAGCATGCGGGTCGAAGACCACGCCATTGCCGATGATGGACAGCTTGCCCTGCCGCACGACACCGGACGGCAACAGCGACAGCTTGTAGACCTTGCCGTCGACGACCAGCGTGTGGCCGGCATTGTGGCCGCCCTGGAAACGCACCACGACGTCGGCGCGCTCCGACAGCCAGTCGACGATCTTGCCCTTGCCTTCGTCGCCCCACTGCGAGCCGACGACCACCACATTGGCCATGTTTCTTTTCCCTTGAGACGCCGCCAAGCGGCTTGGATATGGTTCGAAACGACAGGCCTCTATAGCGTCAAGACCTCGCGAGTGCGACCTTTCTTTGCCGCCGAAAATGCCCTGAGGCACAACAATTTTCGGCTTTGACATCATTTACTTGGGCTGACGGGGGCAATAGGCCGGCAAACACCGCAACGCATCCGTCGCGGCCGGAATCCCGCGATGCACCGAAGCGCCTATTTATTCCTGCTGCTCACCACCTTGTTGTGGGGCGGCAATTCGGTGGCCGGCAAGCTTGCTGTCGATCACGTCTCGCCGATGACGCTGGTCTTCCTGCGCTGGGTGCTGGCGGTGGCGATCCTGCTGCCGATCGGCTGGCGCACGATCCAGGAGGACTGGCCCGTGTTGCGCCGGCACTGGTTCGTCCTGGCTGCACTCGGCGCCAGCGGCTTCACCCTGTTCAACACTATCTTCTACACGGCGCTTAACTACACGACCGCGATCAACGTCTCGATCGAACAGGCGGCGATGCCGATCCTGATCATGACAGCCAATTTCATCTTCTTCCGCCTGCGCGTGAACTGGGCGCAGATTGCAGGCGTCGTGCTGACCATTGCCGGCGTCATCCTGACCGCTTGCCACGGCGACCCGCGCCGGCTGTTGACGCTGGAGCTCAATTTCGGCGACGCCATCATGCTGGTGGCGGTCATCCTTTACAGTGGCTATTCGGTCGGCTTGCGGCTGAAGCCGGCGATGCATTGGCAGAGCCTGATGCTGGCCATGTCGATCGCAGCGCTCATCACCTCGCTGCCTTTCTTGCTGTGGGAGGTCGCCGCCGGCAAGATGATCGTGCCCGATGCGCGCGGCTGGACGGTCATCGTCTACACCGCAATTGGCGCCTCGGTCGTTTCGCAGATAACCTACATCAGGGGCAACGAGCTGATCGGCGCCAACCGCGCCGGCCTGTTCATCAATCTGGTGCCGATCTTCGGCACGCTGCTTTCGGTGCTGATCGTCGGCGAGACGTTCCAGCTCTATCAGGCGCTGGCACTGGTCCTCGTGCTGGGCGGCATCGCGCTCGCCGAATACAGCGGGCGCAAGAGGGCGATGCTGGACCGCTCCAGGACGCGCTGAGCAGCAAGAAGGCGCGACCAGGGCCGCGCCTTCCGATCTCTAGAGCAGTTCACCGTTTCACGGAAACGGCGAACTGCTCTAACTCTTGTTTTGACGCAATTCCGGACGGAAAACCGTTTCACACTTTTCCTGGAATTGCTCTTGGAAAGGCCGGGATCAGATCCCACCCACGTCGAACTGCAGCCGCTTGGCCGAGTCGATCGACTTGTGCGCGCGCACCTGCTCCAGCACCTTTTCCGGGAACGGTGCATCGAGATAGAGCAGCGCGATGGCGTCGCCGCCCGGCCGGTTGCGGCCAAGCTGGAAGTTGGCAATGTTGACGCCGTTCTCGCCGCACACCGTGCCGAGCAGGCCGATGATGCCGGGCGCATCGGCATTGGTGGTGTAGAGCATGTGCTGGCCGACCTCGGCGTCGAGATTGATGCCCTTGATCTGGATGAAGCGCGGCTTGCCGTCGGAGAAGCAGGTGCCGGCGATCGAGCGTGTCCTGTGCTCGGTCTTGACGGTCAGCTTGATGTAGCCGTCGAACACGCCAGACTTGTCGCGTTTGACTTCGGCGACGATGACGCCGCGCTCCTTCACCATGATCGGCGCCGACACCATGTTGACGTCGGCGACCTGCGGCCGGATCAGCCCTGCAAGTGCCGCACTGATCAGCGCGCGCGTGTTCATCGTCGCGGTCGAGCCGTCGAACAGGATCTCGACCTCCTTGATCGGATCCTCGGTGACCTGGCCGACAAAGGCGCCGAGCACTTCGGCGAGCTTGACGAAGGGCTTCAGCCGCGGCGCTTCTTCCGCCGTGATCGACGGCATGTTGATAGCGTTGGAGACGGCGCCCTTGATCAGATAGTCCGACATCTGCTCGGCGACCTGCAGCGCGACATTCTCCTGCGCTTCCGCCGTCGAGGCGCCGAGATGCGGTGTCGCCACCACGTTCTCCATGCCGAACAGCGCGTTCTGTTCGGCCGGCTCGACCTCGAACACGTCGATGCCGGCGCCCGCCACCTTGCCGCTCTTCAGCGCCGCGATCAGATCAGCCTCGACCACCAGCCCGCCGCGCGCACAATTGATGATGCGCACGCCCTTCTTCATCTTGGCGATTGCCGCTGCATCGATGATGTTGCGTGTCTTGTCGGTCAGCGGCGTGTGCAGCGTGATGAAGTCCGCGCGCGCGAACAGTTCGTCGAGTTCGACCTTGTCGACGCCTAGCTCCTCGGCGCGCTTGTCCGACAGAAACGGGTCGAAGGCGATGACATGCATCTTCAGGCCAACGCCGCGTGTGGCGACGATCGAGCCGATATTGCCGCAGCCGATGACGCCCAGCGTCTTGCCGGTGATCTCGACACCCATGAAGCGGTTCTTCTCCCATTTACCGGCATGGGTCGAGGCATTGGCCTCCGGGATCTGGCGCGCCAGCGCGAAGATCATCGCCACGGCATGTTCGGCTGTCGTGATCGAGTTGCCGAAGGGCGTGTTCATCACGATGATACCCTTGCGGCTCGCCGCCGGTATATCGACATTGTCGACGCCGATGCCGGCGCGGCCGATGACCTTGAGCTTGGTGGCGGCGCTGATCAGCTTCTCGGTGACCTTGGTCGCCGAGCGGATGGCGAGGCCGTCATACTGGCTGATCACTTCGAGCAGCTTTTCCTTGTCCTTGCCGAGGTCGGGCAGATAGTCGACCTCGACGCCGCGATCCTTGAATATCTGCACGGCGGTGGGAGAGAGTTTGTCAGAAACGAGAACGCGGGGCGCCATGGCGGCCTCCTTGAAAATGGGATTGTCGGGGAAATGGCGGCCCGCAGGCCGCCATGAAATCTCAGGCTGCCGCTTTCAGCGACGCCTTCTGCGCGGCGAAGGCCCAGTCGAGCCAGGGCAGCAGCGCTTCGATATCTGAGGTCTCGACCGTCGCACCACACCAGATCCGCAGGCCGGGAGGCGCGTCGCGATAAGAGCCGATGTCATAGGCGACGCCTTCCTTGTCGAGCGCCGAAACCAGCCCCTTGGCGAAAGCCGCCTGTCCGTCAGCGTCGAGCGCCGCGATATCCGGATCGGTGAAGGACAGGCATACGGAGGTGTTCGACCGCGTCGCAGGCTCGACGGCAAGATGGCCGAGCCATGATGATTTGCCGACAAAGCCATCGAGGGCAGCCGCATTGGCATCCGCCCTGGCAACCAGCGCATCGAGGCCGCCGATCGACTTCGCCCAGAGGAGCGCGTCGAGATAGTCCTCGACGCACAGCATCGACGGCGTGTTGATGGTCTCGCCCTTGAAGATGCCCTCGATCAGCTTGCCGCCCGAAGTCAGGCGGAAGATTTTCGGCAGCGGCCATGCAGGCTTGTAGCTCTCCAGCCGCGCGACGGCGCGGGGCGACAGGATCAGCATGCCATGCGCACCCTCGCCGCCCAGCACTTTCTGCCAGGAGAAGGTGACGACATCGAGCTTTTCGAAATCAAGCCTTTGCGCGAAGGCGGCTGAAGTCGCGTCGCAAATGGTCAGGCCCTTGCGGTCGGCGGGGATGAAATCGCCGTTCGGCACACGCACGCCCGACGTCGTGCCGTTCCAGGTGAAGACGACGTCGCGGTCGAAATCGATCTTGGCCAGGTCCGGCAGATCGCCATAGCCGGCCTCGAGCTTGCGAACATCGGCGAGCTTCAACTGCTTGACCACGTCGGTGACCCAGCCGGAGCCGAAGCTTTCCCAGGCGACCATGTCGACACCGCGCTCGCCGAGCAGCGACCACAGCGCCATCTCGACAGCACCTGTATCCGACGCCGGCACGATGCCGATGCGGTAGTCTGCCGGGACCTGCAGGACCTCGCGCGTCAGCTCGATCGCCTGTTCGAGCTTGGTCTTGCCGATCTTGGCGCGATGGGAACGGCCGAGCGCGGCATTCTTCAGCGCCTCGACCGACCAGCCGGGACGTTTTGCGCAGGGACCTGAGGAGAAATGGGGGTTTGCCGGACGGAGTCCGGGCTTCGTATGCGTCGTCATCGTGGTCTATCCTTCCAGATAGTGGCCCCTCGTTGGGGAGGGGTGGCCCACTGACGGCGATATGCGTTCAGGCTTCGGGCGTCAAGAGGAAAGTTTATGTCGCTGCCGGGATACCGGCGATCCGCGATCAGGATCGCGTGATTTCAAACGCAAACGACGGACCGCAGGGATCCGCCGCCAAAATGCTGATCTATCCCGGGCCTACCAGAGATCGTAGCGCAGCCCGACCTTGACCTGGTGATTGCTGATTCCCTTTTTGACCGGAAAGGACGTCAGGCTTTCGGCCGTCACATACTCCGCGCTCGGGGCGGAAAAATACTGATAGCCCAGGTCGACGGAAACATTCTTCGTCACCTGGTAGGCAAGGCCCGCATTCAGCGTATAGGCGAGGGAGTATTGTGTCGCGTTGTCCTGCAGGCTGAAACTGTTGGCGGGGACATTGTTGTCGGTGTAAGTCGCCGAAAGCTTCCGCGAACTGCGGACAAAACCGATGCCGGCGCCAACATAAGGCGTGATTCCGACATATGTGCCGAGATCGACATAGCCATTGAGTATCCCCGAGAAGGCATAGTTCTTCAGCGATCCAGATCCCTGGGTCGGCAATGTCGGCAGTGCTACGACCGCTGAATCGTCATAGCCGAAGCTGGCCTTGTTACCCGGCAAATAGCCGAGGTTGAGATCGGCACGGAGGTAATCGTTGAAATGATAGCCGAAACCGATGCTCGCGAAGGCCGCGTTGTCGCTCTCGCTAAAGTTTTCGTTGTTGATCGCCGACGGGAAGGTAAAATCCCCATTTTTGAAGCTCTTCTGCACCAGATAGGAGACGTCGCCGCGCAGATACCAGCCCGAGCCGACCTCGACCGGCACATAGTCGGGCGCCTGGTCGGCATAGACCGGCGGATCGTAGTCGGCGGCGAATGCGGGGGCCAGCGGCAAGACGCCAAGTCCGGCAAGCGCCAGCACAATACGCGATGTGAGTGTCATGGTCCCGACTCCCGAATTTGGCGACACCTGCAATGAACGCGGCAGCCATCGTTTCAGGGAGCATTGTTAACCATAGTGGTTAAGTCGCAGTTAAGGCTAACAGAGCGTTAGCGAATTCATTTCAGCTAATCCATGGAGCCCTGAATTGACCTTCCTTTCTAATGCATGTCGCCCAAAAGTGACCTCGGTTTTGGGAAAACGACATGCATAAAAACAAAGACCTGAAGCACGTCGCATGAATCCGTTTCCACGCGACGCGCTTTAGGCACCTCATTGGCACAGCTCAAACGAAAACCGCCCGGTCAAGCCGGGCGGTTCGCGTATATTCTGGGCAGTGAAGTTCTTACTTGGTGTAGACCGGCTCAGGTTCGGGCTGGTAGGCAACCACCGGTGCACTGCACCCATTGTTGCCGCCGAACTGATAGCGCAGGCCGCCGCGCACCTCGTGGGTGTTGATGCCACGGTCGAAGCCAGGACCGGCGCTGCTCGCATCCCATTCGAACATGCGACCGCCCTGGATATGGGAGAAGCGATAGCCCGCATCGAGGATGATCTTGTCGGTCAGGCAGTAGGAGGCACCGGCCATCAAAGCGTAAGCGAAGCGCCAGTTGGATGCTCCCGGGTTGGTCTCGGCGGTGTTCGGATCGTAGACGGTATCCCACTTCACCCGCGCGCCACCGATACCGGCGCCGACATAAGGCGTGATGCCATGCCAGGTGCCGATATCGACATAGGCGTTGGCGAGCAGCAACAGGGCGCTCATCTTCGACACTTCGGTCGAGGTCGAGACGAGATCCGAGGTACCGCCGTTGAAGTTCGACTTGAACCAGTAGTCGGCGGTCACGTCAGCGCGCAGATGATCGCTGATCTTGTAGCCGACGCCGCCGCCGAGCGAGAAGCCGCCCTTGAGCTTGGCATAATCGAAGCTTTTGCCACCAACCAGGATATTACCGCAGTTGCAGGGATCGAGGCTGTAGGTCGAATAGTCGATGCCGCGAACATCGGACTTGTGGTAATCGATGTCGCCACGGATATACCAGCCACCGATGTCAGCCGGCTGCTCGTAAACCGGCGGCGGTGCCTCTTCGACCTGCGGCTCGGGCAGGTCGGCTGCGAAAACTGGCCAGGCCAAGCCCGCGAACAGCAACGCGAACAGGGCCTTTCTTGCTGTATTGAACATGCTTGTCACCCCTAGGAACCCTCGGAACGGCGATCGTGTCCGAATGAGATTGGCTTTCAGGCGTGGATAATGAATTGGAAAAGTTAAAAGGCGTTTAACCCTGTCGATTAACCACGAATCTCTAAAATTCGAAGGATTCGGGGATGATTTCGACAGTTAAGGGCCGGTTCCCGGTCAACAAAAAGCCCGCCGGAAGGGCGGGCTTGGATGCAACCGGGGCGGCGGCGTGACGCCTTTTGGGCGCGCCGGAGATCAGGCGGCGCTGCGGGTCTCCGAGATGACCTCGACGATGTCGTTGACGACGGCCTCGACCAGCTGCGGATCGTCGCCCTCGGCCATGACACGGATCAGCGGCTCGGTGCCCGAAGGACGGATGACCAGCCGCCCGGCCTTTCCCAGACGGTGGCGTGCATCCTCGATGGCGGCCTTGACCGGCGCTTCCTCGAGCGGCTTGCCGCCGGCTATACGGACGTTCTTCAGGAGCTGCGGCACCGGCTCGAACTTCTTCGACAGTTCGCTGACAGGCCGGCCCTGCCGTTTGATGCAGGCCAGCACCTGCAGCGCTGACACCAGACCATCGCCGGTGGTCGAGAAATCCGACAGCACGATGTGGCCCGACTGTTCGCCGCCTACATTGAGACCATGCGCGCGCATATGCTCCACGACATAGCGGTCGCCGACCTTGGTGCGGTGCAATTGCAGCTTCATGTCGCCGAGGAAGCGTTCGAGGCCGAGATTCGACATGACCGTGGAAACCACGCCGCCGCCGGCAAGCCGGCCGCTCTGGTGCCAGGACTCGGCGATCAACGCCATGATCTGGTCGCCATCGACGATCGCGCCATTCTCGTCGACGATGACGACGCGGTCGGCATCGCCATCGAGCGCGATGCCGATATCGGCGCGCACTTCGTGCACTTTCTTCTGCAGGCCGGCCGGATGGGTCGAGCCGCATTCCTTGTTGATGTTGAAGCCGTTGGGCTCGACATTGATGGCCACGACTTCGGCGCCGAGCTCCCACAGCGCCTCGGGCGCCACCTTGTAGGCCGCGCCATTGGCGCAATCGACGACGATCCTGAGGCCCGAGAGCGACATCGAGCGCGGCAAGGTGCGCTTGGCGAATTCGATGTAGCGGTCATGCACGCCGTCGACGCGCTTGGCACGGCCAAGCCCGTCGGAATCGGCGAGCGCCAGTTCGATATCCTTGTCGAGCATGCTCTCGATGCGCTCTTCGATCTCGTCGGAGAGCTTGTAGCCGTCCGGACCGAACAGCTTGATGCCATTGTCGTAATAGGGGTTGTGCGAAGCCGAGATCATGACGCCGATATCGGCGCGCAATGAACGCACCAGCATGGCAACGGCCGGCGTCGGGATCGGCCCGAGCAGGAACACATCCATGCCGGCGGCGCAAAGACCGGCCACCATCGCATTCTCGATCATGTAGCCGGAAAGCCTGGTGTCCTTGCCGAGAACGACACGATGGCGGTGGCTGCCACGCTGGAACGAAAGCCCTGCGGCCATACCGACCCGCATAGCGATTTCAGCGGTCATCGGAAACTTGTTGGCGCGCCCGCGGATGCCGTCGGTGCCGAAGTAATTTCCTGCCATGCTAGTTAGAGTCCCTGACGGTTCTTTGCCGGCATCTCATGCCACAATTGGCCGGTGCGCCATGATCACATTGTGTGATTATATGTTACCAATCCTTAGAAAATCATTGTTGTGCACCGCACACGACAAAGCCGCACTCCAACATGACGGCATGTGGCACTGCAATATACCAGTTCTGCGAGCTATTCGGCGCAGATGCACGCGGAAAATCTTGTTTTTAACCCAGTAAGGGACAATGATTTCATCACCTTATCGGGAGGATCGAGCTTCCGGCGATATATACCTCACTTAGCATCTGGCGCAACCGACCGTTGAGCGTTATTGATTCGCAGGGACGTACAATGGGCTGCTGCAACGGAGAAACGCTATGCTCATCCACCGACTTGCCACTTTGACCGGCCTTGCCGTAGCGACGTCGTTCCTGGCCGCGCCAGCCAACGCGTTGACGATGGCCGAGTGCAGCACGAAGTATAACGCCGCCAAGGACGCGGGGACACTTGCCGGGGCGACCTGGAACCAGTTCCGCAAGGCACAGTGCGGCACCGATGCCGCTGCCACCACGGACACCAAACCGGCCGACACGAAGAAGGCTGCCGAGACCAAGCCTGCCAAGACCACCAAGCCTGCGGCCGCTGCGGCTGGCACCACGGCCAAGGGCCTGACGGCCAAGGAATGCAGCGCCAAGTACCAGGCGGCCAAGGCCGCCGGCACGCTGAACGGCATGAAGTGGAACGACTTCCGCAAGGCCGAATGCGCCGCCGGCGCGTCCGCCGCCGCCGACACCACCAAGCCGGCAACCACCAAGGCCGCCGCGGCTGCTGCCGATGGCGGCAAGGGTCTGACCATGGCCGAGTGCAGCGCCAAGTACCAGGCGGCCAAGACGGCCAACACGCTGAAGGGCCAGAAGTGGAACGACTTCCGCAAGGCCGAATGCGGCGCCGCTGCCTCGGATGACGACAGCGTGCCTGCTCCGAGCGAAGCAAGCTACACCAAGGAGCCGGCGAAGCCGACGACGGTTGCGCCCAAGGGCGTCACCTTCCCGTCCGCGATCTCGGCGAAATATGCCAGCGAGACCCCCGGAAAGGGCCGCATGCACACCTGCCTCGACCAGTACTATGTCCTCAAGGACGCCAACGCGCTTGGCGGCCTGAAGTGGATCCAGAAGGGCGGCGGCTTCTACAGCCTGTGCAATGCCAAGCTGAAGGGCTGACAGCATTTGAAAGCAGAAAGCCCGCGAGCCGCAAGGTTCGCGGGCTTTTCGTTGCGTTGAAAAGCTCAATGGTCCTGCTTCCGCTACCGCGAAAGCCGATAGCGTGGTCGCCCCACGCCCGGCAGCCGGGTGCGGGAGGTCTTCTAGGTGAGGCAGAAGATTCTAGTTGAACATAAGAAGAACAAAACGTATACAAAAGATGTTCAATCTGTACTCGATATGGAGGGTTTGATGTCTGGCTTGAAATTGACGGCGCTGGCTGCAACGACTTTTATTGCCTGGGTGCCATCCCGGGAAACGCAATGACGATGAAGGAGTGCGGCGAGACCTATCGGACCGCCAAGGAAAGCGGTGCCCTGAACGGCATGGACTGGAACGCTTTCCGCAAGGATAAATGCGCAACGTCCGCTACGGGAAGTGCCGAGGCGAACACGGCCAAAGCGACACAACAGCCGAAGAAGGAAGCCAGCGCGGCGACCGCACCAACCGTAGCGCCGGCTGGCGTGACGTTCCCGACCACGCTCGCGGCCGAATTTCAGGCCGAAAAACCCGCCAAGGCGCGAATGAAGACCTGCCTCCAAGGCTACCATAGCAACAAGGATGCCGGAACGTTGAGCGGCCTCAAGTGGATCCAGAAGGGTGGCGGCTATTACAGCCTGTGCAATGCCAAGCTGAAGACCTGATCGGCAGCAATAGCTCAACGAAGAAAGGCCCACGAGCCGGTTCGCGGCTTTCTTTGCCGAGCGATCTACACGCGTTTGCGCTGCCCCTCACCTGCCTGCCGGCATCCTCTCCCCGTATAGTGACGGGGAGAGGGGCGCTCTCATCTATAGTTTCGCCAATCACTAACGTCGCAAAAAAAGCGCCGACGTTGCGGTAAGCTACTTTCTCCCGTCACTATACGGGAGAAATGCCCGGCAGGGCAATGAGTGGCGGCGCCGACTTCAACAATTGGCCGGCCCTTGGCTGGGCGAACCACCTGCGATGCCGCCACAAACAAAAACGCTGCGGACAAAGCCGCAGCGTTTGTTGCACTCTATCATGTCTGCTCAGCTTGACGGCTGAGGCTCCATGCCGCCTTCGGGCTCGGGGCCCTTCTTGCGCCGTCCGGACTTCGGCACGGCCGAGCCGCGGCTCGGCGGTGTGTCGTCGCCGAGGTCGCGCGAGGGCTTGTTGCCCGCGATCAGCTGCTTGATCTCTTCACCCGACAGCGTCTCGTATTCGAGCAGGCCTTGCGCCAGCGTGATCCATTCCTTCTTCTTCTTGGTCAGGATGGATTTGGCCGAGACATAGGCCTCGTCGATCAGGCGGCGCACTTCGGCGTCGATGATCTGCGCGGTCTCTTCCGAGATGTTCTGCGTGCGCGCCACCGAATGGCCAAGGAACACCTCTTCCTGATTGTCGCCATAGGCGACATGGCCGAGCTTGTCGGAGAAGCCCCAGCGCGTGACCATGGCGCGCGCCAGCTTGGTCGCCTGCTCGATGTCGGAGGAAGCACCCGAGGTGATGTTCTCCTTGCCGAACTTGAATTCCTCGGCGACGCGGCCTCCCATCATGATGGCGAGGCGCGAGATCATGTATTTGTAGCTCATCGAATAGCGGTCGCCTTCCGGCAACTGCATGACCATGCCGAGCGCGCGGCCACGCGGGATGATGGTGGCCTTGTGCAGCGGATCCGCCGACGGCACGTTGAGCGCCAGGATGGCGTGGCCGGCCTCGTGATAGGCGGTCAGCTCCTTCTCGGCCTGGGTCATCGCCGACGAGCGGCGCTCGGCGCCCATCATGATCTTGTCCTTGGCGTCCTCGAACTCGGCCATGGTGACGAGGCGCTTGTTGCGCCGCGCCGCCATCAGCGCCGATTCGTTGACCAGGTTCATCAGGTCGGCGCCGGAAAAGCCCGGCGTGCCGCGTGCAACGACCTTGAGATCGACATTGGGCGCCAGCGGCACGTTGCGCACATGCACCTTGAGGATCTTCTCGCGGCCGACGATGTCGGGGTTCGGCACCACCACCTGGCGGTCGAACCGGCCGGACGCAACAGCGCCGGGTCGAGCACGTCGGGACGGTTGGTGGCGGCGATCAGGATGATGCTTTCGTTGGATTCGAAGCCATCCATCTCGACCAGCAGCTGGTTCAGCGTCTGCTCGCGCTCGTCATTGCCGCCGCCGAGGCCGGCGCCGCGATGGCGGCCGACGGCGTCGATTTCGTCGATGAAGATGATGCAGGGCGCATTCTTCTTGGCCTGGTCGAACATGTCACGCACACGGGACGCGCCGACGCCGACGAACATCTCGACGAAGTCCGAACCAGAAATGGTGAAGAACGGCACGTTGGCTTCGCCGGCGACCGAGCGGGCGAGCAGCGTCTTGCCGGTGCCGGGAGGGCCGACCAGCAGCACGCCGCGCGGAATCTTGCCGCCGAGGCGCTGGAACTTCTGCGGGTCGCGCAGGAACTCGACGATCTCTTCCAGGTCTTCCTTGGCCTCATCGACGCCGGCGACGTCCTGGAAGGTGACGCGGCCATGCGCCTCCGTCAGAAGCTTGGCCTTCGACTTGCCGAAACCCATGGCGCGCCCAGACCCGGACTGCATCTGGCGCATGAAGAATATCCAGACGCCGAGGATGAGGATCATCGGCAGCCACGAGATCAGGTAGCCGAACAGCGAATTGGAACCGTCGGTTTCAGGCCGCGCATTGATGGTGACGTTCTTGTCCTGCAGCCGCGAGACCAGCTGGGGATCGCCGGGCGAATAGGTCTGGAAGCCGGTGGAATTGTCGGTGTAGGTGCCGGTGATGCGGGCACCCGCTATGGTCACCGTCTTGACCCGACCGCCCGCGACTTCCTGCAGGAACTGCGAATAAGGCACATCGCTCGAGGCCCCACGCGTCTGCGGCGTCTGGAACAGATTGAAAAGAGCGATGAGCAGGACCGCTATGATCGCCCAGAGCGCGAGGTTGCGATAGTTCGGATTCATCAATTGTCCCGTTGGCGTCCGCGGACGGACAGCATCATGAGAGGAAACTTGGGCCTAACATAGGGAGAGCGCCTCCCCTTGCCAAGCAGAACAGCGCGTCTGGGTTAAGCTTTCGACCAACCATCAATCGGCACTGTGGCCGCGCAATGGCGGAGGGGGAAGCGGCGACGCGCCGATCACCCCCCCGACGGCCCGCGCCGGCGCCAGATCGAAGGACGGCAGGAAGCGGGCAAAAGGCGACACGACCGGCCGCACCACGAACCCTGGCGACCCTGGCTCGCCCTGCGGCGAACCAGGGTTTTCAAAAGCCTGCTGGGGTGTCGGTTCCGCAGCCAATGCGGCACGTGTCAGGCTTGCCGGGGTTTCTCCGTCATCGATCGCCAGGCGCCTCGCTGCGTTCGCACCCAGCGGGGCGATCAACAATGCGTCTGAGCTGTCGTTCAATGTGATGTGGCGACGGCCATCCCAGATGGTGTTGTCGACAGCAGCAGTGGCGAGCGGCAAACCCCGTGCCTCGCGGCGCAGGAAGATGCCGGCGCGCCGGAAATCAACCACGGTCCGCGACAATGTGGCGCAAAGAAATCCGCCCTTCAGCCGATCGAACAATGCCTCGCTGCGCGCCTGGTCCGGAAGAAAGGCAGCGCCTCCGGCGGTGGCCAGCAAAATACGCAACGCGTAGATGGCCGCCTGATCGTCGCCGGCCGAAAGCAGGCGCGGGTCGAGGCGGATGAGACCCGTGGTCGGCTGGCTGGCGAAACGATGGATCAGATCGGCGGCGGCGGCGCCAAGCAGCCTGCGCTCCACCGCGGCCTGACCGGCGAGCAGCAGCGTGCGCTCCATGGACTCGACGCTCTCGCCGGCAAGCGCGGCGCGCATGCGCGGCCGCTCGAAGGCCAGGTCGATATTGGTCGGATCATCGGCCCAGCGGACATTTTCACGCCGCAGGAAATCGCGAAGTGCTGCGCGCCGCGTACCCAGAAGCGGGCGAGCAATCCACTCGCGCCAATCATAGAGGGTGGCCGGTGCCATGCCGGCAAGCCCGCGGCCTGCCATTTCGGCAAGCCCGCGGCTTGCCATTTCGGCAAACTCTCGGCCCTCATCCCGCGCCTGCCGCATCAGCACCGTCTCGGCCTGATCGTCGGCGGTATGGCCGGTGACGATGAGGCCGATGCCTTCCGCGCGCGCCGCTTCGGCCAGCAGCCGGTAGCGCGCTTCCCGCGCCGCCGCCGCCAGTCCGGTCGATGGCTTGCTTCCGGCCCAGGCCAGGGTGCGGTGGGCAATGCCGCGCTCAGCGCAAAGCTTCGCCACGGTCCGCGCCTCGGCCGCCGAACCTTGCCGCAGGCGATGGTCAACCGTCACGGCCAGCAGCTTCGCTGACGGCGCGGTTCGGTCGAGATGCAGTTTGAGAAGGAGAAGCAGGGCGGTCGAGTCGCTGCCGCCGGACACGGCCGCAACGGCGCCGTGGGTAAAATCGATATGCGAAAAAATACTCTTCGTATGCGAAAGAAGGTTGGTCGAAAGATCCGGCTCAGTCGCGAGCATCAGCAGGCAGCCAGAGCCTTCTCCTGCTTGACGCGTTCCTTGAGTGCATTGGAGATATCGGGGTAGCGCTTGCCGACCTCGCTGAAGGTGGCGCAGGCGACATCGTGTTGCTTGAGGCCTACCAGTGACACGCCAAGCTTCAAGAGCATGTCGGGTGCCTTCTTGGCCTTCGGGTAGTCCTTGCTGGCGGCGAGGAAGACTTCGGCCGCGTCGCGGTATTTCTGCTGGCCAAGCAGCGATTCACCCAGCCAGTAGTGCGCATCCGCCGTCTTGGCATCTTTGGGGAAGCGCGAGATATGATCGCGAAAACCCTGTTCGGCGGTGCTGTAATCGCCCGACAGGATGAACTGATAGGAATTGCGGTAAAGTTCTTCCGGATCCTTGGTGGAAGGCAGCGCCGCGACGATCGTGCCATTGGACTTGCCGGCCTTGGCCGGAGCGCCGGTGGCCGGGGCAGCGTCTTGCGCCGGCGCGGTTGCCTGGGTGTTGCCGTTGGCATCGATCACATTGCCGTTCTTGTCGACGGTGATCGAGCCAAAGGTCTTTTCCGGCGCTCCCGTGCCGGGGATCACCTTGCCGGGATCGCCATCGGGTGATTCGACGATGACATCCTCAACCGTCTTGCCGCCGCTCGACTGATCGCTGCCGGTAGCGGCGCCGGCATCAGCCGGCGCCTGGGTTGCCGGGGCCGCGGCCACGTCGGTGTTGGTATCGGTGGTTGCGTCGGACTTCTTCTTCGGTGCCGCCGGTGCCTGTCCGCCCTGCGAGCCGCCTTCCAGCTGCTGGAAGCGGAACTCGTTGTCTTCCTGCTGCTTGCGGATCTGCTCCTGCATCTGCAGGACCTGGAAATTGAGTTCCTCGATCTTGCCGTTCATCTGCCGCAGCTGGTCTTCCAGGCTGGTGACGGCAGTCGGATCGGACTGCACCATCTGGACCTGATCCGGCTTCTTCTTTTCACCGAAAAGGCTGGGCAGCTCGATGCTGGGGAGATGGAAGGAAAAGCCGCTGTCGGTTGATTGCCCTGTGCCGCTGGCCCCCAAGCCACTAGCCGGGGCGGTGACGCCTGATAGGAGCAGCAGCGCAAGCGTGCCGCTCAGAACCGATCTCAAATGCATGTGCCTCTCGCCGTGTGTCGTTAGTCTGTTTCGCGCCTTCCAACCAGAGTGGGACCAGCCAAGCGCCCTCGGCTCATAGCAGGGCGCGAGACTTCGGCCAAATTTTGTTTCAGGTGTCCGGATATGAAAAAGGCGGCCCGAGGGCCGCCTTTCGCAAAGCTGTGTTGCATTTCTGCCGCTACACCGCCACGCCTTTTTCCAACGCGTCGGGCAGCCTGAGGTGCTCAGGAACCTGCGCCGCTGAGCGTGGTGACAGCGCGGCGGTTCTGCGACCAGCAGGAGATGTCGTCGCAGACCGCGACCGGACGCTCCTTGCCGTAGGAAATGGTCTTCAGGCGGCTGGAAGCGACGCCCTTGGAGACCAGGAAGTCGCGGGTAGCAGCGGCGCGGCGGGCGCCAAGCGCCAGATTGTATTCGCGCGTGCCGCGCTCGTCGGCATGGCCTTCGACGACGATGGCATACTGCTTGTACTGGTTCAGCCATTGCGCCTGGCGCGCAAGCGTCTGCTGTGCGTCAGCCCGGATCGAAGTAGAGTCCGTATCGAAGAAGATGCGGTCGCCGATATTGACGGTGAAGTCCTGCGCCGAGCCGGGCGTAGCAGCACCGGCACCATTGAGGCCAAGGTCAGCGGCGTTGTTCGGCGTCTTCTTCGAGGCGCAACCGGTGATGGCGAGCATCGCCACCAGCGCGATCATGACCGGGTTTCTGGTAAGTGCTGCGATACGGCCCATGCCGCCTCTCCTTCGTATTTCGAGTGATCGTATTCGAGTGATTTCGTTGATCACCCAGTAACCACGTTTGGGTTAACCCGCATTCAAGAAACACGGTTAATATTTGGTTTAGCTGCCCGTCCGCAGCTGTTAGGCTTGAGGCCACAGTTGGCGCGGACCCTAGGCGGAAATGCGGCCAAAACGCGACCAATGCGTGGAAAATGAGGAATTGAAGAGCTGGCGAATTGAAGAATTGAAGGGTCAAATCACTTCAGCTTCTCTCTCAGATTCACCAGCATCCCGTAGATTTGGGCATAGGATTGCAGCCATTCATCCAGCTGCGCCTGTGGGATGTACCCAAGGTCAAATGCGTAGGAAATCCACGTCTCGACCTCGCTGCATGACCCCAGGGCCATCGAAATGAACCGCGCGAATTCGGCTTTGGAGTGGGTCTGCTTGGCAAAGCCCTCCGCCAAATTGGCGCAGATACCCTTGCTGGAGCGACGCAGTTGGTCGGCTAGAGCGTATTGCTCCATTTTCGGAAAAGTAAGTGTGGCTCTGTGGACCTCAAGAGAAACCGCATAAGCACGCTTGTAGACCTCTAAATCCCTCGCGCGCCTAATGTAGCTGCCTGCCTTCTCCATTCTTCAGTTCTTCAATTCCCCAGTTCCCCAATTCCCTCTCATTCCAACAACGGCGACCAAGCCGGGTCCGAGGCGAAGTTCGCGGTCGGGATCGGCTGCTCGTTGCGGCCAGTAAGGTCGACCGACACAAGCTTGGGTCCGCCAGCCGAATCGCGGAAGAACATCAGCACACGGCCGTTCGGCGCCCAGGTCGGACCTTCCTGCTGGAAGCCGGACGACAGGATCCGCTCGCCCGAGCCGTCGGTCTTCATGACGCCGATCTGGAATTCGCCGCCGGTCTGCTTGGTGAAGGCAATGAGATCGCCGCGCGGCGACCACACCGGCGTCGAATAGACGCCGTCGCCGAAGGAGATGCGGGTCTGGCCCGAGCCGTCGGCGCCCATGACATAGATCTGCGCACGGCCGCCGCGGTCGGAGGTGAACACCACCTTGCTGCCGTCGGGCGAATAGGAGGGCGAGGTGTCGATGGCGGTCGAGTTGGTCAGCCGCGTCGTCGAGCGGCTGCGCAGGTCCATGGCAAAGATGTTGGAATTGCCGTCGTCGCGCAGCAGGCTCATGATGACCTTCTGGCCGTCGGGCGAGAAGCGCGGCGCAAACGTCATGCCGGGGAAATTGCCGACCAGTTCGCGCTGCCCGGTCTCGATCTGCAAGAGATAGACGCGCGGCTGGCCGCTTTCATAGGACATGTAGGTGATTTCCTGCCGGTTCGGCGAGAAACGCGGCGTCAGCACGATCGACTTGCCGTCCGAGAGATAGCGGACGTTGGCGCCGTCCTGGTCCATGATGGCGAGCCGCTTCTTACGCGCGTTCTTGGCGCCGGACTCGTCGATGAACACGACACGCGTGTCGAAATAGCCCTTCTCGCCGGTCAACCGCTCATAGATCGCGTCGGCGATGATGTGGGCAACGCGGCGCTGATTGGCGTCGTTGGCGAAGAACTGCTCGCCCGCCATCTGCTGTCCGGCGAAAGTATCCCAAAGCCGGTACTGCGCGCGGATGCGCCCATCGGCCTCCTTGCTGACGCTGCCGGTGACCAGCGCCTGGGCATTGATCACCTTCCAGTCATCGAAGCGAGGGGCGGCGTCCGGGTTCGTTATCTTTTCGATGAAGGCGCTCTTGTCGATCGGCGCGAACAGCCCGGAGCGCTTCAGATCAGCGGTGACGATCTGGGAAATCTGGGCGCCAAGCGCATCGCCGCCCTGGAAATCCGTGATGGCGATCGGCAGTGGCTCGACATTGCCCTTGTTGACGTTGAGCTCGACGAGCGCCAGCGCCGGCAGCGTGCCGGCAGCGGTCATGCCCATCGCCATGGCTGCGATCATCAGGAGCGGCTTGAGGATTGATTTCATGTCTTCTCGCTTCTCATACTGATTTTCGGATGTCAGGACCTAGAGGCCCAGCATCTCCCTTGGATCGAAGGTGACCCGGATGTCGTTCCAGATGTCCTGCTTGCCGGCAGGAACCTGCAGGCCGGCCACATCGCATTTCTGAACCGCGCGCACCGCGCTTTCATCGAACTGCCTGTTGCCGCTCGACTTTTCGACGGACGGGCGACCATCGAGCTTGCCGGAGTTGTCCAGGTTGAAGCGCACGACGACGACGAAATTCTCTGAACCTTCCAGCCCGACCGGCAAGGTCCAGCAACCGCCCAACTGGCTCTCCAGCGCGCCCTGCTCCGACTTCGAAAGCTTCTGGCCCTGGTCCTTGTCGCCACCAAGCGAGGCCTGCTGCGTCGAGCGCTTGGCGCCGCCGCCGGATGGCTTCTGCTTGTCGAGGAGAGCGGAAATCTCGTTGGCATTGAACTGCTTGTCGTCGGACTTCGGCTTCGACGAAGCGTCCTTGACCGGCTTGTCGGCATCCTTGCGTTCCGGCGCCTTGGCGCTTTCGGCCGGTGCCGGCTGCGGCTTCGGCCGCGCTTCAGGTGCTGGCGCCGAACTCGGCAACTGGGTCTCTTCGGTCGGCGGATCCTTCGCTATCGCCTCGGCGACGGCATCCGGCTTGACCTCGGGCGTCGGATCAATGGCGGCGGTCTTGTCCTGCGGTGGCGGGGTCGGCGCCGGCTTGGCCGGCGTCGGCTTGGGCTCGGTCTGCTTGACCGGCTCGGGCTTGACCTCTTCCTTGGGCGTCGGCGCCGGCGCCACTTCCGTCGCCGGAATGGGCTTGGGCTTTTCCTGCGGCTTCGGCACGTCCTCGGGCTTCGGTGTCTCTTTGGGGGTCGGGGCGGGCGGCGGAGCCGATGTGGTGTCGACCGGCTTCGGCTTGGCTTCAGGCGTTATCGGCTTGTCGGTGTCGACGCTGTTTTCGCCGACCTTCTGCGCAACCGGCACGATATCGGGACGCTGCGTCGGCAGCGGCGCCGGCTTCTCATGCATCACCGCCTTCTTGTCGCCCTGCAGCGTCTGCGCAATGGCTTCCATCGGTACGATATCGACCGACACCGATTCCACATCGGCGGCCTGCATGGCAGGCGGCGACGACAGCGTGAACAACCCGAAGGCCAACGCCACCGTATGCAAGATCACCGATGAGGTAAGACCGGTGCGCATTTGGCCTCTATTGATCCTGTTCCTGCAGCGAGATCAGGCCGATATTCTTGTAGCCGGCAGCCTGGATCAGGCCCATCACCTTCAGCGCAGTGCCATAATTGGTCGCTTTGTCGCCGCGGATGTAGATGCGCTCGTCATAGCCGGTCTTGGAAATCGCCTGCAACTTGGCGACCAACTCCTCCTCTGGGATTTCGGTCTCCTGCAGGTGAATCTTGCCAGCGGCGTCGATCGAGATTTGGATCGGCTGCGTATCGGCATTCATCGCCTTGGCCTTCGTCTCCGGCAGATCGATCGGCACGCCGACCGTCAGCATCGGCGCCGCGACCATGAAGATGATCAACAGCACGAGCATCACGTCGACCATCGGCGTGACGTTGATTTCCGACATCAATGCATGGTGACGGCCGCGCCGCCGGTGGCCGCGCCCGCCGCGTCCTCCCATGCCTACGGACATACCCATCTCGTTACTCCTCAGGCCTTAGGCGCGACTTTTTCATCGATTTGGCGCGAGAGTATGGCGGAGAACTCGTCGGAGAACCCTTCCATGCGCACAGCGATCTTGCTCGCATCCGATGACAGCTTGTTATAGGCGATGACGGCCGGGATGGCGGCGAGCAGGCCGATGGCCGTCGCCAGCAGCGCTTCGGCGATGCCGGGCGCAACCACAGCAAGGCTGGTGTTCTTGGAGCCGGCAATGGCCTGGAACGAGGTCATGATGCCGATGACCGTGCCAAACAGGCCGATGAAGGGGGCGGCCGAGCCGGTGGTGGCGAGGAAGCCGAGGCGCCCCTCCAGCTTCTCCATCTCGCGGGTCAACGCCAGGTCCATCGCCTTGTCGATGCGGGTCTGCAGCCCGAGCGGCGTCTTGGCGCCCTTCTCGAAGCTCTTCTTCCACTCGCGCATGGCGGCGACGAAAATGGCGCCCATGCCTGACGTCTTGCGGTCGGCGAGCGTGCGGTAGAGTTCCTCCAGCGACTGCCCTGACCAGAAGACCTGCTCGAAGCGGTTCAGCGCCAGCCGCATGCGGCCATAGGCGACCAGCTTGTCGATGATGATCGCCCAGGTCCAGACCGAGGCGCAGAGCAGGCCGATCATGACCAGCTTGACCACCCAGCTGGCCTGCATGAACAGCGCCCAAATCGACAATTGCGCGCCCGGGTCGGCGAGTGCGATATTTTCCATCGTTACGTCCTTAAGATTTCCGGGCGAAGCTGGCGGCTGGCCCCTGGCATCCCTTGTGGTCGGTTCGCACGAAGCTACCGGACACCCCAAACCGTGCCGTTAGCGGCCTTTTCAGGGCAAATATTGGTGAAAGGAAGGCGTTGGATAGCGCCAATCTTCACCAATCTCTTCATGAACCGTTATGGTTAAGGATGGGTTAGTGAATATGGCGCGGCGCATTGCCGCGCCCAGTGGCGGGACTGACGCGCTTCCACAGGCTAGGAGTCCGTCTCGTCCACGTGTTGGGGGTAGTCCTGCCCGCCATAGAGGACACGCAGGATGAGCACCTGCTCTGCGTCGACCCGGAACAGGATCGACGCGCGCCGTTCAAAGCCGACGACCCGGATTCCGGATCCGATGGCGTCGCGAACGATGCCACGTTCCGGAAACGTGGACAGCGCCATGCACGCCGCCTCAATGCGGTCGATATAGCCACCGGCACGCGCTGCACCGCTTTCCTTTTCGATGAAGTTGTAAATAGCAAAGAGGTCGGACCGCGCCGAGGGTCTGAAGACGACCTTATGCGTCACGCTTGGCGGCCTTCGTGCGGTCCGCATGGTGCTCGCGCAATGCCTTGAACACGTCTTCGGCCGGGATGTCCGGGCGCGGATCGTCGAGAGCTTCCTGCACCTTGGCCCGCATGATGGCGGTGATGACCTGCTCCTCGCGGTCAAGGGCGCGAAGCGCGGCACGCATGACTTCGCTCGCGGATTCGTACGCTCCCGACGCCAGGCGGGCGTCGACGCTGCTCTGCTGGCGTCCGAGCGTCACGCTTATGGGCTTGCTGGTTCTCATGGCGATTGTTTCCTTGTCCTCCCCAGTAGCACAATGTATGACACTGTCATACTATTTCAATCAGCTGAAGCACGAGACTTAGGCATAAAGGCTGCCACCCATTCCTTGGGAAAGCGTCTCGGCCGGCCATTCTCGCCGATGATTGCCGCCTCGACCTTGGCCTCGACCAGCACCTCGTCGCCGCGTTTGAGCTGCTGCGCCATGAAGATGCGCGCGCCGGAAATGCTGTCGGTGCGGGTGTCGACGGTCAGAATGTCGTCGATGCGGGCAGGGATGCGGAAGTCGATCTCCATGCGGCGCACCACCCACACGATCTTCTCGCCATGCTTGCCGTCGGCAAGTTCCGTGTGATGCACGCCGGTGAGCCTGAGATAGTCGGAGCGGCCGCGTTCGAGGAATTCGAGATAGCGCGCGTGGTAGACGACGCCCGAGAAATCGGTGTCGGCATAATAGACCCGCGCCATCAGCCGGTGGCCGAACGTCGTCAGCGCGCCGGAAAGCCCGGCGAGCAGCGTCGCCGATTCACCATGATCGTCCATTGCGCTTCCTTTTTCGGTCTCGACGAGGCACCAGTTCCGCGCGTGACATGACATCGGATGGCACTGTTGACGGCGATGATCAAGAGTTTGATGGCGGCGCTGCTGGTGCTGGTGGCCCTGGCGCTGCCCGGCCAGGCGGCGACTTTTACGATGAAGCGCGGCCTCAATCTCGACCAATGGGTCACCTGGCCGGGCCAGGATCAGTGGGGCGACGCCAAGACCATGCTGCCCTATCCGGAATGGCGAAAGTTCCTCAAGGAGGACGATCTCAAGGCACTCAAGGAAGCGGGGTTCGATTTCCTGCGCATGCCTGTCGACCCCTCGCCCTTCCTGTCCGACCAGACCGAGGCCCTGCGCGACGATCTCTACGCCAGTGTGCTGGACTCGGCGCGCATCATCAACCGCGCCGGCCTGAAGGTGATCGTCGACATGCATCTGATCCCGGCCGGCGGCAGCCGCAAGATCGGCATGTCGCAAGTGATGGACGACCCGCAAACCCTCGAGCGCTACGTCGACATGGTGCGCAAAATGGGCCGCACTTTGGCCGGTGAGGACCCCAAAAAAGTCGCGTTCGAATTGATGAACGAACCGATCGTCGATTGCGACAGCGACGGCACCAGCCTGTGGCCGGACCGCCAGCAGAAATTGTTCGCCGCGGCGCGTTCCTCGGCGACAAAACTGACGCTGGTGCTGACCGGCGCCTGCTATTCCGCCGCCTCGTCGCTGGAAAAGATCGATCCCAAGGCGATCCCCGACGACAATGTCATCTGGACCTTTCACTCCTACGATCCGTTCCTGCTGACCCACCAGGGCGCGACCTGGGCCGGCGACTTTATCCCCTATGTGACCGGCCTGCCCTATCCGCTGACCGCAGTGCCGAAGGCTGAGCTCGACGTGACGCTCGACACGATCCGCGCCCGGATCAAGGCCGAGGCGCCCTGGACACGGCAGAGCGGCCTGCTTGCCTATCTCGATGAACAGGTCGCCAGCATGGACAGCCCCGACAAGCTGCTTGGCCTGATGGATGCGCCGTTCACGAAAGTTGACGCATGGGCGAAGGCCAACGGGATCAAGCCGGAGAACATCACGCTTGGCGAGTTCGGCATGATCCGCCAGGAATACGGCAATGCCTATGTGATGCCGGCCGAATACCGCGCCGCCTATGTCAAGGATATGGCCGCCCGCGCCGAGGCACACGGCTTCTCATGGTCGGTGTGGAGCTATGGCGGCGCCTTCGGCATCGTCGACGCCTTCAATGGCGACAAGGCCGAGTCTGATGTGATGAACGTGATCCGGTCACTTCACTGAGAGCTATTCTTCAGATCAGCCGAGGTCGATCTGCAGGATTTCGGGTCGCATCCCAAAACGAACCGGCATGATGCTGAAGCCAAGGCCGCCCGAGACGATAAGATTGCGATCGTTCTCGACGACATGGCCATAGGCATAGCGATCGCCGAAACGCGACGGCACGACCGGCGAATAGCCGAACAGTCGCACCTGCCCGCCATGGGTGTGGCCCGACAGGGTCAGCGAAACCCGCCACGGCACGGTGGCAAAAATGTCAGGCTCATGGGCGAGCAGGATGACAGGCGCAGTGTCGCTGACCTTGGCCAGTGTGCCGTCGAGATCGTCCAGCCCTGTCAATCCGGGGCGCTCCTCGGTCGGCAACAAGGCTTGCTGGTCAGCCAGCCCGGCGATCCACACGCCGTGCCCATCCTTTTCCAGGCGCACGACATCGTTCTCCAGCACCGGGATGCCGACCTTCTCCAATGCCTTGCGCGCTATGGTTGGGCCGGCTCCGGCCCGCTGCGCGAAGCCGTCGTGCCACCAGTCATGGTTGCCAAGGATCGACAGCACGCCGAGCGGCGCCTTGAGGCCCGACAGAGCGGACGCCCACTGCGACGGCGTCACCCCGCCTGTCACC
This sequence comes from Mesorhizobium kamtschaticum, assembly GCF_056174585.1. Classification (NCBI taxonomy): domain Bacteria; kingdom Pseudomonadati; phylum Pseudomonadota; class Alphaproteobacteria; order Hyphomicrobiales; family Phyllobacteriaceae; genus Mesorhizobium; species Mesorhizobium kamtschaticum. The sequence continues at coordinate 1,651,286 of NZ_CM149691.1, read as the reverse complement.
AGGCGCATGCCGGCGATATAGTCGCCAAGCAGAACGATCACATCCGGCTGCAGGGCATTGGCATCCTGGACAAGTGAGGCGATCCGTTCCGGTGTCATCCACGGCCGGCAGGCATGGATGTCGGCGAGCGCGACGACCCGCAGCTTCAAGCCATCAGGCCAATGCGGCGGCGTCAGTGCATAGCGCTTCACATGCGTCAGCAGCATCGGCTCGATGCCGACCGCATAGGCGCCGAGCGCGGCGGCCGTCACGAGCGACCCGCCGATGAAGCGCAGGAACCCGCGTCTGGTTATCATTCTATGGCTCCGGCACGTGGATCGCGGCGGCATGCCGCGAGACAGCGCCGATAAAATCCACGATTGCGCCGGCAAATCGACAAAGACGAGCAGATTCTGCGCAAGACGTTCACGGATGCTTGATCACTGGTCTGGGAACCCCCGCCTGATCGCTTGGCGGCTATTCTTCCTGGAACAGGTTGATCTGCTGCTGCGCCAGGTCCTTCGGCGCGTCGAGGCCGAGATGGCGCCAGGCATTGGCCGTCAGCATGCGGCCGCGCGGCGTGCGCTGGATGAAACCCTGCTGGATCAGATAGGGCTCGATGATGTCCTCGATGGCGTCGCGCGGCTCGGACAGGCCGGCGGCGATCGTCTCGATGCCGACCGGACCGCCGCCGAAATTGCGCGCGATCATCGAGAGATAGCGGCGGTCGAGCGCGTCCAGGCCGAGCGCGTCGACCTCGAGCCGGGTCAGCGCCTCATCGGCGATCTTACGGTCGACATGGCCGTCGCCGGCGACCGAGGCGAAATCGCGCACGCGACGCAACAACCGCCCGGCAATGCGTGGCGTGCCGCGCGCGCGCCGCGCGATCTCCAGAGCGCCGTCGTCGCCGAGCGGCATTTGCAGGATGCGCGCGCCGCGCCGCACGATCTGTTCCAGTTCCTCGACCGTGTAGAAGTTGAGCCGCACTGGAATGCCGAACCGATCGCGCAGCGGGTTGGTGAGCAGGCCAAGCCGCGTGGTGGCGGCGACAAGCGTGAAACGGGCAAGGTCGATCTTGACCGAGCGCGCCGCCGGTCCTTCGCCGATGATCAGGTCGAGCTGGAAATCCTCCATCGCCGGATAGAGGATTTCCTCTACCGCCGGGCTCAGCCGGTGGATCTCGTCGATGAACAGCACGTCGCCTTCTTCGAGATTGGTGAGCAAGGCGGCGAGATCGCCGGCCTTGGCGATGACCGGACCTGAGGTCGAGCGGAAATTTACGCCGAGTTCGCGCGCCATGATCTGCGCCAGCGTCGTCTTGCCCAGCCCCGGCGGCCCGACGAACAGCACATGGTCAAGCGCCTCGTTGCGGCCCTTCGCAGCCTCGATGAACACTTTGAGATTGGCCCGCACCGCAGCCTGGCCGACAAAATCGTCAAGCGTCTGCGGCCGCAAGGTCTGCTCGGCATCCTCGCCGCGTTTTTCGGGAGTGATCAGGCGGGGCGACAGGCTCACGCGAGCAGTTCCATACTGGCAATGGATTTGGCGGCGCGCTGATCGAACGTAACTGTATGCGAGCAACCCAGATTTCGATTGTGCTCGGCGATCAGCGCATCGGCAAAATCCACCTGTGGTAAGTTCGATCTTTCGAGCGCGACCACGATGGCATCGAAATCTTCGAACACCAGCGTCCTGATCTTCAGCAGTCTCTGGATTGCCGCCTGCACCTGCTCTTTCGACAGCCTGTAGCGCGAAATCAACGACCAGCTGAATTCGACCAGCACGATCAAGCTGACGAAGCCGGGAGTGCCTTCACTGAGGCCTCTGCCGAATGCGAGAGCTTTTGCTCGTTGCTCCGCATCGTCATTAAGCACCATTCGAAGCAGAACATTTGTATCAATGCCGATGGACGTCACCCGCCGCCCTCTCTTCCGCCTTGCGACTTGTCTCCGACAACATGCCTACCGACGGCATCCTGCACCGCGAGGTCGATTTCCTCCAGTGAGGCTGGGCCACCGAGCGGATCACCCAAAAACCCTGCGAGGTCGGCAAAGTCGAGATTGCGCGGCGTTCCGACAAGATAGCCATCCACGACCGTCCAGGCGATCATGTCACCGGTCTTCAGCGACAGCGCGTCCCGGACATCCTTTGGAATTGTAAGCTGGCCCTTCGAGGTCAGACTGGCAAACGCACCCATTTTCTTACTTTCTTAGAAATTTCTTACTAATTATATGATAGTCGGAATTTCCCTTTCCAACAACCATGTCACCGTGCCAGTTCCTTCAGCCCGAAGCGGATCAGCTTCGGTGCGTCGGCATCCTCGCCCGCTGTCTTCAGTGCCGCCGCTATCGCGTTGGCGGCAGTGTCGCGCGAATAGCCAAGATTGACCAAAGCCGAGACAGCGTCGGTGATCGGCGCAGGCGCCACGCCTTCGCCGAGTTCCTGCTTGAGCCCGATGGTGCCGGAGGCAGTGCCCGCATAGGCCGGCGCCTTGTTCTTCAACTCGGTGACGATGCGCTCGGCCACCTTCTTGCCGACGCCGGGTGCGCGGGAAACCATGGCGATGTCGCGCAACGCAATCGCATTGGCGAGGTCGGCCGGCGCCAGCGTCGACAGAATGGCCAGCGCCACCTTGGCGCCGACACCCGGCACGTTGTTCATCAGCAACCGAAACCATTCGCGCTCGAGCTGCGACTGGAAGCCGTAGAGCCGCAGCATGTCCTCGCGCACATAGGTCTCGATGAACAGCACCACCGCCTCGCCGGGCGAAGGCAGCGCCGCCAACGTGCGCGCCGAGCAATAAGCGACGTAGCCGACGCCGTGGATATCGATCAGGCAATGGTCTTCATCGATCTCGTCGAGCGTGCCCTTGAGCTTGCCGATCATTCCCAACAGCCTCTCATGATGCCAATGCCGCCATCCGATAGGCCACGCTCTGCCGGTGATGAGCGTGGCAAATCGCAATGGCCAGCGCGTCGGCCGCATGTTCGGTGTCGAAGATCGCTTTGGGCAGCAGCACCTTCACCATCATGTGGATCTGCTTCTTGTCGCCATGGCCGACGCCGATGACAGCCTTCTTCACCGCATTGGGCGCATATTCGGCGACGACCAGGCCAGCCCGCGCCGGCACCAGCATGGCGATGCCGCGTGCCTGGCCGAGCTTCAGCGTCGCCACGGCATCCTTGTTGACGAAGGTTTGTTCGACGGCTGCCTCATGCGGCATGGCTTGATGCAGGACTTCGGCAAGCCCGTCATGCAATTGGCAGAGCCGCGTCGCCAGCGCCGCCTTGTCCTCGGAGCGCACGGTGCCGGACGCGACGAAGCGCAAGGAATTGCCGAGGCTCTCGACGATGCCCCAGCCGGTGCGCCTGAGCCCCGGATCGATGCCGATGATGCGAATCGCGTCCCCCATCCGGTCACTTTACCTCCGGCGGACAGCGATGCCAGCGAAATGTGAACAAACCGGAAACAACAGCCCCGGCGGGCGGGCAGAATCTGTTGAAATTGCCTAGTTGCGGGCGAAAGCGGTGTTGAGCAGGCTGATCTGGTCGGAAACCGGATTGGGCCGGCGGCCCATCGGCTGCATATCGACCACGGCGCCGGCGCCGTAGATCTCGTCGTCCATGCGACGCACCAGCGCCTGCAGGCGAAGCGAGCGGTTGACGAGGTCGAGGAAATCCTCGGGCAGTTCGGCCCAGCCGGCGGCTTCGTCATGGGCGGAAGCGGTGTCGAGGCGCACCTTGGACTTTTCCGACGCCACCTGGTCGCGGGTCATCTCGCCGGAATTGGCGGCGCGCTGCAAAAGCAGCCAGGAGGCAACCTGCATCAGCCTGGTCGTCAGCCGCATCGATTCGGCCGCGTAGAGCGTGGCCGCCAGCCGCGACAGTTTCTTGGCCTCGGCCCGGCCCTTTCCGTCGAGATACTCAGCCGCCTGTTCGACCAGCCCCATGCCTTCCTGATAGAGCGGTTTGAAGGAGTGCGAAAAAACCCGACGCTCCGCCAGCTTCACGGTTTTCGCACTGCCCTTCGAAGGCTCGTTCATTGCTACGCCCCTGCACTTGCAACCGGCCGATTCGGCTCACTGCCGATACACCCGGGACCCTATATGACTGAAGCTTGAAAATGCGCTTCGCCGGGGGTGAAGGCAAGCACATGTTTAACAGAAGGTTAACAGCCATCCATCGCGCAGGTTGCCGCCGGAATGCGGACAAAAAAAGAGCCGCGGATAAGGCGGCTCTCAGGAGTTTAACAGGGAGGCGTCAAACAAAGTGGCTCCAACCACTCGGTAAGAATCCAGATCACTGGATGCGCATAGTAAACGCCTGTAAAGCTTAATGAACCTTTAACGGCACCGATGTTTTTCGACCGAACGCCCGATTCCTGTGCCGTAACAGCACAGTCTCGAGCCCTCGGCTGATCAGTTCAGGCCTTTTTCCAGACCACCGGCAGCGCGATGAAGGCAAACAGCAGCATGCCTGCATAGAAGCCGATCGAGGCGATTCCCAGCAGCGGTTCGATTGCCGGCGTGCCGGCAAGCAGAATGAAGAGGCCGATCATGAGCCCGATTCCGCTGATCGCGGTCAGCCAGAAGTGAACGACGGCGATCGTCTTCTGCCCGACGGCCGGAAACAGGTGATAGAAGAAGGCGAAGACCGCCGACATCAGCCAGCCCGCGACCATGATGTGGGCGTGGGTTGGCATCTGGCCATGGTCTTCGCTGATCGCCATGTGGATGCCGAGCGCCATGCCGCACAACGCATAGATGATCGCCAGTGTGAAGAAATTCCGTGCTACCCCTTGCATGCTTGTCCCCTCGAATTGCCTTTTCCCGTTTTTCGGGAATGGGTTGATCGTCAGGCGATTGTGATCGCCACCGGGCTCCCGGCGTCGGCGCACTAGCATCGGCAGTGTTTCCAGACGATGTCGCGCTCCCCCTGACGCATTCGACAATAGCAGAAAATGAAACCGCGCATCGGTTTGCTGTCGAGAATCGCGCCGTGAAACCGCCGAAACAGAGCCAGTTTTTCGCGACATCGTTCCGAAACACCCGCCACGCTAAACGCCCGCTCTCTGACGGTCGGCGCAAATCCGCGCCACCGCAAACCCAACACAAATATCCCAGGAGCGACTGATGGACTGGTATTCGATCGTCAAATTTCTCCACATCGTCTCAGCCACTTTGTGGGTTGGAGGCGGCTTCGTGCTGTTCCTGCTCGGCGTGCTTGCCGAACGCGCCGGCAACATCGAGGACAAGCTCCAGGCGATGCGCGCCAGCGGGCAGTTGGGCGGGCGTTTCTTCGCGCCGATGTCGATGCTCACCTTGCTCTTCGGCCTCATCATGTGCAGCTTCTGGGTCGGGTTCTCCGACCTGTGGATCATCATCGGCCTGGTCGGCTACGCCACGACCTTCTCGATCGGCATGTTCATCTTCAAGCCGACCGGCGAGCGCATGGGCGCGATGATCGCCAAGGAGGGGGTGACGCCTTCCGTGCTAGCCATTGGCCAGCGCATGACGAGCGCGGCACGCTTCGACTATGCGGTTATGCTGGTGATCGTCGCCCACATGGTGCTCAAGCCGACCACACATGACATCGGCATCCTCGCCGGCATGACGCTGGTCCTGGTGGCGGGCGCCACGTTGGCGTTCGGCGGAAGCCGCCGGCTGGTGGAAAGCGCCGCCTGAGCATCGTGCGGCAGCAAAGTCGCCTCGCCTGTCACAGCAGGCCGGCGATCCCATCCCACAAAAGCTTCAGCGCCACGACCGCCACGGTCGCGTAGGTGAACGGATAGAAAATCTCGGGCCGCATGCGCCGCACCAGCCAGGCGCCGGCGATGGTCGACAGCGGCGCCAGCGGCATCAGCACCGCGGACGCCGTCAGATTGGCGGTGTCGAACTGGCCGAGCGCGAAATAGGGGATGAGCTTCAATGCATTGGTCGCGGCAAAGAAGATCGCGGCCGTGCCCGACAGCACCTTGGGATCGAGCCGGATCGGCAAGGCATAGACCTGGAAGGGCGGGCCGCCGACATGGGCGACGAAGCTGGTGAAGCCGGCGACCGTGCCCCAAATCGCGGCAGCCGCGCGGTTGGGTTCGGCGGCATGGTCGGAACCGTGGCGGAACTGCAGATAAAGCCAGCGCAGCACGAAGATGATGGCGACGGCGCCGACGATCAGCCGCACCGCCTCCTCGGTGACCAGTGCCGCGGTCAGCCAGCCGAGGCCGATGCCGATGACGGCGCCCGGCATCATGTCGACCAGCATCTTGCGGTCATACACGCCCCACCATGTCCACACCGAGACGATGTCCATCAGGCACAGGATCGGCAGCAGGATGGCTGCCGCCTGCACCGGCGGTATGGTCAGCGCCATCAGCGGCACGCCGACGAAACCGACAGCGCCGCCAAACCCGCCCTTGGACAGGCCGACCAAGATGACCGCCGGGATGGCGGCCGCGTAGAACCACGGATCGAGAAGCAGGCCTGACATGGGAGGGACTGGTCTGGAGGGAAGGCGTCAACGCCTGAATAACCCAGAATTGCGCTTCGGGCGACTGTAAATCCGGACCGGTTGCCGAACACCCGCCAATGTCCGGCTCGTGCCCTAGCGCCGGGCCGAGACCAGCAGGAACATTGGACGCTCGAGTTCTTCCACCAGTTCCGGCCTGGCCGCGATCTGTTCGGCTGTCGGACAGAATTCCTCGACATGCTCGATCGCGAAGCCGGACAGGATCAGCGCGTTGAGCGTGGTGCCGATGGTGCGGTGGTGTTTCACCACGCCCTTGGCCAGCCAGTCGGTCTTGCGCGGGCCTTCCACCAGATACCGGTCGACAGGCCACGTCTTGCGGCCTTCGGCATCGACCGCCCAGCCGGGTCTGGTCGGGGCCATGTAGATCGGATGTTCCGTCGAGAAGACGAAATGCCCGCCGGGCGACAGGGCTTGATGCACCGTCCTGAACAGGCGCGCGACGTCCTCGACATAGTGCAGGGCAAGCGAGCTGTAGGCGAGATCGAAGCCGCCATGCGGCAGGCTGAGCTCGTCGAGGTCGGCGCGCTCATAGGAGATGCCTATATCCGGGCGGACGGCCCTCGCATGGGCCAGCATCTTCTCCGACAGGTCCAGGCCAAGGACTTGGCTCGCCCCGTGCTCATGTGCCCAGCGGCAGAACCAGCCGAAGCCGCAGCCGAGATCGACAATTCGCAAGCCGCCGACATCGGGCAGCATCGCGCGCAGCGCCGGCCATTCGGCAGCACCTTCCAAACCTTCGACCGACCGGCCTAGCTGGCTGTAGCCGGCGAAGAAATCCGGCTGGTCGTAGATATTCTGCGCCATGTCTTCCTCGTCTCTCAGCCCATCATCTATGGGACCTGCAGCGCATTTCCACCGCGGCCATGCGGAGTCAAGACGATGATGAAGATGGTGCTCCAAGCGGCGGCGGCCGCCGCCGGATCGGCTGCGCCTTGATGATGGCGGTGCTGGTCTCGGCCTTGTCGGCAATGCGGTCGAGAATGCCGTCGAGGTCGCCGATCGAGCGCACGAACAGCCGGGCGACAAAACAGTCGTCACCCGTCACCTTGTCGCATTCTGCGAATTCGGCAATCTCCTCGATCAGCTTCTGGACGATGTGCAGCTTGCCCGGCAAAGGCTTGATGCGCACGATTGCCTGCAGCGTATAGCCGAGCGCCAGCGGATCGATCTCGACGGTGAACGCCCGGATGACGCCGCGCTCCTCGAGCCGCCGGAGCCGCTCCGAGACGCTCGGCGACGACAGCCCGACCTGGGCGGCCAGGTCCTTCAGCGAGGTCCGTGCGTCCCTCACCAGGATTTCGAGGAGATTTCGGTCGAGATCGTCAAGCATTTCATATTTCTCACGAATTCGCAGCAGTTTCCTAAAATAATTAGGCCATCTCCTCATACAGCCTTTTCTGCGAGATGGAAAGCACCCACGCCGCATGAGATTATGCCGCCTCAACGGTTCAGAGGTCTATCATGAACGATACAGTGCGCGGCACGATCGAAATGTCTGCTGCAATGGCGATCCTGGGCACGATCGGATGGTTCGTCGTCATGTCCGGGCAACCGATCATGGATGTGGTGTTCTGGCGCTGCGCATTCGGCGCGGTGACGCTGCTCGTCATCTGCGCCTCGCTCGGATTGTTGCGCAACAAACTGTCTTTGCGCATCATCGGCCTCGCCGCGCTTGGCGGCGCCGCCATCGTCATCAACTGGCTGCTCCTGTTCAGCGCTTTCTCACGCGCCTCGATCTCGATCGCCACCGCCGTCTACAACACCCAGCCCTTCATGCTGGTCGGTTTCGGCGCACTCTTCTTCGCCGAGCGGCTGACGCTGACCAAGCTGACATGGCTGGCAATAGCCTTCGCCGGCATGGTGCTGATCGTCGAGGCCGCGCCTGACGCCGGCGATGTCGGCACCAACTATTTTGCGGGCATCCTCATGACGCTGGCCGCGGCCTTCTTCTGGGCCGTCGCGGCCATCGTCACCAAGAAGCTCAAGGGCACGCCGCCGCATCTGATAGCGCTCATCCAGGTCTGCGTCGGCGTCGTCATGCTGGCGCCCTTCGCCAATCTCTCGCATCTTCCGGCCGACCCATGGAGCTGGGCCATGCTGGCGACGCTCGGCGTCGTCCACACCGGTCTGATGTACATATTGATGTACGGCGCCATCCAGAAGCTGCCGACGCATCTGCAGGGATCGCTGTCCTTCATCTATCCGGTCGTCGCCATCCTGGTCGATGTCACAGCCTTCGGCCATCGGCTGCATCTCAGCCAGATCGTCGGTGCCGTTTTGATCCTGACGGCGGCGGCCGGCATGAATCTCGGCTGGTCGCTGTGGAAGTCGAAAGTGCCGGCATAGAGCTCGCTAATGTTGGATAGCAGCTACGATACTTTCGAAAACGCATGATCTCGCGGCGGATAACGCGTTGCTGATTTGCGCGGCGATCGTCGTCCGTGCGATGTGGATGCGGGCACAAAGCAACGGGGCAAAGGCGTGGCGATCGGATCTTTTCAGGGGCGGCTATTGCCCCGCGAACACATCCTGTGGAGCGGCCTTCCCACGCAAGGCCTATTCTTCACTAGCCAGGATATGTTTCTCATTCCGTTCAGCCTTGTCTGGTGCGGGTTTGCAATCTTCTGGACCTATACCGCGACAAAGCAAGGCGCGCCGCTTTTCTTCGACGCATGGGGAGCAATGTTCATCTGCATTGGTCTCTTCTTCGTCTTTGGCCGGTTTGCAGTCGATGCGTGGTTGAGACGGCGGATCTCTTATGCGGTCACGGACAAGCGCATTCTCATCATGCGCACCGCTCCATTTGCCAACTTCACATCGATCGATCTGGAGCGTCTTCCCGACATCCAGCTAACCGGCGAGGGCGAAAAGCGTGGCAGTTTGCGCTTCGGCGCGGCGACATCGTTGTTCGGAAATCCGGGCGGCTGGCCTCAGTCGCGCTATCGAAGTTTTGCCAGTTGGTCGCCGGCTCTCGACCCGGTGCCGCAATTCCTTGGCATAGAAGATCCGTCGAAAGTGTTCGACATCGTCACGAAAGCCCGCAATGGTCTTCGTCCCGCCTGATGCCGCCTGACGGCTGACGCCTGTTCAATCCCGGCAGTTTGTTCTATGCCGCAATCCAACCATCTTCGCCCGGCATAGGCGAAACCCGGGATCGAAGAACCATGAACGACGCCACACCCCCAAATCGCTGCCGCATCGTGCTGATCGCGCCGTCCGGCGTGCCGGCCGCCCGCATCGCCGCCGCATTCGACGGCGGTGACGTCGCCTCGCTGATCCTGCCCGAGAACGGCATGGACGAGGCCTCCTTCCAGGCCTTCGCCGAACAGATCGTGCCGGCGGCTCAGGCCGCGGGCGTTGCCGTCATCATCGCCGGCGACACCCGCATAGCGGGCCGCGTCCAGGCCGACGGCATTCATGTCGAGGTTTCCAAGGCCGAGCTCGCCGAGACGATCGGACATTTTCAGGCGAAAATGATGGTCGGCGCCGGCGGCGCCAAGACGCGTGACGACGCGCTTGAGCTTGGCGAGACGCGGCCCGACTACATTTTCTTCGGCCGCTTCGGCTACGACAACAAGCCCGAGCCGCACCCGCGCAACCTGTCGCTGGGGCGATGGTGGGCCGACATGATCCAGATCCCCTGCATCGTCATGGCCGGATCCGATCTGGCTTCCATCGAGGAAGTGGCCGCCACCGGCGCCGAATTCGTCGCGCTGTCGAGCGCGGTGTTTGCCGACGGCGTCGATCCGCAAGCGGCGATTGCCCGGGCCAACGCGCTGCTCGACGAAACCGCGCCGCGCTTCGAGGACTGATGTGGCTCCGGTAAGGCTTCCCCTTCAGGCCTTGCTTGCAGCGGTCATGATCCAGGCCGCCGCCGCCGAAACCATACCCTTGCCGCAGCCCAAGCCCGAAACCGGCGTGCACACCGACAAGCCGATCGAAAAGCAGCTGCCGCAACCCGCCACCACGGCGGAGCCCGCACCGCTGCCCTCGGTCGACAGCATCAACCCCGACCGCTTCGGGGCCAAGCCGGTGGACGCGGCCTATGGCGCCTTCCAGCGCGGGCTCTACAAGACGGCCTACAATCTCGCGCTGGTGCGTGCCCAGAACGGCGACCCGGCGGCGCAGACATTGGTGGCAGAGATCCTGTCGCGCGGGCTCGGCGTGCCGTTGAACGCGGCGGAAGCCTCGAAATGGTACGCGCTTGCCGCCGAGCAAGGCGTGCCGGAAGCGCAGTTCCAGTACGCGCTGATGCTGCTCGACGGCCGCTACGTCAAGAAAGACACGAAAGAAGCCTACGCGCTGATGCAGGCCGCCGCCGAAGCCGGCAACCAGTTGGCGCAGTTCAATTTCGCGCAGATGCTGGTCCAGCAGGATCCCGGCGACGCGGGTCTGACCAAGGCTGCCACCTACTATGAGCGCGCCGCCGCGACCGGCCTCGCCGACGCGCAGTACGCCATGTCCCAGATCTACGCCAACGGCGTCGGCGGCAAGCCGCGCGACGACGCGCAGGCGAGGCGCCTGCTGGCGCAGGCCGCACGACAGAACTACGATACCGCGCAGATCGATCTCGCCGCCTGGATGATAGAGGGCCGCGGTGGCGCCCGCGACCTGAAATCGGCTTTCGGCTGGACGAAGCAGGCCGCCGAGGGCGGCAATGTCGCCGCCGAGAACCGCCTGGCAAAACTCTACATGCAAGGCATCGGCACCGATCCGGACCTGGTGCTCGCCGGCGCCTGGTACATCGTTGCCCGCCGCGCCGGGCTCATCGATCCCGACATGGACGATTTCCTGCAGGGGTTGAGCGACGACCAGACCAAGCAAGCCCTGCAGAAGGCGAACCGCCTGCCCTGACGGCGGTTGGCGGAATCATTGCGTGTGGTCGAGGACGACCTTGCCGAAAGGTGAGCCGTGTTCGAGGTGGTGAAAAGCCGCCGCTGCTTCTGTCCAGGGGAAGACGCGATCGATCATCGGCCGCAGCCGGTTAACGGCGAGCGCCCGGTTCATCGCCTCGAAGGATTCGCGTGAGCCGACCGGTATGCCGCGCGTCCGGACCTGGCGTCGGAAGATATCGAGCGGATTGATCGTCCCTTCGCTGCCGCCGAGATAGCCGATGACGTTGATCTGGGCTCCACGCGCCGACGCCTTCAGCGACTGGGCGAAGCTTTGCGGCCCGCCGACTTCGATAATGTGGTCGGCGCCTTGTCCACCGGTCAGCGCCAGCACGACTGACGACCAATCGGGATTATCGCGATAGTTGATGCCGTCATGCGCGCCAAGCGCCTTTGCCCGCGCGAGCTTGTCGTCGCTGCTCGACGTGACGATGACGCGCGCGCCGGCTGCCGCGGCCAACTGCACCGCAAACAGCGAGACGCCGCCAGTGCCCAGGCTGAGCACCGTCTCGCCCGGCTTCAACTGGCCTTCGGTGAACAGCGCGTGCCAGGCCGTGACCGCGGCGCAAGGCAATGTCGCCGCTTCGACATCGCTGAGATGTGGCGGCGCAAGCACGGCTGCCTGTTCGTCCAGCCGCGCGAACTCGCTGAGCAAACCATCGATGGGACCGCCGCGCTGATAGGAGGGTTCGGCCATGGCGAAGCTGCCGCCGACCCAGCGCTGCCAGAACGTGCCGCAGACGCGGTCGCCGACCTTGAAGCGGGTCACTTCGGCGCCAACCGCGACCACTTCGCCGACGCCGTCCGAGAGCGGCACCAGCGGCAGCGCAAAGGCGGTGTGGTAGCTGCCACGGGCGATCTCCACGTCGCGGTAGTTGAGTGCGGTTGCCCTGACCTTGATGATCATCTCCTGGCGGCCCGGTTCCGGCATCGGCCGCTCGACCCGTCTGAGATTGTCGATGCCGCCGGGGGCCTGCAATTCAATCGCTTGCATTGTCTTCCCTTTCCTTTTGGAACTCCGTTGAAAGGAAAATCGCTTGCCGGCGCCATGATTTCAAATTCATAATAATCAGAATGATTATGCATCTGGAGTATTCGAAATGCTGGAGGAATTGCGCACGCTTGTTCTCTTCGCCGAGGAAGGTTCGATCCAGAATGTGGCCCGCCGCCTGCCTCTGACGCAGCCTGCCGTCACGCGGCAGATGCAGCGACTGGAGGAGATGCTCGGGACAACGCTTCTCGATCGCCGGCAGAAGCCGCCGCGCCTGACCGCGGCAGGATTGGAGGTGCTGGCGCGTGCAAAGGACATACTGGCTTCGGTCGAGGCTCTGAAAGCGTTCGCCGCTGACGCCGAGCCGCGGGGCGTGCTGCGTGTCGGCCTGGCGCATGGTTTGTCCGATGCGAGCATTGCCAGCGCCATCGCCGGCGCGTCCGCCGCGTTTCCAAAAGTATCGTTGCGGCTCAAGACTGGCTGGAGCGCGGAGCTCATCGAGCAGTTCGAACGCGGTCAACTCGATATGGCGATCGTTCTGCGACCTGCCGATCATCAAGGCTCGGACGCGCTCGGCACCGAACGTCTCTGCATCATAGGGCGGGCTGGCGGCACCGAATCCCATCTCACCGACGCGCGAACTGACATGCCTTGGGTTCTCAGCCCCGCGCCCTGCGACGCGCGTCAGAGGCTCCTCTCCAGTTTGGGCGGTGAACGGCACCGGCTCGTTGTGGCGGCGGAAATTCAGGACCCGGCGATGCAGATGGAATGGGTCCGTCGGGGACACGGCCTTGGCCTCATGCCGTTGCGGCTCGCGGCGCGAGGACTTCCCGACGGCCTCGCGCTCGTCGATGTCGAAGATGTCGACCTTTCATTGCAGGTCGTGGCACTGCGCTCTCCGCACCTCAACCGGCTGGCGAAGGCCGTGGAGGCCATTGCAAAGGCCGTCGGCGAAGCCATCAAGATCAAGGCCTGATGCTGGCCAGGCGGCTGGAGCCGATCCGGCGTCCCTTGCCTCTCCGGGCGATTTGTGGTCTTGGGAGCCGCTAAATCGCTTGTCCCGGCGAAAATCTCATTCCGGATCCCATCATCATGGCCAAGATCAATGGCAACGAAATCCGTCCCGGCTACGTCATCGAGCACGATGGCGGCCTCTGGGTGGCGGTCAGGACCAACACCGTCAAGCCCGGCAAGGGCGGCGCCTACAACCAGGTCGAACTGAAGAACCTCATCAACGGCACCAAGCTCAACGAGCGCTTCCGCTCGGCCGAGACGGTCGAACAGATCCGCCTCGACCTGAAGGATTTTTCGTTCCTCTACGCGCAGGAAGACGCGCTGGTGTTCATGGACACCCAGAGCTACGAACAGCTCGAACTGAACAAGGATTTCGTCGGCGACCGCGCCGCCTTCCTGCAGGACGGCATGATGGTGACGGTTCAGCTCTATGAGGAAAGGCCGATCGGCATCTCGCTGCCTGACTATGTGACCCTGACCATCACCGAGGCCGACCCGGTGGTGAAGGGCCAGACGGCGGCATCCTCCTACAAGCCGGCGGTGCTGGAGAACGGCATTCGCGTGCTGGTGCCGCCCTTCATCGGTGCTGGCGAACGCATCATCGTCGACACCAACGAAATCACTTACGTGCGCCGCGCCGACTAGAGCATGATCCCGAAAAGTTGCAGACTTTTCGGACAAGATCATGCGTGCAAAGACAAGCAGATGAAGCGGGGTCGCGATCCAATTTGAGTTGATCGCCCCAGGCTTTTGGAGTTTCAACGATATGGCACGCTCAGCCCTTCTCAACGTCATGGTCCAGGCCGCAATGAAGGCCGGCCGCTCGCTGTCGCGCGACTTCGGCGAGGTCCAGAACCTGCAGGTCTCGCTGAAGGGCCCGGGCGACTATGTCAGCCAGGCCGACCGCAAGGCCGAGGACATTCTGTTTGCCGAGCTGTCGAAGGCGCGCCCGGGCTATAGCTTCCTGATGGAAGAGCGCGGCGTGGTGGAAGGCGATGACAGCCAGCACCGCTGGATCGTCGACCCGCTCGACGGCACCACCAATTTCCTGCACGGCATCCCGCTGTTCGCCGTCTCGATCGCGCTGGAGCGCCAGGGCCAGATCGTTGCCGGCGTCATCTACAATCCGGCCATGGACGAGCTCTATACGACCGAGCGCGGCGGCGGCGCCTTCATGAACGACCGCCGGCTGCGCGTCGCCGGCCGCATCAAGCTGGTCGACACGGTGATCGGCTGCGGCATGCCGCATCTGGGACGCGGCCACCACGGCAATTTCCTCGTCGAGCTGCGCAACGTCATGGCCGAGGTCTCGGGCGTGCGCCGTCTCGGTTCCGCCGCGCTCGATCTTGCCTATGTCGCCGCCGGCCGCATGGACGGCTTCTGGGAAACCGGCCTGTCGGCCTGGGACATCGCTGCCGGCCTGCTCCTGATCCGCGAGGCCGGTGGGTTCGTTTCGGACATGGATGGCGGGCAGGACATGCTGGACAACGGCTCCGTCGTCGCCGGCAACGAGGTCATCCAGCGCGCTTTGCTGAAGGCCGTGAAGAAGCCTCTCTCGGCACGCTGACAGGCACGGCGCGCTGAAGGGCCGCAGTCGCAAAACCGCAACCAAAGCTTGAAATACTGTCCGGCGGTTACCCAGATAGGGGTGACGCAGGACGTGAGATGACGAACACACCGCCGCAACTTGAAATCCCCTTTATCGGGCGCTGGCACTACTCCCGCGCGGAGATGATCGCCGACGGCATCGTCCATGCTGTCGGTATCGTGCTGGCGATCGCGGCCGGCTCGGCGCTGCTGGCGCTGGCGGCGTTTCGCGTCGGGCCAGGCGAATACATCGCCGCCGCCTTCTACGTCGTTTCACTGCTCACCGTGCTGTCGGTATCGATGACCTACAATCTCTGGCCGGTGACGTCGCCGGCGAAATGGGTCTTGCGGCGCTTCGACCACGCCGCGATCTATCTCCTGATCGCCGCCACCTACACGCCCTTTCTTGCCCAGCTCGATGGCTCGCCATTGGCCAGCTGGATGATTGTCCTGGTGTGGGCAGCGGCCGCCGCGGGCGTCGCCATAAAAGTCTTTCCCGGCCGCCTCGACCGGCTGGCTGTTGTCTTCTACCTCGCCATCGGCTGGAGCGGCATCATTCTGGCAAAGCCGCTTGTCCAGACCCTGCCGACGACATCGCTTGCGCTCATCATCGCCGGTGGCGTCGTCTATTCCTGCGGTGTCATTTTCTTCGCCTGGAAGGGACTGCGCTTCCACAATGCGCTGTGGCATGGCTTCGTCGTCACCGGCGCCGGCCTGCATCTGGCGGCCATGGTCGACTGTCTGGTCATCAATCGTCTCTGATCATGGAAACCGATTTCGGTTTCCATCTCGGATCGGACGGGTTGCATACTAGCCCCACGGCAATATTGCCAAGCGCCATTCAATTTGGTCACAATTCCGTTTAGAGTCGCCAACTGCGTGATCGGCGGCGCTGGAGCAATTCCAGGGAAAGTGTGAGCGGTTTCCCGTTCGGAATTGCGTAAAGGCAAATAGAGCATCGGAAACGGGGCACGGATGGCTTTTCTCAGATCCTTCGGCATAGGCAGGCGCTCCGACGTCCTGATCTACGATCCGCATAAACTGTCGAGTCCGCAGGTCTTCCTGCTGACCATGGTTATCTTCCTGGCCATCGTCGCCTTCATTGCCGCCATCCTGACCCGCCAGATCTCGACCGCCTTTGGCAGCAATCCCGGGCTCAACGGCCTGATCGTCGGCGTGCTCGGCGTCGGTATCCTGCTTGCCTTTGCCCAGGTCGGGCGGCTGTTTCGCGAGGTGCGCTGGGTCAACTCCTTCCGTGCCGGCTCGGAGACAACAGAGCCGGTTCTGCTGGCGCCGATGAAGGCGATGATCGGCCGCTCCTCCGCGACGGCCTTTTCGACCAGTTCGATGCGCACCATGCTCGATTCCATCGCCACGCGCCTCGACGAAAGCCGCGACACCTCGCGCTACCTCGTCGGCCTGCTGGTGTTCCTCGGCCTGCTCGGCACCTTCTGGGGCCTGTTGAACACGATCGGCTCGATCCGCGAGACCATTGAATCGCTCGACCCCGGCACGGGCGACGCGGCGGCGGTGCTCGATTCGCTCAAACAAGGGCTTTCCGCGCCGCTGGCCGGCATGGGCACGGCCTTCTCGTCCTCGCTGTTCGGCCTGTCGGGCTCGCTCGTGCTCGGCTTCCTCGACCTGCAGGCGGGCCGCGCCCAGACCCGCTTCTACACCGAACTTGAGAACTGGCTGTCCTCGGTCACGGATCTGTCGTCCGACATCGTCGTCTCCGACCCGGCCAAGACCGAATCCTCCGACGAGATCCGTGTGCTGTCGGAACGGCTGCGCAGCATGCAGGAGAATGGCGGCGGCTCCAATCCGCGTGTCGCCACCGCCATGGCCAATCTCGCCGACGGCATTTCCGGCCTGGTCAAGAACATGCGCTCCGAGCAGCAGATCATGCGCGACTGGGTCGAGGCCCAGTCCGATGAACAGAAGGCGATGCGCAACACGCTGGAAAAGATCGCCGACGCCCTGAAGAAGCCCGGGGTGCATTGACATGGCGCTTGCCAGGGGCCGGCGTACCGATCGCCGCATCGACTACTGGCCGGGCTTTGTCGACGCGCTGTCGACGCTGCTGCTCGCCATCATGTTCCTGCTCACCGTCTTCGTGCTGGCGCAATTCCTGCTCGGCCGCGAACTCTCCGGCAAGGATACGGCGCTCACACGCCTCAACTCGCAGATCAATGAACTGACGCAGCTTCTGGCGCTGGAACGCTCGACGGCGCAGGACAAGGACGATTCGCTCGCCAATTTGCAGGCGTCGCTATCGGCGGCGGAGGCGGAGAAGAGCCGGCTCGAACAGTTGCTGGCGCAAGGCGCCGGTGCCGGCGATGCCGCCAACCAGCGGGCCGCGGAACTGGGCGGCGAACTCGACAGCCAGCGCCAGATCAGCCAGCAGGCGCTGAGCCAGGTCGAGATCCTCAACCAGCAGATCGCGGCCCTTCGCAAGCAGATCGGCGCGCTCGAGGATGCGCTCAACGTATCGGAAACCCGCGACCGCGATTCCAACACCAAGATCGCCGATCTCGGCCGCCGGCTGAACGTGGCGCTGGCGCAGCGCGTGCAGGAATTGAATCGCTACCGCTCCGACTTCTTCGGACGCTTGCGCGAGATCCTTGCCGACCGCGAAAACATCCGCATCGTCGGCGACCGCTTCGTCTTCCAGTCGGAAGTGCTGTTCCCGACCGGGTCCGAAGTGATCAATGATGCCGGCAAGGTCGAGATGAAGAAGCTCGCCGACGCCATCATCGAACTGCAGAAGGAAATTCCGCCCGAGATCAACTGGGTGCTGCGCGTCGACGGCCACACCGACAACAAGCCGTTGTCCGGCAATGGCCGTTACCGCGACAATTGGGAACTGTCGACGGCGCGTTCGACCTCGGTGGTGAAGTTCCTGATCGAGAACGGCGTGCCGGCCAACCGGCTGGTCGCCGCCGGCTTCGGCGAGTTCCAGCCGCTCGACCCCGCCGATACGGATGAGGCGCGCAACAAGAACCGCCGCATTGAACTGAAGCTCACCGAACGGTGATTCATCATCACGGAAAAGTCACGCGAACTTGTTCGCCGGCTCAACTCTAGGGCGCAGGCCGAGGCCGGCAAGGCCTGAAAAGATTATCTTTTTTTAATTACACTTCGCCCCGAAGCGCTCCTAGCTTGCCGCGCAGGGCCGAGAACCGCCGGCGATGCCTCCCATCGCGACGCGACGGAACCCGACGGCCCACGGCTGGAAGGCAGACGAAAGAACCGCTGCCTTCCTCTTCTGGAGGAGACGCGACGATGCGCTCTTTTAACCCCACGCTCAGAACTGCAGCATTGACCGCATTCTTTATCGCCATTCCGCTCGCCGGCGCCTATGCCGCGGGTCATCACAGGGGCGCTCTCGACGCCTCCGACCCGACCGACTTGACGGGTCCGCGTGTCGAAGCCCTCATTGAACAGGCTCAAGGCGTCCGCCAGGGCATCGTCGACGCACGGCAGGCCAACAACATCACCCCGGCCGTGGCGGAACACCTGGAAATGCGCACCAACCAGATCAGCCAGGCCGCCGAGAAGATTGCCGCGTCGGATCACGGCAGGATACCGGCGCCGCAGTATCACGACCTGCTGGCTCATCTCGACCGTGTCGACCAGCGCTTGAGGATCGATATCGGTAGCGGTTTCCTGATGGGTGACGGCGCCGACGGCGGAAACTACCCGAACGGCTGAAACTTCTGGAAAGCCTAAGGGACACCTGGCGCCTTCGGGACCCCAATCCCGCGGGCGTCCTTTTTCCTCACCAGCCCAGCCTGCCTACCAACCAAGCCTGCCTACCAACCTATCCAGACCGCGATCAGGGCGACCACCGCCGGCACGGTCTGGATGAACAGGATCTTGCGGCCGACCGTTGCCGCGCCGTAGAGGCCGGCAATCGCCACGCACAACAGGAAGAAAACCTTGACCTGAAAACCAGCGGCGCCGAATAAAGCCCCCAGATCAGGCCGGCGGCGAGAAATCCGTTGTAGAGGCCCTGATTGGCGGCCAGCACCTTCGAGGCGTTGGCGAATTCCGGCGTCAGGCGGAATGTCTTGTGCCCGCGCGGCGTGTCCCAGAGCACCATCTCGAGATAGACGATGTAGACATGGATCAAGGCCACCAGCCCGACCAGGATGTTGCCGATCATTTGCTCCCCCTTCACGCGTTGCCGGCAGCATTTCATGTGTGGCATCGCCTGCGCAAGGTGCATCCTGCCGGACGGTATCTGGAGCAATTCCAGGAAAAGTGTGAAACGGTTTTCCGTCCGGAATTGCGTCAAGCAAGGAGTCAGAGCGGTTTGCCGCTTCCGTGAAACGGTGAACCGCTCTGAGGGTTGCCAACGCTTTTGCGTTGGTGTCTTTTCGCGCCGTCCTCAATCACGGAAGCCGCCATGTCCTTTCAGAAACTCGACGACTTCGGCCACAAGCTCGAAGCACTTGAGCATGCGCTGGCCATCCTCGGCGCCGATGAAGCGACGCATATGGCCGTCGGCGGCGGCGAGAAGCGTGCCGAGGCGATGGCGGCACTGGCCGGCATGTACCACACCAGGGCAACCGCACCGGAAATCGCCGACTGGATCGCCGCCGCTGAAGGCGAGGCGCTCGACGACGAGCAGCGCGCGGCTCTCACCGAACTGCGGCGGCAGTACACCAACCTGACCTGCCTGCCGGTCGAATTCGTCGAACGCCAGACGACGGCGCGCATGCGTTGCGAGCAGCTGTGGCGCGACCTGCGCGCCAAGAACGATTGGGCGGGCTTCCAGCCGGCGCTCGAGGGCGTGGTGGCGCTGGTGCGCGAAGAGGCGGCTCTGCGCTCCGACGTGCTCGGCCTCGCCCCCTACGACGCGCTGATGGAGCAATTCGACCCCGGCAACCGCACCGCCGACATCACCCCCGTCTTCGCCGACCTGAAAGCCTTCCTCAAAGGCTTCGTGCCGGAAGCGCTGGCGATCCAGGAAGCGCGGCTGCGCAAGCATCCGCTGAAGCCGCTTTCGGGCACCTATGCGATCGACAAGCAGCGCGAGCTTGGCCTTGCCATGATGGCGGCGGTCGGTTTCGACCTGACGCACGGCTCGCTGTCGGTCTCGCACCATCCCTTCTGCGGCGGCGTGCCCAGCGACGTGCGCATCACCACCCGCTACAAGACATCGGATTTCCTGTCGGCGCTGATGGGCGTGCTGCACGAGACCGGCCATGCGCTCTACGAGCAGAACCTGCCGAAAGCATGGTCGCACTGGCCGCTCGGCAAGGCGCGCGGCATGGCCGTGCATGAAAGCCAGAGCCTGTTCGTCGAAAAGCAGATCGGCCGCAATCCCGCCTTCTGGCGCTGGGCGCTGCCGGTGGTGGAAAAGCATCTCGGCGAGGCCTGGTCGCTCGACGATCTCCTGCCGCATGTGCATCGCGTCGAACGCGGCCTGATCCGGGTCGACGCCGACGAGGTGACCTATCCGCTGCATGTCATCCTGCGCTACGAGCTGGAGCAGGAACTGGTCTCGGGCAGGCTGGAGGTGGCCGATCTCCCCGAAGCCTGGGACGCCAAGATGCGCGACTATCTCGGCCTCTCAACCATCGACAATCCGGCCGATGGCCCGATGCAGGACGTGCATTGGCCGGGCGCCGCCTTCGGCTACTTCCCGTCCTATACGCTGGGCGCGATGATGGCGGCGCAGCAATGGGCCGCGCTGACGCGTGAGCATCCTGCCGCCGACGACGAACTGGCGAAAGGGAATTTCGCTGCAATCAATGACTGGCGCCGCAAGAAGATATGGTCGCAGGGGTCGCGCTGGTCGACGCCGGACCTGCTCGAACGCGCCACCGGCGAAAAACTCAACGCCGTGTATTTCGTCAATCACCTGAAGCAACGCTACGGCGCGTGAGATCGGCCGTCATGCCATCCCGATTTCGCTGACCGTCGAGCCGCAAACAAGGCGATGACGCGGCTTGATCGGACGACGACCGAATTCCGATGTCTTGCGGGATCGCCTCTACTTTTCTATCACTGGTGGTATCCGCCGGTATCTGTCGAAGCGTGCGGATCATAAGGGCGGGTACTTTCCGGTGACATTGTCTGCGATCACACGGCTTGTCGTCTTGATTGCCTTCGCGATTTTCTGCGCGCCGGCCATGGCCGACACAGAAATCCACAAAGGCAGCCCAGGCGCCTGGATCGACCGGATCGAACTCCCCAAGGCAGACCCGCGTTTCGACAGCCAGATCAAGAACGGCATCTCCAATCTTGTCTCGGAATATCAGATCCGGCAGCAGCCCGGCGGCATCGAGGCCTTCGACCACTACGCCTACAAGATAGTCGACCGCACCGGCCTCGAGCGCGGCGCCGCCATAAATTTCGAGTTCGACCCGGCGACGTCGCAGGTGACGATGAACTGGCTGAACATCATCCGCGACGGCGTGGTCATCGACCGGCTGCCCGGAGCCACTTTCGACGTGTTCCGGCGCGAAAAGGACGCCGAGAAGGGCCTGTTCGACGGCTGGCTCACGGCCTATGTGAATGTCGACGATGTCCGTGTCGGCGACATCATCGACTATGGCCGGACCACCGTCAGGACACCGATCGTCGGTGCCGATCTGTTTTTCCATTCGGTCGCCATGGCCTGGGGCGAACCCATCGCGCTCATCCGCGAGAAGGTGACCTGGCCGGCAAACCAGCCCTTGAACATCCGCCAGGTCCGCACCGACATCCAGCCGGATGTCAAAACCGACGGCGCGTCGAAATCCTACACCTGGCAAAGCGTCAACCCTGCCCCGGTCAAATCAGAGGAAAACCTGCCGGCGGATTTCCTGACCTATCCGACGATCCAGATCTCCTCGACAGCCAAGTGGCAGGACGTCGTCGATGCGATGTTGCCCTACTATCGGCTCGACCAGGAATTGCCGGCCGCCTTCGCATCGAAGCTCGATGACATTGCCGCCAGATACGTCAGGCCGGAAGACCGGATGATCGAGGCAATGCGGCTGGTCCAGGACACCATCCGCTATGTAAGCCTGTCGATGGGCCGCGGCTCCTACATTCCCCGCAGCCCCGGCACCGTGATCGCCTCAGGCCTCGGCGACTGCAAGGACAAGGCACTGCTTCTTGCCTCCAGTCTGCGCCGGCTCGGCGTTCAGGCCGATCCGGCCCTGACCGACCTCGACGACGGACTGGCGCTTGGCGACATGCTGCCGACGATCCGCGCCTTCGACCACGTCATCGTCAAGGCAACGATCAAAAGTCAGACCTACTGGATCGATGCGACCAATTATCTGCAAGGCGGCCGGGCCGAAAACCTTGTTCCGCCCGACTATGGCTTTGCCTTGCCTGTTATCGCCGGCAAAGCGCAGATGGAGAGGATGGAGCGCAAGGAGCTTTTCCAGCCGACCACTTTCGTCAGCGAAGCGTTCGACTTTCCCAAACTCAAGGGCGAGGTGCTCAAACTGACCGTCAGCACGACCTATCGGGACGCCGATGCCGACAGCATGCGCTACAGGCTGGTTTCGCAATCGGCCACCAAGCTCGCCGACGACTATCTCCAGTATTACAACCGGCAGTATCCGGGGATGACAAGCCTGGCGCCGTTGTCGACACATGACGATCGCGACGGCAACGTCGTCACCACGGTCGAATCCTACGCGCTTCCGGCCGAGGATCTCGACGCCGATGATCTCATCAAGAATTTTCCGTTGAAGGCTGATGTCGGCATCAGCAATTTGCCGGAGCCGGACATGGTCGGCCGGGCCGGGCCGATCTGGCTCGGCAGCCCGATGTTCAAGCGCCATCAGTGCATCGTCAAAAACCTGAAGGCGGCGTTTGTCGGCCCCGAAAAGTCCGACGACGTGATCACGCCCTATGTCGCCTTCAAGGCGCGCTGGTCGAGCACGCCGACCGAATTCCAGGTCGACTGGTTTCTCAAGACGATCGCCGATCAGGTCCCCGCCAAGGATATCGGCTCGTATCTGAGGTCGCGCAGGAAGATGAGCGACAACGCCTCCTGGAGCTACAATTTCGGCTATGCCGAAACCGAGGCGAACTGAGGCCATCGCCGCCTTGCGACCGGTGGCAAAAAATAATTCTGGACAATACAGTCCGGAATACCTAAACCACTTTTCATGGCACGCCCCAAGGAATTTGACCGCGACACAGCGCTTCAGCAGGCCATCGGCGTCTTTTCGGACCATGGTTACGAAGGAACGTCGACGGACACACTGCTGGAGGCCATGCGGATCAGTCGCCAGAGCCTGTACGACACGTTTGGCGATAAGCGGCGGCTCTATCTCGAGGCCTTGCAGCGTTACAATGCCGATAGCGTCTCCGAATTGATCGGCGTCATGAGCGCGTCTTCCTCGCCCCTGGCGGGGCTGGAAGCCGCATTGCTTGCGCTTGCGGCAAGACCCCTTCCGCAAGGCGGAATCGGTTGTCTCGGCGTCAGCGCGATCTGCGAATTCGGGGTCGCGGACCGGGACGTCGCGCTGCTGGGCGAGGCGGCGGGCAGGACCTTGCTGTCGGCGCTCGAACGCCTGATCGCGCAGGCCAAGGCGGCCGGCGAGGTCGACGCGGAACTCGATACCAATGCCGCCGCGCAGTTCATCGCCGCCACCCTCTCCGGCATCAAGGTGTCGGCGCGCAGCGGTGCCTCCCCCGACACGCTGCGCGGCATCGCGCGAATGGCCATCCGCAGCTTGCGCTAGCAGGATACCGCGACAGTGCCTGTTTTCAGCTTGCTCAATTATAGACTCATCAGTCCAAAACAAGGAAACCCATCATGACGAAATCACTCTTCGGCAAGGTAGCGCTGGTCACCGGCGGTTCGCGTGGCATCGGCGCGGCCATCGTGCGCCGGCTTCATGCCGAAGGCGCGGCCGTGGCCTTCACCTATGTCAGTTCGGATGCCAAGGCTGCGGAGCTTGTCAAATCGCTTGCGACTCCCGAAGCGCGGCCGCTTGCGATCAAGGCCGACAGCGGCGATCCCGAAGCGGTCCGGCAGGCTGTCGAAAAGACAGTCAAACAGTTCGGCGGGCTGGACATACTGGTCAACAATGCCGGCATCCTGATCCACGGGATGGTCAATGACGTATCGGTCGCCGACTTCGACAGGATGGTCGCGGTCAATATGCGTTCCGTATTCTTCGCCATACAGGCCGCCGCGAAGTCCATGGGCGAAGGCGGACGCATCATCACCATTGGCAGCGTCGTTGCCGAGCGTACCGGATTTCCTGGCTCTTCGATCTATTCGATGACCAAGGCCGCGATTACCGGACTGACGCGCGGTCTTGCCCGCGATCTTGGCCCGCGTGGCATCACCGTCAACAATGTCCAACCGGGGCCGACCGCCACCGACATGACGCCAGCCGACGCGCCGGTCGCCGACATGGTCCGCTCGCTGATCGCGCTTGGACGCCTGGGTGAAGATCGTGAGATCGCCGGATTGGTCGCCTATCTTGCCGGCCCAGAATCGAGCTTCATCACCGGGTCAAGCCTGACCATCGACGGCGGTTACCTGGCCTAGAGCAATTCCAGGAAAAGTGTGAACGGTTTTCCGCCCGGAATTGCTCCAAAACAAAGAGTTAGAGCGGTTCGCCGTTTCCGTAAAACGGTGAACTGCTCTAGGCCGGACGAAGCGGCGCTCTACTCCGCCGCGCCCCTGAAGGCGCTGGCGCCGGTCTCGAACTGCAGCTTGGCCAGCCTGGCATAGATGCCGCCCTTGGCGACCAGGCTCTGATGCGTGCCTTCCTCGACGATGCGGCCGCCATCCATCACCAGGATCCGGTCGGCCTTCAGCACCGTCGCCAGCCGATGGGCGATGACGATTGTGGTGCGGCCTTGCATCAGCCGTTCCAGCGCCATCTGCACCAGCGTCTCGCTTTCGGCGTCGAGTGCCGAAGTGGCTTCGTCGAGCAGCAGGATCGGCGCGTCGCGCAGGATGGCGCGGGCGATCGCCACACGCTGGCGCTGGCCGCCGGACAGCGTCACGCCGCGCTCGCCGACCTGGCTGTCGTAGCCATTCTCGAGTTTGAGGATGAATTCGTCGGCCAGCGCATCCTTCGCCGCCGTCTCGATCTCGGCATTGCCGGCACCCGGCCGGCCAAAGCCGATATTGTCGCGTGCGCTCGCCGCGAAGATGGTGACGTCCTGCGGCACGATGGCGATGCGCTCGCGCACCGAGACAGGATCGGCCTCGCGCACGTCGACGCCATCGATCAGGATCTTGCCGGTTTCGGGGTCGTAGAAGCGCAGGATCAGCGAAAAGACCGTGCTCTTGCCGGCCCCCGAGGGGCCGACAATGGCCACCGTCTCGCCGGGCATGACCTGAAAACTCAAGCCGTGGACGGCGGCGCGGTCGGGCCTGGCCGGATAGGAGAAGGAGACATCGTCGAAGACGATCGCGCCCTTGGCGACCGCCGGCAGCGGCTTCGGGTCGGCCGGCGCCTGGATCGCCGGCTTCTCGGCCAGGATCTCGGTCAGCCGCTCGGCCGCACCTGCCGCTTGCGCAAGTTCGCCCCAGACTTCCGACAGCGCGCCGAGCGCGCCGGCGGCAAACACCGAATAGAGCAGGAACTGGCCAAGCGTGCCCGGCGATATCGCGCCTTCGAGGACGTCGCGCGAGCCGAACCACAGCACGGCGACGACGGACGAGAAGATGGTGAAAATGGCAAAGAAGGTGAGGAAGGAGCGCGCGAAGATCGAGAAGCGCGCCGCCTCGAAGGCAGCCTCCACCGCGCCCGAAAAATGACTGGTGACCAGCTTCTCGTTGGTGAAGGCCTGCAGCGTGCGTACCGCGCCGATCTGCTCGCTGGCATAGGCTGTGGCATCGGCAAGCGTGTCTTGCGCCTGCCTTGACTTGCGCCGCACCGAACGGCCGAAGGCGACCAGCGGCAGCACGATGACGGGGATGGCTGCTATGACCAGGCTGGACAGTTTCGGGCTGGTGATGACCATCATGCCCACCGCGCCGAGGCCAAGGATGACGTTGCGCAGCGCGACCGAAGCCGTGGCGCCTACAGCCGACTTGACCTGTGTGGTATCGGCGGCGAGCCGAGACACGATCTCGCCCGACTGGGCGGTGTCGAAGAAGGCAGGCGACAGCGTCGTCACATGGGCAAAGACGTCGCGCCTGATATCGGCAACGACGCGTTCGCCGAGCGTAATGACGAAATAGTAGCGGCCGGCCGATGCCGCCGCCAGCACGGCGGCCATTGCCACCAGGGCGGCGAAATATTCGGCGATGAAGGTGGTGCTGGACGATGAGAAACCATGGTCGATCATGCGCCGCACGGCCAGCGGCAGCGCCAATGTCGTTGCCGCCGCGATGGCCAGCGAGATAAGCGCGCCGACGACCAGCGTGCGATATCCGGTGATATACGGAAACAGGCGCCTGAGCGGCTTGAGCGAGCGTCGGCGCTCGTCTGCGCTGCTTGATTGCGCCATCTCGGTGTTTCCTCTAGCCGCTTCGGCGTCATGCGCCTCAATATGCGCTTGCCGCGGCCTTGTGATTCAATTCCGCCTGATGTATAGGCTCGCCGACCGTTTTAGAAGCCGTGGCTCCTCAATAGCTGCGGCTTCGAGTTTTAAAAGAGGCGCATCGACGCAGGCTTATGCCCGTCAGCCGCGCCGGCAAGCCAGGAACCGAGCCATGAAGAGCGCTATTCACCCCGACTACCACACCATCAAGGTCGTCATGACCGACGGCACCGAATACACGACCCGTTCGACCTGGGGCAAGGAAGGCGATACGATGAACCTCGATATCGACCCGAGCACCCACCCGGCCTGGACCGGCGGCCACCAGACCCTGCTCGACCGCGGCGGCCGCCTGTCGAAGTTCAAGAAGCGTTTCGAAGGTTTCGGCCTCTAAGCCATTTCGGCATTGCCGCAGATCAAAAACCCGCCTTCGAGGCGGGTTTTTTGTTCAACGAATGGTGGCACGAACAAAGTCGCCCTTGATGACAACCGAGGGCTTGGCGCCGGCAGTGCTGGCAAGCGCGCTGTCGACCAAGGACGCCGTCGCGGTGACCGAATAGCTGATCGCAACACCGCGGCCGAAGGACAGCGTGGCATCCAGCGCCTTGCCGGTGATGGCGATGTTTTCGTCCTGCCTGACGCTGCCAAAGGCGAGATTGGCTTTCAGCGCGTCACCTTTGAGGTCGACGGTCGAGGCGTGCCCGTCCAGCGAGACATCGGCCGCCTTGCTGGTTATGGCGATGGTGGAGAAATTCCCCGCCATGTCGGCCTGCAGCGCCGCCTGGTCGATCGACACCGAACTTTCGGGCTGAATGTTGGCGTTGATCTCGACCCTGCAGTCGGAGGGATCCAGCCATGAGGACGGGGAAACGTCGATACGCAATGTCGAGGCCTCCAGCTTCATGTCGCTGGCAAGGCTGCAGTCATTGGCGAACCAGCTCGAATACCAGCGCGCGAACCAGCCTTCGCGGCGGCTGCTGATCGTCGCCTGGTAAGGCGTCGAAGCCAAAGTGGTGAGCCTGACGGAACTGGCTTCGCCCGATATGACGACGGCGCTCACGCCGGCGAGATCGAGTGTCTTGCCGGCATCCCCGCTTGCCGGTGACGCAAGCACGACGCTGCCGAATGACAGCAAGGCAAGAATTGCGGATTTCATTGATATCTCCGATCATGTGTGGCGGTCCCGGTTGGACCGTGGCGCTGTCGGAATGACCCGGGACGTCGATTTCCGCGACCTCGATCGCGATCCGGGACGACCGTGAACGCAATCCGGGTCATTGTCGGTCGCTGCCAGCCTTAGAACCACGCTTGCGATCATGATCTTCATTCCCCTGCCGTTCGTCGTCGCCCTGCTGCTCGTGATCCTGCTCGTGCAGATGATCCGCGCAAACGAGGCCGATCTGCGCGAGCACATCGCCTTCATGCTGCTGATGGCGGCGTATGCCTTGCAGTCGGTGCTGATTGGCATCCGCTGGGGTTATGATGTCAGGGCCATGATGCCGGTCCAGTCGGTGCTGGCGACGCTGATCGCACCGCTTGCCTGGATCGCCTTCAGCGGCTTGACGAAGGAACGCTCGGAGCATCGCCTGGCACGGCTGTGGCCGCATCTGCTGCCGGCCTTCCTGGTTGCCTTGCTGCTGGTCTTCTGGCGCGAGCCGGTCGGCCCGGTGATCATCCTTGTGTTCCTGTCATATGGGCTCGCGCTTCTTTGGCTTGCGCTGGCTGGCCCCGATGTCCTTGTCGAATCGCGCCTCGACGGCGTCTTGCGGTCCTACCGGTCGCTGTGGGTGACGGCGTTGGCGATCCTCGCGTCGCCGGTCACCGACATCATCATCAGTTTCGACATGCAATGGACCGGCGGTGCTCATTCCGGTGCGGTGATTGCCGGCGGCAACGTGCTGGCGCTGTTGCTTCTCGGCGGTGCTGCCGCGGTCGCCAGCGAAGCCACCGCTCCGGACGAAGACGAGGAAGAAGAGGTTGAGCCTCAGCTGCAAACCGCACCGCGGATAACCAGCGAAGACTCCGCGATCGCGGCGGCGGTCGACGCGCTGATGCAGTCGAAGGAGCTCTACAAGGATGTCGATCTCAACCTTGGGCGCATCGCCAGGCGGCTCGGCCTGCCGGCACGGCAAGTGTCGTCGGCGATCAATCGCATCCACGGATCGAGCGTGTCGCAATATGTCAACAACCAGCGGATCGACGAAGCGCGCCGCCTGCTGGCGACGACGGACGAGCCGATCACCCGCATCATGTTCGACGCCGGTTTCCTCAGCAAATCGAACTTCAACCGCGAGTTCCTGCGCATCACCGGCCTGAGCCCGAAAGCCTGGCGGCTCGAGCACCAGCCGCCAGGCGGTGCGATGTCGGCCACATCCTTGTCGGGCACATCCTTGCCGGCCATATCTTTGCTGGAGGGCGGAAAATGAACACGCGCAGTGCCACTCAGTCTCCGGTCAGTTCCCGCAGCGCCATGCGCTTGTAGGCGGCGACCAGCCTGTCGCCTTCCTGCCGGTCGACCGAGATGGCCAGCCGCATGACGGCCTCGCCCATCTGCCAGACGAGAAATGCGGTCGTCTCCAGGGAGACCGGGTCGGCGCCCGGATGTAGCCGCTTCAGCACCGCCACGAGGAATTCAGCGTTAGCCCGGCTGTCGGCGAGTTCGAGCTGGCGCAGCGCCTTGTCGGCCTGGGTGCCCGACCAGATGTCGCGCATCACCGGCTCGGCCAGGAACAGCCGATAATAGATATCGACAAGTTCCGAGAAAGCCCGCCGCAGGCCTTCGGCATCGCTGACATCCTTGAGTTCGGCCGAGATGCAGGCCTGGCTCTCGGCGGTATGGCGCTCTGCCAATGCCCAGATGATCGCCCGCTTGTCGGGAAAGAACTGGTAGAGCGAGCCGATCGACACCCCTGCCCGTTCGGCGACTTCGCCCATGCGCATGGCATCACTGCCTTGCTCGGTGATCAGTGCCGAGGCGGCCGCCAGCATGCGCTCCACCCGCTCGCGACTGCGCTGCTGGCTTGGCGCCCGCCGTGGTGAAGCCATCTGCTCATTGGCCGGCGTGCCTTCCATGGACTGTCTCCAACAACGCATTCAGCAAATCGCCGAGGAAATGGCTTGACTCGCAAAATACGAGAGTTTATCACGTTTTGCAAATGTGAGGATTACTCATGTTTTAAAACAAGGAAACCAGAGATGACCAACACGACAATCAAACCAATCCTGATCCTCGGCGGCACCGGCAAGACCGGCCGCCGTCTCGCCGAGCGGCTGACGGCGCGCGGCATTCCGGTACGGATCGGTTCCCGTTCCGCCGCGCCTCGTTTCGACTGGGAAGCTCCCGCAAGCTGGGCTCCCGCACTCGAGGACGTCAGCGCGGTCTACATCAGCTACTATCCCGACATCGCCGTGCCGGGCGCCGCCGAAGTGATCGGTGCCTTCGCCCGCCTTGCCGTGCGGCATGGCGTTCGCCGGCTCGTGCTCTTATCGGGCCGCGGCGAACACGAGGCGCAGCGCGCCGAGGAGATGTTGAAGGCTTCGGGGGCCGACTGGACGATCCTGCGCTGCGCATGGTTCTCGCAGAATTTCAGCGAGGGCTTTCTCATCGAGCCGCTGCTGGCGGGCGAGGTGGCACTGCCGGTCGGACCGGTCGGCGAACCCTTTGTCGATGTCGACGACATCGCTGACGCCGCCGAAGCGGTGCTGACTGAGCCCGGTCATGTCGGCCAGCTCTATGAGCTCACGGGGCCGCGGCTGTTGAGCTTCACTGATGCGGTCGCCGAAATTGCCAAGGCGGCAGGACGCGACATCCGCTTTGTCAGAATTTCGCACGACGAGTTCACTGCCTCTGTCACGTCGCACGAACTGCCACCCGAATTCGCCTGGCTGCTCAACGAGCTGTTCACCCAGGTGCTCGACGGCCGCAACGAGTCGCTCACCGACGGCGTCCAGCGCGTGCTTGGCCGTGCGCCGAAAGACTTTTCCGCCTACGCAACCGAAACCGCCGCAACCGGCATCTGGAGTGACTGAGATGACCAAGCTTGTTCCCGCCCTCACCATCATTGCCGCAATCGGCTCGGGCGTCGTCGGCGGCGTGTTCTTCGCCTTTTCCAACTTCGTCATGGCAGCACTTGCCCGGCTGCCCGTCCCGAGCGGCATCGCCGCGATGAATTCGATCAACATAACGGTGATCACGCCGACTTTCATGACGGCGCTTTTCGGCACCGGCCTGCTCTGTCTGGTGCTTATCGCCGCCGCCATCATGGGCTGGAGCCAGTCCGGCTCGTACTGGCTGCTTGCCGGCGCGGTGATCTACCTGATCGGCAACCCGATCGTGACCATGGTCTTCAACGTGCCGCTCAACGATGCGCTTGCCGCCGTCGACCCGGCCAGCAGCAACGGCGCCGCCGTGTGGGCGAACCATCTGAGCCAATGGGTGATGTGGAACCACGTCCGCACCATCACCGCCGTCGTGGCGATGGCCTGCTTTATCTTCGCATTGCTCTAGAAAGCGGTTTTCCCGGGAAAAGCGCGTAGCGCTTTCCCTTGGGAATTGCGTCGAACAAGCAGTCGACGAAACGCAAGGGACTCCGCTCAGGCGGGGTCTTTTTGCGTGTGGCCCTTGCGGTCGGAATGACCGAGATCGCGATCCGGGTCGATCACGTCGCGCACCAGCTGCTTGAGCTTTGCCGCATCCGGAAAGCCACCGTCGCGCTTGCGGTCCCAGACCAGCACGTCGTTGCAGGAGATGGTGAAGATGCCGCCGGTGCCGGGTACCAGCGTCACTTCGCCGAGATCGGTGCCGAAGGTGGAGAGCAGCTCCTGCGCCATCCAGCCGGCGCGCAGCAGCCACTGGCACTGCGTGCAATAGGTGATGCGGATGGTGGGCAACGCTGTCATTTTACCACTACGGTCGTTTTTGCCAGCCGGTCGTAAATGGGATCGTGCTTTCTCGCAAGCGAGACCATGACCCAGATCGCCCAGGCCAGGCCCGCAAGACCGGCTATGATCATCAGCAGAAAGTAGGATTGTGAGGTCATGGTCTCGAGCCGGGCGGCGTCGCTGATGAACAGGAGTGTGCCAAACTCGAGGACCAGGAGCGGCAGAAGGCCGCCATAGGTGGCGGCCTGACGCAGCAAGGCCCGACCGAAAGGAATGCTTGCGCGGGCAGGATTCTTTGTGTCGACAACACGGATTCCTGTCGCGCGTTTGCCGAAAGTCTCTCCCGACCGCCACTCCATTCCGGCCATGTAGAGAAGCAGCGACAGGATCGCGATCCAGGTCACATCGAACACCCCATCCCTCGGCCTGCCGCTCGCATCAAGCCAATAGCCGCGAAAGACAGATGTCTTGGAGTTGCCGTCTACGGTCGTCTTCGCGACGACCAGCTCGCGCTCGGTGACAAGGCCGAAAAGGGACATCCGGCAATCCTGGATCGAATTGAAGCCTTCCGGCGGCGCGGGCTGGAGACCCTCTGGCAGCACATCGAGTGAGCTGCAGACAGTGGTCTTGAACCCAAAGCTTCCCTGGATCGCGCCGTTCGTCAGACCAAACAGGATTGCGACGACGACCTGCAGGGGAATGAGGATCAACGCGGCGTCGCACAGCAACGCACCAAGTCGCCGCCAGAACCCGGCACGCGGGCGCGCCAAAATACTGTCCCGCGGCACCCCGGCCCCAGTTTCATCAGGTGTCATCAATATCCCCCCGGTCAAGCCGAGGCGATGCTGGACAATTCAAACAAGGTTTTCAATCGCGCAAGGCGATAATGTTTCGAAACTTAGGCCGCGCTGAGCTTGGCCAAGGTCTCGTCGTCGACTTCGAAGTTGGCGTAGACGCTTTGCACGTCATCGTCGTCCTCGAGCGTGGCGACCAGCTTCATCAGCGACTGGGCCCGCTCCTCGTCGACCGGAACATTGTTCTGCGGCCGCCAGATCAGCTTCACCGACTCTGCCTCGCCGAGCGAGGCTTCCAATGCCTTCGACACCTCGCCGAGATTCTCGAAGGCGCAATAGATCGTGTGGCCTTCCTCGTCGGTTTCCACGTCGTCGGCGCCGGCTTCGATCGCCGCGTCCATCACCTTGTCGGCACCGCCGACCGATACCGGATAATAGATCTCGCCAACACGGTCCCACATGAAGGATACCGAGCCGGTTTCGCCCATCGCGCCGCCGGCCTTGGTGAAGGCAGCGCGCACATTCGACGCCGAGCGGTTGCGGTTGTCGGTCAAGGCCTCGACGATGACGGCGACGCCGCCTGGACCATAGCCTTCATAGCGCACCGCCTCGTAGTTTTCGGCATCGCCCATCGAGGCCTTGTTGACGGCGCGCTGGATGTTGTCCTTCGGCATCGACACCGCCTTGGCGTTCTGGATCGCCAGCCGCAGGCGTGGGTTCATCGATGGGTCGGGCGTGCCGCTCTTGGCGGCGACGGTGATTTCGCGCGCCAGCTTGGAAAACATTTTCGACCGCACCGCGTCCTGGCGGCCCTTGCGGTGCATGATGTTCTTGAACTGTGAATGGCCAGCCATGGCACCCCTGTCGTGTTCTCGGCTAGAACATTTTGCAGCCAGGTGGATCACCTCGCCTTGGCAAAAATGCTCGAATTCAAAATTTCAGAGCCGTCCCAGGTGCAACCCGCGGAAGCACGGCGTTCTCTGTCGGAATGGCCGGCTTATAGATAAATCAGCTCAATTCGTCCAGCCGCGCCGTGCTGCGGGACGACCAACAAGGACAGCCGCGATCACTTACGCCTCCAGATCCGACTTCAGCCGGTCGATGATGCTGAGCGCATGGCCGGCATACTGGCTGATCCAGCGGTCGTGGATCTGCTTGATCGGCAGCGAATTGAGATGGTTCCAGCGCTCGCGTCCGTCGCGGCGCGCCACGATCAGCTCCGCCTCCTCCAGCACCTTGAGATGCAGCATGACGGTGCAACGATCGATGTCGGGAAAGGCATCG
Source organism: Mesorhizobium kamtschaticum (assembly GCF_056174585.1). NCBI lineage: Bacteria > Pseudomonadati > Pseudomonadota > Alphaproteobacteria > Hyphomicrobiales > Phyllobacteriaceae > Mesorhizobium > Mesorhizobium kamtschaticum. The sequence continues at coordinate 1,617,871 of NZ_CM149691.1, read as the reverse complement.
CACAGCATGCCGGTGGTCTTCGGCTCGTCCTTCAGCTGATCGAGCATTTCGCGCCGGCGCGGATGCGCCAGCGCCTTGAAAACATTGTCGTCCTGGGTTCGACTTGACATGTTATATTTATATAACATATCGTTGGACCGATCAAGCAAGGAGCTGTGGATATGTCTCTTGGATTCAGGGTTTCCGGCCGCATCGGCAAACCGGTCGCCGAAGTCTTCGACGCCGTCGTCAATCCGAAAAAGCTGAGCGGCTATTTCACCACCATCGGCGGCGCCAGCGCGCCGCTGCGGACCGGGGTTGGCGTCGTCTGGTGGGGCAAGGTGCCGGTCGAGGTCGACGAAGTGGTCAAGGACAGCCGCATCGTGCTGCGCTGGGACGCCACCGACGCCGACGGCAAGCCGGCCTACAAGACCCGCATCGAGATGAATTTCGAACCGCTCGACGATGGCGGCACCTTCGTCACCATCGCCGAGAGCGGCTGGCAGGAAGGCGCGGTCGGCCTGAAGAAATCCTACCTCAATTGCGAGGGCTGGTCGCAGATGCTGGCCTGCATGAAGGCCTATGTCGAATACGGCATCAATCTGCGCGACGGCTATTACCGCAGCGAGATGAAGGGCGAACCCGCCAACGAGTCCAATGTTTGAGCATCCCATGGAAATCCGCGAAACGCCCACAGCCGAAGCCGGCATGCTGATCCGGCGGCCGGTCGCCGAAGTGTTCGAAGCTATCGTCGATCCGGCCATCACCACCAAATTCTGGTTCACCCACGGTAGCGACCGGCTGGACAGCGGCAAGGCGGTTCGCTGGGAGTGGCGCGTGTATGGCGTCTCGACGACTGCCACGGTCAGCGAGATCGTCAGCAACGAAAGGATCGTCCTGCAATGGAGCGATCCGCCGACCACGGTGGTCTGGACCTTCACCGAAATGCCAGGCGATGCGACTTTCCTCGAGGTCCGGAACTTCGGCTTCGCCGGTAATGGCGACGAGCAGGTCAGGCAAGCCATCGGTTCGACCGACGGCTTCGCGTTGGTGCTGGCGGGAGCCAAGGCCTGGCTGGAGCAGGGTCTGACGCTGGGGCTGATCGGCGACCGTTACCCGAAGGGCATCTCACCTCGTTAGAAGCGGCCGCGCACCGCCTGGATGAATGCCGCCAACACCGGACGCATCTGCCGCCGCGACGAATAGTAAAGGTGGAAGCCTGGAAAGGTTGGTGTCCACTCGGACAGCAGCCGGACAAGTCGGTCGTTCTCCAGGTAAGGCGCGACTTCGTGGGTGAGGAGATATCCGATGCCTAACCCGTCCAGCACGGCTTCGAGCATCAGTTCGGGTTCATCGAATGTGAGCGGGCCGGACACGCGCACGTCCAGGGCCTGTCCGTCGCGTTCAAATTCCCAGGCATAGATCGTCCCGGCCGTGACCATCCGGTAATTTATGCACCGGTGCTGCGTCAGATCGCTCGGGTGAGTGATAGGGGCTGAGTGGACCAGGTGATCGGGCGTCGCCACCACCGCCATGCTGAGTTCGGGCCCGACCTTGAGCGCGATCATATCCCGCTCCAGCTTTTCGCCCAAGCGGATGCCCGCATCGAACCGGTCGGCGACGATGTCACGGTAGGCGTAGTCGATCAGGACCTCGACCGTTGCGTGCGGGTGTGCGGCCGTGAAGGCGGGCAGCACCGGCCGGACCACTGCCTCATAGGCCTGCCGTGTTGTTGTGAGGCGCAGCGTTCCCGAGACGCTGTTTCGTCCCAGCTCCAACGCATCCAGCGCCCCGTCGATGCTTTCCAGCGCTGGCCCCAGCGTCCCCAGCAGCGTCTCGCCCGCTTCAGTCACAGACACGCTTCGACTGTTGCGCTGGAGCAGACGGTAACCGAGCCTCGCCTCGAGCCGGCGGATCGTATGGCTGAGATTTGAGGTGGATGTCGCAAGCATCACTGCGGCGCGCGTAAAGCTTCGGGCGCGGGCGACGGTTGCGAAGGCGGCAAGATCGTCCAGGCTGGCGCGCGTCATCATGCAATCCTGTTCAACGACCCTTGCAACCAATTCAGTCTAATCGAACGTTGTGCCGATCGCTATATCCGCCGGTATCAACGGATAGTGGAGATTGATCATGATAACGAAAGACGCCGTCTGGCTCATCACGGGCTGCTCCAAGGGCCTCGGCCGGGCGCTGGCGGAACAGGCTTTAGCCGCTGGCTACCGCGTCGTCGTCACCGCGCGGCACACCGCCGACATCGCCGACCTTGTGGCCGCCCACGGCGACGCGGCGCTCGCGGTCGAGCTCGACGTCACCGCCGCGGACCAGATCGCTGCCGCGGTCGCGGCGGCGCAGGATCGCTTCGGCGGCATCGACGTGCTCGTCAACAATGCCGGCTACGGCTATCTCGCCGCGATCGAGGAAGGCGAGGACGCCGATATCCGCGCCTTGTTCGAGACCGATCTGTTCGGGCCGGTCAATCTGGTGAAGGCGGTGCTGCCGGGAATGCGGGCGCGCCGGCGTGGGCATATCGTCAACATCAGTTCGATCGGCGGCTTGGTTACCTACCCGGGCGTTGGCTATTACCACATGGTGAAGTTCGGCATCGAGGCGATGTCGGATACGTTGGCCAAGGAACTGGCGCCGCTGGGTATCGGGGTCACGGTGGTCGCGCCGGGCGCTTTTCGCACCGACTTCCGCGGCCCCGCCTCAATCAAGCAATCGGCGACGCGCATCGACGACTATGCCGACACCGCGGGCAAAGCACGAGACGGGACATTGGCCGGCCACCGCAAGCAGGCAGGCGATCCCTCGCGCGGCGCCCGTGCGATCCTTGATGCCGTCGAGGCAGAGCGTCCTCCCGTCCATCTTCTGATCGGCGGCGATGCGTTGGATCAATTCCGCGGCAGGCTCGACGCGCTGCGACAGGAGACCGACGCCTGGGAGACGGTGAGCCGCGGCACTGACTTCGCCCCCGACAAGTGAGCCTGACAACATGCCGTGGCGGCTTCTCAAGAGGGCGCCGATGGCTCAATGCCCGTCGCCGGGCTTCGCCTTCTTGCGCCGCCGCGCCAGCATGTTGAGCCCCTCGACCAGCGCCGAAAAGCCCATCGCCGCGTAGATGTAGCCCTTGGGCACGTGGTAGCCCATGCCGTCGGCGATCAGCGTCATGCCGATCATCAACAGGAAGCCCAGCGCCAACATGACGATGCTGGGGTTCTTGGCGATGAAATTCGCCAGCGGCCCCGCCGCCAGCATCATCACGGTGACGGCCACGATCACGGCGATGTACATGATGGCGATTTCGTCGGTCATGCCGACGGCGGTGATGATGGAATCGATCGAGAAGACGAGGTCGAGCAGCAGGATCTGGAAGATTGCGCCGGCGAGGCTGATCTGCAGCGTCCCGCCCAGCATCGTGTCCTGGTGGTCGTCGGGATCGACTGTGTGATGGATTTCCTTGGTCGCCTTCCAGACCAGGAACAGGCCGCCGGCGATCAGGATCAGGTCGCGCCAGGAGAAACCGTGGCCGAAGGCGGTGAAGACCGGCGTCGTCAGCTGGACGATGATCGAGATGGTGGCGAGCAGCACCAGCCGCATGATCAGCGCCGCCGAGATGCCGAGCCGGCGGGCGCGGGCCCGCTGCGCTTCCGGCAGCTTGTTGGTCAGGATCGAGATGAAGATCAGATTGTCGATGCCGAGCACAATCTCGAGCACTATCAGCGTCAGCAAAGCGACCCATGCGGTTGGATCGGAAACAAAGTGAAAATGCGGCGCCAGAAACTCAATGAGCTGCATGGAGGTCGTCCCCTACGATCTAGAGCAGTGTCGCCGGCAATTAGGTACTGCGAACCCCTATATCAATGTCATGACCAGAAGGACGGAGCCGTTTCTTCCAATCGAGGCCCGCGACGAAACGGCGCGATCTTCTCGGTCAGTCCGGTACGATCGGAAATATCGACACCGACCCCACACAATGTCGCCGGTCCGGTCGCCGCCTCGAAGCGTCCTTTCGGCACTTTCGACAGGAACCGGTTGAGTGGTTCCTCCTTGTCCATGCCGAGCGAAGAATCGTAGTCGCCGCACATGCCGGCATCGGACAGATAGCCGGTGCCGCCATTGAGGATCTGGTGGTCGGCGGTCGGCTGGTGGGTGTGGGTGCCGACGACCAGGCTGGCGCGGCCATCGACGAAATGCGCGAAGCACATCTTTTCCGAGGTCGCCTCGGCGTGGAAGTCGATCACCACCGCATCCGCCTGTTCGCCGAGCGGACAGGCGGCGAGCTCGCGCTCGCCGGCCTGGAACGGATCGTCGAGCTCGGGATGCATGAACACCCGGCCCATGATGTTGGCGACCAGCACGCGCGCGCCGCCCCTGGAGATGTAGACCCCGGAGCCGCGCCCCGGCGTACCCTTCGGAAAATTCGACGGGCGCAGAAAACGCTCTTCGCGCGGCGCGAAGGCCAGCGCGTCGCGCTGGTCCCAGACATGGTTGCCGGTGGTGACAACATCGGCGCCGGCCGCGATGGTCTCGCGAAATATCTCTTCGGTGATGCCGAAGCCGCCGGCAGCATTCTCGCCGTTGACGATAACGAAATCGAGTTTGAAATCCGAGATCAGGCCAGGCAGTTGTTCCCAAACCGCCGTGCGTCCCGTCTTGCCAACCATGTCGCCGAGGAAAAGAAGTCTCATATCCACTTCTATCCAGAGCCATGGACGCTAGGCAAGCGGTACTACGGCTGGCCCTAACGCCGGCCGAAAGTGGCGCGCGGCGGCTGGGGCGGTTTTGCGCTCGCACCCACTGCGCCAACGGACGACGGCGTCATGGGCAATGTCGGCGGCGCGTTCCGTCGGCGTAGCCAGAAGAACCAGATGTAGAAGACGATGAAACCGCCGGTAGCGGCAAGGAGCAGCAATCCGCCGCGCCAGCCTTTCATCGCGGCTGTATCGAGCTTCGATGGATCGGCAGGGTTGTAATACATCTCTACCTTGTCGCCCACGGATGCCTTGTAAAGACCGATGATCTTTCCCTTGCCGGACCAGCTCATCGGCGCGTCGTTGGCGACATAGGTGACGGTGACATCGATGCCGTTCGTGGTGAGGCCGCTTTCCTGCTTTTCACTGTAGGGTCTGACGGAAATTACGGTTGCAACGGTCTGATGCCAGGCGGCTTGGTGATGCAGGGAGGTTCCGATGACGTGCAATGCCATCGCCAACAGCACTACCGCGATCAGGACGAACGGCATCAGCAGGAAGCGTGCAAAGACAAAAGCCATGGTTGCCATCAGCCCGGACTGTATTATGGGAATACTATCCGATATGTCTTGGAAACGCGTTAAGCAGATCGCGATATTTTAAGCGATGCCGAAGCGGCGCAACCCGCTCTCGGTGAGTATTTCCGGAATGACCACGTCGTGGTTTTCGTCTGGAACCTGCGGAACTTCCTGGCAGTCGAAGGCGATGCCGATCAATCGAGGCGCATGCCCCTTGTCGACAAGCTTCGCGATCGCGCGGTCGTAATAGCCGGCGCCATAGCCGATGCGATGACCGCGCGCATCGAAGGCGGCGAGCGGCACCAGCATCACCTCTGGATCAAGCACCTCCGCCTCTTCATGCGGCCCGACCGTGCCAAAGCCCATCTCCACCATCGGCGCGCCGCGCACCAGCTCGCGAAAGACTATGGTGGTCTTGTCGAGAATGGCGGGCAGGCAAAGCCTGGCACCCTTTTCGCGCAAGGCAAACATCAATGGCCTGACGTCGACTTCCGAACGCATCGGCCAGAAACCCGATACGATCTGACCGGGCTCGATGGTGAGATGATCGCGCGCCGTCTCGGCCATTTCGAGCGCTATTTCGACCCGCCAGAATTCATCAAGCGCGTCGCGGCGTCCAAGCGCTTCGAGCCGCAGCCGTTTTTTCAGGTCTTTGAGAGAGCTCATGCGGCCAGGATAGAAAAGGTCAGATTTGGATGGCGTTTTGGGAGCGACGTTTTCTACCACGTGATCCACCGAAATGCGTGGATACAGGGGCAAGAAGTGACGATCCACACAACCGGTGGAGAGAGCGATCCCGGGAACCTACAAAGTAGGTGGGCGCCGTATGAGAAAACCCACGGGTCTTCCCAGGGACAGCTCCCTAAGGATCGTTAAGGCCCCGGGGAAAATGTTCTCCTGCCGGGAAGCACAGACCGTCCTCTCCAATATAGGCCGCTGGTCGGCTAAGCGCCAGTGAGCCGGGCACACTCAGTGGCTTTATTCGCGACACGCCCCTGCCACCAGGCCAGCGCCGGCACCGCCAGCAGCTCGACGCAGAGGCCGGCGATGTGTCCCGCCGATGGCGCGCCGACCAGAATCAGCGAGGCAAGCCGCGCCAGTCCGCCGGTGAACGTGCAGGCGGCAAGCAGCCGGAACCGCTCGGTCTTCGTCTCGATGCCGGGAATGCAGCTGTACCAAGCAATGCCGATGGCCAGAAAAACCCGGACAGGAAGCGGAAATGGCTGTCGAGATCGACCGGCCATGGACGGATGACGTGCAGGAATTCCGGTCCGGACAGGATACCCTCGATGCCAACGAGGACCGGCGTGGCCGCCAGCACCGCGACAACGATCTGCAGTGCCGTCTTGCCTGATATCTTTTCATTCATGCCGCCGCCCTTCGGCCTGCCCAGCGGCCTCGTGTCAGCAACGGATATTTCCATGTCGGGTTTCAAGCCCATTCGTCGCAGCCGGCTCACCCTTGCACAGGCTGACCGGCGTCCTTACGCTCATGGCGTGAACCAAGGAGCAAAAATGCGTTTCGAAGGCACGGCGGCCTATGTCGCCGACAAGGATCTGATGGTGGCCGTCAACGCGGCGATCGCGCTCGAGCGGCCCTTGCTGGTCAAGGGCGAGCCCGGCACCGGCAAGACCGAACTTGCCCGCCAGGTGGCATCAGCGCTCGGCCTCGATCTCATCGAATGGCACGTCAAATCGACCACCAGGGCGCAACAGGGCCTCTATGAATACGACGCCGTGTCGCGGCTGCGCGACAGCCAGCTCGGCGACAGCAGGTTCAACGACATCAAGAACTACATCAAGCGCGGCAAGCTCTGGGAGGCCTTCGCGGCGGGCAGGAAGGTCGTGCTCCTCATCGACGAGATCGACAAGGCCGACATCGAATTCCCCAATGACCTGTTGCAGGAGCTCGATCGGATGGAGTTCTTCGTCTACGAGACCGGCGAGACCATCCGCGCTGCTATCAGGCCCATCGTCATCATCACCTCCAACAACGAGAAGGAGCTGCCGGACGCCTTCCTGCGCCGCTGCTTCTTCCACTACATCCGCTTTCCCGATGTCGACACGCTGCACAGAATTGTCGACGTCCACTATCCCGGCATCAAACAGAATTTGGTGCGGGCGGCGCTCACCCAGTTTTACGAGATCCGCGAGGTGCCGGGGCTGAAGAAGAAGCCGTCGACCTCCGAAGCGCTCGATTGGATAAGGTTGCTGGTCGCCGACGACATCGCGCCCGAGGATTTGCGCGCCGACCCGACGAACGCGCTGCCCAAACTGCATGGCGCGCTGCTGAAGAACGAACAGGATGTGCATCTGTTCGAGCGGCTGGCCTTCATGGCCAGAAGGCAGCAATAGCCAGGCAGCAATAGCGCTTTCCCCGGCTGTGGACCGTTGCTGCCGGCCGGCCAGGAAGGCAGCTTCGGCCGCAACCCTTCGGAGGAGATGAAATGTCTGAGATTATTGTCCGCCCGCTCGCGCAGTCCGACCACGCCGACTGGCGCCGGCTGTGGACCGACTATCTGACCTTCTACGAGACCAAGCTGCCGGAAGAGGTCTACGCCGTCACCTGGAAGCGGCTGTTCACGGCGGGTGAGTTCGAGCCGAAGGGTTTTATTGCCACGCTCGACGGCAAGGCGGTCGGCCTCACTCACTATCTCTACCACCGCTCAGGCTGGTCGGAGAAAAACAACTGCTATCTCCAAGACCTGTTCGCCGACCCGGACGTGCGCGGCAAGGGCATCGGTGCGGCATTGATCAAGGCGGTGAAGGACGCCGCGGAAAAAATCGGCGTCAAGAACGTTTACTGGATGACGCACGAGACCAACACAACGGCGCGCAAGCTCTATGACCACGTGGCGCGCCGCACCGGCTTCATCGAGTATGATCTGCTGTAGATAGCAAAATGTTCATCCCCTTCTTCCTCGAACTGAAGGCAGCGCGGGTTCCCGTTTCGCTCAGGGAATATCTGTCGCTGCTGGAGGGGTTGGAAGCCGGGCTGGTCGACTACGACGTCGAGGGTTTTTATTACCTTGCCCGCGCCGCTCTGGTGAAGGACGAACGCCATATCGACCGCTTCGACCAGGTGTTCGCGCATGTCTTCAAGGGCATTGAAGCGCTCGGCGGGCCGGATGCCGTTGATGTCGCCAACATCCCGGAAGAGTGGCTGCGCCGGCTCGCCGAAAAGCACCTGACCGAGGAAGAGAAAAAGCTGGTCGAGGCGCTCGGCGGTTTCGAGAAGCTGATGGAGACCTTGAAGCAGCGGCTCCAGGAGCAGAAGGGCCGACACCAGGGCGGTTCGAAATGGATCGGCACCGGCGGTACCTCGCCCTTCGGTGCTTATGGCTACAATCCCGAAGGCGTGCGCATCGGCCAGCACGAAAGCCGCAACCGCCGGGCGGTAAAGGTCTGGGACAAGCGCGAGTTCCGCAATTTCGATGATGCCGTCGAGCTCGGCACCCGCAACATCAAGATCGCGTTGAAGCGGCTGCGCCGCTGGGTACGCGAGGGCGCCGAGGAGGAGTTCGACCTGCCGGGCACCATCCACGCCACCGCCGAACACGGCTATCTCGACGTGCAGACGCGGCCCGAACGGCGCAACGCCGTGAAGCTGCTGATGTTCTTCGACGTCGGCGGCTCGATGGACGATCACATCAAGAGTGTCGAGGAGCTGTTTTCAGCGGCGCGCGCCGAATTCCGCCAGCTCGAATATTTCTATTTCCACAACTGCCTCTACGAGGGCGTGTGGAAGGACAACCGGCGCCGCCATGCCGAGACCATCCCGACCTTCGACCTCCTCCACAAATACGGCCCGGACTACAAGGTGATCGTCGTCGGTGACGCCTCGATGAGCCCTTACGAGATTGCGCACCCCGGCGGATCGGTCGAGCACTGGAATCCGGAGGCCGGCGCCGTCTGGCTCGGCCGCCTGCTGCAGCAATGGCCGAACGCCGTGTGGCTCAATCCCGAGAGCGAAAAGAACTGGGGTTATACGCATTCGATCGCGATGATCCGCGATATTTTCGGCGACCGCATGTTCCCGCTGACGCTGGCCGGGCTGGAGGCCGCGACGAAGCAGCTTTCTAGAAAACACTGAGCGATTTCCGGAGCGACCATGACCTGCTTCCTCTGCCTGCAGTGCGGCGTCCAGTTCGCGGCGACGGAGACGCCGCCGCAACACTGCCCGATCTGCGAGGACGAGCGGCAGTTTGTGCGCTGGGAGGGCCAGGCCTGGATCACACAGCAAGAGCTCTCTACCGGGCATAGACTTGTGATGAGGGACGATGCCGGCGTGCTGGCCTTCGGCATCGAGCCGCGCTTCGCCATCGGCCAGCGGGCGCAATTGGTGCAGACGCCGCACGGCAACGTGCTGTGGGACTGCGTCTCGATGGTCAGCGACGAGGCGGTGGCCGAGATCAACCGCCGCGGCGGCCTGGTGGCCATCGCCATTTCGCACTGCCATTTCTATTCGGCGATGGCCGAATGGAGTGAGGCCTTCGGCGGCGTGCCGATCTACCTCCATGCCGACGACCGCAGCTGGATCATGCGGCCGCATCCCTCGATCGTCAGTTGGGAGGGCGAAACGTTCGCCATCAATCCGTCGCTGACACTCATCCGTTGCGGCGGCCATTTTCCCGGCAGCCAGGTGCTGCACTGGCAGCGCGATGGCGGCAACGCCCTGCTGACCGGCGACACCGTGCAGGTGACGCCGACACGCCGCCATGTCAGTTTCATGTACAGCTATCCCAACCAGATACCGCTCAACTCGGCGGCCGTGCGCTGCATCGCGGCAGCACTCGAACCATTCGACTTTGACGACATCCGCGGCGCATGGTGGGACCTGAACATCATCGGCGGCGGAAAGAAGTCGTTCGCCACTTCGGTCGCCCGCTATCTCGCGGCGATCGCCTGAGGAAGACGGCACGATTGAAAATGTGGGCAAATCCCGTAACAAATGCCTATGTTGGTGCGAATATCCGGTTGCAATCAACAACGAGCCGCCAAGGCTGAGGAGATCAAATGGACACCCACACCTACCCCGTCACCCGCACCGACGCCGAATGGCGCGCCCGGCTGACGCCGGAGCAATATGCGGTCATGCGCGGCCACGGCACCGAGCGGCCGGGAAGCTGCGCCCTGCTCTACGAGAAGCGCGCCGGCACATTTTCCTGCGTCGGCTGCGACCAGCCGCTGTTCGAATCCAAGCTGAAGTTCGAGAGCGGCACCGGCTGGCCGAGCTTCAACGACCCGGTGCCCGGTTCGGTCGAGAACACCATCGACCGCAGCTACGGCATGGTCCGCACCGAATGCCACTGCGCCCGCTGCGGCAGTCATCTCGGCCACGTCTTCGAGGACGGCCCGCCACCGACCGGCCTGCGCTACTGCATCAACGGCGTGGCGCTGAAATTCGAGCCGGCGGCCTGAACGGGCCCCGATAATCGGATCATACAAAGGGCGGCTTCGGCCGCCCTTTTTCATATGCGCACGCTGAGCACCGCCTCAGGCAACAACCGTCACGATCAGCCAGAGCGCCGAACCCAGCATCATCAGCGAGGCCTTGGCGCCGCCGGATTTCTCGGCTGTCCGCCAGACAGCAATGGTGAGAAAGATGTTGTAGGGCACCGGCAGAAAATGCACGGCCAGCACCACCCATAGCGGCAGCTTCAGCCCGAGCAGCATCAAGGCCAGCGCCGAAGACGCGACGCTGAGGGCCGTGCCGACCAGCAGCATGTCACGCCAGAACAGCCGGTCGAGCGGCACCTCGCCTTGCCAGCGCGCGCGCAAAAAGCTGGCGTCGCGTTTGGCCCTATCGGGCGCCGCGCCCGTCGCATCGAGATCGTCCATAGATCGAGCCTTCGCTAACTCAACATGTAAAAAAGCACCTCGGATGGCGCAGAAATCTGCCGCCAAACCATGTATGATCACGGACCTGTGATCCGTATCGCATTCTGCCGTTTGCGCAAACATGGAGGGGTTTGGAATGAGCGATCATGTCTACAACGTTCTCTTTCTTTGCAACGCCAACTCCGCCCGCTCGATCCTGGGCGAAGCCATTTTGAACCGGATCGGGGCCGGCCGCTTCAAGGCCTATTCCGCCGGCGCGAACCCGAAGGGGACCGTCAATCCCTATGCGCTTCAGTTGCTGGAAAGCCTGAGCCACGACACATCCTTTGCCCGCTCGAAGAGCTGGGATGAGTTCTCCGGGCCCGACGCACCGCAGATGGATTTCGTCTTCACTGTTTGTGACAGCGCGGCCAATGAGAGCTGCCCCATTTGGCCGGGTCATCCGATGACCGCGCTCTGGGCGGTGCCGGATCCCGGCAAAGCGACTGGAACGGAGGCCGAGCAGCATTTCGCTTTCGCCGATGTCTATCGCATGCTCAACAACCGCATCGCATTGTTCGTCAATCTGCCGGTAGGGTCGATCGACAGGCTGGCCTTGCAGAAACATCTGGATGAAATCGGACAGGGCGAGGCGCTGCCGAACTAGACTAGACTAGGCCGTCGCGGTACCTCGCAGTCTCACCGACCGCCTAGGCACCGAGGCAACGGAAGCGTTCGTCGACTACGTGGTTTCCGGTCCCGTTTAGTCTCTGGCTGGGCTGACACTTGCACGGTCCGCTAGAATACCTACATTTCTTGCCAGCATTCCAAAGGAGGATGCTACCATGAGCTACTCGATGCTCCGTATCTCTATTGCTCTGACCATGTTTCTGATGGCGGATGGCGTTGCTCTCGCCAGCAAGATCATCGGCAACGGTTAATGCCATAAGGTGCAGGCAACGGCAGCCGCGTTTCCTGCACCAGACGCGTCCCTCACAATAGCTGGCGGCTTCAGCCTTCGCTCTTCGACGCCGACAACACGGCTGGCAGCAAGACTTCGTTCCAAGTAGGACCCTTGGAATGGCTTGCATTGCCGATCAACGCCCAGGATTTCGGAAAGCGGAACTGCGACGTAGCCAGGATGTGGCGTTGTGTCATTAGCCGCGGTCACGATGATCGGCATCGGCAGGGACTCGTCGATCTTGGCCGGACCGATTCGATTCCAGTCGTAGAGGAAGATGTCCTGATAGAACTTCGCGATGTCGCGGTCATAAAAAATCAGGCTAGCGTCGCGGTTGTATCCGGTCCCTGCGGTGGTCCAGTTGTGGCTTCCGACCAGCACCGCCTCCCCATCGACGATGATGCCTTTGGTGTGACAATTATTCTGCTTGCGAACCCTGGTCGTGTCGAAGCCGTAGTCCTTGGCGTTGCTGATAGTTTCGCGATCGTCCGGACCGAATGAACGGAAGATGATGCGGACATCGCGACCAGCCTTCTGCTGCGCCAAAAGCGCGTCGAGAAGCCTCCGGTAGTTGTCGCCCACGGTCTTGGTATTAAAGCTCTGGTTCTGAAAGAAGATCGTGCTTTTTGCGGACTGGATGAACGGCAGCACCACGTCGATGTAATTGTCGGGTGTAAGGATCGGCTGGACGTCTATCTCGCGGGTGTCCGTCAGCGGTTGGAAGTAGCGCGGCTGTGCGGTCGCTTCGTCGACAGCCAGGTCTGTGGGCACCCACACCAGCGGCTCGCCGCCTACTGCCTCCGGCGCTCCCTTCGCCTCCTCCAGATCGCGCAGGATATGCGCTTCGAAGAGTTGGCTTATCTCCTGATCCTCTAACACCACGTGCCATTCGCGGTTGTAGAGTCTGAGCGCGTTCGCATCCGCCGGGTTGGTGAGAGGCGCCACGTCGGGCTGATTTGAGCTCTGCCAGTTGCCGCTCGACAGCCACATCGCCGCGCGGTCGCGAACCGCGACCTTGATGTGGTAGGCAGAATCGAAAATGCCTGTCTTGCCTACGCTGGCGGCTGCGAAGTTGAACTTGCTGCCCTTCTCCTCTCGTATCTTGTCCACGGCCTCATAGTCGGTGAAATCACCGGTGTGCACCTTGCCGCCCATCTGCAACACGAGAGACATCGTCTCAGCTTTGTTCTTCACCGCTTCGAGAACGCCGTTCAGCACGTTGACGGCACCAAAATCGTACATCGCCACCACCAGCGACTTAGTCGTTGCAGCCAAAAATGGCCCTAGAACTGGCCAGCTTGCGTCAGGCCCGGTGTGCACCGTGAATTTTGTCGACATCTTGCGCCGCGTAAGGGGCAGATCTGGCCGTGGCTCGTAGCTGGTGTGCCAAGCGGGAGGGGCCTCGTCGCCGATACTGAGGCCCATAAGGTCCGAGGTGGAGGCAACGGTAATGTCCGTCCGAACGCCGTCGATGTAGGAAGGCAGCGGCACGACACCACGGGACTCTAGCGCGCCAAGGTCGACCTTGCGCTTGACGGCGATAACCACTGCATGCTCGTCGGTAATCTCGCCGTTCTCGAAGCGATAGCCAGGTTTGACCGCTACGACATCTTCCCGATTTGCGAGAAGTGCGCGAGCCGTGCGTACGGCCGCGAGCGTCATTTCCTTGGTCGGAGGAGGGCTGCCTGGTAGTGGCACCGAGGTGGTGGGAGCGGGCCCGGAGCCTTGCGGCGGGACCCAGAAAGATGAGCCAAAGCCGGAGCTAGGCGTTGGGCCTACCACCGGGGCGGCAGCGAATGTCGGCAACGCGGCACCGTCGATCTCGATCGTGATTCTGAGCGGCACCGTGAAGGTAACCCCAGCTCGCCCTGAATTTTGATTGCGGGCCCCGCCGTTATTGTCCGCCATGACGATTCCTCCCGTGTTTTCCATTAGGCCGCGCGCGCGGCCAAGGCAGCGCTTGAGCTGTTCCATGGGCACTGCGTCGTTCTCAATGAATTCAATCCCGCGGTAATGCAGCGCCACCACCTTCCCGGTACCGATGTCTATGACGGGCGAGCCGGAATTTCCGCCCAGCGTGGAGCACGAGTGGGTAATGTTGGCATCCCCAACGCCGAGCAGGTTGCCCACCGCTACCCGCTTCTTGTCGTAGATCCCTCCGAAAATCTTATTGGCGAGTTGCTGGTCCGAGAACCGGATGTCGCTTGCCGGATATCCGACCACAGCTACAGGCAGCTTCGCAGGAGGCGGGTCACTGGCGAGTTCCAGTTTCACCCGGCCGACAGCCGAAGAGTTCTGCGCTAGCTTTAGGAAGGCGATGTCTGGCAGGCCGTCAGGAGCCACCCAGACGATACGCTCAACCGTGACAGGGTCCGTAGCAGCGTTCCCGTATTCGTGTAGGAAGTCGATGTCGGCTCCGATCGGCGTGCGCGCGTCGAATCCCAGTTTGAAGGTGAAGCCTGCCCCGCTGGTCTGGGCAAACAGATTGGCAACATGTCGGTTCGTTACCACTAATCCGTCGTCGATGACCCAAGCGGTCCCCACGAATGGATTGTCGAAATTGCTCACGTCGACGCGGCCGATCGAGACCATGCTCCGATTGAGAAGCGGTGCGTTGGCCGTCAGGATCTGGCGCCAGGCTGTCGCCTCGGCACGGGCGCTGTTGATATCGATCGTGTTGTTCTGAACGAGAAAGACCGGCGTACCCACCGCGAACACGATCGTTTCGTCATTGGTGACCGATGGCGGGGGCTGTGTTGGTCCGCCCGCCCCGAAAGGCGGCGGTGCGCCGGGCGGGGGCGCTCCTCCGTTCGGCTTCACGCCCTCCTCGACAGGTTGAGGTGCCGTCGGTGACAAGGCCCCAAAGCGCGCGTTTATCGCTTTGGTGGCATCGGCCACCCATTGGGGGTGCTCCGCTTCTCTCTGTATTTGGCTGATATTTGCCAGCACTTCCGGCGCACTTGCATCTGTTATTTGCTTAGCTACGCTGCGCAGGCGTTGTGAGTCGGCTACGGTCATTCCTTGCTCCCCTCCCCCGATTCGATAGGGAATTGCCAAGAAATCTAAAGAAAAATACAAAATTTCTGCGCAGTTAGTCGGCGCAACTTTCCATCGGTCTTTCGTCCACAATAAGCCGTCGCTCCTGGACAGAAAAACAACTCAGACGATACATCATTTTTTTTTAAATACTAGGACGCATCATGCCGTACTGGGTGCTTCTGGAGCGCATCGAGGATGGGCTGCTGTACAGGTGGCAACCTCTCATCGGTCAAAGGAAGCACTGACCATCGTGCTAAGCTCTGACCAGAGCTAATGGCTTGATTCGCTGCGGGCGTTCGAGGCCATCAGGCCGGCGGACGGGCTTCTTCCCCGAGCACCGCGACAACAGCCTGCTCGACGCGCGAGCATTCCGTCACCAGCCAGTCGGTCATCGCGGGCCAGTTGTCCTCGGCATAACAGTTGACCCGCCACATCGAATTGATGCCGAGACCCTCGCAGCTTTGCTCAGGCCTGAGCTTCAGCCTGTCTTCGATGGCTGGCTGGAACGGCTTCAGCCGCGACCAGCTTTCCGTGGCGCCGAACTTCTCGTTGCGGCCGAAGAAGACGCCGACATGGTTCTGCGCCGGCGCGACATACATGGAAAGGACCAAGGCGAAGTCGGGCAGCCCGCGCTGCCAGAACCAGGGTCCGCGCCGCGCCAGCCGGGCTCTTTCTTCCGGATGCCGCTCAGCGAACAGCGACCAGAAGCCGCGATGGCGGAATTCCGAGGCGCGGCGACCGCCGAAGTCGAATTCGCTCATGGTTCGATGCCGCTCCAGCATCACCCAGGTTTAGATCGTTGCCGGGCCCTTAGAGGCTGTTTCGAAATTCGCTCTGGCGAGTCATATGGTGGTGGTTTCGAGAACCGGAGCGGAGCGGACATTCGGGTCCGTGAGCACCGGAAGCGCAGAAACCGCCATCAGATGGCCGCCAGAGTAGAATTTCCAAACAGTCTCTACACCATGCCGAGCGCGGCCATATACAGATCGAGGATGGCGTCCTCTTCCTGGCGCTCGGCCTGATCCTTCTTGCGCAGGCGGATGATGGTGCGGATCGCCTTGGTGTCGAAGCCGGTACCCTTGGCCTCGGCGAAGACTTCCTTGATGTCGTCGGCGATCGTCTTCTTTTCTTCCTCGAGCCGCTCGATGCGCTCGATGAGGGCACGCAGCTGGCCGGCGGCAACAGTCTGGCTCGTCTCGGTGATATCGTCGGCCATGTTTTTCTCCAAAGATTGGTTCTGTGCCGCGACTCGCGGAAAGGCAGCGGCAAATTTGAGCCGGTTCGATGCCCGACCGGCGGCGGCGGGTCAAGCTGTTATCGAACAGCTTGCCAAGGGCTGCCGACAGAAGCCGACAGCCATCTCGCCCAGATGGACCTGGGCATGTCGAGATTCAGGTCAGGCCGAGCCGAGAATGGTGGCTTCCGAGACCCGGAGCGGAGCGTACTTAAAGTACGTGAGCACAGTTCTACTGCGGCGCGGTAGAACGGGGAAGCGCAGGAAGCCGCTATTCGCAGGCCGGCATCACCTGAATATCGATATGCCCTAAGCGAACGCTATAAGCAGATCCTTCGCATCGATCTGGTCGCCGGCCTTGACCAGCACCTCGGCGACGGTGCCGTCGCGCTCGGCATGCAGCGCCGTCTCCATCTTCATCGCTTCGATGGAGAGCAGCACGTCACCGGCCTTGACCGCCTGGCCGGCGGCGACCGAAAGTGCCGAGACCACGCCCGGCATCGGTGCGCCGACATGCGCCTCGTTGCCAGGCTCGGCCTTGCGGCGGGCCTTGGCGGCGGATGCGCCATGCGCCCGGTCCGGCACCTTCACGCGACGCGGCTGGCCGTTGAGCTCGAAGAACACGGTGACCATGCCCTTGTCGTCGACATCGCCGATGGCCAGGCATCGCACCACCAGGGTCTTGCCCTTCTCGATGTCGACGAAGATCTCGTCCTCGGACTTCATGCCGTAGAAATAGGTCGGCGTCGGCAACACGCTGACCGGGCCGTAGGTCTCCTGCGCGCCGGCGAAGTCGGTAAACACCTTCGGATACATCAGCCACGAGGCGAATTCGTATTCCGAGAGCTTGCGTTCCAGCTTCTCCTCGATCTCCTTGCGGCTGGCCTTAAGATCGGCCGGCTTCAAGAGCGAGCCGGGCCGCGCCGTGATCGGCTTGTCGCCCTTCAGCGCCTTCTTCTGCAACGCCTCTGGCCACCCTCCCGGTGACTGGCCGAGATCGCCGCGCAGCATCGAGACGACCGAGTCCGGGAAGGCGATGTCCCTGGCCGGATTCTCGACATCGGCGACGGTCAGGTCCTGGCTCACCATCATCAGCGCCATGTCGCCGACGACCTTGGACGACGGCGTCACCTTGACGATGTCGCCGAACATCAGATTGACGTCGTGATAGGTCTGCGCGACCTCGTGCCAGCGTGTCTCCAGCCCGAGCGAGCGCGCCTGTTCCTTGAGATTGGTGAACTGTCCGCCGGGCATTTCGTGCAGGTAGACTTCCGAGGCCGGCCCCTTGAGATCGCTTTCGAAGGCGGCGTACTGGTTGCGCACCGCTTCCCAGTAGAACGAGATTTTGCGGATCCATTGCGGGTCGAGGCCGGGGTCGCGCTCGGTGCCCTTCAGCGCCTCGACGATCGAGCCCAGGCAAGGCTGCGACGTGTTGCCGGAGAAGGCGTCCATCGCCGCGTCGATGGCGTCGACGCCGCTCTCCACCGCCGCCAGCACGGTCGCCGCCGACAGGCCGGACGTGTCGTGGGTGTGGAAATGGATCGGCAGGTCGGTCGCCTCGCGCAGCGCCTTGAACAGCACGCGCGCCGCCGCCGGCTTCAAAAGGCCGGCCATGTCCTTGACGGCGATGATGTGGGCGCCTGCGGCCTGCAATTCGCCGGCCAGCCCGACATAATATTTCAAATCGTACTTGGCACGCGCCGGATCGAGAATGTCGCCGGTGTAGCACATCGCCGCCTCACACAGCTTGCCCTCGGCGCCGACCGCGTCCATGGCGACGCGCATGTTCTCGACCCAGTTCAGGCAGTCGAAAACGCGGAACAGATCGATGCCGCCGCTCGCCGCCTGCTTGACGAAATGCTGCACGACATTGTCGGGATAATTGGTGTAGCCGACGCCGTTGGCGCCGCGCAGCAGCATCTGCAGCAACAAATTGGGAGCCGCCTCGCGCACCAGTGACAGCCGCTCCCACGGATCCTCGGTAAGGAAGCGCATGGCGACGTCGAAGGTCGCGCCGCCCCAGCATTCAAGCGACAGAAGCTGCGGCAGGGCGCGCGCATAAGTGCCGGCAATATTGGCAATGTCGTGCGTGCGCATACGTGTCGCCAGCAGCGACTGGTGGCCGTCGCGCATCGTCGTGTCGGTGACCAGCACTTGCTTTTGCTCGCGCATCCAGCCGGCGAATTTTTCCGGGCCGAGCACGTCGAGCTTCTGCTTTCTGCCGCCGGGCACGTTGCCGTTGAGATAGGGCACGACGGGTGCGGCCGCGTCGGCCTTCGGCGTCGGCCGGCCGCGCGTCTCGGGATGGCCGTTGACGCTGACGTCGGCCAGATAGTTGATGAGCTTGGTGGCGCGGTCCTGCCGCTTGACCTGCTGGAACAGCTCCGGCGTCGTGTCGATGAACTTGGTCGTGTAGGAATTGTCGGCGAAGCTCGGGTGGTTGATGATCGCTTCGAGGAAGGTGAGGTTGGTGGCAACGCCGCGGATGCGGAACTCGCGCAGCGCCCGGTTCATGCGGGCGATGGTCTCGGCCGGCGTCGGCGCCCACGCCGTCACCTTCTCCAGCAGCGGATCGTAGAAGCGGGTGATGACGGCGCCGGAATAGGCCGTGCCGCCATCCAGCCGGATACCGAAGCCGGTGGCGCCGCGATAGGCGGTGATGCGGCCGTAATCCGGAATGAAATTGTGCTCGGGATCCTCGGTGGTGATGCGGCACTGCAAGGCATGGCCGTTCAGCCTGATGTCCTTCTGCGCCGGCACACCCGATTCAGGCGTGCCGATGGCGAAGCCGTCGAGGATGTGGATCTGCGCCTTGACGATGTCGATCCCCGTCACCTGCTCGGTAACCGTATGCTCGACCTGGATGCGCGGATTGACCTCGATGAAATAGAATTTTCCGCTGTCGGCATCCTGCAGGAACTCGACGGTGCCGGCACCGATATAATTGGTTTCACGGGCAAGCTTCAGCGCATGGCCGCAAAGCTCCTCGCGCTGCGCCATTTCAAGGTACGGCGCCGGCGCCCGTTCGACGACCTTCTGGTTGCGGCGCTGAATCGAGCAGTCGCGCTCGAACAGGTGCACGACATTGCCATGCGTGTCGCCAAGCACCTGCACCTCGACGTGGCGGGCGCGCTCGATCAGCTTTTCGAGATAGACCTCGTCCTTGCCGAAGGCGGCTTTCGCCTCGCGCTTGCCTTCCGTGACTTCGCGGGCGAGATCGGCCTCGGCGCGGATGGCGCGCATGCCGCGCCCACCACCGCCCCACGAGGCCTTCAGCATCACCGGATAGCCGACCTGCTTGGCCAGTTTCTTCACCGCCTCCATATCGTCCGGCAATGGATCGGTGGCGGGAATGACAGGCACGCCGACCTCGATGGCGAGGTTGCGCGCCGCAACCTTGTTGCCGAGGCGGCGCATCGTGTCCGGCTTCGGGCCGATGAAGGTGATGCCGGCTTGCGCACAGGCCTCGGCGAATTCGGGGCTTTCCGACAGCAGCCCGTAGCCCGGATGGATGGCATCGGCGCCCGAAAGCCTGGCGACGCGGATCACTTCCTCGATCGACAGATAACTCTCGATCGGCCCCATATCCTTGCTGAGATGCGGACCGCGCCCGACCTGGTAGCTTTCGTCGGCCTTGAAGCGGTGCAACGAATATTTGTCTTCCTCGGCCCAGATCGCCACGGTTTTGAGGCCCAGTTCGTTGGCCGCGCGAAAGACGCGGATGGCGATTTCTGACCGGTTGGCGACGAGGATCTTCGTGATGGCCAAGGACTGGGCTCCAGTAGCGGAAGGAACGGGAAATCGGTGCAATGATTAGCGTGAAAATGCTGCAGTGCAAACAAAATTGACAGATGATTCAATCGATTTAAATCGAATCTTTGCGACAAAGCCGGTCGCATTCATTCGAACGTGCAAAAAACAGCCGGTGCTGCCGTTCCAGGCGTGATCATTTTCCGGCTAAGCTACATGTCGTTCCGCCAACCTGGCGCGCTTTAGGCGACATGCATTGAAACGAAAAATGCCCGGCGCGAGGCGCCGGGCATTCCATAGTGATCGATGTCGACAGGCTTACATCTTCTGGATGTAGGTGTACTTGCCGTCGGCGCCCTTTTTCCACTCGTACATGACGTAGCCGGGCAGCGTCGGATCGCCCTTGGCGTCATAGGACAGATCGCCGAGCACGGTCTTGAACGGGCCGTTCGCATGCAGCGCCTTGGCAACTTCCTGCGGGTCGTTCGACTTGGCAGCAGTTGCTGCTTCAACAAGCGCCTGCACGGCAGCGTAGGCGTAGAGCGTATAGGCTTCCGGCTCGAAGCCCTGCGCGCGGAACTTCTCGACGAGTTCCTTGTTGGCCGGGATCAGCCGCGGATCCGGGCCGAACGTGTTGAGCGTGCCCGCAACCGCGTCGCCCGCGATCGAAGCCAGTTCGTTCGACACGATGCCGTCGCCGGAAATCAGCGTCGCCTTGAGGCCCTGGTCAGCCGCCTGGCGGATGATCAGGCCGGCTTCGGTGTGCAGACCGCCCCAATAGATGATGGTAACGCCGGCTTCCTTCATCTTGGCGATCAGCGCCGAGAAGTCCTTGTCGCCGACATTGATGCCTTCATACATGACTTCCGTCAGGCCCTTGGCGTTCATCGCCTTCTTGGTTTCGTCGGCAAGGCCCTGGCCGTAGGTGGTCTTGTCGTGCACGACGGCGATCTTGGCGTCCTTGAAGTTCGCGGCGAGATAGGCGCCGGCAATGCTACCCTGCTGGTCATCGCGTCCGCAGGTGCGGAACACGTTCCACAGGCCGCGCTCGGTGAACTTCGGGTTGGTCGCGGCCGGCGTGATCTCGACGATGTTGTTTTCAGCGTAGACTTCCGAGGCCGGGATCGACACGCCCGAGTTGAAGTGGCCGACCACGAACTTGACGCCGTCGCCGACGAACTTGTTGGCAACCGAGATGCCTTGCTTCGGATCGGAGACGTCGTCACCAACCTCGAGCTTGATCTGCTCGCCGTTGACGCCGCCCTTCGCATTGATATCGGCGACAGCCGCTTCCGCACCCTTCTGAAGCTGTGCGCCGAAGGCTGCGTTCGGACCGGTGATCGGGCCGGCGACGCCGACCAGGACGTCAGCCCACGCGGCGCCGCCAAACGCGACGAGCGCGCCCAGGGCGACAGCGGACAACAGTGATTTTCTCATGTAAAACGCTCCCATTTACGGAGTGGGCGTGGATGAAGCTTTCATGCGATGCCCACCCTTATCGCAGAAAGCATAGTTTGCCGATTTTCAGGCACTTGTCACGCCGATTCATCCCCGAAGCGGCGTTAATGATGAACGTCAACCTTTCGGTTTCCAGCTCAAGATTGAAGCTCTTTCGTAGAGCCAATTATACTGTGTGACCATCTGGTTTGTTCGTGTGTATTGATAGCCGACGAAGCCCAGTATCATCAGCACGATGGTATCTATGATATAGTAGTGCAGCGAGAACATCGTGCCGCCGAACAGCGCATGGTGGATGAAGCGGATGCCGATGCCAAGGCCCAGCAGATAGGCGAACAGGTGGATGAAGCTGCGCCAGGTCTGGGCGCTGGCCTTGCCCGTCATCCAGGCCGCCCAACCGCCAAGCAGACAGGTGACGAAGAAGAACTGCCAGATCGAGGGTTCCTCATAGAGAATGCCCTGCATGATGAAGTCTCCCTAGCACGATCCCGAAAAGTTGCAGACTTTTCGGACAAAGATCATGCGACAAACAAACTTGGAGCGGAATATCGGATGCACACGTTCCGCTCCAAACTCAGTGGTGTCCGCCTTCGAGATAGGCGGCGCGCACTTCCGGATTGGCGAGCAGTTCCTTGCCGGTGCCGCTCATCGTCACATTGCCGTTGACCATGACATAGCCGCGCGTGGCGAGTTTCAGCGCACCAAAGGCGTTCTGCTCGACCAGGAACACGGTCAGCCCCTGCGTGCGGTTCAGTTCGCGGATGGCATCGAAGATCTGCTTGACGATCAGCGGCGCCAGACCCAGCGACGGCTCGTCGAGCAAAAGCAGCTTTGGCCGCGCCATCAGCGCGCGTCCGATCGACAGCATCTGCTGCTCGCCGCCCGACAGCGTGCCGCCGCGCTGGGCGATGCGCTCCTTGAGCCGCGGGAACAGCGTGAACACCTTCTCGACGTCCTCGTCATAGTGCTTGAGGTTGTCGAGGCTGGCGCCCATCTGCAGGTTTTCCATCACTGTCATGCGCGGGAAGATACGGCGACCTTCCGGCGACTGGGCAATGCGCATGCGGGCGATCTCGTGCGTCGGCATCTGGGTGATGTCGGTGCCGGCGAAGGTGATGCTTCCCGCGCGGGCGCGCGGTGCCCCGAAAATGGTCATCATCAGCGTCGACTTGCCGGCGCCGTTGGCGCCGATCAGTGCCACGATCTCACCCTGGTTGACGGTGACATCGACGCCGTTCAGCGCCCGGATGTTACCGTAGTAGGTCTGCACGCCCTTGATATCGAGCAGCGTTGTCCCGGCCATCACTTGCCCCCTCCACGCTTGCCCGACACAGGCTTGGCCGTGCTGGCGGTCTTTGCGGAAGCATGGCTGGTCGCCACCTTGCCGGCATCGACGCGGCGCGAGAATTCCGTGTCCTTGCCCTGGCCGAGCAGCTTGGCCTGCTTGACCCACTCTTCACGCGCGATGCGTCCATCAAAGGCCAGGTAAGCTTCAGCAGCCTCGACATCGGCCTTTTTCCAGGCGCCGATCTGGTCGAAGTGGAAGATGCCGTGATCGTTGAGCTTCTTCTCGTTGACCGTACCGATGCCCTTGATGCGGGTCAGATTGTCGGCCTTGCCACCGCGGGGCGCCGCCAGCCTGTTGGAGATTTCCCCAGCCTTGCCCGCAGCAGTCTTGCCCGTCGCAGTCTTGGCCACTGGAGCCTTGGCTGCCGGTTTGGCCGGTGCAGGCGCCGCAGTCGACTTCACTGCCGTCCCGGTTGCCGCTTTTGACGCCGCTTTCGGAGCAGGCTTTGCTTTCACCGCAGGAGCGGGCTTTGCAGCCGATGCCGCCGTCAGCGCGGCCGCCTTGTTTGCCTCGGCGAGCGACCTGGCATCGACCTGGCCGGCCTTTGATGCGCCCTTGGCCACGGTAACCCGCTCTCCCGAACTGTGACCGACCGTGTCTGTTACCGGTCCGGCCAGGTATGAGGACGATGTCCCCGGGCCATGCGCGGCATCCGGCCCTATGTCGAGCTGTTCGATGACGTCCTCGTCGCCGACTTCGGTGAGGACCTGCTCGACCTCCTCGTCGTCGACGCCGAGATAGGCGGCGATGACGCGCGGATCGGTACGCACCGATTGCGGACTGCCGTCCGAGATCTTGCGGCCATATTCCAGCACCACGACATGGTCGGAGATCTGCATGACCACGGACATGTCATGCTCGATCAACAGGATCGAGGTGCCTGATGTGTTCTTGATGTCGATCAGCAGTTCGTTGAGCGCCGCCGATTCCTTTGGATTGAGGCCGGCTGCCGGCTCGTCCAGGCACAGAAGCTCCGGGCCTGTGCACATGGCACGTGCGATCTCGAGACGCCGCTGCGCGCCATAGGGCAAGTCACCGGCCGGATCGTCGGCACGGTCGACAAGGTCGGCCTTCTCCAGCCAGTGCCTGGCAAGCTCGACCGATTCGGCCGAGGCCTTGCGGTAGCCGCTGAAGCCGAACAGGCCAAGAACCGTATAGCCCGACGCCTTCATCAGCTTGTTGTGCTGGGCGACCAGCAGGTTCTCCAAGAGCGTCATACCCGAGAACAGGCGAATGTTCTGGAAGGTACGCGCCACCTTGGCGCGCGCCGGGATCTCATGGTTGGGCAGCCGTTCGAGCAGGAAGCTCGTGCCGTCGGCCCGGTTGAGGGTGATCATGCCTTCCGACGGCTTGTAGAAGCCGGTGATGCAATTGAACACGGTGGTCTTGCCGGCGCCGTTGGGGCCGATCAGCGCGGTGATCTCGCCGCGCCTGGCAGCGAAGGACAGGTCGCCGATGGCGACCAGGCCGCCGAACTTCATCGACAGATGTTCGACCTGCAGGATGGCGTCGTTCATGCCCGGATTGGTCTTCTGAATCGGGTTCGCGTTCATCAGCCGTGGCCCTCCTTGGTGAAGGAACTGGAGACAGCCCTTCGCTCCTTGAGGAAGGCCGTCGGTTCACGACTGCCGACGAAGCCGCGCGGCTTCCACAGCATGACGATGACCATGGCCATGCCGAACAGCAGCATGCGGTAGAGTTCTGGGGTGAAGTCAGGCCCGAAGATCTGCTTGAGGAAGTCGAGCTCGCGCAGCGCCTCGGTGCCGCCGATCATCACAAGTGCCGCCACCGCGATGCCGACCAGCGAGCCCATGCCGCCGAGAACGACGATGGCCAGGATGATGGCCGATTCCAGGAAGACGAAGGATTCCGGGCTGACGAAGCCTTGCCGCGCGGCGAAGAACGAGCCGGCGAAGCCGCCGAACATGGCACCCGTGGCAAAGGCGGTCAGCTTGGTTGTCGTCGTGTTGATGCCCAGGGACCGGCACGCGATCTCGTCCTCACGCAAGGCTTCCCAAGCGCGGCCGACCGGCAGACGGCGCAGCCGGATGGTGACGAAGGCGGTGAGCAGGCACAGGCCCAGGATCAGATAGTAGAGGAAAATCTTGTAGTAGGCGCCTGACTGGGCGATGTGCAGAACCTTGGCGATGTAGTTGGGGTCCGACACGTTGAACGACATCAGGCCGAAGAAGCTGACCTTGGGAATGCCGGAAATGCCGGCCGATCCGTTGGTGACCTCGCGCCAGTTGATCAGCACCAGGCGGATGATCTCACCGAAAGCCAGCGTTACGATCGCCAGGTAATCGCCACGCAGGCGCAGCACGGGGAAGCCGAGCAGCACGCCCCACAGCGCCGCCATGGCGCCGGCGGCCGGCAACAGGATCCAGAACGACAGGCCGAAATGCGTCGCAAGAAGCGCGTACGCATAGGCGCCAAGTGCATAGAAGGCGACGTAGCCGAGGTCGAGCAGGCCGGCGAGGCCGACGACGATGTTCAGGCCCCAGGCCAGCATCACATAGATCAGGATCTGGATGCCGAAATTATCGACCCATTTCAACGAACCCTGCAGCCCGCCAGTGATGGACCAGGCGTTCAGCGACAGTACCGCGACCACGAGGATCGGGTACAGCACCAGCGCCGTGATGCCCAATTTGGTGAAGTTGGCATGGATGAAGGCGCGGAAGTGGTAGATCACGCAAGCCAGCACATAGATAATCGCCAGGGCGCGCAGGAATTGCAGATAGCCGGCCGGTTCTTCTCCCACCCACCCGGCGAGAGAGCTGTTCAACACGAACAGCAGCACCGCCGCGACAACAGCCGCGATGAACCACGGCAACTGGAAGAACCGTGACGCCACGCTGGCCGGCAACAGGCCGGTGGCAACATTGGTTATCTTCTGGCTGGCCATGAAGGGCTGGCCATAGGCGACATAAAGGAAGCGTCCGACGGCCGTGGCGATCACCACGGCGGCAAGCAGGCCCCAGCGCGTCGTCACGACCAGTTCGTTGGAAATGTTCTGACCGGTCTTCAGCCCGATGAACAGCACGAACAGGCCGAGCGAAATGGCGCCGGCATAGAGCGCTTCCTTGAACGCGCGCTGCACGGGGGTGGCGACGGTGTCGCTCTCCGGAGATACGGTAACGGCCATGATCTCAGACCTTTTCGACTTCTGGCCGGCCCAGAATGCCGGAAGGCAGGAAGATCAGCACGATGGCCAGGATCGAGAACGCCGCGACGTCCTTGTAGTCGATCGAGAAATAGGCCGACCACATGCTTTCGATGAAGCCGATCATCAGCCCGCCGAGCACCGCGCCCGGCAGCGAACCGATGCCACCGAGCACCGCGGCGGTGAACGCTTTCACACCCGGCGTGAAGCCGTCGGAGAAGGCGATGACGCCGTAGTACATCAGGAACAGCGTGCCGGCGACGGCGGCAAGGGCAGCACCCATGATGAAGGTGATCGAGATGGTGCGGTCGACATCGATGCCGAGCAGCGCCGCCATCTTGCGATCCTGTTCGCAGGCGCGCTGGGCGCGGCCAAGCGAGGTCTTGTTGACCAGGTACCAGAACAGCGCCAGCAGCAGCGCGGTGACGACGACGATGATAATCTGCTTCAACGACACGCTGATGCCGCCGATGTCGTAGACTTTCGACACCATTGGCGGGATCGGCTTGTTGCGCGGCCCTTGCGTCACCTGGACGAAGTTCGACAGCGCGATCGACATGCCGATGGCGGTGATCAGCGGCGCCAGCCTGAACGAGCCGCGCAGCGGCCGGTAGGCCACCTTCTCGATCGTCCAGTTGTAGAGGCTGGTAAGCAGCATCGCCACGATCATCATGACCAGGAGAGCTACGACCACGGGCACCGAATAAAACAGAGCGCCGAGGACGAGGAAAACGATCAGCGCGGTGAAGGCGCCCACCATGAAGATGTCGCCATGGGCGAAGTTGATCATGCCGATGATGCCGTAGACCATCGTGTAGCCGATCGCGATCAGCCCATAGATCGATCCCAGCGTCAGCCCGTTGATAAGCTGCTGGACAAAGTACTGCATGTGTACATGGCTCCCCTGGAATGTCGCCCATGCAGACGCATTCCTTTTCGTATTTCCCCTAGTCGTAAAGTTTCGAGCCCGGATTGCAACGTCATTTTTCAATCGTCATGCGTGTTTTGTCGGCACGCCGTCCGATTGCCCGTTTTCTCCCATCCGACCCCTGGACTATCGCGGACCCTACCATTGGCATAACGCAATGTCTTTGACGATTCGGCCGTATCATGCGCCCCGTTTCGAAGAAATCGCCGTCAAAATTAGGTGATAAGAGGAATCGTTGCGTTCCTGACACTGTTCGTTTTTTCGCCACACTCCTTTCCGCAGGGTCAGGATTCTTCCTGCTTGACCACAAACCGTGTGTGAACGGGCTGCGGTCGTGGTCGACGATGCCATTCAATGCGGTTGTACTTGTCCGGCTACCGATCGAGGAACGATTGCCTTGCTCCGGATCAGTATGCTGAGCCGCCGTCCCCGCTCAGCGCATGCCGCTCGGTGCCCTGAAGGGGAGGGTTGAAGACACTGACCAGGATCATGTCGCTTGCAGCATCGGCCCGCAGATAATGCTCGTCATGGTCGTCGAGCACATAGATCGTGCCCGGCTCGATGCGATGCACCGCACCGGACATGTCTTCGACCTCACCAGCACCGGCGATGCAGTAGCAAGCCTCGAAATGCCGCCGGTAATGCAGGCGCGATTCGCTGCCGGCGCGCACGACGGTGTGGCAGACGGTGAACCCCACGCCGTCCTGCTGTGTCAGCAGGCGATGGCTGGTGCCATTGCCCCAATCCACGAAGAAGTCAGATTTTTCTACATCAGCCAATTGTCTGGTGAACATGCTTTCTTTCCCTGCCAATACCGTAGCGGCAAGAGAGTTCAGAGAAATAGCCGAGTTTGGCGGCATTTCCGCTGGAAACTTCCAACCGGCCACAGCAATGCCGCAGGATTTCCAGACGTTCAAATGATTGCTTCTCATCTCATATGTTAGTAAATTTGACAGATGGACTATATCCCGCTGAACGCGATACGCGCTTTCGAGGCCGCTGCACGCCATTTGAGTTTTTCGGCTGCCGGCGAAGAACTGCATGTGACGCATCCGGCCATAAGCCACCAGATCAGACGGCTGGAAGAGTGGTTGGGCGTGCCTCTGTTCCACCGGGACGCACGCAAGGTACGGCTGACGGATGCCGGCGTGATCCTGCAGGCGTCGGCGAGCGGCGCCCTTGCCGAGCTTGGCGCCACATGCCGGCGCATCCGCCGCAATGCGGCATCAGTGACACTGTCCGTAGGCTGCATACCGTCTATCGCCAGCCGCTGGCTGGTTCCTCGCCTGCCGGATTTTACATCAAGCCATCCCGGTATCGGCATGCGGGTCGCGTATGCCAAGGCCGAGGACAGGCTCGGAGATGATGAGAACGATGTGCTGATCACGCTCGGAGCCGATCCGACGCCTGGCGTCACCAGCCTCAAACTGTTTTCACGCCTCAACCGGCCGGTGTGCAGCCCGCATTATCTGGCTGGCAAAGAGCTGCGCACCCCTTCGGGGATCGCCGGCGCGGACCTGTTGCATGACGAGAACCGGCAGGGCTGGAGTGAGTGGTTCTCCGCGGCCGGACTGGCCAATGTGGATGTCGGCAACGGCCCCGTCTTCGCCGATTTCAATATCCTCGCAACCGCGGTCATCGCCGGCCATGGCGTGGCGCTTTGTCCGGTCGACGTCTTTCGTGACGAACTGAAGCGCGGCGACCTGCTGGTTCTGTCCGATCTCTCGACCAACCGCGACAAGAGCTATTTTCTGACGATGTCGGTGGATGCCTCGCCCGCCGCGCTCACCTTCGCCGACTGGTTTCGCCGTGCGGTCTCGGTCGATGCTGATGATCAGCAGCCTGCCAATATCACTTGACGACGAAACCATGCGCGAACGGATCGCGGTCGTCGATGAAGATCGTGTTCAGTCCGGTCATGCGCGCCCAGCCGCCGATCGAGGGAATGATCGCCGGCTTGCCCGCTACGGTGACCTCCTTTTCGACCTTGCCCTTGAACAGCGAACCGATGATCGATTCATGCACGAAGGCGTCGCCGGCCTTGAGCTTGCCCTTGGCATGGAGCTGCGCCATGCGCGCCGAGGTGCCGGTGCCGCATGGTGAGCGGTCGATGGCCTTGTCGCCGTAGAAGACGGCGTTGCGGGCGTCGGCCCCCTCCACCGTCGGCTTGCCGGTCCACAGCATGTGCGACAGCCTGTTGATGCCAGGATTTTCGGGATGCACGAAAGTGTATTTCTCGTTCAGCCGCTGGCGCACCACCGGGCTCAAGGCGATGAGGTCGCCGGCGGAATGATCCGCCATGTCGCGATAATTCGCCTGCGGCTCGACGATAGCGTAGAAATTGCCGCCATAGGCGACGTCGACGGTGATCTCGCCGAGCCCGGGACATTCGACCGTCAGCCCCTCGGCATGGAGGAAGGACGGCACGTTGGTGATGCGCACCTCCTCGACATACTCGCCGACCTGTTTGTACTCGGCGATGACCAGGCCGGCCGGCGTGTCGAGCCTCAGCACACCCGGCGTCTTCGGCTTGATCAGACCGTGCTCGATGGCCATCGTCACCGTGCCGATGGTGCCGTGGCCGCACATCGGCAGGCAGCCGGAGGTTTCGATGAACAGGATGGCGATGTCGCAATCCTCGCGCGTCGGCGGGTAGAGGATCGAACCCGACATCACGTCATGGCCGCGCGGCTCGAACATCAGACCGGTGCGGATCCAGTCATACTCGGCGAGGAAATGCGCACGCCGCTCCATCATTGTCGAGCCCTCAAGCAGCGGGCCGCCGCCGGCAACCAGCCGCACCGGATTGCCGCACGTGTGGCCGTCGATGCAGAAGAAGGATTTCTTGGCCATGTCGTTCCTCGAAAAATTCAAAACCGCGATGAACTCAAAAACGTTGTGGACTGAAAGGGGCGAGATCAACAGGCAGAGTCTGCCCCAGGACGATTTCCCGGATCAACCGCCCGGTTGCGGCCGCCTGGGTCAGGCCGAGATGGCCGTGGCCGAAAGCATAGACCACCGGCCGGCTTCCCGACGCCTTGCCGATGACAGGAACCGAATCCGGCAGCGAAGGCCTATACCCCATCCATTCGCGCCCGCCCGAGGGGTTGAGCCCCGGCAGGAATTTCTGCGCCTTCTGCAGCAGCGCCTTCGACCTGGCATAATTGGGCGGCCGCTCGATGCCGCCGAGTTCGACGGCACCGCCGACGCGCAGGCTCGTCTCGAGCGGCGTGATGACGAAGCCATGGCCGGAAAAGATCAGCTGCCGCTTAACGTCGAAGGCGCTCTTGGGCAAGGTCGTGTTGTAGCCGCGCTCGGTTTCCAGCGGAATGCGATCGCCAAGCTGCCGCGCCAGGAGGTGTGACCAGGCGCCGGCGGCGACGACGAGTTGCCTCGCCTGCCTGGTCGTGCCATCGGCGAGCGTCAATGTCGCGCCATGCTGGTCCGCCGCGACGCGATCGATGCGGGCCATTTCAAAGCGGGCGCCCTTGGCCTCGGCGTAAGCCCAGACCGCCTTGCCGAGCAGCTTTGGATCGGCGACCGTCTTCCAGCCCGGCACGAAGGTGCCCTTGACGAAGCGCGGAGACAGGCCCGGCTGTAACGTCGCAAGGTCCCCGCCCTCGACATGGCGAAAGCCGATGCCGAAACGTTCTCGCGCCGCCCAGCCGGACAACCCAGCCTGAAACTCTGCCTCGCTTTCGTAAAGTTCGAGCGAGCCATCTTCGCGCAGCATCGGCCGCGTGCCGGAGCGATCGAGCAGGCCCATCCATTCCGCCTCGGCAAGCTTCATCATGCCGGCCTGGGCGGCGAGGCTGGCCTCGTATTTTTCCGGCGCGCCGGCTCGCCAGAAGCGGATCAGCCAGGGCACGAGCTTCGGCAGGTAGGCCGGTGGAATGCTGAGCGGGCCGAGCGGATCGGCCAGCCATTTCGGCAGGTTCTTGATCATGCCCTTGTGCGCCAGCGGCAGCACGTCGGAGAAGGCGAAGGCGGCGGCATTGCCGGAACTCGTCTCCTCGCAGATGCCGGTGCGATCGAAGACTGTCACGCTGCGCCCTGCCTCGGCAAGGAAGGCGGCCGCGCAGATGCCGATGATGCCACCGCCGATGATGGCGATGTCCTCGCCTTCCCCCCGCGAACGGGGAGAAGGTGCCCCAGTGGCGGAGCGTTGCTCCTGTTCCGGGGATCTGGAATTTCCTGGCACGTCAGTGCTGTCCCTTACTCGGCTGCCACCAGTCTGTCCGCCGATAGAGGAGACGTCTGGAGCGACGGCAGCTTCGGCCGCACCGCCAGCGCATCCCCTATGATCTTCTCCACCGCCTTGCGGCGCTCGCCCGACAGGGGCTGGCGCGGCATGCGCACGCGGTCATTGGTATCGATTGCCAGCACTTCAGCAAGCTTGATGTTCTGTACCAGATAGGTCGAGACGTCGAGATCGAGCAGCGGCCGGAACCAGCGGTAGATGGCGAGCGCCTCCTCGCGGCGGCCCTGCTTCATCAGCTGGTAGATGGCGACGGTTTCGCGCGGGAAGGCGGTGACCAGGCCGGCCACCCAGCCAATGGCGCCGACCGACAGCGCCTCGAAGGCGAGATTGTCGACGCCGGTGAAGAGATCGTAGCGGTCGCCCAGCCGGTTGATGATCTCGGTCGAGCGCCTGATATCGTCGGAGGATTCCTTGATGGCGACGAAGCGCTTGTCCGATGCCAGCTCCTCCATCTGGTCGACGGTGACGTCGACGCGGTAGGCGAGCCGGTTGGAGTAGATCATCACCGGCAGGTCGCCGGCCTCGGCGACCGCGCGAAGTGCGGCGACCGTCTCTTCCGCGTTGGTGTGGTAGATCGGGCTCGGCACCACCATCAGGCCATCGGCGCCTTCCCTGGCGGCGCGCTTGGCGATGCTGGCGGCCTCGCGGGTGCCCGCCTCGTTGACCGTCATCAGCACCGGCTTCCCGCCGGCGACTTTCTGCGCGGTCTTCAGCACTTCGATCTTCTCGTCAGGCGACAGCATCGGCCCTTCGCCGAGCGAGCCGCAAACGATGATGCCGTCGCAACCGGCCTCCATCTGAAGATTGAAACAGCGCTCCATCTCGGCATGGTCGAGCTGGTCGTCGGCGGTGAATTTGGTCGTGACGGCGGGGAAAACTCCGGTCCACATGGTCATTTCTCCATCTGATATATCAGTCGTATATCTGTTAAGAAACGTGCTGTCAATGCGGAATCTGTTATGATATATGCAAGATATATCAGGAGATCGCCTTTGATATCCATGGAAGCAACCGCGATGTCCGAGCCGGCAGCGGCCAAGGCTTACCGCGTGCTCGAGCATATGATCGTCACGCTGGAGCTGGCGCCGTCGAGCTTTGTCACCGAAGGGGCGCTCATCGAAAAGCTGGCGCTCGGCCGCACGCCGGTGCGCGAGGCGATCCAGCGGCTGGCCTGGGAAGGGCTGCTGGATGTACGGCCACGCGCCGGCATCGCGATCGCGCCGCTGCATCCCGGCGACTGGCTGCGCGTGCTCGACGCCCGGCGCGGTGTCGAGGTGGTGCTTGCCCGTTCGGCCGCCCGCTTCGTCACTCGCGAGGCCGCCGACCTGTTTCACGAGGCCGCCCTTGCCATGCAGAAGGCGGTCATCTCGGGCAATGTGCTTGCCTTCATCCAGGCCGACAAGGCGCTCGACGAGGCCCTGGCGATGGCCGCAGACAACCCTTTCGCCGCGCGGCTGGCCGCCCCGTTGCAGACCCACAGCCGCCGCTTCTGGTTTCGCTATAAGGCCGACACCGGCCTCGCCGAATCAGCCGAGCATCACGTCGCGCTGATCCGCTCGATCCTCGACGGCGACGAGGAGGCGGCCGCCAAGGACGCCAAGCGTTTGATGGCGCTGCTGCGCGGCCACGCCGAGGTGGCCGCGACGCGCTGACCCGGCGATCAGATCCCTTGCGCCGCGGCGATGGCGGTATTCTCCCACCCGTCACCGGTCGCGAAAATGCAGCTTCGGCCCTGCACATCGGTCACCAGCATCGACCAGGTCCCACTTGCCGAAACATAGACCTCGACAATGGCGGCCTGACCAACCACACCGTAGCCGATCTGCTTTTGTTGCAGGGCCTT
The DNA here is from genome assembly GCF_056174585.1 of Mesorhizobium kamtschaticum. Classification (NCBI taxonomy): domain Bacteria; kingdom Pseudomonadati; phylum Pseudomonadota; class Alphaproteobacteria; order Hyphomicrobiales; family Phyllobacteriaceae; genus Mesorhizobium; species Mesorhizobium kamtschaticum. The sequence continues at coordinate 1,584,816 of NZ_CM149691.1, read as the reverse complement.
TGCCAATGCCGCAACAAGGTCACTGTGGCCGCCGCAGATGAACTGCGCCTGTGCCGATAGCGTCGACAGCGCCAGCGCTGCGCCGATCGCGGCTATCCTGATCCATCGAAACGAAAATTTGTGTGCCATTTGGCACCTCCTTCGCCTTCGCATTCCGGCAAAGGGAGGCACATGGGCAGCCTCAATATACCGAAACGCTCCAGGCCGGGTTCGACGTCGTCATCACGTCACTCCTTCTGGTTTCCGGTCTGTCGTCAGGGAACTTTATCATTCCCTGGAATCGATATGGTGAGGCCTCGATCTGAAAACAAGCGCCATTTCGGCTCTTGCGGTGCGTTGCCGGAACGACGATCGGCGTCAGGTTTTCGAGGGTTCCCGAAGTGCCGCCCATTTCAGCAGGGCGTCGAGGGCCGGGCACAGCGCCTGGCCCCAATCGGTCAGGCAGTACTCGACCTTGGGCGGCACCTGATGATGCACGATACGGCGCACGATGCCGTCGGCTTCCATCTGCCTGAGCTGCTGGATCAGCATCTTCTGCGAGATCGCCGGGATCGCCCGTTCGAGATCGGAAAAGCGCAGCACCTTGCCGCCGAACAGGTGAAACAGGATCACCAGTTTCCAGCGCCCTTCGAGGATGCGCAGCACATTCTCGACGCCGCTCGCCGCGGACAATGGCGTCAGCATATCGGGCTTACTTTCGGGCCGGCCCTTACCTTCAGGTAAGTACCTTACTTTTTCGTCGGTTTTTGTCATTTCACCAGCATATCGCATTTTAGAAACCGGACAAGCGCCGCCGGCTTCGACGGGCGGCGGCAACCCGCATCGGAGACAAACCATGACCGTAGAACTTCCTCAGCCGCTGGCGGACTATTTTGCCGCCAAGAACCGCCACGACATCGACGGTATGCTCGCCCCTTTCGCCTCGGACGCCAAGGTCCGGGACGAAGGCGAGACGCATCAGGGATCAGCCGCCATCCGCGACTGGATGGAGGCAACGACGCGCAAATACCGGGTGACGGTCGAAGTCGCCGACGCGACCGCCAATAGCGATACATGGCGGATCGCCGGCATCGTGTCGGGGAATTTCCCGGGCAGCCCCGCGACGCTCCACTACGTCTTCACCCTGGCCGACAACAGGATCACGCGGCTGGAGATCGGCGCATGACCATCGTTCAGAAATTTGCGGTCGACGACCGGGAATTCGCCGGCAAGCGCGTTCTGGTCACCGGCGGCACCAAGGGCGCCGGCGAAGCCATTGTTGCCAGGCTTTCGGCGGCAGGGGCGGTGGTTGCAACCACCGCTCGCTCGGCGACCGAAGCATGTCAGTCGAAGCTGTTCGTGCAGGCCGATATCAGCACTCTGGCAGGCGCCGAAAGAGTGGCGGCAGCCACCATGGACAGTCTCGGCGGCATCGACATCATCGTTCACAGCGTCGGCGGGTCGAAAAGTCCAGGCGGAGGGTTTGCCGGACTGACCGATCAGCTCTGGCAGGACGAGCTCAGCCTCAATCTGCTGGCGGCGGTGCGGCTCGATCGCCTGCTTGTCCCGCATATGATCGAGCAGTGCGCCGGCGCGATCGTCCACATCTCGTCGATCCAGCGCCGCCTGCCACTGCACGAATCCACCATCGCCTATGCCGCGGCGAAGGCCGCTCTTTCGACCTACAGCAAGGCGCTGTCCAAGGAGCTCGGGCCGAAAGGCATCCGCGTCAACACCGTGGCGCCGGGTTGGATCCACACCAGCGCATCGGAGGCCATGGTGAAGCGGCTGGCCGCCCATTCCGGTTCGGACGAGGAAACCGCCCGCCAGGGCATCATGGATGCGCTGGGCGGCATTCCCATCGGCCGGCCGGCATGGCCGCAGGAGGTTGCGGAACTTGTGGCATTCCTTGTCTCGGACCGCGCCTCGGCGATCCACGGCACCGAATACGTCATCGATGGCGGCACGATTCCGACGGTGTGAACGATGACCGTAAGAAACGAAGAAAGGCGGGTTGCCCCGCCTCTCTTGTCTCGTATGCTCTTCCGAATTCAGTTCATCGTCGGGATGACGAATTCCGCACCGTCCTTGATGCCGGACGGCCAGCGCGAGGTCACCGTCTTGGTCTTGGTGTAGAAGCGGAAGGCGTCCGGGCCGTGTTGGTTGAGGTCGCCGAAGGACGACGCTTTCCAGCCGCCGAAGGTGTAATAGGCGATCGGCACCGGGATCGGCACGTTGATGCCGACCATGCCGACCTGGACACGGCTTGCGAAGTCGCGCGCGGCGTCGCCGTCGCGGGTGAAGATGGCGACGCCATTGCCCATTTCGTGGTCGTTGGCGAGCTTGATGGCGCTCTCATAGGTCGGCGCGCGCACCACCGAGAGCACCGGCCCAAGATCTCTTCCTTGTAGATGCGCATGTCGGCCGTCACATTGTCGAACAGGCAGCCGCCCATATAGTAGCCATCCTCATAGCCCTGCATGGAGAAGCCGCGGCCGTCGACGACGAGCTTGGCGCCTTCCTTGACGCCGGTGTCGACGTAACCCTTGACGCGCTCCAGCGCCTGCGCCGTCACCAGCGGACCGAAATCGGCCGAGGAATCCGTCGACGGGCCGACCTTCAGGCTCTCGACGCGCGGGATCAGCTTTTCCATCAGCCGGTTGGCGGTGTCGTTACCGACCGGGACGGCGACCGAGATCGCCATGCAGCGCTCGCCGGCCGAGCCGTAGCCGGCGCCGATCAGCGCATCGACGGTCTGGTCCATGTCGGCGTCGGGCATGATGATCATGTGGTTCTTCGCGCCGCCGAAGCACTGCACGCGCTTGCCCGCCGCGGTGCCGCGCGAATAGATGTAGTGGGCGATCGGCGTCGAACCGACAAAGCCGATGGCCTTGATGTCGGGATCGTCCAGGATCGCATCGACCACATCCTTGTCGCCATTGACGACATTGAGGATGCCCGCCGGCAGGCCGGCCTCAAGAAACAGCTCGGCGATGCGCTTCGGTACGCCAGGGTCACGCTCCGACGGCTTCAGGATGAAAGCATTGCCGCAAGCGATCGCCGGCGCGATCTTCCACAGCGGGATCATCGCCGGGAAGTTGAACGGCGTGATGCCGGCGACGACGCCGAGCGGCTGGCGCATCGAATAGACGTCGATGCCGGGGCCGGCGCCATCGGTGAACTCGCCCTTCATCATATGCGGCGCGCCGATGCAGACTTCGACCACTTCGAGGCCGCGCTGGATGTCGCCCTTGGCGTCGGCGATCGTCTTGCCGTGCTCGCGCGCCAGGATGTCGGCCAGTTCGTCATAGTCGCGGGCGACCAGTTCGAGGAATTTCATCAGCACGCGCACGCGGCGCTGCGGGTTGGTGGCAGCCCATTTCGGCTGCGCCGCCTTGGCGTTCTCGACGGCCGCGCGCAGTTCCGCCTGCGAGGCCAGCGCCACCGTGCCGCGCACCGAGCCGTCCATCGGCTGCATGACGTCCTGCTTGCGGCCGCTGGTGCCGGCGACATGCTTGCCGCCGATGAAATGACCGTATTCGATCATGATGTCTCTCCCTTGTTTGTGATGCTGCATTGTCCGCCTTTGCAGGGGCGATGGCAACGCGAGGGAGAACGCAACCGTTGTGCGCAGAATGGATATCGATTGACGGGCGCGCATCAATTCTCGCAAATGGTGGTCACAAGCTATCTCCTGGGGATGCCCATGAACTGGGATGACGTCCGCATCTTTCTCGCCGTCGCGCGCGCCGGCCAGATCCTCGGCGCCGCCAAAAGGCTGGAGCTCAATCACGCAACCGTCTCGCGCCGCATCGCCGCGCTCGAGGACGCGCTGCGCACGAAACTCTTTCGCCGGCTGACCACCGGCAGCGAGTTGACGCCGGCCGGCGAGCGCTTCCTTGACATTGCCGAGCGCATGGAGGGCGACATGATCGCCGCGCGTTCGACCATATCGGGCGAAGGCGACGATATCTCCGGCACCGTGCGCATCGGCGCCCCGGACGGTTTTGGCGTCGCCTTCCTGGCCAGGCGTCTCGGCGAGCTGACCGCGCTGCATCGCGAGCTGACGATCCAGCTGGTGCCGGTGCCGCGTTCCTTCTCCCTGTCCCGTCGCGAAGCCGACATCGCCATCACCGTCGAGCAGCCGACAGAAGGCCGGCTGGTGGCGGGAAAGCTGGTCGATTACTCGCTCGGTCTGTTCGCCTCACGCGCCTATGCCGAGGCGCATGGCTTGCCCAAAACGGCGGCCGAACTCGGCCAACACACCCTCATCGGCTATGTGCCTGACCTGATCGTCAGCCCCTCGCTCGACTATGCCGCCGAATTCAGCGCCGACTGGCGCACCAGCTTCGCCATTTCCTCCGCGCTCGGTCAAGCCGAAGCGGTGCGCTCCGGCGCCGGCATCGGCATCCTGCACACCTTCGTCGCCCGCTCGATGCCCGAACTGGTGCCCGTCGATGTCATCGCGCCCATCCGCCGCGCCTACTGGCTGGTCTATCACGAATCGGTCAGGCCGCTGCGCCGTGTCCAGATCGTCGCCAGCTTCATCACCAAGGCGGTGGAGCGGGAGCGGGGCCTCTTTACCTGATTTCGCAAACCGGCAGCCGCAATGCGCCGTTCAAGGCGGGTCGAGAACGAATGAATTCACCACACGCTCGACCGTGTCCGCCAATGGTGCCCATCTCTGCGCGACCTCCTCTGCGCTCCCGGCCATCAACGAGCAGTTGACATAACCGTAGCGCGCACCCCGGATTGAAAACGCAATCCTGGAATGGCCGTGCAGGCTGACATTCTCGTCGCTAACGGTGAAATCCAAGTCAGCATGGCGCACTGGGTAGCCGTCTGGAAACCTTGCAAGCCGGTCATTGCTGAAATCGGCCGTGCTGAACGATTTGCCCATCATCCTCGTCCAGGTGTCCATAGACCAGTCCTCGATGAACTTGCGCGGATCGGACGGCGAACCCGGTGCGAGGGGGTTGTAGAGCGAGCCAGACACCATGCAGTCAAGGCCCTCATCAGTGGATTTTATATCCAGCAACATCGCCTCGCCAGAAGGCGGCTCAGTGGTCCATTCCTGAGGAACGGTCAACGAGACCCAGTTATCCCGGTCATGAACCGTATTGTCGGCGGCGTTTGCCCCCGCTGCGCAGGACAGAAATCCCACAGTCGTAACGAGAAGACAGATACGCATCGCCGGTGCTGGTCCTCCGAATGCCGGGCGGGTCGCCCCTTAAGCTAGACTATGCCAATATTACAACAACGCGGTAGCCACGCGCGCCGCCTTTTCCTTGCCACAAAACCGGCCAGTGTGGCATCAGGGCGTGCGATCCCGAGCCGTGGGCTATATCGCCGGGTGGGGAAATCATTCAGAAAGCTGGCGCGGAAAAAATGCGAGCCGTTCTTGCCATCCTGCCGCTGCTTTTCGTCTCGGCCTGCGCCAATCCATGGGCAAAAGTGCCGGAAGCCGAATTGCCCAAGCCGATCCGTTACGCCATGGCGCGCCCCTCGCCTTTTGTCATCGGCAATTACTGTGGCCCCGGCACCCGCACCGGCGATCTGTCGGCCCGGCCCGTCGACCGCCTCGACGCTGTCTGCCAGACCCACGACGCCTGCTACATCGCCCGTCACAACCATTGCGACTGCGACGGCGCCCTCGTCGCCTCGGCCAGGACGATCCGCGACGACAAGACGGCGCCCCGCAAGATGCGCGACGAGGCGGAACTGCTGATCGCGACTTTCGCCATCCCCATCTGCAAGGTGTTTCCGCAGGGCTTCATGCCGCCGCGCGACCCGGCGCAATTGAGCGCCATGAAGACCGGAGCCGCCGGTTGATCGGCCGCGCCTCCATCATCCTCGCTTTGTTCGGGCTGGTGCTCATCGCGCTTGTCGGCTGCGCCGGCGCAGGCCGCAATGCCTGCGACCTCCTGCCGGGACAGGAGGCCTGCACGCGGCCCTCGCTGTCGGCCAGCACGCCGGGGCCACATGTCGCGGCGTCGCAGTTTTTTGGCGATGCCGGCACCGGTGACTATGAAAGACGCTTCCTGGCCCTGCTTGCCCACAACCAGCTCGGCGCCATGGATCGCGCCAATGGCACCGGCCCGTTCGGGCGCAACCGCCGCGACGTCCAGAACAGCGACTTCCAGGCGACCTATTCGACGCTGCAGCAACTGGCCGGACCGGTTGCCAGGACGCATCTGCCGCCGGCCAATGGCGGCAGCGGCGAGGGCCATTTCGACGGTCGCTGGCGGGTGTCGCGGCAGACGCTCTACATCGATGCGGCGGCGCGGCCCTCGGCTCCCAAGGTTTTCGATTTCTCCGGCCTGCAGGCACGCAGCACCGAGATCGTCCTGCGCCAGGCGGGCCAGCAGCCTGCCGAGATCGAGGCCACCTGCGACGGTCCTCTGGCGATCCGCGCCGCCGGCACCTCGCGCACCATCGTCGCCGGCGCGGCATTTCGGTTCCGATTGTCGGGCGAGGACGACACGGTCAGCCTGTTTCCAAGCGACAGCCTGAACCGCTGCACGGCGAGGATACGTTCCAGCCTTGCGCCGGCCGGCGCGCCGCTCGCCATCCAGCGTGAAGAAACCGCCGATCCGGCGCTCGCCAGCTTCGACAGCCGCTACCAGCGCTGCCCGGTTCCCAACAGCACCGGGCTCGACGCGCTTCAGCGCGCCTTCTATGCCAGCCGCTGGCTGTCGCAGACCTGCGCCCTGCCGATCGGCGAGCCCAGGCTGCTGCGCAAATCGCGCGACGGCTTCAACGCCAAGGTCGAGGCGCTGATGGGCGCGCCGCTGTCCGATGCGGTCATAGATAAGGGCGACCCGGAACTGCCGCTCGATTTCTCCAAGGCACCACGGCTGAAGCTGATCTATCTGTCCTCGCTCGAATTCAAGGCCGACTTCTCCGGCCGCGTCATCGAGCGGCTGATCCGCCATCATGCAGCCCTTGGCACCAAGGTGCGCATCATGGTCACCGACGTGCTGGAGCGCGAAAAGGACGATGCCATGCTGCACCGGCTGGCGGCCGAATTCCCCAATGTCGAACTGCAGGAATATCGCTGGCGGGCAGACCATGGCGCGCCGATCGACGAGCAGATTTCACAATTGCACAAGGTCCTTCACATCAAGATGCTGGCGACGCTGGCGCAGGACCCCGCGCGCTCGCGCGTCATCATCGGCGGCCGCAACATCCATGACGGCTTCCTGTTCCACCAGCCGATCGACCTGTCGCGCTATCCCAACCTCGAACAATACGGCAAGACCGACGGGCTTTCGCTGAACTACTATTCAAACTGGAGCGACTTCGACATCGAGTTCGCCGACAAGGCGACGGTCGAGACGCTCGCCGCGCATCTGTCGACGATATGGCTGCGCGACGCCGACACCAATCTGGCCCGCCCCTTCTCCATCCCGGTGCGCGGAGATGGCCGCCCCCGGGGCAATGCCCGGCATTTCATTTCGGTGCCCTATGAGGACGACCAAGCGCTGGAGGACTATTTCGTCGAGTTGGTCGACGCCGCCCAGCGCCATATCCAGATCGTCAATCCCTACCTCAATCTGACGCCGAGCCTCGCCCGGGCCTTTGACCGGGCGCTCGCGCGCGGCGTCAAGATCGACGTTGTCGGCCGCATCGATCTCAAGGGCGATATTGGCGGCAAATTCCTCACCGCGCTCAACAAGCTGTTCGTCGAGAAATATGGCGATCGCATCAACATCCGCGAGTTCAAGGCGCCTGACGTGGTGCTGCATTCCAAGATCATGATGATCGACGAAAGGCTGGTCGCCATCTCCTCGGTCAACCTCAACAACCGCAGCTTCTTCCACGATTCAGAGAACGGCATGATGGTGCTCGATCCCGCCTTCTACGTCAGGATGAAGCCGGTCTATGACGACTATCTCGCCCATTCGAACCCGGTTTCCACTGAGGTGACGATCCCATGGGCCTACCGGCTGCTGTTCGACGAAGCCTGGGTCAAGCAGGCGTTCTGACCCCAACGCTGCCTACTTTAGGTAGCGTTCCTGCGCCAGGGCACGGGCATCGATGTCGGGCACCTTGTTCGACATGATGTCGGCCAGCACCTTGGCCGAGCCGCAGGCCATGGTCCAGCCGAGCGTGCCATGGCCTGTGTTGAGGAAGAGATTGGAAAGCTCGGTGCGGCCGATCAGCGGCGGCCCGTCCGGCGTCATCGGCCGCAGCCCGCACCAGAACGTCGCTTCGCGCATGGCGCCGGCGCCCGGAAAGAGATCGCCGACCGAATGTTCGAGCGTGCGGCGCCGCGATTCGTGCAGCCTGAGATCGAAGCCGGAAATCTCGGCCGTGCCACCGACGCGGATGCGGTCGCCCAGCCGGGTGATCGCCACCTTGTAGGTTTCGTCCATCACGGTCGACACCGGCGCCAGGCCGGCATCCTTGATCGGCACGGTGATCGAATAGCCCTTGACCGGATAGACCGGGATCGACCGTTTCATCCGGCGCATGAAGCCGGCCGAATAGCTGCCCAGCGCCATCACATAGGCCTCCGAGGCCTTGAAACCCTTGCTGGTGCTGAGGTTGGCAATGCGGTTGCGGCTGCGGATGACGCGCCAGATCGTCGTGTCGTATTCGAACTTCACGCCACGCGCCACGCAAAGCTCGGCCAATTTCTCGGTGAAGATCTTGCAGTCGCCGGTCTCGTCATGCGGCAGCCTGAGGCCGCCGACGAATTTCTCGCGCACGCCGGCCAGCGCCGGCTCCGCCGCGATGCAGCCGTCCTGGTCGAGGATCTCGTAGGGCACACCATATTTCTTCAGCACCTCGACATCGCCACCGGTGCCGTCGAGCTGCTTTTGCGTACGAAACAGTTGAAGCGTGCCTTGGGTCCGCTCGTCATAGCTGATGCCGGTCGCTTCGCGCAGCGCCTTCAGCGTATCGCGGCTGTATTCGGCCAGCGGCACCATGCGCGACTTGTTGATGGCATAGCGCTCGGCCGTGCAGTTGCGCAGCATCTTGACCAGCCATGTCCACATATGCGGATCGAAAGCCGGCCGCACCACCAGCGGGCCATGCTTCATCAACAACCATTTGATCGCCTTGAGCGGGATGCCAGGCCCGGCCCAGGGCGAGGCATAGCCGGGCGAAATCTCGCCGGCATTGGCGAAGCTGGTTTCCAGCGCCGGGCCCTTCTGGCGGTCGATCACCGTCACCTCGTGGCCGGCCTCGGCGAGATAATAGGCCGTGGTCACCCCGATGACACCACCACCCAGCACCATGATCTTCATCGCATCACGCTCCACGCCGCCACTGACACCGGGCATGCCACACACTGTCTGCCGGATTTTGCCGCGCCCGCCAAGGGGCTAGCCGCAAGGGGGGTTACCCCCCGACGTAGCGCCGGTGAAAGCGCGGGCCGAGACTGGCCAGGATTTCATAGCCGATGGTGCCGGCATGGCCGGCGGCATCGTCGACGCTCTGCGAAGGACCGAGCAGCTCGACCAGATCGCCCTCGCGCAGCCTGCCGGTCGGCAGGGCGGAAATGTCGAGAATGATCGAATCCATCGACACACGTCCGAGGAAGGGCAGGCGCACCCACTCGAACCACGCCGCCGAAGCGGAGCGGCGCAGCCAGCCATCCGCATAGCCGAACGAAATCGTCGCCAGGCTCAACGGACCTTCCGCGTGGTAGGTGTGGCCGTAGCCTATGCCGCTGCCCTTTTCGACACGGCGCGTCTGCGCCACCTTGGCCTGCAGCCTCACGACAGGCAGCATCGGATTGGCTTCGCCGGGCGTCGGGTTGATGCCGTAGAGCGCCGCCCCTGGCCTGGCGAGGTCGTAATGGTAGGGCTGCCCAAGAAAAATGCCGGATGAGTTGGCGAGCGAGGCAGGCGCCTCGGGAAGCATGGCGCGCAGCCGCTCGAAGGCCTGCCGCTGTTGCTCATTGGCCGGATGGCGTGGCTCGTCGGCGCAGGCCAGATGGCTCATGACATATCTGACGTCGATGCCATCGAACGCGCCGGCATCCCCGGCCAGTGCCTCGACTTCGGCCGGCGCCATGCCGAGCCGCGACATGCCGCTGTCGGCCTGAACCGCCGCCGGCAGCTTACGGCCGGCAGCGCGTGCCGCGGCACTCCAGGCTTTCAACTGTCCGACGCTGTTGATGACCGCGCTGAGGCCCGCCGCGACGGCTTCCGGTTCGGAACCCGGCGGCAGCCCGTTCAGCACGTAAATGTCGGGTCCAGCCCCGATCGCCTTGCGCAGCTTGATGCCTTCGGCCAGCAGCGCGACGAAGAAGACATCGCAGCCTTCCCTGGTCAGCGCCGATGCCACTTGGGCAGCGCCGAGGCCGTAGCCGTTGGCCTTGACCACGCCGGCGCAGCGCACGCCCCCCAACCGCGTCTTCAGTCGCCGGTAGTTTTCACGGATCGCGCCCAGATCGATGGTGAGGATGGCCCCAGCAGCCGCCTCGCTTATGGCGGCATCCTCGGGCGATGACCTCTTGGGGGCGTCGTGCATGGCGACCCTTATCGTGGCGGATAGACATCAATAGGACCGTCGGGCCGGCGCGGCAACCGCGATCGCTTCAGAGGCCGCCGCTCGCCCTGCTATCTCTTTGTTTTAACGCAATTCCCAAGGGAAAGCGCTACGCGCTTTCCCGGGAAAACCGCTCACACTTTTCCTGGAATTGCTCTATCGCGCCAGATGGCTGAACGCCGCCACCACCTCTTCATAGACCTTGCGCTTGAACGGCACGATCAGGTCGGGCAGGTCCCGCATCGGCCGCCACGACCATTCGTCGAATTCGGCGGTGTGGCCGCCCGGCGGCGGATTGATCTGGATTTCGCTGCTGTCGCCATGGAAGCGGAAGGCGAACCATTTCTGCGTCTGGCCGCGATAGCGGCCCTTGAAGGCGATGCCGACGAGGTGGTCGGGCAGATCATAGTTGATCCAGTCCGGCGCCTCGGCGAGCAGCGAGACGCTGCGCATGCCGGTCTCCTCATAGAGCTCGCGCTCCGCCGCCTGCAACGGCTCTTCGCCCTTGTCGATGCCGCCTTGCGGCATTTGCCAGAGCTGCGTCGTGCCGGCGAATTCGCTGTCGGGCTCGGCAATGCGATGCCCAACCCAGACCAGGCCGTCGCCGTTGAGGATCATCAGCCCGACACAGGGACGATAGGGCAGTGTCTCGGGATCGATTGTCTTTTTGGACATCAGTCAGGTTTCCAGCCGTTTTAAGAATTGCTCCGACGACGCGGGGCGGCGGGGGCAGTTTCGGGAACGGAGCGGAGCCTACTCAAACTGGGCTTGCATCGGAAGCGTGGAAAACTTGGAACCGATTGGCCATCATTTGGTTCAGTTGCCGCAGTTGCAGTCGAATGTCAAAATGCATCCTATGAAAAATATCCAGATCATCAATGGCGCTCTGAACGCTACCTTCAGCATATTTCAGGCGACGGAGGAGGAGTTCGCCGTCATCTTCCCCGACGGACAAGACATGGAGCTGGCTGAAGACCTCTTCGAACGGCTAGGCGACGAGGAGGCTGGCCGAATACTGGCCCCGCTTTGGAACCGCCCTATCCTTAAACGCGATGCGCTCGGAATCCATGGGTCGCTGTTCTACAATAACAATGAACATCGACACATCCCGCGGTCCAAGCGCGAGGTCGATTGGGACAGCGGGCTCAACGAGGCCCAGAGAAGACTCTTCTCTCGCTATCGCTGAAATCGTCACAAGCTGATTTGGTTACGCCATCACCCTTTTTGCGGATCTATGGCCACCGCCGAAATCGGCACGATCTCGATGCCGCGCTTCTTGGCCTCGGCAATCCAGGACGAGACGGTGTCGACCGTCAGGTCGAAGGCCGAGCCGATGCCGACGGCAGAGCCCTTGGCGCGCGCGGTGGCTTCGAGACTGTCGAGTTTCTTCAGGATGGCGCCGCGATCCTGCACCGCGTCGATCGCCATGTCGCCGGCGACGAAGGGCACGCCGTCTTTCAGCGCCAGATCGGGTGCCAGGCTGCGCGCCGACGAGCCGTCGTCGATATAGGCGAGCCCCCGTTTGCCGAGCTCGGCCATGAACGGCTCCATCGCCGCCGTGTCGGCGGAAAAGCGCGCACCCATATAGTTCATGACACCGGTATAGTTCGTCGTCCGCGACAGCGCCCAGTGCAAGTTTTTAATGTTCTCGTCCGCGCTGGCCGCCACGGTCAGCGTGTTGCGGCCGGGATTGACGTTGGGATAGTCGAACGGTTCGAGCGGCACCTGCATGACGATCTCGTGGCCGCTCTGCCTGGCGGCCTGCATCCAGCGGCCGATGCTGTTGCCTTGCGGCGCGAAGCCCAGCGTCACTTCCGGCGGCAGTTTGGCAATGGCCGCCTGGGTACCGGTCTGCGACACCGCAAGTCCACCGATGACGATCGCCACGCGCGCACCGCGCGCGCCGGACCACGGCCGCGCATAGACATCGAACGGCCGCCGCCCATCGGCGGAGCGCATCGGCAAGGGTCCGGTGTCGCTGGTCTCGATGAGCGCCTTGTCGGGAATGTGCGCGATCTTCAGGTTCTGGCTGATGCTCGAGGGGTCGCGGATGACGATGGCCGCCTGCGGAGGACCATCGCCCTCCTCCTTCTGCACATGGATGATCTGCGGACCACCGGTCTTGGTCGGCGTTTCAACCTTCGGCGCTGCTGCCGGGGCCAGTGCAGGTGCAGGCGCCGAAGCGGCGGGCTCGGCGGCCGCCGTCACTTTTGGCGTCGAAACGGCGACCTCTTGCGGCTTTCGAAACGGCTTTTCCCTGAGCGCGATCGCGGCCGAGACGCCGACCACCGCCAGCACCACTGCGCTCGCGGCAATCACGCCCGCGCTGACCTTGCCGGCAGCGCGCGGCGCCCGGACGGTCTGTCCAAGCGGGCGTTCGATGTCCTTGCCGATATCAGCCAAGCCCTGTCCCCGGGGCGCATGATTCCAAAGGTGATCCCTTCGGGAGGACATGCGCGAGTTCATCAACCTGGCGCACCCCTGGCGCCATATCTGGAGGCCTCGCCCTGCCTCCCCGAATCAAACTGCCGGAACCTTTCGGTCCCGGCAGCATCGCATTGCTTCGTTCAGGCGGCCAGACATGGCCGACCAAACCCGTTACTGGTTGAGCACGGCCTTCTCCGGATTGGGCGGGAAGGACGGGTCGGTCTTCTGGCCGCGCAGCAGCTGCTCGGCATAGATGAGCTGCAGATCGTCCTTCGGATCCGGCGGCACATAGGCTGCCGAGCCCGAGCCGGTCTTGCTCTCGTCGGCGCCCTTGATGTGGCCCTTGAGGTCGGATTCGCCGCGTGTCAGGTCCCTGCCCTGCAGTTCCGGCGGCAGCGGCTGGTCGACCTTGATGTCGGGCGTGATGCCCTTGCCCTGGATCGACTTGCCCGACGGCGTGTAATAGAGCGCCGTCGTCAGCCTGAGCGCGCCATTCTCGCCGAGCGGAATGATGGTCTGCACCGAACCCTTGCCGAAGGACTGCGTACCGACCACCGTGACGCGGCGCAGATCCTGCAGCGCGCCGGCGACGATTTCGGAAGCGCTGGCCGAGCCGCCATTGACGAGCACGATGATCGGCTTGCCGTTGACGTCGTCGACCTGCTTCGGCTTGGCGTCGAAGCGGGTGACGTCCTTCGGATCGCGTCCACGCGTCGAGACGATCTCGCCACGCTTCAGGAAGGCATCGGACACGCTCACCGCCTGGTCGAGCAGGCCGCCCGGATTGAGGCGCAGGTCGAGCACATAGCCCTTGAGCTTGTCGTCCGGCACCTGCTTCTTGATGGTGTCGATGGCATTCTCGAGGTCGTCATAGGTCTTTTCGGTGAAGGAGGTGATCTTCATGTAGCCGATGTCGTTCTCGACCCGGAACTTGACCGCCTTGACCTTGATGATGTCGCGCACCACCGTCAGCTCGATCGGCTTGTCGGCGCCCTGGCGCAGGATGGTGAGCTTGATCGGCGTGTTGACCAGGCCGCGCATCTTCTCGACCGCGTCGTTGAGCGTCAGGCCGCGAACCTCTTCGCCGTCGATCTTGGCGATATAGTCGCCAGCCAGCACGCCGGCCTTGGCGGCGGGCGTGTCGTCGATCGGTGTGATCACCTTGACCAGGTCGTTCTCCATGGTGACCTCGATGCCGAGGCCGCCGAACTCACCCTTGGTCTGCACGCGCATGTCCTGCGCCTGCTCGGCGTTCATGTAGGAGGAGTGCGGGTCGAGCGACGAAAGCATGCCGTTGATGGCGTTCTCGACCAGCGACTTGTCGTCGGGCGGCGTGACATATTGTGCCCGCACCCGCTCGAAGATGTCGCCGAAGATCGCCAGCTGCTTGTAGGTCTCCGATCCCGCAGCGTTCGCCGACGAGCCAGGAGCGCCATAGACAAGGCTCATGGCGGATGCGCCCATCAGCGCACCGGCAAACAGAAGCGACAGTTTCCGCATCATTTCACGTCCTTCCAGAAAAACGGTCCGCCCACCATGGGGCCGGATCGACGGGTTTTCCATCCTTGCGGAACTCGACATAGAGTTCCGGCGTGGCATTTCCATTCTTCGAAACCGAGGTGCTTGCCACCCGGGTCTCTCCCATCGCGCCGACCGGCTCTCCTGCGAGCACCGACTGGCCGGTCACGACGCTGATTCTGCTCATCCCCGCCAGAACGACATGATAGCCGTCCCCGGCATTGAGGATCAAGAGTTGACCATAGGAGCGAAACGGCCCCGCATAAAGCACATTCCCATCCGCCGGCGCGGTGACGATGGCTCCCGATTGTGTCGCAAGCATGTCTCCAAGCATCACCGCGCCGTTACCGTCATCGGCGCCAAACCGGCGTTTGATGCGGCCGGTAACCGGCAGCGCGATCTGCCCCTGCAACGCTGAAAAGGGAGCCGTCGCGGTGAGCCTGTTGCCTTCGGGAACCGGCAGTGACGCCAGCGATGCCGTTGTGTCGGCACCCGTCTGATCGTCACCCGCCTGGGCCGCGGCGGCCGCCTTTGCGGCATCCGCGGCCTTGCGGGTCTTGTCGGCCTGCGCTTCAAGCGACGCGATCAGGTCCTTCAGGCTGGAGGCCTTGGCCGCCAGCTGCTCGGAACGCTGCTGTTCGGCCGTCATTTGCGCCTGCGTGTCGGTCTCGAGCTTCTGCTTGGCTTCCAGCAGCATGCCGAGCCGTTTCTTTCCACCACCTGCTCGCCGACCGCTTCCGTCAGCCGCGCCCGCTCGGCCTCGATCGAGGCGGTCACCCGGGTCTGTTCCTTGAGGTCGGCCAGCAGGCTGTCGGTCTGCTGGCGCAATTCCGGCACCACGGCGCCGAGCAGGATGGCGCTGCGCACCGACGACAGGGCGTCCTCCGGCTTGACCAGGATCGCCGGCGGCGGATTGAGCCCCATGCGCTGCAGCGCGCCCAGCACTTCGGCCAGCACGTCGCGCCGCGCCATCAGCGAGGCGCGGATCTTTTGTTGCTGGCCCTTCAGCCCTTCCAGCTTGGCGCCGATGTCCTCGATGTCCTGGCCAAGCTTCTGCTCGGTCATCGCCGACTGGATCAGTGCGGCGGTGATCGAAGCATGGTCCTTCTTGACCGCGGCGATATCGGCGGCGAGCTTGGCCAGCCGTTCCGACGACAGCGTGATTTCCTTGGAAACCTGTTCGTATTCGGCGCGGCTCTGGTCGGGATCGGGCGCCATGTCGAGCGTTTTCTCGGCCCGCGCCGCATGCAGCGACAACAGGATCGCCGCCACTGCGATGCCCCAGCGCGCGCGCCAGGAGCCCGCTGTTAATAGACACAGTGTCGATTTCCAGCCTTCAGACATTCGCATCGACTCTATCCGCGGCTTCGTTAACGAACCATCAACCATGTTTGAACAGCCCGTCCCCGAATGCATGTCGCCCAAAAGTGGTCCCGGTTTTGGGAAAACGACATGCATAAAACTAGAGATTTTCGACCTTACGCGGCATTGGGGCGGAAATCCGGGCAACGGGCGACGAATCACAGCTGCAGGCAACTGTAGCGGCAGGCTCACGCGCGATGATAGGGGTGGCCGGAGAGGATCGTCGAGACCCTGTAGAGCTGCTCCCCCAGCATCACCCGCACCAATTGGTGCGGCCAGGTGAGCGCGCCGAACGACAGCACCAGATCGGCCTGGTCGCGCAATGACGGATCGTGACCGTCGGCGCCGCCTATGGCCAGCACCAGCGCCTTGCGCCCGCCATCGCGCAACTGCCCGATGCGATTGGCTAAATCCTGCGAGGAAAGGCTCTTGCCGCGCTCATCGAGCAGGATCAGCGCCGTGCCCGGCTGCAGCTGCGCCTGCAGCCGGGAGCCTTCGTCGCGCTGGCGCTCGGCAGCGCTCTGCGCGCGGCCCTCGGCGATCTCGGTTATCCCGGCGAATTCGAGCCCGACCGCAGGTCCGCTCTTGGCGAAGCGCTCGAAATAGCGGTCGGCCAACTCCCGCTCGGGGCCGGTTTTCATTCGGCCCACGGCATGAACTGAAATCTTCATCCTCGCCTCTATAAGCCGCTAATGCCTGTCACCCAAAGGAGAAATCCGATTCTGGGCAACGACACAAAGCAGCTTAATGAAGGGTCTCTTCCTCGAGATCCGGCGCCTGCCACATCTTTTCGAGATTGTAGAATTCGCGGACCTCGGGGCGGAAGACATGGACGATGATATCGCCCGAATCGATCAGGACCCAGTCGGCGCCGGACAACCCCTCGACGCGCGCCGTGCCGAGGCCGGCATCCTTGAGCGCCTTGAGGAGATGGTCGGCGACAGCCGAGACATGACGGTGCGATCGGCCCGACGCGACAACCATGTAGTCGCCGAGGCTCGATTTCCCCTGAATGTCGATTGAGACAATATTTTCGGCCTTGGAGTCTTCCAGACTGGCAAGGACTGTCTTGATGGCACGGGACACGGCGTCGTCTACGCTGATCCTGGCCGGCGAAGGCATGATATCGGCCTTCTTCCGCAGTGCTGTTCTCAGTGTATTTCCTTTCGCAGCAAGAACAACCAAATCACCCCCAAAAGCAGGTGACACCACTTAGATAGGCAGAGTTCCGTTGCAGTTTCAAGACGTGAGCCCGCCACGCACGAACGTCTTGTTGGTCCTGTGGTCCCGCCGCACCCCCGAAAAGATCGGAACTCAGGCCGCCCACATGGGTTATCGGCTCATCGACCAACCGGGATTCCGCTATGCCGATCGACCCGCAAAATGCTCTTCTCACCGTTCAGGCCAGCCTGGCCCAGCTCAGCACGCTGATCGTTTCGTACTCCTTTTCGGCCATTGGTGCCGTCATCCTGCTTGTCGTCGGCTACATCGTCGCCGGGCTTGCCGAACGCTCCATTTTCGCTGGCCTCGGCCACATCCATGGTTTCGACCAGACGCTGCGGCATTTCTTCTCCAAGATCGTCCGCTACGCCATTTTGGTGCTCGTCGTGATCATGGTGCTCGGCCAGTTCGGGGTGCAGACCGCCTCGATCATTGCGGCGATCGGCGCCATCGGTCTTGCCATCGGCCTGGCGCTGCAAGGCACGCTGCAGAACATCGCCGCCGGCATCATGCTTTTGGCGCTGCGGCCGTTCCGCATCGGCGAGTCCGTCGAGGTCGGATCCATATCAGGTTCGATCGAGGAAATCGGCCTGTTCGCCACCAAGCTCAGGACCGCCGACGGGGTCTACATCCTGGCGCCCAACTCGACGCTGTGGAACCAGCCGGTGCGCAATTTTTCGCGCAATGGCGTGCGCCGCGCCGACATCACGCTCTCGATCGGCTCGTGGAACGACATCGACCGCGCCCAGAAGACGTTGCTTGCCATTGCCGGCGCCGAGAAACGCATCCGTCGCGAACCAGCGCCGATCGCCTTCGTCGCGACCTTGGGCGACAGCACCGTCTCGATCACCTTGCGTTACTGGACATCATCAGCGGATTTCTTCGCCACCCAGACCGATCTGACCAAGCGCGCCAAGCAGGAGTTCGATAGCGAAGGCATATCGATCCCGCTGCCGCCGCCGGACGCACCGGCGCCCGAAGCGCGCCGGCAGTAATCAATCACCCTTATAGCGATCCTGTTCATCCGGGGCATAGGCGAGTTCGACCGGCAGCGGCGCCTGCGCCGTCATCGGCGCGAAGCTGCCGGTCTCGGTGGCAGGCACGGCCTGTGTGGTGAACACGCGCAACAGCACGAACAGGCAGAAGGCGCAGGCAATGACGATTGCCACATAGATGAAGGCCTGCGTGCCGAAGGCGGCCGACAGTGCGGTGACGATGCCCGGCACGATGAAACCCGACAGCGACCAGGCAAACAGAAGCGAGCTGGACAGCGCCACCATGTCGTCCTTGCCGGCACGGTCGGCGGCGTGCGCGCTGGACAGCGAATAAATCGATTCCGACGCGCCGTCCCACAAGACATAGATCACCAGCAGCGCCGGCAGCGCGCCACCATCGAAGCCGAGCGCGAACATGCCTGCCAACGCGGCAATCGCGGATGCCCCGATCAGCACGTAGCGGCGATCGGTGCGGTCGGAAATCCAGCCGAACGGAAGCTGCAGGATCAGCGTGCCGAGCGGCATCACCGATAGCAGCAGCGCCACATCGGCCTGGCTATAGCCCTTGGCGGTGGCATGGATCGGCGCAAAGCCGGCAATCGACATCGACAGGCCGCCGACCGCCAGCATGCCGGCAACGCCGACCGGCGAAATCCGCCAGGCCCGGCGCAGCGCCACCGAGGCCGCCTGCGGCGCCGGCGGCTGCGCCAGCCGTGTCATGCCGACGGGCAGGATCGACAGGGCAGTAAAGACGATGCCGATCAACGGCGCATCCGCGGTTCTGATGTCGACCAGTGCCAGCGTCGCGTAGCCGACGCCCAGCCCGGCGACATAGGCGACGTAGAAGAAAGCCATCACCCGGCCGCGTATGGCATTGGCGATAGCATCGTTCAGCCAGCTCTGGGCGACGATAAACAGGCCGCATATGGCGAAACCGTAGAGGGCGCGGGCGGCGATCCATAAAATTGGATGCGGCCCGGCGCCGACGGCTGCATTGGCCAACGCAATCAGCGCCGACAGCACCATGAAGGCACGGGCATGGCCAACCCGCCGCACCAAGGGTCCGGTCAGGATACAGCCAGCGAGGCCGCCAGCGGACAGGCCGGTGATGATCAGCCCGGCCCAGGTCGGATCGAAGCCTTCGGCGCCGAGGCGGACCGGGATGTAGGCAAACATCAGCCCATTGCCGATGGCGATCAGCGCCATCGACACGATGACGCTGGCAATCGCGATCAGTGGCGTCGGCGCGCTGCCATGCTCTGGGTCGGCTGCGAGTTGGGTTTTGGTTTGAGTTGCCATATCCGGTCAGCATCGCCGATCGGCTGGACAAGCGCCGCTGTAAAAACGACATGGCCGGGCGGCCGAAACGCAGCCACTTCCCGTGGCGGAGAGGCCCTACCCCTTGGCCATTTTCCGGATCGCGCTCGACGACAGCGAGGAGCGCGGGCCGTGGATGAAGGTCCAGGCCGGCGCCTTCATGCGGGCGAGCAGCGGCGCGTCACCTTCATCGATGCGGGCATAGTCGAAGGTCTTGGCGACGACCGATGACAGGAACGACAGTGTCGCGCCCGGCCGGTCGATGACCGCAATCGGGAAGGTCAGCACGATCTCGCGCCAGCGCTGCCAGCGGTGGAAATCGCGCAAACTGTCCGCGCCCATGATCCAGACGAACTCGACGCCGGGATTGCGCGCCTTGACCAGCGCCAGCGTGTCGGCGGTGTAGCGCACATGATGCGCCGCCTCGAAGGCGGTGACCTTGATCTTCGGATTCCTGGCGATCTTCTCCGACAGCTGCAGCCGCTCGGCCAACGGCGCCAATTCGCGCGTGCTCTTCAGCGGATTGCCCGGCGTCACCATCCACCACAACTGGTCGAGCGCCAGACGCCGCAGCGCAATCTCGGCGACCAGCGCATGGCCGGCATGGGGCGGGTTGAACGAGCCGCCGAACAGGCCGACGGCGAGGCCCTTTTCGGCATGCGGCATCTTCAGGTAGCGCGAGGGGACGGTGTGCTCGGGCTGCGAAAGCATGGTGCTAGGCGCCCCCCTCTGTCCTGCCGGACATCTCCCCCTCAAGGGGGGAGATTGGCAACTTCACCGACGGCAGAGACTCTGCAGCGGCAGCGATTGGCGAAACCGGAAACAACAGCCGATCTCCCCCCTTGAGGGGGAGATGCCCGGCAGGACAGAGAGGGGTCCACGCGCACAAGACCCTCAGGCCCTAGCGACGAAAAGCGTCAAGGCCTCACCTGTCCCGACCCGCGCACGCGGTATTTGAACGAGGTCAGCTGCTCGACGCCGACCGGCCCGCGCGCATGCATCTTGCCGGTGGCGATGCCGATCTCGGCGCCCATGCCGAACTCGCCGCCATCGGCAAACTGCGTCGAGGCATTGTGCAGCAGGATCGCCGAATCGATCTCGTTGAAGAACCGCTCCACGGTCTTCGCGTCCTCGGCAATGATCGCCTCGGTGTGATGCGAGGAGAACGTCTCGATATGCTCGATCGCACCATCGATGCCGTCGACCAGCTTCACCGCGATAATGGCGTCGAGATATTCGGTCACCCAGTCGGCATCGGTCGCTGGTTTGGCGTCGAAAAACACTTTCAGCACCTCGGCATCGGCATGGATCTCGCAGCCGGCGGCGCGCAGTGCGTCGAGGATCGGCACCAGATGGGTTGATGCAACCGCACGGTCGACCAGCAGCGTCTCGGCCGCGCCGCAGACGCCGGTGCGCCGCATCTTGGCGTTGACGGCGGTCTTCACTGCCATGTCGAGATCGGCGGAGCGATCGATATAGAGATGGCAGATGCCTTCGAGATGGGCGAAGACCGGCACGCGCGCCTCGCTCTGCACCCGCCCGACCAGGCTTTTGCCGCCGCGCGGGATGATGACGTCGAGCGTGCCGCCGAGGCCCTTCAGCATCTCGCCGACGGCGGCGCGGTCGGTGGTCGGCACCAGCTGGATGGCGTCTTGCGGCAAGCCGGCAGCCTTCAGCCCCTCGACCAGGCAGGCATGGATGGCGGAGGACGAATTGAGCGAGTCCGAGCCGCCGCGCAGGATCACCGGATTGCCGGCCTTGAGACAGAGCGCGCCGGCATCCGCCGTCACATTGGGGCGGCTCTCATAGATGACGCCGACGACGCCGAGCGGCGTGCGCACGCGCTCGATCTGCAAGCCGTTCGGCCGCTCCCATGCAGCGATGACATCGCCGACCGGATCGCGCAATTCAGCGATTTCGCGGATGCCATCAGCCATGGCGCGGATACGAGCCGGATTGAGCTTCAGCCGGTCCATGAAGGATGCGGAAAGCCCGGACTCGTGGCCATTAGACACATCGATGGCATTGGCGTCGAGAATGTCCTGCTCACGGGAAATGATCGCGTCGGCCATGGCAAGGAGCGCAGCGTTCTTGGCGGCGGTGGTGGCGATGGCCAGCGGTCGAGCGGCGGCGCGGGCGCGGCGGCCGATATCGGCCATCAGCGCCACGGTGTCGTCCCCGGATTTTTCATGCAGCTTCAGCATGGCTCATCCTCCGCTTATGTCGCTTCCAGCCCGTACTTGTTCATCGGAATGACTCACCACGAGATCATCGCGGTGGATCATCGCCGAACGCGCTTCGTAACCGAGCACGGTTTCGATCTCGGCCGTCTTCAAGCCTGCGATCCTTACGGCATCGGCGGCATCATAGGCAACCAGCCCGCGCGCGATCTCGCGGCCCTCGGGCGACAGGATCGCCACCGTGTCGCCGCGCGAAAAATTGCCGCTGACCAGCTTCACGCCGGCCGGCAACAGCGATTTTCCCGACGTAAGCGCGCCGACGGCGCCGGCATCGACCGTCAGCCGGCCGGCCGGTTCGAGCTGGCCGGCGATCCAGGTCTTGTAACCCTTGACCGGATTGGTGCTCGGGCGGAAGAAGGTGGCACGCTCGCCGCGTTCGATCGCCATCAGCGGCGACAACCGCGTGCCCGATGTGATGATCATGGCCGTGCCGGCGGCAGTGGCGATCTTGCCGGCATCGAGCTTGGTGCGCATGCCGCCTCGCGACAGCTCGGACGCGGCCGCTCCCGCCATCGCCTCGATATCAGGCGTGATGCGGTCGACAACCGGAATGAATTTGGCTTGCGGGTCACGCGCCGGCGGCGCGGTGTAGAGCCCATCGATGTCGGAGAGCAGGACCAAAAGGTCGGCGCCCATCATCGTCGCCACCCGCGCGGCCAGCCGGTCATTGTCGCCATAGCGGATTTCGGAGGTGGCCACCGTGTCGTTCTCGTTGATGACCGGCACCGCCTTCATCTTCAAAAGCGTCGAGATCGTCGCCCGCGCATTGAGGTAGCGGCGGCGCTCCTCGGTGTCGCCGAGGGTCAAAAGAATCTGGCCCGATTTCAGCGCACCCTTGCCGAGCGCATCCGACCAGGCGCCGGCGAGCGCGATCTGGCCGACAGCGGCGGCGGCCTGGCTTTCCTCGAGTTTGAGCGCCCGCTTGCCCAACCCAAGGATGGTGCGGCCAAGCGCGATGGCGCCGGAGGACACCACGAGGATTTCAGCGCCGCCCTGGGCCAGCACGGCGATGTCGTCGGCAAGCGACGCCAGCCAATCACGCTTCAGGCCACTCGCGCGGTCGACAAGCAACGCCGAGCCGATCTTGACGGTGATGCGCCGGTATTTCCTGAGCGACTGCATGGCCTTACTTTTCCCAGCGCGTCTCGACCACGGGCGCGGCCTCCGCGCGCGCTTCGGCAATCACCCGCATCAGCGCCCGCAGCACCGCCTCGACACCTTCGCCGGTGACAGCGGACAGAAGCATCGGCGCGCGGCCGGCGGCGCGCTTCAGCGAAGCGACCTTCTTCTTGCGCGCATCGGCATCGAGCGTGTCGACCTGGGAAAGCGCCACGATCTCGACCTTGTCGGTCAGGCCGTTGCCATAGGCATCGAGCTCGGCGCGGACGGTCTTGTAGGCCTTGCCCGGATTTTCCTCCTGCGCCGAAACCAGGTGCAGCAGCACGCGCGTGCGCTCGACATGGCCGAGGAAACGGTCGCCGATGCCGACGCCTTCATGCGCGCCTTCGATGAGGCCGGGAATGTCGGCAATGACGAATTCGCGCGCATCGATGCGGGCGACGCCGAGGCCGGGATGCAGCGTCGTGAACGGATAGTCGGCGATTTTCGGCTTGGCCGCGGTGACGGCGGCGAGAAATGTCGACTTGCCGGCATTGGGCAGCCCGACCAGCCCGGCATCGGCGATCAGCTTCAGCCGCAGCCAGATGTTGAGCTCTTCGCCGGGAAGGCCGGGATTGGCGCGGCGCGGCGCCTGGTTGGTCGAGGTCTTGAAATGCTGGTTGCCGAAGCCGCCATTGCCGCCCTTGGCGAGCAGGAAGCGCTGGCCGACCACGGTGAGGTCGCAGATCAGCGTCTCATTGTCTTCCTCGAACACTTGCGTTCCGGCCGGCACCTTCAGCGTGACGTCGGCACCCTTGGCGCCGGTCATGTTGCGGCCCATGCCGTGAACGCCGGTCTTGGCCTTGAAATGCTGCTGGTAGCGATAGTCGATCAGCGTGTTCAGGCCGTTCACCGCTTCCAGCCAGACATCGCCGCCACGGCCGCCATCGCCGCCGTCCGGCCCGCCAAACTCGATGAATTTCTCGCGCCGGAACGACACCGAACCGGCGCCCCCGTCACCAGAGCGGACATAGACCTTGGCTTGATCGAGAAATTTCATGGGATTGCAGTTTCTTTTATTGGCCTTGCGGCATTGCTCTAAACCTTGGGCCTTGCTCTAAACCAAGGCGCGGCCAAGGGCGAGGCCGTTTTGTGACAATGGCCGCTTGGGGTCGGCCGGAGAAATGTTGGTATGAAGCTTGTAACCTACAACATCCAGTACGGCATCGGTCTTGATGGGCAGTACGATGTCGGGCGGATCACTGATGCCGTGCGCGGCGCCGACGTGATCGCGCTGCAGGAGGTCACCCGCAACAATCCGAGAAACGGCAGCCGTGACATGGTCGCCGAGATCGGCGAGGCGCTGCCCGACTATTTCGCCGTCTACGGCAGCAATTTCGAGGCCAATATCGGCTCGCGCATCGAGAACGGCCGCGCCATCACCACGACCTTCCAGCTCGGCAACATGATGCTGTCGAAAACGCCCATTCATCTGTCGCGCAACCTGCTTTTGCCGCGCAGCCGCAGTTTCGAGATGATGAACTTCCAGCGCGGCGCGCTGGAGGCACTGATCGAGACGCCGCTTGGCTTCATCCGCTTCTATTCCATCCATCTCGATCACCGCAGTCCGGTCGAACGCGCCAGCCAGATCCAGTTCCTGCGCCGGCGCCTGTTGAACTATGCGCTTGAGGGCGGCGCGCTGTCCGGCGTCGCCGAGATCGGCCTGCCGGAATTGCCGCACCCCGAGGCGTTTGTGGCCTTGGGCGATTTCAACATGCTGGCCGGCTCGCCCGAATATGTCGAACTCGCCGGCCGGCCGGACCATCAATTCGGCATGCCGCTGACCGCCGACTTCGCCGTCGATGCCGCTGTGCGCCTGAACGTCACCGGCGACGATCTCGTCAGCTGGGTCGATCCCAAGGACCCTGCCAACGCCGGCCGCCACAAGCGCATCGACTACGTCTTCACCAGCGCCTCGCTTGCCCGATCGCTGCAGCGCCTGTGGGTCGACGACAAGGCAACCGGTTCGGACCATCTGCCGGTGTGGGCCGAACTGGGCTGATGGCTCTTCATCCGGCTGCGTTTTCGCGTTCGACGATCGCCATCATGATCGCATCGCGATATTCCCCATCGATATAGACCGCGTCGCGCTGCACTCCCTCCCTGACAAATCCGACCTTGTCGTAAAGCGTGATGGCGCGGGCATTGTCGGAATGCACGAAAAGCTCGATACGGACAAAGCCGTCCTTGCGCGCTGGCGCCACGGTTGCATTGATGAGCTTCCGTCCAGGCCACGCCCCCGATAAGACGGGACAATGCCCATCCCAAGCATGCCGCGATGAGCGTGTATGGGCCGATCATGGCGAGTGATGTCGCACCAGCCGACAACCTCGCCACGAACAGCTGCTACATAGCCTGGATCGCCTCTTGCGATTCGGTCCATCACAAATCTTCTGGCTTGATCCAGCGGCGGCGCCTCAAGAAAGGACAAGTACTTTCGCTCACGCGAAACGACATCCAGCGCGTGATGAAAGCTTTCGATATGCCCAAGTGCTAGCGGCACGATCTCGACCGATTCAATATCGCTGCTGTCATCAACCATTGGCTTCACCGGCGCCATGCATCAGAAATGAACCCAGTTCCTGAGGCTGATCCACGTCTTCCTGTCGAGCCTGTAGCGTTCGACCGGCACCTGGCCGGCGACGATCGAGTTCAGCATGCCCTGGCCGGCATACTGGAAGCCGCACTTGTGGATCACCCGGCGCGAGGCCGGATTGATGACCCGCGTCGAGGCATGCAGCACCTGGACCGATGTCTTCTGGAAGGCGAGGTCGACCAGCGCGTGGGCGGCTTCCGTCGCATAGCCGCGCTTCCAGTGGGGTTCGCCGATCCAGTAGCCGAGCTCCAGCCCGCGATCGGTGGTGTTCAAGCCCGCGCAGCCGACGAAGGTGTCGGTGCCGGCCAGCGTCAGCGCATAGACAATGCCGGCGCGGCGCGACTTGGTCATGGCCAGGAAGGCCCGCGCCTCGGCCTCGCCATAGGGGTGCGGCATGCGCGCCAGCATTTCGGCGACATGGCGGTTGTCGGCAAGCTCGACCAGTTGCGCGATGTCGCTTTCGCGCGGCGCCCGCATCACCAGCCGCTCGGTGACCAGCACCGGGCAGTCTATCGCGTAACTTTCGTCTTCTGAGTCTCCCGCTTCGGCAACCATTTGCAGTCCTCCAGGCAAAGAAAAAGGGAGATGGAAACCCATCTCCCCTGATCCTTTTCCTGGCTTTGCCAGACACCGGTCCCCGAGATGGGCGCCGGTGTTCTAGTGCGGAACCGGCTACTCCGCGGCTTTGGTAATCGGGTTGACCGATACGTAGGTTCGGCCATTGGCTTTTTTGTTGAACGTCACGGCGCCGGATTCGAGCGCGAAAAGGGTGTGGTCCGTGCCCATGCCGACATTGACGCCGGGATGCCAGGTCGTGCCGCGTTGACGAATGATGATGTTGCCCGGGATGACGGCTTCGCCGCCGAACTTCTTCACGCCCAGACGCTTGGAATGCGAGTCGCGACCGTTGCGCGACGAGCCGCCAGCTTTCTTGTGTGCCATCTAACTAACTCCGTTGCGCCGCAAGGCGCCTAAAAGGCCTTATGAACGCGTTCGCGTTCCGTTTCAAGTCCGATCCGGCGACCTGATCGCCGGAAAAATTACTTCTTCGCCAGTTCCTTGGCCTGTTCGCGCCAGTCCTTGATCTGGTCGGGGCTGAACGGCATGTGCTCGTCGATCTTGGCGACATCCTTGTCGGTCAGCTTGGCCAGCTGCGCGAAGGTGATGATGCCCTGCTCGGCGAGATCCTTGGCGGCGACCGGGCCGATGCCCTTGATCACGGTCAGGTCGTCCGGCTCGCCCTTCGGCGCCTTGAACAACGGTGCGGCGGCCGTCTCGGCCGTCACTTCTGCCTTGGGGGCAGCTTCCTTCTTGGCCTTGGCCTCCTTCGGCGCGGCTTCGGCCTTCGCCTCGGCAGAAACCTCAGCCTTGGCTTCCGCCTTCACGGCGGCCTTCTTGGCCGGCTTGGCGCCACCCAGCAGGATCTCGGCGATCCGCACGGTGGTCAGAAGCTGGCGATGGCCGATCTTGCGGCGCGAATTCTGGCGGCGGCGCTTCTTGAAAGCGATGACCGTGCGGTTCTTGCCCTGCTCGACGACTTCGGCGGTGACCAGAGCGCCATCGACGAACGGCGCACCGAACGTGACATTCTCGCCCTCGCCATGCGCGAGCACGTGGCCGATTTCGACGATATCGCCAACATTGGCTTCGACTTTTTCGATCTTCAGGAGATCGTTGGCGGCAACGCGATACTGCTTACCGCCCGTTTTAATGACTGCGAACATTTTTTGCCTTTCGCTGTTCGGTCGGCCTCGATGAACCGCCTGAGGCGGTTCGGCCGTCTTTTTGTCAGTCTGCGGGTTCAAAAAACAAGCGGCGTGGAAGAACCCTCCACGCCGATTGCGCGCTGTCCCTAACCGAAGGTTCGCTGTGAGTCAAGGCAAACAGCCGTTGCCGAGACTGTTATTGGCCGGCAAAGACCGGGCGTGTCAACATGACTGCCCAGCGTTACCGTCGCCTGGCGACGACAATGCATGGCTGGCCGTGAAACTGTATGGGATCGACCGATAACACCGCCTTGAATCCGCTGCTTGCCCGGCAGGCCAGATGACATGCCAAATATCGGTGGATTTGGCCTTGTAACCTGCCCGTTCAGCCGTTATCTAGTGCGCCGCGCCGGCAACGGCCGACCATGACCGCGGAGAGGTGGCAGAGTGGTCGAATGCACCGCACTCGAAATGCGGCATGGGTGCAAGCCCATCGGGGGTTCGAATCCCTCCCTCTCCGCCATTCCGCTAATCGCACCCCACCGTCCACAGTCGTCCAGCATCGTCCAGAATTCCCAGCGATTCCGGGCTTTTAAGCCGGTAGTGGCCGTCCGATAGTGATGCGGCCTCGTACGCGGCCCTGTGGCGGCGGGAAGGCCCGAATCGGTCGTTGATGCTTGGAGGTAGCGGACGGTTTAGCGGCCGACTAGACTGGGGCTACTGGGGCCAATATCCGCCTCAACGGGAGAACGGCTCTTGGTACAACGCGACATCGAGATTGGTGATGCGATTGCTTGCCGCGATCAGACTACCGGGCAGGCAGGCGTTCTGCACGTGGAGGCAGATCGCGTTTGGGCAGAATTCGTTGGATTCAGTAGCCGGCCGAACGTCAACGCGGAAGCACCTATCTACCTGCATACAGCGAAGGCATGGGTTGTATCTCTCTTCCGCAATGTTGAGTTCGGTCCCACGGGACCGTTCTGGCGGCGCGGTGAGGTGGGGCATGTCTACCACCAACGCATTGTCGCAAACCTTGCCATCTCGGGCGAGACTGCATGGGCTGCTGGTAGCCGGGCTCGATCAGTGTCGTTTCGCGTTGGACCCGATAGTGATTTCCTGTGGCCAAAGATCGGGCGCGGGAGATCGCGGACTTGTCGGTCGATGACATGCCGGATCGAACAATCTTCGAAATGAACATAGCGGGCGGCAAACTCACTCTGGACTTTGCACTGTTGGGTGATCCCATACGAGATAAGTGGACCCCGACCGAGCCGTGGTTGGCGCTTCATTTCGATGAGGGTGCGGAGCCGGACGAGTGCATCGATCAGGTGATGTATTTGGTATCGCTATTCTCGCTTCTAAGCTGGCGCGACCTACGCATCGAGGAGATGACTATCAGGCACATGGATGCGCCTCCCAAGACTCATTCGCATCGTGTGTTATTGGCAGGACCAGCGGACATCGGGACAGCATAGCGGCAATCCTATCGCTATCTCGGTGGACAATGAGGCGGATCGCGATGCGTTTCAGTCTGTCCTGCGCGTCTGGCTTGAGCGCCAAAGTGGCTGGGATGGATCTACTGGGCTGATGCTGGCCGCATTGAGGCGCTTTAGCAGCGTTACCGCTGAGCGGGCTCTCGATGCATGCCGATGGTATGAGGTTATAGAGCGAGCAGCGCCCGGAGACCGGAACGACGAACGACCTTCCAAGATGGAAGAAGTCGTTAACGCAGCTGTCGCGAAGGCGAGGGAGTGCAATCTCGAAGAATATGAAAGCTGGATCAAAGGCCAGCTACGGAGCGTGCGGGGCGAGCCTCGCAAGATGCGGGTCAGCAGATTGGCCAAGGGGATCAATGAGTGGTTCGGCGATGACCTCTTCGATGAGACCGGCATCGAGATGATCATGGCAGCATATGCGGCACGCCACAGGACAGGCCACGGTACGCTTGGTCCTATAGGAGAAACTGGCGTCCGTGAACTTTGGGGTAACATCGTCGCGATGGAGACATTCTGCACCCTGAGAACCACCGCAGACCTGCCGCTGTCAGACGGTGGCTTGAAGTGGCTCAGGACGCATCCCCTTATCCGAGCGTTCAAGGAGTTGCGCAAAGAGAGGACGGCGGCGGATCAAGGCAAGGAAACTGATGCCCTTGGTCTGTGGGATTAGTTCATGGGCGAATAGGCAGTGTCTGTGACAGTGGCCGTGCCGGCCGCACACGCGGCCATGTGACGGCGAGAAGGCCGGGACGTGTACGCTTGGAAAGCTGGGGTCGAAGGTAACGGAAGGTTAGACCCCGCCGTGACCTTCTGCGGGGGAGTCAGAAGCGGCTTCTGATCTCCTCTAGCTCGACACGGATGCCAAGCAACTCGTAGCGCTCCTTGTAGATCGGCTGCATCACGAACAGAATCCACAGGCCGACTTGGCCGACAGTCTTCAGGGCGAAGTCGAGGGGCAGGCCGTCACCCTGCAGATAGACCGTGTCGAAATGGACGTTCCCACTGTCCCTGCGGATAGCGGAGTTCAACGAGAAGCCCTGCTCGTTTGGGTGCGCGCCGAAGTCGATCAGCCGCTCGTAGAGTTGCTCTAAGTGCTCCCCCAGCCTCTTCGCTTGCCCGGTGATGTAGGTCTTGATCTTGCCGTACTGAAACTCGTCGCGAACCACCTTCTTCGCCGCAGCATTGTCATTCCGATTCATCCACCGCTTCCATCGCTCCTCGTCACCGCCGATGTAGAAGCCGTAGGCAGCATGCTCCAAGCAGAGCCGCATCTGCCCCTGCGCCTCGTAGAGCTGTCCCGCCATGACTGCGCCGACTGCTGCTCGGTAGGCAGCGTGCGCCCGCAGCATGAACGTCATCGGCACAAAGGGCTTCGGGTTGATCGCGCCATTCAACAGCTTCAGCAGCAACCCGTCGATCTTCATAAGGTCGGCCACCCTCTCGGGCTTGTTGGCGAAGGTCGCGATCTGATTATCCCGATAGTTGTCAAGGTATACAGTCAGCGGGTCGTCGCCCAGCCACTGGGGACGGGCTTCGTCTGCATCTTGCTCTGGACGGCGCGGACGGTGGTGGTGGTCATGCGGCCTATTTAACCGAGTCGCGCCCCCCGGCACCAACGTTCCCGCCGGCCTCCTGATGGCGCACGTGGCCGCAGTCCGTGCAATAGGTATGTGCTGACGTATGTGCCGGCAAACTACCCACCTCAACCCCGCAGAACTCCGGGCTTGTGTCCTGACTCCCTCTCCGCCACTCTTACGACGGAAGCTACGAAGTAGCGTAGGGGGATCTGCTTCACCGGTCACTTCCCGCACAGCCTTCAACAGCACTCATGCAGGGTCATGACGCGATAAGTTCGGCCAGTTGCCTAGGTTCTGGCGTCCGGTTCGCCAACGGCATCCTGCTTCAATAGATCTGTACGCCAAGCCGCTCGTTCTTCCTCCACCGCACCACGGCACGATATTCGACACCATCCGCATGGACGTGCAGGACGAACCGTTCGGGAACAACCACGCCCGGCTCCACCCGTAGCTCCGCACCATGAGCGTGCTGATTTCTGACGGAGCAAGCGATTGTCATATCCTCGGTGATAATGGTTCCATCCTTTAGAACGGCCGTCCTGGGATGTGAGCGTCTTTCGATTGGTGGATCATCGGGGTTGCCGCTCATCTTGTCATTCCTCCCGAAAATCGTGCAGCGAAGCGCATGAACTGACCGCGACAATCGCGGTTCAATTAGCATGCGCTAAAATGGTTCCGAAACTTTTACGGAGGCGGCGGCTCTGGAGACCTCGGAACGGGTGACGCCTCCGATGACCATCCGGATTCAGGCCACCGCGCCTAGTGGCAATGACAACGGATCTCTAAGCCTTCGCTGCTATTGCTTGCCGGCGGACGGAGTTCCCGGCAGTGACCCAGCGCGCGTTCATAACCTTGCTTATCCTGCTGGCGGTGGCCGTCGCACTGTCGGCGACAGCGTTTCCTGGCTCGATGATCGGCTTCCTGTTCGCGATCACGGGAGTTTTCTTCGTGGCGGTACCGGGAGCCGCCATCGGCGATGCGCTCAAACACGGCGGCATCCCGGTAACCGGCGAACAGCTCCTGTGGGCGCTGGCCGGCCTCTATGCCTTGCTGGCTCTTGGCGCCGCCGTGCAGGCATGGTTGAGGCTCCGGCGAAGTGATTTCGATGGAGCCCGATCGGCAGGGCTGCGCCTGGCACTCCTGCTGGCGCTGCCGCTGATTGCCTGGCTGTCGGTCAATTCCATGCAACATGCCTGGCCATGAGGGTTGGCCTGGGCTGCCGCGCTTTATCGGAAAATCGACCGCTGGCCGACTTTGAGCCATTCATTTTCGGGGCGCCCGCGCATTAAGTTTATTTTCACCGGCTTCGATGGAACACTAAGCTGAGCCGCCGATTGCCGCATGGGGTCGGTGTTGCCGTCCTATGCGCATAGAGGCCAGCTTGAGCATTTTCGAAAGATTTTCCCTGCAGGGACGCGTGGCGCTGATCACCGGCGGCGGACGAGGCCTCGGTTTCGAGATTGCGCGCGCCTTTGCCGAAGCCGGAGCCCATGTCGTGGTGACCGGACGCACCGCCGCGACGCTCGACGGCGCTGTCTCCGCCATCACCGGAAATGGCGGCAGTGCGCAGGCGGCGGTCTTCGACGTGGCCGATATCGGGGCGGGCCGCGCAATGATCGCCGAGATCAGCAAGACCAAAGGCCGGCTCGATATCCTCGTCAACAATGTCGGCGCCCGCGACAGGCGGCCACTGGCTGCGTTCAACGACGACGACATCCTCGATCTGATCAGGACGGATCTTTTGTCGGCGATCTCACTGTCGCGCGATGCGGCGGAGATCATGAAGGCCCAGGGCCATGGCCGGCTGATCGCAGTGACTTCGATCGTCGGTGAGATGGCGCGGCCCGGCGACGCCATCTATCCCGCCGCCAAGCAGGGGCTGACCGGGCTGATGCGCAGCATGGCCGTCGAATATGGCGCCCATGGCGTGACCAGCAACGCCATCGCGCCGGGAATGTTTGCCACCGAGACCAATGCCGCGATGGCGGCAAACCCCGATCTGGTTGCCTTCGCCCGCCAGCGGGTCCCGCTGCAGCGCTGGGGCCGGCCGCAGGAGATCGCCGGCGCCGCGCTTTTCCTCGCCAGCGACGCGGCCTCCTTCGTCAACGGACATGTCCTGACCGTCGATGGCGGCATGTCGATACAGATGTGACGATTGCGCGGGCGGTCTTCAGGCCGATCCGTTGGGTTGATGCGTGGCAATCGCCTTCAGAAAAATTGCCCCGAACTCCTTGAGCTTCGCCCCTCCGACACCATTCACTTCGGCGAAAGCATCAAGGTCACGTGGACGCCGTTCGGCCATGTCGATCAGCGTGCGGTCGGAGAACACCACATAGGCCGGCACCTGACGCTCCTTGGCCAGCCGCAGCCGCAGTGATTTGAGCGTGGCCAGCAGCGAAGCATCGACGCCTTCGGCACCAGAAGCCTCGGCCGCTCGCATCTTGCGCAAGGCACGGCTGCGCATCTCGACACGGTAGTGGAACGGGATCTCGCCGCGGCCAAGCGCATGCCCCTTCTCCGCAATGGCGAGCCCGCCATGGCCGCTCGGGTCCGGCTCCAGGAAACCGTTCGCGACCAGCTGCCGGATCAGCGACATCCAGAAATCCTTCTTCTGCGCCGCGCCACTGCCGAAGCAGGCGAGCCTCTGATGGCTCCTGGCCAGCACCTTTTCGGTTTCATGGCCGAGCAGGATGTCGATGACATGGGCGGCGCCGAAGCGCTCGCCGCTCTGGGCGACGGCCACCAGGATGATGCGCGCCTCGGCCGCACCATCGGCGCGCGGCACCTGGTCGAGGCAGTTGTCGCAATTGCCGCAAGGCTGCGCCTCCTCGCCGAAATAGCCAAGCAGCACCTGACGGCGGCACTGCGCCGTCTCGCAATAGCCGATCAAGGTGTTGAGTCGCTGATGCGATCGTTTTTTGTGCTCGGCCGATGCATCCTCGTCGTCGATGAACAGCCGCCGCATGCGGATATCGCCGAGGCCAAACAGCATATGCGCCTCGGCATCCCGCCCATCGCGGCCGGCACGCCCGATTTCCTGATAATAGGCCTCCAGACTGCCTGGCATGTCGGTGTGGAAGACATAGGCGACGTCGGGCTTGTCGATGCCCATGCCGAAGGCGATGGTCGCCACCATGACGACGCCTGACAGCGTCATGAAAGCGTTTTGATTCGCCTCACGCGCCTCCTTGCTCATGCCGGCATGATAAGCGAGCGCGGTGACGCCGTTCTTCTCGAGGAAGGCCGCCATCTCCTCCGTCTTCTTGCGCGACAGGCAGTAGACAATGCCGCTCTTGCCGGCGTGACGCTCGATGAAACGCAGCAATTGCCGCTTGCTGTCCTGCTTGGATTCGATCGCCAGCTTGATGTTGGGCCGGTCGAAACCCAGCACCAGCGTTTCGACCTGCTCGGCGAACAGCCGGGCGGCGATGTCGCTGCGCGTGCTCTCGTCCGCCGTCGCCGTCACCGCGATGATCGGCGCGTTGGGGAAGATGTGCCGCAACCGCGACAGGTCTTCATATTCGGGCCGGAACGCCGGCCCCCATTGCGAGATGCAATGCGCCTCGTCGATGGCGATCAGGCTGACGTCGAGCCTCGACAACGCCTCGAGCATGCGCTCGGTCATCAGCCGCTCCGGCGCCAGGTAAAGCAGCCGCGTCTGGCCGGAAGCCACGCGCCGCCAGGCCGCGACATTGGCCTCGCGGTCGATCGAGGAATTGATCGTATCGGCGCCAACCCCCGCCAGCCGCAAAGCCGCGACCTGATCCTGCATCAGCGCCACCAGCGGCGAAACGACGAGGGTGAGCCCGCCTAGAACCAGCGCCGGCACCTGGTAGCAGAGCGATTTGCCCGCACCCGTCGGCATCACGGCCAACACATGGCGCCCGCCGAGCAGCGCGTCCATGACATCGGCCTGGCCAGGGCGGAAATCGTCGAAGCCGAACACGTCCTTCAGGACGCGCCGCTTGGGATCCTCGGCCCGAAGGCTCGCTGTCTGTGCCGACATCAGACGGACACCGGACGGGAAGCGATTT
The DNA here is from genome assembly GCF_056174585.1 of Mesorhizobium kamtschaticum. Classification (NCBI taxonomy): domain Bacteria; kingdom Pseudomonadati; phylum Pseudomonadota; class Alphaproteobacteria; order Hyphomicrobiales; family Phyllobacteriaceae; genus Mesorhizobium; species Mesorhizobium kamtschaticum. The sequence continues at coordinate 1,550,684 of NZ_CM149691.1, read as the reverse complement.
TGCGTGGATTGGAGAGGATGTGGAAACCGGTCAAGAGACTCTCCGCGTGATGCTTCGGAGTAGCGCAGCTGTCCTCGGAACACAACCGGAACGATCACTCCATGTTGGTGGTAGAAGAATTTGCGAACTGATTGGCCGTGCCTAACCAAGGCTCACCTTCCCCGGCGACACCTGCACCCCCGCTGGATTCCTTCACGCGCTAGGATGTAAGCTTGGCCAGACGAGCCAGGGAGGGCACGATGCTGCAGGTGAGACAGGACGTCCTCGGCGAACGGTTCCAGCTGCAGCGCGCCGCCTTCGAGAAGCAGCCCTTTCCGGACCTCAGCGTTCGGAAGGACCGCCTGAAGCGCCTGCTGGCGCTGACCGAGCGGCATGAGGCGGACATTTGCGCCGCGATCAATGCCGACTTCGGCAGCCGCTCGACACACGAGACGCGCCTTGCCGAGCTGTTTGTCGTGCGTGCCGGCATCCGCCACACGCTGTCCCACCTGAAAGGCTGGATGCGGGAGCGTCGTGTCGCCACCACCTTGCCGTTCCTGCCGGGCCGCAATCGCCTCTTGCCGCAGCCGCTTGGTGTCGTCGGCATCGTCTCGCCGTGGAATTACCCGTTCCAGCTCGCCGTCGCGCCGGTCACGGCAGCGCTTGCCGCTGGCAATCGCGTGCTGGTCAAGCCGTCCGAACTGACACCGGCTTTCTCGGAGCTGCTCGCAAAACTCGCCAGCGAGCATTTTTCGCTCGACGAGTTGAGCGTCATCACCGGGGATGCCGAGATGGGCAAGGCCTTCGTGTCGATGCCATTCGATCATCTGCTGTTCACCGGTTCGACAGCTGTCGGCCGCCATGTCGCGATGGCCGCTGCCGCCAACCTGACCCCGGTCACGCTCGAGCTCGGCGGCAAGTCGCCGGCGATCTTCGACCCCTCCTGCGATCTCGATGCGGCAATAGCCAGCATCGCCTACGGCAAACTGCTCAATGCCGGGCAGACCTGTATCGCACCGGACTATCTGTTGGTGCCCAAAGGACAGGCCGGTACGGTTGCCGCCAAGCTCGCAACCGCGGTGGCGCGGCTCTACCCGACGCTCCGCGACAATCCCGACTATACCGCCATCATCAGCGACCGGCACTTTCAGCGGCTGCGCGCCATGATCGCGGAAGCCCGCGATGCCGGCGCCGATGTCACCGAAATCAACCCGGCCGGCGAAGAATTCGGCACCACGAGCCGGAAGCTGTTGCCGACCTTGGTCCGCAATGCCGGGCCGGACCTGCGGCTGATGCGCGAAGAGATTTTCGGCCCGGTGCTGCCGATCGTCGAATACGCCACCGTCGACGACGCTATCGACCATGTGAACCGGGCGGACCGGCCACTGGCGCTCTACTGGTTCGGCAACGACAGCGGCAACCGCCAGCGCATCCTGCGCGAGACCGTCGCCGGTGGCGTCACCATCAACGACTGCATGCTGCATCTGGTGCAGGAGAACCAGCCTTTCGGCGGTGTCGGCGCCAGCGGCATGGGCGCATATCACGGTGAATGGGGCTTCCGCACTTTCAGCAAGGAGAAGCCGGTTTTCCTGCAGTCGCGCCTGAGCGCCGGCGCCCTGCTGCGCCCGCCCTACGGCAAGACGTTCGAGCGGCTCTTCGGCCTGCTCCGGCACATCACCTGACCAACGTCGCCGCCTCAATGCCGAAATGACGAGGCGGGGCGGCGGCCATGTGGTTCTGTACCGCCCGCATTATTACCTTTGGCGCATATTCCCTCTGGATTCAGCGGGAATTTGCTGTCTTCTAGGGTCATCTTCTCAGAAGCTGGCTCCCCTCTCGACGCCATACCCTAACGGATCCGCCTGGCCATGGATTTGCCCGCGCCGCTGCTGATTTTCTACGTCCGCAACGACGCCCTCGGCGACGGGTTGCTGAGGATACCGGCCTTGCGGGCGGCAAGAACGGCCTTTCCGCGAAGCCATATCGTCTATGGCTGCCAGGGCAAGTCTTCGCTCATGGGCATGTTGCACAAGCATGCCGCTCCCCTGGTCGACGACTTCAGGATGAAGCCGCTTGCCGACATTCTCGCTGAATTCGCACAGCCTGGCAGACAGAAGACGGTCGTCGACTTCCGGACGGGCGTCCCCGGCCTGATGGTGACCGGATTGCAGCTTCTCGGCCGCGGCGTTCACTACGAACCCAATTTTGCCGGCTATCTGCTGTCGCTGCGTTGGGGCACCAGATGGACCTTGCGGCCCGAACACAATGCCTGGCGCTACCATCGGCTGATCGAACGCCTGGTCGGCCGGCACTTGCCATTCGACCACAGGCTCGATGTTCCGCACTCCGCCCGGACCCTGGCGCGCCGGCTCGTCGGCGCCGACAACCGTCCGCTGATCCTGCTTGGCGGCAACGCCAGGGGCAACAAATTCATGAGCGAGGACCAGATATCAGCCATATCAGGAAACCTCATCGATGCCGGCTACCGGGTGCTGTATCTGGTCACCCCGGGCAAAGGACCGACGCCACAGAGCCTGGCCGCCAGGGAAAGCCGGCTCGCGATGATCGGTCCTGATCTTGGGCTCGATGTCGAGGCATTCGGTGACCTGCTGCTGGCACTCGGCGAGGTGGCTGCCGCCTATGTCGGCATGGAAGGCGGCCTGGGGCATTTGTTCGCCACGGTCATGACACCGACGGTGATCGTCAACAACGGCGCCAATCTGGAGCGGTGGCGGCCGCTGTCGAACATGGTCGAGGTGGTGACGGCGCCGAGACGCGGACGGAGGGCTAACGTCGCAGACACACCGGTCGAGGCCATTCTCGAGGCCACGCATCGCTTGCTTGCCGCTGGCCGCCGGGACCATGCGGACGCTCGCGCATTAAGTTTATCTTCACCATGATCCGGCAGGTTTCCGATCCTGCGGTGATGTTTTGAGTACCGCGGCGCGACAAGCGCCCAGGCAATAAACCCGCGCCTTCTCTTGAGGCGCGGGTTTTTCATTTTCGGAGATGGTCGCAAAATTGGCAGCGGCTTACCTTAGGTGAGGAAATCAACCCGGTGCGGCGTAAAACTGTCGACCAGCCGCCCCGCTTCCAGCGCCTTGACGCCGTGCACCAGACCGGACGGCACGATGAAGCTGCCGCCGGTTTCAAGGACTTCCATCCGGCCGTCGATGGTCACTTCGAAACGGCCCTCGGCGACATAGCTTGACTGGACATGCGGATGCGAATGCAGGACGCCGACACCGCCCTTGTCGAAACCGAATTCGACCAGCATCAATTCATCGGTGGAGAGGAGAACCCGCCGCCTGTTGCCGTCAGGCGTCGGCGTCCAGTCGCCCTCGCCGGCGTGGGCGAAAATCTTCGGCTTCGTCGTTGTCATCGTCATCTCCTTCGAGCAATTCCAGGAAAAGTGTGAAACGGTTTTCCGTCCGGAATTGCGTCAAAACAACGAGATAGCGCAGTTCGGCGTTTCCGTGAAACGATGAACTGCGCTAGCGCGCCAGCCAGCCGCCATCCACCGGCACCACCGCGCCATGCATGTAGTCCGAAGCCGGCGCCAGCAGGAAGACGGCGGCGTCGCCGATGTCTGATGGCTCGCCCCAGCGCCCCGCGGGAATGCGCCCCAGTATGGCGGCACTGCGGTCGGGATCGGCGCGCAGCGCCTGTGTGTTGTTGGTTTCGATATAGCCCGGCGCGATGGCGTTGACGTTGACGCCCTTTGCCGCCCACTCGCAGGCGAGCAACCGGGTGATGCCGAGCACGCCATGCTTCGAGGCGGTGTAGGAGGCGACACGGATGCCGCCCTGGAAACTCAACACCGAGGCGATGTTGACGATCTTGCCCCGGCGACCGCCGGCAAAGGCGCGCCTGGCGAAGGACTGGCAGAGCAGGAAGGCCGTCTTCAGATTGACGTCCATGACGTCGTCCCAGTCGGTCTCGGTCAGATCGACGGCGTCGGCGCGCCGGATGATGCCGGCATTGTTGACCAGCCCGTCGAGCGGCCCGTTTTCGTCCCAGACCCGGTCCAGCATCGGACCGGCGGCCGCCGTGTCGGCAAGATCGGCGCTCACCGCCTCGAACCGGCCACCGACGGCCGCGACCTTGCCTGCCGTGTCGTCCATCGACGAACGGCCGACGCCGATCACCGCGCCGCCGGCACGGGCAATCGAAATCGCGATGCCCTGGCCGATGCCGGTGTTGGCGCCGGTGACGAGAATGCGCTTGCCGGCCAGGCTGAAGGCGGAAAGGTTGCTCACCGCAATTCGCCCATCGCCACCGGATCGACGTCGGTGTAGTCGACATTGTCGCCGGCCATCGCCCAGATGAAGGCGTAGTTCGAGGTGCCTGCGCCCGAGTGGATCGACCAGCCCGGCGACAGCACCGCCTCCTCATTGCGCATGACGATATGGCGCGTTTCGTCCGGCTCGCCCATGAAATGGAAGACTCGGGCCGAATCGGTCAGGTCGAAATAGAGATAGGCCTCCATGCGTCGGTCATGCACATGGCACGGCATGGTGTTCCAGATCGAGCCGGGTGCCAGCTGCGTCATGCCGACGACCAGCTGGCAGGTCTTTGTGCCCTCGGCATGAATGAACTGAAAGATCGAGCGTTCGTTACAAGCGTCCTTGCTGCCGAGATCGAGACGTTTGGCGTCACTGAGGCGGATCAGCCGGTTGGGATGGGCCTGATGCGCCGGCGCGCTGAGCAGATAGAATTTGGCCGGCTCGTTGGAATTTGCGGAGGCAAACGACACATCCGTCGTGCCCATGCCGAGATAGAGCATGTCGCGCGCCTGCAATTCGAAGGATTGGCCACCTGCGTTCACACTGCCAGCACCGCCGATGTTGACCGCGATCAGTTCGCGCCGGTCGAGAAAATTCTTTGTTCCCGTCGGCTTAATCGCTTCCAGTGGCAGTGCTGCCGCCACCGGCACGGCACCACCGACAATCATACGATCATAATGGGTATAGGTCAGGCTGACGCGGCCGGGCTGGAACAGGTCTTCGATATGGAAATTGTGCCGAAGCTCATCGGTTCCCATCGCCGCGGCGGCAGCCGGATCGATAGCAAAGCGGGAGGTGACGTCGGTGTGGCTCTGGCTCATGGCTGTCCTGACTTGAGATGGGATCAATCACCGGCGGCCTTGACCGAACGGGCATAATAAACCTGCCTTGCATGCAGGCGTTCGCGGTAGCGCTGCTGGCTGGCCGAGAGATGCGCGCGCATCGCCTCGCGCGCGGCCTCGGCGTCGCCTGACGTAATCGCATTGAGGATCACCAGATGCTCACGCTGCAGGCCGCGCTGGTAGCTGTCGGACTGCACCAGTTCGGTCGACCAGGGCGAGGTCACGTCGCACGGAATGGCGCGCCGGCCGAGCACGTCGAGCATTTCGACATAGAACGGGTTGTTGGTGGCGCTGGCGATCGCCCGGTGGAAGGCAAGATCGGCCGGCCCGGTCGGCTCGCTGGCGAGCAGCAGCCGCTCGAACTCGAAGAAGGCCTCCTGGATCGCCGCTTCCTGTGCGGCGTTGCGGCGTATGGCGGCAAGCCCGGCCGATTCGATCTCGATCGCCAGGCGCACCTCGAGCACGTTGAGCGCGATCGAATCCTTGCTGCCCATGTCGGCTGCCAGCGCGCCGAACATCGTCGAGATGTGCTCGGTGACGAAGACGCCGGCGCCCTGCCGCGGCTCGACCAGGCCGTCGGCGGCGAGCTTGGCCAGGGCCTCGCGGATGACGGTGCGGCTGACCCCAAAAGTTTCGGTCAGTTGGCCCTCGGTCGGCAGTTTGTGGCCGGGCGGGATCTCGCCCGCCTGCAGCTGCTTGCGGATCGCCGCGACGACGGTCTCCGACAGTTTTGGTTTTCTTTCGACCCTGAGGTCGGTTGCGGTATCCGATGCCATATCGTCCCCTATTTGAACACGCCCCTATTTGAAGACACTCGGCAACCAGAGCGAAATGGCGGGAATATACGTCACCAGCCCGAGCACCACGATACCCGCGCCATAGAACGGCCAGATCGAGCGCATCGCCTCCCACACCGTGATCTTGCCGACCGCGCAAGCGACGAACTGCACCGTCCCACAGGCGGCGTGTTCAACCCGATGCCAAGGTTGAGGATGGTGACGACGCCGAAATGCACGGGGTCGACGCCATAATGCGTGACCAGCGGCAGGAAGATCGGCGTGCAGATGATGATCATCGGCCCCATATCCATGAAGGTGCCGAGCAGGAGCATCAGGACGTTGAGCAAAAGCAGCACGACCAGCGGGTCGGTGGAGATGGCGTTCATGCCGGCGATCAGCAGCACCGGCACCTTGAGATAGGCCATCAGCCAGTTGAAAGAAGCCGCCGTGCCGATGATCAGCAGCACCATCGACGTAGTGCGCACGGCACCCTTGGTGGCATGGACGAAATCGCTCCAGCCCATCGAACGGTAGACGAAAACGGTGACCAGCAAGGCGTAGAGAATGGCAATGCAGGAGCTTTCCGTCGCCGTGAAAATGCCCGAGCGGACGCCACCGAAGATGATGCCGATGAGCAGAAGTCCAGGAATGGCGATGACCGCCAGTTGGCCGACTCGTGAGAAACCGGGGAAAGCCTCGACCGGGTAACCGCGGCTGCGGGCGACGAAATAGGCTGTAACCATCAGCGAAGCCGCGAACAACAGGCCGGGCAGGATGCCGGCGGTGAACAGGTCGGCGATCGAGATCTTGCCGCCGCCGGCGATCGAATAGATGATCATGTTTTGCGACGGCGGCAGAAGCAGCGCGATGAGCGCCGCCATTGAGGTGACGTTGACGGCATAGTCGGCGCCATAGCCGCGTGCCTTCATCTGCGGGATCATCAACCCGCCGACGGCCGCTGCCTCCGCCACTGCCGACCCGGAAATGCCGCCGAACAGCGTGGCGGCAATGATGTTGACCTGGCCGAGCCCACCCCTGACATGCCCCACAAGTGAGCCGGCAAAGGAAACGATGCGCTGCGCGATGCCGCCGCGCACCATCAGGTCGCCGGCGAAGATGAAGAACGGGATCGCCATCAGCGAAAACGCCGACATGCCCGACTTCAGCTGCTGGAACACCACCACCGGCGGCAGGCCGAGATAGATCACCGTCGCGAAGGACGCTGCCCCCAGGCAGAAGGCGATCGGCGTCCCGGCAAACATCAACAGCGTGAAGACGCCGAACAGGATCCAGAGTTCCATCTAGGCCTCCTGCACCGCCGGCATCTCCGGCACGTCTTCGAGATTGATGTCCTTGTCGATGTCGACGCCCGACCAGCGCAGCGCGATACGTTCGGCCGAGAACAGGCAGATCAGCACGCCGCCGGCGACCAGCGGCAGATAGTCGAAGCCGCCAGGCAGTTCGAGCGCCGGGATGATGGTGTGCCAGGTCAGCCCGACCAGCTTGCAGCCGTACCAGACCATGCCGAAGCCGAAGCCGAGCGCGATCAGGTCGGACAGAGTGCGCAGCGCCCATTTGCTGCCTTTCGGCAGGATATAGAGCAGCACGTCGAAGCCCATATGGTAGTTTTCGCGCACGCCGACCGCCGCACCCAGGAAGATGAACCAGTTCATCAGCATGATGGCGGTGACTTCCGTCCAGCTTGGCGAGTTGTTGAGCACGAAGCGGAAGAAGACCTGATAGGCGACGAGCGCGGTCATCGCGACCAGCCCGATGCAGGCGAGATAGAGCGCGCCATCGCATATCCTCGACAGCACCACACTGAACCGTGGCGGCGCCCCGCTTCTGGTCATTCCCGCCCCGCTCTTGTCCATTCCGGAAGCCATCCGATCCTCCCGATCTTCAGCCTGTCAAAAAAAGCGCGGGACGGGACGCAAGGCCCGTCCCGCAGCCGACATCACTTGGTCGCCTGGATACGGGCGGCGAGGTCTTTGAGTTCGGGCGTCGACAGATATTTGTCGTAGACCGGCTTCATCGCATCGATCAGCGGCTGCTTGTCGATCTCGCTGACCTTGACGCCGGCCTTTTCGACGAGATCACGCGACTTCTTCTCCTGTGCGTCCCACAATTCGCGCATCTTGACGACGCTGTCCTTGGCCGCTTGCCGCACGATCGCCTGGTCTTCCGGCGCGAGCTTGTCCCAGCTCGATTTCAACATCACCAGCACCTCCGGTACGATCTGATGCTCGTCGGTGGTGTAGTGCTTGGCGACCTCATAGTGCTTGGCGGATTCGAAGCTCGGCCAGTTGTTCTCCGCACCGTCGATGACGCCGGTCTCGAGCGCCGAATAGACCTCGCCATAGGCCATCGGTGTGGCGTTGGCGCCGAGTGCATTGACCATGTCGACGAACACGTCGCACTGGATGACGCGGAACTTCATGCCCTTCAAATCGGCAATCGAGGTGATGTCCTTCTTGGTGTTGTAGAAGGAGCGGGCACCGGAATCGTAGAAGGCGAGACCGACCAAATCATGCGCCTCGAATGCCTTCAGGATGTCGTCGCCGATCGGCCCGTCCATGACGTGACGCATCTGCTCGACCGAGCGGAACATATAGGGCAGCGACGGCATCGCGGTTTCCGGCACGATGCCGTTGAACGGTCCCATCGAGACGCGGTTGAGATCGATGACGCCGGTCTGCGTCTGTTCGATCGTGTCCTTCTCCTCGCCGAGCTGCGCCGAATGATAGACCTCGACCGAATAGCGCCCATTGGTGCGCTGCTTGATCAGGTCGCCCATGTATTTCACTGCCTCGACCGTCGGAAACCGTCGGGGTGCGTGTCGGCCGAGCGCAGCACGGTTTGCGCGTTGGCAATGCCGATCATCAGCGAACTGAAAGCGAATGTGGCTGCCGTCAATTTCGAAAAATGCAACATGACTTCCTCCCTTTAAAATCAAGGCGCCCGGCTCAGAGCCGGTACGCCTTCTTGGCAAGCGTGTAGGCAAGCTCCTTGGCCAGTTCATGCGCCTCTTCCTCGCGCAGCCTGTGCTCGGCGACGAGGCGGGCGAGGAAGGCGCAGTCGACCCGTCGTGCCACATCGTGACGCGCCGGGATCGACGGAAAGGCGCGGGTGTCGTCGTTGAAGCCGACGGTATTGTAGAAGCCTGCCGTCTCCGTCGTCATCTCGCGGAAGCGGCGCATGCCTTCCGGACTGTCGTGAAACCACCAGGCCGGCCCGAGCTTCAGCGCCGGGTAGACGCCGGCGAGCGGCGCCAGTTCGCGCGCATAGCTGGTTTCGTCGAGCGTGAAGAGGATGACGGTGAGATCGCGTTCCAGTCCAACGCAGTCGAGCAGCGGCTTCAGCGCCGTCACATAGTCGGTCCGGGTCGGGATATCGAAACCCTTGTCGCGGCCGAATTTCCGGAAGATGTCAGGCGAATGGTTGCGCCAGGAGCCGGGATGGATCTGCATCACCAGCCCGTCATCCCGGCTCATCTTGGCCATCTCGGTCAGCATCTGGGCGCGAAACAGCTTTCGCTCGCGCTCATCATCCGAGCCGTGGCGGATGCGGTTGAACAGCTCCTGCGCCGCCGCGTCGGAAAGATTGGCGGTCTCCGCCGTCGGATGGCCGTGGTCGGACGAGGTCGCGCCAAAACTCTTGAAGAAAGCGCGCCGCTGGCGATGTGCGTCGAGATAACCGGCCCAGCTACCGGTGTCGCAGCCGGTGATTTCGCCCAGCCGGTCGAGATTGGCCGAAAAACCATCGAAGTCGGGATCGACAACCGCGTCTGGCCGGTACGCCGTGATAACGCGGCCCTCCCAGCCGCTGTCGCGGATCATCTTGTGCCATTTGAGATCGTCGAGCGCGCCTTCGGTCGTCGCGATGACCTCGATGTTGAAACGCTCGAACAGAGCGCGGGGCCGGAAATTCTCCCACTGCAGCACCGTCGCGATCGTGTCGTAATGGTGGTCGGCCGTCTCGGCGCTCAATGGCTCTTCGATGCCGAACAGATGCGCCAGCACATGGTCGAACCAGAGCCGGGTCGGCGTGCCGCGAAACAGATAGTAGTGCTCGGCAAAGCGCCGCCAGATCGTCCTGCCGTCGGTCTCGACCAGCGCGCCGTCCAGGGTCGCCACGCCGAGATCCTCCAGCCGCACACCCTGGCTGAACAGCATGCGGAAAATGTAGTGGTCAGGTACGATGAGCAATTGCGCCGGATCGGGGAACGGCTCGTTCAGCGCATACCAGCGCGGATCGGTGTGGCCGTGCGGGCAGACGAGCGGCAGGTCCTTGATGCCGGCATAGAGATCGCGGGCGAGCGAGCGCGTCTGAGGTTCGGCGGGAAACAGCAAATCCGCATTGGTCAGTGCCACGATAATCCTCCCAGGGTTGCTATCGGTAGGGTTGGCAAGAAATAATGTCAACATACAAAAATTGGATTGTTGTATGATGATTTTTAGCCGACATCAGGTCATTGTGCCGTGCAAGAGCCGATGTTACGCCGTTCTCACCGATCCAGCCGACAAATCGAGCCCAACAAGCCAAGCCATGACAAGCAGACGCCTTTGCAACGACACGGTTCAGGCATTGCCGGCCTCGGCCACGGTCCCCGCCTATGACCGCAGCCGCATCACCCCGGGCATCGTGCATTTGGGTGTCGGCGCCTTCCATCGCGCCCACCAGGCCGCCTATGTCGACGACTGCCTGGCGGCGGGCGAAACGGACTGGGGCATCATCGGCGTCTCGTTGCGCAGCGCCGACACGCGTGATGCGCTCTCGCCGCAGCACGGGCTCTACACGCTGGCGGTCCGCAGCAGTGGCGAGGAGGAGCTGCGCGTCATCGGCTCGATTCAGTCGCTGCTGGTGGCGCCGGAAAACCCCGGCGCGGTGCTGGCCGCGCTGACCGATCCGCGCACCCGCATCGTCACGCTGACGATCACCGAGAAGGCCTATCTCAGGGCGGCGGGCGGCGGACTGGACGCCACCCATCCCGACGTCATCCACGATCTGGCCAATCCGCGGATGCCGAAGACCGCGCATGGTTTTCTGGCCGAAGCGCTTGCCCGAAGGCTGGTCGCGGGAACACCGCCCTTTACCGTGCTGTGTTGCGACAACCTGCCAGCCAATGGCGCCACACTGCACCGGCTGTTGACCGAATTCGCCGCGTTGCGCGATGCCAGGCCCGCTACAACGGGCGATGCCAACCTCGCCGATCACATCGCAAACCAGGTCGCCTTTCCGTCGAGCATGGTCGACCGCATCGTACCGGCGACCACGGACGCCGACCGGGCGCGGATCGCCGATGAGCTTGGCGTCGAGGATGCCTGGCCCGTGATGACCGAGCCGTTTCGCCAATGGGTGGTCGAGGACAATTTCCCGGCGGGCCGGCCTGCCTGGGAAAAATTCGGCGTCACCATGGTTGGCGATGTCGGCCCGTTCGAGGACATGAAGCTGCGGCTGCTCAACGGCGCGCATTCAGGCATCGCCTATCTCGGCCTGCTCAGCGGCCATGCCACGGTTGACCGCGCTTTCGCCGATCCGGCGATCCGGAAGTTTGTCGATGCGCTCTGGGGAGAGGCCATATCGACATTGCCGGAGGATGCCGGGCTCGATACATCAACCTACACAGCCGAGCTTACCGAGCGTTTTTCAAACACCGCGCTCGCCCACTGCACGGCACAAATTGCCAATGATGGCAGCCAGAAACTGCCGCAGCGCATCATCGCGTCCGCCATCGAATGCCTCGAAGCCGGTACTGAGTTCGTCCATCTCACCCTGGTGGTGGCGGCCTGGATCGCCGCCTGCGCCGCGCGCGGAAACACCTTGCCGGAGAACCATTTCACCGATCCGCTCGATGCCGCACTGACGGCGCTTTTGAGCCAGCAGCTACCGGCGAACGAAACGGTGACGGCAGTGTTCGACCTTGCCGGCTTTGCCAGGGATCATGCCGAGCGCCAGACGCTGATTGAACTCGTCGCCGTGCATCTCGTCCACCTGCGACGGGATGGTCCGACACTGGCCTTCGCCGCCTTGGGCATCTAAACAAAAAAGCGAGGCAAGGCCCCGCTTTTTAACAAGTCATTCGATGCGGACTTCAAGCCGGGAGAAGCGCGCCTTCCAGCGTGGTGAGCTGGCTAAGGAACTGCTCCGCCTTGCTGCGCGCCTGGTCGTCCTTGGCGTCGGCGGCATCTTCCTTGGCTTCCTGGATCCGGCGCGTGAGATCCGCACGGTCGACATCCTTGACCGCAACAGCCGATTCCGCCAGCAGCGTGCAGCCGGCCGGGACGATGTCGGCGAAGCCGCCGAACACGACATAGCGTTCTTCGCCGCCCGACGCGGTCTTCACCGTGACGACACCCGGCTTGATCGTGGTCATGACCGGCGCGTGATGCGCCATCACCGTCATCTCGCCTTCGGCACCCGGAATGACGACGGATTCGACCTGCTCGGAAACCAGCAGGCGTTCCGGCGAGACCAGTTCGAACTTGAAAGCTTCAGCCATGGTGTCTCACAAACGCTTGGATCGAAAGCAGCGCGGCTGAACCGCGCTGCCGAATGGGAATTAAGCCGCTTCAGCCGCCAGGCGCTGTGCCTTCTCGACCGCTTCCTCGATGCCGCCGACCATGTAGAAGGCAGCTTCCGGCAAGTGATCATAGTCGCCGTTGCAGAGGCCCTTGAAGCCCTTGATGGTGTCGGCGAGGTCGACCAGCTTGCCCGGCGCGCCGGTGAACACTTCGGCGACGAAGAAGGGCTGCGACAGGAAACGCTCGATCTTGCGGGCGCGGGCCACGGTCTGCTTGTCCTCTTCCGACAGCTCGTCCATGCCCAGGATGGCGATGATGTCCTGCAGCGACTTGTAGCGCTGGAGGATCGACTGCACCTGACGGGCGACGCCGTAATGCTCTTCGCCGACGACCAGCGGGTCGAGCATGCGCGAGGTCGAATCCAGCGGATCGACAGCCGGGTAGATGCCCTTTTCGGCGATGGCGCGGTTGAGCGTCGTGGTCGCGTCAAGGTGAGCGAACGAGGTTGCCGGCGCCGGGTCGGTCAAGTCGTCGGCCGGCACGTAGATGGCCTGCACCGAGGTGATCGAGCCCTTGGTGGTGGTGGTGATGCGTTCCTGCAGCGCGCCCATGTCGGTGGCGAGCGTCGGCTGATAGCCGACGGCCGATGGGATACGGCCGAGCAGAGCCGACACTTCCGAACCCGCCTGCGTGAAGCGGAAGATGTTGTCGACGAAGAACAGCACGTCCTGGCCCTGGTCGCGGAAATATTCCGCAACCGTCAGGCCGGTCAGGCCGACGCGGGCGCGCGCGCCCGGCGGCTCGTTCATCTGGCCGTAGACGAGCGCGGCCTTGGAGCCTTCGCCGCCGCCCTTCTTGTTGACGCCGGATTCGATGAACTCGTGGTAGAGATCGTTGCCTTCGCGGGTGCGCTCGCCGACGCCGGCGAACACCGAATAACCACCATGCGCCTTGGCGATGTTGTTGATCAGCTCCTGGATCAGCACGGTCTTGCCGACGCCGGCGCCGCCGAACAGGCCGATCTTGCCGCCCTTGGCGTAAGGTGCCAGCAGGTCGAGCACCTTGATGCCGGTGATCAGGATCTGGGCTTCCGTCGACTGCTCGACATAGGTCGGAGCCGGCTGGTGGATGGAGCGCATTTCGGTCGCATCGACCGGGCCCTCTTCGTCGACCGGCTCGCCGATGACGTTGATGATGCGGCCGAGCATGCCCGGACCGACCGGAACGGTGATCGGCGCGCCGGTGTCGCGCACTTCCTGGCCGCGCACCAGACCTTCGGTCGAGTCCATGGCGATGCAGCGCACGGTGTTTTCACCGAGATGCTGGGCCACTTCGAGCACCAGGCGGTTGCCGACATTGGTCGTCTCGAGCGCGTTCAGGATCGCCGGCAGGTGATCGCCGAACTGCACGTCCACGACGGCGCCGATGACCTGGCGGACCTTGCCGACAACGCCGGTTGCCTTAGTGGCAACAGCCGAAGTCTTGGCGGCCGCGGCCTTGGCCGGCGCTGCCGCCGTCTTTGCCGGAGCTGCCTTCGCGGCCGCTGCCGGAGCCTTTGCCGCCTTCGCGGGCGCTGCGGCCTTGGGGGCCGCCGTCTTGGGGGTCGCTGCTTTCGCCATCGTCTTTACCCTTTTTCGTCCTTTGTTTCTCACGCGGTCCGGTAGCGGGTCGATGACCCGCGAACCGCGCCTAGAGCGCTTCGGCGCCCGAAATGATTTCGATCAGTTCCTTGGTGATCTGCGCCTGCCGCTGGCGGTTGTAGGTGATCGACAGCTTGTTGATCATCTCGCCGGCGTTGCGCGTCGCATTGTCCATGGCGCTCATCTTGGCGCCCATTTCGCCGGCGGCGTTTTCGAGCAACGCCCGGAAAACCTGCACGGAAATGTTGCGCGGGATGAGGTCGGAGAGGATTTCGCCCGGCTCCGGTTCATACTCGTAGACCGCGTTGCCGCCATCCACCGCCTCGGCTGGAGCGGAAGCTACGCCGGCCGGGATGATCTGCTGCGCGGTCGGGATCTGGCTGATCACCGATTTGAACTGCGAATAGAACAGCGTGCAGATGTCGAAGCCACCCTCGTTGAAGAGGTGGATAACCTTTTTTGCGATGGCATCGGCGTTGACGAAACGGAGCGTCTTGACCTCACGCAGATCGACACGGTCGATGATCATCGATGCATAGTCGCGGCGCAGGATGTCGAAACCCTTCTTGCCGACGCAGATGATCTTGACCTGCTTGCCGTCGGCCAAAAGCCGGCGGATGTGGTCGCGGGCAAGACGGGCGATCTGCGAATTGAAACCGCCGCACAGACCGCGTTCAGCGGTGCAGACGACCAGCAGATGCACGGCATCCTTGCCGGTGCCGGTCATCAGCGCCGGGGCATCGCCGCCGCCGCCGATGGCCTGGGTGATGTTGGCCAGCACGGAACCCATGCGTTCCGAATAGGGGCGCGCCGCTTCCGCAGCCTCTTGCGCACGGCGCAGCTTCGCCGCAGCGACCATCTGCATCGCCTTGGTGATCTTCTGCGTCGCCTTGACCGAGGCGATACGGTTACGAAGGTCTTTTAATGAAGGCATGCTTCAAACCTGATCCCGTCTTGTCGCTTCGCTCAGGCGAAGGTCTTGGCGAAAGCGTCGATCTCGGCCTTCAGCTTGGCGCGCAGATCGTCCGACAGTGCCTTTTCCTTGCGGATGGCGTCGAGGACGTCCTTGCCGGCCGCACGCATGTGGCTGAGCAGGCCATGCTCGAACTTGCCGACCTGGTTGACCGGCAGCTTGTCGAGATAGCCATTGACGCCGGCGAAGATCACCGCGACCTGCTCTTCCGTCTTCAGCGGCGAGAATTGCGGCTGCTTCAGAAGCTCGGTCAGGCGCGATCCGCGGTTGAGCAGGCGCTGGGTGGCGGCGTCGAGATCGGAGCCGAACTGCGCGAAGGCAGCCATTTCGCGGTACTGCGCGAGCTCGCCCTTGATCGAACCGGCAACCTGCTTCATCGCCTTGATCTGCGCGGCCGAACCGACGCGCGACACCGACAAGCCGACGTTCACCGCAGGGCGGATACCTTGGAAGAACAGGTTGGTTTCGAGGAAGATCTGGCCGTCGGTGATCGAGATCACGTTGGTCGGGATGTAGGCCGACACGTCGTTGGCCTGCGTCTCGATGATCGGCAAAGCGGTCAGCGATCCGCCGCCCAGATCGTCATTGAGCTTGGCGGCGCGCTCGAGCAGGCGCGAGTGCAGGTAGAAGACGTCGCCAGGATAGGCTTCGCGGCCCGGCGGGCGGCGCAGCAGCAGCGACATCTGGCGATAGGCGACGGCCTGCTTCGACAGATCGTCGTAGCTGATCAGCGCGTGCATGCCGTTGTCGCGGAAATATTCGCCCATGGTGGCGCCGGCGAACGGCGCCAGGAACTGCATCGGCGCTGGGTCGGAAGCGGTTGCGGCGACGATGATCGAATATTCGAGCGCGCCGCGCTCTTCCAGAACCTTGACGAACTGCGCGACGGTCGAGCGCTTCTGGCCGACGGCGACATAGACGCAGTACAGCTTCTCCTTCTCGGGACCGTTGTCGTGCACCGACTTCTGGTTGAGCATCGTGTCGAGAATGATGGCGGTCTTGCCGGTCTGGCGATCGCCGATGACCAGTTCGCGTTGGCCGCGGCCGACCGGGATCAGCGCATCGATGGCCTTGAGGCCGGTCGACATCGGCTCGTTCACCGATTTGCGCGGGATGATGCCGGGTGCCTTGACGTCGACGCGCTTGCGTTCGGTCGCCTTGATCGGGCCCTTGCCGTCGATCGGGTTGCCGAGCGCGTCGACGACGCGGCCGAGCAGGCCCGGACCGACCGGAACGTCGACGATGGCGCCGGTGCGCTTGACGATGTCGCCTTCCTTGATGTCGCGGTCGGCGCCGAAGATGACGACGCCGACATTGTCGGCTTCGAGGTTGAGCGCCATGCCGCGGATGCCGCCGGGGAATTCGACCATCTCGCCGGCCTGGACATTGTCGAGGCCGTAGACACGGGCGATGCCGTCACCGACGGACAGCACCTGTCCAACTTCGGAGACCTCGGCCTCCTTGCCGAAATTCTTGATCTGGTCTTTCAGAATTGCGGAAATTTCCGCGGCGCGGATGTCCATCAGCCGACCTCTTTCAGTGCAAGCTTGAGCGAATTGAGTTTGGTTTTGAGCGACGTATCGATCTGGCGCGAGCCCATCTTGACCACCAGCCCGCCGAGCAGCGACGGATCGACGGTGACGGAGATGGCCACATCCTTGCCGGCAACGCTTTTCAGCGCGGCCTTCAGTTCTGTTTGCTGGGCCGCCGTCAGCTCATGTGCCGACGTGACATCAGCAGTGGTCTCACCACGCGCTTCGGCGGCAATCTGACGGAACGCCTTGATCATGCCGGGAATGGCGAACAGCCGCCGGTTCTGGGCGACGACGCGCAGGAAATTGCCGGCGAGGCCGGTAATCCCCGCCTTGTCGGCGATCGCAGCGATAGCCTTGGCCTGGTCCTCGCTGGAGAACACCGGGCTGTTGATCAGGCGGGTAAGGTCGGCACTGCCTTCGAGCATAGCTTCGAAACTGTTGAGGTCGGCCTCGACCTTGGCGACCGAATTTGCCTGCCGGGCGAGTTCGAACAGCGAACCCGCATAGCGTTCTGCAACACCTGAGATTGGCGATGACGATTGAGCCACGGACCGTCTTTTCTCTTGTCTGACAGGCCGCAGATTGTTGGCGCGAGCAAAAACTCTGGCTAAATCTTTGACCTTACTGCATTTTTTCAAGCACGGAGGCGCGGCTTCCGCTATCCCCGGCCGAAAGTCGATTGCCGTCTAGCACAGGCATTTTAAGACCGCAATGCGTCGTTCCGCATGGTTTTCAGGCACTATTGTCGCATCCGGCAAAAGAGTCTCGTCTCGCGCCCCGGAATAGCTAAGGATTCAGGGCACAAAGCCGAAGGCAAAGGCAAGCGGCAACGCCGCCAAGACCAATTCCACCACAATGGAAACCCAATTGAAAGGTGTGTTGGCGCCATCCGACATCATCGACAGCAGCCGGCCGAAGGCGGTGAACAGCCAGGAGAAGCCGAGCGCCATGTAAACCAGCGGCTGCGCCAAGAGGATGCAGCACAGGCCGACGCCGAGATAAAAGCCCGACATCCTGCCCCGCCCCTCGGCAATCGCCGCTGCTTTCTCGGGCTTGGCCTGCAAACGCAGGATGCGGAAGGCGAGGCCAGGTGCCAGAAAAAACAGAAGGCCGAGCAGCACGGTGAAGACGGCGCTCGACCAGGCCAGCCATTCGCCCTGGCTCGTCGGCCACGGAAGCGCAAAATCCATACTGTCCCCTCGAAATGCCTGATTTTGAAATTGCGGGCATTCTAGCGGAGGAAAAACGCCGCGCCAGATGGCATCAGGCACTTTAGGAGCGGCGCATTAGCCGAGCGCGAATTCGACCGCCGCCTCGGCGTGGATGCGAGTCGTGTCAAAGACCGGAATGTCGAAATCGCCCTGTCCGATCAGCATGGTGATCTCGGTGCAGCCCATGATGATACTGTCGGCGGCCTCTTCGCGGCGCAGGCGTTCGGCCTCTTCTATATAGGCCGTCTTCGAAGCATCCGTGACGATACCCTGGCAGAGTTCGTCATAGATGACGCGATGCACCATGTCGCGCCCAGCAGCGTCAGGCACCACCGGCGACAAGCCGTATTTATCGGCAAGCCGGCCCTTGTAGAAATCCTGCTCCATGGTGAAGCGCGTCGCCAGCAATGCCGGACGCTGCATGCCGGCACGCTTGATCGCGGCCGCCGTGGCATCGGCGATGTGGATCAGCGGGATGGAGACGGACGCCTGCACCTGGTCGGCCAGTTTGTGCATGGTGTTGGTGCACAGAAGCAGACCTCCCGCACCACCCGCCTCGAGCTTGCGCGCGGCTTCGACAAGCATCACGCCGGCGCCCTCCCAATCGCCGTGATGCTGCCGCTCGGCGATCTCGGCGAAATCGAACGACCACAGCAGCAATTTCGCCGAATGCAGCCCGCCGAGACGCTCGCGCACGATCTCGTTGAGCAGCTGATAATAGATGGCGGTCGATTCCCAGCTCATGCCGCCCAGAAGGCCAAGGGTTTTCATGTGATCTTCCGTTTCTCGCTGGCCTGCACCGTATCGCCGATATGGCGACCTTACAAAAAGCTCTGGGGGTCGATATCGACCTGCACCCTGACCGAGCCGCGCTGTTTCGGCCCATTAGCCAGCATGGCGCGGATAAACCCTTGCATATCGGCGCGCCGTTCGCCCTGGATCAGCAGGCGGAAACGGTGACGTCCGCCGAGCAGGGACAGTGGCGCCTCGGCCGGCCCCAGCACGAACAGGTCTGACGCCTCGGGCGCGGCGCGGCGCAGGCCGCGTGCATGGCCCTCGGCCTCAGCCCGCGTCACCGCGCTGACGATGACGCCGGCCAGGCGGCCGAAGGGTGGCAAGGCCGCCCGCTCGCGCTCGGCGATCTCGCGCTCGTAAAAAGCCTCGGCGTCGCCGGAGACGATCGCCCGCATCACCGGATGGTCAGGCTGGAAAGTCTGCAGCAGGCCAAGGCTCTTCTTGCCGGTACGGCCGGCGCGGCCGGTCACCTGGCTGAGCAACTGGAAGGTGCGCTCGGCGGCGCGCGGATCGCCATTGGCGAGGCCAAGGTCGGCATCGACGACGCCGACCAGGGTCATATTGGGAAAATTGTGCCCCTTGGCGACGAGCTGCGTGCCGATGACGATATCGGCCTCGCCATCGGCGATCGCCTCCAGTTCCAGCCGCAGCCGCCGCACCCCACCCATCAGATCGGATGACAAAACGATGGTGCGCGCATCGGGAAAATGCGTGACGACCTCCTCGGCGATGCGCTCGACGCCCGGTCCGCAAGCGACCAGATGATCGAGCGTGCCGCATTCCGGGCAGGCTTCGGGGCGGCGCTCATTGTGGCCGCAATGATGGCAGACCAGCTGGCCGCGAAAACGATGCTCGACCAGCCAGGCCGAACAGACCGGACAGCCGAAGCGGTGGCCGCAGACCCGGCACAGCGTCAGCGGCGCATAGCCGCGCCGGTTGAGGAACAGCAGCGACTGTTCCTTCCTTTCCAGCGTCTTGCGCATATGGTCGATCAGCACCGGCGACAGGAAACCGCCGCGCGCCGGCGGCGCGCGCCGCATGTCGATCGACTTCAATTGCGGCAGCGCCGCCTCGGCGAAACGGGCGGAGAGAACGGCTCTGTTGTATTTGCCTTGGCTCGCATTGACCCGGCTCTCGACCGATGGTGTCGCCGATGCCAGCACGACCGGAAAACTACCGATGTGACCGCGCACCACCGCCATGTCGCGCGCATTGTAGAAGACGCGGTCCTCCTGCTTGTAGGCCGGGTCGTGCTCCTCATCGACGACGATCAGGCCGAGCTCCTTAAATGGCAGGAACAGCGCCGAGCGGGCGCCGGCAACGACGCGCACTGTGCCTTCCGCCACTTGCCGCCAGACTTTTTCGCGCATCCTTGGCGGCAGATCCGAATGCCATTCGCCCGGCTTGGCGCCGAAGCGCTGCTGGAAACGTTCGAGGAAAGCATGGGTCAGCGCGATTTCCGGCAGCAGGATCAGCACCTGCTTGCCCTGGTCGAGCGCGGCCGCCACCGCTTCGAAATAGACCTCGGTCTTGCCTGAGCCGGTGACGCCGTCGAGCAGCGCGACATTGAACACGCCGGCCGCGACATTGGCGCGCAACATCGATGCGGCGTCACTCTGATCCGGCATCAATTCCGGTATGGCGTAGCTGGAGTCAGGCGCGGCCACCACCGGGCGTGGCGGGATCATCACCGTCTCGAACACGCCTTGCGCCTTCAGCCCCTCGATCACCGTCGACGACACGCCTGCCGCATGCGCCAGGCCGGATCGCGTCCAGGCCAGCCCACCCTCGGCCGTCTCCAGCACGCGCGCTCGTGCATCCGTCATCCGGTCGGGAACGATGAGCGTTCGCTGTAGTCCCTCGATCCAGGGTTCCGGGTCAAAGGCCTCCGGCGCACGCAGCAGCATGCGCGCCACCATTCCGGGTGGTGACAGCGTGTACTGCGCCACCCAGTCGACGAAGCGGCGCATCGAACGGTCGATCGGCGGGCAGTCGAAAACCTGTTGGATCGGGCGCAGCTTTTTCGCGTCGATGTTCTCGACTGCGCCATCCCAGACGATGCCGGCAACCTGGCGCGGCCCGAGCGGCACGCGCACGATCGAGCCCGGCACAACGCGCATGCCGGCCGGCACGGCATAGGTGTAGGGGCGTTCGGCAGGCATCGGCACCAGCACCGGTGCGGCTGCGACAAAGGGCGAATCTTCGATCATGAGGCGTGACCTTGCCCCGACTTTGGTCTAGATCAAAGAGCAACGCTGAACGTGCCTTCCCAAGCACGACGAAATCGTCAGGAGACCCGCCATGAAATTTTTTGTCGACACCGCCGATATCAAGGATATCCGTGAGCTCAACGATCTGGGGCTGCTCGACGGCGTCACCACCAATCCGTCGCTGATCCTCAAATCCGGCGGCAAGATCGCCGACGTCACCAAGCAGATCTGCGATATCGTCGCCGGCCCGGTCTCGGCCGAAGTCGTGGCGAGTGAGTACAAGGACATGATGGTGGAGGCCGAAGTGCTGGCCAAGATCGCACCCAATGTCTGTATCAAGGTGCCGCTGACGCTGGACGGCCTGAGGGCCTGCAAGACGATCCGCACCCAGATGAACCGCATGGTCAACGTCACGCTGTGCTTCTCGGCCAACCAGGCGCTGCTCGCCGCCAAGGCCGGCGCCTCGTTCATCTCGCCCTTCGTCGGCCGCGTCGACGACACCGGCTCGGATGGCATGGAGCTGATCCAGGAGATCCGGCAGATCTACGACAATTACGATTTCCAGACCGAGATCCTCGTCGCCTCGGTGCGCACGGTAAACCATGTCAAGCAGGCGGCCCTGATCGGCGCCGACGTCGTGACCGCACCGCCGGCGACGCTGAAGGCGCTGGTCAAGCACCCGCTGACCGACAAGGGCCTGGACCAGTTCACCGCCGACTGGGCCAAGACTGGCCAGAAGATCGGCTGAGGTCGCATCGCTTCAATGAGAAAAGGCCGGGCAACCGGCCTTTTTTATTGCGCTTCGGACGAAGCCTTATCGCCGAAAAGGCTGCCGTTCAATCCGCGCCGTCGTCATCAGGCGCGGCTGCCGACGGGCGCCGACCCATGATGATCTCGCGCTTGCCGACATGGTTGGGCGCGCCGACCAGCCCTTCCTTCTCCATGCGTTCGACCAGGGATGCGGCGCGGTTGTAGCCGATGCCGAGGCGGCGCTGGATGTAGGACGTCGAGCATTTCTTGTCGCGCACCACCACCTTGACCGCCTCGTCATAGGCGGCATCACTGTCCTCGGCGGCGACGGAGCCCTTGTCGAAGACCGCTCCCTGGTCGTCTTCGATCTCTTCCTCGTCCTCGTCGGCCGTCACGGTTTCCAGATATTCCGGACGGCCCTGCGCCTTCAGATGCGCCACGACATGTTCGACCTCCGCGTCGGAAACGAAGGGGCCGTGCACGCGCGAAATCCGCCCGCCACCCATCATGTGCAGCATATCGCCCTGGCCCAGCAGCTGTTCGGCGCCCTGCTCGCCCAGAATGGTGCGGCTGTCGATCTTGGAGGTGACCTGGAAGGAGATGCGGGTCGGGAAGTTGGCCTTGATCGTGCCGGTGATGACATCGACCGAGGGTCGCTGCGTCGCCATGATCAAATGGATGCCGGCCGCGCGCGCCATCTGCGCCAGGCGCTGGATGGCGCCTTCGATCTCCTTGCCGGCGACCATCATCAGGTCGGCCATCTCGTCGACGATGACGACGATGTATGGCATCGGCGCAAGATCGATTTCCTGCTGCTCGAACAGCGGCTCGCCGGTGCCCTTTTCGAAGCCGGCCTGCACCGTCATGACGACCGCCTCGCCCTTGTCGCGGGCTTGGGCGGCGCGCTCATTGTAGCCGTCGATGTTGCGCACGCCGAGCCGCGCCATCTTGCGATAGCGGTCCTCCATCTCGCGCACCGCCCATTTGAGCGCGGTGACCGCCTTCTTGGGATCGGTGACGACGGGCGTCAGAAGATGCGGGATGCCGTCATAGACGGAGAGCTCGAGCATTTTGGGATCGACCATGATCAGCCGGCATTCTTCCGGCTTCAGCCGGTAGAGCAGCGACAGGATCATGGTGTTGATGGCAACCGATTTTCCGGAGCCGGTGGTGCCGGCGACGAGCAGATGCGGCATCTTCGCCAGTTCGGCGATAACCGGCTCGCCGCCGATCGTCTTGCCGAGGCAGAGCGCCAGCTTGCAGCTGGTCTTGCGGAAACCTTGCGATTCGATCAGTTCGCGGAAATAGACGGTCTCGCGCGTCTCGTTGGGAAGCTCGATGCCGATGACGTTGCGGCCGGGCACGACGGCGACGCGTGCCGAGATCGCCGACATGGAGCGGGCGATGTCGTCGGCGAGACCGATGACGCGGGAGGATTTGACGCCAGGCGCCGGTTCGAATTCATAGAGGGTGACGACCGGGCCGGGGCGAACGTGGATGATCTCGCCGCGCACGCCGAAATCCTCGAGCACGCTTTCCAGAAGATCGGCATTCTGCTCGAGCCGCTCCTGCGACATGTAGAAGCCCTGCCCTTCCGGCGGCTGCTGCAGCAGCTCTTCCGAGGGAAGTTCATACGCCTCGCCTGTCGTGGCGGGCACGATCTTGCCGACCAGAGGCAGTGGCGCGGACACGCGCATGGCCGGAGCCTGCACGGCCTCCTCCGCGGCTTGCGCGACCTGTTCCGGAACGCCGTTGCTGGCAGCAGACGGAATTGCAACCTTCACCCGGGTCCGTTGCGGTGCGCTGCTCGCTGCCGGTTGAACCACGGCTTCGTTCGAGTTGGCCGGGCGGACTTCCGGCAAGGTCGACGGAGCCTGCTGGCCCGGAAGGCATTCAATGATCCGGAACAACGCGGTCGGATCGGCCGTGGCGGAGCGGATGTCGACCCGTGGGGAGACGACCGGCGCTGCCGGCCGCGAAGCCGGAACCGCCCGCGGCGCCGGCAACGGGCTCTCGATCATGTAAGGCGCCATGAGTTCGAAGAAGACGTGATTAGACAGATAGGGCCAGCGTACGGTTTCGCGGCCTGGTGTTTTGACCGGCGCCGCCATCGCCTGGGCAGGAGCTGCCGGTGCGGATGCACGTGCCGTCACGGCTGTCCTCGCACCCGCCGGCGCAGCAGCCCGTGCATTTTCGCCAACATGCCTTGGCGGAACGGCTGCCGCGCCCGGTGCTGGCGGCCTCTCATGCGTCGCGGCTCTGTTGCCGGCAGGCGGCTGAGTGGTCTCCGAAGCGGAGTTCCGGCTTTTCATCGTCGCCGACAATGACGAGGACGAGACCGCGGAGGATGTCGCAGCCGCAGCAGGCTGTGCGACGGCTTGTCGCGCCGGCAGCGGCTGCGATTCGCCTTGGTCAGAGGCGATCTGGCGCGGCTGGCGTGTGCTGGCTTCATAGTCCGGCGTGCGCGTGAACCGCACATTGGGCGCCAGGAAGAAATAGTCCTGCCAGGCCGGGCTTTCGTTGCCGCCGAGATCAACAGATGGCGGCGGATTGCCGGCCTTGGCCGCGCCGGCCCTCTGGCCATCCGCTCTGTTGTTCAAACGCTCACCCTCGGGATTATCGGGCGAAACTGTCACTGAATTGACCCGAGGAAAACGCTTGGATTCCATTCTCAAGACTCACGCTGAACCGTCTGCTGAGCAATAGGGAGCGAGTGGTTAACAGTTGCTTCCCATCAGCACCGTTGGAGCGACCGAAGCGTATCTTTTGCAGCGATGACGGACGAGCCGGATTCGGGCCGATGATCGTCACCCACGATCATCCACTCATCGACATGCATAGGGCTGAAGAGAGAGCTCTCGGCCAGCGCAAAGCGGGCCGAGTATCAAGATCGAAAGGGCGTTTCCGTGAAAGGAAAGCGGCGCTAGCCAGCCTTCTTGCCGTGCCGGACCAGATCCTGGGCGATGGACAGCTGCAGGGCTTCGGCCAGTTCACGCGCGGCGCGATTTTCGGCGTCGATCTGCGCCCGATACGAGGCGAATTCCTGGCGTGGCCTGTCGAAGGACGAGGTGATCGCGCGCTTGCCGACCGTGACGACGGCGCCGGTTTGCATATCGGTCAGCGTATAGCTGGCAGTCAGCGTCACCGAACCGGCGGTCGGCTCGTCCTGATCGGTTTGGACCTGCACGAGAGCCGAGGATTCGACGGCTTCGGTCACGGTGAGATCGAGCGAATAAACCGGCGATGCCGGTTCGCCGGCGCCCCGGCCGAAGCCGAAGATCAGATTGTTGCGCACCTGCTGGGCATAACGCGTCTTGACCGGCTTGATGGCGATCGACGCCAGCTCGGAATTGGCTGTCGCGTTCGAGCCGGGCGACAGCGGCGCGTTGGAATAAAGCGGCCGCACCGTGCAAGCCGAAACCAGCGCCAGCGCGCCGATCAGGCCGGCAAGCGCGGCGCGGCGCAGCAGACGGCTCAGCTCTGTCTTTTCCCGATCAGGCAACGACATTGACGATCCTCTGCGGCACGATGATCACCTTGCGCGGAGCCTTACCTTCGAGCGCTTTCTGCACGAAGTCGAGAGCCAATACCGCTTTTTCGACCGCACCTTGGTCCGCGTCGCGGGCAATTGTCAAATCCCCCCGCTTCTTGCCGTTGACCTGCACCGGATAGGTCACTTCATTGTCGACGACCAGCGCCGGATCGAAGACCGGCCACGGCCGTTCGGCGACCAGATCGGTGCCGCCGAGCGTCTCCCAGCACTCTTCGGCCAGATGCGGCATGACCGGCGCGACCAGATGCACCAGGATCTCCACCGCCTGGCGGCAGGCGCCTTTGAGTGTCGCATCGGCCTTGCCTTCCGCCACCTGGTTGAGCGGCGTGGTCAGCACGTTGGCCAGTTCATAGATGCGGGCGATGGCGCGGTTGAAGCCGAGCCGTTCAATGTCCTCGCCTATCGCTTTCAGGATCTTGTGCACGGCCCTTGAAACGGCACCGGCCTCGCCTTCCTTCGCCGCTTGCGGCTTGACGCCACCGAGCGTCTCGGCGGCGATCGACACCAGGCGCCAGATGCGCTGGATGAAGCGATGCGCGCCGGCGGCGCCATCGTCGGTCCATTCGACGTCGCCCTCGGGCGGCGAGTCCGACAGCATGCACCAGCGCGCCGTGTCGGCGCCATAGCCATCGGTGATGTCTTCCGGGCTCACCGTGTTCTTCTTCGACTTCGACATTTTTTCGAGCGGGCCGATGGTGACCGCCTCGCCGGTGGCGATCTCGAAGGCGCGGCGTTCGCCGTCGATGCCCTCCAGCCGCACCTCGGTCGGCGCCAGCCAGCGGCCGTTCGATGCCGAGCCGACACGATAGGTCTCGTGCACCACCATGCCTTGCGTGAACAGGCCCTTGAACGGCTCGGCCAGGTCGACATGGCCGGTCTCGCGCATTGCACGGGTGAAGAAGCGCGAATAGAGCAGATGCAGGATCGCATGCTCGATGCCGCCAATATACTGGTCGACCGGCAGCCATTCATTGGCCGCCTTGGGATCGGTCGGCTCATGCGCCCAGGGCGCGGTGAAGCGGGCGAAATACCACGACGAATCGACGAACGTGTCCATGGTGTCGGTTTCGCGCCGCGCATCCCCACCGCATTGCGGGCACTTCACATGCCGCCAGGTCGGATGCCGATCGAGCGGATTGCCCGGCCGGTCGAAATCGACATCGTCGGGCAGCTTGACCGGCAGGTCGGCCTTCGGCACCGGCACCACGCCGCAAGCCTCGCAATGGATCATCGGGATCGGGCAGCCCCAGTAGCGCTGGCGCGAAATGCCCCAGTCGCGCAGGCGGAAATTCACCTTGCGCTCAGCCATCGGCCGGTTGCCGATCGTCTTCTGCTCCAGCAGCTTCGCGACCTCGTCGAAAGCCTGCCTCGGCTTCATGCCGTCGAGGAAACGCGAATTGATCATCGCGCCATCGTCGCCATACGCCACGTCGATGATCTGGAAGGTCGCCAGATTCTCGCCCTCCGGCATCACCACCGGCACCACCGTCAGGCCGTATTTGTTGGCGAAGTCGAGGTCGCGCTGGTCGTGCGCCGGGCAGCCGAAAATGGCGCCGGTGCCGTACTCCATCAGCACGAAATTGGCGACGTAGACAGGCAGCGTCCAGCTGTCGTCGAACGGATGGACAACGCGGATGCCGGTGTCGAAACCCTTCTTCTCGGCCGTCTCAAGTACGGCCACCGAGGTGCCCATATGGCGGACCTCGTCGATGAACTTCGCCAGTTCTGGATTGGTCTCGGCGGCCTTCTTGGCCAGCGGGTGGTCGGCGGCGACGGCCATGAAAGACGCGCCGAAAATAGTGTCGGGCCGCGTCGTATAGACTTCCAGCTCATGCTCGCCGTCGCCAATTTTGCCAGCATCCGGAATAGCCAGAGGCCAGCGGATCAGCAGGCCTTCCGAACGGCCGATCCAGTTCTGCTGCATCAGCTTCACTTTTTCGGGCCATTCGTCGAGGCCGTCGAGCGAATCCAGCAGGTCCTGCGCGAAATCGGTGATCTTGAAGAACCACTGCGTCAGCTCACGCTGTTCGACCAGCGCGCCCGAGCGCCAGCCGCGCCCGTCGATGACCTGCTCGTTGGCGAGCACCGTCATGTCTTCCGGGTCCCAGTTGACCTTGGAGGATTTGCGCGTCACCAGCCCCTTCTCGACGAAATCGAGGAACAGCATCTGCTGGCGGTGGTAATAATCGACATCGCAGGTGGCGAATTCGCGCGCCCAGTCCAGCGACAGGCCCATGACCTTGAGCTGCTCGCGCATGGTGGCGATGTTCTGGTAGGTCCATTCCTTGGGATGGACCTTGTTCTGCATCGCCGCGTTCTCTGCCGGCATGCCGAAGGCGTCCCAGCCCATCGGGTGCAGCACGTTGAACCCCTTGGCCCGCTTGTAGCGCGCCACCACGTCACCCATCGTGTAGTTGCGGGTATGGCCGATATGGATGCGCCCCGACGGATACGGAAACATCTCCAGCACGTAGTATTTCGGCTTCGGGTCGTCATTGTGCGCTTCGAACAGCTTCTTCTCGGCCCAGGCCTTCTGCCATTTGGGCTCTGACGCGCGCGGATTGTATCGTTCGGTTGCCATGGGACGTTTTTCACTTAAAAGCAGGCGCGAACCGCGCGCGACTGGCTCGGCGGTTCAGGGAATGTGGTCCGGGTGTTCACCATGGTTTGGCAAACCCGTCAACCATATGGGCATCGCGGCGGCTAAAAACGCGAGTCAAAACAGCGGGATTTGCATATGGGTGACACCGTTCAGCAGTTTTTCGCGGTCAAGGCGAAGATCGCCGCCGCCGAGCAGGAGGCCCGCGGCGCGGCTGGCGCGGTGACGCTGGTGGCCGTCTCCAAGACCTTTGACGCCGCCGACATCCAGCCGGTGATCGAGGCCGGCCAACGCGTCTTCGGCGAGAACCGCGTCCAGGAGGCGCAAGGCAAATGGCCCGCGCTGAAGCAGGCCTTTGCCGATATCGAACTGCATTTGATCGGCCCGCTGCAATCGAACAAGGCCAAGGAGGCGGTGGCGCTGTTCGACGTCATCGAGACGGTCGACCGCGAGAAGATCGCCGCCGAACTCGCCAAGGAAATCTCAAGGCAAGGCCGTGCCCCGAAACTCTATGTCCAGGTCAACACCGGTTCCGAGCCGCAGAAGGCCGGCATCGAACCCCGCGACGCCGTAGCCTTCGTCGCCCGCTGTCGCGATATCCACGGCCTCGCCATCGAAGGCCTGATGTGCATTCCGCCGGCGGATGAAAACCCCGGCCCCCACTTCGCCTTGCTGGAAAAACTTGGGCGTGAGGCCGGCGTCGCCAAACTGTCGATGGGCATGTCCGGCGACTACGAGACAGCCATCGCCTTCGGCGCCACCAGTGTGCGGGTTGGCTCGGCGATTTTTGGTAGTCGGTAGATCACGTTAGAGCGAGAATATTTTCGCATAATTCGGCACCAGCATGTGCTCGGCTTTTACTTTGCGGACAAGCCACGACCACCGCGTGTGGCCAAACAAGGGAAGTTGCGCAACGCCGGTTCGGCTACCTAGCGTTACGACCATCGTCGGATCACCGGTCCGTGGTTTGTAGGACAGAGAGGGCGCCTTGCCAGCCAGAATGGAGCGGATGTTGGCGGCTGCGACCTTGACGTGTCCCCTGATGTGAAACGCCATCTTGTTTTCAGCAAGATCGGTAACGTCGCCGAGCGCAAAGATGGTTGTTTCTCCTTTCACCCGGAGGTCCGCTGCCACCTTGACGTGGCCGTCCGGTGTGAGCCGGCTGGCAAAGTTTTGCTTCATGAAGGCAGTGTTCGGCCGCCCTCCAACGCACAGTATTGCGAGGTCGTACGCGATGACCTGACCAGCGTCGGTGGTGACCTCGCCACTGCCAGCAAACACGTCTTGCAAATTGGACAAAAGCCCATCGATGCGCTGTCCCGTCAGGATCGTCACACCTCGCTTTTCCAGAATGGCAGCGGCGCGAGCAGCCGCGGCTTCGGAAGTGCCTCGCAAGATGCGTGGCTGGGATTCGACCAATGTGACATGCTTGTGCGGCCATGCTTCGGTAATCTCACCGGCGACTTCGACACCAATAGGCCCGCCGCCGATTAGAAGAATGCGCTCGGCGCCTGCAAGGCGGTCATGGAACCGCTGATAGAACGCATGGCGGTCGGCACCGCTCCCCTCCTGGCCGCGCACCAGTTCGTTGGCGAAGCGGTTCCCCGTGGCCAGGACGGCAGCCTTCCCGGTGACGAGAAGCCTCCGGCCGGAAGCGTCTTCGACGATACCGCCCTCGCCGGTAAGCTCCGTCAGGCGAGCGGCGACATGATCGACTCGAGGAAGAGCCTTTGCAAAGGGCATGATGGACTGCCTGGAGAAGTCGGGCTTCACCAGATTGCGCGGTGCAGCCATCGACACTTCGAAATAATCGAGCGGATCGACCAAGATCACCTTGACGGTGGCGGACAATTGCCGCGCGAGGAGAGCTCCGGCAATGCCGCCCCCGTAAATGACGACCTCGCCAACCTTTCGCTCCCCGACACGCTCTTCGTTTGCCACTTCCACGCTCACGTCCTTCACCTGTTCGCTCGTTGAATGAGGACGGCAAGGCCAATCCCTTTACCGCTGCAAATTTTGTGATCTAATATTGAATTGGCAAGTAGGATGATTTTTATGGTATAGGATGAAAATGCAGACCATTGAGGAAATGACGGCTTCAGCGCCTGCCGAAGAGTGTCGCGGACAGCCAATGGAGCGCTTCCACGCCGCGATGCGGATTCTGACGGGGAAGTGGAAAGGCGAGATTCTCTGGCAACTCGTTCACGGCAGGCGGCGCTTCGGCGAGTTGCGACGAGCAATACCAGGCATCACGCAACACATGCTCACCGCGCAGTTGCGCGATCTCGAGCAAAACGGGCTTTTGATCCGCACTTGCTACGCCGAAGTGCCGCCGCGTGTGGAGTACGAACTCACATCCGTTGCACTCGCCCTTCGACCCGTTTTCGACGAGATTATTCGTTGGTCTGAAAACCATGCCGCGCGGCTGAAACTCGACGCCTTCGACACTCGATCCTAGCCAGGACGGCCATGGGCCGACATCACGGAGATGGCTTGGCAGCGTCACCGGCATTGTCGCCGAGCTGCTTCAATGCTGTATCTAGCCAAGCTAGCTAGGAAGAATTCAATGAACTGGCACCTTCAGGACGCGAAGAACAATTTTTCCAAGGTGGTTCAGCGTGCACGCAGCGAGGGACCGCAGACGGTGACGTTGCGCGGCGAACGTGCTGTCGTGATTCTCTCCGCCGAGGATTACGACCGCCTGGCTGGAAAGAAAAAGTCGTTGGCCGAGTATCTTTTGACGGGTCCGGTTTGGGACGATGATTTCGCCGAAGAGGTCAACCGCCGATCGGAGACGATGATCCGGGACGTCGATCTCTGATGTATCTGCTCGACACGAACATCGTTTCGGATGTGCAGAGGCGCCTGGCCAAGCCAACTGAGATGACTGGCTTCGGTGGATCCAACATAGGTGAGCCGCAGCATCATTACCCTTGGTGAGATCGAGCGTAGGATCATCAAGCTACGCAAGGTCGACTCCGAAAAGGCAACACGCCTCGATCTGTGGCTACGGGAGCTTCGGCGGGACAATTCCGACCGTATACTTGCTGTCACGGAAGATGTCGCGCTGGCTTGGGGCCGCATCACCGCCGGCCGTACACGAGGCAGTGCCGACACGCTCATCGCGGCCACCGCACTTGTCCATGATCTCATTCTTGTGACGCGCAACGTCGCGTATTTTGATGATACAGGCGTGACGGTGCTCAATCCCTGGGACGCCTAACCCAATTGTTTTCCGTCTCGAAGCGTCTCATCGGCGCTGATGCCTACATCGTTGGGCCAATCCAGAAGCGTCATTGCACCACCACTAGAAACGAAACGTTCCGTTCCTATTTGTTTTGTGTCATCAAAATTCTCCTGGAGCCTTCGCCATGCGTTATAACCAGCTTGGAAATACGGGGATGTTCGTCTCCGAACTCTGCCTCGGCACCATGACCTTCGGCGCCGCCGGCCAGAATGCCCAATGGGGCCTGATCGCCAGCCTTGATCAGAAGGGCGTCAACGAAATTGTCGGCCGCTCGATCGCCGCCGGGGTCAATTTCTTCGACACGGCCGACGTCTACTCCTTCGGTGAGTCCGAGCGACTGCTCGGCCAGTCCCTCAGGGACCTCGGCGTCAAACGTCCGGACGTCGTCATCGCCACCAAGGCGCACGGCGCCACGGGCGACGGGCCGAACCAGCGCGGCTCGTCGCGCGGCCATATTATGGATGCGGTCGATGCCAGCCTCGAACGGCTGCAGCTCGACCATATCGATCTCTATCAGCTGCACGGCACCGACACCGTCACGCCGATCGACGAGACGCTGCGGGCGCTCGACGATCTCGTTGCCAGCGGCAAGGTCCGTTATGTCGGCGTCTCGAACTGGGCGGCGTGGCGCATCGCCAAGGCACTCGGTATCGCCGACCGCAAGGGTTTTGCCCGCTTCGAGACCATCCAGTCCTACTATTCGATCGCCGGCCGCGACCTCGAGCGCGAGATCGTGCCTTTGATCAACGAGGAAAAGCTCGGCCTGATGGTGTGGTCACCGATGGCCGGTGGCCTGCTCTCCGGCAAATACGGCCCCGGTGCGCCCGGCAATGGCGAGGGCCGCCGCGCGTCCTTCAACTTCCCGCCAGTCAATGAAGACCGTGCCTGGGCGGCCGTCGCCGTCATGCGCGAGATTGCCGCCAAGCACGGCGTCAGCGTTGCCACGGTGGCGCTCGGCTATGTCCTGGCCAAGCCTTTCGTGATGAGCGTCATCATCGGCGCCAGCCGCATGGACCAGCTCGAACAGAACCTTGCCGCCACCGAAGTGAAGCTCGACGCGGACGATCTCGCCAAGCTCGATGAGGTCAGCGCGCTGCCGTCCGAATATCCCGGCTGGATGCTGGAGCGCCAGGCGGCTGGCCGGCGCCCGGCGCCGTTCGTGCCGAAGGCGTAATCCGTCTTCGGCTCGACGCGATTTTCCGTTTTTCCGTAAGCCGCGCGTCCCTTCGGGCGCGCGGCTTTTTCGCGCTTCATCAAGGCCGCAGGGGTCGCCTTGTACCGGACACGATTGCAGCTACCATCATGACGCCGGAGCAACATACCGGGATGTCAGGGGCGATGATGGCACCATCCGCTGAGCAATTTCGAGACAGAATTGTCGCGATCATGGCTGATCGCCAAGCCGCGGCTTCTGCCAGCCCTTACGATTGGAAAGTCTGCGTCGGCGCGGTGAGTGCCGCGCAAGCCGAATTCGAAAAGGTCGTCGTCGCCGGTACGGCGCATGACTATGGAGCCGCCGTCATTGCTCGCTTGGAGCGGCTGCGGGACGCATATTACGACCCGGATGGAGAATACACCTCCGGGCGATCGGACATCGGGACCGTCATTGAACAGATCAGGAAAGCACTGAAGACTATCGGCGAGTGATCACTCATCCGACAGGCCGGGCTCCGCATCAAAGCGGATTGCTGGAGGTGTCGCAGTCCGCGATCGTCTTTCCAGCAAGGCCCCGGCCAAACCAGCGGATACGCTGTTGCGATGTGCCGTACCTTTTTGCGTTCGGGTCTTTGGAGGCATTGGCGGGCTGATCGTCTCCGAGAGATCGAAGGAGTTCCCTGGCCTCAGTCAGATCGGTGTCTTCCAGCAGGTGCTGGTCCCAGACATAGCGGCTCCATAGGCCGGCAAAGCAGTCGGCTTGGAGCTCCACCTGTTCCGATCGGATGATGGCGGCTTGCTGGTCGCCGGCGGTGACAGCCGCGTGCGGAACACCAGAGATGTTCTGCACGTGATGCGCAACCTCCCGGGCGACAATCAACGCCTTGGCGAAATCTCCCGTCAAACTGATCTGTTGAAGCTCGGGGAACGCCGGATCGAGATAAATCTTGTGGTCTGCCGCGCAGTACAATGTCCCTGAAACAGGGCCGCATGCGGTGGCGATAGTGCCGGTATACAGCACCAGCTTGGGCTCCTCATAGGTCGATCCGCCGGCTTCGAAGGTGACGCCCCAGAAATCCTCGGTTTCAGCCAAAGCCACGGAAAGGAGCTGCTTGACGTCATCCGGTTGGGCGTTTGGAGCGGGCGTCGCAGCTGTCGAGACCTCGGCTGCCTCGGAGATCGTTGAAGCATGCAGCCATGTCGCGATGGCAAGCAGGAATGCCGTGACCAAGGACAAGCGGACCAATTCACGCCTCCTGAATTGCCAACGCTCCCGGAGCCTGAGCGCCGAGGCGCCTGCGATGACCGGACGGGAGTCCATATCCCGCCCCTGTTGGATTGTCGAACAGACCTTGAAAGCCGCGCTTCGTCAGAGCCGCGCAGTCTCGGCCAGGAAATCGAGAAAAGCCCGCACCCGCGCCGGCAGGTGCCGGCCCTGGCCGACATAGACGGCGTGGGTCGCCTCCTCGTCGCCCGGATTGAAATCCTCCAGCAGCGCCGCCAGCCGCCCGGCGGCGATATCGTCCGCCACGTGCCAGCGCGCCAGCCTGGAAATGCCGGCGCCGGCCAGCGTCATCAGCCGCATCGCCTCGCCGTCCCCAACCAGCGTATTGCCGGTGATCGGGACAATGATGGCGCGGCCCTCGGCGTCGCGGAACGGCCAGCCGTCTATATGCCTGACGAAGCCGAAGCCCATGCGGTTGTGGCTGTCGAGATCGGCCGGCGCCAACGGTATGCCATGCGTTTCGAGGTAGGAGGGTGCCGCAACCACGACCACCGGGCTCTGCCCGAGCTTGCGCGCCACCAGCCGGGATTCGCCGAGCGGCCCGGCGCGGATGGCGACATCGGCGCGTTCGGCCATCAGATCGATGACGCTGTCGGTCAGCACCAGATCGATTGATATTTCGGGGTAGCGTTCGAGGAAACGTGGCAGCAGCGGGATCAGCCGGTGCACCCCGAACGGCACATAGGTGTTGACGCGCAGCCGCCCGCGCGGTGCGGCACCCGCCGCCGCCTCACGCTCGGCCGCCGCCATATCGGCCAGGATGCGCAGCCCGCTGTCGTAGAACGCCGACCCTTCCGGCGTCAGCTGCAACTTGCGCGTCGAGCGGCTGACCAGCCGCGCGCCAAGCCGGGCTTCCAGCCGCGCGATCAGCTTGCTGACCGCCGACGGCGTCATGCGCAACGCCCGTGCCGCGGCCGAGAAGCTCCCCGCCTCGACGACCCGGACAAAAACTTCGATCTCGCCGGAGCGGTTGATGTCGGATCTCGCCATCTGTGAATCTATTTCACAGAAAATGTGCCTAGCGCAAGTCTGGTTCACAATGCATGGCGACACGATCTTTCGGGTCGGGGCGCGGGTTGGATAAGGCGCTCGTCGCCTTAACGGCCGTCTTCGAACTGGAAACCGCCATGCCTCTAGCTCTCTACGCCCTCGCCGCCGGTGCCTTCGGCATCGGTGTCACCGAATTCGTCATCATGGGTCTGCTGCTCGATGTCAGCAAAGACCTCGGCGTCTCGATCTCGGCCGCCGGCCAGCTCATTTCGGGCTATGCGCTCGGCGTCGTTATTGGCGCGCCCTTACTCACCATCGCCACCGGCAACTGGCCACGCAAGACCGTGCTGCTGGCGCTGATGGCGATCTTCACGCTGGGCAATCTCGCCTGTGCGCTGGCCCCCGACTACTGGACGCTGATGGGCGCCCGCATCATCACCGCCTTTGCCCATGGCACCTTCTTCGGTGTCGGCTCCGTGGTCGCCACCGGCCTGGTCGCGCCCAACAAGAAGGCTTCGGCGATCGCATTGATGTTCACCGGGCTTACCATCGCCAACATCCTCGGCGTGCCCTTCGGCACCTGGCTCGGCCAGGCCTTTGGCTGGCGTGCGACCTTCTGGGCAGTGACCCTGGTTGGCCTGGCGGCCTTCGCCGTCATCCTTGCTCTGGTGCCGCGCAGCCAAGAGGCACCCGAGAAGAGTGATTTGCGCGCCGATCTTGCCGTGCTGCGCCGTACGCCCGTCCTGCTCGGCCTCGCCACCACCGTGCTCGGCTATGCCGGCGTCTTCGCCGTCTTCACCTACATCGCGCCTTTGCTGACCGAGATCAGCGGCTTCAAGGAAGCGGCCGTATCGCCGATCCTGCTCGTCTTCGGCGGCGGTCTCATCGCCGGCAACCTTGCCGGTGGCAAGGTCGCCGACCGCTGGCTGGTGCCGGCTGTGCTCGGCAGCCTCGTCGTGCTGGCGCTGGTACTGGCAACCATGAGCTTTGCCATCCACAGCCAGGTCATGGCCGTCATCTATGTCGGCCTGCTCGGGGCCGCCGCCTTCGCCACCGTGGCGCCATTGCAGATGTGGGTGCTGGACAAGGCGCAAGGCGCCGGCCAGAGCCTCGCCTCATCCTTCAACATCGCCGCCTTCAATCTCGGCAACGCCGCCGGCGCCTGGCTTGGCGGCGCGGTCATCGCCCATGGAATGGGGCTCGGTTCACTCACCTGGGTCGCCGCCTTGCTGCCGGTCGCGGCCCTTGGCGTGGCGGGATTGGCACTGCGTCTCGACAGACATGAAGAGCGGCTGGTCCCGGCGGCTGCGCGCCCCGCATCCATAGAGTGACCTTCCGGAATCCGTCCCGACGGACGCCATGAGATCAAAACCAGAGAGGAGACACCTATGCCACATCTTGTCCGCCGTACCATCCTCACCCTTGCGACAAAGCGCCTGACCCTCGGCGCGTTCGCCTTGGTGGCTACGTCGATCGTCAACCCCGCGATGTCAGGAGAAAGACAGGACTGGGTCGGCACCTGGACTGCCAGCCCGCAACCGACATGGGGGCCCGACTTCGCCTTGCCGGTGAAGATAGCGCCGAAGCTTGAGAACCAGACCATACGCCAGACGGTCCGCACCAGCATTGGTGGCAAGCAATTCCGCATCGTGCTGTCGAACGAATATACCAACACGCCGATTCAGATCGGTGAAACGCATGCCGCGATTGCTGGCGAGGGTTCGAAAATCGTCGCCGGCACCGACCACGTCGTGACCTTCGGCGGCCAGACCAAGGCAATAGTTCCGGCGGGTGCGCCTCTGGTCAGCGATCCGGTGGACCTGCCCCTCGACACCTTGAGCCACCTGTCCATATCGATCTATCTGCCTCGGGCGACGCCGATATCCACCTTCCACTGGGACGGCAAGCAGACCGCCTATATCGGCGACGGCAATCAGACGGCTTCCGATACGATCGCCGCCGCGCAAACCACCGATGCGCGCATCCTGGTCAGTGAAGTTCTCATCGATGCGCCGACAAATCATGGGGCGGTGATCGCGATCGGCGATTCGATCACCGACGGCAATGGCGCCACGCTGGACGGCGACAATCGCTGGCCGGACTTCCTGGCAAAGCGTCTCGCTTCGAAGCATATTGCGGTGCTCAACGCGGGCATATCAGGCGCGCGGCTGCTCGATGACGCGATGGGTGTGAAGGCGTCGGCGCGCTTCGACCGCGACGTGCTGGCCCAGCCAGGCGCCAGGGCGGTGGTGCTGCTCATCGGCATCAACGACATCAGCTGGCCCGGCACGCCCTTTGTGTCTGGAAAGTTCCTGCCATCGCTGGCAGCACTCACCAACGGTTATCTTCAGCTCGCCGCCCAGGCGCACGCCCACAATCTCATCATCCTCGGCGGCACGCTGACACCTTTCGAGGGCACACTGAGCGGCACGCCGCTCGAGGGCTACTACACGCCGGAGAAGGAAGCGTTGCGCCAGAAGGTCAACGACTGGATCCGAACCAGTGGCGCCTTCGATGCCGTCGTCGACTTTGACCAGCTGCTTCGCGATCCCAAGCATCCGACACGGCTGCTGCCGGAATTCGATTCCGGCGACCATCTGCATCCGGGCGAGAAGGGAAACCGCGCCATGGCCGAGGCCATCGACCTTGGCCAACTGATCGGGAACTGAGCAGACCGGCACCTGACTTGGAATTGCAATTGAAAGGATAAAACCATGGATTATCGACGTCTCGGCGCATCGGGCCTGAAAGTGCCCGCACTCTCATTTGGCGCGGGAACCTTTGGCGGCTCCGGCCCACTCTTCGGCGCCTGGGGCAACAGCGACGCCGTCGAAGCGCGGCGGTTGATCGACATCTGCCTGGAGGCGGGCGTCAATCTGTTCGACACCGCCGACGTCTATTCGAACGGCGCTTCCGAAGAGGTGCTCGGCGAAGCGATAAAAGGCCGCCGCGATGCCGTTCTGATCTCGACCAAGACCTCGCTGCCGATGGGCGACGGCCCAGCCGACTACGGCTCTTCGCGCTCGCGGCTGATCAAATCCGTCGACGCCGCGCTGAAGCGCCTCGGCACCGACTACATCGACCTGTTGCAACTGCACGCCTTTGATGCGGGCACGCCGATCGAGGAGGTGCTGTCGACGCTGGACGAGCTCGTGCGTTCCGGCAAGCTACGCTATGTCGGCGTCTCCAACTTCTCCGGCTGGCAAGTGATGAAGTCGCTGGCCGAAGCCGACAAGCACGGCTACCCGCGCTACGCCGCGCATCAGGTCTACTATTCGCTGGTTGGCCGCGACTATGAGTGGGAGCTGATGCCGCTCGGCCTCGACCAGGGCGTCGGCGCGCTGGTGTGGAGCCCGCTAGGCTGGGGCCGCCTGACCGGCAAGATCCGCCGCGGCCAGCCTCTGCCGGAAAAGAGCCGGCTGCATGACACGGCAGATTTCGGTCCGCCCGTTGACGATGAACACCTCTACCGGGTCATGGATGCGCTTGACGCGGTGGCGCAGGAAACCGGCAAGACCGTGCCGCAGATCGCCATCAACTGGCTGTTGCGGCGCCCGACCGTTTCCTCGGTCATTATCGGCGCCCGCAACGAGGAACAACTGCGCCAGAACCTCGGCGCCGTCGGCTGGTCGCTGACGCCGGAGCAGGTGAAGAAACTCGACGCGGCAACCGAAGTCACCGCGCCCTACCCGTACTTCCCCTATCGCCGCCAGGAAGGTTTCGCCAGGCTCAACCCGCCGGCGGTCTGACATCTCCTGCCTGGGTCGTGTCGCGCACGGCCCAGGCCCCGGCGTGCCCTATCCCCAGATCGGCCAAAGTGCCGGCTGGCCGCTGCCGATCAGGACGATGACGATCAGGCAGACGATCCACAGCGCCGGATATTCCCAGCCACCGCCTGCATTGGTGAACCAGAAACCATTCTTGCCGTGAACGAGCACGATTGTGCCCAGCATGAGGGGAATGAGCAGGATGGCCGCCAGCCGCGTGGCCACGCCGAAGATCAGGCCAAGCCCGCCGGCCGTTTCGGCGGCGATGGCGATCAAGCCGAAATAACCGGGCACGCCGAGCGACTGGAAATAGTCGGTTGTGCCCTTGGGCGTGAAGACGAAGTATTTCAGATAGGCATGGGCAAGAAAAAGGCCGCCGACACTGAGACGAAGCAGCAGCGCGGCATAGTCGAAAGCGGTCATGTCCGTTCTCCCGATCGCGGACGCCGCCCTGGGCACCCTGCCTTGCCGCGCCGCCCACAAAGGATAGCCGACGGCCGCTTTGCTGTCGCCGCACGAGAATGGAAACAGACCGTCTGCGGCAGCGTCAGTGCAGGACGAACTCGCCGTCCACCTTGCGCCATTCATTCGGCGCGATCAGCTTCTGGTGCGTGTAGACGACCGAATGCAGCGGCCCGTCGAGCTCGGCCTTCCAGAATTCGATGAACTTGATCAGCACCGGAAACTTCGGCGCCAGGTCGTAATCCTGCCAGATGAAGCTCTGCAGCAGGTGCGGATGATCGGGAAAATGATAGAGAATCTTGGCCGTGGTCAGGCCATAGCCTTTGAGCATCAGGTCCATTTCGGAATGGTCGCGCATGGCGGTCCCCAAATTGAGTCTCCTTTCCTCCCGACGTCAGATTGTGCGCGCCGTTGCTTAACTGTCTATTGATTTTTCCTGATCGAAACAGGCTTTTCGACGCGAAAACATACAGTTAGCAGCGAACTAAGCCGAGTGCTGACAACGGATGACAATGCCCCTGCGGCATCCCGCCGCGCGAATCCAACGTCTAATGTTGCCGTCAGGGCGGAACTGGTAATAATGCCGCCGAATTCGCGGCTGCTTCGCCGCGATCCCGCCGGCGTTTCAAGCCGGCGGATTGGTTCGGGAGGAAAATCAGGAATGTCCGAGGTTCATGTCCATCGCGTCCAGCCGGCGTGGAAGAAGAATGCGCTGATCGACAACGAGACCTACCTCAAATGGTATGCCGACAGCATCAAGAACCCGGACAAGTTCTGGGCAAGCACGGCAAGCGCATCGACTGGTTCAAGCCCTTCAGCAAGGTCAAGAACACCTCCTTCGACGGCAAGGTCTCGATCAAATGGTTCGAGGACGGGCTGACCAACGTTTCCTACAACTGCATCGACCGCCACTTGAAGAAGCGCGGCGACCAGACCGCCATCATCTGGGAAGGCGACAACCCCTACGACGACAAGAAGATCACCTACAACGAGCTTTACGAGCATGTCTGCCGGCTCGCCAATGTGATGAAGAAGCACGGCGTCAAGAAGGGCGACCGCGTCACCATCTACATGCCGATGATCCCGGAAGCCGCGTATGCGATGCTCGCCTGCACGCGCATCGGCGCCATCCATTCGATCGTCTTCGGCGGCTTTTCGCCCGATGCGCTGGCTGGGCGCATCGTCGACTGTGAATCGACCTTCGTCATCACATCGGATGAGGGCCTGCGCGGCGGCAAGCCGATCCCGCTGAAGGAGAACACCGACAAGGCCATCGACATCGCCGCCAGGCAGCATGTAATGGTCAAGAACGTCATTGTCGTGCGCCGCACCGGCGGCAAGATCGGCTGGGCGCCCGGCCGCGACCTCTGGTATCACGACGAAGTCGCGACGGTGAAGGCCGAGTGCAAGCCGGAGAAGATGAAGGCCGAGGATCCGCTGTTCATCCTCTACACCTCGGGCTCGACCGGCAAGCCGAAGGGCGTGCTGCACACCACCGCCGGCTACCTCGTCTATGCCTCGATGACGCACCAATATGTCTTCGACTATCATGACGGCGATATCTACTGGTGCACCGCCGATGTCGGCTGGGTCACCGGCCACAGCTACATCGTCTATGGCCCGCTCGCCAACGGCGCCACCACGCTGATGTTCGAAGGCGTGCCGAATTACCCGTCGCAGTCGCGCTTCTGGGAAGTCATCGACAAGCACAAGGTCAACATCTTCTACACCGCGCCGACGGCGTTGCGCGCGCTGATGGGCGCCGGCAACGATCCGGTGACGAAGACCTCGCGCAAGTCGCTGCGTGTGCTCGGCTCAGTCGGCGAGCCGATCAACCCCGAAGCCTGGGAGTGGTATTTCAACGTCGTCGGCAACGGCAAGGTGCCGATCGTCGACACATGGTGGCAGACCGAGACCGGCGGCATCCTGATCACGCCGCTGCCCGGTGCCACCGATCTCAAGGCCGGCTCGGCGACGCGGCCGTTCTTCGGCGTCAAGCCGCAGCTGGTCGACGGCGAAGGCAAGGTGCTGGAGGGTGCGGCCGACGGCAACCTCTGCATCACCGATTCCTGGCCCGGCCAGATGCGCACCGTCTATGGCGACCATGACCGTTTCGTGCAGACCTATTTCTCCACCTACAAGGGCAAGTACTTCACCGGCGACGGCTGCCGGCGCGACGCCGACGGCTATTACTGGATCACCGGTCGTGTCGACGACGTCATCAACGTCTCCGGCCACCGCATGGGCACGGCCGAAGTCGAATCGGCGCTGGTCAGCCATGACAAGGTCTCGGAGGCCGCCGTCGTCGGCTATCCCCACGACATCAAGGGCCAGGGCATCTACAGCTATGTCACCTTGATGAAGGGCGTGGAGCCGACCGAGGAGTTGCGCAAGGAGCTCGTCGCCCATGTCCGCAAGGAGATCGGCGCCATCGCCTCGCCCGACAAGATCCAGTTCTCGCCCGGCCTGCCAAAGACCCGTTCCGGCAAGATCATGCGCCGCATCCTGCGCAAGATCGCCGAGGATGATTTTGCCGCCCTTGGCGACACCTCGACACTCGCCGACCCGGCCGTCGTCGACGACCTCATCGCCAACCGGCAGAACAAGAAGGGCTGATGCGGGACGAGGCGGCATTGAGCTCTGTCACCCAGTTGTGGCGCTATCCGGCGAGTTCGCTCGCCGGCGAGCGTCAGGACGCCGTCGTGGTCGGACCGGCGGGCATGGCGGGCGACCGCATGTTCGGCCTGGTCGATACCTCGGACAACGAGATCGCCCGGCCCGACCGCGAGGCGAAATGGCACAAGGTGCCGCGCATCCGCACCCGGCTGGCCAATGACCGCGACCTGGAGGTCGCCATCCCCAACGGCGACTGGCTGAGCGCACCCAGTGCGGAATGCGACCGCGCCATATCGGCCTATCTCGGCTTCGCTGCCTCGATCCGGCCGTTCGGCCGGGAGAACGCGCCGCCGGCCTATGCCGGCCCGATCACCGCGGCCCGCTATACCAAGGCACCGATCCATCTCTTGACCACGGCCTCGCTGGCGCGCCTGAATGCGCTGCATCCGGATGCCGCCGCCGACCCGCGCCGCTTCCGCCCCAACATCGTCGTCGACATGGCAGCGGTCGAAGGCTCGTTTCCGGAGACGGAATGGATCGGCCGCAAGCTGGCGATCGGCGAATTGCTGCTGACGATTTCCGAACCATGCCGCCGCTGCGGCTTCACCATCATCAGCCAGGACGGCTTCGAGCACGATCCCGGTATCCTGCGCAATTTGGTCCGCCACAACGCCCACAATCTCGGCGTCTATTGCACGGTCGACCGGCCGGCCCGCGTCGAGATCGGCGCGCCGATGCGCTTCGTCTAAATCATACCGCCAACGCCAGGCCACTTGGCGGCGGCATGATCCCTGCACCTCGCGGCAGGCTTGGCGCAGCGTGTAATACGCATGACAGAAAACGGCGTCATACAGCCTCGGCGCGATCCGTCTTGCCGCCCGACATCTTGAAATCTCACCGATCGGAGTACCGATGACTTCCCTACCCGTTCTTGGCGCTGCCATGACGCTCGCCGACCTCGAAATCCATCGCGACTGGCTCTTCGAAAAACAGCGTGACCTGGAATTGCAGAGCTTTGTCGAGGCCAGTGTTCTCAACGGCGACTGGGCACCGCTCGCCGCCCGCGCCAACAAGCTTCTCGACGGACATGAAGGGCGGCTCGGAATTCACGGGCCTTTCTGGGGCTTCACCATTGCCTCGCAGGATCCCGATATTCGCGATGTCGTCAGCAAACGTCTGGTCCAGGGCATCGAGGTCTGCGCCGCCATCGGCGCGACGCATATGGTCGTTCACAGCCCCTATACGACCTGGTCCTACAACAATCTCGACAACAATCCCGGCGAGCGCGAGAAAATCGTCGAGTATTGCCACCTCACTCTACGCGATGCCGTCAGGCAGGCCGAGAACATCGGCTGCACAATGGTCCTGGAAAACATCGAGGACAAGGATCCGCATATTCGCGTGGCGTTGGCCGACAGCTTCAACTCCCCCGCGGTCGCCGTCTCGATAGACACTGGCCACGCCTATTATGCCCATGGCTCGACCGGTGCTCCGCCGGTTGATTACTATGTGCATGCTGCCGGCAACCGCCTGCAACACATCCACCTGCAGGATGCCGACGGCTACGCCGATCGTCACTGGAGCCTCGGCGAAGGCACGCTTCCATGGCGCTCGGTCTTTGCCGCGCTGGCCAAGCTCGAAAGCAATCCGCGCCTCATCATCGAGATCAGGGACAAGTCCAAGATCCCCGCTTCGGCGGCTTACATCGCCTCTCTTGGCATCGCCGAGTAGTCTACCGCGAGTCCGCGCTATCGGTACAAATCCGCCCGCGTCGGCGGCAGACCGCTCGGGCCACGCGCGCGCTTGGTGACGACGGTCTGGAAAATCTGCGCCGAGCCGCGATCGAAGGTGATCGAACAGCCGGTCAGGTAAAGCAACCAGAGCCGCGCCTTGGGCTCGCCGACCTCGGCGATCGCCTCGTCGAAGCGGGCCTGCAGGCGCTCGGCCCACAGCCTGCAGGTACGGGCATAATGCTCGCGCAGATTCTCGACATCGGCGACGAGAAAACCGTGCGCCTCGAGATTGCCGAGCGTCATGCCGATCGTGTCGACCTCGCCGCCGGGAAAGATGTATTTGATCAGCGCCTTGTATTCCGCGCCCTTGCGCAGCGTCTTGCGCGTGCCGCCCTTGCCGCGCCTTGTGATGGCATGATGCAGGTAGACGCCGCCCGGCTTCAGCAGCCGGTGGACGGTCGAGAAATAGGTGGCGTGATTGGCGAGGCCGACGGCCTCGAACATGCCGATGGACGAGATCTTGTCATAGCTGCCGTCAAGCTCGGTGTAGGACTT
This sequence comes from Mesorhizobium kamtschaticum, assembly GCF_056174585.1. Taxonomy (NCBI): domain Bacteria; kingdom Pseudomonadati; phylum Pseudomonadota; class Alphaproteobacteria; order Hyphomicrobiales; family Phyllobacteriaceae; genus Mesorhizobium; species Mesorhizobium kamtschaticum. Next base: position 1,507,198 of record NZ_CM149691.1, on the reverse strand, counting down.
GATGTCGATGGTGACCTTGTCCTCCAGCCCCTCGGCGCGGATGCGCTCGCGCGCCAGCCGGGTCTGCTCCTCCGACAGCGACACACCATGGCCGATGGCGCCATAGTGCTTCGCGGCATGGATCAGCATCGCGCCCCAGCCGCAGCCGATGTCGAGCAGCCGGTCACCCGGCTTCAGCCTCAGCTTGCGGCAGATATGGTCGAGCTTGTCCTTCTGCGCCTGGTCGATGCCATTGGCGAAATCGGTGAAATAGGCGCAAGTGTAGACCATGCGCTCGTCGAGGAAGAGCCGGTAGAAGGCGTTCGAAATGTCGTAGTGATGTTCGATCGCCTGCTTGTTCGACCCGCTGACGAAAGGATTGCGGCCGGCCAGATCGGCTCGTTTCGTCATCTGTCGTCGCGAGAACAGAACGGCGGGCAGGTCGCGCAGGATCGCCAGCTTCGGCAAAGCCTTCAACCTCAGCTTGCCCTTCGAAGGCAAGGCGTAGAGATCGAACAGCGAGCCGTCCTCGACGTCGATCGTCCCGGAAATCCACATTTCGAGCAGCGTCGAGAAATTCGGTCGGCGGGCCAACTGCCAGACGATGTCCTGATCGTTGATGGCAAGCACCGGACCACTGGCGGGACCGATCCGTTCCCCGGTCCACAACCTGACAGCAAAGCCCGGCTTAAGCGCCTCGATCACCGTTCGAACGATGCGCGCGGCTCTTTCGGTGGCGTCCATGGTCCCCTCCCGTGACCCGATAACGCCATGTTGTCTGTTTGGGCCGTGGATCGCAAGCCGAAGCGTGCGGATCTGGCTGGACGCCTTTTTCAGTCAGGCATCTTGTCATTTGCTGCAACGCACCCCATCATGAGGATGTGTTCAACAAATCGAAAGGAGGTGATCCGATGTCGAGTGATTTCGTTTTCCAGAACGTGGCCTCAGCGGATTGCACTTTCGGGAAGCAGTCTTCCCGTTAAGGCGCGAGATGCGCGGCGGGCGACCTCTCGGGTCGCCGCCATAGGCCGCGCCATGGACGGAAACACGGAAGGCCGCCGGCTTCGAAAGAAGCGGCGGCCTTTTCCTTTGGCCAACGGCGCCGAGGACCATCTGGCGTTCAAGATTCACTTGGCGATGGTCAGCCGCTCGATGTTCTGCACGATGGCATTGAACGCCTCGTTCAACTCGGAACCAGTGGCCGCCTCGTAATAATGTTTCAGGTTTGACGTGTCCGCGGTCGAGCAATCCTGAAGCACGCTCTTTGCCTGATCCCGCTCGGTCGATGTCATCGATGGATCGTCGAGGTCGAAGCCGATGGTGAAGATCTCGATGCCGTCGCGCTTCATGTTGTCGCAAATGCTTTCGGCATTGCTTCGTGACATCTGGCCGGCATTCTGCGATCGGGGGGCGCCGCGCCCGCCGGCAAAAGCCGTGTTGAACTGGCCGTCCGTCATCAGGATCGCGACCTTGCCGACTTTCCTGTTGTCGAAATTGGCGGGGCCGGCGCCAGCCTGGCGTCGACTATGGTCGAGCGCCAGGAGGGTGAAAGCATGTAATAGCCCCATTGCACGGCGATGCCGCCTGCGGTCACACCACCGGCCTTGAAACTCGCGATCGTGCTCAGCAATTTCTGCTTGTCGGCCGACAGCGGAATGAGTTCCGGCTTCGGGCAGCTTCCCATGCGATCGTCACGATTGACCTTGGCGAGATAGGTCTTGCCCTGATTGTTCAGGCGCGGCGTCGACGGCCCATCGGACGAATAATCGGCATAGCCGTCCTTGTCCTTGCGCTCGGTGGCGCAGTTGTCCGGCCGCGTGGGCGCCGATGAGCCCACCGGGATCGGTGTGTCCACTGGTGGCGGCAGATTCAAACCTCCTGCCTGCTCGACGAAAACGCTGTCCGCGAGGCCGCCTGTATTCACCGCTTCGGCATAGGGAACAATCGCCACACGCACGCGCGGGTTTTTCGGATCGATGTTGTTGTCGAGCAGGTTCTCGACAGCCGTCGAAGCGGCGGCTTGCAGGTCGCCGATCTTGTCGGTTTTTGCCCACCAGTTGGCGGCCATCGATCCGGTCACATCGAGCATCATCGCCACCTCGATGGTCTTGTCCGAATAAAGCGATGTGGTCGACGCCGTCACGCGTTTCGTGTCGCCCATGCCGAAAATCGGGAAAAACAGAGCGACATCGACATGGACGTCCGCCTGCACCGTATTGGCGGTCCTGTCGACGATAAGCTTGTCGAGCACGACCTGGTCGGGCTGCAGAATGCCCGCCGTGCTGTTGGCCACGAGAAAGTTCTGCACCGCCTTGTTGGCGTCGGCTTCCTTGATGACGCCGGTCGTCAGGTCGCGTGCCGTCGACGTCACCGCAGCGTCGACCACGCCCTGCAGGCTCGATTTCGCATTGTAGAGCTGCGAGATGTTGACCGAAAAGCCGGCGGCTAGCGCCAAGACCGAGGCAGCAAAGCCGAACAGGACCGCGAAATTTCCACCGCGATCTCTGGCGAACCCGCCGACCGCGTGAACAAGACCCCCGTAATTTCGCATCCTACAGCCTCCACATGCCTCGGCCTCGTCGCCGCAATGAGGGCGATGCAGGATTCCAGCCGGACGACGCTGGTTATGCGCCTGAACCGAGCTATCAATCTCAACACATTGTTTTTGTTGGATTTCGCCGCGTGCAAAGGTGAACGACTGGTAAACGGTAAACCGCGGTTTCCGCCGTGTTTACGGACCGCTTACCATGCTCGAATCCGGGCAATCGCGGAATGCTCCGCGACGTCCTGTTGCGGCACAGGGTCTATGTCCCGAAGCGGAGCAACTGTCCCGAAACTACAGGCGCAAAACGGTATCAAGGACTAGGCGAGCATCTGCGCGCTGGCCGTTCGGTCGATGCCGTGATGGGGCGGATTGAACAGATTGCCTTCCTGTTCATAGGTCCACACCTTGAACAGGCTGAGCCGGTGTGGGCCGAAGCTGTGCAGCAAGGGCACGTCGGTGGCGTCGCGGCCGCGCGCGATGACGACGCGGCCGGTCCGGGGCCGGTTGTGGCGTGGATCGAACGTGTACCACTTGCCGTCGAGGAAGACTTCCATCCAGGCCGAGAAATCCATCGGCGCCGGATCGACCGGCACGCCGATATCGCCGAGATAACCGTTCACATAGCGCGCCGGAATGTTCATGCAGCGGCAGAGCGTGATCGCCAGATGAGCGAAGTCGCGGCAGACGCCGACCCGTTCCTCATGCGCCTGCGCCGCCGTGCGCGTCGAACGGGCATAGCCGTAGCCGAACGACAGCCGGTTATGGACATAGTCGACGATCGCCTGCACCCGCGCCCAGCCGGAGGGAAGATGGCCAAACAGCTGCCAGGCGAGGTTGCTGAGATGATCGGTCTCGCAGTAGCGGCTGCCAAGGAGATAGCCGAGCACCTCGTCGGGCAATTCGGCCACCGGCACTTCCCTCGCCAGCGTGTTGACCGCATCCGTCTCGCCGCTGTCCTCGACCACCGCATCGTAGAGGATGCGGAAGGTGCCGGCCGGCGCGATGAAGCGGCGGCAGCCATTGCCATGCAGATCATGGTAGAGCTTGGTCGGCACCGATGGCGAGGTCAACACCCGGGTCTGCCGCTTGATGTCGGCCTGCCTGTCCTTGTGGATCTCGAGCAGCGAAATCACCGGAGTGGCCTCGATGCATTCGATGGAGATTTCGTAGCCGAGCCGGATCAGCATTGCAGGTCCCCTTCGATCGTCACGGAAAACAGTTTTGCTCAAACGTCACAAAGTGGCCGTGGTTCCCTGGATCGTCCTAAAATACGCCTCTTGCCTTTCCATGTCAGCGCCTTGACGTTACGGTTGTGTCCTCCCTCGACACACTCCCCGGATTTCAAGGAAAATCATGTTTGCTGGCAGAAAATTCGCCGCCTTCCTCTTCGACATGGACGGCACCCTCATCAATTCCATCGCCTCGGCGGAGCGGGTGTGGAGCGATTGGGCACGGCGCCATGACCTCGACGTCGCCGCCTTCCTGCCGACGATCCACGGCGTGCGGGCGATCGAGACCATCACCAACCTTGCCCTTCCAGGCGTCGACCCGGCGCATGAGGCCGACCTGCTGCTGCAGGCCGAAGCCGCCGATCTGGACGGCATTGTCCCGATCCCCGGCGCCGTGGCGTTTCTCAAGGCGCTGCCAAGCGAAAGCTGGGCGATCGTAACCTCGGCGCCACGCTCGTTGGCGCTTGCACGCATGCAGGCTGCCGGCATTCCTGTCCCTGCGGTCATCGTTGCGGCGGAAGACGTTTCCCGTGGCAAGCCGGCCCCCGACTGCTTCCGGCTGGGCGCACAACGGCTCGGCGTCGATGCGCGCGATTGCCTGGTGTTCGAGGATGCCCCGGCCGGCATCGCGGCGGCCGAGGCCGCGCAAGCCGCGGTCATGGTGATCAGCGCCACACACTCGCATCCGGTGCAAACGCCACATGCCGCGATCGCTGGCTACGACAATGTCGGCATCACCATCGACGAGCGCGGCTGGCTCGCGCTGGAGCCACAGCGCAACGCCGCTTGAGCAGCACTGGCCAGGGTGCGCTGAGATTCAGGTCAGGCCGAGCCGAAAACGGTGGCTTCCGAGAACCGGAGCGGAGAGTACTTTTTGTATGTGAGCACCGGAAGCGCAGGAAGCCGCCGTTTGCAGGCCGGCCTCACCTGAATATCAACGCACCCTAGAAGTCGCTGGTCAGGCCTTTGATCTCCCAGTCGCCGTAGCGGCCGGGCTCCTTGCCGCCACGGCCGCCGATCTCCTTCGGCAGCGCGGCTTCCTTCTCGCGATACTCGGTGCGCCGGGCTTCGGCCTCGGCCAGCGCCCGTCGCGCGGCGGGGGTCAGTTCCTTCGGCGAGGCGTCGCCATCGGTTTCAGCGGGCGTTTTACTGGCTTCGTCGGTCATGCGATATTCCCCACGGATTGAAACAGGGGCAGGCGTTTCCCATCATATAGCGATGAACCCGCAGGGATCGACCCCCTTTCACCACCGGTTGGACAGGAGCAGACGATGAACACTTTGCGCACCGCCATGCTTCTTGCCGCGATGACGGCGCTGTTCATGGGCGTCGGCTTCCTGATCGGCGGTTCAGGCGGCATGATGATCGCATTTGTGATCGCCGCTGGCACCAATCTGTTCAGCTACTGGAACGCCGACAAGATGGTGCTGTCGATGAACCGTGCCGTCGAGGTCGACGAGAAGAACGCGCCCGAATACTACGCCATCGTCCAGGCGCTGGCCAAGCAGGCCGGGCTGCCGATGCCCAAGACCTATCTGATCGACAACCCGCAGCCGAACGCCTTTGCCACCGGCCGCAACCCGCAGAACGCGGCGGTCGCCGCCTCCACCGGCCTGTTGCAGCGGCTGACCCATGAAGAGGTCGCGGCCGTCATGGCGCACGAGCTCGCCCACGTCCAGCATCGCGACACGCTGACCATGACCATCGTCGCCACCTTTGCCGGCGCCATCTCGATGCTCGGCAATTTCGCCTTCTTCCTCGGCGGCAACCGCGACAACAACCCGTTCGGCTTTGTCGGCGTGCTGGCGGCGATGATCGTGGCGCCGTTTGCCGCCATGATCGTGCAGATGGCCGTCAGCCGCACGCGCGAATACGAGGCCGACCGGCGCGGCGCCGAAATCTGTGGACACCCGCTGTGGCTGGCATCCGCGCTTGACAAGATCGCCCGTGGAGCAGAACGCATCCCCAACCCCGATGCGGAGCGCAATCCGGCGATGGCGCATCTCTTCATCATCAATCCCCTTCACGGCGAGCGCATGGACAGTCTGTTCTCCACCCACCCGAGCACCGACAACCGCATCGCCGCGTTGCAGGAGATGGCGCGACAGATGGGCGACGGTGCATCGCGGCCGGCGCCGCGCCAGGCACCCGCGCCGCGGCAGGCCGAGGAACAACAACCGTCCGGCCCGTGGGGCCAGGCAGCGCAGTCCGAGCAGCCGGCCGAACCGGCCGAACCGAGGGCCAATCCGTGGGGTCGCAACCCGACCGGGCCCAAAGGCCGGTGGTCGTGAGCGTGGGGACACCTCGGCGCACAGGCTCAGGCGATCAGGATCATAAAGACGGCGGTGAATTCGTCGCCGGTCTCGCCGCCCGCAAGGCGGCGGCGCGCCTGCTTGCCGCCGTCATCGATGCCAGGACGCCGCTCGACGGCCTGACCGACCACGAGAACGGCCACCCGCAATACAAGGCGCTCGATTTGCGCGACCGTGGCCTGGTGCGCGCCATCCTGGTCACCGCGCTGCGCTTCCGCATGACTATTACTGGGCTGCTGGCGCGGCGCCTGGAAAAGCCACTGCCGCCCAACGCCACCGCTTTGTCGCACATACTGCATGTGGCGGCGGCGCAGATCCTGTTCCTCGACATTCCCGACAGCGCCGCTGTCGACCTTGCGGTGACGCATGCCAAGTCCGATCCGCGCACGCAGCGCTTTTCCGGCCTCGTCAACGGCGTGCTGCGCACGCTGGCGCGCGCCAAGGACACGGAACTGCCCGCCGCCCTTGCCGCGACCGACGAAGCGCCAAAATGGTTTTCCGACCGGCTGAAGGCCACCTATGGTGCCGATAAGGCCAGGCAGATCCTCGAATCCCATCGCGTTGAGGCGCCGGTCGATTTCTCGGTCAAGGCCGATCCGGAATTCTGGGCCGAAAAACTCGGCGGCATCGTCTTGCCTACCGGCACGGTGCGCGTGGAAAATCTTGCCGGCGCCGTCACCGAACTGCCCGGCTTCGCGGAAGGCGCCTGGTGGGTCCAGGATGCCGCGGCCAGCCTGCCGGCTCGGCTGTTCGGCGATGTCACAGGATTGCGCGTCGCCGATCTCTGCGCCGCACCGGGCGGCAAGACCGCGCAACTCATTCTCGCCGGCGCCAAAGTCACCGCGGTCGACACCTCGAAGAACCGGCTGGCGCGGCTGGCGCAGAATCTCGAGCGCCTCGGCCTGTCGGCCGACATCGTCCAGGCCGACCTCATCAAATACGAGCCGGAAGAACTGTTCGACGCCGTGCTGCTTGATGCGCCGTGCTCGTCGACCGGCACGGTGCGCCGGCATCCCGACGTGCCATGGACCAAGACGGCCGCCGATGTCGAAAAGCTCGCCGACCTGCAAAAGCGGTTGCTCGCCCGCGCCGTCACGCTGGTCAAACCCCGCGGCCGCATCGTCTTTTCCAATTGTTCGCTCGATCCGCTCGAAGGCGAGGAGCTTTATCGCGCTTTCCTCAAAGGGACGCCGGCGGTGGTTGACGATCCGCTGCGGCAAGGCGAGATCGCCGGCATCGATTCGTTCCTCACGCAACAAGGCACGCTGCGCACCACCCCTGCCGATCTCGACCTCGGCGCGCCGGAGCGCTCGGGCCTGGATGGCTTCTTCGCGGCGCGCATACGACGAGCCGGCTAAAGGCTTAACCGACCGAATTTACTGACTTTTTTAGGGAGGGTATGGGGCACCGGCCCCCTTCCCAGGAATTCGCCTTCGCACGAGTCGTTCAATCATGTAAACTCGGCGCCGGGGTACAGGACGACCAGGAGGGCTTTTGGCACTCGTTGCCAGCAACACGACGCGTCTTTGGACGCTTGTCGCGAAGGAGTTCTGGCGCAAGACGCGCCGGCGCCTGCGTGCCGGGCCGGTCTATCGCTGGCGCTATTCCGGCCGTACGCCCGAACGTGTCCTGATCGCGCCACCGGACCTGCGCCTCGCCGACCCGCAGATCGCGCTTGAGATCTATTACGGCCGTTATCCCTTGTCGGGGCATCTGGTCGAAACCGGCGGCAAGTCGCCTTTCCAGATCAACGTGCCCAATCATGGCTGGCAGAAGACGCTGCATGGTTTTCGCTGGCTGCGCCACATGCGCGCCGCCGGCACCGAGCTTGCCGCCGCCAATGCGCGTGCGCTGGTGTCCGACTGGATCGCCATGCATGGCAACAACATTGCCGGTATCGCCTGGGAACCCGGAACGACGGCCAAGCGCATCATCGCCTGGCTGCAGCATTCCTCCGTGGTGCTGCAAGGTGCCGAATTCCCCTTCTATCGCGCCTTCCTGAAATCGCTCGCCGTCCAGATCCGCTATCTCAGGTCGATGGCGCGCGAAATGCCCGACGGCAAGGACCGGCTGCGCGCCCGCATCGCGCTGGCCTTCGCCGCGCTCTCCTTGCCGGCACCGGCTTCGGCGCTGCGCGGCGCCACCCGCAACCTGGCCGAGGAGCTTAACCGCCAGATCCTCGCCGATGGCGGTCACATCTCACGCAATCCGATGGCGGTGCTGGAAATCCTCGCTGACCTTTTGCCGCTGCGCCAGACCTATGCCAACCAGGCGGAGACCCCGCCGCAGGCGCTGATCGGCGCCATCGACCGTATGCTGCCGGCGCTGCGCTTCTTCCGCCACCAGGATGGCAGCCTCGCCCGCTTCAATGGCATGGGCGCCACCATCCATGACCGCATCGCCACAATACTGCGCCATGACGACACCGCCGGCGCACCGCTGCTGCACGCGCCGCATTCGGGTTATGAGCGGCTGTCGATGGGCGGCGTCACCGTCATCGCCGACACCGGCCTGCCGCCGCCGGTCGACGTTTCCAACGCCGCGCACGCCGGCTGCCTTGCCTTCGAACTGTCCTCCGGCCGCCAGCACTACATCGTCAATGCCGGCATCGACACCTATGGCGCCGCCGAGTTCCGGCCGCTCGCCCGCGCCACCGCCGCGCACTCGACCGCCACCATCAACGATACTTCTTCGGCACGCTTCAGCCATTCGATACGGGTCAACGACCTGCTTGGCTCGCCGCTGATCGGCGGCCCGCAGCATGTGCAGTGCAAGCGCATCGACCAGAAGGGCGTCCAGGGTTTCATTGCCCGCCATGACGGCTATGTCCCGCGTTTCGGCTTCCTGCATGAGCGCGAACTGAAACTGTCGTCGGACGGCAATGTGCTGGCCGGCAGGGACCGATTCCAGCGCCCCGGCAATGCAGCGATCCGCAACAATGGCCGCGACTTCATCACCGTGCGCTTTCACGTCCACCCCGACATCACCCTTTTGCAGGACGAGCACGACCGCCTGGTGCTGACCGCCGATCAGGCCGACAGCTGGGTGTTCACCTCTGGCGAAGTGGTGCCCGAGGTCGAGGAATCGATCTATTTCGCCGGTCTTGGTGGCCCTCGCCGCAGCCGCCAGATCGTGCTTGCCTTCAAGGCCTCCGACGTGTCCGAAGTCCACTGGCAGCTGACGCGCACCAGCATCGCCGGTTATCCCGAAAACAACTGAGGCGGCCTAGGCCGGTTTGATTTCCTGATGTCATGTGCTACGGCGCGGGCATCCACCACACCAGCCGTGAAAGGCCGCCAGCCCATGGCCGTCGCCGCCAAGAACATTCCCGCTCCGAATCTAGTTCCCGTCCGCCGTGCCTTGCTCTCCGTTTTCGACAAGACCGGCCTCATCGACTTCGCCAGGGCATTGGCCGCGGCCGGTGTCGAGCTGGTCTCGACCGGCGGCACCGCCAAGGCGATCGCCGAGGCGGGGCTGGCGGTACGCGACGTCTCCGAGCTCACCGGCTTTCCCGAGATCATGGATGGCCGCGTCAAGACGCTGCATCCTTCGGTGCATGGCGCGCTGCTTGGCGTGCGCGACGACCCCGAGCATGCGGCGGCAATGCGTAAACATCGCATCGAACCCATCGATCTCCTCGTCTCCAATCTCTATCCGTTCGAGGAAGTCCGTCGCTCCGGCGCCGACTATGCCGCGATCGTCGAGAACATCGACATTGGCGGCCCGGCAATGATCCGCGCCTCGGCCAAGAACCACGCCTATGTCGCCATCGTCACCGACCCCGGCGACTACGCCTCGGTATTGAACGCGCTGGAGATGAACATCGGCTCGCTGTCGCTGGACTTTCGCAAGAAGCTGGCGGCCAAGGCCTTTGCCCGCACAGCCAGCTACGACGCGGCGATTTCCGGCTGGTTCGCCGAGACGCTGGAGATCGAGCATCCGACCTGGCGCGCCTTCGGCGGCAGGCTGACCGAGGTGATGCGCTACGGCGAGAACCCGCACCAGAGCGCCGGCTTCTACGTCAATGGCGACAAGCGGCCGGGCGTTGCCACAGCGCGGCAGTTGCAGGGCAAGCAGCTCTCCTACAACAACATCAACGACACCGACGCCGCCTTCGAACTGGCCGGCGAGTTCGATCCTGCCCGCTCCGCCGCCGTCGCCATCATCAAGCATGCCAACCCGTGCGGCGTCGCCGAAGACACCTCGCTCAAGGTTGCCTACGCCAAGGCGCTGGCCTGCGATCCGGTCTCGGCCTTCGGCGGCATCGTCGCTCTGAATCGCACCCTCGACGCCGAGGCGGCGCAGGAGATCGTGAAAACCTTCACCGAGGTCATCATCGCGCCCGATGCGACCGACGAGGCGGCGGCAATCATCGCGGCGAAGAAGAACCTGCGTCTGCTGGTTACCGGTGGCTTGCCCGATCCGCGCTCGCCCGGCACGACGGTCAAATCCGTGTCCGGTGGCATGCTCGTCCAGGGCCGAGACAACGCCGTGGTCGACGACCTCGAACTGAAAGTGGTGACCAAGCGGGCGCCGACGCCGGCCGAAATGGCCGATCTCAAATTCGCCTTCCGCGTCGCCAAGCACGTCAAGTCGAACGCCATCGTCTACGTCAAGGACGGCGCCACCGTCGGCATCGGCGCCGGCCAGATGAGCCGGGTCGATTCCTCGCGCATCGCCGCCCGCAAGGCGCTCGACGCGGCGGAAGCGGCCGGCATGGCTGAACCGCTCACCAGGGGCTCGGTGGTCGCCTCCGATGCCTTCTTCCCCTTCGCCGACGGCCTGCTTGCCGCAGTCGCAGCCGGCGCCACCGCCGTCATCCAGCCCGGCGGCTCGATGAACGACAAGGACGTCATTGCGGCGGCCGATGAGCATGGCATTGCGATGGTGTTTACGGGCGTGAGACATTTTAGACATTAGCGCCGGCGGAGAGGCGTTCTGAGAATTCGCTCCGCTGAGTCGGATGGCGTGGGTTTCGAGAACCGGAGCGGAGCGGACATTCAAGTCCGTGAGCACCGGAAGCGCAGAAACCCGCGTCAGGCGGCCAGCGGAGTAGAATTATCGAACGTCTCTCACTCCGCCGGCTGATCCGCCGGATAGGGCGTGCGAACCAAAATCGCCATGCCGATCGCCAGGAACAGGATGATCACCGCCATGCCCAGCCGCGCAGAATCGCTGAGCGCGGTGATGGTCGCCACCAGGAACGGCGCCAGGAAGCTGGTCGCCCGGCCGGCCAGTGCATAGATACCAAAGTAACGCCCGGATTCCGCCGCCGTGACGCTGCGCGCCATGTAGGAGCGCGACGACGCCTGTACCGGGCCGAAGGCCAGCCCAATCAGCAGGCCGTACATGATGTAGGCCTTCTCGGACGCCGTGCCGAACAGGCCGCCCGAATCGGTGGTCGAGAGCTGGATCAGGCCGAGCAGCGTGAAGCCCGGGCCGGTCGAGACGACGCCGACGGTGGCGACGGACAGCATGACCAGCGAAATCATCACCACCGCCTTGGAGCCGAGCGCGGTGTCGAGCTTGGCGGCGATCCAGCAGCCGAAGATGGCGACGACATTGAGAATGATGCCGAACATGCCGATCTCGGTGATTGACCAGTGGAACATGCCCGCCGCGAATGTGCCGCCGAGCGCCAGCAGCGCGTTGACGCCGTCCTGGTAGATCATGCGGGCGACCAGGAAGCGGAAGATGCCGCCGCGCTTGCGCACCTCGGCCAGTGTCGATCTCAATTCCGACAGGCCCTCGCGCACCGCCGGCCCGATCGGAATGCCCTTGATGGCATCGGGGGTGAAAAAGAACATCGGCAGGATGAACAGGAAGTACCAGCCGGCCGACAGCGGCCCCGTGGCCCGCGCATCCTCGCCGAGCTTCGGGTCGAGCCCGAACAGCGGGTCGATGCCGATGATCGTCTTGCCGGTCTCCGGCGAGCCGGCGAGACAGGTGACGACGAAGATCAGCGCGATCATGCCGCCGAGATAGCCGAGGCCCCAGGCCGTGTTGGAGATGCGCCCGATCTCGCTCTTCGGCACCAGCCGCGGCATCATGGAGTCGTTGAACACGGTGGAGAATTCCGCCGCCACCGAGGCCAGCGAGAACAGCGCCACCACCAGGAACAGGTTCGAGCCGGGCGCCGCGAACCACAGCAGGATGAGACTGCTGATCTTGATCGCGGCGAAGAAGGCAATCCACGGCTTGCGTGGCCCGGTCTGGTCGGCGATCGAGCCAAGGATCGGCGACAGTATCGCGATGACCAGCCCGGCTGCGGCAATGCCGTAACCCCAGACGGCCTGGCCGGTGTTGGGATCGCTCGCCATGCGAGAAACGAAATAGGGACCGAAGATGAAGGTGGTGACGACCGTGAAGAACGGCTGCGCCGCCCAGTCAAAGAACATCCATCCCCAGATGCCGCGCCCGGATGCACGCTGCACTGCTACCTCGGCCATATCCCCTCCACTCGCCTCATGTCGCTGGCGGTTCGCGCCATGTCTGCATGTTTTCCGATGGTCATGCAAACGAACAAGCGTCGCGCCGCCGTTCATTGCTCTTGGGTTCCTCGCCCCCACGGGAGTGGGGGAGGGGTGGCTCGGCGAAGCCGAGACGGAGAGGGGGAATGCGCCGTCCTATCTCAAGAAAGGTCTTCACCCTACGAAGCCCCCTCTCCGACCGCTTCGCGGCCACCTCTCCCCCGCTCTGGCGGGGGCGAGGAACCCAAGCTTTCGAGCCTCACATCCCCGTCAGATCGCTCATCAGCCCGGAGGCCACCGACAGCCGCGACACGGTGATGTCGCCGCCTTCGGTCAGCGCTTGCAGCCGCTCGCGGATGCGCGCCACCCGCTCGCCACCGGCTTCCAGCCAGGCCGCGACCGGGTCCGCCGTCTTGGCATGGCCGGTGAGTGCCGCCACCGCGATGCCACGCCGTGCAGCACCAATCGTGTCGGTGGCGCGCGACAGGGCAAGCTGGTCATAGTAGTCCGACGGCGTGATCGAACGCGCCGCGTCCTCGACACGCGGGATGCGGAAGGCATCGCTCACCGCAAAGAACGCTCTTGCCGCGGCGACGATGTCGGCATTTGCCATCCGCGCGGTCAGCGCGATGTCGGGGATCAATTCCGCCACCTCGCTCAGCGCCAGCTGTTCGGCGAGTTTTTCCGGCGCGCCGGCCTTGAACAGTCCATGCCGCTTCTCCTCGATCCGCTCGCGCGAGAAGGCCGGCAGCAGCGAAGCGAGCTTCGGCTCGAGCGCCTTGCGAGCGTCCTGTAGTTCAGCAATGCGCTGCCCGAGCGGGGCCGTGCCGGCGTCGTTCTTCAGATACCAGCCGCTGGTCACATAGATCAGCCGGCTCACCATCTGGTAGAGGTCGAGCTGCACCTGGCCGTCGATCTGATTGTCGAGCGCGTCGATCTCGCGGTAGAGCGCCGGCAGCGCAAAGCCGTCGCGCACCACGGCGAAGGTGCGCACCACATCGGCGGCGGTGCGGCCAGTGGCTTCCTGCAGCCGGTTGACGAAGGACGGGCCGCCGCGGTTGACCAAATCATTGGCGATGACGCGGGCAATGATCTCGCGGCGCAACCGGTGGCCGTGGATTTCGGCGGCGTATTTCTTTGCCATCCGGTCGGGGAAATAGCCCATCAGGTCGCGGTCGAAATGCGCATCATCCGGCACGTCGCTGGCGACGATGTCGGAAAACAGCACGATCTTGGCATAGGCAAGCAGCACGCCTAGCTCGGCCCTGGTCAGCGGCTCGCCGCGCACCTCGCGCTCGGCGAGGGCGGCCGGTGACGGCAGCGTCTCGACCACACGGTCGAGCAGGCCGCGCGCTTCCAGCGCCGTCATGAAACGGCTCTGATGCGCGATGTCGGCAAGACCGCGCTTGCGGGCGATCGAAAGCGCCAGCGTCTGCTGATAGTTGTTGGACAGCACCAGCCCGCCGACCTCGTCGGTCATCTCGGCCAGCAGCTTGTTGCGGGCCGGACGCGTCAGCGATCCCTTGCGCATGGCCGAGGCCAAAGCGATCTTGATGTTGACCTCGACGTCGGAGCAATTGACGCCGCCCGAATTGTCGATGGCGTCGGAGTTGCAACGCCCGCCATTCATGCCGAACTCGATGCGCGCCCGCTGCGTCACGCCGAGATTGGCGCCCTCGCCGATCACCTTGGCGCGCACGTCGAGCGCTGTGATGCGGATGGCATCATTGGCGCGGTCGCCGACCTCGGCGTTGGTTTCGGTCGATGCCCGCAAATACGTGCCGATGCCGCCGAACCACAACAGGTCGACCGGCGCCTTGAGGATGGCGGTCATGATCTCGACCGGCGTGGCGGTCGTCTTGGCCAGGCCGATCGCTGCCGCTGCCGCGGCCGGCAAGGTGATCGACTTCTGGCTGCGTGAGACGATGACGCCGCCTTCCGACAGCTTGCTCTTGTCATAGTCCTGCCAGCTCGAACGGGCGAGCGCGAACATGCGCTCGCGCTCGGCCATCGAGGCCGCCATGTCAGGATCGGGATCGATGAAGATGTCGCGATGGTCGAAGGCGGCGATCAGCCTTGTCTGCGGCGACAACAGCATGCCGTTGCCGAACACGTCACCCGACATGTCGCCGACACCGACGACGGTGAAGGGCGAGGTCTGGATGTCACGGTTGATCTCGCGGAAATGCCGCTTGACCGCTTCCCAGGCGCCCTTGGCGGTGATGCCCATCTTCTTGTGGTCATAGCCGGCGGAGCCGCCGCTGGCGAAGGCGTCGTCGAGCCAGAAGCCATGCTTCTCCGAGATGGCGTTGGCGGTATCGGAGAAGGTCGCCGTGCCCTTGTCTGCGGCAACGACGAAATAGGGATCGTCCTGGTCGCGCCTGATGACGCCGGCCGGCGGAATGACGCCGTCCAGGCCGATATTGTCAGTGATCGACAGCAGGCTGGAGACAAAGTTCTTGTAGGCCGAGGTGCCGGCCTCGAAGATCGCATCGCGGCTGCCGCCCGCCGGCAGGCGCTTGGGGAAGAAGCCGCCCTTGGCGCCCACCGGCACGATGACCGCGTTCTTGACCTGCTGCGCCTTGACCAGGCCGAGCACCTCGGTGCGGTAGTCCTGGGCGCGGTCCGACCAGCGCAGGCCGCCACGCGCCACTGGGCCGAAGCGTAGATGCAGGCCCTCGACCTCGGAACCGTAGACGAAAATCTCGCGCCACGGCCGGGGCGCCGGCAGTCCCTCGACCGCCTGCGATTCGAGCTTGATCGCCAGCGACTGGCCTTTCTCTTTCGTATCGGCAACGAAATGATTGGTGCGCAACGAGGCCTCGATCAAATTGAGGTAGCGGCGGATGATGGTGTCGTCATCGATGTTGGGCACATCTTCCAGCGCATCCTTGATCTTGGCCTTGAGATGCTTTGCCGCCACCACGCCTTCGCCCTCGGCCGTCGGGCCAAGCCGGGCGATGAACAGCGCATGCAGGCCGCGCGCGATCTCGGGATAGCGGTTGAGCGCCGCAGCGATGAAATCCTGGCTTTGCGGAATGCCGACCTGCTGCAGGTAGCGGCCATAGGCGCGCAGGATGGTGATTTCGCCGGACCACAGGCCGGCGGTCTGGGCCAAGCCGTTATAGCCGTCATTGTCGACGTCGCCGCGCCACACCGACAGGAACGCGTCCTCGAACAGCGCGCCGCCATCGCTAAGGTCGATCGGTTTGCCGTAGCTGTTCTCCAGTTCCATGTCGTGGATGAAGACCAAGCCGGACTGCTCGTCGCCGACCTCGAAGGTGCGCTCGCTGATGACGCGGAAGCCGATGTTTTCCAGCACCGGCACACGCCGCGACAGCGCAACCGGGCTGCCATGGTGATAGATCTTCAGCGCCGCCTGATGCGGCTTCTGCTCGGCATGGCGATAATAGTCGATGGCGATCGGATTGCCGGCGCTGATCTTGGCGATGCGCCCGGCGTCAGTCAGCGCCACCGCGGCGCTGAACGAGTCGCGGTAGCTTTCCGGCAGCCTTGCGGCAATTGCCTTTAGCGCCTGATCGCCGCCACCGGCGTCCGCCGCGTCGGAAAGGGCGTCTTCCCAGGTCCGCACGATATCGCGGATCGCCGCCTCGATCGTCGCCTGCTCGACCTTCGGCGTCTTGCCGCCGGAGCGGCCGATGATGAAATGCACGCGCGCCAGCCCGCCTTCCGGGAAGGCCGGGTAATAGGCCGACAGCCGGCCCTCGAACACGGTTTTCAGATAGGCGCCGATCTTCTCGCGCACGACGCTGTCGTAGCGGTCACGCGGCACGAAGACGAGGATCGAGACGAAGCGGTCGAACTGGTCGGCGCGCACCAGCGCCCGAACGCGCGGCCGCTCGATCAGGCCGAGAATGGCCGCGGCGTGCTTGCGCAGGATCGGCACCGGCACCTGGAACAATTCGTCGCGCGGATAGCTCTCCAGCACGTTGATCAGCGCCTTGCCGGAATGGTCGTGCCGGTCGAAGCCGGACTTGGCGATGATGGTTTCGGCCTTTGACCGCAGATACGGGATCTTCATCACCGAGCGCGTGTAGGCGGTCGAGGTGAACAGGCCGACGATGCGCAATTCGCCGGATAGCACGCCCTTGGCGGTGTAGGTCTTGACGCCGATGTAATCGAGATAGATGCGGCGGTGCACGGAAGACTTGGCATTGGCCTTGGTAACGATCAGCGGCTCCGGCCCATGCAGAAAGGCGCGGATTTCGGGCGTAGTCGTCACCGCTTCGGTGCCGCGCCGCAGCACCAGCACGTCGGGATCGCTGAGGATGCCAAGGCCGGGCTTGTCGGCGCGCTCCAGATTGCCGCTTTCCTCGCCGCCGGTGTATTTGAACTCGCGCATGCCGAGGAAGGTGAAATTGTCGTCGCGCAGCCATTCCAGGAAGGCGATCGCCTCGGCGACGCTTTTTTTGTCGAGCGGCACCGCCGAATAGCGGAACTCCGAAATCGCCTGGTCGAGCCGGGCCAGCATCGGCCGCCAGTCGTTGACAGCGGCATGGACCTGCCCGAGCATCTTGCGCAGCCGCTCGGTCAAGCCGTTCGCCGCCTCCGCCGTCAGCCGCGGGATATGGACGTGGATGACGCTCAGCCGGTCATGATTGCCGTCTTCCTTGGCGAAATTGCCGTCGCCAAGGATTTCGTCGACACCGCTTTTGCCATGACGAACGGTGATGACCGGGTGGGTGACCAGGGTCGGTTCGCCTGATGTCTCGGTGATCTCGCCGAGGATGGAATCGAACAGGAACGGCATGTTGTCGTTGACGACGGTGATGACCGTGACCGGCCGGCCCTCGCGAACAACGCCCGAATCGGTCTCGACGGCGACGACGCACTCGCCCTTCTTGTGTCCGGCGACGGCCTGGCCGGCGAGTTCGGCGGCGCGTTCGAGGTCGGCCACTTCATAGGTGGCGATGTCTTCGGCCGGTGCCCGAGCAAGCAGGTAGTCGGCGAGCCTGGCTGGCCTTTCATCCGTCTTTGTCGCTGATGTGGCTTTTTTCTTCGGCTTAGCTGCGGATTTCACGCTGGCCATGACGCTATTCCCTCCCGTCGAATGCTTTTACGACTATCGTAGCAGATGACCGCTGTTTGGCGACAAAGGTTTGACGGCTTGCCAAGAATTATCGGAATTCGGCGGCAGGCCACCGCCCAAAGAGGAGAAATGCCCCATGACCGGCAAAATCACCGCGCTCGATCTGGCCTCAGGAGAGCTAAGTGACGCAACAAAAGCCTATTTCGCCAATTGCGAGGAGAAGCTCGGCCTGGTTCCCAACGTGCTCAGGGCCTACGCCTTCGACGACAAGAAGCTGCGCGCCTTCACCGACATGTACAATGATCTGATGCTGGGTGAGTCCGGCCTGTCGAAGCTGGAACGCGAGATGATCGCGGTCGCCGTCTCCTCCATCAACCACTGTTATTACTGCCTGACCGCGCATGGCGCCGCGGTGCGCCAGCTGTCCGGCGACCCGGCGCTGGGCGAGATGATGGTGATGAATTTCCGCGCCGCCGATCTGTCACCGAAGCAAGCCGCAATGCTCGAATTCGCCGTCAAGCTGACCGAAGCGCCGGCGAAGATCGTTGAAGCCGACCGGGTCGCGCTGCGAAAGGCCGGCTTCACCGACCGCGACATCTGGGACATCGCCTCGACAGCAGCGTTCTTCAACATGTCGAACCGGGTGGCCGCGGCAATCGACATGCGTCCGAACGACGAGTACCACGCCATGGCAAGGTAGCGGATCGCAGCTACCGCTCGACGCACCATATATTAGCAATCGCGCATTCTCGTTGCTTGTTTGTCGGTTTGGTCCGATGATCGGCGCGCGGCATGACCGCATGCCGGTTCGATGCCGCTCATCAAGGGAGGAGAACATGGCGAAGTTTCTCTACGTCTATCACGGCTCCGGCGAGATGCCGACGAGCGATGCCGAGCAAAAGGCGATGACCGACGCCTGGACAGGCTGGTTCGGAAAACTGGGCTCGGCTGTTGTCGACCCGGGCAATCCGGTCGGCATGTCGAAGACCGTCCTGCCCGGTGGCAAGATAGAGAACAATGGCGGCAGCAACCCGACCGGCGGCTACTCCATCATCGAGGCCAAGGATATCAACGACGCCGCCGAGAAGGCCAAAGGCTGCCCGATGCTGGCCATGCCAAACTGCAACGTCGAGATCGCGCCGATCATCAATATGATGGGCTGACGCTTCGCCTCAGGATCGTGCCGCGATCGCCGCGGCAGCGCCGGCCATCGTCGTGGCGCTGACGCGGTTGGCGATCTTCATGGCGCGCTTGCTCTTCAACAGCTTGCGCGCCTGCGAGGCGGCGAGCACCCAGGCGAGATCGATGGCGATCAGCACCACGGCCATGGTCGCCGTCAGTTCGACCCAGCCGACGATGCTGACCGACGCAAGATCGATGATCGTCGGCAACAGCGCCAGATAGAACATCATGATCTTGGGGTTGCCGAGCGTGACCGCCATGCCGGCAAAGAACAGTTTTATCGCCGAATCCTCGCGCGGCATCTCGCCTGCGTTTGCCTCGACCGGCGCGTTCCACATCTTGAAAGCAAGCCAGGCGAGATAGGCGACACCCACCCATTTCACGACGACAAAGGCGAAGTGAAAAGTCTGCGCCACGACAGCCAGTCCGAACACCGCCAGCGACAGCCAGATGCCCTCGCCGATCCACATGGCGAGCAGGAAGGGGAACACGTCACGAAAACCCTTCGAGATGACGCGCGCGACCAGTGCCGCGATCGACGGGCCGGGCGAACCGGCGGCGACGAACAGAGCGGCGGCGAAGATCAGGAGCGGGGTGAGGTGCATGGCACTGCCTTCCAAGCGGTTGAAGGGTGGACGATATCCGATCGATATCACCGCTTGCAACGTCGGTGGCAGCAGATCCCAGGCCGGCTCCACGTTCGGCCATGCCCTTGACTGCCATGCCTGACTTGCAGTCAGGTCGATCTTGCCGAGCAGGCGGGAGGAGGAGTTTTCGTGGTTGTGCAAAGTTGGCGCACGGTCGTCCGACGGTTCTTCATGCTGGCTGTCCTGGTAGCCAGCATGGCGCTGAGCGGAGCGCCTCAGGCCGTAGCATCGTCGAGGAAGCCGCCGAAATATGATCACGTCGTTGTCGTGATCATGGAGAACCACACCTTTGAGCAGATTTCTCTGGCGGGACGAGCGGCTCCCTATTTGAATAAGTTGGCAAAGGGCGGCGCGCTGTTCGATCGATCCTACGGGGTTGCTCACCCCAGCCAACCCAATTACTTCGCGCTGTTCAGCGGCTTGACACAAGGCGTCCATGATGACGGCATGCACAGCTTTGCAGCGCCGAACTTGGCCGCTCGTCTTCGGGCTCACGGCAAGACATTTACGGGCTACGTCGAAGCCGGATCGCCGCGAAAACATAATCCTTGGGAATCGTTTGCCGACGCGAAGGGATTTGAGAAGTCTCTTGCCCGCCTCCCTCGCGACTACGCGAAGCTACCATCCGTCAGTTTCGTGATCCCCAATCTCGAAAATGACATGCATGACGGCACAATAGAGACAGCTGACACCTGGTTGAAAACGCACCTTGGAGGCTACGCCGCCTGGTCGAAGAAAAACAACAGCCTTTTGATAGTGACTTTCGATGAAGACGACTACCATACGGAGAATCATATATTCACTGTATTCTACGGATCTGGAATGAAATCAGGACGCTACTCCGAAAAGATCGATCACTATTCGGTCTTGCGAACCATCGAAGACATAGAAAGCATACCCCCCTTGGGCACCAGCGTCATCAGAAGGGTGATCGCAAGTGGCTGGAGCCGACGATAATTCGCGCTGGCACCGATCGCCGGCGTCGTCGCCGGTCGCCCCCCCGTCGCCTCGACAATTGGTCGTCTCCAGACCAGTTGGAAGCCATCATTCGTCTGAAGCCACTGGCACCCTTGCAGCCCCCATTGGCTACGGCTAGAAGACCCACCGCGAAACAATTTCGAGCTTCATTTTGCCTCAGTAACCGCCGGTCTCGTCAACTCCCCGGACACCCTTGCATGGCGCCGCGTTCGTGGTGCCTGTTTTATGTTCACGTGTTCTTCTGGGCGGCGGTTCGAGACCGGTTTGGCACTGCTGAACCGCTGTCGCGCGCTTTCCGCCAGCGACACCTGACTTCAAAATCTCCGCAGCCACCCGCCACGCCGCGCCCGCATGGGCATCTCGATAGTGCCGACCTGATGAACTTCCCGACGGGAAGGGCTTACCGGCATGTCTTCTACTCTGCGTATCCACTGGGCGATCACGCCTGCAATCGCACCTCAACCGCTGATCAACTGCAATCGCTGCGGCGGCGTGAAGGCCTATCGCTGCAGCGGCAAATTCCGCGTCAACGCCAACGGCAAGCGCATCGACGTCTGGCTCATCTATCGCTGCGTCGATTGCGACAATTCCTGGAATTTCGGCATTTTCGAACGCTGCAACAGACGCGACGTCGAGCCGGCGCTGCTGCAGGCGCTCGAAAGCAATGATCCAGGGCTGGCGCGGCGCCATGCCTTCGACATCGTCGCCTTGCGCAACCAGGTGGGGCGTGTCGAGGAGTTTGCCGATGTCGCCGTGCACAAGCGGTTGCTCGGCGGTGTCGGGGAAAGCGCGGCGGCTCTGGAACTCCAGCTTGGACTGGAAATCCCGACGTCGCTCCGGCTCGACCGTCTGCTTGCCAATGAACTCGGCATTTCGCGGTCGCAGCTTCAGGCGCTGGAGGAGCGGCGCCTGCTGATCGTCGATCCGGACGGAGCCAAAGCCCTGCGCAAACCGGCCCGCGCGAAAACAACGATCCGCATCGACCTGGCCGGCGAGCCGGATCACCAAGCCATCATCCGCGCGGCCGGCGCGTGAACGAGAGAGGGGCGAAGCATCAGGTGCTCCGCCCCTCTCTCACACAATCAGAAGTCAGAAAATTACGCCGCGCCGACAACCTTGGCCGACTTCTCGAAACGCTTGCGCTCGTTCGGGTCGAGATAGAGCTTGCGCAGACGGATGGTCTTCGGCGTCACCTCGACCAGCTCGTCGTCCTGGATCCAGGCCAGCGCGCGCTCCAGCGTCATGCGGATCGGCGGGGTGAGCTTGACCGCCTCGTCCTTGCCGGCGGCGCGGATGTTGGTCAGTTTTTTCCCCTTCAGGACATTGACCTCAAGGTCATTGTCACGGGAGTGGATGCCGATGATCATGCCCTGATAGACCTTGACGCCCGGATCGATGACCATCGGGCCGCGGTCTTCCAGGTTCCACATGGCGTAGGCCACAGCCTCGCCCTGTTCGTTGGAAATCAGCACGCCATTGGTGCGGCCCGGCAATTCGCCCTTGTAGGGCTCATAGGCATGGAACAGCCGGTTCATCACGGCGGTGCCGCGCGTGTCGGTCAACAGTTCCGACTGGTAGCCGATCAGGCCGCGTGTCGGCGCGTGGAAGACGATGCGCTGGCGGTTGCCGCCGGAGGGGCGCAGTTCGACCATCTCGGCCTTACGCTCCGACATCTTCTGCACGACGATGCCGGCATGCTCTTCGTCGACGTCGATGACGACTTCCTCGACCGGCTCCAGCAATTCGCCGTTCTCGCCCTTCTGCATGACGACGCGCGGACGCGACACGGCGATTTCAAACCCTTCGCGGCGCATCGTCTCGATCAGCACGGCCAGCTGCAATTCGCCGCGGCCGGAGACGAAGAACGAATCCTTGTCGGGCGATTCCTCGATCTTCAGCGCGACATTGCCTTCGGCTTCGCGCAACAGGCGGTCGCGGATGACGCGGCTGGTCACCTTGTCGCCCTCGGTGCCGGCGAGCGGGCTGTCGTTGACGAGGAAGGACATGGTGACGGTCGGCGGATCGATCGGCTGCGCATGCAGCGCCTCGGTCACCGCCAGGTCGCAGAACGTGTCGGCGACGGTGCCCTTGGACAGGCCGGCAATGGCGACGATGTCGCCCGCCTGGGCTTCCTCGATCGGCTGGCGCTCGAGGCCACGGAAAGCCAGGATCTTCGAGATGCGGCCGGTTTCGATCTGGGTACCGTCATGGTGCAGCACCTTGACCGCCTGGTTCGACTTCAGCGTGCCGCTCTCGATGCGGCCGGTGATGATGCGGCCGAGGAACGGGTTGGCTTCCAGGATGGTGCCGATCATGCGGAACGGGCCGGGATGAACGGTCGGCTCCGGCACATGCTTGATGACGAGATCGAACAGCGGCGCCAGGCCCTGATCCTTCGGGCCCTCGGGGTTCTCGGAGACCCAGCCATCGCGGCCCGAACCGTAGAGAATTGGGAAATCAAGCTGGTCGTCGGTGGCGTCGAGCGCTGCGAACAGGTCGAACACCTCATTGACCACCTCGACATGGCGGGCGTCCGGACGGTCGATCTTGTTGATGACGACGATCGGCTTCAGGCCGACCTTGAGCGCCTTGCCGACGACGAACTTGGTCTGTGGCATCGGCCCTTCGGCGGCGTCGACCAGCACGATGGCCGAATCCACCATCGACAGGATACGCTCGACCTCGCCGCCGAAATCGGCGTGGCCGGGCGTGTCGACGATGTTGATGCGCGTGTCCTTCCAGTCGACCGAGGTCGCCTTGGCCAGGATGGTGATGCCGCGTTCTTTTTCGAGGTCGTTGGAATCCATGGCGCGTTCGGCGACGCGCTGGTTGTCGCGGAAGGAGCCGGATTGCCGCAGCAATTGGTCGACGAGGGTGGTTTTTCCATGGTCGACGTGCGCGATGATCGCGATATTACGGATTTTCATGTTCTGGTCTCGGAAGCGTTGCAGGCAGCAGGCCAAAGGCGCTGCCTCTTTCGGTTGCGCGGCTCATACAGGGTTTTTCGCAGTTGCGAAAGAGGACGCGCGACACCAAATACTCATCAAATCTTAAGCATCTGCGTGTGAGATGATTTTGTTAACCAAGGCGGGAACCTTTCAGGGCCCGGGCAGTTCGACCATCATGACCGATAAACTCAACCGATTTTGGCCACTCATCGCTTCGGTGGCCTTTGCCTTGCTGCTGGCGGCCAATGCCGCGCAGTCGGCTGCCGCGACGCAGAAGGGCGCGCGCGCTGTTACACAGTCCGACACCCAGACGGCCGAGCAGACCTTTGCCGATGCGCCTGATGGCGTTGACCCGATGGTGACGGGACCGGTCAGCACCGCCTTCAAGCAGAGACAAGCCAGCGCCAACTGCGACAGCGCCGTGTGGCCAAACATTCCGATGGTCTGCTACCCGGACTAACGACAGGCGCGCTCCCCTTGAGCGCGCAATAGTCGCTACTCCGACCAAGATGCGCGCTTACGCGGACCGGACGGGGTCAAGCGTGACCTTGTAGAGTTCGTTGTCGTCGCGATCCATCAGCCTCACCGTCATCTGCTCGGTTGCGCCGCTGATATCGACAAGGCCGAAGAACTGCAGCCCGGCGGACGGCGGCAGGTTCTGGCCCTGCTCGGCGGTCGGCGCCTTGATGAATTTCAGCTCAGGCCCAAAAGTCATGTCGAGATCGTTGGGACCGAAGGTGCCGGCATGGATCGGGCCGGAGACGAACTCCCAGAACGGATTGAAATCCTGGAACTGCGCCTTGTCGGGGTTGTAGTAATGAGCCGCCGTGTAATGCACATCGGCGGTCAGCCACACCGTGTTGGTGATGCCGGCGTTCTTGATGTAGCGCAGCACATCGGCGAATTCGAGTTCGCGGCCCTTCGGCGCGCCATTGTCGTTGTTGCTGACAGCCTCGAAGCCGACCTTCTTCGCAGCATCGTCCCAGACGACGAGGCTGAGCGGCATGTCGGCGGCGATGATCTTCCAGGTCGCCTTGGAGTTCGCCAGTTCCCGCTTCAGCCACTTGGTCTGCTGTTCGCCGATCATGCGCGACTTCGGCGTCAGCGTTTCCTCCAGATCCGGGCCGTTCGGCCCGCGATAGGAGCGCATGTCGAGGAAGAACACGTCGAGCAGCGGCCCGTAGGGGATCTTGCGATAGACGCGGCCGGGTTCGGACGGCTCGTAGCGGATTGTCGTCATCTCGTGGAAGGCGCGCGCCGCGCGGGCCGCCAACACGTGGATGGATTTTTCCGTATAACGGTTGTCGGCGCTCAGATCCTTCGAATCCGACCAGTTGTTGAGCACTTCATGGTCGTCCCACTGATAGAAGGTCGGGCATATGGCGCTGAGGCCCAGCACGTTCTTGTCCATCATGTTGTATTTCCACTGGTCGCGGTATTCGTCCAGCGTTTCGGCGACCTTACGCTTGCCGTCGATCAACACGACGTTCTTCCATTTGCCGCCGCCGGGCAGGTCGACCTCGTCCTTCATGGCTCCATCGGCATAGATGGTGTCGCCCGAATGCAGGAAGAAATCGGGTGTGTGCTTGCCGATGGTGGCGTAGGTCTTCATGCCGGTTTCATCGATGCCCCAGCCCTGGCCGGCGGTATCGCCCGACCAGGCGAACTTGACGTCGCGTTTTGAGGCCGGCGCCGTGCGAAAGCGGCCGACGATCGGCTCGGAAACGACGTTGATGTCAGCAAGATCGGCCGCAATCATCCGGTAAAAAATATCCTGGTCGGAGGCGAGGTCGGTGAGCAGCCGCTTCATCGTGTAGTCGCTTGCCGGCGACGTATCGAGCGGCGCCAGACGCGCTGCGTTGGCGAAATTCTCTGTCGACGACACTTCTAACATGACACGCGACGGGCGGTCCGTGCGCGTCCACACCATGCCGCTGGTGGCGTCGACATCGCCAGACTGGACACCATGGGTGAAGGCAGGACGCTGGCTGGCGCGGGAGTAGTAGGGTAGCGCGAGACCCGAGGCGCCGAGCAGACCGGCAGCGCTCGCGGAGCTGACAAAGGCGCGGCGGGTCAACGAGAGCTTGTTCATGGCTGTCTCCTGGATGGCTTTGAACGCAGCCATCAAGGTCCAGCCTCAATGTTTCAGGGGCATCTCGAAACCATGAAGTTTTGATAACAGCCAACGCCTTTCCTTCTCCCCTTGCGGGAGAAGGAGGCCGGCGGTCTACGCAGGCTGCGGTTCCTGATCGAAGGCCGGCCGGCTGGTGTTGATCAGCAGTGAGATGCAAGCCGCAGCGATGGCCGTCATGCCGGCGATCAGGAAGGCCAGCTCGTAATTGCCTTGCAGCTCGCGCATGGTGCCGCCGAAGGCTGCCGCGGTTGCAGCCCCCACCTGATGGCCAGCGACGATCCAGCCGAACACGATCGGGCCGCTGCGGTCGCCGAAGGCTTCATTGGCGAGCCGCAGCGTCGGCGGCACGGTGGCGATCCAGTCGAGGCCGTAGAGCACTGCGAAGATGATGAGGCTGGTCGCCGAGAAGCCGGAATAGGGCAAGTAGATCAGCGACAGGCCGCGGATGGCATAGTAGACGCCGAGCAGCTTGCGCGGGTCGAAACGGTCGGTGAGCCAGCCCGACAGCGTCGTGCCGATCAGGTCGAAAATGCCCATCATCGACAGCAGGCCGGCAGCCTGCACCTCGCCGATGCCCATGTCGCCGCAGAAGGCTATCAGATGCGTGCCGACCAGGCCGTTGGTGGTGAAGCCGCAAACGAAGAAGGTGGCGAACAGGTACCAGAACACCCTTGTGCCGGCGGCGCGGCGCAGCGTGTTGAGCGTATGCGCCAGGAAATTGCCTTGCGATGCCGGCGATGTCGGCGGCACGTCATCGGCCTCGGCGCCATAGCGCACCATGCCGATCGAGGCCGGCCGCTCCGGCACCAGCAGCCAGACGAACGGTATCATGGCCGCCGTGGCGATCGCGACCGCAATGGCAACCGGCTGCCAGCCGCCCGATTGCGCCAAAGCGGCGATCAGCGGCAGGAACACCAGCATGCCCGACGCGCTGGAGGCCGACATCAGCCCCATGACGAGACCGCGATTGGTCTTGAACCAGCGATTGACGATGGTGGCGCCAAGCACGCTGGCGACGGCGCCGGAGCCGATGCCGGAGAAGACGCCCCAGGTGATGAAGAGATGCCAGGGCTTGGTCATCAGCAGGCTGAGCGCCGTCGAGCCCGACATGATCACCAGCGAGGCAAGCAGCGTGCGGCGCAACCCGATCCTTTCCATCAGCGCGGCGGCGAACGGACCGGTCAGACCATAGAGCAGGATGCCGACGCCGGCGGCCAGCGAGATGACGTCGCGCCGCCAGCCGAAGCTGTTCTCGAGCGGCAGCATCATGACCGAGGGGGCGGAACGAAGCCCGGCCGCGACCAGCAGGCAGAGGAAGATGACGCCGACCACGACGAAAGCGTAGCGCTGGCCAAAGGGACGAGATTGAGCTATCATGTTACTGACCGGTACGTTGCAGGGTGGGAGCATGTATACGTACCGATCGGTAACACGTCAATCGAGTCACATGATGCCAACGGACAAAAATATTGAACTGACCATCAGCGAAGGTCATGCATCGGCGCCACCCAAGGCCGCCAAGAAGATCCTCGACGTCGCCTATGACCTGTTTTATCGACGGGGCATCAGGGCGATCGGCGTCGACGAGATCGTCAAGCGCGCCGGCGTCACCAAGCCCAGCCTCTATCGCAGCTTTCCCTCCAAGGACGAATTGGCCGCTTCCTATCTCCGGCAATACGATCTTGAATATTGGGAGCGTTTCGACGAGGCAGTGAACGCCCATCCCGGTGACCCGCGCGCGCAGATCGAGGCTTTCCTGACCCGCATCGGCAAGCGCACGCAAGTGACGGACTATCGCGGCTGCGGCATGACCAATGCGGCGGTCGAGTATCCCGAACACAGCCATCCGGCCCGCGTCGTCAGCGAGGCCAACAAGCAGGAACTGCGCCGCCGGCTGCGCGCCATGGCCGCCGCGATGGGGGCAGAAGATGCCAATACGCTGGGCGATGGCCTGCTGCTCCTCATCGAAGGCGCCTATATCAGCGGCCAGTTGTTCGGCCTCGGCGGACCGGCGCAGTCGGTCGCCCGCAACGCCGACCTGCTGATCGAAGCGAGCTTGAAGAAATAGGCCTCTTGCACCCCATTCCAACCGGTCGCAATATTACCGTCATGCTCGTGACCTGTTGAGAATTGGCGATAGCGACTTGAACCTTGCTCGGAAATTTTTGGACGATATCGAAAAGATGTTCCTGATCCACTATTGGAGAAAGGACCTGATCCGCTACGTGAGACAAGGCGGCCGGGGCGGCCTAGAGTCGATAGTCGAGCAGGAAAAGAGGGACATTGCGACGGTCCTCGACCTGAACGAGTACACCGTCAAGGAAGCCGTCCTACGCAGGTTGCTTTTCTTGATTCTCATCTCGTCCGTTATCGTGCATTTCATCGGCAAGGAGCCAAGATTTAGCCAAACGGCAGACATCCTGACCATATCGATATCGGCATTCGCTTTGGTGTTTTTATACTTGGATGCTTTTGTCCCCGTAGTCCTGCTTGCCGTCAGCGCGTCGCTACTCGCCATCTGCTGGATGGACTACCAAACGTTCGTTGCCTCCACATGGTTCTCTGCGTTGTGTGCCCTGTACTTTTTTGCAAGGCTCAGATCCAGATAGCTACTTGGTCAAAAGGGATTGTCAGCTATGCGTGCTCTCTTGATCCCGCTTGCCGTTGCCGGCCTTTGCCAGGCAGCTCACGCCGGCGACATTTCCAGCGCCTACACCGACCTCGACTCGAAGAAGGACTGCGTGACCTACGCGCAGGCCGGAGAGGGCGACGGCGACTGGGCCGATCTCGCCTGCTCCGGCTATCGCGGCTATCCCGTGCTGATCGCCTATGATGACGCTCGCGAGTCGCTGTTCTACGGTTTTCCGCCCGGCGGCGACATGACATCCGCCTGGGAGAGTTTTTCAGGCTTCAATTCGTCCGGCGCCAAGGTCGAATGGCGCATCGAAACCAATGGCGACAAGGCCGTGCCCTTCGCGGTCATCCACCGGCGTACGATCAGCAATGCCGAGGACGAGAACAAGTCGACGGACGTGCTGCTCGTTGCCAAGGTCGGCCAGATGGATGCGCGAGAAAGCTGCACGGTCGGCCTTGTCCTGGCCACCGGCAACCCGCAAGCCAACGACCAGGCGCGAAAACTCGCCGACGAGAAGGCGCGAACCTTCGCCTGCGGCAAGGACCGGCACACCGTCATCGGCAATGTGCCGGCCTTCGGCCGGGTCGATAACTAAGCACCTCAGCGATTGGCCGAAGCGCCCATCACTTCGTCATCCACGGGCGAAGCAAGGAGCGTAGCGACGCGGCGCAGACCCGAGGATCCATGCCGCGACATCAACACCGCCGCAACGGTGCGGAATTCTGTTCCGCCCCGCACTTCACCCGGTGTCACGGCATGGATACCAGGGTCTCCGCGACGCCGCTTCGCGGCTGCTCCGCCCTGGTATGGCGAAGCTGAGAGGCTTCGCCAAACCTACCTAGGCCGTGCGAGGCTCGGCCTTATTTGGCCGCCTTCGCCCGCGCGATCGCGTCGACGATCATCTTCTTGGCATATTTGGAATCGTGCCAGCCTTCGATCTTGACCCATTTGCCGGGTTCGAGATCCTTGTAGTGCTCGAAGAAGTGCTGCACCTGCTGACGCGTGATTTCGGGCAAATGCGTGTATTCGGTGACGTTTTCGTAGCGCAGCGTCAGCTTGGGCGACGGCACCGCGATGACCTTCTCGTCCTGG
The DNA here is from genome assembly GCF_056174585.1 of Mesorhizobium kamtschaticum. NCBI lineage: Bacteria > Pseudomonadati > Pseudomonadota > Alphaproteobacteria > Hyphomicrobiales > Phyllobacteriaceae > Mesorhizobium > Mesorhizobium kamtschaticum. The sequence continues at coordinate 1,477,997 of NZ_CM149691.1, read as the reverse complement.
CCGGCATTGTCTTCCATCACCAGCACGCCGATCGGCCTGACATTGATGACGCAGCCCGGCACCAGCGCGCGCGTGTTGCAGACCAGCACGTCGATCGGATCGCCGTCACCTGACAGCGTGTGCGGCACGAAGCCGTAATTGCCGGGATAACGCATCGAGGTGTGCAGGAAGCGGTCGACAAACAGCGTGCCGGCCTCCTTGTCCATCTCATACTTGATCGGCTCGCCGCCGATCGGCACTTCGATGATGACGTTGATGTCCTCAGGCGGATTTTTCCGATGGCTATGGCTTCAATGCGCATGGTTTGTCCCTCTCTCGGTTGGGGAGGAGATAGCGGGCGGCGCAGAATGGCGCAATGCGGCGAATCGTATTCGCGGACGTCAGGCGAGACGCGATGCCATCCGACGCGTTCAATCATCGGCACAAGATGTTTCAGCGTCGTGATTTCACTGGGACACACGCGGCGTATCGGCTTTGGCCTCCGCGATCATCCCCAGACTGTCATTCCCAGACGAAGGCGACCTTCTTCAGCGCTTTCTGCTCGAAGATCTCGACACCCTCGGCGACATCGCGGCCGCCGGCGCCGGCATAGAAGGCCAGCGCATTCTGATTGTCTTCCAGCGCCCACACCACCATGCCCTTCAGGCCATGATCGGCGAGCCGCGCCCTGGCTGCCGAAAACAGCCGCCGGCCGAGACCGATGCCCTGATATTCCGGGCGCAGGTACAATTCGTAGATCTCGCCTTGCTGTTTGAGCTCCCGGGCGCGGTTCTTGCCGATCGTCGCATAGCCGGCGATCGTGCCGCCGATTTCGACGACCAGCACGGTGGCGGCGCGGCGAATCGCATTCGCCCACCAGTCGGCGCCGCGACGGTTGATCATCGATGTCAGCGTGCGGTGCGGAATGATGCCGGAATAGGCGCCGCGCCAGGCTTCCAGGTGCACTTCGGCAATCGCGCCAGCATCGCGCGGGTCGGCTTTTCGGATGTCGATCGTCAGCGTATTCATGATTTGTTAACCATAAACCCGCATCGCCCGATTGCAAGAGTTCCGGACGGTCAGCCGAGCGCTTTCTCACAGCCGATCCTGACATTGCTGACATCGGGCAGAGCCCGTCCGGAAGCAGGCCGGTGGCGTCTACAGACAGGCTTTTCAGATTTCGACGAGGTGGTCGTCCAACTCGTTGGTATCGCCTGTGGTGACCGGGAAATGCTCGGCCAGCACCGCCCCCACCTGCTCGATCGCCTTGACGAAACCGTCGGCAAGCAGGTCGTCGCCGGCGTGCGCCGTGAGATCGCGCACCACACCGTCCCAGACATGCTGGCCGACCTTGGCGTCGATGCCCGAATCGGCGACCACCTCGGCATAGCGTTCGGCGATCGAGACGAAGACCAGCACGCCGGTGCGCGCCGTGGTGCGGTGGACGTTGCGGGCGAGGAACTGCTTGATCGCATTGGCGTGCGCCGCCTGATAGCGTAGCCGCCGTGGCACCATATGGATGCGCAGGCCGGGCAACGCCCATAACAGGGCCAGCACGCAGGCCAGCGCCAGCAATTGAGCGATGACGAAATGCGGCAGCCGGATGGTGAGCCACCATGCCTCCAGCCCATAGGCGACGGCGAGGCTGACGACCAGCATGCCAAGCGTCGCCATCAAGGCGGCGGGGGCGAAATAGCCGTCGCTGGCATGCGCCACGACGCAGTAGATCTCGCCGTCGGTTTTGGCCTCGGCAGCACGGATCGCATCGGCGATGCGCTCATGATCCTGCGGGCTGATCGGTCGTGTTGCCATTGTCTCACCAGCTTCCTGAAGAACCGCCACCGCCGGACGAGCCGCCGCCGTCCGAAAATCCGCCGCCGCTGCTTGACCCGGACGACCAACTGCTGCCGGAGCTTCCCGACGACCAGCCGCCATCCGACGAACCTGACGTCCAGCCGCTGCTGCCAGACGATCCGCTTGGCCCGCGACCGTAACGAAACGTCATGCCCAGCCATCTATACACGCCCGGCGACAGCTTGGTGCCGAACATCGGCGGCAGGAACGCCATCGCGATGCCGCCGAAGAACATCGTGCCCCACAGGATCAGGAACACCGCGAAGATTGGGTCGATGGGGGTGCTGCTGTCGGCGGGATTGCGCTTGCCGCGCGCTTCGAGCTCTTCGGGATTGCCCTGCAGCACCATGACCATGTCGTCGACGGCCTTGGAGATACCACCGGAGAAATCGCCGGCGCGGAACGCCGGCACCATGTCGTTTTCGATGATCAGCTTGGTGTGCAGGTCGGTCAGCGTACCTTCCAGCCCATAGCCGACCTCGATGCGCATCTTGTGGTCGTTCTTGGCCACCAGCAGCAGCACGCCGTTGTTTTCACCCGCCTGGCCGAGTTTCCAGAAACGGAACAGCCGGTTGGCGTAGGGTTCGATCTCCTCGCCGTCGAGGCTGGGGATGGTGGCCACGACGATCTGGTCGGAGCCCTTCTTCTCGAAATCGGCGAGTTTTTGCGTCAGCGCCGCCTTGGTCCCGGCATCGATGATGCCGGCATTGTCGACGACCCGTCCGGTCAGGACAGGCAGTTCGGCGGCGAAAACCGAAAAGCAGGACAACAGCAGCGCCAGCGCGGCCAGGAGAGCATGCATCGCCGGGTTGAAATGGCCAGGCCTCAACAGGCTGATGGTGCGTGTCGTCATGCCGTCACCAGCTTCCCGAGGAGCCGCCACCGCCGGACGAACCGCCGCCGCCGGAAAACCCACCGCCGCCGCCACCCGAAGACCAGCCACCTCCAGAACTGCCCGAGGACCAGCCGCCGCTTGAGGAGCGCCGTCCGGGCTCGAAGGTCATGCCGAGCCAGCGATAGCGTCCGGGCCCGAGCTTCTGGCCAAAGATCGGCGGCAGGATGGAGGCGGCGATGCCTCCGAAGAAGATGATCGCCCAGATGCCGATGAACACCGCGAAGAACAGATTGTCGGTGTTGATTGGCGGCTGCTGGTTGCGTTCGCCGCGCGCTTCCAGCTCTTCCGGGTTGCCTTCCAGCACCATGACCATGTCGTCGACGGCCTTGGAGATGCCGCCGGAGAAATCGCCGGCGCGGAAGGCCGGCACCATGTCGTTTTCGATAATCAGCTTGGTGTGCAGATCGGTCAGCGTGCCTTCCAGCCCGTAACCAACCTCGATGCGCATCTTGTGGTCGTTCGGCACGACCAGCAGCAACACGCCGTTGTTCTCCTTGGCCTGCCCGAGTTTCCAGAAGCGGAACAGCCGGTTGGCATAGGGCTCGATCTCCTCGCCGCCGAGACTGGGTATTGTGGCAACGACGATCTGGTCGGAGCCCTTGGTCTCGAAGTCGGCGAGTTTTTGCGTCAGCGCAGCTCTAGTCCCGGCATCGATGATGCCGGCATTGTCGACGACGCGGCCCGTGAGCGCCGGCAGGTCGGCGGCGAAGGCGGTTAGGGGGAGGAAAAGGATGCTGGCAAGAAGGCCAAGAAGGGTGAGGTAAGCGCGAGGCCCCCCTCTCTGTCCTACCGGACATCTCCCCCTCAAGGGGGGAGATTGGCGGCTTCGTTGCCGGCTCCCACTTTGAGAGGTTGAAGATTGGCGAAGGCCTGGGCCACGGCTGATCTCCCCCCTTGAGGGGGAGATGTCCGGCAGGACAGAGGGGGGTGTTTGCACGCCAGCGGTCCGTCTTGTGGCAAAGAGACGCTCAGCCGATTTCGCGAATTACCCACCCTGCTTCGTGCCGAAATCGACCTTCGGCGGCTGCATCTTGTCTTCGTCGACGGTGAAATTGGCGTAGGGCTCGTTGCTGCGGAACCAGAAGGTCGCCCACAGCACAGACGGGAAGGTCTTCAGCGTCAGATTATAGTCCCTGACCGCCTGGATGTAGTCGCGCCGCGCCACCGCGATGCGGTTCTCAGTGCCCTCGAGCTGGGCCTGCAGCGCGAGAAAGTTCTGGTTGGCCTTGAGATCAGGATAAGCCTCCGACACAGCGATCAGCCGCGACAGCGCGCTGGTCAGCCCAGCCTGGGCATCCTGGAACTTCTTGAGCGCTTCGGGATCCTTCAGCGTTTCCGGCGTCACCGTGATCTGCGTTGCCTTGGCGCGGGCCTCGACCACCGCGTCGAGCGTGTCCTTTTCATGCGAGGCATAGCCTTTGACCGTCTCGACCAGATTGGGGATGAGGTCGGCGCGGCGCTGGTACTGGTTCAGCACCTCGCTCCATGCCGCCTTGGCGTTTTCCTCCGCCGTCGGGATCGTGTTGTAGCCGCAGCCGGCAAGCAACGGCAGCACGATTGCCATCATCAGGAAGGCGGGCAGCGTGCGGAATGTCGATGGTCGAGCAAGGCGCTGGGCAAGCATGATGGGGTCCCTCGGTAGAAGTTGCATGCGAAGCATTACCACAATCAGCGCGCAAGAAAACGGCCTCGACCTCTGGCGCAGGCCCGGCATCCATTGCCTGTCGCAAGGCCCTGTGATTGGCCGCGCGAACGCGGTAAGGTCCGGTTAAAACGGGACATCATCATGGCGGAACGCCACGACAGCGAGAGCGAATCGCGCCGCATCCTCGAACGCGTTGCGCGCGAGACGGATCCGTCCGGCACCTCGTTTGTGGCGCGGACCACGAAAGGCGTGCGCGACCACGTCTCCGCCGCCGATGCCGATCGCGACGATCCGATCGAAGTCTGGGGCACCCGCATTGGCCGAACACTCGGCCTGCTTCTGACGCTGGGCCTGATGGTCTGGCTCGTGCTTTACGTCATCCGGGGCAGTTAGGAATCAAAGAACAATGAGCGCCGAGCAAACCGACGCGCCGCGTGCGGTCATCGTCATTTCCAGCCATGTCGTGCGTGGTTCGGTCGGCAACCGTGCCGCCGTGTTTGCGCTGGAGACGCTTGGATTTCCGGTCTGGGCCGTGCCCACGGTGACGCTGCCCTGGCATCCCGGCCACGGGCGGGCGACGCGCATCGTGCCGCCACTCGACCAGTTCAAGGCGCTGATGGCCGATCTCGAGCGCGCGCCATGGCTGGGCGAGGTCGGCGCCGTGCTGTCGGGCTATCTCGGCGAAGCCGGCCAGGCCGAGGCCGTCGCCTCGCTGGTCGCCTCAGTCAAGGCCAGGACGCCGGATGCCGTCTATATCTGCGATCCGGTGATGGGCGATTCCGGCGGCCTCTATGTGCCCGAGCCCACCGCCGCCGCCATGCGCGACCGGCTGATGCCGATCGCCGACATCGCCACGCCCAACCGCTACGAGCTGGAATGGATGGCCGGCGTTCCCTTGCCCGATTTGAAATCCGTGATCTCGGCCGCACTCCACGCCGGACCGTCGACCATGCTGGTCACCTCGGCACAGTCGATGATGATTGGCGGCACCGGCAATCTGCTGCTCGACGGCACCCAGGCGCTGCTGGCCGAACACCGTCTGATCGACAAGCCGCCGAATGGCCTGGGCGATCTGACGGCGGCCGTCTACCTCGCCCGCATCCTCTCCGGCCAGCCGCCCGTCAAGGCGCTGCAATCGACCACGGCGGCGGTCTACGAGATCCTGGCACGCACCGCAAAACGCGGCGGCGACGAGCTGCAGCTCGAAACCGACGCGCAGAGCCTGTCGCACCCGATGGCCATGGTGCAGCTGCGCCACCTCACGCATCCGGGGCGGGACCGCCGGGCGTGACATCGACGAAGGTCGTGCTGGTCGGCGCCGATGGCTGCAAGGCCGGCTGGATCGCCGTGCGGCGCAATCCCGGCATGGCGCCTTCCGTCGAGGTTTTTGTCAGCTTCGCCGCGCTGCTCGCGGCAAATCCCGATGACGCCATTGTCGCCGTCGATATGCCGATCGGTCTGCCGGAGTTCTCAAGTAAGGGCGGCCGCGGACCGGAAGCGCTGGTGCGCCCGCTGCTTGGCGCACGCCAGTCCAGCGTGTTTTCCATCCCATCCCGCGCCGCGCTCTATGCAGACACCAGCGACTTCACCACGATCGAGGCCTGGTACGCCGCTCATAACAGGGCAAGTGAGGTGGCCAGGGCCACATCCGATCCGCCGCGCGGCGTTTCGATCCAGGCCTTCGGCATTTTCTCGAAAATTCGCGAGATCGACACCTTGCTGATCGCACGCCCCGATCTGCGCGGACGCGTCTTTGAATCGCATCCGGAAGTCGCCTTCTGCCGCCTGAACGGCGGCCAGGCCATGCAGCTGCCGAAGAAGATCAAGGGCAGCGTCAACCCGACCGGCATGGCGGAGCGCAAGGCGCTGCTGTGCCGGCACGGCTATGACATGGGCTTTCTCGACCAGCCGCCGCCGCGTGGCGCGGCCGCCGACGATTTCCTCGATGCGGCCGCCATGATGCTGATCGCCGGCCGCATCGCCGGCGGCACGGCCAAGCCATTTCCGGACCCGCCACTCGCCGACGGTTTTGGCATACCGGTTGCCATCTGGGCGTGACAGCGTCGGCCGACGTCGCGCTTTGGCGCACGGCATTTATGGCCAGCACCCACAATTCTGCATTGCTCGCGACAGGCTTTTACCGTTAGAGCCTTTCTCGACCGCAAAGAGCTGCCGCCTCCAACCCCGGAAAGGCCTTAGCCGCCCATGCCTCATCTTCCCGACCATCTCCTCGCCGGCTACCGCAATTTTATGAATGGCCGCTACCTCACCGAGAGCGGCCGCTATCGCGAGCTCGCCCGCGAGGGGCAGGCCCCGGAAACCATGATCGTTGCCTGCTGCGATTCGCGCTCGGCCCCCGAAGCGATCTTCGACGCCGGCCCGGGCGAACTCTTCGTGCTGCGCAATGTCGGCAATCTGGTGCCGCCCTACGAGCCGGATGGCGAGTTCCATTCGACGTCGGCCGCGCTCGAATTCGCGGTGCAGAGCCTCAAGGTCAAGAACATCGTCGTCATGGGCCACGGCCGTTGCGGCGGCATCCGCGCCGCGCTCGACCCGAATTCCGCGCCGCTGTCCCCCGGCGATTTCATCGGCAAATGGATGAGCCTGATCGCGCCAGCCGCCGAAACCGTCTCCTCCAGCACCTTCATGACGGCAACGGAGCGCCAAACCGCGCTTGAACGCATCTCGATCCGCTACTCGATCGCCAACCTCAGGACCTTTCCTTGCGTCTCGATCCTCGAGGGCAAGGGGCGGCTGTCGCTGCATGGGGCCTGGTTCGACATCTCGACCGGCGAGCTCTGGGTGATGAACAAGGAGACCGGCGATTTCGAGCGGCCGGTGCTGGAATGAACGGAAAGGCGCGCCAGGTGATGAACGTCCGGTCGGTCGTTTTCACGGCCGCCGCACTGCTGGTAGCGATCATTGCCGCCCGCGCCGATGACGGCGCCATCATCAGCCGCTGGTATTCGGCGCTGCTGGTCGCCGACCGCACCGAACTCGCCGACCTGCTCGCCGACGATGTCCGCATCAAGCTCGATGACCTCGGCGTCGTTCAAAGCAAGCAGGAGTTCATCGCCTCGCTCGACGAATGGAAAGGGGCCGTTGCAGGTGCCGCGATCCGCCACCGCATCGAGAAGAGCGAGGGCGGCGTCACCACGGTGATCGCCTGCTACGATTTCCCCGACAATGACATGCTGATGCAGGAAACCTTCGCGGTGGCAAACAACCGCATCACCGCCAGCTCGCAGGCGGCAATCGCCGAAAACTGCGAGGGCTACTGACGAAAACCTGACCGTCGGCGCGGTTGCGCGCGGCAAACCAGCGCCCTACATCGGTGGTGACCCACCCCTTCCCCTCGCCGTCATATCCGAAAGACAGCTCATGACTTCCAAAAAAGCCATCGATCTCGCCGCCCACCCGCTGACCACGTGGCAAGGGCCGCTCGGCCTGCCCGACTTTGCCCATATCGGCGACGACGATTTCTCCCCGGTCTTCGACGCGGCGCTGAAGGCGCATGAGGCCGAGATCGAGGCGATCGCCGGCAACACGGATGCAGCGACCATCGAGAACACGCTTGAGGCACTGGAACTCGGTGGCGAGGCGCTCGATCACGTCTCGTCGATCTTCTGGTGCCGCGCCGGCGCTTACACCAACGACACCATCCAGGCGCTGGAGCGCGACATCTCGCCAAAAATGTCCAGGCATTTTTCGGCGATCTCGATGAACGAGAGATTGTTTGCCCGCATCGACGACCTCTACCAGCGCCGCGAGAGCCTGGGCCTCGACGCCGAGACCTTGCGGGTGCTGGAGAAGACCTGGAAAGGTTTCGTCCGCTCCGGCGCCAAGCTCAATGCCGACGGCAAGAAGCGGTTGGCGAAGATCAGCGAAGAGCTGTCCTCTCTCGGCACGACCTTCGGCCAGAACGTGCTCGCCGACGAACGCGACTGGGCGCTGTTCCTCGACGAGACCGACCTTGCCGGCCTGCCCGGCTTCGTGAAGAGTTCGATGGCCGAAGCCGCCGAGATGCGCGGCCAGAAAGGCCGCTATGCCGTCACTTTGTCACGCTCGATCTACGAGCCGTTCACGACCTTCTCGGAACGCCGCGACCTGCGCGAGATCGCCTTCCGCGCCTTCACCATGCGCGGCCAGAATGGCGGCGCCACCGACAATACGTCAGTTGTGCGCGACATGCTGAAACTGCGCGCCGAAAAGGCAAAACTGCTCGGCTACGCCTCCTTTGCCGCGCTGAAACTCGACGACACCATGGCCAAGACGCCGAAGGCGGTGCATGCGTTGCTCGACCCGGTCTGGGAAAAGGCGCTGGAAAAGGCCGCCGCCGACCAGAAGGAGTTGGAGCGGCTGGCGGCGGAAGCCGGCAGCAATGAAAAATTCGCCGCCTGGGACTGGCGCTTCTACCAGGAGAAGCTGCGCGCGGAAAAATTCGCTTTCGACGAGGCGGAGCTGAAGCCGTATCTGCAGCTCGAGCGGGTCATCGACGCCTGCTTCGACGTGGCGACCAAACTCTTCGGCATCACCTTCGAGGAGAAAAAAGGCATTGCCGCCTGGCACCCCGACGCGCGTGTCTTCGTGGTGAAAAACGCCGACGGCAGCGAGCGCGGCCTGTTCCTCGCCGATTATTTCGCGCGGCCGTCAAAACGCTCCGGCGCCTGGATGAGCGCGCTGAAGTCCGGCTACAGACTGGGTGGCGGCTCGAAGCCGGTGATCTACAACATCATGAACTTCGCCAAGCCGCCGGCGGGCGAGCCGGCATTGCTGTCGGTCGACGAGGCGAAAACGCTGTTCCACGAGTTCGGCCATGCGCTGCACGGCATGCTGACCGACGTGACCTGGCCGTCGGTTGCCGGCACCTCCGTCAGCCGCGATTTCGTCGAACTGCCCTCGCAGCTCTACGAGCACTGGCTGACGGTGCCGGCGGTGCTGGAAAAGCACGCTTTGCACGTCAAGACCGGCAAGCCGATGCCCAAGGCGCTGCTCGACAAGATGCTGGCCACGCGCACGTTCGGCGCCGGCTTCGCCACGGTGGAATTCACGTCCTCCGCCTTGATGGACATGGCCTATCACGCGCGGCCCGACGCCCCGGCGGAGCCGCTTCGTTTCGAAGCCGAAACGTTGGCAAAACTCGATATGCCCGACACCATCGTGATGCGCCACCGCACCCCGCATTTCGGCCATGTCTTCTCCGGCGACGGCTACTCGGCCGGCTACTACTCCTACATGTGGTCGGAAGTGCTCGATGCCGATGCTTTCGCCGCCTTCGAGGAGACCGGCGATCCCTTCAACCCGGCGCTGGCCGAACGGCTGAGAAAGAACATCTATGCCGCCGGCGGCTCGAAGGACCCGGAAGAGCTCTACACCGCGTTTCGCGGCAAGATGCCTTCGCCCGAAGCGATGATGGTGAAGAGGGGGCTGGTGTAGCGCGGATAGTCTCCCCCATCGAGGGGGAGATGGCCGCGAAGCGGCCAGAGGGGGTCGGTCCGACTGGGCTCGGCCTCCTGCGGCAGATGCAGGTTGGCGCTCTACGCGAGAGGACCCCTCTGTCGCCTTCGGCGACATCTCCCCCTCTAGGGGGGAGATTATCACTTCCACGGATCCGCCACCCTAGGCCACACCGGCCGCGTCAGCTTCTTGTAATCCGTCACCGCCGGATTGCTCGGATAGGAACTCGGCGCCGTGACATAGATGATCTCGGCGGCGATCGGCTCGAAGCCGGCATAAAAATGGTTGGTCGACTTGATCAGCAAGATATCCTTGCTCATCGGATCGACGCCGATGTTGGAAAAAATGTCCGGCTCGAAGGTCTGGGTGCGGTTGGTGTTGAGGATGATGTCGACCTCGGTGCCTTCGATGCGGACCAGCGCGGTCGGCCCGAGCGTCACCCGGCTCGGCCCGAAACTCTGCCAGCCCTCCGCAACGGCCTTCAGCACCTTGACGCGGGCGTCGATCGGCTCGCCCGCCAATGGCCCGGCCTTGCCGCCGAAGCGCAGATCAATGACGGCGCCCTCGCCCGCCGCCTGACAGAAGGTCACGGCGATCGGATCCCAGATCGTCGCCACGCCGACATTGTTTAGCCGACGTTCCAGCATGGCGCGCAGCACCACCGTGCCGTCGCCGGCAACGCCGCCGCCCGGATTGTCCCAGATATCGGCGATGACCACCGGTCTGTCCTGCCTTTCCGCACGCACCGCCAGCGCCCGGTCGATGCCGTCGGCGGTGTTCAGCATCGTCATCGCCGTCTTTTCGCGCAGTGCGTAGAGCTCGCGTCCCAGCCGTTTCGCCAGCGCATCGCCCTTGGCCTTGTCATTGTCGGTGACAACCAAGATGCGTGTGCCCATTTCCGGCACGTCGGCGGCCATGAAGCCGTGGATGACCGAGACCGACAGCACGCCGTCCTTGCCGTGCAGCGCCTTGATGCGGTCGACAAAGGAGCGCATCGGCTCGCGGCTGGTCGGCAGCACCTGGATCATGCGGCAGTCGAACGTCGAGATGACGGGTTTGATCTCGCCCCGCGCCGCGGCCAGCCCAAGCTCGACGACATGTTCGCCGCGTTCGTAGAAATCGGTGTGCGGGAATTCGAGGAAGTAGGCCATGATATCGGACGCCGCCACGCGCTTCGGCGTCAGATGGCTGTGCGGATCGAACTCCGAGGCGATCACCACGCCGGGCCCGACAATTCCGCGCACACGTTCCAGCAGATCGCCCTCGCAATCGTCATAGCCCTGCGCCACCATGGCGCCATGCAGGCCGAGAATGACGGCGTCGACCGGCAGAGCCGCTTTCAACTGGTCGAGGATTTCGTCGCGCAGCGCCTCAAAGGTCTGCCGCTGTACTAGGCCGCCCGGCTCCGCCCAGGTGGCGGTGCCTTCGATGACGGTCAGGCCCTCTCTTGCCGCGCGCCGGCGCAAGGCGACGATCGGCGAGGAGCACAGCGTCGGTGTCTCCGGATGCTTGCCTGGCCCGGCATAGAACGCCATCTCGAACGAGGCCCGGTCGGTCGGCACCGGCGAGAAGGTGTTGGTTTCCGTCGCCAGCGAGGCGGTGAAGATGCGCATGAAAGCTCCGTGGTGGACTTTTTGTTTTTCGCAATTCCGGGCGGAAAACCGCTACACGCTTTCCTGGAATTGCTGGGATTGCTATTTGACCGCCCCGAGCGCCAGCCCCCGGACGAGGTAGCGCTGCAGCCAGATGAACAGGATCGCCACCGGCAGCGTCGCCAGCAGCGTCGCGGCCATGACGTGATGCCACTCGATTGTGTAGCGGCCGGCGACCAGCGAGAACACCTGGATCGGCAGCGTGTAGCTCTCCTGGCTGCGCAGCATGGTCAGCGCGACAACGAATTCGTTCCAGGCGTTGATGAAGGTGAAGATTGCGGTCACCGCGATCGCCGGCAGGCAGAGCGGCAGGAACACCTTGCGCAGCGTCAGCCAGCGGCCGGCGCCTTCCATCCAGGCCGCCTCCTCGAGATCGCGCGGAATGGTGTCGAAATAGCTCTGCAGCATCCACACCGTGAAGGCGACGTTGAAGGCCATGTAGATGAAGCCGAGCGCCGTCGTCGATTCGACCAGCCCCCAGGCGGCCATCAGCCGAAACAGGCCGAGCACCAGCACGATCGGTGAGATCATCTGCGAGATCAGCAGGAACTGGCGGAAGGCACCATAGCCGGCAAAGCGAAAGCGCGACATGGCGTAGGCTGCCGGGACCGAGATCAAGATGGCGCCGACGGTGGCGATGATCGAGACGTATAGCGAATTGGCCAGCGCCTGGCCGAAGCCGGTCGCAACCCACATGTCGGAGAAATTCGACCAGCGGAACTCGCTCGGCCACCAGGTCGGCGACAGCACCTCCTGCCTTGGCTTGACCGCAGTCAGGAACATCACCGCGAAGGGAAAGATCGTCACCACGATCAGCGGCGCCAGCAGCAGCCAGGCGATGACAGTCCGCTTCAGCTTGCTTGTCATGCGCGCTGCTCCCGCATGGCGAGGCGTACATAGATCATGGTGAAGACCAGCAATATGGCGAACATCACCAGCGACACTGCAGACGCCTCCCCCAGTTTGCCGATGCGGAAGGCGAGCTTGTAGAGGTGGGTGACCAGGATGTCGGTCGAGTTGGCCGGCCCGCCCTGCGTCATCACCCAGATGATCGGGAACGAATTGAAGACGTAGATGGTGTTGAGCACGATGGCGATGTTGATGAACGGTTTCAACAGCGGAAAGGTGATCTCGCGGAACTGCTGCAGCGGCGTGGCACCCTCAAGGGCAGCCGCCTCGTAGAGATCGTCCGGGATCGACGACAGGCCGCCGAGGAAGATCGTCGTGGTGAACGGCACCGTCACCAATATGCCGATCAGCACCTGCATCGGAAAAGCGGTACTGGCCTGCGCCAGCCACTGGATGTTGTGGTCGATGATGCCGAGGCCAAGCAGCGCCGAATTCAGCATGCCGCTTTCGCCGCTCAGCGCCCAGCGCCAGACCACCGCGGTCATGGTCAGCGACACCGCCCAGGGCAGCATGATGATGACACGGGCGATGCCACGGCCGTAAAAGTCGGTGTTGAGGATCATTGCCACCGGCACCGACAGCAGCAGCGCGCCGCCGACCACTAGCACGGTCCATAAACCGGTACGCCAGAGTGCTGCGACAAAGTCAGGATCGGCGGCGAGTGCCGCGAAATTGGCAAGGCCGCTGAACTCGCGCAACTGGCCGAAGCGGTTGACGTCATGCGTCGAGATCTGGATCAGATCCCAGACCGGCCAGAAGATGACGACCGCCGCCAGGAACAGGCTGGGCAAGGTCAGGAGATAGGGCAAGAAGCGATTTTGCATCGGCTGGCCTGCGCCTCGGCGCGTGGATCAGAAGTTTCTATGCGAATTTCGGATCCACCGCACCAGGCGGGAAACCAAGGGAGTGGCGCGCCCAGCCTGAGTCTGGGGCGCGCCACGGGCGCAGGGAGATACGCCCTATTTCTTGAGCATGACCGCTATTTCTTCAGCACTGCATTGGCCTTGGCCGCCGCCTCCTTCAGGCCTGCCTCGGGGTCGCCGCCGAGATAGATCTTCTGCATGGCGTCCGAGGTGATCTGGGCGACTTCTTCCCAGCCCGGGATGACCGGCGCGAAGCGGGCGTCGGGCAGCAGCGCGGTGAAGGCGGCCAGATCGGCATTGTTGACGTAGTAATCCATCTTGGCCTCTTCCTTGTTCACCGGCAGGAAGCCTTCGCCTTGCGTGAACTTGGCGCGCTGCTCGGTGGTGAACAGGAAGTCCATCAGCTTCCAGGCCTCATCCTTGTTCTTGGAGTTCTTGAACATGATCATGGAATCGGTGACGCCATAGGTGCCGCGCGCACCGGTCGGACCAGCCGGAATGGCGGCGACGCCATATTTCAGGCTCGGTGCCTCATCCTTGATCTGGTTGGACAGGAAGGGCGCGGTGATCATCATGCCGACCTTGCCCTGCTTGAACAGGTTCTGCACGTCCTCGCGGTTGTTGGAGGTGACGCCCGGTTCGGTCAGCCCCTCGTCGATCATCGACTTGTAGAGCTTGGCGGCTTGGAGCGCGCCCGGCGTGCCAAGGCCCGACGTGCCGTCCTTGTTGAGGATTTCGGTGCCCTGCGACCACATCGCATAGTAATAATAGACGTCGGTCTCGATCTCCTTGCCCTGCAGGCCGAAACCGAAAGTGCCGGAACCAAGCGCCTTGATCTTGCGGGCATCGTCCTGCAGCTCGGTCCAGGTCGCCGGCGGCTTGGCGATTCCGGCCTTCTCGAACAGCTCCTTGTTGTAATACATGGCGCGCGCCGAGGCGGCGATCGGCAGGCCGTAGGTCTTGCCGCTCATGATCGAAGGCGACAGGAAGGTGTCGATGAAGCGGCCCTTGAATTCGGGCGTGATGTAACCGTCGAGCGGTTCGGCGACGTCCTGCTGGACGAAGTCGATCAGCCAGCGTGTGCCGATGATCGACAGATCCGCATTGGTGCCGGCGGTGATGTCAGTGGTCAGCTTCTGCAACAGCACATCCCACGGCACGACTTCGAACTTGACTGTGATGCCGGGGTTCTTCGCCTCGAATTCCTTCTTGACCGCTTCGAAGTAGGGGCCGGTCTTGGCGCTGTATTCGGCGACGGTGACGCGCACTTCACCCGCCTCCGCCTGCGCCGCGAAGGCCAGCATGCTCATTCCGGCCATCAGGCCGGCAGTCCATTTGGCAAGGCTCATCTGATCTCTCCCATTTGTTCCCGGTATTTGCGCTCCTTGTGCCGATGGCTGACACAAGATTTATGTGACTTTCCTACATTATCGAGGAATTTACGGCATGCAAGCGGATTATCGTGTTGCTTAATTACATTCCATTCATTAGCCTGCCGACATCTGCCTGACCTGCCGGAGGAGCGAGCGCCGTGGTTTCGAAAGCCGAATTCGAGGGCCGCACTGTCGTCGTCACCGGTGCCGGCGGCGGCCTTGGCTCGGCAATCGTCGCACTTCTGGCCGGAAGGGGCGCACGGGTGGTCGGCTGCGACCAGTCGCAGGAGGCGCTGGCGAGCCCGCACCTCGCCTCGCGCCATGTCTTCAACCTTCTCGACCGGGCTTCGATCGAGGCGGGAATCGCAGCCGTGCTCGACAAAGACGGCGTTCCCGACATCCTGATCAACAATGCCGGCTGGACACGCGCCGAGACGATCTCCGCACTCAACGCCGACAAGATCGAGCACGAGCTCGACCTCAATTTGACCGGGGTGATGACTTTCGCCGACCCTATTGTGAAGGCGATGGCGGCACGCGGCTCCGGCAGCGTCGTCTTCATCTCCTCCGTCAACGCCATCGCGCATTTCGGCAACCCTGCCTATGCCGCGGCCAAGGCCGGCATCAACGCCTATGCCAAGTCGATCGCCGTCGAGCTCGGCCGCAGTGGCGTGCGCGCCAATGTGGTTTGCCCCGGATCGATCCGCACCGCCGCCTGGGACCATCGCCTGGCCAAGGACCCGGAAATCCTGGGCAAGCTCAAGCGGCTCTATCCGCTCGGCCGCATCGTCAACGCCTCGGAAGTGGCGGAAGCCGTGGCTTTCCTTGCCTCGGACCGGGCATCGGGCATAACAGGCGTGGTGATGCCCGTGGACGCCGGGTTGACCGCCGGCTGCCTGCCGTTCATCGACGACATATTGGGAGCGTGATCATGACCGACGTCCTGTTTCGCAACCTGTCGAAATCCTTCGGTCAGCACAGGATCCTGGAAAACATCAGCCTCGACATCAAAAGCGGTGAGTTCGTGGTGCTGGTCGGCCCGTCCGGCTGCGGCAAGTCGACCCTGCTGCGCATGTTGGCCGGCCTGGAGACAATCACATCGGGCGATCTGCTGATCGGCGGCGTGCGCGCCAACGACCTGCCGCCGCAGCAGCGCAACATCGCCATGGTGTTCCAGTCCTATGCACTGTTCCCGCATCTCAAGGCATCAGACAATATCGGCTTCGGCCCAAAGATCCGTGGCGAGAACCGCGCGGCGATCGACCAGAAGGTCAAGAAGGCGTCCGGCGTCCTCAACCTCTATTCCTATCTCGACCGCTATCCGCGCCAGCTCTCGGGCGGCCAGCGCCAGCGTGTCGCCATGGGCCGCGCCATCGTGCGTGAGCCTTCGGTGTTCCTGTTCGACGAGCCGCTCAGCAATCTCGACGCGCAATTGCGCGTGCAGATGCGCACCGAGATCAAGGCGCTGCACCAGCGGCTGAAATCGACCATCGTCTATGTCACCCATGACCAGATTGAAGCCATGACCATGGCCGACCGCATCGTCGTGATGGATCGTGGCCAGATCCAGCAGGTTGGAGCGCCGCTGGAACTCTATGACCGGCCGGCCAACAAGTTCGTCGCCGGCTTCCTCGGCTCGCCGTCGATGAGTTTTGTCTCAGGCGCCCTCAAGTCGACGTCTGACAAAAGCTGGTTCGAGTCGGCCGGCGGCGGCCGGCTTGCGCTTGCTAGCAAGGCGGTGCCGGCAGGCAGCGCCGTGGAGGCCGGGATCCGGCCTGAGCACTTCATCATCGGTGAGGCCACCGACGCCATGGCAATCAAGGTGGATGTCGTCGAGCCGACCGGCTCGGAAACCCATGTCTATGGCGCCATCGGCACTGACACGGTGCGCGCCGTGTTCCGCGACAGGGTGCCAGTCAGGCCGGGCGATGTGCTGCCGGTCTCGGTCGATCCCGGCAACATCCATCTGTTCGACAAGGCGACGGGGCTGCCGCTATAACGCCTACCCCTGCGAAGGCAATGGCATGAAGACGAAGCGACCAACATGAAGACGAAAACACGGGCATGAAGACGCCGGCCGACATCATCACGCGGCTGCAGCTGATGTCGCAGGACGGCACCAAGTCGGATCGCCGGCTGGCCAGCCTCGTGCTCTCAGATCTCGACTTCGCCTCCAAGGCGGCGATCTCGGAGATTGCCGCGCGCGTCGGCGTCAGCGAACCGACGGTGACCCGCTTCTGCCGCAATCTCGGCTGCGAGGGGCTGCGCGATTTCAAATTCTACCTGGCGCAGGCCATCGCCATCGGCGGCCAATATTTGTCGCCAGAGCCGCTGAGCCGCGACGCGCGTGAGCAACGTATCGCCACCGCCATCACCGAAGCGGCGATCTCGGCCATCCAGCGCGCCAGCGAGAACCTCGACATGACGACGCTGGTCGCCGTCGCCGAGCGGCTCGCGACGTCAGGCAATGTGCTGTGCATCGGCTCCGGCGGCATCTCCTCGATGATGGCGACCGAGATGCAGAACCGGCTGTTTCGGCTCGGCCTGCCGGTGCTGGCGCAGATCGACGGCCAGTTGCAGCGCATGTACGCCGCCGTCGCCACATCGGAAACCACGCTGGTCGCTTTTTCGGTGTCCGGCTATGCGCGATCGGTCATCGAGGCGGTGCAGGTCGCCCAGCAATATGGCGCCACCACGGTCGCCATCACGGCACCCGATTCGGCACTGGCCAAGGCCGCCGACACAGTCATCCACCTGCAGCCGCTCGAGGACGGCAACATCTACAAGCCGACATCGTCGCGCTATGCGCTGCTGGCGATCGTCGACATGATCGTGACATCGGTTGCCGAGACGCGCGGCCCGAGGGTGCTGGAGAATTTGCGCCGCATCAAGCAGAGCGTGAACACGCTGAAGGTCGACGATCCAAGGCTGCCGCTGGGCGATTGAAGACGAACCGGGGTGATCACGTCGGGCAAAGGCCCCCTCATCCGGATTGCCAACCGAATTGCGAAGGGCAATTCGGGACAATCCGACCTCTCCCCGAGGGGAGAGGAGTACGGGCGCCGACGCCTTTCTCTTCTCCCCTGCGGAGAGAAGGTGGCCGCGCAGCGGCCGGATGAGGGGGACGCCCTCAACAATCCGGGCGCTACCGGCCGAGCGCCTCAACGTGCTGCGCCAGCGCCTCCGGATCACCCGCTATGCTCAGTGTCTTGAGCCGGGCCGTGCCGCCGGCAACAACCGAAACAGCGGATGCCGGCACGCCGAACGCCTTAGCGACCAGCTTCTCCAGCGCTTGATTGGCGGCGCCGTTTTCCGGTAAGGCGCGGACCCGCGCCTTCAAATGGCTTCGCCCGTCCGCCAATGTTTCGACGCCTTCAAGCCTGTCCACGGAAGATTTCGGCGTCAGCCGCACGAACAGATCGATGCCGTTCTCGCGGATGCGGAACGGCGCGCTCATGCAGCCGTCAAGCGCCCAACAACAGCGGCGCTATCGTGGTGAGAATGAACTGCCTGAGGAAGAACAGGATCAAGAGCAGGATGATCGGCGAGATGTCGACGCCGCCAAGATCCGGCATAAAGCGGCGGATCGGCCGTAGCGCCGGCTCGGTCAGCCGATAGAGCATGTTGCCGATGCTGCCGACGAACTGGTTTTTCGAATTGACGACGTTGAAGGCGTAGAGCCAGGAGAAGATCGCGGAGGCGATGATGACCCACCAGTAGAGGTCGAGCGCCATGACGATGGTTTGTATGAGGGCGAGCATGCCGGTCTCCAATTGTTGCCGACATGTAGCCATTGCACGCCAAACCGGCAAGGGCCGGCAGCCGACGCGCCAGGCAACAAGGATTTCGGCAAAACGCCGCCTTGACAGAAATCCGCCGCGCCCGATAAATGCGCCATCCGTTGGACGGGGCTGTAGCTCAGCTGGGAGAGCGCGTCGTTCGCAATGACGAGGTCAGGAGTTCGATCCTCCTCAGCTCCACCATCGGAACAATCGGTTTTCCGCTTTTCTGCCAGGGCGCAAGCGCCGTTCCACGCATCGCGACGCGGCGCTCAGCGCCAATGTCCCCAAAAAAAGCCATAGGCGATTTCGCGATCTCCGGGGCAAGGCAATTGTCAATTGGACTTATGGCGATGGCCGCCCGCTGGATCCGCGCTATTTTTTTTGCAAGCGGTCCCATTAGACTGGCGCTCTCAAATCAGTTTTTTCTGTGTGTTGTGACAAGGCGTTTCGGCGGGGGCGACCGAAGGCGCTATATGGATTCCGAGTCGGAATGAAGAAGTCGCCTGCGAAAGCAAATACGTGTCCATTCGCGAGAACCTCGCTGCAAATCTCAGACGGCTCTGTAAGGACCATGCCTCCGTTAGCGCGGTATGCCGTGAGTTGGGTATCAACCGCACGCAGTTCGAGCGGTACCTGCAGGGGCAGACCGTTCCGAACAAAGCCACGGCCAAACTGATCTGCGACTACTTCCGCATCGATGAAGCCGAACTGTACCAGGACCCTGGTACCCCTGAGCCCATGGCTCCCGGCCTGCCGCCGATTTCCGAAAGCCTGTTCAACCAGATGATCCGCCCACCCGCCCCATCGATCGCGGGCGGCACCTATTTCACCTACTTTTCGATCCCGACCCGTTCCGACCTCCTGATGCGGTCGGTGACCTTCGTGCGTCGCGAGGCCGAACTGGTCACATTCCGCCGGGTCACCGGATGGTCGGAGCGCCGTGGCTCGACATGGGCGCGGGCGCGCGGCAACCACTATGGCGTGGCGATCTCGCGCCTGAACTGGATCTATTTCAGCGGCGTCAACCGTCGCCAGACCGGCGAACCTTCCCTGATCTCCGTGCAGTGGGCTCCCATCTCCGAGCCGGTGCTGACGGGCAAGGCCATGCTTCTGACCGAGGCTGGGCCGGCATTCGTGTCGGTCATCATGCGGCAGGATATGTCCGGTATCCGGCCACGGCATGCGATCCGCATGGCGCATGTCGTCAGGCTTGACGACCCGGGCATCGATCAACTCGTCGTCAGCCTCGCCCGGGACGGGCTGGGCTAGCTGATCGGTTACGCTAAATAAGAATAAGAGTATCCCGAAAAAGCGTATGCTAGCGATTGCCTACTCCATATTTGAGCAAAATCGATATTTTAGACTTTATCGACAAGAAAGATATTTTAGATCACGTTGGCTTTACTACAATTTTAACAAACCATTAACTCTTTCGACCTTACCTTTCCTCTCGCGGATCCCGGTGTGGGGATCTTTCAACAGATCCCATAGGGGGGTCGGGAAAGGGACAAAATGGCCAAGAAAGTAACCAATGCCCCGAAGCTGACGGTCGCCGCGGGCACGCAGACCGTCTTCTTCTCGCAGGGCATGCACTACAACAAGCGCTGAAGTCGTTCGGCGCCGATGGGCTTTCGCCTGTCGGCGCCTCACATTCACAAAACGGCATTCAGCATCATGAAAATGCGCTCTTCAAAAACGCTTGTCTTCTATCCCGGGACCAACAAGGTCACGGCCTGCAACTTCCTGACCAGAAGCGTCTTCGAATGCAGCCCCGAGGTGATCGGCCTTCTTGCATCGTGGGACGAATGGGCCTCCACGGCGGAAATCGCACGCGCCCACGGATGGTCGAAGTCCGACCTCAATGCCGTCGTCCCGCAATTGCTTGATTTTTCTGCCCTGGTCACCGCCGGCTCGCCGTTGGCCGAACAGGAAACAAAATTTTCCGGACAGTGGAACTGGGGCATCCCGACCGCGCTGATGCATTTCTGCGTCCAGGACGCAGAGTTCATGACCATTGAACAGGCCGAGGCACGCCAGATCGAACGCGCCGGTCACGCCGCGCAGCCCGACCTCGTGCTCAAGAATGCCACCGGCGCCATTGCGCTGCCGAATGCACTCGACGACAACGAGCTTCTGAGCCTGATGGCGCGGCGCCGCACCAACCGCACCGCGGCCGCGCCCACCATCACCGCCCAGCAGCTCTCCGACTGCCTGTTCGCCGGCATGGGCATTACCGGCGAGACCCGCAATTGCGTCGGCGCCCTGCCGCTGGGCATGACCCCTTCGGGCGGCGCCCGGAACCCCTACGAGGCCTATGTGGTTGCGCTTGGCGTCGAGGGTCTGGAGCCCGGCGTCTATCATTATTCCGCCGCCGATCACGACCTTGGCAGGATCTCGGCCAACCATCTGCCGAAGATCTCCGAACTGGTCGGCGGACAGGACTGGGCTGATGCCATGCCTTGCCTGATCCTGCTTTGCGCCAGGCTCGACCGCACCATGTGGAAATATGAGGATGCCAACGCCTATCGCGTCGTGCTGATCGAGGCCGGCCATATCGGCCAGAACATGATGCTGGCGGCGACCAGGCATGGCCTGTCGGCCTGCCCCACGGCAGCGCTCAGCCATTCGGCGATCAAGCGTCTTCTCGGCCTCGACCGCCTTACCGACGCACCCATCTATGCGTTGACACTCTCGACCCCGGAACCAAGCCCGCATTCGGCGGGTCAGTCGATTAATTAGCCATCTTATTATGTCCAGTGCAACCAGTACGCGTTCCCTGAGTTCCACTAGATGACAGGAGAAGAACGTGCCAAATCAGACCCTACGTCAGTCAGAGATCGATAGTCTTCAATATATCGCATCGATGAGCAATGAGCTGGTGCAGATGGCCGAAGCAAGCCGTTTTCCCATGATCTCCTATCTCTTGGGCATGGCCTATGCCGAAGCCTTCGATGTCCTGCGCGGCGCGCGGCCGGCAAGGCATGCGCAGCTCAGCGGCAACCCGATGCATCCCAAGCCGAATGCAAAGGAAAGCCACGCTCAGCCAAGGAGAGCGTAGCGGATGCAACCGTCAGCCTTGTGCGCGCCGGCCGGCTCGCGGCCGAACCGGTGGAGACACTGTGTGCGCTGCAAAGCCTGCTGCCCCCTCCTGAAAAAGGCCGCAGCCGACCTTGATCGCCCCAACACTGTCTACTGGTTCGAGCAGGCCGACGCAGAGCTCGCCAACATCATCAGGGGTCGGCCATCCGACACCGCCGCGATCCCTGCCTTGATCGCCAGCAGCCCGCAAAATTCACATTGAGCATAAAGACTGAGGGGGACCCGCCAATGAACATGATCGCACCCATCAGGAGCGCCGACGCCAGGGACAGCGTCTTCGGTCGGCTCCAACTCCTGATCGGCAGCCGGCCGGCATCGCCGGATGCCGCGCGCCTCGAGGCCCGGCACCTGATTTCCCTGGCGATGGCCGACACCTGGCAAGCCGACAGCCTCTGGGGCGCGGCGGACGCCTTTCATGTCCATTTCGACTTCATGATGCAGACCATCGAGATCAATGGCGCCGACGACCCGAACCTCAGGACGCTGCGTACGAAATGCCGCTTCTACCTGGAGCAGGTCGAAGCGCTGTGCCAGTCGATGAGCTGAGCCGCACTAATCCCGCAAATTGAACACGAACGGCGCCGTGCGGCTGACGCGCGACCCGAGTTCCGGCGGCGGTGCCGGCACCGTTGCGCCCTGCAGCACGGCGAGTGCAGCGCGGTCGAGGTCAGCATCGCCTGAAGAACGGGCCACGCGGGCCGATAGCACCCGGCCGGATGCATCCACCGTGAAGGTCACGTTTACATTGCCCTGCGCGTGCCTGGATTTCGCGGCGCTGGGATAGCGCTTGTGCCGATTGATCCATGCCGTCAGCCGGGATTCCCACTTGGCCGGGCTGACGCCTGAGACCCCGGCCGCCGATTTCGGCGCGGCCGCCCTGGCCGCCGGCTTTGTCTCCGCGCTTGCGGTGGCGACCGTCTTTGCCGGCTCGGCCTTTTCTTTCTTTGGCTTTGGCTTGGGCCTTTCGACCGGCTTCTTCGCCTTGGCCTGGACCGGTTTCTTATCCTTGGCCTCCTCGACCGGCTTTGGCTGCGGCAGCGGAACGGCAACCTCTGGCGTCACGGCCTCGACGACGTCGGGAATGACCTCATCCGGGGGCTGATCGACCGGTTCGGCCTCGGTTGTCTCTGTCGGCTCGGTCTCGTCGGGCGGCACCGTGTCCGGTGGCTCGACGGTCGGTTCGGCTTGTTCAATCACTTTCTCGGGCTCGGCCGCAGTGACCTTTTCGGTCTCCTCGACGGGCTCGGTCTGGTCGGGCAGCGCCGCATCCAGCATCGCGGCCTGTTCGGGCACTGCCGGCGTCACCACCATCGGCGCCATTTCGATCACTGGGGCCGGCGGCGGCCCGCCATCCGTCTCGATCGGACTGAAGCTCTGCACCGCATAGGCGACCGCGACGTGGGCGCCAAGCACCAGCACCGCTGCCCCTGTCCACAGGCCAAGATCGCGCCAGCCGAAGCGCGACAGCTGTACCGTGGGCAAGGCGGCGGACTGCGTCATGGCACGGCCGCTCCCGCTGGGGCGGGTGCCGGGGCGTCGGCCGTGGGCGCCGTCTCCAGGCCGACCAGCGCGATCTTCAGATAGCCGGCGCCGCGCAACAGGTTCATCGCCTCCATCAGGTCGCCATAGGCGACCGCCTTGTCGGCGCGCAGGAAGATGCGCGTCTGCTTGTCGCCCTTGGTCCTGCTGTCCAGCGTGGCGGCAAAAGCTGGGCGCGGCACGGTGTCATTGCCGATCGCCAGCGTGAGATCATCCTTCAAGGTCAGGAACAGCGGCGTTTCGGGCCGGGGCGCGGGTGTTGCCGTCGAGCCCGGCAGGTCGACATTGACGTCCACCGTCGCCAGCGGTGCGGCGACCATGAAGATGATCAGCAGCACCAGGATGACGTCGATGAAGGGCGTGACGTTGATCTCGTGACTCTCCTCGAGATCGTCGTCCATGGTTTGTCGGATTCTGCTTCCCATGGCGTCGCTACTCCGCCGCCAGCGCCGTCGCCGGCGCGACCGTGCGGAAATCCAGGTCGCGGCTGACCAGCCTCTCGACGCCCGCCGAGGCATCGGCGACGATCTGACGGTAGCCGGCTATCGAACGGGCGAAGACGTTGTAGATCACCACCGCCGGAATTGCCGCGACGAGGCCCATGGCGGTGGCGAGCAGCGCTTCGGCGATGCCCGGCGCGACCACGGCCAGATTGGTGGTCTGCGCCTGTGAAATGCCGATGAAGGCGTTCATGATGCCCCAGACCGTGCCGAACAGGCCGACGAAAGGCGCGGTGGAGCCGATCGTCGCCAGCACGCCGGTGCCGCGCGACATGCGCCGCGACGCCGCCGCCTCGATGCGCGACAGCCGCGAGGCGACCCTTTCCTTCAGTCCGTCACCGCCGACATGGTCGAGCGCACCGGCCGAGAGTGCAGCCTCTTCCTCCGCCGCCCGCACCAGCAGCGCGCCGGGACCGCCGCTGCGGTCGAGCGCGCGGCTGGCCTGCTTCAGCGTCGCGGCATCGCCGATCGCGCGCACGGCACGGCTGATGCGCAGCTTGCCGCCAAAGATCTCCAGCGATTTGGCCAGCCATATCGTCCAGGTGACGAGCGAGGCGAAGGCCAGTCCGATCATCACCGCCTTCACGATGATGTCGGCGGCCATGAACATGCCCCACGGCGACAAATCGTGCGGCAGGTTCAGCTCCATCGCCCCTGCAGGTCCGGCCCCAGCCGGCGCTGCCGCGGCCGGCTGGCCGCCGGGCTGGGCGGGCGCCACCGTGGCCGGTGCCGCCGCCGGTGTAGCGGGTGTAGGTGTGGTGGATACCGGTGCAACGGGCGCAGCAGGTGCCACCGCTGCCGGCGCGGCAGGGGCCTCGGCCGCCGGGGCAGCGCCGGCCGGTTGCTCCTGGGCCGTGGCGCTACCGCCCGCCAGGATCACCGATGCGACCAACGCCGCCAACAAACGAGTTCTAGACAACAGCTTCTTCCTTGTTCTCACAGCGGCCAGCCGCTTCCGTCACCGCATCAAATCTCGTCACTGCACATAGCCGACGGGTTGGCCGGTGACCGGGTGCGCGAACACGCCCATCTCCACGCCGAAAATGCCCTTGAGCACGTCGCCCCGCATGATTTCGCCTGGTGCGCCGCGGGTCAGCAGCTTGCCGTCCTTGAGCGCGATCAGCTCGTCGCAATAGCGCGCCGCCATGTTGGGATCGTGCAGCACCACGACGACGCAGAGGTCGCGTTTGCGGCTGAGCTCCTTGACCAGCCCCAGCACCTCGACCTGATGGGCGATGTCGAGCGCCGCGATCGGCTCGTCGAGCAGCATGACGCCGGCATTCTGCGCCACCAGCATGGCGAGCCAGGCGCGCTGCCGTTCGCCGCCGGACAATTCGTCCACCAGCCGGTCGGCGAAACCGTCCATATCGGTCAGCGCCAGCGCCTCCTCGACATGCCGCCGGTCTTCCGCGCTGAAGCGGCCAAGCGCGCCATGCCAGGGGTAGCGCCCGAGCGTCGCCAGTTCGCGCACGGTGAGGCCCGTTGCGGCCGGCGTCGTCTGCGGCAGATAGGCAAGCGCACGGGCGAGCTCGCGGGCGCCCCATTGCGGCAACGGTCGCTTGGCAAAAGTGATGGCACCCGAGCTTGCCGGCTGCTGACGGGCCAGCAGCTTGATCAGCGTCGACTTGCCCGAACCATTGTGGCCGATCAGCCCATAGACGCGCGAGCGCTGCAATTCGAGCGAGACCGGACCGAGCAGCGTCCGCTCGCCGACGGCAAACCGCACCGCGTCGATTTGAAAGGCAGTCTCAGCTCCAGCCATGATTTTCTCCAGGTCGGCCGGCCGCATTTCCAATTTCTGGCCTCGGCGGTCCAATGTCCGGTTGACTATGAAACATGACCTTACTAGTCAACATTGAAGATGACTGCAACAATCAACAAATCGTCGTGGCAGTCGATATCGCGGCGAAATTCGCAAAAGCAGGGGTGCAGCGGATGATCAGTGGACGGGAACCAAGCTGGCGAAATGGACTTGCGCGCAAAGGCCTGCTGATCGCAACGACAGCGCTGCCGGCCCTGTTGGGCTGCGGTCATGCGCTCGCCCAGGACGAGGCCACCACGCTTGATCCGATCAACGTCCAGGACCGAGTCGAGAGCGCCTTTGGTCCGGTCAAGGGCTATGTCGCCAGCAAGGGCTCCACTGGCACCAAGACCGACACGCCGCTGATCGAGACGCCGCAGTCGATCTCGGTGATCACCAAGGACCAGATCAAGGCGCAGGCCGTCGACAATCTCGGCGGTGTCCTGCGCTACATGCCCGGCGCCACCGGCGATCTCTACGGCACCGACAATCGCGGCCTCGGCCTGCAACTGCGCGGCATTTCGAACGCCAATGGCGTCTTCTACAGGGATGGGCTGCAGCTAAAGGAAAGCAATTTCACGCTCTTCACCGCGCTCGATTCCTACGGCGCCGAGCGTTACGAAGTGTTGCGCGGACCGGCATCCGTGCTCTACGGCCAGGCAAGCCCCGGCGGCATCATCAACTATGTCAGCAAGCGACCGACCGAAGAGACCCTGCGCGAGGTCGAATTCGGCGGCGGCGGCTTCAATCACTATGAAGGCAAGTTCGATTTAAGCGGCGCGGTCAACGCCGACAAGTCGCTGCTGTTTCGCCTGACCGGCGCTGCCCATATGGGCGACACGCAGACCGACTTCGTCAAAGGCGACCGCATCTTCATCGCCCCGGCGATCACCTGGCAGCCCGATGCCGACACCAGCCTGACCATCCTCGCCAACTATCAGCGCGACCGCTCGGGATGGGCGATGCAGTACCTGCCTGCGTATGGCACGGTCACGCCGAACAAAGAAGGCAACTTCCTGCCGAACAGCATGTTCGTCGGCGAACCAGGCTTCGACAGTTACAACAATGATCAGGCGTCGATCGGTTACGAGTTCGAGCACCGTTTCAACGAGACGTGGCAGGTCCGCCAGCATGCTCGCTATGTGTACCTGACCCATACCGAGGAAGGTGTTTTCGGCGCCGGGCTGGAGGACGAGACTGCCGAACCCGGAACTCCGCTCTATGGCAAATATTCCCGCTACGCCGATGCCGGCGGCACCAAGCTCAGCGGCGTGACCATCGACAACCAGGCGCAGGCCGATTTCGACACCGGCCCGCTCGCCCACACACTGCTCGTCGGTCTCGACTACAAACGCTACACCTACCGCGACTATGCTTCGTCAGCCGACGTCGGAACGATCGACATCTTCAACCCGGTCTATGGCAGCCCGGTCACCGGTTTGACCCCCTATAACGACACAGACACCACCCAGCAGCAGGTCGGCCTCTATGCGCAGGATCAGATCAAGCTGGGCAACTGGCGGCTGACGCTGGGCGGCCGCCAGGACTGGGCTGACGCCAAGGTCTACGACAATCTGGCCGGCGGCTACATTCCCGAGCAAAAGGACAACGCCCTCACCAGCCGGGCGGGCCTCGTCTATCTCGCTGACAATGGCCTTGCCCCTTACGTCAGCTATTCCGAATCGTTCCAGCCGGTGGCCGGCGCGGACAGCAACGGCACGCTGTTCGTGCCCGAGACCGGCAAACAGTACGAGATCGGCCTGAAATACCAGCCGGTCGGCTGGAATTCCTTTATCACCGCTTCGGCCTTCGACCTGACGCGGCAGAATGTCGTGCGCTATGGCGGCACCGGTCGCCCCGACGACATCTTCCAGACCGGCGAGATCCGCTCGCGCGGCATTGAGCTGGAAGCTGTGGCGAGCCTTGATTCCGGCGTCGACCTGAGGGCCGCCTATACCTATCTCGACACCAAGATCACCAGCCCGACCAGCATCAACGACGACGGCACAAGCAACCAGGGCAACACGCCTTTCGGCGTCCCGACGCATTCGGCTTCGCTGTGGGCCAATTACACCTTCATGAGTGGCAAATTGGAAGGTCTCGGCCTGGGTGCCGGCGTCCGCTATGTCGGCTCGACCTATGGCGACGATGCCAACACGTTCAAGGTTCCATCGGTCGTGCTCGCCGACGCGGCCGTGCATTACACCTGGCAGAACGCAACGCTGAGCTTCAACGTCAGCAATCTGTTCGACAAGCGCTATGTCGCCTCCTGTTTCTCCTCGGGCTTCGGCTGCTTCTACGGCGAAGGCCGCAGGATCAACGGTTCGGTGAAATACACATGGTAGAAGCGATGTGGCGGGCCGGGCCAAAATGGCGGCGCTGACACGGCGCCAATGTCTGGCTGGCCTGGCCACGACTGGCCTTGTCCTGCAGGGCGCCATGGCGCGTGCCGCGGCACCAACCCGCATCGTCTGCCTGGAATGGACATCTGCCGAAATGGTGGTCTCGCTCGGCGCGGCGCCGATCGCCGTCGGCGACACCAGGGGCTATGGCGACTGGGTACAGGGTCCGGCATTGCCGCAAGCCACGATCGACCTGGGGTCGCGCAGCGAACCCAATCTCGAACTGCTCCGGGAATTGCGGCCGGACATGATCGTCGGCGCCTATGGCTATGGGCTGGACGAGAGCAGCTTCACCAGGCTGGCGCCGACCTTCAACGTGCCCTTCTACAGCGGCAAGGCCGCACCCTATGAACAGGCGCGAGAGGTGACGCTGCAGCTTGGCGAATTGCTCGGTCGCGGAGCGGAGGCCAGCGGCCTTATCGAGCGCGTCGAAGCCTCGATCGCACAGGTACGCACCTCCCTGGCGCAAAAGCCGCAAAAGCCGCTCTGCGTCGTCAGCCTGTTCGACGACCGCCATGTCCGCGTCTACGGCGCCGGCAGCCTGCTGCAGGATGTTCTCGACCGGCTCGGCCTCGTCAATGCCTGGACCGGCGCCACCAATGAATGGGGGTTTTCGACCGTCGGCATCGAGCAACTCGTCGCTGTCGGCGATGCCCGGCTGATCTCGCTCGACCCGATTCCGCCGCACATAAAAATCCGGATTGCGCGCAGCTCGCTCTGGGCCAGCCTGCCTTGCGTCAGGAATGGCCACGTGCGGACCATCCCGCCGGTCTGGCCGTTTGGCGGGCTCGCCGCCGCCGGGCGTTTCGCCAGCTTCATGGCCGCGACGTCATGACATCCTCCACCTTGCCACTGACGCAGCCGAGGGATGGTCTCGGGGCGCTCGTCCTGCTGGTGATCGCGCCGGCGGCCCTGGCGCTGGTATTGACCGGTTTCGACCTCGCTCATTTGCTGCCGCGAGGTCTGTGGTTGGCCGCGCTCAATGCTCCCGATACATCCGATCCGGCACAGCTACTCTACCGCTATGCCTTCCTGCCGCGCCTTGCCGTCAGTGTGCTGGCCGGCGCGGCGCTCGGTCTTGCCGGCGTCATCATGCAGCATGTGCTGCGCAATCCGCTGGCCGAGCCAACCACGATCGGCACCAATGCCGGAGCGAGCCTCGCTCTGGCGGCCGCCACGCTCTACGCCCCATGGCTGCTGGAAGGGGGCCGCGAAGGCATCGCGCTGGCTGGCGGTGCGCTCGCCACGCTAGCCGTCTTCGCGCTGGTGCGCGGACGCAGCTTCTCGCCGGTGTCGATCATCATCGCCGGGCTCATCGTCAGCCTCACCTTCGGTTCGGCCGGCGCGCTGCTGATGGCGCTCAACCGCGAATACACCGAGGAGCTGTTCATCTGGCAGAGCGGCTCGCTGGTGCAGAATGGCGACGCCGCCGTCATCAGCCTGGCGCCGGGACTGCTTGCGGGCATCGGCATCGCCTTCTTCCTCTGGCATCCGCTCCGTCTTCTCGATCTCAGCGACGATGGCGCCACTGCGCTCGGCGCCCAGCCGGCGATCATCCGCCTTGCCGGCATGGCGGTCGCCGTCACGCTCAGCGCGCTGGTCGTCGCCGAGGTCGGCGTCATCGGTTTCGTCGCGCTGGCCGCCCCGACGCTGGCGCGGCTGGCCGGTGCGCGCACGCTTGGCCGCCGCATGTTCTGGTCACCGGCTGTCGGCGCTGCCTTGCTCTGGCTCACCGACCGGCTGGTGCAGCATCTGCCATTCACTGCCGAAATACCGGCCGGCACCGCAACTGCCTGTTCGGCGCGCCGCTGCTGCTGTTTCTGTTGCCACGGATGCGAACCGTGCCCGAGGCACAGGCGGATATCGTGTCGTCAGCGCGCCTGTCGAGAAACGGACTGCCGTTGATCATAGGTCTTCTGGTGCTGGTCCTCGCCGTCGCTGTCGCCATCGGTTTCGGCCGTGGCGCCGGCGGCTGGCACTGGATCTCGTCAGTGGATCTGATGGAGCTGCTTGCCCTGCGCGTGCCCCGCGTCGCCGTTGCCCTGTCGGCGGGCGTCCTGCTTGCCGTCGCCGGCACGCTGATGCAGCGCATGACCGGCAACCCGATGGCCGCGCCCGAAGTGCTCGGCATTTCCGGCGGCGCGTCGTTTGGTGTGCTTGCGCTGCTGTTCATGAGCGCCAGCTTCGACCGCAACGCGATGCTGGGTGCTGCCCTTGCCGGCGCGCTGCTGGCGCTGGCGATCGTCGTGCTGGTCGGGCGGCGCAATGCCTTGTCGCCGCAGCGGCTGCTGCTGGCCGGCGTCGCGGTGGCGACGATCGCCTCGGCTTTCGCCTCCCTGCTTCTGGCCAGCGGCGATCCGCGCATGGACTTCCTGCTCGCCTGGCTGTCGGGGTCGACCTATCGCGCGACATCCGCCGATGCCATCACCGCCGTAGCGGTTGCCATCCTGGTCCTGGCGCTGGCGCCGCTGACGGCGCGCTGGCTCGACATCATGCCGCTTGGCGAAACCACCGCGCGCGGCCTTGGCCTGCGTCTAGGGCGGGTTCGCGCCATCCTGCTCGCGCTCACCGCGCTTGCGACGGCAACCGCGACATTGGTGATCGGGCCGCTGAGTTTCGTCGGCCTGATGGCGCCGCACCTTGCCCGCATGATTGGCTTTCGCCGCGCCGTGCCGCAGCTTCTGGCCTCGGCGATAGCAGGCGGACTGATCCTGGTTGCCGCCGACTGGGCCGGCCGCACGCTGATCTTCCCCCGGCAGGTGCCGGCCGGCCTCATCGCCGCCTTCGTCGGCGGCCCCTATTTCATGGTGCTGATGTGGAAAGGCAGGCAATGAAGTCCGCGCTGGCATATTGCCGCCCATGCGCTGCCGATTGTAAGGAGCGCCCAGCGATGACGGCTGGCACAGCCCTCAAGACAGCCTGCGGTTCACCTCGATGATCAGACGTTTCCTATCCTACTACGCGCCCTGGAAGGGTCTGTTCGCGCTCGACTTCTCCTGCGCCGTGCTGGCCGGCCTGCTCGAGCTCGGCTTTCCCATGGCGGTGCGCACCTTCGTCGACCAGCTTCTGCCGCACCAGGACTGGACGCTGATCATCATCGCCTCGGTCGGCCTGTTGCTGATCTATCTGCTCAACACCGCGCTGATGGCTGTTGTCACCTATTGGGGCCACATGCTCGGCATCAACATCGAGACCGAGATGCGGCGCAAGAGTTTCGACCATCTGCAGAAACTGTCGTTCCGCTTCTACGACAACCACAAGACCGGCCATCTCGTCGGCCGCGTCACCAAGGATCTGGAGGAGATCGGCGAGATCGCCCATCACGGCCCCGAAGACCTGTTCATCGCCATCATGACCTTCGCCGGCGCTTTCGTGCTGATGTTCACGGTGAACATGCATCTGGCGCTGATCACGGCCGTAATCGTGCCTGTGATCGCCTGGGTGACCATGCGCTATGGCGATCGCATGGAGCGCAACTGGCAGGCGCTCTACGGCCGAGTCGGCGATTTCAACGTGCGCATCGAGGAGAATGTCGGCGGCATGCGCGTCGTCCAGGCCTTCGCCAACGAAGAGCATGAGCGCATGCTGTTCGCGCATGACAACCAGCGCTACCGCCAGACCAAGCTCGACGCCTACCGCATCATGTCGGCCTCGAATTCGCTGAACTATATGGGCATCCGGCTGATCCAGCTCGTGGTGATGATCGCCGGCAGCTATCTCGTCATCATCGGAGGGTTGAGCAATGGCGGCTTTGTCGGCTTCCTGCTGCTGGTCGGCGTCTTCGTGCGGCCGATCGAGAAGATCAATTCAGTGATCGAGACCTATCCCAAGGGCATTGCCGGTTTTCGGCGCTATACGGAACTGCTCGACACCGAACCCGACATTGCCGACCGGCCCAGCGCCGTCGCCGTCAGCGGCCTCAAGGGCGACATCGAATACCGCAATGTCAGCTTCGGCTATGGCGACGGCAAGCCGGTGTTGAAGGACGTCAACCTGACGATCCAGGCCGGCGAGACCATCGCCTTCGTCGGCCCGTCCGGCGCCGGCAAGACCACCATCTGCTCGCTGCTGCCGCGTTTCTACGAGGTCAGCGCCGGCCAGATCAGCATCGACGGCATCGATATCAGGGACATGACGCTCGCCTCGCTGCGCGGACAGATCGGCATCGTCCAGCAGGACGTGTTCCTGTTCGGCGGTTCGGTTCGCGAGAACATCGCCTATGGCCGGCTCGGCGCCTCCGACGAGGCGATCGCCGACGCCGCACGGCGGGCGCAGCTCGACGGCATGATAGCAGGCCTGCCGGCCGGCTATGACACGATCATCGGCGAGCGCGGCGTCAAGCTGTCGGGTGGCCAGAAGCAGCGGCTGGCGATCGCCCGCATGTTTTTGAAGAACCCGCCGATCCTGATCCTCGACGAGGCGACCTCGGCGCTCGATACCGAGACTGAGCGCGAGATCCAGAGGGCGCTGGCCGAGCTTGCCGAGGGCCGCACCACCCTCGTCATCGCGCACCGGCTGGCGACGATCCGTGGCGCCGACCGCATTGTCGTCGTCTCGGAATCGGGCATCGTCGAGCAAGGCTCGCACCAGGAGCTGATCCATGCCGACGGCGCCTATCGGCGCCTTCATGACGCCCAGCATCTGGTGTCGGCGCATTGAACGATTATGGTTGGTCGAGAACAGGGAGCCAATAATGATCAAGGCAACGCCCTTCGACTATCCCTATGACGGCAGGCTGGTGGCCGAAAACACCGCACTCATCGTCATCGACCTGCAGCAGGATTTCCTGTCGACGACAGGCTATTTTGCCAAACAGGGATACGACCCCTCGCCGCTTCGGGCGATCCTGCCCACCGTGAACCGGCTGATATCAGCCGCGCGCAAGGCTGGCGTCAGGGTCATCCACACCAGGCAGGGTTACCGCGCCGACATGGCCGACATGACGCCTTACGAGAAATGGCGCCGCAAGCGCTCCGGTCTCGACGGCACCGACATCCTGCTGCGCTCGGGCGCCGGATTCCAGATTGTCCCGGAGATCGATGTCGCGCCTGACGACATCATCGTCGACAAGACCTGCAACAGCGCCTTCACCTATACGGACTTCGAGCTTGTGCTGCGCGCACAAGGCATCACGCATCTGATGTTTTCCGGATGCACGACCGATGTCTGCGTCCACACCACGCTGCGCGAGGCCTGCGATCGCAATTTCCAGTGTCTGACGATCTCGGATGCCTGCGCCAGCGGCGACAGACAAGCCCACGAGGCGGCGCTTCACATGGTGACGATCGAGGACGGCGTCTTCGGCGCGTTGGCCGATTCAGCCGCCGTCATTGACGGCCTGTCGCGGCTTGGCGACGGGCGTTAGACTGCAGGAAATCGACGGGCTTCAGCCCGTCGCCCGCGTCTCCAGCCCGGCGCGAGGCGCATAGGCCCCCGGCTGGAAGGCATCATGTTCGCGCCGCGCGAGCGAATTGCGCAGCAGGGCGATCGTTTCCCGGCCGACTGTGGCGATCTCCCGCAGCGTGTCGACGCCGACGATCATGAATTCATCGATCCCCAGCCCGGCATAGGCAAGCAACGACAAGGCGACCTGAGCCGGCGGCCCCGACAGGTCGACCGCCTTTTGGCCCGTGGCGGCAGCGCCGCGGTGAATCCGCACCGGCAGCGCGAAGCGCAGCTTGCCCGCCCGGCCATGTTCGGCCGCGGCACCGCGCACGCGCTCCATCAGCTGCCGGACTTCATCGATCGAGCCCGGCGTCAGTTCGAAGACATCGGCATGCCGGCCAGCCACCTTCAGCGCCGTTCCGGACTGTCCACCCATGCGGATGGTCAGATCGGCGCCATGCGGGCCCTTGCGCGGCACATAGCCGCCCTTGATGCTGTAGAACGCGCCTTCATGATCGAAAGGCCGGTCGTTCGACCATAGCCGCTTCAAAAGCACCAGATATTCATCGATACGCTGCCAGATAACCGTGTGCCCGACCGGCCGTGACTCGGCGTCGTCATCGTTCAACGGCTCGCTGATCATCCTGAGCGCCAGCCGTCCGCCGCTTTTCGTGTCGATCGATGCCAGCTGGCGGGCCGCCACCGTGGGCTCAACCACGCCGGCCCAGTGGGTCAGCACGACCTCCAGCGATGAGGTGCGATCCAGCACCTGGGCGGCAAGATCCATATTGGTCAGCAGTCCGGCCGGATCGTCGACGACGATCTTCTGGAAGCCACCATCCTCGATCAGGCCGAGCTTGGTCGCCGTCTCGGCAAAATCATAGAAAAAGGGAGTGGCGGCAGCGGCGGTCTTGCCGGGGACATGCGTGAATTCGATCGGCATTGTCATCTCCTCCATCTCTGGAATCATGGATGCGGTGAAATTCGAACCACGGCCGCGCACAAACGCACCGGGATCCGGTTCATTCAACTCCGATTGCTTGATACAGCGGGGAAACTGACCCGTGTCGACCTGGTGCTTTAGGGAATAAGGCCCAGAACAACGGCCCCGGTGAACACAAACGCAAGGGCAAAGACGAGATAGGCGAACGCTCCGGCATAGGCCGGGCGAAAGGTCTGGGCATTGGCCAGCCTCTGGCCGCTGCTGTCAGTCTGAGCGTTCTGGATATAGGACATATCGACCTCCGTCTCGCCCGTTAATCTATAAAACTTGTAGACTTTGTCGATTGCTATTTTCTGGCATTTATTGGAACGAATTTCTCCTTGTCGGAATAGAAAGAGTATTTCTTACCGGGATTTGGCCCGTCCGGGGCTGTTCAGCTGGCGCAAAAAGCCAGCCGGATCACTGGTTTGCGGTGGTTTCGGCAAGGAATTCGCCGTCGCCGGTTGCTCGCTTGGCCATCCGGAGCGCAAGCGATAGCCTTGGGCGAAAACAAAACCACTGAAACGGGACGGGAGTAAAAAATGGGCGAAAGACTGGCCGGCAAGGTTGCCATCATTTCAGGTGGCGCGACGGGCATGGGCGGGGCGGCCTCGGAGCTGTTCGCCGCCGAAGGCGCCAAGGTGGCGATCATCGACCGCAATGGCGAAGCGGCGGCGGCCACGGCGGCAGCGATCCGCGCGCGCGGCCATGTCGCCGAGTATTTTGTCGCCGACGTGTCCGATGAGGCGCAGGTCGAGACGGCGGTGAAAGGCGCGACGGAGAAACTCGGGCCGGTCACGGTGCTGTTCAACCATGCCGGCACCATCGTGATAAAGCCGTTCCTCGAAACGACGGTTCAGGAATGGGATTGGCTGCACGCGGTCAATGTGCGTTCGATGTTCCTGATGACGCGTGCCGTGCTGCCCGGCATGATCGCGGCCGGTGGCGGCTCGATCGTCTGTACCTCGTCGATCTCGGCGGTGGCGGCGACGCCAATGGAAGTGCTCTACGACACCACCAAGGGCGCCTGCCACATGTTCGCCCGTGCCATCGCCGTCGAATTCCGCGACCGCAACATCCGCTGCAACGCCGTCTGCCCCGGCTTCATCCGCACACCGCACGGCCTGCGCGAGGTCGCCGACCTCGGCCGGCTCGGCGTCGACGTCTCCGATGCTGCGCTGGCAGCGCAGCAGGGCCGCATCGGCGAGCCGGAAGAGGTGGCCAAGGCAGCGCCTTACCTGGCCAGCGACGAGTCCAGCTTCGTCAACGGCACACATCTGTTCGTGGATAATGGTTTCACGGCGATGTGAGGCGTCCTAGGGGCAGCTACCGCTCTTCGCGTCGGAACGGCTTCAACAACGCCGATGGCGCCACCGCGTTGCGCGACATCACAGCCATGGCGACGATGGTGAAGATGAAGGGCAGCATCAGGAACGCCTCGTAGGGGATATGTCCGAGCCCGCTCGCCTGCATGCGCAGTTGCAAGGCATCGACGAAGGCAAACAGCAGCGCGGCCCCTGCCGAGCGCCACGGATCCCAGCGGCCGAACACGACCAGCGCGATCGCCACCCAACCGCGCCCGGAGACGACGCCGAAGGTGAAAGCGTTGAACTGCGCCATCGACAGGAAGGCGCCGGCGAGCCCCATCAAGGCACCGCCGAGAATGACGGCCTGAAAGCGCGTGGCAATGACGCCGACACCGGCAGAGTCGGCCGCGCGAGGGTTCTCGCCGACCATGCGCACCGACAGGCCCCACGGCGTGCGGTAGAGCACGAAGGCGGCGAGCGGTATGGCGATTATCGCCATGTAGACCAGCGCGAACTGGTTGAACACCGCCGGCCCCAGAACCGGAATGTCGGAGAGGACGGGTATCGGCAGCGTCTGAAACCCCTTGATACTTGGCGGCACAGATTGCTGGCCGAAGATCAGCCGGTAGAGGAAATAGGCGAGGCCCGACGAGAACAAAGTGACGCCGATGCCGCAGACATGCTGGCTTAAGCCCAGAGCCACAGTGAACAGCGCATGCAGCGCGCCCATCAGCATGCCGGTCAGCACCGCAACCAGCACGCCGAGCCACAAGCTGCCGCTGAGGCTGGTGGCGGTGAAGCCGGTCATCGCGCAGAGCAGCATGATGCCTTCGATGCCGAGATTTAGCACGCCGGCGCGCTCGGAAAACATTTCGCCGAGGGTGGCAAAGGCCAAAGGCGTGGCAATGCGGATGATGGCGGCCAAAAAGCCGACCTGAAAAATCTGTTCGAACACCGCGCTCATCGGGCAGCCCCGACGCGGCGAACGCGATAGGCGGTGAACAGCAGCGCCACCAGCATGGCAAGCAGCGCGGTGCCCTGGATGACGTCGCTGAGGAAGGCCGGGACGCCGGTCGCGCGCGACATCGCCTCGGCGCCGGTCATCACGGCGGCAAGGAAGATCGCGGCCGGTACGACGCCGAGCGGGTTGAGCCGCGCCAG
Organism: Mesorhizobium kamtschaticum; assembly: GCF_056174585.1. Classification (NCBI taxonomy): domain Bacteria; kingdom Pseudomonadati; phylum Pseudomonadota; class Alphaproteobacteria; order Hyphomicrobiales; family Phyllobacteriaceae; genus Mesorhizobium; species Mesorhizobium kamtschaticum. The sequence continues at coordinate 1,441,412 of NZ_CM149691.1, read as the reverse complement.
CATGGCGACGACGATGCCGGAATAGCCGTAGCCCGGCGAGATGTCGCTCATCACCTGGAAATGCACGCCGCCGACTTCGCCGACGCCGGCGAGCCCCGCCAGCGCGCCGGACAACAGCGCGGTCGAGAGCAGCACGCGTTCAACATTGATGCCGCCATATCTTGCCGCTTCCGGGTTCTCGCCGGTGACCCTGATCTTGAAGCCGAGCGTCGTGCGCGCGATCAGGAACCAGATCAAGGGTGCGGCGATCAGCGCCACGACGACGCCGAGATGCAGGCGCGTGCCTTCGATCAGCACCGGGAAATTGGCCGAATCCTCGATCGGCGGCGAGATCGGATAGCCGCTGAAACTATCCTTCCACGGCCCTTCGATCAGCGCCATCAGCGCATAGTAGATGACCGAATTCAGCAGCAGCGAACTGACGACATCATCGACCTTGAATCTTACCCGCAGCGTCGCCGGCACCAGTGCGACGGCGGCACCCGCCGCGGCACCCGCCACGGCCATCAGCAACATGGCGAGCGGCCCCGGCATCGGGATGGCGCCGACAAAACAGCTGGCGACTGCACCGGCGAGCAACTGCCCCTCGGCGCCGATGTTCCAGAACTTTGCCCGGAAGGCGACGGCCACGGCCAGCCCGGTGAAGATCATCGGTGCCGCGCGCACCAGTGTTTTCGGTGATCGCGTAGCTGTCACCGAGGGATGCCGTGAACATCACGCCATAGGATTCGAGCACGCCGGCGCCGGCCAGCGCGATCAGGCCGCTGCATAGGACCAGCGTGGCGCCGATCGCCAGCAGGGGCAGAGCGAGATTGAACCAGGCGGGCGTTGACGTCCGGACTTCCAGGCGAAACATCAGCTATGACCCTCCGCCCCGGTCATCAACAGGCCGAGCCGCGCGATCGTCGCATCGGCGCTGTCGAGCGTGCCGACGATGCGGCCCTCATACATCACTGCGATGCGATCACAGAGCACCAGCAGTTCTTCCAGATCCTCGCCGATGACGATGATGCCGCAGCCCTTGGCCCGCATGTCGAGGAATTTTTCGTGGATGAAGCGTGCCGCCCCGATGTCGAGGCCGCGCGTCGGCTGTGACACGATCAGCACCTTCGGGTCGAAGGCGAGTTCGCGCGCCAAAAGCGCTTTTTGCAGATTGCCGCCCGACAGCGCGCCGGCGCGGGTCATCGGCCCGGGACACCTGATGTCATAGGCCTTGATCTGCGCCTCGGCGAAAGCGCGGATGGCATCCGGCTTGAGCAGGCCCTTGGCTGAAAAGGCGGCGGTGCCGATGCGCGGCAGCACCATGGAATCGGCGAGCGGCAAATTGGTGACCAGCCCTGTGGTCATGCGGTCTTCCGGGATGCGGCCAAGGCCAAGCGCCTGCACCTCACGCGGCGAGAACCGGCTGACCTTCTGGCCGGCAATCGCCATCCGGCCGGCATCGGGCGCACGCACGCCGGAGATCACCTCCGCCAGCGCCCGCTGGCCATTGCCCGAGACACCAGCGATGCCGAGGATTTCGCCGGCGCGAACGGCAAGCGACACGTCGCGCAGCACAGTGCCTGCATGGTGTGAGGTGGAAATGCCGTCGAGCGTCAGCACATCAGCACCGGGCGTCGACGGCCCCCTTGCCGGCGGCACGATTTCGTGGCCGCACATCAGTTGCGCCATTGCAGCCGATGTCGTGTTGGCCGGGTCATCGACGCGGCCGGCGACGCGGCCAAGCCGCAGCACCGTGCAGCGATGCGTCAGAGCCCGCACCTCGTTAAGCTTGTGCGAGATGAAGATGATGCCGAGACCCTGCGCCGCCATCGAACGCAACGCCGAAAACAACCCGTCGACCTCGCTCGGCGCCAGCACCGCCGTCGGCTCGTCGAGGATCAGCAGTTTTGCGCCGCGAAACAGCGCCTTGACGATTTCCAGCCGCTGCTGCTCCCCGACCGACAACGCCGAGACCGGCAGGTCGGGATCGAGCGTCAGCCCATGCTGGCGGCTGATTTCGGCGAGACGCGCCAACCCGCCGGCACGGTCTAGCCGTCCCGATTTGCCCGGGATGCCGATGAGCAGGTTTTCCAGCACCGTCAGCCGTGGCGCCAGATGAAAATGCTGGTGCACCATGCCGATGCCGGCGGCCAGCGCATCGGCCGAACTGGTGATCCGCACCGGCCTGCCCTGGATGAGGATTTCACCGGCATCCGGCGCATAGGCGCCGAACAGCACATTCATCAGCGTCGTCTTGCCGGCGCCGTTCTCGCCCAGCAGTCCGAGGATCTCGCCAGGCGCCACGCTGAGGTCGACAGCCTCGTTCGCCTTGACGGCGCCGAAGCTCTTGGTGATGCCGCGCATTTCGATGAGTGGGGCGGGCGTCGGCAAGGATACTCCTGATCGGAATTGGCTTTGCTTTGTTTGACAGGGATGCGCTGCACCCCCCTCTGGCCTGCCGGCGATCTCCCCCTCAGGGGGGAGATCGGACGTCATTTCGGCTTTCGACAGTTTTCCTAGGTCGAAAGAAAAGTGGCGTGGGTGAAGCTGCCAATCTCCCCCCTTGAGGGGGAGATGTCCGGCAGGACAGAGAGGGGCGCTTAGCACCGCCCCTAAAAACTGGCCCTCAATCCGAAACCGGCGTGTTCTCGTCGACATCCACCCGGAAATTGCCTTCCAGAATCTCGGCCTTCTTCTTCTCGACCAGATCCTTGACATCCGCCGGCAGCGTCTTGTCGAACTTGTGGTAGGGGGCGAGATAGGAACCGCCCTTGGCCATGCGCGAGAAATCGCCATAGTCCTGCGCGGTATAGACGCCGGCCTTGACCAGTTTGATCGCCTGCTCGACGGTCGGATACATGTCCCAGACCGGGCCGGTGATGACCGTATCGGGGCCGAGGCTCGACTGGTCGGACATGTTGGAGATGGCATAGATCTTCTTCTCGACCGCCGCTTCGATGACACCGAAGCGCTCGGCATAGATGACGTCGACGCCGGCGTCGATCTGCGCCACCGCCGCTTCCTTGGCCTTGGGCGGATCGAAGAAGGAGCCGATGAAAGCGACCTTCTTCTTGATGTTCGGATTGACCTCCTTGGCGCCGGCAAAGAAGGCGTTGACCAGCCGGTTCACTTCCGGAATGCCCATTGCCGCCACGGCGCCGACCGTGCCCGATTTCGACATCTTGCCGGCGATCATGCCGGAGAGATAGGCGGGCTCGTGGATCCAGTTGTCGAAGACGCCGAAATTGGGTTCAGCGGGACCAGCACCCGAACCGAACAGCCAGGCGGTCTTCGGGAACTGCTTGGCGGTGCGGCGCGACTCGCGCTCGGCGGCGAAGGCATCGCCCAGCACCAGCTGGTAGCCGCCTTGCGCATATTCGCGCATGACGCGGCTGAAGTCGGCGGTCTGCACCTTTTCAGACCATTTGTAGTCGATGCCGAGTTCCTTCTGCGCCTTCTGCAGGGCGACATGGATCTGGTTGTCCCATGGCTCCTCGATCGGCGTGGCGAAGATCGCCGCCACCTTCAGCTTCTTGTCCTTGGCGAAGGCGGCGCCAGGCAGCATCGCCGCCGCGAGACCCAGCGCGCCGAGTTCCAGCACGTTGCGCCGCGAAATCCCTTCGCGTTTTATCTGGAATTTGTTCTTCCGGTTTTCCATTGCATTCCCCTCTGTTCGACAGCCGTGTCGAGCCGGCTGTTCCTAGAAATGTCAGACGGGGAACTATGGAACGGGTGCAGACTTTTGTCCACATGGTCAAATTTGGTGGGCCTGATCAGATCTCCGATCTGGCCAACCGAGAAAGGGTCTTGCTCAGGCCCGTTCAAGCGCGATGGCGATGCCCTGGCCGACGCCGATGCACATGGTGGCCAGCGCATAGCGGCCGCCGCGTTCGCGCAGCTCCAGCGCGGCCGTGCCGGAGATGCGGGCGCCCGACATGCCCAAGGGATGGCCGAGCGCGATGGCGCCGCCATTCGGGTTTACGTGCGGCGCGTCCTCGGCAATGCCGAGCTGGCGCAGCACGGCGATGCCTTGCGAGGCAAAGGCTTCGTTGAGCTCGATGACATCGAACTGTTTCGGCATCAGGCCAAGCCGCGCGCAGAGTTTTTGCGTTGCCGGCGCAGGCCCAATGCCCATGATGCGTGGCGCAACGCCGGCGGCGGCTCCGCCGAGGATGCGAGCGATCGGCGTCAGGCCGTATTTCTTCACCGCTGCTTCGGAGGCGACGATCAGCGCCGCCGCCCCGTCATTGACGCCGGAGGCATTGCCGGCGGTCACCGTGCCGCCTTGCCGGAACGGCGTCGGCAATTTGGCCAGCGCCTCGACCGTGGTGCCCGCGCGGGGATGTTCATCCTTGCTAACAACAACCGCATCGCCCTTGCGCTGCGGGATGGTCACCGGGGTGATTTCCTTGGCCAGCCTTCCATTGGCTTGTGCCGCGACCGCCTTGTCCTGGCTGCGCACGGCAAAAGCGTCCTGGTCGGCGCGTGACACCGAAAAATCCTCAGCAACGTTCTCGCCGGTCTCCGGCATCGAATCGACGCCATATTGCTTCTTCATCAGCGGGTTGACGAAGCGCCAGCCGATCGTGGTGTCGTAAATCTCGGCATTGCGCGAAAACGCCGCGTCGGCCTTGGGCATGACGAAGGGCGCCCGGCTCATCGATTCCACACCGCCGGCGATCATCAACTCCGCCTCGCCCGCCTTGATGGCGCGCGCGGCGATGGTCAGCGCATCCATGCCCGATCCGCACAGGCGATTGACGGTCGAGCCCGGGATTTCCTTCGGCAGACCAGCCAGCAGCAGCGCCATGCGCGCCACGTTGCGATTGTCCTCGCCGGCCTGGTTGGCGCAGCCATAGACAACGTCGTCGACCGCCTGCCAGTCGATGCCGGCATTGCGCTCGGCCAGCGCCTTCAGCGGGATGGCACCGAGATCATCTGATCGTACCGAGGACAAGGAACCGCCAAAGCGGCCGATCGGCGTGCGGATGTAGTCGCAAATATAGGCCTCGGCCATGTCATGCAGCCTTTGCTTTTCCGGTACCCTCATGCGCCGCCTTGGTGCGGGCCTGCAGGTCGCGCAATGTCGTGAGTTCGAGTTCGCTTGGCGCCGGTGTTTCGTCAAGCGTATCAGTGAACTTAACCACCCAGCCACAGCTGTCCTGCACCTGCTGGCGCGAGACGCCGGGGTGCAGCGACACAACGGTGAATTCCTTGGTCACCGGGTCCGGCTTCCAGATGGCGAGGTCGGTGATCAGCAGCGTCGGGCCAGCGGTGTCGATGCCGAGGCGCTTGCGATGGTCGCCGCCCTCGCCATGGCCGAAGGAGGTGAAGAAATCGATTGTCTCCACCATGCCGCGCTTGGTCTGCGCCATGGTGATGTAGATCTCCTTCGACGACGTCGCGATCTCCGGCGCGCCGCCGCCGCCGGGCAGCCTGGTCTTCGGGTGAAAATAATCGCCGATGACCGTGGTGTTGATGTTGCCGAACTTGTCGAGCTGGGCCGCGCCGAGGAAGCCGATCGAAATGCGGCCACCCTGCAGCCAGTAGCGGAACATTTCCGGCACGGCGACGGTGGTGACGGCGGTTTCGCACAATTCGCCATCGCCGATCGACAGCGGCAGCACGTCGGGCGCGGTGCCGATCGTGCCGCTCTCATAGATCAGCGTGATATCAGGCGCATGCGTCAGCCGCGCCACGTTGCAGGCGGCCGACGGCGCGCCGATGCCGACGAAGCAGACATCGTCATTCCGCAGCGCACGGCTGGCGGCAATCGTCATCATCTCGTTGGGGGTGAAATCCAGCTGATTGTCGCTCATGCCGCTTTCCTCAGATGCTCGACGCGGCCAGCGAAATCGTCGGCGCTCTTTTCAATGACATTCGCCTGCATCCAGGCCTGGAACTTCTCGCGGTCGGCGGCGATGTCGTCCCATTCGAGGTAGGAGGCATTGTCGCGCGCGTAGTAGCCATGCGCGTAGGACGGATGCGACCCACCGGGCACGACCGAGATCGCCGCTATGGTCCAGCGCGGCAGCACGGTCAGATTGGGATGCAGGTCGTCGAAATTGTCGACCACTTCCTCGACCGTCACCACGGCACGCCTCGCCGCCAGCACCGCCTCCTTCTGGATGCCGATGATGCCCTCGACCAGCACATTGCCTTTTTTGTCGGCCTTCTGCGCATGGATGAAGGTGACGTCGGGCCGGATCGAGGGAACAGCCGCCAGCACCTCGCCGGTGAACGGACAGGTGACCGACTTGATGTTCGGATTGACCGCCGCAAGCCCGGCACCACGATAGCCACGAAACACCGCGCAAGGCAGACCGGCGGCGCCCGCCTCATAGGCGTTGGCCATCCCGGCGTGGCTATGCTCCTCGACCTCGATTGACCGGGGGAACCCGTTTTCGATGGCGTCGCGGGCGCGCCGCAGCAGGCCGACGCCGGGATTGCCGACATAGGAGAAGACGATTTTCTTCGCCATGCCCATGCCGATCATCTGGTCGTAGATCAGGTCCGGCGTCATCCTGATCAGGGTCAGGTCGCGAAATCCCTGGCGGATCGCCTCATGCGCGGCGGCTGTCGGGATCAGATGGGTGAAGCCCTCGAAGGCGACGGTATCGCCGTTGTTCAAATTCTCCGCAACGGCCTGCTTGAGCGGCAGGAACTTGACCATTGTAACGGCTCCCAGTCCAAAAGTTCGTATTGCGAACTTATGTTTTGTATGCGAAACTTTCTACGCTGAGGGAGGTCCCGGAGTCAATCCTGACGACGATGCCATTTCCGCGGAGGTGAGATGGACGAAGAGGCCGCTTCCCGTGACCATGTCGGCTCGCTCGAGCGCGGTCTTGCCGTCATGGAGATCCTCGCCCGCCATCCCACCGGCATGACTCTGACCGAAATGGCCGATGAAGCCGGCCTGACCCGCGCCGGCGCCCGTCGCTTTCTGCTGACGCTTGTCGCCACCGGCTATGCCACTCAGGACGGCCGTATGTTCTCGCTGTCGCCACGCCTGCTGACCGTTGCCCGCACATGGCTCGGTGGCGGCTCTTTGTGGAGCTTTGCCGCGCCCATCATGCGTGCTGTTGCAACGCAGCTAAACGAGGCCTGTTCGGCGGCAATCCTGTCAGGCCAGGATGTCGTCTATGTCGCCCGCATTCCCGGTCGCCGCATCCTCAGCGTGTCGCTCGATGTCGGTACCAGGCTGCCGGCCTATTGCACGTCGATGGGCCGCATGCTGCTCGCTGGCCTGACGCCAGAGGAACTCGACAAATTTCTGCACCAGGCGACCATAGAGAGGCGGACCCCGAAGACGATCACCGACATCAGGTTGCTGGCGGACGCCATCGGCAAGGCGAAAGCGGACGGCTTTGCCATCGTCGACGAAGAGCTGGAGCTCGGCCTGCGCTCGATCGCCGTGCCGATCCGCGACCGCGCCGAACGCACAGTCGCGGCCATCAACGTCTCGACCCAGTCGGCGCGATTTTCGGTCGCGCAGATGGAGCGGGAAATCCTGCCCGCGCTGCTTGAGGCCAGGCAGCGCATCGAGGATTTCTTTGTAGTCTAGGCCGACCTCAATGCTTGATCCGATCCCGCATCGCATACCACAACATGCCCAGCACATAGAGCGGACCGCGCAGCGCCGTGCCGCCGGGGAACGGCATCGGGGTCAGCGTCGAGAACAAATCGAGCCGCGAAGCGTCGCCGGTGATCGCTTCGGCGAGCAGCTTGCCAGACAGCGTCGACAGGATGACGCCCTTGCCGGAATAGCCATGCGCGAAATAGACCTCGCCATAGTGCCCGACATGCGGCAGCCTGGATGTCGTCACCGACACCAGTCCGCCCCAGGCGTGATCGATGCGGCAACCGTTGAGCTGCGGAAACGTCGCTTCCATATGCGGCCGCACGAAGCCGGCAATATCGGCCGGTGGCGACGGCGTGTAGCGCTCGCCGCCGCCGAACAGCAGGCGTCCATCCGCCGACATGCGGTAATAGTTGACGACGAAGCGTGTGTCGGACACCGCGACATTGGCCGGGATGACGTTGCGTTTGCCTTCCAGCGGCTCGGTGGCGACGATGTAGTTGCCGACCGGCATGATGCGGCTGTTGACGCGCGGCTCCAGCCCATTGAGCAGCGCATCGCCCGCCAAGACGACATGCTTGGCCCGGACCGAACCCTTTGCCGTCGAGACCCGGATCGAAGGCTCGCGCTCGAGCTTCACCGCCACCGAATTCTCATGGATGACGACGCCGGCGGCCACCGCCGCGCGGGCAAGGCCAAGCGTGTAGTTCAGCGGATGCATGTGGCCGCCCAGCGGCTCGTACATCGCCCCATGGTAAGGCGTGTCGACCTTGGCCCGGGCGTCCGCCGCCGACAGGATCTCGACATCGCGGAATTTCATCACGCTCTCGAGGCATTTGGCCTCTTCTTCCAAATCCTTGAGATCGGAGCCGTTGACCGCGCCGACCAGATGGCCGGTCAGCCTCACATCGCAATCGATGGCGTGGCGCTCGATGATGCCGAGCACCAGCCCGCGTGCTTCGAAGGCAAGGTCGAACAGCACCTTCGCCCGCTCCGGCCCGTAGAGCTTGACCAGGCCCTTGGCGCCCTTGCGCAGGCCGGGGATCATCTGGCCGCCATTGCGCCCCGAGGCACCCCAGCCGATCTTGCCGCCTTCGAGCAGCACCACCTTCAGGCCGCGCTCGGCGGCGTGAAGGGCGGCGGACAGGCCGGTGCAGCCGCCGCCGACCACCACCAGGTCGGCCTCGACATCGCCGACAAGCGCCGGATGGTCCGGCGCCGGATTGGCGGTGGCGACATAGTAGGATTTGCCGATATCGAGACCGGAATTGAAACCTGTTGAAGATGCCATGATCACACCTTCAACAGCAAATGGTCGCGTTCCCAGCTCGTCACCACGCTCTGGAACAGGTCGAGCTCGACGCTCTTGACGCGCAGATAGGTCTGGAAGAAATCCTCGCCGAGCAGTTGCCGCACCGGGCCGCAGGCCGTGAAGCGATCGAGCGCCTCCTCCATGGTTTTCGGCAGCGTGCTCTTGATCTTGTAGGCGTTGCCCGAGGCCTCGGCCGAGCGCGCCAGCTTCTGTTCGACGCCGAGATAGCCGGCCAGCAGCGAACCGGCGATCGCCAGATAGGGATTGGAATCGGCGCCCGGCAGGCGGTTTTCGACCCGTCGCGCCGCGCGGCCACCGGCCGGCACCCGCAGGCCGCAGGAGCGGTTGTCGTGCGACCACTCGATGTTGGCCGGCGCGCTGTGGTTCGGCCTTATGCGGCGGAACGAATTCACGTTCGGCGCGAACAGCGGCATGATCTCGGGCACGTACTTCTGCAGGCCGCCAATGAAATGGCCAAACATCTCGGTGTCGGCATCGTCATTGCTGGCAAACAGCGCATTGCCCGCCTCGTCGACAACAGACATGTGCAGATGCATCGAACTGCCCGCCTGCGCCGCGATCGGCTTGGCCATGAAGGTGGCGTGCATGCCGCATTGCTGTGCTGCCTGGCGCGTCAGCCGCTTGAACAGCAGCACCTGGTCGGCAAGCGGCAATGCGTCGCCATGCAGGAGATTGATCTCCAGCTGCCCCGTGCCGGATTCATGGATCAGCGTGTCGAGCGCCAGCCCGGCGGCCGCGGCATAGTCATAGACGCGGCGGATCACCGGCTCGAACTCCTCCAGCGCCGCCATGTCATAGGGATGCTGCACGCCCTCGGCACGGCCATTGCTGCCGATCGGCGCCGTCAGCGGCTTGTCCGGATCGGGGTTGGGCGCGGTGAGATAGAATTCGAGTTCCGGCGCCACCACCGCCCGCCAGCCGCGCTGACGATAGAGATCGAGCACGGCGCGCAGCACATGGCGCGGCGAGGCCATCCATGGCCTGCCGTCCATGTGGAAGGCGTCGGCGAAGACATAGGCCTTGCCAGCACCCGCACCCGGCGCCAGGCAGAGCGTCGAGACATCAGGCACCATGCGCATATCCGGGTCCGAATAGGCAAAACCCTCGTCGATCGAGCCGGAATAACGGCCATCGATGCTGACCAGGAAGGCGCTGCTCGGCAGATAAAGCGCGCGGTCTTCCAGCGCCTTGAGAAATTTGGCCGTCGGCAGCGCCTTGCCGCGCAGCACGCCGTTCATGTCGGGCACCAGGCACTCGACCTCGTTGATGCCGTGCTGTGCCAGCCAGACCTTGGGGTCGTTGGAGATCGCAACGGTATTCGTGTTCTTGTCGGGCATGTCGTTCAAGTCCGTATCAGAGAGAGTATGGCTTGCGCGGCCATTTCGGTTCCGGGTTTCAGCGCCATCTGGGCTGCATTGTCCCTCAGGCGGGCGCGCATGGCGTCATCGGCCAGCAGGCTGAGAATGGCTCTCTCCAATACTCCTTCGGTCCAGCCGTCACGGCCGATATGGTCGCCGGTGCCGGTCTCTTCGGCGCGGCGCGCATTGTCGTGCCCGTCCCAGCAATAGGGCATGATCAGCGACGGCACGCCGAAACGCAGCGCCTCGCAAAAACTGTTGTTGCCGCCGTGGTGGATGAACAGGTCGGATTTCGCCACCACGGAGGGCTGCGGAAACCAGGCGTCGAGATAGACATTGTCGGGAACCGCCCGATAGGCATCGCGCAGGCCGCCGACATTGACGATGAAGCGCGCCGGCAGCCTGTCGAACACGGCCAGCATGCGCTCGATCAACCCGACATCCATGGCGCCGAGGCTGCCGAAGGCGACATAGACCAGCGGTCCGCCATTGCGTGGAAACACCGGCACCTCGAAGGGCCCTTCCGACCGCACGCAGCCTTCAAGGTAGACGAAACGCTGCGGATCAAGTGGCTCGGCCCGCTCACGCCGCACGATCGCTGGCGTCAGCAGCAGATTGAGGTCGGGCGAGCTTTCCAGGAACAGGCCCTTGGGCAATGGCGCCAGGCCGGCATCCGCGCGAAAACGGTTGAAGCGGTCATGCGCCGGCGCCGAGGCCGAGAGATAGCGCGCCTCGAATGCCGCGCGTTGCGGGTCATCGGCGCCCATTCCCGAGAGATAGGGCGGCACTTCAGCATCCGGCAACTCCGTCTCGGCGCAGGAAACGACGCGCACCCAGGGGCAGCCGGCGGCGGCGATCGCCGGGAACATGATGACATTGTCGAGCACCACCGCGTCTGGCTTCAGCCGCGCCAGCAATTGGCGCAGCGGCGCCTCGGCATTGACGGCTGTGTCGACGATCGCTCGCCAGGTCGGCGCGACATAGGTTTCGAGCTGGTCGATTGGGCTCAGCCGGAAATGCGGCAGGTGCCGGCGCACGAAGGCCTGCCAGTAGCTCTGGCGCTCGCTGTCGCTCAGCGGCTCGTCGGTCGGCAGCTGGTATTCCTGGAAACCATAGTCGGCAAAGACGCCGGAGAAGCCGGCATGGCAGATGAAGACGGGCCGCGCACCCTTGGCACGCAGGGCCTGCGCGATGCCGACGCAATTCAACGCGGCGCCGAAGCTTGCTTCGGGAAACAGCGCGATGGTCGGGCTGGCTTTACGCGTCAATTAATCCTCGTCATTCCGGCCGGCTGATCATGCCGAACAGCGCGGGGGCGCCGCGGCTGGCCGCTTGCGGTCGCTGGTTGCGGGAGAGCCGCAGGTGGATGCGAAGCAGATCGGCAGCCACCTCATACTGCCGGCTTTCGAGATGGTCGAGTATGTTCAGGTGTTCCAGCAAGGATTGCCGCAGCCGGAAGACGTTGACGCCGGCATAGATGCCGGGCAGCCGGCGCAGCCTGAGGTGATCGGCCAGCGCGTCAGTGACGAAACGGTTGGCGGAACCCTCGGCGATCATGCCGTGAAAATCCATGTCCAGCCGCTGGAATTCGCGCGTGTCGAACGCGGCATCCGGCAGCGCCGACAGCGCATCCATGCCCTGCCGCAACGCCGCCGCCCGTGCGCCGTCCAGCCGAAAGCCAGGTGTCAGGATCGCAGCGGGTTCCAGCAGCAGACGGAACTCGTAGCTTTCGCCTTGCGCTTCCGGATCATCGGGCGTGCGGCGGAAAAGCCAGGACTGGCCCGGCGCACGGTCCAGCAGATTCTCTTCCGTCAGTTTATTAAGTGCTTTTAGTACCGTCTTTCTCTCGGCACTGTACCGCCGCATCAACCCTGCGGCGGTCACCGTCTGATCCAATCGCCGCGCCGACCGGTCGCGCAGGATCGCTTCGGCGAGCTCGTCTTCCTCCGCGGCGGGCAATTCGGCTGATAGGACCGACTGCGCGGTAAGGTCGACGGCCAGATGATAGCCGGTATCGGCCTCCCAGCGCACGACACCCCGTTCCGCCAGCAGGCTGAGTGCTGCCCGCACCGGTGTGCGCGAAACATTGCACAGCGAGGCGATCTGCTGCTCCGGGAGACGCGTGCCGGGTTCGAAACCGCGCTGGCGCGCCACATCCAGGATGCGCTGCGCCAGATCGAGATGGTTGGTGCGAGGTCGTCGGGCTACGGCTTGCATGACTCGTCTCGGCGGATGGATGGAGCCTTATTGGTTTGGCCGATCGCCGGCACAAGCGCAATCGGCCAGATTCCTCGGTCGCCCAGATTCCTGGGTCGCTCGACAAATTATGGATTGACGTACTTTTTTCTGCAATAGTACTGTCAGTGCAATCGGCAACAAAAAGACCGAGGGAACGGATCGGAGCAGCGGCATGGGTCGCGCCGGGTCCAAAGACAGAATTCGACGATCAACCGGAATGGGAGTCTGCCATGACCGCTACCAGCCCGCGGCGCCGTGCGCTCAAGCTATCTTCAATCGCTCTCGGCCTTGCCCTGGCGCTGTCGGCGCCGGCGATAGCCGCCGACCTCGTCATCTCCAACTGGGACGGCTACATGGCGCCCGATGCCATGGCCGCGTTCAAGACCGCCACCGGCGTCTCCGGCGAAGTGGTGGTGCACGCCACCAATGAGGAGATCATGGGCAAGCTGATTGCCGCCGGCGGCAAGGGTTACGACGTGGTCTTCGTCTCCTCGCCCTTCGCCGAAGTACTGAACAAGCTCGGCCTGACCGAGCCGGTGGACCACGCCAAGATCCCCAACCTCGCCAACCTTTATCCCGAAGCGACCAAGCTCCCGCACGATGTCGGCAACACCTTCTCCGTGCCCTACACCTGGGGCACGACCGGCCTCTGCTACCGCTCGGACCTGGTGAAAATAGCGCCGACGAGCTGGAGCGACCTGCTCGCGCCTTCCGACGAGTTGAAGGGCAAGACCACCATGCTGGCGACCGATCGCTGGCTGCTGGCTGCCGGTCAACTCGACAAGGGCTTTTCGGTCAACGAGACCGACCCGGCCAAGATGGCCGAGGTCAAGGACCTCTTGATCTCGGCCAAGAAGACCTTACTCGCCTATGACGACACCACCTTCTATTCCAAGCTGGTGTCGGGCGAGGCGCTGATGGTGCAGGCCTGGGATGGCTGGTGCAATTACGGCATCGCCGAGAAGCCGGAGATCAAATACGTCATCCCGAAGGAAGGTTCGGACCTCTGGGTCGACACGATGGTGGTGATGAAGGCTTCCGAGCACAAGGACGACGCCTTCAAGTTCATCAACTTCATGCTCGACGCCAAGAACCACGCCTGGGCGGCACAGAACATCGACTACAAGGTGCCGAACAAGCCGGCGATGGAAAGCTTGCCGGCCGATTTCCTGGCCAAATTCCCCAACATGGCGATGCCGGTGGCCGACCTCGTCAAGTTCGAGCAGCTGCGCGACGTCGGCGAAGCCCAGCGGGACTATTCGAAGATCGTCAGCGAGATCAAGGCCGCGCAGTAAATCGGTTCCTGGAATCAAGCTTGCGTTCCGTGTCGCCCCCCTCTGGCCTGCCGGCCATCTCCCCCTCAAGGGGGGAGATTGGCTGGATCGCGGCCTGTCGCCAATCTCCAGCGCAGCGCCCCCTCATCCGGCCGCTTCGCGGCCACCTTCTCCCCGTGGGGGAGAAGAGGAAAGCGCCGACGCTGGCCACCTCCTCTCCCCTCGGGGAGAGGTCGGATAGCCCCGAATTGCCCTTCGCAATTCGGTTGGCAATCCGGGTGAGGGGGCAGCTGCCAGGACACCATTTCGATGCAGTTGAGATGATCGGCAGGGGTGCCGCGTGACACGCCCCTCCCGTTCCTCCCTGCTGATGGCCCCGGCGCTGGTCTGGTTGACCGCGCTGATGGTGGTGCCGTGCGCGCTGGTGCTGGCGCTCGCCTTCTTTCGGCGCGGCATCTATGGCGGCATCGACTACACCTTCACGCTGGAGAATTTCGGGCTGGTCTTCGACCCGCTCTATGCCGGCATCTTCCTCAATTCGGCGCGCATCGCCGGCACCGCAACACTGATCGCGGTGGTGATCGGCTATGCCGCCGCATACGCCATCGCGGCCGCACCGCGCCGGTGGCAGCCGGTGTTCCTGTTCTTCGCTGTGCTGCCGTTCTGGTCCAACTACCTGATCCGCACCTATGCCTGGATCGTGCTGCTCAACCGCGAAGGCCTGATCACGCAGCTGCTGCGCTGGTTCGGCTACACCGGCGAGCCGCCGTCGATGCTCTATACCGAAGGCGCCGTCATCGCCGGCCTCGTCTACAACTATTTGCCCTTTGTCATCCTCGCCTGCTACGCGCCGCTGTCACGCCTCAACCCGGAACTGGCCGAAGCCTCGCGTGACCTCGGCGCCTCGGCAGCCACGACATTCCGCCGTGTCATCCTGCCGCTGACAGTGCCCGGCATCGCCGCTGGCGCGGTCTTTGTCTTCGTGCTGTCGATCGGCAATTTCGTCACCCCGGCGCTGCTCGGTGGCGGTCGCTTCCAGATGATCGGCAATCTCGTCTACGACCAGTTCCTGACCGCCAATGACTGGCCGTTCGGCGCCGCCTTCGCCATGGCGCTGATCGCCATCATGCTCCTGGTGCTGATGGCGCAGGCGATGGCAGCCAATCGCGCCTCGGGGCGGACAACATCGGGAGGCACCGATGGCTGATGGCACCTCCCTTGCCTTCTCCCAGTTCACGGGGAGAAGGTGCCCCGAAGGGGCGGATGAGGGGCGGCGCCAACCTTTGCCACCCTCAGCGCTGCCCCTCATCTGCCTGCCGGCATCTTCTCCCCGCGAACGGGGAGAAGGACGCTGCTCACCCGCTCGCCTCCAAACTATCGGGGGCCTGCGATGATGCCGTCATTTGCCCGCACCCTCAGCATGCGGACGATCCTCGTCCTCGTCTTCGCCTTTCTCTACATCCCGATTGCCGTGCTGGTGGCGCTGTCGTTCAACGAAGGCGGACTGCCGACCGCATGGTCGGGGTTTTCGCTGAAATGGTATGTCTCGCTGGCCCATAATTCGGCCATCCTGTCCGCCGCGCTCAACACGCTGATCGTGGCGCTGGTCTCGACGGCCATCGCCACCTTGCTCGGCACGCTGCTGGCGATCGGCGTCGAGATGCGCCGACAATATGGCAAAGGCCTCGAAGCGCTGATTTTCGCGCCGATGATCATTCCCGACATCGTGCTGGCGATCGCGCTGCTGTCGTTCTTCTCCATGCTCAACCTGACCATGGGCCTGCACACCATCATCCTTGCCCATGTCGTATTCAATCTTGCCTTCGTCTGCTCGGTGGTGCGCGCACGGCTGAAGAGCTTTGATTGGTCGATCGTCGAGGCCTCAGCCGACCTCGGTGCCTCCGCCATCACCACCTTCCGGCGGGTGACCTTGCCGGTCATCGCGCCGGCGGTGATGGCCGGCGCGCTGCTCGCCTTCACGCTGTCGGTCGACGAATTCATTATCGCCTTCTTCACCGCTGGCGCCGGCCGCGCCTCGACGACGCTGCCGATGCAGATCTACGCGATGATCCGCTTCGGCATCACGCCGGAGATCAATGCGCTGGCGACCATCGTCATGGCGGTCTCGATCACCGCGCTGACCCTGTCGCAACGGCTTAACCGTGGGATCATCGGCCAATGAGCGAACCTCGCACGCTGCTGGCCATCGATCACGTGTCGAAGAACTTCGGCCGCGTCACCGCCGTCGACGGCATCTCGCTCGATATCAGGGAGAACGAATTCTTCGCGTTGCTCGGCCCGTCCGGCTGCGGCAAGACCACGCTCTTGCGCATGCTCGCCGGCTTCGAGACGCCGAACGACGGCCGCATCCTGCTCGACGGCAAGGACATCGCCCGGACCCCGCCCAACAAGCGGCCGGTCAATCTGATGTTCCAGTCTTACGCGCTGTTCCCGCATATGAGCGTCCGCGCCAACGTCTCCTACGGCCTGGAGATGGAGCGCTTGCCGGCTAAAGAAATCCGGTCCCGCGTCGACGCCATTCTGGCAACGACCGAACTTGTCCCGTTCGCCGACCGCAAGCCGGAGCAATTGTCCGGTGGCCAGAAGCAGCGCGTCGCGCTCGCCCGCGCCCTGGTCAAGCGTCCCCGCCTGCTGCTGCTCGACGAGCCCCTCGGCGCCCTCGACAAGAAGCTGCGCGGCGCCATGCAATTGGAACTGAAGCGCCTGCAGCACGAGGTCGGCATCACCTTCGTCATCGTCACCCACGACCAGGAAGAGTCGCTCGTCATGGCCGACCGCATGGCGGTGTTGAAGGACGGCAAGTTGCTGCAGTGCGACACGCCGCACGCGATCTACGAACATCCCGCCGACCGTTTCGTCGCCGACTTTATCGGCGTGATGAATTTCGTCCCGGGCAGGGCGTCAGCCGATGGCGTGATAGCGGCCAACGGCGCGCGCATTGCCGGCAAGGTTCCCGCGGTGCTTTCGCCCGGTGCTTCCGCTGTCGCGTCGGTGCGGCCCGAGCGCATCCGGCTGTTCCCTTCAGCCGAGACAGCCAACCGCACCACCGGCACGGTCGAGGCACTGGCGTACCACGGGCTAGACCTGCAGTTGCATGTCCGCACGCCGCTGTCGCCAAAACCGTTCCTGGTGCGCGTCACCGCGGATGCCGCCGACCGCCGGCCGGTGTCATCGGGCGACCAGGTCGAGCTCGGCTGGGATGCCGCCGATGTCAGAATTTTTGAGGAATAGAGGAGAAGCCTGATGGCGCAGAAGACGATCGCGTTTTTTCCCGAAGCGGCCTACGGCCCGGCACTCAATTCCGTCGGCATCGCGCAGGCGATCGAGGCGCGCGGCCACAAGGCTGTGTTCCTGTCGGACCCTGGCTTCGTCGAGGTCTACAGAGGCTATGGTTTCGAGGCGCATCCGGTAAACCTGTCGGAGCCAATGCCGCCCGAACAGATGGCCAAGTTCTGGGAGGATTTCATCAACGGCCACATCCCCAACTTCCGCAAGTCGCCCTACGATCAGGTCGACAATTATGTGAAGGATTGCTGGACCGCGATCGTCGACAGCGCCAAATGGGCGCAGAAGGACCTGCCGCGCGTGCTGGCCGCCATCAAGCCTGATGTCATCTGCGTCGACAACGTCATCCTGTTCCCAGCGATCAAGCAATACGGCAAGCCCTGGGTGCGCGTCATCTCCTGCTCGGAAAACGAGATCGAGGACGAGGACATCCCGCCGCATCTCTCCGGTTGCGGCGAAAACGACCATGCCGGGCATCAGCGCTATCGCGATCACGTCAACGCGGTCATCAAGCCGATCCATGACGACTTCAACGCCTTCCTCACCGCCAACAATGAGGCGTCCTATCCGATCGGCCAATTCTTCGAGGCCTCGCCCTATCTGAATCTTCTGCTCTATCCCGAAGCGGCAAAGTTCAAGCGCCGCCATCCGCTCGATCCGGCGAAATTCCAGTATCTGGAAGGCTGCGTGCGGCAGGAGAAACCTTTCGCTGTACCGGCCTTCGCTGAGAATAATGACGGCCCGCTGCTCTATGTCTCCTTCGGCAGCCTCGGCGCCGGCGATGTCGAGCTGTTGAAGCGCATCATCGCCACTCTCGAGCAGACGCGCTACCGCGCGCTGGTCAATGTCGGCGGCTACAAGGACCAGTACACGGATGTGCCCGGCAACGTCATCGTCGAGAGCTGGTTCCCGCAGCCTTCGGTGATCCCGCAGGTCGACGCCGTCATCCACCATGGCGGCAACAACTCGTTCACCGAGTGCCTCTATTTCGGCAAGCCGGCCATCATCATGCCCTATGTCTGGGACGGCCATGACAATGCCACCCGCGTCGAGGAAACCGCCCACGGCTTGGGCATGCCGCGCTACGACTGGAACGATGGCGAGCTGGTTGCGAAAATCGAAACATGCCTGACCGATCCGAAGATGAAGGCCAAGCTGGCGAAGACATCGGCACAGATGCACGCGCAGAATGGGCCTGAGAAGGCGGCTGGGTTGTTGGAGGCTCTGCTGTGAATGCGATGTTTGAAATGCCGAGCCAAGGCACCCCCCTCTGGCCTGCCGGCCATCTCCCCCTCAAGGGGGGAGATCGGCTGTCACCCCCGCTTTCGCCAATCGCAAAGGTGGTAAGGAATGCGCCACCGCAGAAACTGCCAATCTCCCCCCTTGAGGGGGAGATGTCCGGCAGGACAGAGGGGGGCCTCGTAGAGCGGCGACGGATCGGCGTTCAGCATCATGATCGTGGAGCACGCTCATGACCTCCTCCGCCCCGCACCTATACCAGGCATCCACCCGCGCCGATCTCGTCGACTGGGGTGCCCAGCCAGACGTACTGGACGGCGCCTCACACTCCACCGGCAAGCTCGTGCACAAGGGGCCGAACAACCAGCCGGAATCCGGCATCTGGGTGTGCACGCCGGGCCGCTGGCGGCTCTCGATCCCGCGCGATGAATTGTGCCATTTCGTCGCCGGCCGTGCGACCTACCGCTCGGATGTCGGCGAAGTGATAGAAGTGTCAGCCGCGACCGTGGTCATGTTCCCCGCCGGCTGGACGGGCGAATGCACCGTGCATGAGACCATGCGCAACGTCTACATGCTGGCCTGAACAACGGAGCTACCACATGTCGACACCGCATTGGCCGCAGGCCGCGAACGTGGAACTGGAGGATTGGGGCGCGGGCAGCAACACACTTGCCGGCGCGCCGCGCGCCTCCGGCAAAATCCTGTCGCAAAACCCGGATGGGTCGAGCGAATGCGGTCTGTGGTCCTGCACGCCGGGCACGCGCAAGGTCACCTTTGCCGCCGACGAGTTCTGCCATTTCCTGTCGGGGCAAGGCAGCTATGTCCACGACAATGGCGAACAGATTCCGGTCGCGGCCGGCACGCTGGTTTTCTTTCCCGCCGGCTGGACCGGCATCTCCATCATCACGCAAACGCTGACCAAGGCCTTCATGTGCCGGTGAGCCTTTTTCAAGGAAATCGATATGACCACGCCTGTTATGAAATCCCCTCTCGCCATCACCGACCTCGTTGACTGGGGCGTCATCCCGACCATGATCGAGGGTGAGTCCCACACCTCTGGCAAGCTGCTCTACAAGGGGCCGGAAGGCCGTTCCGAATGCGGCCTGTGGGTCTGCACCCCAGGCAAATGGCACTGCCACGTCACCCGCGACGAGTTCTGCCACTTCCTTGAGGGTCGCTGCACCTATGTCCACGAATCCGGCGAGGTCATCGAGATCGAGCCGGACACGGCGGCCTTCTTTCCGCAGGACTGGAAGGGTGTCTGCACCGTCCATGAGACGATCAAGAAGGTCTACATGATCCGCTGAGCGGACCTGAAAGGACGACCATGGATTTCGCCCCTGACCGGCCGACCTTCTTCGTCAACCCGGATTACCGGCCGATGGTTGGCACGACCAAGCCGGTGATCGACCCGGCCACGCTGGAAACCGTCGGCGCCATCACCGCGGCCAGCGACAGTGAAATCGACGCCGCACTCACCGCCGCGGCCAGGGCGCAGGCTAGCTGGAAGAAACTCGACGCCAAGAGCCGGGCAAAGCATCTGCATGCCGTGGCCAACGCCATCGAGGCCGCCGACTTCACCCGTTGCGCCGAACTGATGGTGCGCGAGATGGGCAAGCCCTATCCGGAAGCGATCGGCGAGATCGCCAATTGCGCGCCGATCTTCCGCTACTATGCCGAGATGGCGCGCGACGATGCCGGCAAGATCGCCGGCACGACGCAGGCCGGTTCGTTCCAGTACGCGCGCTATGAGCCGTACGGCGTCTCGGTCCACATCATGCCCTACAACTTCCCGATCCTGCTGATGTGCTGGACCGTTGCGGCGTCGCTTGCCGCGGGAAATGCCTGCATCATCAAGCCGGCCGAGGCGACGACGCTGTCGACGTTGGACTACATGGCCGTGTTCCGCTCACTGCCGGAAGGGCTGGTTTCCTGCCTGCCCGGCGGCGCGGCGACCGCGCAGGCGCTGATCACTTCCGACCGCACCCATGCCGTTGCCTTCACCGGCTCGGTCGCCGCCGGCAAGGCGGTTGCGGTGGCCTGCGCCGAACGCATGAAGCCGTGCGTCATCGAGGCCGGTGGCAGCGATCCGCTGATCATCAGCGAGCACGCCCCGCTTGAGGTCGCCGCAGCCGGCAGCGTCACCGCCGCCTTCCACCTCACCGGCCAGGTCTGCACCTCGGCCGAGCGCTTCTTCGTCGTCGATGCCGTGCATGATCGTTTCGTCGAGCTGTTTGCCGAAAGGACGCGGGCGCTACGCATCGGCAACGGCATGGACAAGACCGAGATCGGACCGCTGGTCAGCGAGGCTGCCCGTGCGAAAGTCATGCGGCTGGTCGACGATGCGATCGCCAATGGCGCCAGGGCGATCACCGGCGGGCGGATTCCGCCGGCGCACAATGTCGGCTGGTTCTACGAGCCGACCATCCTCACCGGCGTCACCCCTGATATGGCGATCGTGCGCGAAGAATGCTTTGGCCCGGTCGCCGCCATCTGCCGGGTGAAAGATTTCGACGAGGCGATCCGGCTTGCCAATGACAGCCCGTTCGGGCTCGGCGCTTCCGTCTTCACAACCGATCTCGCCGAAGCGCATGAGGCGGCCGAACGGCTTGAGGCCGGCATGGTCTGGGTCAACAACCCGCTGATCGACAATGACGCCTTGCCCTTCGGCGGCTGGAAGGCATCGGGCCTCGGCCGTGAGCTCGGCCGCCAGGGGCTCGACGCCTTCCGCCGCTCGAAGATGGTGATCATCGACCACAAGCCCGCAATCCAGGACTGGTGGTACCCATACCCCGACAGCTGGTTCCGCGAGACCGGCGGCCGCAAGCACGTATGAGAGATGCAGCGCGGCGCAGCCGCGCCGCTCGACAAGGTTTACGCCTCGATCGCTTCGACAGCGCCCGCGAGACGGAAGCAATCACCGCGTTGCGCTTGGCCAGGCTCTGCTTGGTGCCGGTCAGGTAAACCGACATCAGGATCGGATTACCCGACGCCGGCCAGATGACGGCCGCGTCATTGGTGCTGCCATGCTCGCCTGTGCCGGTCTTGTCGCCGCATTTCCAGCCCTTCGGCAATCCTGCCCCGATGCGGTCGTCGCCGGTCTTGTTGGCCACCAGCCAGTCGACAAGCTGCGCCCGGCTCTTTTGCGACAGGCTGTCGCCAAGGGTGAGGCGTTCGTAATCGTCGACCATCGCCAGCGGCGAGGTCGTGTCGCGCGGGTCGCCCGGCACGGACTCATTCAGCTCGGGCTCGATCCGGTCGAGCCTGGTCACCGTGTCGCCGATCGAGCGCAGATAGGCGGTCAGCAGCGCCGGCCCGCCAAAGGAGTCCAGCAGCAGATTGGCGGCGCCATTGTCGCTGACCGTCACCGCGGCTTCGCAAAGCTGCGCCACCGTCATCGCGTCGCCGGCGAATTTCTTGGTCGTCGGAGAGTTCGCGACGACGGCGTCGTTCGGGACCTCTATGCTGCGATCGAGCTGTTCGATGCCGCCGTCGACGCGGTGCAGGATGAGCGCCGCCGCCAGCGTCTTGAAGGTGCTGCACATCGGAAACAGCTCATTCTCGCGATAGCCGAACTGTGTTGTCGTCCCGGCGATCCGGCATGCCACGCCGAGTCGTCCACCGCTTTTCGCCTCAAGCTGCCTTATTTTCGGCGTCAGCCCATCAAATTTTGTCGGGCTCGTCGCCGCCTTCGCCATCGCGCCAAGCGTGATGGGGACCGTCAAAACCACCGCGAGACCACCGATGAAACTGCGTCTGCTTGTCATGTCCACACTCTCTGTTGCCCCGCGCCGCAGAACTGGACCCGATCCGGCGCCATCGCAAACGAGTAAACGTCGCCTCCGCCACAAGAAAAACTAGGGCTGGGTCCGATGAAGCGATCGCACCTCCCGCTGAACGGCCTGCGCGCCTTCGAGGCCGCCGCCCGGCATCTCAGCTTCACCGGCGCCGGCCTCGAACTGCGTGTCACCCAGGCCGCCGTCAGCCACCAGGTCAAGGGCCTTGAAGAGGTGCTTGGCGTCAGGCTTTTCCGCCGGCTGCCGCACGGGCTTGCCCTGAGCGAAGAGGGCGAGGCCTTGCTGCCTGTGCTGAGCGATGCCTTCAATCGGATCAGCGTCACGCTCGACCGCTTCGAGGGCGGCCGCTTCCATGACATCGTCACCGTCGGCGTCGTCGGCACCTTCGCCTCGGGCTGGCTGATCCCTCGTCTTCCGCTGTTCCACCGGGCCTATCCGGACATCGAACTGCGCATCTCGACCAACAACAACCGGGTCAATCTCGCCGCCGATGGCCTCGACTTCGCCATCCGCTTCGGCGACGGCTCCTGGCAAGGAACCGACAACACGCCGCTGCTATCAGGCTCGTTCTCACCGGCCTGTGCGCCCGACATCGCGGTACGCCTGCGCGACCCCTCGGATCTCGGCCGCGAAACGCTGCTATGCTCGTACCGGGAAGACGAATGGCTGCGCTGGTTCGAGGCAGCGGGACGCCATTGCCCGCCGATCAAGGGCATCGTTTTCGATTCCTCCGTCACCATGGCCAACGCCGCCGTCCAGGGCGCCGGTGTGGCGCTGCTGCCGGTCTCGATGTTCAGCCGCGAGCTTGGCTCCGGCCAGCTGGTGCAGCCCTTTGGCAGCACGGTCGATGTCGGCCGCTACTGGCTGTCGGCGCGGCGCAGGCGCCAAGACTCGCAGGCGATGACGACCTTCGCCGATTGGCTGAAAGCAGAAACGGCTGGGAGCAATTCCAGGAAAAGTGTGTAGCGGTTTTCCGTCCGGAATTGCGCCAAAAAGCAGGGGTCAGCCGATGCTCTCGCCGCCGTCGATCACCAGCGCCTGGCCGGTCATGAAGGATGATCTATCGGAGACGAGGAACAGGATCGCCTCGGCGATCTCCTCCGCGCTGGCCCAGCGCCCCATCGGGATCTTGGTGCGGACATAGGTTTCGATCGCCTCGCGACCACCCATCTGCGCGATGAAGGGTTCATTGAACGGTGTGTCGACCCAGCCCGGGCAAAGCGCGTTGACGCGCACATTGTGCCGGGCATAGTCGAGCGACATCTGCCGCGTCATCGCCACCACCGCGTGTTTCGATGTGGCGTAGGCGATCATCTCGCGGTCGTAGAACACGCCCGAATTGGAAGCCGTGTTGAGGATGACGCCGCCGCCTTGCGCAACCATCGACGGCATGACGATCCGCGCCGCCAGGAACTGCGCCCGCACATTGACCCGCCACGAGGCATCCATGCCTTCGGTCCCGACCTCGGTCAGCGTGCCGCCGACCTGGATGCCGGCATGATTGTGCAGGATGTCGATGCGACCATATTTGCCGAGCGTGCCGGTAATCAGCTCGTCCACCGCCGTGTCGTCCGAGACGTCGGTGGCAATCGCCTCCGCCTGCCCACCCGTCGCGCGGATGTCGGAAGCCGCCGCCTCGCCGCTGGCCTGATCCCTGTCGGCGATGACGACCACCGCGCCTTCCCTGGCCATGATCATGGCGCCTGCGCGGCCGATGCCGGAACCGGCGCCTGTCACCACGGCGATGCGGTCTTTGAGGATCATGATGCGGCTTTCAGTTGGACGGCTTGCGCTGGCGCAATTGCCACTGGGCAAGCACCACGAGCAGGACGGAAGCGACGAGCACGATCGTCGCGATGGCGTTGATCTCCGGCGTCACGCCGCGCCGGGATCGACGCGAAGACATAGATCGGCAGCGTCGTCTGCGCGCCGGCGACGAAGAAGGCGACGATGAAATCGTCGAAGGAGAAGGTGAAGGCGAGCAAGAAGCCGGCGACCACCGCCGGCATGATCTGGGGCAGGACGATCGAGCGGAACGTCGTCAGCGGCGTCGCGTAGAGATCGCTCGACGCTTCGACCAGATTGCGGTCGAGGCTGCCAAGGCGCGTGCCGACGATCATCGTCACCAGCGCCATCGAGAACAGGCCATGCGCGGCGATGATCGAACCGTAGCCAAGCGACAGCTTGGGCGGCTGATCGTTCGGCCAGATCGAGGCGAGGAACGGATTGACCACGCCAAACAGCTGGACGAGCGCGACCAGCGTCGAGATGCCGATGACGACGCCGGGAACGACGATCGCCGCACCAAGCAGCGCGTCGAAGATTGCGCGAGTCCTGACGCCGACGCGCGCCAGGCCGAGAGCCGCTGCCGTGCCGCACACCGCCGCCAGCAAGGCGCTGGTGGTGGCGATGAACAGGCTGTTCTTCAGCGCCTCGACAAGGAACGGGTTGGACAGCGCCGTGCCGTACCATTGCGCCGAAAAGCCGGTGAACTCGCTGGCATGGCGGCCGGCATTGAACGAGAACAGCACGACCAGCGCGATCGGCAGATAGAGGAAGGCAAAGACGGCGGTGACGAAGGCGCGCATCAGATCAGGTCCACCCGGCGTGCGCCCGAGACCCGGGTCGAAATGCGGTTGGCGGCAATCAGCACCACCACCGAAACCGCCACCAGCGTGATCGCGATGGCCGATCCGAACGGCCAGTTGCGCGATTGCAGGAACAAATCGACCAGCGCATTGCCGATGAAGAACACCTTGCCGCCGCCAAGCAGCGTCGGGATCAGGTACTCGCCAAGCAGCAGGATCATCACCAGCGAGAAGCCGGTCATCACGCCCGGCAGCGACAGTTTTAAGGTCACCCCGAGAAACGTCGATAATGGCGTAGCGCCGAGATCGGCGGAGGCTTCCAAGAGCCTTCGGTCGAGCCGCTCGAGGCTGACATAGATCGGCAGGATCATCAGCGGCAGATAGCCATAGACGATGCCGAGCAGCACGGCGCCCGGCGTATTGATCAGCCTGACATCCTCGATGCCGACAAAAGCGAGCAGCGCTGGGATGCCGCGCCCGCCCAGAATGTACATCCAGGCATAGGTCCGCATCAGAAGGCTGGTCCAGAACGGAATGACGACCAGCGCGAGCAGGATCAGCCGCCAGCGCGCAGGCGCTCGCAAGGCAAGGTAGTAGGCGACCGGATAGGCGACCAGCAGACAGGCGAGCGCGCCCACCGGTGCCAGCACCATCGTGTTCCAGAACGCGGTCGCCCGCGCCGGAAGGTTGGCATATTGCGCGAAGGTGAAGGCGGCCTGATAGCCGCCCTCCGGCGCTCGCTCGCCGACGCTGAACACGGCAATCGCGATGAACGGCAGCACCAGGAACACCACCAGCCATACTGTTGCCGGAGCAAGCAGCAAGGCGGTCAGGAAATTGTGCCGAAATCTGTTGCCGTGCATTGAAAACCGCCCCGATGCCGGCGGGCATCGGCCCGCCGGTTTTGTCTCTACGTCAGGCCAGCCCTCAAGCCGACTTGAAGCGCGCCATCAGTTCGGCGCGGCCCGGATCGGTCAGCGTTGCCGCCGCGCCGAATTCCAGCGGCGTCAACAAATCCGCCGCCGGATAGAGGATCGGATTGTCGAGCACTTCCTTGGGCAGCAGCTTGTTGACCCGCGCATCGGTCGAGGGTGCGCCATTGGCCAAGTGCTCCTTCACCGCGACCTGCGGGTTCATCAGATAGTTAAGCAAGGCATAGCCCGCCGGCTTGTTCGGCGCGTCCTTCGGGATGGCATAAAAGTCGGTCCAGATCTCGCCGCCTTCCTTGCCCAGAACATAGGCGATCTCGGGAATGTCGCGATGCAGCTGCGCGCCGTCATTGGTCCAGCACATGGTCATCCAGGCGTCGCCCGCGCGCATGCCCGGCTGATAGTCCGACGAGACCGCGAACAGATGCGGCTTGACCTTCAGCAGCAGTTCCTCCGCCTTGGCGAGTTCGTCTGGCTTGAGCGAGTTGAACGAGTAGCCATAGTACTTCAGCGCATTGCCGATTGTGGTCAGCTGGTAATCGTGCACCATGGTGCGGCTGTCGCCCTCGGCCATGGCGGTGTCCCAGAATTCCTTCCAGCTCGTCATCGGCTTGGTCAGCTTCTTGGTGTTGACGGCAAAGCCTGTCGTGCCCCAGTTCTTCGGCACGGCATAGGTCACCTTGTCGATCGTGCCTTCCGAGGTGAAGCGCGGGTCTTCCTGCGTGCCGTCGAAATTCGGCAGCTTGGCCATATCGAGCGGCTCGATGATGCCGAGCTTCTTGTAGGTCGAGATCGTGTAATTGGTCGGCACGAACAGGCTCCAGCCCGAGGCGCCGGCCTGCAGCTTGGCCAGCATCTCCTCGTTGGAGCCGAAGACGTTGACCTCGACGGCGACGCCGGTGTCCTTCTTGAAATTCTCGAAGGTCTGCGGATCATGATAGTTCGGCCAGGTGGCGATCGACATGCGGTCGCCAAGGTTTTCCGCGGCAAAGGCCGGCGTCGGCATGATGCCGATCTCGCGCGCCATCACCGCCGTCGCGATGCCAAGGCCGGTGAGGCCGAGGAAATCGCGGCGGCCGATCGAGCCGCGCTTCAGGCGCATCAGCTGGTCGACGAATTTTTCGGGGCTTATCGGCAGTCCGTCACGATATGATTTCGACATGTTTGGTTACCCTCTGGTTGGTCCGTTGTTCTTGGTCTCCGAAAACGCCAGCGGCGTTCCGGTGGCATAGCCGATGGCGACGGGTTCACCCGGCTTGAAGAGGTTGCCTTGGCCGATCAGATGGTCGGTCTTGGCCAGCAGCGTTCCGATGCCCTGGACCTCGATGGCGTATTCCGCTGTCGAGCCCAGGAAAATCCGGTTGCGGACGATGCCCTTGAACGGGCCGGTTTCCGGCGCGCCAAGGCTGAGCGATTCAGGACGCAGGCTGACCGAGACAGTCTCACCTTGCTGCAAGGCGGTTCGTTTGCGCGCCGCAATGACGGTGCCGTCCGCCAGCGCCACGTCGACCAGATCGCCTGAGTGTCCGGCGACGGTGCCGCTCAACAGATTGGTTTTGCCGACGAAATCGGCGACGAACAGATCGGCCGGCTCGTCATAGATCTCGCTCGGCTGGCCGAGCTGGACGATGCGCCCGCCATTCATGACGCAGACGAAATCGCTCATCGACAGCGCTTCCTCCTGGTCGTGGGTGACCAGAACGAAGGTGATGCCGATCTCGCGTTGCAGGTTCTGCAGCTCGATCTGCATGTCGGTGCGCAGCTTCTTATCGAGCGCCGCCAGCGGCTCGTCGAGCAACAGCACCGCCGGCTTGTTGACCAGCGCGCGCGCCAGCGCGACACGCTGCTGCTGGCCGCCGGACAGTTCGTGGATCTTGCGGCGGCCATAACCGGCAAGCCGCACCATTTCGAGCGCCTCGCCGGCCCGCTGGCCGATCTCGCGCGACGCCAGCCGCGGCCGTGCCTGGCGCAGCCCGTAGGCGACGTTGTCCTCGACATCGAGATGCGGGAACAGTGCGTATTGCTGGAACACCATGTTGACCGGCCGCCGGTAGGGCGGCGTGCCGGCCATGTCCTGGCCGCGGATGAAGACCTGACCCTCGCTCGGCTGTTCGAAGCCGCCGATCATGCGCAGGCAGGTCGTCTTGCCGCAGCCGGACGGCCCGAGCAGGGCGACGAAAGCGGAGGGTGGAACAGAGAGATCGATGCCGCTGACCGCGGTCACCGCGCCATAGCGCTTGGTGACGCCGCGAAACTCGATGTCGGGCACTGCGGTCAAAGGCTGCGGGCTCCAGCAACAGGGCTATTTCGAAACGCTACCAGAGCCAATGGCAGCTAGTATATACCTCGCAGGTGGTATATCTGATCTATTTTATCGTTTAAGGGGGTAGGGATTGAGTGCATCCCGCAGCGACGAATACAGCCGGCTCGCCACCCTTGTCGCGGCGACGCGGGAAACGGTCGGCGACCTGTTCGGCAAGGCGATGGTCGACTGGTTAAAACAGCATGTCAGCTTCGACCACTGCGTGATCTTCGGCTATCGCGGCGCCTCACGACCGCCGCTGCTGTTCGAGACCTTCTCGCCGGCCGAGAGCCACGTCTTCGTCGCGCTCTACCAGGAGGGGCCTTATCTGCTCGATCCGTTCCACCACGCGGCGGTCGAGCGCAAGGAAGGGTTTTGGCGCATGCGGGAACTCGCGCCCGACCGCTTCTATGCCAGCGAGTATTTTCGCTCCTATTACAGCCAGACCAGGCTGGCCGAAGAGGTCGGCTTCTTCGTGCCTTTGCCCGGCAAGGATGCGCTGGTGCTGTCGCTGATGCGGCTGCGCGCCTCAGGCCCGTTCGGCACCGCCGATGCCAGGCTGCTGCGTGACATGGCACCGGCGGTGATCGCCTTCACCCAGTTGCGCTGGCCCGCCCTTCCCGCCGACGAGCCGGCCGAGGCGAAACAGGACCAGGCGATCGCTGCGGTCAACGAGTTTGACCGTGCCCATATCTGGAAGAGCCTGTCGCTGACCCCGCGCGAAAAGCATGTCGTCGACCTGGTGCTGCAGGGCCATTCGACGGAATCGATCGCCCGGGCGATGCGCATCGTGCCGGGGACGGTGAAGGTCCACCGCCGCAACATCTACCGCAAGCTCAAGATCAAGTCGCAGGCCGGCCTGTTCGCCCGCTTCGTCGAGATCATCGACGCGCGGATAAGGAATTGAACGGCCGGATGCGTCCGTGCTGATGGACCGCATGCCTCGGCGATGAGCGGAGACATCAATCGCTTCCGCCAATCCCGAATGATTTGCCATGCTGACCGAGGTCACGGTTTTGTGTTCGCCAGACGTTGGAAAGTTCCATTGATCGTCTCGGATTTCTACCGTAAACGTTATACTGTTACCGTTACACTATAACGTGACACCGACACGCATGGCGGCGGACTGTCTCTGCCCCAGATTTCCCAAGGAGACCAAGGATGCGTTCCGTTCCCTTTCTGGCCGCGCTGCTGGTTGCCGCGCCGCTGCTGATCGGCACTGCCGCCCGGGCCGAAGACAAGCTCAATGTCGTCGCGGCCGAGAATTTCTATGGCGATCTCGCCCGTCAGATCGGCGGCAGCCATGTCGCCGTCACCAGCATCCTGTCCAATCCCGACGACGATCCGCATCTCTTCGAGACCAGCCCGTCGACGGCGCGCACCATCGCCGATGCCAAGGTCATCATCTACAACGGCGCCGACTACGATCCGTGGATGGA
This sequence comes from Mesorhizobium kamtschaticum, assembly GCF_056174585.1. Classification (NCBI taxonomy): domain Bacteria; kingdom Pseudomonadati; phylum Pseudomonadota; class Alphaproteobacteria; order Hyphomicrobiales; family Phyllobacteriaceae; genus Mesorhizobium; species Mesorhizobium kamtschaticum. Next base: position 1,412,048 of record NZ_CM149691.1, on the reverse strand, counting down.
CAAGTTGCTGTCGGCCTCGAGCAAGCCGGACCGCACGACCATCGTTGCGGCCGACCTGATCGGCAAGAAGTCCGGCGACAACCCGCATCTCTGGTACAACCCGGCGACGCTGCCGGCGGTCGCCAAGGCGCTCGCCGCCGATCTGTCGAAGCGCGATCCCGCCAACGCGGTGCACTACGAAGCCAATCTGAAGCAATTCCAGGCCTCGCTCGACGGCATCGACAAGGAAATCGCCGACGTCAAGAAAACCTACGCCGGCACCGAGGTGACCGCCACCGAACCGGTGTTCGGCTACATGGCGGAAGCGCTGGGCCTCAAGATGCTGAACTATGATTTCCAGGTGACGGTGATGAACGACGCCGAGCCGAGCCCGACGCAGGTTGCCGCATTCGAAAACAGCCTGAAGGACGGTTCGGCCAAGATCCTGTTCTACAATTCGCAGGTGACCGACGAGGCGACGACCCGGCTGCTCGACCTCGCCAAGCAGAACAAGGTCACCGTCATAGGCGTCACCGAAACGGAGCCGGCCGGCAAGACGATCCAGACCTGGTTCAGCGGACAACTCGACGAGGTCCAGAAGGCGCTCGCAGCCCGCACGCAATGAGCGCTGTCGCATTCGACCGGGTGACGCTGACCTATGGGGGGCGTCGGGTTCTGTCCGACGTCTCCCTTTCCGTTCCGCAAGGCGCCTTTGTCGGTCTTCTCGGTGCCAATGGCGCCGGCAAGACGACGATGCTGCGTGCGATCCTCGGCCTGATAGAGCCGTCGGGCGGTACCATCTCAGTGCTGGGTGGGCCGCCAAAGCGCGGCAATGCTGATATCGGCTACATGCCGCAGGCGCGGCGCGCTTTGACCCATATGGGGATCAGCGGCCTAGACTTCGTGCTGACAGCGGCCGGCGGCCATCGCTGGGGTTGGCCGGTTGCTTCCGCCACCGAGAAGGAAGCCGCCTGGAAGGCACTCGAAGCGGTCGAAGCAAGCGACCTCGCCCGGCGTCCGCTGGCCGAGCTATCCGGTGGCGAGCGCCAGCGCATCCTGATCGCCCAGGCGCTGATCGGCGACCCGCAACTGCTTCTGCTTGACGAGCCGCTGATCAGCCTCGACGCGGCGCACCAGCGGACGATCATCGACCTCGTGCATGAGATCGGTGAACGTCTCGGCATCGCCGTGCTGTTCTGCTCGCACGAAATCAATCCGCTGCTGCGCGCCGTCGATCGCGTGCTCTATCTCGGCAACGGCAAGGCGGCGATCGGCAGCGTCAACGAGGTGATCAACGGGCCGGTGCTGTCGAAACTCTACGGCACGTCGATCAATGTCGTGCGGGTCGCCGGGCGGATCTTCGTCATGGCCGACGATGTCGAACTGGAAAGCGGGGTGCATGTTCACGATGTTTGACTATGAATTCATGCGCAACGCCTTCTATGCCTGCACGATCGTCGGCATCGTCGCCGGCGCGGTCGGCTATTTCCTTGTGCTCAGGGGCCAGACTTTCGCCGGCCACGCGCTTGCCCATGTCGGGTTCCCTGGTGCCACCGGTGCCGGCCTGATCGGGCTGTCGCCGTTCTTCGGCCTGACCGTGTTCACCGTCGTCGCCGGCATCGGCATCGGCCTGCTTGGCGAGCGCGCGCATCGCGACGTCGCCATCGGCATAGTGCTGACGCTGTCGCTCGGCCTCGGCCTTCTGTTCCTGCACTTCTACACCGCCTTCGCCTCGCAGGCGACGAACGTGCTGTTCGGCAATGTGCTTGGCATCAGCCTGCGCACCGTCGTGGTGCTCGCGGTACTGGCGGTGGCGATCCTTGTTGCACTGGTGCTGATCGCCCGGCCGCTGCTGTTCGCCAGCCTGCAGCCGGAGCTCGCCGAAGCAAGGGGGGTGCCGCTCAACCTCGTCTCGACCCTGTTCATGATCCTGGTCGCGGTCGCGACCGCCGAGGCGGTGCAGATCGTCGGCGTGCTGCTCGTCTTCTCGCTGATGGTCGGCCCGGCGGCGACCTCGCTGCGGCTGACGCGTGGCGTGCTCGCCGGCATCGCGGTCTCGATGGCGCTGGCCGTCACGATTGCCTGGGTCAGCCTGTCACTCGCCTTCCTGACCGACTGGCCGACGAGCTTCTGGATCACGGTGCTGGGTGCCGCAGCCTATCTGGTCAGCGGCATCGCGCAACACTCGATAGCCAATGACAGATCCTGAACTCACCCGGAACCAAAAGTTGGTGCTGGCGGCCATTTCCCGCGCCGGCAGGCCGGTCAGCGCCTACGACATTCTCGACGACATCAGGCCGCACGGCATCAAATCGCCGGTACAGGTCTACCGGGCGGTCAAGAAACTCATCGAGAATGGCGCGGTTCACAAGGTCGAGAGCCTCAATGCTTTCGTGCCGTGCGCCGGCCAGCATAGCCATGGCCGCGGAACCGCGATCCTGGCGGTCTGTGAACAATGCGGCCGGGTCACAGAATTCAGCGACGACATCATCGATCGCCGGCTCGCCGAATGGGCAACGCGCGAGCGCTTTCACATCGAAGCGACGAGCATAGAGGTCAACGGCCGCTGCGCCGACTGCACGCTCGGACAAAATCAGGGATAGCGCCGTCAGGCCGTCGCGTCGGTCTCCCACGAGCCGGTTTCGGCCATGCGCCGAAGCAGGGGCGCTGGCTTGAACACGTCCTTGCCGGTCCGCTGATGCCAATAGTCGAGCCGCTCGATGATCTTGCCGGCACCTTCGAGGCCGGCCCAGAACATCGGGCCGCCCTTACCAATGGGAAAGCCGTAGCCATTGACCCAGACGACATCGATGTCGGAGGCGCGAGCCGCGATCTTCTCTTCAAGGATCTTGGCGCCCTCATTGACCAGGGGATAGAGCGTGCGCTCGATGATTTCTTCCGCACCGATCGCGCGCGGCTCGATGCCCTTCTCGGCGGCCTTGTCGCGGATCAGCGCCTCCACCTCCGGATCGGGAACGCCCGCCCGCGCACCGGCCTCGTAGAGATAGAAGCCACGGCCGGTCTTCTGGCCGAAACGCCCCTGCTCGCACAGCGTGTCGGCAATCACGGCCGTGAGGCCGCGCGCCTTGCGGTTGCGCCAGCCGATATCGAGGCCGGCGAGATCGCCCATCTGGAACGGTCCCATCGGCCAGCCGAAATCGGTGAAGGCCTTGTCGATCTGGCTGGGCGTCGCCCCCTCCAGCAGCAGCGCTTCCGATTCCGAACCGCGCGCGGCCAGCATGCGATTGCCGACGAAGCCGTGGCAGACCCCGACGACGACCGCCACCTTGCCGATCCGCCGCGCCATGTCGACGACGGTTGCCAGCGCGTCCGGCGCGGTCTTTCGGCCCGCACGATCTCCAGCAGCTTCATGACATTGGCCGGCGAGAAGAAATGCAGGCCGAGCACATCCTGCGGCCGCGAGATCGAGGCGGCGATTTCATTGATGTCGAGATAGGAGGTGTTGGTGGCAAGGATGGCGCCGGGCTTGGCTATCGCGTCGAGCCTGCCGAACACCTCTTTCTTCACCGCCATGTCCTCGAACACCGCCTCGACGATCAGGTCGCACTCGGCAAGGTCGGCATAGTCGGTGGAGCCTTTGAACTGGGCGAGCCGTTGATGCTTGGTATCTGCCGTCAGTGAGCCGCGCGAGACCGAAACAGCATAGTTCTTCTCGATCGTGCCCAGCCCGCGTTGTAGGGCCTCCTCGCTGCTCTCCAGCAAGGTGACGGGATAGCCGCCATTGGCGAAGGCCATGGCGATGCCGCCCCCCATCGTGCCGGCGCCGATGACGCCGACGCGGCCAATCCTGCGCCTGACGATGTCCTTGCCGGGAAGCTTTGCCGCCTCGCGCTCGGCGAAGAACAGATGGCGCTGCGCCCGCGACTGGTCGCTGGCAACCAGCCCAGCGAATAGCGCGCGCTCGGCCGCCAGTGCTTCGTCGAAGGGCAGTGTGACGGCATTGCGCACCGCTTGCGCGCAGGCGATCGGCGCTTCGAGGCCCCGTGCCTTCTTGGCGAGATCCGCCGCCTCGGCATCGAAAGCCGCGAGATCCGTTTCCCCAAGCAAGTCATTGCGATCGCGCACCGGCGTGAACGGACCACCCTTGCGGGCGATTTCCCGGGCGAAGTTCACGGCATGCGTGGTCAGGTCGCCTTCAAAAACGGCATCGACCAGACCGGCGGCATGCGCTTCGGTCGCGCCGATCGGTGTACCTGAAACGATCATCTTCAGCGCCTTCACCGCGCCGGCCAGGCGCGGCAGCCGCACCGTTCCGCCGCCGCCGGGAAGGATGCCGAGCTTCACCTCGGGCAGACCGAGCTTGGCGCCGGCATCGGCAACGCGGAAATGACAGCCGAGCGCCAGTTCGAGGCCGCCGCCGAGCGCGGTGCCGTGGATAGCGGCGACCGTCGGCTTGGCGATGGTTTCCAGCATGGCCACGATGGCGCGCAGATCGGGTTGCTGCACCGGCTTGCCGAATTCGGTGATGTCAGCGCCGGCGACGAAGGTCCGCCCAGCGCAGGCAATCACAATGGCCGCCACCGACGCGTCATCGCGCAAGGCAACGAGCGCCTGCATCAGCGGTTCGCGGACGTGAAAACTCAGCGCGTTGACCGGCGGATTGTCGATGGTGACGATGGCGACGCCATTCTCGTTCACGACGCTGACAGAACTGGACAAGCGGAGCCCTCCCGAGGCCAACTGCGATCGCGGAAGGGTTTACTAGCCCGCGCTGCGAATGGAAACCTGATGTTGGGCTGGCCTAACGATTGCCCGGGAGCCCAGCGTCAACGCGTCGTGATCCTTCACGCTAACGCACCGCCTTTTCCCCTCCCGCCGCGGTAATAACCCCAACGATGATCAGCCCCGTCAACAGCAGCCGCACCCCGGCACTGACCCCAAACGTGTTGAGCATGGTGAGCAGCAGCACCAGGAACAGCGCCGCGCCCCAGACTCCCGGCACATTGGCCTTGCCGCCGGCTACCGACGTGCCGCCGATGACCACCACGGCGATCGAGGCCAGCAGGTATTCATTGCCGATATCGACATTGGCGCCGCGGAAATAGCCGGCCAGCAGGGCGCCGTCGATGCCGCCGAGCGCCCCCGACAGCGTGTAGGTGAGGAAGCGGATGCGGCCGACATTGACGCCGGCGAGCCAGGCGGCGCGGATGTTCTGGCCGATCGCCAGCACCGAGCGGCCATAGATCATGCGCTGCAAGGCGATGGCCGCCCCGACGGTGAACAGAACGGTGAGGATCGCCAGCACCGGAATGCCGAGGATCTGCCAATTGGCGAAATCGGCAAACCCTGGCGGCGGCTTGATCTGCAGCCCGCGCCCGTAGCTGATATCGATCGACTGGATGATGAAGCTCGCTGACAGCGTGGCGATGATCGGCGGAATGCGCAGCGCCCAGATCAGCAGATAGTTGACGGCACCGATCGCAGCACCGCAGGCGAGTGCCGCCAGCAGCCCGACCACGATCATGGAATCGCTGCCGGCCATGACCTTCATGGCGACAGCGCTGGCCAGGCCGATATTGGCCGGCAGCGACAGGTCGACATTGCCCGGCCCGAGCGTGATGACGAACATCTGGCCGACGCCGACGATGACAGTGAACACCGCGAGTGACAAGGCAGCGGTGACCATGCCGCCGGCGCCATAGCCGCCGGTGAAGGCGATCGTTGCCAGCCACACCAACAAGGCGCCGACAAACGACCAGATCCAGGGTTTGGCAACCAGCGATCTAACCAATGCCATCGCTCACCTCTCCCTGCGGCTGATCAGCACCCGCGCCGCCAGCACGATGATCAGGATGGCGCCGTTGGCCGCCACCTGCCAGTCGGGTGGGATGTGCATGAAGGTGAGCAGCGGCGAGGCGGCCAGCGCCAGTGTCAGCGCGCCGATCACCGCACCGATCGGCGACACCCGGCCGCCGACGAATTCGCCGCCGCCGAGGATGACGCCGGCGATCGCCAGCAACGTGTAGCCATTGCCGATATTGGCATCGGCCGAGGTGGTGATGCCGATCAGCGCCATGCCCGACAGCACGCCGAACAGGCCGGCCAGCGCAAACAGCACGATCTTGGTCTTCAGCAGCGACCAGCCGGCACGCTTGAGCGCAGCCGGATTGCCGCCGGAACCGCGCAGGATCACGCCGTAGGAGGTGCGCATCAGGCCGAAATGGACGATGAGACCGATCAGCAGCGCCGCGATGATCGGGAACGGGACGAAAGGCGGCTTGAACGCCATGATCGCCAGCAGCCAGTCCGGCGCCTTGCCGCCGGGCTTGGGCAGGACGAGAATGGCGAGCCCCTGCCAGACGAAGCTCATGCCGAGCGTCACCACGATCGACGGCAAATTGCGCAGATGGATCAGCGCGCCAAGCAGCGCATAGATACCGATCGATCCGAGCAGGATGGCGACACCGATCAGCGGCGCGTCCTTCAGCCAGGTCGCGGTGACGCAGCCGACGAAACCGACAAAGGTGCCGATCGACAGGTCGAGTTCATTGCCTGATATGACGAACATCTGCGCGATCGTCGCCAGCGCGATCGGGATCGCCAGATTCAGCATCAGGCTGAAGCCGAAATAGCTGATGGCGCGCGGGTTGAGCCAGGCGATGGCGAGCAGCACCAGCGTCAGCGACAGCGCCGGCAGCAGCCCACGCAAAAGGCGGGCGCGGGCCAGCGCCCCACGCTCGGCGGAGTTCTTTCGGCCGGTGTCGAGGCTAGCCGCCGTCATCTCAGGCCGCGTCGCCGAAGGAGGACTGGATGATCTTCTCTTCGGTCAATTCGTCGCGACGCAGATTGGCGACGATGCGGCCGTTCTTGAAGACATAGACGTGGTCGCAATTGTCGAGCTCTTCGGTTTCCGTGGTGTACCAGAGGAAGGTGCGGCCATTGCGCGCCTCTTCGCGAACAAGGTCATAGACCTCCAGCTTGGTGCCGATGTCGACGCCACGCATCGGATCGTCCATCAGCACGATTTCCGCATCCGAGCCGAGCGCGCGGGCAAACAGCGCCTTCTGCTGGTTGCCGCCCGACAGCGAGAAGATGTTGTTGTTCATGTCGGGCGTGCGGATGCCGATCTTCTTCTGCCAGACCGCGGCAAGTTCGGCCTCGCGCTGCGGCGAGATCAGCAGCCCGTTGCGCAACCGCGCCAGCGAGCGGATGCCGATATTCTCAGCGATCGACCATTGCGGGAAGATGCCGTCCGACTGGCGATCCCCGGCCACCAGCGCCACAGGTGCTGTCACCTCGATGCCTGCCTTGGTGCGTGACGCAGCCGCGAAGATCGCCAGCAGCAGGTCGGTCTGGCCGTGTCCCGCCAACCCGGCTAGGCCGATGATCTCGCCGGCACAGGCGACAAGGTCGGTGCCGTCCTTCTGCGCGGCGGGACGCGCCCGAACCCGCAACGGGCTGGCCGCTGGTTTGGTTGCGGCAATCTCCGCCGCGATTTTCTGGCGCGCTTCCGCACCGCCCATCGCCGTCACCAGCCGGTCGCGGTCGAAGGCATTTGCCGCATCAGCAACGACCACCTTGCCATCGCGCATCACCACGATGCGGTCGGCGTTTTTCAGCACCTCGCCCAGCACATGCGAGATCAGGATGCAGCTTTTGCCACCGGCGACGAAGCGGCGGACAAAGGCCAGCAACTGGCCTGATGTATGCGCGTCGAGCGACGATGTCGGCTCGTCGAGGATGACGAGGTCGAGCCGGTCCTGGGTGACGGTGAAGGCGCGCGCCACCTCGACCATCTGGCGCCGGCCGATCGACAGGTCGCCGACAATGTCCCAGGCCGAGATGCCATGGTCCGGAAAGATCTTGTCCAACTTGTCGGTGATGAGTGCCGCCGCCTTGCGCCGCCAGCCGAAGCCCGAGAGCGAGGCGTGGTTGATGCGCGTGTTCTCGGCGACGCTGAGATTGGGGCACAGCGACAGTTCCTGGAACACGCAGCGTATGCCGAGTTTTTGCGCCCGCGACACCGAGTAGTTGTCCTCGATGTCGCCATGCACGCCGATCTTGCCGCTGTCCGGCGTGAGCGTGCCCGCCACCATGTGCATCAGCGTCGATTTGCCGGCACCGTTATGGCCGACCAGGCCGACGCACTCGCCGGGCCCGACATGGAAATCCACCCCGCCAAGCGCGCGAACGGCGCCGAAATGTTTTTCGGCGCCGTTCAGTCTGATGATGTCAGCGTTCCCTTCAGGCATGCCTAGAGATATCCGCGCGATGGTACGAAGGGCAACGCTGCCGCGACACTTACTTGATGTTGGCCTTGATCGCCGCGAGGGCATCTTCCTGCGTGTATTCGTGGGTGGCGACGCCGCCTTCCTTGATCTTCGGCAGGGCTGCCTCGAAATCGTCCTGGGTGAAGGCGAGATACGGCACCAGCAGGTCGTGCGGGATGTCCTTGCGGCCATCGAGCACCTGCTGCGCCACCCAGAAGGCGAGCGACGACACGCCGGGCGCGATCGAAGCCGACCAGGTCTTGTAGCCGTCCTTGTCCTTCTGTTCCTTCCACCACTTCAGCTCGTCCTGGCGGTTGCCCATGATGATGGTCGGGCGCGGCTTGTTGGCGGCGGCGAAAGCCTGTGCGGCGCCATAGCCGTCACCGCCCTGGTCGACGATACCGACCACGTCAGGCAGCGAGGGCAGGATGGTCGCGACCGCCTTCTGCGCCGTCGTCTGGTCCCAGTCGCCGGTCACCGAGCCGACGATCTTGAATTCGGGATGGGCGGCGACCCCTTCGAGGATGCCGGCATGGATGGCATCGTCGATCGAGGTGCCGGCCAGTCCACGGATCTCCAAAAGGTTCCCGCCCTTGGGCTGGAACTTGGCCATCTGCTCGACTTCCTGCTTGCCCATGTCCTTGAAGTCGACGACGACGCGGTAGGCGCAGGGTTCGGTCACGACGCCGTCGAAGGAGACGACGGTGATGCCGGCATCGCAGGCCTGCTTGATGGCGCCGTTGAGCGCGTCCGGCGAGGCGGCGTTGATGACGATGGCGTCATAGCCCTGCAGGATCAGGTTCTGCACCTGAGCAGCCTGCGTCGGCACTTCCTTGTCGGCGGTGGTGAAGATGTCGGCGGCGCCGACCACCTTGTCGTCGACGGCTTTCTTGGTGACGATGCCATAGCTGTCGAGCATCGCCTGCCGCCACGAATTGCCGGCATAATTGTTGGAGAATGCGATCTTCTTGCCGCTGGCGTCGGCAAGTGCGGTGCCCGAGGCCAACATAGCCGCCAGCGCACCCAGAACGAGCAGTTTCTTCATATGATTTCCTCCCAAAGTTGCTAGTTTCGCCTGATGATCGTTACGCCCAGTCCCTGTTTTTTATCTATTGTCAGACAAATGCAGACGAACCGCAAGCTGTCAACTGCAAAGCTTGGCATGCCTTCGATCAACTTGCGGTGCGATGATTGAAAAAGCCGCCGGCACATGGTCTAGGAGCACGACAGGAGGCCAATTGATGGCAGTAACGCCGACCGTTGCCATAGGCGCGCCCGGAATACCGGCCCGCTGGACATCAAGCGCCAAGAGTGGCGTTGGCACCGCGTTTTCAGCCAAGAGCCCGCTCTGGTTCACGATCAGCCACGGCATCTTGAACGAGATCTACTATCCACGTCTCGACAGTGCCTGCACGCGCGACATGGAGCTGATCGTCACCGGCCCCAGTGGCTATTTCTCGGAAGAGAAGCGCGACGCCGCGCACGCAGTAGCGCCGTTCGAGGATGGCGTGCCGGGCTACAGGCTGACCAACACCGCGACAGACGGCGCCTACCGTATCGAAAAGCGCATCATTACGGACCCGAAACGGCCCGTCCTGCTGCAGGAGATCGCATTCGCACCGCTGAAAGGTTCGGCGGCCGACTACCATGTCTACGCGCTGCTTGCGCCGCATCTCGTCAACGCCGGCATGGGCAACACGGCCTGGGCCAGTGAACACAAGGGCCAGCGCATGCTCTTCGCAACCGGGCGCGGCGTATCCCTGGCGCTGGTCTCCTCACTGCCCTGGAATAGCTGTTCGGCCGGCTATGTCGGTTTCTCCGACGGCTGGCGGCAATTGCAGGACGGCGGTGCGCTCGATCCCTCCTGCCAACGGGCGGAAGACGGCAATGTCGCCCTGACCGGCGAGATCGGCTTTTCCGCCGGCAAGACCACAGCCTTGCTGGCACTCGGCTTCGGCGCGTCGCCGGAAGCAGCCGCCGACCTGGCGCTGGCCAGTCTCAAGCAGGGTTTCGACGCCGCCGCGCAAACCTATGTCGAGAACTGGCGGACATTTCAGGCCGGGCTCGAGAAGCTCGATCGCCACACCGCCTCCGGGCTGAACAGCTATCGTGTGAGCACAGCGGTTCTGGCCTCGCATCTCTCGATCGCGAGACCGGGTGCTGCCGTTGCCAGCCTGTCGATCCCATGGGGCTTCAACAAGGGCGACGACGATCTCGGCGGCTACCATCTGGTCTGGCCGCGCGACCTGGTCGAGACCGCTGGCGGTTTCCTTGCCGCCGGCGACGGCAAACAGGCGCTGCAGATATTGACCTATCTGCGCTCGATCCAGCAGCCGGATGGTCACTGGCCGCAGAATGTCTGGTCCGACGGCACCGCCTATTGGCGAGGCATCCAGATGGATGAATGCGCCTTTCCGCTGCTTCTGGCCGACGCCTTGCGCCGCGCCGGCCATCTGCCGCGCGCCAGGCTCGCCGATTTCCAGGCCATGATCGAAAGCGCCGCCTCCTATGTCGTACGCAACGGCCCCGTCACCGGCGAGGACCGCTGGGAGGAAGACGCTGGCTACAGCCCGTTCACGCTGGCCGTCGAGATCGCCGCGCTGCTTGCCTCCGCCGACATGCTGGATGTCGTCGGAAAGAGTGAGCCGGCAAACTACCTACGCGAAACCGCTGATTGTTGGAACGACCAGGTCGAACGCTGGACCTACGTCACCGGCACTCAGCTCTGCACCCAGGCAGGCGTCGCAGGCTATTATGTCCGCATCGCGCCGCCCGACGATGCGGGCGCCGCCGCGCCGAAGGACGGCTTCGTGCCGATCAAGAACCGGCCGCCAGGCGACACCGACAAGCCGGCGGAAGCCATCATCAGCCCCGACGCCCTGGCCCTGGTTCGCTTTGGCCTCAGGGCGGCCGACGATCCGCGCATCGTCGATACCGTCAAGGCCGTCGATGCCCTTTTGCGTTGCGATCTGCCGCAAGGCCCGGTCTGGTACCGCTACACCGGTGACGGCTATGGCGAGCACGAGGATGGCACGCCTTTTGACGGCACTGGCCAGGGACGCGCCTGGCCCCTGCTCACCGGCGAGCGGGCGCATTACGAGCTGGCGGCTGGCCGCAAGGAGAAAGCCGCGGAGCTTCTCGATACCTTCGAGCGCTCGGCGGGAATAGGCGGGCTGCTGCCGGAGCAGGTCTGGGACAGTCCGGATGTGCCGGACCGCGAACTGTGGCTTGGCAAACCGTCCGGCAGCGCCATGCCGCTGGTCTGGGCGCATGCCGAGCACATCAAGCTGTTGCGATCGCTGCGCGACGGCGCGGTTTTCGACATGCCGCCGCAAGGTGTGGAGCGCTACATCCAGGGCAAGACAGGCTCGCCGCTCAGGATATGGCGCTTCAACAACAAGATCCGCTCCATCCCTACCGGCAAGGTTTTGCGCGTCGAGCTTTCGGCGCCCGGCGTCGTCCATTGGAGCAGCGACAAATGGCTGACGATCGAGGACCACAAGACCAGGGAAAACGCTTTCGGCGTTCATCTGGTCGACCTGCCGGTCGCCGGACTGGAGCAGGGGAGCACCCTCGTCTTCACTTTTTTCTGGCCCGATGCGATGCGTTGGGAGAATGTCGACTTCAGCGTCGGCATCGACGCATCATGATTAAAGCAGCCGGGCCGATAGATTTTTTCTTTCCTCAAGCAATCGGGACGAAACCATGCAGATCGGAATGATGGGACTGGGCCGGATGGGCGCCAACATGGTGCGCCGCCTGATGCGCGACGGCCATGAATGCGTCGTCTACGACATCAACCCGGCAAGCGTCGCCGCCCTGGTCAGCGACGGCGCGCTCGGAGCGGCATCCCTGACGGAATTCGTCGGCAAGCTCGCCAAGCCGCGCTGCGTCTGGCTGATGCTGCCGGCAGCGATCACCGGCAAGATCATCGATCAGGTCGCGGCCCTGATGGAGCCCGGCGACATCGTCATCGACGGCGGCAATTCCTACTATCACGACGCCGTCGACCAGGCCGCGAAACTGGCCACCAAGGGCATCCATCTCGTCGATGTCGGCACCAGTGGCGGTGTCTGGGGCCTGGAGCGGGGCTACTGCCTGATGATCGGCGGCCCCGACGTGGCGGTGCAGCACCTCGATTCGGTCTTCGCCACGCTGGCGCCTGGCGCCGATGCCGGCGCGCCCACTCCGGACAAGGCTACTGCCGGCACCGCACCCTTCGGCTACCTGCATTGCGGACCGAGCGGCGCCGGCCACTTCGTCAAGATGGTGCACAATGGCATCGAGTACGGCGTCATGGCCGCCTATGCCGAAGGCATGAACATCCTGAAATCGGCCAATGCCGGCAAGCGGCAGCGCACAGCTGACGCCGAGACCAGCCCGCTGGAAAACCCGCAATATTATCAGTTCGACGTCGACCTTCCCCAGGTGGCCGAGGTCTGGCGGCATGGCAGCGTCATCGGCTCCTGGCTACTCGATCTCACAGCCGGCGCGCTGAAGAGCGATCCGGGCCTGGCGCAGTTCGGCGGCCGGGTTTCGGATTCCGGCGAAGGCCGCTGGACGCTGAAGGCGGCGATCGACACCGGCGTGCCGGCGCCGGTGCTGTCGTCGGCGCTGTTCGACCGCTTCTCCTCGCAAGGCGAATCCGAATTCGCCGACAAGCTGTTGTCCGCCATGCGCTATGCCTTCGGCGGCCATCTCGAAAAGCCGAAGGCCGGCAAGTGACGCCACAGCGGGAGACGCACGCATGAGCCAGGAACGGTCCGATACGCTGGTGCTCTTCGGGGCGACCGGAGACCTCGCCCACAAGAAGATATTTCCGGCGCTGTACCAGATGGTGGCCAAGGGCACGCTCACCGAACCGGTGATCGGCGTCGCCTTCGATGCCTGGGATTTGAAGCAGTTGCAGGACCGCGCCCGCGACGGCATCGTCCATGCGCTCGGCGCCATCGACGAGACGGTGTTCGCCAAATTCGCCTCGCTGCTGCGCTATGTCAGCGGCGACTACCGCGATCCGGCCACGTTCGAGAAGCTGAAGACAGCGCTGGGCAGCGCCCAGCGGCCGCTGCACTACATGGCGGTGCCGCCGACCATGTTCGAGACGGTCGTGCAAGGGTTGGAACAGTCGGGCACCGCGCATGGCGCGCGGCTGATGGTGGAAAAGCCCTTCGGTCATGATCTGCAGTCGGCGCGCTGGCTGAACCGGGTGCTGCATCTGGTGTTCGACGAACAGTCGATCTTCCGCATCGACCACTATCTCGGCAAGGAAGCGATCCAGAACCTGCTCTATTTCCGCTTCGCCAATTCTTTCCTCGAGCCGATCTGGAACCGCAATTACGTCGAGAGCGTGCAGATCACCATGGCCGAGGATTTCGGCGTCGAGGGCCGCGGCCGCTTCTATGACGATGTCGGCGCCATCCGCGATGTCATCGAGAACCATCTGCTCAACATCCTGCTGCTGCTGGCCATGGAGCCGCCGGTCGGCCGCTCCGCCGACGACCTCATCGACGAGAAGGTGCAGGTGCTTCGCGCCATCCGCACTTTGACGAAGGACGATGTCGTGCGCGGCCAGTTCACCGGCTATCTCGCCGAGCCCGGCGTGGCGCCGAATTCGCCGGTCGAGACCTTCGCGGCGGTGCGCTTCTTCGTCGACACCTGGCGCTGGCAGGACGTGCCGTTCTTCATCCGCGCCGGCAAGAACATGCCGGTGCATGTCACCGAGGTGGTGGTGCGGCTGAAGCGGCCGCCGCTTGACGTCTTCGACCCGATCAAGCCTGCAGATCAGAATTACGTGCGCTTCCGCATCGACCCGCAGGTGATGATCGCCATCGGCGCCCAGCGCAAGGCGCCCGGCGACGACATGGTCGGCGAGCAGGTGGAACTGACGGCACTCGACGACAGCAAGAGCGACATGCCGCCATATGAGCGGCTGATCGGCGATGCCATGAACGGCAATGGCCAGCTGTTCACCCGCCAGGACGCCAGCGAACTGGCCTGGCGCATCGTTGGCCCGGTGCTCGGCGACACCACGCCGCCGCACCTCTACGAGCCGAAAACATGGGGGCCGGCGGACGCCATGGCCGGCTTCGGACCGCCCAATGGCTGGATCGACCCAGTGGCATGAGTGGAGGGGACGCGATGGCCAAGGCCGTGAAGCAAACAGAACGGGGCGCCGAGACAATCGTGTTGGCGATCGATATTGGCGGCTCGCACGTCAAGATCCTGACCAGCGCCGGCGGCGCCGAGCGCCGGGCCGATTCCGGCCCGGACCTGACGCCGCAGCAGATGATCGCCACGGTGAAGAAACTCGCCGAAGGCTTGTCCTACGACGTCATCTCGATGGGCTATCCCGGCCCGGTGCGTCACAACAAGCTGGTGCTCGATCCCAAGAATCTCGGCAAGGGTTGGGCCGGCTTCGATTTCGCCGCGCAGTTCGGCAAGCCGGTCAAGGTGGTCAATGATGCGCTGATGCAGGCCATCGGCAGCTATGAGGGCGGGCGCATGCTGTTCCTCGGCCTCGGCACCGGCCTCGGTGCGGCGATGATCGCCGACCATGTCGGCCTGCCCATGGAACTCGCCCACCTTCCTTACAAGAAGACCAAGAGCTTCGAGGATTATGTCGGTGAACGTGGCCTGGAAAGGCGCGGCAAGAAGAAATGGGGCGAATCTGTCTTCGACGTCGTCAACCGACTGCGCGCCGCCCTGCAGCCAGACTATGTCGTCATTGGCGGCGGCAATGTCGACAAGCTCGACGAGTTACCAGCCGACTCCAGGCGCGGTGACAACACACGTGCCTTCGAAGGCGGATTTCGTCTGTGGCGAGACAAGGCCTTGATCGTCTGATAGTATTACAGTTTAGTATAGTTGTTCAAAATAACGTGTGACGCCGCGCTAAATCATTGCGTTATGCAGATTTGCCGACTAGGAATTTCGCGCACTGCCCGCGTGCTCCACTGGATACGCTAAAGACGCTTCAGCATTTTTTGAATTTCGTGCCTCGTCCTTTCGAAAACGATCCCCATTTTCGAGGCCGTGCGCCATAGACGGAGGAAGAATTGACCGACGATAGCAACGACGCTCGCACCGACCTTCTCGAGCTGACCGCCCACATCGTATCCGCTTACGTTGAGAAGAACCGCCTGCCCGTCTCCGGCCTGGCCGACCTTATCGCCAGCGTCGCCACCTCGATCGGCGGGCTAGGCAAGCCGGCCGTGCCGGTGGCAGCACCGCTGGTTCCCGCGGTCAACCCGAAGAAGTCGGTGACGCCGGATTTCATCATCTGCCTCGAGGACGGCAAGAAATTCAAATCGCTGAAGCGCCATCTCGGTGTGCATTTCAACCTGACCCCGGACGCCTACCGCGCCAAATGGGGCTTGCCGTCGGACTATCCGATGGTTGCTCCCAACTACGCCGCCTCGCGCTCGCAACTGGCGAAGTCGATCGGCCTCGGCCGCAAGGCCGTCGAAGTGGTGCCCGTCAAGGCCAAGGGCCGCAAGGCCAAGGTTTCAGCCTGAGCAGTTCAGTCCTGAGCCAATAGTTAGGACGACTGGAACAGAAGCCTGCCGGCGAAACCGCCTTGGCAGGCTTCATGTTTTCGTGGCTTGGAAACCCCAGACAATGATGATCTGGGGGAAGCCATGAACTACACCAGGATGGTGATCGAGAAAGAAGCACCGGAAGAATACGGCTACGACCGCATCCGCTACAATCTCTCCGAGAGCTCGATCGCCGACCAGAAGCTTTCCGACATCGGCCTGTCGCTGCCTGATCTCACGCTCTTCTATGGCGAGCATCGCGGCGACAAGGAGTTGCGGGCGCTGATCGCGGCGCAGGATGCCGGCGTTTCGCCCGATGACGTTCTGGTCACCGCCGGGGCGGCCGGCGCGCTGTTCATCATCTCGACATCGCTTCTGTCGGCGAGCAACCATCTCGTCGTCATCAGGCCCAACTACGCCACCAACATCGAAACCCCACGCGCGATCGGCTGCGCCATCAGCTTCGTCGACCTCGCCTTCGAGAACAGCTTTGCCATCGATATCGAGGCCATCAAGGCGGCGATCAGGCCGAGCACCCGGCTGATCAGCGTCACCTGCCCACACAACCCGACAGGAACGATGATGAGCCGCGCCGATCTCGACGCGCTGGTGGCGCTCGCGGAAAGCAGCAACTGCCATTTGCTGGTCGACGAGACCTATCGCGACCTCTCCTATGGCAGGCGCCTGCCGTCGGCGGCCTCCTTGAGCCCGAAGGCGATCAGCGTCTCATCGCTGTCCAAGGCCTTCGGCATTCCCGGCATCCGCATCGGCTGGCTGATCACCAGAGATGCGGTTCTTCAGGAAAAATTCCTCGCCGCCAAGGAGCAGATCGGCATTTGCGGCAGTGTCATCGACGAAGGCATCGCGCGCGGCATGCTGGAGCGCCGGGATGCCTTCTTGGGCGTGCTGCTGCCCGAAATGGCCAAGCGTCGCGACATCGTCCAGGCCTGGATCGATCGCGAGCCGCTGGTCGACTGGATCAGGCCCGAAGGCGGCGTCGTCGGCTTCCCGCGCCTGAACGTCGATCCCGGCTTCGACCTCGACCGCTTCTATGTCGATCTGCTGGAAAACCATGGCACCTATGTCGGACCGGGCCACTGGTTCGAAATGGAAAAACGCTTCTTCCGCGTCGGCTTCGGCTGGCCGACGGAAGCCGAATTGCGGGGCGGGCTCGACGCCATTTCCGCGGCGCTGCGACGGTAACTTCCTTGTGCGATCGAAGGAACAGGGGGAAAATCCCTTGATCCAGGCCTGATTTTAACGCACATCCCGCCGCGAACTTTGTTAGACGTTCCATTGGTCGGACCAGCGCCCATCCGGGAAGTGCCCCGCCGATCAATGCCATCGCAACGGGGCCTCTCCATGACATCAGTACAAACTTCACCGGAGCAGCGTTACGCCGCCTTCCGGCACAAAGCCTTCCTCAGCTACTGGACGGCGCGTTTCCTCACCACTTTCGCGACCATGATCGTCTCGGTTGCCGTCGGCTGGCAGATCTATGATCTGACGCGCGATCCCTTCGATCTCGGCATTGTCGGCATCGTCCAGTTCCTGCCGTCGCTGCTCTTGGTGCTGGTCACCGGCGCCGTCGCCGACCGCTTCGGCCGCCGCCTGATCATGGCGCTGGCAACGGTGGTCGAGGCAGGCTGTGCGCTCGTTCTCCTGTATTTCACGCTGCGCGGCCTCGTCAGTCCGCTGCCGATCTTCTTCGTCCTGGCGCTGTTCGGCATGGCGCGCGCCTTTTACGGACCGGCCTCGTCGTCGCTGTTCGCCAATCTGGTGCCGCCGGAGGATTTCGGCAACGCGATTGCGTGGAACTCGTCCGCCTGGCAGACGGCGACGATCATCGGCCCGGTCGCCGGCGGCCTGCTCTATGGCGTCTCAGCCGAAGCCGCATACGCCGTCGCCTCTGTGCTGATGCTGGTGGCCGGTCTGCTGATCTTCACCATCCCCAAGCCTGCCCAGCAGACCGCAACCGACAAGCCGACGATGGAGACGCTGTTTGCCGGCTTCCGCTACATCTGGAGCGAGAAGATCGTGCTTGGCGCCATCTCGCTCGACCTCGTCGCCGTGCTCCTGTCCGGCGCCTCAGCGCTGCTGCCGGTCTATGCGCGCGACATCCTGCAACTCGGCCCATGGGGCCTCGGCCTGCTGCGCTCGGCGCCCGGCATCGGCGCCATCTGCGTGGCGGTCTGGCTGGCCGGGCATCCGCTTCGCGACAATGCCGGCAAGATCATGCTCGGCTTCGTCGCGGCATTCGGCGCCTGCACCGTATTGTTTGGCCTGTCGACCGTCACCTGGCTGTCGATCGTCGCATTGGCGCTCCTCGGCGCCACCGACATGTTCAGCGTTTACATCAGAGAGACTCTGATCCAGTTGTGGACGCCGGACGAGGTGCGTGGCCGCGTCAACGCCGTCAACCAGGTTTTCGTCGGGGCCTCCAACGAAGTCGGCGAATTCCGCGCTGGCACTATGGCGGCGCTGATCGGCACAGTGCCGGCGGTGGTGATTGGCGGTGTCGGCGCCATCGCGGTCGCCGGGCTGTGGGCAGTGCTGTTTCCGCAACTGCGGCGGGTACGGCATCTCAACAGCCGGAACTGATCGAGCGCTGGATCTAGGTCGCTCGATCCGATGCTCGGACCAATCAAAAGACCGCCCCTAGCGAGCCAACTATACGACCTTAGGCCTTTGGATCGCGGCAGCCGCCTTGTGGATCGCATCCAACACCTTGTCAGGCTGGGAAAGCATGGGAACGTGGCTTGCATTGGTTTCCAGAACCGTAGCGCCCATGCGCTTCGAAGCTGCCCGCTGAAGCTCGGGATGAACGGTGTGATCATTGGTGCCCATGACATACCAACTCGGTTTTGTCTTCCAAGCGACACCGGCGTGCTTCTGGTCGAACAAATCGGGGACGGGAACGCCTTGCGTCGCCCAGACAAGTTCCTGGTCGGTTTCAGACAGATCGCCGCAGAAATGCGCTGTCCCGCTAGGCTTGAGCCAAAGGCGCCCGTCGGCGACCTCAACGTGGGAAAATACCTGCGTGGTGGGGAATTTATTCAACTGCCCTTGGGACGTCTCGCTCTCATCCGGCGCCAGGGCGCAAATATAGACCAGTGCTCCCACTCTGCTGTCCACGCCAGCATGAGTGATCAGTGTCCCGCCGTAAGAATGGCCTACCAGAACGATTGGACCATTTACCCGCCCCAGGCATTGGATGACACAATCAACGTCGCCTTTCAGGGAATTCAGCCCGTGTTGCGAAGCTATCACCTCATGCCCCTCGGCCTGTAGCGTCGGGATCACTTTCTGGAAGCATGAACCATCAGCCCAAAGGCCATGCGCGAAGACAATACCGGGCTTGTTCGTTGACATCGAAATCCTCCTAAAAATCGTGGCCAAGTGCGAAAGTGGCGCGGGAACACTAGGGCCCCCTCTGGAAAAACGCCTATGCCAAAGTTGCCACCATTCCGGCCATGTCGAATTATTGGGCATCGCCGACTTGAGTCATAAGAAGCGGATAGCTACGCTCAATCGAAGGAGGGGATCGGTGCGTATTGGACTGTTGTTGCCGCCTGGATTTGCGACTTTGAGCTTCGCGCCGTTGGGCGCGTTCGAAGCCGCGAACATGGTCTTGGGCAAAAACCACTACGAGGTTCACATCGTCTCGGCTTCCGGAGGCTGGGTGCCGAATTCTTTCGGCATGACAGTGACAACAGAACCGGCTTCCGAAATCGGCGTCGATACCTTGATTGTCGGTTCGACGCCCGACACCAAGAAACCACCAACCAGTGTCATCGCCACTCTTCACGAGGCCCAGCAAAAGGCCCGGCGCATCGCCTCCATCTGCGTGGGTGCCTTTATTTTGGGGGAAGCGGGGTTGCTTGACGGCAAGCGCGTGACCACGCACTGGATGTTCGGCGAAGAGTTGCAGGCCCGTTTTCCAAAGGCGAAAGTGGAAATAGATCGGATATTCATTGCCGATGGGCAAATCTGGACTTCGGCGGGCATGACCGCGGG
The DNA here is from genome assembly GCF_056174585.1 of Mesorhizobium kamtschaticum. Taxonomy (NCBI): domain Bacteria; kingdom Pseudomonadati; phylum Pseudomonadota; class Alphaproteobacteria; order Hyphomicrobiales; family Phyllobacteriaceae; genus Mesorhizobium; species Mesorhizobium kamtschaticum. The sequence goes on along the minus strand of NZ_CM149691.1, from coordinate 1,392,286 downwards.
CATCGATTTGGCGCTCAGTCTGGTCGAACGTGATCTGGGCGCGGCGATCGCCCGTGAAGCGGCGCGGACAATGGTTGTCCATCACCGGCGTGCCGGTGGCCAGTCACAGCACTCCGCTCTGTTGCAGATAGACGGCAGGTCTGACCGCGTGCAGCGGGTCCTCGATTATGCAAGGCGCAATCTGGACAAGGAGCTTCTGATCGACCAGCTGGCGAAAACTGCCTGCCTCAGCGTGCGGCAGTTTAGCAGGGTTTTCAAGAACGAGACCGGGATAACACCCGCCAGCGCAGTCGAGAATCTGCGGCTGGAAAGGGCGCGCTATTTGCTGGAGCAAAGCCGATTGCCTATAGAAGTAATCGCCATGGAGACCGGGTATGGCGGCCGGGAGCGCATGCGCAGAAGTTTTCAGCGAAGCCTTGGCCAGACGCCGCAGGCAATGCGCAACGCCGCGCCGCCACTGGCTTCTATCTAGTTTGTAGGGTACCACCAGCCCGCTCAATTCGGTCAGATCTTGGGCTTTTGGTCCAGGCGATATCCGGCCTGGCGGCCTGGCAGATGCGGCGCGCGAGGTGTTATCTCAGGAAATCTGGAATGAGGCTTTGGGTCAGGACTGGCCATCGCACCACCGTTCTACGAATGGCCGTAGTGAGGCGCAAAGCAGTCGTCCACGCCTCGGCAGACGTAAGCCTCCTTGCGTCAAGCTCGGCCGCTCAGAGCAATTGGATTTTATTCTATCCCTCAGCAGGCTTGCCGAAGATCACGCCCAAAAATTCGCTCAGCCAGCGCTTGAGGTGCATGTCCCAGATCAGCCGGCCACCGAGATGATCGCGGCCGGGTTGCGCGCCGGGCAGTTCGAAACGGTGTGCGCCACGCACCACCCAGCGCTGCATCATCAGCCGGGTCAGTTCGCCATGGAACTGGATGCCCCAGGCATTGTCGCCATAGCGGAAGGCCTGGTTGGGATAGGTTTCGGCGGTTGCCAGCAAGGTCGCGTCGCGAGGCAGCGAAAAACCCTCGCGGTGGAACTGGTAGACCATTTCGGGCCAGTGCATCAGTTTCTTGCCGGCTTCAGTCGCCTTGAGCGGATACCAGCCGATCTCGACCAGCCCTTCGCCGTGACCCTCGACCTTGCCGCCGAGATGGTTGACCAGCATCTGCGCGCCGAGGCAGATGCCGAGACATGGTCGGTTTTCCCTGAGCGGAATTTCCAGCCAGTTGGTCTCGCGGCGGACGAACTCGTCCTCGTCATTGGCGCTCATCGGGCCACCGAACACCACCGTGCCGGCATGACCGTCCAGTGTTTCCGGCAAGACATCGCCGAGCGGCGGGCGGCGAATGTCGAGCTCAAAACCCTCTTCGAGCAGCATGTGGCCGACGCGTCCGGGGCTCGAATTCTCCTGATGCAGCACGATCAGGATTTTTGGCTTCGAACTCGTTTGGCGCGGCATCGTCAGGCGAGATCCCCGTCTATTCGTCGCTCGACGTTCCACGGGCACCCGGCGCCTGCGCCGCTGCCTTGCGGCGCGCCTCGACCCGGTCGTGACGCTCGACGCCGATCAGCTCGGCGACGCGCCAGACCGTATTGTCCTCGAGCTCGTGCAGCTCGCCATCGGCATAGACGATCTCCCACATCAGCCCGATGAAGGCCTTGCGACCCTCCGCGTCGAGATGGCGCTTGAGCACGCTGGTGAAGGCATAGAGATCGATCGCCTCATTGTCGGCGCGCTCGCCGGCGGCGACGAGCGCTTCGAGTTCGGCACCGCTGATCGAGTAGCTCTCGGAGAGCACCGCCTTGAACCGCTCCCACTCGACATCCTGGCGCACGCCATCGGCATTCATCACATGGTACAGCAGCGCCGAGGCCGCGACGCGCGGATCATCCGTGCTGGCATGCGGGCTGGACGCGGCCGGTAAATCCCTGAGAAACGACAGAACGCGTTCGAACATCAATCCATTCCCAAACGGCCCAAAGGCCAAGTCAAATCACCCAATGGCCAAAATCAAAACAGCCGGAACCGGCGCGGCGACTTTTCCGCTTCCTCGTCCGGATCGACACCCGGGTCGTCCGGCAAGCGCGCCAGTTCTTCCGCCGGCTCGACGCCCTCCGCATCAGCCGGCACCGCCGCGAAGGCAGCGGCCGTGACCGGCGTGACGCGGTCTTCGCTTCTATCGATTCCTTTGCCCGCGGCCTCGCTGACCGCCGTGGCATGCTCGATCGCGTCGATCGGCTTTTCCGAAACCGGTCTAGCCGGCGCTTCGATAGCTACAACGGCGGCGTCGGGCGCATCGTCACGGCTGTCGATCAACTGGCCAAGCCGCTCCATCGGCGCGCGCCACTCGAAGGCGTCGAGCCGTCCGCTGACCGGCGATACCGGCGCCCAGCGCTCCGACACCACGCCATCGGCGACCCAGGCCGGGTCGCGCGGCGCCCGCACTGCCTTGGACAGCAGCTGCCGCACCTTGCCCTGGTCGCCGGTCTCGGCCTCCTCGATATCGGCCAGCAGCAAATAGGCACCCTCGCGGCGGTCCATCCGGATCGCAGCCTCGGCCTCACGGCGGGCAGTCGGGAAATCCTGCGCATCGAGCGCGGCACGCGCCACCGTCATCGACGATTCGGCGTGGTTCTTCTTCATTTCCTGCAATTTCTTGGCCCTGTTGAGCCGGTCGAGCACGGCATCGCCCGGCCTTGCATGGGTATAGAGCTCGGCGATCTCCGGATGCGGCTCGGCCTTCCACGCGGCTTCGAGGATCTTCGAGCCCTTGCGCACATCGTTCTGCTTGAACAGTGCGGCGGCGGCGGCAACAGCGGCAGGCGCGAAATCCGGCTGCAGCTTGTTCGCCTCCAGCGCCGCTGTCCTGGCGGCCGTGGGATCGCTGCCGGCGAGTGCCTGCGCCTTGGCGGTCAACAGCACGGCGCGGCGGCGGTTGGCGGCATCGCGTTCGATCTGCCGCGTCGATTTCTGCGCATCGACGAGTTTCAAGGCCCCATCCCAATCGCCACGCGCGGTCAGCTCTTCCAGCGTCGATTCGGCGGCCCAGGCCAGTTGCGGCGCCACGGCGGCGGCGCGGCCGGCATAGTGCCGGGCGGCGTTGCGGTCGCCGAGACGTTCGGCTTCCAGATAAAGCCCGCGCAGGCCGAGCAACCGCATTTCGGGATCGTCGAGCATGCTCTCGAACTTCTGGCGCGCACTTTCATGATCGCCCTCGAGCAGCGATGCCTGCGCCTCGAGGAGATGGATCAGCGGCTCCTGGTCGGAGCGGATCAGCTTGGCCGCTTCCTTGGTCTTCTTGCGGGCCAGCGCACCGTCACCAGCACCGGCGGCGATCATGCCGGTCGACAGTGCCTGATAGCCGCGGTCGCGGCGGCGAACGCGGAAATAGCGCGAGATGGTGTAGGGGCTGTTCCACAGCGACCTGATCAGCCACCACAGGATCATCACGGCGGCGACGACGGCAACGACCGCAACCGCCGCCACCATCAGGCTGACCTGGTACTGGTAGCCGTTGAAGGTGACGACCATGTCGCCTGGCCGGTCGGCCAGCCAGGCAAAACCCAGCCCGAGCGCGAAAACGACGATGAGGAAGGCGAGCAGGCGGATCATCGTGTTGCCCTCATGCCTTCATCGCGCCGGAGATCAGCGCGTCGACCTGGGTTTCGACCTCGATGCGCGCCTTCAGTTTGCCGGCAAAATCGGCGCCCGCCGCCTTCACCGCTTCGGGCAGCGTGCCATACTCGCTGAGCGCCTTGGCATAGTCGCCCTGCGTGACCGCCACCTCCATGCGCGCCACGGTTTCCGGCGCGCCGGGACCCTCGACGGCGCCGATCGGCCGGACCTTGACCAGCGATTCGGCGCTCGACATCAGATTCTGCAGGAAGCCGGCATTCTGGTCGACGGGCGTTGCCGCGGCGACCATGGCATTGGCGGCGGCATCCATCTGCGAGGCGATCTCGGTACGGGTGGGCACGCCCTTTTCGGCATAGGGCCGCAAGGTCGCGATCTCAGGCGCATTAGGCGAAATCGCGGCCAGCGTATCGAGTTCGGCCGAGAACGGCGCGCCGCGTTCGAGCGCCGACTTCAAAGCCGACGCGGCGATGGCGAGCGCGATCTTCGGCTGTCCGGCCGCCGCCTCGACCTTGCCGGAAAGCTGCGACACCGACTGTTCCAGCGCCGTGAGTCTACCATCCTGCGCCTTCGCCGCCTCGCCTGCCGACTTCACCAACGCATCGAGGTCGGCCAGCTTTTCGTTGAGCGGGCCAAGATCGACCGGTGCCGCGCTGCCGGCCTTGCCGAGGGCGGCGACCGCGGTTTCGATCTGCGTGACCTTGTCGCCAAGGGCGGCAAGCCCGGCATTGTCGCCCGCGCCGCCCTTTTCGACCGCCGATTTCAGCGCCGCTATATCGGCCTTTACCTGCTCCAGGCCCGAGGAAAGCCCGACCACCTTGGCCTCTGCGTCGTTGTTGCCGCCGCCCTCCTTCAGGCCGGCGATGTCGCTCTTCAGCGAAGCAATCTCGCCATTGACGCCATCGAGCGAGACGCCGGCGCCGGAACCCGGTGCACCGAGCAGACCGGCAAATTGCAGGCCGCCGGCGCCGACCAGTGCGATGACACCACCGATGATGCCGGCGGCGATGCCGTTGAGGCCGCCACGCTTTGCCGCAGCAGGTGTCGGCGCCATCTTTTCGTCCCGCGTCTGAGTTTTCGCCTTGCTGTCGTCGGTACGCTTGGCCGCTGCATCCTCGAAATTGTAATCGGAGGTCTTGGTGCGGCTTGTGGGGGGCGTATCCGAACCGGGATAAGGCAGCTCCGGCTCAGCGGCTTTGGCCTCCGCGGATGTGTTTGCTTCGGGCGACGCCGCGGCGGCATCGGCATGCTCCCAAGGCTCGAGATCGGCTTGGTCGGCATGCACCGGCTCTTCAGGAATCTCGGCTTGAGAGGTGGTCTCCACCAGCGCTTCTTCGGCGTCAGACTCCGGCTTTGCGGCATCCTCGTCGACGATGCGCGAGACAGCACCTGGCTCGAGATCGATGGTCACCGGCTCGCGGCGGCTTTTCGAGTGTCGCATCTTCGGCGTCTTGACCATGCCGGGGCTCCGCAAAATTCGCTTCGTCTCAACGCCTGGCGGCGCGTGATGGTTCAGAAAGGGTCTAGCACATCACCAAGCGGTGAAAAGGGGCGGTGTGATGACGCGGCTCAGGGCAGCACCCGCAAAAGTGCCAGCAGCGCTTCCTCGTCGGGCTGCGCGGCAATGCCGATTGCTTTGCCGGCGCTGTCGTCGAAGGCAGCCGCGATGCGCGCGGAAAGAGCGAAAAAACGCGTCTTTTCAAAGGCCTCTTGCAGAGCCGGCCGTTTGGCCAGACCCTGCATCGCGGCAGCCGCCTTGGCCGAATAGAGCAGCACCGCATCGACCGGTTGGCTGGACAGCAGTGCAAGGATGGCCGCGTCGGAATAAGGCACCGGGAGTGTGTCATATGTCTCCACGGCTTGGACCTGGACACCTGCCGCTTCCAGCCTCTGCTCGAACACCGGAAACCGAACGCGTCCGCAGAGATAGACGATTGCCTTGCGGGGAAGCGCGGACGCAATGATGTCGGCCAGCGCCTCGGCATCGCCGGAGCCTTCAATAACCGACAAAAAGCCCATCTTGCGCGCCGCTTCGGCGGTTCTCGCTCCCACGGCATGGCAAGGCAGAGCAGCAAGCGCCGCGATCACCTCTTTTGACGCATGGCGCGCGGCATTGGCGCTGGTGACAGCAACGGCGACAGCCTCATCTGGAATGAGCCCGGCATCGACCGGCAAGACCACAGTTTCGGTCAGCGGGAGAACAACCGGCTGGAATCCCATGTCCTGAAGCCGCCGCGCCGTGCGCGATGCGCCCGGTTCCGGTCTGGTCACCAGGACGCGAAGCATTTCAGAGCCAGCCGTCGAAGAATTTTTCGCCGGCCTTGGACCGCACCGTCCGCGCCGCCTCATCACCGATGCGGGCGGCATCCTGCGCTGGCCCCTGCAGCTCGACCGTGTGCGACTGCGTGCCATCGGGCGAGATGATCAGGCCGGCGAAAGAGAGCTTTCCGGCCTCGATCGCCGCATAACCGGCGATCGGCGTGCGGCAGGAACCGTCGAGCGCCGCCAGGAAGGCGCGCTCGCAGGCGAGTGCCTGTCCTGTCGGCACGTCGTGGATCGCCACCAGCATTTTTTCGACGTCGCGATCGCCGATGCGGGTCTCGATGCCGATCGCGCCCTGTCCGGGTGCTGGCGGAAAAATGTCGAGCGGCATCAGATCGGTGGCGACATGTTCGAGCCCCAGCCGCTTCAGCCCGGCATAGGCGAGGATGGTGCCGGCGGCGACCCCTTCGTCGAGCTTGCGCAACCGCGTCTGCACATTGCCGCGGAACATCACCACGTCGAGATCCGGCCGCATGCGGCGGATCAGCGCCTGCCGCCTGAGCGAGGACGAGCCGATTTTTGTCCCGTGCGGCATGTCGGCGATCGACCTCACCGCCTTGCCGACAAAGGCATCGCGCGCGTCCTCGCGCGGCAGGAAGGCGGAGAGCTCCAGGCCTTCGGGCAATTGCGTCGGCATGTCCTTCGACGAATGCACGGCGATGTCGATCGCGCCGGCGAGCAGCGCTTCCTCGATCTCCTTGGTGAACAGGCCCTTGCCGCCGGCTTCCGACAGCGGCCGGTCCTGGATGCGGTCGCCGCTGGTCGAGATGACGACGACCTCGAAGGCTTCCGCCGGCAGGCCATGCGCGGCCATCAGCCGCGCCTGCGTTTCATGCGCCTGCGCCAGCGCCAGCGGGCTGCCACGTGTTCCGATTTTCAAGGTTGTTTGCATGACGCGCCGTCCGTGATAACCCCCGGCCGGAGCATTTTGCAGCCAGGTGGAGCCACTTGGCGTCGCAGAAATGCGGCTGAAATAACCGAGGCCTTTCCGGGCTTTCTCCTAAAGGGGAAAGGCCCGATAAACAATCTCTTGGGATAGCGACGAATTGATCCGCGTTCTGGGCATTGAGACGAGTTGTGACGAGACCGCCGCCAGCGTCGTGGCGCTGGAGGGCGATGCCGCGCCGAAAATCCTGTCCAACGTCGTGCTCTCCCAGATCGAGGAGCATGCCGCCTTCGGCGGTGTCGTGCCCGAGATTGCCGCGCGCGCTCATGTCGAGGCGCTCGATGGCATCATCGAGGCCGCCCTTGCCGATTCGGGCACGGCCCTTGCCGATATCGACGCGATCGCCGCCACCGCCGGCCCGGGCCTGGTCGGCGGCCTGATCGTCGGGCTGATGACGGCCAAGGCGATCGCCGCCGCGGCGGGCAAGCCGCTGATCGCCATCAACCACCTCGAAGGCCACGCCTTGACCGCAAGGCTGACCGACGGGCTCGATTTCCCCTATTTGCTGCTGCTGGTCTCCGGCGGCCACACGCAGATCCTCGCCGTGCGCGGCGTCGGCGACTATCAGCGCTGGGCCACCACCATCGACGACGCGCTCGGCGAAGCTTTCGACAAGACCGCCAAGATGCTCGGCCTGCCCTATCCCGGCGGACCGAATGTCGAAAAGGCGGCACAGACGGGCAATGCCTCACGCTTTGCCTTTCCCCGGCCGATGAAGGGCTCGGCGCAAGCCGATTTCTCCTTCTCCGGTTTGAAGACCGCCGTGCGCCAGGCGGCAACGGCAATCGAGCCGCTGAGCGACCAGGATGTCGCCGACATCTGCGCCTCGTTCCAGGCGGCGGTCGCCGATGCGCTGGCCGACCGCGTTTCTCGCGCCCTGGCACGATTCAGCCAAACGTTTCCCGGCACGAAAAATCCGGCGCTGGTGGTTGCCGGCGGCGTCGCCGCCAACCGCACCATCAAGGCAACGCTGGAACGGCTCTGCACTGACGCCGGCTTCACCTTCGTCGCGCCGCCGCTGAAACTTTGCACCGACAATGCGGCGATGATCGCCTGGGCCGGCATCGAACGGCTGCGGGAAGGCATGGCGCAGGAGAACGGCTTCGATTTCGTGCCCCGCTCGCGCTGGCCGCTCGACAACATCTCGGCGCCGATGGTCGGCTCCGGCCGGCGCGGAGCCAAGGCATGACCGCTGGAGCGATGAGCAGCCATGACAAGGGCCATCAGGCCACAGACACCCCAGACAAAGGCGGCTGGCGCGTCACAGTGCTGGGCGGCGGCGCCTGGGGCACGGCGCTGGCGCTGGCGATGCTGCGCGCCGGCCATGCGGTGCGCCTGTTCGCGCGCGACCCGGAAACCGTGGCCGCCATCGGCCGTGGCGAGAACCTGCGCTACCTGCCCGGCATTGCCATTGCGCCCGGCATCGAAGCGACATCAGACATCAAGGCAGCGCTCGCTGGCGCCGATTGCGTGCTGGCGGTGACGCCGGCGCAATCCTTGCGGGCGACGCTGGCGGCCGCGAAGGACCATATGCCTCCTGGCATCCCGCTTGTTCTCTGCGCCAAGGGCATCGAGCGCGACACTGGTGCCTTGCTGTCGGCAATCGTCGAGGAGATCCTGCCGCGAAATCCGATCGCCGCGCTGTCCGGCCCGAGCTTTGCCACCGATGTTGCCAGGGGCTTGCCGACAGCGGTGGTGGTCGCCGCCGGCGACGAGGCGCTTGCCGCCGACCTTGCCGCGCGCTTTTCCGCCGAAAACCTGCGCTGCTATTCGAGCGACGACCTGATCGGCGTCGAGATCGGCGGCGCCTTGAAGAATGTCTTTGCCATTGCCGCGGGTGCGGTCACCGGCGCCGGGCTTGGCGCCAGCGCCCAGGCCGCCATGGTGACGCGCGGCTTCGTCGAACTGCGCCGCATCGGTGCCGCCTTCGGCGCCAGGCCCGAGACCTTGATGGGGCTTTCCGGCCTTGGCGACCTTTTGCTGACCTGCTCGTCGGCGCAATCGCGCAATTTCGCCTATGGGCTGGCGCTCGGGCAAGGCAGGGCGCTTGCCGGACTGCCGCTGGCCGAGGGCGTGCCGACGGCGGCGATCGCCGCCCGCATCGCCGCCGAGCGCGGTATCGACGCGCCGATCATCGCCGCCGTAGCGGCCATACTGGACGGCACCATCACCATCCGACAGGCCGTGACGGCCCTGATGACCCGGCCACTGAAGACCGAAACCAACGATTGATCCCCTCGACCTCGATCCCAACGACCAGGAGAAAGACCATGCTGTTTGCTTTTGTTTGCAAGGACAAGCCCGGAAGCCTGCAGATACGCCTCGACACGCGGCCCGTGCATGTCGCCTTCCTCGAAGGCCTGAATGCGGAGAAGAAACTGGCCTTTGCCGGTCCGTTCCTCGATGCCGATGGCAAGCCCAATGGCAGCCTCGTCGTCGTCGAGGCGCCTGACCTGGCGGCGGCGCAGGCCCTGTCGACCGCCGACCCCTATGCCAAGGCCGGGCTGTTCGAAGGCGTCGAAATCCGCCAGTGGAGCTGGACGTTCAACAAGCCGGCGGCTAGTTAATTTCCGATAGCCCGCAATTGGCTCGCAAGGAGGAGAAAAATGAACTACTGGCTGTTCAAATCGGAGCCTTTCAAGTTCTCCTTCGAGATGCTGAAGGCCAAGGGCAAGGCCGGCACGCAATGGGACGGCGTGCGCAACTACGCCGCCCGCAACAACATGAAGGCGATGCAGATCGGCGATCTCGGCTTCTTCTACCATTCCAATGAGGGGCTCAACATCGTCGGCATCGCCGAAGTCTGCGCGTTGGCCCACCCTGACACCACGTCCGATGATCCGCGCTGGGAATGCGTGGACATCCGCGCGGTTCGCGATGTGCCGACCCCGCCGACACTGGAACAGGTCAAGGCCAACCCAAAACTTGCCGAGATGGCGCTGGTGCGGCTCGGACGGCTTTCGGTGCAGCCGGTGACCCCGGCGGAATGGAAGGAAGTCTGCCGCATGGGCGGCTTGACACCTGCTCCGTGACGGCGCTGACCCCGCACAGCGCGAAGCAATTCATTCTCGACAACACGGCGCTGATAGCGCCGCCGCATGTGCCGGAGATTCTGCTGCATCTAGCCGATGACGCGCACGATCTTTGGCAGCGGACCGAGGACGAATTGGTGGAGATCGGCCTGCCGCCGCCCTTCTGGGCCTTTGCCTGGGCCGGCGGCCAGGGCCTCGCCCGCTATGTCCTGGATAATCCCGACACGGTGCGGGGCAAGCGCGTGCTCGACTTCGCCTCAGGTTCCGGCCTTGTCGCCATCGCCGCCGCCAAGGCCGGCGCGGCTCAAGTCATCGCCACCGACATCGACCCGTTCTGCGCCACCGCGATCCGCCTCAACAGCGAGGCCAATGGCGTCGGCATCGAATTCCTCGGTACCGACTGCATCGGCACAGATGCGGGCTGGGACGTGGTGCTGGCCGGTGACGTTTTCTACGACAAATCCTTCGCCGACCGCCTGATGCCGTGGTTCGCGACGCTCAAGGCGCGTGGCGCCGAGATCTTCGTCGGCGATCCCGGCCGGTCCTATATGCCGAAGACAGGGCTGGAGCCGCTTGCGGTCTATGAAGTGGACGTCACCCGGGCACTGGAGGATTCCCTGGTCAAGCGCACCACCGTCTGGCGCTTTGCTTGACGCCATCGCCGAAGCGCTTGATACAAAGCTGGAGCAATTCCAGGAAAAGTGTGTAGCGGTTTTCCCACAGGAATTGCTCGAAACAAAAAGATAGAGCACGCCGCACGGCCTGCATCTGGAGGGGGAAGCTCATGGATTTTTCAGCAGTGAACTGGCTGGCGGTGATCGCCGCCGCCGTCGTCGCCTGGCTGTTCGGCGCCGCCTGGTACATGGCGTTGAGCAAGCCGTGGCTGAAGGCCGCCAGGCTCGATCCGGCGACGATGAAGAAATCACCGCTGCCTTTTGTCATCAGCTTCATCGCCGAACTGCTCATGGCCACCATCATGGCCCTGGTCGTCGGCGCGATGACCGGTGGCGAGCCGACACTGCTTGCCGGGCTTGTCTTCGGCTTCGTGCTTTGGCTGGGTTTCGTCGCCACGACGCTGTCGGTCAACCATCGCTACGAGAATTTCGGCTGGGACCTGACCCTCATCGACGGCGGCCACTGGCTGGGTGTCCTGCTGATCATCGGTGCGGTGATCGGCTGGTTCGGTGCCACGGCAAGCTGAGACGGTGCGTTGATGATGGCAGCCGGATTTCCACGCGACCTGGTGTTCACCCGGATCTGCCACGTCAAGCAGGGCTATGACGACCGGCGCCGCCACATCGTCCGCGAATTCGAGCGGCGTGGCGTGCCGGTCTATTTCTACACCGACTGGGACCGGCCCGATGTCACCCCGGAGATCCGCAACGAGCTGGTCGCCCCTGCCTTTACCCACCCGCCGGCCGTCTCGCTGGCGCTGAAGCATGTCGGCATATGGCGCGATTTCCTCGAGACCGACCTGCCCTATTGCCTGGTCTTCGAGGACGACGTCTTCCTCGCCCGTGATTTCGTCGCCAAGTTCCGGCAGGGGCTTGCCGAACTCGGCGGCCCCACGCGCAAGGCCGTCATCTATCTCGGCAATGGCAGCAACTACTACACGCCGAGCTGGAAACTGCGGAAGGGCCAAAGGCTCTACCCGGCACTGCATGCCCGATGCACCGATTCCTACCTCATCACCCGCCCCGTCGCCGAAGCCCGTTGCGCCTGGATCGAGCAGAACAAGATATACACCTCGATCGACCACCAGGTCGAACAGATGGACGAGAAACTCGGCGTTGAAATGCTGTGGTTCGAACGGCCGATTGTCGAGCAAGGCAGCGAGAACGGCGCTTTCCAGACGTCCATTTCGGCGAAAAACTACCCGCGTTTGTACAAAAGCCTGAAATGGAAGTGGAAGAAATACACCCGCATGATCTTCGGCCATAACGCCCGGTCGTGACCGAAAGACCGGGCTCGGCGCAGCCGGCTCATGCCTCCGTGCTGTGCGTCTTTGCCGCCTCCTCGAGAAGCCATTCGCGAAACGCGACGATGCGTGCGTCGTCCTTCGCGGTTTGCGGATAGACCAGGAAATAGGCGAACTCCGGCGCGACCTTGATGCCGAGCTCGAAAGGGCGGACGAGACGCCCTTGCGACAGGTCGTTGGCGACCATGGCGAAGTCGGCCAGCGCCACGGCGTTGCCGTCGAGTGCTGCCTGCGTGGCATCGGTCGAGGAGCCGAAGACGAGGGTGCGGCTGTCGTCGAAATCGTCGACGCCGGCCGCCTGCATCCACATGCTCCAGTTCGGCCAGGTGACGCCTTGCCGCGACCATTCGATATGCGCGAGCGTGTGCCGGAAGAGGTCGCGCGGTTCATTGAGCGGCGGCCCTGACGCCAGCAGCGCCGGGCTGCACACCGGGATGATGATGTTATCAAACAGCCTATGCGCGCAAAGCCCTGGATATTTGCCGGTGCCGAAGCGAATGCCGATATCGACGTCGTCGCGCTCGAAGTCCCTGACATCGTAGGTGATGTCGAAGCGCAACTCGATGCCCGGCCTTTGACGGCGGAAATCGTCGATGCGCCGCATCAGCCATTTTGTCGCGAACTGCGCGTCGAGCGTCACTTTCAAGAGCGCCGTGCCGCGCGTCATCTTGCGGGCGCGGGACACAGCCCGGTTGAGCAGGTCGAGCGCGTCGATCGACGCCTCGAACAGCACGTTTCCCGCTTCCGTCAGCCGCATGGTGCGGCTGGTGCGCATGAACAGCACCAGCTCGAGCTGCTCCTCGATTTCCTTGACCTGGTGACTGACAGCGGCCGGCGTCAGCCCAAGCTCGTCGGCGGCGCGGGTGAAATTGAGGTGACGCGCGGCCGCCTCGAAGGTCCTCAGCGCACGCGTTCCGGGCAGGAGGCGGGACATCAGCGCATCATTTCGAAAGAGCGGATCATGGCGTCTCGATCCTCAAACAAAACTTGATGATTGAGTAAAAACTACTCGTTTCCTCCCAAGATTTCAATCAGGCATGATGTGAGCATCGAAGTACCATTAAACCGGATTTGAAGTCCGGAGAGAAACGGATCGCATCATGTCTCACATCGCTCTTCACCCTGCATACACCGCCCGGCCGGCCTGGCTGTCGGCGGTCCGTGCCTGGCTGCGTCAGGCCAGGGTCGCGGTCAATCTTCCGCACCAGAACGTCGAGGATCTGTCCGATCGACAGCTGCGCGACATCGGCGCTGGCCGCAAGGATATTGGCCGGGCCATGGACCGCGAGATCGGCCGCCTGGGCCTGCTCGATATCGGCTGGCAGCAGCCAAGGCGGAAGTTAGGGGAATAAGGCAGTACGGCAGTAGGGAAAAAGCAAGGCAGCACCGGAAGGCACACCCTACTGCCCTACTGCCCTACTGCCCTACTGCCCTACTGCCCTACTGCCCTACTGCCCTACTGCCCTACTGCCCTACTGCCCTACTGCCCTACTGCCCTACTGCCCTACTGCCCTACTGCCCTACTGCCCTACTGCCCTACTGCCCTACTGCCCTACTGCCCTACCTCACCACCCTCATCACCGTCCGGTCCGACAGCAGCGGCAAGAGCCGCTTCATCGTGCGCGCGGTCACCGCGACGCAGCCTTGCGTCGGCGTGAAGCCGGGACGTGCCAGGTGGAAGAAGATGGCGCTGCCGCGTCCGCGGCGGCGCGGCGAAATGTTCCAGTCGAGCACCAGGCAGGCGTCGTAGAGCCGGTCGTCGCGCCGCATGCGTTCATGGCTGGCGCCATAGGGAATCTTGACCGGCCTGTTGTAGTTGCGGTCGTCAGGCACTTCGCACCAGCCGAGATCGGGCCCGATCGGCGTCATCGCCAGCCGCGTCCGGCGGCCACCGGCAAACTGATCTCCCCGAAAATAACCCGACAGGATCCGCATCGAGCCAAGCGGCGTGGCGCCGTCGCCCTCGCGCTTGTCGGCCGAGATGCCGCCGCGCCCCAGCGCACAGGCAAACACCGCATTTCCGGCCTGCAGCAGGCCCTGGCGGGGGTGCCCTGGCCTAGCCCGCACGGTCAGCACACGCAGCCGTTTCAGCAAAATTGCGCCGGCTGCATTGCGATCGCGTTTTTTCTTGTATGATCGTGCCACGGAACAAATCACTGTGATCGGCTATTGTGTCGGCCAGCTTCCGCATAAATACGCAGCGGTCAACTGAATTCACTTTTCAAAACAACGGATTGATCCATGACTTCACGCACCATTCTAATCGTCGACGACGATGACGACCTACGCGGCACACTGGTCGAGCAACTCGCCCTCTATGAGGAATTCGACGTGCTGCAGGAAGCGACTGCGGCAAAAGGCGTCACCGCGGCACGCGGCGGCCTCATCGACCTGCTCATCATGGATGTCGGCCTGCCCGACATGGATGGTCGCGAGGCCGTCAAGATCCTGCGCAAGGGCGGCTACAAGGCGCCCATCATCATGCTGACCGGCCACGACACCGATTCGGATACGATTCTGGGTCTCGAGGCCGGCGCCAACGACTATGTGACCAAGCCGTTCCGCTTCGCGGTGCTTTTGGCGCGCATCCGCGCCCAGCTGCGCCAGCATGAGCAGAGCGAGGACGCCACCTTCTCGGTCGGCCCCTACACCTTCAAGCCCAGCCAGAAGCTGCTCATCGACCCGCGTGGCGGCAAGGTGCGGCTGACGGAGAAGGAAGCCTCGATCATCAAATATCTCTACCGCGCCGACCAGAAGGTGGTGACGCGCGACGTGCTGCTGGAGGAGGTCTGGGGCTACAATTCCGGCGTCACCACGCACACGCTGGAAACCCATGTCTATCGGCTGCGCCAGAAGATCGAGCGCGATCCTTCCAATGCGGAAATTCTTGTGACAGAAAGCGGCGGCTACAAGCTGGTTCCTTAAACATTTCATTATCCAATAAGCGGTCTGGGCGGGGCCGCGTTCGGGTGCGATCCTGTTGGAGGAGATTCAGGGTCTGCTCGTGAAGGAGGGATTGGACTGACCGTTCGGGGACGCAGCTAGAGATGGCGTTGGATGACGACATCCGCATCCTGTCCGCCGTGAAGCTCTTCCAGGGTTTCACGCAGGAACAGCTGCGTCTGCTCGCCTTCGGCGCCGAGAACACCCTGCTGCAAGCCAACCACAAGCTTTACCGCGAGGACGATGAGGCCGATTCGGCCTATGTCGTGGTCAGCGGACGCATCGTGCTCTATCGCGAGCAGACTGGCGAGCGCATCCCGATCGGCACCGCCGGCCCCGGCACCATCCTGAGCGAACTGGCATTGATCGCCGACAGCAACCGGCTGACCAGCGCCTCGGCCGAAATCGATTCGGAAGTGATCCGGCTGAGCCGCAAGATGTTCCGTCGCATCCTGGAGGAATATCCCGAAGTCGCGGTGAAACTCCACGAGCGCATTTCCGAGGAATTCCAGACCATGATCCGCCGCATCGAGAAACTGGCGCCACGATTTTCGGGATGAGTGAGAGCAATCGTCGGCCGCCGCCAGGAACTATCCTTCGACATTAGCTGGAGCCGCCCTCCACCCTTCGTCATCCTAGGGCGAAGCAGGAGCGAAGCTCCGTCGCGGAGACCCTGGGATCCATTCCGTGACCTTGATCAAAGGCCGCCGCGGAGCAAAAGTCTTCACCGTTTCAACGCTTTAACGTCACGGCATGGATCCTAGGGTCTGCGCTCCGCTTCGCGTCGCTCCGCCCTAGGATGACGAATTGGCAGGAGGTTCCGCACACCTAATCCAGATCGAACCGCGCAATCACCGGCACATGGTCCGACGGCCGCTCCCAGCCACGCGCCTGGCGCAGGATTTCGTAGCCGCTGAACTCAGGCACCAGGTTTGGCGACGACCAGACATGGTCGAGCCGCCGGCCGCGATTGGACGCTTCCCAATCCTGCGCGCGATAACTCCACCAGGTGTAGAGCTTTTGATCCAGCGGCACGTTGAGCCGCATCAGGTCGACCCAGTCGCCGGCCAACCGCATCGCCTCGAAATTTTCGGTCTCGACCGGCGTGTGGCTGACCACGTTGAGCAATTGCTTGTGCGACCAGACGTCGTGCTCGAGCGGCGCGATGTTGAGGTCGCCGACCAGCACCGAGGCGGACACTTCGCTGTGCTCGGCGCGGATGGCGTTCATCTCGGCGACGAAATCGAGCTTGTGCTTGAACTTCTTGTTGATCTCGGGATCCGGTTCGTCGCCGCCCGCCGGAACGTAGAAATTGTGCACCAGGATCGTCTTGCCGCCAGCCCGCACCGTCACCGACAAATGCCGGCTGTCCTCGATCTCGCAGAAGCGGCGTTTTTCGACCACCTCGATCGGCCGCCGCGCCACCGTCGCCACGCCGTGATAGCCCTTCTGGCCATGGAAGGCGATGTGCTGGTAGCCGAGCCTGCGGAATGCCTTTTCGGGAAACAGCTCATCGGGAACCTTGGTTTCCTGAAGGCACAGCACATCGGGCGCGTATTCGTCGAGCAGCCGCTCGACGATCGGCATGCGCAGGCGCACGGAGTTGATGTTCCAGGTGGCAATCGAAAAGGGCATTGGCAATCCGGGACAGCGTGATTCCTGCCAGGATCGATGAATCCTGATGGAGAAGACGCCTTTTGAGGGAGTCAGTCCGGAAATTGCCAGCCGGGCGCCACAAAGACAAGCCGGGCTATGCTTGGAAGCCCGCTAAGGTGCGGCCTAAGGTGCGGCCTAAGGTGCGTACCTTAGCGCGTCTTGGTGTTCAGCTCGCGGTTGGCCGTATAGTCGATGGCAAACGTGTCGGGGGCGAAGCTGACGCCTTCCTTGGTGTTGAAGATCATCACCGTCGTGTCCTTGCCTTGCGCGTCGGTGATCGTCCACTGGCGCAGATCGTAGGTTTTCGGATCGAACATCATGGTGATCATCGCATTGCCGAACACCGACTTGTCGGAAAGCTTGATGGTGGTGAGGTCGTCCTCTTCCTTGACGCTCTTGACGCGGTCGCCGGAGAGGTCGATGCGGTCGTCGAGCAGCAGCTTCAGCGGCGTCTTCGACAGCGGATAGAGATCGGACGTGTTCATTTTCTTGTTGAGGATGACCACCGACTTGCCGTCCGAAATGACCTTGAAATTCGATGACCCGTCATAGTTGAAGCGGATCTTGCCCGGCCGCTCGAGGAAGAACTTGCCGCCGGTCTGCTCGCCCTTGGGGCCGAACTGGACGAATTCGCCGCTCATCGATTTGACCGAGGAAAAATGGTCGGCGATCTTCTGCGCGGCGGCGGGCACGGCCGCCTGTGCCGAGGCCAGCAACTCGAAGCCGGGCACCACATTGAGGGCGGCTGCACCCGCGGCGACAAGGCCGAGGCCGAGCAGCTGGCGGCGGGTGGGAGCAAAATCGCTGCGTGCGGAAAGATCGTTCTTCATGTCGGTCACTCGCTTGGTGATTCCTGTATCTGTCGCTGTCGTGAACCCCCAGTTGGGCTGAAGTTTGGCGGTAGAGCGGCACTGCTTCGCCTCAACGCGCCAGAGGGTTCAAAGTTGCCGTGAGCTCCCCGCCATCAGAATTTGTCGTCTTCGGTCGGCACCAGGATCTCGCGTTTTCCGGCATGGTTGGCCGGACCGACAATGCCTTCCTTTTCCATCTTCTCGATGATCGAGGCGGCCCTGTTGTAGCCGATGCCGAGACGGCGCTGGATGTAGCTGGTCGAAGCCTTGCCGTCGCGCAGCACCACGGCGACCGCCTGGTCGTAGGGATCGTCGGAATCCTCGAAATTGCTGTTGCCGCCGCCACCGGAACCGCCCTTGCCGGACGGTTCGTCATCGTCCTCGTCGTCGTCCTCGGTGATGGCGTCGAGATATTCGGGCACGCCCTGCAGCTTCAGGTGCCCGACGATCTTCTCGACCTCGTCGTCGGAGACGAACGGGCCGTGCACGCGCTGGATGCGGCCGCCGCCGGCCATGTAGAGCATGTCGCCCATGCCGAGCAGCTGCTCGGCGCCCTGCTCGCCCAGAATGGTGCGGCTGTCGATCTTCGACGTCACCTGGAAGGAGATACGGGTCGGGAAGTTGGCCTTGATGGTACCGGTGATGACGTCGACCGACGGGCGCTGCGTCGCCATGATGACGTGGATGCCGGCGGCACGCGCCATCTGCGCCAGGCGCTGTACCGCGCCCTCAATGTCCTTGCCGGCGACCATCATCAGGTCGGCCATTTCGTCGATGATGACGACGATGTAGGGCATCGGCTCGAGATCGAGATCCTCGGTCTCGTAGATCGCCTCGCCGGTCTGGCGGTCGAAGCCGGTCTGTACCGTGCGCGAAATCTTCTCGCCTTTTTTCTCCGCCAGCTGAACGCGGGCGTTGAAGCCGTCGATGTTGCGGACGCCGACCTTGGACATCTTGCGGTAGCGGTCCTCCATCTCGCGCACGGTCCATTTCAGCGCCACCACCGCCTTCTTCGGGTCGGTGACGACGGGCGTCAAAAGATGCGGGATGCCGTCATAGACCGAAAGTTCCAGCATCTTCGGGTCGATCATGATCAGCCGGCATTCCTGCGGCGTCAGCTTGTAGAGCAGCGACAGGATCATGGTGTTGATGGCGACGGATTTGCCGGAGCCGGTGGTGCCGGCGACCAGCACGTGCGGCATCTTGGCGATGTCGACGATGACCGCCTCGCCATTGATGGTCTTGCCCAGAGCCAGCGCCAGCTTGGACTTGGTGGTTTCGAAATCGCGGCTGGCCAGTATCTCCCGGAGGTAGACGGTTTCGCGCTTGGCATTCGGCAGTTCGATGCCGATGGCGTTGCGGCCGGGAACCACGGCGACGCGGCAGGCGATGGCGCTCATCGAGCGGGCGATGTCGTCGGACAGGCCGATGACGCGCGACGATTTGATGCCGGGCGCCGGTTCCAGCTCATAAAGGGTGACCACCGGACCGGGCCGTACGGCGATGATCTCACCCTTGACGCCGAAATCCTCCAGCACGCCCTCGAGCAGGCGCGCATTCTGTTCCAGCGCGTCCTTCGACAGGCTCGGATCCTTCGCCACGTTCTTCGGCTCCGACAGGAAATGCAGCGACGGCATTTCGAACGTGTCCGAGCCGATCAGCGAGGTCTGCGCCTCGCGCTGAACGCGGGCACCCGGCACGGGGCGCGCCGCCGGCGCCGCGACGCGGGTGGCGGCGTCGGAGCGGAAGTTCTGCACCTTGGCGTTCGGCGTGGCGCGACGCTGGACCGGCTCGTCGTCGAGATCGACGTCCTCGTCGCCATTGTCGAAACCGGCATCGAAGACGTCGTCATCGTCCGGATCGACGGAAACGCTGCGGTCATTGACCATGGCGGCGAAGAATTCCGGTTCGACACGGGCGCGGCCGTCCTGGCTCATCCGTGACTCGGCGAACTCGGCCGATTCGACCCGTTCGGCGGCGCGGCGCCAGGCGGTGGAGCGCCGCTCCATCTCCGGCTCGTATTCGTCCCGCTCCTGCCTGCGGCGCACGGCGCGGCGATGCATCCACGCGCGCAGCGAGAGCCACCAATGGGTGATGGCGCCGAGCGCCAATATGCCCTCGTCGCCCTCATCTTCGTCATTGTCGAACAGAAGATCGTCTTCGCGTGGATCGGTGGCGGCAGGCTCTTCCATGACGGCGAAGCCATTCTTGCGCCCGATCAGCGCCGAGCCATAGGCGAACAGCCAGAGCGTCGGGGCGGCCAGCAAAACGGCAAGCACGCTGGCAATCAGCCCGGTCGGGTAGCCGCCGATGAGGACGCCGGGAATCTTGAGCACCATGTCGCCGAACACGCCACCGAGGCCGGTGGGCAACGGCCAGGTCTTGGGCGGAACGATGCAGCCGGCGATCGCGGCGGCGAGCAGCGCGAAACCGAACCAGAACAGCCCGCGCTTGGGCAGCCTGTCGACGCCGCGCGCCGAAAACAGCAGGTATCCCCAGATGACGGCGGGAACCAGCGCGGCAACCGCGGCGAGGCCGAAGAACTGCATGGCGAGGTCGGAGAACACGGCACCGGCATAGCCCATGGCGTTGGTGACGGTGTTGTTGGTGGCGTGCGAGAAGCTTGGATCGGCAACGTTCCATGTGGCGAGGCTGGCGACCCCGAAGGCGACAGCCAGGAACAGACCGGCGCCGACCAGCCGGCCGACCTGACGCCGCGCGAAAGCCTGGATGCCGTGCCCCGTATCGGCCAGCGCGAGCGGTGCTGAAGCCCCTGAACGCATGCTCTTCCCCGTCAGATTGCCTGGCCCGAGCGCATGACGCACTCCGGCAGATTCGGAGGTCAGACTAGCCGTGGGAAGGTTAAGGCCGCATTAACCATGGCTTTTTACCGACGCCTCATGAAGACAAAGATGGCGGGCCGCGAAGCCCGCCATCCCTGTCTTGAAACGCCGGCGCGATCGGGCCCTTCCGGACCCGATCTCGCGCAATCACTTGTGACCGGCATACATCATCAGGTTGGCGCAGAACTCGGCATGAGGCTTGCTCATCGCCGCGTCCTGGCATTCCTTCATCATCGTGTCCTGCTTGTCCTTGGCCGTCGAGGCCCAGGCCGCCTTGAAGTCCGCCTCCGACTTCATAGTCTTCATGCCGGTATCGGTGAAGAACGGCGCCATGTTGGTGGGCTCGTCGAGCGCGCCGGCCAATGCAACGCCGCTGACCATGGAAAACGCGAGTGCCCCGAGGCAGATAGTCTTGAAGTTCATGAGAAGTTCCTTCCCTGTGTTTTTCCACACGAGCGCCAGAACGACGATCGCATTCACAGTTCGGAACCAGGGCGGTCGATGTTTCTTCGAAAAACCTCTTCACCCGAACGTGATTGCGCGAGTCGACCTCGATCGGGACGAATTTGCCAAAAAGAGGCCCGGATCACTCCGGGCCTCAATGCGTGAGCCTCTTTCGAGAACGTCACGACGGGATCTCTGGAGCAATTCCGGGAAAGCCGAATAGCGGTTTTCCCTGGAACTGCGGGAGGAACTCTGGGGCCGGCGGGAGGAGGGTTCCGCCGGCCCCTTGGCGAGGCTGGCCTTACGGCACCACTTCGCCATGCTGGGAGATGTCGAGGCCTTCGACCTCTTCCTGGGTCGTCGGACGCAGGCCGACCAGCGCCTTGACGATGTAGAGGATCACGAAGGTGGCAACCGCCGTCCACAGGATGGTGAAGGCGATGCCATAGAGCTGCTTGAAAATCGAAGCGTCTTTGCCGAGTGCATTGATCGCCGGATCGGCGAGCACGCCTGTCAGCAACGCACCGACCACACCGCCGACGCCATGGACGCCGAAGGCATCGAGCGAGTCGTCATAGCCGAACATGTGCTTCACCTTGACCGCCGAGATGTAGCAGACCACGCCGGCGACGATGCCGACGATGAAGGCGCCGGTCGGGTTGACGAAGCCGGAAGCCGGCGTCACCGCCACCAGGCCGGCGACGGCGCCCGAGATGATGCCGAGCACCGAGGGCTTCTTGGCGACGATCCATTCGGCGAACATCCAGGCCAGTGCCGCAGCGGCGGTGGCCACCTGGGTGTTGAGCATGGCAGCACCGGCAAGGCCGTCGGCCGCCAGTTCCGAACCGGCGTTGAAGCCGAACCAGCCGACCCACAGCAGCGAGGCGCCGATCACCGAATAGACCAGGTTGTGCGGCGCCATGTTGGTGGTGCCGTAGCCTTCGCGCTTGCCGAGAACCAGCGCGCAGACCAGACCGGCGACACCGGCGTTGATGTGGACGACCGTGCCGCCGGCGAAGTCGAGCACGCCGGCCGTGCCAAGGAAGCCGCCGCCCCAGACCCAGTGCGCGATCGGCGCATAGACGAACACCAGCCACAGCGCCATGAAGATCAGCAGCGCCGAGAACTTCATGCGCTCGGCGAAGGCGCCGGCGATGAGGGCAGGCGTGATGATGGCGAAGGTCATCTGGAACATCGAGAAGACGAATTCAGGAATGTTCGCTACCCCCGGCAGCCACAGCGTCGAGACCGTGATGCCGTGATGGAAGAACCGCGAGAAACCACCGATATATTGGTTCAGGCTGGCGGAATCATTGGTGGAGAAAGCGAGCGAATAGCCGAACATGAACCACAGCACTGTCACCAGGCAGGTGATGGCAAAGCTCTGCATGATGGTGGCGAGCACGTTCTTCTTGCGCACCATGCCGCCGTAGAACAGCGCCAGGCCCGGAATGGTCATCATCAGCACCAGCGCCGTCGAGGTCAGCATCCAGGCGGTGTTGCCGGTGTCGAGCACCGGGGTGGGAGCGGCGGCCGGTGCGGCGGCGGCAGCGGCCGGAGCGGCTTCCTGCGCGAAGGCGGCGACGCTGCCCAATGCTGCGAGAGCAAGCGAGCCCAGAAGGGCCGCCCGTCCCGTCGTCTTCAAGGTGGAAGGTATGTTCATTGAACTCTCCATTGGAATACGTGTTCGCCGCTCAGAGCGCGTCGGTGTCTGTTTCGCCGGTGCGGATGCGCACCGCCTGGTCGATGCCGAAAACGAAGATCTTGCCGTCGCCGATCTGGCCGGTCTTGGCGGCGGCGGTGATGGCTTCGACGGCCTTGTCGACCGTGTCGGCACTGACAGCGACCTCGATCTTGATCTTCGGCAGGAAACTGACCGCGTATTCCGCCCCGCGATAGATTTCCGTATGCCCCTTCTGACGCCCGTAGCCTTTGACTTCGGTGACGGTCAGGCCCTGGATGCCGACGGCGGTAAGCGCTTCGCGTACCTCGTCCAGCTTGAACGGCTTGATGATTGCCATCACGATTTTCATAAGGTTTCACCCTTTGCTGTTGCGGTCCCCCGCGTTTGCACGACTTCACCGATCCCAAAGAGCCGGAGAGTGCTCCCAAGAATTCAAGCTTCGTGCCAAGTGCCGAAGCAGCATGTTAACCTGTTGTAAACAAAGGGAATGGGGTGGCCGGAGCCAGCAGGTGCCCGTGCCTGCGGCACGCCACATGCTTAAAAATTATGCAATTTTTCGAAAATGCCTAATTTGCCGGCTTTGAGCATGAGCCCGAAAAGCGGAGCCCGGTTTTTGGAAATGGCCCTGCTCAAACAAGACTCGGAATGCTCAGCGCTTGAGCCGGATCAAGCCTTCCTGAGCCATCGAGGCGATCAGCGTGCCGTCGCGGGCATAGAGCGTGCCGCGGCTGAAGCCGCGCGATCCCGAGCTTGACGGGCTGTCCTGCGCATAGAGCAGCCAGCCGTCGAGTGAATGCGGCCGGTGGAACCACATCGAATGGTCGAGGCTCGCCGCCTGGATGTCGGGATCGAACAGGCCACGCCCATGCGCGAAGGTCGAGGTGTCGAGCAGCGTCATGTCGGAGAGATAGGCGAGCAGCACCGACTGCAGCGCGCGATCGTCGGGAACCGGCCCGGCGAGGCGGATCCAGACATTTTGCCGGGGCGGCAGCTTGTCGCGGCTTTCATAGTGCTGGAGATTGACCGGCCTGAGCTCCAGCGGCCGCTCGCGCGCCCAGAAGCGGCGTACCGCTTCCGGCACCCGCTCGGCCCTCTCGAGCAGCTGCCGCTGCGTCTGCAGCCCTTCCGGCGGCGGCACGTCGTCGGGCAGCGCGAACTGATGCTCGAGCCCCTTCTCCTCGACCTGGAACGAGGCTTCCAGCGAAAAGATCGCCTGGCCGTGCTGGATCGCCAGCACGCGGCGGGTGGTGAAGGAGCCGCCGTCGCGGATACGGTCGACCTCGTAGACGATCGGCACCCTGATGTCGCCCGGCCGCATGAAATAGCCGTGCAGCGAATGCACGAAGCGGTCCGGCTCCACCGTCCGCTGCGCCGCGACCAGCGCCTGGGCGATGGTCTGGCCGCCGAACACGCGCTGCCATTCCACCTGGGGGCTGCGACCACGATACAGATTGTGTTCCAGCCTCTCGAGGTCGAGAATGCTCAGAAGCTCGTCCATGGCCGCCGTCATGTTTTGTGACCTCGCGCAAAATTGCTATGGCGGTTTCCGACAGGAAGAACGAGCCGTCAAGGGCGCAGGCCCGGGCCGGCGCGCAAGGAGCCAAGACGATGGAACGCAAGGCGGACGCCAAGACCAGATCCGGGCTCGATGTCCTCGTCGCCGGCGCCGGCTATGTCGGGCTGGCCACCGCCGTTTCGCTGAAGCAGGCGCGACCGCATTTGGCCGTGGCGCTGGTCGATGCCGCGCCCGCCGGCGCCTGGCAACGGGACGGCCGCGCCTCGGCCATTGCCGCTGCCGCCTGCCGCATGCTCGACCAGCTTGGCGTCTGGGCCGAGATTGCGCCGCAGGCGCAGGCGATCACCGAAATGATCATCACCGATTCGCGCAGCGCCGATCCGGTGCGCCCGGTCTTCCTGACCTTCGGCGGCGAAGTGGCGCCGGGCGAGCCCTTTGCGCATATGGTCGCCAACAGGGCGTTGAACGGTGCCTTGCGCGCCAGGGCCGAGACGCTCGGCATCGACATCATCGAGGGCGTCGCCGTGCAGGGTTTTGAGACCAACGGCGCCGGCATCACGGTGCATCTGGCCGACGGTGCCGCGCTGACCGCACGGCTGCTGGTCGCCGCCGACGGCGTCAATTCGAAACTGCGCGACATGGCCGGCATCAAGACGGTGAAGTGGGACTACGGCCAGTCCGGCATCGTCTGCACCGTGGCGCATGAACGCCCGCACAATGGCCGCGCCGAAGAGCACTTTTTGCCGGCCGGCCCGTTTGCCACCTTGCCGCTGAAACCCGACAAGGACGGCACCAACCGCTCGTCGATCGTCTGGGTCGAACGCGCGGAAGATGCGAAAGCGCTCGTCGAAGGCGACGATCTCGTCTTCGAGCATGAACTCGAACAGCGTTTCAGCCTGAAGCTCGGCGAGATCCGCGTTGCCGACAAGCCGCGCGCCTGGCCGCTGGGCCTGATCATCGCGCGGGCCTTCGTCGCACCGCGCGTGGTCCTTGCCGGCGACGCCGCCCACGGCATCCACCCGATCGCCGGACAGGGCCTCAATCTCGGCTTCAAGGATGTGGCGGCGCTTGCCGAGGTGATCGTCGAGGCGGACCGGCTCGGCCAGGACATCGGCGCGCTCGACGTGCTCGAGCGCTACCAGCAATGGCGCCGTTTCGACACGGTGCAGATGGGCATCACGACGGATGTGCTGAACCGGCTGTTTTCCAACGACATCACCCCGCTGCGCACCGTCCGCGACATCGGCCTTGGCCTGGTCGAGCGCATGCCGCGCTTGAAAGAGTTCTTCATCCGCCAGGCATCAGGGCTGTCAGCCGGCACGCCACGGCTATTGAAAGGGGAGGCGATCTAGCAGCCAAAGCAGATAATAAAAGACCACGACCGCGACCAGCATGCCGATCACAACCCTGCCGGCCCTGGACTTGCGCAGCCTGTCTCCGAACAGCGTCTCGATCAGATCGGCCAGTTCCGCAGCCACGTAGGCAATTGCTTCCATCTGCGCCTTGACGGTTTGGTGTGCCTTCCACTGATGTGGAGACGAACGCCTTCCGTTCAAAGATCGATGTTGACGAAGGTCAATTCACCTCAAAACCCAGCTTCTGCCGCAGCCGCAGCATGCGTTGGTCGGCGATCTCAAGGCGCTTCTCGCCGCCTTGTGCGGCGCGGTTGACCATCTGCAGCAGATCGTTTCTCTCCGCCACATCAAGGCGCTCACGCAGGAATGGCGCCAGCTTGTCGATGACGACAGTGGTGTCGTCGATCTGTGACGCCGCCCATTTGGCGTAGATCACCGCCTCGTCGGTCTTCTTCTTGTCGGCGATCTCGGAAATGACAGCGCGGATGACGGCCTCGCGCTGCGGCAGGATCGGCCCGCTCTCGGAAACGATCGATGTGATCAGCGTCGCGGCAGCCACCACCGGATCGTCGATCGCCGTCAGCGGCGACAGCGCCGCCTGCTTGCGCAGCTTCTTGCGCCTGATGTTGCCTTGCACGCGCCCGACAACGTCGGCGACCTCGCGCGCGGCGTCGTTCATGGCCTTCATCCGGTACCACCAGAACGCCGCCGCGCCGAGCACGCCAAGGACAGCAATCAGAAAAGGCATGTCGACATCCCCGAGGAATCCGCGCGACGATAGGAGAACTGTCGGGCTGCTTCAACACGCAAGAGTTGCTTCTGATGAAGAAAACTCAATTTGCGGCTGGTGAAGCTTAGGCGATGAAACAAGCCGACCTGCGGCCCCAACCGCCAAACCCAGGCTCCGCCTATGATCCCGGTATGTCGTAGATCGCCCGTACCTCGATCGTGCCGAGTTCGGCCAGCGGGATGCCGGCGGCGATGTCCAGCGCTTCGTCGAGAGTGTCCGCTTCGACCATCACGAAGCCAAGCAACTGCTCCTTGGTTTCGGCGAAGGGGCCGTCGATGACAAGGCGCTTGCCCTCGCGCCGTCGCACCGACTTTGACGTCCTCACCGATTGCAGCGCCTGCGCGATGATCAGTTTGCCCTCTTGGTCCAGGGACCTGTCATAGGCCAGCGAATCGGCGTCGAGCTTGGCCCCCCGTTCGGGCGTCAGCGCATAGAGGTCTTTCTCCTCGCCATAGACCAGGCAGACATATTTCATTTCCAGCTCCCTTGCTGCGATGAACCATAGGATGCGGTGACGAGCGTGTCAGCCTTGCCGTCGACCGCGGCCGCATGGTCGAGAAGGCATGCCGCGACACCGATGATGGCAACAGCCGCCAGCAGCCTGCCGAGGATGGGCGCCGGCGGATCCAGCCAGAAGTCTTCCTGTCGCCCGGGCTTATCGCCTGGGCTCTTCCACAGTGCGAAAAACAGATTGCCCATGTGAACCTCCATCCGGCCACGAAACCCATGGCCGCCCGCAGGACGGCCGGGCCGGATGGAAGTCGACATTTTTGCGTGAATATTTTTTCTGAAAAGCACGAATATTTTTCGGAGGCTCCGGGGCAACGAGTCCGTCATCGTGCCGTGGTCTAAACAGCGCAGTGGTCTTCGCGCCCGCCCGCGCTATAGTTGAACGGACGCCGGGGCTCACCCAGCCAAGTTCACGACAACCCCAAGTTCACGACAACCAAGGAGGACTTCATGGACCGCACCGCAACAGCCGTCTGGAAAGGCAATCTGAAAGAAGGCAAAGGCACGCTCGACAGCCAGAGCGGGACGCTCAAGGGCACGCCCTATTCGTTCAAGGCGCGCTTCGAGGATGAAAGCGGCAAATCCGGCACCAATCCGGAAGAGCTGATCGCGGCCGCGCATGCCGGCTGCTACGCCATGCAGTTCTCGCATTTCCTGGCCGAGAACGGTACGCCCGCCGACCAGCTCGACGCCAAGGCGGTGGTGACGCTGGTTCCCGGCACGGGGATCACTGGCAGTGCCCTCACCGTGGTCGGCAAGGTGCCGGGCATCGATGCGGCGAAGTTCAAGGAATTGGCCGAGAAGGCCAAGGCCGAATGCCCCGTCTCCAAGGCGCTCGGCGCGATCAAGGTGTCGCTCGACGCCAGGCTCGGCTGAGCAGGGTGACCTGAAGTGACAAACGCCGGCCTGAGAGCCGGCGTTTTCATGGCGGACAATGGCGCCCCTGCGCGGCGGCGTCTGGAATGATTGCTGGCCGCCCTAAGCGCCCAGCGTATCAAGCCGGGCGCGAAGCGCGGCGACTTCCTGCTCCAGCGCCTCCAATCTCGCTTCCAGGTCGGAGTGAGGCATGGCCGGCGCACTGCGCTGGGCCGAAAGGGCTGCAACGTCCACCGGGCCAGCGAGAAGATGCACGTAGCGGTCCTCGCGTTGGCCCGGCCCGCGCGGGATTTCCTGGATCAGCGGCGGCCGGCGGCCGATCAGCATGTCGAGTTCAGCGCGCAGGTCTTCGATCGACGAAAACCGCGCCATGCGCTCGGCTCGCGCCAGGAGCTCATGCGCCGTCTGCGGCCCGCGCAACAGGAGCAGGCCGAGCAAGGCGGTCTGCGGCGTGGTCAACGAGAAGCGCTGCGCCATCTGATGCTCATAGCGCTCGACGCGCGAGCCGAACATCTGCCGCACCAGCCCCTTCTGCTCGAGCAGCTTCAGACCCCGGTGCACCTCTGTCTGCTCCAGCGCCATCACCGGCTCGCGCGCCGTCTTCTGGTTGGCGGCGGCAAGGGCTGCGTTGAGCGTCAGCGGGTAGACATCAGGCGTCAGCTCCTTCTTCTCGATCAGGCAGCCGAGCATGCGCGCTTCGACGGGGGAGAGGATGGGAAGGTCTTCGCTCATTGGGTTGAGTATCCTTTTTGAGGCCGAGGGACAGCACCCCCCTCTGTCCTGCCGGACATCTCCCCCACAAGGGGGGAGATCAGCGGTTTTGTCGCTGTGCATCCATTCTTGCGCCGTTGGAGATTAGCGAAAGCAGGAACAATGGCCAATCTCCCCCCTTGCGGGGGAGATGTCCGGCAGGACAGAAGGGGGTGTGAAGGATCGCTACGTCCGAGGTTGCAGCAAATCTGCTCCGCCTAAACCCGCCGCTCCACCATCATCTTCTTGATCTCCGCGATCGCCTTGGCCGGGTTGAGGCCCTTGGGGCAGGTCTGCGCGCAGTTCATGATGGTGTGGCAGCGGTAGAGCCGGAACGGGTCTTCGAGATTGTCGAGCCGCTCGCCCTTGGCCTCGTCGCGGCTGTCGATCAGCCAGCGATAGGCCTGCAGTAAAGTTGCCGGGCCGAGATAGCGGTCGCCGTTCCACCAGTAGCTCGGGCACGAGGTCGAGCAGCAGGCGCACAATATGCACTCGTAGAGCCCGTCGAGCTTCTCGCGGTCCTCATGGCTCTGCAGCCATTCCTTGGCCGGCTGCGGCGACACCGTCTTCAGCCACGGCTCGATCGAGGCATGCTGGGCGTAGAAATTGGTGAGGTCGGGCACGAGGTCCTTGACCACCTGCATATGCGGCAGCGGATAGACTTTCACGGCGCCGGAAATGTCGTCGCAGCCCTTGGTGCAGGCCAGCGTGTTGGAGCCGTCGATGTTCATGGCGCAGGAGCCGCAAATGCCTTCGCGGCAGGAGCGGCGCAAGGTCAGTGTCGGGTCGATCTTGTTCTTGATCCACAGCAGCGCGTCGAGCACCATCGGCCCGCAATCATCCATATCGACGAAATAGGTGTCGATGCGCGGGTTCTCGTCATCGTCCGGCGACCAGCGGTAGATGCGGTATTCCCGCAGATTGGTGGCTCCTTCCGGCTTCGGCCAGGTCTTGCCCTGCTGTATCTTCGAATTCTTGGGGAGCGTCAGTTCGACCATTACCTCAGGTCCTTTCGGATGACGAGCTTCAGCCCGGACCAGATTTCATTGACGGCGGCGACCTTGACGTCGACGAGGTCAAGCTTCAGAGCTTCAGTGCGGACGACGCCCTCGGTGACATCGGTCGGCACCTTCGACGCCTTTTTCGGCCAGGACACCCAGACCATGCCGTTACGCTTGATCGCCGCCTCGACATCGCCCAGGCGATCCTCGATTTCGGCGCGCTGTTTGGTGAAGGCATGAACGGCGTCGTATTTGAGAGCGGCACCCGCAATCTCCGACCAATCGGCCAGCCGATCGACTCCGGCAAAAGCCACGGCGTCAGTCAGGTCGTCGAGCTCCGGCGGCAGCGCTATGAAGGCTGCGACCATGCCGTCCTTGAGGCCGAGCTTGGCCGGAAGCGGCGTGCCGGAATAGCCTGAGCCCACCAGCGCCATCATCAATACACCCTGGCCTTGGGCGCGATCTTGGCGAGGCTGATGCCACCGTCCTTTTCGGCCAGCAGCGGCTCGGTGTGCACCGGCCGGTAGGAGAGCGTCACCTTGCCGTCTTCGCTCAGCTTGGCCAGCGTGTGCTTGCGCCAGGTAGCATCATCGCGCGCGGAAAAGTCTTCACGCGCATGCGCGCCACGGCTCTCCTTGCGGGCCTCGGCGCTGTAGACGGTGGTGATGGCATTGGCCATCAGGTTTTCCAGCTCCAGCGTCTCGACCAGGTCGGAGTTCCAGATCATCGAGCGGTCGGAGACCTTGATGTCCTTGAGCTCGCCCCAGATTTGCGAAATGCGCCTGCAGCCATTTTCCAGCGATTCCTGCGTGCGGAATACGGCGGCGTCTTCCTGCATCGCCTTCTGCATCTTCTCGCGCAGCACCGCCGTCGGCGTCGAGCCATTGGCGTGGCGCAGCCCGTCGAAGCGGTCCATGATCTTTTCGACCGAAGCTTCGTTGGGCGAAGGGATCGCCGACTTGCGGTCGATGACCTGGCCGGCGCGGATCGCCGCGGCGCGGCCGAATACGACCAGATCGATCAGCGAGTTCGAGCCCAGCCGGTTGGCGCCGTGCACCGAGGCGCAGCCCGCTTCGCCGACCGCCATCAGGCCGGGCGACACCTTGTCCGGGCTGCCTGTTGTCGGGTTCAGCACCTCGCCCCAATAATTGGTCGGCACGCCGCCCATATTGTAGTGCACCGTCGGCAGCACCGGGATCGGCTCCTTGGTCAGGTCGACGCCGGCGAAGATTTTTGCTGATTCCGAAATGCCTGGGAGCCTTTCGTGCAAGACCGCCGGATCGAGGTGATCGAGGTGGAGAAAAATATGATCCTTCTTCTTGCCGACGCCACGGCCCTCGCGGATCTCCAGCGTCATGCAGCGCGAGACGACGTCGCGCGAGGCAAGGTCCTTGGCCGACGGTGCGTAGCGCTCCATGAAGCGCTCGCCTTCGGAATTGACGAGATAGCCGCCCTCGCCGCGCGCGCCTTCGGTGATCAGGCAGCCGGCGCCGTAAATGCCGGTCGGGTGGAACTGCACGAATTCCATGTCCTGCAATGGGAAGCCGGCGCGAGCGGCCATGCCGCCGCCGTCGCCGGTGCAGGTATGCGCAGAGGTCGCCGAGAAATAGGCGCGGCCATAGCCGCCGGTCGCCAGCACCACCATCTTGGCCGAGAAGCGGTGGATGGTGCCGTCATCGAGATTCCAGGCGACGACGCCGGTGCAGGTGCCGTCCGGCTCCATGATCAGGTCGAGCGCGAAATACTCGATGAAGAACTGCGCGTTGTTCTTCAGCGACTGGCCGTAGAGCGTGTGCAGGATGGCGTGACCGGTGCGGTCGGCGGCGGCACAGGTGCGCTGCACCGGCGGGCCTTCGCCATAATTCATCATGTGGCCGCCGAACGGCCGCTGGTAGATCTTGCCCTCTTCGGTGCGCGAGAACGGCACGCCGTAATGTTCGAGCTCATAGACCGCCGCTGGTGCTTCGCGCACCAGATATTCCATGGCGTCGACGTCGCCCAGCCAGTCCGAGCCCTTGACGGTGTCGTACATGTGCCACTGCCAGGAATCCGGGCCCATATTGGACAGCGAGGCCGCGATGCCACCCTGCGCGGCCACCGTGTGCGAGCGGGTCGGGAACACCTTGGTGATGCAGGCGGTGCGCAGGCCCTGCTCGGCCATGCCGAGCGTGGCGCGCAGACCCGCGCCGCCGGCGCCGACGACCACCACGTCGAATTTGTGGTCGACAAAAGTGTAGCCTGCCGTGTTGGCTGATTTCGCGTCCTTGGCCAACTCAGCCTCCGAATGCCAGCTTGAGCAGGGCGAAGATCGAGGCGACGCCAACCGCTATGGTGAAAAATGTGTTGAGCGCGATCGTCGCCAGCTTCAGCCCCTCGCCGGTTATATAGTCCTCGATGATCACCTGCATGCCGAGCCGCATATGGATAAGGCCGGAGATGAGCACCAGGGCAATCACCAGCGCCACGAACGGGTTGGCAAGCGCCGCTCGCACCTCCGCATAGCCGGCGCCGTTGAGCGCGATCAGGAACCCGACGAAGAACAGCGTCAGCGGAATGTTGGCGAGCGCCGTCAGCCGCTGGCGCCAGAAATGCTGCGTACCCTCGTGGGACGAGCCGAGACCGCGGACCTTCGCCAACGGCGTGCGCATGTCGTTCTTGTTGCCGCCGCTCATCACAGGGCTCCCCGCGCCATATAGCCGGCAACCCAGATCAGCAGCGTGAGCAGGATCGAACCGACAAGCGTCGCCCAGGCGATCTTCGAAGCCGTGTGCTTCTCCAGCCCCGCGCCCGTGTCCCAGACCAGGTGGCGGACGCCGCCCAGCATGTGATGCATCAGCGCCCAGGTGTAACCGAACAGGATGAGCCGGCCGAGCCAGGTGCCGAAAGCCCAGTTGACCCAGTCGAATGTCGCCTGCGAGCTCGCCGCCGCCATCAGCCAGACGGCGACCAGCAGCGTGCCGAAATAAAGCGCCCCGCCGGTGATGCGATGGATGATCGACATCGTCATCGTGATCGGCGGCCGGTAGATCGTCAGATGCGGCGAGAGCGGCCGTTCACGTCTGGCGAATTCGCGGGTGGCTGGTGATTTGCTCATGGCTCCCCCAGGTTCGGCGTCTCTGGAGCCGCAGGTAGAAATGCGGCATTGCCGCTTCCGGTTGCGACTTCGGACAGCCGGTTTCTAATGCTCTTTTTGCACCGCGTCAAAGCCAGAAAATCGTTTTGGAAACGTCATTTAGTCTGACAAAAAGGCAGGCTCGGGCTTCAATCGATTAGCGGCTGATGGCCCGCAGCCGGCTCCATATCGCTGCAGTGCAGCATATCCGGTCCAGGGCTCGGCTGTCCTGAGATTCGAACTACCGCTTGCAGGTCTGCGGCGTCGAGCCCCTCTTCATCACCAGCGCCTCACGCCCGTCGATCACGATTGCGTTATGCGTCGCGGCCTCCTGGTAGCGGCTGGACTGGTTGGCGGGCGACGCCACAAACTCCTCGGTCGCGCCACCCGGCTCGATCACACGCAACGACGAGCCGAGATTCTGAATGGTGATCGCACTGCCATTGCCGCATCCATAGGTCGCTGTACCCGCAGTGGATCGCGGCGCGGTGAGATCGGTGGTGATCTTGGTTGCCGGTGCTGGAGGCGCGGATGCCGGGGGCGCCGCGGCTGTGATGGACTGCTGAGCCGGCGCCGGCGAGACGGTATTGGCCGCGTTCGGCGAGCCATCCTGCGGCACACAGGCCGCGATGATAACGAGCAACGGGAAAACGGACACCCAAACCGTCCGGCATAACGCCATATGCTGTCCTCCCATGCGACAAGCTAGCCGCGATGCTTTGCCAAGATCAAGGGCACCCACCGCTGTCGCATTTGGAGCCGGCCGCGATGGTGCGGCCAAGCATGGCCGAATGATGGCCGCCGGGTTTTCCCTCCAGTCGGAAATTAACCATGTTTGACAAGACATCGCCGCGCAACGCGCCAGCCTCTTAACAAAGGTTAATAAAAGGTTAATTTCTGATTCGAGGAGCCATGCATGTCGCCCAAAAGTGCGTCAGCGGTTTTGGGGCAACGACATGCATCCAAACAAGAATTAAAGCGCGTCGCGACGCGCTTTGGCCTCTAACCATCAGGAGGACGCCATGCGTTCGAACTCTGGCAGATTGCGCCTTGCTGCGCTCATTGTGGCGGCCTCGGTCGCCGGCCTGGCGACGCCCACGCTGGCCGATGGACGCCATCAGGATCGCGTCTACGCCGATTCCTTCGGCAATCTCGTCATCGACAGCGCCGCCGGCTACAAGCGCATCATCGTCGGCGAAGGCAAACTGGCCAAGCAACTGTCCGACTACACCAGCGCCGGCCAGCCCAAGGTGATCTACCAGAACGAATCCGACGAAATTTCGGGCGACAGCGATTGCTACCGGCCGCCGGTCTTCGTCAAAGGCCGCAGCTACATGTACGGGCTGTCCGACGGCGAAATGCCCGAACTCAGCCCTTGCCGCTAGAGCTCATGACGATCACGTTGGACGACCATTCGCCTCCCGGCCCGGCCAGACACGTACGCAGTCGCGCCCGGCATTCTTCGCCAGATAAAGCGCCTCGTCCGCGCGCCGCATGAGATCGGCAATGGTTTCACTGGGATGAAGTTCGGCGACGCCGAAACTTGCCGTGCAGCGGTTGTCCGCCGGCAGCCCGTCGATGGGAAGCGTGCCGAAGGCACTGCGCGTGCCCTCGGCGAACAGCCGGGCGGCCGCCAGATTGGTTCCCGGCAGGATGATGGCGAATTCCTCACCGCCGATGCGGCCGGCGACATGGTGCCCGGCGGCGGCCTCGCGCAGGAAACCGGCAAAGGTCTCGATCACCCGGTCGCCCGAGGCATGGCCGAAATTGTCGTTGATGCTCTTGAACCGATCGAGATCGGCGATGACCAGCGTGACTGGAACGCCTTGCCGCATGGCGCCAAGCATCGCCTGCTCGGCCTGGCGCGTGAAGGCACCGCGATTGAGCAGCCCCGACAGCGTATCCGTCTCCGACCGCGACGTCACTTCCGCCAGCACCTCAAGAACCAGGATGGCCAGTATCAGCAGCGCCAGCGCCAGGGCAAAGACGGTGCCGAGCGATTGCGACACCAGCGCGTAATTGCTTTGCAGATAGGCCTGCGGACTGGCGCCCCAGCCACCGAGCGCATGCGCGATGAACGGCTTTGACGCGAACTGCACAGCACTGGCGGCGAGCACGGCCATCAGGATGCGATCGAGCCGGCCACGCCTTTGCCTGGACGACCAGACGATGGCCAGGCCGACGAATTGCATGACGGCATAGGGAAGCTGGTAGGCCATCATGCGAGCCAGCGACTGGCGCGGCAGGTCCTGCACGACATAGACGGCGATGGTGGCGGCGGCCAGGAAGAACAGCATCGGCGGCCATGGCGGCGTCACGCCGTATTTGCGGGCCAGTCCGGCATTGAAGGCCATGGTGGCGCCGAGGAAGACCGCGAAGGCGGTGACCACCGGTATCCGGGCATCGGTGAAGGCCGGAATGCTGAATTCGATCGCCGAATAGGCCATGCCCAGGATATAGCCAAAGGCAAACCAGCGCGCCGGAACGCGGCCGACATCGTGGAACGCGACCGCCATGAAGGATGCCGCCAGCAGGCCGGCAACCGACAGATTGATCAACAGGATGAAGTTCGCGCCGCTCATCTCTCCTCGCACCCCGTGCCTCAGCTAAACATCGACGGGCGAAAAAGACGTTAACGGGCGCTAAAATATGCTGGCGTCAGCCGGTCTTGGACGGCTCCAGGACGAACAGCGCTTCGGGCCGTTCGTAGGAGAGGCGCACGCTGTCGCGGCCATTCTTCTTGGCCTTGTAGAGCGCCTCGTCGGCACGGCGCATCAACGGCTCCAGTGCTTCGTCGCCGCTGCGGGCGGCCACGCCGAAACTGGCGGTGACCTTGGTGCCGGCGGGAAGTCCGTCGACGCCGCCAGCGGAGTAGAGCGTGCGTACAGCCTCGGCGAACAGCCGCGCGGCGGCGAGATCGCTCAGGGGCAGGAGCACGGCGAACTCCTCGCCGCCGATGCGCCCGGCAGCCCCGCGCGCGCCTGCAGCCGAGCGGAGCTTGGCGGCGAAATCGGCGATCACCCGGTCGCCGGCGGCGTGGCCGTGCACATCGTTGAGCGCCTTGAAATGGTCGAGGTCGGCCAGCACCAGCGCCACCGGGAACCTGGCCACCGCGCAGTGCTGCAGGAGCACGGCCGCGCGCTCCTCGAAGCCGCGCCGGTTGAGCAGGCCCGACAGCGGATCGGTGTGCGTCTCGGCCTTCAGCGCCTTCATGACGTCGAGGGCCGCGGCGGTGAACAGGCAAAGCGCGATCAGCAGCGACAGCAGCGCGTGCGACAGCAGCGCCGTGGTCCAGTAGGACGAACCGTAGAACCCGTCATAGCTGGTGAACGGCCCGTGCGCGATGACGACGACAAGCGTGCGCACGAAGAAGTTGAGGCCCGACAGCAGCGACAGCACGAACAGGATTTTCTCGGTCGGGCCGTTGTTGCGCACCGGCCGCAATTCGGCGGCGACCAGAAGGCTGATGCCGCCGAAGGCGAAATTCATCGCCAGGATACGCCAGGTGAGATCCGGCGCGACGAACAGGAACCAGCACAGCGATGCCAGGCCACCGCCTGCCAGAACGCCGATCCCCACATAGGGCACCTTGCGGCCGTAGCGGACGACGATGGCGCCCGACAGGCAGCAGCCGGCGATGGTGAAGCAGATGTTGGACACCAGCTTGGTCAGCGCCATGCCAATGGGCAAGGTGAAATACTGGAACAGAAAGCCGGGGGCCGAAACACAGTAGCTGAGCGCCAGCACGGCCAGATAGGGCCGGTGGCGCTGATAGGTCCATAGCACGAAGAAGGCCGCGCCGAGGGCCAGCGCGATCGTCGGATTGAGCAGCGCTATGAACAGACCGGTGTCCAAAGGACGGTGACTTCCCCTCGCTTGACGTCAGGGAAGAGCTTAGAGCGCAAGCGCAAACAAGCGGTTAAGCTCCGGCGAATATGTCGGCCGCATCAATGAAAAGACCCCGGAAGCGCAAGGCGATCCGGGGTCTGGCAATCAATAAACCGTGTAGACGGGACGTTATTTCCAGTCGCGGATGTCGACGAAGTGGCCGGCGATCGCCGCCGCCGCCGCCATCGCCGGCGACACCAGATGGGTGCGGCCCTTGAAGCCTTGCCTGCCCTCGAAATTGCGGTTCGAGGTCGAGGCGCAGCGTTCATGCGGCTTCAGCCGGTCGTCGTTCATGGCGAGACACATCGAGCAACCCGGCTCGCGCCAGTCGAAACCGGCGGCGAGGAAGATCTTGTCGAGGCCCTCGGCTTCCGCCTGTTCCTTGACGAGGCCCGAGCCCGGCACGATCATGGCGTTGACGCGCGGATTGACGGTCTTGCCCTCGATCACCTTGGCGGCGGCGCGCAGATCCTCGATGCGGCCATTGGTGCAGGAGCCGATGAAGACGCGGTCGAGCGCGATGTCGGTGATCTTGGTGCCCGGCGTCAGGCCCATATAGTCGAGCGCGCGCTGCTTGGAGGTCCGCTTGTTCTCGTCGGTGATATCGTCCGGGTTGGGCACGATGCCTTGCACCGAGACGACATCCTCGGGCGAGGAGCCCCAGGAGACGATCGGCGGCAGTTTCGCCGCGTCGAGCACGATCACCTTGTCGAAATGCGCGCCTTCGTCGGACTGCAGCGTCTTCCAATATTCAAGCGCCGCATCCCAGGCCGCGCCCCTCGGCGCGCGCGGCTTGTCCTTGACATAGGCGAAGGTGGTCTCGTCGGCGGCGATCAGGCCGGCGCGCGCGCCGCCCTCGATCGACATGTTGCAGATCGTCATGCGGCCTTCCATCGACAGCGCACGGATCGCCTCGCCGGCATATTCGATGACATAGCCGGTGCCGCCGGCGGTGCCGATCTCGCCGATGATGGCCAGGATGATGTCCTTGGCGGTAACGCCTTCCGGCAACTGGCCATCGACGCGCACCAGCATGTTCTTGGCCTTGCGCTGGATCAGCGTTTGCGTCGCCAGCACATGCTCGACCTCGGACGTGCCGATGCCGTGCGCCAAGGCTCCAAAAGCACCGTGGGTCGAGGTGTGGCTGTCGCCGCAGACGATGGTCATGCCGGGCAAGGTAAAGCCCTGCTCCGGGCCGATGATGTGGACGATGCCCTGGCGGATATCGTTCTCGGAATAATATTCAACGCCGAAATCCTTGGCGTTCTTGGCCAGCGCCTCGACCTGGATGCGGCTTTCCTCGTTCTTGATGCCGAACTTGCGCTCGGGCGAGGTCGAGACATTGTGATCGACCACGGCCAGCGTCTTTTCCGGATGCCGCACTTTGCGGCCGCTCAGGCGCAGGCCTTCGAAGGCCTGCGGGCTGGTCACTTCATGGACGAGGTGGCGGTCGATGTAGAGCAGGCAGGTGCCGTCGTCCTGGCGGTCGACGACATGGTCGTCGAAAATCTTGTCGTAGAGGGTGCGCGGTGCGCTCATGTGCGTAAATCCGTCGATATGAGAATGGGAAAGAGCAGAAGCCGGCAATCTCGGGCCGGCGAACGACCTGGACAGGTCGGCCTAGCTAAGTCGGCTGGTCAGCGCACCGCTGACGCGCGCGGAAAAGCGCGACGGCAGGCGTTTTCTGTCCTGCAGCACGAAACCCTTGTAAGCCGGATCGCCAAAAAGCTCTTCCATGGCGTGGCTCATACCAATGTTTTGGCTTTTCGGCAATTGCGGCGTGGACTGGCTTCCCCTCCCCCCTTGTGGGGGAAGGTGGATCGGCGCGCAGCGCCGAGACGGATGAGCGACTATCTGGGGTGTCAAGTTGCATTTGCGAATTCGTTACGCGCGTCGCGTGCTTTTGCATTGAGAATGACGAGCAGCTTGCGGGCGAGCGCAATGCGGATGACCATTTTCTCCTTTCCGGCAGCCTGCAACCGTTGCTTGAAAGCTGCCAGATGCGGATCATATTTGGCAACGATGCTGGCAACGAGGAAGAGGACGCCGCGCGGCCCTGCCCGACCGCCGCGCACTGGTCTTCGACCGCTGCGCTTGCCGCTGTCATTGGCGATCGGCGCCAGGCCGGCCAACTTGGCGATGGCCTTGTTGGAGAGGATGCCGATCTCCGGCAACTGCGCCATCAGCCGCGCCACGGTGCGAGAGGCAACACCCTTGAGCGAGCGGAAGGCCCGGTCGAGGCATGCCCACAGCGGATCGTCATCGATGAGCGTGGCGATCTCACCCTCGAGCCTGCGGCTCTGGCGCGCAAGCAGCGCGATCACCTCATCAAGGCTTGCGATGGTTTCGGCGTCGGCAGTGCTCTTGCGCTGCTTTTGAATGGTGAGGTCACCTCCCACCTGGGAAAGCCGCGCAACCAGCGCCTTGAGCCGCTGCTGGGCCGCGCTTGGCGGCGGCGTCGGCTTGAGCCGCTTGACGGCACCATAACGGGCAATCACGGCGGCATCGATCCTGTCGGTCTTCTCCAGGAAACCCATCGCCTCGGCAAAGTAGCGAACGCTCCTCGCATTGGCCATGCCGCAGGGTTGGCCCATCTCCCACAAGAGCAGGAAGGCCAACCGTTCGTAGCCGCCACTGGCCTCCATGACGACGAGTTTGACATCATGGTTCTGACACCAGGCGGCCAGATCGGCGATGCCTGCCGCATCGTTGGCGAAGCGGTTTGCCGCTCCCATCGGCTCGATATGGGCATCAAGCCAGTCTTTCGAAATATCTATTCCACAGAGGATCGTGTTCACGGTAACCTGCCTTGTGCGTGCGATTGGAGCCAAGCGACTATTCGGTCGTGCGTGACGAAGGCGAAGATCCCAGGCTCATCCACGGTTGTAGCCGCAGGGGTGTCGGGCGACTTCGCCAAGCCTCGAATCGGATGGCCGTCCGGTTCGAGGCTCAGTCGCTTCCATCGCACAAAGTCTCCTCCGTGCAGATACAAGGGGTGTTCCAGCGGAGTGAGACGTTGGTGTTCCCTGGAACACCCCTCATCCGACCTCGCTTCGCGAGGCCACCTTCTCCCACAGGGGAGAAGGGAAGATGGCGCCGCTCACATCACCTCGAACACAAACGTCTTCACCAGCGCATCCGGCTCGGCGATGGCATAGCAGCGGAACCATGGGCTCTGTTCGACGAGCCGCCATTTCTTCG
The DNA here is from genome assembly GCF_056174585.1 of Mesorhizobium kamtschaticum. Lineage (NCBI taxonomy): Bacteria > Pseudomonadati > Pseudomonadota > Alphaproteobacteria > Hyphomicrobiales > Phyllobacteriaceae > Mesorhizobium > Mesorhizobium kamtschaticum. The sequence goes on along the minus strand of NZ_CM149691.1, from coordinate 1,352,965 downwards.
CCTGCTCCAGCTCATCAAAAACGCCCTGAAAGCCGCCGCTCTCAAAAACCTGGTCGCGCACGGTGAAGATGGCGTGGCCGCCTTTTCCGGTGATGCGCACCAGTTCGTGCAGGCCCGACGCCGGCGCGTGGCTGATGGTGAACACGCCGGTCGAGAAGAAGGCGCGGAAATAGCCGTCCGGCCATGGTAGCGGGCCGCCCAGCATCGCCTGTTTCAGCTCGCTGTAGGCATTGCGGCTGCCGGCGATCTTCAGCATGTCGTCCGACAGGTCGAGGCCGGCAATGTCGCCATAGCCGAGCGCCTTCAGCGACGGCCCCGACAGGCCGGTGCCGCAGCCGGCATCGAGCAGCGGCCCTTCGCCCACCGGCACATGGCGCGCCACCCAGGCGGTGATCAGGAACGGCAGCAAATAGCCGAGCGAGGCGGTCTCACTGTCATAGGTCGCGGCCCATGTGGCGTAGGCCTGCGCCAGCGTTTCCGGCGTGTCGGCGCCGTAGACGGAATCCAGCGCCGCATTGGCTTTGTCGACGATCATGAGACCTCCTCAACGAGATATGCCGGGGATCGTAGCGCCGTCTTCGCCGGAAAACTATTCCTGATGCTGGTTTCGCAGCCGCCGCTCCAGTGCCCGGAGCGCCAGCGACAGGCTGACGGTCAGGATGAGATAAATATAGGCCGTTATCGAATAGGTCTCGAAGAAGCGGAACGAGCCGGCGGCATAGACCTTGCCCATCTGCGTGATGTCGGCGACGCCGAGCACCGAGACCAGCGAGGAATCCTTGACCAGAGCGACGAAATCATTGCCGAGCGGCGGCAATATGGTGCGGATCGCCTGCGGAAACACGATCAGCCGGAAGCGCTGTGTGCGGCTCAGGCCAAGCGCCTTGGCCGCCTCGATCTGGCCCTTCTCGACCGCCTGGATGCCGGCGCGGAAAACCTCGGAGATGAAGGCCGAATAGCCGATGGTCAGCGCCATGATGGCGCGCCACAACAGCGACACGTCGCGCACCAACAACTCGCCGAGATAGCCCGCACTTTGCAGCGGCGCGGTCAGTGCGTTCCACGCCGCGACGAAGGCCGGCGCGCCGGCAAAGGCGATCCAGAACAGCAGCACCAGGATCGGCACGCCGCGGATGATCTCGACATAGAAGCGGGCGATCTGCCGCAGCCAGGGCGAACCAGACAGGCCCATCAGCGCAATGCCGAGACCGATGATCGACGCCAGCGCGAAAGCCACCACGGTGACGAAGACGGTGACGCCGATGCCCTTGGCAACGGTGGCGAAGACCTGGGCATAGAGGTTGCTGGTGGCGATGAACAGCGCCGCGACCAGTGCAAGCGCAGCGGCAACGGCAAGCCACCAGGGGAAGTCGGGTTTGGTGGAGGATGCGGGTGCAGCCATCAGGCGATGCCGGTGGAGCGGACGTCCCGAGAGGATAGCGCCAAGGCCCCCCTCTCTGGCCTGCCGGCCATCTCCCCCTCAAGGGGGGAGATCAGCAGCTTCAGCGCCGCCGCACATCTTGCATCGCCCAAAATTGGCGAAAGCCGAACGGACTGCCAATCTCCCCCCTTGAGGGGGAGATGCCCGGCAGGGCAGAGAGGGGGGCCTGGGCGCAAACTCAGCGCGATTTCCCGCACACGCGCTCCCGTCAGCAACAGGGCCTCACTGCCCCATTTTGTAATCAAGAAACCACTTCTTGTTCAGCGCATCCAGCGTCCCATCCGCCTTCAGCGCGGCGATCGCGGCGTTAACCGGCTTCACCAGGTCCGACCCCTTCGGGAAGATAAACCCGAAATCCTCGGTGCCGAGCGGTCCGCCGATCAGCTTCAACTTGCCCTCGGAAGCATCGACATAGCCCTTGCCGGCGGTGCCATCGGTCAGCACGACGTCGACATCGCCGGACTTCAATGCCTGCACCGTGGCGCCGAACGTCTCGAACAGCTTGATGCGCGGGTTCTGCTCATTGCCGTCGAGCACGCTGTAGACGGCGGTGTAGAACGGCGTCGTGCCGGCCTGCGCGCCGATCAATCCGTCCTTGAAGGCGCCGAAAGTCTTGGCGTCGGTGAAGCGACTTTCGTCGCCGCGCACCAGCATGAACTGCTCCGAGCGCATATAGGGGTCGGAGAAATCGACCTTCTCCTTGCGGTCGTCCTTGATGGTGATGCCGGTCATGCCGATGTTGTACTGGTTGTCGGAAACCGCCTGGATCATCGCGTCCCAGGAGGTGTTCTGATACTCGACCTTGAAATTCAGCCGCTTGGCGATCTCGTTCATCGCGTCATATTCCCAACCGATCTGTTTTCCGGTCTTGGGATCGATGAACTGCAGCGGCGGATAGGCGTTTTCGGTGACCACCACCACCTTTTTGCCGGCGAGGTCGGGTAGCGCCTGCGCGAAGGCGGCGACGGGTGCCAGCACGAGGGCCAGCAGGCCGGCCAGCAGCAGTTTCGACTTGGTCATGACACACTCCCGAAAATTGAAAGCGCCCGGATAGCGGCCGGGCTTACTGGAGAATCCGGCGCCGACTTTAGCTTTCCGTCTGCGTCATGCAAGACGGTCCGCTGCGTCAGCGCGCGCGAAAAGGGATTCGGATGCCCTCAATTCAGGGATTCCGGGATGATCTGGTTATGTCGAGCCAGAAATCAACGCTTCAGCATCCGCCGCCGGGTCTTCCGTTACGGCGTTGCGCAGACCGGCGCCAAGATGAGTGAGCGTTGCGTGCAGCGCTTTCGCTTCACCAGGCTCCAGCGGCACGCTGCAGGCAAGGGCTGATGACACATCCTTGATGCGCGCGCGCAGCGCCTGGCCTTCGGCCGTCGGTTCGACCAGCACCCGGCGCTCGTCGGCGGAATCGCGGCGGCGGGTAATGAAGCCGCCTGCCTCCATCCGCTTGAGCAGCGGCGTCAGCGTCGCGGAATCCAGGCCAAGCGCCTCGCCAAGCGCGCCTACCGTGCTCGGCGCGTGCTCCCATAGTGCCAGCATGGCCAAATATTGCGGATAGGTCAGACCAAGCGGATCGAGCAATGGCCGATAGAGCTTCGTCATCAGCCCGCTCGCCGAATAGAGCGCGAAACACAGCTGTTGATCGAGCCGCGGGACCCTGATCGTCCCGGCGGCCTCCGCCGGGACGTCGCTGGTGCTCTTTGTGGTCTTTCCCGTCATGCCGCCTTTACCGAAAGCGCCACGTCGACATTGCCCCTGATGGCGTTGGAATAGGGGCAAACCTGGTGCGCCGCTGATACAAGCGCTTCCGCCGCTGCCGGATCAAGACCTTTCGTTTCCACCGCGAGCGCGACGCCGAGTTTGAAGCCCTCGCCATTGGGAAGCAGGCTGACGGTGGAGGTTACCCCGGCATCCGTGAGCGGCAGCTTCTGTTTGCGCGCGATGAAGCGGACCGCGCTTTCGAAGCAGGCGGCGTAGCCGATGGCGAAAAGCTGCTCGGAATTGGTGGCGCCACCCGGCCCGCCGAGCTCCTTGGGCATCGCCAGATCGACCTTGAGCAGACCGTCGCTGGTCTCGCCATGGCCGGCGCGGCCGCCGGTGACGTGAGCCTGTGTGGTGTAGAGTGCCATATCAAATCTCCAATTATCTTGTGCACGATTGTTTAGTACACAAGATAATATGCCGTCAACACCCGGATCCAGTTTCCGGAGCTGAAAGCGTTCACAGTCTGGTGAAACGAAAAAAGGCGGCCGAAGCCGCCTTTTCAAAAGGGATTTCCGAAATCTTATTCGGCCGGGGTCGCTTCAGCGGCCTTGGCAGCCTCAGCCTCGGCGGCGGCCTTCTTCTCGGCGGCTTCCTTGGCGGCCGTCTCGGCGGCCAGCGCCTGGGCAGCGGCGACCTTCTCGGCCTCGATGCGGGCCTTCTCGGCGTTCAGCGCATCGCGCTCCTCATCGTTGAGCTTGCGGGCGCGCACGCCGGTGTTTTCCGAAATACGGGCCGACTTGCCGCGACGATCGCGCAGGTAATAGAGCTTGGCGCGACGCACCTTGCCGCGACGCACGATCTCGACGCCTTCGACCATCGGCGAGTAGACCGGGAACACGCGCTCGACGCCTTCGCCGTAGGAGATCTTGCGGACGGTGAAATTTTCCTGGAAGCCGGAACCGGCGCGGGCGATGACAACGCCCTCATAGGCCTGGACGCGGGTGCGGGTGCCTTCGGTCACGCGGACCTGGACGCGCACGGTGTCGCCGGGCTGGAATTCGGGAAGCTTGCGCTTGGCTTCGATCTTGGCGGCCTGCTCGGCCTCGAGCTGACGGAGAATATCCATCTCAATAGTCCACTTCTTGTTCTTCCGACAGTCAGAGCGCCCTACGCTCGCCTTGCAGTTCCAATACCGCTCGGTTATGTCCTTTGTCTCTGAGACATTTTTGTCTCTAAGACATCGGACAGGGGCGACTACACCGTCATTGTTGACGGGTCCGGCAGATTCTTCTGTCCGGTACGGGCGGGCACATACAGCTGTTTCAGCGCTTTGTCACGCCCGCGCACGAGTCTTTTTTGCCGGCATGGCACCATCGTAATCGCTTCGTGCCGGGTTGCGCCGCTGCCTGGGGCTTTCTAAGCCTGACATAACACAGTTTTCCGCGGCGGCATTTCATGTCTGTCTTCGACGCCATCCTGCTTTTCCTGGCGGGCTTCTTGTCAGGCGCCGCCAACGCGGTGGCCGGTGGCGGCACCTTCGTCACCTTCGGCGCCATGACACTGGTCGGCGTGCCGCCGATCGTCGCCAACGCGACCTCGTCTGTCACGCAATTCCCGAGCTATATCACCTCGACGCTCGCCTACTGGACCGACATCCGCCATTTCTGGCGCGGCGCCCTTCTTCTTTGCCTGATCTCGGCAATCGGCGCACTGGCCGGCGCGCTGATCCTGCTGGCGCTCGACAACCCGTCCTTCCGCGTCCTGGTGCCGTGGCTGCTGTTGGCTGCGACCGCTCTGTTTGCCGCCGGACCGTGGCTGAAGCCTGCGCCAAAACCCGGTCATGAGGCGGCGGTCGGCTCGCTCGCCGGTTCGCTGGCGCAGTTCGTCACCGCCATCTATGGCGGTTTCTTCGGTGCCGGCATGGGCTTGATGATGCTGGCGACGCTCGGCCTGACGCAGGCCGGCGACTATCACCGGCTGAACGCGCTGAAGAACATGCTGGCCGTGGTCATTGCGGCTGTCGCCATCGTCGTCTTCGTCTCGGGTGGCGTCGTCGCCTGGCCGCAGGCGATCATCATTGATCCCGGGCGGGGCGCTCGGCGGCTATGCCGGCGTGTGGATCGCCAAGCGCGTGCCGCAGAATGTGGTGCGCGGCTTCGTCATCGCCGTCGGCCTGTTTCTCGCCTTCTATTACTTCGGCAAGGGCTGAGCAGCGAACAGGTCGGGCCGCCGCTCCCTGGTCAGCTTCTCGGACTCCGCGCGCCGCCAAGCCGCGATCTTCTTGTGATTGCCGGAGATCAACACATCGGGAATCTCCCGGCCTTCGAATTCCTGCGGCCTTGTATAGTGCGGATGCTCGAGCAGGCCGTTCTCGAAGCTCTCTTCCTCGCCGGACACGGCATTGCCCATGACGCCGGGCAGCAGCCGCACCACCGCGTCGAGCAGCACAAGCGCCGCCGGCTCGCCGCCAGAAAGAATGAAATCGCCGATCGAGACTTCCTCTAACCCTCGTGCCTCGATCACCCGCTGGTCGACGCCCTCGAAGCGGCCGCACAGGATGACGGCGCCCGGCCCGGCGGCGAGTTCCCGCACGCGCGCCTGCGTCAGCGGCTTGCCACGCGGGCTCATCAGCAGGCGCGGACGCATATCGCCCGGCGGCGAGGCATGGTCGATCGCCTTGGCCAGCACATCGGCGCGCATCACCATGCCGGCGCCGCCGCCGGCCGGCGTGTCGTCGACGGTGCGATGCTTGTCGGTGGCGAAGTCGCGGATCTGGACCGCATCCAGCGACCATGTGCCGGCCTCGAGCGCGCGGCCCGCCAGCGACAGGCCGAGCGCGCCCGGAAACATCTCGGGATAAAGCGTCAGCACGCTAGCCGAGAAACTCACCGGTTGCCCCCGGCGTCGCGCGGTCCGCGCGGCCTGCCCTTCGGGTCGAAATTGTCGTCTCGCGGCGCATCGCCATCCTCGTCCTCGATAAGTCCGGCCGCCGCCGGGTCGACGCGGACAAAGCCCTCGGCGATCGACACTTGAGGCACGGCGGCCTGGGTGAACGGGATCAGCACGCCCTTGCGGCCGGCAAGCGTCACGTCGAGAATGTCGCCGCCGCCGAAATTATGCACGGCGACGACTTTGCCGAGCGCGGCACCCGTATCGTCCCGAACCTCCAGTCCGACCAGGTCGGCATGGTAGAACTCATCCTCCTCGCCGTCGTCGGGCAGCATCGAGCGGTCGACGAACAGCTCCGTGCCGGCAAGCGCCTCGGCGGCATTGCGGTCAGCAATGCCTTTGAAGCGCACCACGACAACCGTGTTGGCGGGGCGGATATCGATGATCTGGAAGACGCGGCCGTCCCTGGCATAGAGCGGCCCATAGTCCGCCAGCGCCATCGGCTCGCCGGTGAAGGTTTTCACCCTGAGTTCGCCCTTGATGCCATGGGCGGCGCCGATCACGGCCATCTGGACAGGGTTTTGCGGCTTGCTCATGGCACTTTTACCTTCGTCATCCACGGGCGGAGCAGGCGCGAAGCGGCTGCGCAGACCCGAGGATCCATTCCGTTACGGTGACCAAAAAGCACAGCAGTTCAGAAAGGGTCACCTGTCTCGTTCCTGCCAAATATCTATTTGCGGACACGTCGCGCTGTCCGCCGCAAACCTCTGTACCGCAGCAACGCCCGCAGGTCACGGCATGGATCCTCGGGTCTCCGCGACGGAGCTTCGCTCCTGCTCCGCCCGTGGATGACGAAGGGACCTAGCGTTTCAGCCAATCACCAAGGTTTGTGACCTGCCACCTATCGACGATCTCCTAACCCCAGCCCCTTGTCATTTCAATGACGGCCTCTTCACCGCTTCCTAACCCGAATACCCCAAAATGCCGCCATGCAGGAATTCCTCATCCCGGCGAAGCCCGATCTCCAGGCGGCACGCGAAAGCTGGCTGAAGATGCTGGCGCGGGAGCGCCGGCTGTCGCCCGCGACCGTCGAGGCCTATGAGCGCGACACGCGCCAGTTCCTGCATTTCCTCACCGGCCATTGCGGCGGCTCGCCCGGCATTTCGGATATCGCCAATCTGCGCCCAGCCGATCTGCGCGGCTTTCTCGCCGCCCGCCGCAACGCCGGCGCCGGCGCCCGCACGCTTGGGCGCGGGCTGGCCGGCATCCGCTCGCTGCTGCGTTTTCTCGAGCGGCGCGGTCTCGCCAATGCCGCGGGTGCCGCAGCACTTCGCGCGCCGCGCCAGCCGAAATCGCTGCCAAAACCGCTGACGGCGAGCGACGCCAAACATGTCGTCTCCATCGAGGGCCAATTGGCCGAGGAACCCTGGATCGCGGCCCGCAATGCCGCCGTGCTGACGCTGCTCTACGGCTCCGGCCTGCGCATTTCCGAAGCGCTCGGCCTCGCCGGCGCCGATCTGGCCTCGGAGGCCGACACCGTGCTGCGCGTCACCGGCAAGGGCGGCAAGACGCGGCTGGTGCCGGTGCTGCCCGTGGCGCTCAGGGCAATCGCCGCATACCGCCGGCTTTGCCCCTATCATCTCGATCCGAAGGGCCTGTTGTTTCGTGGCGCACGCGGCGGCCCGCTCAACCCGGCCATCATCCAGCGCGACATGGCGAAGCTGCGCTCGGCGCTCAACCTGCCCGATACCGCGACGCCGCACGCGCTGCGCCATTCCTTCGCCACGCATCTGCTTGGGCGGGGCGGCGATCTGCGCACCATCCAGGAATTGCTTGGCCACGCCAGCCTGTCGACGACGCAGATTTACACCGGCGTCGACACCGCGAGGTTGCTCGAAATCTACGAATCGGCCCATCCGAGGGCGTGAACGCCGGCGCCGCCGCACCGTATCGGTGGCCTACTTATGAACATTCGCGATTAGCCGAAGCGTTCCCGACTTCGTCATCCACGGGCGGAGCAGCCGCGCAGCGGCGTCGCGGAGACCCGAGGATCCATGCCGCGACCTTGCTGACGGGTGCAGCGGAGCGAAATTCTGCACCGTTGCGGCGTTCCAGAGTCCCGGCATGGATCCTCGGGTCTGCGCCGCGTCGCTACGCTCCTTGCTCCGCCCGTGGATGACGAAGAAATCGGCGTTTCCGCCAACTGGGCATGAGGCCCATCGACGTCAGCCGAGAACGATAGCCGGTCAGGACAATTTCATAGCATCAATTAACCGTTTTGCCGCTTTTCGGTCCTAGGAATAGGATCATGAAACGTGTCATCGCCATCGCCGACCGTGCAGCTTCCCTGTCGCTGAAGCTGCTTGTTGCGCTCAACGTGCTGTTTTTCCTGTCCTTTCTTGCCGTCCTTTTGTTCGCTGCCGGCAGGGCGCATGCGGAAGTCCCGACCTGCAGCGGCGCCGACATGCTGTCCGCCCTGCAGACGAGCAGCCCCGCCACCTACAGCAAGATCGAGGCGGAAGCCGCCGCCACGCTGAATGGCAAGGGCCTGTTGTGGAAGCTGGAAAAGTCCGGCGAACAGCCATCCTACCTGTTCGGCACCATGCACATGACCGATCCGCGCGTCACCACGCTGACGCCGCAAGCACAGAAAGCCTTTGACGCCGCCGGCACCCTCATCATCGAAACCACCGATGTCCTCGACAAGCAGAAGATGATGACGGCGATGCTGAAGGAGCCGGACCTGATGATGTTCACCGACTCCACGACGCTGTCGTCCTTGCTGACGCCGGACGAAGCGGCGGCGATGAATGCAGCACTCGACGCGCGCGGCATCCCGCCGGCAACGGTCGCCAAGATGAAGCCGTGGATGCTGTCGGCCATGATGGCGCTGCCGGCTTGCGAACTCGCCCGCCAGTCGGGCGGGGCGCCGGTGCTCGACGTCAAGCTGGCCGAGAGTGCCAAGGCCGCCGGCAAGCCGGTGGAAGGACTGGAAACGGCCGAGAGCCAGTTGCGCGCCATGGCCTCGCTGCCGCTCGCCTTTCACATGAAGGGCCTGGTCGACACGCTGAAGCTGGGCGACAAGGTGAACGATATCAACGAGACGATGATCATCCTCTACCAGCGCGGCGACACCGGCATGTTCTGGCCGCTGTTCCGCGCCGCCATGCCCGAAGAGCAGAACGATCCCGCCGGCTATGCCGCCTTCGAGGAAACCATGATCACCAGCCGCAACAAGGTGATGGTCGATCATGCCGAGCCGATCCTGGCCAAGGGCAATGCCTTCATGGCGGTCGGCGCGCTGCACCTTCCCGGTCCGCAGGGACTGGTCGAGGATTTCCGCAAGGCCGGCTACACTGTCACGGCAGTGGGGCTTTAACCCCTATTTGATCAAGACCTGAGCCAGCATCGCCGGAGCGATGATGCGGTGAAACGGCATGATGATGGCAAGATACGTCCGCCCGAGCAGATTGTGCGTCTTCACGATCGTCGACACAGCCACCTGCTGCCGGCCCGCGCCGAGGTCGTTCACCTCCACCAGGAGGCGGAAATCGAGATGTCGGTCGTCCAGACCAAGGACGACCCTGCCTTGTGCCTGGCTGATGAGCGGAAAGATGCCGATCTTGCTTTCCGGCGGCGCGTCGGGTTCCGCCCCCGCTTTCAGCCCAAATGGCCTCACGGCGAGATTGCGCAGCTGCGTAAGCCGGCCGACCCATCTCGGTGACCGCCCCAGAACGCGTTCGGCCGCGCCGATGGCGGTCAGCGCAAGACCATCGGTTGTCAGCACATATCGGTCGGCGAACTGAGCGCCGGCAAGAGCACCCTCGGGATCGGGGAAAGTTTGTGCAGTGGGCGTCATAGCGGCAACTCCCTCACAACCAACGATAGCATCGGTTGGTTTGGCTCGCTGCGTGGCGAAACGCCGCCGCCCGGCGAGGCACCAATGCTCGAAATCAAGCTGGCGGGAGGCGTATCTTTCCGGGCCTGAGGGACTGGTCGAGATTTTCGCAAAGCCGGCTATACTGTCACCGCCGTCAATTGAGTCGGATGGCAGCGGGGGGACCAAAACGCCGCGTTTCCGGCGCTTTCCTTCGCTAGCGTGAAACCCATTCAACGGTTGCGCGTTGATGGCTGTTGATTGATCATTTTCATCCACGGAGGACACTTTTATGGCGAATCCATCGAACGACACTCCCAGGCCAAGCGGCGGGGGCGGCAGCCCCTGGCTGATTGCGCTGGTCGTCGTTATCCTGGCGATTGTCGCGTATTACGTTTTCGGCAGAAGCGGCCAGCATCCGGCACCCGCCGAACCGCCAGCGGCCAGCACACCGGCCCCGGCGCCCGCACCGGCAGAACCGATGAAGCCTGCGGAACCTGCGCCGGCACCTGCCCCAGCACCCGCACCCGCGCCTGCGCCCGCTCCGGCACCTGCGCCGGCACCGGCACCGGCTCCTGCGCCAGCACCCGCGCCTGCACCGGCCAACTGATCGGCGCGACATCGAATACGAACGGCCCGCTGAAAGGCGGGCCGTTTTGTTTTGGACGATGGCACCACGGTTCGTCATCCTCGGGCTTGACCCGAGGATCCATGCCGCGACATCAGCCAAGGAATGCAGCGGAGCAGAACTCTGGACCGCCGCGACGCTCTGAAGTCACGGCATGGATCCCATGGTCTGCGCCGCGTCGCTTCGCTCCTTGCTTCGCCATAGGATGACGAAGCGTTGGGCCTCAGATGTGGATCGGCTTGAAGAACGTGGCCAGCGCCGCTTCCTTCACCGCTTCCGACATTGTCGGATGCGCGTGGGTGGTGCGGGCGAGGTCCTCCGACGAGCCACCGAACTCCATGAGCACCGCCGCCTCATGGATCATCTCGCCGGCGCCGAAGCCGACGATGTGCACGCCAAGCACCCGGTCGCTCGCCTTGTCGGCGAGGATCTTCACGAAGCCGTCCGTGTGCAGCATGGCGCGTGCGCGGCCATTGGCGCTAAACGGGAACTTGCCGACCTTGTAGTCAATGCCGGCCTTCTTCAGCTCTTCCTCGGTCTTGCCGACCGAGGCGATTTCCGGGCTGGTGTAGACGACACTCGGAATGACCTCGTAATTCACGTGGCCGGCCTGTCCGGCAATGGTCTCCGCCACCGCCACGCCCTCGTCCTCGGCCTTGTGCGCCAGCATCGGCCCGGCGATGACATCGCCGATCGCATAGATGCCGGGAACGTTGGTCCGCAGATGAGCGTCGGTCTTGACCCGGCCACGCTCGTCAACCTCGACGCCCGCCTCCTTCAAGCCGAGACTGTCGGAATAGGCGCGCCGTCCTGTCGAGATCAGCACCGCGTCGGCCTCGATCGTCTCGGCGGCACCGCCCTTGACCGGCTCGAAGGTGACGGTCGCGCCTTTCTTGGCCTTGGCGACGCCGGTGACCTTGGCGCCGAGCTTGAACTCGAAACCCTGCTTGGAGAGCAGCCGCTGGAACTGCTTGGAGACCTCGCCATCCATGCCGCCGAGGATGGTGTCGAGGAACTCGACCACGGTGACCTTGGCGCCGAGCCGCGCCCACACCGAGCCGAGCTCCAGGCCGATGACGCCACCGCCGACCACAACCAGATGGCCGGGAACCTTCTCCAGCGACAGCGCACCGGTCGACGAGACAATCACCTTCTCGTCGATGTCGACCTTGACGCCGGGAATGCCGGCGACATCGGACCCGGTGGCGATGACGATGTTCTTCGTTTCGATCTCCTCGACCTTGCCGTCCTCGCCGGTCACCGACACCTTGCCGGCCGCAAGCACCTTGCCGGTGCCACGGAAGCTGTCGATCTTGTTCTTCTTGAACAGGAATGCGACGCCGTTGACGTTGGACGACACCGTCGCATCCTTGTGCGCCATCATTTTCTTGAGGTTGAGCTTGGGTGCTGCGATCTCGACGCCGAGCGTATCGAAGGAATGGCCGGCCTCGGCGAACATCTCGGAGGCGTAAAGCAGCGCCTTCGACGGAATGCAGCCGATGTTGAGGCAGGTGCCGCCGAAGGTGGCGTTCTTCTCGACCACCGCCACCTTCAATCCAAGCTGCGCCGCCTTGATGGCGCAGACATAGCCGCCCGGTCCCGATCCGATGATAACGACGTCATAAGCCATGATACTGTCCTTCTCGATTGGGTCTCAGCGGCCGCCGCTGACATTCAGGATCGCGCCTGTCGTATAGGACGCGGCGTCGGATAGAAGATAGAGAACCGCCGCCGCGACTTCATCCGCGGTGCCCGCCCTTTTCATCGGCAGCGTGTCCTGGATCAGCGACACTCGGCCCGGCTGTCCGCCGGAAGCGTGGATATCGGTGTCGATGATGCCCGGCCGCACCGCATTGACGCGGATGCCTTCCGTCGCCACCTCGCGGGCAAGCCCGACGGTGAACGTGTCGATGGCGCCCTTGGAGGCGGCATAGTCGACATAATTGTCCGGCGCGCCCAGCACCGCCGCCGCCGATGAGATGTTGACGATCGCTCCACCCGAACCGCCATGGCGCGTCGACATACGCTTGACCGCCTCGCGGGCGCAGAGAATGGAACCGACGACATTGATGCGCATCATGCGTTCGAGCCGTGCCGCGCTCATCTCGTCGACACGGGCCTTGGCGTCGACGATCCCGGCATTGTTGACGAAAGCGTCGAGCCGGCCATAGGTCCGATCCACTGCTTCGAACATAGCCATGATGTCGGCCTCGCTGCCGACGTCGCCCTTGACGGCAAACGCATCACCACCGCCAGCCTTGATGTCGCCGACCAGCGCGTCGGCGGCAGCCTGGTTCGAGGCATAGTTGACCGCCAGACGATAACCGGCCTTCGCCCCGAGCCGGCAGACGGCCGCGCCGATGCCGCGACTGCCGCCGGTGACCAGCAGCACTTTTTGTGCCTCGCTCATTCCTGGCATCCCTTCAGCGTAAAAACATCCGACGGCACTTTCGAAAATCCGCTGCCGCCATAGGCCAGTGAATGCCGCAATGACGGCCCAAGGTCGGGAAGGATCAGTGTCTTCGGCGCATCGGCGCCTTGCGCCGGCAAGAACCCGATGCTGCCCTTGTCATCCGATGTGTAGATGACACCGTTCCACAGCGTGCAGGCGGCAAGCTCAGCACCAGTGGTGTCGCCCTCCGGGCATTTATACGTCAAGGAGCCGTTCGGCCGCGCTTCGCCCGAGCTCCACATCACAATGCCGTTCAGCACCACATTGTTGTCGAGGATCATGCGGAAGCTGTTTGTGACAACAGCCGAGGTCCCGGTCGGCGTAAAATCGATCTCGCTGCCGCTTTGGGCGTCGCCGTAGACCGCGAGTTCGATCGGACAGGCGGCATGGGCGATCGCTGTTATCATCGCCGCGCCGACCGCTATCGATGCGGTCGCGAGGCTTTTGGGCAAGAAGGAACGGATCATCACTGCTATCCGCCTTGAACAGCTTGATCGAGAATGAAGACCGTCGAAAGAAAATAGTCTATCTCGACCGCAACGTTCTCATTCCTGTCGACCGGAAGCGTGTTCACCTCGTATTTGAGGGTCAAGATGCGAGAGCTCTCTGCCAGCTCAATATAAACGTCGCGCTCCCGACCGCCGCCGATTGTCCACTTGAATTCGCTATTGTTCAGGAACTGCAGCGCCTTGGGCAGAGTATGTATGGTTATCGGCTTTGTGCCTGCAAAAGTTGCCGGATGTCGACCCACATCGACGTCCAGATGGCCACACCAAGTCGGTATCGTTCCACCCGATTGCAATCTTCCGAAGACAGGTTCGACACTAATCGACCTCAGACGAAAATCGGGACTGAAGAAAAACTCGCAATTTCGACCATAGATGCACCACGCCGACTCCGCGTCCTCGTGGCGATAGTGATTGTCCGCCCGCACGTCCTCTGGGTCGATCAAGCCTCGAACTGTTTCACGGCTGCTTTTGCCGAACTCCAAAGATCCTGCCCGGCCTGTCGTTACAAGCTCGAACAGGTCGATTGGCTCGACAGACTCAGCCACCGAGCCAACCCCTAGAGATCGAGCACCAGCCGTTCCGGATCCTCCAGGCTTTCCTTGACGCGGACCAGGAAGGTCACGGCTTCCTTGCCGTCGACGATGCGGTGGTCGTAGCTGAGCGCCAGATACATCATCGGCCGGATGACGATCTGGCCGCCGACCACGACAGGCCGGTCCTGGATCTTGTGCATGCCGAGAATGCCCGATTGCGGCGCGTTGAGGATCGGCGTCGACATCAGCGAGCCATAAACACCGCCATTGGAAATCGTGAACGTACCGCCCTGCATATCGGCGACCGACAGCTTGCCGTCACGCGCGGCGATGCCCAGCCGGCCGATGTCCTTCTCGATCTCGGCGATCGACATCTGGTCGGCATCGCGTACGACCGGCACCACGAGACCCTTCTCGGTGCCGACGGCGACGCCGATATGGGCATAGTTCTTGAAGATGATGTCGGTGCCGTCGATCTCGGCATTGACCGAGGGGATTTCCTTCAAGGCATGGGTGACGGCCTTGGTGAAGAAGCCCATGAAGCCGAGCTTCACGCCGTGCTTCTTCTCGAACACGTCCTTGTATTTGGTCCTGAGCGCCATCACCGCTGACATGTCGACCTCGTTGAAGGTGGTCAGCATCGCTGCGGTCGACTGCGCTTCCTTGAGCCGGCGCGCAATGGTCTGGCGCAGTTTGGTCATGCGTACGCGCTCTTCGCGCGAGGCGTCGTCACCGGAGGATGGCGCCCGCACGGCAATCGGCGCAGGAGCCGCTTTCGGCGTCTCGGCCGGCTGTGACGGCGCACCCTTGGAGATGGCGTCGAGCACGTCGCCCTTCAGCACCTGGCCGCGCTTGCCGGAACCGGAAAGCTGGTCGACAGCGAGATTGTTCTCGGCGATCAGTTTTGCGGCGGCAGGCGCCGGCGGCATGCTGCGCGGCTCGACCGCGCCGGCATCGCCGGCAATCTTGGCGGTCTCGGCCGCGGCCTGCTTGGTGGTGTGCGCCGCGTCGGGACTCGATGCCTGCGACACCGCCTGCGGCTTGGTCGCTGGTGCGGCGGCTGCGCCACCAGCCGAGATTGATCCAAGAAGCGCCCCGACAGCGACCGTCTCGCCTTCCTTGGCGACGATTTCGCCCAGAGTGCCGGCGGCGGCGGCAGGCACCTCCACCGTCACCTTGTCGGTTTCGAGTTCGACCAAGGGCTCGTCGACGGCAATGGCATCGCCGACCTTCTTGAACCATTTGCCGATGGTCGCCTCGGTGACGGATTCGCCGAGAGTGGGAACGCGGATTTCGGTAGCCATTGTGCCTGTCCGTTTCTTTCGTTCTGTTATTCGCCGAGCGCGTCTTCGAGCAAGGCGGCGAGCTGGGCAAGGTGCTTGGACATCAATCCGGTCGCCGGCGACGCGGCCGCCGGCCGGCCGGTGTAGCGCACCCGCTGATGCTTGGCATCGATATGCGCCAGCACCCATTCCAGATACGGGTCGATGAACGACCAGGCGCCCATGTTCTTGGGCTCCTCCTGGCACCACACCATCTCGGCGTTGCGGAAACGCGACAGTTCGGTGATCAGTGCCTTGGCCGGGAACGGATAGAGCTGTTCGACGCGCAAAAGGTAAATGTCGTTGATGCCGCGCTTCTCGCGCTCCTCGTAGAGGTCGTAATAGACCTTGCCCGAGCACAGCACGACGCGGCGGATCTTGCTGTCCTTGGTGAGCTTGATCGCCTGGTTGGGCAACAGCTGGGCGTCGTCCCACAGCAGCCGGTGGAACGAGCTTTCGCCCGAGATTTCCGGCAGCGTCGACACCGCCCGCTTGTGGCGCAGCAGCGACTTCGGCGTCATCAGGATCAGCGGCTTGCGGAAATCCCGCTTCAGCTGCCGGCGCAATATGTGGAAGTAGTTGGCCGGCGTCGTGCAGTTTGCCACCTGCATATTGTCTTCGGCGCAAAGCTGCAGGAAGCGCTCGAGCCGAGCTGAGGAATGTTCCGGACCCTGGCCTTCATAGCCATGCGGCAGAAGGCAAACGAGGCCCGACATTCTGAGCCACTTGCGTTCGCCCGACGAGATGAACTGGTCGAACACCACCTGGGCGCCGTTGGCGAAGTCGCCGAACTGCGCTTCCCACAAGGTCAGCGCCTTCGGTTCGGCCAGGCTGTAGCCATATTCGAAGCCCAGCACCGCCTCTTCCGACAGCATCGAGTTGATGACTTCGTAGCCGGCCTGTGCCGCCGACAGATTGTTGAGCGGGATATAGCGGGTCTCGTCGCGCTGGTCGTAGAGCACGGAATGGCGCTGCGAGAAGGTGCCGCGTTCGGAATCCTGCCCGGAGAGGCGGATCGGATTGCCGTCGAGCAGGATGGCGCCGAAAGCCAGCGCCTCGGCCGTCGACCAGTCGATGCCTTCGCCCGAATCGATCGCCTCGCGGCGGTTTTCGAGGAAGCGGATGATCGTCTTGTGCGCCTCAAAACCCTTCGGCACCTCGGTCAACTTCTTGCCGATTTCCTTCAGCGTCTTGACCGGCACGGCGGTCTTGCCGCGCCTTTGTTCGTCCTGGTTGTCGGCCGTGCGCAGGCCCGACCAGGCACCGTCGAGCCAGTCGGCCTTGTTGGGCTTGTAGTGCTGGCCGACCTCCCATTCGGATTCCAGATGCGCACGCCAGTCGGCCTTCATCTGGTCGAGTTCGGCCTGGGTGATGTGGCCCTCGGCGATCAGCCGGTCGCCATAGATCTGCACCGTCGTCTTATGGGTGCGGATGTTGCGGTACATGATCGGCTGGGTGAAGGCCGGTTCGTCGCCCTCATTGTGGCCGAAGCGGCGGTAGCAGAACATGTCCACGACCACCGGCTTGTGGAACTTCATGCGGAATTCGATCGCCACCTTGGTGGCATGGACGACCGCTTCCGGGTCGTCGCCATTGACGTGGAAGATCGGCGCCTCGATCATCTTTGCAACGTCGGACGGATAGGGCGACGAGCGCGAGAAGCGCGGATTGGTGGTGAAGCCGATCTGGTTGTTGATGATGAAGTGCAGCGTGCCGGCGACGCGATGGCCGCGCAGGCCCGACAGGCCCAGGATTTCGGCGATCACGCCCTGGCCGGCGAAGGCGGCGTCGCCGTGCAGCAGCAGCGGCAGCACCTTGGCCCGCTCCTCTAGCGGTACGATCTCCTCGCGGCCGCGGCCGAACAGATAGTCCTGCTTGGCGCGCGCCTTGCCCATCACCACCGGATCGACGATTTCCAGATGCGACGGGTTTGCCGTCAGCGACAGATGCACCTTGTTGCCGTCGAACTCGCGGTCCGACGAGGCGCCGAGATGGTACTTCACGTCGCCCGAGCCCTCGACCTCGTCGGGAGCGGCCGAGCCGCCCTTGAACTCGTGGAAGATGGCGCGGTGCGGCTTGGCCATCACCTGGCTAAGCACGTTGAGCCGGCCGCGATGCGCCATGCCGAGCACGATTTCCTTCATGCCGAGCTGGCCGCCGCGCTTGACGATCTGCTCCAGCGCCGGGATCAGCGCTTCACTGCCGTCGAGGCCGAAGCGCTTGGTGCCCTTGTACTTGACGTCGATGAACTGCTCGAAACCTTCCGCCTCGACCAGCTTCGAGAGGATCGCCTTCTTGCCGGTGGCGGTAAATGAGATCTCCTTGTCGGCGCCTTCGATGCGCGCCTGGATCCAGGCCTTCTCCTCGGGATCGGAGATGTGCATGAACTCGACGCCGAGCGTCGAACAATAGGTGCGGGTCAGGATCTCCAACATCTGCCGGATGCTGCCGAATTCGAGCCCGAGCACATTGTCGAGGAAGATCGGCCGGTCGTAGTCGGCTTCGGTGAAGCCGTAATTCTCGGGCGACAATTCGTTGTAATCCTCGAGTGGCTTGGCGATGCCGAGCGGATCGAGATTGGCGTGCAGATGGCCGCGCATGCGGTAGGCGCGGATCATCATGATGGCGCGCACCGAATCGCGCGTCGCCTGGTGCACGTCGGCGTCGGACAGGACGACGCCGTTGGTGACCGCCTTGTCCTTGACCTTCTTTTCCAGATGCTTCTCGACGATGCCCCAATTGCCGTCGAGTGCCGAGACCAGCTCGCCATTGGCCTGCAGCGGCCAGGAGGGTTTTGCCCAGGAAGCGCCCTTGGCATTCCTGCGCACATCACCGGCATCGTCCTTCAGCCCGGCGAAGAACTCCTGCCACTCCGGATTGACCGACTCCGGATCGTCCTCATAGGCGGCATAGAGCGCGTCGATGTAGTCGGCATTGCCGCCATAGAGGAAAGAGGTGAGCGAAAACTGGTCGTTGGCCTGATCTTGTCTTGCCATTTTTTGCCTGCGGAGCCTGGCTCCGTCTCCTTGCGTTTGGAGGGGAGTAGGGCAGTAAGGCAATAGGGCAGTAGGAAAGTGGCGTTGCCGCCGCTTGTCCCGTTCTTCCTATTCCCCTACTGCCCTACTGCCCTACTCCCTTTACTGCCTTAACCCTTGATCGCCTCGACCAAGGTCGTGCCCAGCCGTGCCGGCGAGGGCGAAACTTTTATCCCGGCCGATTCCATCGCCGCGATCTTGTCTTCCGCGCCGCCCTTGCCGCCGGAGATGACCGCGCCCGCATGGCCCATGGTGCGGCCGGCCGGCGCCGTGCGCCCGGCGATGAAGCCGGCCATCGGCTTCTTGCGGCCACGCTTGGCTTCGTCCTTGAGGAACTGCGCGGCGTCTTCCTCGGCCGAACCGCCGATCTCGCCGATCATGATGATCGACTTGGTCTCGTCATCGGCGAGGAACATCTCGAGCACGTCGATGAACTCGGTGCCCTTGACCGGGTCGCCGCCAATGCCGACGGCGGTGGTCTGGCCGAGGCCGACATTGGTGGTCTGGAACACTGCCTCATAGGTAAGTGTTCCCGAGCGCGAAACAACGCCGACCGAGCCCTTGCGGAAGATGTTTCCGGGCATGATGCCGATCTTGCATTCGTTGGGGGTGAGCACGCCCGGGCAGTTCGGGCCGATCAGCCGCGAGGTCGAGCGGTCGAGCCGCGCCTTGACCTTGATCATGTCCATCACCGGAATACCTTCGGTGATGCAGATGATCAGCGGGATTTCCGCCTCGATCGCTTCCAGGATCGCTTCGGCGGCACCCGCCGGCGGCACATAGACGACGGAGGCGTTGGCGCCAGTCTTTTCCTTGCCCTCGGCGACGGTGGCAAAGATCGGCAGGCTCTCGCCCTTCGACCCGGTCCAGGTCTCGCCGCCCTTCTTGGGATGGATGCCGCCCACCATCTTGGTGCCGTGATAGGCCAGCGCCTGTTCGGTGTGGAACGTGCCGGTCTTGCCGGTCAGGCCCTGCACCAGCACCTTGGTGTTCTTGTCGACGAGAATGGACATCGGAGCCCTTTTCTAAAAACCGTTGATCGAGGAAGGCGAGGCGCGCTTGTAGACGCCGCTCACCATGTCTTGCCAGGCATCGCTGCCGGCAGGTTTGAAATGCAATCGCATGCGGTAGATGTCGGCATCGTCAAAAATATACGTCACGCGCGCCGCGCCGCGCGGCGACGTCCGTTCCAGGACCAACTCGCTGCCGTTCCAGCTGCCCGTGGCGGGCGACGCCGGCACAAAGCCCATCGAGTCGAACTGGTGCATGGTGACGACGCTGTTCTGCTGGTCGAAGCCGAACACGCTGTGCGCGCCGAACGAGATCGTGCCATCGCGGCGCTGGCGATAGCGTTGCACCACGAACAGGCCGCCGAACTGCGCCTCGGCCAGCACTTCGGAAGTCGCCGGGCCGCCATCAGCCCATTGCGTGTCCGCCACCTCTTCCTCGCCGCGCCACGCGCCGACCAGCGCCTGCAGGCGCTGGTGATCGGCCGAGAGCGAAGAGAAGGATGCAGCGTTCATGAGTCAGAGCCGCTTCAGGTCGGTGACGGTGAGGTCGCTCTTGGCATTGCCAGTGTTGAGCGTCGTCGCCGGTTCGAACATCAGCACCACGGGCTCCGCCGTCAGCGAACGCGGCCGGTGCTCGACACCGCGCGGCACGACGATGAAATCGCCCTCGCCGAGCTCGACCGGACCGTCGCGGAAATCGATGGCGATGCGCCCGCGCAGCACGAGGAAAGCTTCGTCCTCATGATCATGCGCGTGCCAGTCGAAAGCCGCGCCGAACTTGGCGACCTTCGCCTGGCTGTCATTGACGTCGCCGGCGATATGCGGATCGAAGACCTTCTTGATCTTCGCGTCCGCCGCTTCGACGAGGTTTATCTTGCGCGGAGGCACAGGCTCAGCCCTTCACCGCCGCCACGATCTTCTTGGCCGCGTCGTCGAGATCGTCCGCCGACACGACGTTCAGGCCGCTGTCGTTGATGATCTTCTTGCCGAGCTCGGCATTGGTGCCTTCCAGGCGCACCACCAGCGGCACCTCTAGCCCGACTTCCTTGACCGCGGCGATGACGCCCTCGGCGATGATGTCGCACTTCATGATGCCGCCGAAGATGTTGATCAGGATGCCTTTGACCGCCGGGTCCTTGGTGATGATCTTGAACGCCGCCGTCACTTTTTCCTTGGACGCGCCACCGCCGACGTCGAGGAAGTTGGCGGGCTCGGCGCCATAGAGCTTGATGATGTCCATCGTCGCCATGGCAAGGCCGGCGCCGTTGACCATGCAACCGATATTGCCGTCGAGCGCGACATAGGCGAGGTCGTATTTCGACGCCTCGATCTCCTTCTCGTCCTCTTCGGTGGTGTCGCGCAGTTCGAGCACGTCCGGGTGACGGAACAGCGCGTTGTTGTCGAACGACACCTTGGCGTCGAGCACGCGCAGGCGGCCGTTCTTCATGACGATCAGCGGATTGACCTCAAGCAGGCTCATGTCCTTCTCGACGAAAGTCTTGTAGAGGATCGGGAACAGCGTATCGCCGTCCTTGGCCGCATCGCCGTCGAGCTTCAGAGCGCCGTTGAGCGCCTTCAGATCGGCCGCCGTCACACCCTTCTCCGGGTCGATGGCGACGGTGATGATCTTGTCCGGCGTGTCATGCGCGACCGCCTCGATGTCCATGCCGCCTTCGGTCGAGACGACGAAGGCAACGCGGCCGACCGAGCGGTCGACCAGGATCGACAGATAAAGCTCGCGCTCGATGTCGGCGCCGTCCTCGATGTAGAGGCGATTGACCTGCTTGCCGGCCGGGCCGGTCTGCTTGGTCACCAGCGTGTGGCCGAGCATCTCGTTGGCATTGGCGACGACGTCGGCGACCGACTTCGCCAGCCTGACGCCACCCTTGGCGTCGGGGCCGAGCTCCTTGAATTTGCCCTTGCCGCGGCCGCCGGCGTGGATCTGGCTCTTCACCACATAGAGCGGGCCGGGCAGCGCCTTGGCGGCGGCTTCGGCCTCGCTTGCCTTGAACACCGGCACGCCTTCGGCCACCGGCGCGCCAAAGCTCTTCAGCAGCGCCTTGCCTTGATATTCATGGATGTTCATTGGGAACTATCTCCAAGTCTTTTTTGCCGGGATTGACGTTTTGGCGGGGTTCACTTCGAGGCGAGCTGCGGCGCGATCTTGACGCAGGCCTCGGTCAGGCCCTGCACGGTCGCCACCGAACTGTCGAACATCTTCTGCTCGGCCTTGTTGAGGTCGATCTCGATGATGCGCTCGACGCCGCCGGCGCCGATCACCACGGGAACGCCGACATAGGTGCCCTTGACGCCATACTGGCCGGAGAGGTGGGCAGCACACGGCAGCACGCGCTTCTTGTCCTTGAGATAGGCTTCGGCCATCTGGATCGCCGAGGCGGCGGGCGCGTAATAGGCCGAGCCGGTCTTGAGCAGGCCGACGATCTCGGCGCCGCCGTCACGGGTGCGCTGCACGATCTGGTCAAGCCTCTCCTTCGAGGTCCAGCCCATCTTGACGAGATCGGGCAGCGGAATGCCCGACACCGTCGAATAGCGGATCATCGGCACCATGGAATCGCCATGGCCGCCGAGCACGAAGGCGGTGACGTCCTCGACCGAGACCTTGAATTCCTCGGCCAGGAAATAGCGGAAGCGCGCGCTGTCGAGCACGCCGGCCATGCCGACGACATGGGTCTTGGGCAGGCCGGAAAACTTCTGCAGCGCCCAGACCATGGCGTCGAGCGGGTTGGTGATGCAGATGACGAAGGCCTTCGGCGCGTACTTCTTCAGACCGGCGCCGACCTGTTCCATGACCTTGAGGTTGATGCCAAGCAGGTCATCGCGGCTCATGCCCGGCTTGCGTGGCACGCCGGCGGTGACGATGCAGACGTCCGCGCCCTCGATGCCGGCATAGTCATTGACGCCGGTCAGCCGCGAGTCAAAACCATCGACCGGCGACGACTGCGCGATATCGAGCCCCTTGCCTTGCGGAATACCCTCGGCAATATCGAACAGAACCACGTCGCCGAGGTCCTTGAGGCCGATCATATGGGCCAGCGTGCCGCCGATCATGCCCGAGCCGATAAGCGCTATCTTGTTGCGTGCCATGTGAGGATGTTTTCCCTTTGTCTGTGACTGCGCCCAAATCTTTGACGACTTGATGACGGCGTCGAGGAAGAGGCTGGAATGCAGCGGAAACCCGCGAGATTTCGCCGCACCCAATAGCCCCGGTGCAAGATAAATTCAAACGATTATTTTGGGGTGAGCATTTTCAATCGGTTAGATGGTTTGGGATTTACGTAAACGTCAAAGTTTGTAAGCCGACTTGCTGAACATTATACAATTAGAGTGGCAATCAGAAGGCTTGAAGAGGCGATGACGCCCTTGTGATGCAGGTCGCCGAGGATGCGTTCGACGAGCCGGTCAGGCCGGATCGATTGGCAGTCTATCTCAGGCAACCCGGCCATTTCATGATCGTGGCTCGCGCGTTTTACGAGTCACGCGATTCGGTGGCCGAGCCGTTCGTGATGTATGTCTACAGGCTCTAGATCATTGCTGTTCGCTTTGCGGCCACAACAACAAGGAGTTAGCCATGACCGAAACAGAACCCCTCATTCTGCGTCGCTGGTCGTCCGTCATCCGGACGCGGGATCGCGCTGCCTATGCCGCCTATGTCGGGAGCACAGGGGGCCTTGATTACGCGGCCACGACAGGCAATCGCGGCTTCCAGATGCTTATGCGTGATCGTGGCGACGACACGACGGAGATCGTGACCTTGAGCTGGTGGACATCAATGGACGCCGTGAGAGGCTTTGCCGGCGACGCGCCGGAGCTGGCCCGCTACTACCCGGAAGATGATCGCTATCTCCTGGAGAAATCCGAATTCGTCGATCACTACACAGTTGTTGCCGGCAGTTTGCCAACCGCATGAAGGGCTCAGGCCGTGGCGACGGGAGGCTCGCCGTGCCGGCCTTCCGGTTTGTTCGCCGTCGCCTTCCGCCGCTCCGCCCAGTCTTCCAGCCAGTCGCGGCTCTGCATCTCGATCAGCCGTGACGCGGTGCGTTCGAACTCGAACACCTCGACGCCGCGCTTGGCCACATAAAGCTCTTGCGGCGGCGCCTCGGCGCTCACCACCAGCCGCACGTGATGATCGTAAAGCGTGTCGATCAGCAGGATGAAGCGCTTGGCCTCGTTGCGCTTGCCTTCGCCCAGCACCGGCACGTGATCGATGAAGACCGTCGAAAAACGCCCGGCGATGGCCAGGAAATCGCGCGCGCCGAGCGGCTTTTCGCAGAGATCGGCGAAGGAAAACCGCGCCGCGTCGCCCGCCGCGGCCGGCACCACCACTTGCCGGCCCTTCAGCGTCAGCGACGTCGCTTCTGTCGGGGCGCCGCGCGTCATCGTCCGCCAGGCCTCGTCGAGCGCCCGGTCGGCCACCGTATCGGCCGGCATGACATAGACCGGCGTGCGGGCGAGCTTTTCCAGCCGGTAATCCTTGTCTGCGTCGAGCGGCAGCACCTGCGCGTGCCGTTCCAATATGCCGATGAACGGCAGGAACAGCTGGCGGTTCAGCCCGTCGCGATAGAGATCTTCCGGCGCCACGTTCGAGGTGGCGACAAGCACGACGCCATTGGTGAACAACGCCGAAAACAGCCGCGACAGGATCATCGCGTCGGCGATGTCGGTGACCGAGAATTCGTCGAAGCACAGCACCCAGGCCTGCTCGGCCAAGGCTTTTGCCACAGGCGGGATCGGATCGTCTTCCTTGACGTCACCATTCTTGCGCGCCTGCCGGTGCTTCTGGATGCGGTCCTGCACATCGGCCATGAAGTCGTTGAAATGGACGCGGCGCTTGCGCCGGACCGGCAGCAGTTCGAAGAACATGTCCATCAGCATGGTCTTGCCGCGGCCGACGCCGCCATGGATGTAGAGGCCCTTGACGATGTCCCGCGTCTCGCGCTTGCGGGCGAACAGCCAGCCCAGCGCACTGGATTTGTGTGCCAGCCGTTTTGCCGAGATTTCCGATGTCAGCCGGTCGAGCGCGGCCGCGATGCGTTCCTGCGCCGGATCGCGCTCGATCGCGCCGGTGTCCACCAGATGGTCGTAGCGCTGCCTGACGGTCGCATGGGTCTGGAGGCCGTCACGCAGATGCATCGGTCACGTCGTTGTTCAGAGCAGGATGCCCCGGGGAGGACTAGGTGTGTTGAGATTCAGGTCAGGCCGAGCCGAGAATGTCGGCTTTCGAGAACCGGAGCGGAGCGTACTTAAAGTACGTGAGCACCGGAAGCGCAGAAAGCCGCCGTTCGCGGGCCGGCATCACCTGAATATCGGCATATCTAGCTTACCTTGTAAGCGAAATCGGCTGCCCGCTGGAAGTCTGGCCATCGAATTTCGAGCCGCCCGAGGAATAGAGCCGCGCCAGCGAGCCCCCATTCTCATCATAAAGCGTCAGCTGCTTGCCAGCGACGTTCCACGACTTGATGCCGTCGATCGGGGCTGGGCAATGCAGCGGCCCGGCGCGGAAGCCGGCACCGAACTTGGTCTGCGGCGTCGCAATCTTGCAGCTCTGGCCGGAAACGCTGGCGTTCCAGACGCCGGCGACGGCAGCCGCGCTGAGATCCGAGGCGCCGGCGGGCGCCGAGCCGTCCGGAGGCAAGGACGCAACCTGCGTGTTTGCCGGTGCGGTCGGGAACTGCGACGGGTCGGTGGTGCCGGGCGAGGCCGGCGGCGGCAGCTGGTTGGAACTCACTTGGCCGGCCGGAGCCGCAGGCAGCGGCGCCGGCTGCTGGTCGTCCATCGACGAGAAGCGTGTGGTCGAGCAGCCACTCGCAACGAGCGCAGCCAGCGATACGGCCACAAGGCCGCTTTTCGAAAAATTCATTCCAACCTCCGTCGGATCCGGCTGGGGGGATGCCGTCCGCGCAATCTCACCTCCACCAAGATGGAGAAGGTGGCGAAATTTCAACCTGATATGGTTAAAATAGGGTTTGCGGCAAGAATTGTTGCAAATTTATCGCAATCAGGATGGGTCCGGCTGCTCGCCGCTCAGCCTCCGGAGCCCAACCGACAAGTCCCCCGTCTTCGCCATTTGGCCGCCAACGCTTGCGCCAACCGGCACAGAACCTATGTCAGGGAGCCGAAACCGCTGGAGCGCAAACCTTGGCCGCAGGAAAGAACGCCGCCAACCGCTATTACAGCGGTCCGCCCAGCGACCATTTTGATGGCACCTTGTTCTTCAATCCCGGCGGCCAGATGCCCGGCCGCTTCACCGATCTGCTGAAATGGCAATTCAACGGCCAGCGCGCGAAATGGCCGGCGACCAGTCCGAGCCCCTTTCCGCAGGCAAGGCCAGCCGCGCGGGTCGAAGGTTCCGATCTGACCGTGACCATGGTCGGCCATTCGACCTTGCTGATCCAGACGGCCGGACTGAACATCCTCACCGATCCCGTCTGGTCGCAACGCACCTCGCCGTTTTCCTTCGCCGGACCAAAGCGCGTCAATCCGCCGGGTATCGCCTTTAACGATCTGCCGCCGATCGACCTCGTGCTGGTCAGCCACAACCACTACGACCATCTCGACCTCGCCACGCTGAAACGGCTGAAGGAAAAACACGATCCGCTGGTGGTGACGCCGCTCGGCAACGATGTCCTGATCGGCGAGGCGGTTCGCGATATGCGGCTGTCGGCGCATGACTGGGGCGACAGGGTTGAGATCGGCAATGACGTTTTCGTCCACATCGAGCCAGCGCATCACTGGTCGGCGCGTGGCGCCCGCGACCGCCGCATGGCGCTGTGGGCCGGCTTTGTCATCGAGATGCCAGGCGGAAAAATCTATTTCGCCGGTGATACCGGCTTCCACGACGGCATCAACTACCGGCTGATGGCGCAGAAGCATGGCGGCTTCCGCTTCGCCATCCTGCCGATCGGCGCTTACGAGCCACGCTGGTTCATGGCGCCGCAGCACCAGAATCCGGAGGAGGCGGTGCAAGGCATGAAACTGTGCAATGCCGCCTTCGCCGCCGGCTGCCACTGGGGCACTTTTCAGCTCACCGACGAACCCATGGACGAGCCGGTCCGCAAACTGGCCGAGGCGCTCGAGGTCGAAGGCCTGCCGCAGGAGCGTTTTCGCGCCTTGCGCCCCGGTGAGATCTGGAAGGTGCCGGAGGTCGAACAAGGCTGAGATCCTGCATTGGCCATTTACGGCACCATCATTTTCGTCGATGGTCCGGCCAGCAAAAGGGGGACTTCAGATGAAATCGATCGTTGCAGCTCTGATGGCGCTGGCAATTTCGGCACCGGCGGCTTTCGCGGGTGAAATTACCGATCGCGCGGCCGAAGCCGAAAAGGCGCTGCAAGCCGGCGATGGCGCCGGTGCGCTGGAGAAATTCCGCGGCGCCGAGGAGGCCTTGTGGCAAGCGATGCCGCT
Source organism: Mesorhizobium kamtschaticum (assembly GCF_056174585.1). Taxonomy (NCBI): domain Bacteria; kingdom Pseudomonadati; phylum Pseudomonadota; class Alphaproteobacteria; order Hyphomicrobiales; family Phyllobacteriaceae; genus Mesorhizobium; species Mesorhizobium kamtschaticum. Next base: position 1,326,140 of record NZ_CM149691.1, on the reverse strand, counting down.
CGCCGTGCAGAATGTCAAACAGGTCGACTCAGCCAGCGGCTTCGGCATCTACAATGAGCGCGCCAATCACATTTATAAGCCAGGCGAGAAGGTCGTGCTCTACATGGAGCCTGTCGGCTATGGTTACGGCTCGGACGGCCTCGGCAACAGCCAGATCGCGCTTTCCGTCGACCTCACCGTGCTCTCCGAATCGGGTGAATCTCTGGGCACCTTCGAGAAGATTGGCAGCGTCCAGGTCGCTTCCCGCTCGCACAACCGCGAGCTGTTCTTCAAGCTCGACCTGTCTCTCGACGGTCTGCCGGCCGGGAAATATAAGTGCAATTTCCTCATGCATGACCAGAATTCGACCAAGACGGCGCCGTTCAGCACCGACATCGAGATCGCCGGCTAGTTTTTGCCACGGACATAGCCTCGCAGCCAGGGAACCCAAGTACGACAGCCACGTTTTCATGCGGTTTTTAAAATCTGTCGGTTTGCGAGGCATTGCCATGATCAAATGGATCATCATTCTGCTCATCGTCGCCGCCGCGGCGAGCCTGCTCGGCATGCCGGCTCTGGCGGGTGCGGCCGCCACCGGCGCGCGCATCCTCATCGGCATCGTTCTGGTCATCTCCCTGCTGGTGGTGCTCGGCATTTTCGCCGTCACGTAAAACGCCTGCAGACTGGTAATTCCCGCCCGTTTCCGCCATATAGCGCCAAACGGACATGGAATTTCGCGGAGCTATGGCAAGCACTGCCCCTTTCGCCAAGATGAACGGCATCGGCAACGAGATCATCGTTGCCGACATGCGCGGCCGTGCCGATCAGGTGACGGCGGCGGCAGCCCTTGCGCTGAACACCGATGCCGCGACCCGCTTCGACCAGATCATGGCGATCCATGATGCGAAGACGCCGGGCACCGCCTACTATGTCGACATCCTGAATTCCGACGGCACCAGTGCACAGGCTTGCGGCAACGGCATGCGCTGTGTCGTCCAGGCGCTCGCCGCCGAGACCGGGCAAAAGACCTTCACCTTCGAAACCCGCGCCGGCATCCTCAATGCCCGGGAACATGCCGATGGCTCGATCTCGGTCGACATGGGCATGCCGCATTTCGGCTGGCAGGAGATTCCGCTTGCCGAAGAGTTCCGCGACACCCGCATGATCGAGTTGCAGATCGGCCCGATCGACGCGCCGGTGTTGCATTCGCCCTCCGCCGTCTCGATGGGCAATCCGCACGCCATCTTCTGGGTCGACCGCGACGTCTGGTCCTATGAGCTCGAACGTTTCGGTCCCCTGCTCGAGAACCATCCGATCTTCCCCGAGCGCGCCAACATCACCATCGCGCAGGTGACGTCGCCTGAAACCATGATCATCCGCACCTGGGAACGCGGCGCCGGCCTGACCAAGGCCTGTGGCTCGGCCTCCTGTGCCGCCGTGGTGGCCGCGGCCCGCACCAGGCGGACCGGTCGCAGCGTCAACCTGCTGACCCCGGGCGGCGGCACGCTGCATGTCGAATGGCGCGACGACGACCACGTCATCCTGACCGGTGCCGCCGAATGGGAATTTTCCGGCAGCTTCGATCCCTCGACCGGCATTTGGGCCCGCGACACCGAAAGCGCGGCCTGATGTCGGTTGCTCTGTCCAAGAGCCCGGACTTCGACGGCTCCCTTTCCGAGACCCCCAGCCGCATTGACGTGGTGACCTTCGGCTGCCGGCTGAACACCTATGAATCCGAAGTGATGCGGCGCGAGGCCGAAACCGCCGGGCTCGGCGCGCTGCAAGGCGGCGCCGTCATCTTCAACACCTGCGCCGTCACCGGCGAGGCGGTGCGCCAGGCCAAACAGGCGATCCGCAAGGCGCGCCGCGACAACCCGCAGGCACGCATCATCGTCACCGGCTGCGCCGCCCAGACCGAACCTGAAAAATTCGCCGCCATGGACGAAGTCGATCTCGTCCTCGGCAATGAAGAAAAGCTCAGGGCGAATTCGTATCGCGCGCTGCCGGATTTCGGCGTCAACGACACCGAGAAGGCCCGCGTCAACGACATTTTTTCGGTGCACGAGACCGCCGGCCATATGGTCGACGCCATCGAGGGCCGGGCGCGCGCCTTCGTCCAGGTGCAGAATGGTTGCGACCACCGCTGCACCTTCTGCATCATCCCTTACGGCCGCGGCAATTCGCGCTCGGTGCCGATGGGCGCCGTGGTCGAGCAGGTCAAGCGGCTGGCCGGCAATGGCTATGCCGAGATCGTGCTGACCGGTGTCGACATGACGTCTTTCGGCACCGACCTGCCGGGCGCGCCGAAACTCGGCAAACTGGTGAAGACCATCCTGAAACAGGTGCCCGACGTGAAGCGTCTGCGCCTGTCTTCCATCGATTCGATCGAGGCCGACGACGATTTGCTCGACGCCATCGCCACCGAACCCAGGCTGATGCCGCATCTGCATCTGTCGCTGCAATCGGGCGACGACATGATCCTGAAACGCATGAAACGCCGCCATCTGCGCGACCAGTCGATCCGCTTCTGCGAGGATGTGCGCAAATTGCGTCCTGCAATCGTCTTCGGCGCCGACATCATCGCCGGCTTCCCGACCGAGACCGACGCCATGTTCGAGAACTCGGAAAAAATTGTCGAGGAATGCGGCCTGACCCACCTGCACGTGTTCCCGTTTTCACCGCGCGAAGGCACGCCCGCCGCGCGCATGCCGCAACTGCGCCGCGAAGTGGTCAAGCAACGCGCCGCCCGCTTGCGCGCCGCCGGTGAGGCTGCGTATCGGCGTCACCTGGCCTCGCTGGCCGGCACCCGGCAATCGATCCTGGTCGAACGCGACGGCCTTGGCCGCACCGAAGGCTTCACGCTTGCCGCGCTCGGCACGGGCATGCCGGGCGAGATCGTCGAGGCGACAATTACTGGCCACGATGGTATCAGGCTGATCGCAGCCCCGCTTGCCGCACGCGCCGCCTGAGAAACGCAAAGCATGGCTGGTTTTTTCAAGAAGATATTTTCGTTCGGCAAGAAAGAAATTGTCGAAGAGCGCGTCGACGAGACCGCGCCGCTGCCGCCGATCAAATGGGACCAGCTCGATGCGCTGAAGCCGGCGGCTGAGCAGGTCGTTCCGGAGTTCTTGAAGCGTGACGTGCCGCAGCCCGAGGCAGAGGTCGTGCCGGCACCTGCGGTCGAGCCTGTTGTAGCGCTGCAGCCGGAACCGACGCCTGTCGAACCGGCTCCGACCATCCCGCCGGCGCCTGGGCCAACTGTTCCATCGGAACCGGAACCGCTGCCGGAACCCGAGCCGGAAGAAGAACCCGCGCCTGAAACGCCTGTCGAGCCGCCGGCACCCGAGGAAGTTCCGCTTCCCCCGCCTGCTCCGAAGCCCGCCCCCGAACCGCAGCCGCAAGAAGTCCCTGCTCCAGCCAAGCCGGAGATTGCGCCGCCGCGTCCGGAACGGCAGCCGGAATCGGCACCGATCGAAGTGCCGGCCCCGCCCGCCGAGATTCCAGCTGAACAGCCCGCGCCGGTCGAAGTGCCACCACCCTCCGCGCAACCAACTTCAGTGGCTAGCGCCGCCGCGCCTCCTCTTGCGCACATTGAAGAGGAAGCGCCAACCATCGAGGTGGCGCCGGAAGCCCCGGCGGCGAAAATCGCCCCGCCCATTCGCCAGCCGGCGCCGGTCGCACCGCAGCCCGTTATTGCCGAGATCGCGCCCGAGCCGCAGCCCATCGCGCCACCTGCCCCACAACCCCCGCCGGAGCCGAAACCCGCTCCCGGCAAGGTGACCGTCACCAAGAAAGTCGAGCAGAAGGCCGAGCCGGTGAAGGCGCCGGAGCCGGCGCCGAGGCGCTCCTGGTTCCAGCGCATGCGGGACGGGCTTGCCCGTTCGTCGCGCGAACTCACCGGCAACATTGCCGGCGTCTTCACCAAGCGCAAGCTCGACGAAGAGACGCTGCAGGACCTCGAGGATGTGCTGATCCGCGCCGACCTCGGCATGGAGACAGCTCTTCGTATCACCGACGCGCTGGCCGCCAGCCGCTACGGCAAGGACGTCTCCGATACGGATGTCCGCACCGTCATGGCGGCCGAGGTGGAGAAGGTGCTGACCCCTGTCGCCCGGCCGCTGGAACTCGACCTCTCGCACAAGCCGCATGTCATCCTGGTGGTCGGCGTCAACGGCACCGGCAAGACCACCACCATCGGCAAGCTGGCGGCAAAACTGACCGATGGCGGCCTGTCGGTGATGCTCGCCGCTGGCGACACGTTCCGCGCTGCCGCGATCGAGCAATTGAAGATCTGGGGCGAGCGCACGAAGTCGCCGGTCATCGCCTCCAAGATCGGCGCCGATGCCGCCGGCCTCGCCTATGACGCCTTCGAGAAGGCCAAGGAAGCCGGCTCCGACGTGCTGATCATCGACACCGCCGGCCGGCTGCAGAACAAGACCGAACTGATGGCGGAACTGGAAAAGATCGTCCGCGTGCTCGGCAAGCTCGACCCGGAAGCACCGCACACCGTGCTGCAGACGGTCGACGCCACCACCGGCCAGAATGCGCTCAACCAGGTCGAGATCTTCCGCAACATCGCCGGCGTCAACGGCCTGGTGATGACCAAGCTGGACGGCACGGCGCGCGGCGGTATTCTGGTGGCGATCGCGGCAAAGCACAAACTGCCGGTCTATTTCATCGGCGTCGGCGAACAGGTCGACGACCTCGAACCTTTCTCGGCAAGCGAATTCGCCAGGGCGATCGCTGGAGTGGCGTAACGGCATGATCCCTTTTGAACGGGACCGTGTGTAAGAAGGAAGATCATGAACCCACCCATTCTCGAACGCGATCCGTCCGACCCGCAGAAAGAGAAGAAGGAAGGCGTCAATCCCGTGCTCAAGCTGGTGCTGGAGCTGGGACCCCTGCTGGTCTTCTTCTTCGCCAATGCGCGCGGCGAATGGCTGGTGCAGAAATTCCCTGTTCTCGCTGAATTCGGCGGTCCGATCTTCGTTGCCACCGGCCTGTTCATGGCCGCCACGGCCATCGCGCTGATCGCCTCCTGGCTGCTGACACGCACCTTGCCGATCATGCCGATGGTTTCGGGCGTCGTCGTCTTCATTTTCGGCGCGCTGACGCTCTATCTGCAGGACGACATCTTCATCAAGATGAAGCCGACCATCGTCAACACGTTGTTCGGCGGCGTGCTGCTCGGCGGCCTCTACTTCGGCAGGTCGCTGCTCGGCTATGTCTTCGATTCGGCCTTCAAGCTCGATGCCGAAGGCTGGCGAAAACTCACCTTCCGCTGGGGCCTGTTTTTTATTTTCCTGGCCATCGTCAACGAGGTGGTGTGGCGCAATTTTTCCACCGACGCCTGGGTTACCTTCAAGGTCTGGGGCATCATGCCGATCACGCTTCTGTTCACCTTCAGCCAGATGCCGCTGATCCTGCATCATTCGCTGGACGACAAGGCGAGTGGGGAAGAAAAGCCCGGCAAATAAAAAAGCAATTCCAGGAAAAGTGTGACGCGGTTTTCCGTCCGGAATTGCGTCAAACAAAGGGGAGAGAGAGCCATGGAATTCGTCACCACGCGCGACGAGCTGAGGACGATCTACAAGACGCCCCGGCCCACCGATGGCTCGATCCGCAAGGAACTGAAGGTGCTTGACGGCCATTGCCGCTCCTTCATCGGCAAGAGCCCGTTCGTGCTGATCGGCTCCTCCGACGGCGAAGGCAATGCCGATGTGACGCCGAAGGGCGACAAGCCCGGTTTCGCCGCCATTCTCGACGACCGGACCATCGCCATCCCCGACCGGCCCGGCAACAACCGGCTGGACACGCTGGAAAACATCCTGCGCAATCCTTCGGTCGGGCTGCTCTTCCTCATTCCCGGCATGAACGAGACGCTGCGCGTCAATGGCGACGCCCGCATTACCGTCGACACCAGTTTGCGCGAGCGCCTGGCCGTCGACGGCAAGGAGCCGCAAAGCGTCATCGTCGTCGCCGTCAAGGCCGCCTACATGCACTGCGCCAAGGCCTTCATGCGCTCCGACCTGTGGAAGCCCGACAGCTGGTACGATCGCGCGACGCTGCCGACACTCGGCCAGATCCTGCGCGACCAGCTGGCGCTGGCCGATTCCGTCGAGGCGACCGATCGCTGGCTGGACGACGATTACAAGCAGACCATGTGGTAGGCTTTTGCGGACGCGATTCGTCCGAACTGGCCTCACCCACTGTGCTGAACATCCTTGCCATCTCCGGCAGCCTGCGGGCGGCCTCCACCAATTCGGCCCTGCTCGCGGCACTGGCGCGCAACGCGCCTGACGGCTGCCGCGTCACCGTCTATGACGGGCTCGGCCGCCTGCCGATCTTCAACCCCGACGACGAGGGCGAGCGCACGCCGCGCGAAGCGGCGGACCTGATCGACGCCGTCACCAGTGCCGACGGCGTTATCGTGTCCTGTCCCGAATATGCCCATGGCGTGCCGGGCGGGCTGAAGAACGCGCTCGACTGGCTGGTCTCACGCGACGCCGCCGTCGCCAAGCCGGCCATGCTGGCCCACGCCTCGCCGCGCTCGCTGTTCGCCCGCGCCGCTTTGGCCGAGATCATGCGCACGATGTCGTTCGCGCTTTATGAGGGCGAGCTGGAGATTGCGCTGTTGGGGAAAAAGCCGGCGGAGGTGGAGATGATCCTGGGGGAGAAAGCGAACCAACGGGCGATGCGGGAAGCAGTGCAGGGCTTTGTGGGTTTTATACGCGCAAACGCAGCTTCGTCATCCTAGGGCGGAGCAAGGAGCGAAGCGACGCGGCGCAGACCCTAGGATCCATGCCGTAACGCTAAGGTGTTGCAACGGTTACAGATTCTGCGCCGCTGTGCTTGACGTCAGAGGTCACGGCATGGATCCTCGGGTCAAGCCCGAGGATGACGAAAAAGGGAGCGGCCGCACCCAAACGTGCCGGCGACCCTACCTCTTCCGCAACGTCTCGACATCGGTCTTGCCGACATACCAGTCGCGGGCGTTGACCTCTTCGAAAACCACCCAGACATCGTCATTGCCGAGTCCGGTGGCCTCCATGATGGCCGCCGTGACTTTTTTGGCGATATCAGCCTTCTTGCCTGCCGGATCGGCGGCGATCACTTCCTTGACGATGCGGATGTTGACGAATGGCATGACGTCCTCCCCTTGGATTGTGCTGGTTTCCGGCAAGAGACTGCTTCGATATCCTCTCAGGCGAGCTGAATGGTGGCGGTGCCGACAGCCGTGGCGCGACGGGCATGCGCAAAAACACCATCAAGGCCCGCCAGAGAAAAGCTCGAAGTAGCCTCAAAAAGTCTTGGCCCCGTTCACCATCAGCCGCACCGAATAGAGCGAGGTGGTGCCGGCGATGTAGAGGCAGTTCAGCTTGGCGCCGCCGAACACGCAATTGGCGGTCACTTCGGGCACCTTGACCTTGCCAATCAGCGTCCCGTCCGGATCGTAGCAATGGATGCCGTCGGCGGCACTTGTCCAGATGCGTCCGTCGGCGTCGAGCCGGAAGCCGTCGAACAGGCCGGCGGTGCAGTCGGCGAACACCTTCTCGCCCGAAACCTTCTTGCCGTGCTTGCCGACGTTGAACACCCGCATATGCGCCGGGTTCTCAGCGCCATGCGTGCGGCCGGTGTCGACGACATAGAGCAGGCTCTCGTCGAGCGAGAAGGCGAGCCCGTTGGGTCGGACCATGTCGGTGATGACGGCCTCGACCTCACCGCTATCGGGATCGACCCGATAGACATGGCAGGCGCCGATCTCGCTCTCGGCCTTGTCGCCCTCATAGTCGGTGTCGATGCCATAGGTCGGGTCGGTGAACCAGATCGAGCCGTCGGACTTCACCACCACGTCGTTGGGCGAGTTCAGCCGCTTGCCCTTCCACTTGGCGGCAATCGTGGTGACCGAGCCGTCATGCTCGGTGCGGCTGACGCGGCGGCCCGAATGCTCGCAGGTGACCAGCCGGCCCTGCCGGTCGACGGTGTTGCCGTTGGAATTGCCCGACGGCTGCCGGAAGACGCTGACGCTGCCGTCCGTCTCGTCGTAGCGCAGCATGCGGTTGTTCGGGATGTCGGACCAGACGACGTAGCGGCCGGCGGCGAACCAGGCCGGCCCTTCCGCCCAGCGACATCCGGTGAACAGCTTCTCCACCTGCGCGTTGCCGTTGAACAGGCGCGCGAAGCGCGGATCGAGAATTTCGTAATAGTCTTCGGCCGCCATGCATTTCCTCCCGGCATCACGTGACGGCAGATCAAGCCAGCCCGCGATCGATCTGGCAAGACGGAGCCTTCGCAATTTGTATGACAAAACGGAGAGGAAACAGCCGCGCGACCAGGGCTGGCTCGCCTTAGGACTCGATTAACCGGCTATGCGCTGCGTGCAATGGTGCATTGCAACATCTTCTTTTTGCAATGCACCATTACTATGTCATGTTCCGTATTGACCAAGGGAGGAAGAACCGGCCGCCAGAATGCGGCATAGAAGGAACCCTTGCTATGATCTTCAACGATCTCATGAACCGCGCTCGCAGCAGCATCGCCAAGCGCAAGCACTACAACCGCCTCGTCGCCGAAATCGACAGCTTCTCCAGCCGCGATCTGGCCGACATGCGCGCCGACCGCTCGGAAATGCTCTACCAGATCCACAAGCAGATCTACGGCTGAGCCGCGTTCGTCATCCTCGGGCTTGACCCGAGGATCCATGCCGCGACTTCAAGCGAAGAATGCATCGGCTCGGAATACCGGTTCTATCCGCAGCGAAGAGTCGTCAATCCTGGTCCGCCTTGCCTGTCACAAACGTCACGGCATGGATCCTAGGGTCTGCGCCGCGTCGCTTCGCTCCTTGCTTCGCCCTAGGATGACGAAGGCGGGAGAGCGCCATCAGTTCGGTACGGCCAATGCCTTGTCGATCTGCGGCAACAGCAGCGTCCGCGCCGACTCCGCCGTCAGCGGGCCGACATGCTTGTAGGCAATCTTGCCGTCCTTGCCGATGACGAAAGTCTCCGGCACGCCATAGACACCCCAGTCGATCGCCGTGCGGCCGGCTTCGTCGACGCCGAGGGCCTGGAACGGATTGCCGAGATCGCCGAGGAAGCGGCGGGCGTTTTCCGGCTGGTCCTTGTAGTTCAGCGCCGTCATCACGAACCGCTTGTCCTGCGACAACGCCAGAAGCACCGGGTGCTCTTCCCGGCACGGCGCGCACCATGACGCAAAGACATTAACCAGCGTGACCTTGCCGGCAAACGCCCTGGAATCGAGACCCGGCAGGTTTGACCCCTCCAGCCCCGGCAGATTGGTCTGCGGCGCCGGCAGCCCGATTAGCGCCGACGGCACTTCCGAGACATCCCGACCGGACAGCAGCTGCGACAGGAACAGACCGGCAAGGCCGAGAAAGACCAGCAGCGGCAACAGCACGAACAGGCGGCGCCCACGCGTCGGGGTTTCGGTTTCGCTGCTCACGGCTTCGCCGCCTTGTCGGAACGCCGCCGCACGCCGGCGGCTTCGAGTTCGGCGAGCTCGCGTTTGCGCGCCCGCTGGTCGAGCAGGATCCAGCCGACCAACCCGGCCAGCACGATCGCGGTGATGCCATAGGCCGCGGTGACGTAAAGGGCGTGTGCGCTCATTTCCAGATCCGGGCTTTCACGGCGAATCCATAGCCGCAGCTTCTGCTCGCCGCAATGAACCGCGTCTGCGGCAGATTTGCGGTTTTCGAGATTCGCTGTCATTGGGACCGTAAAACACCGGCCATGCTTTTGATGCGCATGAACTGGCATGTCAGCGACAGCCTGACAGCACCTTCGCAGGTGAGCAGGATTTTGCCCGCATCATCCCACATCCTGACTGCACTCCAGCCATGGCTCTCGAATTTGCGAAGACTGATCGTTTCGACCGCGATGAATTCAAGCCCGAAAGACACAGCGTTGAACTCTCCCCATTTGGCGGGTGGCCGGTAGGGGAGGATGGTCGAGACAAAGGACAGGTGCATGCTGGGTCCATCGCGGTTCATCATCGCCGACGTGATCTCGACGGACGACAGATCGGGATAGTTGCCGTAGATGGTCTGCAGAAAGATCGGATTTTCAATGCGCAGCGGCCACATCAATCCGTTCCATGCCGAAGTGCCAGCGCCGCCGAGACCGGTCCCAGCACCGCAAGAAACAAGGTCAGCGCGGCAAGAATGAGGAAAGGCTGCAAGAACGGATCGGGGTTGGCCGTCGCGCCATAACTTGCCGAAACGCCGAAGATCAGCACCGGAATGGTCAGCGGCAGCACCAGCACCGAGATCAACAGCCCACCACGCGGCAGCGCCACCGCCACCGCGGCACCAGCCGCGCCGATGAAGGTGATGGCCGGCGTGCCGACCAGCAGCGTCAGCGCCGTGGCGCCGATGGCGAGCGGCTCCATGTTCATGAACAAGCCGAGCAGCGGCGCGGCGATGACCAGCGGCAGCACGCTGCCCGCCCAATGCGCCAGGCATTTCACCAATACGGTCACCGCCAGCATGTGCCGGTCATTGCCGAGCACCAGAAGATCGAGCGAGCCGTCCTCGCGATCGGCCTGGAACAGCCGGTCGAGGCCGAGCAGGCAAGACAGCAGCGCGCCGATCCACAAGATCGCCGGGCCGATACGGGCCAGCAGCTTCAGGTCGGGCCCGACGCCGAACGGGATCGTCGCGATGACGGCGAGGAAGAAGATGACGCCGGTCAACGCCCCGCCACCGGCACGGATGTTGAGGCGGATGTCGCGGAGGAAGAGGGCTAGCATGATTTGAGATGCTCGCGCTTGAGCACCCCCCTCTGGCCTGCCGGGCATCTCCCCCTCTGAGGGGGAGATTGGCTGTAGCCTCGGCTTACGCCAATAACAACGGTTTGAAGATTGGCGCAGCGCCGAAACTGCCGATCTCCCCCCTTGAGGGGGAGATGTCCGGCAGGGCAGAGGGGGGCGACGCAGAACGCCGACATCAAAGAACTACCCCCATCCTCAACTCCGCCCCTTCGATCCCCAACGGCAGATGCGTCGCCGCGACAATCATCCCACCCCCAGCGCAATGCTTCCCCATCAACCCCGCAAACCGCTCCTCCGAAGCCTTGTCCAGCCCAGCCGTCGGCTCATCGAGCAGCCACAGCGGTCGCCTACTCACCAAAAGTTTCGCGATCGCCGCGCGCCGCCGCTGCCCCGTCGAGAGATAGCCGAACGGCAGATGGCCAATGCCAATCAGCCCAACCGTCTCCAGCACCTCTTCAACGCCGACATCTCCACCGCCATTGAAATCGCGCCAGAACCGCAGGTTCTCCGTCACGCTGAGCGCCGGCTTCATCGCGTTCTGGTGACCAAGGTAGTGACAGGCCGAAGCAATCGACGGAAACGGCTCGCCGCCGCCTTCGAGCAGCAGCCGGCCCTCCGCCACCGGCAGCAGCCCGGCAATGATCCTCAGCAAGGTTGATTTGCCCGATCCATCGGCCCGGTGACGACCAGCGCCTGGCCGTCACCGAGGTCAAAACCAACCCCGGAAAACACGCTCTCACCGCCGCGTTCGCCGCCCAGATTTTCGGCGATAAGCCGCATCCCTCGCCTGCCCTGAAAACAATGTTTCGCGAGCGCTGCCGCATCGCACAAATTTGCTCTTCGACTGTCTAGAACTATTCCAGAAAATTCTCTATATGCGGGTCATCCGTGCCAGCGGTCGGCACGGGAACAAGAATTTGCGCCGAACCAGCGCACGCGCCGCCTTGAACGGCTCGGGTTGCTTGGGAACGGACAGCGGAAATGGCCGTACCCGCACCTTTGCGCGTGATTGCATGCCATCGGCGTCCGTTCCCTTTCAGGCTGAACAGACAAGGACGGACCGCACGTGTCAAAATCCCTCGATAGTTTCAATTGCCGTCGCACGCTGACCGCGGGCGGCACCGAATATGCCTATTTCGACCTCATCGAGGCCGAGAAGAACGGCCTGACCGGCATCGCCCAGCTGCCCTATTCGATGAAGGTGCTGCTGGAGAACCTGTTGCGCAACGAGGACGGCCGCTCCGTCACCAAGGAATCGATCCAGGCGGTTGCCGGCTGGCTGACCGACAAGGGCACCGCCGGCGTCGAGATCGCCTATCGCCCGGCCCGCGTGCTGATGCAGGATTTCACCGGCGTTCCGGCCGTGGTCGATCTGGCCGCCATGCGCGACGCCATGGCCTCGCTCGGCGGTGATCCGCAGAAGATCAACCCGCTGGTTCCCGTCGACCTCGTCATCGACCATTCCGTCATCGTCGACGAATTCGGCACGCCGCTGGCCTTCGCCCGCAATGTCGAACTCGAATATGAGCGCAACGAGGAGCGCTACAAGTTCCTGAAATGGGGCCAGCAGGCGTTCCGCAACTTCCGCGTCGTGCCGCCCGGCACCGGCATCTGCCACCAGGTCAACCTCGAATATCTCGGCCAGGTCGTCTGGACCAACAGCGAGGACGGCGAAGTCACCGCCTATCCCGACACCTGCGTCGGCACCGATTCGCACACCACCATGATCAACGGCCTTGGCGTGCTCGGCTGGGGCGTCGGCGGCATCGAGGCCGAGGCGGCCATGCTTGGCCAGCCCGTCTCCATGCTTTTGCCCGAAGTCATCGGCTTCCGCCTCACTGGCAAGCTGAAGGAAGGCGTCACCGCCACCGACCTCGTGCTCACCGTCACCCAGATGCTGCGCAAGAAGGGCGTCGTCGGCAAGTTCGTCGAGTTCTTCGGCCCGGGCCTCTCCAATATGACGCTGGCCGACCGCGCCACCATCGGCAATATGGCGCCCGAATATGGCGCCACCTGCGGCTTCTTCCCGGTTGATAGCGAGACCATCCGCTACCTCACAATGTCCGGCCGCAGCGAGGATCGCATCGCGCTGGTCGAGGCCTATTCAAAGGCACAAGGCCTGTGGCGCGACACCGGCTCCGCCGACCCGGTCTTCACCGACCTGCTCGAGCTTGAGCTTGGCAGCGTCGTGCCGTCTATGGCCGGCCCCAAGCGCCCCGAGGGCCGTGTCGCTCTGGAAGGCATTCCGGCCGGCTTCGCCAAGGCGATGGAGACCGAGTACAAGAAGGCGGCCGAGATCTCCAAGCGCTACGCCGTCGAAGGCACCGACCATGACCTCGGCCATGGCGACGTCGTCATCGCCGCCATCACCTCGTGCACCAACACTTCGAACCCGAGCGTGCTGATCGGCGCCGGCCTTCTGGCCCGCAACGCCAACCGCCTCGGCTTGAAGCAGAAGCCATGGGTAAAGACGTCGCTCGCCCCCGGCAGCCAGGTCGTGGCTGATATCTCGAAAAGTCCGGCCTGCAGAAGGAGCTCGACCAGATCGGCTTCAACCTGGTCGGCTTCGGCTGCACCACCTGCATCGGCAATTCCGGCCCGCTGCCGGCGCCGATCTCGAAAACCATCAATGACAAGGGCTTGATTGCCGCCGCGGTGCTTTCCGGCAACCGCAATTTCGAAGGCCGCGTCTCGCCCGACGTGCAGGCCAACTACCTGGCGTCGCCGCCCCTGGTCGTGGCGCATGCGCTGGCTGGAACTGTCACCAAGGATCTGACCACCGAACCGCTCGGCGAGGACAAGAACGGCAATCCGGTCTACCTCAAGGACATCTGGCCGAGCTCGGCCGAGATCCAGGAGTTCATCGAGAAGAACGTCACCCGCGAGCTGTTCGCCCGCAAATATGCCGACGTCTTCAAGGGGGACGAGCACTGGCAGAAGGTGCAGGCGCCGGAAGGCCAGACCTATGCCTGGGACGACAATTCGACCTATGTGCAGAACCCACCCTATTTCGCCGGCATGACCGCCGGTTTCGGCAAGATCGGCGACATCAAGGGCGCCCGCGTGCTCGGCCTGTTCGGCGACAAGATCACCACCGATCACATCTCGCCGGCGGGTTCGATCAAGGCCGCTTCGCCGGCCGGCAAATACCTCACCGACCATGGCGTCGGCGTCGCCGACTTCAACCAGTACGGCACGCGGCGCGGCAACCATGAGGTGATGATGCGCGGCACCTTCGCCAACATCCGCATCCGCAACCACATGCTGGGCGAGAACGGCCGCGAGGGCGGCTACACCATCCACTATCCGTCGAAGGAAGAGGAATCGATCTACGACGCGGCGATGGAGTACAAGAAGGAAGGCGTGCCGCTGGTCATCTTCGCCGGTGTCGAATACGGCAACGGCTCGTCGCGCGACTGGGCGGCCAAGGGCACCAACCTGCTTGGCGTCCGCGCGGTCATCGCCCAGTCCTTCGAGCGCATCCATCGCTCGAACCTGGTCGGCATGGGCGTCATCCCCTTCGTCTTCGAGGACGGCACTTCGTGGGCCTCGCTCAATCTGAAGGGCGACGAACTGGTCGAGATCGACGGCCTCAGCGCCATCAAGCCGCGCCAGACGATGACCGCCAAGGTTACCTATGGCGACGGCACGGTGAAGAACGTGCCGATCATCTGCCGCATCGATACGCTGGACGAGCTCGACTACTTCAAGAACGGCGGCATTTTGCAATACGTGCTGCGCGATCTCGCCGCGTAGCAAGGGAATAAGGCAGTAGGGCAGTAGGGGAGTAGGGGAGTAGGGCAAGGAAGTCATCTCCCTACTGCCCTACTGCCCTACTGCCCTACTGCCTACTGCCCTACTGCCCTACTGCCCTACTGCCCTACTGCCCTACTGCCCTACTGCCCTACTGCCCTACTGCCCTACTGCCTACTTTCGGCGCTCCAAATCGCGCCGTCGCCGCCAGCAGCACCCCCAGCATCAGCCCGTTGAAGATGTGCCACAGGAAGTGCGTGCCGAGCGGAAAGCTGGCGCAGACCATCGGGTCGATCATGCGGCAGATGACGGACACCACGAAGATCGCCGACCCCGCCAGATTATACCAGCCGGCCCTGTTGCCGCTGGCCGTTACCCAGATGCCGAAGAAGGCGAGCGCCAGGAACGGCGGCAGGTAGCCCGTCGTGCCGTTCGACGCCTGGCGCAGCCAGTCCGGCACGGCGAAGGTTATCGCGCCGGCCACCACATAGAAGACGACGAAGATCGCAATCGCCTTGCCCCATTTCATGCCAAGGAAGCGGCGCAGATTGAGCAGCGTATAGGCGAGCGTGAAGCCGGCGATCGGCAGGATATCGACCCAGATCGTGCCCTTGGTGGCAAAGGTATGGAAGATCGTCGAGCCGATGCCGATCGCCACCACCCACCAAGCCAGCACCTCGGCGAAAGTGCCGGCCTTGCATCGGCGTACTTCCCGCACGCCCCACAATCCCGCGGCAATGAAAGCAAGGTTGGTCAAAGCATTCGTCGGCTCGGACCAAAGTCCAGGGCCGGTCCGCTCGCAATAGAGATCGACAGGGGTCAGGAGAGTTTGCCACATGGTGATGATGCCAGCCCCGAATCGAACCACGTCGTGAAATGCAGTGTCTCTCCTATTGCGACCTTACCTGCGGCTACAATGGCAAAATTTCACCTCAACGTGACTTCCCGTTGACTTCCGCTTCTGCCACATATTTCTGACAATCAGAACAAAGCCGGCGCCACCGGCGGGAATTGGAATGGTCATGGCCTGGCGAAGATCACTTTGGCTGGCAGCCTTTGCGCTGGCCTTCTCGGCTTTTGCCGGTGCTGGCCATGCCGGCGAAGCCGAACGAATCCAGGCGGACAAGCCCCAGCAGGACAAGCCGCTCGGCGTGGTCGAACTGTTCACCAGCCAGGGTTGTAGTTCCTGCCCGCCGGCCGATGCCTTCTTTGCCGAACTTGCGACCAAGGAAGACATCGTCGCGCTCTCCTATCACGTCGACTATTGGGACTATCTCGGCTGGAAGGACACGCTGAGCCGCAAGGAAAACACCGAGCGGCAATATGACTACATGCGCGCCTTCGGCAGCCGTTCGGTCTATACGCCGCAGGCGGTCCTCAATGGCCGCGTGCATGTCAACGGCGCCAATCGCGGCGAGGTCGACGGCGCGCTCGCCCGCATGGCGAGATCCGGCGAAGGCATGCACGTGCCCGTCAAGGTCAGCCGCACCAGCGACCGCGTGATCATCGATGCCGGCGATGCCGGCGCCGGTCCGAGCGACGCCCATGTCGTGATCGTCTATTTCGAACAGCCGCAGACGGTCAAGATCGCCCAGGGCGAGAACTCCGGCCGCAAGTTGACCTATTGGAACGCGGTCACCGGCATCCAGACCGCCGGCATGTGGCACGGCAAGGCGCAACGCTATGAATTGCCGATGAGCGAGATCACCAAGAAGGGCGGCTGCGCCGTGCTTCTGCAATCGGTCGGCAAGGACGGCATGCCAGGCCCCATCCTCGGCGCCGCGTTCATCCACAAGCCCTGACAGAATTTGCCGGAAATAACGCTGCCTTCGTCATCCTGGGGCGGAGCAGGAGCGAAGCTCCGTCGCGGAGACCCCGGGATCCATGCCGTGACATTTGCTGCATGTAAAAGCGGTCCAGGGTCGAGCGTTTCTCTCGACTCGGCCTGATCGACACCAACCTTGTGCTACCGTTCATCCTGAACCGCCGCGCTCTTCGGCAGATGTCGCGGCATGGATCCCAGGGTCTGCGCGCCGCTTCGCGTCGCTCCGCCCTGGGATGACGACGGCTCGGGGCATCACGGTCGACCGGGCATGAAAAACCGACGTCAGCTTGCTTCTGACGCCGGTCATTTAGGTTTTGGGATCGTCGCACCCGATTCTTCCGAGGAAAAACCGAGGTTGGTTCGATCCGACGCAGACCCGTGGGCGGGGGGCTTGGGGTTTACGAGCCGGTGCCGGACCGAACCGTCTCAGGCAACGCCGGTAAATTCGTCGGACATTGGGGCATGAGCGCGGATAAAAAAAGGCAGAAATGTGGCGAAGCATCACCAATTCCAACATGCGGTTTGCAAACGTGACTGGACGTGACGGAAAAGGCGCGCCGCTGCAGTCGCTTCGCCGGCTCTTGCAATTGCAGCGCGAAGGGGCCAATTTTGGTTGGCAAAGATTCATTTTGAAGGATCGAGGCATGACTGATGACAGCGGCGGGACGGGGGATGGTGACGCATCCGCAATATTGATCCCGCTGCACGAGGCGCGACGAGAGCGCCTCGACCAGCCGGTGCGCTTCGACCGGCGTGAACTGGACCAGATCCTGAGACTCTACGGACGCATGGTCGCCGCCAATGAATGGCGTGACTACGCCATCGACCATCTCACCGACAGGGCCGTGTTTTCCGTCTTCCGCCGCGCCAGCGAAGTGCCGCTTTTCCAGATCGTCAAGGATCCGAAACTGGCCCGCAAGCAAGGCGCCTTCGCCGTCATCGCCGCCGGCGGCCGCATCCTCAAACGCGGCCAGGAGCTCGGCCGCGTGCTTGGCGTCTTCGACAGCAAGCTGAAAGTGGTCGAGGCCTGAGCGGGCGAATTAGAGCAGGGAATTGAAGAGTTGGAGAACTGAAGAGTTGGAGAAAAGGCACGGCACCCGACATAACCGCCGTCCTCTTTTGTTCTTCAGTTCCTCAATTCTTCAGTTCTTCAGTTCTTCAGTTCTCCAATTCCTCATTTCCCCCTAAGCCCCTCACGAAATCTCCGCTCCGGCAAAGAAGCCGGATCCGGCGGCAGCGTCGCCCCGCCGTTCAGCGACAGCTGCATGAACACCGTGTCCAGCCAGCGCCCGTGCTTGTAGCCGGAGCCTTCGAGCCGGCCTGAATGGCGAAAGCCGAGCTTTTCGTGCAGCCTGACCGAGGCGCTGTCGGCACGGCCGTCGCCGATCACCGCGACGATCTGGCGGAAGCCAGCCGCTTCGGCCGCCGCGATCAAGGCCTGCATCAGCATGAGTCCCACGCCCCGGCCCTTGGCCTCAGGCGCGACATAGACCGAATCCTCGATGACGAAGCGATAGGCGGGGCGCGGCCGGAAGGCGCCGGCATAGGCATAGCCGAGCACGGCGCCGGCCTTTTCCGCCACCAGATAGGGAAAGCCGCCGTCCGTGAGCGTAGCGAATCGCGTGCCCATCTCGGCGCGGCTTGGCGGCTCCAGCTCGTAGCTCGCCGTGCCATGTGTCACCGCGTCGGCGTAGATTCCGGTGATGGTGTCGAGGTCGGCCGCGCTGGCCGGCCGAATCACAATATTGCTCATTCTTTATGCAAGCCTTCTGTCTGCCTTCGATAACAGCAAACACCGGCGCAAAGAAAAGGGCGGCCGTTGGGCCGCCCTTTCCAAACTCTATGGTCCAGTCAGACCATGATGCGAAGCCTTAGCGGCGGTCGCCCATGAACTGCAGCAGGAACATGAACAGGTTGATGAAGTCGAGATAGAGCCTCAGCGCGCCCATGATGGCCTTGCGGCCGGCGACATCGGAAGCATCGCCCTCGAAATACATCTCCTTGATCTTCTGCGTGTCATAGGCGGTGAGGCCGGCGAAGACCAGCACGCCGATCGCCGAAACGGCAAAGGACAGCGCCGACGAGTGCAGGAAGAGGTTGATCACCGACGCGATGATGATGCCGAACACGCCCATGATCAGGAACGAGCCCATCGCCGTCAGGTCGCGCTTGGTCGTGTAGCCGAACAGCGACAGCGCACCGAAGGCGGCGGCGGTGGCGAAGAAGGTCTGCGAGATACTGGCCGTGGTGTAGACCAGGAAGATCGACGACAGCGACAGGCCGACGAGGCCGGCATAGACCCAGAACGTCGTCTGCGCGGCAGCAACGCTCATCGACTGAATCCTGAACGACAGGAAGAACACGGCGGCCAGCGGCGCCAGCATCACCACCCAGCGCAGCGGCGACCCGAAGATCGCATAGCCGAAGGACGTCAGCATCTCGCCGCTCGGCAGCGTTGCGACAGCCGAGGCCGGATCGGTGGTGGTGGCCAGCATGATCGTGCCGACGGCGGCAAGGCCGGTGATGAGGAGGCCAAGCCCCATCAGATTGTAGACCTTGATCATATAGGCGCGCAGACCCTGATCGATGTCGGCGCGGACGCCGGGCACCGCCGACGTCTGATAGTTGCGAATGGGATCAGCCATTGGAATCCTCTATTGCTTCTGCCCCGTCCGGTGTCGGGCCTCTTGCGGACCCAGGCGCCGCTGGCGGGGCTCCAGCATGCCTGTGGCGAAATATGATGGTTATTCGCGTCAAGAACAAGACCGTAACCGGATGTAACGGTTCGTGAGAGCCCGAAAGGCCGATTCCCGGGCTTTCCAGCCGGCATCGTTACCAAGATTTAATCCGGGATGGCCGCTGAGGCTCTGAAATTAGTGCATGTCGCCCAAAAGTGACCTCGGTTTTGGGAGGACGACATGCGTAAAGAACAAAGCTCTAAAGCGCGTCGCATGATTTGGTTTCAATGCGACGCGCTTTAGAGCTGGCGCAGCACCGGTGCGGCCTTGTGGCCGAGCACCCGCCAGGTACCGGCAAGGCCGATGCCGACGGTAATGACGAGCGAAAACAGAATGGTCGCCACCGCAACCTCGGGCATGAAATGCGACGGCAGCGTCATGATGCGGGCGACAATGTACCAGGCCGCGATCCCACCAGCCGCCAGCGCGAAGAGTGCGGTGGCCAGTCCGATCAGCATGTACTCGAGAGAGAACGCCGTGATCAGTGTTCTCCTGGTGGCGCCGAGCGTCTTCAGCACCACGGCATCGTGGATGCGCGCCCGGTTGCCGGCGGCGAGCGCACCGGCCAGCACCAGCACCGAAGCGATCAGCGCCACGCCGGCCGCGGCCCGGATCGCCGTGCCGAGCTGCCCGACCAGCCGGTTGACGACATCGAGCGCATCCTTGACCCGCACCGTCGTCACCGCCGGGAAGGCGCGGGTGACGGCCTTGAGGATGCGGGCGTCATCGGCCGTCGTGGCACTCTTTTCGGTCAGTGTTGCCATCCAGCCATGCGGGGCCCCAGTGAATGTGTTGGGCGAGAACACCATCACGAAATTGATGCCCATCGTTTCCCATTGGACCTGGCGGAAATTGGCGATCCTGGCCGTCACGTTGCGGCCAAGCACATTAACGGTGACGGTGTCGCCGAGCTTCAGCCCGATTTCCTTGCCTTCCACGGCCGAGAACGAAACCAGCGGCTCGCCGGCATAATTGTCCGGCCACCATTTGCCCTCGGTCAGCGTCGCGTTTGCCGGTTGTTTGGCATCATAGGTCAGGCCGCGATCGCCTTTCAGCACCCAGGCGCCTTCGGCCGGCACCTTGACCTTGTCGACATCGACGCCGTTGAGCGCCATCACCCGGCCGCGCAGCATCGGCACCTTGGCCAAAGTCCCCTGTGGTGCCTCCTTGCCGATCAACGCGGAGAATGCGTCGACATCGCTGCCCTGGATGTCGACGAAGAAGAAGTTCGGCGCCCGCTCCGGCAGGCTGCCGGAGATCTGCTGCCGCAGATTCCCGTCGATCAGCGCCAGCGTCACCAGCAGCGTCAGCCCGAGCCCCAGCGACAGCACCACCGACGGCGTCAAGGCGCCGGGCCGATGGATGTTGCCGACGGCGAGCCTGAGCGCCACGAAGCGCACGCGCGGGCTCTTCCTTGCCGCCCATTGCACCAGCGCGCCGACGAGCCGCAGCACCAGGAAGGCGAAGATGGTGGCGCCGACGAAGATCGAGGCGATGCGCTGGTCGCCCGAGAACAGGATGGCGAGCGCCGCCAGCAGCAGCGCGATGCCGACGGCCGATGCGACATAGATCGGGCGCGGCAAGCCACGGCCTTCCAGACCCATCTCGCGGAACAATGCGGTTGCCGGCACATCGCGGGCGCGGCCGAGCGGCAGCAGCGCGAAGGCCAGCGTCACCAGCAAACCGAACAGCGCCGCCATGCCGAGCGCGCCGGGATAGAAGCCACCCTCCGCCGGCACCGGGATGACGGACTGCAGCGCAGCACTCGCGGCAAAGGGCATCAGCGCGCCCAGCACCAGACCGAGCACGATGCCGAGTGCCGCGATGATCAGGATCTGCACCAGATAGACGGCAAAGACGAAGCCGCCGGAAGCGCCGAGGCTCTTGAAAGTGGCGATGACGCCGCGCTTGCCGTCGAGATAGGCGCGCACCGCATTGGCGACGCCGACGCCGCCGACCACCAGCGCCGTCAGCCCGACCAGCGTCAGGAACTGCGAGAAGCGTTCGATGTTGGAGGATAGTGCCGGCGCCGCATTGCCGCGCGTGCGGATCGACCAGCCAGCCTCCGGAAAATCTTTCGCCGCCTGGTCCTGGATGGCCTTGAGCCGCGCCTCGTCGGCGTCGGCCGGCAGCCGGACCTTGTAGGCATTTTCGACCAGGCTGCCCGGCTGCACCAATCTGGTGGCGGCCAGGCCTTCGGTCGAGATCATCAGCCTTGGCGCGAAACCGAAGCCGTCGGACACGGCATCCGGCTCGGTGACCAGCCTGGCGCGCAGCTCGAAGGTCGCTGTGCCGAGCTTCAGCCGGTCGCCGGGCTTGAGATGCAGCCGTTCGAACAACAGATCCGGTGCCGCCGCACCGAAGACGCCAAACTCTTCGCCGAACAGCTCCTGCTTCGACAGCTTCGGCTCGGTTTCCAGGGCGCCATAGAGCGGATAGGCGTCGTCGACCGCCTTGGCCTCGACCAGCGCCTGGTCCGACCATCGGCCAGGCGCGCCATCGAGCGCATGCTGGCGGTGCGTGAGACTGTGCCCAGCCCATCGAGGAAGCCGCGCTCCGCCTGACTGGCATCGCGCTGGTTGATCTGGAAGCGCAGGTCGCCACCAAGCAGCGTCTGGCCTTGGTCGGCGACGCCGGCGCTGATCGAACGGGCGACCGAATTGACGCCGCCGATCGCCGCGACGCCGAGCGCGATGCAGGCGAGGAAGATCAGGAAGCCGGACAAGCCGCCGCGCATCTCGCGCAGCGAGAAGCGGACAGCAAGCTTCAGCGTCTGCGTCAGCGGCATCAGGCGGTAACCTTGACCGGCGCCGGCGCTTCGATCCGGCCGGAGCGCATCGAGACCTGGCGCGAACAGCGCGCCGCAAGTGCAGGATCGTGGGTGACCAGCACCAGCGTCATGCCGCGCTCGGCTGCCTTGGCGAACAGAAGGTCGGCAACTTGCCGCCCCGTCGCCTGGTCGAGATTGCCGGTCGGCTCGTCGGCGATAAGAATGCGCGGAGACGGCGCCAGCGCCCGGGCGATCGCCACACGCTGCTGTTCACCGCCCGAGAGCTCGCCGGGATAATGGGTGACGCGGTCGGAGAGGCCCACCGCCGCCAGCTCGCGTGCCGCCACCGAAAACGGATCGGCGTGGCCGGCCAGTTCCAGCGGCACCGCGACATTTTCGAGCGCCGTCATATTGGGGATGAGGTGGAAGGACTGGAACACGATGCCAATGTTTCGGCCACGAAACGAAGCAATCTGGTCCTCGCTCTTACCGTTGAGCAGCTCGCCGGCGATTCGTACCGTACCCGAATCGACCCTTTCCAGGCCTGCCAGCACCATCAGCAGTGTCGACTTGCCGGAGCCTGAAGGCCCGACGATGCCGGTCGCCTCGCCATGCGCCACTTCGAGGCTGACGCCTTTCAGCACATGGACGGATGAAGCGCCCTCGCCGAGTGTCAGCGAAACGTCTTTCAGCGCGATGACGGCTTCTGTCAAAATGAAAGTGTCCTATATGGAACGTCAGGGCTCTGCTTGCCGGAAGCCTTCGCCGGAAGAGTTTTCTGTCATATGGGGCCTGCCGCATGTCTTTCAAACGCAGTATTGCCGCAGGCTTGATCCTTTTCGTCGCCGTTTGCGGCGCCATTTCGTCGGCGCGGGCCGAGCCATTCAAGATCGTCGGCTTCGGTGACAGCCTGATGGCGGGCTTTGGCCTCGGGCCGGGCGAGGGTTTTACCGACAAGCTCCAGGCAGCTTTGCGCGCCAAAGGCCATGACGTAGCCGTGGCAAATGCCGGTGTTTCCGGTGACACCACCAGCGGCGGCCTGGCGCGGCTCGACTGGTCGGTGCCGGACGGAACCCAGCTGGTCATCCTCGAACTCGGCGCCAACGACATGCTGCGCGGCGTCGCGCCCGATATCGCCGGGAAGAACCTCGACGAGATGCTGGGCAAGCTGAAACAGCGCAAGATCGCCGTGCTTCTTGCCGGCATGCGCGCCGCGCCCAATCTCGGCGCCGACTACCAGACCGCCTTCGACGCCATCTTTCCGGACCTGGCCGCGAAGTACGGCGTCCCACTCTATCCGTTCTTCCTCGACGGCGTCGCCGGCCAGCCCGGCCTGCAGCTCGAGGACGGGCTGCATCCCAACGCCAAGGGGGTCGATCTGATGGTCGAGCGCATCCTGCCCACCGTCGAGAAGGCCATCGCGGCGGTGCCGGGCGGGTCCTGAGAGCGGCTGGAACCGCCTTCCGTTAGGGAAGTTTTTAGCAAAGCCTGTGACCAATAAACCTCTTGCTCCATCAGGCTATCGATGATTCGCTAGCAGATGACAGTTCGATTCGAGGAAGGGAGGCTCATCATGCCGCGTCTTTTCACCGCCCTCGAAATTCCGCGTGACGCCGCCCTTTCGCTGTCCCTGCTGCGGGGCGGCCTGCCAGGCGCCCGCTGGATCGATGTCGAAAACTACCATTTGACGCTGCGCTTCATCGGTGATGTCCCCGGTCACGTCGCTGACGAGATCGCCAACGCGCTCGACCGCGTCCACCGCCCCTCCTTCTCGCTGACACTGTCCGGTGTCGGCGCTTTCGGCCAGAAGAAGCCGCACGCTGTATGGGCCGGCGCCTCCGCTTCGCCCGATCTTGCCGCCCTTCAGGGCGAAATCGAACGCATCTGCCAGCGGCTCGGCATTCCCGCCGACCCGCGCAAGTTCATGCCGCATGTGACGCTGGCGCGCCTGCGCAATTCGACCCCGCTGGATGTCGCCCAATATCTGTCGGCGCGCGGCAATTTCTCGACGCTGCCGTTCCGCATCGGACGCTTCGTCCTGATGTCGTCGCGCGATTCGGTCGGCGGCGGGCCCTACATCGTCGAGGAAGCCTGGCCGCTGTCCGGCCCCGACGCTCGCGCTTCCAGCCGTGTCGCCAGCACCTCCGACGCCTCGCGGATCATGCGGTAGACTTCGGCAAAGGCCTCCGCCCCGTCATAGTAGGGATCGGGCACGTCGCGCGCCTTTCCATGCGCGAACTCCAAGAAGAGCTGCACCCGGTCGCGCGCAGCCGCCGGCGCCAGCGCCTTGAGATCGGCGACATTCGAGCGATCCATGCCGAGGATCAGGTCGAAACGGGAGAAATCCTCTGGCCTGACCTTGCGTGCCCTCTGCCCGGAAATGTCGATGCCGTGATGCGAGGCAATCGCGATCGAGCGTGGATCAGGCGCCGAGCCGACCTCCCAGCCGCTGGTAGCGGCCGAATCGAGCTGGATATCCCGGCCCCAGCCACGCTCCGCCCAGACGGCGCGAAAGACGCCCTCGGCGAGCGGCGACCGGCAGATGTTGCCGAGGCAAACGAAAAGAATGGAATTTATCGGCTTTATGCTCATTCGATATGCGCCGTTTGTGCATTTGGGACCCTAAAACCGCAAAGCACTTCTGGGCGACTTGCTTTATGGTGAGGGTCAAATTCGAGATAGCACGGGAAATCATCATGACGAGAGAAAAACTCAGCAAGGACGCCATCACCGCTGCCCTTGCCGAACTCGGCGACTGGTCGCTGGCCATGGACGGCGCCTCGATCAAGCGCAGCTTCGTCTTCAAGAATTTTTCCGAAGCCTTCGCCTTCATGACCCGCGTCGCGCTGGCAGCCGAGAAGATGGACCATCACCCCGACTGGTCAAATGTCTACAAGACCGTCGACGTGACGCTGAACACCCATGACGCCGGCGGCGTCACGGCGCTCGACATAGCGCTGGCAAAGAAGATGAACGGATACGCTGGTTAGGCATCGGGAGACCTGTCGGCGCAGGGCCCTAACCTCGTCATATCTGGGCGGAGCGACGCGAAGCGGCGCGCAGACCCTGGGATCCACTCCGTGACCTTGCCACGGAGTGCAGCAGTGCAGAATTCTGGAAAGTGGTGACGCGCTGGAGTCCCGGCATGGATTCTAGGGTCTGCGCCGCGTCGCTTCGCTCCTTGCTCCGCCCTAGAATGACGACGGGGAGAGGCTTCAGCTAATCTCCAAGGGAGCAATTGCCGGTCAGCACTCGCCATTTATGACCCCGCACCTTGCACCCGGGTTCACCTTTCACCACATTTTCCTCGCGAGCCATGCACCAGGAAGCGCATGAGACCCGCAAGGAGTGATTGATGGCGCAACAACCCGGTTTTGATTTCTTCGGCTTTGGCGACAAGCTCGGTGGCGAAAGCGAAGTGCGCGAAAGATTCTGGCGCACGGCCAAGAAGGCCGCACGGCAGATCCCGTTCATGGAAGACGTCGTCGCCGCTTACTACTGCGCCATGGACAAGAACACACCGATGCGCGC
Organism: Mesorhizobium kamtschaticum; assembly: GCF_056174585.1. NCBI lineage: Bacteria > Pseudomonadati > Pseudomonadota > Alphaproteobacteria > Hyphomicrobiales > Phyllobacteriaceae > Mesorhizobium > Mesorhizobium kamtschaticum. Next base: position 1,300,759 of record NZ_CM149691.1, on the reverse strand, counting down.
CAAGGGCATATTGGTGGCCGCGCTCGGCTATTTCGTCCTGCCCTTTGACCTCATCCCCGACTTCATCTTCGGGCTCGGCTTCACCGACGACATCGCCGTGCTGACCGCCGCGATCACCGCCGTCAGCGCCCACATCACGCCGGCGCATCGCCAGGCCGCCAAGGACGCCATCGCCGACAAGGGCTGAGCGTCTTCAGCCGGCACGTGTCCCCTGGATCCCAGGCGTTCAGCGGCCGGCGAAAAAGTCAAACTCTTGCCGCTTTCGTGGCCTCCAAGTCGCCGAAGGGACGTCGCGCCGGCCGCTGACAAGGCGGCGGCGCGGGAATGGCGGCGGTTTCCTGGGGTGAGCGTCCCTTTGTTGAGGGAAATTCACCGTTTGGTAACCCAGATTAAATCAAAATGAACCGACGGCAGGACGCCAAGCGGCCCGCCTCCGCACCATTTGGAATACGGGAAAGACTATGCGCGGATTGATAGCACTGGTTTCGAGTCTGGTCCTGGTGGCCTCGGCGGCGCCTGTTCTGGCGCAGCAGGCGACCAAGATCGGCCAGCACAATGCCTGGGGCACCTACAGCTACCAGGCATCGGGCGGCAAGGTCTGTTACGTGCTCACCGTGCCGACCGACAAGCAACCGCCGACGCTCGACCATGGCGACATGTTCTTCTTCGTCAGCCAGCGGCCGGGACAGCAGGTGTCCTACGAGCCGCAGTTCATTGCCGGCTACACCTTCCAGGAAGGCTCCAAGGCCACCGTCACCATCGACAAGAAGTCGTTCTCGATGTTCACGAAAGGCAAGTCGGCCTGGGTCGAGAACGCCGCCGAGGAACCGGTGCTGATCGCCGCCATGAAGACCGGCACCGACATGAAGGTGACGGCGAAGTCCGGCCGCGGCAATCCCACCTCCTACGTCTTCTCGCTGAAGGGCATTTCGGCGGCGCTGACATCGATTGCCAAGTGTAAATAGGCTGGCGCCAATCCCGATGGCTGACCGCGACATCGATGCCGCGATACGAGAAGTGATCATGGAGCGGTGGCAGAAAACCGCCATGATCATCATGAAGTCAGATGAAGTGCTTCGCAAAGCCCGCGTGAAAGCGTCCTATGAAGAGATCGCCGAGCGAATTTCGGCTCTCGCCGCGCGGGGCGATATTGAAAACCAGGGCGACCTTTCCCTGTGGCGCAACAGTGAAGTTCGCCTGCCGCAGGCGGTACCGGGCGGCAGAGAGTAGGCGCGATTCTCGTCTCCTCTCTCTCGGAGAACGAAGGCTGTCCTGCATGACTCTGCCTTCAACCTGTGCTATGCGCCGCGCTTCCAGTTACGGCACGATGGATGAAATCGGCCGCAAACCGCTTATATCTGTGCAACCATGACCCTTTCCTTCGACCTCACCACTGAAGGTGCCCGTGACGCGTTGCGCGCCCGCGCCGCGCCCGAGAAGCCGTCGCTGATCGGCCTGACCCGTGCCGAGCTCGCAGAGGCGCTCGTCGCGTCCGGTATCGTGCCGGAGCGCCAGGCCAAGATGCGCGCCCAGCAGCTCTGGCACTGGATGTATGTGCGCGGCGTCTCCGACTTCCCCGGCATGCTCAACATCTCCAAGGATCTGCGCGCCGAACTCGACAAGCATTTCACCGTCGCGCGGCCCGAGATCGTCGAGGAGCAGATTTCTTCCGACGGCACCCGCAAATGGCTGTTCCGCTTCCCGCCGCGCGGCGCCGGCCGTCCGGTCGAGATCGAAACCGTCTATATCCCAGAGGAAGGCCGCGGCACGCTCTGCATCTCCTCGCAGGTCGGCTGCACGCTGACCTGTTCGTTCTGCCACACCGGCACGCAGAAGCTGGTGCGCGAATTTGACCGCTGAGGAAATCCTGGCGCAATTGCTCACCGCGCGCGACCGGCTCGGCGACTTCCCGACCGTGACACGCCGGACGGCGCCATCGTGCCGGCCGAGGGCCGCAAAGTGTCCAACATCGTCATGATGGGCATGGGCGAGCCGCTCTACAATTTCGAGGCGGTGAAGAAAGCGCTGCTGATCGCTTCCGACGGCGACGGACTTTCCCTGTCGAAGCGCCGCATCACACTGTCGACCTCCGGCGTCGTGCCGGAAATCTTCCGCACCGGCGAGGAGATCGGCGTCATGCTGGCGATCTCGCTGCATGCCACCAATGACGATCTGCGCGACCTCCTGGTGCCGATCAACAAGAAGTATCCGCTGAAGGAACTCATCGCCGCCTGCCGTGCCTATCCCGGCCTGTCCAACGCCAAGCGCATCACCTTCGAATATGTGATGTTGAAGGACGTCAACGATTCCATCGAGGACGCCAAGGGCCTGATCAAGCTGCTCAAGGGCATTCCGGCCAAGATCAACTTGATCCCGTTCAACCCGTGGCCCGGCACCAACTACCAGTGCTCGGACTGGGAGACGATCGAGAAATTCGCCGACTACATCAACAATGCCGGCTATGCCTCGCCGATCCGCACCCCGCGCGGCCGCGACATCCTCGCCGCCTGCGGCCAGCTGAAGTCGGACTCGGAGCGCATGCGCAAGGTCGACCGGCTGGCGCTGGAAGCCATGATGATCGCGGGGCATGGGGAGGCGTGAGCCGTCTCGTCGCCGGGCTCAAACGCTTCGCCATCGTAGCCGTCGGTTATATCGCCGGTGTGCTGACCTCGATCCTGGTACCGGTGCTGCTGATCACCCTTTTGGAAGGGATCGAGTATGGCAATTGGTCCCTGGTCTTCACCTTCGACTGGCTGGGCTCCTTCCCGCTCGCCGTGTTGACGGTGGCGATCTGCGCGCTGCTGATTGTCGGCCCCGCGATCCTGGTCGCCGAATGGCTTTCGCTGCGGGGATGGTTTTATTTCGCGGTCACGGGCGCGATCACCTCCATCGCATTTGGCGTTCTTGTCCCGGGCTCGGCCGGCGGCTTTGTTTTCAATCCGGGCTTTCTCGGCTTTCTGGCCACGGCCGGCACCGCCGCCGGTTCGGTCTACTGGCTGTTGGCTGGGCGCAGGTCAGGCCGTCTTATGAAGCGAGATCCGTGATGGCCCGCTTCGTCTCCTACCTCCTGCGCTTTGCCATGATCCTGTTCGGCTATGCCGTCGCCTCGCTGGCGGCGAGCGCTTTCCTCAATGTCCTGTTCCTGGCCTCGCTCGGCTATACGCCTGATCACACGCACCCAACGGCGACGGCTTCGCTGTATTTCTCGATACCCTTCGTCGCCCTGTTCGTTGCCTATTTCGCCTTCATGCCGGCGGTGATCGTCATCCTGACCGCCGAAATCCTCGGCCGGCGCGACTGGCTGTACTATGCGCTGGCGGGTGCCGTGGTGGCGGCCGTCTTCCTCGGCCTGGTCGACCACGCGCCCGATTCCACCTTCGCGGTCACCGACACCAGCGCCATCATGGCGGTGATCGGCGGCGGCATGGTCGGCGGCATCTTCTACTGGCTGAGCGCCGGGCGCTGGGCCGGAAGCTGGTGGAAAGACGACAGCGCTTCTACTTCGCCTGGGCCGTCAGGATCTTGAGCGCGAAGGCCGAGAACACGCCGGCGAAGAGATAGTCGACCACCCGCGTGACGCGCGGGCTGGCCTTCATCGCCGCGGAAAATTTCTCCGCCGCCAGCACCATCGGCGCCGTTACCGGGATCGACAGCACGATGAACATGGCGCCGAGGAAGAACAGCTTTCCCGGTGCGTGCGGATCATGCGCGGAGACGAACTGCGGCAGGAAGGTCATGAAGAACAGGATGATCTTCGGGTTGAGCAGGTTGACGCCAAGTCCGGCCGCCCAGCTGCGCAACAGCGAGATCTGCGGACCCGTCTTCTTTTCGGGTGAAAAGGCCGAGCCCTTGGCGATCGCCTGCCAGGCCAGGAAGACGAGATAGCCGGCGCCAAAAATCTTCAGCACGAAGAAGGCCATCGGCGAGGCGACGATCAGCGCCGAGACGCCGACCACCACCAGCGTGGTGTGGACCAGCGTGCCGCACAGCGCGCCGGCCATCGAGGCAAAGCCGGTGGCACGCCCCTGGCTCAGCGTGCGCGAGACGAACAAGGTCATGTCGGGACCAGGCGTGATCGCCAGGATGACCGTGGCGATGGCGAACTGGATCAGTGTGGTGGTGTCGGGAATGAAGAACATGGAAGGGACCCGGGAGACCCGGAGCCTATACAAGATGCGTCGCGCCAGCGCCAGATGCGAGGTTGGCGCCCGACAGCAGTGGTGTCTAAGCCGCCGACTGATCGAGTCCGACCAGCACGACAGCTGCCGTTCCGGTCAACAAAATCTGATCGATCGGCTTGGGGCGGCCGAGGAAATAGCCTTGCGCCTCGTTGCAGCCTTCGACCTGCAGGATGGTGAGCTGGACGTGCGTCTCGACGCCCTCGGCAAGCACGGGAATGTCGAGGCTGCGCCCCAGTGTCAGCACGGCGCGGATGATCGCCTTGGCCTGCGGGCTTCGCTCGACATCGGCCATGAAGGAGCGGTCGAGCTTGATCTTGTCGAACGGGAACGAGCGCAGCGTGTCGAGCGAGGAATAGCCGGTGCCGAAATCATCGATCGCGATCGTCACGCCCAGCGCCTTGATCTGGCGCAGCACGTGCAGCGTGCGCACCTTGTCGGCGACGATCGTCGATTCGGTCAGCTCGAGCTCGAGACGCTTCGGCGACAGGCCGGTCTCGATCAGGATCTGGTGGACGAGCTTGGCAAGGTCGGCATGGGCGAACTGCACCGGCGACAGATTGACCGCGATCTTGTGGCCATTGTCCCAGGACGCCGCCTGCCGGCAGGCGGTGCGCAACACCCACTCGCCGATCGGCAGAATGGAGCCATTCTCCTCGGCGATCGGAATGAATTCGGCGGGCGGCACCATGCCGTGCACGGGATGGGTCCAGCGCAGCAACGCCTCGTAGCCGCAGGTGGCGCCGGTCGCAACCGAGGTCTGCACCTGATAGTGCAGCGAGAGCTCGCCGCGCTCGATCGCCAGGCGAAGGTCGGTGGCCAGCGCCCGGCGCGCCCGCGCCGTCTCGTCCATGGCCGATTCGTAGAAGCAGACGGCCCGCGTCACGTCATTCTTGGCCCGGTACATGGCCAGATCCGCATTGCTGACCAGCCTCTCCCGGTCGGCGCCGTCGCGCGGGTAGACGGCGACGCCGATGCTGGCGCCGGTGACGGTCTCGAAATCGTCGATCCGCAACGGCTGGAACAATGATTTTTCCAGCCGCGACACCAGGCCAAGCAGCTCGTTCTGGTCCTTGAAGCGCTTGATGGCGGCAAATTCGTCGCCGCCTAGCCGGGCGACGAACTCGCCGTCGCCAGCCAGTTTCGCCAGCCTGCGGGCAATGATCTTGAGCGCCTGGTCGCCGGCCGCGTGTCCCCTGAGGTCGTTGATTTCCTTGAAGCGGTCGAGATCGATGACGATGACGGCGGTCTTCGTGTCCTTATCCTCGCCCGCCCGCTCGATCTCATGGTCGAGGCGGTCGTTGAAGGAGACCCGGTTGGCAAGGCCGGTGAGCGAGTCGTTCAACGCCAGATGCTGCAGCCGCTCGAAGCTCTCGAGCCGGCCGCGTTCATCGATCAGATAGCTGGCAAAGCCGGTGGCGGCGACGATCAGGCCGACCACGGCGACCGCGACGGCCATCGCTTCGAGGATATCGGGATTGGTGCCGGTGGTGATGAAGGAGAGCGGCGTCACCGCCACCGCCGCCATCGCCGTGAAATGCAGGCCGACGATCGCCAGCACGAGCAGTCCGATGCCGAGATAGTGCGACCAGCGATACGGCCGGCGCGCCGCCTGGCCGATCGCCGCGGCGGAGAATGCCATCGCGATCAGCACCGAAGCGACGACATAACGGGCGTCCCATTCGACGATGCCGGCCACGTGGTAGGCCATCATGCCGGTATAATGCATGGCCGAGATCCCCAGCCCGACGACGCATCCGCCCCATTCCGGCGCCAGACCGCGGCCTTTGTCCAGGGCAAGGCCGAAGCCCGCCCCGGTTCCAACCATGGCGATGACCAGCGAGATCATGGTGAGTGCCGGATCGAAGGTGATCGGCGCGCCGGGCTGATAGGCCAGCATGGCGATGAAATGCGTGCACCAGATCGAGGACCCAGCGGCGACCGCGGTCAGGAACAGCCATCCCCGCATCTGCACGCCAACGGTTTTCCTGGCGCGGTCCAGGAGACCGATCGTCACCCAGCAGCCGGTGACGCACATCAGCGCCGCCAGCAGGACGAGCCACAGATTATGCTCCGTGACGATGCATGATATAACGCGCATCAGGAATGGTCCAAGCCCGAGGACACCCGCAATGAGCGGGCAAAAGCCGCCTCGGCACTCGCGTGGCCGGCACAGCTCTGGCTCGCTGGTTTAGCGGCAGGACATGAAAACTTGCTTAAATCCCGGGCAAAAATGCAGCCCATGATTGTAGCCGGTTGTTCCCGCAGGGCATGATCCCGAACCGAAGGACCGCGCCAGCGAAAAGTGGCAACCGGTTTTCTCGGGCAAACGGTTTCCGTTTGTCCAGAGATCATGCTCCAACAAAGAGACATGATCGCCGCCTGCCGGGCGCTGGATCAGCAGTCTGGCACTGCCCCTGCTTGCTCGCTTTGCCGTTCCTGCTAAAAGGCGCTCCGACAATCCGTGACGCCCTTGCCCAGGCGTCCGCCATCGACGGAGCAGAAATGTCCAAGACCAAAGACGTCAAGAAAGTCGTGCTCGCCTATTCCGGCGGTCTCGACACATCCATCATCCTGAAATGGCTGCAGACCGAACTCGGCGCCGAAGTCGTCACCTTCACCGCCGATCTCGGTCAGGGCGGCGAGCTGGAGCCGGCGCGCCAGAAGGCCGAGATGATGGGCATCAAGGACATCCGCGTCGTCGACGTGCGCGAGGAATTCGTCTCCGACTTCGTCTTCCCGATGTTCCGCGCCAACACCGTCTACGAAGGCACGTATCTGCTGGGAACCTCGATCGCGCGACCGCTGATCTCCAAGCACCTCGTCGAGATCGCCAGGGAGACCGGCGCTGATGCGATCGCGCACGGCGCCACCGGCAAGGGCAACGACCAGGTGCGTTTCGAACTTTCCGCCTATGCGCTGAACCCCGACATCAAGGTCATCGCGCCTTGGCGCGACTGGTCGTTCAAGTCGCGCACCGACCTGATCAACTTCGCCGAGCAGCACCAGATTCCGGTGGCCAAGGACAAGCGGGGCGAGGCGCCGTTCTCTGTCGACGCCAACCTGCTGCACTCGTCTTCCGAGGGCAAGGTTCTCGAAGATCCGTGGAGCGAGCCGCCGGAATTTGTCCACCAGCGCACTGTTTCGCCGATGGATGCACCCGACAAGGTCACCGAGATCGAGATCGAATTCCTGAAGGGCGACCCGATCGCGCTCAACGGCAAGAAGCTGTCGCCGGCAACCATGCTGGCCGCGCTCAACGATCTCGGCCGCGACAATGGCATCGGCCGGCTCGACCTGGTCGAGAACCGCTTCGTCGGCATGAAGTCGCGCGGCGTCTACGAAACGCCCGGCGGCGCCATCCTGATCGTTGCCCACCGCGCCATCGAATCGATCACGCTCGACCGGGGTGCGGGCCACCTCAAGGACGAGTTCATGCCGCGCTACGCCGAGCTCATCTACAACGGCTTCTGGTTCTCGCCCGAGCGCCTGATGCTGCAGGCGATGATCGACAAGAGCCAGGAAGACGTCGAAGGCACGGTGCGGCTGAAGCTCTACAAGGGCAATGTTATCGTCACCGGCCGCAAGTCGAAGAAGACGCTCTATTCCGATGCGCTGGTCACCTTCGAGGACGACCGCGGCGCCTACGACCAGAAAGACGCCGCCGGCTTCATCCGCCTCAACGCGCTGAGACTGCGGACGCTCGCCGCGCGCAACCGCAAGGGCTGAGGGTTCAATAATAAAAACCCGGCCAATGCCGGGTTTTTGATTGAAGAGCCCACTATATCAGCGCTTTCTTGCTTGATCTTTGCAGGGTCTTATCTAGCGTCGTCGCAACGGGTTTGGGGCGATTGATCATGAAGGTCCGATTTTTGACAGTGTCTGCGATGATCGTCGCATTGGCTGGCTGCCAGAGCAGCCAAGAGGCTGTGAAGCAGGATCCCAAAGCGGCATTCGGCCGATGCATGGCCAATGTCGCGACCTGGAACATCACGGCCAAGCACGAAGCCACCGCTTTCATGGGCGTTTCGGCGGCAAACATGCCGACCGTCTTCTGTCGACGCCTGGTCGATGCGATGCTTAGCGGGCGACTGACCTTGTCCGACATAAACAGGCTCCAGACCAACCAATCCACCGACGTTTGGAGGATCATAAAGGGCAAATGACCGTCGCCGCATCGGAACCACCGGTGGGGGGTCGGCCTTTTGTGCCCAGCCTGGCTGCGCAATCTCGGCGGATGGCTGACGCCGCTGCTTGTTCTAACGAGTCCCGTGACCGCCGTGGCCGAGGATTTCGATCCCGCCTCCCTCGACCTCGCCGCGCTCATCGAATGCAAGGCCGACGTGCCTGCTTATAACGGCTTTGCCCTGTGGCTGTGCGGCGAGCCCGGTGCGGCGGAGACACTAGGCTGAAAAGGGGTTGCATCAGGCAATCCATTTCTCAGCCAATATGAACTGCCCGCTCCGGTCCACGTCTTCGGGCGCGAGGCGGGAACAATCGTCTTTACCGCGACAGGGCCGATGGCCGTGCTTGACGGCATCGCCGCGCCCGACCTCGCCCGGCAGCTGCAGATCCCGGCGATGGTTTCGACGCCGGATAAATTCCTTGGCGAGAAGGTGGTGACCGAAAGCACCGAGGACACCGGCGGCATCAGTCTTTCCACGCGCATCACGCTCAATGTCTCGACCGTCGATACCCACCCCGGCAAGACGCTGGCCGGCTGTTCCTACCTGATTGACGTTGGCGATTAGCCGGGAACATCCATCGCTTCGTCATCCACGGGCGGAGCAAGGAGCGTAGCGACGCGGCGCAGACCCGAGGATCCTGTGTGTCGGTGCCATGCTATGTCTGAAGTGGGAAGGAGACCGAGAGGATCCTGGTCGTCCTTTTGAGGACAGGCCGTGGCATGGCTCGGTCCCTTCCCACCGGTGAACCATCAACCTGAACAGTTGCACGGGGCTGTTAGCAGCAGACCCCGCACCACAGGAAGAGGCATGGACATGATAATGCAGAACTACGTCGGCTGCGATATCTCCAAGCAGTGGCTCGATTTTTTTGATGAGACAAGCGGGCATTCCCAGCGCATCGACAACCAGGCCGATGCGATCGCTGCCTATGTGGCAGGCCTTTATCCCGACCGAGATTTTGTGGTCATGGAGGCGACAGGCGTTCATGACCGGCTGCTGCGCCATGCGCTGGCCAAGGCAGGCGTTGCGTTCTCGCGACACAATCCGGCGCACACTCACCACTATGCGAAGTCGACGAGACGGCGCGCCAAGACCGATCGTCTCGATGCCAGGATGCTGAGCGGCTATGGCCGTCGCTATCACCCTGAGGCCGAGCCGGCGCCGCGCGAAGAAGGTGAACACCTTCAATCGCTTGCCCGCCTCCGAGACCAACTGGTCGAGATCAGGGCAAAGTTGAAGAAGCAACTCAGTGAGGCCTTTGACGAGACCGTCATCACCGAGCTCGAAGAGCTGATCGCAACCTTCAACACGCGCATCAAGGCGCTCGAGAGCCAGATCGCCGAGGTCATTCGTCAATCCGAGGATACGGCCCGCGACAATGCGCTGATGGTCTCCGTGCCCGGTGTCTCCAGGATCACCGCGTTCTCACTGCTGGCGCACCTGCCCGAGCTCGGCCTGCGTTCACCCAAGTCGATCGCGGCACTCGCCGGCCTTGCCCCCTTCGACAACAAGAGCGGCAAGCTCAACCGCAGGAGCCAGATCCAGGGCGGCCGGTCGCGCGTGCGCCGTGCCCTCTACATGGCAGCGCTGGGCGCCATCCGAGCCTGTGAGCGCTTCAGAGATTTCTATAGCGCCATCGCAGCCCGCTCAGGCTCAAAGAAACTGGCCATCATCGCTGTCGCAAGGAAGCTCCTCGTCGTCCTCAACGCCATCATCCGTGATAAAAAAGCATTCGCATAAACACAGTTGCCATGCCGCGACTCCTGAGCGCCGCTACAGCGCGGAATTCTGCTCCGCTGCACTCTTCGATTGACGTCCCGGCATGGATCCCAGGGTCTCCGCGACGGAGCTGCGCTCCTGCTTCGCCCTAGGATGACGACGTTACGTAGCCTGCGGCCAATCCCCAATGCCTGTGATGGTTCCATCAACAAAAAAGCCCGGCGCATGGCCGGGCTCTTTCTGTCGAACAGAGATCTCAATCAGTCGCCGTCGATCGCCGTGGCGATCTGCACGATGGCCTGCTGGTAGACGTTCGCGTCATTCCAGCCGGCAATTGCGCCGATATTGGCCGCAGCGCTAGCACCCCGCCGCCAGCCATGGGCCTTGAGGAAGTTGGCGGTGGAAGCCAACGCGGTGGCCTTGTCGCGCAGGTTTCCGCTGCCCACGCCATATTTCAGGACATTCCCGGGCAGGAACTGCGTATGGCCGATCTCGCCATGCGCAGCGCCGACCGACGAGGCGCTCAAAGCACCGCGATCAACCAGCTTCAGGGCCGCAATGGCATGTGGGTGGAAAAACGCCGGGCGACGGCAATCATAGGCAAGCGTCAAAATGGCGGAAACCGTATTCTGGTTGCCCATGGACGAGCCGAAGCCGGTCTCCATGCCCCAGATGGCCAGCAGCACACCAGGCGACACGCCGTAGTTGCTTTCGATCTGGCTGAACAGCGCCGCGTTCGACTTTTTCAGCGAACGGCCCTTGGAAATGATCGCCGCCCCGCCACGGCGCTTCATGAAGGCTTCCACCGAGCCACTGAAAGCCTTGTGGATGCCGCGATCGACGGAGATCGTCTTTGTCGCGTAGGTGGCGCCAGCCAAAGCGGCCAGACCCCTGGCGCCGACACCTTCGGACTTGGCCTCTGCGGCGAAGCCCGGCTTCCAAGCATCGAAGCCGGCGCCGGTGCTGCCACAACTGGCCGCGGCCTGTGCCCCCGTCGCCAGCCCAAGCACCGCCACCACCGCGGCCGCAAAAATCCTACCCTTGGCAAGAAATGCCATGTTGTTCTCCTGGTTGCCTGATTCACGTCCCATCTGCGAATTTGCCAGCGAAACGCGCACTTGTCACGGTCTGCGGCACAATGCTGGCGAATGCCGGGGAATTTGCCTACGATCAAGTGATTATTGTGGCGGGGTCGAAATAGCCATGGAAGACGTTGACGGCGCCGGCTCGGCGGCCGGTGAACAGCTCGCCGGCCCGCTGATCCAGACCTGCGGCGGTGCGCGCCTGTCGGGCGAAGCGGTGGCCAGACAGGTCGCCCCCCAGCTTGCGGCGAAATAGTCTCGATGCAATGCGGAACGCTGGCCGGCGGCTCGCGTTTGGCCACGGGCCGCATGCACGCTGTGCCTCTTCTGGTGAATTGAGACCGACATGAAACTGTTTGACTGCCCGCATTGCGGCCACCGTCTCTATTTCGAGAACGCGCAGTGCCTGAACTGCTCCAGCCTCGTGCTCTACGATCCCGAACATGCCCGTTTTGCCTTGGCGGGCGCGGACGGCATCTTCCAGTGCACCAATGCCGATGAATGCGCTTGCAACTGGATGGCCGAGCCGGGACAGGGTTTTTGCCGCGCCTGCGTGCTGAACCAGCTGATCCCCGATCTCTCCGTCGACGGCAACCGCCGCCGCTGGATCCGCGTCGAGGCGGCGAAGAAGCGCGCCATCTATTCGCTGCTCGCCTTCGGCCTGCCGGTAGCGCCCAAGCAGAGCCCAACGGACGAGGTCGGCCTCGCCTTCGACTTCCTCGCCGATCCGATCGGCGGCGGGCCTGGCGGTGAACGCATCCTCACCGGCCATGACAATGGCCTGATCACGCTCAACGTCGCCGAGGCCGATTCAGCCGAGCGCGAAAAACGGCGCGTCCAAATGGGTGAGAATTATCGGACGCTGCTCGGCCATTTCCGCCATGAGCTCGGCCATTATTACTGGGATCGGCTGATCCGCGACGATCCGCAAAGGCTGGACGCTTTTCGCGCTCTGTTCGGCGACGATCGTGCCGACTACGAACAGGCGCTCAAGACCTATTACACCAACGGTGCGCCACCCGACTGGCAGCAAAACCACATCTCGGCCTACGCCACCTCGCATCCCTGGGAGGACTGGGCCGAAACCTGGGCCCACCACCTGCACATCACCGACACGCTGGAAATGGTCCATGCGCTGAACTTCCCGCTTGGCCGGCTGGAGACGGTGGAGGCCAACGATTTGCCGCAAGGCGACACCGGCGGCGAACTGCAGGCGGCCCCTTCGGAACCTGCCAACACGCCCGAGCCCTTCGAAAAGATCCTTGCCCGCTGGCTGGTGTTGTCGGAAGCCTCCAACTCGATCAACCGCTGCATGGGCCTGCCCGACCTCTACCCCTTCGTCATTTCGGACGTGACGGCGCGAAAACTGGCCTTCGTTCACGACCTTTTGACCGGTCTGCCGAAAGAGGCGGGAACAAATCGTGAGGTAGTGCCGGCGTTTTAGCCGGAACGCATGCGCCGCTGCCCCGTTTTCAAACCCGAGGGACCATGAAAACGGAGAGAAAACCATGAAATCCGTATTGTTTTCCGCAATCGCCGGGATGATGACGGTGATGTCGGGCGCCGCGCTTGCCGACACCGCCGTCTCGGCCGTCACCGATCTCAACGTGCGTGCAGGCCCCGGGCCGCAATATCCGGTCATCGGCGTGCTCGCCGCCGGCCAGTCGGCGACGCTCAATGGCTGCATCGAAAACAGCAAATGGTGCACCATCGCCGAAGCCGGCGGCCAGGGCTGGGTCTATTCCGACTATGTAACGGCCGATTTCAGCGGCAGCCGGGTGGTGCTGACGCAGCGCCCGCACGGCTCCGCCGTGGCAATCGTCTCGCCGCCGGAAGACATCGGCAATTATTCGACTGACTATACCGGGGCGATCGTCGCCGGCGAGCCGGCCGAGGACGCCTTTCCCCCGCCTCCCACCGAAGTTCGCACCTATGTCGATACGCACCGCCTCGACCCGGTCTATCTCGACGGCGAGGTGGTGACCGGCGCGACCTTGCCCGACACTGTCGAGTTGCGCGAAATCCCCGACTACAACTACCGCTATGTCTATGTAAACGGTCAGCCGGCGCTGATCGATCCGCAGACACGGCGCATCATGTACGTGGTGCGTTGACGGAGACCAGCGGTCGAAAAAGCGGCCGCTGGCGACAAACAGGACGGCTGATCCCGTGGCGCCCGGGTGCCACGGGGTTCTGTTGCGCATTGATCCCTGACGAATAGCGATTCCGATTCCCGAAGCCATCGACTAGATCAAAAGGCGATGGATTCGGGCGAAGGACTCTGCGTGACAATCGACGACACTGCCTTCGAGCGCTACCGGCAGTCGCCGAACGCCAGGACGACCTTGCTGCGTCTGTTGCTGGGAACGCTGATCGTCGTCGTGTTGTGGGGTGCCACCACCGCGGTCGTGCTGCTCGGCGGCACTCGTCTCTTCTTCGCCTGGCAGGCATCAGCGGCTTCATCCGGCATGGCGGGGTTCCTTGCCTCACGGATCGGCATCCTCAGCGCGCTCGCCTCTTTCGCTGGCATCTGGATCGGCCTGTGGATTGCCTTGCGCTGGGTGCATGGCGAACCGCTGTCGGCGCTGCTTGGCGCCAGCCGTCGTGTGTCGCGGCCGGACTTCCTCAAGGGGCTGATCGCCGTGCTGATCACCTCGGCTCTGTCCGAGATCCTGCTCTACCTCCTGCAGCCGGGGATCGCGCGAGGCACGATCAGCCTGTCGTCGTGGCTGCTGTTTCTGCTCCCGATCGTCGCGCTGAGCTTGCTGCAGACGTCCTCGGAAGAGGTGCTGTTTCGCGGCTATCTGCTGCGCGGCCTGGCCAGCCGGTTCAAGAGCCCGCTGATCTGGGCGCTGCTGCCCGGCCTGCTGTTCACCTCACTGCACTGGAGCAGCGCTTCGTCGCCCGCCATCAACGCCTGCGTGCTGGTCTCGATCGCCGCTTTCGCGCTGCTTCTGACGCTCGTGGTCTACGCCACCGGCAATCTCGGCGCGGCGCTGGGCGCCCACCTCGGCAACAATTTGACCGGCTTCCTGCTGATCTCGCACCAGGACAGCTACAACTCCTTTGCTTTGTTCACCGCCAGGCCGCTCGAAGGGCCGGGCTGGATGATGTCGGAGGCCATTCTCATCGCCCTTATCGGCATCGCCTGCAGCCTGCTGACGATCGTGCTGCTATTGCATCCGCGCTCGCCGCTCAGGGTCGCGGCCGAGGTTCCGTAAGCGTGCGGGACAAATAGCCAGATGGTGGCTGTGTGTGAACTATTTTTCACGCATTACTTGACATGCCAACCCTGTGAACTATAGTTCACAGGTGGTCGAGGTTCGGCAAACAACCGTTTTTCGCGACTGGTTAAACGGCTTGAAAGACAAGCGGGCCGTCGAAAAGATCGCGATCCGCATCGCCCGTGTCCAATCCGGCCTCATGGGCGACGTGAAATACTTCGATGGCATCGGCGAACTTCGGTTGGATTTTGGGCCGGGATACCGGCTCTACTTCGTCAAGCGCGGCAACGAAGTCATCATCCTGCTTTGCGGCGGCGACAAGTCCGGCCAGGATCGCGACATCAAGAGGGCCATCCAGATGGCCAAGGAGCTATGATCATGGCAATCGAAACCATTCCCTTTGATCCCGCCGAACATCTTGGCAGCGCCGAAGGGCAGGCTGAGCTGCTGGCCGACGCTTTTGCGAGCGGCGACCCTAGCTATATCGCGAACGCGCTTGGCATCGTTGCTCGGGCGCGGGGTATGACCGCGGTTGCAAAGGAAGCGGGCGTCACCCGTGAAGCTCTCTACAAAGCACTCAGGCCTGACGGTGACCCACGCCTTTCGACGCTACTGGGGGTCACCAAGGCGCTCGGGGTGAAGATCACAGCCGAGCCGGCCAGCTGATAGGGTGTAGCCACAGGCAACCGCGCGTTCGTCTGCAAAACCGGTATACGGCAAACCACTGCCATAGCTGCGTTAGGCCTTGCCAGAGAGCCCTTGTCTTGACTCCTCAGCCGATTTCCTGTCTACACGCCTCGAATTCCGCGACGAGTATCCCTCCGAGCAAGCCGACCAGGACGCCGAAGCCTCTTTGAGGCCAAGTGCTGTAAATCGATCCTGGAGGCCAACACCCGGCAGCGCTGAGCGCCCCCGGGTGCTTTTTGGCTTTGCGCTTGCACGGGCTTTTGCTTGGACACTTGGCGCGAACGCATTACTTCTCGGATCGAACCCCGAACCGAGATCGAAGGACGATAGATGTTTGAATCGCTGCAGGAGCGCCTTGGCTCCATCCTGAACGGCCTGACCGGCCGCGGCGCGCTGTCGGAGGCTGACGTCTCGGCAGCACTTCGCGAGGTGCGCCGTGCGCTGCTCGAGGCCGACGTGGCGCTCGAAGTGGTGCGGTCCTTCACCGACAAGGTGCGCGAAAAGGCCGTCGGCGCCGCGGTGCTGAAGTCGATCAAGCCCGGCCAGATGGTCGTCAAGATCGTCCATGACGAGCTGGTCGACATGCTTGGCGCCGAGGGCGTCGCCATCGACCTCAATGCGCCCGCGCCGGTCGTCATCATGATGGTCGGCCTGCAGGGCTCCGGCAAGACGACCACTTCGGCCAAGATCGCCAAGCGGCTGACCGAGCGTCAGAACAAGAAAGTCCTGATGGCCTCGCTCGACACGCGGCGTCCGGCCGCGCAGGAGCAGCTGCGCCAGCTCGGCGAGCAGGTGAAGGTCGCGACGCTGCCGATCATTGCAGGCCAGAACCCGGTCGATATCGCCAAGCGCGCCGTGCAGGCTGCCAAGCTCGGCGGCCATGACGTCGTCATCCTCGACACCGCCGGCCGCACCCATATCGACGAGCCGCTGATGGTCGAGATGGCCGACATCAAGAAGGTGTCGAGCCCGCACGAAATCCTGCTGGTCGCCGATTCGCTGACCGGCCAGGACGCCGTCAACCTGGCGAAGAGCTTCGACGAACGCGTCGGCATCACCGGCCTGGTGCTGACCCGCATGGACGGCGACGGCCGTGGCGGTGCCGCCCTTTCGATGCGCGCCGTCACCGGCAAGCCGATCAAGCTGATCGGTACCGGCGAAAAGATGGACGGGCTGGAGGAATTCCATCCCAAGCGCATCGCCGACCGCATCCTCGGCATGGGCGACATTGTCAGCCTGGTCGAGAAGGCCGCCGAGAACATCGACGCCGAGCAGGCGGCGGCGATGGCCAAGAAGATGCAGTCGGGCAAGTTCGACCTGAACGACCTTGCCCAACAGCTTCAGCAGATGTCGAAAATGGGCGGCATGGGCGGCATCATGGGAATGATGCCCGGCATGGGCAAGATGAAGGACCAGATGGCCGCCGCCGGTCTCGACGACAAGATGTTCGGCCGCCAGCTCGCCATCATCTCCTCGATGACCAAGGCCGAGCGCGCCAACCCGGATGTGCTGAAACACTCGCGCAAGAAGCGCATCGCCGCCGGCTCCGGCACCGACGCGGCCGAGATCAACAAGCTGCTCAAGATGCATCGGGGCATGGCCGACATGATGAAGGCGATGGGCGGCAAGGGCAAAGGCGGCGGCCTCATGCGCGGCATGATGGGCGGCCTTGCCTCCAAGATGGGTCTCGGCGGCATGATGCCCGGCGGCATGGGCGGCCCAGGGGGTATGATGGGCGGCGGCATGCCTGACCTCTCCAAGATGGATCCCAAGCAGCTCGAGGCCTTGCAGAAGCAGGCGCAGGCTGCCGGCCTCGGCGGCATGAAGGGTCTGCCTGGTGGTCTTCCCGGCGGCGGTGGCCTGCCCGGCCTGCCCGGCGGCATGAAACTTCCGGGGCTTCCCGGCCTCGGCGGCGGCGGACTGCCGGGCCTTGGCAAGAAGAAGTGAGGACACCATGAACGAAGAAAAGGACATGGCGGACGCCCGCACCATCCTGGCCGGCTACCGCGCCTCGATCGACAACATCGACGCCGCCCTCATCCACATGCTGGCCGAGCGCTTCCGCTGCACCAAGGCGGTCGGCGTGCTGAAGGCCGAGCATGGCCTGCCGCCGGCGGACCCGGCGCGCGAGCAGCAGCAGATCGCCCGTCTTCGCCAGCTGGCCAAGGACGCGCATCTCGATCCCGATTTCGCGGAGAAATTCCTCAACTTCGTCGTCCGCGAAGTGATCCGCCACCACGAACAGATCGCCGCAGCCAACGGCGTGACGAAAACCGGCTGAATCCCAGCTGAAATCCAATCCAACGAAATCAGAGCTTTTAGGAGAAAAGAAATGGCACTGAAGATCAGACTGGCCCGTGCGGGCTCGAAGAAGCGTCCTTACTACCACGTCGTCGTCGCCGACGCCCGTTCGCCGCGCGACGGCCGGTTCATCGAGTCGCTCGGCTCGTGGAACCCGCTGCTGCCCAAGGACGGCGAGCGCGTCAAGGTCGATGCCGACCGCGTCAAGCATTGGCTGTCGCACGGCGCCCAGCCGACCGACCGCGTGCTGCGCTTCCTCGACGAGGCCGGCATTGCCAAGCGCGACGCCCGCTCCAACCCGAAGAAGGCCGAGCCGGGCAAGAAGGCCCAGGAACGCGCCGCCCTGCTGAAGAAGGCGCAGGAAGACGCAGCCGCCGCTGTTGCGGCCGCAGCTGCCGCACCGGCCGAGGCGGAAGCCGCCACCGCCGAATAAAGAGTGCTAGAGTGCTTCATCGCATCGACAAAACGGCGGGCCTGTGCCCGCCGTTTTGCTGTTCAGCCCTATTCGGATATCGCCGTGTTCACTTGACGAGGGTCTCCGACGTTGATCTCCTGCCGATGCAATCTAGGAGGTATGAGTCTTGAAATCAGTTCTCGTTCTAGCCATCGCGGCCTTGGTGGCGTTAACCCTTGGCATGCCAGCCCAAGCGGCCGCCGGTTTCGCTAACATCGTGCTTTCCGCGACGAAAGGGGGCGCGCCCCTAAGCGAATTCCCTACGGACACACCGGTCATCTATTTATCGGCTGACTTGGTGGACGTCCCGCCCACGTCGACAATTACATTCTCGTGGGTTTCGGTCGATTCCCACGGCGTTGCGCCAGCCAACTATACGATCGACAAGGTTGACCTCCATGTCGGAGAGAACACCGAGGCGGATTCGCAACTCAGCAAACCCACGGCCGGGTGGCCGGTCGGCACCTACCGCGTCGATCTGATTATCGATGGAACGGTTTCGGACTCGGCACCCTTCAGCATCCCATGATTTGGCCAGCCACTAGAGCAATTCCAGGAAAAGTGTGAAACGGTTTTCCCGGCGCGTAGCGTTTTCCCTTGGGAATTGCGAAAAAACAAAAAGGTTAGGGCGGCTTCTGTCTTACCCATCACACGAAAACGGCGGGCCTGTTGCCCGCCGTTTTGCTGTTTGAGTCCTGAGCGCCGCTCAATAGCCGTCAGGGCAGCGGTCAACATAGACCCGCCCATGGCGGTCGCGGTACCGGCATTGGCCGCTTTCGCTGGCATGGCCGATGAGCGCCCCGGCCACCGCACCGACAGCGCCGCCGACAATCGCCCCCTGCACCGGATCTCCGGCCACAGCCGCGCCAATCGCAGCGCCGCCAAGGCCGCCCACGGCAGCGCCTTTTTCCGTCTGCGAACAAGCACCAAGCGCCGTCGTCAGCAGCAGAATGGTCAGGATTTTCTTCATTTTCGTTCCTCTCACATGCGGATCGCCGTCTCGCCGCCAAGGGCTTAACTCTCAGACGGCTAATTTGATCCCGGAGAAGATGAAGATCGCGACGACGCCCGTTCAAACTAGCGACGCCTCACGCCGGTCATGCCTCAGTGTTGCGCTTCAGATTGGCGAGGCCGACCTCGAAATCCGGCCGATCAGCGTGTCGAAATTCATGAACAGGCCCATCAGCTTGGCGATGAAGGGCCGGCTGCCGCGCATCGCCCAACTGACGGCGGTGGTGTCACCTGAAGGCGTCAAGGTGAAGTCGACGCTGTTGTTGGCGCGGAACGGCTTTTCGAAATCGAGCTTGAGCGACACCTGCGAGGACGGCACCGAAGTGACGATCTCCATGCGCCCCTTGCCGGCCTTGCCATTGCCCTCCCAGGCATAGGCGGCGCCCTTGCCGCTTGCTGCGCCGGAGAGCGTCCGCTTCATGTTGGGGTCGAGCTTTTCGTAAGGCGACCATGTCGGCCAGCGGCTGAAATCGTTGATCAGCGGGAAGATTGTTTCCGGCGGCGCCTTGATGGTGGTGGTGCGGGTGGTGACAAAATCATTGGGCCGTGTCGCGGCATAGATGAGGACGGCGGCTATGATGACGACCAGGATAATGAGGATGGTGCTGAACATTTTTCTCTCCCTAAAGCAATTCCAGGAAAAGTGTAAAGCGGTTTTCCCTAGGGAATTGCGTCAAAAACAAATGAGCTTAACGGCCGAACGGGATCAGCGCGCGCACCCTGGGGTCGCGTAGATACAGGCCGGCCCACAGTATGATGCCGAGATAGACGCCGAACAGCGTGTGCGAGAACAGCGGGCTGTCGAGGCGCACCTTGGTAGCGATGGCGCCGCCCATATAGGCGGTGAGCAGGATGGCGCCGAGCACCGAGGTGCGCGGCCATGCGTAGAGCGCCGTCGAGATCAGGCCGATGATGCCGAGCATGCGTGCGACATTCGGATCGGCCGGCCAGCCGAGCTGCACCATGGTTTGCGTGACGATGTCGAGCGGCGGCAGCTTGATGGCGCCGTCGAAGATCATGAACAGGATGATGACGCCGCTGAGCACGCGGCCGGTCCACAAGGCGGCCGACGAGACGGGCGCGGTTTCAGAAATAGTCATTGCTCTTCCCTCAATGTTTTCAGTTGGGCGCCGACCTTCTTCGTGAAGGTCGATCCAAGGACGCGCGGCGAGGCGCTGACCCGACACGCCGCGGATACTTTTTGATGCCGGCAAATCGAGGCACGCCACGTCGCCGGGATCTGTGTTCGCTCAAAGCGTGGTGATATAGGTCTCGAGACGGGCGTAGCTCGCCATGACCATCTGGCCAAAGCCCATCTTTACCGCCATGTCGCGCGCATCGATCGAATTGGCGCGAACGGTTGCCACGATACGCGTCTTGCCGCCGACATCCTCGAACTGGATGGTCGTCACCATCTGGGCCGGTGGCAAGCCATCCTGCCATTGGCTGCGGTCGAGCGGCGCATCCCGGTAGATGATCCGCTCCGGCGGTGTGATCTCAAGATAGACGCTGTTGGTTGGATATTCGCTCCCGTCCGCGAAGCGCATGGTCAGCCGCCATTCGCCGCCCGGCCGCACATCCATCTCGCAGACCGGATAGGTCGATCCTTCCGGCCCCCAGAAGCGCACCAGATGATAGGGATCGGTGAACAGTTTGAACATCAGGGCGCGCGGCGCTTCAAAGGTCCTGGCGATGATGATCGCCGGATCGTCGGATGGAATGTCTATCGACTGATCTGTCACGGTTTTCCCCCTCAGTGAACCCATCCCTCTGGTCTCAGCTGTGGCTGACATCGGGATCTCCCTTTTGCAAAGCCTGCAGATAGGTTTCGAGCCGATCGAACCGCCCGTCCCACAGCACGCGATAGGATTCCAGCCATGCATCGATCTCGCGCAACGGTTCCGGCTGCAGGCGGCGCGGCCTGAATTGCGCATCGCGGCCGCGCGCCACCAGGCCCGCGCGCTCAAGCACCTTGAGATGCTTCGACACCGCGGGACCGCTCATGGCGAAGGGTTCGGCCAGCTCGGTCACCGAAGCCTCGCCAAGCGACAGCCGGGCCAGGATGGCGCGCCGCGTCGGATCGGCCAGTGCGGCCAAGGTCAGGCTAAGTGCGTCGGTTGCCATGCTTACAAAACCATGTGGTTATCTAACCTTTCGGTTATATACGACACAATAAAGCGCGGGGTCAAGTGCCGTGGATTGTGTCTCAATGTGAAGGTGGGATGCGCCGAAGCTTCGGACTGACCTTCAGCACTTCGCCCAGCCAAAAAACAGATTTCTCCGCTGCGGCATAAGCGAGCTCGGCCGTATCGTAACGCGCGCCGGAATAGTATTCCGTTGGCGTCCAGGCGCCACCATCCTCGACGTCTCTACGGAATTCCTCATAGCCGAACGATCTGTCGGGTCTGGAGAAGATGTCGACACAGCGGTCATGTTCGTCGTTCTCGACGCTGGCAAACACGACCCATGATCTGTCAATTCGTTTCGACATCGAACGTCTTATGGAGTCCGGCCTTGCCGGGCTTTGGCGTAACGGTGTCCATCTTCCCGCACTGGTCATCGGTTGACCAGAGCCGTTGCGAAACGCCGGCGGCTCTTGTCAGGAAAAATAGAACCTCTCCGCAGCGATCATCTTCGGCGGCGTTTCGCCCAGCGCCTCGAATACGGAGATTTCGCAGACACGGCATAGGCCGTCCAGCGCCAGATCGTTGGCCTCGGTGCCGAACGGATCCTCGAGCTCTTCGGAAAGCGCGTCGAGGCCGAAGAAGGTGTAGGCGATCAGCGCCGTGAACAATGGCGTTGCCCAGCCGGTGCTCGAGATCAAGCCGATCGGCAGCAGCAGGCAGACGATATAGGCGGTGCGATGCACCAGCAGCGTGTAGGCGAAAGGCAGTGGCGTGCCGGCGATCCGCTCGCAGCCTGCCTGAATGGCCGTGATCGATGCCAGCCTCTCATCCAGGATGCGAAAGCCGATCGAATCGACCTCGCCGGTCCGGCGCAGTGCGTTGGCGCGGCGGCCCATGCGCCTGACCATCTCGTCGGCCGGATTGGCGAAGTTTGCCGCCGTGTCCGCCTCGGTATCGATGAAGGCTCGGACATCCTTGATGCTGTCGGTCTTGCGCAACTGCCCGCGCAGGAAATGGCAGAAGGCAAGCGCCTCCATCAGCAAAGCGCGCTGTTCGGCCGGCTCGGCAACCAGGCTGGTCGTGGCCCGTGCCAGATTGCGGATCTCGAAGACCAACGCGCCCCACAGCTTGCGCGCCTCCCACCAGCGATCATAGGCGGCGTTGTTGCGGAACGAGAGGTAGATCGACAGGGTCACGCCGACCAGTCCGAATGGCGTGATGTTGAAGACGCTGAAGTCGAGATGGAACTGGCGCGCCACGAGAAGGATGACCGCCGAATACAGCGCGAATCCCAGGATCTGCGGCAGAATGCGTGGCACGACCGAGCCGCGCATGACGAAGAACAGTTGCAGGAATGTCGGGCGCGGACGGACAATCATCAGGGGCCTCTCACGGACCGGCATCGGCCCTCAGCTTTTCTAGTGTGCGACACGACAAGCCAGCAAGCCCAGCCGCCAACGACATCGCCATGTCGCGCGCAATGTGCAGACTATCGGCATGCGCTGGTCACGGATATTGAGGGACCTGCGAACCTGCGTAGATGAAAGAAGTGAGATGACCGGCGAAACCGATCTGAAGACCCTGTTGGCATCGATGACCCCGGAATTGCTCGATGGCATCTATGTCTTCGCCACACTGGCACCTGGGGTCGCCCAGCCGAAGAACCTCGAACCGGTGATGGTGTTTCGCGAGCGTGAGGGCACGACGCTGATCGTGACCGAGGAAACAGCAAAGGCAGCCGGACTGACCGCTTCGTTCCGCTGCCGGATGATCACGCTGAACATCCATTCCTCGCTGGAAGCAGTCGGCTTCCTCGCCGCCATCACCACGCGGCTGGCCAGCGCCGGCATGGGCGTCAATCCGGTTTCGGCGTTCTATCATGACCATCTGTTCGTGCCGGCGGAGCGGGCGGAGCAGGCAATGGGGTTGCTGCACCAACTCGCCAAGGACAGCGCGGGCTGAACTTTGACAGCGCGCTATAAATCGCGTAAATTACGAAAAATACGTAAATGGCGCGATTTAGGATGAATCACCATGCGTGAAGTTCCCACTACAGAATTCACTCGCAATTTCGGACGCTACCGTGAAATCGTGCAGCGTGAGCCGGTCGCCGTAATGAGCCATGGACGCCCCACCGGCTATTTCGTTTCGGCTGTCGAGTATGAAGATCTGCAGCGCTACAAGAACCTCGCCCAGAGATCCTTTGCGACTCGGGATCTAAAGCGCGAGGAGGTGGATGCGATCGCCAGCGGCCGCATGTCATCGGAACACGACCATCTCAATGCCTTGATGGACGCCAAATAAGGCATGCCTCTTCCCGATCCGCAGCTCGGCCTTGTGATCTCCTACGCCTATCTGTGGCATCATGAGCATCAGGCCGGACAGGAAGAGGGACGAAAGGATCGTCCATGTGTGATCGTACTCGCCGTCGAACGCGGCGCTGACGGTTTGATCGTGACAGCGGTGCCGATCACACATGCGCCGCCGGCGGACCCATCGGTGGCGATCGAGTTGCCTCCCGCTGTCAAACGCCATCTCGGTCTGGACGGCGAGCGCTCATGGGTGATGCTTCACGAAGGCAATCGCTTTGCATGGCCGGGCTACGATCTCCGTCCGGTGCCGCATTCAATCGATCGCTACGACTACGGCCTGCTGCCCCCGCGGCTGTTCTCATTGATGGTGGAGCGCTTCAAGATCATTTGGGAAGCCGGGCAGGGCCGTCAGATACCGCGTGACTGACGGCTTGCGATGGCCGCGCCAGCGCTAGACTAACGCCTGCGGACGTACAGAATATCCGGCAGGCCTTCCTCGTTGGTCGTGCCATCGCCGAACGCTTCCGCGCGGAACCCATGGCGCTCGTAGAAGCGCCGGGCGCCGGTGTTGGATTGGAAGCAATGGAGTTTCACGACCGGCAGTGACCCGGCCGCGTCGCCCAACAAGCGGCTGCCGATGCCTTGGCCCGTCCATGCCGGGTCGAGATAAAGCTGCTCTACCCATTCGCCACTGACGGCAATGAAGCCGACAACCTCCTTGCCTACCTCGGCGACCGTCACCTGCTGCCGTGGCAGCACGATATCCCTGATGAAGGCAAGGTCCTCGGTCGGCGTGTGGATGACCGGCATCCAGTCAAACGAGCCAAGTGCTGCCCGCATGAGTTTTGCGATAGCAGCGGCGTCTGAGCCAATGGCAGGGCGTAGCGTGACTTTGGCGGGATCGCTCATAGACGTTTCACATCGGAGGCCTGTGCTGCCCCTCATCCGCCTGCCGGCACCTTCTCCCCGTATAGTGACGGGGAGAAGGGAGCTAACGGCCGAAGGCCGAGCCCGCGACCGCGGGCCGCCGGTCGTCCGGCGCCCCCGCGGAGGGCCAGCCGCGGCAGCGGCGGTGCCGCCCGTGAGCGAAAACAAACAGCCGTCAGGCCGCCTTCTTCTTCGGCTGGATCAGGCCGCGCTCGACCAGCAATTCGGCGATCTGCACTGCGTTGAGCGCCGCGCCCTTGCGCAGATTGTCGGAGACGATCCACATCGACAGGCCGTTGTCGATGGTCGAATCCTCGCGGATGCGCGAGATGAAGGTGGCGTCCTCGCCGGCCGATTCCAGCGGCGTGATGTAGCCGCCATCCTCGCGCTTGTCCAAAACTTGGCAGCCCGGCGCCTCGCGCAGGATATCGCGTGCCTCGTCGGCGGTGATCGGCTTCTCGAACTCGATGTTGACCGCTTCCGAATGGCCGATGAACACCGGCACGCGCACGCAGGTCGCCGTCAGCTTGATCTTGGGATCAAGCATCTTCTTGGTCTCGGCGACCATCTTCCACTCTTCCTTGGTCGAACCGTCATCGAGGAAGACGTCGATATGCGGGATGACGTTGAAGGCGATGCGCTTGGTGAACTTCTTGACCTCGACGCCGTCGGCGACGAACACGGCCCGCGTCTGCGTGAACAACTCGTCCATGCCTTCCTTGCCGGCGCCCGACACCGACTGGTAGGTGGCGACGACGACGCGCTTGATGGTGGCGAAATCGTGCAGCGGCTTCAGCGCCACCACCAGCTGCGCGGTCGAGCAGTTCGGATTGGCGATGATGTTCTTGCGCGTGAACAGCGAGATCGCGTCCGGGTTCACTTCCGGCACGATCAGCGGCACGTCCTGGTCGTAGCGGAAGGCCGACGAATTATCGATGACGACGCAGCCCTGCTTGCCGATCTTCGGCGACCATTCCTTGGAGACATTGCCACCGGCCGACATGATGCAGATGTCGGTGTCGGAAAAATCATATTGGTCGAGCGTCCGGACCTTCAGCGTGCGGTCGCCGAACGACACTTCCGTGCCCTGGCTGCGCCGCGAGGCCAGCGCCACGACTTCGCTTACCGGAAAGCCGCGCTCTTCCAGTATGTTGAGCATTTCCCGGCCCACATTGCCCGTGGCGCCGACGACTGCAACCTTGAAACTCATAAAGATCTCCTGTCCCTCTCCGCTTGGTTTTTGGAGAAAACCCGCTGGCCGATGCGGGTTCCGTCCCCCGGGCCGGACCCGGGAGAGGGTGGTTAGGCCAAGGGAATCACACCGTTTTGGTGGTGGTTTTTTTGGCCGTAGTTTTGCTGGAACGAGGGGACGCGCCGATACGCCCGGCCCAATGATGTGCATTGAGGCTGGGGGCGTCGAATGCAAGAAGAGCCATCAAAAGGCCGCGCATCGAAAAACGATCCCGTTCGAGCGGGCTTTTACGCGGTTTGCGGCAAGAGTCAATTGGCGACGCATCGCCTGGCTTTCAAGGCGCGCCCTGTACAAGAGCGGCGGCAGGAAGTACGAACGGCCAAGATTGTTTGGCTGGCGCGGCGCCGGCCCCGGCCTTGTGCTCCATGATGAGCGCAGAACCCTGAATTCCGAAAGAGTGAGATGTCCAACTTCGAAGCTATTGTTCCGGCGCTGGCAAAAGCGCTGGAAAACGCGGCTATTCCGAACTGACGCCGGTGCAGAAGGCGGTGCTGGAACTCGGCCAGGCCGATGCGCTGGTGTCGGCTCAGACCGGCTCCGGCAAGACCGTCGCTTTCGGCCTGGCGCTGGCGCCGACCCTTCTGGGCGATGCGGAGCGCTTTGCTCATGCCGCCGCACCGCTGGCGCTGGCGGTGGCGCCGACGCGCGAACTGGCGCTGCAGGTGACGCGCGAACTGGAATGGCTTTACGAAATGACCGGCGCCACCGTGGCGTCCTGCGTCGGCGGCATGGACATGCGCACCGAGCGGCGGGCGCTGGAACGCGGCGCCCATATCGTCGTCGGCACGCCTGGCCGTCTGCGCGACCACATCACCCGCAACTCACTCGACATGTCGGCGCTGAAGGCCGTGGTGCTGGACGAGGCCGACGAGATGCTCGATCTCGGCTTTCGCGAGGATCTCGAATCCATCCTCGACGCCGCCCCGGCCGAGCGCCGCACGCTGATGTTCTCGGCCACCGTGCCGCGCTCGATCGCAACGCTGGCCCAGGGTTACCAGCGCGACGCCATACGCATCTCGGCCGCCGGCGAGGAAAAGCAGCATCTCGACATCGAATACCGGGCACTCAGCGTCGCCCAGGCCGACCGCGAGAACGCCATCATCAATGTGCTGCGTTTTTATGAGGCGAAGAACGCGCTGGTGTTCTGCAACACGCGCGCCGCCGTCAATCATCTCACCGCGCGCTTCAACAACCGCAACTTTTCCGTCGTCGCGCTGTCGGGCGAGCTCAGCCAGAACGAGCGCAGCCATGCGCTCCAGGCAATGCGCGACGGCCGTGCAAAAGTCTGCATCGCCACCGACGTCGCGGCGCGCGGCATCGACCTGCCCAATCTGGAACTGGTCATCCACGCGGACCTGCCGACCAACCCGGAAACGCTGCTCCACCGCAGCGGCCGTACCGGGCGCGCCGGGCGCAAGGGCGTCAGCGCGCTGATCGTGCCAAACAGCGCCCGCAAGCGCACCGAGCGACTTTTGCAGAACGCCGGGCTGAAGGCGACATGGGCAAGCCCACCTTCCGCCGACGATGTGATCCGGCGTGACGACGAGCGCATCCTGGCCGATCCGGCTTTTGACGAGCCGGTGAAGGACGACGAGCGCGCCTTTATCGACGCGCTTCTCAGCCGGCATGGCGCCGAACAGGTGGCTGCCGCCTTCGTGCGCCAGTGCCGCGCCAGCCGCTCGGCGCCCGAGGATCTGATGGACGTGGCGCCGTTCACGCCCTCGCGTGACAGACCGGCGGGCGAAAACTTCGCGCGCCGCGACGAAGCGCCCAGCCGCCGCGATGATTTCGGCGACAGCGTCTGGTTCTCGCTGTCGATCGGGCGCCGGCAGAATGCCGAGCCGCGCTGGCTGATCCCGATGCTGTGCCGCACCGGCAGCATCACCAAGCGCGAGATCGGCGCCATCAAGATGCAGCCCGAAGAGACTTACGTGCAGATATCGGCCGATTGGGCCGACCGTTTTCTCGCCGCGATCGGCCCCGACCGCAAATTGCAGGGCAACATCCTGGTCAAGCGCCTCGAGGGCACGCCGGACCTGTCGCGGGCCGGCTACCAGCCGCCGAGCCCGGACAAGAAGCCGCATCGCGGCAAGGCGCCATTCGATCCGAACGCGCCGAAGCGCAAATTCGAGAAGCGCGCGCCGGCTTCAGCCGACCAGCGCCCGGCAGCCGCGCATGAGGCAAAGCCATGGGCGAAAAAGCCGGGCAAGCCGAAATTCGACAATGCCGGCCCGCCCAAGCACAAGAAGGCGAAGAAGCACCCTTCATAGGACCGCGCTGAATCCGCAGGCTGTTGCGATCAGCCTGCCTGCTGTTCGGCGCGTTGGCGGGCTGCGCTCGCCTGCAGGCCGGCCTTGATGGCGGTCCAGCTTGCCGATGCCGGCGTCGGCCGATGCTGGCTTGCGATGCGCTCCGCCAGCGAGGCGCGCCATGTGTGATCCTCCGCCATCCTGCGGATCGCGGTGTACCAGCCGGCCTGATCATTGGAATCGATCGCCGGCATCAGGCCGCCGGTCGCCTCGATCAGCGACGGCGTTGTCGAGACGATGACCGGAACGCCGAAGTCGAGACATTCCGAGGCGCCGTAGCCCCAACCTTCGATATGCGAGGGAAAGACGCCAAACGTGGCGCTGCGATAACAGCGGATGAGCTGCTCGTCGCTGACCAGTCCGGTGAAAGTGACCGACTGGAGCAGTTCGGGATGCGCCTTGAGATAGGCGCGCAGCGGCTCGATCATCCAGCCCCAGCGCCCGGCGCAGACGAGCCTTGGCAGCTTGACGCCCTCTTCCCGTGCCTGCTGCCAGATCCGCGCCAGGAGGATGTGGTTCTTGCGCACCTCGATGGTCGAGCAGTAGAGCACGAACGGCTCGCCAGCCTCGATGCGCGAGGTCGTGCCGGCGCGCGATGCGGTCTCGTGCAGGATCGAAGGCATCGGAAAACGGTACACCACCGGCGCGGCGATGCCGGCCTTGCGCATATGCTCGGTCAGCGTCGCACCGACCTCGTCGGAGGCGCAGAATGCCGGGGCGCCGGAGCGTACCAGCTGTTCGAGATAGGAGCCGAAGCGGCGCTCGCTGGTGCCCGAGCCAAGCAGATCGGGGCGCAATGCCGGGATGATATCATGGCAGAGGAAGGCCAGCTTGCCGGCGGCACCCGAGACGGCGGACCGGTCTTCCTGGGTCAGGATGTGATGGCTGATCAGCACGAGGCCCGGTTCCGCCTTGACCGGCTGCGCTATGACGCCCTCACGCAAACCAAACCGGATCCTCGCCCGTTGGTACAGGCGATAGGCGCGGATCAACAGCCTCGTCGCCTGGTAGGCGATCCCCTTGCGGCCGTTGGTCACCGTCCTGGCCAGATGGCGGTCCATCTCGCGCTTGTCCCAAGGCTGCTTGCGCACCACCTCGAAAGCCTGCGACAGCGCTGGCTGCCTTCCCGGCCACCGTTTGACACGATGCGGTGAAATCTCGCCCACCGCGACATGGTCCTGTTCGTAAGGGACGAGCGGCCGGAACCGGCGTTCCCCGGACCTGAACGCCACCACCTCCACGCCGGGGTCGGGATCCGCCAGGGCCGCATTGACAAGAAAACTTTCGACCCGCGGAATGCCCGCCAGGCCCTTGCCGGGCGGCCAGAGCATCAGCCCTGTGGCATCGATGGCCAGTCTCGGAGGTTTTACAACCCCGGTCGCGGCGCTGGCTTCAGAATGCTCGACTGTCATTGTCTGCTTTGGCGAAGAGGCTGCACGTGAAGCCTTATGCTTGATTTGCCGCTAATATGGTAGCCACGTCGCACAGCCCATGTCGCGCGGTCTTGCCCGCAGGCTCGGCCTTGTGTCACACCTTGGCAGGGACGTGGCGACAAAGGGGGTGGGTGATGCGCGGCGAAGTGCTCCACTATGACGAGGACCAGGGCTTCGGCTTCATCACCGGAGCCGACGGCAACCGCTACACCTTCACCCGCGAGAACCTCCGCCGGCAAACCGCAATGCCCAAGGGAACGGCGGTCGAGTTCCAGGCCGGCGGCGGCCAGGCGCGTGACGTTTTCTCGATCGCCCAGGCCGCAAGCCCGGCCGCCGACGCCGGCACAAGCGCCGCACCGGCTCAAGCCGTTCCCGCACCTGCGGCCGGCGCATCACAGGTGCAGCCTTTCGGCCGATCGTCCGAGCCGCCCGAGCCCACCGATCTCTGGGGCTATTTCTGGAGCGGCGTGACCCGGAACTACTTCAATTTCGCCGGCCGCGCCCGCCGCAAGGAATATTGGAGCTATTGCCTGTTCTGGACGGTCGCGTTGCTGGTGGTCATGGGCATCGGCGTTTTCGCCGATGTCGAGCTAGGCAATTTCGACAGCATCGAGGTGCCGGCGGTGACGGTCGGGCTGTTCGGCATGTTCCTGCTGGCCACCTTCTTGCCCAGCCTCGGCATGATCGTGCGCCGCCTGCACGATCTCGGCCTGACCGGCTGGCTCTGCCTGCTCATCCTGATCCCGACCTTCGGCAGCCTGATCATCCTGGTCTTCGCCCTGATCCCGACACAGGGACGCGAAAACCAGTGGGGGCCGGTCCCGGCTGGAGTCAGAATTTGACCTGCGTGCATATTGCAATCATGAACAACCCTGGGTAGTATTTGACATCGCATTGTAAGGGGGAAGCATGCGCGGCGCGGTTTATCACTACGACCAGGATCAGGATTTCGGTTACATCAACGGCATCGACGGCAAGCGCTACATATTTGCACGTAGTGATCTAGGCCATGAGGTGTCTGTCGTCAGGGGCACTCTTGTCGAATTCCAGCCGGATGATGGCGCGGCCCACAATATCGTCGCCGCCTCAACCACGCCGTCGTCAAGCAGCGGTCAACCATCACGGCCTGGCCAGCTTGCCGAAAATCGGCCTGCCGGGTCTACAGGACTGTGGGCCTACTTCCTGCAAACGGTGACCGTGAATTATTATAATTTCAACGGACGCGCTCGCCGCAAGGAATTCTGGGCCTTTTGCCTGTGCTTTGTCCTGGTGCAGTTAGTGCTTCTCGGCTTCGGGATACTCGTCAATCTGGCTATCAATGGCTTCGGCATCAACGCGGGCCAGAGCACGATAGGGTTGATACCCGCTCTTATCTTCACATTTGCAGCCGGCCTGTCGTGGATCGCACTCGTTGTGCGGCGTTTGCACGATGTCGGCCTGAGCGGCTGGTTTGTCTTGCCCTGCTTCATCCCGGTTATCGGCGGGGTGGCCATGCTGGTCTTGGGGCTTGTGCAGTCTCAGGTGGGCGAAAACCCCTGGGGGCCGGTGCCGGCAGGGGTCAGGACCTAGAGACCAGTCCCGAGAAAACGAGAAATCTTCCCGCTCGAAGCTGCATAAGAGCAGGGGGTTAAGTCCCCCTCAAGAGCCACGTTCAGGGAGGAGCGCGTCACGGCGGAAGATTCCTCTTGCAATATTATTTGTGCACAGATAGTCTGTGCACAGATCGAATGGTCAATCGGCCAGGATGAACGGAGCCAAGACAATGTGGAGCAATGAGTACACCGCAATTTCCTCCCTTCCCGCAGCAGCCATCTGGAACGCGCTGAAGGCGCTGCATGAAGGCCGCCTGACCTATGAGGGCTCCGACACCTTCGTGCTGCATGGCCCGTTCGCCAAGGGCACCCGTGTCTCGGTGACGCCGGTCGGGCAGGAAGGCGGCACGCAGGTGACGCACAGGCTCGAAATATCAGGCCCTTCGGCCGCCGAGGTCGGACCGGAGCTCGGACCGCAGATCAGCGGCGATTTCGACACCTCGATGGCTAAATTGTTCGAGCAGGCAGAGGAGCTGGCAAGCCGTGGCTGATGGGCAGGATTTGAACACACGCTTCAGCGGACCATCGGAGAGCCCCGGCTTGTTGCTCTGGCGAACCACCATGCGCTGGCAGCGCGTCATGACGGCGGCGCTGGCCCCACTCGACCTGACGCATGTCCAGTTCGTGCTCCTGGCTTCGGCGATGTGGCTCGGCCGCAATGGCGAGCCGCCCAACCAGGTGCAGCTCGCCGCCCAGGCCGGCACCGAGGTGAAGATGACGTCGGATGTCGTCACCCGGCTCGAGGCCAAGGGATTGATAGCGCGGGAGACCGACGCCAGGGATTCCCGCGCCAAGGTGATCCGCATCACAGCGGCCGGGGCGGCGGCGGCACAAAGCGCCATCGTCGCCGTCGAGACCGCCGACGCGGCCTTTTTCGAGCCGGTGGACGAAGCGCAGCTCGTCGGCCTGCTGCGCCAGCTTGCCGGCGAGATCCGTTAAGGCTGAGCCGCCTGCGGCTTAAGCCAGGAACTTGGCGATGATCGCGTCGCCCATCGCAACCGTGCCGACCTCGGTCATGCCGGCGGACAAAATATCCTTGGTGCGCAGGCCCTGATCGAGCACCGCGGCGATCGCGCCTTCGAGCTTGTCGGCTTCATCGACCATGCCGAAGGAATAGCGCAGGCACATGGCGAAGGAGGCGATCATGGCGATCGGGTTGGCGATGCCCTTGCCGGCAATGTCGGGCGCCGAGCCATGCACCGGCTCGTACAGCGCCTTGCGCTTCTTGGTCTTGACGTCGGGCGCGCCGAGCGAGGCCGACGGCAGCATGCCGATCGAACCGGTCAGCATGGCGGCGATGTCGGACAGCATGTCGCCGAACAGATTGTCGGTGACGATGACGTCGAACTGCTTCGGCCAGCGCACCAGTTGCATGCCGCCGGCATCGGCCAGCATATGGTCGAGCTTGACGTCGGAGTAGCGCGCCTTGTGGGTCTGGGTGACGACCTCGTTCCACAGCACGCCCGACTTCATCACATTGCGCTTTTCCATCGAGGTGACGTGGTTCTTGCGGGTCCGCGCCAGCTCGAAGGCGACGCCCGAAATACGCTCGATCTCGAACGTGTCGTAGACCTGGGTGTCGATGCCGCGCTTCTGGCCGTTGCCGAGATCGATGATCTGTTTGGGCTCGCCGAAGTAGACGCCGCCGGTCAGCTCGCGCACGATGAGGATGTCGAGGCCTTCGACCACCTCCTGCTTCAGCGAGGAGGATGCGGCCAGCGCCGGGTAGCAGATGGCGGGACGCAGATTGGCGAACAGCTCCATGTCCTTGCGCAGCCGCAGCAGGCCGGCTTCGGGACGCACCTCGTAAGGCACCGCATCCCATTTCGGACCGCCGACGGCGCCGAACAGCACCGCGTCCGCCGCCATTGCCTTTGCCATGTCGGCATCGGAGATCGCGGCCCCATGCGCATCGTAGGCGCAGCCGCCGACCAGGCCCTCATCGGTGACGAAGCCGCTGCCGAGCTTTTCGTTCATGGCCGCGATCAGTTTCTTGACCTCGGCCATGGCCTCGGGGCCGATGCCGTCGCCGGGGAGCAGGAAAGATGCTTCGTTGCCATGGAGAAACCGTCCTGGAAAGATTGAACCGGCGCTTTGCTAAACGCCAAGCGGCCCGCGCGCAAGCCTGCGCTTGAGAAGCGCCATCACCGATGCGAGAGAATGTTGACCAGCCGGCCCAGGGGATCGCGCACATAGAAGCGCCGCACGCCCCAGGGCTCGTCGGCCGGCCCGTATTCGATGACAAAGCCGGCGGCCTTCATGGCGGCTAGTGCTGCGTCGACATCGTCGACCTCGATCGACAGATCCGGCACCGGCGTGCCGGAGCCGCCTTGCGCCATGAAGGAGACCTGCACTTGCATCTGTTCCCCGGAGCCGTAAGTGGCGATCCAGCCCTGGTCCATCAGCACATCGAGGCCAAGCACGTCATGATAGAAACGTCTGGCCAGCGCGGCGTCTTTTGTCTCGATATTGGCTACGATACGCCGGACGGGCATGGCTTTGGCCTCCTCATGCCGTCCGCCGCAGCGCCGTGACTTCGATCTCGATCTTCATTTCCGGCTTGTTGAGCTGGCAGACGATCATCGTCGCCGCCGGCCGGATGTCGCCGAACGTCTCGCCGAGGATCGGGAAGACCACGTCCACGAAGGCCTGGTCGGTGATGTAGTAATGCGCCCGCACCACATCGGCCATGTTGAAGCCGCCGTCGGCCAGCGCGTTGCCGATCGTCGCCAGGCAATTGCGCGTCTGCGCCTCGACGGTCTCCGGCATCGTCATCGTCGCATAATCATAGCCGGTCGTGCCGGACACGAAACACCAGTCGCCCTGCACCACCGCACGCGAATAGCCGGCGGTCTTTTCGAAGGGCGAACCGGTGGAGATGAGTGTGCGCATGGATGTCCTCAAATCGGCGCCGCCACTTTGCAGGCAAGACCGGATCCGGCCATGGGCCAACACGGATAAATCGACGGTGCAATATCTCTAATGCCAGCGGGCCAGTTCTCTCCTCGCCGGGCGTTCGTCGTTCGGAAAGCCAAGCAATGTTGCTTCCCGTCCGAACTCCTCACCCCTCCAAAGGGGATCCGTCGTTTTCAACGACCACTGCAATTTCTGCTTGCATTTAGGAACAAAAGTAGAACTATAAGTATCCGCGAGAGCAGTCGCAGTAACTCTGGGGGTCAGAGCCATGTCACGCCGCACCGACGCGTTTCCACGCGCATTTGTTGCCGGGCTATTGCGCGGGCCGCTGGTGGTCCTTGCAGTTGTTATCATGCTTGGCGCTCTGACCGCTCCGTCTTCGGCCGTTACGCGGGACTATGCGCTTTGCTTCGGCGATGAAAAAGGCTCGGACGACGACAGTGGGCCCATCTACAGGAACGAAGCGAGCGTCGACTATGGCGCGGCCGACCGGCGCATCGCCGCCTGCTCGGTGATTGCAGAGGACACGACCGAAGCGCTGCGCCTGCGCGCCAAAGCCTACTTCTACCGAGCTTCCGCCCGGAACGACAAGGAAGACTGGGACGGTGCGATCGCCGACTATGGCGAGGCGATCGCGATCGATCCCAAGCAGGCTGCGGCCTACTTCAACCGTGGCGCCGACTGGTACAACAAGGGAGACGACGACCGCGCAATAGCGGACTTCAACGTCACCATAAGCCTGGAGCCGTCCGCCAGCGAGGCCTATTCCAGCCGCGGCGCGGCCTTCCTGCGCAAGGGCAATATCGACGCGGCTATGGTGGATTACAAGCAGGCGATCGAGGCCGATGCGCAAAACAGCGCGGCGCATACAGGACTCGGTCAGGCTTGGGACAGGAAAGGCAAGCGCGACAAGGCGAGCGCCGAATATGATGAGGCTATCCGGCTTGACCCGACCGACATGATCGCGCTTCTCAACCGCGCCCTCAACCGCCTCGACAGGGGTGAGTTCGATCAGGCGATGGCCGATTACGACGCCGCCATCGGCATCGACCCCAAGAGCGCCGAAGCCTATGCCAACCGCAGCGCGGCCTGGCTCAGCAAGGATGGCTGGGTGCGCGCGATCGCCGACGCCAGTAAGGCGATCCAACTCGATCCCGCGATCGTCGACGGCTATTATTTTCGAGGCGTCGCCTGGGCAAGCAAAGGCAGCAACGATCGCGCCATTGCCGATTTCGGCAAGGCGATCGCGCTCGACGCGAACGATGCGCGGGCCTGGTTCGCCCGTTCGCTGACGCGGGCGCTGAGCGGCGATGCAGCCGGGGCCGGGGCCGACTGCCTAAAAGCCATCGCCCTCGACCCGAAAAAGACAGGCGGTTGCGACACCGGAAATGCTGGGACCAAAGCGGCCCAGCCTGCAGCCGCCACGCCGGCCAGCGGAAGTGACCAAGAAGCGGCAAAGGCCCTGATCGATCGCGCCGGGATGCGGCTGTCGAAATACAGTGTCGAAGGCGCGCTTCTCGATTTCGACAGAGCCATCAGCCTCGATCCGCACAATGCCGACGCGTATCTCGGCCGCAGCCGTGCAAGGGTGCTCAACGGCGACGCGACAGGTGCGGCGGCGGATTGTCGGCACGCCATCGAGCTCGATCCGAGACGGGCAGGAACCTGCGGCGACCAAGTTGCCGGCAGCGACGGCAAGCCGACCTCGCCATAATGCTCCAGCCGAATTTCGCCACTGCCTACAAGGCGCGAAGCGAGGCATGAAAAGCCAAGGGAAACCACAAGCGCGCCGAGGCCGACCGAAAGAAAGCACTAAGCTTGTCCGTCGGGATCGTGTGGAGTTCCGTTCGACCGGCCCGATGGCGGGCCCACAACAGTGAGCCGGTGGAGATCAGGCTCGCAGTTGCGCCAGGACGCCTGCGATATCGCCCATGCCCCAATGCTCGACGATGCGACCGTCTTCCACCCGAAAAATGTCGCAGGAGGTGAAGCGCAGTGTCCGTCCGGTCGGTGCTACACCGAAATAGGTGCCCTTGTGCGTGCCGCTGTAGACGAAGCTCGCCGCCACATGGTCCTTGTCGGCGACCACGACTTCGGTGACGACTTTTAGATCGGGCATTGCCGCCAGCCGCGCCTTGAAGAAGGCGACCGTTCCCTGTTTCGGGCTGACATTCGCCGGCGGCGGTGCCGCGGCGCTTGTCTGGTGATTCACGTAGGTGTCGGCGAACAGTTCGGAGAAGCCGTCGATGTCCCCTGCGCTCAATGTCGCCGCGAAACGTTCCGCCAGTGATTGAAGTGAGGTCGCCGCCTGGGCGAGGGCCGGTGTGAGCAGGCCGCTACCGAGAAGCAGCCCGGCTGCTGTTACTTGTCGCCGATTCTGCATCGTATCCTCCGTCGAAATGGCGCACGAATACCCGGCGTCTGATGGCGATCTCATTTCGCTATGGCAGGCGGAAGGCTGTTCCCTGGCAACGCTCGTTAATTCGCCGAGCCCAGCGCCTTGTCCAGCGCTTCCTTCACGTCGGCCGGCCATGTCGCCACCGCCGGCCAGGCATTCGGCTGGCCATTGTCGCCGCGGCGGGCGAAGTAGAGCTTGTGCTTGGCCGGGTCGACCGCCATGAAGCCGTCATTGCCGCCGCAGTCATGCGGCACGCAGCCGCTGGCGTAGAACGCGCCCGACGCGGTCTTTTCCGTGCCGCCGCCGACCAGCAGGCTGGTCGCCATGTCGGGCATGTCCTTGCCCAGCAGTTTTTCGGCTTCCTTGTAGACCGCCTCATTATGGAAGGCGTCGATGATGTTGTCGTATTTCATCGGGTCGATGTCTTTCCAGTCGGTCCCGGGTTCCGGCATATAGGTCAGATTGCCGGAGGTGGTCAGCCCGCCCGTCGGCGACCATTGCAGCGCCGGCTTCTCATCGCCCGGCAGCAGATAGGGCACGAAATAGATGGCGCTGTCGGAGATTGCCGCCGGCGGCGCGCCGCATTCATCCTGCTCGACCGTCGTGGCCTGGATCTCGCCACCTTCCGGCTTCCACACGATGACCTTGGCCGGACCGCATTGATTGCCGCCGTCGCCGACATCGACCAGCGCCACGTTGACGTCGCCGACCTTCACGATCTTGTCGAAGAAGACATCGTAGTTGCTGGCCAGCTGCTTGCCGTCAAAGGCGAGCACCTTCTCACCATCCTGCTCCGGCTGCGTGATGGTCAGCTGGCCGCCCTCGAACGGGATCGGCGCCTGCTTGTCATCGTCGGCGGGCGCCGCGTCGCTGGTGCTCGGCGCTCCCTGGTCGGTCGCCGGCTGGTCGGCCGGCTTCTGGGCTGCCGCGGGCGTCTGCGTTTGCGCAAACGCGCTCACGCTGGGCACCAGCAACAGCGCCAGCCCGCAAACGCCGGCAAGAAGCAAACGTGCCATGACTGTCCCTCCCCTTCAGTCGCCGCCAACCCGGCCTGAAAGGGCCGGGCCTATATTCGGATGGTGCCGCTCAGGCCCAGGGGCGCTGTTCGGCGTTGCGCTTCTCGAACGAGGCGATGGCGCCGGCCTTCTCCATGGTCAGGCCAATATCGTCGAGCCCGTTGAGCATGCAGTGCCGCTTGAAGTCGTCGAGGTCGAAGGTGACGACACCGCCATCGGGGCCGCGGATTTCCTTGGCTTCGAGGTCGATCGACAAAGTGGCGTTCGAGCCGCGCGAGGCGTCATCCATCAGCTTCTCGAGATCCTCGGGGCTGACGGTGATCGGCAGCACGCCGTTCTTGAAGCAATTGTTGTAGAAGATGTCGGCGAACGAGGTCGAGATGATGCAGCGTATGCCGAAATCGAGCAGCGCCCACGGCGCGTGCTCGCGGCTCGAGCCGCAGCCGAAATTGTCGCCGGCGACGAGGATCTGCGCCTTGCGGTAAGCCGGCTTGTTGAGCACGAAATCCGGGTTTTCCGAACCGTCGTCCTTGTAGCGCATTTCGGCGAACAGGCCGGTGCCGAGCCCGGTGCGCTTGATCGTCTTGAGATAATCCTTCGGGATGATCATGTCGGTGTCGACATTGACGATCGGCATCGGAGCGGCGACGCCGGCGAGCTTGGTGAATTTTTCCATGGCTTTGGCCCGTGTTTTCGTTGCGGGGGATTTGCTGAAGCTCCGTTTACACAAAGCCGAGGGCAAATAAAAGGCAACTGTTCGTGCGCACTGGTACAAGGGCACTACGCGAAAGCGGCTTCGAATTTGCAGTTCGATGGTGCAGTCTGGCGGCATGGCAGAAAACTCCCATGTCCTCTACGCCCGAGAGCCTGCGCTCGGCATCGCCGAATTCCGCAAGGTGCTGGTGGAATCCGGCCTCGGCGAGACGCGGCCTGTCGATGATCCTGCCAGGCTGCAGGCGATGCTGTCGGGCGCCAATCTGGTGCTGACCGCGCGGCTCGACATCGAGGGCAAGCCGCTGATTGGTGTTATCAGGGCCGTCACCGACTTTGCCTGGGTCTGCTACATCTCCGAGCTCGCTGTTTCCGGCGCGGCCCAAGGTCTTGGCGTTGGCAAGGGGCTGATGAACGAGGCCCGGCGGCAGCTTGGCCCATCGGTCGCCATCAGCCTTCTCTCCGTGTCCGACGCGGTCGGCTTCTACGAACGCATCGGCATGAAGCGCATGCCGGATGCCTTCTGGTTCTCCCGCAAGGGCTGATTCTCTCCCGTGGCCGCGTCAGGCCGCGCACTCTTGCCGCTTGACATGCAACCAAATAGTTGCATATTAAGGCCATGAGCATGGATGCAGTCTTTCGCGCCCTGGCGGACCCGACACGCCGGCAATTGCTGGACAGCCTCCATGCCCGGAACGGGCAGACGTTGAACGCGCTGTGCGCGGAGATGGCCATGACGCGCCAGGCGGTGACCAAGCACCTGGCGATCCTGGAGGAAGCAAACCTCGTCACCACGCTCCGCCGGGGCCGGGAGAAGGAGCACTACCTCAACCCGGTTCCGATCAACGAGATCGCCGAGCGCTGGATCGGCAAGTTCGAACGGGGGCGTCTCGACGCCCTCAGCAATTTGAAGAGACGCCTCGAAAGGGAAGAGCCGTGAGCAACAACACCTTCGTCTACGTGACCTACATCCGCACCACGCCCGAAAAACTCTGGGAAGCGCTGACCGACCCGGAGTTCAACCGGCAGTTCTTCCTCTGCTCCTATCAGGAGAGCGAATGGAAGGTGGGCTCCAGCTGGAAGCTGATCTTCCCCGACGGCCGCGTTGCCGACAGCGGTGAAATCCTCGAGATCGACCCACCGCGACGCCTGGTCATCAAATGGCGCAATGAATGGATGCCGGAGATCAAGGAGGACGGCTACACGCGCTGCACCTTCGCAATAGAACAGGACGGCGAATTGATGAAGCTTGCCGTCACTCATGAGGCGGACGGGCCGCACAGGCTGATCGACAACGTCGCCAAGGGCTGGCCGCTGGTGCTGGCCAGCCTGAAGAGCCTGCTCGAGACCGGCAAAGGTTTTGAGCGCCCGCCATCGAAGGGATAAAACGATCGTTTCGATACCGAACCAAATATCTTTGGAGGCATCCATGATGCACGTTCCCAGGATACAGAGCATGACCAATGGCGAGACGATCATGGCATCCGCCGAGATCGAAGCGCCGCCGGAGCGCATCTTCACGGCGCTGGTTAGCAAGGACGTCGAACAATGGTGGGGATCCCCCGACACCTACCGGATGGCCGACTGGTCGGCCGACCTTCGCGTCGGCGGCCGCTGGACCGTTGTTGTCCGCACAGTTGACGGCAGCGACCTGCCGGCCAGCGGCGAATTCCTCGAGATCGAAGCGCCGCGCCGGATCGTGCAGACGCGGTCCTATGCCTGGGATCACCCGACGCTTGGCCGGCGGCAAACCACGGTCGCCTGGCTGCTGGAGCCGATCGCCAGGGGCACGCGCCTCACCATCTGCCATGGCGGTTTCGCCGGCCTGAGCGAAGCGGCGGCTGAACATGCCGAGGGCTGGGGCCGGGTGCTGGCCTGGCTACAGGACTATGTCGAGGCTGGGAAGCTGGCGGCGGCTTAGACAGCAGGTCGAAGGTGGCGATCCTTGGCGCCCCCTCTGCCCTGCCGGGCATCTCCCCCACGAAGGGGGAGATTGGCAGCTTGGGCGCGCCCCGCTCATTCCTGCAACGCTGGCGATTGGCGAAAGCCGAGATGACGGCCGATCTCCCCCCGTGTGGGGGAGATGTCCGGCAGGACAGAGGGGGGCGCTGTCCCGCCAGCCTTCAAGGGAGCCTTCGTGCCAACTCCCTCAAATCACATTCAATTCCCGAAACGCCCGTCCCTCGGCCACCCGCTCATACCCAAACGCCGAGCAATCCACCGTCCGATAGCCGCCATGCACCAAAAACTCTGCCAGCGCCTTGCCCACCGCCGGCGCTTGCTGCAGGCCATGGCCCGAAAACCCATTGGCGAACAAGAAATTGCCGACCGCGGGATGCGGGCCGATCACCGCGTTCTGGTCGAGCGTGTTGTAATCATAATGGCCGGCCCAGGCGCGGGTCGCCTTGATCGCTTCGAAGGCCGGGATGCGGGTTGCCAGCACCGGCCAGATCACCTCTTCGAACAGCGGCCAGTCGACTTCGAAATCCTTGGGATCGGCCGGCCCATCGCCCTCTTCCGGCTCGGCGCCGCCGGTGAGGTAGACCGAGCCTTCCGGCCGCACATAAATGCCAGAGGGATCGACCAGCAGCGGCATATCAGAATATTTCTCGCGCGCCTCGAAGACGAAGACGTTGCGCTTGCGCGGCTCGACCGGCAGCGCCAGCCCGGCAAGGGCGGCAACCTTGCCGGCGTTCGGCCCGGCGGCGTTGACGACGATGCCGGCCTCCAGCGTCTGGCCATTGTCGAGGGTGACACCGGTAACGCGGTTGCCGTCGCGCGCGATAGAGGTGACCGAAGCGGCGATGAAATCGATCTTCTTCTCGCGCAGCGCCTTGCGGAACAGGGTCAGCATCGCATGCGCGTCGAACCAGCCTTCGCCTGTCCGGCCATAAGCGCCGGCGGAAATGCCCTCGGCCGACAGCCAGGCGAAGCGCCGCGTCAGCTGCTCGGCATCCTCGAGCACGATGTCGGCGCCCTCGGCGATCTGCGCCTCGTGATTGGCCTTGAGGATCGGCAGCCCGGCTTCTCCGGCGAGGATCAGATAGCCGCCCTCGCGGAACCCGATATCAGCATCGGTGCCGAACTCTTCCTTCAGCCGCCGGAACAGCTTTAGCGTGAATTGCGACAGGCGGATGTTTTCCGGAATGGAGAATTGCTGGCGGATCGAGGCCATGGACAGCGTTGTTGCCGCATGGGCAAATTGCGGATCGCGTTCGATGAGCGCGATGGAGCCGGAAAACCCTTCCTCACGCAGATAATAGGCAATCGAGGACCCGACGATGGCCCCACCGATGATGACGATGTCGTAGCGCATTTTTTCGGCTCCAGCTTCCAGAGCATGATCCCGAAAAGTGGGTACCGGTTTTCTCGGACAAACGGTATCCGTTTGTCCAGAGATCATGCTCAGCTTGATAAAGGCAAAGTGATCTCGAAGCGCGTGCCGCGCTCGCTGTCAACCAGCCGGATCATACCATCACGCGCTTTCAGGAGGGCCAGCACGATGCCGAGGCCCATGCCGGTGCCGCCGGTAGCGCGCCGCGTGGTGAAGAACGGCTCGAAGATGCGCGCCCGGTTGCTGGGCGAAATGCCGTCGCCATCGTCGCCGACCAGCACCGTCGCCTTGCCCTCGGCGCTCGCCGCCGAGATCGAAACCAGCGTCGCGCCGTGCCTGGCCGAATTGTCGATGAGATTGGCAAGCACGATTGCAGCGTTCTCGGCCGAGATGCGCAAGGCGAGATCACCGCCCGCCTCGACGCGAACCGCCAGCCTGGTGTCGACGGGCAGCAATGCAAGTGCTGCACCGATCGAGGTGCTTTCGCCGCTGGGTGCGAGATTTTCGGCCTTCGCCAGGTCGAGCAGCCGCCGCACCAGCAAATTGAGTCGACCGGCATCGGTGACGATATTGTTGGAGAAGCGGCGCCGCTCTTCATCATCCATCGCCGAGCCGGAATCACGCAGCAATTCGGCCGCGCCCTGGATCGCCGTCAGCGGCGATTTGAGCTCGTGCGAGACATGGGTGGCAAAGGTCTGGATCGAGTCCGATCGCGCCTGCAGTTTTTCCGCCATGTCGAGGAAGGCGGCGGACAGCTCGGCCATTTCATAGGTGCCGTGATGGTCGAGCGGCCGGATCGCGTCGCGCTCGCCGGCGGCGATGCGCTGCGTGCGGTCGATCAGCGCATAGATCGGCCGGCTGACGGTGCGCAGGAAGACGAGGCCGATGAGCAGCGTGCCGCCGAGGATGGCGATCGCCGCCAACGTCACCTTGCCGCGCTCGCCGTAGAGATGCTTTATGATGTTGTTGGGCGTCCGCGAGACATAGACCACGCCGGCGACCTTGCCGTCGACGGCCACCGGCAAGGCGACGAAGACACGCACCTTGGTGCCGCGGCTGACCGAATAGAGCGGTGGCGTCGGCTGGTCGGGAATGCGCAGCCTGAGCGCGCTGGCATAGCGGCCGGCAAGTGCGGTGCGCACCTCCTCGACATCGCCAAGCGACTGCCCGACCTCGCCGCGCCCGGCGATGACGACGCCCCTGGGATCAAGCAGCCGGAAGCCGGCGAGCGTGGTTTTCTGCGTGGCGTCGAGAATGCCCGATAGGCGTGTGCCGATCGCGGCGAAGGCGGGATCGGCGATGGCAGCGACCGCTGCGGGACGGGTGGGAAGCACGTAGTCAGAGGCGAGATCGAGCTGCGGCTCGATCGGCTGGTACGGTCCGTCGGGATTGACGCTTCGGCTAGCACTGCCGTCTGACTGCGGCATCGGCGCGCCGAGCTTGTCCGGCGCAATGCCGGCGTCGCGCACATCCTGCGCATAGATGGCGGCGATGGCCGCGCCTTGCGCGATCAGCTCGGCCTCGGTCTGGCGGATCAGCTGGTTTTCGTAGAGGCGGAAGAAGAACAGGCCGACCAACGGCAAGGCCATCACCAGGATCAGAATGGCGACGACGACCGTGGCAAGCCGTGGCCGCCATTTGCGGCCGATCCATTTGCGTGAAGTCGTCAGCCGCATCGGCCAAGCCGGAAGCCGACGCCGTGCACGGTCTCGATGACTTCCGGGCAACCCACCGCCGCCAGCTTGGCGCGGATGTTGCGGATATGGCTGTCGACGGTGCGGTCGGCGACATGGATTTTTCCGGCATAGGCATTGGCCATCACCGCGTCGCGGTCGAGCACATAAGTCGGCCGCGCCAGAAACCCTTTCAGGATGGAGAATTCGATGCCCGTCAGGGCAAGCGGCTTGCCGTCGAAGGCGGCCGCGTGGCTGGCCGGCGCCAGTGTGAGCTTGCCATGCGTGAACTGCCTGTCATCGGCCGGTTCGGGCGCTGCCGGGCGGGCGCGGCGCAGGATGACGTTGACGCGGGCGACCAGCTCGCGCGGGCTGAACGGTTTCGTCACATAGTCGTCGCCGCCCATTTCCAGCCCAAGAATGCGGTCGATTTCTTCATCGCGCGCGGACAGGAACAGCACCGGCACATCTGAAGTGTGGCGCAGCCGCCGGCAGACCTCCAACCCATCCATCTCCGGCATGCCGATGTCGAGCACGACCAGATCCGGCGCCCGGCGTCCGATCTCCTGCAAGGCGGCGGCGCCG
Organism: Mesorhizobium kamtschaticum; assembly: GCF_056174585.1. Taxonomy (NCBI): domain Bacteria; kingdom Pseudomonadati; phylum Pseudomonadota; class Alphaproteobacteria; order Hyphomicrobiales; family Phyllobacteriaceae; genus Mesorhizobium; species Mesorhizobium kamtschaticum. The sequence continues at coordinate 1,257,332 of NZ_CM149691.1, read as the reverse complement.
TCGGCCACCCCAAGCGTCTTCATGCCGGCCTTTTCCAGCGCGAAGCAGATCACTTCGCGGATATGCGGGTCATCGTCGGCGACGAGAATGTGATGCGGCATGGATCAGCGGTCCGGCATGGAAGGTTGCGAGGGCTGCACAGGTGGAGGAAGCACGAGCGGCCCTCGCTTGTCGAGAACCCTGGCCAGCCGCCAGCCGCGAAAGCTCCAGGCGCGCCACTTCTTTTGTTCGGCGATATAGTCGTCGATCATCACCTGGTCGGCCAAGTAAGTGGTCAGGATTCCGAATTTACGCGTGTAGTAGCGGTCGAGAGCCGGCATGGCGACGGCGCCGAACGAGCGCAGATACTCGGCATCGAGCGGGGTGCCGGAGCCGGTCATTTCAAGGGAATGGTCGACATTGTAATTGGCGATCGTTGCTGCGAAATTGATGAAGCAGCAGGCATAAAGCGTCAGGGATAACGTCAGAAGATTGGCGGACGACAGCCATTCATTGGATTTTCCAAGCGCGATGCGGGCGATGATCAGCGCAAGGCCTGATGCCACGAGCCCCATCCAGACGAAAGCGGCGATGCGCCAGTAGGTCAGCGCATAGATGCCGATATAGAGGTCGAGCCGCAGGATCGATGAGATGACCAGCATGATGTTCTGCGCCACCCAGGCATAGACCAGCCGGCGGATGAGCGGATCGGCTGAGGTCTCGCTTCCAGGCCTGAGCGCCGCCAGGACAAAACCGGCGGCAAGCAGCGCGGTGACGATCAAGGGATAGGCGCCGCGATGTGCATAAGCGGCGTAGCTTAAGCCGTCGGGAAGCGCTGCCCCACCCCACAGATAGGTGGCGTCGAGCCCGGTCTGCAGTGCGAACAAGATGTTGAAGACGATCGAGGCGCGCAGGATGGCGGCCTTGCCGAACACGATGTCCTCGACGACATGCCTTTGCGCATCGGTCACCGGTTGAGCAGCGGCAAGAGGATTGTTCGGCCGGTGGATGCGCTGCGAAAACCGCGGCAGGCGTGGCCGCAAAAAAGCCCAGACGCCGACGAGCACGAACAGCCAGAAGGCGATCCGCGCCAGTTGTATGAGATCGAGCAGCTTCATCAGGTCGATCAGCGACAGCCAGTAGTCGATGACCGGATTGGCGGCGCCGAACAGCGCCAGGAAGACGGCGCCCAGCGTCAGCGGCATCACCCAGACGGCGATCGCCGCCAGCCGCACGCGGCGCCGGCCGAAGCGCCGCGCCGTCTTGCGCCAGCGGATGAAATCTCTGATGAACCGGAACGGCGCTGCCAGCCAAAACAGTGCTATCTGGCCGGCAATGCGGGCGATGCTGTGTCGCAACCGGCCGCTCAGCGAAAGCGTGAAGACGACCAGCGCCGCCAGCGCGATCGAGACGGACAGAATGCTGACATTCTCGGCAAGCGGCAGCAGCGCGACCAGCAGGGCCGCTGGCTTGAGCCAGACCCTGATGTCGCTGAAGGCCGTGGGATGCACGGCCACGACCGCGGCGGCAATCAGGATGGCGAACAGGAAGACGGTGATGCCGGCGGGCTGGCCGTAGAACAGGAAATCCGCCAGCACGACCAGCAGCACGGCAACACCGAAGCGGCTGCAATAGCTTGGTGCTGCGGTGAAGAATGATGTCATGACCTGACTTTCCTGATCGCGCTCGATCGCCTCGGCGCTGGGCTCTTGCGGACAAAGGCAATGAGGATCGCGGTGGGTTTTGCGCGCGGCGGATCGACCAGCCACCAGCCTTCTCTGCGCAGCCGGTAGGGGAGAGACCAACGGGGTTTTGCGCGCTTGTGCATGCCGCCTGTCTCGCAGGCGGGCGGGGAAGCGATGCGACGGATCCGAGGAGGTTTTCCGCAGGCATGTGCAGTTTTCGTGCAGGGGCTGCGCCTTAGGTCGAATTCATTTCCAGCCGTTGGCGCTGCCCTTCACCTGCCTGCCGGCATCCTCTCCCCGTAAACGGGGCGAGGGCGCTCCTCGCCGCTTTCGCCAATCATCAGCGTTGCAGGAAGGGAGCCGAGGTTGCGGCCAGCCTCTTTCGCCCCGTTTACGGGGGTGAGAAGTGGTCCGCGAAGCGGACGGAAAGCCAATTGCTTGGCTTTCCGAACGACGAACGCCCGGAGCGATAGCGAAGGGCCGGCATGCCGGCAGGGCAATGAGGGGCGGCGCCAGCTTTCGCGATTGGCTCGTCTCAGGCACAAGCCGCGCGCTTGCCTCACCCGCCCACACGCGGCATAGATCGGGCATGGAACCCTACCGCCCGCGCCGCTCGGTGCTCTACGTCCCTGCCTCCAACGACAAGGCGCTGGCCAAGATCGCGCAGCTGTCCTGCGATGCCGTCATCATCGACCTCGAGGATGCCGTCGCCCCGGCCGACAAGATCGCTGCCCGCGACAAACTGCCCGGAATCTTCGCCAATCGCCCGGTTGCCAACCAGTTTGGCCACCGTTGCGAGATGGTGGTGCGCGTCAATGCGCTGGCCAGCGAATGGGGCGCCGACGATCTGCTGGCCGCGGCAAAATTCGAGCCCGACGGCATCCTGTTGTCCAAGGTCGCCACACCGCGCGATATCCTCGAAGTCGGCGATGTGCTCGACGACAATTTTGCCCCCGACAGCGTGAAACTCTGGGCGATGATCGAGACGCCCAGGGCGCTGCTCAACATCGGCGCCATTGCCGAATTGGGCCGTGACCCGGCTTCGCGCCTCAATTGTTTCGTTGCCGGAACGAATGATCTGACCAAGGACACCGGCGTGCTGGCGACGCCGGACCGGCGCTATCTCGTGCCATGGCTGATGCAGATGGTGCTGGCCGCGCGCGCCGGCGGCCTCGACATGCTCGACGGCGTTGCCAATGATTTTCGCGACCTCGATACCTTTGCGCGTGAGTGCGCGGAAGGCGCCGCCATGGGCTTCGATGGCAAGACCCTCATCCATCCGGCCCAGATCGAAGCGGCGAACCGCGCCTTCGCGCCGTCCCCGGAAGTGCTGACCGAGGCACGCCTGATAAAGGACGCCTTTTCACGTGCCGAGAATGCCGGCAAGGGCGTGATCGCGCTGAACGGCAAGATGGTCGAGCGGCTGCATCTGGCGCAGGCTGAAAAACTGCTGGCGAAAGCGGCCGCCATCGGCGCATGATCCCGGCTAAGTCTATTCACGACAGGACTGAAAAATGAAACTCTACCGCTTTCTGACCGCCCCGGACGATGCCAGCTTCTGCCACAAGGTGACGGCGGCCTTGAACAAGGGCTGGCACCTGTTCGGCTCGCCGACCTACGCCTATGACAAGAAAGCCAAGACCATGCGCTGCGGCCAGGCCGTGGTGAAGGATATCGACGGCCAGGAGTATGGGCCGGACACCAAGCTCAGCGACTGGTAGGGGACAGCGCTGAGGCCCTTCTCTCTCTTCGTCATCCTAGGGCGGAGCAAGGAGCGAAGCGACGCGGCGCAGACCCTAGGATGACGAAGGGATAGGTTACTCGGCCGCCTCTTCGAGCTTCTCCATATCATCATCCGACAGGCCGAAATGGTGGCCGATCTCGTGGATCAGCACATGGGTGACGATGTCGCCCAGCGTTTCCTCATTTTCGGCCCAGTAGTCGAGCATGGCGCGGCGATAGAGCGTGATGCGGTTGGGGCCTTCGCCGGTCTGCGGGTTCCAACGTTCGGCGATGCCGCGGCCCTCGAACAGGCCGAGCAGGTCGAACGGCGTTTCCAGCGACAGATCGTCCATGATCTCGTCGGTCGGGAACTCGGCGATCTGGATGACGATCTCGCCGGTCAGCTTGCGAAAGTCCTCCGGCAAATGCGCATAGGCCTCCAACGCGAGGAACTCCATTTCCTCCATCGAGGGCGCAAGTTCGCCATGCCAGGTACGGGTTTTGTAGATACGGGCCATGCTTTGTCCTTTGACCCGGCATATAGGCTTTCGCGCCGGTCGAGGCAAATGAAGCGGCAATTCCTGCCGCAGCGCCTTTGCCGCGGCCGGGGAATCGCGTAGGGGTCGGTTCCGGCCATCTCTCAGGAGTTCTCATGCCGGACCTTTCCACCATCGGACTTTTCGCCATTGCCTGCCTCGCTTTGACCGCGACGCCTGGGCCGGACATGCTGTTGATCGCGTCCCGCAGCGCCAGCCAGGGGCGCGCATCGGGCCTGGCGACCTATGCCGGCATCGCCGCCGGCACCTATTGCCACGCGCTGGCCGCCGCCTTCGGCCTGTCGCAACTGTTCCTGGCAGCACCCATCGCCTACGACATCGTGCGCTATGCCGGCGCCGCCTACCTCGCCTGGCTGGCCTGGAAGGCGTTCCGTTCCGACGGAACGGTTTTTGCCCCGGTCGCCGGCCTGCCGCGCTATTCACGCGGCCGGATTTTTCGGCAAGGCCTGCTGACCAATCTGCTCAACCCAAAAATGGCGCTGTTCGTGCTGGCGCTGTTCCCGCAATTCGTGCGCCCCGAGGCCGGTTCCGTCGCCGGCCAGATCCTGTTGCTGGCGACCGTGCTCAACCTGATCGGGCTGCTGGTCAACGGCCTGGTCATCCTGACCGCCAGCCGGATCGGAACGGCGTTGTCGAAACGCACGCGGCTCCGGCGGGCGCCGCAGATCCTGCTCGGAACCGTCTTTGCGGGGCTCGCTGCACGGCTGGCCTTTGGCGGCCAGCGCTAGTCTCCCGGCGGAGAAAGCTGACGGGGTCGTTGTGTTGACCAGCCGTATGCCTTGGTGATTGGCGAGAAACGCCCCACCCTTCGTCATCCTATGGCGGAGCAAGGAGCGAAGCGAAGCGGCGCAGACCATAGGATCCATGCCGCGACCTTAGAGCGCTGTTACGGGTGCAGAATTCTGTTCCGCCGCATCCGCGACAGCCGTCACGGAATGGATCCCAGGGTCTCCGCGACGCCGCTGCGCGGCTGCTTCGCCCTAGGATGACGAAATCACGGGATGCTGCGACCCACCCATATACTGGGCTCGCGACTCCTCGCTGAGGAATAAATTCCTTATGACTCTGCTTGACTCTTCCGTCACCCTCTGGAATCTATAAGAACATAACAGGAACAATTGTGAGTGGACACTGACCGTCATGGCGATATCAGCCGTGGCGCGGGAGACTGTTTTTGCCCTGCGCCGCCAGATCGCGAAAATCGAGGGAACGCTGCCCGAGCGCCTGCAGGCGCCGGCTGGCGCGTCCCTTGATGTCGATGGCGGCGCCGACGCCGATCTCACGATCGTCCGGCGCGGCATTGCAGCGGCCTTGCCGGATGCCTTCCTGCCCGTCGGCGTCGAACGGCTCGATGCCGCTTTGAGCGGCGGCCTGCCGAAAGCCGCGCTCAGCGAAATCCATGGTCTGGAAACCCGCGATGCCGGAGCCGTCGCCGGTTTCGCTTTGTCCCTCACCAGCCTGATCCTCAAGCAGGCGCAGGGGCTGCCCATCTTATGGATCGGCACGTCAGAGATCTTCCGCGAGGCCGGCTTTCCCTATGCCAGGGGGCTGCGGGCCTCGTTCGGCATCGAGCCCGGGCAATTGCTGTTTTCCGAGGCGCCAAAGCTTGTCGATGCGCTGTGGGTCGCCGAGGAGGCGGCCCGGATGACGGCGCTCGCCGCAATCATCCTCGAAATCCGCTGCAACCCGCAGCGGCTGGACCTGACCGCGACGCGCCGGCTGCACGCAAGGGCGCAGGCCGCCGGCCGCCCGGTGTTCCTGCTGCGGCAGGCGGCCGCGCCCGAGCCGACGGCAGCGCCCGTCCGGCTCATCGTCGCGTCGGCGCCGGCAACACCGCGCGACACCATCGCCGGGCCGCTCGCCGGCTCGATCGGTCGCCCCGCCTTCACCATCACCATCGGCAAGAGCCGCACGGCCCTGCCTGGACAATTCACACTGGAGTGGAACCCCGATGAACGCGCATTCGACGAAAGAAGAGGCGAGGAAAAACGGGAACGGGCAAAGAATCCTGTCGCTGTGGTTTCCCTATCTGGCGGCCGAAAGGATCCTGCGACAGCGACAGGGGCGGTCCTGGCGTTCCCGGCCGTCAGCTCATCCGCCACTGGTGGTCAGCCACCGCCAGGGCAACGCGCAGCGCATTTCGGCCCTCGACGAGCGGGCTGAGGCGCTGCACCTGAAGCGCGACATGGGCATTGCCGATGCGCGTGCCATGCATCCGTCGATCGACATCGTCGAGGCCGATCCCGAGGCCGACCGGCGCCTGCTCGAAGGCCTGGCCGACTGGTGCGACCGCTACACCCCGCTGGTGGCGCTGGACGGCGTGGACGGCCTGTTCCTCGACGTCACCGGTTGCACCCATCTGTTCGGCGGCGAACGCGCCATGCTGGACGACATCCTGTCGCGCTTCTTCCATCAGGGCTTCGATGTCCGCGCCGGCCTTGCCCCGACCCCAGGCGCCGCCTGGGCGGCGGCCCGGTTTTGCGGCGACCGCATCGTTGATGGCGGCGAGGAGGAAGCCCTGCTCGCACCCTTGCCGCTCGCCGCACTGCGCATCGACCCGGCGACCCGCGCCAGCCTGGAAAGTGTCGGCCTGCGCACGGCGGGCGCCGTCATGGCCGCACCCCGCGCGCCGCTCGCCCGCCGCTTCGGCGCCTCTCTGCTGCTGCGCCTCGACCAGGCGCTTGGCCGTCTCGACGAGGCGGTCTCGCCGCGCCTTCCCGTGGCGCCGCTTTCGGTCGAACGCCATCTTGCCGAGCCCATCACCTTGACCGAGGACATCGAACGGCTGGTGGGCCTGCTGGCGACGATCTTGAAGACCGATCTCGAGCGCCGCGGCGAAGGCGCCCGAACGCTGGCGCTGCTGCTCTTCCGTGTCGACGGCGCCGTCAGCCGCATTGCGCTCGGCACCTCGCGGCCGCTGCGCGACCCCCGGCTGATCCAGAAACTGTTCCATGAAAGGCTGGCAGCGCTCGAGCAGGACATCGATGCCGGCTACGGCTTCGATCTGGTGCGCCTCTCGGTGCTGGCCGCCGCCGCTTTCGACATGGCGCAGACCGATCTGACCGGTGACGTGACCGACGATGGCGCCGACATCGCGCTGTTCGCCGACCGCATCCGCGCCCGGCTCGGCGAGGGCGCCGTGCTGCAGCCGGTCCTCGTCGAAAGCCATCTGCCGGAACGCGCCGTCGCCACCATCCCCTTCACGGAGGCACCGCGCCGGACCACACCACCGAAGAAGCCGGACAGAGTGCAGGCGCCCAAAACCATCTTCCCGCCGGAACGGCCGATCCGGCTGTTCCGCGCGCCCGAACCCATCGAGGTGCCGGCGACCGAAATGCCCGAGGGTCCGCCGCTCAATTTCCGCTGGCGGCGCGCGCTCTACCGCGTCACCCGTGCCGAGGGTCCCGAACGCATCGCCGCCGAATGGTGGCGTGAAGCGTCAAGCGATCCGGTCGCATCGACCCGCGACTATTTTCGCATCGAGGATGTCGACGGCCGCCGCTACTGGCTCTACCGGCAAGGCCTTTACGGCAACCCGCAGGTGCCACCGCGCTGGTTCATGCATGGGGTCTTCGCATGAACGCGCTGACCGTCATCCCCTATGCCGAGTTCGGCATCCAGTCGAATTTCTCCTTCCTGCGCGGCGCCTCCAAGCCGGAGGAGCTGGTGGTCGCGGCCAAGCTTCTGGGCTTTTCCGCGATCGGCCTTGCCGACCGCAACACGGTGGCCGGCGTGGTGCGCGCCTGGCAGCAGGCCAAGGTCGAAAAGCTCTCCTATCACCCCGGCTGCCGGCTGGTTTTTGGCGACGGCACGCCGGATATTCTCGCCTATCCCAGGGACCGCAAGGGCTGGGGCCATCTGTGCCGCATGCTGACCCAGGCCAATCTGCGCGACGAGACCGAAAAAGGCGCCACTCTGCTCCAGCGCGGCGATTTGCTCGAATGGGGAGACCTGATGTCGCTGGCGGCCCTGCCCGATCTGGCGGCGGGCGCGCAAGACAGCCTTGCTTTGCTCCGCCAGCTCAAGGACCGCTTCGGCAGGGCCCTGCGCCTTGGCGTCTCGCCCTGCTATGCCGGTAATGACCGGTTCCGGATCGAGCAGGCGGCGGCGCTGGCCGAAATTACCGGCATCCCGCTGATGGCGACCAACGATGTCCTCTACCACACGGCCGAACGACGCCCGTTGCAGGACGTGCTGACCGCGATCCGCCTCAACACACCCGTCGCCGAGGTCGGGCTGGAACTCACCGCCAATGCCGAGCGCCATCTGAAGCCGCCGCTGGAAATGGCCCGCCTGTTCCGCCGGCATCCGCAAGCGCTGGCCGAGACGCTGCGTTTTGCGGAAGAATTGACCTTCTCGCTTGGCGACCTCCAGTACAATTACCCCGACGAGCCGACGGAATCGGGCCTTGGCCCGCAGGCCGAACTGGAAAGGCTGGCGCGGGAAGGGGCGACCCGGCGGTTCCCGGGCGGTGTCCCGGCCAGCGTCATAAAACGCATCGAGGACGAGCTCGCTCTGATCGAGCGTCTCAACTACGCGCGCTACTTCCTGACCGTCTACGACATCATCAAATTCGCCCGCAGCCAGAACATCCTCTGCCAGGGACGCGGCTCCGCCGCCAATTCGATCATCTGCTTCTGCATCGGCATCACTGAAGTCGGGCCGGACAAGATCGACACGCTGTTCGAGCGCTTCATTTCCGAGGAGAGGAACGAGCCTCCGGATATCGACGTCGACTTCGAGCATGAGCGGCGTGAAGAGGTCATGCAGTACATCTATACGAAATACAGTTCCAAACGCACCGCGCTTGCCGCCGCCGTCATCAGCTATCGCGGCCGCTCGGCGCTGCGCGAAGTCTCCAAGGCGATGGGCCTGTCGGAGGATGTCCGGGCGTCCCTGTCCGGCTCGATCTGGGGCTGGTCGACCTCCGAGCTTGGCGAGAAGGAAGCCCGCGCCGGCGGCCTCGACCGCAGCGACCCCACATCGCGGCATGTGATGGAACGGGCCAACGAGATCATGGGCTTTCCCCGCCACCTCTCCCAGCATGTCGGCGGTTTCGTCATCACCCGGGACCGGCTCGACGAGATTGTGCCCATCGTCAAGACGGCGATGGACGAGCGCAAGATGGTCGAATGGGACAAGGACGATCTCGACTCGGTGAAGATCCTTAAGGTGGACATCCTGGCGCTCGGCATGCTGACCTGCCTGCAGCGCGCCTTCACCTTGCTTACCGACCACTACCCAAAGGCACGGGACCCGTATGGGCAACCCTATGTGCTGGCCACTCTGCCGGCAGAGGACCAACGCGTCTATGACATGATCTGCCGCGCCGATACGCTCGGCGTCTTCCAGATCGAGTCTCGCGCGCAGATGTCGATGCTGCCGCGGCTCCAACCGCGCGATTTCTATGACCTTGTCATCGAGGTGGCGATCGTTCGGCCGGGCCCGATCCAGGGCGATATGGTCCATCCCTATCTGCGCCGCCGGCAAGGCAAGGAGAAGGCCGAATATCAGAAGGCGGAATTGAAAGAGATCCTCGGCAAGACGCTCGGCGTGCCGCTGTTCCAGGAACAGGCGATGAAGATCGCCATCGTCGCCGGTGGCTTCAAGCCGGGCGAGGCCGATGAACTGCGCCGCGCCATGGCCACCTTCAAGCGCACCGGCACCATCGGCAATTACCGCGACCGTATGATCAATGGCATGGTCGGCAAGGGCTACACCAAGGACTTCGCCGAGCGCTGCTTCAAGCAGATCGAGGGTTTTGGCGAATATGGCTTTCCCGAAAGCCATGCCGCCTCCTTCGCCTTGCTCGTCTATGCCTCGTGCTGGTTCAAGACCTTCTATCCCGACGTGTTCTGCGCCGCGATCCTGAACGCGCAGCCGATGGGATTTTACCAGCCGGCGCAATTGGTGCGCGACGCGCGCGACCATGGCGTCGACATCCGCGACGTCGACGTCAATTTCTCCGTCTGGGACTGCACCCTGGAAAAAGCGCCTTTCGATCCGGCCCGCATCCTGCCGCGCCATGCCGAAATGCGCGGTGTCATCGAGACGAACCATGCGCTGCGGCTCGGCTTCCGGCAGATCAAGGGTCTTTCCAAGGAACGCATGGAGGCTTTCGTCACGCGGCGCGGTGCCGGCTACGAAACCGTCCGCGATGTCTGGCTGCGTTCCGGCCTCGATGTCGACGAGATCGAGCGGCTGGCGCAGGCCGATGCTTTCCGCTCGATCGGCCTCGACCGCCGTGCCGCACTTTGGGACGTGCGGGCGCTGGGCGCCAAGAGTGCGGCCGAAAAGCTGCCGCTGTTCGACCAGCCGGCGCTGCGCCTGCGCGAGCTGGAGCCCGAGACGAAGCTGCCGAAAATGCCGCTCGGCGAGCATGTCATCCACGACTACCGCTCGCTCGGCCTGTCGCTGAAGGCGCATCCGGTCGCCTTCCTGCGCGAGCGGCTCGACCGCGCCGGCGTCACGCCCAATGCCAACCTGCCATCGGTACGCGACGGCAGGCGGGTTGCCGTCGCCGGCCTGGTGCTGGTGCGGCAGCGCCCCGGCAAAGGCAACGCGATCTTCCTGACGCTGGAGGACGACAAGGCGGTCGCCAACGTCATCTTCTGGGAGAGAACTTTTACCCGTTTCCGGCCCATTGTCATGGGTGCGCGGTTCGTGAAGGTCAGCGGGAAATTGCAGTCGGAATCCGGTGTGGTCCATATCGTCGCCGAAAAGATCGAGGATCTGACGCCCTGGCTGACCGTGCTTCTGGAGAAGGTCAGCGGGGCGGCGCCGTCGGCCACGCGACACGCCTCCGAGGAAGGGCCGGAGCGCTCCAGCCAAGCGGCACCGGCTCGGCAGGACCTCGCAACACTGTCGGAAGAAGCGGAAAGGGTCATGCCCAAGGGACGGAATTTTCAGTAGCGTACGGCGCCGGCTTCGCCCTCACTCACCTTTCGTCATCCACGGGCGGAGCAGGAGCGAAGCTCCGTCGCGGAGACCCCTGGAGCTGCTCCGCAGCCCAAGGGATCCATGCCGCGACAGCGATCAAAGCGTGCCACGGTCCAGAATAGCGTCTCTATATCGTGGGAAGAAAGGCACCCGGCTCTGACCCGCTTTCGCACGTCACATACGTCGCGGCATGGATCCCAGGTCTCCGCGACGCCGCTACGCGGCTGCTCCGCCCTGGGATGACGACGCGATGAATGGCACCGCCTCCAACGACCGCCCGCTCAACCCGGTCCGCTCAGCCTCGGTGGCGGCGCCAGCACATCCTCCGCCGACAACGTCCGCGCCTCCGAAGGCAACATGATCGGAATGCCATCGCGCACTGGATAAGCCAGCTTGGCGACCCGCGAGACCAGCTCGCCGCGCTCCGGATCCCAGGCCAGCGGGCCCTTGGTCAGCGGGCAGGCCAAAAGCTCCAGCAGCTTGGGGTCGACATTGATCTTCTTTCCGTCGCGCCCATCCGCCACCATCGGTTCCTCTTCTTAGTACCGGGCCCTAAGATGTGTTGAGATCCGGGTCAGGCCGAGCCGAAAATGACTGATACCGAGAACCAGAGCGGAGCGTACTTTTCGTACGTGAGCACCGGAAGCGCAGGTATCAGCCATTTGCAGGCCGGCATCACCCGGATATCGGCACATCTTACTGTAAGCTCGAGCCAAAATCCTCATTCTCGCGCGCCAATGCCATTTCGGTGATGGCGATCAGCGTTTCGGCGCGCGTCTTCAGGTCCGCCGCTTCGAGCAGCGCCTGCTTCTCGGCCGGCCCGTAGGCGCCATCATCGACAGCGCGTTGACCAGCATGGCATTTTCGGCGCGGCTGACGCTTTCCCAGTCGGCTTCGAGATCATTGGCCTGCAGATAGGCGCGAAATGCCTTCAGCAGCGCCGGCCGATCGATCTCGTTCGCCGCCGGATCGTCATCGAGATCGGCGAGGAAGGGCGACGGCTTGGCCTGGCGAAACGGCGTCTTGACCGTCAGCTCATGGGCGATGCGAAAACGGAACACGCCTTGCAGCGAGATCAGGTAACGGCCGTCGCCGGTTTCGGAAAAGGCGATGATACGGCCGGCGCAGCCGACATTGCAGAGCTCCGGCTCACCATCGTCGCGCAGCGCGCCATCGAGACGGGGCTGGATGACGCCAATCAGCCGCGAGCCGGCGACCGCTTCGTCCACCATCTGCAAATAGCGCGGCTCGAAGATGTTGAGCGGCATGCGGCCGCCCGGCAGCAGCAGCGCGCCCTCGAGCGGAAAGATCGGGATCGTCGACGGCAGATCCTTGGCGAGCCGGTAATGCGCGTTTCCCGCTTGCACCTCATTCCTCCGATCGACTTCTTACGCCTCCCGCCACAGGGATCATCGGCCTGTCGAAGTCAGCTACCTAATCTGGCGCGGCCACCGCCGACGCCAAGCCCGTGCGACGAAACAGCCGCCGGCTCAGGAAAACAGCAGCGCCGACAATTTGCGCCGAGCCGCCAGCGTCGCCTCGTCGGTCATGCCCCAGGCCTCGAACAGCTGCAGCAATTGCGCCCTGGCGCCATCCTCGTTCCAGGCGCGGTCGGCCTTGATGATGGCCAGCAGATTGTCGGCTGCCGCCGTGCGCTCGCCCCTGGCGTTCTGGATCATGGCCAGATCGAAACGCGCCTGATGGTCTTTGGGATTTTCCGCCAGGCGGCGCTCGAACTCGGCCGGATTGCCAAGCGCTGCCGCTTGCGCGGCCAGCGCCATCTTGGCGCGCAAGGCGGCGAGAACAGGCGCGTCCTTCTTGGCCTCGGGCGCCGTTGCCAGCAACGCCTCGGCGCCTTCCGTGTCGCCGGCCTCGAACAACAGGTCGCCCAGCCCGGCGATTGCCTCGATCGTCTCCGGCGCCTGCGCCAGGACGGCGTCAAAAATGTCGGCGGCGGTCTGCATGTCGCCGGCATCGCGCGCTTCCGCCGCCGCCGCCAGCGCCTCGGCCACGGCCGGGGCGCCATTGCCCTTGCCGCCTACCTTGGTGATGAATTCGTTGATCTGGCTTTCGGGAATAGCCCCCATGAAGCCGTCGACCGGCTGGCCGTCCTTGAAAGCGATGACCGCCGGAATGGACTGGATGCCGAGTTGACCGGCGATCGAAGGGTGATCGTCGATGTTCATCTTGACCAGCTTGACCTTGCCGCCAGCGGCCTTGACCGCCTTTTCCAGCTGCGGCGTCAGCTGCTTGCAAGGACCGCACCACGGCGCCCAGAAATCGACCAGCACCGGCTGACGCCGCGATTCCTGGATGACGTCGGCGGCAAACGACGCGGTCGTGGTGTCCTTGATGACATCGCCGGCGGGGGCGGCGGCCGGCGCATCGCCAAGCGCGACCTTTGCCGGTGCGGGCGCGGTTCCGCCATACTGCACGGTGGTGGCATACTGGCCGCCACTGCTGCCGAATGACCCGCCAAACGGCTTGTTGTCGCTCATCTCGTCACCCTTTCGGTCGCGCCGCCGGTCCGCGGGTCGGCGCCATGTCATTGGAAGTCGGTTTCGCCATGCATGTGGCGATCATGCCGAGACTTTCAAGATAGCAGCATCATGCCCGGTTGCCTCGACGAATCTGATGAGATCTGCCGCGGCGATCGATGTCGTCGCCTCATTGGTCAGCGGATGCGCGTTGATGACGGCATGTTCCATCAAATCCTTGTCGAGCACCAGCTTCACACGCTTTGCCGTATCGTTGATGACGCCGAAGACGGTGACCGCGCCCGGCGAAACGCCCAAAAGCTCCATCAGCATCTCCGGCTTGCCGAAGGAAACACGGCTGGCGGCGCCGATCAGCTGGTGGATCTGCTTGAGATCGACGACCGCATCCTCGCCGACGGTGACCAGGAAGAAATTGTCCTTCTTGTCCTTCAGGAACAGGTTTTTGGTGTGCCCGCCGGCGATTTCACCGCGCAGCGCCTGCGAATCGGCCACCGTATAGAGCGGCGGATGGCGTATCGTCGAAACGGCAATGCCGAGTTCGGCAAGAAAGGCAAAAAGTTCGGCTTCGCTCTTCGGCATCGATCTTCTTCTCGTCCAATTCCTGCCTTGCCGTTTACGGCCAATGCGGTGGCCGACACAAGACCATCGCGCAACGGCGCGGCAAAATCCGCGCGGCGCGGGCAGTTTGCCGGCGTCGCTTGGCGTGTTGCAAAAAGCCTGCGATTTCCCTGTTGCAATCGCCGCGCTCTTCAGCCATATAGGCCCGGCTTGCGGCCAAGACGCCGTGTGAGCGGGTGTAGCTCAGGGGTAGAGCACAACCTTGCCAAGGTTGGGGTCGAGCGTTCGAATCGCTTCACCCGCTCCAATTTCCTCAGGGGAATCAAGCATCGAAAAGCCGCGGAACTCCGCGGCTTTTTCGCGTTTTGGGCGCGGGCGAAGAGCCGCCGAGAAATGCTCGGTTCTTAGAAAGAATCGATCTCCGCCAGCCGCCTCTCTATATCGGATCGCCCAATCGTGCCGCCGTGCCTATAGGCATCAAGATGTGTAAGTCGGTAGGAGTTGGAAGTGGCAAATTCGTTGATATCACTTCTCTGACGCTCGGTTCGGATCAGATCATTTACTGCCAGCAGCGTTAGGGCAGCCGGAATTTTGTTCCTGCTGACGCCTGAATAATCGTGGATTTTGTCGTAACTCAAATCCACGCAGTTCCTGTTGATGTCCCGCCGCGCAACAAACAGAAGATAGAGCTTTAGGGCGTCGAGTTCCGTTCGGCTACGGAGACTCAGCCGCCTGAAGAACGGCACGCTCCCCGCCGCACTGTAAAGCCCTTTCGCCGGAAGCTTACCCCAGCCTGGGGATTTAGGATCGAGCCGAGCTAATTGGAAGATGCTTCGGTCGAGCCTGTTTACCAACTCAGCGTCCTCCAGAATGGCTAGTCCACCCGAAATCTTTGCCCTGCTAAGTCCGGCTATCATGCCAATCTTATCATAAGTTAGACGGGCCACACCGGAGCCATCGGTGTGGTGGGCAATCAGTACCAAGCAGATGAGAGATGCGACTCTATCCGCAGCCCCCTCCTGCCACCCAAATTGCCTCAATCCACCATTTTCGATCCAGAGCGTGGGCAGCGGAACCCATGTTCTCATCATCATTTGCGACTCCGCACGACGGACAGAACGGCATAAATTGCATAGGCTGCCAGGGCGATTGCAGCCAAACCGATGAGAAAGCCTTGGTGCTCAGTCGGGATCTGAATGAGGGACGAAAGGAACTGAAAAATATCGGACATCAGGTTGCTCCAAGATTGAAACGCGATATCGAAAAATTTAGAGCAGCCCAATTGTCTTATATAGATACAGTTCCTGGCATTTTTCACAACGGAAGGCTATTAAGATACTGGAAAATATATATTTAATGGAATTTTGAGCCGTTCATAGCATATTGAAAACAGTTCATAAGGCGCTCTTTGTGAACCGTTCTATACGCCATTGACGTATACCTTAAATTGAGTTTTAGTTGCGTTGAGGCTGGCGGGCTACACGATCCATCCCAACTCTATGGGTCGCACCTTGAACCAAAAAGACGTGAAATTGATCGAGAGCTTCAAGGATCTGCTGATCCAGCCCGCCTCTGTCCCCCTCACCCCAGAACACATACGAGAGATACGGCGCAGCGTTGCCCGCTCCACTCGCGAATTCGAGCGCCTTTTCCGAATTCCGGCCCGAACCATGGAGGCTTACGAGCAGGGTCGCCGAAAGCCAGATACCGCCACACAGGCGCTGTTGACTATAATTGAAAAGGAGCCTGAAGTCGCAAAGCGAGCTCTCTCCACGACGCGACTGTGGGATGATGATTTTTAAAGTCTGAAGTCCAGGCGGCTGGAAATGCGGGCGCGGTGGCTCAAATCAGCGGCGTCTCGAACAAGAGTGGTCTGGTCGTCAGGCGCTCTTAGCCCCATCCGCCTTGCGCAGCGATGCCTGGTGCACCAGCGAGGTCCAGCTGTTGGTCGAGGCGAGGTGGCAGTAGAGCAGGCCGAGCGCGCCGGATTTTCTGAGGTCGAGGAAGGCCGCGTCGCTCAGTTTGTTGAAGGCCGGCTCGTCGATCACCTGGAAATCGGTGAGGTTGAGCACTTCGCCGCCTTCCAGCGTCACCTTGCTCTGGCGTGGCGCGAACAGGCCGTGCGCGTCGATCTTGTCGATCATCTCGCGGGTGGCGCGAAAGTCGATCTGGAACTGGTTGCAGAAGGCGAGCGCCTGCTTGGTTGCTTCGGTCGGTTCAGTGCCGCTGAAGAACGGCGCGACCTTGTCTTCGCGAAACGGCGCCATGAGTTGGTCGATCACCCGCTCGCTTGCCCTGTCCACGCACAGCGTCAGCCGGCCTGATGTGGTTGGATCCTCGGCAAGGATGAAGGGGTAGCGGCGGACATAGGCAGGAATGTAGTGGGGTGCCGTCCACCGGCCGTCGGCATCGACGAACAGGTTCTCGCCCTGGCGCACGCCGGTGATGACGACAGGTGATTTGGCCGGGCCGATGAAGACGATCGGGTAGGAGCGCATCGCCGCCGGCATTTCCGACGCCACCACCGGAATGGCATGCGCGGTGCGCGCGAAGGCAAAGTCGCCGCGCGCGGTCAGGCCCAGCGAGCCGTGCCGCGCCGGGTTGAGCGCCTCCGGCTTCGAATAGAACAGCGGCATTGCATCGGCCGCCGGCGCTGCTTCCGTCCTTGCCCCGTTGTCAGCCATGGTCCGTCGTCCCTTCTCCCGCCAGCCGATTGGGCCGGTTGCTGCGCATCAGACCCCAAGACTGGAATCGGCTCTTGTTGCGCTGATCTTGGCTCGACCAAGACTCCGGCGCAGGAACAAAGTACTACAGTGTCCGTGTCGCGCATAAAAGCACGGGCGTTGCGGTATTTTGCGCTTTGCCCCGCGAATTGTCTCGGCCAATGCCCAGGCTGGCTTCCGGGCCTATGGACAGCCTGCCGCGAAGCGGCGAGATTGCCGCCACCAGAGCAAAGGCGGGAAAAGCGCGTGGCGGTTTTCCCGCGGCAATTGCGGGCAATAAAGCAGGCGGATTGAGGCACACGGCATGATGGCGGCGGATTTCGAACAGGCGATCGGGCAGGTATTCACCATCGAAACCGCAAGCGGGCAAATCGCCCTCGAATTGAGCGCGGTCACTCGCATTGCGTCCAGCCCGCGCCCGGGCGGCGGGTTTTCACTGATGTTCTGGGGACCGCGCGACATCGCATTGCCGCAGGCGACCTATCGCCTCGCAGGCCACGGCGGGGAGCACGAGATCTTCATCGTGCCGGTCGCCGCCGACGCGGCCGGGCGGCTTTATGAGGCGGTGTTTAATTGAGATCTGGTTTTGTGCCGCATGCGTTCGGGCCTACCGCATCGTGACTGGGCCGAATGCGACAATCTTTGCCGTCGGCGCTGCCCCTCACTGTCCTGCCGGACATCTCTCCCCGTAAACGGGGCGAGAGGGGCTGGCCGCAACGCCGGCGCCTTTCTTGCAACGCTGACAATTGGCGAAATCGCCGACGACAGCGTCCCTCGCCCCGTTTACGGAGAGAGGATGCCGGCAGGCAGGTGAGGGGCGGCGCCGACGGTAACCGTCGGGACCGACCGCTGTGACGCAGCAATTGATCATGGATCACCACCCGCCGCCGGCGCACATGCCATCAAGTCATAGACACCCTTGTCCTCGACCACCGCAAAGCCGAGCTCGACATAGAGCCGCCGCGCCGGATTGTTCTTCTCGACATGGATCGACGCTGATTTGCCGGCTAACCATGCCTCGTCGATCAGGTCGCGCAGCAGCGCCGAACCGTATCCCTTGCGGCGATGCTCCGGCAGAAAGGCGATGTCGATGATGCGGTGCTGGCTTGGCCAGCGCTCGATATAGAGGCGGCCGATGTCCTGCCCGGCCCGCGCCACCACCAGCCAGTCGGCCTCGGGATAGTGTTTTCTGTAATGCGCGTGCTGCGCCTGGAACTGCATGTCGAGGAAGGCGGCCTTCTGCGCCTCGCTCCAGTCCGTCACGGCGAGCTCTTCCAGGCGCGTCGAGGCGTAGAGAAGCGACAGGAACGGCAAATCCGCCTCGGTCGACGCACGGAAACCAAGCCCGGCCTGCTGCGACCGGGACCAGACCGGAGAAGAATGTTTCAGGCCGGAGTCTGCCACGCTGCCCGCGCGTCAGACCGGCGGCGTCAGGTCGCGCACCACGATGGCCTGGTTGACGTTGCTGCTGGCAAGCGACACCCAGGCATCCTCCCACTCGGTGCTGTCGATGTTCATTTGCGACAGCGTCCACAGTGAGTTGTCGTTGGGTGCGCCGCCGCTCATCAGGCTGAACAAAGCGACGCGGCCGTCGGCATTGTAGTCGAGCGTCAGCCTTGTATTCGCGCCGGAGGCGTTGAAATCGCGCCACCCCGACCAGTTCTGCGTGGCAGCGTCATACTGGGCGTTGAAGGAGTGAACGTGTTGCTGGTCGGACGCAACAAGCATGATGTCGCCATTGCCCTCGATGCCGGCAGCCAAAGTGTATTTGGCAACCCGGCTGTATTCGGTCATGGCCCAGGGCGTCCAGCTGTCGGTGCCGGCTGGCTTCTGGCGCGTGTGCAGCACCTGCCCGCTCTGCGTCAAGGCGAACAGATTGGTGGCGCCGAGCGGGCCGACAATCGGCGCCATTTCGGTGAAGCCGCCGGTGCCTGTTGTGTCGATCTGCACCCATTGCGTCCAGTCGGCAACCTTCAGCGCTTCCGCCGTGGACTGCTGGCAGCGGTAGAGGTGAAGGCCGGAATTGATGCCGAACAGCGCGATGCGGCCATCCGCCTGGCGGATCGCCCTGACCGACACCAAGCCGCCGGGAATCTGGAGCCAGTCGCTCCACTCCTTGGCCGGCGGAACGCGTTCGTCGACAGTGACAACGATCGGCGTCTTGGTGCCCGGCGGCGTGATGGTTTTCTGCACCTGCACGATCTGGTCCGGATTCTGGTAGATCCACCAGATATTGCCCTGATTGTCGGTCACGAAAATCTCGATGCGGCCGTCGGCATCGTTCGCCATCGACAGTTTCTGGTAGCTCGTGGCGATGGGCGGTGCGCCGATGTTCTGAGGCGCACTCCACTTGTCGATCGGGCCGATCTGGTTGGCGTCTTCCGTGATGACGGAGAGATTGGTTGTCCCTGACAGCTGTGCGACAACGGCCACCCGCCCGTCCTTGGTCAGGCCGGCCGTCATCTGCACGAAGGTGCCGGGGGCGATGATCGACCAGTCCGCGGGCCACGGTCCGTTCGGCGCGGTCTGCGCTTTCTGGATCAAACGCCCCGCCGCCGTATCGATGCCAACCACCATCAGCCGCGACAGTTCGAAGAATGGCGTGCCCGCCGGCATGCTCCGCAGGCTGGGCGACGTCTGGGATGCAGCGGTCCCGGCGGAGGCCGGAGCCGGCTTCTTCGCGGTGGCGGTCGGTGCCGCCGACTTTGACGTTGCTTCCTTGGCCATTGTATCGGTCCTGCCTGTTGGCGCGGAATTCAGGTTCTCGGCGGGAACACGCCCTGCAGCGCGATGCAGAAGCTCAAGGTGATGTACGGCATCATGTTGTTGTGCGGTTGGCCGCCGCCGGCGGGAGCGATGGTCTGACCCGACAACCCCACCTGATTTGCGGCGGGTGTGTAGACATTTCCCTGAGCCGTCTTAGCGATCGCAGTGTTGGTGGGGACGTTCGAATTGGCGGCGAAATTGCCCGGCACACTCAAGACCTGATGCGGATGCGAAGGCATTTCGCTCTCCAGCAAAGTGACCGTCTCCAAGCCACCGGTCTCACCGAGATCGTGCAGCGACAGGCCCGGACCCTGGCCGGGATGCATGGGTGCATTGCCCTGCATGTCCGGCAGGGCAAAGTTCGATTTGCCGTCACCGCCATAAGTGGTGCCAAGCAGTGAAAACAGCGCGGTGTTCTGTGAGAGCGGCAAGAGTTGCCCGTCGCAGAACGCCCAGCCCTTGGGCGCAAAATTGAACGGGAAAATCCGGATTTCGGCGACGAACGGATCGGCCATGACGTCCTCTTAAGTCTGTGACGGGAAAATCCCAAACAGCGAGATGATGAAGTCCACGCACAAATAAGGCTGGAAATTGGTGTGCGGCTGATTTCCACCAACACTACTGAGTGACTGCACGGCCATTGGAACCGAAGGGACGGCATTCATGAACATGTTGACCTGAGGCGACCTGCCGATCAGGCTGTTGCTCGGATTCGGCGAATTCGCCACATCGTTTGACGCGATGAGGAGATGGCTGTGCATCGGCATCTGGTTTACGTTCAGACTGACTTCCTCCACGCCGCCAGTCTCGGACAGAATGAAGCCATTGCCCTGATGCAGTGGAAGACGGCCACGCAAATCGGGCAGAGCAAAAGTCGATTGCCCATCGCCGCCATAGGTGGTGCCGATCAGGTTGAACAAAGTCTCGTTTTCCGAGATCGGTAGAAGCTGTCCGTCGCAGAACATCCAGCCGGCCGGCGCAAAATTGCCGGCAAACATACGGATCTCACCAACATAAGGCTGTGCCACGGTGCGTCTCCGTCAGTTTGGCGAGGGGAAGATGCCCTGCAGGGCGATGCAGAAACACAATGTCAAAAACGGCTGCATGTTGAGATGCGCCTGGCTGCCACCGACATTGCTGACCGTATCGGGTCGCAAGTTGGTGAGATTTTGCGTCGGCCCATAGAGCAGATTTGGCGCGGAATTGGCCAGCAGATTGCCACCCGGAATCTGGCCAGATCCCGCATTGTTGGAAGCATTTGCCTGGTGGGTATGGGTCGGCATCTCGGAGATGGTGAGCGTATGCGCCTGTTCGCCGCCCCGCTCGCCGAGGAAATGGCCGATGCCGCCGGTATGGTTCGGCACGCGACCGCGCATGTCGGGAAGAGCAAAGTTCACGCGCCCATCACCGCCAAAGGTGGTGCCGAGCAATGAAAACAGCGCCTGGTTCTGGTTGATGGGCAAGAGCTGCCCGTCGCAAAACGCCCATCCTTTCGGCGGGAAATTGAACGACATTATCCTGATTTCCGAGAGAAAAGGCTCGGCCATCTACGCCCCCCACCGTCAATTTTGCTTGGATTTGAAAGTATCCTTCCGCAACGGAACTGTCCAGCGATTTCGACTTGCTTTGCCGGCAAGAAATCCCGGCGTTCGCTCTCCCGAATGTTCTACACGTCGGCGCAACTAGACATTGCGGCGACTACTGATTGGGGTTGCTCGGTGTAATCGTATGGCCGCCATTGTGGCCAGCCGGGATCGCGGCGACTGGATTCACGTTGAAGATGTCGACGTATGATCCCGCAGGCGTATTGCCGCGATTGTTCCAAGTCGTCACACCGTCGGTCGTAAATCCTTCCAGGTAAACGAAGGCGCCGGCCCCGCCGGTATTGGCGATGGCCAAACCAACACTGCCGCTCTGAGCGGTGATCCCCGTGACTGTGTTGTTCTGAATATTGGCGGTCATGATCGTCGCATCGGAGTTGCTGGCACCGCTGCTCAGATAGATGCCATCATTGAACGTGTTGACATCGGTGAGGTTCCTGCCAGCGAATGTGAGCGTGTTTCCAACGATCGTGATATCCATCGTCCCGTGGTCGCTAGCCCCGCCCTGGCCGACGACATCGGCCTCAATAGACGGGCTTCCACCATTGTTTATGATGGTGTTGTTCATAATCTCTATCGCGGCTGTGGCGGCGGTGCTGGTGGTGTGGATGAAGATAGGACCGCCGATGGAATTTGCCGCCGTGTTGTTGTTCTGGATATCGCCATTGTTGTTGATGCGGCCCTGGATGTTCGCGCTGTCCTGGCCGTAGATGTTGATGACCGGCCCGCCGCTGCCATAGATCTTCTTGTTGCGGTTGATGTTGAACGTCAGATGCGCGGTGTCCTGCGCATTGAGCCCAATGGCGCGGCTGAGCTGATTGATACCGGTGGGATCGAAGGTGTTGCCGTTGCCGACAGTGCCGCCGTCGGTGATGTTGACGTTCAACGTCGACGTCTGCTTGGCGAAGCCTTCAAAGCCTGAAGTCTTCATGTTGAGGAAGCTGCTGTTCGAGACATTGACGGTCGCGGTCGCGGTGCCGGTCGTGGTGATGGCGATGCCGCCGGAGCCGTTGGCGGAATCCCTGGTGTTCTGGAACGTGCTGCCGGTGACATTCAGCGTCAGCGTGCCGGTGGTGTTGCGGACTTCGAACAGGTTCTCGCCGCCCGTCGAGTCGCCGGGGACGAAACCAAATGTCGAATTGGTGACCGCCGAGGTGCCGGACAGGTTCCAGAGCTTGACGTTGCCCTCGCCCACCTCATCGCCGAATCCGGTGACCGTGCTGTTGGCAATCGTCAGGTTCGAGACGTTCTGGCCGTTGATGCCTACCTGCGCGCCGCCGGTGCCGCCATTGCCGACGACAGCGAGGTTCGTGAACGTCGCGGTCGACACGCCGCTCATGTTGATGGCGGCCATGGCCGCGCTGTTGAATGTCGCCGTGTCGATGTTGTTGACCGTGCCATCGCCGCTGTTGGCATTGGTAAAGTTCATGTTCGAGAGCGAAAGGTTGCTCGTCGACGTGAACAGCGCGCCCTGCACTGTGTTTTGTATGGTGCCGCCGGAACCTGCCGTCGTGCCGGTGCCCGTCACCGTCAGGCCACCACTGGCACCCGTAGTATTGAGGATGATGCCGTTGGTGCCGCCATTGGCCGAGATGCTCTGGAATGTCAGGCCCGAGGCGCCGATATTCGTGTTGGCGACATTGAGCGCGGTGCCGGAGCCCGAATTGATCGTGTTGCCGGTGCCTTGCACCGTCACCGTGCCGCCGCCGGTGGCATTGAAGCCGGTGCCACTGGTGGTGTTGATGACCAGCCCGCCGCCGGTGAAGTTGACGGTCGCGCCGGTGTTGGTGGTCAGGTTGACGGCGGTGTTGGCCCCGGTGGTCAGCGTCTTGGTGCCCGAGAAATTGATCACCGCCGTGCCGGAATTGCCGCTGACGTCGATGCCGTTGGCGACGGCGCCAGTGGCGCTCAGGCTGCCGCTGAAAGCAACCGTTCCGGCGGTGCGGCCACTGACCTGGGCGATGTTGCCGGCCGTGGTCTTGGTCACCGACGCGGCGATGGTGACGGCGCCCGTGCCGCCATTGATGTCGACGCCGACGCCGGTCGGGTCGTTGGTCGCGCCGATCGAGCCGCCATTCACATTGACCGCATTGGTGTTGTTGTCGACCCTGATGCCGGCCAGCGTCGTGTTGTCGATCGCCACCGTCGTAAAGGTCACCGCGCCATTGGCGCCGCTGAGCAGGATGCCATTGCCGGCGGTCGCCGCGATCGTGGCGGAGGCAAAGTTGAATGTGGCGCTCGAGCCGTTGATCTCGATACCGTCGCCGCCGGCGGACGTGCCGGCCACACTGACAGCGCCGCCATTGAACGTGCCACCGGTCACGCCGGTCAGATTGATCGCGTCGGCGGCGACCGAAGCGGTCGATTGCAGCGAGCTGAAATTGACGCCGCTGGCGCCGACGGCAACGCCGTTCCAGGTCAGGATCTGACCTGATGACGTCTGGATGGTGTTGCCTGCGCCGGTGACATTGATCGTGCCGCCGCCGGTGGCGTTGAAGCCGATGGCGCTGGTGGTGGTGATCGCCAGGCCGCCGCCGGTGAAGTTGACCGTCGCGCCGGTGTTGTTGGTCAGGTTGACGGCGGTGGTGGTTCCGGTGTTCAGCGCGCTGCCGGCGCCGGAGAAGGTGATCGTGCCGCCAGTATTGTTGCTGACGTCGATGCCATTGGCGGTGCCGACACTCTGGTCCGCGCTCAGGGTTCCGCTGAGCGTGACGGTTCCAGCGGTACGTCCGCTGATCTGGACGACGTTGTTGGCAACGGTTCCCTTCGACACCGACGCCGCGATGGTGACGTCGCCGGAGCCGCCATTGATGTCGATGCCGATACCCTGGACAGCGCCGAAGCCGCCGATCGCACTCGTATTGTCGCTGATCGTGACCGCGCCGGTGTTGTTGTCGATCCTGATGCCGCCGCCGGTTGCCGTGCCTGTCTGATTTGCGATCGTCACCTTGGCGAAGTTCACCGTTGCGCTGGTGCCGTTGAGGAACAGGCCGTTGGAGTTGGTGCCACCCGGGACGCTGAGCGTGCCGCCATTGAAGATACCGCCGCCAACATTGGTCAAATTGACCGCGTCGCCGCCGGTGACTTTGGTGTCCGCTGTCATCGTGTTGAAGGTGGCGCCGCTGGCGCCGACGGTCATGCCGTTCCAGACCAGGAGCTGGCCGCCCAAGGTCGTGTGGATCGTATTGGTGCCGGTGACATTGATCGTGCCGCCACCCGTAGCGCCGAAGCCAAGGCCCGAACTGGTGGTGATCCCCATGCCGCCGCCGAAATTGACGGTGGCGCCAACATTTGTATCCAGATTGATCGCCGTGCCGGCACCGGTGGAAAGTGTCATGGCGCCGCTGAAATTGAAGGTGCCGCCGGTGTTGCCGTGGACGTAGATGCCGTTGTCGGCGGAGGTGTTGGCGCTGAGCGCACCGGACAACGTGACCGAACCGCCAGTGACGCCGGAGATGTCGACGATCTTGCCGACGGTGGTCTTGGTGAGCGAGGCGGCGACGTTCAAGGTCGCGGCGCCGCCAACTACCTGGACAGCGGAGCCGGTCGGGTCGTTGGTCGCGCCGATCGAGCCGCCATTGATGTTGATCGTGCCGGACGTGTTCTCGACGCGCACGCCCGCGCCGACCGTATTGTCTATCGTCACCGTACCGATGGTGACCGGGCCGGTGACGGTGTTGATGACATAGATGCCGTTGGCGTTTGCCGAACTGACGACCACGCTGTCGAAATTGACCGTTGACGACGTGCTGTTCTGAACGATCAGGCCGTTGTTGCTCGCGCCGGCGACAGACAGGGCGCCGCCGTTGAAGGCGCCGCCAGAGACACCGGCGAGCTGCACGCCGGCGCCGCCGCTGACGGTTCCCGTCGCCTTCAGCGTATCGAATTTCATGCCCCCGGCGCCGATCACGGCGGTCTGAAGCGATATGATCCGGCCCGTTGCCGTGGTGATCGTGTTGCCGGTTCCGCTTACGGTGATCGAGCCGGCGGCGATGCCGAGGAAGCCGTCGCCGCTGGTGGTGTCGATGGTCAGGCCGCCGGTGAAGCTGGTGCTGCCGCCTTCCTGGAAGACGCCGCCGCCGCTCGTCGTATCGATGTTGGCGAGGCCGGTGACGTTGAGCGTGCCGGTTGCGACATGGATGCCGCCGCCGGTCGTGGCGGTGTTGTTCACCGTCACCGTGTTGAAATTGAAGGTGCCGGTGTTGGTGTTGATAGCATCGATGCCGTAGCCCGTCGTGTTGGTGATGCTTGTCGCGCCGGTGACGGTGAAGGTGCCGGCGACACCGTCGAAGATGATGCCGCTGGCGCCACCGGTGGCGGTCACGCTGCCGACGGTTATGTTGACTGTCAGCGGATCGAGATTGAACGCCGCACCGTTGGTGGTGTCGACCGAACCGCCGCTGCTGTTCAGCGTGAAGGTGGTGCTCGGTGTCTTGGTGTCGGCCAGAACGCCGGTGCCGCCATCGTTGCTGACGGTGAAGGTGCCGAGATCGAGCGTGCCGCTGGTGCTGGTGAAGCTGAGGCCATCGCCCTGGACCCGCGCCAGGGTACCGATGTCGAGCGTGCCGACACTGACGGTGCCGCCGGCGCCTGTGGAGTCAAACGTGACATTGTTGAAGGCGATGCCGCCGCCGCTGGTCACTGTATTGCCGGCAAACGACCTGATCGCGATCGAATTCTGCGTCGCACTGATGTTCTGGCCGACGAAGGACGCTGCCAAGGCGGATCCGCCCGACTTGAGCGTGTTGCCGTCGATCGAAAGCAGAAGCGTATCGGCCGGCGCGCCGGTGGTGGAGAAGTCGAGCGCCCGGCCGCCGGCGGTGATGTCGTTGTTTCGGACGAAGAAACTGGAGGCGCCGGTCGCATCGACGGCAACGCCGGCGCCGCTGCCGACATTGCGCACGATCAGGTTCTCGATGCCGCCGGTGAAGATGCCGGTGCCGCTGGTGGCAAAGTTGATCACCGAGGTGGCATTATTGCTCTGCAGCACCGGCCGCAGCGTGTCGATACCCGCCGGTGCCGAGACGATCGGCGTGTTCTGAATCGTGGTGAAGTGGAAAGCCGCGGATGCGCCGCCGCTGGCGTCGACACCGAGTTGCGAGACATCGACGGCCGAGTCGCCGCTCTTGAAGGCAAGCAGCACTTGCCCGTCATGGAGCTGGTATGAAGTCCCGCTTAGGTCGATCGTCTCCTGGCTGCCGTCGATATTCTGGTCGATCAGCACCACGACATTGGCCGTGGACGCCTGCGCGCCGACATAGCTGCCTGGATTGGCGAGGCTGCCGTCGCCGGTGCCGCCTGATGTGACATAGTAGACGCTGATTGACGACAGGTTGGCGGTGTCGCCGGTGAAATTGACGTCGTTGAAATTGTAGTCGCCCGATGCCGGCAAGGCGTCGGTGGCGTGGATGACCTGGCCGCCGGTGGTCGCGATCGACGATTCGGCAGGACCCTGGCCGTCGCCGAACACCAGCCTGGCATCGGTGGCACTGGAGAACTGCACGCCATAGCCGACATTGGCGATGGTCGAGGTCTGGCCGGCCGGGTTGTTGTTGACGGTGTCGCCGAGCTGGATGATGCCGGTGGTGCTTGTGGTGCCGGCCATGTCGATGCCGATCGTACCGGCGAAGCTGCCGCCGTCGACATCGAAATCGTTCGCCGTGATGTTGCTGGCGCCAAGCGCCGCGCCGTTGAGGTCGAGGCCAATGGCATTCGCGGCATTGAGCCCGATGGTCAGGCTGGAGAACGTCACGTTCGAGCCAAGCGTGCCGGAAATATCGACGCCGCGTGACGTGATGCCTTGCAGGTCGGTCGTGCCGAGGTTCATGGCACCACCGCTGACATTGTTCAGCGCAATGCCCGTCGCCGCACCGTTGACCGAGATGGAATCGAAGTTGATGCCGTCGGCGCCAATCGTCGCGCCGTCAAGGTCGAGCGCGGTGCCCGTGCTGGTGGTGATGGTGTTGCCGGTGCCGCCGACGCTGACCGTACCGGCGCCGAAGGTGCTGGCGGTAAAGCCGGTGCCGCTCGAGGTGGTGATGACCAGACCGCCACCGCTGAAGGCGAGCGTGCCCGTGCCCTGGCCCAGGCCCGGGTTTCCGCTGGGGTCCTTGACGACTGCATTGTTCGTGCCGGTGTCGAATGTCTTCGACGTGCCGGAGAAGGTGATCGTTCCCTCCGAGAAGCCATCGACATGGACGCCGGTGCCGCCGGTATGATCAATGGTGCTCGAAATCGTGTAGGTGCCGTCGGCGCCGGCGAAGTCGAAAGCGGTCGAGGACGTGGTCGATGTGACCGAGCCGCTGAGATTGAGCGTTGCGAGATCGGAGAAGGTGACACCCACCACGCTGCCGGCGAATGCAGTGCCGCCGCTGACATTGATCGAACCATTGTAGTTGAGCGTACCGCCGGTGTTGCCGTCGATCCCGATGGCCCGATCGATGGTGCTCGTCGTCGCGCCGATCTTGGCACTGCCGCCATTGCCGCCGATGTTGACGGTGCCACCCATCACGCCGTTGAACGAAATTCCGGTCGAGCCGCCGTCGACGGTCAGGCTGGAACCGGCGACATTGGCGATGTTGACCGTGCCAATCTGGCCGCCGAATTGGAAACCATATCCGGCGACAGCGATGTCGGTCGTTCCGGTGAAGTTGATTGTACCTGTGCCGGTCACGCCGAACACTGTGACGCCGACTGCGCCCGTATTGGTCAGGCCGCCAATGTTCACATCGCCGGCAAGGTCGACGCTGTTTAGCACCACGCCGCCACCGCCAGCCGTGGCGACCGACGAGATGCTGTCGAAGGTGATGCCCGCGCTGCCAACATTGGCGCCAAGCATCAGCAGTCCGTCGGCGCCGGAGTTGATCTTGTTGCCAGTACCGGTGACGGTGATGGTAGAGGGTGTGCCGGGCGGGAAATTGACAGTATCCCCAATAGCTTCAAAGCCCGCGCCGCCAGTCGTTGATATGTCGAGATCACCACCAGTGAAGTTGATCGCGGAGTTCGTGTTGGCGCTCGGGGTGCCGACCGGGAAGCCGCCAGGGAAGCCGATGTTGACGCCGTCGGTCGCGCCCGAGCTGATCACCTTGCTCAAGCCCGAGAAGGTGATCGTGGCCGAGTCGTTGCCGGCAATGACGATGTTGCCGCCGGCCGCGGCATTGTTGTCGGTGAGGTTGCCCGACAGCGTCACCGAGCCACCGGTCATGCTCTGGATCGAGACGGCGGCGCCGCCGCCGTTGGTGGCAATCGTGCCGCCATAGGAAATGGTCGCGTTGCCGCCGCTGCCGGCCGTCGCCGCGCCGACATTGAACGACGTGCCCGAACCGGTGTTGGTCAGCGTGCCGGTGCCGAAGCCCGCGGTGCCGCTGACTTTCTGCAGGTCGATGCCGTTGCCGGTGGCGAATGTCGCACTGGTCGAGGTGAAGTGGATACCGGCCGTGATGCCGTCGAGCGCCACCGCCTGCGCTGACGTGGCGTTGATCGTGCCGGCGGTGACATTGACCGTGCCGCCGCCGCTGGCGCTGAACGCCGTCGTGCCGTTCGTGGTGATGTCCAGATCGGCGAAAGTGATGGTGGAGCCGGCGTTGTTGGTGAGCGAAACACCATTGCCGTTGACCGTCACCTTGTCGGTGAAGTTGACCAGGCCGGCGGTGCGGTTGGCGATCGAGATGCCGCCGCCGGTCAGCGTGCCCGGTGTCGCGCTGTTGGGCAAGGTGCCGCGCGTGAGCGTGATGTTGCCGGTGCCGCCATTGACGTCGAGCAGCGTGCCGCCGACGTTGACGTTGACGTTGTTGTTGATGATCGACAGGTTGCTGTCGAGGCCGGCGACCTTGAACGCAGTGCTGCCGGTGGCGACATTGCTGACGGTGACGCCTTCGATGACGATGCCGCCGAGATTGTTGAAGCCGCCCGCGCTCTGGTCGACGGTGAAGACCGAACCGCTGGCGCCGTTGAAGTCGAAGGCGGTGTTGCGCACCTGGTTGCTGCCGAGCAGATGCAGGAAGTCGCCCGTGCCGGTGACCACGCCCTCATTGCCGGTGACGTTGCCGCCGGTGGCGCCGAGATTGCCCTGGACGTTGATCGGCTGGATGGTGCCGGAGGTGAGGATGGAGGTGTTGTTGCCGAAGCCGGTGATCGACTGGCCCGAATCGAGCGTGAACGGCGTACCACTGAGATCGACGGTGCCGACGAAGGCAAAGGTCTGCGTGCCGGCCGTGGCATCGGCGGCGGCCACCGAGATGGTCGTCACCGCGGCGCTGAGCCCGTCCGTGCCGGCGGCGATCACGCCCCCCGACTGCGAAACCATGATGACGCCGCCGACAGCGCTGGCCAGATGGGCGGGACCGGCGAAGGCGACATCGTCGAAATCATAATTGCCGAGCGCCGGATTGAGCCCGATCGTGTTGACGGTGTAGCCGCCGGCAGCGGCGCTGATGGAGGATTGCAGCACAGTCGCATCGCCGTCGCCGAAGGTGAAGTTGGCGTTGGCCGAGGTCGCGGTGGTGCCGCCCGATGACAGTTCGACGCCGATGCCCAGATTGGTGATGCTGGAGCCACGCAGGAAGGTGATGGTCTTGGTGCCTGTCGTCGACGACAGGTCGATGCCGCGCGAGGTGAGATCGCCGGTGCCGGTGATTGTGGTCAGGCCGAAATCAGCCGTGGTCGATGAACCGCTGAAGTCGATGCCGGTCTGGTTGGCGCCGGCGCCCATCGTCACGGTCGTCGTGCCGAAGGTGACGTCGGCATTGTTGCCGGCAAAATTGATGCCGGCCGCGTTGGCGGCCGAGCCAAGCGTCACATTGGTCGTACCGAAGGTGACAGCGCCATTGGTGTCGCCGTTGCCACCAATGTCGATGCCATTGCCGCCAGCGCCCGACACGGTCACCGCGCCAAACGTGACGCTGCCGCCGGCCGCGACGTTGGAGACCGACACGCCGTTGCCGGTCGCATTGGTGACCGACAGCGGCACCGAGGCATTGAATACCGAGCCATTGCCGATGCTGGTTATGATAGCGCCGCCGCCGCCGGTTGCCGTCAGCGCCGAGCCCGTGAAGCTGATCTGGGTGTTGGCTGGCGCGCTGCTGAAGCCGATGTTGAAGAGATCGCCTGTGCCGGTCGAGGTGACCGCGCCGGTGAAGGCCACCGAGCCGCCGGTGGTGCCGTCGACCTTGACCGCCGTGCCACCCGTGGTCGCGGAGCTGTTAATGGCGGCGCTGACGGTGATGGCAGCACTGCCGCCTGAGACGACGACGCCGTCGCCGGTGACGGAATTGCTGATGGTGCCGCCGATGGCGATGGTGCCGGTGTTGTTGGTCAGGCTGACATCGGCGCCGGCAACACCTGTCGTAACCAGGTTGTTGACATTGACGGTCGCCGCGCTGTTCTGCACCGCAAAGCCGGGGACAGTGCCGCCGACCGTCGCGATCGTCGTCGTGCCGTTGAAGGAGTAGATGCCACTGGCGACATTGGTGAGGCGGATGGCATCGGTGCCGGCGCGGCTGATATCGACGCCGCCGAAGGTGACATTGCCGCCACTGGTGTTCTCGATGACGATACCGGTCTGCACCGCGCCGCCGGAGCCATCGACCGTGACGCTGGCGAACGTGACGCCCGCCGCGCCGATCGTCAGGCCACTGGCGCCACCAAGATGGATGCCGTTTTCCGCCGCGCCGGCGCCGGTATTGACCGTATTGCCGGCCCCGGTCACCGTCAGCGTGCCGCCATTGATGGCACTGAAGGCGAAGCCGCCATCGGTTGTCAGATCGAGGCCGCCGGTGAAGTTGATCGCGTTGCCGGTATTGTCGGTCAGGTCGATCGCAGTGGCCGCACCCGTGCTGGCGGTGATCTTGCCGCCGAAGGTGGCGGTGCCGCCGGTCGCGTTGGCGATACTCACCGCACTTGCAGCGGTGGCCTGATCGATCGTGCCGTTATAGGTGACGTTGGGCGTCGAGCCGTTGATGCCGAAGGCGACATCGCCTGTGTTGGTGATGGAACTCGCGGCTGCGAAAGTCAGCGTTCCGGTCGAACCGCTCCAGATGGCAACGCCCCTGCCGCCGCCGGTGATGTCGAGATCGTCGAAGGTGGCCGTGCCGTCGAAATCGTTGGCGAACAGCCCGACACCGGCGGCGTTGGTGATCGTCGTGTTGCCGGTGAAGTTGACGGTCGCGCTCGAATTGACCAGCGCGATGCCGGTCTGAGACACGCTCTGGATGGCCAGATCGTCGACCGAGACCGTGCCGGTCGCGCCATTGAGGTAGAGGCCGTACGCGACATTGCTGACCGTCACGCCCTGGACGGTCAGGCCGTTGATGCCCAGGCCGTAGATCGCCGAGCCGGATCCACCCGAAATGTTGAAGTCGAGCAGCGAGTTGCCGTTGGCCAGCGTGACGACATCGCCGCCACCGGAATTGGTCAGCGTCGCCGCGCCGGCGGGATCCGAGATGGCCACGTCGTGCTGGACATTGTCGCCGGTGACATTCAACGGCACGCCGCCGAGCGAGAATTCGCGCCCATTGCCGAACGAGGCCAGCGTCTGGCCAGCGCTGAGCGAGAAGCCGCCGGAAGCATTGATGGGCGTGCCATCGTTGACCAGCACGAAGATCGCGTCGCTGTCGGTGATGGCGTTGGCCGTGGTAAACGAGGCGAGGTCCGACAGCGAGGACCCGTCCATCAGGCCGGTCGCCGTCGAGCCGACGAAAATCACATTCTGCTGGTCGAAGAGCTGCGGGCCGCTGAAGGTGGTCGAGCCGAACGCATAGTGGCCGAGCGTCTGGTTGAGGCCGCGGGCGTCGAGCGAGGCGGTGATGCCGGCGATCGAGCCGCCGCCGAAGGTGAATTCGGCATTGGCCGAATGGGCCAGCGACCCGGAAATGCCGAGGCGCACGCCGGTGTCGACGCCCGAAATGGAACCGCCATTGGTGATGATGATCGTGGCGTCGCCGGTGGTGTCGGCAAGGTCGATGCCGATGGTGCCGGCAGCATTCGGGCCGGTGATGTTGAGCGACTGCGCGGTGAAATTCGTCTGGCTGCCGGAGAAATCGAGGCCGGTGCCGACGCCGAGGCCGGAAATTACGATGTTGCCGGCCACCACGGCAGCGTTGACGCCGCTGAACGACATGCCGTCGGCGCCGGGATTGGTGATGTTGATGTCACCGAAGCGGATCGTCGCCGGCGAATCGGTAATGGCGATCGCCGGTCCCGTCGTGTTGGAAATCGTCGTCGCGCCATTGACGGTGAAGCTGCCCGAGACATGGTCGAGCACGACACCGGATGTGCCGCCGGTCTGGGTGATCGAATCCAGCACCACATGGGCAGTGATCGGGTCGATGTAGACACCGATGCCGCCATTGCCGGAGATGGTGCCGCCTGTGGTGGTGAAGCTGCCGCCGCTCGACGTGCCCTGCACGGTTATGCCGCGGTCGGTATTGTTCAGCGCATTGACGATGGCGAAAGTGTAGGTGCCCTGGCCGGTGATATCCAGACCGTCGTCGAGATTGCTCTGCAGCAATGTCGTGCCGGTGAAATTGTAGGTGCCGTTGTCTTCGATGTGCAGGCCGTCGAGGCCGTTGCCGGTCGCGGTGAAATTGGACGCGCTGACGTTGGTCGAATTGCCCTTGAATTCGGCGCCGTTGCCGCCGGCGCCCGTCACCGTGACATTGGTCAGCTTCGTGCCGGTGACGTTGTTGCCGAAGATGCCATCGGCGCCGCCGGTGATGGTGATGCCGTTCAGCGTGTTGCCGTTGCCGAGCGTAATGACGTTGTTGGCAACGTTGGTGCCCTGGATCGTGCCGTCGCTGCCGCCGAGATTGAAGGTTGCGGTGCTGCCGTTGAAAAGCTTGGCGGTGACGCTTTCGCCGCCGCCGATCAGCGTCTGGCCGGCGGCAAGCGTCTGGCCGGCGGTCTGGATGTTGCCATTGCCGCCCAGGGCAACGATGAAGCCGCCGCTGCCGGCCTTGGTGACGGCGTCGTCCAGCGTCGTCGGGTCGGCCTGCGTGCCGGTGCCCGCCAGGCCGCCATCGGCAAAATAGAATTTGCCGAACGCCGCATTGGTGGCGGCGTTGATGGCGACGCGCGTCGTCGAGCCGCCGGTCTTGTCCTGCGACTGGATCCTGACGCCGATATCGCCGCGCACGCGCTCGTTGACGCGCTTGCGCAGGCCTTCGCTGACCGGATAGACCGGTTCCGTACCGATGGCCGCGGTCGTGTCCGAGCCATGGCCGGGGTTGAACGGAATGTTCAGCCGCACGCTGCCGGCGAACTGGGTGTGGTCGCGATTGTCGTCGCGGACCTCGCCGGCGAGCACCAGTTCGGTGCCGCTGCCGAAGACGTCGCCGATCGTGTATTCGAAGCCGGCCTTGGCGCCGGTGACGCTGCCGTCATCACCATGCGGATCCTCGAAATGATAGCCGCCAATGTCGAGCCGCAGCGAATGCTTGTCGGGCAGGTTGATCGGCACCTGGGCGCCGATCTCGCCTTCGATGCCCCAGGCCGCGTAGTCGCGGTGGTCGAGCACCGATATCTGTTCGATCAGCTGGTTGCTGACCATCGACAGCGTCGAGCTGGTCGAGTGGTCGGTCGAGTCGCCCTTGATCGGCACGAAGACGTTCACATGCGCGTCGAAGTTCGGCGTGATCGCCTCGACGCCCAGCGTACCGGCAGTGAACTGCGTGCTGTTGTAATTCTCGACGTTGATATAGGCGTAGCCGCCGAGCATCAGGTCGGGATTGACGATGCGGCGAATGCCGAGGCCGATGTCCTGGCCGGAAGCATCCTTGAAATCGTGCTTGGCCCTGACGTCCAGGAACAGCACCGACTCGGCCGTCTGCTTGATCGGGATGAAGCCTTCGAGCGCGGCATTGCCGCCATTGTTGTCGGCGCCGATGATGGCACGGATCTGCGGCTGCCACAGCCCATCGGGGTCACCATGGGCAACCACGCCTGAAAGGCCGAGCGCCAGCGTCGTCAGCGCCGTCGTCTTCCAGAGATGACTTACAATTCGCGAACGCCGATAGACGGCGCGCACGCGGAAATCCTCCCCACGCGCTGCCACCCCACCAACTTGCCGAGACTTCTCGGTAGTTCCCATCCCTGGCGAGTCCTTCTGGGACTACACGTCCCGCGTGTTAATTCTTACACGCGAATTCTATTGTATAGCGAGCCCGGAATCTTGTGAGTGTTGTTGTCGACCGTCAAAGTTCTGTCCTGTGGCGAGATTGCCACAGTAGATTTGCCGGCTTGCTTGGCCGGGGACCCGGCTTTCGGAGCAGCCGCCATTGCTGTATCAAGTCTTTTCCAGGAGAATACCTGCCGGGGCAAGGAAAACTGCGGGGCGTGAAGAACATGGCAATTGTTTTAGCTGCAGCTAATCTAACCCGCATAGTCGCGGCATCGGCTGCCCTTTGGCTGCTGGCGGCTTCTGCTGGCCCGGCACTTGCCGAGGACGCCGCCAAAGAGTCCCAATCCAAACAGCCTCAAGCCAAAGAGGCCGGACCCAAGCCGGCCGACGCCAATCCATGGGCCGTGAACTGCTCCAGCGGCTCGGCGACCGGCGAGCTTCAGTGCCAGGTGTCGCAGAACCTGACCGAGGCCAAGACAGGCCAGCGTGTGCTGACGGTGACCGTGCGCCGCGACAGCAGCAATGGCGGCTTTGCCATGCTGCTCGCTTTGCCGCACGGCCTGTTCCTGCCGTCCGGCGTCAGCTATCAGGTCGACCAGGGCCAAAAGGTCGTCATCGCCATCCAGACCAGCGACCAGAACGGCGCCTATGCCGCCACCCCGCTGTCGCCGGAACTGGTCAAGACGATGAAGTCGGGAACCAACCTGAACATCGGCATGGAATCGGTCACCCGCAAGCCGGTGACCATCCCGGTGTCGCTCGCCGGCTTCACCGCGGCGATCGCCAAGCTGGAGACGATCAAGTAGGGGTTTCGCCGTTCGATTGGGTGGACTGGGTCTACCATCATCGCATGCCTCGACGATTAGCGGGAACGCCGCCCTTTCCTTCGTCATCCACGGGCGGAGCAAGGAGCACAGCGACGCAGCGCAGACCCGAGGATCCATGCCGCGACCTCAACGCGTCGCCACGGTTCGGAATTCTGCTCCGCTACACTCCGTGGCATAGATCACGGAATGGATCCTCGGGTCTCCGCGACGGAGCTTCGCTCCTGCTTCGCCCGTGGATGACGACGTTGGGGAGGCATCAAGCAATCCGCTTGATTGTCCGCGCCCGCAATGCTCCGTTGCCGCCTCGGATATCAGGAGAATCCCATGGCAGGCTTTGTCGACCGCCAGCGCGCCGCGCATTTGATGCAACGCGCCGGCATCTCGGCGCTGGTGCTCTCGGCGCCCGAGGCCTTCCATTATGCGACCGGCGCGTGGATCGGCCCGGCCGGCCTGTTCCGGCGCGCCGGTGGCGGCTTCGTCGTCATCCCGGCCCGGCAGGATTTGCCGATCGGCGTCGTCGTCGCCGACTTCAATGCGGCGCAGCTGCGGATCGCCGCGCCCGAAGCGGTCATGCGTTCGCACCCGATCTGGATCGAATCCGCGCCGGTCGATACATCTCAAGGACTTCCCCTGGCCGAGCGCATCGAGGCCGGCCTCGCCTCGCTTGGCCGTGCACCGGATTTCTCGCGGCCCGCGACCTTCGATCTCGCCACTTCGGTGCGCCAGCTGCAGGCCTTGCTGGACGAGTTCGGACTGGCGCATGCAACGCTCGGCATCGACCTCGACTTTATTCCCACTGCCGATTTCGCCGCCATCCAGGCGCTGCTGCCGGATTGCCCGATGGTCGACGGCTCACCGGTCCTGGACAGGCTGCGGGCCATCAAGTCGCAACGCGAGATCGATCTCCTGCAGCAAGGCATTTTTCTCTCGGAAGCCGGGCTGGAGCGGCTGCAGGTGGATGCGATGGCCGGCATGCGCCAGGCCGATCTCGTCGCGCTCTACCGAAAGGGCGTCGCCGACGCGGCGGCCGGCCTGTCGCATCCGGTCGTGACGGCGGAATATGTGACGCTGGGCGCCCGGGCCAAGGGCGCCGACACCAGGGCCGTGGCCGGCGATCCCTTGAAATGCGACATGGTCTGCACGGTCGGCGGCTACGCCTCCGACATGTCGCGCAATTTCATCTTCGGGCCGCCTTCCGCCGACCAGACAGAGCTGCACGCCATCGCCGAGCGCGCCTTCGAGGACGGGCTGTCGGTGCTGATCCCCGGAAACACGCTCGCTTATGTGCATCGCGTCACCACCGACAGCCTGGCCCGGCAAGGCCTGCGCTCCTACCGCCGCGGCCATTTCGGCCACAGCGTCGGCCAGTCGGTGTTTTCAGAACAATGGCCGTTCATTGCCGCCGACAGCGAAGTCGTGATCGAGGCCGGCATGGTGCTGGCTTTCGAAATCCCGCTCTACATAGACGGCCTCGCCAGCTTCAATCTCGAGGACCAGTTCCTGATCACGGCGGATCGGCCTGTTGTGATGAACCGGCTGCCGAGACGGCTGGAGGCAATTGGGTAGCAGGGGCTTCACTCCAGAGATTGGTCGAGCCTCTCCACCTTCGTCATCCACGGGCGGAGCAGGAGCGGAGCTCCGTCGCGGAGACCCGAGGATCCATGCCGCGACCTCAGCCGTGGAGTGCAGCGGTGCAGAATTCTGCTCCGCTGCGCCCTTGGCAAAGTCGCGGCATGGCAACTGTGTTTATGCGAATGCTTTTTTATCACGGATGATGGCGTTGAGGACGACGAGGAGCTTCCTTGCGACAGCGATGATGGCCAGTTTCTTTGAGCCTGAGCGGGCTGCGATGGCGCTATAGAAATCTCTGAAGCGCTCACAGGCTCGGATGGCGCCCAGCGCTGCCATGTAGAGGGCACGGCGCACGCGCGACCGGCCGCCCTGGATCTGGCTCCTGCGGTTGAGCTTGCCGCTCTTGTTGTCGAAGGGGGCAAGGCCGGCGAGTGCCGCGATCGACTTGGGTGAACGCAGGCCGAGCTCGGGCAGGTGCGCCAGCAGTGAGAACGCGGTGATCCTGGAGACACCGGGCACGGAGACCATCAGCGCATTGTCGCGGGCCGTATCCTCGGATTGACGAATGACCTCGGCGATCTGGCTCTCGAGCGCCTTGATGCGCGTGTTGAAGGTTGCGATCAGCTCTTCGAGCTCGGTGATGACGGTCTCGTCAAAGGCCTCACTGAGTTGCTTCTTCAACTTTGCCCTGATCTCGACCAGTTGGTCTCGGAGGCGGGCAAGCGATTGAAGGTGTTCACCTTCTTCGCGCGGCGCCGGCTCGGCCTCAGGGTGATAGCGACGGCCATAGCCGCTCAGCATCCTGGCATCGAGACGATCGGTCTTGGCGCGCCGTCTCGTCGACTTCGCATAGTGGTGAGTGTGCGCCGGATTGTGTCGCGAGAACGCAACGCCTGCCTTGGCCAGCGCATGGCGCAGCAGCCGGTCATGAACGCCTGTCGCCTCCATGACCACAAAATCTCGGTCGGGATAAAGGCCTGCCACATAGGCAGCGATCGCATCGGCCTGGTTGTCGATGCGCTGGGAATGCCCGCTTGTCTCATCAAAAAAATCGAGCCACTGCTTGGAGATATCGCAGCCGACGTAGTTCTGCATTATCATGTCCATGCCTCTTCCTGTGGTGCGGGGTCTGCTGCTAACAGCCCCGTGCAACTGTTCAGGTTGATGGTTCACCGGTGGGAAGGGACCGAGCCATGCCACGGCCTGTCCTCAAAAGGACGACCAGGATCCTCTCGGTCTCCTTCCCACTTCAGACATAGCATGGCACCGACACACAGGATCCTCGGGTCTGCGCTGCGTCGCTGCGCTCCTTGCTCCGCCCCAGGATGACGACGGGAGAGGTTAACCACTCACCACCGGCCTCTTATCCCTCCAAGGCATCTCCTGCTCCAGCTGCACCGATGCCGCCAGCACCGTCGCCTCGTCGCCATAACGGCCGACCAGTTGCACGCCGATCGGCACACCGCCTTTCGACCATCCCAACGGCAGCGAGATCGCCAGTTGTCCCGAAATATTAAAGGGGAAGGCAAACACCGAACCCTCCCATTTGGCGTTGTAGCGGTCGAGATCGGTCTCCGACATGTCGTAATAGCCGAACGGGCGCGGCAACTGCGTCAGCGTCGGCGTGACGAAGAGGTCGTAGGCATTGAGATCGCCGACAATGTCGCGGCCGATCTGCCTGAGCTGCTCGACATCGGCGATGTGCCTGACGCCGCTGGTCGCGCGGCCACGCTGGATGATCGCCCAGGTCACCGCTTCGACATCGCCTGGGGTCACCGGCCGGCCGATCACCGTTTCCAGATAATCGAACGTCGCCGCCGTCTGCACGCAGGTCATGTTGGTGTAGGTCGCCCAGACGGCATTGGCGTCGACAGGCATGTCGTGCTCCTCGACATGGTGTCCCAGCCGCTCGAGTGCCGCTACCGTTGCCAGCACCGACGCCTTGACCTCCGGGTCGATGGCGGTGCCGTTCGGCGGCCTGACGGTGAGGCCGATGCGCAGCTTCTTCGGCGCCCACGTCGACAGGCTGAGCCAGGAGCTGTCGGGCACCGGCGGCGTGTAGGGGTCGCCCGGCAGTGCGCCGGCCACGGCATCGAGATAGGCCGCGGTGTCGCGCACCGTGCGCGAGCAGCAGAGGAAATAGGCGCCGCCATACCAATAGTAGCCGAACGGCGCGAGGCTGACGCGGCCGCGCGACGGTTTCAGGCCCACAATGCCGCAGCAGGAGGCCGGAATGCGGATCGAGCCGGCGCCATCGCTCGCCTCGGCGATCGGCACCATCCGTGAGGCAATGGCCGCGGCCGCACCGCCGCTTGAACCGCCAGGGGTGATGCCTTCCTTCCACGGATTCTTCGTCACGCCATAAAGTTTCGGCTCGGTCGTGATCGACCAACCATTTTCGGGCGCGTTCGACTTGCCGACCAGCACCAGCCCCGCCGCCTTCATGCGGCGCACGACTTCGGTGTCGAAATCGGCGACGACGTCTTTCAGGTAGAAAGACGAATTGGTGTTGGGCGCACCGGTCCAGGACGAGGCCAGCTCCTTGAGCAGGAACGGCACGCCGGCGAAGGACGCCGATTTGTCGACCGTCTCGGCCTGCGCACGCGCCATGTCGTAGAGGCGGTGGATCACCGCGTTGAGCGCCGGATTGAGCCGCTCGACCAGCGTGATCGCCGCCTCGACCAGCTCCGCCGGCGAAACCTGGCCGCTGCGCACCAGACCGGCGAGGTCGAGCGCATCGGAGTCCGCGTAGGTTTTCAGCAGACTGTCGGTGAACGGCGGCCATGTACTTACTCCCTTTATATCGGATCTGAGTGACTCACCCTCACCCAGCCTCCGCTTCGCTCGGCTGACCTCTCCCCCGGGGAGAGGAGACTGTCACCGCCTTCGCCAGCCTCTTCTCCCCTGTGGGAGAAGGTGGCCTCGCGAAGCGAGGTCGGATGAGCAACTGTGTTTTCAGGCTTTGTCTGGATACCAGGGTTGGTTGTGTCGAAGCATGGCGCTGAGGATGGTCATAATCTTTCGGGCGACGGCGACGATGGCGACCTTTGGTTGCTTACCGTTTGCAATAAGACGCTGGTGGAAGGCTCTGAGTACGGGATTTGAGCGGCTGGCGGTGAGCGCTGCCATGTAGACCACCCTGCGCAGAGCATGCCGGCCGCCCCAGATGACGCGGCGACCTTTGAAGGTGCCGGTGTCGAAGTCGTAGGGCGCCAGACCGGTAAGCGCTGCAATCTCGCGTCGCGAGGCCTGCCCGATCTCCGGCGCCAGCGCCAGTATGGTATGGCTGAGGACTGGACCGGCCCCGTGGAAGGACTGGATCAGGCGATCCTTGGCCGCGAGCGCCGGCTGGCTGGCGACGAGTTCGGCCATACGCTTGGCGAGCAGTGCGATATCGAGTTCGATACGACGCAGCCGCTGGGTGAAGATGCGCTTCACCATCGGCTCACGTAGCTGCTCGAGTTGATTGGCGAGGCTGACCTTATCGTCGCTAAGCTGCCTGCGGGCCACGACCAGATCGGCCAGTTGCTCTGCAATTGGGTCGCAACGCACCGGCCGGGTCGGCAGTTCGGCGGTGTAGCGCGCAATCAGCAAGGCATCGATGCGATCATTCTTGGCCAATCGGCCAAGGGCGCGGGCATAGTGGCGCAATTTGTGCGGATTGACGTTCCTGGCCGGCAGGTCCGCGCTGCGCAGTGCCTTGGCCACGCCGCGCTCATAACCGCCGCTCGGCTCCATGCCGATGGCGCGCACGGTGCGGCTGCGGAGCCACTTGATCAGCTTGGCCCATCCGTCCTTGTCGTTGTCGAAACGCGCTTGTTCCTGCGTTTGAAATACCGCCACGTCGAGCCAGCCTTTGGCAACATCGATGCCGATGTCCTGAACCGTTTGCGCTACCATCTCCTCGGTCCCTTCCTTGTGTGCGGGGGCTTGCCCCTTGCAACTGTTCGGGTTCACAAAAGAAGGCGGTCGGGCCCCAGCTCATCCACGGTTTAGGCCACCTGAGGGGCGACGGGCTCTCGACCACCGCCACGGATCAGGCAAGCACCTGGTCCGTGGCACCCTCAACAATGCACGATTCCAAACACACAAGGGGGCTGGCGCGACTTCAGGCCAGCTCGACCGTCCGGCCGAGCTCAATGCTCTGTTCGGCGGCGAGCACGATGCGCAGGCTGTTGACCGCGGCGTCCATCTGCTCGGTCAGATCGAGATCCTCGCGGATGGCGCGCAGGAAGAAGGCCTGCTCGCGGTCGCACAGCTCCTGATGGCCGGGCTCGTCCTCCATGCTAACGATCTCGTCAGGCTTGGAAAAATTCTTGTCGCCGTCGACCGCGGCGTAGTGGATCTTCAGCGCATCGGTCTTGGTATGGCGGTCGATGTCGGCGGAGTTCGAGACTTCGGCATCCAAGGCTGTGCTTGCCGCCTGGCCGGCGACGATCGACACCGCGCCCTTGGGGCCGACCACGTCTTTCACGAAATAGGCCGTTTCGCTCATCATCGGCCCCCAGCCGGCCTCGTACCAGCCGACCGAGCCGTCATCGAAGGTGACATGCAGGTGGCCGTAATTCTGCTTGTCGGCCTCCGCCCAGAGCTTGGCGCCGATGCCATGCACCCGCACCGGCTTCGCGCCGGTCAGCTGGCACATGACGTCGACATAGTGCACGCCGCAATCGACGATCGGGATCAGCGAATCGATCAGGTTCTTGTGCCAGTGCCAGGCGCTGCCGCTGCTCTGCTGGTTGAGGTTGAGCCGCATCACCAGCGGCTTGCCGAGCGTCTTGCCAACCTCGATGAACTTGATCCACGAGGGGTGCACGCGCAGGATATAGCCGAGCACCAGCTTGCGGTTCTTGGCCCGCGCCGCGGCCACGACCTTTTCGGCATCCTCGATGTTGGTGGCGAGCGGCTTCTCCATGAACACATGGCAATTGGCCGCGATCGCCTTCAGCGCGTATTCGGCGTGCGTGTTCGGCCAGCTGTTGATCGAGACGGCGTCCGGCTTCGTCTCCTTCAGCGCCAGGTCGAAATCCTCATGGAGCGGATAGCCGGCTAATTCCGCCGGGATCTTGGTGTTGCTCTTGATCGAGCGGCTCATAATGCCGACGATCTCAAAACCCTCGGAGCGGTGATAGGCGCTGGCGTGCGACGCGCCCATATTGCCGAGACCCACCACCAGCACTTTTACCTTGTCGGCCACCGCCACCTCCCACGCTTTCTTCAATGGATTGCGGGCGGCAACCCTGTCGCCGCCCGGTTCTGTTGCCGGCTTACTTGACCGCCGAATCGAACAGATGCGCCTTGATCTTCTCGACATCGAGCGCGGCAAAGCCTTCCGACAGTTTTGCGCCGTCGGCATCGGCCTTGACCTTGGCCTTGTCGAAGTCG
The DNA here is from genome assembly GCF_056174585.1 of Mesorhizobium kamtschaticum. Taxonomy (NCBI): domain Bacteria; kingdom Pseudomonadati; phylum Pseudomonadota; class Alphaproteobacteria; order Hyphomicrobiales; family Phyllobacteriaceae; genus Mesorhizobium; species Mesorhizobium kamtschaticum. The sequence continues at coordinate 1,215,406 of NZ_CM149691.1, read as the reverse complement.
TTGGCCGCCGGGATGAGGTCGTTGGTGCAGACATCCTCGGCCTTCACCGGATTGGTGATCTGGCCGATCTTGTGGATCTCGTCGAAGAAGCCCTGCCAGCTCGCCATGTCGTGCGAGCCCCAGCCGCCGCGCTTGTCCATGTCGCCACGGAAGACGTTGATCTGCTGCAGGATCGAGGTGGTGCCGAGTTCCGGCCGAGATTCTTGGCCAGCGTCGGGAACTGCCCGAACACCGCTTCGACGGCCGCGCGCGGATTCTGGTAGCCGAATTCGAGGCCCATCGCCCAGCCGCGCAGATATTTTTCCAAAAACGCCTTCTTGTCGGGATCTTCCAGATCGGCGGCACGCACGACAAAGGTGTTGGCGGGCAGCTTCGAATTCTTCACGCCGAGCCAGTATTCGAAGTCGAGGCCCTTGGCGATCCATTCGGCGCGCAGGCCCTCCCACGACAGGGCCGCGTCGCCCTGGCCGCCGGCGAGTGCCGTGCCCCAGGTCGGCCAGCCGGCCTCGACATACTTCACCTTCTTGATGTCGACGCCTTGCGCGGCGAGCAGCGGATCAGTGATCGACTGCCAGGCGGCGGAGCCGAGCAGGATGGTCTTGCCCTCAAGCTTCTTCAGATCGTTCGATCCCTCGCCCTTGCGGAAGGCGATGCTGAACGTGTCGCGGGCGCCCATGTGGAACACCGACTTCAGCTTCATGCCGTTCTGGATGGCGAAGGAGAACACGCCGGGTGAGGGAAAGCCCATATCGGCCTGGCCGACATCGACGAACTTCACCGTCGCCGTGCCATCGGACGGTCCCGGCTGCATGTCGGTGTCGAGCCCGTCGAAATGACCGGCCTTCTTGGCCGCCCAGTAGGGATAGTCATCGAGCACTTCGAGCGTGCCGCGCGGCGAGATCCAGGTGAATTTGCCATAAGCCTCGGCCCTCGCCTTGAGGCCGGTGGCGCCGAGCGCCGTTGCCGTCACCAGGCCGGCGCCGGTCACTTGCAGGAAGTAGCGGCGGGAGATCCCCGCCCGTTGGACGAAATTGTCGTTGGTCATCGCTTTCCCCTTTTTGTTTGACGTCAGTCCACCGCCCGCCTCCCGGGCATCCTTGCTTCAAATCCTTGTCCTCAAGCCTCCCAGCTCGCCCATTTCTTGCCGATGAGGAAGAACAGCACGTAGATGAGGATGCCGAGCGTCGACAGGATCAGCACCACGGCGAAGAACTGCGGCATCTGGATCATCGACGAATAGGTGGTCAGCCGGTTGCCGAGGCCGAAGCCGCCGCCGACCATCTCGGCGCCGACGGCGGTGAGCAGGCCGAAAATGGCGCCGATCATCAGCCCGACCAGGATCATCGGCAGCGCCATCGGCGCGCGGATCTTCCAGAAGATCTGCAAGGTGCTGGCGCCATAGGACCGCGCCAGCGCGATCTTGGCGCTGTCGACGCGGCGAAAGCCGGTGGCGGCGTTGATCATCACCATCGGCCCGGCGGCCAGCGCTACCGCGATGATGCGCGGCGTGTAGCCGAAGCCGAAACGCAGGATCAAAAGGGGCACCAGCGCCAGCATCGGCGTGGTGACCAGAAGCAGAATGTAGGGCGCGACGATCTTTTCCGCGAAGGGGAACTGGGTGATGACGGCGGCCAGCACCAGGCCGACGACGGCGCCGATGGCAAAGCCCGACACCAGCTCGACCAGCGTGTAGCCGAGATGCGGCGCGATCAGCGGAAACTCGTCGAACAGCGCATAGGCGATCGAGCTTGGCGGCGGCATGATGTAGAGCGGCACATGGAACAGCCGCAAGGCCAGTTCGATGCCGCCGATGATGACCACGGCAACGGCGATGATCGCCGCCACCTCCTTGCCCGACTTGATGCCCGGACCGCTGGCGAAGGCCGACAGGTTGGTCAGGCTGACATCCTTGCCGTCGCCGGACTTGGCAGCCGATTTGGATTTGGAGAATTCGGGGATGGCGTCGCTCACGGCCTGATCCTCACGATCTCGGCGCTGGTGCGCTCCGGCGCCACCGGTCTGGTACGCTCGCCGACAATGTCCATCTTGATCCGGTTGGTGAGGTCGAAGACCTCCTTGGTCGCCATGATCTCCAGCGAGCGCGGCCGTGGAAACGGCACGCGATATTCCTTGGCGACGCGCCCCGGCCGCGCACTCAGCACCACCACCCGGTCCGAGAGAAAAATCGCTTCCTCGATGCTGTGGGTGATGAAGACGATGGTGGTCTTGGTGTCGAGCCAGATCTCCTCGACCAGCCGGTTCATCTCCTCGCGGGTAAAGCTGTCGAGAGCCCCGAACGGCTCGTCCATCAGCAGCACCGATGGTTTTAGCGCCAGCGCCCGCACGATCGCCGCGCGCTGCTGCATGCCGCCCGAAAGCTCGCGCGGGAATTTTCCACCAAAGCCATCGAGCCCCACCCGATTGAGCAGATGCGCGATCCAGGCACGATCCGGCTTCTCGCCCTTGATCTCGAAGGGAAAGCGGATGTTGGCGTCGAGATTGCGCCAGGGCAGGAGGTTCGCTTCCTGGAAGACGATGCCGATATCGGGGTGCGGGCCAGTGATCTTGGTGCCGTCGAGCCGGATCTCGCCGCTGGTCAGGCTGTGCAGGCCCGACATCGACCACAGAAGCGTGGTCTTGCCACAGCCGGACGGGCCGACGATGGAGACGATTTCATTGGCTCTGACATCGAGACTGCAGCGGTCCAGCGCCAGCAGGTCGCCTGACGCCGTGTGATAGATCTTGGTCGCTGCCTGCACGCCAAGCTTCGGCGTTGTTATCTCGCCCGCGTTCATCCGCCCCTCGGAGATTGCGTGATGATCCAGTAGGTCATCAGACTGCCAGAAATCAGTCTGTAACTATCCTACTTTGCTGTCAAGCGCTCGCGGTGGTACCCTTATCATCAAAATCCCAGGTTAGAAGTATCGCCTTGTTTTCATGATGTTTTCTCTGCCTTGAAATGCGTGTTGCTTTCCTACATACTCTGGCAAAGAGACGTGAGCATACCCTTGCGGCACGCTGCGGTTGCAGCGTGGCCGGGTGCATGGAACGACAGCGTGCAAACATGATAAGAGGTCAGGTCAAAAGGGCAGGGAAGACCGACTTCATGACCGAAGCTGACAGCCAAACAGGCAGCGCCTTAAGCAGCGATCCGGAGGGGCGCGACATCAGGCGCATCCCCGACATCATCTCGCTGGTCAAGGATTCCTACGCGGAATTGCGCCCGGCGGAGCGCCGCGTTGCCGATGTCGTGCTCGACGATGTCAAATACGCCGTCGACGCCTCCAATGCGGCGATTGCCGAACGCGCCGGGGTCAGCGAGCCGACGGTGACCCGGTTCTGCCGCGCCATCGGCTGCGAGGGCGTGCGCGATTTCAAGCTGAAACTGGCGCAGAGCCTCGTCGTCGGAGCGCTCTACCTGGCCAAGTCGCCAGCCATCAGCAACGACAATGGCATGCCGTTCTGGAACGCCGTTTTCGGCGAAGCACGCCGGGCCTTGCAGGAGGCCGAACGGCAGCTCGATCCGGGTGAGCTGCAGAAGGCGGCCGAACTGATCGCCAAGGCGCGCCAGGTCACGGTCTTCGGCCTTGGCGGCAGTTCCTCCGCGCTGGCGCAGGAAACCCAGTACCGGCTGTTTCGCTATGGCATCACCGTCAGCGCCCAGTGCGACCCCTATCTGATGCGCATGACTGCCTCGACGCTGAAGCCCGGCGACCTGGTGATCGCCATTTCGGCGACCGGGCGCACGCGCGAAGTGATCGAGGCCGTCGAACTCGCCAAACACTACCGCGCCAACGCCATCGCAGTGACCGCGCCCGACACCGATCTCGCCCGCGCCTGTGACGTCAGGCTGACCGTGGCGGTGCCGGAATATCCCGACACGCTGAAGCCGACGGCCTCGCGCTATGCCTTCCTGGCGGCGATCGACCTGCTGGCGGTCGCTTCCGCCTACAAGCTCGACGGCTCGGCACGCGAGACCGTGCGCCGCATCAAATACAACGCCCAGATCCACCGCACCGGCAAGGAGATGGAGCCGCTCGGGGATTAGTTGATATTTTTTTCCTTCTCCCCCTGTGGGAGAAGGTGGATCGGCGCGCAGCGCCGAGACGGTTGAGGGGTGGGTGACGGAGTGCCGTCGCTGCCAAGCTGGACCACCCCTCATCCGACCTCGCTTCGCGAGGCCACCTTCTCCCACAAGGGGAGAAGGAAGGACCGCGCGACGCCAACCTGAAGAAAGAGGGAAAGAATGCTCGATATGGCACCATCGAAACAGGCAGCCGCATGGCTTGGGTCATTCGCGCGCGCGCTAGAAGCCGGCGACATGGAAGCTGCGACCAACCTCTTCGTCGACGATTGCTACTGGCGCGATCTTCTGACCTTCACCTGGAACGTCACGACGATGGAAGGCCGCGAGGCCATCGCCGCCATGCTCAACACAACGCTCCCCACGACCAAGCCAACGGCTTGGCAGCTCACCGGCGAAGCGACCGCGGACGAAGGCACGATCGAAGCCTGGTTCACATTCGAGACCGCGGTGGCCTCCGGCCAAGGCATCATGCGTCTGCGCGACGGCCGCTGCCGCACTCTGTTCACGGCGATGACCGACCTCAAGGGGTTCGAGGAGCGTAAGGGCGCGGAACGGCCGCTCGGCGTGCGCCACAAGGCCGACCCCGAGCGCGAGACCTGGTCGGAAGCGCGGGCGCGCGAAACGCGCGAACTCGGCGCCTCGGAGCAACCCTATTGCCTGGTCATCGGCGGCGGCCAGGGCGGCATCATGCTGGGCGCGCGGCTCAGGCAACTCGGCGTGCCGACCATCGTCATCGAAAAGAACGCGAGGCCGGGCGATTCCTGGCGCAATCGCTACCGCACGCTCGTGCTGCACGACCCGGTCTGGTACGACCATCTGCCCTACATTCCGTTTCCGGAAAACTGGCCTGTCTTCACGCCCAAGGACAAGATGGGCGACTGGCTGGAAATGTACACGCGCGTCATGGAGCTCAATTACTGGGTCGCCACCAAGTGCCTCAGCGCTTCCTATGACGAAGCCGAGAAAGAGTGGACCGTGGTGATCGACCGCGTTGGCCGGCACATCACGCTGAAGCCGAAGCACATCGTCTTCGCCACCGGTGCCTATGGCCCGCCGCGAAAGATCGACCTGGCCGGCGCCGGTGCGTTCAAGGGCGAGCTGCTGCATTCCAGTCAGTATGCCAGCGGCGACAAATTCCGTGGCAGACGCGTCGCAGTCATCGGCGCGGCGAGCTCCGGCCATGACGTCTGTGTCGACCTCTGGGAAAGCGGCGCCGAAATCACCATGATCCAGCGCTCGCCGACGACCGTGGTCAAGTCGGACACGCTGATGGAGGTCGGCTTCGAGATCTTCTCGGAAAGCGCCCTGGCGCGCGGCATCACCACCGAAAAGGCCGACATGATCGTCGCGTCGACGCCCTTCGCCCTGGTGCCCAAGGGTCAACGCGCGCTTTACGACGTCATCCGGGCCCGCGACGCCGCCTTCTACGAACGGCTCAGCGCCTCTGGCTTCGCCATCGATTTCGGCGACGACGAGACCGGCCTGCTGATGAAGGCCTACCGCACCGGTTCCGGCTATTACATCGATGTCGGCGCCTCGGACCTGATCATCGACGGCAAGATCGGCATCCGCAGCGGCGTCGCCATCAAGTCGCTGACGCCGAACGGCATCCTGTTCGAGGACGGCACCGAGCTCGAAGCCGACGCCATCATCGCCTGCACCGGCTACCAGTCTATGAACGAGAATGTCGCGGCACTCGTCTCGCGCGAGGTCGCCGACAAGGTCGGTCCCTGCTGGGGTCTCGGCTCCGGCGTCAAGGGCGACCCCGGCCCCTGGCAAGGCGAGCTGCGCAACATGTGGAAACCGACGGCGCAGGAAGCGCTGTGGTTCCATGGCGGCAACCTGGCGCTGTCGCGGTTTTATTCGAAATACGTGGCGCTGCAGATCAAGGCACGGATGGAAGGTATCGAGACGCCGGTTTATGGGAAGCCGAGCAATTCGGGGCGGTAGATCTCCCCCTCGAGGGGGAGATGTCGCCAAAGGCGACAGAGGGGGTCGGTGCGACTGAGTGCTAACCTTCATCGGCCGCAAGGAGGTCCCATCCGGTCGGACCGACCCCCTCTGGCCTGCCGGCCATCTCCCCCACGAGGGGGGAGATCAGCTAATCGTGCCGATGTCCGAAATGCCGAGCCGCCACCTCGACATGTGTATGCGCCGCCTGCGCCTCGAAGCGCTCCGTCTCGTCGTGGTCGGGCGCCTCGTTCGGCCACCAGGTGCCGCCGATGACAATGCCCTCCGACACCAGCCGCTGATCAGCAACCAGCGAAGCGCCCACCGCGTCGACGAAGGTGAAACGGCCTGACCGCTGCCGGAGCACCGCGACATCGCCGACCGTGCCGACCGCCAGCGTGCCGAGGTCAGGCCTGGCGATCGCCTGCGCCGGCGCTTGCGTCGCGGCGCGCAAGACCTCGACCAGCGGCATGCCGAGCGCCATCAGCTTCGACATGCAGACCAGAATGTCGAAGGCAGGCCCGTCGACGCAGTAGAGATGCACGTCGCTCGAGATCACGTCGGGTGCCAGCCCTTCGGCGAGCATGGCGCGGGCGACTTCGAAATCGAACGACCCCATGCCATGGCCGAGATCGAAGATGACGCCGCGTTCGCGCGCCAACCGCATGTCGGGCCGCACCGCGCCGGAGGCAAAGACCGGCGCGTTGGGAAACGGCCGGAAGCAATGGGTGAGGATATCGCCCTTGCGCAGGCGCGGCAGCACTTCGGAGCGGCCGGGCGGCGGCTCGTCAATATGCGCCATCAGCGGCAGGCCGGCTTTGTCGGCGGCTTCCAGCGCCAGATCGACCGGCGCGATGCCGCTGGTGCCGCCGGCATGCTTGCCGGAGCGGACTTTCACGCCGACGACGACATCGGCGTGTTCGCGCACTGCTGCGACCACCTCGCGCGGCTCGCAGAGCCGGAGATCGCTGCACTCGCCGACCGACACCGTCTGCGAGAAGCCGAAAATGCCGGCAAAGGAAATGTTGACATAGGCCAGGATGCGCACCTTCGAGCGCTCCATGACATGGCGGCGGAAGCCGAGGAAATTGCCGGCTCCCGCACTGCCCGCATCGATGAAGGTGGTGGTGCCGCTCTTGGCCGCCAGCCGGTCGGCATCGACGCCGAGCGAGGTGCCACCCCAATAGACGTGGCTGTGCAGATCGACGAGGCCGGGCGCGACGATGCAGCCCGTCGCGTCGACAATTTTGGCGGCGCGATCCGCCGGAATATCGGCGTCGATCGCGGCAATCCGGCCATTGGCGATGGCGACATCGCGCGGCGCATCAAGCCCGGACGCCGGATCGATCAGCCGTCCACCCTTCAGCAGGAGGTCGAATTGCATTTTTGGGGAACCTCCGGTTCGTGCTTTGCCTTCTCAGAGACTCTCAGACCGGCCTGTACGCGACGGCCTCGACCTCGATCTTGATGTCGATCATCAGCCGCGATTCGACCGTGGTGCGAGCCGGCGGGTTCTTCGGAAAGTGCCTGGCATAGACGGCGTTGAAGCCGCCGAAATCGCGTGCGTCCTCCAGCCACACCGTGGTCTTCACCACATCGTCCAGGGTGCAGCCGGCGAGCGCCAGTGCCGCCTTCACATTGGCAAGCACCTGCTCGGTCTGTTCCGTGATGCCGCCCTTGACCACGATGCCGTCGCTGCCGACCGGAACCTGGCCAGAGACATAGACGAAGTCGCCGGCCCGCACGGCGGGCGACAGCGGCACATGGGATGTTCCAAAAGTCTGCTTGGGCAAGGCATGCCTCCTCTGATCACACGGGCAGGGCACCAGGCCCGCTTCGGCGCAGATTTACCGCGATCGGGGCGGTCCCGATAGGGCTCTTGTTGGAAAGCAACATTCTTCGAAATCCGTGTTGCTTTATTACAAGAGCGCTTGCATCGTGCGCGCCTGCCGAACGGCTTCCAGGCCGCGACGGACATATCCTATGCGAGAGCGGAGAAACTGAGAATGACCTTCGACAAGAACCCGTTTCCTTCCGGTGACGCCGACCGTCACGCGCTTTGGGAGATGCTGGTGCGCCGCGACATCGACGCCTTCATCGGCCAGGACTGGTCGATGGTCGAGAACGATTTCGTCGCCGAAAGCTTCTTCGGCATGCATGCGCATTTTCTCGCCAACGCCGATGCCTGGCGGCTGCAGTTCCCACGGCTGGAGATCTATCGCGACGAGTGGCTGCGCCAGGCCAGGGAGACGGCCGCGACCAAATTCGCCGAGCCGCTGCGCGAGGCGATTTTTCGCGTCACCAATCTGCGCGACATCGATGTCGACGGCGACCGCGCCGTGCTGCACAAGAAGTTCGACGGCTCCATCGCCAAGGCGGATGGCAGCGTCGACCGGCTGAAATGGCAGACGCTGTATTTCTGCGGGAAGGTCGAAGGCAGCTGGAAGATCGCCGGCTTCGTCGGCTACATGCCGTATCCGCTGGGAGCCTAGCCCGTCCGCGACGCGCCCGGCCCGACCAGCACCGCCGCCCTGTAGGCCGGATTGCCGTACCAGGCCATCCGGTCGAGCTCCGCTACCATCACCGGCAGGTCGACAACGTCCATCTTCTGTTCGAAACGGTCGGGCTCGATCCAGGGGTCGTTGAGGAAATAGACCCCGCCGCCATGGCCATGGACGAGCACCCAGTGCGGGCAGGTGTAGCCCATCATCGGCGCCTGATCGATCAGCACCAGCGCCGAGAAGCCGCGATCGAGCGCCTGGCCAAGCTCTTCGACGGCGAAGGCGCGGGGCTCGAGCGGCACTGGCGCGGCTTCGATCCGGCGCTTGAAACCGGCCTGCACGAAACTCATCAGGCCGCGCCTTTCCTCCGAAGCGGCGCGGTCGAGGAAGATCGGTTCCGCGCTGCTCATGAACACTTCGGCCCGCAGCCCGCGCCGGTGTGCCGCCAGCGCCAGGCCGTAGGGATCGCAGCCACCCGGCCCGCTCGGGCCGATGATGGTGGTGGCTTCGCGCCAGAGTTCGATCTCCAGCGCCCGGTCCGGCCGCAAGGCCGGGTCGATCCCGGCCATCGCCATGGCCAGCGCCGACGGCCCGCAGGTGAAGCCCGCCGTCTGCGGCCAGGACGGCGGTAGCCGCTCCTGCCGGCGGGTCGGCTCGATGCCGATCCAGCGTTGCAGAAAACCGTCGCGGCGCTCCCACTGGCCGCCGATGCGCGGCACCGTATCCTCGCCGGCGCGCAGGCAGAGCACGTCTTGCGCAAGCGCCTCCTTCTCCAGTGCCTCGAGCAGGCGCGGGCCGTCAGTCGCGATGAAGCTGGCGGCCGACCAGAACAAGGCGATGCGCAGCATCGCGGCCGCCGGCCGGCGCTGACCGATCAAGATCGCCTCGGCGCCGCCGTCGCGGTATTGCGCCACGCCGGTGACGCCGGCGTTTTTTTGCAAGGCGGCCAGGCGATCGCCAACTTCGGCCGGCACCGCCGCCATCAGGTCCGCCCAGGCGGATGCATTTTCGCCTGTGAAGACGGTCACACTGGCCCTGCCGGTCAGCAGCGAAGCTGGCATGGGGTCATCTCCGTTCAAACCAATACCGGCCGGGCTTCCGGCAACGTCATGATTTAACGGCAGCAGGCCTAAATGATCAGTAGAGCGTGACGAAGGCCGGGAACAGCATGCCGGTTTCGCGGAAATATTCGACCAGCTCGATGGCCGGGAAAATGGCGAGGAAATAGAGCCCGTCGAAGAAGGTGCGCTTCAGCGCCCGCGTCGAGAACTGCAGCTCATCATTGTCGCGGTAGAGCAGCGGGTTCGGCCAGAACCGTGGCGTTCTCTTGATGTAGGCAAGATAGGCCGGGCCGAACTTGCTCAGCAGATATTCGGCTTCCTTGCGCGCCGTGACGCGGAAGATGAAGAAGCTGGCGAGGCCGAGCGCCAAGGCGGCGAAAGCCGAGCCGTAGAGCAGGCCGATACCGACCGCGCCGACCGTCGAAAAGAAATAGAGCGGGTTCTGGCTCATCGAGAACGGCCCCGTCGAAACCAGCTCCTCGTTCTTCTTGCCGCCGACATAGAGGATGCTCCAGAGCCGGCCGGCGACGCAGGCAAGCACCAGGCAGAAGCCGAAGAATTCGAGCGTTTCGTGACCGTTCGAGCCCTCGGCGAGCGCCGGCTTGGTGAGGAACAAGAGCAACACCGCCAGCACCGCCGCCACCCGCACGAAGATCAGCCGCTTGCGCTGCACGAAGGCCTCTGAAACCGGCTTGAGCGAAGCGTAGGTCATTCGTGTTTCCATGGGGCTTGCGGGTTTCGGCACTGGGGCACGCCATTGATGGCGGATACAAGGCGGCCGCTTTCTATCAGCGCAACGCGCGGCGTTCGTAAAGGCCTTTTGCGCCAACCACGGCCATCCTTACGAATTTGTATGCCTCGGGACAGGCTGCAGTGAAGTCGCTTCCTTATCGTTCAGATGCCGGCCCGCGAATTAGGGGGCGGCTTCAATTACGGCAGCCGGGCCACCGGCATCAGATAGGGAATGGTTTCATGAGAAGATTTTCACTTGCCGTCGCAGTGGGCACCCTCGCTATCTCGGCCGCGATTTCCACCGCTTACGCGGCCCCCGCGCCTTGTGAGGAAAGTTTGAAGGCCCTTCGTGCCGCTGAAGCGGCAGCCAAGCTCAACGACGCCGACAAGAACAAGGTCTCGGAACTGGAGACCAAGGGCATCGAGCGCTGCAACGCGGATGACGACAAGCGCGCCGACGACTTCTTCGCCCAGGCCATGAAAGTCATGGGCAAGTAAATCCATGCCATCCAAAGCACCCTCGGGCCTCATCCGAGGGTGTTCAGCGATTGAGACATGACATGCATGAAATAGGGGCGGATCGCACGAATCCCTCGCGATGCGCTTTCATCCCACCGCAACCATCAACCTCAGGACTTCAGCCATGCTCCCGACCAACAAGCAGTCTGCCGGACCGAGCCAGAACAGGGTTCCGGATGTCACCGTCGATTTCTGGCTGATCAAGCTGATGGCGGTCACCATGGGCGAGACGGCGGCCGACTATCTCGCCGTCAACCTCGGGCTCGGGCTGACCGTCACCTCGCTGATCATGACCGGCGTGCTGATCCTCGCCCTTGTCCTGCAGTTCGCGCAGAAGCGCTATGTGCCCTGGGCCTACTGGCTGGCGGTGGTGCTGATCAGCGTCGTCGGCACGCTGATCACCGACAATCTCGTCGACACTTTCGGCGTGCGCCTGCAGACCACGACGATCGCCTTCTCGGTAGCGCTCGCGGCGACATTCGCGGTCTGGTACGCCAGCGAAAGAACCCTGTCGATCCACACCATCTTCACGACGAGGCGCGAGATCTTCTACTGGCTGGCGATCCTGTTCACCTTCTCGCTCGGCACCGCCGCCGGCGATCTCGTCGCGGAGAGCTTCGACATGGGATATCTGACGTCAGGCCTCATGTTCGGCGGTGTCATCGCGCTCATCGCGCTCGCCTATTATCTCGTCAATCTGGACGCCATCCTGGCCTTCTGGCTCGCCTATATCCTGACGCGCCCGCTTGGCGCCTCCTTCGGTGATCTTCTGTCGCAGCCGGTCGAATATGGCGGCCTCGGTTTCGGCACCACCTTCACCAGCCTGATCTTCCTCGGCTGCATCGCTGCGCTGGTTCTCTACATGACGCTGAAGAGAACCGCCGACGATGCCGACGAGATCCTGCTGGAGTCGGACTGATCCCTGGCAAGCGCAGCTGAGCTTGTCAGCCATGTGACCATCCTAGGAACGGACCCGTACCGGTGATAGCCTGTCCCCGATATCGGCAATCAACCGGAACAGCGATGCGACTTCTTCTTGTCGAGGACGACCAAAGGACAGCGGACTATATCGTCAAGGGGCTGACCGAGGCCGGCCATGTCTGCGATCTCCTGCGCAACGGTCATGACGCGCTTTTCGCCGCCACCCGGGACAATTACGACGTGATCATCGCCGACCGGATGCTGCCGGGTCTCGACGGCCTGTCGATGGTCAAGGCGATCCGCGCGGCGGGCGTGCGCACACCGGCGATCTTCCTCACCTCGGTCGGCGGCGTCGACGATCGCGTCGAGGGACTGGAGGCCGGCGGCGACGACTATCTGGTCAAGCCGTTCGCCTTTTCCGAACTGCTTGCCCGCATCCATGCGCTCGGTCGGCGGCCGGCGGCGCAGGAGCAGAAGACGGTTCTGCGGGTCGGCGACCTCGAAATGGACCTCATCATGCGGCGCGTCACCCGCCAGGGCCAGCCGATCGACCTGCAGCCGCGCGAATTCAGCCTGCTCGAGGTGCTGATGCGTGGCGAGGGCCGCGTCATCACCCGCACCATGCTTCTGGAGCGGGTTTGGGATTTCCATTTCGACCCCAAGACCAGCGTCGTCGAGACCCATATCAGCCGGCTGCGGGCCAAGATCGACAAGCCTTTCGAAACCCAGCTCATCCACACCGTCCGCAACACCGGCTACAGCCTGCACGCACCGCTCGCACCATGACCGGAACCTGGTCTCGCCTGCTGCGCAGCACGCCGTTCCGGCTCGCGCTGACATTCGGCTTCCTGTTCATGCTGGCCTTCGTCCTGTCGGGCGCCATCGTCTACCAGATGATGAGCGCCGATCTCGCCGAGCGGCTCGACGAGAACATCAAGGAGACCTATTCGGTCGTGGCTGCGACCTACACCCAGAGCGATATGGAGGACCTGGTCGCCACGATCGAAAGCCACGCAAAGCTCAGCTCCAAGAAGGAACAGCTGTTTTCGCTGACCGACGCGGCTGGAAACCGTCTGGCCGGCAACTTCACCGCGACGGGGCTTCCCGACGGATTCTCGGTGTTCGACACGGTGTTGCCCGGCGTGCCGCCGGATACCGAATACCGCGCCTATTCCGGCGCGATCGGCGGCAACAATCTGACGGTTGCTTTCAGCCTTTCCGAGACGGAAGAGCTGGAAACGGTGGCGATGATGAGCTTCGGGTGGGCAACCCTGATCATCACCGGGCTGGCGGTCGCCGGTGGAGCCCTGCTCGCTGCACGCGTCCAGAGCCGTCTCGACGGCATTGCCGCCACCATGGTCGATGTCTCGCATGGCCGACTCGATACCCGCATTCCGCTGACCGGCACTGGCGACGACATCGACATCGTCTCCAGCCAGATCAATGCGGCGCTCGACCGCCTGGCGGGCCTGGTCGACGGCATGAAACAGGTCAGCGCCAACATCGCGCATGATCTGAAGACACCGCTCAACCGGCTGCAGATGATCCTGGAGGGCGCCGCCGACAGGGCCGCGCGGGAACAGGACGTCTCCGATGATCTCGCCGATGCGCGCGCGGAGGGCCATCAGATCAACGAGACCTTCGATGCGCTGTTGCGGATCGCCCAGATCGAGGCCGGAGCCCGCAAGGCGCGCTTCACCGATCTCGATCTGGGCGAGGTGCTGGAAATCATAGCCGAGATCTACACCGACGTTGCCGAGGATGACGGAAAGTCGTTGGCGTCGACGCAACTGCGTGAAACGGCAGACCCGATTCATGGCGATCGGGAATTGTTGACGCAGATGTTCGCCAATCTGGTCGAGAATGCGCTGCGCCATTGCCCGCCCGGCACGACCATCAAACTGTCGGTGACGCGCCAGGGCGAGCGTGTCCTTGCCACGGTCGCCGACAACGGCCCCGGCATTGCCGCCGACGAGCGCGAAAAAGTGTTTCAGCGGCTCTACCGGCTGGACCATAGCCGCTCGACGCCGGGCAACGGCCTTGGCCTCAGCCTGGTGCGGGCGATTGCCGATTTGCATGGCGCATCCATCGCCCTTGACGATTGTCAGCCTGGCCTTGCCGTGGTGGTGAGCTTTCCGCTGGTGAGATCGGCGGCGTCATAGGGCCGAGAGCTGGCGCCGGAAAACTTACCGAAGCGCCAATAGCTTACAAAAGGGTATGAGGCTGGCGACGCGCCCGTAAGCTTGCAGCGGCATACTGAATGGACCTCACCCTCCATCGAAAGGTCGCGGACCATGAAAACCCACTTTCGCAAAACCATCGGCGTCGTGCCAATTCTCGCCTTCGCGGCATGTCTCGGCACGACAATCGTGCTGGTCCCGATGTTGGGCAGCCTGCCGGCTTTGGCCGCCGAGAAGCCAGTTCAACCGGAAAAGAACCCACCGGGCGACATTCCCGATTCGCAGGTCTTCATCGACTATACCTCGCCGCAAGGGTTCGCGCTGAAGGTGCCGGAGGGCTGGGCACGGTCGGACCGTGCCGACGGCGCCAGCTTCGTCGACAAGCTGGACGGCGTCGTGGTCTCGGTTTCCAAGGCGGACGCCGCGCCCACCGTCGACAGCACCAAGGCGGACTATGTCCCTAAGCTCGAGGCATCCGGTCGCGCTGTCCAGGTAAGCGCCGTCAAGCAGGTCAAGCTGCCGGCCGGCACCGCGATCCGCATCGTCTACACCTCGAACTCCGAGCCGAACGCGGTAACCAACCGGCAGGTTCGCCTCGAAAACGAACGCTACCTCTATTTCAAGGACGGCAAGCTCGTCGCGCTCGAACTCTATGCGCCCAAGGGCGCCGACAATGTCGACCAGTGGCAGTTGATGTCCAGCTCGTTCCGGTGGAAATGAGATGCACGCGTTGAACGCGCATGAACTCTATCGCTTTTTCCATATTGGCGACGACGAGACGGCCGCCTTGCGAGGCATCAGTTTCCATGTCGCCGCCGGCGAGATCGTCGCGCTGGTCGGGCCCTCCGGCAGCGGCAAATCCACCTTGCTGGCCTGCGTGACCGGCCTCGATGAGCCGGATGGCGGCTATGTCGAGGTGGGCGGCGTCCGGCTGACCCGGCGTCCGGAGGCGCATCGCACGCGCGTTCGCGCCGCCAGCTTCGGCATTCTGCTGCAGTCGGGAAACCTGTTCGGTCACCTGAGCGTCGAACAGAACCTTCGATTGCAGATGCTGCTGGCGAACAAGCCGGACGACCGGCGAATGGCCAGCCTGCTGGAAAGTGTCGGGCTTTCGCATCGCGCGCGCGCTTTTCCGACCGAGCTGTCCGGCGGCGAGACCGCACGCGCAGGCCTTGCCGTGGCGTTGGCCGCCGACCCGCCGATCCTGATTGCCGACGAGCCGACCGCGGAAGTCGATAGCGAGACCGAATCCCGGCTGATCGCTCATTTCGAGGCGCGGCGCGACGCCGGACTGGCAACGCTGCTGGCCACCCACAGCAAGGCACTGGCGCGGAAGGCCGATCGCATCATCACGCTGAAGGATGGGAGGATCGACCGTGGCTGAAACGCTCGTCGTCGCAAAAGGCCTCGGGCGGGACTTCCGGGACGGCAACGCCGGTCGGATCGACGTGCTGCGCGATGTCGACTGCGAGATCGCGTCGGGCGCGCGCATCGCGCTCGTCGGACCTTCGGGCAGCGGCAAGACGACACTGCTGCATATTCTCGGCGGCCTCGACCGGCCGACGGCCGGTAGCGTCGAATGGCCCGGACTCGGCGCATTCGAAACCCTGAGGCCGCGCCAGATCGGCTTCGTATTCCAGTCGCCCAGCCTGTTTCCCGCCCTCACCGCTGTCCAGAATGTCGGCCTGCCCATGCTGCTGGCCGGCGAGAATGTCGGCGCCAACGACATCGGGGCATCGCTTCTGCAATCGTTCGGTCTCGGCGAACTCGGCGACAAGCTGCCGGAGGAACTGTCCGGCGGCCAGGCCCAGCGTATTGCCATGGCGCGCGCTCTGGCCATGGGTCCGAAACTTGTGCTTGCCGATGAGCCGACCGGCCAGCTGGACAGCCGAACGGCGCTGCGGTTCTTCGACATCGTGCTCGACCGTCTGGACGGCACCGACATCGCCCTGGTCGTTGCCACACATGACGAAGCCGTGGCCAACCGCATGGCGACGCGCTGGACGATGGATCACGGCCGGCTTGTCACCGGCCGCCGGCCAGGGGCGGCCGCGGCATGATGGTCCTGCTGTGGATTCGTGGTGTGCTCGCCCGCCGTTTCCTGCGCGTGGCCGGTGCCGCCGCCGGCATCGCGCTGACGGTCGCTCTGCTCGCGGCGATGGCGCTCTTCCTCGCCAACGCCGGGGCATCGATGACCACCCGCGCCGTGTCGGCGGTTCCAATCGACTGGCAGGTGCAAGTGATTTCCGGTGCCGATCCGGACCTCGTCGGCAAGGCGCTGACGGAAGCTGCTCCGGTCAAGGCCGTGCATCAGGTCCGCTATGCGGATGTCGCCGGTTTCGAGGCCCTGACCGGAGGCACGACCCAGACCACGGGGCCTGGCCAGGCGGTTGCGTTCGACAGCCGCTATTCCAGCGATTTCCCGGCGGAAATCCGCTTGCTTTCCGGCACCCTCGACGGCGCGCTGATTGCCCAGCAGACAGCCGCCAACCTCCATGTCGGTCCCGGCGATGCTGTCTCGATCCAGCGGGTGGGCCTGCCGCCGGCGGAGGTCAGGATTGCCGGCGTGGTCGACCTCCCGGACGCCGACGCCCTGTTCCAGGCTGTCGGCCTGCCGCCCCAGGCCGCGCCGCAGGCGCCGCCCGACAATGTCCTCATCCTGCCGCAGGAGACCTGGCGGCAAGTGTTCGATCCGCAGCAGAAGGCGCGCCCCGACACCACCCGGCTGCAATTGCATGTGCGGCTTGCCCGTGAGGCGCTGCCGCCGGATCCCGTCACAGCCTATACTTTCGTCACCACCGCCCAGCACAATCTCGAGGCGCGGGTTGCCGGTCAGGCCCTAGTGGCCGACAATCTCGGCGCGCGCCTTGGGGCGGTTCGCGAGGATGCGCTCTACGCCTCCGTCCTGTTCCTGTTTCTTGGGCTGCCCGGCGTCGCCCTGGCGGTTGCGCTCACCTTTGCCGTCACCGCGTCCGGCGCGGCGCGCCGGCGCACGGAGCAGGCGCTGCTTCGTGTCCGCGGCGCGACGATGAAGGACATTCTCCTTTTGTCCGCCACGGAAGCCGCCGTCGCCGCCATCGGAGGCACCGCGATCGGCATGGCCGCGGCATCACTGCTTGCCTTCGTCGCCCCGGGCCTCAACGCGGCACTTGGCATTGACGGGCCGACACTGCTTCTTGTCGCCGTGTTCGGGCTGCTGGTCGGGTTCATCGCCTTCCTCTACCCGGCCTGGCGGGACGCGCGCTGGGCGACCGTGACCGCGGCGCGGCGCACCGTGAGCCGGCCACAGGCGCCGCTCTGGCAGCGCCTGTGGCTAGACATACTGCTGCTCGCGGCGGCGGGATTGTTGTTCTGGCAGTCGGCGAGCACCGGATACCAGATCGTGCTGGCGCCCGAAGGCGTCGCGGCGACATCGGTGGACTACAAGGCATTCATCGCGCCGGCTCTGTTCTGGCTCGGCATGGCATTGCTGACGATCAGGTTGTCGGCCGCGGTCATCGCCGGCAATGGCGCGCTCCTGCGCATGATCATTGCCCCGGTATCGGGAGCACTGGCGCCCATCGTATCGGCCGCCCTGTCGCGGCAATCGGGGCGGCTGACGATCGGCATTGCGATGACCGCGCTCGCCATCTCCTTCGCCACGTCGACCGCCATCTTCAACACCACCTACAATGCCCAGGCGCGCATCGACGCCGAGCTGACGAACGGCTCCGATGTCACCGTCTTCGGCACGGCGGACAGACCGGCCGGGGCCCACCTTGCGGCTCTCGCCTCGCTGCCCGACGCTGCGGCGGCCGAGCCGATGCAGCATCGGTTTGCCTATGTCGGCGCGGACCTGCAGGATCTCTATGGCATCGATCCCGGCCGCATCGGGCGCGCAACCAGCCTTTCCGATGCCTATTTCAGCGGCGCCAGCGCGGCTGGCACGCTCGCCCTGCTCGCCGCGACGCCGGACGGTGTCCTGGTGTCGGAAGAGACCGTACAGGATTTCCAGCTCCAGCAGGGCGACACGATCAATTTGCGGCTCATCGATGCCAGGGATCACCAGTATCATCCCGTGGCCTTCAAGTTCATCGGCGTCACCCGCGAATTTCCGACCGCACCGAAGGATTCCTTCCTGGTCGCCAATTCGGCCTATATCGCCCGCATGACCGGCTCCGATGTGTCGGAATACGTGCTCATGCGGGCCAAAGCGGAGCCTGCAGCGCTGGCGCGGCAGGCTGCGTCGGTGATCACTTCCGATCCCTCGCTGAGAGTGGCCGATATCGGCCAGGCGGCACATCTCATCGGTTCGAGCCTGACCGCGGTCGATCTCGGCGGATTGACGACAATCGAGCTGGGCTTCGCGGTCGTCATGGCCGCGGCCGCCGCCGGGCTGATGCTGGCCCTGGGGTTCCTCGAGCGTCGCCGGCCTTTCGCCATTCTCGCCGCGATCGGCGCCAAACCGCGCCAGCTCACGGCCTTCCTGTGGAGCGAAGGTCTGCTGATCCTTGTCGGCGGCATGGTGTTCGGCCTGCTTTCGGGCCTGCTGACGGCATGGATGCTGGTCAAGCTGTTGACCGGCGTTTTCGATCCGCCACCCGAAGCACTGTCGATCCCCTGGTTTTACCTGGCGGTCATGCTCGGCTTCGTGGCCGCTTCGGTGTTTGCCGCCGTTTGGTCCGCCAGGCCATCGGCGGGACAGGCGGCGGAACAGCTGCGCGACTTGTGAGCTGGGCGTCGATTACCTATTTGTAAACTTGCGGCCAGCCCATCGACAACTCCACGGCCTAGGCTCGTTTTGTCTCTCGCTAGGGCAATTCCGGGAAAAGCGCGTAGCGCTTTCCCTGAGGAATTGCGTCAGAACAAAGAGACAGATCCGGCGACCAAACGGCCCGGATACCGGAGCTGCTCCAGGCCAATGGCCAGCGGCTCCACAACCAAGTGAAACGGGAAAAAGATCATGAACAAGTCAGCTATCGCAGCCGCAATGGTGCTCGCCGTCGTATCCTCGACCGGTGCTTTCGCCAAAGCGGCCACCGGCACAATCGCCAGCATCGACAAGAAGGGCGACTCGATCACGCTTTCGGACGGCAAGACCTTCACCTTGCCGGAAGGCATCGAGGCCGAGACGCTGAAGGTCGGCGAGAAGGTGATGGTGACCTATTCGACCAAGGCCGGCAAGCTGGCGGCATCGAGCATCCAGCCGGCTAAATAAGCGAATCCACCTGGAGCAATTCCAGGAAAGGCGCATAAGGCCGGACGCCCGCCGGCAGCGATCTCGACGGCTGTCGGTGGGTCCGGCCTCTTCAAAGTATTCCGGTGATCAGACGATCGAGCCGGGTGCCTTCCCGGTACGCAAAGCGAACCAGGACGGCGGCCAGAATGCCGGTCGCGGCGCCGCCGAGGATGTCGCTGACATAGTGGGTTCCGAGATAGACGCGCGACAACGCGATCAGCAACGCGGCCGCGAGGAAGCAAAACCCGCGCCGGGACAGGCCGTGGACAAGGAAGGCGGCCGCGATGGCAAAACTTGCCGTCGCATGATCGGACGGAAACGAGAAATCGACGGTCCTGTCGATGATCAGGTGTGTGACATGGGCTTCGTAGGGGCGGGCCCGTTGCACGAACAGCAGGATCAGCTGGTTGATGCCAAGCCCGATAAGGAACGAAAGGCCGGCTGCTATCAGGACATGACGGATGGCCGGATCGGCACGCGGCACCCACCACTGCGCCACGACCGCCAGCACCAGCAGCGGCACGCCGACGGTCGAAACGCCGATCATCGCCGGATCGAGCATGGGAGCCTGGCCGGCCCATGTGTTAATCCAGGCGGTTATCCCGGCGTCGATTTGAAACATGCGCAGTCGGCCTCGGCTACTGGCGGCGCCAGGTGATGGCGGAATTGGTGATGTAGTTCCACGCCGAGCCGACGACCGCGCCGGCAAGGCCGGCGACCCACCAGCGTGAGTGACCGCTATAGAGAAGCGTCGACACGCCGACACCCGCCACGACGCCAAAGCTGCACAATGCCGCGAACATCAGCAGGCCGGTTAGGAATCGCCAGCCACGGCGGCGCTGGTCGCGATAAGTGAAGGTGTTGTTCAGCGTGTAGTTGAAGGCCATCGCCGTGAACATGGCGGCCGTCTGGGCGGCGGCAAACGACAGCCCGTGCGGCAGCAATGCATGCAGGACCGAGAGATGGACGACAACGCCGGCGGATCCGACCAGGCCAAAGGCGAGGAAGCGCGTCGAGATCAGGTCTCCCGACATTTTCGCGACCAGCAGACCGGCATATTCAAGCGCGACCAGGGAGTCGAGCTTGCTCTGTCCGTGCAGGCGTGGGCCAAACACGTAGGGGACTTCCTTGATCCTGATGGCGGTTGGCGAAGACGCGACAATGTCGAGCAGGATCTTGAATCCTTGCCGCGACAACCGGGGCGCCACCGCGTCGACGATCTCCCTGCGCAGCATGAAGAACCCGCTCATCGGATCGTCGACCGGCGTTCTCAAAAGCAGGCGCGCAAGGCGCGTCGCCAGCCGGCTGACCCTCGACCGCAGCCTGGTCAATCCGCCACTTGCACTGCCGTCGGTCTGGTAACGGCTGGCAATCACAAGGTCGGCCTCGCCGCGTTGCAGGATGGCGAACATGGCGGACAGGCGTGTTTCGTCGTGCTGCAGGTCTCCGTCCATCACGGCTACGATCGGCGCCGAGCTCGACAGGATGCCTTCGAGGCAGGCGCCGGCAAGGCCGCGGCGGGCGATGCGCCTGATGCCGCGAACACGGTGATCGGCGGCGGCAATGTCGCGAACCGCCAGGATCGTGCCGTCCTTCGAATCATCGTCGACAAAGACCACTTCCCATTCGATGTTGGCAAGCGATTGCCGCAGCCGGGCCACCAGCAGGCCGATATTGGCCCGCTCGTTCAGCGTTGGAACGACGATGGTCAATTCCGCGCCACCATGCCCGGTGACGGCGGGAAATGCGCTGTCCGTTGCCAACGCCACGGCGCCGTGATGGGAGGAGGCCGCCTGGCTCATTGCTGTCCCCCGGCTTGTGCAGGCTGGACATTGGCCTTGGACTGCGGCTGCCCCACGCGCGTCACCGGCAGGATCAGCATGTCGAAGACCGGAAATCCGGAGATCCGTTGCGTCATGTGCCGGGCGTCGCCGTCGACGACAAACAGGCCGGCGAGATTGTCGCGATAGGCTTTTTCCTGAGCGGCCTCGTCGTCGCGGAAATTGATGGCGGCGATGAAAAAGCCGGTGGTTTGGCTGGCGAGACGGCTGTTGTCCATGAACTGGAAATGGCGCGGGTCTCCAGGAAGCACCTCGATCGGAATATCCGGGCCAAGCTCGTAGGACAGCTTGGCCGCCTGCATCCAGTTCGAAGCAACGACATATCCGTTGGCGCGCCTGATCTCGTCGGCGACCTTGCTGTCCGTCAGCGCTGACCAGTCGACAATCTGCCAGTTGACGTCGAACTTCGGCGCCCTCTGGAAAAAGGGCCTGGTCAAGGCGCCGGTTGTCGCCTGCAGCGCAAATCCCGTGGCCAGAAGCGAAACCACGGCGACGGCGGCGACGAAGGACACCAGGAGCTGCGTTGGCCGACGCGTCGAATAATTGCTGCACCATTGGCCGACGAGGGGAAAGGCAAACAGAAAGCCGCTCATCGACCAGTGCGGCAGGGAGTGGGCGCTGAACAGGGCGATCAGATCGAAGAATATGATGGAAGGCGCCGAGAGCAGTACGAAGAAGCGATCATTTGTCGTGCCGCTCCAGGCGCCTCGCCACAGGCACACCATGGCGACCGGCCAGATCGTCGGCCACAGATAGCCCGCCTGACCAAGCAATGTGATGGCGAGGTTGCCGGGATGCAGGAGATGGCCCTCATTGGCGGTGCCCCGGCCGGACTGGAATGCCAGGGAAATCCACCCATGGTCCATGTTCCATAAAATGACCGGCAGCAGGCCGAGCGCGGCGACAGCGCCGGCCACCCATGGCCCGGCAGTCCGCAACTGGCCTCGTCCGGCTTTGGTCGACAGCAGCACCAGCAGGGCGGAAATGCAGAACAGACCGGCTTGATATTTCGACATCAGCGCCAGCCCGAGCGCCACGCCGGCCGCGCACCAGCGCAGAAAGGCAAAGCGTGGTTCCGTGCCGAGAAGCATCGGTGCGGCCAGGCAGGCGGCGGCCAGCAGAAAGAAATCAAGCGGCCCGTCGGGAACGACGAAATGGCCGGCGGAGATAAGAAAGAACGGGGCGACCGTATACCAGGCCACCGCCCAGAATGCGGCAACGACGCCATACGCGTATCGGGTTAGCGCAAACAGCAGCAACGCCGACGCAGAGCCGAGCAGCACATAGGGAAGCCTGACCACGAGCCGGCATTCGCAGCCGGAAATATCAGCCATGAACCGGGCAAGCGCGAAGCCAATCGGCGGATGATCGAAATAGGAAAGCGAATGGCTACGCGACACCACCACCGCATAGGCTTCGTCAATCGAAAGTGGGATGACCGATGCAAGCCCTATCCTGAAGATCAGGAAGACGACGACGAGAAGTGCCATCTGAGAGATCGGGTACGCCGGAAAGGAGCGCGCTGCGCTGGATGTGGGCCATGTGGCAGCCCCGGCATCTCGCCAGGTCTCGTCGTACTGCATCTGGGCGCTACCAGAACCAGAACAGATGGGAGCCGTAGTCCGGCATAGGCTCGTTTCCGGACATGACGATCAGCAGCAAGGCAATGACCAGCAACATGATGCCGGTCGTGATCCAGATCCACCGACCAGCCTGGACGGGAATATTGCGCGGTACGGACAAAGCCACCTCTCGGAACACGACAGGCTTTCGGCTTGGACGGTCTTAGCCGCAGCGGTTCAGGCGTGACACTGCCTCGTCAATCATACTGCCGCCTTGCCGGGTTCTTACAAATCAGTAAGGGGTGAATTGTTCACGGACGACCCGGCCCCGCACAGCCGGCCCCGACACTCAGCGGTCGATCCGCGTCGACAGGATGATCGATGACGAGGTCCGTTCGACACCGTCCATGGCGCCGATCTGGTCGAGCAGCGCGTCGAGGTCGCGGATCGACGGCGCGTCGACGATGACGATCATGTCGAAATTGCCGCTGACGGAGTGCAGCGTCCGTACAGGCGGCAGCGCCTGCAGCGCCCGCACAACCTTGTCGGCAAGCTTGGGCGTCACGGTGAGCAGCACATGCGCCTTGACCAGCCCCTGCTCATAGTCCGCGGACAGCTTGACGCCGTAGCCTGATATGATGCCGCGCTGTTCCAGCCGCTCGATCCGGCTCTGCACCGTCGTGCGCGACACGCCGAGCTGCCGTGCCAGTTCCGCTGTCGAGGCGCGCGCGTTGGAACGCAGCAGGGAAAGCAGCGCCTGTTCGGCTTCACTGAGCATTTCGACGAATCCTTTCGGCAAATCACCTAAAGATAGGGTTCACTCTGCCAGATTTCACGCTTCCTTTCGACAGGCAAGCTGCGATGATTCCCGTCAATTCGAAAATTGGCAGGGGTATTTGACCATGAACAACATCGTTATCGTCGGCGCCGGCAAGATCGGCTCGACCATCGCCGGGATGCTCGCCGCAACGGGCGACTATCACGTCACCCTCGTCGACCGCTCGGCGGCGCAGCTCGCCGCGGCCGAAGTGCCCGCCGGCGTCGAGACGCTCGAACTCGACATTGCCGCTCCCGGCACGCTTGAGGCAGCCTTGGCCGGCAAGTTTGCCGTGCTCAGCGCCGCCCCCTTCCACCTCACCACGCGCATCGCCGAAGCGGCGGCCAGCGCCGGCGTGCATTATCTCGACCTCACCGAGGACGTCGTCTCGACCAGGCGCGTCAAGGAACTGGCGCGTTCGGGCAAGAGTGCCTTCATTCCGCAATGCGGACTGGCGCCGGGCTTCATCTCGATCGTCGCCAACGATCTCGCCAGCCGCTTCGACACGCTGGAAAGCGTGCGCATGCGCGTCGGCGCGCTGCCGCAATACCCGTCCAATGCGCTGAACTACAACCTGACCTGGAGCACCGACGGCGTCATCAACGAATATTGCGAGCCTTGCGAGGCGATCGTCGAGGGCGAGCTGATCGAAGTGCCACCGCTGGAGGAGCGCGAGGAGTTCTCGCTCGACGGCGTCACCTACGAGGCGTTCAACACCTCGGGTGGGCTGGGCACGCTCGCCGAGACGCTCAAGGGCAAGGTGCGCACGCTGAACTACCGCACCATCCGCTATCCCGGCCACGCCGCAATCATGAAGGCGCTGCTCAACGATCTCGGCCTGCGCCACCGCCGCGACGTGCTGAAGGACATCTTTGAGAGCGCCCTGCCGGCGACGCTGCAGGATGTCGTCATCGTCTTCGTCACCGTCTCCGGCCGCCGCAACGGCCGCCTGCTGCAGGAAACCTACGCCAACAAGATCTATTCGCAGCGCATCGGCAACCAGGTCCGCAGCGCCATCCAGATCACCACCGCGTCGGGCATCTGCGCCGTGCTCGACATGCTGGCCGACGGCAGCCTGCCGGCGACCGGCTTCGTCAAGCAGGAAGACATAGCGCTCGACGCCTTCCTCGCCAACCGCTTCGGCCGCGCCTATGCGCAGCACGAGATGGTAAGCCGGCTGGCGAGCTGAGCGGCTAATCTCCCCCCTCGAGGGGGAGATGTCGCCGAAGGCGACAGAGGGGGTCGCCACACGTGAAGCGCCAACTTCCTTCTGTCGCAGGAGGCCGAGCCCAATCGAACCGACCCCCTCTGGCCTGCCGGCCATCTCCCCCTCGAGGGCAGGGGAATCGCATATGGCGATTTTGGACTTGAAGTCGGTTTGAGAAGGGATTCTTTGGGAAGGCAGTCCATCGAAGGAGTGACTGCCATTTCCAGCCTTGAGAGCTATTTCGGCGCGGTCCCTGATCCGCGCGCGGCCAATGCCACGCACCGGCTTGGCGACCTGATCGTGATGATGATCGCGGCGAGCCTGTGTGGCGCGACCAACGCGACGGAGTTTTCGTTGTTCGCGCAAGAACGCAAGCCGGCGCTGTCGCGTTTGATCGACTATGAGGAGGCGCCCAGCCACGACACCTTCTCGCGGCTGTTGCGGCTGCTCGATCCGGAGGCCTTCGGACGTGCGTTCGCCGCCTTTGCCGCAGGCTTTGCCCAGGCACGCCAGGGTGTGGTCTCACTTGATGGCAAGGCGCTGCGGCGGACCTATGAGAAAGGCCTTGCGGCCAGCCCGCCCCTGACGGTGTCAGCCTTTGCCAGCCAGACGCGGCTGTGTTTGGCGGCGGTCTCGCCCGGCGAGGGAGACAATGAGGTCGAGGCTGCCCTCAAGGTCGTCGAACTCATTGATCTTACTAGCCGATTGGTTACAGCTGACGCGCTCCGTTGCCACACGCGCATGGCCCAGGCCATCATTCAGCGTGGTGGCGACTATCTGCTCGCGCTCAAGGGAAACCGCCGGCATTGGTTGGCTCGGGCCAAACAACAACTGGCCCAGACCACTCCCGCCGTCACTGAGCGGACCGAGACCAACCATGGCCGTAGCGAATGGCGGCAGGCAGAGGTCGTGGTGGCGGCTGAACCAATGATGCCTGGGCACAAGGCCTTCATCCGCATCACCAGCCGGCGTGATCAGGCCGAACCGCTGACGCGCATGTTCATGGCCTCAACGCTGCTGTCGCCACAGCAGGCAATCGATCTCACCAGAGCGCATTGGCAGATCGAGAACGGGCTGCACTGGATGCTCGACGTCCATCTGCACGAGGACCTCAGCCGTGCCCGCAAGGACAACGCCCCAGCCAACACCGCGCTAATCAACCGCATCGCCAGAAATATCCTTCAGGCCGCCGATATCGACAAAGTCCCTATCAGCCACCGCATCAAAAAATGCGCTTGGAATGACGACTATCTCATCCAGGCAATCGCTCATATGCGATAGCCCTGCCCTCGAGGGGGAGATCACCTGCCCTCAAATATGCAGCGCGTGACCGAGCGCCTTCAGCGCCGCTTCCTGGAATCCCTCGCCCTGCGTCGGATGCGCATGGATCGTGCCGGCGATGTCCTCCAGCCGCGCGCCCATTTCCAGCGCCAGCCCGAACGAAGCCGACAGTTCCGACACACCCTGTCCAACCGCCTGGATGCCGAGCACCAGATGGTTGTCCGCACGCGCGACGACGCGAACGAACCCATCCTCGCCCATCTTCGTCATCGCCCGCCCATTGGCGGCGAACGGGAACAGGCCGATCTTGATCTCACCCTGGGCCTTCGCCTCTTCCGGCGACAGGCCGGCGGTCACCAGCTCCGGATCGGTGAAGCAGACGGCGGGTATGGAGCGCTTGTCCCAGCTGCGCTTGTGGCCGGCGACGATCTCGGCGACCATTTCGCCTTGCGCCATCGCCCGGTGCGCCAGCATCGGCTCGCCGGTGACGTCGCCGATGGCAAAGATGCCGCGCATCGAGGTGCGGCACTGATCGTCGATCTTGATGAATTTTCCCGCCATATCGAGATCGATCTGGTCGAGCCCCCAGCCTTCGGTCACCGGCTTGCGGCCGACCGTCACCAGGATCTTGTCGGCGGAAACCTTGGCGCTCTTGCCGTCCGCTGTCTCGACCAGCAGCGCGTCGCCTTTTGTCGACAGCCCCTTGGCCTTGGCGCCGAGCATGACCTCGACGCCGAGTGCCGCGAGCCGCTTGACCACAGGCCGGGTCAGCTCCGCATCATACTGCGCCAGCACGCGCGGCAGGGCTTCGACCACGGTCACCTTGGCGCCCATCTTGGCAAAGGCCATGCCGAGTTCCAGCCCGATATAACCGCCACCGACAACCGCAAGCTTCTTGGGCACATCACTTAAAGCCAGCGCATCGGTGGACGAGATCACTGGCCCGCCAAAGGGCAGGAACGACAATTCGACCGGCGCCGAGCCGGTGGCGATGACGATTGTCTCGGCCCGGATCACCTGGCTTCCCGTCTCGGTCTCGACCTCCACGGTCTTGCCGTCGCGGAACGTCGCCCAGCCTTGCACGGTCTTCACGCCGGCCTTCTTCAACAGGCCAGCGACGCCGCTGTTGAGCCGGCTGACAATGCCGTCCTTCCAGGCGACGGTTTTGCCGAGGTCGAGCACGGGTGCCGAGAGCGAAATGCCAAGCGGGCTCTTGCCGCCGGCCATGTGCGCGACCTTCTCGAACTCCTCCGCCGCATGGATCAGCGCCTTGGAGGGAATGCAGCCGACATTGAGGCAGGTGCCGCCCGGTTTGCCGGCTTCGACGATCACCGTATCGACGCCGAGCTGGCCGGCACGGATGGCGCAGACATAGCCGCCGGGACCGGCACCGATGACAAGCAGCTTGCAGGAGATTTCTTTCATGTTGGCACCTTGGTTATCACCGCGCCGGTTATGACGGCCTCGCAACGATGGGGGTTGGCCGAGACGACCCTCCCTTCGTCATCCCAGGGCGAAGCAGGAGCGAAGCTCCGTCGCGGAGACCCTGGGATCCATGCCGTGACCTTGGAGCGCCGCAGCGGTGCAGAATTCTGTTCCGCAGTGACCTTTGGCAGCGGGCACGGCATGGATCCTCGGGTCAAGCCCGAGGATGACGAACGCATGGAGGCCGGCCGCCAATCACGAATGTTGGTGACTGGCAACAGAAAGCTAGCTGGCAGTGGCCGTACGCTTCGCTCAGCCAGAAAACCCTGTTCTCTGTCCATCACCCTCAATCCACAAAAATCAGCGCCGGCGTTTCCAGCAGCGCCTTGATGCGCTGCACGAACACTGCGGCATCCCAGCCGTCGATCACCCGATGGTCGAAGCTCGACGACAGGTTCATCATCTTGCGCGGGATGAACTGCGTGCCGTCCCACACCGGCCGCACCATCATCTTGTTGACGCCGATGATCGCCACTTCCGGATGGTTGATGACCGGCGTGGTCGCGATACCGCCCATGGCGCCGAGCGAGGTTATGGTGATGGTCGAGCCGGATAGCTCGTCGCGCGTCGCCGTGCCTGATTTGGCCGCCTCGGCCAGCCTGTTGACCTCGGCGCCGCAATCCCAGATGTCGCGCGCCTCGGCATGCTTGACCACCGGCACCACCAGCCCCGACGGCGTCTGCGCGGCGATGCCAATATGGATGCCGCCATGCTGGTGGATGATGCCGGCCTCGTCGTCGAACAGCGAATTGAGCTGGGGCTGATCAGCGATCGCCTTGACCATAGCCCGCATCAGGAACGGCAGCAGCGTCAACTTGGGCCTGTCCTGGCGCTTCTCCCTGTTGAGTGCGGCGCGCAACTCCTCGAGCGCGGTGACGTCGATCTCCTCGACATAGGTGATGTGCGGGATGCGCGATTTGGACAGCGTCATCTTCTCGGCGATCTTGCGCCGCAGCCCCACCATTTTGATGTCCTCGATCGCGTCGTTGCGGGCGAGACCCGATGCCTTGGCGACCTGCGGCCCGCGCGCCAGGAACGCCTCGATATCCTCATGGCCGATGCGGCCGGCAGGACCGCTTCCCGCAACCTGCCTGAGATCGATGCCCGCCTCTTTCGCCCGCAGGCGCACGGCTGGTGACGCCAGCGGCTTTTCGCCCTCCGGGCGTGGCGCGCCGGAGACGGATGTCTGGCCAGTGCTTTTCGAAGCAGCCGGGGCGGGTTTCACGTCCGCAACGCTGGCCTTTGCCGGGGTCTTCGCGGCCGGCGCGGCGGTTTCGGGCTTCGGCGTCGGCAGCTTGGCCGGAGGCTCGGGCGCCACCTCGGCCTTGGCGCCGCCCTGCGGCTTTACATTGCCCTCGCCCGCCACTTTCAGCCGGACGATCGGCGAGCCGATCGCCACCGTGTCACCGATCTCGGCGCCCAGCCACAGTATCTCACCATCGACAGGTGAAGGAATCTCGACCGTCGCCTTGTCGGTCATCACGGCGGCAAGCACGGTGTCCTCGCGCACGATGTCGCCGATCTTGACGTGCCACTCGACCAGTTCGGCCTCGGCGACGCCCTCGCCGACATCGGGCAGCTTGATGATGTGCTCGCCCATGTCAGGCCTCCATGGTTTCAATCAGAGCGCGGCCGACGCGGGCGGGACCGGGGAAATAGTCCCACTCCTGCGCGTGCGGATAGGGCGTGTCCCAACCGGCGACACGCGCCACCGGCGCCTCCAGATGGTAAAAACAGTTTTCCTGCACCAGCGCCGACAGTTCGGCGCCGAAGCCCGAGGTCAGCGTCGCCTCATGCACGATGACGCAACGCCCGGTCTTCTTGACCGAGGCGACGATCGTGTCGAGGTCGAGCGGCAGAAGCGTTCTCAAGTCGATGATCTCGGCATCGATGCCGGTCTCCTCGGCCGCGGCCTGGGCGACATAGACCATGGTGCCGTAGGCGAGCACGGTGACCGCCGAGCCGGCCCGGCGGATCGCCGCCTTGCCGAGCGGCACGGTGTAGTGGCCGTCGGCGACCTCGCCGAGCTCATGCTTCGACCACGGCGTCACCGGCCGGTCGTGATGGCCGTCGAACGGGCCGTTGTAGAGCCGCTTCGGCTCGAGGAAAATCACCGGATCGGGATCCTCGATCGCCGCGATCAACAGCCCCTTGGCATCATGCGGGTTGGACGGCACGACAGTCTTCAGGCCGGAGACATGGGTGAACAGCGCTTCCGGGCTCTGGCTGTGCGTCTGGCCGCCGAAAATGCCGCCGCCGGTCGGCATGCGCACCACGATCGGGCACGTGAAATCGCCGTTCGAGCGGTAGCGCAGCCGCGCCGCTTCCTGGGTCAGCTGGTCGTAGGCAGGGTACATGTAGTCGGCAAACTGAATTTCCACGCAGGGCTTCAGGCCATAGGCGGCCATGCCGATGGCCGAGCCGACAATGCCGGATTCGTTGATCGGCGCGTCGAAGCAGCGGCTCTTGCCGTATTTGGCCTGCAGGCCGTGGGTGACGCGAAAGACGCCGCCGAAGAAGCCGACATCCTCGCCGAACACGACGACTTTGTCGTCACGCCCCATCGACACATCCATGGCGTCGCGGATGGCCTCGATCATGGTCCGTCTCGGCATGGCTCAGACTCCCGCCTGCTGGCGCTGGCGCCTGAGATGCGGCGGCATCTCGGCATAGAGGCCCTCGAACATGTCGCGCGTCGACGGCTTGCCGCCGGCATGCAGCGTGCCGTGGCTCTCCGCCTCCTTCTGCGCCGTGATCACCGTGTCGAGGATTTCCGCCTCGGCCTGCGCATGCCGCTCGTCCGACCAGACGCCGAGGCCGATCAGATGGTTCTTCAGCCGCACGACCGGGTCGCCGAGCGGCCAGGCGTCGGACTCGGTTTTCGGTCGGTAGGCCGAAGGATCGTCCGAACTCGAATGCGCGCCGGCGCGATAGGTGACATACTCGACCAGCGTCGGCCCGAGATTGCTGCGCGCCCGGTCCGCCGCCCATTTCGCCACGGCGTGGACGGCGAGATAGTCATTGCCGTCGACGCGCAGCGACGGAATGCCGAAGCCGAGCCCCCGGGCTGCGAACGTGCCGGAGCCACCGCGTGCAATGCCTTGAAAGGTCGAGATCGCCCACTGGTTGTTGACGACATTGAGCACCACCGGCGCCTTGTAGGTGGACGCGAACACCAGCGCCGAATGGAAATCGGATTCCGCCGTCGAGCCATCGCCGATCCACGCAGCCGCGATCTTCGAATCGTTCGAGATCGCCGATGCCATCGCCCAGCCGACCGCCTGGATGTACTGCGTCGCCAGATTGCCGGAGATGGAGAAGAAGCCGTGCTCCTTCGATGAATACATGATCGGCAGCTGCCGACCTTTCAGCGGATCGGCCTCGTTGGAATAGATCTGGTTCATCATGGTGACCATCGGATAGCCGTCGGCGATAAGCAGCCCTGCTTGGCGATAGGTCGGGAAATTCATGTCGCCCGGCTCGAGCGCCTTGCGGAAGGCGCAACTCACCGCCTCCTCGCCGAGATGCTGCATGTAGAACGAGGTCTTGCCCTGGCGCTGCGCCATCTGCATGCGGGCATCGAAGGTTCTGAGCGTCATCATGTGGCACAGGCCTTCCAGCAACTCCTCGCTGGACAGCAAACCGGCCCAGGGGCCGACCGCCTCGCCGTCGCGGTTGAGCACTCGGATGATCGAGAACGCCATATCGCGGATGGTGCGCGG
Organism: Mesorhizobium kamtschaticum; assembly: GCF_056174585.1. Lineage (NCBI taxonomy): Bacteria > Pseudomonadati > Pseudomonadota > Alphaproteobacteria > Hyphomicrobiales > Phyllobacteriaceae > Mesorhizobium > Mesorhizobium kamtschaticum. The sequence goes on along the minus strand of NZ_CM149691.1, from coordinate 1,184,322 downwards.
ATCGACATCGATATCGGGGCGCGGCACCGAACCGGCCGGCGCAAGGGTCACATTGGAGAAATCAGGCGTGCCGCCCGGCCGCACTTCCGGCTCCGGAACGTGAAACCGCAACATCCCAGCATCGGCCATGACCTTTGTCCTCCAATGTTGCCTGGCCCGAGGATATTTGCACATCCGTGCCGCCAGACCAGTGCGAATTCGTCGGGCAAGGCGCACGCATCGGGCCGGCCACGCCGGCCGATCCAGCCTCCCGCCCACAAGATGTAGACATGTCCGCGAAATTTCTTGTCGATGTTTCGGTGTGGCGCGCAATTTAGCAGAAGCTTGCCGGCGATTGCCGCAACAGGCGATAAACCCCGGACTGGTTTGCCTTTGGCGGGGGTGCGCGTGCCTCGGCGATTCAAGTTGCGCCTCCCGCCCCCCAAAACCTATCCTCACTGGTATCGTTCGAGAGGGGCAGAACATGGAAGGGCGATCGGGAGCTTTTATCGCTTTGGCGATTGTGGCCTTTCTGGTCGGGCTCGGTCGACCTGCGTTCGCCCAGCCGGAGTCTGAGGATTGCATGAGCATTTTCTATCGTACGAAAGATGCTGCATGCCTCGACCTTGTCGTCGCCACCCTGGACAATGCTCCGCCCAGGATCGACAACGGAACGATCATCGGGTTTTTCGCGGCGTTGTTTGACAGCGCGCCGGAGCTGCGGCGCAAGCTGCTGGATGGGGTGCGTTCCGATCGCGCGGCCGAGTTCTATCTGGTGGCACTTCGCAGAGCTGGCCTGGCGGACGAAGCGCGTCGTTTCGCGTCGGCCCGAAAACTGGAGAATGCAGCACCCGCAGACGTCGCGCCGCTGAAGACGGTGATGCCCGTCTCCGTGGCGATGGACAATGATCTGCTGATTGGCGCCTACATGGCGACCGGAGACTTGTCCTACATCGATCATGTTCTGGAGAATCTTCGAACCAGCCGTGACGGCATGGCGGCGGACGCGATCCGCATCGGTCTTGTTATGGGAAAGTTCGGGGGCGCAGGCGCTCCGGGCCGCCGCAACATCATGATTATCGCTGCCTGCCGGAAATATGGATGCCCCAAGAGTCAGGCGTCCAGGGATATGATGCGTACGATGACGATAGCATCGGCTGTATGGGCCATAGGATCGCTGGCGAAGAACGACGTTGCGATCAAACAGGAACTCGATCGGTTCTTCCAGAACGACTCTCGTTTGACCGCCATTTTCGCAAGTGAACAGAATGCCTTTGCCAATTATCTGACCTTGGTGACTTTATGGACGGTCAAGAAGGACGATTCGCTTGACGCGGCATTGACAGACTACGAGCGCCTCGAGGCTGCCGATAGCTTGTTCAAGCCCGACAGCCTCCTGCGACCCTCCCAGGACAAGAAATAGAGGCCGGCACCAAGGGCTTGTTCACCCGGCGCTCGTGCCATGCTAACCACCACTCATGGCACAGAAGAAAGCTTTCGAGGTCGATTCGTGGCTCGCGAAGCCTGACCCGCGCATCTCCATCGTCCTGCTCTACGGCCCTGATCGCGGCCTCGTCTCCGAGCGCGCGAAGGCCTTTGCCGAAAAGACCGGCCTGCCGCTCGACGATCCGTTCTCCGTGGTTCGGCTCGAGGGCTCGGAGGTCGACCGTGACGAAGGCCGGCTGCTCGATGAGGCCCGCACCGTGCCGATGTTTTCCGACCGGCGCCTGCTCTGGGTGCGCAATGCCACCGGCCAGAAGGCGCTGGCCGACGACGTCAAGGCGCTGACGGCGGAGCCGGCGCGGGATGCCATCATCCTGATCGAGGCCGGCGATCTCAAGAAAGGCGTCGGGCTGCGCGCCGTGGTCGAGGCGGCGGACGGGGCCATGGCGCTGCCCTGCTACGCCGATGAAGCCCGCGACATCGACACGGTCATCGACGACGAGCTGCGCAAGGCCGGCATGTCGATGACCATGGAAGCGAGACAGGCGCTGCGCCGCAATCTCGGTGGCGACCGGCTGGCCTCGCGCGGCGAGATCGAAAAGCTCATCCTCTACGCCCACGGCCAGAAGGACATCGGCCTGGAAGAGGTCCGGGCAATGTCGGGTGACGTCTCCGGCGCCTCGTTCGACGACGCCGTCGACGCGTTGCTCGAGGGCAAGGTCGGCGACTTCGACACCGCCTTCACCCGCCACTGCCAGTCCGGTGGCCCGCCCTTCCTGGTGCTGTCCTCGGCGATGCGGCAATTGCAGCAGATCCAGATCATGCGCGGCCAGATGGACTCTGCCGGCCGCAACGCGGCGTCGGTCGTTGCCGGCGCCCGCCCACCGGTTTTTTCTCACGGCGCAAACTGGTGGAGAAAGCGCTGGATCGCTGGAGCAGCGACGCGCTGAGCCGCGCGCTGACCCGGCTGCAGACGGCGGTGCTGCAAACGCGGCGGCGGCCCGATCTGGCTGTGGCGCTGGCGCGACAGGCGCTGCTGGGGATAGCGGTGGAGAGCGCGAGGCTGGGGCAGCGGTAGCAGAGCGATCCTCCTCTTTCGGCGCCGAGCGCTGCTTCCATTGGTCAATTCATTGTCATGGCGCCCACCGGTTGGAAGGTTGGCAGCGCCTGTGGAAAGACCAGCACCACCGCGCCATAAAGGAGCAGAGCGACACCCGACACCTTTGCGATCCCATCTCCTGACGGGAGGGTCTTTTCGGCAAAGATCAGTAGGGTGACCACGGCCATTGCGGCGACGTTCATGATCCCGAGAGGAAAGAGGGCGAGGAACAAAAGCCAGCAGCAGCCCAGGCAAAAAAGTCCATGCTCCAGGCCCATGCGAACCGCGCCGCAACAACCATCGCGCCATGAGGTCAGGATGAAGCCAATCGGCGTCCGGCATTTGGCCAGACACAGATCTTTCAGTGGCGAGAGTTGATAGGCGCCCCCAATCATCAGTAGCGCGCCGCCGATACGCGCGGCCGTCGCGGTGGACAATCCCACACGCCCGGCAAACATCTCCGCGCCCGCTGCACCGGCAAAGGCGATAACGCCCATCACGGCCCAAACCAGCATGTACCCGGCCACGAACACCCAGCTCGAGACAAAGGTCTCGCCCCGGCCCTGTTTGCCAGCCTGGACTTGGTGGAACGTCAGGATCATTGGCGCGGCCGTCGGAAACATCATGGCAATCATCATGATCATCCAGACGGCAAGAAACAGCGGCGCCTTCATGCCCATGGTGAGCGCGTACATTTCCATGCTCATGTCCGCGTCCATGCCCGTCTGTTGCCAGATAAGCAAGGTCCACGCCGCCGCAGCAATAGCGATCAGCAGCGCGAGAATGATGTATCGCTGCAACGTCGGCGCCATGGACGAGGTCGTTCCGTACTGTGCGACCAACTTCTACAGCTGGCCGGACCAATTGATCGGGGCGTAATGTCCGTTTCGGCGGGAATTGTCCCAGCTCATGCCGTGGTCGCTGAATGTACTGCCTTCCGCCCCCATCGCCAGGGCGAGCCAGTCGGGATTGACAGGATGGCCGGTGGCCGCCCACATCTGCCCGTCCTCGCGCATTGTCGGCAGCGGCTCGACCGCCATCCGCATAACGCCCGCAATCTCCGCGGACCGCTTCTTGCCCTCTATCCGGTAGTCTATCGGCACTTTCTTGGCGCCGAGGTTCGTGCCAATCATGGGTGCCAACACGGCCATAGGGCCGCCCGCGGCGCCAGTGAAGATGGCACCTAGCGCCTCTGTTTGCCTGTCATCGGCGCGTTCGTCGATATAGGCGGCGGCCGTCCAATTGCCGTTCGCCATCGGACCCGGCGTGTGCGCAACCATCACGACACTGAGCCCATCCAATCGGACGTCGCCGTAATTGCCCGCATCGATATGAAAGGCCAAACCGACGTCGCAAACACCTCTCGTCGGCTTCGATGTCAGCTGCGCGTTGGTGGACAGCAGGCAAGGACATACGACATCGCAGCTACAATTTTCGAAGTAACTTCCGGACAATTGCCAACGGACTGCCATTTGCACCTCCCACTTGCGTCAGGCGCGTCGGCATATCGCTTTGGCGAGGCGTGCCATTTCACGATTATTGTTGGAATGGCAAACAGCCCTCGCCGCGACTGACCGGCACGCCAGGGCAATTAATTTAAGCCATATCTAATTCAAGGTACGCCGTTGCCCGGTACTGTCAAGTTGCGAGCGCCAGGGCTGGCGACAGGCACTTCTGGCGATCGCCATGGAGAGCGCGAGGCCGGGGCAGCGCGGATAATCTCCCCCCTCGAGGGGGAGATGTCGCCGAAGGCGACAGAGGGGGTCGGCACGACCGGACGCCAACCTTTTCTTCATTTCTGCACAACGCCGGCGCTTGATGGAGACGACCCCCTCTGGCCTGCCGGCCATCTCCCCCTCAAGGAGGGAGATCAGCAGCCTCGCCGCTTTCACCAATCACCAGTGTGTGACGAGGGCAGGCCTAGCGGCCAGTCCTTAGTCAGGATAGTTTCGTGGCATGAAGCGTTTTACTCGGCAGCAAATAGCGGCCTACGCAGGAACACTTGCGGGATATTTGCTTGTGTCTGCAGCAGCAACGACGCTCGGTCGTTACACCTTGTCGCTGAATCACAAGGTGCTGGTCCCCTGGTGGGTCAACTATTTTGGCATTTCTCTGGGCATGTTTCTTAGCATCACCATCCTCGGTCCCGCCATTATTCGGCTGAAGACGAAGTGGCAAAAAGCGTCAATCGATCGCAAAAATCCTGACATTCGCGACGAAATCTGAACCGCTAGGGACTCAGCCGGAATTCAACCTGTTGGTCGGGGCGCAGCGGCCGTATATCACCGATATATCAGCTGCAAAACTGACCGGACCTCCATTACCCGGCAAAAAACCAAGCCGCTCAGCTGCCTACCGCTCCTGCTTCAATCTCCGGCACAGCTCATCCAGCTGCTCCAGCGAGCGATAGGACACCCTCAGCTCGCCGCCCTTGCCCTTGTGGTCGATGGCCACGATCATGCCGAGCGTATCGGTCATCAGCTTTTCCAGCGCCAGCGTGTCGGTGTCCTTTTCCGGCGCGGCTTGCGGCTGCTTCAGCTTGGCCGGCGTGGGACCGGCCGGCATTTGCGCCAGCGCTTCGGCCTGGCGCACCGAAAGGCCCTCTTCGACGATGCGCTTGGCAAGGCCGGCCGGATCCTCGGCCGTCACCAGCGTGCGGGCGTGACCGGCCGACAGTGCGCCGTCGACCAGCATGTCGCGGATCACGTCCGGCAGCTTCAACAGCCTGAGCGTGTTGGCGACATGGCTGCGGCTCTTGCCGATGACATTGCCGAGGTCAGCCTGGGTGTAGCCGTGCTCGTCGATCAGCTGCTGGTAGCCCAGCGCCTCCTCGACCGCATTGAGATCGGTGCGCTGGACGTTCTCGATGATCGCCAGCTCGAGCGCGGTGCGGTCATTGACCTCGCGGATGATGACCGGGATCTCGGTCAGCCCGGCGCGCTGCGCGGCCCGCCAGCGCCGCTCGCCGGCGATGATCTCGTAACGCCCGGCCTGCGTCGGCGACGACCGTGCCACCACCGGCTGGACCACGCCATGTTCGCGGATGGACTGCGCAAGATCGGTCAGTTCGGCATCGCCAAAATGCCGGCGCGGATTCTTCGGGTTCGGGCTGAGGAACTCGATCGGCACCTTGCCGTCGGCGCTCATGCCGGGCTTTTCCGGTGCGGCCGGCCGATCGATCTCGCCGATCAGTGCGGCCAGCCCGCGGCCCAGTCTTTTTCTCGAAAGGTCTTCGCTCATCTTTATTCCAAGTTTATTTTAGATAATTGTCTTTGGATCGTTTCGGTATCGAATCGGCTGTTAATTATGCATCCGGCCTAATCAAGCGGCGCGCAATTTGCGCTCGCGGCGGATCACTTCCGAGGCCAGTTGCAGGTAAGCCTGGCTGCCCGAGCACTTCAAATCGTAAAGGATCGCCGGCTTGCCGTAGGACGGCGCTTCGGACACCCGCACATTGCGCGGAATGATGGTCTCGTAGACCTTGTCGCCCATATGCGCCCGTACATCCTGCACCACCTGGTTGGCGAGGTTGTTGCGGCCGTCATACATGGTCAGCACGATGCCCTGGATAATGAGGTCCGGATTGATCGACCGACGCACCTGCTCGACGGTCTCCAGCAACTGGCTGAGGCCTTCGAGCGCGAAGAACTCGCATTGCAGCGGCACAAGAACGGAATCCGCTGCTGCCATTGAATTCAAAGTCAAAAGGTTGAGCGAAGGCGGGCAATCGATCAGCACATAATTGAACGGCGCCCCGCGCTCCGTCGCGGCGCGCAGCGCATTGCGCAGCTTGAGCACCCGGTCAGGCGCCGAGGCGATCTCCATTTCGATGCCGAGCAGATCGAGTGTCGACGGCACGATCGACAGGCCGGGCACGGCGGTCGGAATGGCCGCGGCTTCCAGATCCAACTCGCCCGTCAGCACATCATAGGACGAGACCGTACGGTCCTTGCGGTCGATGCCGAGGCCGGTGCTGGCGTTGCCTTGTGGGTCGAGATCGACGATCAGCACCTTTTCGCCGATTGCGGCGAGCGCGGTGGCCAGATTGATGGCGGTGGTCGTCTTGCCGACACCGCCCTTCTGGTTGGCTACGGTGATGATGCGGGGGCCGTTTTTCATCATGGATCTATGCCAGAAATTCATTTTTGGGTCGCCAAATAACCCGACACGTCGAAGCTCAGACAGGCCTGATGTCGGACAGTTCGAGGATGACGCCATGAGGGTCGGTCACACTGGGATGTTCTACCAGATCGAAGGCCCATCGGTTAATGCTTTCTTGCACTTCGGCGCGATAATCCCGGCCTTTGTGGAACAGCCCGCGGGCGCCTGATGTCAGCCAGGGCGCCGACAGATCGAGCAGCACCGAAAGCGAGGCCAGGGCCCGCGCCGTGACGATTTGTGGCGCCGAAACAAGTGCATGGCTGTCCTCGATGCGGCGCGCCACGACCCGCGCCGGCAGGCTGAACTGGCCGATGACGGTCTGCAGAAACGACGCTTTCTTGCGGTTGCTTTCCACCAGATCGATGCTGGCTCCCGCACGCTCGGCGAGCAGGAAAGCCATGACTAGGCCCGGAAATCCGCCGCCCGAACCGATGTCGACCCAGCGCGTGGCGCTGGGTTCTATGCGCGCCAGCTGCGCGCTGTCCAATATGTGGCGCTGCCAGACATCGCCCGCGGTCGACTGCGCCACGAGGTTGATGCTGCGGTTCCATTTCTGGAACATCTCTTCGAACGCCACCAGACGATCGAATGTTTCACGTGAAACCGGGCCGGCCGCATCCCGCAGGCTCTCTAGGGAAAAAGAGCTCACGCAACGTCTCTCTGCGCACTCTCATGATGCCGGACATGCGCGACAATGATCGCCAGCGCCGCCGGCGTCATGCCCTCCATGCGCTGGGCGTCAGCAACGGAGCGCGGCCGCCGCGTCTGCATCTTCTGCTTCAATTCATTCGACAGTCCGGGCACGTCGCCGAAATCGACCGTCTCGGGGATCAACCGGCCCTCTTCATGGCGGATCTGCGCCACATCCGTCTTCTGGCGATCGAGATAGACTGAATATTTCGCTTCCGTTTCGAGCCGCTCGGCGGTCTTGGCATCGACCGCAGCAAATTTCGGCTCGACCCTGGCCAGCCAGGCGACATCGACGTCGGGATAGGACAGCAATTCATAGCCGGACCGGCGCACGCCGTCCCTGTTGATCTCCAGCCCATGCCGCGCCGCTTCATTGGGGGTCATCGCCACCGCCTTCGCCAGGTCCCGCGCTGCGTCGAGCCGTTGCATGACATCGCCGTAGCGCTGCAGCCGTTGCGCAGAAGCAATCCCGAGCCTCTCCGCCAGCGGCGTCAGCCGCTCATCGGCATTGTCGGCGCGCAGCGACAGCCTGAATTCGGCCCGCGAGGTGAACATGCGGTAGGGTTCGCTGATGCCGCGACTGGTGAGGTCATCGACCATCACGCCGATATAGGCCCCGGTGCGGCTGAGCACGATCTGTTCGCCGCCCGCCGCCCGCCGCGCCGCGTTGAGGCCGGCGAGCAGGCCTTGGCCGGCGGCTTCCTCATAGCCGGTCGTGCCGTTGATCTGCCCAGCGAGGAACAGGCCACCGACGCGCTTCGTCTCAAGCGTCTGATGCAGTTCGCGCGGATCGACGTGGTCGTACTCGATGGCATAGCCAGGCTGCAGCATGACCGCGCGCTCCAGCCCCGGTATGGTTTTCAGGATGTCGAGCTGCACATCCTCGGGCAGCGAGGTCGAAATCCCGTTGGGGTAGACGGTGTCGTCGTCGAGCCCTTCCGGCTCCAGAAAGATCTGGTGGCCGTCCCGGTCGCCGAACTTGACGATCTTGTCCTCGATCGACGGGCAATAGCGCGGCCCGACACCTTCGATCGAGCCGGAATACATGGCCGAGCGGCCAAGATTGGCGCGGATCAGCTCATGCGTGGCTGTGGTCGTGCGGGTGATGCCGCACTCGATCTGCGGCGTCTCGATGCGGTCCGTCATCAGCGAGAACGGTACTGGGTCTTCGTCCGCTGCCTGGCTTTCCAGCGAGGCCCAGTCGATCGTTTTCCCATCCAGCCGCGGCGGCGTGCCGGTCTTCAGCCGTCCGAGCTTGAAGCCCGCACGGTCCATCGTCGCCGACAGACCAAGGCTCGCTTGCTCATTCATGCGGCCGGCGACGATCTTCTTTTCGCCGATATGGATGAGCCCGCGCAGGAATGTGCCGGTCGTCAGCACCACCGCGCCGCAGGCGAGCCGACGGCCGTCGGCCAGCAGGACGGCGGCGATTCGCCCCTCGACGATCTCGAAGTCCAGGACCTCGCCCTCGACCACGTCGAGATCGTTCAGCTGCCGAATCGCTTCCTGCATGGCCAGGCGATAGAGCTTTCTGTCGGCCTGGGTGCGCGGTCCGCGCACCGCTGGGCCCTTGCGGCGGTTGAGCAGGCGGAACTGAATGCCGGCCGCATCCGCCACCCGGCCCATCAGCCCGTCCATGGCGTCGATCTCACGCACCAGATGGCCCTTGCCGAGGCCGCCGATCGCCGGATTGCACGACATCACGCCAATCGTGTCGAAGCGCAGCGTCACCAGCGCGGTTTTGGCGCCGGCGCGCGCGGCCGCACTGGCCGCCTCGCACCCAGCATGGCCGCCGCCCACCACAACCACATCATAGCGATCGGCCATTTCCAAATCCTGGACTCAGCAGAGATTGAGGGACACATGTCCCCCCGGGGCGAAGCTGTCAAGAAAACTTCGCTGCAAGTTTCACGTGAAACAGGGTGAGAGCCATGTTCGGCGGTGTTTCACGTCAGTCATGGTCGTCGCGATTGTTTCACGTGAATCACCTTGTTGTTCTCAGTGGCGGTGCATGTTTCACGTGAGTCAGCGTTAAGGATTGCTGAAGCGTCCCCAACTTCGTCATCCACGGGCGGAGCAGGAGCAAAGCTCCGTCGCGAAGACCCGAGGATCCATTCCGTGACTTTGCCAAGGGGGCAGCGGAGCAGAATTCCGAACCGTGGCTACGCTTTGAAGTCGCGGCATGGATCCTCGGGTCTGCGCCGCGTCGCTACGCTCCTTGCTCCGCCCGTGGATGACGATGGTTGATGTCTCCGCTAATCGACAAGCTATGCCGCATCACCGAACACTTGGCTCAGTATCAGCCAAGCCATTGTTTCACGTGAGTCATTTCCCGATGCAGAACTGCCCGAAGATCACATCCAGCATGTCCTCGACATCGATGGCGCCAACGATTCGGCCCAGGCGGTCAGCGGCCAGCCGCAATTCCTCAGCCCGCAACTCCTGGCCAGAGGCGTGGCCTTCGATCGCTCTAACCAGGTGGCGATTCGCTTCGCTGAGCAATTCGACATGGCGCAGGCGCGAAGGCAGAACATCGCCAACGTCACCGGCCGCACTTGCTGCGCGCCGGCCGATCTCACCCAACAAAGCGTCCACACCGGTTCCGTTTACAACTGAAATGACGAGGTCATATCCACTGGACGCCTCCCGAGCGGTCTGCTCATCCAACAGGTCGAGCTTGGTGCCGACGCGCAGCAAACCTGCCGTATCCGGCAACGGACCGATGTCCCTGGGCGACAAAATGTCTTCCAGTAGCAGCAAAAGATCGGAGCGGTCCGCCTTGGCCCTGGCCTTCTCAATGCCGATGGCCTCGACCTTGCCCGGCGCGTTACGCAATCCAGCCGTATCCGTCAGCCTGACGCGCAGCCCGCCGAGATCCAGCGTCACCTCGAGCAGGTCACGAGTCGTGCCCGGTTCATCCGTTACAATAGCTGCATCCCGGCGCGCCAGGGCGTTGAACAGACTCGATTTGCCGGCATTCGGCGCGCCGAGAATGACGACCTCGAAGCCGTCACGGATGATCTCGGCGGCGTGAAATCCGGCGATGTGGCGATCGATCTCGCCGATCATCGCCGTCACATCAGACCAAACCGTATCCGAAACGGAACCGGGCACATCGTCCTCATCGGCAAAGTCGATCTCCGCCTCGATCATGGCGCGCGCATGGATCAGCCGGCGGCGCCAGCTCATATAAAGATCGCTCTGGGCGCCCTCGGCATTCCGAATGGCGAAGCGCCGTTGCGCCTCGGTCTCCGCGTTGACCAGATCCGCCAGTGCCTCCGTCTCGACCAGGTCGAATTTGCCATTGAGAAAGGCGCGGCGGGTGAATTCGCCGGGTTCGGCGTGCCTGACGCCGTCAAATCCGGCGATCACCTCCAGCATCCTGGCCACCACCGCCCGCCCGCCATGGACATGGAATTCGGCGACATCCTCACCAGTGAAGCTGGCTGGGCCAGGGAAGAAGATGACCAGACCGCTGTCCAGCACGGTTCCGTCCGGCGCTCGGAACTTGCGCAGAACCGCCGCACGCCGCTTAACCATGCCGCCGGCGATCGTTTCGACCACGAATCGAGTCTGCGGGCCGGAAATACGCAGCACCGCGACCCCGGCTGGAAGACGGCCGCTCGACAGCGCAACGATTGAATCGCCTGAAATCATTTGCCCGCTCTGTTGAACCGCCCTAGCCTCGCGCCTTCAAACAACCCGAGTGTGCCCATCGTGACGCTGCCCGCGCAAAACCTGCTTGCCGACGAAGCCAGCCCCTATCTGCAGCAGCACAGCGGCAATCCCGTCCATTGGCGGGCCTGGTCGCCGGCTTCTCTGCAAGAAGCAAAGACGCTCGATCGACCGATCCTGCTTTCCGTCGGCTATGCCGCCTGCCACTGGTGCCATGTCATGGCGCATGAGAGCTTCGAGAACGACGACGTCGCGGCCGTCATGAACCGTCTGTTCGTCAATATCAAGGTCGACCGCGAGGAGCGCCCGGACATCGACCAGATCTATATGGCCGCCCTCTCCTCGATGGGCGAGCAAGGCGGCTGGCCGCTGACCATGTTCCTGACGCCGGATGGCAAGCCATTCTGGGGCGGCACCTATTTTCCACGCGAACCGCGCTATGGCCGTCCGGGCTTCATCCAGGTGATGGAGGCGGTCGACAAGGCCTGGCGCGAGAAACGGGCCAGCCTGCATCAGAGCGCCGACGGCCTGACCTCGCATGTCGAGGCGCGGCTGTCAGGCACGCATGCCAAGGAAAGCCTTGATCGCGGCACGCTCACCGACCTCGCCGGCCGCATCGACGGCATGATCGACCGTGACCTTGGCGGCCTGCGCGGCGCACCGAAATTCCCCAACGCGCCGTTCATGCTCACGCTCTGGCTGTCCTGGCTGCGCGACGGCAACGCTTCCCATCGCGACGATGTGCTCGTCAGCCTGGAGCAGATGCTGAGCGGCGGCATCTATGACCATATTGGCGGCGGGCTCAGCCGCTATTCGACCGATGCCGAATGGCTGGTGCCGCATTTCGAAAAAATGCTCTACGACAATGCCGAGCTGATCCGCTTCTGCAACTGGGCTTTTTCGGCGAGCGGCAATGATTTGTTCCGGGTACGAATCGAAGAGACCGTCGAGTGGCTGCTGCGCGAAATGCGCGTCGATGGCGGTGCCTTCGCCGCCAGTCTCGACGCCGACAGCGATGGCGAGGAAGGGCTTTTCTACACCTGGAGCAGGCAAGAGATCGAAGCCGTCCTTGGTGACGATTCGGCCTTGTTTTTCAAGTACTTCACGCTCTCCAGCCCGCATGGCTGGGAAGGCAAGCCAGTTGTCCACCAGACCCGCGCCCGGCAAGCCCAAAGTGTGGCCGATCGCGAACGGCTGGTCCCGCTCAAAGCCAGGCTTCTTGCTGCCCGCGAAGAGCGGGTCCGGCCAGGCCTCGATGCCAAGACCCTGACCGACTGGAACGGCCTGATGATCGCGGCGCTCGCCGAGGCGGGCCGATCGCTGGGGCGGCCCGACTGGATCGAGGCCGCGGCCAAGGCCTTTGCTCATATCAGCGGTTCCAGCCGCGACGGCCGCTTACCGCATTCCATGCTCGGCGCCAGGAAACTGTTTCCTGCTCTGTCGATCGACTACGCCGCCATGGCCAATGCGGCGATCTCGCTGTTCGAGGCATCGGGCGAGTGGAACTATGTCGGCCAGGCGAAGCAATTCATCGAACGGCTCGACCATTGGCATGCCGACGCCGCGGGCACGGGCTATTATCTCACCGCTTCGGACAGCACCGATGTCCCGATCCGCATCCGAGGCGATGTCGACGAAGCCATTTCCTCGGCCACCAGCCAGATCATCGCAGCGCTGGTGCGGCTCGCTTCCGTCACCGGCGATCTCGACCTCGGGGAAAAGGCCTGGAAGGTCGCCGAGCACGCCGCCGGCCGCGCGGCGCACCAAGCCTATGGCCAGGCCGGCATCGTCAATGCCTGCGCGCTGGCGATCGAGCCGCTGAAGCTGGTCCTGATAGACGAACTGGCCAATCCCAAGCTTGTTCCGGTTGCGAATCGATGCCCCGACCCGCGCCGCATGGACATTGTTGTCGCAATCGGTTCGGAAACGAACCGACCCTTGCTGCCCGGGGGGATTCTACCGCCGACTGACAGGCCGGGCGCCTGGCTTTGTACGGGGCAGGTCTGTTTGCCGCTGGTGACCGATGCAGGGGAGTTGGAGCGGCTGTTGCGACGAAGCTAGTTTCGTCATCCTATGGCGAAGCAAGGAGCGAAGCGACGCGGCGCAGACCATAGGGTCCATGCCGTGACGTTTGGGCGCTGCAACGGTGCAAGTTCTGCTCGCGCCGCGTCTTCCGACCGATGCCGCGGCATGGATCCTCGGGTCAAGCCCGAGGATGACGAAGGCGGAGATACGCCCCCGCCCTCACTCGCCCAATTACGTATTCATCGAGTCGAAGAAATCGCTATTGGTCTTGGTCTGCTTCAGCTTGTCGATCAGGAACTCGATCGCGTCTGTGGTTCCCATCGGCGCCAGGATGCGGCGCAGCACGAAGATCTTCTGCAGGTCCGAGCGCGGCACCAGCAGGTCTTCCTTGCGGGTGCCCGACTTCAATATGTCCATGGCCGGATAGATGCGCTTGTCGGCAACCTTGCGGTCGAGCACGATTTCCGAGTTACCCGTACCCTTGAACTCTTCGAAGATGACTTCGTCCATGCGGCTGCCGGTGTCGATCAGCGCGGTGGCGATGATGGTCAGCGAGCCGCCTTCCTCGATGTTGCGCGCGGCACCGAAGAAACGCTTCGGCCGCTGCAACGCGTTGGCGTCGACACCGCCGGTCAGCACCTTGCCGGAGGACGGCACCACGGTGTTGTAGGCGCGGCCGAGGCGGGTGATCGAATCGAGCAGGATGACGACGTCGCGGCCATGTTCGACCAGGCGCTTGGCCTTTTCGATGACCATTTCGGCGACCTGCACGTGGCGAACCGCCGGCTCGTCGAAGGTCGAGGAGACAACCTCACCCTTCACCGAGCGCTGCATGTCGGTCACTTCTTCCGGCCGCTCGTCGATCAAAAGCACGATCAGGTAGCATTCGGGGTGATTGGTGGTGATCGAGTGGGCGATGTTCTGCAGCAGAACGGTTTTACCCGTACGCGGCTGCGCGACGATCAAAGCGCGCTGGCCCTTGCCGAGCGGCGCCACCAGGTCGATGACGCGGGCCGAGATGTCCTTGGAGGTTGGCACCTCCATCTCCATCTTCAGCCGCGAGGTCGGATAGAGCGGCGTCAGATTGTCGAAGTGGATCTTGTGACGGATCTTTTCGGGATCGTCGAAATTGATGGTGTTGACCTTGAGCAGCGCGAAATAGCGCTCGCCCTCTTTCGGGCTGCGGATCGGCCCTTCGACCGTATCGCCGGTCTTCAGCGAAAAGCGCCGGATCTGCGACGGCGAAATGTAGATGTCGTCGGGACCTGGCAGATAGTTGGCATTGGCCGAGCGCAGGAAGCCGAAACCGTCCTGAAGCACTTCGACCACGCCGTCGCCGATGATCTCGACGTCCTGGGCGGCCAGCTTCTTCAGGATCGCGAACATCAGCTCCTGCTTGCGCATGACGCTGGCATTCTCGACCTCGAGCGATTCGGCATAAGCGATCAGCTCTGGCGGTTTCTTGTTCTTGAACTCGGCGAGTTTCATTTCTTGCATAAACGGACCTTGAATAGATGGAGTCTGGGCAGGCTTTGGGAGGATATCGACGGGATGCGACAAATGCCGGGCGCGGCCGAAAGCAATGAGGGGCGGCGCATGACGGGAAGGAAGACCCGTCTTTTATCGTCGGTCGGGTGAAAGAGCAAGCCGCGTTTTGCGAGGGTGTCTCTTAGTTCCGCATCGTACTTTCCAAAAACCATTCCGGTTTTCGGGTCGATGCAGGGAGACCCTAGAGCGGCTTGACGACAACCAGGATCACGATTGCGATCATCAGCAATGTGGGGATCTCATTGACGATCCGCCAGTGCCTTTCGGACTTTTCATTGCGGTCCTCGGCAAATTTCCGCACCGCGCCGGCCAAATAGCCATGAACGGCGGACAACAAAAGCACCAAGCCAATCTTGGCGTGCAGCCATCCGCCGTGGAATCCGAAAACCTTCCAGGCGAGCCACAGCCCGAACACCCAGGTGACGATCATTGCCGGATTGATGATGCCGCGCAGCAGGCGCCGCTCCATCACCTTGAAGGTCTCCGACTGCACCGAGCCTTTCTCGGCATCGACGTGATAGACGAACAGCCGCGGCAGATAGAGCATGCCGGCCATCCACGAAATGACGGCAAGGATATGGATCGCCTTTGCCCAGGGATAGAAACTTTCCGGCGCGAAGAAAAACAGAACTGCCGTCAGCACGATCAGGACAGCGATCCCGATAGTCATGCGCATCATCGCCTGGCCCGTGCTGTTCGTGTTGCCAGCGTCTTTCGTGTTATCTGACTGAGCCATCAGCGTGTCGCGCTCCGAACCTGTTTCACCATCGCCTCGACATGCGCGATCGGCGTCTCTGGCGTGATGCCATGGCCGAGATTGAAGATCAGCGGTCCATCACCCAGCGCTTTCAGGATCGACTCGACGCCATCGGACAGGGCCTTGCCGCCAGCCACGAGGCGCAAGGGATCGAGATTGCCCTGGACGGCACCCGAGCGCTGCAAGTCCTTCGCTGCTGCCAGCGGCACCGTCCAATCGATCCCCAGGCCCGTTACACCGGTCTTCTGGCGATAGGTGCGGTAGCGAGCGCCGGCACCCTTGGGAAAGCCGATGATCGGGACATCGGGATGGACGGCGCGAACCTGCCTGACGATCTCTGCCACCGGCCAAACACAGAACTGGTCGAACGACGCATCGTCGAGCACGCCGGACCAGGAATCGAAAATCTGCACAACATCGGCGCCGGCCTCTATCTGCCGGATGAGATAGGCTGCCGAGTGATCGGCCAACACTTTCAGTAGATGTTGAAACGCTTCCGGCTCACGGTAAGCAAACAGTCGCGCCGGCGCCTGGTCAGGCGTTCCATGGCCGGCGATCATGTAGGTCGCCACCGTCCATGGCGCCCCGCAGAAGCCGATCAGCGTGGTTTCATCAGGCAATCTTGCCCGCAACCGGCGAACCGTCTCATAGACCGGTTCGAGATTCACGTGAAACACATCGCTTTCCAGAGCCGGAATCTCGGCCACGGTAATCGGTGTCAAAAGCGGCCCTCTTCCCTCCTCGAAGCGCACGTCGCGGCCAAGCGCATGCGGAACGACAAGGATGTCCGAGAACAGGATCGAGGCGTCGAAGCCGAAGCGCTCGATCGGTTGCAGCGTCACTTCGACGGCAAGGTCGGGATCATAGCAAAGGTCTAGGAACGAACCGGCGCGCCTGCGGGTCTCTCGATATTCCGGCAGATAACGCCCGGCCTGACGCATCATCCAGAGCGGAGGCGGGAAATGAGCTTCGCCCTTGAGGACGTCCAGCATGATCCGGCTTTTGGGCATCGAGCGCTCGCCTCTCCCAGCCTGCCTATAATCTTAAAGATTCTTATATCTAAGATTCTTCTGATTCTAAGAGTCTGTTGGTTGTGGTGGTTGTCACCTGTCCCGCTTTGCCCCGAAAAACACCAGCAAGCATATTGTCGCGCGCTTCGTTCTCCCGGATGTAGGGTTCTGGGGATAGTTTGGAATCCGCCACTGGTTACAAAGCCTTAGGATGCTCCGGGAAAAGTCGGCCCTGTGGACAGCCGAGGCGCAAAAAACCGGTCCCCAGACTTGTCCCCAGCCACCCGATGAGACTGACAGCACAGCGAATTGTGGACAAACTGCCATCTGATACAGTCGCCTCCGACCGGCCTCGCTTTCTATCCCGGTTTATCCACACAAGCCCACAGCCCCAGGTGTCTCCCTGTGAACAAACCCCAGAGCTTCTTTCACCTGCACCTGATTTCCGACGCGACCGGCGAAACGCTGCTCGCCGCCGGGCGCGCGGCTTCGGCGCAATACAAGGACGCGCGCGCCATCGAACACATTTACCCGTTGATCCGCACCGAAAAGCAGGTGGCCAAGGTGTTCGAGGATATCGAGGAGGAGCCGGGCATCATCCTCTATACCGTCGTCGACCAGAAGCTGGCGCGCGGCATCGACGAGCGCTGCGCCACGATGGGCCTGCCCTGTGTGTCGGTGCTGGAGCCGGTGCTGACGGTGTTCCAGTCCTATCTCGGCACCCCGGCCGGCCGCCGCGTCGGCGCCCAGCATGTCCTCGACGCCGAATATTTCCGCCGCATCGATGCGTTGAACTTCACCATGGAACATGATGACGGCCAGCTGCCGGCCAATATGGACGATGCCGATATCGTGCTGATCGGCATTTCACGCACCTCGAAGACGCCGACCAGCATCTATCTCGCTAACAGGGGCATCAAGACCGCCAACATTCCGATCGTGCTTGGCGTGCCGGTGCCGGAAAGCCTGGTCGCCGCCTCGAAGCCGTTGATCGTCGGGCTTATCGCCACCGCCGAGCGCATCTCGCATGTCCGCCAGAACCGCATTCTTGGTAACAGCAGTTCCTATGAGGCCGGCGACTATGTCGACCGCGCGGCCATCACCGAGGAGCTCGCCTACGCCCGCCAGATCTGCACGCGCCATGGCTGGCCGATGATCGACGTCAGCCGCCGCTCAATCGAGGAAACGGCGGCGGCGATCGTTGCCCTGAGGGGGAAGACTAGGTAAAATGTTGCGACCCCTCGCGCGCGCTCATCTGTTGCAAGAAGGTCGCACCCAGTCGAACCGACCCCCTCTGGCCTGCCGGCCATCTCCCCCTCAAGGAGGGAGATCAAGCGCTTCATTGCTTTCGCCAACTTTCAACGATGCAAATATGGCGAGGCGCCGATGCTGCCGATCTCCCCCCTTGAGGGGGAGATGGCCGGCAGGCCAGAGGGGGTCGGTTCGACCGGACGGGACCTTCCTGCCGCAATCAACGGCGATCAACCAAGTGCACAAACCATGACCGAAAAAATCATCCTCGCCTCAGGCAGCACGTTCCGCAAAGCGATGCTCGTCAATGCTAGCGTCCCTGTCGAAGCCGTCCCCGCAGATGTCGACGAGCGCGCGCTCGAGGCGCCTTTGCAAAACAGCGGCGTTTCGCCCGAGGATGTCGCTTTGGTGCTGGCCGAGGCCAAGGCCACGGAAGTGAGCGAGCGCCGGCCGGGTGCGCTGGTGCTCGGCTGCGACCAGACTTTGTCGCTCGGCGATGAAGTGTTCCACAAGCCAGCCGACATGGAAGGCGCGCGCCGTCATCTCTTGGCGCTGTCGGGCAAGACCCATCAGCTCAACAGCGCCGCCGTGCTCGTCCGTGACGGCAAGGTGTTGTGGCGGCATGTCGGCATCGCTTCGATGACCATGCGCAAGCTCGAGCCTGGCTTTATCGGCCGCCATCTGGCCCGTGTCGGCGCCAAGGTGCTGGCCAGCGTCGGCGCCTACCAGATCGAAGGCGAAGGCATCCAGCTCTTCGACAAGATCGAGGGCGACCATTTCACCATTGTCGGCCTGCCGCTTTTGCCGCTGCTGGCGGAACTGCGCACGCTGGGAGCGATCGATGGCTGAGGCGATCAAAAAGGCCTTCGTCACCGGCCACCCGATCAAGCATTCGCGCTCGCCAAAAATCCACGGCCATTGGTTGGCCAAACACGGCATCGACGGCAGCTACGAGGCCATCGACGTGGCGCCGCAGGATTTTGCTGAATTCATCGCGACATTGCAGGCAAACGGGTTTCGCGGCGGCAATGTCACCATTCCGCACAAGGAGGCCGCCTTCGCGCTGGCCGAACGCCGCGACCAGGCCGCGGAAGAAATCGGTGCCGTCAACACGCTGTGGTTCGAGGACGGCGTCCTGTGGGGCGGCAACACCGATGGTCACGGCTTTGCCGCCAACCTCGATGATTACGCGCCGGGCTGGGCGAGTACAGGCCCGGCGGTCGTGCTCGGCGCCGGCGGCGCGTCGCGCGCCGTCATCCAGGCGCTGAAGCAGCGCGGTGTCGCAGACATCCGCATCGTCAACCGCACGCTGGCCCGGGCGGTGGAATTGCGCGATCGTTTCGGTGCCGGCGTCTCGGCGCATGGCACGGCGGCAACCAACGAACTGCTGGCCGACGCCGGCCTGCTGGTCAACACCACGGCGCTCGGCATGGTCGGCAATGAAGGTCTCGCCGCCGATCCGGCCCTGCTGCCGGACCACGCCATCGTCACCGACCTCGTCTATGTGCCGCTCGAAACCCCGTTGCTCGCCGCTGCGCGCACGAGGGGCCTGAAGACGGTCGACGGCCTTGGCATGCTGCTCAACCAGGCCGTGCCCGGCTTCGAACATTGGTTCGGCGTCAGGCCGCAAGTCACGGCTGAGCTCCGCGCACTTATCGTTGCCGATCTGGTGCCGAAACCATGATCGTGCTCGGCCTCACCGGCTCGATCGGCATGGGCAAGTCGACCACGGCGAAGATGTTCGCCGAGGCGGGCGTACCGGTCCACGATTCCGACGAGACGGTGCATCGCCTCTATTCCGGCAAGGCGGCACCTTTGGTTGAAGCCGCCTTTCCCGGAACGACCGTTGCGGGCGTGGTCGATCGCGCGAAGCTTGGCGCGCGCGTGCTCGGCGATGCCGGCGCGCTGAAGCAGCTGGAAGCGATCATCCATCCGCTGGTGCGCGCCGACGCCGACGCCTTCCTGGTCAGGCATCGTAACGCGGGCGAATCGATCGCGGTGCTCGACATTCCGCTGCTGTTCGAAACCGGCGGCCGTGGCCGCGTCGACAAGGTCGTTGTCGTCACAGCGCCCGCCGAAGTCCAGCGCCAGCGCGTCCTGGCGCGGCCGGGCATGACCGAGGAAAAGCTGGCGTCGATCCTGGCCAAGCAGGTGCCCGACGCCGAGAAACGCAGGCTGGCAGATTTCGTCATCGACACCGGGCACGGGTTGGATGCAGCGCGTGCAGAGGTCGATGCGATCATTGCGGGACTCTCGCGCTGACGCTTTCCTTCTCCCACAAGGGGAGAAGGCAAAACAGGCATTGCCATTGCCATTTTGCTCCGTTGTATGATTCTGCTCGCTTAGGACTGATTCGATGCGCGAGATCATCTTCGATACGGAAACCACCGGCCTTGATTCGCGCGACGACCGCGTGATCGAGCTGGGCGGCGTCGAGCTGGTCAATCGTTTCCCGACCGGCAGGACGTTCCACCACTATATCAACCCGCAAGGCCGCGCGATCCACGCCGAGGCGCAGGCCGTGCACGGCATCAGCGCGGCGGATCTCGCGGGCAAGCCGACCTTTGCCGACATTGTGCAGGAGTGGCTGAACTTCACCGACGGCGCCAAGCTGGTCGCCCACAACGCCACCTTCGACATCGGCTTCCTCAATGTCGAATTCGGCCGGCTCGGCCATCCCGTCGTCGATCCCGGCCTTGTCGTCGACACGCTGGCGCTGGCGCGCCGCAAGCACCCGATGGGGCCCAATTCGCTCGACGCGCTCTGCCGGCGCTACGGCATCGACAACACCAAGCGCACCAAGCACGGCGCCCTGCTCGATTCCGAACTGCTGGCCGAGGTCTATATCGAGCTGATCGGCGGCAAGCAGGCCGCGCTTATCCTCGACAGCGCCACCGCGCCGGCGCAGGGCGAAAATGTCAGGCATATCGAAATCATCGTCGCCCAACGCCCGGGGCCCTTGCTGCCGCGCCTGACCGAAGCGGAGCGCGCGGCGCACGCCGCCATGGTCGCCACGCTCGGCGAAAAGGCGCTGTGGCTGAAAGCTTCCTCATAGATACGGCCACTCACCCCGCCCCAGTGCCGCGACCGCCGCGATGATGCGGCCAAAGGCTTCTGCCGCTGCCGGCACGGTCGTGCGGGCGCGCAGGAAGCTGTGCACGAGACGGGGCTCCTCATGCCACCAGGCCTTGCCGCCGGCCTCAACAATGCGGTCGCGATAGGTCTCGCCGTCCGACGACAGCGGATCACATTCGGCCGTGATGATCACCGTCAGCGGCAGGTCGGAAAAGTCGCGGTCGCGCAGTGGCGAAAATGTCGGATCGTCAGGCGATTGCCGCTTGGCCGAGCGGACATCGCGATAGAAGGCGATGTCGCCGACGGACAGCAGCGGCGCCTCCGCATGCTCGACATAGGAGCCTGAACTCTCGTCGCCGCCGAGACCGGGATAGATCAGCACCTGGCCGATCGCGGCCCTGATATGCCGGCGCGTCGCCTGCGCGACCGCGGCCGCGAGATTGCCGCCGGCGCTCTCGCCGCACAGCACGAGCGGCAGGCTTGATGTCGCAGCCGCCCACTCGAAGGTTGCCATCGCATCGTCGAAGGCAGCGGGATGCACATGTTCTGGCGCCAGCCGGTAGTCGACCGACAGCACGTCGAAGCCGGTGCCGGCACAGATCTCGGCGCAGATGTCGTCATGGCTGTCGAGCCCGCCCAGGATAAAACCGCCGCCATGGAAGTACAGCACCATCGCCCGCGCGGCCTTGCCGGCAAGCTGATAGTGGCGGATCGGGATGCCGTGACCCGCAGCGGCGATCAGGCCGTCACTGGCCTTGACCCCAGGCGGGCGCCCCTGGTGGAAGGCCCGGCACATCCGGTCATAGACATCGCGCTGCTTGTCGATCGGCAGGCCGATGATTTCGGGCGGATACCAGGCGTTGACGCTGTCTATGTAGGCCCACAGCGCCGGATCGAGCCGTGTTTCGTATTTGCCGCGGCCGCTCATGTCAGACTGCTGTCATAGATCGGCGTAGAGCGAGGCCGCATTGTCAAAACTGAAGCGCAGCGGCACCGAGCCCTCGACCTGCCAGACGGTAACCGTCTCGCCTGCCAGCAGCCGGCAGGCGCCATCCGTGTCGGTGACGGCGCCGCCATAGAGCCGGTTGGCAAGGTTGAGGATACCGGTCTGGTGCATGGCCGCACTGCCGCTGCCGCAGGCATCCTTGACCAGCAGCACGCGGAAGCCTTTGGCCACGGCTTCCTTGACCGAGGCGTCGATGCAGGCCTCGGTCCACACGCCGGCAACGACCAGCCATTCGATGCCGGAAGCCTTGAGCTGATCGGCCGCCGGCCCCGACCGGAAGGCGCTCGCCTCTGCCTTGATCAGCAGCGCCTCGCCGTCCGCCGGCGCCACCTCATGGCAGATTTTCGTCAGCGGATCGCTCTTGTCGGAGAAAGCCGATTTGCCATCGGCTCCGATCGGGTGAAAGGGCCGGTCTTGCTTGTCGAGATCGACGATATAGGCCCAGTGCTGGAGCGGCACGTGGTTGGCGCGCGCCGCTGCCTGCACGCGCTGGACATTGGCGAGGATGCCGGCAAAGCCCTCGACCAGATAGCGCGGGTCCTGCCGGTGCTCTTCCTGCAGGTCGATGAAGACAGCGGCCACGGTGCCGCGTTTGAGGGAGATGGGGGTTTTCATGCGGATGGTTTTCCGGCGAGCGCTGTCCCGTTTAGTGAGCTGGCGCAAACAGTGGTGATTGACCGAAGCCTCCCCACCTTCGTCATCCACGGGCGAAGCAGGAGCGAAGCTCCGTCGCGGAGACCCGAGGATCCATGCCGTGACGTCGATCGAATGGTGCAGCGGAGCAGAACTTGCACCGTTGCGGCGCCGGGAAGTCGCGGCATGGATCCTAGGGTCTGCGCCGCGTCGCTGCGCTCCTTGCTTCGCCCTAGGATGACGAAGCGACGGGAGGCTGCGACAGTCACCAGGGAACGCGGACCCGGCATCAAACCTGCTTCTCCAGAAACTCGTCCTCATAGGGAAAACGCGACAGAAGCTCCGTCCCGGTCTCGGTGATCAGGATCTCATCCTCCAGCTTGACGCCTTCGCGGCCGCCCTTCTCGCCGATATAGCTTTCCACGCTCACCACCATGCTTGGCACGATATGGCCGTCGCGGCCATAGGTCTCGTAATCCATGGCATGGGCGATGAACGGCGTCTCGCCATGCATGCCGACGCCGTGCATCACCGAGGTGTAGCGTTGGTCGACAAAGCGGTCCGGAATCTTCCAGGCCCTCTCCGCAATCTCGCGAAACGCCATGCCGGGTTTGACGATCGATATGTTGTGCTGAACCTGGTCATGCGCCATGCGGTAGAGCGATTTCTGATAGGGCGTCGGCTTGCCTGGCCCGCAGCGAAAGGTGCGCGAGAAATCCGAATAGTAGCCGTAGCAGCCGATCGTGTCGGTATCGAGCGCCAGCAATTCGCCCGGCCGGATCTTGCGGCCGCTGGCCTCGTTGAACCACGGATTGGTGCGTTGGCCTGATGTCAGCAGCCGCGTCTCGATGAACTCGCCGCCCTGACGGATGACCTCGCCATACATGATGGCGAACAAATCGTTTTCGGAGACGCCGGGCTTGATCGCCTCGCGCACGGCGTAGACGGCGGCTTCGGCGCCCGCCATCGACACTTGCAGGCATTTCACCTCCTCGGGCGTCTTCACCGCGCGCACCGCCAGGATCTCGCCCTGGCAATCCCGCACCTCGCAGCCGCGCTTTTCCAAAGCCAGCGCCTGCAGATGGCTGCAGCGGTCGAGCCCGAGCTTCATCGAGCCGCCGCCATGTTTCTTCAAAAGCTCGGCGATCTCGTCGGCGAACGGGCCGGCGGTCTCGTCGTCGCGGCCGGAGACAGACGACCAGACCAGCTTGGATGGCCGCGCCTCGTCGATCGTGTCGAGCACCATGGAGACATGGTAGCTCTGCGGATATTCGAACAGCACGATCGGCCCAACGGTGGGAATAAAGAAATAGCGGGTCGAGTTGCGCAGGAAATAGCCGAACATGTTGCGCGAGCCGGTGGCGTAGCGCTGATTGTAGGGATCGAACAAGACGATGCCGCCATAGCCGGCCTCGCGCATCCAGTCGCGCAATTTGGCCAGCCGGCCTTTGCGCAAGGCGTCGGCATCGATGAAGGACGGTTCGGTGTCCGACAGCCACATGCCGCCGGCAGGGTCGGCCGCCGCCGGGTGGCGCATGCGATCCTTGAAGTCGACGTCCTCGGTGCTGTCGGGTTCGAATACGACGATGCTCATGGGTGCCTGGCCTTGGGTCGGTTGCAAGGTCAGACCATGGCGCAGGAGGCGTGGAAGGATTGTGCGGAAAACCGCGTGTGTTGTGCGGAATGCCGCTGAGCCCCTTACCTTCGTCATCCACGGGCGGAGCAAGGAGCGAAGCGACGCGGCGCAGACCCGAGGATCCATGCCGGGGCGCCTGTTCCACACGAAAGCGGTTTAGAACCAGGCATTCTCGCGGGGACGACACATCTTGGACCGCTGCATATTTCGGCCGATGTCGCGGCATGGATCCTAGGGTCTCCACGCCGCTTCGCGACGCTCCGCCCTAGGATGACGAAGATAGCCCTAATGCCTTCTCGCCAGCTTCGGCGGATGGCCATGCTCCTCGCGAAACGCCCGGGCGAAGCTCGACATCGAGGCAAAGCCGCAGGCCAGCGCCACGTCACGCACGGCGAGCGTCGAATGCGCCAGCAGATCGGCGGCGCGCCTCAGCCTGAGCCGCCGGTAATAGCCATTGGGCGAGATGGCGAGTTCGGACCTAAAACTGCGCTCCAGCTTGTCGGAGGAGACGCCGAGCCGCGCCGTCAGCTCCGCCATGCCAAGCCGCTCTTCCACCGCGTCCTCCATGATGGCGATGGCCGACAGCACCAGCTCGTTCTGGACGCCGGTGCGCAGGCGCAGCGGCATCAGCTTGCGGTCGACGCTGGAGCGCAACTGGCTGTGGACGAACCATTCGGCGACGCCGGCGGCAAGCTCGGCACCGTAATCCCGGGTGATGATCTCCAGCATCATGTCGAGGCTGCCGACACCGCCGGCCGAGGTGAAACGCTTGCGGTCGATGACATAGAGATCGCGGCGCAATTCGATTGTCGGAAACGCCTCGGTGAAGGCGGCCTGGCTGGTCCAGTGCAAGGTGCAGGCGTGGCCGTCGAGCAGGCCCGCGCGGGCCAGGAAGAAGGCCGCATCCGCCACCGCGCCGATATGGGCGCCATTGCGCAGGCTGCGGCGGATCCAGCTTGCCGCATCCTCGGCGACAAGATGGTCGGCGTCACCGCCCGAGCACACCACGATGCGGTCGACCTTCGGCGCATCTTCGGCATAAAAGCCCGGCTGGATGACGACGCCGTTCGAGGCCTCGACCGCCCCTCTCGTGCCGCCGACGATGATCCAGCGATAGCACTGCCGCTTCGCCAACACATTGGCGGCGCGCAGCGGCTCGATGACGGAGCTGAACGCCATCATCGGAAAGCCGGGGAACACCAACACCGCGAAGGTGAGGGGTTCGGTGGGCTTTGGGGGTTCGCGCGTGGCCATGGGCGCTACATCTCGGGCGAATGGGGTTTGGGGTCAACGCCAATTGGGCAAATCAGCTTTGACCGTCGCGACGCTCCGATGTCGCGGCATGGATCCTAGGGTCTCCGCCCTAGGATGACGAACGCATAGTAGCTTAGGCTAATTCCAAATGCCGGAGATTGGCGGTTGGGTTGCCGCACAGCGGACTGCGACCACTGTCAGTTCGAGTCTCGGAAAGGACCAACTTTGAAGATTGGCCGAAACAAACCCTCGCTTCGTCATCCTAGGGCGGAGCAAGGAGCGTAGCGACGCGGCGCAGACCCTAGGTGTTTAGTCCCGGCATTTGATGGGTTGGATCGAACTGGAACCGTTTTGGCTCTTTTTCCCAGATTTTGCAGATGAACTCATAGGACGTTAGGCCTTTGAGGGTCTTTAGCCTGCGCGCGAAATTGTAGGCCGTGATGAAGTCGGCGAGGTGCCGGCGCAATTGATTGTGATCGTCATAGTGGAAGCGCTTGACGGTCGCCTCCTTGATGGTTCGGTTCATCCGCTCGACCTGGCCATTGGTCCAAGGATGGTTGATCTTTGTGAGCCGGTGCTTGATGCCATGCTTGTCGCAAATTTTCGTCGAAGACATGTTGGGGAGCGTGCCGGTCACAGCTGCGATTGGTGAACTGGATGCTTGCGCCTTGTCAGCGCGCCGCCCTCGGCCATGCTGAACCTCACTCAGCCCCCCAGCGCCTGCTCCAGATCCGCGATCAGATCATCGCCATCTTCGATCCCCGCCGACAACCGCACCAGCGAATCCGAAATCCCAATCTCCGCCCGCTTCTCGGCGGGAATAGACCCATGCGTCATCAGCGCCGGATGCTCGATCAAGCTTTCCACGCCGCCGAGGCTTTCGGCCAGCGTGAACAACTGCGTGCGCTCGAGGAAGCGTTTTGTCCCGGCAAGGTCGCGGTCGAGCACGGCTGATATCATGCCGCCGAAGGCGTACATCTGCTGGACGGCGATGGCGTGCTGCGGGTGGCTGGCGAGGCCGGATAGATCACCCGGCGCACGTCCTTGCGGGCTTCCAGCCACTGCGCGATCTTCAGGCCGTTCTCCGAATGCCGCTCCATCCTGAGCGCCAGCGTCTTCAGGCCACGCAAGGCGAGAAAACTGTCGAATGGCCCCGATATGGCGCCGATGGCGTTCTGCAGGAATTTCAGCTGGGCGGCCAGCTCCTTGTTGTCGCCGACAACAGCCACGCCGCCGACCATGTCGGAATGGCCGTTGAGATATTTGGTCGTCGAATGCACGACGATGTCGATGCCGAGCTCCAGCGGCCGCTGGATGTAGGGGCTGCAGAACGTGTTGTCGGCGACCGACAGGATGCCCTTGCGTTTGGCGACAGCCGCGACGCCTTCGAGGTCGACGATGCGCAGCAGCGGGTTGGTGGGCGTCTCGACCCAGAGCAGTTTCGTCTCCGGCCGGATCGCGGCCTCGACCGCCGCAAGGTCGGTGAAGTCGACGAAGGAGACCTGCAGATTAGCCGAGCGCTTGCGAACCCGCTCCATCAGCCGGAACGAGCCGCCATAGATGTCGTCGGTGGCGACGATATGGGCGCCGCTGTCGAGCAGCTCCAGCACCGTCGAGATCGCCGCCAGGCCGGAAGCAAAGGCGAAGGCCGTCGTGCCGCTTTCGAGATCGGCCACGGCGCGCTCGAAGGCAAAGCGCGTCGGGTTCTGGCTGCGGGCGTATTCAAACCCCTTGTGCACGCCGGGCGACTGCTGGCCGTAGGTCGAGGTGGCATAGATCGGCACCATCACCGCACCGGTCAGCGGATCGTGGCTCTGGCCGCCATGGATGGT
Source organism: Mesorhizobium kamtschaticum (assembly GCF_056174585.1). Classification (NCBI taxonomy): domain Bacteria; kingdom Pseudomonadati; phylum Pseudomonadota; class Alphaproteobacteria; order Hyphomicrobiales; family Phyllobacteriaceae; genus Mesorhizobium; species Mesorhizobium kamtschaticum. The sequence goes on along the minus strand of NZ_CM149691.1, from coordinate 1,157,248 downwards.
GCGCGTCGAGAAGGCCAGGCGGTTCTTGCCGGCCGGCGGGGTATGTTTGGTCATCGGGCGCGCCTCAGATGGTTGATCAGGTCGATGCGGGTAATCAGGCCGACGAACTCGTCGCCGTCGAAGATGATGGCGACCTCGTTGCGGTCGAACACCGGCAAAAGCGCATCCAGCGTCTGGCTGGCCTGTAGCGTGTGCAGGTTGGAGGTCATCGCCGTGCGCACCGGGCCGTTGAAGCGCTCCCAGCGTCCGTCATAAGGACCGTCGACCTTGGCCAGGATGTCGCTTTCGTCGACGATGCCGACGAGCTTGCCATCGTCGAGCACCGGCAGTTGCGACACATCCGAGCGGCGCATGCGGCCGTAGGCGTTGAGCAGGCTTTCGTCCGGCCCGACAAAGACCGTGTCGCCGGTGCGGTGCGAGCGCATGACCAGGTCGCGCAGATCGCCATGCTGCTCGTGCTCGGCCAGGCCCTGTTCGGCCAGCCAGAAATCGTCGAACACTTTGGACAGGTATTTGTTGCCGCTGTCGCAAACGAAGGTGACGACGCGCTTGGGCGAAGTCTGCTCGCGGCAATAGCGCAGGGCGGCCGACAACAGCGTGCCCGACGACGAGCCGGCCAGAATGCCTTCGCGCGACAGGAGATCGCGCACCGCCAGCATGCTCTGCTTGTCCGTGATGGAATAGGCCTTCTTGACCAGCGACAGATCGGCATTGGGCGGCACGAAATCCTCGCCGATGCCTTCCACCGTCCAGCTGCCGGCCTCTTCCATCTTGCCGGTCTTGATCAGCGGCGCCAGCACCGAGCCGACCGGATCGGCCAGCACCATTTCGGTCTTCGGCGACACTTCGGCAAAGTAGCGGCCAAGCCCGGTCAGCGTGCCGCCCGAACCGACCCCGACCACCACCGCGTCGACATCGCCATCGAGCTGCGAAAAGATTTCCGGGCCGGTCGTCGTCTCATGCGCCAGCGGGTTGGCCGGGTTGGCGAACTGGTTGGCATAGAAGGCGCCCGGCACCTCGGCCGCGATCTTCTCGGCCATGTCCTGGTAATATTCCGGGTGACCCTTGCCGACATCCGAACGCGTCATGCGCACTTCCGCCCCCAGCGCGCGCAGATGCTGGATCTTTTCACGCGACATCTTGTCGGGCACGACCAGCACGATGCGATAGCCCTTGGGAATGCCGACCTGCGCAAGCCCAAGGCCGGTATTGCCCGCGGTCGCTTCGACGATGGTACCACCGCGCTTGAGCTTACCTTGCTTTTCGGCGGCGGCGATCATCGACAGCGCGATGCGGTCCTTGATCGAGCCGCCCGGGTTCTGGCTTTCGAGCTTGATGAACAGCCGGCATTTTCCGGTGTCGAACTTGGTCAGCTCGACCACCGGCGTCTGGCCGATCAGGTCGAGAACCGACGCATAAGGCGGACGCAGGCGCGAAGATTGGCCGTCCGAGGGGGTGCTGCCTGGCGCAGCTTTTCCGTGCTCGCTCATATCGAAGCTCCCTGATCAAGCGACCGGCTCGGGGGCGGAGCGGCAGCGTAGCCTCTTTTCCAGCCGTTTGTCGCTGGAAAGAAGATAGATCATGCCAATCAGCCGGCCAGACGAGGAATGAAATTCCAAGAGGCGCTTAATCTCCCCCCTCGAGGGGGAGATGGCCGGCAGGCCAGAGGGGGTCGGTTCGACTGGGCTCGGCCTCCTGCGACACAAGGAGGTTGGCGCTTCACGCGCGGCGACCCCCTCTGTCGCCTTTGGCGACATCTCCCCCTCGAGGGGGAGATTATGCTTCAATAGCCGCCTGCCCTTCGATCTCGATCAGGAAATCCGGATTGGCGAGGCCGAGCACGCGCACGCCCGTCACCACCGGCGGCGGCCCGCGATCCGCCCAGAACGCCATCCAGACGCCGAAGGCCGGCCTGATATCGGCATCGCCGACAATGTAGATCGACAGCCGAACAAGGTCTTCCAGCCTGGCGCCGCCGGCCTCGAGCACCATCGCCAGATTGGCGAGCGCCTGCTTGGTCTGCGCCGCGATGTCGCCCTTGCCGACGATCTGGCCATTGGCATCGATACCGTTCTGGCCGCCGATCAGCACGATGCGTGCCGAGGCCGGCAGCGCCACCCCCTGCGAATAGGCCGGGTTGCTGTGCATGCCCTTCGGGTTCAGCCGCTCGATAGTCATTCTCTGTCTTCTCCCCGCGCCACGAAAGGGCATTCGGCCTACCGCTTCAACGAACCATCTCGTTCGTTGAAGCCGCCATTTTCATCATGCTAGCCGAACGGGATGCCAGCTGAAACAAGCGGGCCGCGCGATCCTGACATCCCAAGAGGAGACAGCCGATGAAGATCCTTGCGTACGACAACTTCAAACCCGGCGTCACCCTCGACGACCTCAAACCCTATCTGCGCGACGAAGTGTCGAATGTCTGGCGGCTGTGGAAGGCAGGCATCGTGCGCGAAAACTATGCGCGCGCCGATGTCGGCGGCGTCATCATAGTCTTCGAGCTCGACAGTGTCGATGAAGCCAGGCGCTACACCGACGACTTTCCGCTCTCGAAAGCCGGCTTGCTGGAATGGCATTTCCTCGCCTTCGACTCGGCACCCTTGCCGCTCGAATACCTGTTCGACCCTACCATCGACATCGCCCAACCCTGGGACCGGACGGCAGCATGATCCGGTCGAGCGAGGGTATAGAAATCCCGACCAGCCCAGCGGAGTGGTGCGATCCCAGCCGCATGGCGCTGGTGGTCTACGACATGCAGGTCGGCATCTGCCGCCAGGTTGCCGGCGCGGCCAGTATCGTCGAGCGCACCGGCATCGTGCTCGAAGCCGCCCGCTCGGCCGGCATGCGGGTGGCGTTCACGCGCCATCTCTCCTTGCCGCGCAAATGGATGGGCGCCACCCAGCTGCGCACCGCCATGGCCTGGCAGCGGCGCGACAGTCCGGACATGGTCGAGCCATGGTTCTTGCGCGACGCCGAAGCGACCGGGATTGTGCCCGAACTGGCGCCACGCCCTGATGAAGCCGTGTTCGACAAGCTGACCATGTCGGCCTTCGATTCCACCGCGCTTGGCTTTGCGCTCAGCGATTGCAGCGTGCGCGCAATAGCCCTTGCCGGCATCGCCATGGAGATCGGCATCGAGCCAACCGTTCGCCAGGCGACCGACAATGGCTTTACGGCTGTCGTGATCGAGGATGCCTGCGGCTTCGGCAACCGCGAAGCGCGCGACCGCTCGATGGCGACGCTGCGTTACCTCGGCGAAGCGGTCATCACCGATGTCGCGGGCTTTTGCGGCGCGCTCGCCGGCGCGGCCTGAGGGGCGAAAGTTGCTAGAGCAATTCCAGGAAAAGTGTGAACGGTTTTCCGTCCGGAATTGCGCCAAAACAACAACTCTAGGCGGCGGCGTCGATGTCGGTGCGGAAGCGCACGCCCTCGGCGCGGCCATGCACGCTGCCCCAGTCGTAGAGCGCCTGCAGTGCTGCGGCGAGATCGCGGCCGCGCTCGGTCAAGGCGTAACGTGCCTTGCCGTCGGGCGAGGTCTCGAGCCCGACGAAGCCGATCTCGACGAGGTCGGCAAGGCGCTGCGTCAGCATCTTGTCGGAGAGCGAGGGGATCAGCCGGCGCAACTCGGAATAGCGCAACGGGCCTTGCTTGATCCGCGCGATGATCACCGTTTTCCACTTGCCGCCGAGCGCGTCGAGCGCGAACTCGACCGGGCAGCCATAGAGTCTTCCGCGTTGGGTCATGCACCGATCCTAGGCAAGGCGCCGCCGCGGCGAAAGCGGTTTTTGCCCGGCCATATGGCCAGATTGCAGAGCCCGGCTTTGTCGACGACAGTTTCATAAAGGAGAGCAAAGATGAGTGTCAGGGATGCCAATCCGGTCAATGCACTGAGGCCGAAAAATGTCGCGATCGTCATCGCCAATCCGGCCATCTCGACCACGACCGGCTGGCCGGTCGGTTTCCTGGTGGAGCGAGCTGACGCATCCCTGGTTCGCCTTCACCGAGCGCGGCTACGCGGTGGAGATCTTTTCGCCCGATGGCGGCAGATGCGAGGCCGACGCGCTGAGCGACCCGCGCGACCCGTCGGGTTACTCCGAAACCGATCTCATCTCGCTCGGCTTCCTGTCGAACCCGAAACTGGCGGCTCTGGTCAAAACACACGGTCGGTGGCGGAGATCGAGATCGACAGTTTCGACGCGATCGTCGTCGCCGGCGGCCAGGCGCCGATGTTCAGCTACGACCGCGCGGAAGCCCTGCAACAGATATTCGTCGCCTTCCATGAAGCCGGCAAGGTGGCGGCAGCGCTCTGCCACGGCACCGCGCTGCTGCGCTACGCCAGGCGCGCGGATGGATCGCTGCTCGTCACCGGCAAGACGGTGACCGGTTTCGCCAATGCCGAGGAAGATTTCGCCGACAGGGCGACCTGGGAGATGGGCGCGCTCGAGCGCGGAAAACATCTGATGCCCTGGCGCATCGAGGATGAGTTGAAGGCAATCGGCGCCAATTATGTGCAGGCCGGGCTGTGGCGCGGCTTTGCCATACGCGACGGCAATCTGATCACCGGCCAGCAGAATTTTTCCGGCGCCGAGACCGCGCGCCTGGTGTGCGAGGCACTGGGCGGCTGAGCGCCAACCAGCGCCTACCCCAGCAATTGCTTGCTCAGCCGCGCGCACTGGACGCGGATGTCGGGAATGGCGTCGATCTCGAAAAAGGTGCCGCGGGTCAGCGGGCCGACGGCGAGGATCTTTCGCGAGACCGTGCCGTCGCCGGCGATGATCTCGCAATTGGCCGACACGTCGAGGCCAATGCGCATCGGATCCGGCCGCCCGAGCCCGCGGTCGACCAGCGAGCGCACCACGCTGTTCGACGAGGTCGAAATATCCCGCACGATCCCTGAGCAATCATAGATACGGGCGACGTCGAAAGTCTCGACAAGCTGGCTGTGGCGCGACTGGACGTCGACACTGAAAGCCTCGCCCGGCGTGATGCCGACGACGCGGCCGGCGACAAGCCGGATGCGGCCGGATTGCACGGCTTGCGTCACCTTGGCGTAGACTTCCGGCGCCATGCGATGGCGATGGATGTCCCACCAGGCCTTGGTGTGCTCGACGAAGCGGCGCTTGGCCGAAGCCGGCCAGTTCTGCCAGATTTTCTGGTTGAACGGCCTGAGACCGTCGACCACGTCGCGCCAGTCGATGCCGGCCTTCTGGTTTTCGCGGATCAGGTCGCGGAACCAGCCGACGAAATAGGAAAGCTGGGTGCCGAGCGGAATGTCGGCGACGTCGAGCTTGATCGGATTGCCCTTGCGGTGCGGCGACGGCAGCAGGCCGCGCCGGGACACGGCGACGATCTTGCCCGTGTGGCCGCGCTGTTCCAGCGCCAGGAACGCGTCGACCATGCTGAGGCCGGTGCCCAGCACCATCACAAGGCTGTCCGCATCGAGCGCGGTGTCGGCCTCCGAACCCATGCGGACCGCATGGCCTTGCGCCGGCTGTTCGTCATGACCGGTGGCCAGTATGGCCAGATGGGCAACGACACTGGTGCCGTTGGCGAGCGCCACCTCGACGCCGGACGCGGTCGGCGTGATCGACAGGCTCTCCTCATGGATTAGGCGCAGCCGCCCGGTCGGCTGTTCGCGCGCTTCGAGTTCGTCGAGCAACGCGCCGAGGTAGCGGGCATAGATGCTGCGCGGCGCGTAGAAGGGTGTCTGGGGCGTCTGCTCCTGGTCCACCAGGCCGCGCCCCTGCAGCCAGCGCCAGAAATTGCCGGGATCGTCGGCATAGGCGCTCATGCCGGCGGCGCTGACATTCAGCACATGCGCCGACAGCAGTGTCGAATAGGCGATGCCCTGGCCGAAATGCGGGCGCTTTTCGATCAGCGTGACGCGCAGATCCGGATTGGGCGATTTCAACAGATGCGCGGCCATCACAACGCCGCTGGCGCCGCCGCCGACAATGATAATCGAGTTCGCGCGCCCGCTCATGCGCAGGGCCGCCTTGTGCGGAGCGCCAGCGTCAGGCCTGGACCTTCACCACGACCGGCAGGTCGGTGATCCCCCTCGCGACCGCAAGGTCGTCGAGGCCGATGTCGCGCATATCGGCGAGGCTGCGCTGATCGAGCACCTCGGCAATCGCCTGCCGGACCTCGAGCATCAGATGTCGGACTTGGCATGTCGCCTCGTTGCAGTCTTCACAGCGCTGATATTGTGTGCGGCTGGCGCAGGGAATTGGCGCCAGCGGCCCGTCGAGGACGCGCACGACATGGCCGACCTTGATTTCGTCGGCCGGCCGCGCCAGGCGGTAGCCGCCATCCTTGCCCTTGCGGCTCTGGACGAAACCGGCATTGCGCAGCTCGCCCAGGATGGCGTCGAGAAATTTCTTCGGGATGTTGTTGCCGGTGGCGATATCGCCAACGAAAGCGAGCTGCCCGGCCGGTATCTGCGCCAGGTGGACCAGCGCCTTGAGGCCGTACTTGCCTTTTTTGGTGAGCATAGACCCAACGCTTCTCTGTCATGCGATGGCCGGGCCATCCCTGCGAAACGCCTGGCGAGCCTCCCCGCCGCGCCCAAGCATCCATGACACATAAATTCTAGTGACATGATATACAAGCCGAGAAACGTTGAATTTGCTTCGTTTTCAAGCCACTGTAGCCATTTTAACCGGCCTTTGTGCCATTAAGAGCACAGAAATGCGCTCCGACGACAAGAAGGCGACAAATGGTTTCCCGCAGGAGGCCCGTGTAGCGTGCCGACTCATGCGAGATCGGAAGCCGATGCATGCCGAGAGCGATCATGGTGCCGGGGTACCCGCTCATTGTCCAATTCGCTCATGTCGATAAGGATACTATACTTACCCTCGAACACGCGGAACGGCTTGTCAATTCCGCAGCTGTTTGAGGCATGGTTTTTGCCTGGTGTCGGCAAAATAGGAAATTGTCGTTCGCAACCGGAGGCGATCAGCTAACCCGGCCGATCTCTCGACGTCGTCACTCTCCTATTCGTCTTATCCACCAAATGGCGCATCGCGTGATCGCGCAGCCCTACCAGCGTGCCGTGATATTTCGCTCCCTCAGAGCGGCGATGCCAGGAATGCGACAGGCCGGACGAGGTCGACCTGGCGCCGAACATCGGTCTTCTCGAAAACATGCAGAAGGTGCGTCTTCGCCGTGGCGCTGGCCAGGCCAAGCGATTTTGCGATCTCGCGCTGGGTGCAGCCGGCGGCCACTGTCAGACATCGCGTGCTGCTGCGCCGATATCGCTTCAACGGGATCAATCCTCGTTCGACTTCGCGACTTGTATGTCTGGAGTCGACATCGAGGTGGGGGGCGCACCGAAAGCCAACTGAAAGTCAGTAGAAAAAAATAGAAGCTGGGAGTCAAGCCTAATCCAAATGGTGGACGCGGCGACGACCATTTCGTGATTGGGTGCGCCGGCTTGAGGTTGGACTGAGTTCAAAGCATGTGACGCGCATCAGGAGAATTCTAGATTTTCTCCGCCGCCAGTGAATGCGCCGGCACATCGGTCACGTCTTCAACTCACGGGAAAAACGACGTCTCTATAGCGTAAGACGGAAGATTACATTCCGCTAATACTGGGAGAGATTCAAGACGACTTGCTTGTCAGCCCCGCCAACGGCCGTCCTACCGGAAGAATGTCGAAGCAGCTCACGAAAGCGGGTGACCGTTGCCAGCCACGGTTGGCATCTGGCCGAGGCTGTTGCCCGGCCGGGGCCCCCCGACGACGTGCGGTCAAAGGAAGATCTGTCAGCATGTCGGGCACGTCGGAACTTCTCCTCAACATGATGCGAGGCGCCTTGCTGGGGTTCGCGGTCGCCGCGCCCATCGGTCCCACCGGGCTCTTATGCGTGCAGCGCACGATCGCCGGCGGCATCGTACCCGGTCTGGCGACCGGCTATGGCGCGGCGACCACACATTCGGTCTATGCCTCCGTTGCCGCCGCCGGGCTCGGGGCGGTGGCGCACATGCTGATGGGCTGGCACCTGCTGCTGCAACTCTGCGCCGGTATGTTCCTGCTCTACATGTCGGTTATGGCGGCGCGGCTGACACCGTCGCTGGACACGTCCTTGCAGCGCCGCATGCCGTCGGGCCGGGCCTATCTGACGGGGCTGATCTGGACGCTGGGCAACCCGATGACGCTGCTTGGTTTCCTCACGCTCACGCCGGGGATCCTGGGGGCCGGCTTGCCGTCCTGGCAAACCTTGGCGCTTGTCTCGGCCGGCGTGCTGATCGGTTCGGCGAGCTGGTGGACAACGCTGACACTGGTCACCAACCTCCTGCGCAAGCGGCTGAGCGCGCGCGGGCTGCGCGCCGTCAATCTTGTCTTCAGTTCGGGCCTGTTCGTCTTCGCGCTGTCGCTGCTGGCCAGCGCCCTGCGCCTGGAGTTGTTGTCGTAGTGGCGGCTGAATGCGCATGCCGTTTCAAGGTTTTGCTGCCTTCTTCGGCTGGACGGCCATCGAGGGCGCGTCAGGCGGCGGGCCGGCATCGTCCGGTTTCTGCTGTTCGGCGACGGGCGTGTCGGGCGCCTGCGGCGCGCCGGAGGAGAGGTTGACCGACACACCGTAGATTTTCCACTGCCGGTTCGCCGGCTCGAACAACAGCTCGAAATTGACCTGCATTGGCACCGACGGGAAAAACCCGACCATGTGCAGCATGCCGTTCGGCTCGATCTGCGGCAGCAGGGTCAATTGCGGATCGAGCACGGCGACGGCGCCGAAGTCGAGCGCCTGCTTGCGCTGGTTGGCGAAGATATCGCCGAGCCCGGCTGCGCTGTTGGCCTGGAAATTCGGCGAGCCGAGATCGCGCAGCACCGTGTAGTTGCCGGTCTTGTTGGCCTGGTCGAGCGCCAGCAGCGTGCCGCGGATCAGGATCAGAACGCCGTTGCGGTCGATGCTGGCCGGATGGGGGGCATGGACCTTGTCGCCCTTCTCCGCCTTTTTCGTCTGCGCCATTGCAACGCCCAGGGGCGCTGCCATCAAACCGGCCGCCAGCAAGGCGGTCACGGCGACTTGCGTCATCCACCTTGTCGATGAAGATTGCGAGCGCTTCATGTGGCCTCTGGAGTCTTATCCGAAATCGAGCCTCCGGCAGGCGGGACAGGCGGCCGCGTCCGTGGGTGGAACGCAGCCGCCAGCGGCTCTTTCAAGCCAGCCCCCTCGCACTCCGGATCACGGTGACCGCCTCAATTCAGCGTCCATGACGCCCCGACGCTGACGCCGACATCGCCTTGGTTGGTGGTGGCCGACAAAGCGGCGTTGAGGCGGAAGTCCTCGCTGGTGTTGTAACCAAGGCCAAGCGCCAGGCCCGATTGGCCCTTGAAATAGCCAAAGCCGCCGGCCAGCGACAGTTTTTCCGGCCTGTCGTCGTAACGCAGCCCCGCCGTCGCCAGCGCCAGCGCGGTGCCGGCACGGGCTTCGGTGCGGGTTTCGCTGATCTGGTCGCCGAGATTCTGGACACCCGCCTCGAGCGCGCCGACGCGGCCGTCGAGCTGGGTGATGTTGGTGGTGTTGGTGGTCACCCTGGTGTCGAGGTCCGCGATCTCGGTGGTGTGCACCGCAATCGCATTGGTGTTGTTGGTGATGCGCGTCTCATGGTCGGCGAGCTCGGTGGTGTGGCTGCTCACCGTGCTGTTCAGATTGCTGATATCGCTGCTGTTCTGGGCGACCTGTGCCGGCAGGTTCGCAAGCGTCGCGACATCGAACGTCGACGCCGCCAGATTGCCGCCGCTGTCCGTCGTCATCAGATAAGTGGTGCCGACCTGTGCGGCCTTGCTCGCCTGCGAAGCAACACCGGTCAGCGTGTAGGTGTTGAGGCCATTGCCAAGCATGACCTGATTGTCGTGCGTCGTTGTCGCGCCCACGCCGATGGCGATGGAGTTGTTATAGTTGGCCGTCGTATCGGCGCCGAGGGCAACGGCGTTCACGGCATTTGCCTTGGCCGCGTTGCCAAGGGCCGTGGCGTTGCCGCCGTTCGCTTGCGCCGAGCTGCCAAGGGCCGTGGCGTCCCCGGCATTCGCCTGAGCCGAAGTGCCAAGCGCCGTGGCGTTGGCCTGGCCAATCGCGCTGGCGCCGGCCTGGGCTCCGGTGCCGATGGCCGTTGTATTCGTATTGTTATAGTCGGTGGTTAGGCCACCCGCGTTCACGTCATAAACAAGTCCGCCAGCGCTCGCGTTGAGGCCGAGCGCTACGCTGTTGTCCCCGAAAGCACCCGCGGCATCGCCGATCGCAGTCGAGAGAGCACCATCGCTATTGGCGGATCTTCCGCATGCCGTGCCGCCGGCTGACGTCTGCGCGAAAGCCGCTCCACCATCCGCACCATTGAAATCCTGGCAGATGACTCCTGCCGCGCGTGCTGTGCCTGGCGCGAAGGCAACAAAGCCGGCGGCCGCCACCACCATGATGGCTGCGGTCCCGAGGGTTGGCACTTGGGAGGATGCCAGCCCACCAAAAACCGCCGTCGCGGCGGATCCAATGCCTTTTCGCAATTGGCCCCTAATCGCGATTGTTCTGCTTTTTGTTCCAGCCCCAGCGTCTTCCGATACGCTCTCGCATCCAATCGTTTCTGCAATCACGCTCAAAGCCCTCGCTTCATTGCCAATTGATCGACCCCTGCCGGCGGCTGGCGGTCCCGCGCGATGGCCGGGCGGGAGGTGCTCCGGCCATGGCTGGGCTGACAATCAAGCAGTTGCGCACTCGGCGGTTGTGCTGCCGTCCCCGAACAGCACTCGCCTTGCAAACACCGATGTCCCCGAATTCCGCGCAGGACCGCAGCACCCGACGGGCGCAAACGAACACAAAGAAAATGCCGCGTCTTCCACCATTCGGTGGATAGCGGCTGCCAGAGTTCGATGGTACCGCCCAAGGCTGGATCTCCATCTTCAGGAGATGATGGGGCTTGCCCAATCCGGGTCATGTGTTCATTTTGTTGCGATGCAACAAAGATTTTGTTGCCGTGCGGCAAGGGAATGGTGCGATGCGGTCTCCTCTCTCCACGGCTCAGTTGTCCGAACTGATCGGGCTGATCTACGACGCCGCGATCGATCCCGCGCGCTGGCCCGTCGCGATCGAGGAGATGCGCATCGCGCTTGGCTTCGGGACCGCCGCCATCCGCCTGCAAGCGTTGCCGTCGGGCGAGTTGCTGGTCAACGTAACCAGCAACATTCCGCAGCCCTATGTTGAACGGATGGTCAGCTACGGCGCTGAAGTGCTCGAGCTATGGGGTGGCATGGCGGTGGTAGGCTCGCTGCCGATGGATCGGCCGGCGGTGTTGAGCCAGCTCAATCCCGACCTCGACACCACGACGAACCGCTATTTTGTGGAGTTCGGCAAACCGCAAGGCATGGTCGATTCCCTGGCACTGCCGCTCGCGCGGGATGGGCGTGGTCTCGGCTCGCTGTCCTTCAGCCGCCATGTCGATGCCGCTCCCATCAACGATCTGCAGATCGAGGCCGCCTGATTGTTGATCCCGCATCTCCAGCGCGCCGCGACGATCAACCGGCTGCTCGACATCGCGGCGATCGCCCGGTCGACCTTCGAGTCGGTGCTCGACACGCTGACGGCGCCGATCTTCCTCACCACCGCCGATCTGCATGTCGTGCATGCCAATCCGGCAGCGCATGCGATTGTCGCCGGGGGCGAGCTGCTGAACATCCGCAACGGGATTCTCACCCCCAGCGTTTCCGCCGTGTCCAGCGCGCTGGCCGTCGCGGTGTCCCAGGCGGCGCAGGACGAGAGTGCGATCGACCGCAAGGGGCTGGGGGTTCCGATACGCTGGCAGGACGGCTCGGCCGGGGCCCTGCATGTCCTGCCGCTGCGCCCAGGGCGCGGGGCGTTCGATGCCAGCGTGGTGGCGGCGGTGTTTGTCGCACGCGCGGATACGCCCTTTGTCGCGCCGACCGCGCTGGTCGCGGCATTGTTCGGCCTGACGCCGGCCGAGGCACGTGTCTTCGAGCAGATCGCAGCCGGCCGCACGGTTGAGGAGACGTCCGATGCTCTCGACATCGGCCGCAGCACGGTCAGGACGCATCTGCTGCGGCTGTTCGAGAAGACCGGCGTGCGGCGGCAGGCCGAGCTGGTTCAGCTCGCCGCGTCGCTGGCGTCGCCCGTGGCTGGCATGGTCTAGCGCAGAAAGCAGTCCAGCCCGGCAATGGGACGCGCGCGGCCGGTTTCCAATAGACAGACAAGTGGCCCTGTCGCGCGGGTTCATTTCAACCGGGCAGTCCGATCCGCAGATCAAGCCGCTCGTTCACGCTGCCGAGCGATGCCTTCTTTACCCGCTGGGAAATCTTTGTCTTGGCGCGTGCGGCGGGAACGAACAGTTCCGCTTCACAGAGGTAAGTGGCGGCGCGTGGATGGGTCGCGTGCCGCTCGCCCCCACATAGGGGGCAGAGCGTTGCTCGAGCGCACTGTAGTTATTCAGGCTTCCCAAGCCAAAAGAGCTTTTCTTTTTCCTCATTGCTTAGTGAATCGTAGGAAAATCTATGCTCTATCCTATGATGGGGGGCGTGATCCGAGTTTTCATATTTCCAGACTGGCATCCAGCCTCGTGGCGTGTATAGTATTCCCAACTTCGCGTTCTTATCTGCTCTCGCCTCTTGTGTTTTTCGAAACAGCTCGTTGATGTTCTCTGTTAATTGAGCTAGATATTTTGCAAACAACGCGCCATTCTGATCTGGAGAAACGAAATAGTCGACATTTTCCCTGGCGGAAGCTACACGATGTATTACGATACATCCTCCACCGGGTTGCTCACATATTACGACAAAACCTCCGTTTCCATCTGGTGCGAATTCAGGTAATAAATTTTCTATCGGCATCATCTACCCTTTTTCTTTACGGACACCATGTCCAGCTGAGTTTCGATGACTTTCCGCTTAGCGTTGCCTAGCGGGAAACCAACGCCCTGCCATTGGATCGGGGACAGAGGTAGACCAAAGACCACCACAAAAGGGATTTCGCGTCGTCCACCGTTCGGTGGACGGGTTCGAACTCGATAATTTCGCCGCCCGACGCCGGTGCTGCGATGTGACAGCGGGCGCGCCACAGCCGCCCCATCCGCCTTGGCGGCAAGTCGTCGACAGCTTTTTTCCAACAAACCCGCCTTCGTTGGAAGGATTTAACTCTACAAGAACGATAGAATTAGCTGACTATTATAGGGCAATCCGGTTTTCTCTGTTTTCATGGAGCCCTTTGATGTCCACCATTTCGCGACGCATTCTCCTTCTGTCGTCGGCCGCCCTTGCCGGCGCCGCCTTCCTCAGCCCGGCCCTGGCCGAAGATTTGAAGATCACCATCGGCTACCAGACGGTGGTCGAGCCCTCGAAAGTGCCGCAGGCCGACGGCGTCTATGAAAAGGCCACCAAGGCCAGCATCGACTGGCGCAAATTCGATTCCGGCGCCGATGTCATCGCCGCGGTCGCCTCCGGCTCGGTCGATATCGGCTATGTCGGTTCGAGCCCGCTGGCGGCCGCCGCGAGCCGCGAGCTGCCGATCCAGACCATCTTCGTCGTCGGCCTGATCGGCCCGTCCGAGGCGCTGGTCGCCCGCAACGGCGCCGGCATCGAGAAGGTCGCCGACCTTGCCGGCAAGAAGGTCGCGGTACCCTTCGTCTCGACGACGCATTACAGCCTGCTTGCCGCGCTGAAGCACGAGAATGTCGATCCGAAGTCGGTTGAGATCCTCAATCTGCGGCCGCCGGAAATCGCCGCCGCCTTCGCCCGCGGCGACATTGATGCGGCTTACGTCTGGGATCCGGCGCTCGGCCAGATCAAGACGACAGGCAAGGTGGTGCTGGATTCCTCGCAGGTGGCCGCCTGGGGCGCGCCGACCTTCGACGCCTGGATCGTGCGCACCGATTTTGCCGAAAAGAACCCGGAAGCGGTGCGTGACTTCGTCAAGGTGACGGGCGCCGCCTATGCCGAGTACCTCGCCAAGCCCGACGCCTGGTCGGTGTCCTCGCCGCAGGCCGGCAAGATCGCCAAGCTCACCGGCGCCAAGCTGGAAGAGGTGCCCGAATTGTTGAAGGGCTATGTCTTCCCGACGCTCGAAGAGCAGGCCTCCGACAAATTCCTCGGCGGCGGCACGGTCAAGGCGGTCGCGGCGGCATCCGCCTTCCTCAAGGAGCAGGGCAAGGTCGACGCCGTGCTGCCGGACTATTCGAAATACGTGACATCGAAATACGTCACCGAGGCGCTGGCCTCGAACTGAGCGCCTGACCCACCTGAACGCGCGGATCTCCTTCCCTGACGCCGCGTGCTGACTGCCCCGGAACTGCTGACGAGGAGCCGTTTCGGGGCAGTCGGATTTCCCTCTGAGAGGCCCCATGCCGCATCTCGTGCTCGACAAGATCTCGATCCATTATGACGGCCAGCCGGAGCCGGCCGTCGAGCGTGTGTCGATCGACGTCGCCAAGGATGACTTCGTCGTGCTTGTCGGCCGTTCCGGCTGCGGCAAGACCTCGCTGCTCAACGTCGCCGCCGGGCTGGTTACGCCGTCGCGCGGCAGTGCCACGATCAACGGCCAGCCGATCACAGCCCCCGGTTCCGACCGGGCGGTGGTGTTCCAGAACGATGCCTTGTTTCCCTGGCTGACCGCGCGCGAAAACGTCGCTTTCGCGCTCAGGCTGCGCGGTGTCAGGCCGGGCGAGCGGGCGCGGCGCGCCGACGAGCTTCTGGACCTGGTGAAGCTCGCCGACGCCGGCGACAAGCGCATCTGGGAGCTGTCCGGCGGCATGCGCCAGCGTGTCGGCCTCGCCCGCGCGCTCGCCGCCGAGCCCGAATTCCTGCTGCTCGACGAGCCGCTCGGCGCGCTCGATGCGCTGACGCGCGAACGCATGCAGACGACATTGCTCGACCTCTGGACGGCAAGCCATGCCGGCGTGCTGATGGTCACTCACGGCATCGAGGAGGCGCTGGTGCTTGCCACCCGCATCGTCGTGCTGGCGCCAGGCCCGGGCCGCGTGGTGCGCACCTTCGAACCGGGCTTCTCCAGGCGCTACGCTTCGGGCGAGGCCATCCGCGCCATCAAGGCCGATCCGGCCTTCGCCGCGGCGCGCGGCGAACTGACCGACGCCATCTTCGAAGGAGAGGCGGCATGACGGTGACGTCCTATACCGAACGACCGAGCCAGAAGATCGACGAGGTCGATGGTCTGCCGGTGCCATGGTCGCCGGCCACCCCGAAGCGTAAAGGCGTCTCGGCGCGCATGATCAGCGCGGTCACCATTCTGGTGGTTCTGGCGGTATGGGCGTTGTCGGCTCGCCTGCAACTTGTGTCGCCGGTCTTCCTGCCCTCGCCTGCCGCCGTCTGGAACAAATTCTTCGTTGTTATCAATGACGGCTTCGTCGATGCAACCCTGCTGCAGCACGCCGTCGCCAGCCTCGGCCGCGTGTTTGCAGCACTCGTCGCGGCCCTTCTCATCGGCGTTCCGGTGGGGCTCGCCATCGGCATCAGCACTGTTGGTCGCGGCATCTTCGATCCGCTGCTGGAATTCCTGCGGCCGATCCCGCCGCTCGCCTATCTGCCACTGGTCATCATCTGGTTCGGCATTGGCGAGCCGTCGAAAATCCTGGTGATCGCCATCGCCATGCTGGCGCCGGTGGCGCTGTCGACCGCCTCGGGCGTTCGCGGCGTCTCGCAGGAGCGTATCAACGCCGCGCGCTCGCTCGGCGCGACCAAGCGCCAAGTGGTCCGCCACGTCATCCTGCCCAGCGCACTGCCATCGATCCTGACCGGCCTGCGCATCGCGCTCGGCGCCGGGTGGTCGACGCTGGTCGCGGCCGAACTGGTGGCGGCGACGCGCGGGCTTGGCTTCATGATCCAGTCGGCCGCCCAGTTCCTGGTCACCGATGTGGTGATCATGGGCATTCTGGTGATCGCGGCCATCGCCTTCGTGCTCGAATTCATCATCCGCCGGATCGAGCGCGTGCTCGTCCCGTGGGCGGGACGCGAATGATCAAACCAAGCGCAGGAGAATGACGATGACCCATTCCACCGCCGTGCTGTTTGCCCATTTCGGTGCCTGGCTGCTGGGCCTTGCGTCCGATGACAAAGCGGCGAGGCAGGACAGCCAGCGCTCGCCGGCGCCGGTCCAATTCCAGGCCAGCCGCGACCGCCTGCCGCCACGCGACGAGAGTTTTTACTGGGCCTGGCAGTATTGGTCGCAGTGAGGGGCGGCTCGACTTTGCGCCAGCCCCCGTGTCTTCGTCATCCTAGGGCGGAGCAAGGAGCGAAGCGACGCAGCGCAGACCCTAGGGTGTTTGATCCCGAGCTTTAATGGTGCGATATTTTCTTCCGAATGGAAGGATGCGCTATGGGACAAGTTCTACACGGTCGCGCCACGACGACAGAGGCAATCCGTCGAGCAATACAAAATAGTCAAGAGAGCCTGAGGACGCTGGCCAAGCGCTACGGGATCAACCAGAAGACAGTTGTGAAGTGGAAGAACCGGACGTCGGTTGCCGATCTTCCTACGGGTCCCAAAGAGCCAAAGTCGACGGTGTTGTCCGTCGAGGAGGAGGCCGCCGTCGTCGCCTTCCGCAAGCATACGTTCTTGCCGCTCGATGATTGCCTCTATGCCCTACAGCCAACGATCCCGCATCTGACGCGCTCGTCATTGCATCGCTGTCTGCAGCGCCATGGCATTTCGAAGCTGCCGGAGGTGGACGCTGACAAGCCGGGCAAGAACAAATTCAAAGCCTATCCGATCGGCTATTTCCACATCGATATCGCCGAGGTGCAGACCGCCCGGGGTGAGTGGGCGTGCAAGCGCCGTTTCTGATCCGTCGCATTCTACGACCAACGTCACGGCATGGATCCTAGGGTCTGCGCCGCGTCGCTTCGCTCCTTGCTTCGCCCTAGGATGACGAACGATGGGTTGCCGCAGAAAATATTTCCACGTCATATCGACAACTCGCAAAATCATTCCTCTACTAAATTTATAGAACTACCTAGCCTAACCTCTCATCCAACCGGCGAGGACATGTTCCCGGCGCCGATCCGCAGTGAAGGAGAGGGATCATGTTCAATCTGACGAGACGCATTTTCGGCATCGGCCTTGTGGCCGCGACGCTTGCCCTGTCGTTCGGCGCTTCGGCGCAGGAGCTGAAGCAGCTCAGCATCGGCTATCAGAAGACCAGCCTGCCGGTGATCGCCAAGCAGCAGCAGGTGATCGAAAAGGCGTTTACCGGCGTCACCGTGAAATGGGTCGAGTTCACCGCAGGTCCGCCGCTGGTCGAGGCGCTCAATGTCGGCGCCATCGACGTCGGTTGGACCGGCGACGCGCCGCCGATCTTCGGCCAGTCGGCCGGCGCCAACATCGTCTATGTCGCGGCCCTGCCGTCCAATGGCGACGGCGAGGCGATCTTCGTCAAGCCGGCCTCGCCGGTCCAGTCGGTCGCCGACCTCAAGGGCAAGCGCGTCGGTGTCGGCAAGGGCACCTCCGCGCACAATCTTCTTGTGGCGGCGCTGGAGAAGGCCGGCGTCCCGTTCGATCAGATCACGCCGATCTATCTCAGCCCCGCCGATGCCGCCGCCGCCTTCGCCAGCGACCAGATCGATGCTTGGGCGGTCTGGGATCCGTTCTTCGCCATTGCCGAGACGCGCTACCAGCCGCGCGTGCTGGCCCGCTCCAGCGAGGTGCTCAAGGTCAACACCTATTTCCTCGCCAACAAGGATTTCGCCAAGGCGCATCCCGAAACCATCACCACGACCGTCGCCGCGCTTGGCGAGGCGGTGAAATGGGCCGATCAGAACCGCGACAAGGTGGCCGCGGCGCTGCATGAGGTGACCGGCGTGCCGCTCGACGCCCAGATCATCGCCGCCAACCGCAGCAAATTCGGCATCTTTCCGATCACCGACGAGATCATCGCCAGCCAGCAGGCGACCGCCGACCGCTTCTTCAAGCTCGGCCTGATCCCGAAGGCGGTCCGCATCTCCGACGCCGTTTGGACCGCGCCAGGCAATTGATCTTTTGTCTCGCGGCGCCGGGTGAGACCGCCCGGCGCCGTTACCGTTTGTGCCTGCATCTCCAGGAAGTCCGCCATGACCACGCCAGCCAGCACTGCGCCACTCGATTTCTTCTGGTTCATCCCGACGCATGGCGACGGTTCCTATCTCGGCTCCGAACAGCAGCAGCGGCCGCCGGAGTTCGGCTATTTCAAGGAGATCGCCCAGGCGGTCGACCGGCTCGGCTTTCCCGGCGTGCTGCTGCCGACCGGGCAGAATTGCGAGGATTCCTGGATCACCGCGACGGGCCTCGCGACGCTCACCGAAAAACTCAAATTCCTGGTGGCGCTCAGGCCAGGCGTGACGCTGCCGACCTTCGCCGCGCGCCAGACCGCGGCGCTCGACCGGCTGAGCAATGGCCGCCTGCTGCTCAATGTCGTGGTCGGCGGCAATCCGACCGAGCTCGCCGGCGACGGCGTCTTCCTGCCGCATGACGAGCGCTATGCGCAGGCGCATGAATTCCTCACCATCTGGCGCGCCCTGGTGTCCGGCGAGCGCGTCAATTTCGACGGCAAATATTACCGCGTCGAGAATGGCCGCCTCGATCTTTTGCCGAGCCAGGAGCGGCCGCCGCTCTATTTCGGCGGATCGTCCGATGCCGGTCAGGATCTCGCCGCCGACCTCGTCGACATGTACCTGACCTGGGGCGAGCCGCCGGCCCAGGTCGCCGAGAAGCTCGCCTCGGCGCGCGCGAAGGCAGCGCTGCGCGGCCGAAAACTGCGTTTCGGCATCCGGCTGCATTTCATCGTGCGCGAGACCGAGGACGAAGCCTGGCGCGCCGCCGAGCGGCTGATCAGCCATGTCACCGACGCCCAGATCGAAAATGCCCAGGCGCGCTTCCTCAACCAGATGGATTCGGTCGGCCAGCACCGCATGGCCGAACTGCATGGCGGCCGCCGCGACAAGCTTGTCGTTTCGCCCAATCTGTGGGCCGGCGTCGGCCTGGTGCGCGGCGGCGCCGGCACAGCACTTGTCGGCACGCCGGAGCAGATCGTCGAACGCATCCGCGAATACCAGGCGATCGGCATCGACACCATCATCGGCTCCGGCTATCCGCATCTGGAGGAAGCCTATCGCGTCGCCGAGCTCTTGTTCCCAAAGCTTGGGCTCGGCACCAGCCGCCAGCGGGCGCATCAGAACATCGCCAATGAATTCTCGGTCGGCTTCCATGGCGCCACCCGCCTGCAGGCCTCCTCATGAATTTCGGCGCACTTCTCGGTCGCAATAGCATCGGCTGGCTGTTGCCTGTGCTGATCGTCGTCGGCTGGGAGATCGCTTCACGCGCTGGCGTGATGTCGCCGAATGTATTGCCGGCGCCAAGTGCGGTTGCCGAGGCCTTCTGGCGGCTGACGCTGTCGGGCGAGCTGATCCGCAACATCGGTGTCTCCACGGCGCGCGCGCTTGCCGGCTTCGCTGTCGGCGGCTCGATCGGCTTCGCGCTCGGCCTCGCTAACGGCCTGTCGCGGCTCAGCCGCGGCCTGACCGACACCACGCTGCAGATGATCCGCAACATCCCGCATCTGGCGCTGATCCCGCTTGTCATCCTGTGGTTTGGCATCGACGAGGAAGCAAAACTGTTCCTGGTGGCGCTTGGTGTGTTCTTCCCGATCTACGTCAACACGCTGCTCGGCATCCAGAGCGTCGATCCGCAACTGGTCGAGATGGGTCGCGTCTACGGTATGGACCGGCGCGCGCTGTTCTTCAGGGTGATCCTGCCCGGCGCGCTGCCGGCGATCTTCGTCGGCCTGCGCTACGCCCTGGGCATCATGTGGCTGACGCTGATCGTCGCCGAGACCATCTCGGCCAGTTCCGGCCTTGGCTACATGGCCATGCAGGCGCGCGAATTCCTGTTGATCGATGTCGTCGTGCTGTCGATCCTGATCTACGCGCTGCTCGGCAAGCTCGCCGACAGCCTCGCCCGCCTGCTCGAGCGGCTGTCGCTCGGCTGGCATCCCGCCTTCCAGAACGGATGAGTCTTCGATGCCAGCCGCCAGCCTGACCTCCGTCCGTTCCTTCGTCGCCTCGCCCGCGCCGGCGCGCCCGGCAATATCGGTCGAAGGCCGCCGCGCCTTCGCCTTCAAGGGCGTCGAAAAACGCTTCGGCGACAAGACCGTGCTCGACGGCATCGACCTCGACGTGCCGGCCGGGCAGTTCGTTGCCGTCATCGGCAAGAGCGGCTGCGGCAAGAGCACGCTGCTCAGGCTGCTCGCCGGGCTCGACCGGCCGACATCGGGATCGCTGACGCTGGGCGCCGAGGAAGAAGGCCACAGCCGCACGCGCTTCATGTTCCAGGAGCCGCGCCTGCTGCCCTGGGCCAGCGTGGTCAAAAATGTCGAGGTCGGGCTGACCGGCATCGTTGCCGGCGCGGACGCAAGGCAACGCGCGCTCGACATTCTGGGCGAGGTCGGCCTCGCCGATCGCGCCGATGAATGGCCCTCGGTGCTTTCCGGCGGCCAGAAGCAGCGCGTCGCGCTCGCCCGCGCGCTGGTCGGCCAGCCGCAGATCCTGGCGCTCGACGAGCCGCTCGGCGCGCTCGACGCGCTGACCCGCATCGAAATGCAGCAATTGCTGGAGCGCATCTGGCTCGCCCAGAAATTCACCGCCGTGCTGGTCACGCATGATGTCGCCGAGGCCGTCGCGCTCGCCGACCGGGTGGTGGTGATCAGCGCCGGCCGGATCGCCCTCGACCTGGAGGTGCCGGTGGCCCGGCCGCGCCGGCGCGGCTCCGCCGAGCTCGCCCGGCTTGAGGGCACGATATTGGACCGGCTGTTCGGGTAGGGTTGTCGGGGGCAAGGCAAGGCTTTGGCTGGTCGCTTGGGTTGACCTTTGCGAAGCGCTCCACCCCTTCGTCATCCTATGGCGGAGCAAGAAGCGAAGCGACGCGGCGCAGACCCCTGGAGCTGCTCTGCAGCCCAAGGGATCCATGCCGGGACTCCTGAGCGCCGCTACGGTTCATCATTCTGCACCGCTGCACCCTTCGACGTAGGTCGCGGCATGGATCCCAGGGTCTCCGCGACGCCGCTTCGCGGCTGCTCCGCCCTAGGATGACGAAGTTGAGGGTGGGTCGACCAATCGCGAATGCGCTCGTTCGCGCCACTCACCCCCTACCGGTTCGCCCACACCAGCCCGGCCAGCCCAACCAGCATCGCGACCAGACCAATATAGAGCCATTGCGACTGGCCGGTCATGAAGCTGCCGCCGACCACGCCGATGCCTTGCAGCGACCACACCGCGCCGATGGCCAGCACAATCAAGGCCAGCAGATTTTTGGTCAGTCTCATTGACGGATCTCGCTTTTTGAAGTCGATCGTTTGCGGCGCTGTAAGCGTGATGAAAGAGCCAAAGGAAATGGGCCAATCACGCCGAATTCTACTTGGATATTAATCCGATATCTTGTCAAATCGATCTCAGATATCGGTCCGAAGATCATCGAGAATTGATCAGTTATCGCCGGAAAATCCCTGACAGACTGTTACCCGCTGACTCCAAACGTGTGCTCTTGCCACGGAACTGCCAGATCACTGCCGCATTTCCTGCCTTATTCGACACCTAACGGCTGGGGTCTGTCAAAAACGGAGCCACCCCCTAAAGATGAAGAACCTAAACCAGACCGCGCTTGTCGCGGTAACGATCGCTGCTGGCCTGATGGTCGGCGCCTCTGCTACCTCGGCAACCGCCGCCGCCGGCCAGTGTGGCCGCGCTTCCTGGTACGCGCTGCACTCGAAGACCGCATCGGGCGAGCGCATGAACCCTTCGGCGATGACCGCCGCCCACCGCACTCTGCCTTTCGGCACCAAATTGCGGGTCACCAACCAGCACAACGGCCGCAGCGTCATCGTGCGCATCAATGATCGTGGCCCGTTCATCAGGGGTCGCATGCTCGATTTGTCGAAGGGTGCCGCCGGCCAGCTTGGCTTTATCAGCTCCGGCCAGACCGCTGTCTGCGTCGCGCGCGTCTAAGCCTACTCCTGTGTCCGGCAACAGGGCCGGACACATTTCCTACACATTTCGGCACTGCACATTGAGCCGGCTCGGCCATTCCAGGCGGATTTGCAAGCCTTTGGACGAAAGAACCATTGGTCACGCAACGTGACGTATTGCGTCGCAGCAATTAGTTGTTAACTTCGCCGCGAGACATTTGAGGCTCGGCGCTGCTCGTCGTCCCTTCGGTCGAGGCAGCAGCGGGGTTCTTGATGTTCTACCAGCTCTACGAAATGAACCACGCCGCCTTGCAGCCTGCGCGCCTCTATGCCGACGCGGTGCGGATGTTCTACTCCAACCCGCTCAATCCGATCTCGCACACCGCCTGGGGCCGTTCGATCGCGGCGGGCGCCGAACTGTTCGAACGCACCACGCGCCGCTATGGCAAGCCGGCCTTCGGCCTCGACAAGACCGTCGTCGACTGGAAGAGCGTCGCGGTCACCGAAAAGACCGTCTGGTCGAAGCCGTTCTGCAATCTCGTCCGCTTCGAGCGCGCTCTCCCCGCTGGCCGCAAGCCGGATCCGAAGCTTCTGATCGTGGCGCCGATGTCGGGCCACTATGCCACGCTGCTGCGCGGTACCGTGGAAGCCATGCTGCCCTATGCCGATGTCCACATCACCGACTGGGTCGATGCCCGCATGGTGCCGCTGGCCGACGGCAGCTTCGATCTCGACGACTATATCGACTACATCATCGACATGTTCCACGCGCTCGGGCCCGACACCCATGTGATGGCGGTGTGCCAGCCTTCCGTGCCGGTTCTGGCGGCTGTGGCGCTGATGGAGACAAAGGGCGATCCCTTCGTGCCGTCGACCATGACCCTGATGGGCGGCCCGATCGACACCCGCCGCAACCCGACCGCGGTCAATCTGCTAGCGCAGGAAAAGGGCATCGACTGGTTCCGCGACAATGTCATCATGCACGCGCCCTGGCCGGTGCCGGGCTTCGGCCGCGAGGTCTATCCGGGCTTCCTGCAGTTGTCCGGCTTCATGAGCATGAACCTCGACCGCCACATCATCGCCCACAAGGACTTCTTCATGCACCTTGTGAAGCATGATGGCGACAATGCCGAGAAGCACCGCGACTTCTATGACGAATATCTGGCTGTCATGGACCTGACGGCGGAGTTCTACCTGCAGACCGTCGACACCGTCTTCGTTCGTCAGGTCCTGCCGAAGGGCGAGATGACGCATCGCGGCACGAAGATCGATCCCTCCGTTATTCGCAACGTCGCTCTGTTCACCGTCGAGGGCGAGAACGACGACATATCGGGCCTTGGCCAGACCAAGGCGGCGCAGGATTTGTGCGTCAACATTCCGGCCGACAAGAAGGCGCACTACATGCAGCCGGCGGTCGGCCATTACGGCGTCTTCAACGGCTCGCGCTTCCGCTCCGAGATCGTGCCGCGCATCGTCGACTTCATCACCAGCTATGGCCGCCAGAACCGCGTCGCGGTGAGGCCGAGGCTGGTCCGCACCGCCAAGCGATAAGTATTTCAGGGACAAAATCGGCCGCTGGCCCGATTCTGTTGCACAATAGACGCTGTCCCTCCCCGCGGGTAACCATGCTGCCAATCAGGCCGTCGTCGTAATTGACACGGACTGTCAATCGCCCTTAACGTTTCGTTAACAACAGGGTGAGCGGGGACAATGAATTCCTCAACAATGGCGAGAAGGCTGCGCTTGTGCGCGGCTGCGGCCGGTCTGGCAGCCACGGCAGGCTGGATGACACCGGCAATGGCAGCCGGAGCGATGGCGACCGGGGGGCTGACCTCGCAGCCGATCGGCCACTATGATTTCTGCAAGCTCCACCCCGGCGAATGCTCGATCCGTCCGAGCAATCTGGCGCCGGCCAGGATGACCAACGGGCTGATGAGCAAGCTCGCCAGCGTTACCGCCAGGGTCAACGCCGCCGTCAAGCCGATGAGCGACATGGACATCTACGGCAAGGACGAGGTCTGGGCCTATCCCGACAAGGGCGTCGGCGATTGCGAGGACTACGTGCTGGAAAAGCGCCGCCGGCTGTCCCACATGGGCATCTCGCTTGCCGATCTGCTCATCACCGTGGTGCGCAAGCCCGACGGCGAAGGCCATTCCGTGCTGACGGTGCGCACCGACAAGGGCGACTACGTGCTCGACAATCTGACCGACAAGGTCAAGGCCTGGGACCAGACCGGCTACCGCTTCCTCAAGCGGCAGGCGATCGACAACACCGGCCGCTGGGTCTCGATCCGTGGTGGCCAGCAGGTCCTGGTGGGGTCGGTGGAATAGGGACTGGGCTGCGGCTCGGTTCGTGCGGCGCCACCCCCAGCGCTTCGTCATCCTAGGGCGGAGCAAGGAGCATAGCGACGCGCGCAGACCCGAGGATCCATGCCGTGACACCAACATAGAACACGGCGGCCCAGGAACAGGCGTCGTTTTCATCCGAGCATCGTTAGATTTTGCACCGCTGCGGCGCTCGCAAGTCGCGGCATGGATCCTCGGGTCTGCGCGTCCGCTTCGCTTCCGCTCCGCCCGTGGATGACGAAAGTGAGGAGGCTCCGCCAATCTCGTAGAGTTCCGCCGCCCGCTCCGTTGCAAGGCGTCGCGAACGCACCTCGCGCATCCCACCAAAAATTTCCGCATCTCTCCGTGAACCATTTCCGTCCGCCCGGCGACACACAGCCGTGAATGACGAAACCCAACCATGGAGACTTCAAATGGCTGCTTTCCTGCGCAATACCCTTCTCGCCGTCGCTGCCGTATCGGCCCTGGGCGGATCCGCAATGGCCGACCAGACGGTCAGCTGCTCCCACACCAACCTCAATGACCTTTGGGCTGGCCGTTGTTGTGGTACTGCCGGCGCCTCGGACTGCCTGGGCGGTGGCCACGACCGCGACCATCATGACAATGGCCGCCCGGGCACCAACGGCGGCAACCCCAATGGCAGCCCGACCGGCAAGCCCTGATCTCACCACAGCTGCCCGCTGGCGGTTCGCCGGCGGGCACTGGTTTTGCGATCAGGCAGACATCCGGTCGTCGAAAAATCCGGGCAAAAACCTGTTACTTCAGCCGGCCAAGTGCTGCGCGGATCAATGCCGTGATGCGGCGCAGTTCCGCCTCGTCCAGTTTTTCTATGTTCTCGGCCAGCAGATTGGCGAGTTCGGTGGCGGCGGGATTGAGGCCCGACGTATCGAGTTTCACGCGTGGATGCGAGGCTTCGGCCAAGCGCGCCAGTTCCTCGGCATCGTCCCAGATGATGTTGAAATAGCCGATGATCTTCTGGATCAGCGTCCAGGTCGGCGCGCCGCGCCTGCCATGTTCGAGCGCCGAGAGATAGGCGGCGCTGACGCCGATCGCCGCCGCCATGTCCTTCTGGCTGACGCCGCGCTCGCCTCGCAGCGCCCGCAGCCGCTCGCCGAACGGCGTCATGCGCCCGGCCTCCCGGCGTCAGCCCTCATGCGCGCACCCGCCGCAGCCTGATATAGAGCGCGCCCGAGCCGCCATGGTTGCGGGCGGCATGGTCGTGGCTGGAGACCAGCGGCCGGAACGCCGGCGTCGACAGCCAGGCCGGCACCGCGCGCCGCAAGACGCCGTCGCCGCCGGAGGACGACCCCTTGCCGGTGATGACCAGCACATAGCGGATGCCGCCGGCATGCGCGCGATGCAGGAACGAGAACAGCAGCGAATAGGCCTCGTCCTGCGTCATGCCGTGCAGGTCGACGCGGCCCTCGATCGGCAGCCGGCCTTTCGACAATTTGTCCAGCGTCGGCTCGTCGAGGCGGTGTGTCACATGCTGCACCTTCGGCTTCACCGCACCCGGCGCATTGGCGGCGGGCTGGGCCGCCTGCGATGGCGCCGGCTTGGCCTCGATGGCCATGTCGGGAATGTCGACCGAAATCCTGCCCTTCAGCGGCTTGGCCGTGCGCGCCACCAGGTTCCACAGCACCCGGTCGTCTTCGCTCAGCCTGTCCGGGCGCTTGCTCATCAGGCGCCCCCGGCCAGCGCGCGCGGCACCAGCGCATAAAAATCCGCAGCGTTGCGCACCACGCCGGCGATCTCGCCGGCGGCATCGCCCGAACCAGCAAACAGATCTCCCCGCGCCGGCCCGGTGATGGCCGAGCCGGTGTCCTGCGCGATCATCAGCCGCCGGAACGGTTTTGCGTCGAAGGCAATGAGCGTCGGCGCGTCGATATGGAAAGGCGTGCCGAATGTGTGCAGCAGCCGGTCGACGGCGACCGAGCGGCCCGGCGTCAGCGGCACCTTGGCGGCGGCGATCGGGCCGAGGGCGGCGTCGTCGACATCAGCCTCGCGGAAGAAGATGTAGGAGCGGTTCTGCCACAGGATCTCGTCGATGCGGTCCGGATGCGCCTTGAACCAGGCGCGGATCGACTGCATCGTCACCTCTGCCAGCGGAATTTCCCCCAGCTCGCTCAGCACCTTGCCCGGTCCGGTGAAACGCTGGCCTGACTTGGCGGCATAGGTGACGCGGCAAAGCCGGCCGTCGGTCATGGCGAGCCGTGCCGCCCCTTGCACATGGATGAAGAAGGCATCGACCTTGTCGGCCAGCCAGGCAATCTCCAGCCCTTGGCCGGCGAGCGCGCCGCGCTCGATCGCGCCACGGTCGAAATACTCGGCCAGTCCGTTGGGGGTTCGGTGTGCGAAAGCGAGATAGGAATCCATCTCGGCGGGCCGGTTGGCGTCGTCGACATCGACGAGATCGGCCGGCCGCGACAAAAGCGGCACGGCAAAACCCTCCGTCCGCACCGGCGAGGCCTCGACTTGCGGCTCGTAGAAGCCGGTGACAAGCCCGGCGCCTGTCTCGGGCCGCACCAGCATGGGGACAAAATGGCGCTCGAAGAAGGCGCGGGCTTCCGAGCGGCTGGCGGCAGGGACTTCGCGCGCCTCTGCATAGGCATCAGTGAACGCGCCGAAATCGACGCCGAGCGCGCCGCTGCGATAGGGTTTTACCGGCACATGGAAGGCGGAGCGGCGAAAGGCCTCGAAGGCCGGCAGATGGTCGTCGTCGCCCCAGCCGGGGAGATCATCGAAAGACTTTGCCAAAAAAAGAGGCGATAGCGACACCGGAGCCCCGTCGCTTTAAAGCGCGTCGTGTTTGAAGAGAGTCATGCGACGCGCTTCGAGCCTTGGTTTTGATGCAAGTCGTTGTCCCAAAACCGCTTCGCACTTTTGGGCGACATGCATCGGGGCTCAGTCTTCTTCTTCGGTGGCGACGAGCTTCCAGTTCGGATCGCGCGAGCGCGTGTCGCGGGCGAAGGTCCAGACATCCTTGACCTCGGCCACGGTTTCCGGATCGCCGTCGATGACGGCACCCGCCTTGTCGCGCGTCGCCGAAATCAGCTCGCTGATGATGCGCAGCGTCACATGCGCCTCGCCGCCCTTCATCTCGGCCGAGACGATGTCGGCCTTGTCGATGCCGACGAAGGAGGACTGGATCTTTTCCGCCTTGGCCTCGCGTTCGCCGATCGCGGCGACGAAACCGTCGAAAACCTCGCGCGACAGCAGGTTCTTCAGCGTTTTGCGGTCGCCGTCGGCATAGGCCATGACGATCATCTCGTAGGCCATCTTGGCGCCGTCGACGAAACCCTTCGGATCGAAGGACGGATCATTGTCCTTGATCGCGCGCAGGCCCTTGTTGAGGTCGGTGTCGGGCTTGGCGAAAGCGTCGATCGCCGTATAGGCGTCGGCCGGCGCCGGTTCGCCCGGCAGCCGCTTGCGCGGCAGCGAAACGACATTCTCGGGCTTCTGCGTGGCGTCCTTGTCGGTGCGCGCCGCCGTGTAGGGATCGAAGGGCGGCCGCTCGCTACCGGTCCGACGGCCCAGCACGTTGCGCAGCTGGAAGAAGATCACCACCGCCGCGATCAGGAAGAAAATCGTGCCGAAGTCGAAGAATCCCATATCTTCCGCCAATCAATCCCTGCCTCGAGGCCGGACCATCCAGCCAACAGGCCGCGGTCGCATAGCGTTCAACATTCAAAGCATATAGAACGCAAGGTGCAATCATTCAAATCAAAGGCAGGCATACCTATCTAACAGCCTCAGGGCCAGCGGCGATTGGCCGCCGACGGGCCAAAACAATCGAAACGGCCAAAACGACCGAAAAGGTTGCCCAAAGATAAAGGTTGCCAAGACTTGCGCATTTCGCTGCTTCCCTTTTTCTTCTCGCACTGCCGCTGCTGGAAATCGCCGGTTTCGTCATCGTCGGCCGTGAGGTCGGCGCGCTGGCGACGGTCGGCCTGGTGCTGGCGTCGAGCATTGCCGGCGTGCTTTTGCTCAGGCACCAGGGTTTCGGCGTCATGGCGCGGGTGCGCGCCGAGATGGATGCCGGCCATGATCCCAGCCGCCATCTTGCCCATGGCGCCATGATCGTGGTCGCGGCGATCCTGCTGATCATCCCCGGCTTCATCACCGACATTATCGGCCTGCTGCTGTTCCTGCCGCCGGTGCGCGACCTCGCCTGGCGCCGCTTCAAGGGCCGCATCGTCGTCGCCACCGATTTCTCGGCCGGCGGTTTTCGCGGCCGCCAGCGCGACAAGGTCATCGACCTCGACGACGGCGACTATTCGCGCGAGGACGATTTCAAGCGCGGTCCGGATCACAATTCGCCGTGGCGGCGTCTGAAGGATGATTGAGGCCGGCCATCCGTCGCCTCGTCATCCTAGGGCGGAGCAAGGAGCGAAGCGACGCGGCGCAGACCCCTGGAGCTGCTCCGCAGCCCAAGGGATCCATGCCGCGACCTCTGAACGCCGCTGCGGTGGAGGATATTCACCCCGCCGAGCGGTTGTGAGCATTGAGCCGCTGTGCATCTGTCGGCAAGGTCGCGGCATGGATCCCAGGGTCTCCGCGACGCCGCTGCGCGGCTACTTCGCCCTGGGATGACGACATGAGGAGCCCCAAGGCGGCAAACCTTGTCTTGTCATGCCGGCCATGCTAGCCAACGCCCGATTTCAATTCGGTCAGCAAAGCTGCCCAGGGGAAAAGGAAACGGCTCATGGCCAGCAATGATGACGCGCCGGTCGGCGCGGCCAACGGAAACGGCAACACGGCGGCGCAGCCGTCGCTCAACGTCCTGGCCCAGTATGTGAAGGACCTGTCCTTCGAAAGCCCCGGCGCGCCGAACTCGCTGCGCGGCCGCGACAAGGCCCCCGGCATCGCCATCAACGTCAATGTCAACGCCAACCCGCTCTCCGACAAGCAGTTCGACGTCAATCTGACGCTGAACGCCAAGGCCTCCTTCGACCAGGAAGTGCTGTTCAACGTCGAGCTGGTCTATGGCGGCGTCTTCGCCATTTCGGGCTTCCCGCAGGAGCACATGCTGCCGATCCTGTTCATCGAATGCCCGCGCCTTTTGTTCCCCTTCGCCCGCCAGATCATCGCCGAAGCGACCCGCAATGGCGGCTTCCCGCCGCTGATGCTCGACCCGATCGATTTCGCGCAGATGTTCCAGCAGAAGATCGCCGAAGACCAGGCCGCGGCCTCGAACGTCAAGGTGAGCTGAGGCTCGGCCTGAACGGATGTTCTGAAAAACCCGGCCTTGCGCCGGGTTTTTTGTTGGGCGCCGCTTTATCGCTGGCAGAGGGCAATTCTCTGCAATGCCGGAGGGGCACTGCCCCCCTCTGTCCTGCCGGACATCTCCCCCTCAAGGGGGGAGATCGGATGTCGTGAATGCCTTCGCCAACGGCGAACGCCGAAGAAAGAGTGCTAAGGCAGAAGCTGCCAATCTCCCCCCTTGAGGGGGAGATGTCCGGCAGGACAGAGGGGGGCGGTGACAGAACTCGGCGTGGGACGTTCTGGACAACCCACTTGCAGCCACCCCCCTGCGGAGCGCCGCACAACTCCTGCGGATTCCAGAACACTCCCCAGCGTCACCCCCCTCTATCATCGCCACCTCAGGCAAAGGCGTCCCGGCGGTCGCAGCCGCCCCCGCGTTGGCGATTCGTCGGGACGAGTTCTTTCTGTGCATGCCGTCTTCCCAAAACCGCTGGGCACTTTTGGGCGGCATGCACCAACAATCAGGGGAACGACGATGAAATTCATGCTGACCGACCGCAAACTGCACCCGCGGGCCAAGCCCGTTGCCGACGATTTCAAGAAGGGCGGCATCAACCGCCGCGAATATCTTGCGCTGATGGCCGGCCTCGGCGTCTGCGCCGCCGGCGCGCTGGCGCTCGGCGGCCTGACCGCGACCCCGGCCCGCGCCGCCGAGCCCAAAAAGGGCGGCACCTTGCGCGTCGCCATGAACGTCAAGGGTTTCAAGGACCCGCGCACTTTCGACGGCGTCGAAATGTCCAACGTCGCCCGCCACTGCAACGAATATCTGGTGCGCTGGAACACTGATTTTTCGTTCGAGCCCTGGCTGCTCGAAAAATGGGAGATGAGCGACGATGCCAAGACGCTGACGCTGCATGTCCGCAAAGGCATTTCCTGGTCGAATGGCGATGCCTTCAACGCCGACGATGTCGTCCACAACCTCACCCGCTGGTGCGAGGCCGGTGTCGCCGGCAATTCGGTCGCCGCGCGCATGGGCGCGCTGGTCAATGCCGACACCAAGAAGGTGGTTGACGGCGGTATCGAGAAGGTCGACGACTTCACCATCAAGCTGAACCTGCCAAAACCCGATATTTCGCTGATCGCCGGCATGGCCGACTACCCCGCCTTGATCATGCACCGCTCCTATGACGGCGCCGGCGATCCGATGAAGGCGCTCGCCATCACCACCGGCCCCTGCGAACTGGTGAGATGGGACGCCGAGACCGGCGCCGAGGTGAAGCGCAAGGACAAGCCGTGGTGGAAGGGCGAATTCTATTTGGATGGCATCCAGTGGATCGACTACGGCTCCGACCCCAACGCCATGCTGTCGGCCTTCGAATCCGGCGAGATCGACACCGACCACGAAACCGCCACCGATGCCGTCTCGCAGACCGACAAGATGGGGCTGAAGAACTCCGAGATCGCCACCGGCTCCACCATCGTCGCCCGCTTCAACATCGGCAACGCGCCCTATGACGACGTCAAGCTGCGCCGCGCCGCGCAGCTCGCCGTCGACAATTCGGCCGTGCTGAAGCTTGGCCTCGACGGGCGCGGCAAACCCGCCGACAACCACCATGTCGGCCCCATGCACCCCGAGTATGCCGATATCGGCCCGGCCAAGCGCGACATGGAGGAGGCCAAGAAACTGCTCGCCGCCTCCGGCAAGGCGGACCATGAATATGAGCTGATCTCGGTCGACGTCGAATGGCAAAAGAGCACCGCCGACGCCATCGCCGCGCAAATGCGCGAGGCCGGCCTCAAGATCAAGCGCACCGTGCTGCCCGCCGCCACCTTCTGGAACGACTGGAGCAAATATCCTTTCTCCTGCACCGAATGGCTGGGCCGGCCGCTCGGCGTCCAAGTGCTGGCGCTCGCCTACAAATCGGGCGCCGCCTGGAACGAAAGCGCCTACGCCAGCAAGGAGTTCGACGACCTCCTCGACAAGGCGCTCGCCACCCCCGACGCCAAGGCGCGCAAGGAGATCATGGCCGGCATCGAGAAGAATTTGCGCGATAGCGGGATCATCATCCAACCCTACTGGCGCTCGGTGTACCGGACCTATCGCAAGGGCGTGGAAGGCTGTGAGCAGCACCAGGCGCTGGAGCAGCATTTTGAGAAGGTATGGATTGAGAGTTGAGGCTTCGCCAGTCTTGGGTTCCTCGCCCCCACTCCGTGGGGCGAGGAACCAGCGCCCTACCGCCCAATCCTCACACCAGGCCCAACATTTCATGTACGACGCAAAGCGTGCGCCGGCGGGCGGTGGACCGCCGCCGCCACAGGGCGCATGGTTGCGCTGTCGCTGGCCACTCAATGGGCGCTGGTGCTTGAGAGTGTCAGCGTGCTCCCGCCCCCTAAGGGAGCAATGCAATGGAAGACCCCACCGGGCCGCCACTCACTTTCCATGCGTTGCGCAGGGCGTTCCAGACATCCATTGCCGAACACCTCATCCCTGAGGCGCAATGGGCGGACCATTGCAAGGCGCTGCTGCGCGAACGCACGCGCAAGGCGCATGTCGACAGCGGCCTGGTCAACTGGATTGTCCGCGGCGAGATGACCGGGCGCGTGCGGGGAAGTGGCCGGCGCGCATGCCGGTGAAGACAATTGCCTGAGTCCCGCGCCGGCCACTGGCGACCTGATAAAGGTCCGCCGCCCGATTTTTGTAGCTGGCTGCGGGAGCCCGATCAACCAAGCCGAACCGTTGGTACGGTTTCGTACAAAGCCGACAGGCTGGAAGCGTGGAAGACAGCGCTGTCCAGCGACAGCGCCCGGTGACCGCCCCGGCAGGGCGAGCCTTTAAGCAGACCCTATTTTCCGCAGGGCTGCGATATCGGACAGGGCATTGCCGTCACGGCCGAAAGCTTCTCGCGCCTGTTCAGCGTCGGCTTTGCATAGATCTTTTTCACGGATGGTCCCCTGAGCCCCCAATGGCCTGGGTCCAATGGCGCGGGTATTCGCGCGATGTCAATGCGGGGCGCGCTTCGGCGGATGCGGGCATTGGAGTGAGTGAAGCGGAAAGCAACTGAAGTATCGGGCAGTTGCCCTGCCGGTCGTCAATCGGCGTAGGCCAGCTTGTTATTGCAAGACTGCGGCTACTGCAAAACCGGATCAACACCGCCTCAGAAACGATCTCGCACGTGGGGCATGTCCGAGCGATGCGAAGTGAACTTCAATAGAAAGCAAGAATACTCGGTTCGATTTCTGTTCTGAACATTTTGCCAAAATGTTGGCTTCTTGGTTTCATCAGGAATATCATCGGGGGAATTAGAGGGGGAATTAGAAGGGGAAAACACATGCTCGGTTTGCTGGGGTGGCTGTTGGTTTTCGGATTCGTTCTGATTGCACTGGCTGGAATGGCCTGGATATTTCTGCCGAATTGGCTGTCCAAGACGTTCGGCTCTATTGAGCCTGGGAACCCCTATCGAGACGGCCTCCCCCGAATACTCGGATTTCCTATCGTCGCCATCGGCGCTGCCGGCGCAATCGTCACAGCACTTCAAGCAATAGACGCATTTAGCCGAGCGCAAGAGAGTGCATACCAGGACCAATACAGGAAAGGATTCGATTCGATTGGCAGTGAGAATATTGCTGTGCGTATCGGTGGGCTTTATGCCCTCGAGGACTTACTTGGTAGGAAAACCGTCCATGCCAGTGACGAAAAGTCTACCAGTCCCGCTATAATAATCTTGAGAGCCTTGGCTGCTCTAGCGGTGGACAGCTCACGGAAATCTAAACATGCTGACGGAGCTATTCCAGCGGATGTGTCAACGGCGCTCGGAATTATCGGGAGTGGAATCAAGGAGATAGAGAGCGATCACGAGGTAACGCTATGGCCGAGCCTCGATCTTCGCGGGGGAAATTTTCGGGCAGTGTGGTTGTGTTGAGGGACTTGTCTCACACGGATTTCAGAGGCGCCGACTTGCGAGGCTCGGATTTTTACAAGACGAAATTCTATGGAAGCAATCTGCGGTTTGCGCATATGCAGGGCATAAATGGTTCCGGCGCGGATTTCTCCCATGCTGGGCTCTCCAATGCTTCTTTTGAAAAAGGCCGGAACTGGGCAGTGCCAGCCATGGAGACTGGGGAGCCCATTGGCAGCCAGCTTTCCGGATCCACGTTTTACAATGCGTCGGGAGAAAATATTAAATTCGGTGGAGCTTGCTTGGCCGGCGTGTTCTTTAATAATGCGGATATTAAGAGCAGCGACTTTACTGAGGCGAATCTTTACCAGGTGCATTTTAAATCCGCCAAATTAACCGGGATCTCGTTCGCACGCACAAATATTATGCGAGCGGAGTTTACTATTGACGATAAGGTGACCGCCCTTATCGATGTGTCTTTCGAAAGCGCGGACCTGCGTAAAGCGGATTTCTCGGGCGCGACCCTGACGAACGTAGACTTCCATCGGGCAAATCTCACCGATGCCCATTTCGACGGTGCTGTTCTCACCAATGTGCATTTCGATGACGCTGTTCTTGTTCAGGCGACGTTCAAGGGCGCAAAGCTTGCGGGAACGTCGTTCAAAGGTGCCCTTATGCAAGGTGCCGTCTTCAACGGCACCACTCTGGACGGTGCCGACATGACAAGCCTTTGTGGCACCGCCTTACCGGACGATCGGATCGCGGTCGGCTACTGTGAAGCGCCGCCCACCAACCCTCCGCCGGTTGACCCGGTTGAGCCGCACAGCTGTCTTAACCAGGAAGCCAGATAGGTCTACGCCCCCGCTCCCGCCGCGGGCCTCAGCAGCGTCCAGATCCACCCAACAAAAGTCAGCACCAGGAACGGATAGCCGGCGGCGGGCAGTGGCGCCGAGGTCGGCAGCAAGGGCGCGCCCCAGATAATCATGCAAGCCGAGACGACAAACAGCACGGCGGCCATGAGCGCGGTGAGCCGCATCCACAGCGCAAAAGTCTTCGGCGCGCTGACCATGACCAGCGCCGCCGCCCAAAGCGTGATGCCGCCGACATAGGAGGGCACGCTGGCCTCCAGCCCCGCCGCATTGCCGGCCAGCAGCAGCGTCTCGCCGGCGAGGAAGGTCAGGAAGCCCGCGGCGACGCAGTCATCGCCCAGCCGCTGGTATTTCATGGTCAGCAGCGCGGTCGCCACCACGAGCGCCGCGCCGTCGATCGTCCAGAGCGTTTCGCGCAGCGGAGCGCTGGTGACGAAGGTGCCGGCCAGGCCGAAGGCGCCACCGATGGCGAGGCCGAGAGAGGCAATGGTGTCAGAAGTGGTGCGCATTTGATGTCCCTCCAAGCCGTGCGGAGGATACTCTAGGGTTGGGCGTTTTCAATGGGTGGTCCGTCGTCTAGAGAGCACCGGCTCCGGTCAGCGGATGGTCTCGGAAGGGACCCCGGTCAGCGCGAAATCGACGAGCCCTGGCCGCCGTCACCAGAATAAACCGCGCGCGGTGTGGGGCGGAAACGCTCTGACCGGCGGCCCATCGGTAACAACGGCGCTCTGACAAAGGCGCGAACACCTAGAGCATTATACTGGACGCGCTGTTACGAATCTCGACGGGGGATGAGCGAGGCGACCCTCCCCCGGGACTCGTGTCTGGTTACCAGTTCCTCCGGTCCACGATCAAATCCCTTCTCTCAGAGGCTAATACAGACAAGGTCTTAATACTCTCGTTCAGTTCCTTATGGTTATCTCTTGGGGAGTACGGTAAAATGTTAATCCCACGAGTATCGCGGATAAAGGTTGAGACTTCATGTGGGATCGGCTTGGGCATTGTTTGGTAGTGGGGGCTTTCATTTAATGAATGACGGTAATCCTCAAACAATAGTCTAACGTCAGGATCACTCAATCCGCACCCAATCAAAAGGCACGTGTGCGTATGCAACAAGGATTGGACGACTTCATAAAACTCTCGATGCCTGGTCCTAGCATTTGCATAATCCTTCGCAGTGAAAATCATACGTGATGGAGTATCCATACTCCCATGCATTTTTATTAAATAACGATCTGGTCCTGCCACCGATTGTCGGATGTCGCCATCGTCATATTTCTTAACTATGAACGTCCCCTCCGTTAATCCCGTCGCGTATTTATCATATATGCTATCGAAATTGAGAGATATCGTCGTTCTAAGGTCGAGTTCGAATATTGCCTTGTGTAAATCAGAGGGTTTATATTGTGGGTCAAGAAAGCGCTTCTTTAGCAGGGACAGCCACTCCTCACCCAGAGCACTCTTGATGTACTGGCATGCTTCTAAATAGCTTTTTTCCTTAATCGCTCGATTTATAAAGGCAGGCTTTGGGTCTAACTTGGCCAAGCCTTCTGCTAAGAACTCACTCCAAGTGGGTGGACGAACCCCCGCGTCGGTCATTGCACCCGCCGAAACCCCGGCACCGAGAATCAACACGCATCGCCTCCGGGCTCCAGCGTCCACGACCTGGTCTGGCCAAGAGATCATGATAGAGCGCCCAAATTCTCGATCATCCTCGAGGCGACACTCTCGAATATCGCTTCTGCATCTTTGACCTTGTTAAAGTGAGCGCCTCTAACGCCGTCCTTTGCCTTGAGGCCAAATATTGGCTTGTGTGCAG
Source organism: Mesorhizobium kamtschaticum (assembly GCF_056174585.1). Classification (NCBI taxonomy): domain Bacteria; kingdom Pseudomonadati; phylum Pseudomonadota; class Alphaproteobacteria; order Hyphomicrobiales; family Phyllobacteriaceae; genus Mesorhizobium; species Mesorhizobium kamtschaticum. The sequence goes on along the minus strand of NZ_CM149691.1, from coordinate 1,121,177 downwards.
ATTGAGACATAGGAATAAGGCTGTGAAGATTCGGAATAGTTCCAATGCGATAATTAACACTGCTAAATGTTGGCTGTAGCTTCTTAACGAAGTTAGTTTCAATATGCCGAGGTATCCGCTTCATAATTTTTTCGTAAGCGTCAACCGGTCGCTTCACCCCCTGCCTTGCTTTCTGAATGTACTGCTGGGCCACATAGCCGAGAAATTTTATTCCAAAAGCACCGTGGTCTGGGAGGTCGTCCTTGAGGCTTGGATCGACTTGCTCAACGCCGTGGGTCAGTTTGCGACGCCATTCCGCTATAGAGACGGAAATGTTTTCAATCGCACGCAAACTGAATATGTCGATGGACATAGGTGAAAGGAAAAAATCGCATGCAAGAAGGACTGCTCGGTTTATGGAACCAAGTGATGGCCCCATGTCAAATAGGACTAGATCATAGTGCGCGCACTTTCCAAGTAGTTCTGAAAAAAGGAACGACGTCCTCAAGCCGCGTATGTCGCCGGCGATCGAGTCTTGCCAGTCTTTGGACAGCAAATCCTCTTTTAGAGCGAGACGGGGATCCCCTGGAATTAAATCGATGCCGTAGTCACTAACCTTTATTACCTCTATCTCTTTCGCATAACCCTTCCCTATCGACAGGGGGTGAACAACGCTATGGATAGTAAACGTATCAAAGGTGTCATACATTCTCTCAACGCGATCCTCCGGTAAGAGAAGTTGGGTGGCGTTGCATTGTGGATCGGCGTCTATAAGAAGGACCTTCAGTCCATCGTAACTCGCAAGATAGGACGCCACATTACAGATGAGCGTCGTTTTTCCAACGCCGCCTTTATTGTTAAAAAAAGCAATCGATTTCATCTTGAAGTCCCCAGCACGGCAATTAGCATATATCTAGCGAGTCGTTGCCCATGACACTTATGGTTTTCAACACCAAGTTTGGCAATCTGTTTTGAAAATTCATAACTTCTGTCGGTCAGATGCAGGCTGAATGGCCCACAAGCACTTGCTCAGAGCAACAGCGCGGATTTCATGTTATATATGGCGACGCGAGTCGCCAAGTCGCGGGGATGAACATATCATGCCAGCTTTTGGAATTTCTGCTTTCTTGCGAATTGTCCATATGAACGTTCGGCCTCAGCGAAGCGAGCTGCGCCGAAGATCTCTACCACGCGAGGGCGGCTACGATTTCCACAGCAGCCTCCGCCGATTGTGCCAACGTCTAATGGCTGGAGATCCCTTGGAGATTTTGCTGACAGCGACGGCAACAATCGCACAAGAACCGGAGAGACGGTCCGCTCAGCTTGGTCTACAGCGGTTGGGTGCTTGGAGAGCCCTAAATCCAGGCGGAGTTTTGGAGTTTCCAGCCGTCACGGTACGAAGCCCTGACCAGATATTTTCGGTTACGTTTACGTCGAACTTTGGTCTCCGAACTGGGAGCCAGTCTGTCGCTATCCACGTCTGGAATACAGCAATGCCGCGACTGGAGACAAGACTAGTTCGAGCAGTCCTGTCTTCGTTCACTGCCGCCTATCAGGCAACCGAGAATCCGCCTGATGACATTGCCGTTTTGTGCCTGCGGACCATGCGCTTTATCCGGCTAGGCGACGCATCAGACGTTACTGAATTAGGCCGGCTGATCTTCACCAATATCGATGGCATTTTTCGAGAGATTGCCGCCGATTTGGGAGAGCCACCGCCTGCGCCCGGCGATCATCCCGCGCCGCCACCCGGAGAATAATCTCCACCGTGCAGCTTCAGCGTCGCGCTGGCGGGGGCCCGCTGCCTCCGGCAGCTCCCCCGCTTTCGAAGCCTGTCATCGATCCACTGGATCGATGACTTGGCGCGCTCTGCGCGCCAACCGGCTTCTCAATCCCCCATCTTCAGCGCCTGGATAAACGCCTCCTGCGGGATATCGACCTTCCCAAACTGCCGCATCCGCTTCTTACCCTCTTTCTGCTTGTCCAGCAGCTTGCGTTTGCGCGAGACGTCGCCGCCGTAGCATTTGGCGGTCACATCCTTGCGCAGGGCGGAGATGGTTTCGCGGGCGATGACCTTGCCGCCGATCGCGGCCTGGACCGGGATCTTGAACAGATGGTTGGGGATCAGCTCCTTCAGCTTCTCGACCATCTGCCGGCCGCGCTTTTCCGCCGCCGTGCGGTGCACCAGCATGGACAGCGCATCGACCGGCTCCTCATTGACCAGGATCGACATCTTGACGAGGTCGCCTTCCCTATAGTCGGTGAGGTGATAGTCGAAGGAGGCGTAGCCCTTGGAAATCGACTTCAGCCGGTCATAGAAATCGAAGACCACCTCGTTGAGCGGCAGATCGTAGGTCAGCATGGCGCGCTTGCCGACATATGACAGGTCGGCCTGGATGCCGCGCCGGTCCTGGCAGAGTTTCAATATGCCGCCGAGATAGTCGTCAGGCGTCAGGATCGTGGCGCGGATCCACGGCTCCTCGATCGACGCGATCTTCACCACGTCGGGCATGTCGGCCGGGTTGTGCAGCTCCTTCTCCGTGCCGTCATTGAGCTGCAGCCGGTAGACGACGGATGGCGCCGTGGCGATCAGGTCGAGGTTGAACTCGCGCTCCAGCCGCTCCTGGATGATTTCCAGATGCAGCAAGCCAAGGAAGCCGCAGCGATAGCCGAAGCCGAGCGCGGCACTGGTTTCCATCTCATAAGAGAAGGAAGCGTCGTTGAGGCGCAGTTTGCCGACGGCGGCACGCAGATCCTCGAAATCGGCGGCGTCGACCGGGAACAGGCCGCAGAACACCACCGGCTGCGCCGGCTTGAAGCCGGGCAGGGCCTTTGCCGTCTGGCGCCTGTCCTCGGTGATGGTGTCGCCGACGCGGGTGTCGGCCACTTCCTTGATCGAGCCGGTGAAGAAGCCGAACTCGCCGGGGCCGAGCTCGTCGACATTGATGCGGGCCGGCGTGAACACGCCGGTGCGCTCGACAAGATGCTTGGCGCCGGTGCCCATCATGCGGATGGTCTGGCCCTTTTTCAGCACGCCGTCGATGACGCGCACCAGGACGATGACGCCGAGATAGGCGTCGTACCAGCTGTCGACCAGCATCGCCTTCAAGGGTGCTGACGCATCGCCCTCGCGCGGCGGCGGCAATTGGTGGACAATCGCTTCCAGCACATCGGGAATGCCAAGCCCGGTCTTGGCCGAGATCAGCACGGCGTTGGAGGCGTCGATGCCGATCACCTCCTCGACCTGCTCGCGGATGCGCTCCGGCTCGGCGGCCGGCAGGTCGACCTTGTTCAGCACCACGACGATCTCGTGGTTGTTGTCGATCGCCTGGTAGACATTGGCCAGCGTCTGCGCCTCGACGCCCTGCGAGGCGTCGACCACCAGCAGCGAGCCCTCGCAGGCGGCGAGCGAACGCGACACTTCATAGGCGAAGTCGACATGGCCGGGCGTGTCGATGAGGTTGAGGATATAGTCCTCGCCATTGTTGGCGCGGTATTTCAGCCGCACTGTCTGCGCCTTGATGGTGATGCCGCGCTCGCGCTCGATATCCATCGAGTCCAGCACCTGCTCCTTCATGTCGCGCAGCTCCAGCCCGCCGGTGGACTGGATCAGCCGGTCGGCAAGCGTGGATTTGCCATGGTCGATATGGGCGACGATGGAGAAGTTGCGGATATGGTCGAGGGGCGTGCTCATCCGCGCGCTTTAGCAGGGGCGGCCTGCCCCGGCAAGGCTTGGCGCCCAAGGGCGCCGCCTTCGATCACAAAGCGGTGAGCGGCGCCAAAAAAACGAGAATACCGGCCTTGGGGTGGCAAATGCATAAACTTTGATCGATCCCATTAGACCTTGGTTTGCCGGCTGCGTGGTATCTGCACGCCCACTAATGTCTCTGGGGGTAAGAAAATGTTCAAAGTAGCAGGCGGGTTCGCCCGTTCGCGCAGCGGCTCGATGATGCCGCTGTTCTTCTTGAGTCTGGTGCCGCTGATCACCGCTGTCGGCTTCTCCGTCGATTACACCGACGCCGTCCAGACCCGCTCCGACATGCAGGAAGCGCTGGATGCCGCGACGCTGGCCATCACCACGCTGCCGACGACGACATCGCTCAGCGACCGCCAGGTGGCGCTGCAAAACAATTTCGTCGCCAACAATGGCCAGGGCACGGCGACGCTGGCGAGCTTCAACGTCTCCGCCAACGGCACCGTCACCGCCACGACCTCGGCGAGCTTTGCCATGCCGACCGATTTCATGACCATCGCCCGGATCAACACCGTGCCGGTCGCCGTCACCTCCGCCGTCAACAAGGCACCGGCCCTGGTGCAGGCCACCTTCCAGGTCACCAAGGTCTCCGGCTACTGGAACAAGACCATGAAGCTTTACGGCACGCAGTTCAACGCGACCACGGCCAAGTCGCTGATGCAGATCGACTATACCTACAACGGCTATGGCGATCCCAAGGGCTACGGCACGAGCAACGTGTACACGATCACCAACAATGGCGGCGCCGACATCAAGACCCTCGTCCAGTCTCAGGTCTGCACGACCACGACGGTGAACAACTTCAACAACCTGCCCGCCGGGGCGATCACGCAGACCAGTGGCACCAAGAAATATGTCACCACCTGCGTCAACACCATGTATCCGGCCAACAGCCCCGGCGCCGTCATCGATGTCAGCCAGATGGGGCAGCTCTATCTCGAGATGGATGTGCCCTCGGGCAACCCGACCGTGCTGAAGTCGAACGACCCGGCCACCTCGGACCGGCTCTACATCGGCACGAGCGCAACGGTCATGCCCGAGGTCGCGGCCGGCCAGATCGTCGACATCTTCTCCGCCGTGCCTTGCGGCGCGACGGGTTACCAGGCCTGGGAAGACGGCGGCAACGCCGTGCCGGCCGATGTCAGCAACGCCGACTTCTTCTACAATGTGACCGGCAAATGCGATTTCAACCAGCGCCCCTCGCTGACCGCGCTGACTCAGTAAAAGGGCGCTGCTGATCTCCCCCCTCAAGGGGGAGATGTCGCCGAAGGCGACAGAGGGGGTCGCCGCGCGTAGAGCGCCAGCCTCCATCCGCCGCAGGAGGCCGCACCCAGTCGGCCCGACCCCCTCTGGCCTGCCGGCGTTCGTCGTTCGAAAAGCCAAGCAATTGGCTTTCCGTCCGCTACACGGACCACTCCTCAACCCCCTCGAGGGGGTGCTATCATGGCGGCCCTCAGGAGGAAGAACGCAATGTCAGACCCCGTGCTGCGTGTGTCCATCTTGCGCTGCGACGCCACGAAGTTCGCGCTGTTGCGAGAGATGATGCTGGAGGCGGAGGCAGCTCTTCGGCCCGGCATCGAGGCCATGCCAGGGCTGCTCACCTTCTACGCCGGCGCCGACGAGGCGACACTGTCGCTGATCAACACCAGTGTCTGGGACACGCTGGAGCACGCCAGGCAGCTCGATATCTTCCAGCCCATGCTGGATGCAGGAAAGCGATTTGTCGCCGAAGGCGCAACGTTCGAGCGGCCGATCATGCACTACACCTCACTGTGGCGTTTCGGGCAGCGCGCATAAGTCTGGCGCCGTGATCACAAACCGGTGAGCGCTGTAACGAAGCGGCAAACGGCAGCGAAGTGGGGGAATGACAGGCGCGTCGCAGCGCCGTCCACACGGAGTCAGCCGATGCCGAGATCGTCTTCCAGAAAATTCGCCGCATTGTCCAGCCTGGGCGCGCTGGCGCTTGGCCTCTCGCTCGGTGCCGCTGCCGCGCAGCCGCTCAGTGTCGTCGAGCTGTTCACCAGCCAGGGCTGCTCGTCCTGCCCGCCGGCCAACGCCAACCTGATCAAGGTCAAGGACCAGCCCGGCGTGCTGGCACTGTCCTTCAACGTCACCTACTGGGATTATCTCGGCTGGAAGGACACGTTCGGCAAACAGGAATTCACCCAGCGCCAGGTTTCCTACGAGCCGCCGCTCGGCCATGACGGGCCGTTCACGCCGCAAGTCGTGGTCAACGGCCATGCCGATGTCGTCGGCGCGGCACCCGGCGAGATCGAGCATCTTATCGCGGCAACGGCCAAGACCGGCGGCCCCTCGCTGTCGCTTGGCGGTGGCAAGGTCGCGGTCGGAGCCGGCGCCGCGCCGGGCGGCAAGGCCGATGTCTGGCTCGTGCGCTACACCAAGGGCGTCGTCCAGGTGCCGGTGGCGCGTGGCGAAAACACCGGCCGCACGCTGCCGCATGCCAATGTCGTGCATGCGCTGACAAAACTCGGCAGCTGGACCGGAGGCGCCACCGCCTATGCGCTGCCCGCCGCGCCCAGTGGCCTCAGCACCGCCGTGCTGGTGCAATCACCGGGCGGCGGACCGATCCTGGCCGCTGCCACCAACTGATTTTTCTTTCCCTTCGCGCGGGGCCGCATGCAGCGGCAACGCATCACCCGGCCCGCTTCCGCGCGCCAAAACCCAAGGAGACTCTCATGACCAAGTACCTGACCCTGCCGGCGCTCGCCTTCGCCCTTTCGGCCGCCGTTTTCGTCGCTGGCGCCCGCGCCGACGACACGACCAACGCGATGAAGCCGGCCAATGCGATGGCCACCGACGCCATGAAGCCGGCGACGGATGCCATGAAGCCCGCGACCGACGCGATGAAGCCTGCCGACGCGATGGCCACCAATTCGATGAAGCCCGCCGCCGATGCCATGAAGCCAGCTGCGGATGCTATGAAGCCCGCGGCGGACGCCATGAAACCGGCGACCGATGCGATGAAGCCGGCGGATGCTATGGCTGCTCCTGCGAACTAGGCTCGATCCCGGCGGCGCAAATGGCGTGCGACCATGCGGTCGCACGCGCATTTGAGCCACCGCCGCAACTCGCGCATCGCGCTATCGTAGCTGATCCAATAGACTGATCCCAAATGGAAGCCATGAGGAGTGCAACCATGACCAATACCAAGAACCGTTCAACCGGCTTTGTCAGGGGCGCGCTGGCGGCGATGGCCCTTGCCGCCGCGGGCGCCGCTTTCTGGCTGACACCGGCCGTCTCGGCGGAAGATGCCGTCGTCATTCCGCCGCCGGCGCTCGACGAAAAGGCAGCCTCGGGCAGCGAGACGGCGATCTTCGCCGGCGGCTGCTTCTGGGGCGTGCAGGGCGTGTTCCAGCACGTCAAGGGCGTCAGCCAGGCCGTTTCCGGCTATACCGGCGGCGCCAAGGATGACGCCGTCTACGAGACGGTCGGCACCGGCCGCACCGGCCATGCCGAATCCGTCGAGATCACCTACGACCCTTCCAAGGTCACCTACGGCCAGCTGCTGCAGGTCTATTTCTCGGTCGCCCACAATCCGACGCAGCTGAACTACCAGGGTCCGGACTCCGGCACCCAGTACCGCTCGACGATCTTCGCCGAAAACGACGCGCAGAAGAAGATCGCGCAGAGCTACATCGACCAGCTCGACAAGGCCAAGCTCTATCCGGCACCGATCGTCACCACGATCGAGACCGGCAAGACCTTCTACCCGGCCGAGAATTACCACCAGGACTTTCTGACGCTGAACCCGACCTATCCCTACATCGTCTACAACGACCTGCCCAAGGTGGCGAACCTGAAGCAGCTGTTCCCGGCGCTGTACAGCGACAAGCCGGTGCTGGTGCTGTCGGCGAGCAATTGAGGCTTGGTTATCTCCCCCTCGAGGGGGAGATTCGCGCGCTACATGCCGCCGGCCTTCATCGCGTCGCACGACACGTCGGGGTTCATGTCGGCGAAGGTGCCGGTCGGGTTTTTCTTCCAGGCCCAGACATGCAGCTCATAGAAGGCGCCCAGGCCATAGCGGTTGGGCGCGCTGTCGAAGTTGAACAGCTGCCCTTCGAGCGAGGCCGGGCCCTTCGATGTGATGTACTCCACCGCCACCAGCTTCTGCGTGCCGTCAGCCATCGGCTCGTACATCACCGCTTCCGGTTTCGCCAGATCGACAACATCGTCTTTCAGGTAGGCCGCGTTGACATAGTGGATGCCCATGGCGCCGCCGGTGATACCGCTGGCGCAAGGGATCGGCGCATAGCCTTCCGCGGTCGCCATCGCCACGTTCTCGAAACGGCTGTTGGCCGCCCGCACTTTCTCATCCAGCGTGCCCGTATCATGGGCATTCGCCGCCGTGGCCGCGATCGACAGGATCGACAGGTTGATGAGGTGTCTGGTCCACAGATGGATATTCATTTTCTCTCCTCGTTGTTGATGCGCGGAAGCAGCCGCTCCCGCTGCGAAGTCGATGGCTGTCAGTCGTACCGGGTGAAGTCCCAGTAGTGCGGCAGCTCCCCGCGCCCCGGCAGGCCGATGTCGCGTCTCAGATAGTCGTCCTGCGGAGGCAGCCGGCGCCGGCTCTTGCGCAATGGTGCGAACAGCAGCGAGGTGAGCCACCGGAGAATCCGGCCCAGTATCGGGCCTCGTCCGACTGGTCTCGAACCCGCCAACACCGCGCTGGACGCGTTGTCAGGCAAGCCGCCACCGCGGCGAAGGGCAGTTGCATAGTCATGGTCGGGATCAACGGTAAAAGTAGGGATCAAGGACCCGCACCTCCGTGATCTTGTCGACCGGCAGGGCGTTCTTCTGGGCGGTGCTGCGGATCGCTTCCGGCGACGGCGCATCATAGATGCAGAAGCTCTGCTTCTTGTCGGGCGAGACGAAGGACTGCACCCAGGTCACGCCTTTTTCGGCGTTGCGCATGATGACGCCGCCCAGCGCATCGGCGCCGGCATCGTTCATCGGTACGCTGAGGCCATTTGGAAATGTGCGTTCAACTACATAGCGAGGCATATCGGGTTTCCCTTTGGTGTTGATTCACGCTCGATTTGAGCGCGGCTGGACATTGATCACGCTCGCAAACGGCGCACATCGGAACCTTTCCCTATATTTTGTGGGAAGATTCCCTATATTGGGGTCGTTATGTGGAGAATGGCACCGAAATGTGTGGAGGGTCACATATCGGGCAAGCACCTTGGACAGTCGTGGCGGATGTCCAGTGCGGTGGCGAAACCGACCCCATTTGAGCGATGACGATGCTTCTGGAACGGCAGGCGCAGCTGGCGCAACTGGACGAACTTTTGGCGGAAGCCGGCCGCGGCCGCGGCCACGTCGCGGCGTTGTCGGGCGAGGCCGGTGCCGGCAAGTCGGCGCTGGTCGAAGCCTTTACCAGCCGCGCCGGGCCAGATGCGCGCATCTTCCGCAGCGCCTGCGAGGACCTGTCGATACCCGACCCGCTCGGGCCTCTCTACGACCTGGCGCGCGAGGCGCAATGGGCGATGCCGCAGGCGGTCGACGCCCGGCGGGGACAGCGGCTGCCGCTGTTTTCCGATGCGATGGAGGTTTTCGAGGCAAGGTCGGGTGCGACGCTGCTGGTGATCGAGGACCTGCACTGGGCCGATGACGCGACGCTCGACTTCGTCCGCTTTCTCGGCCGCCGCATCGCCAGCACCCACATCCTGCTGCTGCTGACGGCGCGCACCGACCGCAGCGAGGGACAGGCGCGTGTGCGCCGGGCCCTGGGTGAAATCCCGTCGGGCAGCGTTGCGCGCATCGACGTGCCGTTTCTGAGCGAAGCGGCGGTGGTGTCACTCGCCGCCGCCGTGGGGCGCGACGGCGACGCCATCTACCGGGCGACGGCCGGCAACGCCTTTTTCGTCACCGAATTGCTGAGCGCCGAGAATGAAACGGCGCTGCCGGCCAGCGTGCGCGATGCCGTGGTCGCGCGCGCCGACCGCCTGTCGGCCGGTGCCCGCTCGATGCTCGACGCGGTGTCGGTGTTTCCAAGGCGCGCCGACGCCTGGGCCTTGCAGGGCCTTTGCGGCGTGGCCGCCGCCGGCCAGCTGGCGGAATGCGTCTCGAATGGCCTGCTCGACGATCTCGGCGACGGCTACGCCTTCCGGCACGAGATCGCCCGCCGCGCCATCGAGACGATGCTGACGACAAGCCAGCGGCGCGAGTTCAACCAGCGCGCCCTTTCCGCGCTGCTCGAGAACGGGTCCGTTGCGACAGCGCGCCTGGTCCACCATGCCGTGGAGGCAAATAATCTGCAGGCGGTGCGTGAATTCGCGCCGATCGCGGCGCGGGAGGCCTCGCGTGTCGGCGCCCATCGCGACGCCGCCGGCTACTATGAGGTGGCCTTGCGCCAGGCCGATACCTTGCCTGAGGAAGAGCGCGCCGGCCTCTACGAGCACTATGCCTTCGAGTGCCATTTGATTGCGCGCATCGACGAGGCCATCAAGGCGCAGGAACAGGCGCGTGTCTTGCAACAGGCGCTTGGCAATACGCTGAAGGAAGGCGACAGCCTCAGATGGCTGTCACGCTTCGCCTATCTTCTGGGCGACCGAGAAGCCGCCGACATGTTCGGCGCCCAGGCAGTCGCGTTGCTGGAGACCGTGCCAGTCAGTGCCGAGCTTGCCATGGCCTATTCGAACCTGTCTCAACTGGCGATGCTAGCCGAAAGGCTGGACGAGACCTTGTCGCTGGGCGCCAGGGCGATCGAGCTCGCCGAACGGTTGAACAAGCAGGAAGTCGTTTGCCATGCGCTCAACAATGTCGGCGCCGCCGAGCAGTGGCTGGACCTGGACTCAAGCCGGCTGCATCTTGCCCGCAGCCTCGAAATCGCGCTGCAAGAGAATTTCCAGGAACATGCGGCCCGCGCGTTCACCAATTGTGCTTGTGGTGAAATGAACCAGCTGGGCTACAGCCAGGCGCAATCCTTCCTTGATCGCGGCATCGACTATTGCGTCGAGAACGATCTGGCGACGTGGCGCGATTACATGCGTGGTGTACGGGCACAGTTGCTGCTGCGTCGGGGATGCTGGGATGAGGCGGCAGCCGAGGCGCTGGATGTGATTGCCAACGAGCGGGCGACCGCCCTGGTGCGCTATCCGGCCTTGGTGGCGCTGTCGCGGCTAAGGGTCCGCCGTGGCGACCCATCGGCGGAGCCGCTTCTGGCCGAGATGAAGCAATTTCTGGAAAAGGGAGCCGAGCTGCAGCGGCTGTTGCCTTATGCCGCGGTGATTGCCGAACAGGCTTGGCTGGGCGAGGCGGACAGGGACGAGGCGCTGCGGCTGATCGGCCTTGCCGAAAGCCTGTCGCCGACGCGGGCGGTCTTCGCCGAGTTGGCCGGTTGGCGGCGGCTGCTGGCACCCGATGTCGATCCGGGCGACACCACAGGCATGGCCGCGCCCTACCGGATGCTGCTGGCTGGGGACTGGCGCGGCGCGGCCATTGTCTGGGCGGAACTCGACGCTCCTTACGAACGTGCGCTGGCGCTCGCCCAGGGCGACGAGGCCGCACAGCGGGAGGCGCTGGAGATTCTCGAGGCGCTCGGCGCCCGTCCGGTCGCAAACCACGTGCGTGAACTGATGCGGCAGAACGGCGTCATTCGCATTGCCAGGGGGCCGCGCCGTACCACCCGCGCCAACAGCGCCGGCCTGACCCAGCGCCAGATGGAAGTGCTGCAGCTGATCGAGCGCGGCCTGTCCAACAAACGGATCGCCGAGCATCTCACCATTTCACCGAAGACGGTCGACCACCATGTCTCGGCGGTCTTGGGCAAGCTGGATGCAGTCTCGCGCGGCGAGGCAACGGCCGCCGCGCGTGACTCGGGGCTGATCTGAACCTTCGCTATGCCTCGGCGATTGGCGCGCCCCCACTTCGTCATCCACGGGCGGAGCAAGGAGCGTAGCGACGCAGCGCAGACCCGAGGATCCATGCCGCGACTTCAATGCGTTACAGCAGTCCGGAATTCTGCTCCGCTACACTCTTCGATTAACGTCCCGGCATGGATCCCAGGGTCTCCGCGACGGAGCTTCGCTCCTGCTTCGCCCAGGGATGGCGACGCTGGATCTCAGTCGTAAGTCAGGTCCGTCGCCTTGCCGCCGAACACACGATAGGCATAGAAGGAATAGAAGATGATGACTGGCAGCACGACGACCGTGCCGGCCAGAATGATAGCCAGGCTCTCGGTCGCCGACGCCGCCTGCCAGATGGTCAATTTATCCGGCACCACATACGGGTAGAACGACCAGGCGAGACCGGCAAAGCCGAGTGCGAAGATGGCGGCCAGCGTCAGGAACGGCGTCAGCGCATGGCGGTCGTCGGGCTTCGGCAGATGGAAGGTCTGCCGCCACAGCCACAGGAACAGCAGCGCCGACAGGATCGGCAGCGGCGAGAGATAGAGCATCTGCGGCCAGACGAACCATTTGTCGAAGATGCGCGGGCTGGCGAAGGGCGTCGCCAGCGATACCGCCGCCATGCCGAGCGCGGTCAGCACCAGCGCGGTGCGCAGCCAGAGCACGGCCTTCTTCTGCAACTCGCCTTCGGTCTTGTAGATCACCCAGGCGGCGCCCATCGCCGCGTAGGCCGCGGCCAGGCAGAACGCCACCAGCGCGCCGAACGCCATGCCGCCGAAGCCGACATCGAGGCCGAGCACATAGACGCCCAGCATATAGCCCTGCGCCAGCGAGGCGATGACCGAACCCAGGAAGAAAATGCGGTTCCAGCGGTGCTTTTTGCCGCTCGGCACCTTGGCGCGGAAATCGAAGGCGACGCCGCGCAAGATCAGCCCGACCAGCAGCACGAAGACCGGAATATAGAGCGCGGTCAGGATGACGCCATGCGCCAGGGGAAAGGCGACCAGCAGCAGGCCGACGGCCAGCACCAGCCAGGTCTCGTTGGCATCCCAGAACGGACCGATGGCGGCAATCATGGTGTCCTGCTCGGCATCTTCGGCGACCGAGAACAGGATGCCAATGCCGAGATCGAAACCGTCGAGGATGACATAGATCAGGATGGCGAGCCCCATCAGGCCGGCGAAGATGAGGGGGAGCAGGGTTGGCCAGTCGAAGGTCATTTTCTTACTCCCCCGCCGCTGGCTGCGACATTGCTGCCTTCATGACACCCGGCAGCGGCGAGGTGTCGCCATCCTTCGCCGCCTTCAGCGCCAGATGCACCAGCACGCCGAGATAGGCGATCAGCAACAGCACGTAGAGGACGAGATAGATGGCGAGCGTCAGCGCGACATGGCTGCCCGCCACCGGGCCGACGGCGTCGGCGGTTTTCAGCACGCCCGTCACCAGCCAGGGCTGGCGGCCGATCTCGGTCGTATACCAGCCGGCCAGCGTCGCCAGCCAGCCCGAGAGCGCCATCGGCACCATCAGCATGGCGAGCGGCCTCGGCAGGCTGTGGCGGCGCTTGAGGAAAAAGGCGGCCGACCAGGAGACGGCGAGCATCAAAAGGCCGGTGCCGACCATGATGCGGAAGCTCCAGAACAGCGGAAAGACCGGCGGGTGGTTGCCGGGATAGTCGTTGAGCCCTGGCACCACGCCGCTGGTCGAGTGCCGCAGCACCAGGCTAGCGCCGTCGGGAATGGCGATCTCGAACCTGTTCTCCTTGGCCGCCTCATCGGGCAGCGCGAACAGCACCAGCGGCACGTTGGGGCCGGTGTTCCAGTTGGCCTCCATGGCGGCGATCTTCTGCGGCTGGTGCTCCAGCGTGTTCAGCCCGTGCTGGTCACCGGCAAAGATCTGGATCGGGATCAGGACGGCGGCGGTGAAGACGCCGGTGCGCAGCGCCTTCCACATCGATTCCGAGCGGTCGCCGTTGAGATAACGCAGCGCCGACAGGCCGGCAATGAGGAACGATACCGTGAGACCCGAGGCAAGCAGCATGTGGACCAGCCGGTAGGGCATGGACGGGTTGAAGACGATCGCCCACCAGTCGACGGCATGCGCCACGCCATCGCGCATCTCGAAGCCGGCCGGCGTCTGCATCCAGGAATTGAGCGCGATGATCCAGAAGGCGGACAGCGTGGTGCCGCCGGCGACCAGCACCGTTGCCAGCGTGTGGACGCGGTTGGAGACGCGGCGGAAGCCGAACAGCATGATGCCGAGGAAGGCCGCTTCAAGGAAGAAGGCGGTCAGGATCTCGTAGGCCAGCAGCGGCCCGGCGATGTTGCCGACCTTTTCCATATAGCCCGGCCAGTTGGTGCCGAACTGGAAGCTCATGGTGACGCCCGACACCACGCCCATGGCGAAGGACAGCGCGAACACCTTCACCCAGGTGAAATAGGCGCGCATCCAGGCGGAATCATTGGTCGCGTTGTAGCGCAGCTTGAAGAACAGCAGCACCCAGCCAAGTGCAATGGTGATCGTCGGAAACAGAATATGAAACGAAATATTCGCGCCGAACTGGATGCGCGACAGTATGAGCGGGTCCATGGCGGGCTCCGGCTGCTGGCTATTTCTTTTGACGCAAATCCGGACGGAAAACCGCGTCACACTTTTCCTGGAATTGCTTCAATACTGGCGGAGAGTAGGCCCGAAGCGGGTTCAGGTCAAAGCGGCGTCCTGCCGCGAGGCTGAACGCCACAGGACAATTTTACCGGTTGCGGCCTGGAAACTGGGCGAAGCCTCCCCACCTTCGTCATCCACGGGCGGAGCAGGAGCGAAGCTCCGTCGCGGAGACCCGAGGATCCATGCCGTGACTTTGGCCGAGGAGTGCGACGGAGCAGAATTCTGCACCGTTGCGGCGCTCAGGAGTCCCGGCATGGATCCCGGGGTCTGCGCTGCGTCGCTTCGCTCCTTGCTCCGCCCCAGGATGACGAAGCGACGGGCGTTTCAATCAATCGCCAAGGCATGCGATCCGTCAACCCAAGCAACCCACCAAGACTTCTGTGCCGACGAACTAAGCGCCGGTCTCCGGCACCGCGCCAAGCGCATCCGCGAATTTGCGCATCAGGCGCACCAGCTCGTCGATGTCGTGCGCCTCCCAGCTCTCGAAAATGGTGCGGCCGATCTTTTCGCGCGCCGCGTCGACGAGGTCGGTCATCGCCTTGCCCTTCGGGCTGATCACGGCCTCGCGCACGCGCCGGTCGGCGGCGCTGGCCTGGCGCTGCACCAGGCCGAGGCTCTCCAGCTTGGCGACCTGGCGGCTGACGGTCGTGTAGTCACGGCCGACACGGTCGGCCATCTCGACGACGCCGATCGGCCCGAACCGCTCGATGCCGACAAGCAGCGGGAACAGCGCCCGGTCGAGCGGAATGCCGGCCGCCTTGATCAGCAGCTCGTCGCGCTGCGGCCGGTTCATCACACCGATAATATCGAGCACCGCCCCATGAATCTGCCGTAGCTGATCGGAGATATGTGTATTTTGCACGGTTTTTGTTGACGGCACGCCACGACTCCTTATATGTGCATTATACACATAATATGGAAGCCAGAAAGGCAAACATCATGAAAGCCGCGATTGTTTCGAGCGCCGGGCAGGCGCCCATCTACGGCGATTTCCCCGAACCGGTGCCGGCGGCGGGCGAAAACCGCGTCACGGTCACCGCCGCCGCCGCCGCCATCAGCCATGTCGTCAAGAGCCGCGCCTCGGGCTCGCACTACAGCTCGTCCGGCCAGTTCCCCTTCGTCGTCGGCATCGACGGCGTCGGCCGGCTCGAGGATGGCTCAAAGGTCTATTTCGCGCTGCCCAGGGCGCCCAATGGCAGCATGGCGGAGCGGACCGTCGTGCCCGGGTCGCATTGCGTGGCGCTGCCCGACGGGCTGGACGACATCACCGCCGCGGCCATCGCCAATCCCGGCATGTCGTCATGGGCCGCCTTCACCGAGCGGGCGAAGCTCAAGCCAGGCGAAACCGTGCTGGTCAATGGCGCCACCGGCACGGCGGGCCGCCTCGCCGTCCAGATCGCCAGGCATCTCGGCGCTAAGAAAATCATTGCCACCGCCCGCAACGCAGCGTCACTCGATGCGGTCGCGGCGCTCGGCGCGGATGTGACGATCCCGCTGATCGAGGACGGGGCGGCCCTGGAGGAAAGCTTCAGGCGACAGTTCAAGCAGGGCGTGGATGTCGTCATCGACTATCTCTGGGGCAACAGCGCCGAGCGTCTGCTCATCGCCGCCGCCAAGGCCAGCCTTGAAGCCGTACCAGTCCGCTTCGTCCAGATCGGCGCCGTCAGTGGCTCCGACATCACCTTGCCGGGCGCGGTTCTGCGCTCATCCGCGATTGCCCTGATGGGCAGCGGCATTGGCAGCGTGCCGCTCGACCGCTTCATCGCCTGCACCGGCGACCTGCTGCGCGCCGTGGTGCCGGCCGGCCTTCAAATCGCCACCACGCCGGTTCCGCTGGCGGATGTCGAACAGGCATGGGCCAGGGATGACAGCACAAGGCGTACCGTGTTCATGCTGGGCTAAAGCAATGGCCGCCGCGCACCGGCTGTCCAGAACTGTCAGCAGCACCATTGACTTGCGGTTGCGCGCACCGACATTCGGCCTATATCAGGGGACCTCTTTCAGGCAGCCGTTTTCAGCCATGCCCTCCATTCTGTCCATTTCCGGGGTCTCCAAGACCTACGCCACCGGTTTCACCGCGCTCAGGGAAGTCGATCTCGACATCCAGCGCGGCGAGATCTTCGCGCTGCTTGGCCCCAATGGCGCCGGCAAGACGACGCTGATCTCGATCGTCTGCGGCATCGTCAACCGCTCGACCGGCACCGTCACCGTAGACGGCCACGACATCAACAAGGACTACCGCGCCGCGCGCAGCCTGATCGGCCTGGTGCCGCAGGAACTGACCATCGACGCTTTCGAGAGCGTCTGGGCAACCGTCAGCTACAGCCGCGGCCTGTTCGGCAAGCCGGCCAACCCGGCCTTTGTCGAGAAGGTGCTGCGCGACCTGTCGCTATGGGACAAGAAGGACGCCAAGGCGATCACGCTGTCAGGCGGCATGAAGCGGCGTCTGATGATTGCCAAGGCGCTGTCGCATGAGCCCCGCATCCTGTTCCTCGACGAGCCGACCGCCGGCGTCGATGTCGAGCTGCGCCAGGACATGTGGGAGATGGTGCGCCGGCTGCGCGAGGATGGCGTCACCATCATCCTCACCACCCACTATATCGAGGAAGCCGAGGCGATGGCCGACCGCGTCGGCGTCATCAACCGCGGCGAGATCATCCTGGTCGAGAACAAGGCCGAGCTGATGCGCAAGCTCGGCCGTAAGCGGCTGGTGCTGGAGCTGCGCAATCCGCTGACGGCCATTCCGGAAGCCTTTTCGCGCTATGCGCTGGAGCTGTCGCCCGATGGCGGGCAGCTGACCTACACCTACGACAACCAGGCCGAGCGGCCGGGCGTCGCCTCGCTGATCCGCGACCTCGAGGCATCAGGCATCCAGTTCCGCGACATCGACACGCAAAACAGCTCGCTCGAGGAGATCTTCGTCAATTTGGTGAGGAAAGACGCATGAACCTGCGTGCAGTCTGGGCCATCTACCGGATGGAAATGGCGCGTGCTTTCCGCACCGTGCTGCAGAGCATCGTCTCGCCGGTCATCTCGACATCGCTCTACTTCGTCGTCTTCGGCTCGGCCATCGGCTCGCGCATCACCGAGATCGACGGCATCAGCTACGGCGCCTTCATCGTGCCGGGGCTGATCATGCTGTCGCTGTTGACGCAGTCGATCTCCAACGCCTCCTTCGCCATCTACTTCCCCAAATTCGTCGGCTCGATCTACGAATTGCTGTCGGCGCCGGTCTCCTACCTGGAGATCGTCATCGCCTATGTCGGCGGTGCCGCCACCAAGTCGATCATCCTCGGCCTGATCATCCTCGCCACCGCCTCGCTGTTCGTGCCGCTCACCATCCTGCATCCGTTCTGGATGGTCGCCTTCCTGGTGCTGACGGCAGTGACCTTCAGTCTGTTCGGCTTCATCATCGGCATCTGGGCGAAAAGCTTCGAGCAACTGCAACTGGTGCCGCTGTTGATCATCACGCCGCTGACTTTCCTCGGCGGCAGCTTCTATTCGATCAACATGCTGCCCGGCATCTGGAAGACGATCACGCTGTTCAATCCGGTAGTGTACCTGATCAGCGGCTTCCGCTGGAGCTTTTACGGCAAGTCCGACGTCTCGGTCGGCATCAGCCTCGGCATGACGTTGGTGTTCCTGGCCGTCTGCATCGCAATCGTCGCCTGGATCTTCAAGACCGGCTACCGGCTGCGGAACTGACGGCCAAACGTCCTCGCCGTAACCTTGTCAATTCGCGTCGTTGATTTTTTGATACCACCGCTGTGCCTGGGCTTCATCCTTGGCGACACCCTCTCCGACATTGTACATATCGCCGAGCGCATTCATTGCGGCTGGGAAGCTTTGGTCTGCCGCTTTGCGGTACCAGAAAAGGGCCTGGGCTTTGTCCCGGCGAATGCCGTCTCCGCTTCGGTACATATCGCCAAGATAGGATTGAGCTCGGGCGTATCCGCGCTCTGCTGATATTCGATACCATTTGAACGCGTCGGCCCGGCTCTTGGTAACCCCATATCCTTGCAAATACAGATCACCGATATTGGACGGAGCCACCCCGTCGCCTTTGTCGGTTTGGTCGCGCCATAATCTGAGTGCGGTTATGTAGTCATCGCGATAGTAAGCATCCCATGCTTCATCGGCAGCAGACCTCGCTGCTGAGAAAAATAGCAGTCCAATTGTCGAAATAACAACAGCCAGGCGCATCTCTGTCCCTACCTCGGTTGGAATCCTCAGATGGCCTTGACCAGTCGTAGCAGCCCCAGCATCTCGATATAGGTCCCCTCGCGAAAAGCGATGTAGACGGGCTCTTCCATGCCATGAAAACGGCGCTTGAACGCCGCCTGGCCTTGCAGGTTGAACCGGCGGCGGTTGACCCATGGCGAATCGTAGGCGCGCTGAAAAGCGTTGCGCCAGAAGTCGCTTTCGGCAAATCCGCTCGGGTCGACGTCGACGAGCGGCGACAGGCCAAGCGTGACCACCTCCATGCCCTCTTCGCGAAACCGGTCGACGGCAAATTTGGTCAGCCCGATCTCGGCGTGCGGCGAGGCATCGATATGCTTGCGCTTGAAGGCGGTGGTGTAGCCGATGACCTTGCCGTCTCGAAATATCGGATCGAAATCGAGCAGGGCGATCAGCTCGCCATCGGGACCATGCAGGACGAAGCGGCGCATGTCGGTGCCGAGTTGATCGTTGAAGGGGCGGTTGAGAAAACCCATCTCCCAGCGCTTGACGATGCGATCGCCGCGCCAGTTTTCGGAAAGCCGGGCGATCTCGTCGAGGAACACCGTTCGCCTGTCTTCCTCGAACGAAAAGCCTTTCTTCAAGAGCCAGCGCTCGGAATAGCGCACGGTCTCGTTGCGCTTGCCGGAAAAATCATGCTCGGGCAGGACGAGCCTTGTGTCGATACCCAATCGGTTGACCTTGTAGCCGAGCCCGGCCAGTACGCGCGCGGTCTCCTCGCCGATCTGCACGAACCATGGGTCGCCGGCGGTCTCGACGAAGCGTCTGATGTAGTCGGGCCGCCGGGCCGGCGCCGCCACCGGGTCGCCAAGCGCGAAATGGTGTTTCATCTTGGTGCCGAAGGCGATGTAGCCATCGGCGTCGCCAAAATAGGAAAGCTTCTGCTGTACAGCGGTGGAATAGGCGAGCGAGAAATCGCCATGGCGGCGGACAATCGCCAGCCGTTCGACATGCGTCAGCGCAAGGCGCTCGACCTTGGGCGAGGCACCCTCGAGGATTTTGTCGAAATAGATCCGCAAGGAGGGCATGGTCGAGATTCCGCGTGCCGTCTGTGGCGCGACGTGCCTTTCGACACGCTGGACGCGCCACGGCGTCCTGATTTTTCCAGGGAAGCCGAAATCGCTGCGACTTCGAATTCCTGCGTCGGTAACGAGATCCGCCAGCCCCCGGAGCTCGAATCAATCACATTGCCGCGACCTGATTATCGCCGATGCCGCGGATATGCCATATAGGGCTGCATGGTTTCGGACAGAAGCGGGCATCCTGCTTCATGTCGTTGTTTTGGCCGCATTTCCGTGATGCGAGTTGTTTCCGCTTGGCGGCGCAATGCTCTGGAGCGCAAGCGCGGCCCGGCGCGGGCCTCGGCAATCGGTACCGATCCGCTGCATGGGTTTGCGCGCGATCAAACGGTTACAGCGTCCTGCGAAGCTGTCGGGATGCTGCGGCGGTTGAATGGGTTTTGAGAGTGAATGGCTGATACGACGACCAGACCGATGGTGGAGCAGTTGGTGGCGATCGAGCCGGCGATCGTCATTGGCGCCGGTGCTGCCGGACTGGCCGTCGCCCAGGCTTTGATCAAGGCCGGCGTGCCGGCGGCGATCCTGGAAAAGGAGAGCCGGCTGGCCGAGCCCTGGCATCGGCGGCACCAGCAACTGCATCTCAACACCCATCGCGATCTCTCGGCACTGCCGGGCCTTTCCTATCCCGGGGATACGCCAGCCTTTCCGCCCAAGAGCGTCGTTATCCGCCATATGAACGATTTCCGGGAGGCGAACCGGCTGCCGGTGGAGTTTGGCGTCGCCGTCGAGACCATCGTGTTCAGGGGCGACCACTGGGCGGTGCGCACCAGCACCGGCTCGCGCCTGACGCGCCATGTCATCGTCGCCACCGGCCGCGACAAGGAGCCCTTCACGCCGCAGTGGAAGGGCATGGAGGCCTTCGCCGGACGGATCATCCATTCGGCGGATTTCGGCGACGCCAAGGCCTATGCCGGCAAGAAGGTGCTGGTCGTCGGCGCCGGCAATTCGGGCTTCGACGCCCTCAATCATCTGGCCGGCGTGGACACGGCTTCTCTCTGGCTGTCGGCCCGCAGCGGTCCAGCCCTTCTGCCCAAGCGCATCGGCCAGATCGCCGTGCACCGGCTCTCGCCGCTCATGGCGCGTTTGCCGCTGCGCGTCGCCGATGCGGTGATCGCCGCGACGCAGCGCCTGGTTTTCGGCGATCTGACCAAATTCGGCATGCCGCCCGCGCCTTCGGGCGGCGCCAGCCGGCTGACCTCCGACTACACCGCGATCGCCGCGGATGACGGCGCCGTCGATGCCATCAAATCGGGCAAGATCACCGTGGTGCCGGCGATACGCGAGTTCAGCCGCGACGGTGTGGTCCTGGCCAATGGCCGCCTGATCGATCCCGATATCGTCATTGCCGCAACCGGCTACCGCACCGGGCTGGAGCGCATGGTCGGCAGCCTCGGCGTGCTCGACAGCAAGGGTGTCCCGCTCTTCAACGGCGGTGACGCCGATCCGAAACTGCCCGGCCTGTGGTTCACCGGCATGCGGCCGAGCATTCGCGGCTGCTTTGCCAATGCCGGCATATTGGGGAGGGCGATCGCCAGGCGGATCGCCGGCTCCTCTCGGCCCTCGGGTGGCTCACGCTGATTTGAGCGGAGACGGCTTTGACTCGTTCCTTGCCGTATTATATAACATGTTATGGATTGAGGGCGAATTGATCATGGAAGACGTTATCCGGTCGCTTGGCTATCTCTGCCTGGGCAGCAGGCTGAAGCGCATCGGCGAACAATTGCAGGCCGACGCGCAGCATCTGCTCGACGGCCTGGAGGTCCCGCTTCAATCGAGCCAGTACCCGCTGCTTGCCGCGCTCGACAGGCTGGGGCCCTTGGCCGTCGGCGAACTGGCGCAATCGCTCGGGCTGACCCAGCCAGGGGTGACGCGAAGCGTGTCGCTGCTGGCCGAGTTGGGGCTGGTCGAAGCCGTCCAGTCGGATGGTGACCAGCGCCGCAAGATGGTCTCGCTGACGGGCAAGGGCCAGCGCCTGGTCGACGTGGCGAAGCGGGATGTCTGGCCGCGCATCGAGAGCGCCGTCGCGGATCTGTGCCGGGACCTCTCGGGGCCGCTTCTCGATCAACTCGCCGCTATCGAGGACGGCCTTGCCGCCGCTCCACTCGATCGCCGTGTGAAAAAGGGTGTCGCGCAATGAAACATGCCCTCGACCGGCCCATCTGGAGTGCGCTTGCGACGCGCCATCAAGCCCTCGCGCAAGGTGGCGAGCTCGCCAGGCGCTATTCGCCGTCATTCGCCCTTTTCGCCGCCACCGCCGCGGACGATGCCGAAAGCCTGCAGGCTTTCGCGGACCTTGTCGGCCCCGGTGACAGCGTCATCATGGCTCAGGCCGACCCCATTGCCCTTCCGGCCGGCCTCTCGGCAATCTCGACCGCCGCCGCCGTGCAGATGGTTGCCGGGACGCCGTTACAGCTGGTGTCGGATGAACGGGTGCAACGCCTGACGCAAGACGATTTGGCGGAAATGGTGGCCCTGGCGTCGCTCACCAAGCCCGGCCCATTCACGTCTGGAGCATTGAGCCTTGGCGACTTCTGGGGCGTGAAGGCCGGCGGCCGGCTGGTGGCGATGGCCGGCGAGCGGATGAAGCAGCCTGGCTACAGCGAACTCAGCGGCGTCTGCTCGCATCCGGATGTCCGCGGCGGCGGCCTCGGCCGGCTCTTGTCCCTGTTCGTGGCAAACCAGATTTTTGCGCGCGGCGAGCTGCCATACCTGCACGCCTACGCCACCAACGCCGGCGCGATAAAGCTGTACGAATCCATCGGCTTCAAATTGCGAAGCGCGATCAATGTGGCTGTCATCCAACGTCCCGGATAGCGGCAGGAGATAGCGGCTGGAAGCGGCTCTTCAATCTCAGGCCGATTTCGGCTCCAGCCGGCGGAAACCGACGGCGTCCGTCAGCATCTCCTCGTCGACCATGCCGGCATTGTGGAGGGCGAGCAGGGTCAGGGCGATTTCGCGCGCCTCAGGCGAATCGGGGTGTGCTTCGCGCTTGAGGCAGGCTTCGTCAAAGACACGCTGCAGCCTGGCGATGTCGCCGGGCTTGAGCAGGCCACGATCATAGACGGATTTCGACATGGCGGTCTCCTAAGGAGGAGTTAGGGCGCCACCTGTAAATTGCCAATCTTTCCCGGAGCTTGAATGGCCTTCATGCCGCGAAGGAGGGGCGTTCGGGAACCGAAACCCCTCCCAAGGCTGCAAACCGGCGCCCGAGATCAGACCGCGATCTTGCCGCCGCCCTGCCTGGTGATGGCGACGACCGACGGCCGCACCGGCATGTCGGGCTTGAAGTCGGGCCAGCGGGTCGACAGGTCTTCATAGTAGGACGGGCGGCCAAAACCCTCCCAGTCCTCGCCGCCATCGCCCGGATGCTGGACGGCGACGAAGGCGGTCTGGTCGTCAGGCGCAAACAGCGGACCGCACATTTCCGCACCGATCGGCACGCGGAAGAACAGCTTTGACGTCGCCCGCGCCGCACCTTCCGTGTCGACAGTCCACAGGCCGTCGGTGCGGCCGGTCGCCTTCGGTCCCTGGCCGTCGGTGGCGACCCACAGGCGACCGGCCGAATCGACCGCGCAATTGTCGGGCATGCCGAACCAACCATTGGCCGTCGTTGCCGTCGAGAAGGTGGCGCCGACATCGGCAACCGAGGGATCCCCGCATTTCAGGAGCACTTCCCACTTGCCCTTGGTTGACGTGAAATCGCCATCGGTCTCGGTGATCTCGATAATGCGGCCGAAGGCATTTTCGGCGCGCGGGTTGGCGGCATCGACCTGTTCGGTCTTGCGCTTCGAATTGTTGGTCAGCATGACATAGACCTTGCCGTTGACACCATTGGGCTGGATGTCCTCGGGCCGGTCCATCTTGGTGGCGCCGAGCAGATCGGCGGCGCGCCGCGCCTCGATCAGCACGTCGGCCTGGCCAGCAAAGCCATTTTCCGTCGTCAGCGGCCCCTGGCCGAAGACGATCGGCAGCCAGTCGACCGTGCCGTCCTCGGCGAATTTGGCGACATGCAGCGTGCCGTCGTCGAGCAGGTCCTTGTTGGCGGCAGGATCGTTGGCGTTGAACGTGCCCTTGGTGACGAATTTGTAGACATAGTCGAAGCGCTCGTCGTCGCCGAGATAGAAGACGACGCGGCCGTCCTTGGCGACGATCGATTCGGCGCCCTCATGCTTGAAGCGGCCCATGGCGGTGCGCTTCCTCGGCGTCGAGGTCGGATCGTTGACGTCGACCTCCACGATCCAGCCGAAGCGATTGGGCTCGTTCGGCTCCCTGGCGAGGTTGAAGCGGTCGTAATGTGCGCCCCATTCATAGGCGCCCTCCGGAATGCCGAGACGCTTGTAGTTGGCGGCTTCCTTGTGGCCCTCCGGCAGTTCGCCGGAGAAATAGCCATGGATGTTCTCCTCGGCCATTACATAGGTGCCCCACGGCGTGACGCCGCCGGCGCAGTTGTTCATGGTGCCGAACACCTTGGTGCCGGACGGATCGGCATTGGTCTTGACGCGGTCATGGCCGGCGACCGGACCCGACAGCGCCATCTCGGTGGTCGAGGTGATGCGGCGGTTGAGCTTGCCGTCGCGCACCACTTGCCACTTGCCGCCGTCCTTGCGGATTTCGACGATGGTGCCGCCATGCGCCGCCATTTCGACATCGACCTGCTCCTTCGAGAGCGGCGCGACCTCGGCCTTCTTCTTCCCATCCTTCTCGACGATCGAAACGATGCCCGGGAACATCAGATGCGGGTTGGTATATTCATGATTGACCACCAGCAGGCCGTGCTCGGCCGAGCCGTCGATCGCGATGTAGCCGACATAGTCGTTGTTGTAGCCGAACTGCCTGGCCTGCGCCTGCGCCGACTGCTTGGTCGGATCGAACTCCGGCGAGTCGGCAAACAGCGGATCGCCCCAGCGCAACAGCACGTCGGCGTCGTAGCCCGGCGCGACATGATGCTTGTCGTCGATGCCGGCCTGGAGCTCGTCGAATTTGAAGGCTGAGCCTTCCGCGGCGCGGGCATCGTCTGCAGCGATCATGGCCAGCGGGCTGACGGTGGCGGCGATCGCCGAGACGGCGAGCGATCCCTTCAGGAAACCCCGGCGCGAGAACCGTGCGGCGATGATTTCGCCCATGGTGCGGTTGTCGGTGGGGTTGATGGCCGGTCCGTCGTTTTCCTCGAGCAGGCTGGTGCGGAATCGGGCGTCGGGAGCGCGATGTTCGGTCATGAGAGCCTCTGGCTTTGGAGTGGCTGGAGCTTGTTGCCTGTTCGACCCCTTACGTCAGGCCGATCACATTTTCGTGACATCATACAAGCTGCAATGCCCGGGGCGAGGCGACTTGTTCGCACCTACCTCGGACTTTGGTCCAATCTTGCGCTTGCAAAGGTCCTGGAGGACAACCGCAGCGGTCGGAGGTCGCTTCCGGTCACTACATCTTTCGGCGATGTTGCTGGTTGCAACGTTGGGGTGGGCGCGCCGGCTCAATCGACGGAGAATCAGGAATGCACGGTTCGATCACGGCCCGTTGTCGCCGGCTGACGCTCGTTTCGGCGGCGGCTCTGGCGCTGACCGTCGTCCCTTATCGAGTTTCCCTGCACGGCTCCGCCCCCGGAATCGACGCTGTCACCGCACAAGCCGGCAAGGGCGGGAATGGCGGTGGCAACAACGGTAACGGAAACGGCAACGGCGGTAGCAAAGGCGGCAATAGCGGCAACGGCAACGGCAACGGCAACGGAAACAGTGGCGGCGGTAACAACGGCAACGGCAATGGAAACGGCGGCAATAGCGGAAACAGTGGCGGCAACAACGGCAACGGCAACAGTAACAGCGGTAACAGCGGTAACAGCAGCGGCGGCAATTCCGGAACCGATGACGGTGGCGGCGATACGGGATCCGGCAAGGGCCAGAACGACCAAGGCGCCAGCCATGTCAACGCAGCGACTGGCGACAAGGTCGAGATGGACGGCAACAAGATCACCGTCACGCATCCCGACGGCATAACTGAAAACATCGAGAACGGCCGTTTCAGGATGAAGGATGCGCTAGGGCGCACGATCATCGACCGTCAGGCCACGCCGGCCGATGTCAGCCGTCTCACGGCCTTGTGAGGCTGGTCAACAGGCAACGACCAGCTTCACAAGTCATCTCCGCCGCCCCCGGCGGAGGTGACTTCTTTTTGTCCGGCCACCGCGCGGTTCGGCGATGGTCTGACTCTTTGTTTTGGCGAAATCCTCGGGGGAAAGCGTGCTTTCCCCGGGAAAAACCGCTTCATACTTTTCCTGGAATTGCCCTAAGAGCGGTTCCCGTCCCGGTCGCGCAGCTCGCGCATCATCAGAGCCGCTTCAGTGCGGTTTCGCACATGGAGTTTCGACAGTACCCCGGTCATGTGGTGCTTGACCGTCTTCTCCTGCAGCTCCAGGCGCAAGGCAACCTCCTTGTTGCTGAGGCCTTCCGCCACCAGCCGCAGGATTTCCGTCTGTCGTTCGGTCAGGTGCCGCAACCGATCCGCCACGCCGTCGACAGGGTGCGGCGACTGGAGATCGGAAAGCAGCCGCGCCGACAGCGTCGGCGTAAGATAGCTCTCACCGGCCGCCACGTTGCGCAGGATGTCGGCGAGCGCGCGCGACCCGACACCCTTGAGGATATAGCCTTGCACCCCTGCGTTCAGGGCCTTGGTTACATCGGTATTGGCCTCCGAAACGGTCAGCATGACGATCTTCTGCGCGGGATGGTCGGCAAGGATGCTTGCAACCGCGGTCAGGCCGCCGCCCGGCATGGAAATGTCGAGCAGCAATATGTCGGGCTGCACGGTCGAGGCGATGCGTTCGGCGTCCTGCGCCGTCGCACCCTCGCCGACGATCTCGAAACCTCCGATCTCCGACAGGCTGCGCGACACGCCTTCGCGAAACAGCGGATGATCGTCGACAATAGCGATGCGAATGGTGCCGATCATGCTTGCTCCTCGACCGAAAGACTGATCACCAATCGCGTGCCGTGCGCTCCGGTCAGGGTCTCGAAGTGGCCGCCGATACTTTCGACCCGCTCCCTGAGGCCGGCGAGCCCCAGCCCCTCTGCCCGCGCCGGATCGAAGCCCGGCCCGCCATCCGACACCTCGACAAAAAGCCTGCCATTCTTCATCCCGGCACGCACCGCCTGGTTCTGGCCCGCCCGTGGCGATAGGCATTGTTCAGCCCTTCCTGCACGAAACGATAGATGCTGATCTTCTCGGAGGCGCCGGGTTCCGGCAAATGCCTGGGCAGTGTGAGCGTCACCGACGTTCCCGTCCGGCGCTGATGTTCGTCGACGGCCAGCCGCAATATGTCCATTGCGGCGGCCGTCTCTATCTGCGGCAGCACGAGGCCGGTGCAGATGCCGCGTATTTCGCGCATCGCATCCTCCAGCGTCTTGCGGATCATCGCGACCTCTGTCGAGCGGCTTTCGCCCCAATCGCCCTCGCCGGAAAAGATCGGGCTGTCCATGCGCAGCGCCGCCAGGGCCACGAGTTGCGCCGGTCCGTCATGCAGGTCGGCGCCGATCCGGCGCAAATATCGTTCGTTGAGTGCGGTGGCGCGGCGGGACGCCCGCTGCACACGCTGGCGCAAGGCGCTGTTTTGCGTCACCAGGCCCTGCAACTCCGACACCTGGCGGCGCAGTGCCCCGCGCTGATCGTCGATGGTGCGGCTGGCGCGCAGCACGATGCCCGACAAGAGCAGAAACGCCGCCAAAGTGGTGCCGGCCACGACCAGCCAGCTCGACAGCAGGGCGGAAGCCAGCGTGGCCTTGAAATCGCTGGCGATCTCGTAGAATTCGGTGACGGCCACCACCTCGCCGGACCAGGGCGCGCGCACGGGATTGTAGATCTCCAGCAGCGGCACGCCGATAGCCTGCTCCTTCTCCTCCTCATCGTCGAACGTATCGAATTGGGCGGTGACGTTGCCCTGGAAGGCGGACCGCAGATTGTCGGTCAGATCGAAGCGGCGGCCGATCAGGGTCGCGTCTTTCGCATAGAGCACGGTGCCGTCGCGCCGCCAGAGCCTGAACGAGAGCAGGCGCTTGCCGAGCGCGCCCTGGCCGAGCGTCTCGTCGAGCGCCTGCTTTGCGGAATCGCTGAGCTCCTCGCGCTTGCGCAGGTCGGGCAGCAGCGGCGCGATCACGCTATCGACATAAAGCGCCGTCGTGGCGGCCGAATTGCGGATGACGCCTTCCCGGATCTGCGACGTCACCCAGGAGCCCACCACCAGCATGACGGCCAGAAGGCCAAAGCCGCCGGCAACGAGGAATTGCAGGGCAAGAGAAAGCTCGCTCCAGCGCCGCGCCAAGTTCTGCAGAATACGACTCATTAACCCCCCGCCGCCCTTCCATCGACAGCTGGACGACAGCGGCACATTGAGCCTCAGTCTTGCCGTTGCCAAGACCTTCGTTAGAACGAGGTCGCTTGACGTCTCGGCGTGCTTCGGAAACAAGGTCCGCGGCACACGCGGCGGCAGCCGCTTCGAGAGGGACGGACGTTGAGTTTTTCGGGATTGCTGCAGCTTGGCTTTTCGACGGTGATCTTCCTTTTGGCGGCGACCGCCGCCAAGCAATGGGGACTGGCGCCGAGCCTGGGCAAGATCCTGTTGACGCTCGCGCTCTATTCGCTGGGCAATCTGATCATGCTGCGGCTGATCCGCGAATTCGGCATGTCGGTGTCGTTCAGCCTCTCGGCGGTCATCCAGCTGGTCTCGGTCAACGTGGTGGCGCTGGTGTTTTTCGGCGAGCGCGTCAACGCGCTGCAGGCCAGCGGCATCGTGCTGGCGATTGCCGCGGTGGCGCTGATCACGCTCGGGCCCTATTTACAGGGGCGTTGATAGAATGAAAGCTGCGACACCGATCCGATGAAAGACACCGCAAGCACCCTGCTCAGCCGCATCGAATTCCCGGTCCTGCTGGCCGGCCTGGTCATCGCTGGCGGGATGTGGGGGTTCGAGGAATTGATGGAGGTGGCACGGGCCACCACGCCGCACGCCTTCGACACCGAAATCCTGCTTGCCTTCCGCCAGGCGGGGCAACCCGGTGTTCCGATCGGGCCGCCATGGCTGGAAGGGGCGATGCGCGACATCACCAGTCTCGGCAGCACCAGCGTGCTGGTGCTGATCACGACGGCGACGATCATCTATATGCTTTTGATCCGCAGGCCCGGCACCGCGCTTCTCATCTTCGTCGCCGTGGCGGGCGGGCAGGTGCTGTCGAGCCTGCTCAAGGTCGGCGTCGACCGGCCACGCCCAGAACTCGTTTCGCATCTGGTCAACGAGACGTCGCTCTCGTTCCCGAGCGGCCACGCCATGCTGTCGGCGGTGACCTATCTCACGCTCGGTTCGCTCGCGGCGCGCTTCCTGCCTGGCCGGACGACCAAGGTTTACGTCTTGTCGCTGGCCGTGCTGACGACGGTGTTGGTCGGCGTCAGCCGCATCTATCTCGGCGTCCACTGGCCGTCGGACGTGCTGGCCGGCTGGTGCGCCGGCTTCGCCTGGGCGATGTTGTGCTGGTTGGTGGCGCGGATGTTGCAGCGGCGCAAGGTGGTCAGCGACGATGCCTGATGGCGCCTGACCGCGCCGCTCAGGCTTGCGCTCAGATCAATCTGTTGATCAGGTGTCCACCACAGCCTGCCAGAGCCAGAACCATCGACAGCAAGCATGCCGATGTCATCAAAGCCTTGAAAATGCTCAACCGCGTTACCCCCTGCCTCAGACGGACGAAACCCTAGCTCGTATTCCTCGGGAAGTATCGAAAAATGGACAATCAGGCGACGGCGCTTACGTCTCAGGCATTCATATTGATGCTTGAAACATCATGATAATGGTATTATACGTTATTTCAGCAGACTCAGACATGGGTTCCGACCGATGATCACTGCCGCGCAGATGCGCGCCGCAAGGGCGCTGGCCGGCATCGATCAGAAGACGCTCGCCGAGCGAGCCGGTGTTTCGCTTCCAACCATCCAGCGCATGGAAGCGAGCGACGGCGTGGTCCGGGGCGTGGTCGATACGCTGATGAAGGTCATCCAGGCGCTCGACGAGGCCGGGGTGGAGTTGATCGGCGAGAACCAGGCCAGCGAGCGTGGCGGCAGGGGCGTGCGCCTCAAGTCCGCCGTGCCGCCAGATCCCAAGGCTGAGCCGGCATAAGTCGCGACGGCGACCGCCGACAGTCCTGCCGACGATCCCGCCGCCTTTCAGGTTCGGAAGGCAGTCCATGGATCAGGCCCGTCAGGCAGTGCATCAACCGGCCCACAAATCGGCCCACAAATCGGCCCAGGGGTCGGCAAAAAAGTCGGCTCAAAAGTCGGCAAAGCCGACATTTGCCGAACTGTTCACGCCCAAGCTGGTGACGGTCTGGCGCGAGGGCTATCACCTGCCGCAGTTCAAGGCCGACTTCATGGCCGGCCTGACCGTCGCCATCGTCGCGCTGCCGCTGTCGATGGCGATTGCGATTGCCTCGGGCGTGACGCCGGAGCGCGGCCTGTTCACCGCCATCGTCGGCGGCTTCATCATATCGGCGCTCGGCGGCAGCCGCTTCCAGATCGGCGGCCCGGCCGGCGCCTTCATCGTCCTGGTGGCGGCAACCGTGCAACGCGAAGGTGTCGACGGGTTGCTGCTGGCGACGATGATGTCCGGGGTCTTCCTGCTCGCCATCGGTTATCTCAGGCTTGGCACCTACATCAAATTCATTCCCTATCCGGTGACGGTCGGCTTCACCGCCGGCATTGCGATCATCATCTTCTCCGGCCAGATCGTCGAATTGCTCGGGCTGAAGCTTGGCGGTCCGGAGCCTGGGCCGCTGCTGCCGAAACTGATGGCGATCGGGCATGCAGCCGGCACGGTCAACATCTCGGCGACGCTGGTGGCGGTGCTGACCATCGGCACCATCGTCGCGGTTAAGCGCTGGCGGCCGGGCTGGCCGGGCATGCTGATCGCCGTTGGGCTCGCCTCGCTGGTGGTGGCGCTGCTGGCACTGCCGGCGGAAACCATCGGCACGCGCTATGGCGGCATTCCGCGCAGCCTGCCGTTTCCGGCCCTGCCGGCGCTCAGCCTGGGCAAGGTGGTCGCGGTGCTGCCGGACGCCATTGCCTTTGCCTTGCTCGGCGCCATCGAATCGCTGCTGTCGGCCGTGGTCGCCGACGGCATGACCGGACGGCGGCACCGCTCCAATTGCGAACTGGTGGCGCAAGGCTTCGCCAACATCGCCTCGGCGCTGTTCGGCGGCATCTGCACCACCGGCACCATCGCCCGCACCGCCACCAATGTGCGGGCCGGCGCACATGGGCCGGTCTCGGGCATGCTGCACTCGCTGTTCCTGCTGGTCTTCATGCTGGTGGCGGCGCCGCTGGCCAGCTACATCCCGCTCGCCGCTCTTGCCGGCGTGCTGGCGGTGGTCTGCTGGAACATGTTCGAGAAACAGGCTTTTGCCACGCTGCTGCGTGCTTCGCGCGGCGACGCGCTGGTGCTGATGGCGACCTTCCTGATCGTCGTCTTCCGCGACCTGACCGAAGGCATCGTCGTCGGCTTCGCGCTCGGCTCGATCCTGTTCATCGACCGCATGGCCAAGTCGATCGCGGTCGAGGCGGACGTGCCGCTGGTGCAGGACGATGTCGCCGACAGCAGCGGCCGCGCCTATGATGCCAGCGAGGCGAGCGATACCGACACCGTCGTCTACCGTATCTCCGGCGCCTTCTTCTTCGGCGCCGCCTCGACCGTCGGCACCGTGCTCGACCGCATCGCCGACCAGCGCAGGAATTTCATCCTCGACTGTTCCGCCGTGCCGCTCTTCGATTCGACGGCCGCCAATGTCATCGAAAGCGCGGCCCACAAGGCCAGCCGCGCCGGCGTCCGCTTCATCATAGCGGGCGCCTCGCCGCAGATACGGCGCACCCTGATCAACCATGGCGTCAAACGCCCGCTGGTGACCTACGCCGCCTCGATCAAGGACGCGCGGGCGCAACTGGCGGCGAAATGAGGCGCGGTGGCGATCGGGATCTGCCCGGCCGGCGCGTGCTGTCACGCAACAGGCTGCCTGGCGGCTCGGATATCAGCTCCGCAATTCTTCAGCGTGCGCCTTCACCAGCTCGGCCATGCTGTCGAAGCGGAAATCCACCGCCGGCACGTCGCCCGGGTTCATCGTCGCGCCGAAGCCCTGATCCGCATGCCGGCGATAGATCCAGCACGATGTCAGGCCGAAGCGTTTGGCGGGAGCGTGATCGTGGAACATGCTTTCCGCGGTGTGCAGGATCTGTCGCTTCTCGACCCCGATTGTACCGAGCTTTTCGAGCATATAGTCGAAGTTGCGGTCAGAAGGCTTGTAGGAGCCGATATCTTCCGCCGTATAGATCGCATCGAAATCCACGCCGAGCTTCTTGTTGCTGAACGAGAAGCTTTTGTTGTCGACGTTGGAGAGGATGATCAGCTTGTAGTGTTTTTTGAGATACCGCAAGGCTTCCGCGGAGTCGGCAAAAGCCGGCCAATCCTTCACGCTTTCGCCATACGCCACGCATTCCTCAGGAGTGACGATGACACCCCACTCCTCCGCAAGTCGTTTGTAAACGATAGGCAGGAGGTCGCGGTAGCGTTTCCCCGGCGTCCATTTCTGTTGGCTGGATTCGTGCCGGGCGTGCGCCTCGAGTATCTCGTTCCGGCCTAAGCTGTGGGCAGCCCTTTCTGTCAGCGGCTTCAGGCCGGCGATCATGCCGGATTCCCAATCGATAAGGGTGCCGTAGCAGTCGAAGGTCAGGGCTTTGAAATCTGTGAGTTTCATGGGTTACCTCCTTGATGTCCGTGAGTGAAGCGACGCCGGCGTGGATCGCGATCAATCATGAGGCCGATCTCGCCTCGGTGATTAGCCGACATGATGCTGACTGAGCTGAAAGTCCTTCGACGCCGCGCTGCCCGACGCGGCGAACCAGACGCCGAACAGTGTCACCGCAAGGCCAACCAACATCGCCTTCGAAAGCGGCTCGCCGAACATCGACCAGCCCCAGAGCATCGTCACCGGCGGGCTGAGATAGATCACACTGCTGACCTGTGAGGCCGTGTAGAGGCGCAGGCTTGCATAGTACGTGCCGTAGCAGAAGAAGGTCGAAAACAGCGTCAGCCAGGCGATGCCGAACCCGAAACGGGTATCGAGGGGCGGCATCAGCCCGCCATTCCATTCGGCGCAAGCGGCGAAAAGGATCGCCGCCGTCAAGCATTGAATGCACAGGCTCTGATGGATGGGCAAATGGATCGTCCCCATCCGCTTCTGCACCACCGTTGCCAGCGCCAAAACCGTCATGGAAGCGACTGTCGACGCATATGCCCAGACCGGGGCCGTCCCAAGGGTCAAATTGTCCAGCGAGACGATGAGCACGCCGGCCACTCCGAGAGCCGTTCCGATCCATTGTCTCCTGCTCAGTCGGTGTCCCAGCACCGGCTGCGACAAGGTGGCAATGGCGAGAGGCACAAGATCGGAAATCAGCGCGACAAGGCCAGTCGGCACGCGCTGGCCGATGGCAAGCGCGAATCCGCAGAGATAGAGGAACATCATCGCCACGCCGAAGACCATCTGCTGGATCAAGGCACGCGCGCTTATGCGGGGTCCGATCAGGAGAGCAAATGGCAAGAGGACCAATCCGGACATCAAGGTGCGCCAGAACAGCACCAGCATGACATCGGCATTCTCGCTGGCATAGCGGATGCCGACGAAGCCGGAACTCCAGCTTACGACCAGCGCCGTCGCCATTATCGGCCATACGAGGCGATGGGTTTTGGTTTGCCGGAGCGTCATGGGATCTCTTTGTTCAGGCCGCCCATGGCCCCCGAAGCGGAGCACGGCCGATGTTGGCTCGGACTATTGGAGACGCCAACACTCGTTTGCACATGACAAATTTCGATACATTCATGACATAGCCGCTAAAACGAGCATACAATGTTGCTTGAGAGGCGCCTGTGGATCAGAAATCGGCGCCTTGCTTTTGTTTCGAACGAGGATTGTCATGGCCGGACTGATGAGCCGCCGCCTGGATGTCGACGCCCTACGCGCACTGGTCGCGATCGAAAAGCATGGCGGCGTGACGCGCGCGGCCGAAATTCTCGGCCTGTCGCAGTCGGCCGTCAGTCACAAGATCAGGAGACTTGAAACGAGTCTCGACTGCGAAATCCTCAGCCGGAAAGCAAACACGCCGATGTTCACCACGGCCGGGCAGGATCTGCTTGGCTATGCGCGGCGCATTCTGGGCATCCATGACGAGGCGGTGCTGAGCCTGTCGAAAAGCCCGTTGCAAGGCAAGATCGCGCTGGGAATGACCGAGGATACGACCTGCACGGACCTTTCGCGCATTCTCGGCCGGTTTCGCCGGCTCCACCCGGAGGTGAGCGTCCGCACGCAGGTGCGCATGAGCCTGGTGCTGCAGGAGCAGCTCAGCCAGGGAGCCCTTGATGCCGCCATCATCCAGGTATTCCAGCACGAGGTCCGCCCCGCCGACATCCTCCTGTTCCGCGAGACGCTGCATTGGGTGAAATCGCGCGACCTGGTTCTGTCGAGCGGGAAGCCGGTTCCGTTTCTTTCCTTCGATGAAAATTGCTTTTACCGGCGCTGGGGCATCGACGTCGGGCAGGACGAGGATACGGTGTTCGAGACCGTGTTCGAATGCTCCAGCGCAGCCGGAATCGTTGCGGGCGTGACCGCCGGGCTCGGCGTCGCACTCTTGAGCCAGCGCTACCTGCAGCCCGACATGGAGATCGTCGACAACAAATTCCCCAAGCCTCCAGACCTTGCCTATGTCATCAGACGCGCGCGTGCCCCCAGAAATCCCGCGCTAGAAACGTTGGTCCGGGAGATCGAGGCCGAGGTCAAGCGCTACGGAACGCTTCAAATCGCCGTCTGAGCGCGTCGCGCCGCGAAAGCTGGCTGGTCTCTTATTCCTGAAGCGATCTCGGACCGCTGACGAACGGGCTGCCCCTGACATAAAATCGCAGCGGCCGGTCGGCATCCCTGGAAATGCCGATCCTGGTGCTCTGCCCGATCTCGCCGGGGTCGTGGTCATCGCTTGCGAGCCATAGTGGGCCTTTCCGGCAGAGGTCGAGCCCGTCGAGCGAACGATCGATCCGCAACGCCGCCGCCAGCCGTCCCGGCCCGCGCGCCAGGTCGCGCAGGCGCTCGACGCCGCGGTTCTGGCGCATGATGGCAATGCCGTCGAGCGGCTCAAGCGCCCGGATCAGGACGCCGGTGCCGATACCTTCCATCTCGCTGGAGACATTCAGCATCATGGAGGTGCCATAGGCGAGATAGACATAGGCGTGGCCGGACTCGAGGAACAGCGAACGGTTGCGCGGGGTCATCCCCCTGAAACCATGCCCGGCGGCATCGCCGACGACATAGGCCTCGGTCTCGACGATGCGGCCGCTGACGATGCCTTCGGGCAAGTCGCGCATCACCAGCTTGCCGATGAGGTAGCGGGCGAGAGCGGCCGTATCGTCAGGCAGCTCCGAAC
The DNA here is from genome assembly GCF_056174585.1 of Mesorhizobium kamtschaticum. Classification (NCBI taxonomy): domain Bacteria; kingdom Pseudomonadati; phylum Pseudomonadota; class Alphaproteobacteria; order Hyphomicrobiales; family Phyllobacteriaceae; genus Mesorhizobium; species Mesorhizobium kamtschaticum. The sequence goes on along the minus strand of NZ_CM149691.1, from coordinate 1,086,108 downwards.
GAGCGATCGGCGGATGATCGTCCCTGTGGCTCAAGGTATCCGCTCGACCCATTGCGCGCGCGACGGTCCCGGTTCGAACGGATCGCTGAAATACTGGGTCTCGCGGGCCACCTTGCCGTCGAGGAATTCCATGATGCTGACCGTGTAGGAGGGCCGCCCGTCATAGGTCAGGACATATTCGGTGACCCAGAGGTCTTCAGCGCCGACGATCCGGCGCACGGCAAAACGCTTGCGGTTAGGCTGCGCGGCGCGCGACGACTGGATGTTGCGCCGCCCGCGGATGCGCTCGCCCGATTGCGGATAGTCGAGCACCGCATCCTCCTGGTAGATCTCGTGCTCCGTCTCGAAGTCATCGGCATCGGAGGCAGCCCAGTGGCGATCCAGGGCGGCGCGAATCTCCCGATCTTCCATGGCAAGCCTCCTTGACCGTCGCCGTCGATGGACGGTGATATCACGGTCCATCGACGGCTGTTAGCGAAGGCCTCGCGGATCGACGCGCCAGCTCTCAATCGAGCTTCAGCGCCGCGACCTCGCCCTCATTCATCAGCGGCACGTAGAGGATCGACTTGCCGTCGGTGCCGATGTCGGCGCTGCCCGGCTTGAAATGCGCCACCGCTTCCGGCGTTCCGCCGGCTTTGTAGCGGTAGAGCGTGCCGGTCATGTAGGCGGTGGCATAGATGCTGTCGCCGAGGACGATGACGCCGTCGAGGTCGGCGAATTTTTGGGCGCCGGGCAACGGTGAAATCGCCTTGCTGGCGAGGTCGACGGCCAGCAGCCCGCCCGGCTCGGCCGTGCTGAAGTCGGGCTTGATGCCCTTGCCCAGGAGGCGACGATCAGCCTGTTGCCATCGGCGAAGACGCCGTTGGGCGAGGCGAGCAAAGCATCCCTGACGAACAGCTCCGGTCTGTCGCCGTCGATGCGGTAGATCGTGTCGGCCAGCATGTCGCTGACATAGACCTTGCCCGTGTCGTCGGAGGTCATGTCGTTGAGGAAGACGGCATTCGGCACCACGATGCTGGCGATCAGCTTGCCGCTGGCGAGATCGACGATTCGGACCTTGGTGATGTCGGCGACGTAGAGCTTGCCGCCCGATATCGCCATGCCCTTGGGCGCGTCCATGCCGTCGGTCCAGCGCTGGGTGACAATCTTGCCGTCCAGGGACAGCACACTGAGATAACCGTTGCCGTCTACATCGCCGGCATTACCGACGATGTTGGAGACAATGATGCGGTTGTTGGCAGCGTCGAACAGAGCCGATTCCGGCTGTTCGAGGCCCGTCGCGCGCCAGAGCTCGCCGGCCTGGGCGGCTGGTGCGGCCGCGATGCCGATGGCGGCGGCAAAGGCTGAGAGGATGAGACGTTTCATGGCTGTTCTCCTGTGATGACAGGCGGAGAGCTAGGATTGTCGATACTTTTCTGGAAGCTCGATTACCGCTAGTATCGAATATCGATACGAAACCGCCGGCAAGAGGTGCACGCCATGAACGCTCTGATCTTCGAGGCGCTGAAGCGGACGCTGAAGGCCAGGGGTGTCACCTATCGCGAACTCGCCGAACGTATGGGCGTTTCCGAGCCGACGGTGAAGCGCATCTTCCACGAGAAGAACTGCAAGCTCGACCGGCTGGTGGAGATCTGCGTCGCCGCCGGCGTCGAACTGGAAAACGTGCTCGGCTCGATGAACCGCGGGCCGGGGCCGGTCAACCACATCGCGCCGGAGATCGAGCGCCGGCTCGCCGGCCGGCCGGCGCTGCTGTTCATCTTCGTCATGCTGTCGGAAAAGTTCACGCCTGAAGGCATCATGCGCTCGCAAGGTTTGAGCGAGGCCTCGATGTTCCTGTATCTGCGCGACCTTGAGGAGCTCGGGCTGATCGCGCTCGGCCGGGGTCTCACGGCAAGATTGCTGGTCGAGACGCCGATCCAGTGGAATTTCGAAGGGCCGCTCAGGCCGCTGTTCGAGATGACCAACAAGAATTTCATCGGCTGGGCCATCACCCATATCGAGAAGGAGGCGACCTTCCTCAGCTTCTCCAGGCGGATGCGGCCGGAGACGGCGGAAATGGTGCGGCGCGAGGCGGAAGATCTGGCCGAGCGCGTGAAACTGCTCGCCCATCATGACCAGCACACGACGCCGGAGGACGGGCTCACCGGCTACAAATTTACGTTTGCCTTTGGCGCGACGCCGTTTCCCGCGATCATGCCGATCGGCCCGCACCCGCGCGATGCGGGTGCACGGCCCGCCGTGACCGCAAAGGGACGGCGGCCGCTGCCGGCCTGACCAATCATCCCGAGCAGGAGTGCATCTGGCGGCTGAGCTTGTCGCGCACCGCTCCGGCGGCGGCGACTGCCACCATTCGCCACCAGCTTGCCGCCCGGACCAGCCATGCGGCCAGCGATGCCGACCGCGCCTGTAGGGCGCGTTGGGATAGAACAGATCCGGCACCTCATGATAGAATTCGCACACTGATTTGCCAGGCTGTAGAGGGCGGGTTTGCCGAATGCGTGACACGTCCCCGTCAAATCGAAGTGATCCTATGCCGACCGCACCAACGCTTGAACTTCGCCGCTATTCGCGCCTGAAAAATTTGCGGGCGCGCGCAGAACGCCAGGGCGCTGCATTGCAGTTCTGGGCGCGTACGGCATCGCTCGCTGTGATCTCCTGCTTCTTTTCATTGATCAGCCGCTGGGATGCCTCACTGCTCTTCGTGCTGGCGGGCCTCGTGCTGTTCCAGCTCGTCGGCCTGATCCAGTTTCTCTTTGCGCGCCGTCGCACGGCGCCATGGTGGATCGGTTACCTCGTCGGTACGCTGGACATCATTCTGTTGACCATTCTGCTGGTAACGCCCAACCCGTTTTCCCAGGAGGTCGCGCCGGCCGCGATGCAACTGCGCGAGGGCAGCTTCAAATTCCTGATGATTTTCGTATGCCTTGGCGCGCTGACCCTTTCGACACGATTGGCGCTCTATCTCGGCGCGCTCGCGGCCTTGACGTGGACGATCGGCGTGGGATGGGTGATTTCTCACCCAGGAACCGTCATTCCGGCGACGAACCTCTATTCGCTGCCGGTGACGGAGCGACTGAACCTCTATCTCAACCCCAATTTCGTCGATACATTCGCGCAGGCGACCAACGTGTTGGTTGTCCTGATTATCGGCGCGATCATGGCGCTGGTCGTCTTTCGTTCCCGACGTCTGTCGGAAGACTATGTCAAGGCAGAGCGCGCACGCGCCAATCTCGCCCGGCATTTTTCGCCCAACGTCGTCGACCAGCTCGCCACGGATGACGAGCCCTTCGGCCCGGTCCGCCGGCAGGATATCGCGGTGCTGTTCGCCGACATCGTCGGCTTCACACACTATTCCGAGGATCATCCGGCCGAAGCAGTGTTCGAACTTCTGCGTCAGTTCCACCGTCGCATGGAGCAGGTCGTTTTCGATCACCATGGCACCGTCGATAACTATATCGGCGATTGCATCATGGCGACATTCGGGGTTCCGCTAGCCAGCCAGGACGACGCGACTCGCGCCATCCAGTGCGCTGAAGCGATGATCGCCGCTCTCGAAGACTGGAATGTCCAGCGTGTGTCCAGGGGATATCCGCCGCTGGACGTTCGCATCGGCGCGCAATATGGCGCAGTCGTCATCGGCGCGGTCGGCAGCGAGCGCAATCTGTCCTTCGCGGTGGTGGGCGACACCGTCAACGTCGCCAGCCGTTTGCAGTCGCTCTGCCGGGAGCTTCAGGCGAATATTTGCTTTGGGTCACGACTGATTGAGGCCGCGAAGGCGGAATCGCCCACGACACAGTTGAATGCGCGCGATCATGGACCGGTGAGCATCCGCGGCCGGGACGAACCGGTCCACGTCTGGGTCGAACACAGAGCCGAAAACCAGGGCGCTGTTGCGGTTTCGGCATGATGTAGGCCGCCATTTGAGACGCCTGCGCCTCGGCCGGATAGGCCGCGCTATAGGGCATGTCCTGACCCAGGCCGAAGCCATCACGTGTCTGAGGCGATTGCTCCAGCCTTTGCGGCTTCGGCGTCTGTGCTTGCCTTGTCGTCCCAGGTCACCGCCCTGTAGTCGAAACCATATTCCAGCGTCGGCTTGACGATGCGGAAATAGGGCGACAGGTCGAAATCGCGCGGCGTGTACAGCGAGTGGTGGCGGATGTGCAGGATTTCCTTGCGCGAATAGTTTGACTGCGCCGAGGCACGGCCGGGCGCGCGGGCGATCTCGGGCAGGATCGGATAGCGGATCTGGCCATAGGCCTCGGCGATCAGCGTCGAGCAGATGGCGCGTGTCGGGTCGCCGGAGCCGAAGGCCAGCATGCGGCGGCGCCAGCGCACCGGCACCGGCGGCGTCGGCAGGAAATAGCGCAGCATGTCGAAAATGTTCTTGAGGTCGTATTTCAGGCCGAGCTTGCCGACCATGAAGCCGACGACCTTGTCGCGGTCTTCCGGTGTCAGGCCATTCGCCCGGCAGATACGGGTGTTGTAGGTGCGGTAGCGCGACAATGGCACCGCCACGCAGCCTTCGCCGATCGTGACCTCGATCAGCCGCGGCCGCTCCGCGCCGTCTTCCGGCTCGGGCAACGTGTCGCCGATATAAAAGGCTGCGTGCGACCAGGTCGACTGGGTGAGATACTTGATCGCCGCCGAGATCTTCTGGTTGCCCTCGATCAGCAGGATGTCGCCGGGTTCCAGCGTCCGGCGCAGCGTTTCAGGGTCCGACGGGGTGTAGGGTTCATAGCCGGAGGACTCTTCCTGCAGCCGGCCGGCGAGCCAGCGACCGAGTCGGTCCAGGAGCGTGTCGCTGGGCGCAGTCATGCCATACGGCGAATACCATATACTGACGCCTGGGCGCCAGCCGAACATCCGTCAGTTGGCAGCGGCGGCCAAATCGTCCGAAGACGGAGCGCCGGCAAGGTCATCGCGCGCCTTGCGGGCGAGCTTCTTCGTCGAGTGCTTGGGGCTGTCGCCGAACAGTTCGGCGGCCTCGGCAAGGCAGGATTTCCTCAGGCTCTTTTCCGAGCGCTTCAAGAGCTTGCCGAGAAGCTTTGTGTCCTCGTGCGGCCCAAGCGGCTCGTCGTCGGCCTCGAGCAGCGCGCGCATGACGAACAAGTCATGCAGTTCGCCGAGCCGCTCGCCGAGTTCATCGACCGCCTTGCGCCGCGCCTTGATCGGCGTCGGCCAAAGCCTGCCCAGCAGCGACAGGTGCATGCCATGCGTCTTGGCCGCCTTGCGTAAATCGTGGAAATCATTGGCTTCGCCGCGCACGCCGGCCCTGTCGAGCGCTTTCCTGGCACGGCGCAAGGTGACGCGGGCGCCTTCGGCAAGCACGTCGGCCGCCTGTTCCGGTTGGTCGGGCAAGCCAAGGCTTTCGATCCGCTTCATGCCGTCTTCGCAGGCGGCGGCCGCCGCGCCGATCGCCGCTTCGAGGCCGGCGCCCTCATGCAGATCGTGCTGACGGGCGACGAGCCTGTCGCGCACGGCATCGAGCCCGCCATCGGCGCTCTCCTTGGGAAAAGCTGCCGCCAGCCGGTCGACGGTCTCGATCAGCGCCGTCGCCTCGCGCGGGCCGGCCAGCAGCGCCGCCACGTTGCGATAACACTGGTTTTCCGTCGTGCAGAATGTTTCGTCTCCGGAATGAACCAGGCGCAGCAAGGCTCGCGCGCTCTTCAGCCGCTTGCGGCATTTGTGCAGCCCCTGTTCCGGCCGGCTGCGCGCCGCATCCAGATGCTGGAGCGCCTTGCCGATTTCCTCGGCCAGGATGCGCCTGACCTCGCCGGTCAGCGGCAGGCGCGGGTCGATGCGAAAGCTCATGCGGCGATCTCCGGTATCCCCCCGAGGGCGAGCGACGCGTTGTAGAATTTCTGCTCGCCGGTCACTTCACGGCCGAGCCAGTCAGGCAGCATTTCGTCCGGCACATCTTCCGGAGTCTCGAGTTCGGCCACCACAAGTCCCGCGAGTGCACCGCCAAAGACATCGACTTCATAGAGATAGCCGCGATGCCTAACATGGTGACGTGTCTTCTCGATGACACGTCCGATGGCGAAATCCAGCATCTCCACCGCCTCGGCAAGCGGGATCGGATATTCGAATTCGTCACGCTCGCGCGCGGCTCGGCCGAATTTGAGCGTCAGCCTGGCGGAAGCGCCGTCGCTGATGCGGATGCGGACGGTTCGCCCAGGTGCGGTGGCGAGATAGAACTGGAGGATGCGGATATCCGCCTCGACCAGGCCCCGCCATGCGGTGCTGGAGACCAGGAACTTGCGCTCGACTTCCTTGCCCATGGCCGCGCACTAAAGCGTTTGCCGAAGCCGATGGCAAGACAGTCACGCACAAGTTGACTTTAATCAATCGATTGATTAAAGTTCGGTGATGATCAAATCGCCTGACCCCAAAAGTCCCCGTCGCGACACCTCTCCGGCGGATCTGACCCGCGACGCACTCGTGCGGGCGGCGCTGAAGCTGTTCGGGCGGCAGGGGTTCGACGGCACCTCGACCCGCGAGATCGCGGCGGAGGCGCAGGCCAATATCGGCTCGATCGCCTATCATTTCGGCGGCAAGGAAGGCCTTCGCGCCGCCGCCGCCGATTTTATCGTCGAGACCATCCAGACAATTGCTGGCCAAGCGCTGGGCGCCGGCCAAGTGCCGGCCAATGGTCAAGCCGCGGCGGCAAGCGATCCGGAGGCGGCGCGTTTGCTGCTCTTCGCGGCGCTGGAACGGATGGTCGGCTTCATCGTGGTGCAGCCGCAGGCCGGCGAGATCGTGCAATTCGTTCTGCGCGAGCTGTCGCATCCGACGGCGGCGCTCGACCGCATCTACAACGGCGTGTTCGAGCCGACACATCGCCGGCTGTGCCAGATCTGGGAGCAGGCGACCGGCGAACCGGCCGAAAGCGAGCGGAGCCGGCTCACAGTGTTCACGCTGATCGGCCAGGTAATCTATTTTCGCATCGGCCGCGAAGCGGTGATGCGCCGCATGGGTTGGCACGACATCGGCGCCGCCGAGGCGGCCAAGGTGGTGTCCGCCGTATCAGACAATCTCAGCGCCATACTGGCCGCCCGAATGGGATCAAAACCCCCAAGGGGATCAAAACAATGAGTTTCCTCTGTTCCTTGCCGCTTGCCGCTCAGCTCTTCGGTGCCTGTGCCCCCGCCGCGCCGCTCGCCGTCGGCTATGTCGAAGGCGATTATGTGCTGCTGGCGCCCATCGAGGTGGCACAGGTCGACACGGTTACCGTCAAGCGCGGCGATCGCGTCACCCCGGGCACGCCGGTGGTGACGCTGGAAAGCGCCGACGCCAGGATCGCGGTGGCGCAAGCCGAAGCCGGCCTTGCGCAGGCGCAGGCGCAGCTCGCCGATCTGCAGGTCGGCAAGCGGCCGGAAGAGATCGCCGTGCTGAAGGCCGAGGTCGACATGGCGAGAGCCCAGGCGGCCGACGCCAAGCGCAAATACGACCGCGCCGCCGATCTGTTCAAGCGCGGCGCCGGCACGCAGGCCGACTACGACACCGCCTCGGCGACGCTGGAGACCGCAGACGCCCAGGTCGGCCAGGCCGAGGCCAATCTCGCCGTCGGCGGCCTGCCGGGGCGCCCCGAGACGATCAAGGCCGCCGACAACCAGGTCAAGCAGGCGCAGTCGACGCTGGAGCAAGCGCAATGGCGATTGTCGAAACGGGTGTTGGCAGCACCCTCGCCCGGCCGCGTCAACGACGTCATCCGCAATCCCGGCGACACCGCCGGCCCGACCGCGCCGGTCATCTCGATGCTGCCTGACGGCGCGGTGAAGCTCAGCGTCTATATACCGGAGGCCGCCTTCTCCTCCATCAAGATCGGCAGCCTGCTCAGCGTTCATTGCGACGGCTGCGGTCCAGACGTGAAGGCGCGCGTCAGCTATGTCTCGCCCGATCCCGAATTCACCCCGCCGGTGATCTACTCGCTCGAGAACCGGCAGAAGCTGGTCTATCTGGTCGAGGCACGGCCGGAGGGCGATGCCGGCCTGCTGCAGCCTGGCCAGATCGTCGACGTCGATCTTGCGGAAACGGCAAAATGAACGCCATCGACGTTCACGGCCTGGTCAAGCGCTTCGGCGACAAGACCGTCGTCGACCATGTGACGATGTCGGTCGCCGAAGGTGAGATCGTCGGCTTCCTCGGCCCCAACGGTTCGGGCAAGACGACAACCATCCGCATCATGTGCGGCCTGCTGACGCCGGATGAGGGCGAAGGCACGGTGCTGGGCTTCAACATCCGCACCGACTCGCTCAGCATCAAGCGCGAAGTCGGCTACATGACGCAGAAATTCTCGTTCTACGAGGATCTGACCATCGGCGAGAACCTCGAATTCGTGGCGCGGCTCTACCAGTTGAAGCCGGTCGGCGAATACGTTGCGAGGACGCTGGAAGAGCTCGGCCTGACCTCGCGGCGCAACCAGCTGGCCGGCACGCTGTCCGGCGGCTGGAAGCAGCGGCTGGCGCTGGCCGCCTGCATCATGCACAAGCCGAAGCTGCTTTTGCTCGACGAGCCGACGGCTGGTGTCGATCCAAAGGCGCGGCGCGAGTTCTGGGACGAGATCCATCGCCTCGCCAGCGGCGGGCTGACCGTGCTGGTCTCCACCCACTACATGGACGAAGCCGAGCGCTGCCACCGCATCAGCTACATCTCCTATGGCAAGATGCTGGCCACCGGCACCGTCGCCGAGGTGGTGAAGAATGCCGGCCTGACCACCTTCGTGGTGCAGGGTCCGCAGCTCGCCAAGGTGGCCGAAGAACTGCAGGGCCGCGCAGGCGTCGACCAGGTGGCGCCGTTTGGCGCCACGCTGCATGTCGTCGGTTCCGACAGGAAGAAGCTCGAAGCAGCCCTTGCCGGTGTCGAGAAGGAGCACGAGGGCGTGACGGTGGCGCCCGGCGAAACCAGCCTGGAGGACGTTTTCATCCAGTTCATGTCGGGGTCGAAGGACAATATGGCATGAACAGCGTCTTCTCCTTCGCCCGGCTCGGCGCGCTGCTGATCAAGGAGTTCATCCAGATGCGGCGCGACCGCATCACCTTCGCCATGATGCTCGGCGTGCCGCTGCTGCAGCTGGTTCTGTTCGGCTTTGCCATCAACAACGATCCGAAGGGCTTGCCGACGGCGCTGGTGGCGATGAGCAACGACCAGTACACGCGCGCCATGGTCTCCGCGCTGCAGGTGACGGGTTACTATCGTTTCAACCATGTGACGGCGAGCGCCGAAGAGGCTGAATTCCTGATGGCGCGCGGCGACGTCTCCTTCGTCGTCACCATCCCGGCCGACTTCGCCAACCGTGTCGAGCGCGGCGACAATCCGCAGATCCTGATCGAGGCCGACGCGACCGATCCCTCGGCGGCGAGCGGCGCCATTTCCACGCTGAGCACGGTGGCAAGCCAGGCGCTGCTGCGCGCCCAGGGCATGCAGGCGGCGGCCGCCGAGAACGCCAGGCAGCAGCTGCAGGTGGTGGTGCACCAGCGCTACAATCCCGAAGGCATTTCGCAATACAACATCGTGCCTGGCCTGCTCGGCGTCATCCTGCAGATGACGATGGTGATGATGACGGCGATGGCGCTGACCCGCGAAACCGAGCGCGGCACGATGGAGAACCTGCTCGCCATGCCGTCCAGCCCGGCCGAGATCATGCTGGGCAAGGTGCTGCCCTTCCTTGTCGTCGGCGCGGTGCAGGTTGCCGTGGTGCTGGTGGCGGCGAAGCTTTTGTTTGATATCCCGTTCGTCGGCAGCCTGACGCTGCTGCTGTCGTCGGTGCTCGTCTTTGTGCTGTCGCTGGTGCTGCTCGGCTACACCATCTCGACCATGGCCCGCTCGCAGATGCAGGCGATGCAGCTCACCTTCTTTTTCTTCCTGCCGTCGCTGCTCTTGTCCGGCTTCATGTTCCCCTATCGCGGCATGCCGGGCTGGGCCCAGGCGCTGGGCGAAATCTTCCCGCTGACGCATTTCCTGCGCATCACCCGCGCGGTGATGCTGAAGGGTGCCGACTTCCATGCCATCGCCGCCGAGATCGGCTGGCTGGTCGTGTTCGTGCTGGTGTTCGCGGGCACCGCGCTTTTGCGCTTCAGGCGCACGCTGGACTGATCGGCGCTCGCACGGAGGCAGCCCGCCGGGCTGTGTCGGGTCACTGTTCACTGCTGATTGATGTACAACGCGTGAAAGAAGCTATCTCGGTACCTGTCGAATTTGACGCCGGCCCATGCAGCGATGGCGATCTCCTCATCCGTAACCGGTCGTCGATATTCCTTTGTTTTCTTGACACCCCCACCCTCAAGGACTTCGTCGCATTCGGTTATTTTGGGCGTGCCGTCGGAAAAATACACATACATGTAGGCAAAAAGCGCTATCTGCGGTTTTCCAATGGATTTTGCGTATGCCTCAATGGCATGAACTGCCGTTTCGACGGCATCAAAGTATTTCAGCCGCTGCGCCCGTTCGAGTTTGACGAACAAAAGAAATAGTCTCTTGTCGATAAGGGTGAGGCGGCCGTCACTCGTGTTTCTCACGCCATGCCCGAACAGTTTTTGCCTCGTAGTCTGGTAAATCGAAGAGCCCATAATGTACCCAATTTTCCACTCAAACTAAGGTACGGGCGCTCACAAACTTTGCAATAGATCAAGCGTGAGCCGTAGCGGTCGATTGCCCTATTCCGCTCAAAAAGTTTGCTGGCGCCCCGGCTGTTCAGGCGGCCGCCATGATCTCCGCGTATGTGCTGAAATCGACATTGCCGCCGGACAGCACGACGGCAACGCATTTGCCGGACAGCTCGATCTCGCCCGATGACAGCGCGGCAAACGCGACGCAGCCGCCGGGTTCGACCACCAGCTTCAGATAGGCCATGGCGTCGCGCATCGCCTGCGCCGTCGCTTTGTCGGAGACGGCGATGGCGCCGGCGAGGTTCTTGCGGTTGATCTCGAAGGTGATGGCGCCCGGTTCGGCGGTCAGGATCGCGTCGCAGATCGAGCTGTACCCCGGGTCGTTCGAAACCCGGGCGCCGGCGGCGAGCGAGCGGCGCGTGTCGTCGAAATGCTCGGGCTCGACCGCCCAGACCGCGGTGCCGGGCGAGGCATCCTTGACCGCGACCGAAATGCCGCTCGACAGGCCGCCGCCACCGCAGGGAATGACGACGGCATCGAGGCTGACGCCGAGCGCCCTGGCCTGCCTCGTCAGTTCAAGGCCGATCGTGCCTTGCCCGGCAATGATGGCCGGATCGTCGAAGGGCGGCACCAGCACCATGCCCTTTTCGATGTAGGGGCGAACCACGCTCATGCGGTCATCGCGAAAACGGTCGAAGGGCACCACCTCCGCGCCCATCTTGCGGACATTGCCGATCTTCATCGCCGGCGCGTCGGCAGGCATGGCGATGACCGCCTTGACGCCGAACATGGCCGCCGAAGCGGCGACCCCTTGCGCATGATTGCCCGAGGAGAAGGCAACGACGCCCCGGCTGCGTTCCGCCTCGCTCAGCGACGACAGCTTGTTATAGGCGCCGCGGAACTTGAACGAGCCGGTACGCTGCAGCGTCTCCGGCTTGAACAGGATACGCCCGCCGAAGCGCTTGTTGAGTTCCTGCGATTCGATCAATGGAGTTTCGACGATCAGGCCGGCAAGCCGGGCTGCGGCGGCATGGATGTCGGCGATGCCGGGAGGGGTAGTCATGGCGGGTCCTGTAGCGATGTGATCCGGCCATGGTGCACGCAAAGGGCCGTGCGATGCCAACGAAAAGATGTGATGGTTACAAAGTTTGGCGGGGCGGTCGCCAACGCCACGGCTGCACGCCCCCCTCTGTCCTGCCGGACATCTCCCCCTCAAGGGGGGAGATTGGCAGGTTCGAAGTGCCGCTCGTTTCTGCAAGCTTTGAGATTGGCGAAGGCCTCTGAGCGCCTAATCTCCCCCCTTGAGGGGGAGATGGCCGGCAGGTAGAGGGGGGCGATGCCCCGCCGACATCTCTTGTTTCACCCAAGCAACGTCCGCTCCCTCTTCGACCCACCCAGCTTCCGCCAATTGTTGAACCGATGCGTGGCGGCGGCAAACGAGATCTTCATCTGCTGGGCGACCGAATAGCGTGACTTGCCTTCGTCGAACATGCGGTAGCAGCACTCGACGCCTTCCTCGGTCAGCTTGCCGTCCGGGGCCTTGTTGTGCGGGTTGGCGGGGTCGAATTTCTCGACCTGCTGCTCGACCAGGCCCTTCAGCCGCTGCAGATCGGCCTCGATGCTGGCGATGAGATCGAGAATGGGTTTGGGGTCATAGCCATGCGGGGGCTGTTTTGCCGTCATCTACGGATTCCTTTCTCTCGGGGTTGGCCCATATATAGGTGAACATTCGCTGATAATGAAGGGCACCCCTCGCGCGCTGGCTTCAACATTTCTTGACCCGCGACCTCAGCGCGGTTGACCCGGGCGATGCGAAATCCTAGTTTAGAACTATTCTAAACTAGGGTGATTTCCTCATGCTTTCCCGTGTTTTCGGCTTCGGCCGCCGCCCCTTCGAGACGCTCTCCGAACAGGAAATCCTGGCGCTGGCCATTTCATCCGAGGAAGATGACGGCCGCATCTACCGGGCCTATGCCGACGGGCTGGCGGAAAGTTTTCCGCAATCGGCAAAGGTGTTCGAGGAGATGGCCGAGGAAGAAGATGGCCATCGCGACGCTCTGATCGAACTCTTCCGCACGCGTTTCGGCGAGCGTATCCCGCTGATCCGGCGCGAGCATGTGAAGGGTTATTATGAACGCAAGCCCGACTGGCTGGTCAGGCCACTCGGCATCGATGCCGTGCGCCGCCAGGCCGAAGCGATGGAGCAGCAGGCCTATCTTTTCTATGTCGAGGCGGCCAAGCGCACAACCGACGCCTCGACCCGTAAACTGCTCGGCGGTCTGGCCGCCGCCGAACAGGGTCACGAAAGCTCGGCACATGCGTTGGAGCAGAAACATGTGCCCGGCGCGGTCAAGGCCGAGGAAGCCAGCGCCGAACAGCGTCAGTTCATCCTCACCTATGTGCAGCCGGGCCTGGCCGGACTGATGGACGGCTCGGTGTCGACGCTGGCGCCGATCTTTGCCGCTGCCTTTGCCACGCACGATACCTGGCAGACGCTGCTGGTCGGCCTTGCCGCCTCGATCGGCGCCGGCATTTCGATGGGCTTCACCGAGGTTGCCTCCGACGACGGCAAATTGTCGGGCCGCGGCTCACCGATCAAGCGCGGCCTGACCGTCGGCATCATGACGACGCTCGGCGGTCTCGGCCACGCGCTGCCCTATCTCATCCCGAGATTCTGGACGGCAACCGCGGTGGCCGCCGTGGTGGTGTTCTTCGAACTGTGGGCCATCGCCTTCGTCCAGAACCGCTACATGCAGACCCCGTTCCTGCGCGCCGCCTTCCAGGTGGTGCTGGGCGGCGCCCTGGTGTTCGCCGCGGGCGTGCTGATCGGGAATGCGTGAGGGCCAAGCGCCCCCTCACCCAGCCTCCGCTTCGCTCGGCTGACCTCTCCCCCGAGGGGAGAGGAGACTACGAGCGCCAGCGCCAGCCTCTTCTCCCCTCGGGGAGAAGGTGGCCGCGCAGCGGCCGGATGAGGGGGCTGGCGCGACGCTGTCACCCATTCACCGCTCGGCTGTCCGCCGGCGCCTCATCCCTCTCGGTCAGCCCATAATCCCTCACCACATGGGCAATCCGCAAACGATAGCCGGCAAAGATGCCACCCCGGCCAGCCTGCTGCGCCTGCCGGTGTTCTTCCGTATTCCGCCAGGCCTTGACCGCCTCCTCGTCGCGCCAGAATGACAGCGACAGGATGCGGTTCGGGTCGGCCAGGCTCTGAAAACGTTCGATCGAGATGAAGCCGTCAATGCCGTCGAGCAAGGGGCGCAGTTTGGCGGCGATGGCGAGATAGGCATCGCGTTTGCCCTGTGCCGGTTCGACCTCGAAGATGACGGCGATCACGGCAGCACCAGTTTCGCGTGTGGTCCGGAGACGTGTTTCAGGAACATGCGGTCCTCCTTGAGGATGAATCGTTCACGCTTGGCGAACTCATAGTTTGCCTTGCCGGCGGGATCGGCGGCAAGCCGCGCCCGATAGGCTTCATAGGCGGCCAGGCTTTCGATGTTGTAGGCGGCATAGGCCGTCGTCGCCGAGCCCTCATGCGGCGCGTAATAGCCGATCAGATCGGCGCCGCAGCGCGGAATGGCCTGGCCCCAGTTGCGGGCATATTCCTCGAAGGCAGCCTTGCCAAACGGGTCGATCTCATAACGGATGAAGCAGGTGATGGTCATGGTAGTCTCCTTGAGGGTTGTATTTTCGCGTCCATAGTTCGAGCGGCGGCGAAACGTTGTTCCGCCCGATCTGCTAGGCAATTCCCTTCCGGGTCATGCCTGCCAGAACGACTTTGCGCATTCGCGGCGCACATCTTCCGGCGTCAGGCCAAGGTCACGCAGCAGGTGGTCGTCGATCTCCGAGAGGTCGCGGCGCTGCAGATGGCGGTCATACCAGTGGGCCAGCAGCCGTGAGCGGACCCAGATGATGAACGGGAACGATCGACGGCCGGGGAACGGTGCGGGGGTGAAGGTGGGTCTTGCGGTCATCGTCGTCTCCTTGATCTGACCGGAGAATAGTGGTTATCTGACAAGAATGCTTCGATGAGGAACGAACTATGCGTGAAGGACCTGACATCGCCCGCATCGCCAGCCTGGTCGGCGATCCGGCCCGCGCCAACATGCTGAACGCGCTGATGGGCGGCACGGCGCTGACGGCGAGTGAACTGGCGCTGGAAGCTGGCGTGTCGCTTCCGACAGCGTCCTCGCATCTGTCGAAACTGATGGAGGGCGGGCTGCTGACCCTGGCCAGCCAGGGAAGGCACCGCTATTACAGCCTCGCCAGCCCGCAGGTGGCCGGCATGATCGAGGCCATCACCGGTGTTGCGGAAGCTGTTGGCCCCAAGCGCGTGCGGCCGGGTCCGCGCGACGGCGCCATGCGCGTGGCGCGTGTCTGCTACGACCACCTCGCCGGCGAGCAGGCGGTGGCGATGCTCGATCGCCTTGTCGATAAAAACGTACTGGTCCGCGACGACCAGGAGATCAGGCTCGGGCCGTCAGCGGCATCGCATTTCGCCGCCATCGGCATCGATGTCTACACCAAGCCGCGGCGGCCGGTGTGCCGCGCCTGCCTCGACTGGAGCGTGCGCCGCTCGCACCTCGCCGGCACGCTGGGCGCCGCCATCCTCGACAAGATTCTGTTGGAGAAGTGGGCGCGCCGCGAGAAGGACAGCCGCGCGGTGATTTTCTCACCACCGGGCAAGCAGGCGTTCGAGAGGGTATTTCTGAGTTGAGGGGCCGGCGCTCACCCACACCTTCGTCATCCTAGGGCGGAGCAGCCGCAAAGCGGCGTCGCGGAGACCCTAGGATCCATGCCGCGACCACAGAGCGCCGCAACGGTGCATATCATTGCTGCCACCACGGCGGGGAAGATCGCTTGATTCTGTGCCGCCGCGTTTTTCCTTGGCGTCCCGGCATGGATCCTAGGTGTTTGATCCCGAGCTTTAATGGTGCGATGTTTTCTTCCGAATGGAAGGATGCGCTATGGGACAGATTCTACACGGTCGCGCCACGACGACAGAGGCAATCCGTCGAGCAATACAAAATAGTCAAGAGAGCCTGAAGAAGCTCGCCAAGCGCTACGGCATCGATCCGAAGACGGTTGCGAAGTGGCGGCACCGAACCTCGACCGCCGATCTTCCGACCGGCCCGAGCAAACCAAGGTCGACGGTGCTGTCCCTCGAAGAGGAAGCAGCCATCGTCGCCTTTCGCAAGCATACGCAGCTGCCGCTGGATGATTGCCTCTACGCCCTGCAGCCGACGATCCCGCACCTGACGCGCTCGTCATTGCATCGTTGCCTTCAACGCCACGGCATTTCGAGACTGCCGGAGGTGGACGCCGACAAGCCGGCCAAGAAGAAGTTCGAGGCTTATCCGATCGGCTATTTCCACATTGATATCGCCGAGGTGCAGACCGCCGAGGGCAAGCTACGTCTCTTCGTTGCCATAGATCGAACGTCCAAGTTCGCTTATGCGCAATTGCACGAGACAGCGGGTAAGATGCTGATGGTCCAGTTCCTTCAGGATCTGATTGCGGCCGTGCCCTATGCCATCCACACCATTCTAACCGACAACGGCATCCAGTTCACCAATCGGACCTGCGATCAGCACGCCCCTCAGCACGTCTTCGACGACATTTGCCACAAGCATGGCATCAAGCACCGGCTCACAAAGATCAACCATCCTTGGACCAATGGCCAGGTCGAGCGGATGAACCGAACCATCAAGGAGGCGACCGTCAAGCGCTTCCACTATGACGACCACGATCAACTGCGTCGGCACCTCGCCGACTTCATCACAGCCTACAACTTCGCGCGCAGGCTCAAGACCCTCAAAGGCCTCACGCCCTATGAGTTCATCTGCAAAATCTGGGAAAAAGAGCCAAAACGGTTCCGGCTCAATCCAACCCATCAAATGCCGGGACTAAACACCTAGGGTCTCCGCGACGGAGCTTCGCTCCTTGCTTCGCCCTAGGTGTTCAGTCCCGAGGTCAAGTGGACCGGATCGATGCGGAAGCGATCTGGCTGTTTGGCCCATGCCGTGCAGATAGCTTCGTAAGGTGTAAGGCCATGAAGGGTCTTGAGCCGCCTGGCGAAGTTGTATCCATCGAGGAAGGCGGCAAGGTGATTTTCAAGTTGCCGGTGGGTCTCATAGTGATATCGCCGGACGGTTGCCTCCTTCAGCGTCCGGTTCATCCGTTCGACCTGGCCGTTGGTCCATGGGTGGTTGGGCTTGGTGAGACGGTGATCGATGCCATGCCTCCAGCAGGTCCGGTCGAAGGGGTGGCCGCGCCAGCGCGCGGTCGGGCCATCCCGGTTCTTGGGCAGGTCGGCGAACTGGATGCCGTTGTCGGTGAGCACGGTGTGGATTTTGTAGGGGACGGCTTCGACCAATTCGTCGAGGAAAGCTCTGGCGGTGACTGTGGTCGCCTTCTGCATCAGCCGAGCGAAAGCGAACTTCGAGGTCCGATCCACTGCCACGAATAGGTAGAGCTTGCCCTCCTCGGTTCGGACCTCGGCGATGTCGATGTGGAAATAGCCGATTGGGTAGCGCTTGAAGGGCTGTTTGGCTGGCTTGTCGCCAGCGACCTCGGGCAGGCGGCTGATACCGTGGCGCTGAAAGCAACGATGCAAGGACGACCGCGTCAGGTGCGGGACCGTCGCCTGCAGAGCATAGAGACAGTCATCCAGAGGCAGTAGCGTATGCTTGCGGAAGGCGACGATTGCCGCTTCCTCCTCGGCAGTCAGAACGGTGGAGCGTACGGTCTTCGGGCCCATTGGCGCATCATGGACGAAGGTCCGCTTGCGCCACTTGGCGACAGTTTTCCGATTTAGACCGTGCTGCGTGGCGAGTTCTTTGAGCGGAGCTTTCGATCGCTGTATCGCTGTTCGGATGGCGTGCGTGGTCGTGGCGCTGCCGTGGAGTATCTGTCCCATAGCTGATCCCTGAATGAAGGGGCAGCTTGACTGATTCCCCCACACTCTGGGACCAGACACCTAGGATCCATGCCGCGACCACAGAGCGCCGCAACGGTGCATATCATTGCTGCCCCCACGACGGGGAAGATCGCTAGATTCTGTGCCGCCGTGTTTTTCCTTGGCGTCCCGGCATGGATCCTAGGGTCTGCGCCGCGTCGCTTCGCTCCTTGCTTCGCCCTAGGATGACGAAGTCGAGTAGGCTCACCCCCGCTTCAACACCTTCCCCTGCTCGAAAAACCCCTTCCAAGGATCGGCTTCCGCCAACTTCGCCAGCGTCGTCTTGTCGCCGATCGGGAACGCGTTCGGCGCCAGCCCGACCTCGATCTCGGCCCAGGTCACCGGCATCGATACGGTGGCGCCCTTCTTGGCCCGCGACGAATAGGGCGCGACTGTCGTCGAGCCCCTGCCATTGCGGAGATAGTCGACGAAGATCTTTCCGGTGCGCGCCTTTTTCGACAGCGTCGCCGTGTAGCGGTCCGGGGCACCTTGCTCCAGGGCCTTGGCGAAATCATGTGCGAAGGTTTTTACCGCCTCCCAGTCCGCGGATGGCTTCAGCGGCACCAGCACATGATAACCCTTGCCGCCCGACGTCTTGACGAAATTCAGCAGCGACAATTCGTCGAGCTTGTCCCTGATATCGAGCGCCGCCTCGCGCACCGCTTTGACGTCGACACCTTCATCGGGGTCGAGATCGAAGATGATCTGGTCGGGCTGCTCCAGCTTGTCGATCGTGCAGCCCCAGATGTGGACCTCGACCACGCCATACTGGACGAGCGCCGCAATGCCATCGAAATCCTTGATGAACAGGATCTCCTCGCCATCGGTTGGGTCTTTCATCCGGGCGATCTTGTCGCTCATGCCGGCCGAGGCATGTTTCTGGAAGAAGCGCGGGCCGCCGACGCCATCCGGCGCCCGCACCAGGCTAAGCGGCCGGTTGACGACGAACTGCTCCATGCGCGGCCACACCTCAGCGTAATGGTCGAGCAGCCTCTGCTTGGTGATCTTTTCCTCGGGCCACAGCAGCTTGTCGGGGTGGGAGAGTTTGACCGTGGTCGTCATCGCCCCGGCGGATTTACCGGCGCTGCTTGATGCCGGTTCGGCCTTGGCCGCGCTCCTTGCTGTCGATACCTTGGGCTTTTCCTGCACCACATCCTCCGCCGGCTTGTCCTCGCGCAGCCCCTGGAACGAGGCATGGCGTATTATACGGTCCGAGGTCCAGCTGCGAAACTCCACTTCGCCGACAAGCTCCGGCTTGACCCAGACCAGCCCCTTGCCCTTGGGCACGGCCTTGTCGAAAGGCGAGTCCGTCGCCTTCAGCGCATCGAGTTTTTTCTTGAGCTCCGTCGCACCCTTGGCGGAGAAGCCGGTTCCGACGCGTCCGGCATAGTGCAGTTTGCCGGCCTCGTAATAGCCGACCAGCAGCGAGCGCAGCCCGCGCCCGGTCTTGTCCGAGGGCAGATAGCCGCCGATGACGAATTCCTGCCGCGCCGTGCATTTCGACTTGACCCAGGTCGGACCGCGCCCGCTGCGATAGGGCGCATCGGCGCGTTTGGAGACGACGCCTTCCAAACCCATACGGCAGGCATGCTCAAGCATGATCTTGCCGGGTTCGGAAAAGTGGTCGGAGAAACGCACCGCCGGATTGTCCGACTGCTTGCCGAGCAGCTCCTGCAAGGCCTGCTTGCGCTCGACCAGTGGTTCTGCGCGCAAATCCTTGCCGTCGAGCCGCATCAGGTCGAACACGTAGTAGATGAAGCGATCTGTCCGCTTCGCCGATAGATCCTGCTGCAGCAGCGCAAAGGACGAAACACCGCTGTCGGCCAGCACGACGATTTCGCCGTCGATGATGGCGTCGCTGCATTTCAGCGCTGCCAGTTCCGCGACGATTTCGCCGCCGAATTTCTCCGTCCAGTCGAGGCCGGTGCGGGTCAGCTGCCGCACATCGGTGCCGGCGATCTGCGCCTGCATGCGATAGCCGTCGAACTTCACCTCGTGCAGCCAGTCCTTGCCCGGCGGCGCGTCGCGTTCCAGCGTGGCGAGTTGCGGTTCGACGAAGTCGAGTTTCCGGGCTGCGGCCTTCGCCTTGCCGGCGGCCGGCTTGTTGGAATGCCAGACCTTCGCCTTCTCGCCTTTGGCCGCCTTGCCCTCGCCGACCTCTTCGATCGTCAGCCCGGACTTCACCGATTTCGGCGCTTCCTTCAGGATGTCCTCGCCCGGACGCGCCGCGGCATCGTCCGACTTGATCAGCAGCCAGTTGTCGCGCTTCTCGCCCGCGCGCGGCTTCAGCCGCACCAGATGCCACAGCCCATGCAGTTTGTGGCCCTTGAGCTCGAAGCTGATATGGCCCTTCTTCATCGCCTTGGCCGGGTCGATCTCGGGCTCCCATGTGCCCTCGTCCCAGACAATGACCGAGCCGCCGCCATATTCGCCCTTGGGGATCGTGCCCTCGAAGGAGGCATAATCGATCGGATGATCTTCGACATGCACCGCGAGCCGCTTTTCGTGCGGATCGAGGCTCGGGCCGCGCGTCACCGCCCAGCTCCACAGCACGCCGTCATGCTCGAGGCGAAAATCGTAGTGCAGTCTCGTCGCGGCATGTTTCTGGATGACGAAGATGCCGCCGGCTTTCGCGCCGCGAACAACCTTGCCGGCCGGCTCCGATGTCTTCTTGAAATCGCGCTTGGCTTGATACGGCTCAAGGCTTGCCATGGTTTGGTGTCCTCAGGCCGATTTGCGCTTGGGCGCGGCGGCTTTCGCCTTGGCGCGTTTGGCTGCCGGTTTGGCTTTCGCCGACGAAGACGGTTTCGATGACCCGGAGTCCGACAGGCTCTTCTTCAGCGCGTCGAACAAATTGACGACATTTGAGGGTTTGGGCGCCGCCTTGGCCTTCAGCGCCTTGTGGCCGGCCTTCTTGGCGCGGATCAGTTCGAGCAGCGCGTCCTCATATTTGTCGTCGAATTTCGAAGGATCGAAAGTGGCCTTCTTCTTGTCGATGATCAGTTCGGCCAGCTCGGTCATTTCCTGGTCGGTCTTCACCGCCTTGATCTCGCCGAACACGCTGTCCGGCTGACGCACCGTGTTGTCGTAGCGCAATGTCGTCAGCACCATGCCCTTGCCGAGCGGCTCGATCACCACGGGCCGTTCTCGGCTGTAGAGCACGATACGCGCCAGCCCAGCCATCTTCTTGCCCGCCATGGCGTCGCGGATGACGGCAAACGCCTCCTCCGAGACCTTGTCGGCCGGCGCGACATAATAGGGCGTGTCGAGATAGATCTGCTGGATCGAGGCTTTGTCGACGAAACCGTCAAGGCTCATCGTGTGCGAGGACTCGATCTGCACCGCCTCGATCTCGTCCTCCTCGACATGGACAAAATCGCCGGCGTCGAGTTCATAGCCCTTGATCTCGTCGCCATCGCCGAGCGGCTTGCCGGTCTCGGCATCGACATAGATGCGCTTCACCGTGTTGCCGGTCTTGCGGTTCAGCACCCGGAACGAGACCTTCTCGGTATGGGTGACGACATTGGTCAGCTCGACCGCGCAGGTGACCAGCGACAGCTTCAAATAACCCTTCCAGGCTGGACGCGGCGCCATGGCAATTCCCCTTCAGCAATCAGATGAAGATGAGAACGGCCAGGGCCCGCTCCAGTTCCGCCGGCGCGTGACATCAGGCATGCCAGGGCCGCCTGAGCCATTATGGCGGCCAGAACGGAAATTTCACTGGCGCGGAAGAAATTGAAACAGAACCGCGCGCAGGCGACATTCAAACGAAACATATGTGATGCAAAAGTCACACTGGGCGGAATGGCGACAGAGAGCACTGAAAGACCCCGAATCAGCCGCATTCCGGCCACGAAGCAACGGGTTTTCGACCAGATATTAACATCGTGTTCACCGACTATTCACGCCTCGGCGCTATGATGTCCGTCAATCGGAAGGGACATCCGAAAATCGGGACAGGGACAGGGTAAATGAACTTCCTTACGCACCTCATCGGCTATGCCGCCGCCATCCGCGAATTCGTCGCGCCGACCTACCGGCCCGAGCGCTACTACATGCGCGGCCCCGGTCCGGCTTGCGCCCGTCGCGGCACGTCGCTGGGCGCGCATTGATCATGACGTTCGAGAGCCGCCACAACAGCCGTATCTGCAGGCCGGGTGCCAATACCCGCGCCACCACCTATCGTTCCGAGCGCCCGGCTCTGAGCGACAGGCGTCGTGCGACATCGCCACGTCTTTGATCCCGCCTCCGGCTGGCCTAGTGTCCCAGGATACGAGCAGCCGAGGCCCGCGTGACCGACCTTCCCCAGTCGCCCAAGTCAAATCTGGCCAATCCCAGTCCTCCCGCTGAACCATCTTTCGATGCCAGCCATCCGCTGATCGTCTTCGACGGCGTCTGCGTGCTGTGCTCCGGCTTCGTGCGCATGGTGGTCAGGCTCGACCGCAAAAACCGCTTCCGCTTCGCCACCGCGCAATCGCCCTTCGGCGAAGCGCTGTTCCGGCAACACGGGCTGCGGACCGACAGTTACGAAACCAATCTCGTCCTTGTCGACGGCATCGCCTTCACGAAGCTCGACAGCTTTGTTGCCGTCATGTCGGAACTCGGCTGGCCGTGGCGGGCGGCCAGGGCGCTGTTGCTGCTGCCGCGCCCGCTGCGTGACTGGCTGTACAATCGCATCGCCAAAAATCGCTATGCCCTGTTCGGCAGAAAGGACAGTTGCGACATTCCTTCCGCCGAACTGAGGGAGCGGTTCCTTGGCTAAATGTTGCTCCAGGGGGAGCAGCGCATGAAGCTTCTCATCGTCGGCGGCTACGGCACCTTCGGCGGACGCATCATCCAGTTGCTGGAGAACGAACCGCGCCTGACGGTGATCGTTGCCGGCCGCTCTTTGGCCAAGGCCGAGGCCTGGTGCGCAAGCCGTGGTTCGGTCGCCGCGCAATTGAAACCGGCCGCGTTCGACCGCGATGGCGATCTCACCGCGCAGCTGGCGTCGCTATCGCCAGACACGCTGGTCGACGCCAGCGGCCCGTTCCAGGCCTATGGCGAGGGCCGTTATCGGCTGATCGAGGCCTGCATCGCCAAGCGCGTCAACTATCTCGATCTCGCCGATGGATCGGATTTCGTCGCCGGCGTGCCGGCCTTCGATGCGGCCGCGAAGCGAGCCGGGCTGTTCGTGCTGTCCGGCGTCTCCAGCTTTCCCGTGCTGACGGCGGCGGTGGTGCGCCGGCTGTCTTCCGACATGGCGCGGATCGACACGATCAAAGGTGGCATCGCGCCGTCGCCCTATGCCGGCGTCGGCGAAAACGTCATCCGGGCGATCGCTGGCTATGCCGGCCAGTCGGTCGCGCTGATGCGCGACGGCGGCAAGGCGCAAGGTCATCCGCTCACCGAGCAGATTCGCAATACCATCGCGCCGCCCGGCCGCGTGCCGCTGAAGAACACGCTGTTCTCGCTCGTCGACGTGCCGGACCTGCGCGCGCTGGCGGAACTGTGGCCACAGGCGAAAACCGTCTGGATGGGTGCCGGGCCGGTGCCCGAAATCCTGCATCGCGCCTTGATCGGCCTTGCCTGGCTGGTACGCATCGGGCCGATGCGCTCGCTGTCGCCGCTCGCCCCGCTGATGTATTGGGCAACCAACCGGCTGCGCTGGGGTGAGCATCGCGGCGGCATGTTCGTCGCGGTCGAAGGTGCCGACCAGACCGGCAGGCCGCTCAAACGCTCATGGCATCTGCTGGCCGAAGGCGATGACGGGCCATTGATCCCGTCGATGGCGGTCGAGGCGCTGGTGCGCAAGGCGCTCGACGGCCGTGTGCCCGCGGCCGGTGCCCGTGCCGCCGTGAACGATCTCGAGCTTGCCGACTACGAGGCCCTGTTCGCGGGCAGGGCGATCTATCCCGGCTTTCGCGACGACACCGCCGGCGGCCCGGACAAACCGCTCTATCAGGCTCTGCTCGGCGATGCCTGGCAGGGCTTGCCCGAAAAAATCCGTGCCATGCATGACCGCGCGAAAATGGCGGAAGGCCGCGCCAGCGTCGAGCGTGGATCAAACATCCTTGGCCGGCTAACGGCATGGCTGGTCGGCTTTCCCGAGCCAAGCACCGACATTCCGGTGCAGGTCCGCTTCGACGTCGACGAGGGCGAAGAAACCTGGACGCGGACATTCGGTACGCACAGCTTCTCCAGCCGCCAATTTGCGGGGCGAGGCCGCTCTGAGCGCCTGTTGTGTGAGCGCTTCGGCCCGCTGACCTTCGCCATGGCGCTGGTGACCGGGGAGGAAAAGCTGTCGCTTGTCCTGCGCGGCTGGAGCGTTCTTGGCCTGCCCTTGCCGATGTTGCTCTGCCCGCGCTCGACCTCCTTCGAGACGATCGAGGATGACCGCTTCCGCTTCCATGTCGAGATTTCGCACCCGCTCACCGGGCTGATCGTGCGCTATCGCGGCTGGCTCGAGCCGGTGGATACTCATGTCGCGAAAATGTCGCCTGATGCAGTCGCGAGCTAGCCGCAAGCGTCGGTGATTGGCGGAAACATCAATAGCTTCGTCATCCTGGGGCGGAGCAAGGAGCGAAGCGACGCGGCGCAGACCCCGGGATCCATGCCGCGACATCAACAACATCACAGCCGGTGCAGAATTCTGGTCTGCCGCGCACGTCACCTCCCGTCACGGCATGGATACCAGGGTCTCCGCGACGCCGCTTCGCGGCTGCTCCGCCCTGGTATGACGAAAGGCTTGCGTCGTGCCCGATCAGGGCCGAAGATTTTTTCCGCAGTCTGTCGAAATCGGTTGCCGCCGCGCGACATCCGTCTGGCCCCGCAAGGACGCGGCCTTCGAAACCACGGGAGAAGACCCATGCGATACATACTTTTGATCAACAGCGACGAAGCCGCACTGGCGGCCATGCCGATCGAGAAGACCCAGCAGATGAGCGCGGCCTATACCGCCTATACCGAAGCGTTGAAGAAATCCGGTGCATGGCTCGCCGGCGAAAGGCTGCGCCCGACCCAGGCGACCACCTCGGTGCGGATCGCCGACGGCAAGACTAACGTCATCGACGGCCCCTATGCCGACACCAAGGAACAGCTTGCCGGCTTCTACATGATCGAGGCGGCCGATATCGACACCGCCATCGAATGGGCGGCACGCTGCCCGGCGGCCAGCACCGGCACGGTCGAGTTGCGGCCGATCTGGGAAATGGCCGACTACATGCCCAAGAAATGACAGCGTAATGGACAGTCGCCCGGAGATCGCCCGGGCGGCCGCGGAGGCCGCCGCCCGGCAGAGCTACGGCAAGCTGGTCGCCTGGCTCGCGGCGCGCACGCGCGACGTGGCCGCCGCCGAGGACGCGCTGGCCGACGCCTTTGCCGCGGCGCTCGAACGCTGGCCGAAGTCAGGTGTGCCTGAAAAACCGGAAGCCTGGCTGCTGGCGGTGGCGCGGCGCCGCCGCGTCGATGCGGTGCGGCGGCGGCTCACCCGGGAGGCGGCCCGCGATCATCTCCAGCTGATCGCCGAAGAGATGGAGGCGCCTATGACCGACGAAGATCTGCCCGACGAGCGGCTGCGGCTGATGTTCGCCTGCGCGCATCCCGCGATCGAGCCGGGTGTGCGGGCGCCGCTGATCCTGCAGACCATCCTTGGCTTCGATGCCGCGACGATCGCCTCCGCCTTCCTCGTCTCGCCGGCAACGATGGGCCAGCGCCTGGTGCGCGCCAAGACGCGCATCCGCGAAACCGGCATTCCGTTCCGCGTGCCGGAGCGGGCCGAACTCGGCGAGCGGCTGGATGCCGTGCTGGAGGCGATCTATGCGGCTTTCGCCGAAGGCTGGTCCGATCCGGCCGGCACCGAGACGCGGCGCCGCAACCTCG
Source organism: Mesorhizobium kamtschaticum (assembly GCF_056174585.1). Classification (NCBI taxonomy): domain Bacteria; kingdom Pseudomonadati; phylum Pseudomonadota; class Alphaproteobacteria; order Hyphomicrobiales; family Phyllobacteriaceae; genus Mesorhizobium; species Mesorhizobium kamtschaticum. The sequence goes on along the minus strand of NZ_CM149691.1, from coordinate 1,060,683 downwards.
CCACCGAAGGCATCTGGCTTGGCCGCCTGGTGGCCACGCTGATGCCGGACGAGCCGGAAGCGCTTGGCTTGCTGGCGCTGATGCTGTTTGCCGAGGCGCGCCGCGCCGCCCGGCGCAGCGCCGAAGGCGACTTCGTGCCGCTGGCCGAACAGGATTGCGATCTATGGGACCGCGCTCTCATCGATGAGGCGGAGGCGCTGCTTTCCCATGCCGCGGCGGGCGGCGTCGTCGGCCGCTATCAGCTCGAGGCGGCCGTCCAGTCCGCCCATGCGGCGCGGCGGCTGACCGGCCGCACCGACTGGCCGGCGATCCGCGCGCTCTACGACGCGCTGTTTTCGATCGTCGGATCGCCGGTGGTGGCGATCAACCGCGCCGTCGCACTCGCCGAGACGGAGGGCGCCATGGCCGGGCTGGCAGCGCTTTACGTGCTGGGCGACGACAAGCGGCTCAATGAATATCAGCCCTATTGGGCGGCGCGGGCTGGTCTCCTGGCCAGGCTGGGTCAGGTGCCGCAGGCAAGCGAGGCCTATGACAGGGCGATCGGCCTCGAGCGCGATCCGGCGGTGCGCCGGTTCCTGCAGGGTAAAAGGGCTGCGCTGCGAAACTGACCTTCAGCTCGGCCACATCTCGTGCGAAATGTTGAGTGTCTTCATCAGCGGATGGCCGCGCAACTTGGCCCACAAGCGCTCAATATCAGGCCATGTTGCCCGCGCGGTTTCGATGTCGGGATGCCACGCAATGAGCATGACGAGATAGATGTCGGCCAGCGACATGGTCTCGCCGACCAGCCAGTCACGGCCTTGCAGCGCGGTATCGAGAACGGTGAAGCCGCGGTCCATCTCGGCGACGGCCGCCTGCTTGACGGCTTTCGTGCCGTCGGCGTCGGCCGTGTAGCGATGGGCGTAGTACAGCCGCAGCACCGCCGGATAGAGCACCGATGACATGAAGGCCATCCAGCGCAGGAAATCGGCGCGGGCCGGCGCGTCGACCGCCGGCGCCAGGCCGGCGTCGGGATGGCGTTCGGCAAGCAGGATGCAGATTGCGGCGGATTCGGTCATCGAGCTTCCATCCGGCAAGGTCAGCACCGGCACCTGATTCAACGGGCTGATGCCGAGGAAGGCCGGATCGGGAAGGTCGGACTTCGGCACGTCGATCTGCTGGAACGGCGCGTTGGCCAAGGCGAGCGCTGCCTCGACGACGAAGCCGCCGCTGCCCGGACGCGTATAGAGCTTGTACATGAAATCCTCCCCGGCCCGCGCAAAGCAGGCCGGTGGCGATATGAACCGGAAGCAGGGTGCTGCTCAAGCCGGGTCGCGGTGGCCACGGACGCCTTTTGAACGGTCCAGCGAGGAGAAGACACTACCGACTTCGTCATTCTAGGGCGGAGCAAGGAGCGAAGCGACGCGCGCAGACCCTAGAATCCATGCCGTGACGCCTCCGTGTCACAACGTTGGAGATATTGTCTCGAAGAACAGCAGCTCCGTTAATTTCGACAAGATGCAGCGACGGAAGACAAGCATTCTGGACCGTGGCATTCCTCGGCCACGGTCACGGCATGGATCCCAGGGTCTACGCGACGGAGCTTCGCTCCTGCTTCGCCCTGGGATGACGACCGTGAGGGGCCGCTGAGGCCAATCTTCGAGGTATGAACGCCTACGCCCCCAGCCCCTCGAACAAAATCGTCGACAGATAGCGTTCGGCGAAATCCGGGATGACCACGACCAGGGTCTTGCCCTTGTTCTCCGGCCGCGAGCCGACGACGATTGCCGCCTGCAGGGCAGCACCCGACGAAATGCCGACCGGCACGCCTTCGAGGCGGGCGACGAGGCGGGCATTGGCAACCGAATCCTCGTTCGAAACCTTGACGATCTCGTCATAGATCGTGGTGTCGAGGATCTTTGGCGCGAAGCCGGCGCCGATGCCCTGGATCTTGTGCGGGCCGGGCTGGCCGCCCGACAGCACCGGCGAGGCTTCCGGCTCGACGGCGACGACATGCACAGATGGCTTGAGTTTCTTCAGCACCTGGCCGACGCCGGTGATGGTGCCGCCGGTGCCGATGCCGGCGATGAAGATGTCGACCTCGCCCTGCGTGTCGTTCCAGATCTCCTGGGCTGTCGTCTTGCGGTGGATTTCCGGATTGGCGGGGTTTTCGAACTGCTGCGGGATGACGGCGTTGGGGATCGTCGCTGCCAGCTCGTCGGCCTTGGCGATGGCGCCTTTCATGCCTTTCGGGCCTTCGGTCAGCACCAGTTCGGCGCCGAGCAGCGCCAGCATTTTTCTGCGCTCGACCGACATCGTCTCGGGCATGGTCAGGATCAGCTTGTAGCCCTTGGCGGCGGCGGCGAAGGCAAGCGCGATGCCGGTGTTGCCCGAGGTAGGTTCGATCAGCGTGGTCTTGCCGGGTGAAATCTTGCCGGACGCCTCCAGCGCCTCGATCATCGCCACGCCGATGCGGTCCTTGACCGAGGCGATCGGGTTGAAGAATTCGAGCTTGGCGACGAGATTGGCGACGATGCCCTTCTCCTTGGCGAACTTGTCGAGCCGTACCAGGGGCGTGTCGCCGATCGTGTCGGTGATGGAACTGTAGATGCGGCCGCGGCCGGGGACGCGGGCGGAGGTGACGGGCTTGTTCATTGGTTTCGCTCCCAGAATTTCAGGCAAGTGGAGAATTTCAGGCAAGTGGCATTGCAACCGGCAAGATAAGGCTTTCAGCCGCGCAACATAAGCTGTCGGCCGGAAATATCCGAGTGGGGCCTGTGTCTAAAACGCCCTTGTCCCGGAAAAGCATTTCGCGGGGAAGCCTGGCCCCGGAATGTTTTGGCTGAAAGGGTGCTACTGGCGGGCCGCGATCGCTGCCGCGGCGCCGACCATGAAGCCGGCGGCGGTGCGGTTCAGCACCTTCAGGGCGCGTGGCGATTTCAGGAACCAGCGCGCCTTGGCGGCGAGCGCCAGGTAGGGCACCAGCACGACGAACAGGACGACGACCGTCAGCGCGACGAGAATGCCGTAGTCCGCAAGCGTGATCGTCTTCAGGTCGACGATGGTCGGCGTGATGGCGAGATAGAAGATCATCGTCTTCGGATTGCCGAGCGTGACGGTGAGGCCGGCGACAAAGCTCGAAACCAGTCCGCCCTTGCCCTTCCGGGCCTCGACGGTTTCGGGTGTGATGCCGGCGGTCCAGAAGCGCCAGCCGAGGAAAGCGAGATAGGCGACACCCAGCCACTTGATGGCGAGGAACACCATGCCGAAGGTCTGCGCGACGAAGGCGAGGCCAAGCACCACGGCGGTCAGATAGGTGAGGTCGCCGAGCATCAGGCCGAACGACATGGCCAGCGACGAGCGAAAGCCGGAGCCGAGCGCACGCGCGACAAGCGCGGTGACGCCGGGGCCGGGAATGGCGGCGGCGATGCCGAGGGCGGCACTGTAGGCGAGGAAGCCGGTGAGGGTCATGGATGCGGTCTCAGATCAGAGCGTCTTATCGCATGGAGCGGGCCACGATTGAATTCCCTGCGGGGCGGAATCCATTGCACCAGCTATCGGGACACTTGGAGAAGGCCCCTCATCCGTCTCGGCGCTGCGCGCCGATCCACCTTCTCCCCGAGGGGAGAAGAGGAAGGCGCCGGCGCTGAACGGCTCCTCTCCCCGCCGGGGAGAGGTCGGATTGCCTCGAATTGCCCTTCGCAATTCGGTTTCGGCAATCCGGGTGAGGGGGCCTGCGCTGCCCAAGCAAGCCTCCTCAGGACCGCCCGCCGCCATAGGTCACGCGCCAGATGGTGCCGTTGCCGTCCTCGGTCATGATCAGCGCGCCGTCGGCCGCCACCGCCACGCCCACCGGTCGGCCCCACACCTCGCCATTGGAAACGACGAAGCCGGTCATGAAATCCTCGTATTCGCCGGTCGGCTTGCCATCCCTGAACAGCAGGCGGATGACCTTGTAGCCGGTCCTGTTGCCGCGATTCCACGAACCGTGCAGGGCGACGAAGGCGTCGCCCCGGTATTCCCTGGGAAACCCGCTGTCGGCCGGAAAATCCTTGCGGTCGTAGAAGGCGATGTTGAGCGGCGCCGAATGCGCCTGCATCAGCACGTCGGGAATGCTTGCCTTGCCGGCGAGATCGGGGCGCGCGCCCTTGTGGCGCGGATCCTCATGGTTGCCGATATAGTACCAGGGCCAGCCATAGAAGGCGCCGTCCTTGACGGAGGTAGCGTATTCGGCGGGCACATTGTCGCCCAGCGCGTCACGCTCGTTGACGACGCACCACAGCGCGCCGGTCGCCGGCTGGACGGTCATGCCCGAACAGTTGCGCAGGCCGGTGGCGACGATGCGGCCGTTCTTGCCGTCCGGGTCGAAGGCCTGCACGTCGGCGCGGCCTTCTTCGGAGCCCCAGGTGGCGCCCAGCGGCTTCGCCTTGACCCACGCTTCCAAGCCGCCATCCGGCGCCTTGCCCATGTCTTCTGCGGCATTCGAACCCGAGCCGACCGACAGATAGAGCGTCTTGCCGTCAGGCGAAAAGACGATGTCGCGCGTCCAGTGATGGTTCGAGGGGATGTTGTCGACAATGGTTTCCGGTTCGCCCGATGCCTTCAACTCGCCCTTGCGGTAGGCGAAGCGAACGATGCTGTCGCTGTTGGCGACATAGACCCATTTCGGGTCATCGCCCGGTGGGTAGAAGGCGATTCCATAGGGTTGGTTGAGATTGCCGGCAAAGATGCCGTCTTCGGCGGGTTTGGCGCTGTCCTTGGCCAGGCGGTAGACGCGGACCTGGTTGGCTTCGCTGTCGGCGACGAAGAGGTCGCCGTTGGGTGCCACGCGCACGACGCGCGGATTGTCGATGCCTGAGGCGATCAGCTCGGCCGAGAAGCCCGGCGGCAATTGCGGTTTTGCGCCTGCCGGCATGTCGGCAAGGCCGGCGCTGTTCGAGGCCGATTTGGTGACATAGGGCTTCGGCAGGTCTTCCGGCCTGATCAGGCGCCGAACGCCCGGTCTGTCGGCGCGCCAGTCGCCGAAGGCGGCGGCCCCTTTCAGCACCGGCTGGTCCGACTGCTGGGCGAATGCCGCGCTTGCGAGAAAGAGGGCGGGGATCACCAATCCGGCCAATCGGCTCATTTTATCCTCCATCTGGTCGCGAAGGAAATTAACGGCCGGCTTGTCCCTGGGTTCCGCCTCACGCGACGAGTTGAGGGAAGGCTTCCCTGTTTATGTACCGGCAGCTAAAAAATCGTCGTCGAGGCGTTTTTCCAGCGCGACGAGATCGGCCGGCAGCGGCAGGCCCATGGCGCGCATTTCCTGCAGCTTTTCGCGCAGCTGTTCCTGGATCTCGTGCTGGTCTTCCGGCTGGTTGACCATCTCCTCCAGCAGCAGGCTGATCCGGGCCTTGAATTCTTCGAGCGCCATTCTTTTTCTCCTTGCTGCCCGTCTCTTGCTGTCCGGGGCGCTACCTTAACATGCGCGATATCAACTGCGCCGTATAATCGACCATCGGCACGATACGGGCATAGTTGAGCCGGGTCGGACCGATGACGCCGAGCGCGCCGACGACGCGGGCATCCTTGTCGCGATAGGGCGCGACCACCAGCGACGAACCCGACAGCGAAAACAGCTTGTTTTCCGAACCAATGAAGATGCGCACGCCCGATCCCTGCTCGGCGAGATCAAGCAGCTGGATCAGCCCGTCCTGCGTCTCCATGTCCTCGAACAAATGCCGCAACAATTCGATATCGGCCTGGGCGGTGACGTTTTCGAGCAGATTGGCGCGGCCGCGCACGATGAGCCGTGCCGGCAGGCCGCTGTCGGCGCCCGCCCACACCGCCAGGCCCTTCTCGACCAGATCCTGCGACAGCGTGTCGAGAGCGGCTCTCGTCTCTTCCTTGATGCGCGCGATCTCGACCCGCGCCTCGGCCAGCGTGCGGCCGCGAATATGCGCATTGAGGAAATTCGAGGCTTCGTGCAGTTGCGAGACGGTGATGCCGGCGGGCAACTCGACGACGCGGTTCTCGACATCGCCATTCTGCGACACCAGCACGGCAAGCGCCTTGGTCGGCTCCAGCTGGATGAATTCGATATGCTTCAGCGCCACCTCGTTCTTGGCGGCGAGCACCAGGCCGGCGCCGCGCGACATGCCCGACAGCATCTGGCTGGCCTCGGTCAGCATGTGCTCCAGCGTGGCGCCCGAGCCGGAGGCCCGCACCTGCGCCTCGATGGTGCGGCGCTCCTCGTCGGAGAGGTCGCCTAGCTCCATGAAGGCATCGACGAAGAAACGCAGGCCGGCCTGGGTCGGCAGCCGACCGGCGGAGATGTGCGGCGCGTAGATCAGCCCGAGATGCTCGAGGTCGCTCATCACGTTGCGGATGGTGGCCGGCGACAGCGAGGAAGGCAGGATGCGCGAAAGGCTGCGTGAACCGACGGGCTCGCCATCCCTGAGATAGGAATCGACGATGCGCCGGAAGATGTCACGCGAGCGCATATCCAGCGATTGCAGAGCGGGTGACAGCAAACTGGGTTCGGCGACTGCTTTGGTCATGTGGCCAAAAACCTCCGGCCCGAGGATATAGACTTACACTGGGCTCGCGCAACCCGGTGTCTGTCTCAGATCACCCCGGCGTCTGTGTCAGATCACCCGGTGTCGCGTTTGCGGCCGCCAGGCCATTTTCCTTTGCGCCGTAGGCCCCATGCGGCTACAAGCCGGCCAAGATTCCAAAAAGTGACAAGAAAGTAGCCTGAATGCGCCCCTCCAAACGCCAATTCGACGAAATGCGCGCCATCTCCTTCGAGCGCGGCGTCTCCAAGCACGCCGAAGGCTCGTGCCTGGTGAAGTTCGGCGATACCCACGTCCTGTGCACCGCCAGCCTCGAGGAGAAGGTGCCCGGCTGGATGCGTAATTCCGGCAAGGGCTGGGTCACCGCGGAATATGGCATGCTGCCGCGCTCGACCGGCGAGCGCATGCGCCGCGAGGCCTCCGCCGGCAAGCAGGGCGGCCGCACGCTGGAAATCCAGCGCCTCATCGGCCGTTCGCTGCGTGCCGTGGTCGATTTGCAGGCGCTGGGCGAGCAGCAGATCACCGTCGACTGCGACGTCATCCAGGCCGATGGCGGCACCCGCACCGCCTCGATCACCGGCGGCTGGGTGGCGCTCTATGACTGCCTGCGCTGGATGGAAGCGCGGCAGATGGCCAGTGTTTCGAAGGTGCTGAAGGACCATGTCGCGGCGATTTCCTGCGGCATCCATGACGGCCAGCCGGTCATCGACCTCGATTATCTCGAGGATTCCTCGGCCGGCACCGACGCCAATTTCGTCATGACCGGTAAGGGCGGCATCGTCGAGATCCAGGGCACCGCCGAGGGCGAGCCGTTTTCCGAGGATCAGTTCGGGGAATTAATGGGCCTGGCCAAGAAAGGCATCCAACGCCTGGTGAGTTTGCAGCAGATGGCGGTGGCTTAGGTTTTAATGTCGAGCCAAGGCACCCCCCTCTGGCCTGCCGGCCATCTCCCCCTCAAGGGGGGAGATCGGATGCTGTCTTGGCCTTCGCCCACTGCCAACGTCGCAAGAGGGATGCCGGCGCAGCCACAGCCAATCTCCCCCCTTGAGGGGGAGATGCCCGGCAGGGCAGAGGGGGGCGCCTCGTGATACCCTCTGCAATCCTGGAATCCGCTCTCTACGTCACAGACCTGCAGGCGGCGGAAAGCTTCTACACCGACATCCTCGGCCTCACCCTCCTCGGCAAGGTCGACGGCCGCCATCTCTTCTTTCGCTGTGGCCCCGGCGTGCTGCTCATCTTCAACGCCGAAGCGACCAAAGTGTCGCCGGCGCCGGACGCCCGGTTGCCGGTGCCGCCGCATGGTGCGGTTGGCGAAGGTCATCTCTGCTTTGCGGCCAGCGCCGACGAAATCGCCGGCTGGAAAGCGCATCTGGCGGCAAAAAGAATTGCCATCGAAAGCGAATTCGAATGGCCGCAAGGTGGCCGTTCGATCTATATACGCGACCCCTCGGGCAATTCGATCGAGTTCGCCGAGCCGAGAATCTGGGGCCTTTGATGCATACTCTTGATGGCAAGAAGATCGTCGTCGCCAGCCACAATGCCGGCAAGCTGCGCGAATTCGCCGATTTGATGGGGCCGTTCGGCTTCGAGGCGAAGTCGGCCAAGGATTATGGCCTGCCGGAGCCCGACGAGACCGGCACGACTTTCGAGGAAAACGCCTACATCAAGGCGCTGGCCGCCGCACAGGCGACCGGCCTGCCGGCGCTTTCGGACGATTCCGGCCTCTGCGTCGACGCGCTCGACGGCGCGCCCGGCGTCTATACCGCCAACTGGGCCGAAACCCCTGACGGATCGCGCGATTTCGCCATGGCCATGCAACGCACCGAAGTGGCGCTGCAGGAAGTTGGCGCCGCCGCGGCCGAACAGCGCAAGGGCCGCTTCGTCGCCGTCATCTGCCTCGCCTTCCCCGATGGCGAGGCCGAATATTATCGCGGTGAGGCTGAAGGCACGCTGGTCTGGCCGCCGCGCGGCGAGCTTGGTTTCGGCTACGATCCGGTGTTTTTGCCCAACGGCTTCGAAAAAACCTTCGGCGAGATGAGCGCCGAGGAAAAGCACGGCTGGAAACCCGGCCAGGCCACGGCGCTCTCACATCGCGCCCGTGCTTTCCAGAAATTCGCCAAAGCGAGATTGGGCTCGGCATGAGCATGCTGCTCGACCGGACGCCCGGCTTCGGCGTCTACATCCATTGGCCGTTCTGCGCGGCCAAATGCCCCTATTGCGACTTCAACAGCCATGTTCGCCACCAGCCGGTCGACCAGGAGCGCTTTGCCGCCGCCTTCGAGGCGGAACTGGCGACCATGCGCCAGCGCACCGGGCCGCGCGAGGTGACCAGCATCTTCCTCGGCGGCGGCACGCCCTCGCTGATGAAGCCGGAAACCGTGGCCAGGGTTCTGGACGCGGTGGCGAAGAACTGGACGGTGCCTGACGGTATCGAGGTGACGCTGGAGGCCAATCCGTCCTCGGTCGAGGCCGAACGGTTTCGCGGCTACCGGGCGGCGGGCGTCAATCGCGTCTCGCTCGGCGTGCAGGCGCTGAACGACAAGGATTTGCGCTTCCTCGGCCGCCTGCACAATGTCGACGAAGCGCTGCATGCCATCGGGCTGGCGCGGGAAATCTTTCCGCGCCTGTCCTTCGATCTGATCTATGCCCGGCCCGGCCAGACGCCGGAGGCTTGGGCAGGGGAGCTTGAACAGGCGATCGGTCACGCCGCCGACCATCTGTCGCTCTACCAGCTGACCATTGAGGAAGGCACGCCGTTCCACGCGCTGCATGCGGCGAAGAAATTCATCATCCCCGACAACGACCACGCTGCCGACCTCTATGCGCTGACGCAGGATATCACCACGGCGCACGGCCTGCCGGCCTACGAGATTTCCAACCACGCCAGGCCTGGCGCCGAAAGCCGGCACAATCTGACCTATTGGCGCTATGGGGAATATGTCGGCGTCGGCCCCGGCGCGCATGGCCGCTTCGTCGAGCATGGTCGCCGCACGGTGACGATCGCCGAAAGAATGCCGGAAACCTGGGCCAATCTCGTCGAGGCCAAGGGCCATGGCGTCACTGGCGGCGAGATCCTGACGCGTTCGGAGGAGGCCGACGAATTCCTGCTGATGGGGTTGCGTCTGGCCGAAGGCATCGACCTCTCGCGCTACGAGGCGTTTTCCGGCCGCGGCCTGTCGAGCGCACGGCTGTCGGTGCTGCAGGGCGAGGGGCTGGTGGCGCCGATCGGCAATGCACGGCTGCGCGCCACGCCGGCCGGCATGATCGTGCTCGACGCCGTGGTCGCTGATCTGGCGCGGTAAACCGAGACGGCAATGGACTACGGTGGACGATTTATCGGATCGAGCAAGGATGCTAGAAATTCGGCTTGTTGAGCCGAAGGCGCGCCCGCGCCGCATCCGAGATGGGTCCTGTGATGAAGTTCCTGATCCACGAGACCTTGCGGACATTGAACACGGATGATGTGTTCGAGTTTGGATTGACCGAGATCTTGAGATCTCCAGAACATGACGACCTCTATGAGGCTCAGGCGATTTTCATCAGGAATGAAAAGGTCACATCAAAATTAAAATTGACCCACTTAAGCGAATTCAGAGTTACCCTCAGCTTCATAACATATATCGGAAGTAAACTTCGAGGGATTACCAAGGATGAGCTGATAGAGTTTGATCTGGACGGACTTACATTTGATCAGTACATCCCTATGAGCAAGAATATGCGTGAGATCTGGGATGAGTGATCGGTGAAGAACGTCCTCTTTGTCTGCAGCCAGAACCGTTTGCGCAGCCCGACCGCCGAGCAGGTGTTTTCCACGCGCCGGGATATCGAGGTTGCGTCGGCGGGAACCAATCATGACGCCGACACGCCGCTGACGCATGAGTTGGTGGAGTGGGCCGACATCATCTTCGTCATGGAAAAGGCGCACCGCACCAAACTGCAGAAGAAATTCAAGACGAGCTTGAAAAAGGCCCGAATCATCTGTCTCGATATACCGGACGATTACGAATTCATGGACCTGGAGTTGATTGAGCTTCTGAAGGCGCGTGTTTCACGGTATCTGGGCTGAACCAGACCTTCGTCATCCTCGGTCTACGCCGCGTCGCTCCGCCCAGGATGACGTAGCGAGAGCAATCGCGGAGGTCGCAGGGTCAAGCGTCGTGCTTGAAACGGCGCTTGCCGCGATCCTTCTCGGCATGCGCCTCTCCGTTCCGGGCCGGCTTGGCGTCGGCCTTTTCGCGGCGAACGCTGTGCTGGTCGTTCATTGGATGTGGGGGCACGCCTTCTCTGGCGTTTTTTGTTTCAAGACGGGTGATGAATATGTCGAAGCGATTGGGCATCGTCCGGTCAGTGCTCCGTCGTGTTGTCTGGTTTGTTGTCGGAAAGCCTGACATTGGTGGGCAGGGCCCTGACGGCCCGCCTAGTCAGGCTGGTGTCGGTCTCGGCAGGCGGGCGCTTATCCCTGGACAGGGAGGCGCTGTTGCGGCCGGCATAGTAGGGCGCGAAAGCGTCCTGTATCTTCAGGCTGTCCATCCTGTCCTCCCAGCGGAATCAGGGGCTAAATCTGCCAATGCCGGTTTGGTTCCTTACTGTGGCGAAGGCATGGCGGTTACCTTACATCGGCGTGAGCTTTTGCAAGGCCGCGCCAGCCATGCCAAACAAGATTTGGCAGGCCAAACAGGGCTGAACGGAGACTTGATCAGTGACCGATGAGACGAGCAGGCGCAGCTATGTGGTCGGGCAGACCGAGATCGCGGCCCGCCCGCTCGAGCCGGCGCTCTATCTGGTGGCCACGCCGATCGGCAATCTCGCCGACATCACGCTGCGCGCGCTGGAGACGCTGGCCGCCGCCGACATCGTCGCCTGCGAGGACACAAGGGTGTCGCGCGTGCTGCTCGACCGTTACGGCATCCGCCGCCGCACCACGGCCTATCACGAGCACAATGCCGGCGAGGCCGGGCCGAAGCTGATATCGGCCCTTCAGGCCGGCCAGAGCGTGGCGCTGATTTCCGATGCCGGCACGCCACTCGTGTCCGATCCCGGCTATCGCTTGGTCGGCGAGGCGATCGACCACGGCATTCGCGTCGTGCCGATCCCCGGCCCATCGGCACCGCTTGCCGCGCTGACGGCATCCGGTCTGCCGTCGGACGCCTTCCTGTTCGCCGGATTTTTGCCAGTCAAATCAGGCCAGCGGCTGACGCGGCTGGAAGCCCTGAAAGCCGTGCCGGCGACGCTGATCTTCTTCGAATCGCCGCGCCGGCTGGCAGAATCCCTCGGCGCCATGGTCGAAGCCCTCGGCGGCGAACGCAAAGCCGCCATCGGGCGCGAATTGACCAAGACCTTCGAGGAAATGCGCACCGGCACGCTGCAAGCGCTCGCCGACCACTATGCAGCGGCCGACACGCCGAAGGGCGAGATTGTCGTCTGCGTCGGGCCGACCGAGGCCAAGCCGGACGAGCCGGCCGATATTGACCGCCTGCTGTTGTCGCTGGCCGCCGAAATGCCGGCCTCCAAGGCGGCGGCGGAGGCCGCCAAGATGACCGGTGGCCAGAAACAGGCGCTCTACCGGCGCCTGCTCGAGCTTAGGGACAGACCATGATCCCGAAAAATGGAAACCGGTTTTCCCCGACAAACGGTTCCGTTTGTCCAGAGATCATGGTCCAACAAAGTTCAGGAGAAGGCGACGGTGGCTGAGCGGCCGAGCGCCAGCCGCCAAAAGGCCTATCGGCGCGGCCATCGCGGCGAATGGCTGGCGGCAGCGGCTTTGATGCTGAAGGGCTACCGCATCCTCGCGCGCCGCCACCGCACCCGCTTCGGCGAGATCGACCTGATCGCGCGGCGCGGCGATCTCGTGCTGTTCGTCGAGGTCAAGGCGCGCCGCACGCTGATGGAAGCCATGGAGGCAATCGGTCACGAATCGGAGCGCCGCATCGAGGCCGCCGCCGACATCTGGCTGTCGCGGCAAGCGGACTATGGAAAGCTGTCGATGCGGTTTGACATGGTCGCGGTGCTGCCCTGGCGCTGGCCGGTGCATGTCGAGAACGCGTTTTATGGACGGAATTGAGAGGGAGAACCGTTCCTCGCTTCGTCATCCACGGGCGGAGCAGGAGCGCAGCTCCGTCGCGGAGACCCGAGGATCCATGCCGCGACCTCTAAGCGGCTTCTGCGGTGCAGGAAATGGAGGACGTTTCACCGGATTTGACGAGCTTGGCGATGGCTATTCTCGACCGCCGAGCCCTTCGATCCACGTCACGGCATGGATCCTCGGGTCTGCGCTGCGTCGCTACGCTCCTAGCTCCGCCCGTGGATGACGAAGTCGAGGAGGTCGCGGAACACTCCTCACCCCCAGATCATCAACGCCACCAGTCCGACAATCCCCACCACCAGCCGCCACCAGCCGAACAGCGAGTAGCCGTTGCGCGAGACGTAATCGAGCAGGTAGCGGACGACCACCAAGGCCGTGATGAAAGCTGCGACGAAGCCGATGGCGATGATGGGCAAATCGGCCGTGGTCAGCACGTTGCGGTTCTTGAACAGGTCGAAGGCAAAGGCGCCGACCATGGTCGGTATGGCGAGGAAGAAGGAAAATTCCGCCGCCGCCCGCTTGTCGACGCCCAGCAACAGCGCGCCGACGATGGTCGAGCCGGAGCGCGAGGTGCCGGGGATCAGCGACAGGCACTGAAACAGCCCGATCTGCAGGTAAAGCCGGGTCGGAAAGCGCTCGACGTCGCGGTAGACCGGCTTCAGGTTCATACGGTCGACCGCCAGCAGGATGACGCCGCCGATGATCAGCATGATGCAGATCAGCCTTGGCGATTCGAACAGCACCGTCTTGATGAAATCATGCGCCAGCGCGCCGATGATCGCCGCCGGCAGGAAGGCGATGAGGATGCCGATGACGAAATGCCGCGTCAGCCGGTCATGCGGCAGGTCGAGCAGCATCTGCCACAGGCGGCGGAAATAGACGCTGAGGATCGCCAGGATGGCGCCAAGCTGGATCAGGATCTCGAAGGCCTTGCCGGTCGAGTGGAAGCCGAGGAAATGGCCGGCGAGCAGGATATGGCCGGTCGAGGACACCGGTATGAACTCGGTCAGCCCCTCCAGCAGGCCGAGCAGCAGGGCTTCGACGATGGTCTGGCTTTCCATGGCTACCTCGGCTTTGCGCGACGGCTAACAGAACGGCTTGCTTGTCATGGCGTTGAAGTCCCCCTATAGGTCGCAACACCCTGACGGCCCGCTAACCGGGCGGCCAAGACTTACCGGTGCGCCCGGCGATTCGCCAGTGCGCTTTATCATCGCGGAACCATGCTGACGCTTTTCCACCACCCCATGTTCGCCACCTGCCGCTTCGTCCGCCTTGCCTTTGGCGAGTATGGCGAGGAGCTGGCGCTGATCGAGGAAAAGCCGTGGACGCGGCGCAAGGAGTTTTTGGCGCTGAACCCGGCCGGCACGTTGCCGATCCTGCTCGCCGAAGGCGATGTGCCGATCGTCGGCGCAACCGTCATCGCTGAATATCTCGACGAGACGCGCGGGGTGCTCAAGCGCGACAAGCGGCTGTTCGCCGAAGACCCGATGCAGCGCGCCGAAATCCGCCGGCTGACCGACTGGTACCTCAACAAGGCCGAAAGCGAAGTGACAAGGCATCTGGTGCGCGAACGCGTGCTGAAGCCGGTCATGCCGGAGACGGCGGGTGGCGGCTCGCCCGATTCGGGCGCCATCCGTGCCGCGCGCGCCAACATCCGCCAGCATATGAAATACACCAATTGGCTGGCCGGCACCCGCCACTGGCTGGCCGGCGGCAGGGTCACCTATGCCGACCTCGCGGCCGCAGCGACGCTGTCGGTGCTCGATTATCTCGGCGAGATCGACTGGCGCGAACATGCCGCGGCGCGCGAATGGTACACGCGGGTGAAGTCGCGGCCCTCGTTTAGGCCGCTCTTGACCGACCGCGTGCGCGGCCTGTCGCCGGTGTCGCATTATGCGGACCTCGACTTCTGACGCCGCAAAACTGCGCGCGCTGATCGACGCGGAGGCGCATCGCGCCGGCTTCGATGCCATCGCCGTGACCACCCCCGATGCGATCCCGCTGGCGCCGGCGCGCCTTGCCGAATTCGTCGCCGACGGCTTTCACGGCTCGATGGACTGGATCGCGGAGACGATTGCGCGCCGGGGTAAACCGACAGCGCTGTGGCCGCTGGTGCGCTCGATCGTCGTACTGGCGATGAATTACGGCCCCGACCATGATCCGCGCGATCTGTTGGCCAAGCGCGACCGCGGCGCGATCTCGGTCTATGCGCAAAACCGCGACTATCACGAGGTGATGAAGGGGCGGCTGAAGGAAATCGCCGGCAAGATCGTGGCGCGCGCCGGCGGCGACGTGAAGGTGTTCGTCGACACCGCACCCGTGATGGAAAAGCCGTTGGCCGAAGCCGCCGGGCTCGGCTGGCAGGGCAAACACACCAACCTGGTCAGCCGCGAGCACGGCTCCTGGTTATTTCTCGGCACCATCTTCACCACGGCCGAACTCGTGCCCGACCGCACCGAGATCGACCATTGCGGCTCCTGCCGCGCTTGCCTCGACGCCTGCCCGACCGATGCCTTCCCGGCGCCCTACCGGCTCGACGCGCGGCGCTGCATTTCGTATCTGACCATCGAGAACAAGGGACCGATCCCACATGAGTTCCGGGAAAAGATCGGCAACCGCATCTATGGCTGCGACGATTGTCTGGCCGCCTGCCCTTGGAACAAGTTCGCGAAGACGGCTTCGGAGGCAAAGCTCGCAGCACGCGTCGATCTGCGCGAGCCGGCGCTCGCCGATCTGTTGCAACTGGACGACGCAGCCTTCCGCACCTTCTTCTCCGGTTCGCCGATAAAACGCATCGGTCGCGATCGCTTCGTCCGCAACGTGCTGATCGCTGCCGGCAATTCCGGCGAGGCCTCGTTGACCGATACCGTGCGCACCTTGCTCGGCGACGCCTCGCCGCTGGTGCGCGGCGCGGCAATATGGGCGCTGGCGCGGCTGGTGTCCGATGCGGAATATGCCGAAAGGGCCGCGACCGGCCTGATGACCGAGAATGATGCGGCGGTGCGTGACGAATGGCACCTGGCGCGGCCAACCAGGGCACATGCATGAGCGAAAAGCAGATATTCATCTTCGGCGCCGGCTATTCCGGCAAGGCTTTTGCCAGCGCCAAGGCGGGTTCCGCCACCATCCTGGGCACGACGCGCTCGCCCGACAAATTCGAGGCGCTGCGTCAGGCTGGTATCGCCCCGCTGCTGTTCGACGGCGTTCTGACTGGTGAAATCGCCGAAGCACTGAACAAAACGACGCATCTGGTGATTTCAATCGCCCCGGAAGAGGCGGGCGATCCCGTGTTGAATGCCGCCCGCGCCGCGATCGCCCAAATGCCGGCGCTGGAATGGATCGGCTATCTCTCGACCGTCGGCGTCTATGGCGATTATGGCGGCGCCTGGGTCAACGAAAAGACCACGTGCCGGCCGGTGTCGAAACGTTCCGTCATGCGGGTCGAGGCCGAGCAGGCGTGGCTGAAGCTCGGCGAGGAGATCGGCCGGCCGGTGGCGATCCTGCGCCTGTCGGGCATTTACGGGCCGGGCCGCAATGCGCTGGTCAATCTGGAAAACGGCACCGCAAGGCGGCTGGTCAAGCCCGGCCAGGTGTTCAACCGCATCCATTGCGACGATATTGCCGGCGCTTTGTGGCAGCTCATCGAGGGTAACAAAGGCGGCATCTTCAACGTCACCGACGATGAGCCGGCGCCGCCGCAGGACGTCGTTACCTATGCCGCGTCGCTGATGGGCGTCGAGGCGCCGCCGGAGATTCCTTTCGACACCGCCCAACTTTCGCCCATGGCGCGGTCCTTCTATGGCGAGAACAAGCGTGTCGCCAATGCGGCGATCAAGGCGGTAGGCTATTCCCTGCGCTTTCCGGACTACCGCGCCGCCTTCGACCACATGTGGGCAAGTGGCGACTGGCGCGACGGTGAGGCCCGCAGCCCGATGAAGGGCGGATGATCGAAGCCTAGCGGCTGGCGTGCTATGATTCGGTTTCGGGATTGCGGTGGGGATCCGGTTTCATGAAGACAGCGACGCGGTCATCCTTGGGCAGGAAATCGCTGCTGGCGGCACTTGGTCTGCTTGGCCTGACCGGCCTCGCCATACAGCCAGCGATGGCCGAGGAACGGGCAAAGGACCTGTTCGGCGCGGAAAAACTGCCGACCGCGACCGCCGCGCAGTCGATCGGCTTCTATTCCAGGGGCTGTTTTGCCGGTGGTGTCGCCATTCCCATGGATGGCCCGACCTGGGAAGTGATGCGGCCGTCGCGCAACCGCCGCTGGGGCCATCCGGCGATGATCGCTTTGATCGAGAAACTGTCGCGCGACGCGGCCGCCGATGGCTGGCCGGGCCTTCTGATCGGCGACATCGCCCAGCCGCGCGGCGGCCCGATGCTGACCGGCCACGCCTCGCACCAGATCGGGCTCGATGCCGACATCTGGCTGACGCCGATGCCCAGCCGTCCGCTGTCGATGGCGCAGCGCGAATCGATGAGCGCCACCTTGATGGTCGACGAGAAGACGCATCTGGTGAAGGACGCGTTGTGGACGCCGCAGCATACGGCGTTGCTGAAACAGGCGGCGAGCTACGCGGAGGTCGAGCGCATCCTGGTCAATCCGGGCATCAAGAAAAGCTCTGCGACACCGTCAAGGGCGACCGCACCTGGCTGCGCAAGATCAGGCCGTTCTGGGGCCACGACTATCATTTCCACATGCGCATCGGCTGCCAGCCGGGCTCGCCCAACTGCAAGGCGCAGGAAGCGACGCCGGATGATGACGGCTGCGGCAAGCCGCTGGCCTGGTGGTTCACCGAAGAACCGTGGCGGCCCAACAAGAACCCGGATGCGCCGAAGGCGCGCGATGTGATGACGATGGCGAACCTGCCCAAGGAGTGCCGTGCCGTCCTCGACGCGCCTGGCCCTGCCTCGGCCGAGGCGGCGACCTATCACGGCGGCGCCATGCCGGTCGTGGTCGCCGCACCCGAGCCGGAAGCGCCGCCCCAGCCTGCCACAACGGCCAGTGGCGGCGGCGATTTGCCAGGCGCGGCAAATGCTTTCGCGGCAACGCCCCGAATGGGCGCGCCCGTTCCCCGGCCACGGCCGCCTGTGAACTCACGGCCGCCCGTGAACTGATCGCCGCTGCGCCATCGCTAGGCTCAATCGGTTTAGCGGCCCGTTTTTCGCGAAACAGTGGCCGTTTGGCCGCAGAAGCTCACTGCGCGCGCACCCGGGTTCGAAAACCGTTTCCCTTTTCAAACTCATGCGCTAGTCAACGGAAGAACGGCGAGACGCCGTCAGGGGCGCCGGGGACGGACGAGAGCATGCCAAGCGTAAGCGATACCGACACGTCGTTGCGGTTTCCGATCCTGATCGGCGACATTGGCGGCACCAATGCGCGCTTTTCGATCGTGCTCGACGCCAATTCCGAGCCGACCGAGCCGCAAATCGTCCAGACCGCCAATTTCAACACCATCGACGAGGCGATCCAGGCGGCGGTGCTCGACCGCTCGTCGGTCCGCCCGAATTCGGCGGTGCTGGCGGTGGCCGGTCCGGTCGACGGCGACGAGATCGAACTCACCAACTGTCCATGGGTCGTCAAGCCGAGGCAGATGTTCGCCAGCCTGGGCCTGAGCGACATTGTCGTGCTCAACGATTTCGAGGCGCAGGCGCTGGCCGTCGTCGCGCTCGGCGAAGAGCATATGGAAAAGATCGGCGGCGGCACGCCGGAGCCCAATGCCGGCCGCGTCGTGCTCGGGCCTGGTACCGGTCTCGGCGTCGCCGGGCTGGTCTACGCCTTGCGCCACTGGATTCCGGTACCCGGCGAGGGCGGCCATATGGACATCGGCCCGCGCTCACCGCGCGATTTCGAGGTTTTTCCGCATATAGAGAAGCTCGAGGGCCGCATTTCGGGCGAACAGATCCTGTGCGGCCGCGGTCTCGTCAACGTCTACCGCGCGGTGGCCAAGGCGGACGGCAAGCCGTCGCCCTTCACCACGCCGGCCGAGATCACCGGCGCGGCATTGGCCAAGACCGATCCGGTGGCTGAGGAAGCGCTGGAAACCTTCGTCACATGCCTCGGCCGCACCGCCGGCGATCTTGCTTTGGTGTTCATGAGCCGTGGCGGCGTGTTTTTGACCGGCGGCATCGCGCAGAAGATCGTGCCGGCACTGAAGCAAGGCAATTTCCGCGCTGCCTTCGAGGACAAGGCGCCGCACAGCGCGCTGATGCGCACCATGCCCGTCTATGTCATCACCCATCCGCTGGCGGCACTTCTGGGCCTTGCCGCCTATGCCAAGAACCCGTCGCTGTTCGGCGTCCAGACGGCAGGCCGGCGCTGGCAGGCCTGAAAGCCAGCGCGAAGCGCTCGCGCGCCCGCGACGAAGTTAATCAGGTGCCGGCATAGGCAATCCGGCCGCAGGGCGTTAAGAGGGGTGCCGAATTTGCAGCCCGGTCCCACGAGGCGGAAAACCACAAAGCGCTCCCGATTTGACACTTCAAGCTCCAAACAAACAAAAAGCCCGGCCCGGCGAGGTCACAGCGGTGCTCCGCCGCATCCTCGCTGAAAACGGCGATGAGTATCGCTGGACCTATGTCGTTGCCGTCACCTGCTTGCTGATCGTTTCCGGCACCACTGCCTTCACGGCGTGGATCATGGCCCCGATGATCAACCAGATCTTCTACGAACGGCGCGGCGATATGCTCTGGTTGATCTGCGCCGGTTTCATGGGAGCCTCCCTGCTGCGCGGCTTCGCCGGTTACGGCCAGGCAGTCGCGTTGGCCAGTATCGGCAACAATCTGGTCGCGCGCTACCAGAAGCGCAGCTTCGACCATCTGATGAAGCTCGGCGTCAACTTCTTCAACGATACGCGTTCCGGTCGGCTGGCGGCGCAGGTCAGCGAGAATGTCGGCGGCGTTCGCGATCTGCTGTCGCTGACACTGACCTCCATCAGCCGCGACGCGGTCACGCTGGTCGCTCTCGTCGGCGTCATGATCTACCAGGATCCGGTGTTGTCGCTCAGCTCGCTGCTGATCGGCCCTCCACTGATCTGGGCCGTCGTCTACATCACCCGCCGACTGCGGCGTATCAACCGGGAATCCGTCCTGATCAATTCGCGGCTGAACGGGTCCGTGCAGGAGGCCACGCAAGGCATCGCCATCGTCAAGGCCTTCACCTTGGAGGCCGAGCTGGCGCGCCGCATCGGTATCATGGCGGACACGGCCGAGCAGCGTAACAACAAGATCGCCCGCGTCTCGGAGCGGCTGTCGCCGATTTCCGAGATTCTGGGCGGTCTGGCCATTACCTCCGTGCTTGCCTATTCCGGCTACCGGGCGCTGTATCTTGGGCAGCCGCCGGGCGCGGTGTTTTCCTTCATCACCGCGCTGATCATGGCCTACGACCCGGCAAGACGCCTGGCGCGCACACAGGTGGGCATGGAACGTGCGTTGGTCAATGCGCGCATGATCTACGAGTTGCTCGACCTGGAGCCGAAACAGGGCGACGCGCCCGATGCTGTCGAGGCCAGGATCACCACCGGCGAGGTGCGCTTCGACAATGTGACGTTCAGCTACAACACCGACATGCCGGTGCTGAGGGATCTGAGTTTCACCGCCGCCGCCGGCAAGGTCACGGCCATCGTCGGTGCGTCGGGCGCCGGCAAATCGACGCTGGTGGCGCTCTTGCAGCGCTTCTACGACGTCGACCAGGGCAGCATCGAGGTCGATGGCCAGGACATCTCGAAGGTGACCAAGCATTCGCTGCGGCAGTCGATCGCCTATGTGGCGCAGGCGCCCTATCTGTTCGAGGGCACGATCCGCGACAACATCCGCTACGGCCGCCTGTCGGCCACCGACGCCGAGATCGAGCAGGCGGCGAAACAGGCTGCAGCCGACGAGTTCATCCGCCAGCAGCCGCAAGGTTACGACACGCCGGTCGGGGAAGGCGGCTCGACCCTTTCCGGCGGCCAGCGCCAGCGCGTCTCGATCGCCCGCGCCATCGTGCGCCAGGCACCGATCCTGCTGCTCGACGAGGCGACATCGGCGCTCGACAATGAGGCGGAGGCCCGCGTCCAGGAAGCGCTGACCCATGTCATGCAAGGCCGCACGACCATCGTCATAGCGCATCGGCTGTCGACGGTGGTCAATGCTGACCACATCATCGTGCTGGAAGAGGGACGGTTGGTCGAGGAAGGCACCCATGCGACGCTGATGGCCGACCCGGACAGCATCTATTCCCGCTTCCACCGCATCCAGGGCAAGAAGGGGCTGGGGCTTGTCGATGACAGCAAGCCGATCCAAACTCCGGTCCGGGCCACGCGTGCGAAGAAGACTGCTGTGAGGAGCACATGAGCGAAGCAGGCGATATGGGCCTGGTGGTGGTCGGCGCTGCCGGCCGCATGGGCCAGACGCTGATCCGCGCCATCCACACCATTCCGGGCGCCCGCGTCATTGGCGCGGTCGAGCGCGCGGATTCAGCCTATCTGGGCAAGGATGCCGGCGAGCTGGCGGGTATCGGCATCATCAATGTGCCGATATCAGGCGATCCGCTGCCGGTTTTCGCCAAGGCCGATGGCGTACTCGACTTCACCACGCCTGGCTCATCAGTCGAATTCGCCGGCTACGCGGCGCAGGCGCGCGTCGTCCATGTCATCGGCACGACGGGCTGTTCGGCCGACGACAATGCCAAGATCGCAGCGGCAGCGCGCCATGCCACGATCGTCAAGTCGGGCAATATGAGCCTCGGCGTCAATCTGCTGGCGGTGCTGGTCGAACAGGCGGCGCGCGCCCTCGACGCCGACGATTTCGACATCGAGATCCTCGAAATGCACCACAAGCACAAGGTCGACGCGCCGTCGGGTACCGCGCTGCTGCTCGGCGAGGCCGCCGCCACCGGGCGCGGCGTAGCACTTGCCGGCAACGACGTGCGTTCACGCGACGGCCATACAGGTGTGCGAAAGACCGGCTCGATCGGCTTTGCGACGCTGCGCGGCGGTTCGGTGGTCGGCGACCACAGCGTGATCCTGGCAGGCACCGGCGAGCGCATCACGCTGTCCCACCATGCCGAGGACCGCGCCATCTTCGCCCGCGGCGCCGTCAAGGCGGCACTTTGGGCGCGTGGCAAGAAGCCGGGACTGTATTCGATGCGGGACGTGCTCGGCCTGAGCTGAGGCGGACCATCCAAACCTTGTAGGGATTGTAGGGAGCTAACATGTCGAGAACCCTCGTGCTCGTGCGCCATGGCCAGAGCGAATGGAATCTGAAGAACCTGTTCACCGGCTGGCGCGACGTCGACCTGACCGAGCAAGGCCACGCCGAGGCCAAGGCCGCCGGGCAGAAACTCAAGGCGCGCGGCCTGAAGTTCGACATCGCCTTCACCTCGGCGCTGACCCGAGCGCAGAAAACCTGCCAGCACATTCTCGACGCCGTCGGCCAGAGCGACCTGAAGACCATCCGCGACCAGGCGCTGAACGAGCGCGACTATGGCGACCTCTCCGGCCTCAACAAGGACGATGCCCGCAAGAAGTGGGGCGAGGAGCAGGTGCATGTCTGGCGCCGCTCCTATGACGTGCCGCCGCCCGGCGGCGAAAGCCTGAAGGACACCGGCGCTCGCGTCTGGCCCTACTATTTGCATGATATGCAGTCGCACGTGCTGGGCGGCGGCACCGTGCTGGTCGCAGCCCACGGCAATTCGCTGCGCGCGCTGATCATGGCGCTGGACGGCAAGTCGGGCGAGGAGATCGTCAAGCTGGAACTCGGCACCGGCGTGCCGGTCATCTACCAGCTCAACGCCGATTCGACCGTGGCGTCGAAGGAAGTGCTGGAGAGCTGAGCCGGCAAGCGGCGGGCTGTTCTTGATCGCGCATGATCTTTTCCGAAAACCGGTTCCCACTTTTCGGGATCATGCTTTGAAAAAAGCGCGTTGACAGCAATCGCTTGCCCGCTTACATGAGCCCGCACCAGCCCAGATGGCGGAATTGGTAGACGCGCACGGTTCAGGTCCGTGTTCCGCAAGGAGTGGAGGTTCGAGTCCTCTTCTGGGCACCATTTTTTCCCGACTACCAACGGGATCAAGAAGATAAGCCTTTTCAATTCATTGCGCTCACCCCTATGTGTTACAAAGGTGTGCGACAATGCATTTCCGGCTGGTCAAACCCGTGAAACGAAAAGGCACCATCAATCAACAATTCAACCAGCGTATCCCGGCTGACGTGCGGAACCGTGCGGTGGGCGTTACGCTCCACATTCCGGTTGGATCGGACATTGTAAGGAAGACGATCACAGCCAAGGACCACGCTATCCGCGTGTCCCTGCGTGCCGCCACTCCAAGCGAAGTGAAGACCCGGCAAGCACTGGTGTTGGCTTATCTCGAAACCGTATGGCAAGGGCTCCGAGAACCGCCCTTGGTCTTGTCCCACAGACAGGCTGTTGCGCTTTCCCGCGATGTCTACGCATGGGGCTCTCTGGCGGAGATTGACCCAGACCTGTCGGACGCGGAAAGCGCCTTCACGGGAGAGATCGGCGGCGGAGTCTACAAGAATGCAATGGCAAGGCTAGAGGCTGGGACAAACCCCTTGGTTGGCGACCCCGCCATGCTGACTGCTAGGCAAATTCTCACCCGTCGCGGCCTCCTTAATGTCTCACCAGAGTCGGTCGACTTGTTGGCGCGTGAAGCGCTTCGCTCCCTCAAGGATGGTTTTGCGCAGGCAGATCGCGAGACAGCGGGCGACTATACGCCCGACCCAAAGGCCAGCCGTTTTCCCGCATTTGAGATTGCGAAGCCCATCACCACTACCACCGGGCGGGGAGCAGCGGTCTCCTTACGGGGGCTGGTGGAAGACTGGTGGACTGAGGCGAAGACGGCTGGTCGGACCATAAGCACCTACGAAAGCTACAAGAGCGCAGCGGCCCGCCTCATCGAGTTCCTTGACAATGACGATGCGGTGGCGACTACCCCTTCTAAGCTTGTAGCCTTCAAGGACCATAGGCTTGCACAGGGTCTCAGCCCCAAGACGGTAGGTGACAGCGACATTGCCGGTCTCCGTTCGGTCTTCAAGTGGGCGGTGGCTAACCTCAAGCTGCCGAGCAACCCCGCTGAGGCCATCACTGTGACCCGCCCGAAGGTTGTCCACACACGCGACAAAGGCTTCGCCCGGAGGAAGTACAGGCGATCCTTGCCCATAGTCTCCATCAGCACCGGAAGGGTCGGGAGTCTGACAGGCTGGTGGCCGCCAAGCGCTGGGTGCCATGGCTCTGTGCCTACTCAGGGGCTCGCCTTGGACGCCCGCCGAGTTGCTGCGACATTAAGGTCCACACACAGGCCGAGGCGATGCTGAAGGCGGGAAGCAAGGGGCAGCCGGTGAAGGCCAGCCCAAGACCGCTCTTGAACGCTACCAATGGGCGACACGACGAGTTGCCGAGTGGGGGCCGATGACTGCCGACGCGGCTGAGGCGTTGGCCGACCATCTGGAGGAGACCGGGCAGGGCGACCTATACCGCGCCTTGGTTGTGCCCGACCGGAAGCCCGAGCCGACGCTCGCCGACGCCGTGAAGCTCTACCTGAAGACCGGGTCGATGGGACGACTGACGAGACCAAGAAGCGGCAACGTGTCGACCGGGTGCAAGGCCACGTCGAGAAAGCACTGAACCGAGGTGATCCGCAGATCAGATCGCTGACGCGGACTGACGCCAGAGAGGTTCGGGATCACATGCTCGCTGACGGTGACATGTCCCCCGCGACCGTGCATCGCTACTTGAACGACCTACGGGCGATCATCACCCACGCCATCAAGGAGATTGACGACCTCAACGGCGCGACCAATCCGTTCAACGGGCTGGAGGTCAAGAAGCAGACGCTGGCCGCGGAAGACCGAAAGCCGTTCTCCGAGGCTCAACTCAAGGCAGCAAGGGCGCGGGTTCTGGGTCACGCTTCGGTCGACCTTCAACGCATCTGGCGGATGTTGGAGCAGACCGGGTGCCGGCTGGCCGAGGTCACCGGTCTCATGGTCGAGGACGTTCACGTTGACGGCCTTGCCTATCTCGACCTCAAGGTTCACCCACATAGGCGCTTGAAGAACGCCGGGAGTGTACGCCGGGTGCCGCTCTCGCCGGAGATGCGCTCAAGGCCGCTCAGGAGGCGCTCAAGACGGCTGGCGAAGGCGTGTTGCTGTTCGAGAGCTACGCCCGCGAAGGAGGAGCTACAGCAGTCTCACAGGTTCTCATGAAGCATGTCCGCAAGGTGGTGACCGACCGCAAAGCCAACGGAGAGGGGGGAAAGCCTTCCCGGACTCGTCTAGGAACACTTCTCAGATTTCTGACCCACAATCTAGTCAGAGGGGTACGGACCACAGATGATGACCGTAATAGCTCGCGTGCTCCCCGATGTTGAATGGGCATCCCAAGCCGAAATACTAAAATCGTAGGCTGGATGCCACACCATTTGCACAGGAACTTTCGGGTCGCTGTTGTAAGCGGTCTTATAGATCGCGGTTAAGCCATTCACCAATGTGTCAGGCCACTGGTTCAAGTACTGCAACTCCGCCGGGGTTTGAACAATTCCTGCCGCTTGCGCCAGTTCGACGAATGAGCCTCCTTCGGGCCATACGAAGCTCGCAAGACCCTGCCGCGAGAAAATTTGGTTCGCTCTTTCACACATGGCCTGGAATGCTGGCATAGCCGAACTCCTCCTGTATTAATGATCGCAAATCCTTCAAGTCACACGATGACCAACGCCCACCCCACCTAATTGATATGCGTATGCGCCTGTCTCCTCAATCAACTTGTCTGCAGCTCGTCTAAATCTTACTGCTCGCTGCTGAACACGGTCCAATCGGCTTCGAGAAAGCACTGAAGACAACGTGATGAGTGAGCGACATTGAGGAACACGCGCTCCTCGCTTTTTCGCATTCGAATACGATGCTCGGCACGCGATTTCTGCCAGTTCATGATGACCGCTGAGGCAATATACCTCACCTATTGTTGCAAGTATATCTGATTCAAATTCGAGCCCTGTTCGCGTAGTGCGGGCTGTTCGCAGAGCGTCTTCGAGCGAGGCAAGGGCCGCTTCCTGACGACCCGCCAGGCTTTCTGCCATGCCTTGGCACGCCTTGGCATAAACCGAAACATAGGAACTTTCTGTCCTTCGCATTATCTGTTCGATTTTATACGCATGCAGATGAGCAACATCCGGCTCATCACATAGCCAGGCTAGTTCAACAAATGCGAGATGCGGAATAAATTGCAACGTTGGATCACGATTTTCTGCGTCTTCTGCAACCAGGCTATCGAGATTCCTCTTGGCAGCGTCGAAGTCGCCAGTGCGTATCCTTATTCTTACGTCCAAGCAGCGAACCCACTGTTCAACGTCGAATCCCAACATCTGTCGATGGAATTTGGTGACGCTGTCGATTGACCTGAGCGCTGCCTCACCGGCTCGACTCGCGTTGTTCAATCTTCCGGCGAGGCAAAGGGCATGGCAGAGTATCGCTTGAAGTAAAGCTTCGTGATTTGGATTGCCTTCTGATAAAATAATCGCGTTTTCCACATGAGCAACATAGTCATCAGCGGAACCTGTCGCGGCAATTATCCTACCCAACGCCGCGACAACAAGTATTTCAGCCTCTACATTTTTTCCCTCTCGCGCCAACTGCAAAGCTTCATTGGCGAACGGCTCGGCTTCGTCTTTGTTCATTCCGTCGCGCCAGCCAGTGTTGATAACTTGGCCGGCCGCCATAATTCGAAGGGGATCGGTTGCAGCGGAACGAGGCTGGCGGCCCAGCAACGCGTGCACCCTCTTCCACGCATTCGCCGCCTGGTTGGAATGAGCTCCAATCCATAGAGCGGCGCGAGACGCATATTGAGTTGCCTCAGGCAGTTGTCCCGCTGCCTCGAAATGGCGAGATATGCTGTCAGCATATTCGTCCAGTCGATTGCGATGATGGGCCTCAATGGCCTTAGCGACGGACGCGTGAAGAACAGCGCGGCGTGCCATTATCAACATGGTGTAGGCGACTTCTTGGATCAACGGGTGGCGAAACGAGATGACTGCGCCACCAGCCGCAACATAGTCGCGTCTGAAGAGATCTGATTGACAAAGGCGATCTAGAACGTTGCCGAGCTCCTCATCGGGCATCTCAGCGACCTGTTTCAGAACGGCAACGGGAAATTCTCTGCCAATCGTTGCTCCCATCTGTAGAACAGACTTCTCCAGAGACGGAAGGCGGTCAATGCGCGTCTCGATGACGGCTTGCACAGTGGGAGGAAGTGAATCGAACGCAGCCTCACCCGTCATCGAATAGTGCTGTGGCGCTCCCTGAAGGATACGGCGATCTACCAAAGACCGCACCAGCTCCTCCGCAAAGAACGGACTTCCCGCGCTTCGCTCAGCGATTCGATTGCTAGTTGACTGCAACGACGGGTCTTTCCCGATCAAACGCGTCACCAGGATGAGCATCTCCCGCTCACCGATCTCTGGCAGAAGTATCTCTTCAAGCTTGGCAGAGCGTCGCCAGGAGGCTTCTAATGTTGGCCTATAGGTGATCAAAAGGAGGATATGCGTTGTTCGAACGGCCTCAATCAAAGCCGAAACAAATTCGTGACTGTCGTCGTCGAGCCAATGGGCATCCTCAATCACAAAAACGGAAGGCGACCGGCCAGCCTGATGGACCAAGTTCATCACCGCTTTCAGCAATCTGGACTGATTTGCCTTTGGTTCCGCAGCGATGGTCGGGGCCTTGCGGCCAGCGGCACCAAGTATGCCCATTAACACTGGTATTTCATCTGAGAGTTCCGGATCGAGCGAACTCACTTTCGAAGTCACCTTTGCCTTCGTTATCTCGTCGCTATCTGTCGGCACTATGCGAAAATATGCTCTTAGGAACTCCAACAGCGGCTGTAAGGGTCCAGAGTATCCGTACGGGGACGCCCTTGCCTCTATTACAGGGACCGCTTCTTGGCGAAGACGTTCCAGAAACTCAAAGCAGAGCCGGCTCTTTCCGAGACCGGGCATCCCAGCAATACCGATGGCTACACCATCTCCCTCACGAGCCCGATGATGTGCCTTTTCGAGATAGCTCAGTTCAGATTCTCGACCTGTATACGTAGTGAGACTTTGCCCCCGAAATTGCTCGCTGGTCGGAGCTACCTTTAGGCCGACCAACTCGAACACATTTACGGGGTCCGCGAAGCCTTTTACTGGCATGCCCCCCAGCAACTTGGCATCGCAGAAGGTGCGTACGAGGGCGAATGTATCTCCAGTTAGGCAGATACCACCAGGTGTCGCTATGTGCTCCAGCCTGCTGGCTAGGTGAATTGCCGCACCATATGCGGTTTGTTCATTTGTCACCTCGTCAACTACGCCTGAAAGAACAACTCCTGTGTGAATTCCTATTCGGATCGTTACGCCGCTACTTGCCAAACTGTCTCGCATGCTAAGTGCGGCCTGGCACGCCATCAATGCGTGGTTTTCCTGAGCCTGAGGGACGCCGAATAGAGCCATGAGGCCATCCCCCATGGTGCGCATTACTGATCCACTGAACTGATTTACGACTCTCCCCATTCTCGCTACCGCAGGCCCGAGATAGGCAAATGCGTTTTCTGGATTGAGGTCACCGATCGTTGAAGTCGAGTTGACGATATCGGCAAAGAATACCGTTATTATCTTCAGCTCAGGGGGTCGTTGGACATCTAGAGCCTCGCCACAGTAGCTACAAAATCTTCCGTCCGCCTGATTAGGCCGAAGGCATTTCGAGCAGACTTTTGAGCTGGCCATGGGCAAATCTCAACGGGTTCACTGGGGTATCTAACATCCGGCGACGTGGACCGCGACTAGCATCTGGCCATCGCCTCCTTAAGGTGTTGCTCGATATGTGTCACGTGAGTGTGCTACAGTACCTCGACTACGAGCCAAATTTGCTTTATGAATCAATGCAGAAGAGGCCTAAGAGCGCAATCCTCTTCTGGGCACCAAATTCCCGTTTCGAACCGTTCGATGGTTCAGAGACTACGAAGAAAAAGCCCGGTTCGTCCGGGCTTTTTCTTGTCCGGCATATCGGCATTGTCCCGTGCCGGCTGTCAGCGAATTGACAGGTTCCTTCAGCCAATGTCCCGCCAGATCACGATCGCCAAAGCCCGGTTCCAGGATCGCGCTCGTCGGGCGAACGACTGTTGACTCGCCGAACGCGATCGAAAGGGCCGCCCGACAAAGCTTTGACATGATCGCGGCTAGTTTAGAAACATTCAAAACTGGAATTCGCGGATGAATCCTACCTACACGAGCGCACAGAAGGCCATTCATTGGGCGGTGTTTCTGCTGGTCATCGGCCTCTACGGCTTGACGTATGTCGCGGACATCTTTCCACGCAATGACCCCGGCCGTGTGCTCGTCTGGTGGTTCCATATCTCGTTCGGGATGCTGCTGTTCGCGCTGGTCGTCATCCGCATTGGCCTGCGCCTGACCTTGGGAACGCCGGGGGTGCCGCAGGAAATGTCCGAACTGGAACGGTGGGCGGCCAAAATCGCGCATCTCATGCTCTACGCGCTGCTTGTCGCCATTCCGGTTCTCGGCATCCTGCTGACCTGGTACCGGGGCGACGCCTTGAGTTTCTTCGGCCTTTTCACCATCCCGGCTCCGGTGTCCGCGGACAGCGCCACGGCCCGAACCATAAGGGAACTGCACAGCCTCTGCGCCAATCTGATCCTCATCCTTGCCGGACTGCATGCGGCGGCTGCGCTCTGGCATCATTATGTCCGCAAGGACGACGTGCTCAAGCGAATGCTGCCGGGGACAAGTGGCTCCTGATCACCAGTCAAACGCTGGCGGCCCGATGCCCTTTGTCGTGTTTCCGGACCAGCGACTGACCAGATGACGAGCCGGATTGAAACACAAGGTCTGCTATATGGCCTTTGGATGAAACCGATACTGAAACGTTTGGCGACGGCGAGCCTGGTCGGGCTTGTCCTGCTTCGACCGCTCCACGCCCGCGCGGACGAGGATGACGACGGCGATCACGACCGGGCGCGGGACCTTTACGAGCGTGGCGAAATAAAGGGCTTGGCCAACATCCTGGGCGTGGTCCACGCCGATGCTCCCGGCGACATCGTGGCTGTCGATTTTATCCGGATGGGCGACCGGTGGGTCTATCGCTTCCAGGTCGTTGCAGCTGACGGACGCCGCAGGATCGTTGACGTGGACGCCGGCGCCGGGGTGCTGATGCGCGGCAGGGGCGGCGACTGATGAAGATACTCCTTGCCGAGGATGAACCCCGTATCGCCGGCGACATAGCGGCGGTGCTCAAGGCCGCAGGAATGGCCGTCGACACCGTGCGCGACGGCGAAGCCGCCTGGTTCGCGGGTGATGTCGAGAACTACGACGCGGCGATCCTGGATCTCGGATTGCCGAAACTCGATGGCCTGACGGTGCTGAAGCGCTGGCGGGCCAACACGCGCCGCTTTCCCGTTTTGATCCTGACAGCTCGGGGCCTTTGGACCGAGCGCGTCGAAGGCATCAATGCCGGCGCCGACGACTACCTGCCCAAGCCGTTCGAAATGGACGAGCTGCTGGCGCGGCTGCGCGCGATCCTGCGTCGTTCAACGGGCCAGGCGGCACCGGTGCTGAAATCCGGACCGCTGCTTCTCGACACGCGCCAGATGCGCATTTCGCTGCGCGGCGTTCCCGTCGCACTGTCGCCGCTGGAATACCGGCTGATGGCGTTCCTGATGCATCATGCCGGGCGCGTGGTGGCGCCGACCGAGCTCGCCGAGCATCTCTATGATTCCGGCAATGACCGTGATCCGAACGCAATCGAGGTTATTGTCGCGCGCCTGCGCCGCAAGCTTGGCAACGACGTCATCGAGACACGGCGCGGGTTCGGGTATTTCGTGCCCGACGAGCCGTCCTGATGGGCAATTCGATCCGCTTCAGGCTCTGGTCGGCGGCAACCATCTCCATCCTCGTCGCCCTTGCCATTGCCGGGGTCGGGCTGCGCTATCTGTTCGAAAAGAATGTCGAGCGGCGCATCGTCGGCGAACTGACCGTCGATCTCAACGAACTGATCGGCGCGACCAGCTTCGCGGCCGACGGCCGGCTGTCGGTCAAATCCGACCTGACCGATCCGCGCTTCATCAGCCCGCTGTCCGGCCACTACTGGCAGGTGGAAGACCTGGCCAGCCATAGCCTGATACGCTCGCGTTCGTTGTGGGACGCAACGCTTGCGTTGCCCGACCAGGGGGCGAGCGGCGAACTGAGAAAGATCGAGGAGCTCAAGGGGCCTGGCGGCGAACTCACCGTAGCCGTCGTGCGCACCATAACCGATGCCGACGGCCGGTCGTTTCGCGCCATCGTGGCGGAAGACCATCGCAGCGTCACAGTGTCGGTGCACGAATATGTTCGCGATCTCGTCCCGGCGCTCATCCTGCTGGCCGCCGCCCTCATGGCGGCATTCTTCATCCAGATCACCGTTGGCCTTGCGCCGCTGGAAAACCTGCGGGTCGCCGTTCGAAACGTGATCGCGCAGCGGACGGCACGACTGGACGTGGCGGCGCCGAGCGAGGTGCAGCCGCTCGCCGACGAAATCAACCGCCTGCTCGATGCGCAGGGGAAGGCCCTTGCACGCGCCCGGTCGCGCGCCACCGACCTGGCGCATGGCCTCAAGACGCCGCTGCAGGTGCTGTCGGCCGACATCCGGGCCTTGCGCGGGAAGGGCGAAACCGAGCTGGCCGACGAGATCGAGAAGAGCGCCGGAGCGATCCGCCGCCATGTCGAGCGGGAATTGGCGCGCGCCCGTCTGGCGCCCGGCGTTTCCGGCAAGGCATCGTGCCGGGTCAGGGAAACCGCGGCCGGCGTCATCGCCGTCATCAAGCGCACGCCAGGCGGCAAGCAGCTCTCGTTCCGGATCGATGTCGCGGAGGATTTTGTGGCGCCGGTCGAGGAAGGCGACCTTTCGGAGATCCTGGGCAATCTGGTGGAGAACGCGGCGCGCTTCGCAAGATCCTCGGTCCAGGTCAATGCGTGGGCAACCGAGGGCGAGGTGTCGATCGCCGTCGCCGACGACGGCCCGGGCATCCCTGATGCGGACCGGGAATCCGCACTGTCACGCGGCGTGCAGCTGGACAGCAAGGGTGGCAGCAGCGGGCTGGGCCTGGCCATCGTCTCGGACATTGTCGAAGCCTATGGCGGACGCCTGACGATGACCAATGCCGATCCCGGCTTGGTGGTGACCATAGCCTTGCCCCGGCACGGCTGACTCAGGCAAAGCCCGGGAAATAATCGACCTTTATCCTCGAACGGCGAACGCCCATGGCCAGCAGCGTGTCGCGCAGCGCCTGGACCATGGCCTGGGGGCCGGAAATGTAGAAGGTCCGCTCCAGATAGTCGGGGATGGCGAGGCGCACCAGCCGCGCGTCGATATAGCCGGCATACTGGCCGCGCTCGGCCCCCCGGGCCACGGCAAAGACTGTCCTGATGCCCAGTTCCCGCCTCGCCGCGCCGAGCACATCGCGATAGGCGATGTCCTGCTGGGTCTCGGCTCCGTAGAGGACGACGATCGGCCGCTTTTCATGGCTGTCAATGAGATATTGCAGCATCGAGCGGAATGGCGTGATGCCGATGCCGCCTGCCAGGAAGGCAATCTTGATCTGGGGATTGGCCGGCAAGGTGAAGTCGCCCGCCAGTTGGGAGGCGTGGATCGTGCTGCCTGGCTTCATCGTGCCTAGCATCTGCTTGAAAGCGCTCGATTGCGGATAGAACTTGACGCCAAGTCGTATGGATTGCTCCGTGGGCGCCGATGCGACCGTGAAATAGCGGCGGTTGCCGCGATTGTCCGATCGGTCGAGACCAAGCGTCCATTCCAGATACTGTCCAGCCTGGAAGGCAAGCTTTCGCGGTGAGCTGAAGATGAAATCGTAGCTGTCTACGGCCGATTGCTCGATGCGTTCGAGCGTCAGCACGAAACGCCCTTTCGGGCTCACGGCGTAGGCGAAGAGGTTGCCCGCCAGAAGTGCCAGCTCGGGCGTGAAGTAGAGCGAGCCGACATGGATGTTGGGAGCGAACAGAAAGCCGACGATGGCGGCGAAGGCGATGCGCGGCCACCGTGTCGTCGGCGCCGTCAGCGGCTCGGTCAGCATCACGAAGGCGAAGAACAGCAGCGGCGATGAGCCCAGCGTCTCCGTCAACGCGGTGGCGTATTGCGACGGCTCGGTGGTTGCCAGGATTGTCGCCAGCGCGACGACACCGAAGGTGACGACCAGATCGAGCCGGCGCAGCTTGCGCACGATGAGGATGCCGCCGGCAAGCACGACGGGAAGCAATGGCAAATTGCCGCCCACCCACCAGGTAGCCGGCTGGTCGAGAAGCAGCGCCGTCAGCGCCACACCCAGCGCGGCCGGATTGAACAGGTGCGTCCTGCCGATGGCGAGGATGAACTTGGATGAAATCGCCCAGACGCAGGCGAACACCACTGCGCAAATCCCCTTGAAATCCGTAGCGGCCACCGGATCGAGGATGAGTGCCAGGATGAGGGCTGTGATGTAGACGGACTCGTTGTTGGCCGGAACCTTGAAGACGGCAGCAAAAACCCTGTTGGTGATCCAGCAGGCGGCCAGCATCAGCCCCGTCGTGAAGGCGAGCGCGACCGGATCATGCGGCACAAGTTTGAAGAAGCCGAGTACAAGAGCCGTACCCAGCAAGGCGATTAGATAGTAGAGGACCAGCCGATACATGGTCTGGTGGTCGAGAAATCGGTCGATGGACTTGATCATGATTGGCAAAAGGCTCCGAAGCCGCTTGTCGGCGTGGCACGGCCGTTGCTGCCGACGACGTAGCCCTCAAGGCCAGGCGTCTGTTCGAGAAAGAGAATGCCATCCTGGCCCATGGCGAAGGCGGCGGTGGCGAAACGGTCGGCCTCGAACACATCCGCGCCGATAACGGTCAAGCTGACGATCTCGCTGATGGGGCCGCCAATCCCAAGCGGATTGTAGATGTGCTGCCCGCGCACATAGGTGCCTGACGTCGCGATGCCGTGCCCACGCGGATAGACGATCTTGATGATCTCATCGGCCTTGAAGGGGTTGCGGATGCCGACGCTCCAGTCGAGGCCCGAAGCATTCCTGCCGCGGGACTGGATGTCGCCGCCCGCCTCGATGAAGAAATCGCCGACGCCGGCCTCGCGAACGATCCCGGCCGCATTGCGGATAGCCCAGCCCTTGACGATGCCTGATGGGTCCAGCGACCCGTCAGGCTTGCGAATGTCGAAATATCCATCCGTCTCATTTTTTGTCTTTGCTGCGAGAGCCATCACTTCCATCATCTCGCCGCTCCAGTCGCGGACAGGAAGGTCGCCACGGTTGATGGCCGAAATCTCGCTGTCGGTCCTGTAGGTGCTAAAGCGCCGGTCGATGTGCTCGAAGTAGTCGAAGACCGTGTCGACAAGGCCGCTGTCTGAGGCGCCGCCGATGTCGACGGTGATGGGCATGCCCATCAAGATCCTGGTGTCGCGCATGGAACTAGGAGGATGCTTGCTTCAATGCGCCGCCGAGCGACTGTCTGAAGGCCCTGCTGGTCAGCGTGGCGCCCGAAATGATGTCGACATTGGCGCTTTGCGCGCTGATCGCCTCGTCACGCAACATCGGCAGCGCTTGCCTGTTGATGCTGATCGAGGTGCGGCGGTCACTCGGGTATTTCAGCACCTTGAGCGCGGTGAGACGGCCGCCTTGTATGGATGCTTGAATCTGAATGAGGCCGTAATAGGCATCGGTGACAGGACCGGTGTAGGTGCCATCGGCAAAGCCATGCCCCGCCGGCTTTGTGCTATTACCCACGGTCGTCTTCATGCCGGCTTTGATGACGCGGGCGGCTGCTTGCGGATTGTTCGGCCTCGGTTGGGGAATGGGGATGTAGACGGCCGGGGTTACGGCGAAGGACGCTGCTTGCGGCGCGGCATCGGCGACGAGCTGGGCCGGCGTCTGTTCTGGCGCTGGCGCGGTCGAAAACTGCGGCTGGCTGGCTGCAATTGGCTGCTCCCCGGCGGCTGCCGGCTTTGCCGCTTGCTGCTTCGGGGCGGGCGCGGCGATCGCGCCGGTGATTTCGCTGCCGACTGTGGCCGGTCGGGTTGCCGGCGGCTCAAGCCGCACGCCCTGCCGTTCGATCGCGGGAGCGGTCAAGGCGAATGGCGCAACGGCGCCGGCCCGAGCAGGTGCTGGATCGAGCGGCGTCTGCAACACGCTGTCCTTGGTGGCATTGGCGGGCCCAGCAGCGTCGATCAGGTCGCCGGCAGGACCCTTGCCTGCCTGGTCCCATACATAGGCTACATAGGCGCCTGAGGACGCGATTACGAAAAGGGACAGGGCAATCTGTTTCATGGGCTCGTTCCACCTTGAATCCCGTGCCTGCGAATCGGCTTCGCGGCAATTCGGCGACAATGTCTCACGACGCAGCTGACAATTGGCTGTCAGGCGCTGACGACCCGTCGACAGGACCGATCCTTGAGCCCCCAGTCGTCATCTCGGAACGAACAGGGCGACGGCGGCCGTCCACCAAACCTGCCCTCGCGGCTAGTCCCTGAACAAACCGCTTCAAACCGAGCCACGGCTTCGCTACGCTTGCGGCCATGTCTCAATCCAGCACAGCAATCTTCGGCGCCCGTCGCGACCAGGCCTTTCCAACGCTCACCGAGGCCGACATCGAGCGCATGCGCCGGTTCGGCGAGGCCAGCGCCTATGCCGCCGGCGAGCACATCATCAAGGCCGGCGATGTCGCGCCCGGCCTGATCGTCGTGCTGTCTGGCAAGGTCGACATCACCCAGGATGGCCTCGGCCGGCGCGAGACGATCGTCACCCATGGTCCGGGCAGCTTCGTCGGCGAGCTGGCCCAGCTTTCTGCCCGCCCATCTTTGGTCAATGCCGAGGCCGCCGAACCGGTCGAGGCCTTCGTCATCCCCTCGCAGCGCGTGCGCGACCTGATGGTACAGGAGGCCAATCTCGGCGAGCGCATCATGCGGGCGCTGATCCTGCGCCGTGTCGGGCTCCTGGAAAGCGCCACCAGCGGGCCGATCATCATCGGACCATCAGGCAATGCCGACGTGTTGCGGCTGCAAGGTTTTTTGGCCCGCAGCGGCCAGCCGCACCGCGTGCTCGATTCCGGCAGTGACCCCTGCGCCAAAACCCTGGTCGAGCGCTTCGACGTCGACCCGCATCATCTGCCGGTGGTGTTGTGCCCCAACGGCCGGCTGCTGATGAATCCCGGCGAGAAGGACCTCGCCCGCTGCATCGGCCTGCTCAGGCCGATCGATGCCGATACGCTGTATGACGTGGCGATTGTCGGCGCCGGTCCGGCGGGGCTGGCGGCCGCCGTCTATGCGGCCTCCGAAGGGCTGTCGACCATCGTGCTCGATTGCCGGGCCTTCGGCGGGCAGGCCGGCGCGTCCTCGCGCATAGAAAACTATCTCGGCTTCCCCACAGGCATTACCGGCATGGCGCTGATGGCACGTGCCTACAACCAGGCCCAGAAATTCGGCGTCGAAATGGTGATCCCCGACGAGGCGAAGCTGTTGAGCGCCGCGACCGACAATTCTGGCGCCCGCTACCTGCTCGATGTCGGCGATGGCGAGACCGTGCGCACGCGCAGCGTGGTCATCGCCAGCGGCGCGCGCTATCGGCGTCTCGATGTCGCCAACCTGTCGCAGTTCGAGGGAACGTCGGTCCACTATTGGGCCTCGCCCATCGAAGGGCGGCTTTGCGCCGGGCAGGAAGTGGCACTGGTCGGCGCCGGCAATTCGGCGGGCCAGGCGGCGGTCTACCTCGCCAGCCATGCGCGCAAGGTGGCGCTGTTGGCGCGCGGCGGCAGCCTCGATGCCTCGATGTCGCGCTATCTGGTCGAGCGCATCAAGGCACAGCCCAACATCGAGGTGCTGACCGAGACCGAAATCGAGGCGCTGGAGGGCGAGGACGGCAATCTTGCCACGGTGCGCTGGCGCAACCGCGTCAGCGGCGAAGAAACGACGCGCCCGATCCGCCATCTCTTCCTGTTCATCGGCGCCGACCCCAACACGGACTGGCTGGCGCAATGCAACGTGGCGCTGGATGCCAAGGGGTTCATCCGCACCGGATCGGAGCTGGGGCCGGAACACGGCCTGATGGAGACCAGCCGCAGCGGCGTTTTCGCCATCGGCGATGTGCGCTGCGGTTCGGTCAAGCGCGTCGCGGCGGCCGTCGGCGAGGGTGCCCAGGTTGTCGCGGCACTGCATGCTTATCTTGCGCAGGACGGCAGCCAGGCCGTCGCGCCTCAAGTATGATCCCGAAAAGTGGGAACCGGTTTTCGGAAAAAGATCATACTTCAACAGAGAAATAGTTCGGGAGAGTGTGATGGCGGATGAATGCAAACATGCGGCTGGAATCAAGGACGTCACGCCGAGCGCGCTCGGCTGCGAGGAATGCCTGAAGAGCGGCTCGTGGTGGGTGCATCTGCGGCTCTGCCGCACCTGCGGCCATGTCGGCTGCTGCGACGACTCGCCCAACCGTCACGCAACAAAACATTTTCACGCCACCAGCCATCCCGTCATCGAGGGCTACGATCCGCCGGAAGGCTGGGGATGGTGCTATGTCGACGAGGTCTTTCTCGACCTCGGTGATCGCACGACACCGCAGAACGGTCCGATCCCAAGGTTTTATTGAGGGAGCGTACTCCAGTCGGAACCACGCTTCGTCATCCTAGGGTGGAGCAGTCGCGAAGCGACGTCGCGGAAACCCTAGGATCCATGCCGTAACCTAGCGGCCGTGCTCCAACGGTTAAGAATGATCGCTGCTGGCGAGAGCTCATCGATCAGCGTAACATATTGATTCGTAGCGCTTTTGACCGACGTCACGGAATGGATTCTAGAGCGTTTCACGTTTTGACGGAAGCGTAGCCGGCGTTTACGAAGTAGTTCCTGCATTCGGCCGCCTCGATGGTTTCGACGAGGTGGCCGATGTGGCGCCATGTGTCCTCAACGGTGCGTTTCTGAGCTTGGCGCATCCAGTGTTTGATCTTGGCGAAGGCCTGCTCGATCGGATTGAGATCCGGAGAGTAGGGCGGCAGGTACCAGAGCCTGGCACCGGCAGCCTTGATCATCTGCCTGATAGCCGCCGACTTATGGCTTCCCAGATTATCCATGACGACGATGTCGCCGGGCTTCAGCACGGTGATGAGTTGCTGCTCGACATAAGCGCGGAAGCATTGGCCATTGATCGGGCCGTCGAAGACGCAAGGCGCTGTGAGCCGATCCCAGCGCAGCGCGCCGAGGAAGGTCAGCGTGCGCCAGTGACCGTGCGGAGCCAAGCCGCGCAGCCGCTTGCCCTTCGGCCCCCAACCTCGCAGCGGAGCCATGTTGGTCTTGATCCAGGTCTCATCGATGAAGACCAGGCATTGTGGATCGAGGCCGGTCTGCCAGGATCGCCATCGCTGACGCCTGCGGGCAATATCGGCGCGTGCCTGCTCAAGGGCGAACAGCGTTTTTTTGAAGCTTAGGCCCTCGCGGCGCAGGAACATCCAGACCGTATTGTGCGAGACCTTGATCCCGCGCGCATCCAACTCGTCCTTTAGCCGATGCAGCGTCAGTTCAGAGGTCTGATTGATCCGCTCCACGATGAAGGCCCGATGCGGCTCCAGAACGCGCTTGCGGTGCCCGCCCATCTTGCCCGGCGCCACCGAGCCGCTGGCACGGTAACGCTGCGACCACTTCACTACAGAGGAAACCGCAACGCCAAAGCGCGATGCCACCGCACGGCAGTTCTCGCCGGCGCCAACTGCCTCAACAACACGCTCACGAAGATCGTTTGAAAGCGCTCGCGTCATCAGATGCTGGCCTCCATCCAGCCAGCATCTTGAATCACAAACCACCTTCTTTGGGAATCCTACGATTCTCTCAAAATAGGAAACGCTCTAGGGTCTCCGCGACGGAGCTTCGCTCCTGCTGCGCCCTAGGATGACGAAGTTGGGGAGGCCTCGGTCAATCGCGAATCGCATGCGCCGCGAATCGCATCTGCGCTCAGCCCCGCTTTGGCGTCACCGGCGCGGGTGTCGGATTGTCGACGCTGTTTTCGTTCACCTGGAAGGCTTTGCCATCAACCTTCTTTTTCTTCAGGTCGTCACCGGTCTCGGGCTGCGGCGGGTGCTTGGGATTTTGTTCGGTGTTGTCGTTGATATCGAAAGCTCTGGTCATCATGTCCTCCAGGGGCTGTCCTGGAAGACAATGTTCGACGGCGCGCAGGGTTCCGCCGGCAAAGCAGGGCGCTTGTGATCAGCCGTTTGTAGCCGGACCGCAGCAGCGCCTACCGTCGATCCGTCGGTCCATTTTGTGCCGGCGTTCAGGAAACAGGGATATTAACAATGCCGGCGGCTCAACCGTCATGCCGGCTTGTGCTGCCGCACGATCCTCCACTCATGCCAGATCAACACCATGACGACCGCATCGAAGACGGTCAGGACCAGCAGGCCGAATGAATGGGTGTATGAGTAGCGGTAGACTTGATAGATCATGAACAAGCCCAAGGCCGCGAGCGAGGCTGGGTAAGACCAGAGCTTGCCTCTCAAAAGCCCGACAACCAGGGCCAGCTTTATCAGACCGTGGCTGAGCAGGTAGAAGGCGTAGAACTCCTTGCTGGCGATCGAAAAATGGCTTGCCATCTGCGACAGATGGCCGGCTATGAAATCGTTCGGATCTTCGATCAATTCCTCTGCGGTGAGGGTATTGACCCAGGAGGCGATGGTATCGGCCGTGACGACATAGAGCAGAACCCCACCCAGGCATTCGATCAGGGCATGCGCGCCCTTAAGCCATACGCTGACTTCGAAGATCTGATGGATGCGGTATTCATCGACGGGTTTCAAAATCCACCTCACGATCGACTAAGGAAACCGACGCTAAATGGATGCAGCTTTAACGCAATGGATAAACGCCGGGGCCGGGATCAGCCCATTTCTTGATAAGGCAATGATCGGCGTCTCACAAATCGGCGTTCCGCTCATGGTGCTGGCGGTGGTCTTGCAATGGTGGGCCATGGCCGACCGGTACCATGTCCGTCATGCGGCAGTATCAGCCGGTCTGGCGTTCCTGCTGGGGCTTGCGGTCAACCAGTTCATTCTGCTCTTCGTGCATCGGATACGGCCCTACGATGCCGGCGTGATACATCTGTTGATTGCCCCAAGCGCCGACTGGTCATTCCCGTCCGATCACGCGACGGCCACCATTGCGATCGTTGCGGCCTTTGCGATGCAAGGCCTCCCTCGCCGGACGATTGCGCTGTTCGCCATGGCGTTCCTGATCTGCTGGTCGAGAATCTACATCGGAACGCACTACCTGACAGACGTTATCGGTGGGGCCATAACCGGTGTCCTGGGTGCTATTGTGGTGCGACTGGCTTACCGCGAGAACTCGCGGCTGGACAAACTGGTGACCAAAATTCTTTAGCCAGGCACTGCTCAAAGACGCGTTCGGGGACGCGATCGAACTGTTTCCACGCGACGGGAGGCGGCTTCAAAGATCAGCTCACGAAATATCGATACCCCAGCCATCCCGCCAGCGCGACCGAAGCGACCCAGATACAGGCGATGATCATCGCCGCGCTGCGGCTCACGGGCCTGTCGACGGCCAGGGCAGCGGCCTCCCTGTGTTCTGCCATGACCTCAGGCGGTATCATCTTGACCACGGCAAGGATGCCCAAGGGGACCAGGATCGCATCGTCGAGGTAGCCAACCACGGGGATGAAATCGGGAATCAGGTCGATCGGCGACAGCGCGTAGCCTGCGACACACACGGCAAGCGCCTTGGCATACCACGGCGTGCGGGGATCGCGCGCGGCGAGGTAGAGCGCATGCACGTCGCGCTTGATCGTTCGTGCCCATTCATTCAGTGTCGGAGCCATTGGCGACCTTAGCGCCAAATGATGACCCGCCGATAGCGCACGCCAGCCGCCTGGCACTCCTGCCTGGCATCCGCCTCGAAGAGCTGACGGACCTTTTGTTAAGGCATTGTCCTGGTTCGGGACTTCCCGATAGGCGCTTAGAGCCGCTCCGTCTATCGCACGGACCCTGTGACCGTGCGGTCGACGTCGGGAACGGATTTGCGGTCGTTGCCGGCAAGGGCGGCGATGATCAGCAGGCTGGCGACCACCGGGACGAACAGGATGGCGACGCGGGCCTGTACATAAAAAATGGCACGCCATTCACTGCTGCGCTTGTCGGGGCTGTCGCTCATTGTACTCACTTTGCCATGGACCCCCCGAGAGGTCACATAGAGGTGAAACTGTTAAGCAACTCCTTCCGACTTCGTTAACGGGCGGACTTCGAGCGCGAAATCAGCTGAGCCCGATCCGTCTGGCGCCTTGCCGGAACAGCGCCTCGGCATCCGGCTCGAAGCGGAAGGTGCCGATGAAATCGTCGGCGCGGTAGTCCGGCAATGTCTTGCGGATGGCGGCGGCAAAGCCGTGGGCCTCGTCGAGCCGGCCGGCCAGCGCCAGGCAGTGCGCGGCGATCGCCAGGATGATGGTGTGCGCATTCGGCCGTGCGGCTGCCTTCAGCGCCCAGTCGGCCGCCTCCTCGAACTGGCCGAGCCGGACATGCGACATGGCGCGCGCCCCCAGCA
This sequence comes from Mesorhizobium kamtschaticum, assembly GCF_056174585.1. Classification (NCBI taxonomy): domain Bacteria; kingdom Pseudomonadati; phylum Pseudomonadota; class Alphaproteobacteria; order Hyphomicrobiales; family Phyllobacteriaceae; genus Mesorhizobium; species Mesorhizobium kamtschaticum. Next base: position 1,019,479 of record NZ_CM149691.1, on the reverse strand, counting down.
TGCCGAACAGCAGCGGGTCGAAGGGGCTCAAATGACGCGAATGGTCGGAGGAGCTTATCGCCGCTTGCGGGTCGCCCGATTGTGAATGGACGAAGGACAGCGCGTAATGGCCGAGCGCGAAATTCGGGCTGAGATCCACCGCCCGTTCCAGTTCGAGCAGAGAGCCGTCCTGCTCGCCGCGCAGCCACAGCGCCCGGCCCATCGCCCAGTGCGCCGCTGGATTGTGGTCGTCGACCAAAAGGCTGTGGCCGGCGCTCTCATAGGCCAGCGCGCTTTCGCGGTCGCGGTCGCCCCAGCGCTGGAAGGCATTTTGCCAGTGGGTGAAGGACAGGCCGGCATAGGCGCGGGCAAAGGTCGGGTCGAGCTGCAAAGCCCTGTCGAAGAAATGCCGCGCCTGCTCGTTCTCGGCCTGGGTGAAGCGGTACATGTGCCAGAGGCCGCGATGATAGGCCTCCCAGGCGTTGAGCGAGTTGGGCGCCTTCAGCATGGCGCGGTTGCGCTCGACCGTTTCGATCTCGGCCGAGATCGACGAGACGATGCTGTCGCCGATATCGTCGAGCACGGCAAAGAGGTCGTCGGGCCGGCGCTCGAACGTGTCGGCCCAGACGATCCTGGCCGTGCGCACCTCGATCAGCTCGACGCTGACAATCAGGCGGCCGGCCGTGCTGCGCACCGTGCCGGTGGCGACATAGTCGACATTGAGTTTCCTGCCGGCCTCCTCCGGCGCGATGGTCTTTTCGGCCAGCGCGAACACCGACCCACGCGCGATGACGAAGAAATCCCTGAGCTTGGCGAGACGGGTGATGATGTCGTGGGTGAAACCGTCGGCCAGCCCGCCACACGCACCGCTTTCGTCGACAAACGGCATGATGGCCAGGGAAGCGTGACTGGGTTCGACCGGGCCGGCATCGCCTGATGTGGCCACCAACTGCGATATTGTGGACAGGCAGGCCGGCTGCGCCTGCGAGGCTCGTTGGTCGCGGATCGCCCGCCAGGCCGCGCGAAGCGGCGCGAAATCCAGGTCCTCCGACTGAAACAACCGTTCCGCCGAAGCCAGGTGCTGCTCGGCCGCGGCGATTTCGCCGCGCCGGGCGAGACTGGCCAGCAGTGCCGCATGCGCACGTCCATCGAACGGCGCCAGTTCCACCCATGTGTCGAGATAGGCGACAGCCTCGTTGCCATCCGCCGGCAGGCTGGCGACAAGCTGTTCCAATATGGCGGCGTGGCATGCGTGAAAACGCCGGCGCTGGGCGATCAGCCAGCTGTCGAAGAGCGGGCTGCGCTCGAGCTCCAGCCCGTCGAGCAGATCGCCAACGAACAGTTTCGCTAGTAACCGTAGCTGCTCCATGTCGAGCGTGCCGATCCCTTGCGCGGCGGTACGGCTGATCTCCAGCGCATCGACGAAACAGCCGTCGAGATCAAGCGCGACCGTATCGCCTTGTGTGGTGACCCGATGCCGGTCCGGCGTGTCGAGGGCGGCGCGCAACTTGCTCAGGCACCAGCGCAACTCGCCGCGGGGATCGTTGGGCACATCCCACAGCAGTTCGCACAGGCGGCTGCGCCCACGGCGTGCGGCGCCAGCGCCAGATAGGCAAACAGCGCGCGCAGCTTGCGCGATGCGGGCAGGGTCACCGGCACGCCGTCACGCATGATTTCCAGCGGTCCGAGCAGGCGCACGGACAGGCGCTGCCTATCGCCGTCCAGCCTTGATGGTGCGGATTCCACGTCCGTTTCCACGCCTGCTCCCACGCTGGCCTGTCGGCCCTTGCTCTATCACCAAACACGACACGGCGCATCCGGCGGCGAATTTCGCGCCGGCAGCGGCTGCTGCCGCATCGCCGGCACGTCAGTCCTAGCGTGGCTAGGTCTCGAAACCTCGCCGCCCAAGCCGCCGGTCTGTAACCGGCCTGTGAAGATGAAACACGATCGAGGAGATCAAAGATGTTGAATAAGCAGAAAATCAGGACCACGGCCGGGCGCGGCCGCCTGTTCGACAGCATTCTGGACACCGTCGGCGACACGCCGGCGATCCGCATCAACAATCTCGCACCGGCCCATGCGACGATCTACGTCAAGGCCGAGTTCTTCAACCCCGCCGCCTCGGTGAAGGACCGGCTGGCGCTCAACATCATCGAGGAGGGTGAGCGAAGCGGCGCGTTGAAGCCCGGCCAGACCGTGGTCGAAGCAACCAGCGGCAACACCGGCATTGGCCTCGCCATGGTCTGCGCGCAGAAAGGCTATCCGCTGGTCGTCACCATGGCCGACAGCTTTTCGGTCGAGCGCCGCAAGCTGATGCGCATGCTGGGCGCCAAGGTGGTGCTGACGCCGCGCGCCGAAAAGGGTTTCGGCATGTACAAGAAGGCGGTGGAGCTGGCCGAGGCGAATGGCTGGTTCCTCGCCCGCCAGTTCGAAACCGCCGCCAACGCCGCCATCCACGAAGCGACCACGGCACGCGAGATCGTCAATGATTTCGCCGGCTCGCGGCTCGACTGCTTCGTCACCGGCTACGGCACCGGCGGCACCGTCGTCGGCGTGGCGCGCGTGCTGCGCCGCGAGCGGCCGGAGACCCGCATCGTGCTCTCCGAGCCGGCCAACGCGCAGCTCATCGGCAGTGGCAAGGCGCAACAGCGCGGTGCCGGTGGTGCCCCTGCCGCCAGCCATCCGGCCTTCGAGCCGCATCCTGTCCAGGGCTGGACGCCGGACTTCATCCCCAACGTGCTGCAGGAAGCGATCGACGCCAGCCTCTATGACGAGGTGATGCCGATTGCCGGGCCTGAAGGCATCAAATGGGCCAAGGCCCTGGCGCAGAAGGAAGGCATCTTCACCGGCATTTCCGGCGGCGCCACCTTCGCCGTGGCGCGGCAGGTCGCGGAGAAGGCGCCGGCCGGATCGGTGATCCTGTGCATGCTGCCCGACACCGGCGAGAGATATATGTCGACGCCGCTGTTCGACGGCATCGAGGCCGAAATGGATGCCGACGAGATGGCGCTGTCGCGCTCGACGCCCGGCTGCCAGTTCCCGGCGGTTTGAAGGAGACCGGTCATGGATATCGCGCAGGAAACCCTTGGGCTGGTGGCCGAGGAAACGCTTGACCCCGCCGACTGGGCCGCTGTCCAGGCCCTGTCGCACCAGGTCATCGACGATGCCGTCGATTATCTCAGCGATATCCGGGACCGTCCGGTCTGGCGGGAGATGCCGGCGGAGGTGAGAGAGACCTTCGCGGCACCCCTGCCGCGATCGCCGGCGCCGCTGGCCGCTGTCTATGACGAGGTCTCGCGCACCGTGATGTCCTACCCGATGGGCAACATCCATCCGCGCTTCTGGGCCTGGTATATGGGGTCGAGCAACTTCACCGGCGCGCTCGGCGATTTCCTGGCGGCAATCCAGGGCTCCAATCTCGGCGGCGGCAATCACGCCGCCGGGTTGATGGACAGCCAGGTGGTCAACTGGTGCAAAGAGATGCTGAGCTTTCCCGCCTCGGCCTCCGGCACGCTGGTCAGCGGCGGCTCGATGGCCAACATCATCGGGCTGACGGTGGCGCGCAACACCAAGGCCGGCATCGACGTGCGTGAGCACGGCGTTGCGGCCATCGAAAAGCCGCTGCGCTTCTATGGCTCGGACCAGATCCATTCCTGCCACCGCAAGGCGATGGAAGCGCTCGGTCTCGGCAATAGGGCGCTGCGCCGCATCCCGACCGACGCCGGCCTGCGCATCGACATTTCGGCGTTACGCGCCGCGATCGCCGAAGACCGCGAAGCCGGCTTCAAGCCGGCCTGCGTCATCGGCAATGCCGGCACGGTCAACACCGGCGCGATCGACGATCTGCAAGCCCTGGCCAAACTCGCGCACGAGGAAGACCTCTGGTTCCATGTCGATGGCTGCATCGGCGCGCTGATTGCGATTGCGCCTGATAACGCGCATCGCGTTGCCGGCATCGAATGGGCGGATTCGGTCGCGCTCGATCCGCACAAATGGCTGCATGCGCCGTTCGAGGTCGGCTGCGCCCTGGTCAGGGACGCCGTCGCGCATCGCCGGACCTTCACGGTGACGCCGGAATATCTGGAATCGACGCCGCGCGGCCTTGCCTCCGGCGAATGGCTGCACGATTACGGCTTGCAGACGTCGCGCGGTTTTCGCGCGCTCAAAGTCTGGATGGCGCTGAAAGAGCATGGCGTCGACAAATTCGGCCGCCTGATCGACCAGAACATCGCGCAAGCCCTCTATCTCGCTGACAGGATCGAGGCCGAGCCGCTGCTAGAGCTGGCGACGCTGCCGACCATCAACATCGTCTGCTTCCGCTACCAGCCGGGGCTCCACGGCGAGGCTCTCAAGGCGCTCAACACCGAGATCATGCTGCGGCTGCAGGAACAGGGCATTGCCGCCCTCTCCGACACCACCGTGCATGGCGAACACTGGCTGCGTGTGGCGATCGCCAATCATCGCACACGGCGCGACGATCTCGACCTTCTGGTCGCGGAAACGGTGCGGCTGGGGCGGGAAATCGCGGCGGAGGGCTCCTGCGCGAAATAGGTCAGAACGCGAGCGACAGGCATGGGCGGCCATGCGATTCTGCGGCGGTGATTCGGGAGGTCCGACCGTGACGCTGTTTCGTATGGCCGTGCTTGCGGCGCTGGTCTGCACCCATTCGGCCGAGGCCGCCGACATGGCCTTCTTCGTCAAGAACCTGCGCAAGGAGGGGGTTGCGGTCGAACTGTTCAGCCGCGACCGCGAGACGGTCTGGCCGGGCAACGGCAAGGTGTTCATGATCGACCCGAATTCCCAGAAATCGGTGCCGCTGTCCTGCAATTCCGGAGAGCGCATCTGCTATGGCGCCTGGGTCGACGGCAACGACCAAATCTCCGCCGGCGTCGGGCCTGATAACGATCAGCCTTGCGACAACTGTTGCTTCATCTGTGTGGAACACACGACCGAGACGATCGATCTGGTACCGTGATTGGGACCTCTGCGCCCGCGCAGCAGATCACTCCGGCAGACCGGCCTTGCGAAAACCATCGACGAAATGCTCGAGCATAGCTGCGTCGCGGAATGGCTCCGTCCAGACCCAGTGGCTGGTCGTGAAATGCGGGTTGCCGATGAGGAACATTTCGACCTCGGCGCGCGCCTCGTCGAACCGGCCGAGCTGGGCCAGGCTTGCCGCCAGGAAACGGCGTGAACTCGTGCGATAGGTCTCGTCCCGGCGCAGGGTCTCGACGGCGGCCTCGTAGTCGCGCGCCGCATATTGCGCCTGGCCAAGGGTGAGATAGTACCAGCTTGCCGGAAACGGGTTCAGCCGGAACGCCTTGCGGATCTGCTCGAGGCCCTCCTCGACCCGCCCGGCCAGGGTCGTGATGTCGGCCAGTGTCGCCCAGGCGTCTGCCTCGTTCGGGTCGAGTTCGAACGCCCTGGCGAATTCCACATCCGCCTCATCGAAGCTGTGCTCATAGGCAAGCAAATTGCCGAGCACCCAGCGGCAGCCGGCATCGTTGGGATCGATCGCCACTGCCTTGCGCGCCAGGTCCAGGGCCATGCGACGGTTGGGTTCAACCGGCTCGCCCCAATGCACCCATCCCATCCAGTGGTTCATGGCAAGCCAGCGATAGGCCTCGGCGTAGTCCGGATCGAGCGCAAGCGCGCGCGTCAGCATCAGATGCGCTTCCCGTGCCGTCTGCGGCGAATCGTCGATCAGCTTGCGTGCCCGCACGCAGAGATCGTAGGCCTCCAGATTGTTGGGCCGGTTGCGCGGCGGCGGCGCGCGCAGCCGGCCGAGCAGCGCCTCCACGATCTTGGCCGTGGCCTCGTCCTGAACGGCAAAGATATCGTCCAGGCCGCGATCGAAGCGCTCCGCCCACAGATGCTCGCCGCTCATGGCGTCGACCAGCTGTGCGTTGATGCGCACGCGGCCCGCGGCGCGTCGGGCGCTGCCCTCCAGGAGGTAGCGCACGCCAAGCTCCTCGGCGATCGCGCGCACGTCCATCGCCTTGCCCTTGTAGGCAAAGGTCGAGTTGCGCGCGATGACGAACAGGCCCGGGGCCCTCGACAGGTCGGTGATCAAATCTTCGGTCAATCCGTCAGCGAAGGCCTCCTGCTCGGGGTCGTTGCTGAGGTTGACGAAGGGCAGAACGGCTATCGACGGTTTGTCGGGCAGCGGCAAATGTTTTCGCTTCGCGCGGTCGAGCTGTTCGATGGCGCCGGTGAAGCGGTAGCCGACGCGCGGAACCGTCGATATCCATTCGCCGCCGTCGGCGGGCGGACCGAGCAGCTTGCGCAGCTGCGCGATCTGGACGGTGAGGTTGCCTTCCTCGACCGCCGTGCCCGGCCATGCCGCGTCCATCAGCTCGGCCTTTTCGAGGATTTCGCCGGGCCGTCCGACGAGCGCCGCAAGCAGCTTCAGCCCGCGATAGCCGACGGCAACGGGATCGTCGTTCCGAAGCAGCGTTCCCGCACCCGGATCAAGCACGAACGGACCAAAGGCAAAGCGCGATCCCTGCATGGGCGCATCTATAGAGCAATTCCCCGAAAAGTGTGAGGTGGTCTTTCCGGGAAAAGCACAGTGCTTTCCCAGGGAATGGCGTCAAAAACAACGAGTTAGAGCCAGTTTGGAACTTTTGAGAACTATTTGGGAGGGCTTAATTACGGCGCCGTCCGTATCCTGCAAAATCCAGCCTCATTCAGATCGTTGGCCCCTCAATTCGTATGGGGCCTCGGAAACCTATGGAGGTTGTCATGACCAATATTTTTGCATCGGCCCCGCGTCAGACAGTGCGGCGGGGAACGCCCGTCGGGCAGTCGTCGCGCCGGCGCTATAGCCTTGCGAGCCTGCGAAACACCATCGCCGCCTGGCGCAAACGGGCCTACTTTCGCTGGGATTTGAAGCGAATCTCAGACACCAATCCGCATCTGATCGACGATATCGGCCTGACCAGACGGCAGGTCGATGAAGAGATCGCCAAGCTGCCCTTCTGGCAACGCTGATGCATGTCGCCCAAAAATGATCTCGGTTTTGGGAAGACGACATGCATAAAACCAAAAGCCTAAAGCGCGACGCATCGAGTCCGTTTCGACGCGCCGCGCTTTAGGGCGAAGGCTGCAATGACGCCGGTTCGCCGGTTTGCCCATGCGATTATATCAGAGCGTGCGATTATATCAGGGATTGCCGCTATCATCCCTTTAGCGCTCGCCCGCGTCATGGCATGATCCCCTTCATCGGCCGTGGGGGCCGATTCTTCATCGGGGGTTTCCATGTCTTTCACGTCCGCGCGCCGGCTTGCCGCCGCGATTTCGCTTGCCGTCCTGTTTGCACCAGCCGCCCATGCCGGCGACGTCACCTTTACCGTCAAGAACAGCCATCCCAACGCCATGCGCCTCGAGCTCTACAGCCAGGACCGCGACTATGTCTGGCCGGGCGAAGGCAAGGACTTCTACCTCGACGACGGCGAGACCAAGTCGTTGCCGATCTCCTGCAACGAGGGTGAATCGATCTGCTATGGCGCCTGGGTCGATGGCGACGAGGGCACCTACTGGGGCGTCGGCCCCGGCAACAAGGAAAAATGCGAGGATTGCTGCTACACCTGCAGCGGCGGCGAGACCGAGGAGATCAATCTCGTCCCCTGACCGGTTTGCCAGCTTGACGGTTTTCCTGTTCGAGCCATAGCTTGCCCGAACACCCAAGGCACGCCGCGTCTGTGCATTCAGTCGCGACGTGCTCCAGGCAACAGGAGCACCGCGATGGCCGGTATGATCGAAAGCGACAAGATCGACGTCGGTTTTTCCGGCAAGCGCTGCATCCATTCGCGCAATTGCGTGCTCGGCGATCCGCATGTCTTCGTGCCCAACGCGCCGGGCCAATGGATCCATCCCGATGCGGCCAGCGTCGAGAAGGTGGTGGCCATCGCCGAAAACTGCCCCTCGGGCGCCATCACCTATGTCAGGAAGGATGGCGGGCCGCAGGAACAGCCGCCGGTGGTCAACACCGTGCGGCTGCGCGAAAACGGCCCACTCGCCGTGCACGCCGAGATCGTGCTCAATGACGAAACTTCTTATCGCGCCACGCTCTGCCGCTGCGGCGCTTCGGAAAACAAGCCGTTCTGCGACGGCAGTCACACCAAGGCCGGCTTCACCGCCACAGGCGAACCGGCGCTGAAGGACACGCCGGCACTCGAAGCACGCAATGGCCCGCTGAAAGTGACGCCGACCACCAACGGCCCGCTCAAGCTCGAAGGCAATGTCGAGATCGTCACCGGCACCGGCCACACGATCGACCGCACGCAACGGACCTTCCTCTGCCGCTGCGGCCACTCGGCCAACAAGCCGTTCTGCGATAACACGCATAAGAAGATTGGCTTTGTGGGCTGACGTAGGAATCTCCCCCCTCGAGGGGGAGATGGCCGGCTGGCCAGAGGGGGTCGGTACGACCGGACGCGACCTCCTGCGGCAGAAGGTTGACGCCTCGCGCATCCTCTTTTCAAGGCTAGAAGGTCGTCGCATCCGGTCGAACCGACCCCCTCTGTCGCCTTCGGCGACATCTCCCCCTCGAGGGGGGAGATTACACTGGCCCAGCGCTCGCGTCTTTATCCGTAAGTCCGTATCGGCTAAGGGGCGGGGCAGAAGACCTCTCGGACCTGCCAAAAAATGACCGCCAAGACCAAGCCAAAACCACTCTTCCTCGGCATCGACACGGGCGGCACCTATACCGATGCCGTGCTGTGGTCTGAAACCGAAGGCCCGCAGCAGGGACCGAACAAGGGCAAGGTGCTGGCCAAGGCCAAGGCGTTGACCACCAGGCATGATCTCGCCGTCGGCATTTCCGGTGCCGTCGACGCGGTGCTCGAAAAGGCCGGCACCGATCCGGCTGCGATCAAACTGGTGTCGATGTCGACGACCCTTGCCACCAATGCGCTGGTCGAGGGCCAGGGTGGCCGCGTGGCGCTCATCATGATCGGCTTTTCCGAAGCCGATCTCGCCCGCGACGGGCTGAAGACGGCGCTCGGCACCGATCCGGTGGTGTTTTGTCCGGGCGGACACGATGTCCACGGCAATGCCGCCAAGCTCGACCTGTCCGGGCTGGAGGCCGCCCTGCCGGAACTCGGCGCCTCGGTGTCCGGCTTTGCCGTCTGCGCCTATTTCGCCACCCGCAATCCGGCGCATGAAATCACCGCTCGCGAGCTGATCCGCGACAGGACCGGCCTGCCGGTCACGGCTAGCCACGAACTGTCGGCCAAGCTCGGTGGCCCGCGCCGGGCGCTGACGACGCTGCTCAACGCCAGGCTGATCTCGATGATCGACCGGCTGGTGGCGGCGACCGAAGGGTTTCTGGAGGCGCGCAACATCGCCGCTCCGCTGATGGTGGTGCGCGGCGACGGAGCGCTGGTCTCGGCGGCGTTTGCCCGCCAGCGGCCGATCGAAACGATCCTCTCCGGCCCCGCGGCCAGCCTCGTCGGCGCCCGCCATATGACCGGGCTCGACAATGCCGTGGTCTCCGACATTGGCGGCACCACCACCGACGTCGCCGTGCTCGACAAGGGCCGGCCACGGCTTGATCCCGAAGGCGCCACCGTCGGTGGTTTCCGCACCATGGTCGAGGCCGTCGCCATGCGCACCTTCGGCCTCGGCGGCGATTCCGAAGTGGTGCTGGAAGACGGTGCGCTCAACCCGAAAATCCTGCTCGGGCCGCGCCGCCTGGTGCCGCTGGCGCTGGCCGGCATGGCGCATGGTGACGCCGTCAGATCGGAACTCGAGCGCCAGTTGCGTGCACCGAACCTCGGCCGCATGGATGGCCGCTTCGCGGTGCGCACCGGCGTGCCGGACAGGCTTGCCGCTGGCCTCACCGCTCCGGAAGCACGGCTCTACGAGGCGATCGGCGCGACCCCACTTGCCCTCGACAGGCTGCTGACGTCGAACGCCCAGAATGCCACCTTGAACCGGCTGGTCTCGCGCGGGCTGGTGCATATCTCAGGCTTCACCCCGTCGGACGCGGCGCATGTGCTGGGCAAGCAGGCCAACTGGGATGCCGCCACTGCCCGCCTCGGCGCCGAATTGTTCGCCCGCAAGCGCGACGGCCGTGGCCAGCCCATTGCGGCGACACCGGAGGTGATCTCGGAGCGGGTGCTGGTGACGCTGACGCGCTGGTCGGCCGAATACATCCTCGAAACCGCTTTCGCCGAGGACGGGCTCGATGGCGCCGCGACGGTGGCGCACGCACTGGTGCAGCGCGCCGTCGATGCCCACCCCGGCATCGCTCGGCTGAGCGTCGCGCTCGACCGCCCGGTCATCGGCCTCGGCGCCTCGGCGCCGCTGCACTATGCCGGCCTGGCGCCCCTGGTCGGCAATGAGTGCGTGGTACCGGAAGACACCGATGTCGCCAACGCGCTCGGCGCCGTCGTCGGCCAAGTCAGGGTGTCGGCCGAAGCGCGGGTCAGCCAGCCCAAGGAAGGACTGTTCCGTCTTGCCTCGGGCGAGACCGTGCGCGATTTCCTCGACGAGGCGGCGGCGATCGCGGCCGCCGAGGCCGATGTGCGGGCGATTGTCGCCCAGAGGGCCAAGGACGCCGGCACCGACAGCGCCGAGATCGATGTCGCGACCGAGTTCCGGGTTTCCACCGTCGAAGCCCAGCGCATGTTCATCGAGGCGCATGTGGTGGCGGTGGCCTCGGGAAGGCCAAGGATCGCGGTGTAGCGGTTGATCTCCCCCCTTGAGGGGGAGATGTCGCCGAAGGCGACAGAGGGGGTCGGTTCGACCGGACGCGACCTCCTGCTTTGAACAGAAGAGGCTAGCGCCTTATGTCCGGCGACCCCCTCTGGCCTGCCGGCCATCTCCCCCTCGAGGGGGGAGATCAGCGCTTCGCCAACCTTGCCTAAACGACCCCTTCACCTTAAGCCGAATTGACCCTGCAACCCCAACATGCCAAACGCCCCGCAAAGCCTTTCATCTGGAGTAGCCTGATGACCGATCGCATCGAGATCGCCGGATTGCGGATTGCCCGCGAGCTGCATGATTTTGTGGCTGGCGAGGCCTTGCCGGGCACCGGCATCGAAGCGGCGGAATTCTGGAACGGCTTTTCGGCCATCGTCCATGACCTCGGCCCAAAAAACCGCGCACTGCTGGCAAAACGCGACGCCATGCAGGAAAAGCTCGACGGCTGGTATCGCGACAATGGCGCGCCGATCGACATGGAGGCCTACAAGGGCTTCCTCAGGGAGATCGGCTATCTCGTCCCCGAGGGGCCGGCCTTCAGCGTCTCGACCGAGAATGTCGATCCGGAAATAGCCGTCGTTGCTGGGCCGCAGCTGGTCGTGCCGGTGATGAATGCGCGCTATGCGCTGAATGCCGCCAATGCGCGCTGGGGTTCGCTCTATGACGCGCTCTACGGCACCGACGCCATTCCCGAAACGGGCGGCGCTGAAAAGGGTAAGGGCTTTAATCCGGCGCGCGGTGCCAAGGTCGTCGCCTGGACGAAGAGCTTCCTCGACGAAGCGGCACCGCTTACATCAGGCAAATGGGCAGGGGTGAACGGCTTGTCGGTGGCCAATGGCGCGCTGAAGCTCAGCGCCGGCGCCGGCTCGACGACGCTGGCCGACCCCAGGCAATTCGTCGGCTACCGCGGCGACGCAGCCAATCCGCAAGCCGTGCTGCTGGTCAAAAATGGCCTGCATGTCGAGATCGTGATCGACCGCGCCAACCAGATCGGCCGCACCGATCCCGCCGGGATTGCCGACGTCATCCTGGAATCGGCGCTAACCACCATTCAGGACTGCGAGGATTCGGTCGCGGCGGTGGATGCCGAGGACAAGGTCGTCGTCTACCGCAACTGGCTCGGCCTGATGAAGGGCGACCTGGCGGAAGAGATCACCAAGGGCGGCAAGAGTTTTGTCCGCAAGCTCAATCCCGACCGCGCCTACACCGCGCCTGCCGGCGGTCAGCTCACCGTGCCCGGCCGCTCGCTGATGCTGGTCAGGAATGTCGGCCACCTGATGACCAATCCGGCGATCATGGACCGCGATGGCAACGAGGTGCCCGAAGGCATCATGGACGCGGCGCTGACGGCGCTGATCGCGCTGCACGATGTCGGACCGAAGGGGCGGCGGATGAACTCCCGCGCCGGCTCGATGTATGTCGTGAAGCCGAAGATGCACGGGCCGGAGGAGGTCGCCTTCGCCGTCGAGATCTTCGACCGCGTCGAAGCCCTGCTCGGCATGACCAAAAACACCATCAAGATGGGCATCATGGATGAGGAGCGGCGCACCACCGTCAACCTCAAGGAGGCGATCCGTGCCGCAAAGGAGCGCGTGGTGTTCATCAACACCGGCTTCCTCGACCGCACCGGCGACGAGATCCATACCTCGATGGAAGCCGGCCCGATGATCCGCAAGGGCGACATGAAGCAGGCCGCCTGGATTTCCGCCTATGAGGCCTGGAATGTCGACACCGGGCTCGAATGCGGCCTCGCCGGCCACGCCCAGATCGGCAAGGGCATGTGGGCGATGCCGGATTTGATGGCGGCGATGCTGGAACAGAAGATCGCCCACCCCAAGGCCGGCGCCAACACCGCCTGGGTGCCGTCGCCGACGGCAGCGACGCTGCATGCCACGCACTATCACAAGGTCGATGTGCATGCCGTGCAGGCGGCGCTGAAGAACCGGCCGAAGGCGAAGCTCGACGACATCCTCTCGGTGCCGGTGGCCGTGCGGCCGAACTGGACGCCCGACGAGATCCAGCGCGAGCTCGACAACAACGCGCAAGGCATTCTGGGCTATGTCGTGCGCTGGATCGACCAGGGCGTCGGCTGCTCCAAAGTGCCCGACATCAACGATGTCGGCCTGATGGAAGACCGCGCCACGCTGCGCATCTCCTCCCAGCACATCGCCAACTGGCTGCGTCACAAAGTGTGTTCGGAAATCCAGGTGCGCGATTCCTTGCAGCGCATGGCGGCCATCGTCGACCGCCAGAATGTCGGCGACCCGCTCTACCGGCCGATGGCGCCGGATTTCGACAGCTCGATCGCCTTCCAGGCCGCCTGCGACCTGGTGTTCAAGGGCACCAGCCAGCCCAATGGCTATACGGAGCCGGTGCTGCACGCGCGGCGGCTCGAGCTGAAGGCGAAGGGCTGAGGCGCCGGCGTTCCCCTCCCCCTTGAGGGGAGGGTGGCCCGAAGGGCCGGGTGGGGTCGCCGGTAAGAGTCTCGACCTTTTCAGTCGAGCACAACAGCAATGAAACTATTTCGCGTGGCGGAACGGGAGTCGGCGCACTTTACGCAGGACCCCACCCGACCGCTTCGCGGCCACCCTCCCCTCGAGGGGGAGGGGGACGTCGCGCCGCCCATTTGCGCAAAGTCTCAGTTCAGCCCCAGCGTGCCCCGCAGCTTCGACAGATCCTCGGCCAGCGCCGTCACCGGGCCGGCCAGCGCCTTGCGGTCGCTCTCCGACAGCTTGTCGTAGGTCTCGAAACCATCCGATGTCTTGTATTTGGCCAGGATGGCGTCGACGGTGGCGAAATTGTCGTCGACGGTCTTGATCAAAGTGGGGTTCTCCTTCTCGACCAGCGGATGCACCAAAGCGACGATCTTCTGGGCGCCGTCGATATTGGCCTGGAAGTCCCACAGATCGGTGTGGCTGTAGCGGTCTTCCTCTCCCGATATCTTGCTGGACGCCACTTCCTCGAGCAGGCCGGCGGCGCCGTCGATGGCCTTTTCCGGCGGCACTGTCAGGCCGGCGACACGCTTCTGCAGGTCGAGCACATCGGCGTTGAGCTTGTCGGCGAGCGGGCCAAGGCCGTCCGTCGTGTTCTGGCTGAACAGGCTGTATTCGATGCGGTGGAAACCGTAGAAATCTGTCGACTTCTCCTTCTGCTCATGGTCGTCGGCGCGCGAATCGATGGCGCCGTCGAGGTCGGAGAACAGCTCGGCGATCGGTTCGATGGTCTCGTAGTTGACGCGGGCCGGCGCGTAGAGCGCCTTGGCCTTGGCGAGGTCGCCTGATTTGACGGCGTCGGTGAATGCCTTGGTGCTGGTCACCAGCGTGTCGATCTTGCCCTGGACGTAGAGCTTGTAGTCGGCGATCGGCTGGACGAGGTCGAGCGGCGAGACGGCGGCGTGAGCCGGCGCGAAGCTGGTCAGCAGGGCGATGGCGGAGACCGCAAGCAGGCGATGGTTTCTCATAAAATATCCTCTCATGGTGTGAAGCTGGTTCGGAGTTCAGGCATGTGTCCCGGCGGCCATTTCGAGCAGGGAGCGGCCGAGGTAGTCCTGGTCGTCCTTCACGCCCGGCAGGGCGAAGAAATAGCCGCCGCCAAAGGGCTTGATGTATTCCTCGAGCGCCTCGCCGCTGAGGCGGGTCTGGATGGCGACAAAACCCTGTTCGAGGTCGGCCTGGTAGCAGATGAACAGCAGGCCCATATCCATCTGGTTGGATTTGCTGACGCCGTTCGAATAGTTGAAGGGCCGCCGCAGGATCAGGTGTTTTTGCGCCTCGGCGTCGCGTGGATTGGCAAGCCGGATATGCGCGTCGAGCGGCGTGGTCTTGCCCTGCGGATCGTTGGCATAGTGCGGCACATCGGCCTCGCTTGTGCCACCCTCGAGGGGCACGCCGCTCGCTTTCTGGCGGCCGATGATCATCTGCTGTTCCTGCAGCGGCGTGCGGTCCCAGCGCTCGACGAAATTGCGGATCAGCCGCACCACCTGATAGGTGCCGCCTGACGTCCAGGCGGGCTCGCCGCCGTTCGGCTGCACCCAGACTATTCTGTTCATCAGCGCGGCGTCGCTGGAATCCGGATTGGCCGAACCGTCGCGAAAACCGAGGAAGTTGCGCGCGCTTTGCTTCGGCTTTCCCGGATTCACCGGCCGCACCGGCACCGAGCCTTCCTGCTTCCAGCGCAGGAGCAATGAGTCCGGCGTGTTCTTCACGATATCGCGCAGCGCGTGGATGTTGGTGTCGGGCGTGTTCGACGAGAACTGCAGCAACAGGTCGCCATGGCAGAACTCATCCTGCAGGGCGTCGTTGGAGAACGACGTCATCTGGACGAGATGCCTCGGTTTCAGCGCTTGCAGGCCGAAGCGCTCATCGAACATCGACGCGCCGAGCGACGTCGTGATCGTCAGATTGTCCGGGGTGACGACAGGACCGAGAATGCCGGAATCGGCGGCGGGAAATTTCGGGTCGAGCACGGGCGGCGTTCCGCCTTCCATCAGGAAGGCGATGCGCTCGGTCAGCGTATGCAGCAGCCGCTGCAGCCCGGCACGGTTCTGGGCAAGCACGTCGAAGGAAGCGACCAGGCCGGCGGCCGGTCGCGGCGTGACGATGCCCGGCTGGTGCTCGCCATGGAAAGCCTGCCGCTGGTCGATCGTGTCGCTTTCCGGCGCATTGGTCACGCTGCCGGCGCCGGCCGCCACCGCTGCTTGAGGGGCGATCGCCCCGGCAACCGCACCGATCAGCACCGAGCGGCGCGAGGGGGAGAAAGCCGCATTCGGGTCACGGGGTTTTTCCCTGGCTGTCATTGGCTGAGGTCCATGGTTTCACGCAATCGGGAGAGGTCGCCGGCGAGTACGGTTGCCGCCTTGCCGAGCTCGGCCTTGGTGGCATTGGACAGCGCGTCGGAGGCTTCAGCGCGGCGCACGGCGATCAGGTCGCCGAGCACGGCAAAATCCTTGTCGAGCGACGCGACGATGTCAGGCGCGGTCTTGACTGCTACCGGTCGCAAAAGGTCGAATACCTTGCGGACGCCCGTCTCCGCTGCCTCGAAGGAGGTGAGGTCGCCATGCGCGTAGGGGCTATCGCCGAAGCCGGGTTCCGGAGCCGCAAACCGCTCCAGCATGGCAACCGATCCGCTGACCATGCTCTCCGGCATGATGCGCAATTCGTGGATGCGCGCCTTGAGCAGTGCCGCGTCACTCACGAGCTTGTCGGCGAGGGGGGCGAGGCCATCCGTGCTGCCCTGGCTGAACAGCCCGTATTCGAGGCGATGCAGGCCGCCGAAAGCCGGATCGGCTTCGCGCAGGCCGAACGCCTCGGCGCGCCCGTCGATCGCTGTATCGAGGTCGGAAAACAGCGGCGACACCGGCCCCAGATGCGCATAGGCGGTCTCGGCCGGCGGATAGAGCGCCTTGGCCGCCGCCAGATCGCCCGATCTCACCGCGCCGGCAAAGGCGTCGGCCGCCTGGGCGAAGGCGTCGGTCTCGGTCGCCAAAAACACCTTGTATTCGGCGAGCGCGCCGATGAAGGCGGCTAGGTCGGGTTTCTGCACCGCGCCGGCATTGGCGGCGGGCAGGACATGCAGCCGGCCGCGCGGATTCGAGAGCAGGCCGCAGGTGATGGCGTAGTCGCCGGGTTCGAGCCTGCTGGCCAGCGTCTGGGTGAAGCCCGGTGCGATGTTCTCGCGCTCCTCGAGCACCATCACGCCGTCGAGGATCTCCCACTCGACGGCGCGGTCGGAGCGGTTTTCGATCTGGAAGACAGGCCGTCCGGCAGCAACGGTCAGCTCGTCAGGCTCGCAGGACTTTTCAGTGATCGCCACCTTCGTTCCAGCCGCCGCGTCATGGCGTCCCTTCTGCGCGACCCGCGTCGCATAGGTGAAGGCGGCCGCGGCAGCGATCAGCAACACCAGGGAGAGCGCCAGGCCGATGCGGATTGCCGTGCGCGGCAGCGCGGGGGATTGCGGCGCGGTCATGTCGCGGGCCGTCCCTGCTTGGCGGCCGCTGCCGTCTGCAGGCCCGGCCTGTCGGCCAGGAAGAGCCACAGCGACGGCAGGAGGAAGCCGATATAGACGACGATTTCGCTGACCGTTGGCGCGTCGATATAGCCAAAAATGCCTGAAAGCACCGAGCCCAGCGGGCTGTCCATAGGCAGCACGCCGCTGATGTCGAAGACTATCCGCTGCCCATGGTTCCACAGGCCGGCCTCATGCAACGCGTTGACCGAATTGGCGAGCAGGCCGGCGGCGACGATCAGGATGAAAGCACCGGTCCAGCGGAAGAAGCGCCGGAAGTTCAGCCGCACGCTGCCGGCATAGATGCCGTAGCCGACAACGCCCGCCAGCAGCACGCCGGCAAGGGCTGCCAGCGGTGCAAAACTGTTTTCCTGCTGGAAGGCGGCGAGCAGGAAGAACACGGACTCCACACCTTCGCGCGCCACGGCCAGGAAGACCATGACGATCAGGCCGAAGCCCTTGTGTGACGGCGTCTCGAAGGCCGCGTCGATGGAATTGTGCAGCTCCGCCTTGATCGCGCGCGCCGCCTTGCGCATCCAGAACACCATCGAGGTCAGCACACAGACGGCGACCAGCCCGATGACGGCCTCGAACAACTCCTGCGCTTTCTGCGGAAACTCGACGCTGGCAAATTGCAGGATGGCGCCGACGCCGAGCGAAAAAGCGAGCGCCAGGAAAATACCGATCCACACCACCGGCATCCAGGCGCCACGGCCAGTGCGGTTGAGATAGCTGGCGATGATACCGACGATGAGAGCGGCCTCGACACCCTCGCGAAACATGATCAGGAACGGTACCAGCATTGTGTGTCCAGCCGCGCCGACGAGGAGGCCTTTTTGGAGGCTGCACCTGCTGAGGTTGGCGGCCTTTCAGGAGTCAGGCCGAAAACTTGTGCAGGGTGGTCAGCTTTTATTCTTGACCGCTCGCGCTGCACAAGGGTGGCGCGATCACATCAATGAGATGTCGGCGTGATGGCACCGGCGGCCAGCATTCTCGACCCGATCGCTCGCCGCATGCGCATTGTCGAGCGCTGGTTACGCGCTCGCTGCTGCCACGGCATCGCCCTGGGCGGGCGCTTCGTGGTGACAGCCTAGGAAGCGGCCGCACCAAAACCCCTCAGAAGCAACTCTGATCAACTTATTGTGAAACCATTGCGTAATTAAAAATTAGGTACATAGCATGCCGGCCGGGGAAAGCATTTTGAGGGGGTGGCGATGCTATTGCGTCGGGCATTACTGTGTACATCTATTGCTTCAACATTGTTCATAAATGGTTGCGGGACATATGTCCCAGGATATCAAGAATTTCCTGGCTCTGCCAATGATGGGGAGCTTTTAGTTAGAGCAATCGCCGAGAGCGTTCGATGTCAAATCCAAGGTGCTGTTCAGTATCTTATCAATCAAGATCGTGAGGCGGCAGCGAGAAATCACGGCTACAGAAACGTTGCATGGTTTGATGGCTGGGGAGTTCAGTATTCCCTGACCCTGACGGTCGAGGAGAGCACGTCGTCGAATCCCAATCTTTCCTGGGCAGTGCCCAGTCCGCTAAGCTCAGTCTTTACGCTGGGGGCTAGCGCGAAGCTGTCTTCAACCGCGACGCGGCAGTCCAAGATGAATTTCTTCTATACCGTCAGGGAGCTTGAGGCGGCTCCACCTTGCCAGCCGGTATCGGAACTGAAGTACAAAGCGCAATCATTTTTGATACGGGACGACCTTGGTCTCAAGGACTGGCTTGTAAATTACTCTCTGGTCGTCGCAAGCGGCGCAGGAAATGTGCCGACCGATGACAAGGGTCCCCTCAAGGGTGAGGCGTTTACCGATCACGTGAAGTTCGAAGTCGTATCAGGTGGCGACCTGAGTCCGGCATGGAAATTGTCGAGGCTCGACGTGAACAAAAGCGGCTCGCTATTGAGCGCTAGCAGGGACCGCACTCATGAGCTTCTAATTACATATGGGCCTATCGATCCAAAGACGAAACGGCTTGTGGGACCTGCTTCCGATGCTTTCCTGACGTCACAGATTGGCGCGGCTATAGACAGAAGCGGTCTATAGCTCGCTGAGGTATTCAATTTGTAATTATCTTGAGGGAGGGTGACATGGCTGTCAAAAACTCACGTCCGAAGTACTGGTATTCCGCAAGTAACGACCCACTCTACTTCATAAGGTGCGAGTGGAATGACGTCGCAAGAAAATACAATACGGACTGCCAGTCGGTGCTTAAGAGCAGCGTGAATCCCAATTTGCGGGCGGCTCTAACACGTTTTGCCAACGCGATAGAAAAATATCATATCGACATCTGAAGAGGCGAGATGATAGTGCCGTAGGCAATGTCTGTCGGTAGGGGACTGCAACGCCGTGCTCCCGGTACGGAAGCCGACTTCAGACCGCCTGCGCTATCCGCTCCGACTCATGCGATAAGAGATCGCCTTGGCCAGATGGATGCGGCCGACAGTTTCGCTGGCGTCGAGCTAGGTGAGCGTGCGTATGCTCTTTTCAAAGCGGGACGACCGCAGGTTCGAGCTGCGTAGCGGGCGAAGCCCGCACCAACGCCGGTCACGTTGATGACGGCACGACCGTGTCCATCAGGCCAGCATGGTCGCACTTGCGGCAGAAGGCACGCTTCTATTTATAATCGCTCATGCTAATTTTGCCTTGGGTGCCGGGCCGCAGGTTGAGGGACATCCGTGAGGGGATATTTCGGGACCGAACTCCAGCAGCGCCTGCAGCGACGAGCCGATGAGCTTGCCAGCACGGTCGTCAACACTCCCGGGCTCTGCAATGCCGGCCGAATGGTCTCCACGGACGACGTCGATCGTGTCGGGCTTGAGGCTTGTATCGCAATGCTGGAGGCGGACGGAGGCTTCGGTTTTCGCCTCGTGCATGAAGACCGCACGTCGGCGGTGTCCGCTCATTTGGCGGCCCGGGGACATCGCCTGGATTGGTGGGATACGTTCATGGGCTCCGCCGATGACGCTCTGGGTGTGTCGAAACGGATCGTTGCGCAAGGCCCGCCCCAGGGGTTCTTTCACATTGATCTGTCAGGCAACCCGGCAGAGGCTTGCCTTGAGCGCGTGCAGGTCTTTCTTGCCGAGAACGGCTTGGCGCCGTTCTCACGGTCGACCCTCGCAGGCGAAACGGTCAACGGGCGAACTTTGGCGCTTGTCGACGGACACGGGGACCTCGTCGCGACGTCGTTTGTCTATATGCCACACAATTCCTTTAGTCCGTTCCGCACCTACGCTTGGGGCGGACTGGCCGGGGTCTCGCCGGCCCACAGGGGCAAGTCGCTTGGCAGCTATATCAATGCCTGCGCCGCCGTCACGGCATTCGAGCAATTCGCGGCGACCGTCTTTTACGAACAGGTCGCCGCAACCAATGTTCCATCGAGACGGATGGTCGAAGCATGCGGGCTGACCCTACACCCCTATCTAAAGAGCGGGCTTGCTTCGATCGGGGCTGAAAAGTTCACGCGGTGACAGTGTTCGGCTTGCCGAAAATGGGGAAAGTCGCGTTGCGATCTCTCAGGGCCGTCACCTTTCGGCGGTCTCCTGGCCTCGGCGAGGTCGCGCGCCGGGGCGTGGATGCCGGCTTCGGGGCGCGACGGCACCTGGGTGCCGCGCAAGTGATTGGCGATGGCTATCTGGCCGCGCGGCGCCGGAATGTCGAAATCGGTGCCAGCCCAGGCCGCTTTCGGCCCTTCAAGCCGCCTGCGCCACGCGCTCCGAGCTCATGCGATAGGAGATCGCCTCGGCGAGATGGATGCGGCCGACGGTTTCGCTGGCGTCGAGATCGGCCAGCGTGCGCGCCACTTTCAGCACGCGGTGGTAGGCGCGAGCGGAAAAGGCGAGCTTTTCGCTGGCGTCCTTGAGCAGCGACAGGCCAGCGGCATCGGGCATGGCGATGTCTTCGATGACAGCCGGCGCGCAATGGGCGTTGGTGGTGGCGCTGGTCACGCCGAGCCGCTCGAAACGCTCGCGCTGGATGGTGCGGGCGCGGGCCACGCGCAGAGCGACCGCGGCACTTTTCTCCGCCCGGTCGGGGCGGATCAGGTCGCTGGCCGAGACCGCCGGCACTTCGATCCTGAGATCGATGCGGTCGAGCAGCGGACCGGAAATGCGCGCCTGGTAGTCGGTGCGGCAGCGCTCGCCGCGCAGGCAGCGATAGCCCGGCTCGCCCGCCATGCCGCAGCGGCACGGGTTCATCGCCGCCACCAGCTGGATGCGCGCCGGATAGGTGACGCGATGGTTGGCGCGCGCGATCATGCAGTCGCCGGTCTCCAGCGGCTGGCGCAGCGCATCGAGCGTCTGCGGCGTGAATTCGGGAAACTCATCGAGGAACAGCACGCCGTGATGCGCCATCGACACTTCGCCCGGCCGCGCGCGCAGCCCGCCCCCGACCATCGCCGCCATCGAGGCCGAATGATGCGGCGCGCGGAACGGCCGCCGGTCGGTCAGCTTGCCTTCGCCGAGCTCGCCCGCCACCGAGGCGATCATCGAGACTTCGAGCAATTCCTTCGGCGCCAGCGGCGGCAGGATCGACGGCAGCCGCTGCGCCAGCATCGATTTTCCCGACCCTGGCGGCCCGACCATCAGCAGATTGTGGCCGCCGGCCGCCGCCACTTCCAGCGCCCGCTTGGCGGTCTCCTGGCCCTTGATGTCGGCAAGGTCGGGCAAGTCGCGCGCCGCGGCATGGATGCCGGCCTCCGGCCGCGACAGCACCTGAGTGCCGCGGAAATGGTTGGCGATGGCAATCAGGCTGCGCGGCGCCAATATGTCGAAATCCTTGCCGGCCCAGGCTGCCTCCGGGCCGCAGGCGAACGGGCAGATCAGGCCCTTGCCCTCGGCATTGGCGCCGATCGCCGCCGGCAAGGCACCGGCAACGGCCGCAATCGTGCCATCGAGCGAGAGTTCGCCAAGCACGACATAGCCGGCCAGCATGTCGCCCGGAATGGCACCCAGCGCTGCCATCAGGCCAAGCGCGATCGGCAGATCGTAATGGCTGCCTTCCTTGGGCAAGTCGGCGGGCGCCAGATTGACCGTCACCTTCTTCGACGGCATCGACAGGCCGGACGCATGAAGGGCCGCCTGCACGCGCTCGCGGCTCTCGGCCACCGCCTTGTCGGCCAGGCCGACAATATGCATGTTGACCTTGCCGGGCGCGATCATCACCTGCACGTCGACCGGCACTGCCTCGATGCCCTGGAAAGCGACCGTGCGAACCCGCGCCACCATTTATTGCCCCCGGACCGCAACCCACGCGATTGGCCAAGATTGGCCCGCGCAAGAGACGATCACAATTCCCCGGTCAAATCAAGAACATTACGGGAACAGGCAATCGCAAGGGTTGCAGCCGGATTGAGCCCGGTTGCAAAAGCGGAACATGGTTAATACGAAATGAAAACGGCTTACTTGCGCCGCTTGCCTTCGACCGCGTCCCAGAACAGGCTGGCGATATCGGCTCCACCAAAACGCTGCACTTCGCGCACGCCGGTCGGCGAGGTCACGTTGATCTCGGTCATGTAGTCGCCGATGACGTCGATGCCGACCAGGATGAAGCCGCGTTCCTTCAGCGACGGCCCGATGCGGGCGCAGATCTCGCGCTCGCGTTCGGTCAGCTCGGTCTTTTCGGCGCGGCCGCCGACATGCATGTTGGAGCGGGAATCGTGCTCGGCCGGCACGCGGTTGATGGCGCCGACCGGCTCGCCGTCGATCAGGATGATGCGCTTGTCGCCCTTGCGCACGTCCTTCAGGTAGCGCTGCACGATATAGGGCTCGCGGGACAGCTGGCCGAACATTTCGAGCAGCGAGGCGAGGTTGCGGTCGCCTTCCAGCAGATGGAAGACGCCGGCGCCGCCATTGCCGTAGAGCGGCTTGACGATGATGTCGCCGAATTCCTTGCGGAAGGCGGCAACCTCGAGCGGATCCTTGGTGATCAGCGTGTCAGGCATCAGGTCGGAAAACTCGGTGACGAAAATCTTTTCCGGGCTGTTGCGCACCCAGGCCGGGTCATTGACCACCAGCGTTTTGGGATGAATGCGCTCGAGGATGTGGGTGGTGGTGATGTAGTTCATGTCGAAGGGCGGATCCTGGCGCAGCAGGATGACGTCCATTTCGGACAGGTCGGTGCGCACCTTCTCGCCCAGCGAATAATGATTGCCCTTCTCGTCGCGCACCTGCATCTCCTCGATGCGGGCGAACACCTTGCCGTCGCGCAGCGACAGCCGGTCGGGCGTGTAGTGGAACAATTGATGGCCGCGCCGCTGCGCTTCCAGCGACAGCGCGAACGAGGTGTCGCCAGCGATCGACACGGTGGAGATATGGTCCATCTGGACGGCGATTTTCAGCTTCATGGCAGGTCCCCAGCGCAGTCGACGAGAGCGATATAAGGGTCGCCGCGCCTTCTGCCAATCGGGCCAGAGCTTTAACGGTCGAAGACCAGCCTGGAGTAACCGAGGAAGGACAGCGCCATGGCGACCAGCGAGGCGACGGCGAGGGCCACCAGCGGTGGGGTCGCCGGCAGCGCGAGCAGGGTCGTGGAATAGACGAGGTAGTTGACGACGCTGGTGGCGATGCCGACGCCGCCATAGCGGGCGCCTTCCCTGGCCACGCCGCGGCGCGAGGGCGAGAAGGTCAGATGCCGGTTGAGCTGCCAGGTGACGCAGAGGGCGAAGCCGATCGACAGCACACGGGCGGTGAACGGCCCGAGCGGCGTGATGGCGAGCAGCAGCCAGAGTGCTGCCGCATCAGCGACGAAACCGATGCCGCCGGCGAAGACGAAGCGGACGAGGCGTTGCATCGTTCAGGCCGCGCGCGGGGTCTTGCCCGGTTGCGGTTTCACCACCACTTCGCTGGCGCGCCGCTCGACCCGGCCCGAAGGCATCGAGAGATAAAAGATACGCTTCTGTTCGGCGCGGCCGCGCGACACGGAATCAAGAATCAGTCCTGTCACGGCCGCCAGCATCGACAGCAGCAGCAGGCCGACCGACAGCACCCAGGTCGGCATGCGCGGCACGAGCCCGGTTTCGGCGAACTCGACCAGAACCGGCGCCATCAGCAACAGGCTGGAGGCCAGGAAGAACAGCGAAAAGGCTCCGAAAAAGCGCAGTGGTTGCGTCTCTTTCATCAGCATGGCGAACATCCAGAGAATTTTCGCGCCATCGCGGAAGGTCGACAGTTTCGACGACGAGCCTTCCGGCCGGCGGCCATAGTCGAGCGCGATTTCACTGACCGGCAGTTTGAGCTGCGAGGCGTGCACTGACATTTCGGTCTCGATCTCGAAGCCACCGGAGACGGCGGGAAAGCTCTTGACGAAGCGCCTGGTGAAGACGCGGTAGCCGGAGAAGATGTCGGTGAAATCGCTGCCGAACAGCCATTTGTAGAGGCTGTTGAAGACGCGGTTGCCGAAAGCATGGCCGGCCCGGCCGGCATCGTCGGTGACGCCGCGTCTGGTGCCCACCACCATGTCCGAGCGTTCGGTCAAAAGCGTGTTGATCAGCTGCGGCGCGTCCTCGGGCGCATAGGTGCCGTCGCCATCGGCCATCAGATAGATGTCGGCATCGATGTCGGCGAACATGCGCCGCACCACATTGCCTTTGCCCTGGCGCGGCTCGCGCACCACGATGGCGCCGGCCGCGCGGGCGCGAAGCGGCGTCAGGTCCTTCGAATTGTTGTCATAGACATAGATGGTGGCGGCCGGCAGCGTTTCGCGGAACCGCCGCACCACCTCGGCGATGGTCAGCTCTTCATTGTAGCAAGGCAGCAGCACGGCGATGACAGGGTCTTGCGGCATTTTCGTCTCCGAAAGCCTATCGACCACACGGTCGCGCGCCGGAAACCGGCCTCGTTCAGGCGGTTTTACTATTTATTGAAGCCGTTAAGGCTAGGTTTAGAACCGACTTCATGAGTGTCGATTGGCCTGGAGAGGCCCGGCATTCCCGCCAAGGGCGCCCGGGGATGAGCACAGCAAGGGACGGGACTTCCACCTGGAGGTCCGATATCGCGTTTGCGCTGCTTGCCGCCTTGCTGCTGCTGGCGCTGAATGCCCATGCCGGGTTCCCGCAACTGGCCAATCCGGCGGGCGACAATGACAGCCTGCTGCAACTGGTCGAAGTCCGCGACCTCATAGGCGGCCAGGGCTGGTTCGACCTGCATCAGTACCGGATGGGGCTGGAGGGCGGCTTCGTCATGCACTGGTCGCGGCTGCTCGACGCGCCGCTGGCGCTTGCCATCCGTGCCGTATCAACCGTGACGGGCAGCACGGCCTCGGCCGAACAAATCGTACAAATACTCTGGCCCGCGCTGCAATTCTGGCTTGCTGTCTTCTTCATCATCCGTGGCGCGCGCGCTTTCGCGGGTGCGCACGCGGTGCTGCCCGCTGCCGTCGTTGGCGGCGCGGCCCTGTATTACATCGGCATTTTTTCTCCCGGTGCGCTCGATCATCACAATGTCCAGCTGATGCTGACGCTGGCGAGCCTGGCTCTGCTGCTCGATGCGCCCGCACGCCGGCCGGCTGCCTTTGTCGCGGGCATCTGCGCCACGCTGACCCTGGCCATCGGCATGGAAAGCGCTCCCTATGCCGGAGCCCTCGGCGCCGTCGTCGCGCTGCTGTTTCTCGCGAGGGGTGACGACGAAAGGCTGATCGCCAGGGATTTCGGCCTCGGCGTCGCCGGCGTCTCGGCGCTCGTCTTCGTCACGACAATTCCGATGTCATCCTGGGGCCAGGCCCAGTGCGACACATTCTCGATCGTGCAGTTCGCCGTCACCGGGCTTGCCGGCGCCGGACTGGCGGTTGTCGCCTCCTTGAGGGTCGCCAACGCAACGGCCACCCGGCGCCTGATGGCGCTTGGCCTGCTTGCCGTCGCTCTCGCGCTCGTCGTGGTGCTCCTGTTCCCGCAATGCCTGGCGGCGCCTTATGCTCACCTCGACCCGCGCCTGCAGCAGATGTGGCTCGGCTATATTGAGGAGGCGCAGTCGATCGTCCAGCTCGTCTCCGATGACCCTGCAAGGGCGGTGGCCCGTTTTGCCACGCCGCTGGTGGCGATCGTCCTGATGGCGCTTCGTTTCAGCCATGGCGGCTGGCGGCGGCAGGACAGCCTCGTCGGCGCGCTGCTGGTGGTGGCGGTCCTGGTCAGCGCCTGGGAAGTGCGCGGCTCGACCTTTTCCATCGCCTTCGCGGTGATCCCGCTTTCGGCCTGGATCGCCAAATGGCGGCAGCGGGCCGAGGCCAGCCCGTCCAGCGGCTCGGTTCTCAGGATGGCCGCGGCCTGGCTGATCTCGGTCAATGCAATCTGGTCGGGGGCCGGAGAGGCCGCATCGAACGCTTTCGAAACCGGCGCACCTGTCCAGGACGCCAACATCGACGCACCTTGCAACAGCAAGGCATCGTTCGCCGCACTTGGCGCGATGGCCCCCACCACGGTGCTTGCCATCTCCAATCTCGGCTCGCCGATCCTCGCCTTCACCGGGCATCGCGTGTTCGCCGGGCCCTACCACCGCAACGTCGCCGGGAACCTGCTGGTGTTCGACGCCTTGCTGGGCTCTGCCAGCGACGCCAAAACAATCGCCGAAAGCCACCATGTCGGCCTTGTCGCGCTCTGCCGCGGCAACACGGAAAGCCGGCTGTTCGCCGCCAAGGCGCCGGACGGTTTCCTGGCCGGGCTGATGCGCGGCAGCGTGCCGGACTGGCTGGAGCCGGTGGCGGAGACGCGCGGCACCCCGCTCGAGCTCTATCGCGTCAAGTCAAACGGCTGAAGATCGGTCTGAAAACAAGGGGTTGACCCCGGTTGCATCGACCTTCCCAGAGGCAATGTATTTTACCCGCGAATAATCGATTTGGGGATACGTTTCCTAAAGGGTTTGCTGCCAGTCTGGAAAGAAATCCGACGTCGCAAACAGGGACACCGATGCAAACTTCGTTTGGCACCGGTCAGGCAAACAGGGAAAGCACGGATCTGGCATTCACCGATCCGTTGACCGGGCTTGGCAACCATCGCCGCTTCTTCGACAAGGTCGATCGCCTGATCAGCGATCGTGCCGACGATCCCGCGCCTTTTACCGTCGGCATTCTCGACCTTGACGGCTTCAAGCCGATCAACGATCTGTTCGGCCACAAGGCCGGCGACGATATCCTGATCCAGGTCGCGATGCGGCTGCGCGCCTCGATGGACGGCCATTCGACGGTCTGCCGCATCGGCGCCGACGAATTCGCCTTCCTCTATCCGCTGGTGTTCTCCGAGGAGGCGGCGGCCGAAAAATCCCGCATGCTGATCGAGATCCTGTCGGCGCCCTACGATGTCGGCGAACGCACCGCCAGGCTCTCGGCCTCGGTCGGCTGCTCGCTGTTCTATTCCGGCGACGAGACCACCGAAATCCTCATCAACAAGGCCGAAACCGCGCTCTACCACGCCAAGAGGTCCGGCCGCGGCCGCGTCGTCGTCTACACCCGCGAAATGGAAGAGGCGGCCAAGCGCGTCACCCGCATCGAGCAGGCGCTCCGCCGCGCGGTTTCCGCCGGCGAGGTCGAGCCGCATTTCCAGCCCATCGTCGACCTCAACACCCGCCGCACCATCGGCTTCGAGACGCTGGCGCGCTGGACCGATCGCGACCTCGGCGCGGTGCCGCCGACCGTCTTCATTCCCATCGCCGAGGAGCGCGGCATTATCGGCCCGCTGTCGCAGCTGGTGCTGCGCAAGGCGACCGAGGCGGCCAGGAGCTGGCCGAAGGACCTGTTCCTGTCCTTCAACCTGTCGCCCTCGCAACTCGTCGACCAGAACACCGGCCTGCATATATTGGCGATCCTCGACCGCACCGGCTTCGACCCGCGCCGGCTGGAGATCGAGATCACCGAGACCGGCCTGATGAACGATCCGGCCTCGGCGGCGCAAATCGTCGACGATCTGCGCCGCGTCGGCATCCGCGTCTCGCTCGACGATTTCGGCACCGGCCAGTCCTCGCTCGGCCGTTTGCGCGAATTCCACTTCGACAAGCTCAAGATCGACCGCGCCTTCGTCTCCTCCATCCTCGACGACCGGCCGTCCGAACACATCATCCGCGCCATTCTCGCAATGTGCGAAGGTTTGGGCATGGACGTGGTCGCCGAAGGCATCGAAGAAGAAGCGCAGGCCGATCGCCTCGTCCAGTTCGGCTGCGCCGGCGGGCAGGGTTATCTGTTCGGCAAGCCGGTCGATGCCGATGCCACGCTCGGCTATCTCCGCGATTCCTTCCGTGGCGCCTTGCGCGCCAAGGCGATCTGACCGGCGATCCCTGCGCAACCACCATCGCGACTTTGCGCCGCGTGCGGCGCATTGTCGTTTTGTCTGACATAAGCCCGCAAATCCACCTTTTCGCCCTTGCCCGCGCGACTTGCGTGGCTAGGATGCGCGCCGGTTAAGCGCGGAGAGAACAATATGATGCCATCGGCGGATTTTGCCGACCTCAAGGGAGCCTCGGTGCTGATCACCGGCGGCGGCTCCGGGATCGGCGCGGCCCTGACCGAGGGTTTTGTCCGCCAGGGCGCCAATGTCACCTTCATCGACATCGCCGATGGCCCGAGCACGCTGCTCGCTGACCGCATCGAGAGAGACTTCAGGCGGCGGCCGCTCTACCTCAAGACCGACCTGCGCGACATCGAGGCGCTGCGCGCCTCGGCGGCCAAAGCGGCAGAAGTGCATGGCGACGTCACGGTGCTGATCAACAATGCCGCCTGGGACGAGCGCCACGCCGTCGAGGATGTCACCGTGGAGTTCTGGGACAACAACCAGGCGATTAACCTCAGACCACATTTCTTCACCGCGCAGGCGGTGGCGCCGGGCATGAAGCGGGCCGGCGGCGGCTCGATCATCAATTTCACCTCGACGTCCTACCTCATCAATCATCCCGACATGCCGGCCTACACCGCCGCCAAGGCGGGCATCCTCGGCCTGACCAAGGGGCTGGCCGGCAAGCTTGGGCCCGACCGCATCCGCGTCAACGCCGTCGCGCCCGGCTGGGTGATCACCGAACGGCAGCAGGAACGTTGGGTGACCGAAGGGGCGCTTGAAGCCCATGTCGCCAAGCAGTGCATCAAGGATGTCATGCGCCCGGACGACATGGTCGGCACGGTGCTGTTCCTGGCCTCGGACGCCTCGCGCATGTTGACCGCGCAGATGCTGATCGTCGACGGAGGCTTCCTGTGAGCGCGACTCCGGCGGTAGCGGCACTCGATTGGGGCACGACCCGGCTCCGAGCATGGCTGATCGACGGCAGCGGCAAGGTGATTGCCGAGCGTCGCGGCGATGACGGCCTGATCACCGCGCGCGAGAAGGGCTTCTCAAACGTCCTCGAGGGCCATTTGGCCGCCATGGGCGCGCCCGAAACGCTGCCCGTCATCATCTGCGGCATGGCCGGCTCCCGCCAGGGCTGGATCGAGGCGCCTTATGTGACTGTGCCGGCGCCGATCGGCGCCATCCTCGGCGGTGCCGCCCGCGTGGCTGATCAGAAACGCGACATCCGCATCGTTCCCGGCCTTGCCCAGCGCCTGGCCGATGCGCCGGATGTCATGCGCGGTGAGGAAACGCAGCTTGCCGGTGCTGGTTTGCCGGCAAAGGGGCGACATCTCGCCTGCATGCCGGGCACCCATTCGAAATGGGTCGTGGTCGAGGATGGCGCCGTTGCCGGCTTCGGCACATGGCCGACCGGCGAGTTGTTTTCGGTACTGGCCACGCATTCGATCCTCAAGCATTCGCTGGGCGAGCATCCGGCGCCGGTGGCGGCGGACAATCCGTTCTTCCGGCAATGGTGCGAACGCGCGCTGGGCGAGGGCGGCGATGTCACGTCGAAGCTGTTTGCCATCCGCGCCGCCGGGCTCCTGCAGGATCTGAAGGCGGAGGATGCGGCGGCCTGCCTGTCCGGGCTTTTGATCGGCGGCGAGATCGCCTCGGCGAAACGCCGCTATGGCGCCGGCGATGCGCCAGTCGTGCTGATCGCTTCCGGCGCGCTGGCTTCGCTCTATTCGGCCGCGCTCGACCTTGCCGGACTTGCCTTCCGCGCCGTCGACGCGGATGAAGCGGTACGCGGCGGCCTCATCGAAGCCGCGCGCGAAAACGGCATGATCGCCAGAACCGGAGCCTTGGCATGACCGAGACCGCAGCCTTTCCAAAACTCAAGCGCGGGCTGGTCGCCATCCTGCGCGGGCTGAAGCCCGCTGAAGCGATTGCCATGGGGCAGGCGCTGTTCGATGCCGGCATCGAGGCGATCGAAGTGCCGCTCAACTCGCCCCAGCCATTCTCGTCGATCGCCAGGATTGTCCAAGTGCTGCCGAAAACAGCCCTGGTCGGCGCCGGCACGGTGCTGACGGCAGCCGATGTCGACGGCCTGCACCAGGCCGGCGGCCGGCTGCTGGTCAGCCCCAACATCGATGCCGAAGTGATGGCGCGTGCCATGCATTACGGCATGGTGACCATGCCCGGCGTGTTCACACCGACCGAAGCGTTCCAGGCGATCCGATTGGGCGCCTCGGCCTTGAAATTCTTTCCGGCGAGCGCGCTCGGTGCGGGTGGCATTTCCGCGATCCGGGCGGTGCTGCCGGCGCAGACCTTGGTCGGCGCGGTCGGCGGCGTTTCGGAAAAGGATTTTGCCGGCTACAAGGCGGTCGGGGTCACGGTCTTCGGCCTTGGTTCCAGCCTGTTCAAGCCGGGCATGAGCGTCGATGATGTCGCGGCCCGCGCGCACGCTGCCGTGGCAGCCTGGGATGCAGTGTTCGGAGAGGCATGATGAGCGAGGTTTCGGTTTTCTCCGATCACATCTGCCAGCTCGGCGAAGGGCCGAGCTACGATCCCGCCACCGATGCGCTGTTCTGGTTCGACATCGTCAACGGCCAGCTCCTTGAAAAACCCGTGGCTGGCGGCGCGCTGAAGATCCATGAGCTTGGCCAGATGGCGAGCGCCATCGCCATCATCGACGAAAAGCGCCAGCTGATCGCCACCGAGACGGGGCTTTTTGTCCGCGACGTCGCGACCGGCAAGCTGACGCTGCACACGCCCATCGAGGCCGACAATCCGGTCACCCGCTCCAACGATTCCCGCGTCCATCCCTGCGGTGCTTTTTGGGTCGGCACCATGGCCAAGGACGAGAGCAAGGGCGCGGGCTCGATCTACTGGTTCTTTAGGGGCGAGCTGCGCACGCTCTACACTGGCATCACCGTGTCGAACTCGATCTGTTTTTCGCAGGACGGAACGATCGCCTACTACACCGACACCGCGACCGGCCTTTTGATGCGTACCGCCTGCGATCCTGCGACGGGCCTACCGGTTGGCGAGCCAAAGGTGTTCGTCGACCATCGTTCTTCGAAGGGCTACGTCGACGGCTCCGTCGTCGACCGTGACGGCGTGCTGTGGAATGCCGTCTGGGGCGGCAAGGCAGTGAAGGCCTATTCGCCCGATGGCACATTGCTACGCGAAGTTCCCATGCCGGTGACGCAAGCGTCCTGCCCGGCCTTTGTCGGCGCCAAGGCCGACCGGCTGGCGGTGACCTCGGCCTGGAAGGGCAAGGACGAGAAACAGCGCCAGCTCGACCCGCAGGCAGGAATGACTTTCCTGCTCGACATTCCCGTCAACGGCCGGTTCGAACCGCGCGTGCTGATCGCCTGAACGGACTGAGTGGCCGCCGCCGCTCATATCCGCAGCGGGTGCTGTCACGTAGGCGTCTGGCTTGGGTCGGTTTCGCGAAAGTCGTTTGCGTCGCCCGTGCGATGGTAGGCGATCGCACGCCGGGAATCGTTCATGTCGAGCCACAAGCCAAAGCTTATCCTTGTCTACGAGCCGGAGAAGGCTTGCTTCGACCGCCTGATCGCCGACGGTTACCCACAGCAGTGCGCCACCGAAATCTCGTCCTATCTGGCGCAGTCGACCGATCTGGCTCTCGAATTCGGTGCCCTTGCCGCCGCCTGCGAGGCGCGCGGTCTCGCCTTTGCGCCGGTGGCGCTCGACGCCGCCGCCGAGGCGCTTGAGGGTGCGGATGCGCGGAACACACTGGTCTGGACGCTGTCCGACGGTATCGCCTATTTCCGTGGCGGCGCGGCACCCGCGCTGGCCCGACTCAAGGGATTGAGGACGATCGGCGCCGATGATTCGCTGTTCGCGCTCTGCCAGGACAAATTCCGCTCCGGCGCCGTGCTTGGCGCGCTCGGCCTGCCGGTGCCGCAGGCCGGCCTTGCCCGGGATGGCAAATGGCTGGTCGAGCCGCCGGCCTCCGCCGCCGGCTGGTTCGTCAAGCCCAACCGGCTTGGGGCCAAGATCGGCATCTGGCCGGATTCGCGCAGCAGCGATCTCGGCCACGCGCTGGAGCTCAGCCGGCGGGTGTTTGCCGCCTATCGCGACGACGTCGTCGTGCAGCCCTATGTCGCCGGCCGCAACGTGCGTGCCAGCTTCCTTGGACTGACACCGCAAGTCGGGGTCGAAGCGCTCGGCGTCGCCTTTGTCGATTCCGGCGCCGATTTCCAGACCATGGCGGACAGTATGGCGCTCTACGGCGAAACCGGCGAGGCCGCGAAGGCGGCAGGAGATTATGTCGAACCGGAGCTCGTCGCGGTTGCCGACGTTCAGCCGGTCGCCGACGCCAGGATCAGGGCGATCGCCAGCCAGCTGATCAACGGCCTCGGCCTGCGCGACGTCTTCTCCGTCGACCTGCGTGTCGAGGCCGACGACACGGTCCACCTGATCGAGTTCGAGGTCTGCCCCGGCCTGCCCTGCTTCGATTTCCGCGCCTATTGCCGGTCGCAATGGGACTTGGAGCTTGCCGACGCGATGGCCGAAACCGCCGCCAGTCGGCTTATCGGCCAACACCGCAGCGTCTAGGCGCGGCCTATACCGCACCCATTTCACTTGGCAGCTTTCGGTCCTGGTTGCGCGCCTTGACGCTGTCTTTCCTGCCTCTAGTGTCGGCTGACGACCATGGGGCAATTTCCGGGAAAAGTGTGAAGCCGTTCGGATTGCGCCAGACAAAGAGGCTCCAACGAAGGCCGCGCGATGAACACCACGCCTGTCGGTTCCGAAACCCTGCACCATCACATCAGGCGCATGGTTGGGCGCGATCCGCATGAGGGGCATCGTGTCGCCACCCCGCTCGAACTTCTGTTCGACCTGACCTTCGTGACGGCATTCAGCTTTGCCTCCTCGCAGCTCGCCCACGCACTGGCCGAAGGCCATTACACGGCCGCCCTGCTCGGCTTCGCCTTCGCCAGCTTCGCCATCTGCTGGGCCTGGATCAATTTCTCCTGGTTCTCCTCGGCCTATGACACGGACGACTGGGTCTTCCGCCTTGTCACCATGGTGCAGATGATCGGCGTGCTGGTGCTGGCCATCGGCCTGCCGCGCATGTTCGCTTCCATCGAGCATGGCGAGCACCTCGACAATTCGGTGATGGTGTTCGGTTATGTGATCATGCGGGTGGCGATGATCTTCCAGTGGCTGCGTGCCGCGAGACAAGACCCCGCCCGGCGCCGCGCCTGCCTGACTTATGCCATCGCCATCGCCATCGCCCAGATCGGCTGGGTGGTGCAGATCGTCGTCGATTTCCCGGTCGGCACCAGCATCATACTGGCCGTCATCCTCGGCCTTATCGAGCTGGCGGGGCCGCTGGTTGCCGAACGCAGCGATGGCGGCACCCCCTGGCATGCGCACCATATGGCCGAGCGCTACAGCCTGTTCGCCATTATCGCGCTGGGTGAGGGCGTGGTTGGAACGCTCGCGAGCCTGTCGGCCGTGGTCGAGGAGCAAGGCTGGACCGTGGATGCGGCGCTGGTCTGCATCGCCGGCACCGGGCTCACCTTCGGCATGTGGTGGGTCTATTACATACTGCCTTCGGCACCGATCCTGCATGCCCACCGTAACCGTGCCTTCGTCTGGGGCTATGGCCAGATGCTGATCGTCACCGCCATCGTCGCCACCGGCGCCGGGCTGCATGTCGCGGCCTATTTCATCGAGCACAAGGCGCATATCGGCCCGCTTGCGACGCTGCTTGCCACCGCAATTCCCGTCAGTGTCTTCCTGGCGGCGATCTATGCGCTCTACACCTATCTCGTCCGGCGCTTCGACCCGTTCCACATCTGGCTGCTGGTCGCGACCGCGGCGGTCGTGGCGGTTGCCATCCTTGCCGCGTCCGCCGGCGTCGACATGGCGGTCTGCCTCGTCATCCTGATGCTGGCGCCGGCCGTCACCGTCGTCGGCTACGAAATGCTAGGGCATTACCATCAGGCGGAAGCGCTCGCCGGCGACGGGCACTCGACACAGCCTTAGCCGGCCTATGCCTGCGATTGCTAAATGGGCCGGGCGCCGGCCATGTAGCTGATGTTGTCGAATGGCTCCGGCCGGTTGTCGGCCAGGCTCCACAGCTGGCGATCGGTGCCTGGCAGATCGCCGAGATAGACATGCAGGGCGCCGGAGCGGGCACTGCCCGTATTGGCGACCGAGTGGATGGTGTTGGAAGACATGTGCACCAGCGCCGGTGCCGCAAAATCCTGCCGCTCCGGCTCGTCGACCTGTTCGCCGGCGAGCTTGTAGATGAAGTTGGTCTCGCCGCCCCAATAGATGCCGATCAAGGCGTCCATCAAATGGTTGTGCGGCGGATACTGCACCCCGGGCGAAAGCGTGATGTGGTAGATCGTCAGCTGCGGGTTGGCATGCAGCAGCAGCTCGTCCTCATCCTCCTCGTGAACGAGCCCGCCGAGCGCATGGAAGCGATTGGTATAGTCGTTCAAGACGGCCTTGACCTCATCGAAGGGATGGGGGCCTGCCGCCGCGTTGACGATATCCTTGATCGCGGGGTAGAGAGGGGAGTCGGCGGATAGAGGCATGCCACAGCTCCTGCCTGAGATGCTCAGTTAGAGTAGCTAAGATGGCCAATGTCAAGGCCGGCGCAAAGCGAGAGAAGCATGAAGCCGACAAAAGCCACGCCATCGAAATCGGCCGCGTCCCCCGACGGGACAACGGCGCTATCGACGGCGGATGTGCTGCGCAGCGAACAGGCCTACGAACAGCTGAAGAGCGATATCGTCGCGTGCGTCCTGTCGCCCGGTGAAGCGTTGACCGAAAAGCAGATCGAGGCGCGCTACGGCATCAAGAAGGCGACGATCCGCTCGGCACTGGCCCGTCTCATGCAGGAGGGCCTGGTCCGGAGCGAGCCACGCCGTGGCTATGTCATCACGACGCTAACTCTACGCGACGTCAACGAGATCTTCGATGTCCGCAGCCTGATCGAACCCGAAGTGTTCCGGGTTGCCACATCAGGCATCACCGAGCGCGGGTTGGAGGAGATCAGGCTTGCGGCCAGGAAAGTGCTGAAGCCCGAGACGCTGCGCAGCCCTGTTGCGTTCCTGGCGGCCGATCGTGCCTTTCGCCTGGCGATTGTCGAGCTTTCCGGCAATCTGCGGCTGGCACAGCTGCTGAGCCAGATCCTCGACCAGTCGGAGCGGACGCTCCATCTCGGCTTCAAGTCGCGCGATTTCATGCCGCTGATCATCGAACAGCAGAAGCAGCTGCTGCAGGCCTGCGAGAAGAGCGATGTCCCGGCAATCGTGAAACTTGCCCGCTCGCAGTGCCTTGCCCTCAAGCACCAGCTGGTCGGCGCCCTGCTTGGCGGGGCCAAGCTGCGCGACGTGAACCTTCAGGACTTCGTCTGAGAAACCTCGAGACCGACGTCAGGCGCCTTCGACCAGCACGATCTCGCCGTCGGCGACCTTCTGGCGGATCGCGACCGCGCGCTGATATTCCGGCGAGTGGTAGCAGTCATGCGCCGCCGCGAGCGACTCGAATTCGATGATGACGTTGCGCGCACGCCCTGGCCCTTCCGCCTTTTCATGCTCGCCGCCGCGCGCCAGGAATTTCGCGCCGAACCGCTCGAAGGCGGGTTTGGCGGCGGCCACATAGTCCTTGTAGCCTTCGGCATCGCGCACATCGACACGAGCGACCCAGTATCCCTTTGGCATTGTTCTTCTCCGAACTTGGAAATTAAGCAGAGCGCATTTCTTCGAGGATCGCTTGCGCCGCCACGCGGCGGTCGCTTGCCGCGACGATCGGCCGGCCAACGACGAGGTGGCTGGCGCCGTTGCGGATCGCTTGCGCCGGCGTCACCACACGCTTCTGGTCGCCATGGTCGCTGCCGGCCGGCCGGATGCCGGGCGTCACCACCGCCATGTCGGGCCCGGCGATGCGGCGCACCGCTTCGGCCTCCGCCGCCGAGCAGACGATGCCGCCCATGCCGGCATGCAGCGCCTGTTCCGAGCGCCTGAGCACCAGCGTGTGCGGATCGTACTCATAGCCCGCGTCGATCACGTCCTGCTCGTCCATCGAGGTCAGCACGCTGACGGCGAGCAGGCAAAGCTCGCTGCCCCTGGCCGCTTCCACCGCCGCCTTCATCGCCTTCGGATAGGCGTGGATGGTCAGCATGGTCATGCCCATCTTGACGATGTTCTCGACGCCCTTGGCAACCGTGTGGTCGATGTCGAGCAGCTTCATGTCGAGGAAGATTTTTGTCCCGCCGCTGGCCAGTTCCCTGGCGAAGTCGAGCCCGCCGGCAAAGGCCAGCTGATAGCCGATCTTGTAGAAGGAGACGACGCCGTCGAGTTCGCGCACCGCCTGCTCGGCTTCCTTCACGGTTGGCACGTCGAGGCCGACGATCAATCTTTCCTGCATGGATTTGGCCTGCATGGGCTGGGTCTGCATGGTTGCGGCGATCACGCCTCGATCCGCGTCGACAGCATGCGCGAGGTTTCGATCAGCGTGCGGCATAGATGCTCCATCGATGTGTGCAGTCTCTCGTCTCGAAAATTGCCACCTTCGTCGAAGGCGTCGCCGCCGTCCGGCACCGAGCATTCCGGCGTCACCACCTCCATCTGGCAACGCACCAACACGGCGCGCAGATGGTTGATGCAGCGTGTGCCGGCAAAGTGACCGTTGGAGGACGAGCACAGGCCAACGACCTTGCCGGCAAGCGGCCTGACCGTCCGGCCGCCGTCCCGGCGCACCCGGCTCACCCAGTCGATCGTGTTCTTGAGCAACGGCGGGATGGAGCCGTTATATTCCGGCGTGGCGATCAGCAGCCCGTCATGGGCGATGATCAGCCGCGCAAGCTTCTGGGCGTTTTCGGGGACACCCTTCTCCTTCTCCAGATCCTCGTCGAGGATCGGCAGGGGATAATCGGCGAGCGAAATGCGGGTCACCTCGGCGCCCTGCACCGCAAGTTCCTTCTGCGCCACATCGGCGGTCCTGCCGCTATAGGCGCCGCTGCGCACCGAGCCGGCGAAGACGAGGATTTTCGGGATCACTGCCATTGGCCACCCTTGTTCCCGGACAGGTACAGCCAGAGGCCATTCAAATCAACGCCAACTTCGTCATCCCTGGGCGAAGCAGGAGCGAAGCTCCGTCGCGGAGACCCTGGGATCCATTCCGTGACCTTTGCCGTGGAGTGCAGCGGAGCAGAGTTTTGCACCGTGGCGGAGCCCAGAGGTCGCGGCATGGATCCTCGGGTCTGCGCCGCGTCGCTTCGCTCCTTGCTCCGCCCGTGGATGACGAAGTGATGGGCGAACGCTCCGCACCGAGGAATTAGTGCGCTTCGCGTCGATAGATCCACAGCTGCGTCGGCGGGATGTTGCGGAAGATGAAATCGAAATGTTTGACCGTGTAGTCGCCGCGGCCGGCCGGGATCGGCGACAGCGGGCCATAGGTCAGCTGCACGATCGGACGGCCCGCCGGGATGCGGTCGAGCAGGCTTTCGATGTAGGCAATGCGCTGGGCGACGGGGAAATTGAGCAGCGGCACGCCGGAGACGACGGAATCGAAGATCATCCCGCTCCTCTCGCCAAGCGTGGCGTTGAGGTTGAAGGCATCGCCCTCGATGACGTTGACGCCGGGATAGAGCCCGCGCAAATGGCGCACGAAATCCGTGTTGTATTCGACGGCATAGAGGTTTTCGGGCCGCACACCCTGAGCCAGGATGGCACGCGTGATGACGCCTGTGCCGGGACCGACCTCGAGCACCGGCAGGCCAGACCTGGGATTGACGATCGAGGCCATCTTGCGCGCGGTGATCGAGCTCGTCGGAACGATCGAGCCGACCGTCTTCGGCTTGTCGATCCAGCCCTTGAAGAACTTGAGCTCGTCGTCGAATTTTTCGGCAAGCGCCTTCCGCAGTCCGGGACCACGTGTCATGCAAGCTCTCCTCAGCGCTCCCCTAGGGTTACTTAACACCTGAGCAGCGCAAGGCAAGGCAAGACCCTGCCGATGTCGTGGATAAGATAGATTTGGTCGCGTCCCGGGATGCGGCGCGTTTCATCTGATCACGCGCCATTCCTGCCCTATCAGCGTTCGCCGAAGGATTCGAAGAAATCCTTCATGCGGGCGAAAAACCCGCTCGATTGGGGCGAATTGTCCTGCGAGGAGAGTTGTTCGAACTCCTCCAGCAACTCGCGCTGGCGCCGGGTAAGGTTCTGCGGCGTCTCGACGGCGGTCTGGATGTAGAGATCGCCGACATTGGGCTGGCGCAGCACCGGCATGCCCTTGCCCTTGAGGCGGAACTGGCGACCGTTCTGCGTGCCTTCGGTCACTTTCACCTTGGTCTGGGTGCCGTCCAGCGTCGTCACCTCGAAGGAGCCGCCAAGGGCTGCCGTCGTCATCGAGATCGGCACCTTGCAATAGAGATCGGCGCCGTCGCGCTGGAAGAATTCGTGCGGCTTCACCGCCAGGAAAATATAGAGGTCTCCCGAAGGTCCGCCGCGCAGGCCGGCCTCGCCCTCATTGGCAAGCCGGATGCGGGTGCCGTCCTCGATGCCGGCCGGAATGTTGACCGACAGCGAGCGTTCCTCGGTGACGCGGCCCTGGCCGGCGCATTTCGGGCACGGATCCTTGATCGTCTGGCCGCGGCCCTGGCATTGCGGGCAGGTGCGTTCGATCGAGAAGAAGCCTTGCGTGGCGCGCACCTTGCCGTGGCCGTTGCACATCGAGCAGGTCACCGGCTGGGTGCCCGGCTTGGCGCCGCTGCCCGAGCATTCCGAACACGAGATCGAAGCCGGCACGCGGATCTGCGCGGTTTTGCCGGCAAAAGCCTCTTCCAGCGAGATTTCCATATTGTAGCGCAGATCGGCACCGCGCTCGCGGCCGCCGGAAGAGCGGCGCTGGCGCCCGCCCATCATGTCGCCGAAAATATCCTCGAAGATGTCGGCGAAGCCGCCGGCGCCGAAGCCTTGCGCACCGCCATTCATGCCGCCCTGCTCGAAGGCGGCGTGGCCGAAACGGTCATAGGCCGCGCGCTTCTGCGGGTCCTTCAGCGTTTCGTAGGCTTCGTTGATTTCCTTGAACTTGTGCTCGCAGGAATGATCGCCTGGATTGCGGTCGGGATGGAACTGCATGGCGAGCTTGCGGAAAGCGCTCTTGAGCTCCTTCTCGTCGGCGCCCTTTTGCACGCCCAGCGTTTCGTAGAAATCAGCTTTCATTTTTTCCCGCTGTCCGGATGCTCAACGTCTTGATGCATTGTTGCGTCGTTTGCCGGCACGTCGTCTCGATTTAGGATCGGTGCCGCCCGGATGCCAGTGCTGGCGTGCGTCTGTCCGGGTTTTTCTGTCGTTTTTTCAGGAAGGTCCCGCATTTTTTCAGCAAGGGTTGCAAAAAAGCCCGGCTCTACGCCGGGCTTCCTACAGCGCCGCGCGTCCTCGGACGCGCAAAGGACGCTGTAGTACTTGAGTGGCGCATGATCCTTTCCAAAATCGGTTCCGATTTTGGGGTCATGCGCTTTATCTTGCCGTCAGGCGGCTCAGGCCGACTTCTTCTTGTCGTCGTCCTCGTCGATTTCCTCGAAATCGGCATCGACCACGTCAGAATCCTTGGCGGCGTCCGCCTTGGCGTCGGCTTCCGCCGCTTCCTTCTGCGAGGCCTCGTACATGGCCTGGCCAAGCTTCATCGAAGCTTCGGCAAGCACCTGGCTCTTGGCCTCGATGTCGGCCGCGTCGTCGCCCTCGGCAGCCGTCTTCAGGGCCGCGATCGCATCGGAAATCGCCGTGCGCTCGGCTTCCGAGACCTTGTCGCCATATTCCTTCAGCGACTTCTCGGAAGAATGCACCAGCGCCTCGGCCTGGTTGCGGGCCTCGACCACGGCACGCCGCTTCTTGTCGCTCTCGGCATTGGCCTCGGCGTCCTTGACCATCTTCTCGATGTCGGCGTCCGAAAGACCACCCGATGCCTGGATGCGGATCTGGTGCTCCTTGCCGGTGCCCTTGTCCTTGGCCGAAACGTTGACGATGCCGTTGGCGTCGATGTCGAAAGTGACCTCGATCTGCGGCACGCCGCGCGGCGCCGGCGGGATGCCGACCAGGTCGAACTGGCCGAGCGCCTTGTTGTCGGCGGCCATTTCACGCTCGCCCTGGAAGACGCGGATGGTCACGGCCGACTGACTGTCCTCAGCGGTCGAGAACACCTGGCTCTTCTTGGTCGGGATCGTCGTGTTGCGCTGGATCAGCCGGGTGAACACGCCACCCAGCGTCTCGATGCCAAGCGACAGCGGCGTCACGTCGAGCAGCAGCACGTCCTTGACGTCGCCCTGCAGCACGCCGGCCTGGATGGCGGCGCCGAGAGCAACGACCTCATCCGGGTTGACGCCCTTGTGCGGCTCCTTGCCGAAGAACTGCTTCACGATCTCCTGGATCTTGGGCATGCGGGTCATGCCACCGACCAGGACCACTTCGTCGATCTCGCCAGCCTTCAGGCCGGCATCCTTGAGCGCCGCCTTACAGGGCTCGATGGTGCGCTGGACGAGATCCTCGACCAGGCTTTCGAACTTGGCGCGCGTCAGCTTCAGCGTCAGGTGCTTCGGCCCGGTCGCGTCGGCGGTGATGAAGGGCAGGTTGATTTCAGTCTGCGTGGTCGACGACAGCTCGATCTTGGCCTTTTCCGCAGCCTCCTTGAGGCGCTGCAAGGCAAGCTTGTCGTTCTTCAGGTCGATGCCCTGTTCCTTCTTGAACTCGGCCGCCAGATACTCGACCAGGCGCATGTCGAAATCCTCGCCGCCGAGGAAGGTGTCGCCATTGGTCGACTTCACCTCGAACACGCCGTCGCCGATCTCGAGCACCGAAATGTCGAACGTGCCGCCGCCAAGGTCATAGACGGCAATGGTCTTGCCTTCCTTCTTGTCGAGGCCGTAGGCAAGGGCTGCCGCGGTCGGCTCGTTGATGATGCGCAGCACTTCCAGGCCGGCGATCTTGCCGGCATCCTTGGTTGCCTGGCGCTGGGCGTCGTTGAAATAGGCGGGAACGGTGATGACCGCCTTCTCGACCTTCTCGCCGAGATAGGCTTCCGCCGTTTCCTTCATCTTCTGCAGGATCATGGCCGAGATCTGCGAGGGCGACTGCTTCTTGCCGCCGGCCTCGACCCAGGCATCGCCATTGTCGCCCTTGACGATCTTGTAGGGGACAAGCTTCTTGTCCTTCTCCGTCACCGGATCGTCATAGCGGCGGCCGATCAGGCGCTTGACCGCGAAGATGGTGTTTTCAGGATTGGTGACCGCCTGGCGCTTGGCCGGCTGGCCGACGAGACGTTCGCCGTCGCCCGAGATGGCGACGATGGAAGGCGTCGTGCGCGCGCCTTCCGCATTCTCGATCACCTTCGGCTCCTTGCCATCCATGATGGCGATGCAGGAGTTTGTGGTGCCGAGATCGATACCGATTACTTTTGCCATTTTTCTAGTCTCTCCGCTAAGCAGGCTTTCAGGACCCGTAAAGGCGTTCCAACGAAAGCCCCTGTTCATAAGAAATCCCGTTCGGCAACCGGTGTTCCGCCGCCGCACGGCTTGGCGCGTATATAAGAACAGCCGGCATCGGGCGCAAGCATTCTGCGCAAGGCTTCCATGAACCTTTCCACCTCCGCGCGCGACTGACGTCCAGGTGCCGCATGGTGCGGCCCGGAAAGGAAGCCCCCATGACCAGCAACCCAGAGGCTCCCAGGTCTCCGGGAACAACAGGAGCTCGGCGCGACCACCGCCTTCGGGACGGGGTCGATGCGCTGGGCTTTCCGCTGATTCCGTTGACCCTGCGTAAGAGCAGGCGTATCGTGATTTCGAGGAAAGCAGACAATTCGATCAGGGAAGAACGAGCCGGACCGCCGCGCCCTGCCCTGATTTGCGCGGCGGCCCCGGACGTTTCTCCCCTGGACTACGGGGGTAGTGTCATGTCTCGCATCCGCGGCTCGTTCGCATCGTCTCTCCGTGGCCATTTGCGCCGCACCGCTTATGCCGGTGGCGGGTTGCTGGCCCTGGCACTTGCCGCCGGCCTGTGGCTTGGCGGCCCCGCCCAGGCGCAGGAAACCCAGATCATCTATCCCGGCTCGATGGCGGTCACCGGCTTCCCCGGGACCGTCATTCCCAATTTGGATGAGGGCCTGCCGCCCGGCGTCGATCCGGTCGACGAAACCTTCATCGACACCACACGCGCCACCTTGCGCGTGTTCGACGTTTCGCACCTGGGTGGGCCGGCCTCGGGCCAGCTCGTCTTCACGCCGCCGCCTTTCGAGGTGACATCAGGCCAGATCGGCGAAGTGTTCGGCCTCACCTATGATGACGGCGTGCGCGATGGTGTGCCGTCGGGCATTCCCAACCTTTACGCCGCCGCCACCTCGCTGCACGGCATAGAAATCGTCACGCCGGACGCCGACAGTGACGGCAGGCCGGAGCGGCAGCGCCGCGGCACATCAGGCGCCACCTTCATGGAAGGCCAGTTCGGCACCGAAAACGGCGGCGGGCCGGGCACGATCTGGAAGATCGACGGCATCACCGGCCAGGTTGCCAAATTCGCCGACATCGACACCAACAGCGGTCCCGGCATCGGCAATATCACCTTCGATCCCAACCACCGCCAGTTCTTCGCCTCCGACCTCGACACCGGCCTGATCCATCGCATCGACGCCAACGGCAGACTGATCGACACCTTCGATCATGGCGTCGCCGGGCGCCCGGCGCACGGGCTGGCTCCGGTCGCCGACGATGGCGCGGTGATGGACATACAAGGTGCCGCCTTCGACACGGAAGATCCCGAGACCTGGGGCTACACCCAGGACGACCGCCGCGTCTGGGCTGTCTCCTACCATGGCGGCCGGCTCTATTATTCGGTCGGCGAAAAGTCGGAAATCTGGTCGGTGGGCATTGCCCGCGACGGCACCTTTGCCGGCGATCCGCGCTGGGAACTGACGGTCAAGGCCGACAAGGACTACGCCGTCACCGACATCGCCTTCGACAACAGCGGCTTCATGTACCTCGCCCAGCGCGGCCCGGTCGAAAACCGCTATGATTACAGCCGCTTCGCCGATTCCGGCAAGGGCGAGGTCATTCGCTACTTCAGAGAGAACCCGGACGATCCGGCAACGGAATCGGTCTGGGTTGAAGTGCCGCAGGAATATGCGGTCGGTTTCCCGCAAGGCAACCGGCAGTCGGCCGGCGGTCTCGACCTGCAATATGGCTATGACGCCGACGGCAATCTCGACACTTCGGTCTGTACACAGACGTTGGTCAACACCGGCGACAAACTGCGCGACAATCCAACGCTTGCCGAGCAGCTCGCCGCTGGCGGGCCACTTGCCGTGCATGGCGTGCAGATCACGCCCAAGGACCTGGTCAAGCCGGCCAACGTGCCACCCTTCGGCTCGTGGTTCGTCGATTTCGACGGCTATTTCGAGGATCCCGAAGTGGAAGGCCATGTCGGCGACGTCGCCGTCTGGCACCCCTGCGAGGGCCGTGCCGGCTATTATGAAGAAATCCCGGGCGGCTATCTGCCTCCGTTCTATCCGCCGGACTTCCCACCGCCTGGCAATCTGCCTCCCTGTCTCGATGTCGACGACGTCCAGTATTACTGCACGCCTTCGGGCCTCGAGGCCGATCTCTATCTCCATGACCATGCCGGCTTCGGCGGCGATTCGATCAAGGCCCAGTCCAGGACGCCAGGCGTCGGGGTGACTTCACCCATGTCGCATGCGCCCGGCAAGCCGTACACGATCAACATCACCGGCCACGATCCGGGCGACAGAGTGGATGTTGGACTTTGCTTCTACAGGAAGTCCGACAAGGACAAGGGTGGCTACTACCCTTGCTGCAAGATGACCTTGCCGCTCCGCACCCCAGCCGTCAGCTGCGAACGTTGAGGATGGGAAGATGAAAAATCTCGCACTCTCCCCGCTCGCGGAAAACAACTCAACCGACAAGCAGTCAACCGTCATGGAGACGATCATGAAACCCCTGTCATACGCCAGGCGCGGCGCGCGCTGGCTGATGGCGGCCGGTATCGCGGTCGCCACCCTGACCCCGGTGCAAAGCTTCGCCTATGATGTCTACACCGCTGTTACCCAACCCAAGCTCGATTTCGACAATCCACGCGTCGTCAATCCGGAGCCGGGCCGGCTCGTACCCTTCTTCACCAAGAAAGGCGGACAACGAAGCTGCGATTATGTCGAATATTTCCTGAGCTTCGGCGTGCGCGGCGATCCGCAGAA
Organism: Mesorhizobium kamtschaticum; assembly: GCF_056174585.1. Lineage (NCBI taxonomy): Bacteria > Pseudomonadati > Pseudomonadota > Alphaproteobacteria > Hyphomicrobiales > Phyllobacteriaceae > Mesorhizobium > Mesorhizobium kamtschaticum. The sequence goes on along the minus strand of NZ_CM149691.1, from coordinate 975,298 downwards.
CTTTGCCAATCCGAGCCTGGCGGCCTTGCTGAAAAAAGCTCAGCTCGACTTCAAGGACGTGCTTCCGCACGGCCTGCAGATCGTCAGCGTGCATGTCGGCGGCGACGGCACGGATTCGTCCGGCGGGCCTTTGCCCGGCGCGTCAATCAGCACGTCGACAAATCCCGACGACACGGCGACAGTTTCCGATTTCCGGCTTTCCGCCGACGATCTCGATGGCGTCGGCGCAGCGAACGAACGCGTCATCACCTTCCAGATCACGGCCAAGATCGACCACGCCGCGTTTCCCTCGCCGACGATCGTCGACAACCAGGGCCTGATCAAGGTGACAACCGGAACCGGCACTGGCTCCATCATCCCGTCGCAGGATCCGGGCAAGCCGGACGACGGCAACATCGCGACCGGCGAAAAAACCTCGATCAAGATCGACATCACCAAATGCGACAAGCAGCCTCCGCCCCCGACCGACCATGAATGCTTCAAGGTGGAGCGCGGCACGGTTGATTGCGTGCCCGGCGGCGGCGCCTTCATCTACCATATGCCGGTCGGCCCGGAGATGGGTGGCAAATGGGTGCAGGTGTCGACGACGACACCCGGCATCACCATCATCCCCGACACCCAGCTGGTGCCTCCGGGCGGTGGTGTGCTCAACTGGAAGATCGTCGGCGCGTCACCCGGCGACGTCATCCACCTCATCGTCACCGGCATCGAGACCTATGCCGGCCCGAAGGAAGGTTGGGGCCTGTGCTGCACGCAGACCATCGACATCGTCATCCCGCGGGACCAGCGCTGCCCGCCCAAGGACAAGGAGCCCGATCTCAAGGTCGAGAAACGCGCCGATGTCCCGCGCTGCACCATGGCCGGCGGCTGCGACTTCACCATCAGGGTCACCAATGTCGGCACCGCGCCCTACAACGGCAAGATCGTGCTCGACGAGGTGACGCTGCCGGCCGGCTCGACGCTGAGTTCGGGGCCCAATCCGCCCTGGGTCTGCGTGCCCGGCACCACCCCGATGACATGCACCTATCCGGTGACCACGCTCAATCCGGGGGCTTTTGTCGACCTCAAGCTCGGCTTCAAGCCGGCCGGCGGCTGGCAAGGCAAGGTGTTGCGCAACTGCGCCACCTACAATTATCCGGCCAGCGGCAAGCCGCTGTTCGGCAGCCAGCAAAACGACAGGGGCTGCGCCTCGATCCCGATTTGCCGCCGTGGCGATCGTGACCGCGACTGCCAGCCGCCGGTCGAGAAGAAGGTCGACCTGATCCTGAAGAAGCGTGCCCGCACCGAGGTCTGCACGGCCGACGGCGTCTGCTTCTTCGTCATCGACATCATCAACAACGGCACTTCAACCTATAACGGGCCGCTGACGGTGATCGACAACTACCCCGGCGGCGCCCCGGCCTCCTCGACCTTCGGCCCAAGCCCGCCCTGGACTTGCGGTCCGAATGGTCCCGGCCAGTTCCGCTGCGATAATGCCGGCATCTCGCTGCCTGCGGGCGCCTCGACGCCGATCTTCGTCAAGGCGGTCATGCCGGCCGGCTATCAGTCGGATACGGTCGAGAACTGCGCCGCGGTGAAGGCCATTCCCGGTGAGGTCGACCTCACCAACAACAAGGCCTGCGCCAAGGAACGCATCCGTCATACCAATGGCGGCAAGCCGACCTTGCGCATCACCAAGGTCTGCAACGGCTCGCTGGCCGGTGCCGCGGTCATCTCTTGCCGCATCACCGTCATCAGCCTTGGCACCGCTGCCCCCACCGGTCCGGTGCGGGTCAACGATGCCGCCACGCTGGTATCGGGCGGCGCGCCTGTCCAGATCCAGACCGTCACCCCTGACGGCGCGGAATGGGCATGCGGACCGGTCCCGGCCAATGCGCTGTCGTGCCAGATTCCGGGCGCCGTCATGACACCCGGAACCAGCCGCCACTTCGACGTGACGGTCTCGGCCAATGGCGAGTTCGAGAACTGTGCGCGCGGCTCTTATGGGCCAGCACCTGGCGACGACGTCGTCTATCCGATCGGCCAGGCCTGCGCCAAGGGCGGCGGCTCTTCGACCATCCGTGTCGAAAAGACCGGCGACCGCGAATGCCGGCTCGGCCAGGCCTGCTCGTTCGACATCACCATCACAAATGATGGGACGAGCCCCTTCTCCGGTCCGGTCCGCATCGGTGATGCGATCGGCGTGGAAGGTCTCGGCCGGCTGGATGGCGTTGCGATCACCTCGATCGACCCGCCCTTCGGCTGCTCGCCCGAACCGGCAACCTTGCCTCTGTCCTGCATCGCCAGCCTGACGCTGGGCGCCGGCGAAAGCCAGTCGCATCATGTGACAGTGGTTATCCCCGACGATGGCCGCCTGGCCAACCTGCAGGGCAACGTCAACGGCCAGAACTGCGTCGGCGTCCTGTCTCCCGACACACGGGTGCAGGGCGGCGGCGACGTGCTGGGCGGTGACCAGACCAACGTGCAGGGCGATCGCGGCAAGGCCTATGCGTGCCACCCCTTCATCATCACCCACGAGATGAAGAAGGAGTGCTCGCCAGGCTTCGTCATGAACGATGCCGGCCGCTGCGTCTGCCCGGAAGGCACCACCTTCCGCAACGGCCAGTGCACTGGCGGCGGCACCAACATCCTGCCAACGCCACCGCCACCGAAGCGCTGCGTGCTGCTCGAAGGCCAGATACGCACCGAGGACGGGCGCTGCATCTGCCCGCGCGGCACGGAGCTGGAGAACGGCGCCTGCGTCAGGACCGACAAGCCAGGCTGCACCATACCCGGTTCGGTCCCGACTTCGGACGGCAATGGCTGCTACTGCCCTGACGGCACGCATCTCGACAGGCAAGCGAATGCGTGTGTGAGAGACAGGCCGAAGCCTGAGCACTGCACCATCCGTGGCCAGATCCACAATGCCGATGGCGACTGCGTCTGCCCACAAGGGACCGAGGTGCGCAACGGTGCCTGCCGTCCGGCCCGGCCGAAGCCTGAGCAGTGCACCATCCGTGGCCAGATCCACAATGCCGATGGCGACTGCGTCTGCCCGCAAGGGACAGAGGTGCGCAACGGTGCCTGCCGTCCGGTCCGGCCGAAGCCTGACCAGTGCACGATCCGTGGCCAGATCCACAACGCCAATGGCGATTGTGTCTGCCCGGAAGGCACGGAAGTCAGGGGCAATGTCTGCCGTCCGGTTAGGCCGAAGCCCGACCAGTGCACCATCCGTGGCCAGGTCCACGACGCCGACGGCAATTGCGTCTGCCCGCGGGGTACCGAGGTGCAAGGCAATGCCTGCCGCCGCAAGCAGCCGGAACTGGAGCAGTGCGATATACGCGGCCAGGTCCACAACAAGCGCGGCGACTGTGTCTGCCCGCGTGGGACCGAGGTGATCGACGGCGCATGCCGCAAACCCCGGCAACAGACGGAATGCGCACCGGGCTCGCAGATGGTCAATGGCCAGTGTCAGCCGATCTTCAGGCGGCGCTGTCCGGAAGGCACGGTTGGGCGGTTCCCCAACTGCCGGCCGATGCGCGGGCAGCCGTCCCTGGAGCTCAACCCGGGCCTGCTGCTGCAACAGGTCCTGCCACGGCGTCAGCCACAGGTCGAACAGCAGCAGGATCCGGCCAGGATCCTGAAGCTCCAGCAGCAATAACGATCTGCTCGACGCCAGACCAGAAACCCGCCGGAGCGATTTCGGCGGGTTTTTCTTTCATGCGCCGGGGCAAGTGGGAATTGGCGGCAACGCAGCAACGCCACCCAAGCCTGTGGAGCCGCCTTGCCTGCGCACTCGACAAGTCACCTGGAGCGCATTAGGCAGTCGGTTCAGAGCCGAATGAAAAAGGCGCTCGGAAAGGCCGCACGATGAGCAAAAAGACCTTGATCGCACCTTCGGTGCTGGCTTCGGACTTTTCGAAGCTCGGCGACGAGGTCGAAGCGGTGGCCGCGGCAGGCGCGGATTGGATCCATCTTGATGTCATGGATGGTCATTTCGTCCCCAACATCACCTTCGGTCCGCCCGTCATCAAGGCGATCCGCAACCGCACCAAGGCTTTCTTCGACTGCCATCTGATGATTGCGCCGGCCGATCCCTATCTCGCCGCCTTCGCCGAGGCCGGCTGTGACGGCATGACGGTGCATGCGGAGGCCGGGCCGCATCTCGACCGCTCGTTGCAGACCATCAGGAACCTCGGCAAGAAGGCCGGTGTGTCGCTCAATCCGGCGACGCCGGAAACGATGATCGAATATGTGCTCGACCGGCTCGACCTGATCCTGATCATGACCGTCAATCCGGGTTTCGGCGGCCAGGCTTTCATCCCGGCGATGGTCGACAAGGTGAGAAGGGTCAAGGCGCTGATCGGCGGCCGGCCGATCCGCATCGAGATCGACGGCGGCGTTTCGCCGGAGACAGCCCCCCTGGTCACATCGGCCGGCGCCGATGTGCTTGTGGCAGGTGCCGCCATCTTCAAGGGCGGCAGCGTCGAAGCTTACCGCGCCAACATCGAGGCGATCAGGACGGCGGCCGACAAGGCCGCCGGCTAAACTCACCGCGATCATCTCGTTTCAATCCGACAGGTCGGCCAAGAGCCGTTGTGCGGACGCGGCTCTTTCAGGGTGCGCCCTACCCGAATCAGATTTGCTGAGAAGGCCTGATTCGGGCGAACCATCCGCTGTCTTTGCGCGCGACAGAAAAGATGCACGCATGGGCACACAGGAAACAGATGATCCTGCGTGCATACAAAACACGTTAAGTTTCTACTGGTTGTAGAGACGCGCAAATTTGCACGATCCGATGCAGATCGGGGTATATTCCTTTGTGCTTAAGTACAATAGCGGTATGTTGTGCTTGAGCCTATGGACGCAAACACTGTATGGTACACGTACGGAAGGATTCTTTTCGGACTCGAATTGCCCGGGGAAAAATGGGGACAAGGAGTCAATTTTGACATATGGAGCTGCCAACCTGAACGACGACAGCACAGGATCCAAGAGCACACTTGCCAGTACGGTCTATCACCAATTGCGTGATGATCTTCTCGGCGGCGCTCTTGAAACCGAAAGCAAGCTGCGGGTCGAGTGGGTTGTTTCCAAATATGGCGCCGGCGCTTCCCCGGTTCGTGAAGCCCTCAATCGCCTTGCCTCCGAAGGACTTCTTGGTCGTCACGACCAGCGTGGCTTTTTCATCATGCCGGTCACTGCGGCGGAGCTTGAGGAGCTGACGCACACCCGCTGCTGGCTCGAGGAGCGGGCGCTTCGCGAATCCATTGCTCACCGCACCGCCGAATGGGAAGAACAGCTGGTGCTGGCGCTGCATCGCCTGGGCCGCGCCTCACGTCTTTCACCGCAAAATGCCACGTCGCTCGATCCGGATTGGGAAAAATTGCACCGCACCTTCCATCGGGTGCTGATCTCGGCCTGCCGGTCGCACTGGCTGGTGGGCTTCTGCGATCAGCTTTCCGATCACGCCTATCGCTACCGGCAAATGGCCAATGACGGCGAAAGCATCCAGCGCGACGATTTCGCTGAACACCGGCTGATCGCCGAAAGCGCGTTGGACGGCAATGCCGACGGCGCCGTCCAGGCCTTGATCGATCACTACCAACTGACCGCTGCCATGTGCATGGAACGCTTCAAGCAAGGCGAAATCGCAAAAGCGGCCGTCGCGGCCGAACGCGCCCGACGGTAACGATCATTCCCTTTGGCGGCCCTTGCCGCAATCACTAGCGATCCCTCGGCGGACGTGAGGCGCTGGACCGCCGTTTGCGGTCTTGACGGCATGCCTCGGAAACGCGAACTCTTCGCCGCCGATGCATGCCACCCGATGAGCGTGTCCGGCACAGCCATTGCCGCCACCCAGGGAAGACTTCATGAGCAATCATCTGTTCGATGCGTTCCGGTCGCGGATGCCGGCGCCCGGGCGTCTGTTGATGGAGACAGATGATGGGCGCTCGCTCAGTTATGGCGACATGCTGGCGCGGTCGGCACAGCTCGCGCATGCGCTGCTGCAACTGGACGTCGAGCCCGGCGACCGGGTTGCCGTGCAGGTCGAGAAGAGCCCGGAGGCACTGCTGCTCTATCTCGCCTGTGTGCGTGCTGGTGCCGTCTTCCTGCCGCTCAACACCGCCTACACGCTGCCCGAGCTCGGCTATTTCTTTGGGGATGCCGCACCGCGGGTCATCGTCTGCGATCCGGCGAAGTCGGTGGATATCGAGCGCATGGTCGAACCGTCAGGTGCCGTCGTGGTCACACTCGATCGCAATGGCCGGGGATCGCTGGCGGACCAGGCGTCGCGCCTGCCGTCGGATTTTCACGATGTCGAGCGGGGGGCGGATGATCTCGCCGCAATCCTCTACACGTCGGGAACCACCGGCCGTTCGAAAGGCGCCATGCTCAGTCACGAGAACCTCGCCTCGAACGCGCGGGTGCTGGTCGAGCAATGGCGCTTCACATCAGGCGATGTGCTGATCCACGCGCTACCGATCTTCCATACGCACGGCCTGTTCGTCGCCACCAATGTCATCCTGACGGCCGGCGCCTCGATGCTGTTCGAACAGAGATTCGATCCGGCCCGCATCATCGCGCTGCTGCCGCGCGCCACGGCGCTGATGGGCGTGCCGACCTTCTATACCAGGCTTTTGCAGCAGGACGGTCTGGACTGTGAGACGGCTAAGAATATCCGCCTGTTCGTGTCCGGCTCGGCGCCGCTGCTGGCCGAGACGCACAAGGCCTGGCGCGAGCGCACCGGCCACGCCATCCTCGAACGTTACGGCATGACCGAGACCAACATGAACACCTCGAACCCCTATGAGGGTGAACGGCGCGCCGGCACGGTCGGCTTCCCCTTGCCTGGTGTCGCGCTGCGCATTGCCGATCCCGACAGCGGCAAACCGCTTGCCCAAGGTGAGGTCGGCATGATCGAGGTCAAAGGCCCGAACGTGTTTGGCGGCTACTGGCGCATGCCGGAAAAGACCAGGGCGGAATTCCGCGCCGACGGTTTCTTCATTACCGGCGATCTCGGCATGATCGACACCGAAGGCTATGTCCATATCGTCGGCCGCGGCAAGGACCTGATCATTTCAGGTGGCTACAACATCTATCCGAAGGAACTCGAAAGCGAGATCGACGCGCTTGACGGGGTGAGCGAGAGCGCCGTCATCGGCGTTGCCCATCCCGATTTCGGCGAAGGCGTCACCGCGGTCGTCGTGCGGGCGCCGGCATCGCGGATCACCGGAGCCGAAATCCTCGGCGCCATTGCCGGGCGGGTGGCCAAATACAAGCACCCGAAGCAGGTGATCTTCGTCGACGAATTGCCGCGCAACACCATGGGCAAGGTCCAGAAGAACCTTCTACGCAATACCTATAAGGATCTCTACGCGTCCTAGGTTGTAAACTCTGCAAACCCGGCCGTGGCTGGTAGTGTTGGATCATGAGGCTCTGACGGTAGGATAGTCCGATGCTCGCATTTGAAGACCACCGATGGGGCGAACTGCAGCATGCGTATGGCCGCGCGGCAAACGTTCCGGGGTTACTCCGGGAACTCCGCTTAGCCACAAGTCCTAAGAACGGCTATCAGGAGGAGCCGTGGTACAGCCTCTGGTCAAGCCTTTGCCACCAAGGTGACGTTTATACCGCCTCATACGCGGCTGTTCCGCACATTGTGAAAATCGCGACTGAGACGCGAACGCCTATCGACTCTTCATTCTTCCAGCTACCCGCGGCTATTGAAGTTGCCAGGAGAACGGGCCACGGACCTGAGATCCCGACCGAGTGCGCCGAGGACTATCACCGTGCTGTGGCGAGTCTTGGCGAGATCGTCAGTCTCCATCGAAACGAGGCTTGGGATCAATCGATGCTCTTGTCGGCAATGGCTGCTCAGGCCATTGCCAAAGGTCATGTCGATGTCGCTGAGGCCATGCTGAATTTAGACAGCGATTTGATCGCCAAGATCAACAGGCTCGAGTTCAATTAGCGGTTCGACCGCCCAAGCTGATTCACTGTTGGAACGAGCCGATAAGATCTATCAGCAGCACGTCCGTCAGGCATCGCGTCCAGACAAAGAGATAGACCCCCTACTCCAGCTTACTTGGCCTTCCCATTGCCGGAGCCCCACAGAGCGCGCTGGATCAGGCCGCGTTTGCGGTTGCGTGGCACAAGGTCGATATCCCCGACCAGTTTTGCGCCGCCCTTGCGCCGCTCGAGCGTGATCTTGCGGGTGTGGAAGGCTTCCAGTTCGGTGCGGTGCGCCACGCTGACGACGGTGACCTCGGGCAATTCGCGGATCACCGTTTCCATCATTTGGTCCTGGCTCTTCTCGTCCAGCGCCGAGGTCGCCTCGTCCAGCACGACGATGTCCGGGCGATGCAGCAAAAGGCGCGCGAAGGCGACCCGCTGCTTTTCGCCGCCCGACAGGGTCTGGTCCCAGGGCGCTTCCTCCTTGATCCGGTCGGCGAGGTGGCCGAGGCCGACCTTATTGAGCGCCGCCTTGATCTGCTCGAGCTTCCAGTGGTCGGCGGCCGCGGGGTAGGCGACCACCCGGCGCAGTGTGCCGGACGGGATGTAGGGCCGCTGCGGCAGCATGAACAATCGTTTGTCGGGATGGAAATTGACGCTGCCGCTTCCCCATGGCCAGAGACCCGCGATCGCCCGCACCAGCGTCGACTTGCCCGAGCCGGATTCGCCGGAAACCAGCACCCGCTCACCCGCTTCAACCCCGACTTCCGTTTCCTTGACCACGGACGTACCGTCGTCGAGTGTCACCGAGAGATTGTCGAGGGAGAGCATCGTATCGCCCTTGGTCTCGCCGTGAAGGATGCGCCCCAGCTCGTTGCTCTGCTCGGCCCGCTCCAGCCCGTCGAGCGACATCATCAGCGAGGCGATGCGGCGTGCCGAGGCGTTCCAATCGGCAAGGCGCGGATAATTGTCGACCAGCCAGCCGAACGCGCCTTGCACGATGGCGAAGGCGGAGGCAGCCTGCATGACTTGTCCGAGCGACATTGAGCCTTCGAGAAACTTTGGCGCGCACAGCAGCACCGGCACGACCGGCGCGAACAGGCTCGAGCCCTGCGATACCACCGCCGTGCGCATGTGCTGGCCGGTCAGTTGCGCCCATCGCTTCAGCACGCCGGCAAAGATCCTGTCGATGCCGCTGCGTTCCTCCTGCTCGCCGCCGAGCAGGGCGATGCTCTCGCCGTTTTCGCGCACGCGCGTCAGCACGTAGCGGAATTCTGCTTCCGTCTGGTTCTTCTCTTCGGACAGCCGCACGAAATCGCGGCCGATAAAGAACATCGAGGTGGAGGTGATCGCGGCATAGATCACCGCCGTGATGACGAGGAAGCCAGGCACGGTGAAGGTCGACCCTCCCAATGTGAAGCTCAAGGCTCCGCCGATCGTCCACAGCACCACGATGAAGGTAGAGGCCGACAGGGTGGCGACAATCACGCCGGCGACGAAGTCGACCGGCGCCTCGGTGGCGACCCGAAGATCTTCCGAGAGGCGGGCCTCGGGGTTCTGGTGGTCGCCCTGCACGAGATTCAGCTGATAGTAGCGGCCGTTGGCGAGCCATCGCGCTATCACCGAGGTGGTCAGCCAGGAGCGCCAGCGGCGCTGCATGGTCATGCGCAGATAGACCTGAGCGACGACAAGGCTGATGCTGCCAAGCACGAGCGGCACGAACACCGCGCTCAGGAAATAGACGCTATGGGCATCGCGCTTCTCGATGGCGTCGAAGATCGAGCGGTTCCAGACATTGATCCCGTACTGGAAGCCGACATTGACGATGATCAGGATCAGCAGCCCGATCGTCAGTGGCCAGCCGAGTCTGTCGCCATGCCGCCCCCAGTAACCGCGTCCGCTGATCCAGAACCGCTTCAGCAGATACTTCTTGCGCGCCTGCTCGGCCGCCTCGGCCGTCAACTCCGGATCGGGTTCGACGGCTTCCGGTGGTGGCGGCGTCTCGCCGACAACCTCGGAAGCTGCCGCTTCGACGGTCGATGCCTTCTTGCGTGGTTTCTTGTTGCGCGGCTCGTTATCGCGCGGAATCTCGTCACGCGGCCTCTGTCGTCGCGGCTTTCCTCGACGGGGCTTCGGGGTGCCGTCCGGTTCGATGCCGTCGGCCGGTTTCGATCTGGGTGTCGCCTCGGACATACGCTCCGACAACGACCTCGAAATCAAAAGGTTTCATGACGTTCGCCTGAGAGGAGAAATTCCCAGCGGCGCTTATAATTGCGTATATAGCAGGTCGACGACATGGTCGGCGATCGCCAGGCTTGCCGTCAGGCCGGGGCTCTCGATGCCGAACAGATTGACGATCCACCCGGCGCCATGTTCGGCCGGCCCCTGGATCATGAAATCGGCCGCCGCCTGACCCGGGCCGGACAGTTTGGGCCTGATGCCGGCATAGGCCGGTTGCAGGGCGCCGTCGGCAAGGTCGGGCCAATAGCGTCGGATCGCTTCGTAGAAGACGGCGCTTCGGCCGGGATCGACGGTGTAATCGACATGGTCGATCCATTCGACATCGGGCCCGAAGCGCGCACTGCCGCCGAGGTCGAGCGTCAGATGGACGCCAAGGCCGCCTTCGACCGGGACCGGATAGATCAGCCGCGAAAACGGCGACCGGCCCGGAAGCGCGAAATAGTTCCCGCGCGCCAGCCACTGCCGGGGGATGAGATCCCTTGGGAAACCGTCGATGCGGCCGGCCACGGCCTGCGCGTCGAGACCGGCGGCATTGATGAAGGCGCCGGCCTCCAGGGCGAAGGTCTCGCCATCGGCATCGCGCGTGTCGATCCGGATCCCGTCGGCTTCGATCGTCGCCCCGGCGACCGAGGTGAGGAAAGCGAAAGATGCGCCGGCGGCTTCGGCGTCGCCGCGCAGCGAGAGCATCAGTGCATGGCTGTCGACAATGCCGGTCGATGGCGACAGGAGCGCGGCGGCACATGTCAGTGCCGGTTCCAGGCTTTCGGCCTCGTCGCGCGTCAAGAACTGGAGATCGTGGACCCCACAGCGGCGCGCATTGGCCTCGATCTTCCGCAACCCGTCCGTCTGGCCGGGCTCGGTGGCGACGATCAGCTTGCCGGCGCGCTTGTGGGCAACGTTGTGCTCGGCGCAATAGGCGTAGAGACGCTGGCGTCCTTCGACGCAGAGCCGGGCCTTCAGGCTTCCCGGTGCATAATAGAGTCCGGCATGGATGACTTCGGAATTGCGTGAACTGGTGACCGTGCCGATCGCATCGGCCTGCTCGACCACCACCACCTCGCGGCCCGACACGGCAAGCGCCCTGGCGATGGCAAGCCCGACCACGCCGGCTCCGGCGACGACACAATCGATTGTCTGCATGGCCTCGCTTTCAGCGTGAAGCGCCGGCCTCGAACACCTTGTCGCCGCCGATCCAGACGCTTCCTATGCCAAGATCGTCCGACAGCGCAACGATATCCGCCGCCGTGCCATTGGCCAGGCGGCCAAGCCGATGCGACTGGCCGATCGCTTGTGCCGGATAGAGCGAGGCCATGCGCAAGGCTTCTGAGAGTTCGACACCGACGACATTGTGCATGAAACGCACGGCCGAGATCATGTCGAGATCGGCGCCCGCCAGCGTCCCGTCGGCAAGCCTGAGACTGCCATCCCGGCGGTGGATGGTGCGGCCGTTGAGCGTGAACGAGGTCATGTCGGTGCCGATCGTCGCCATGGCGTCGCTGACCAGCACGATTCTGCCCGGGCCCTGCTTGGCATCGAGCGCGATCCGGATGCTGGCGGGATGGACATGGATACCGTCGGCGATCAGCCCGGCGGACAAGGTGCCGATGTCGATGGCCGCACCGACGAGGCCGGGCTCCCGGTTGCCGATCTGGCTCATCGCGTTGAACAGATGGGTGACCACGCTGGCGCCCGCGTCGGCGAAGGCCTTTGCCGTGGCGTAGCCCGTGTCGGAATGGCCGAGGCTGACGACGACGCCGGCCTTGACCAAAGCCGCAACGCGCGCCGGTTCGACGGATTCCGGCGCGATCGTGGTGAGCAACACCGGCAGCTTTTGCCGCGCCGCGATCAGCATCGCCTGATCGGCATCCGTCATCGGCCGGATCAGCGCCGGATCATGCGCGCCCTTGCGGGCGATCGACAGATGCGGGCCTTCGAGATGCAGGCCGAGGAAACCAGGGACTTTTCGCAGCGCGGCTGCCTCGCCAGCGGTGATCGCAGCTGCGGTGATGGCGGGCGTATCGGTGATCAGCGTCGCCAGCAGCGCCGTCGTGCCGAACGGCGCATGCGCCTTGCAGATGGTTTCGATCGAGGCGACATCGGGATGGTCGTTGAGCATGACGCCGCCGCCGCCATTGACCTGGATGTCGACGAAGCCCGGCGCCAGAATGCCGCCGCCGGTCTCGACAGTGCGGACGCCCGAGGGGATGGCGCCGGTGGGCAAAATAGCCTCGACGAGGCCGTCGCGCACCACAAGCGCGTGGCCCTCATGCCAGTCGTCGCCGTCGAAAATCCGGGCGCCGGTCAGGGCAAAACGGTCGCTCATACCGTCTCCGTCACCTTGCGAAGATTGCGCGGTGTGTCCGGATCGAGGCCGCGGTGGCGCGCGAAGGCCTCGACGAACACGTAGAAGGAGACGATCAACGTCAGCGGATCGGTCAGCGGGTGACCAGTGGCGACATGCGGCAGGCGCGTGGCGCGGTTGGCAAGCGCGGAGGTGACGAACACCGGTGCCCCCTTGGCCGCCAGGCCGTCGGCCGCTTCGGCGACGGACGGCTCGGACGCATCGCGCGCGGCCAGCGCCAGCACCGGAAAGTCGGGGCCGATCAGCGCCAGCGGGCCATGCATGACTTCGGCCGCACTATAGGCCTCGGCATGCATGCCGCAGGTTTCCTTGAACTTCAGCGCGGCCTCATTGGCCATCGCCGCCGACGGGCCGCGGCCAAGGATGAACAGCGACTTCTGCTTCTCGATGGTTTCGGCGAGCAGGCTCATCCAGTCGCAGGCGATCGCCTTGCCGAAATGCTCGGGCAGGCGGGCAAGTGCCGCCAGAAGCGCCTCGTCGCCGGTGGAATGCGCCATCAAGGCGAGACCGGCGACGGCGGAATTGACGAAGGTCTTGGTCGCCGCGACGCTGCGCTCGGGTCCGGCCAATATGTCGATCGCATAGTCCGAGGCCCGCGCCAGCGGCGAATCGGCGGTGTTGGTGACGGCGATGGTCAGCGCGCCGCCGGCCCGTGCGGTTTCGGCCATGGCGACGATGTCGGGCTCTTGCCCGACTGCGAGATCGCCAGGCAGGCCGAGCCGCCGAGCCTCAGCTTGCGGCCATAGATCGAGGCAATGGACGGACCGACCGAGGCGACGGCAAGGCCCGCGGTCAGTTCGACGGCATATTTCATGAAGGTCGCCGCATGGTCGGACGAACCGCGCGCCACGGTGACGACAAACTGCGGGTCGCGTTCCCTGATGCCGCGCCCGGCCTCGGCGAGCACGGCGCCGGAGCCGTCGAGCAGGCGGGCGACGGCTTGCGGGATCTCCTCGATCTCGCGCTGCATATGGGTGGTGTTGGGGATCATGGTCGGCCCTCTTCGCTCGGCCCTGTCAGCCGCAATTCGGCGACGAAATCATAGGCGTCGCCCCGGTAGATGGAGCGGGTGAATTCGATCACCTTGCCGCTCGCCAGATAGGAAATGCGTTCGATGTGCAGGCCGGCAATGCCCGGCGGCACTTCGAGCAGGCGCGCATCGCTGTCGCCAAGATTGGCGGCCGATATGCGCTGCACCGCGCGCACCGGTCGGTTGCCGGTCAATTCCAGCGCCGCATAGAGGGAAGAGCCGATGCCCGCCGGATCGGGCAGCACGCTGGCCGACAGCGAGGCGCGTTCGATCGCCAGCGGCGTGTCGTTGGCGATGCGCAGGCGTGCCACGCGCGCTACCAGTTCGCTCGACGACAGGCCAAGCACCATCATTTCGTCGGGCGAGGGCGCGTAGAGGCCGCGGTCTAACCAGGCAGAGCGCACCGCCATGCCGCGCCGCGCCATGTCCTCGGTGAAGGAGGTCAGCCGCGACAGCGACTGCTCGACGCGTTCCATGCGTGGCGCCACGAATGTGCCGGAGCCGTGGCGCTGCACCAGAATGCCGCCCTTGACCAGGTCCTGCACCGCCTTGCGCACGGTGACGCGCGAAATATCGGCCTTGGTGGCGATGTCGCGCTCGGAAGGCAGCGCGTCGCCTGGCCCGATCAGGCCGCGATTGACGGCGTCCTCGATGCTCTTGCGCAATTGCAGATAGAGCGGCGCGCCGCTTTGCGCGGATTGCTTCAGCGTGGCGAAGATCTGGTCGGCGGCGTCGCTCATCGAGCCGCCTCTGCTGGTTTGGCGAACAGACGCGCCGCCATCTGCACCGCCCCGCCCAGCGCGTCGTCGAGCGGCGGCTTCAGCAGTGCCTGGTAGCGTGCCGAAAGGCGCGGCGCATAAAGCGGTGCCAGTCCGCCGAGCAGGCAAAGCGGCGCATCATCCGGAAGGCCGAGCGCGCCAAGCGAGGCTTCGACATCGCTGACCGCCTTGTCGACGATCCAGTTGGCGACGGTATCGCCCTTTTCGGCATGCTCGAACACTTTGGGCGCGAAGCCACCGAAATCGCCGGGCTTGGCATTGGTGGTGAATTCGACCACGTCCTCGGGATTGTTGCGGAAGGTGGCCATCATGGCGTCGGTCAGCGGCGAGCGCGCACGCACGCCGTCATGGGCCAGCAGTGTCTGCTCCAGGAGATCGCGGCCGATGCGGGCGCCGCTGCCCTGGTCGCCGACCTGAAAACCCCAACCGCCGATGGCGCGAGATTTGCCATTCCTGCGCGCCATGTAGGCGGTGCCGGTGCCGAGGATCGCCATGGCGCCGTCACCGGAACCGACGGCGCCTTCGAGCGCGATCTCGGCGTCGGTCTCGACGCGGCTGGTGCTGAACGGCAGGATCGCTTCGAGCTGTTGCCGGTAAGTACCGACATTGGCGCCGGCGAGGCCGAGAATGGCTGGGGTTTGCGGGATCAGGTCGGGATCCTGCCCGGCGGCGATGAACGCCTGCCGCGCGGCGTCGACAATGTTCGACCGCGCCCCGGTGAGGTCGGTGCGGATATTGGCCGCGCCGCTTTTGGCACGGCCGATGACGGCGCCGTCCACCGTTGCCAGGGCGGCCCTGCAGCTGGTGCCGCCGCCATCGATACCGAGCACGAATTTCACGCGATTTCTCCTCCGGGCGGATAATACCAATAAAATACCAATAGCCAAGGATTAATTTCCGTTTCAAAAAGATTAAGCTGTATTTTATTGAAAATCCTCAGCATTTCGTCGGCTCAGCCATTTCCTGCCCGCGAATTCGTTAATGCATGTGGACAAGTGGTATTTTTTTGGTATTGTTCTGGTATTGGAGGAACACGGATGGCTGAAACGCGCACCGAAGCGCTTCACAGGAATGCCGAGGGGCTGGATATCCAGGCTCCGGAAGCCATCCTTGTTTCGCTGGTCGATGCGCAGATCGAAGCCGCCAAGGCCGTCCGCAACGCCATCCCCGCCATCGCCAAAGCAGCCGAAATCATCGCCGGCCGATTGAGCGGCGGCGGCAAGCTTGCCTATGCCGCGGCCGGCAGTTCCGGCCTGATGGCGCTGGCCGACGCCCTGGAACTGCCCGGCACCTTCGGCATTCAACGCGACCGCATCGCCATCCTGATCGCCGGCGGCGAAGAGGCTTTCCACACGCTGGCCGGTGGACCCGAGGATGATACCGAGGAGGCCGCGGCGGCGGTCGCCAATGCCGGCATCGGCGCGGGCGATTGCCTGATCGCCCTTTCCGCCAGCGGCACGACACCCTATGCGGTGCGCGCCATCGAGGAAGCCGCCGGTCGCGGTGCGGCCACCATCGGCATCGCCAACAACCGGGACTCGGCGCTGCTGCGTCAGGCCGAAACCGCCATCCTGCTCGAAACGCCGCCGGAAGTGATCGCCGGCTCGACACGCATGGGCGCCGGCACCGCCCAGAAGATCGCGCTCAACATGCTGTCGACCTTGACCGCCGTCCATCTCGGCCATGTCCATGACGGCTACATGGTCAACCTCATGGCCGACAACATCAAGCTGCGCGACCGCGCCGCGCGCATCGTCGCCGCCATCAGCGGGCGCAGCACGGACGATGCGGTCCGTCTGCTCGAGAAGAGCGGCGGCGCGGTCAAGACCGCCATTCTGCTCGCCGCCGGGGCCGACAGCGCCGATGCGGCACAGAAGATACTGGAAGAGGCCGGCCAGAAGCTGCGGCCGGCCCTTTCCGCGCTGGGGCATGATCCCGAAAAGTGGAACCCGCTTTTCGGAAAAGATCATGCCCGAACAAAGAAGTAGGGCTTGTTTCATCCCGATTTCCATCGGGGTGAAACAAGCTTGCGAGGGGAGCAAGGGGTCAAAAGCCTCTGTTCTCATCAAAACCGAACCTGAAAAAGGTCAACAGGGAGACTGAGCATGACAACGAAACTACTGACGGCACTGCTTCTGGGCACCAGCATTCTCGGCTCGGCCGGGATGGCTTCTGCCGCGGACGTAACGCTCAACATCGAAAGCTGGCGCGGTGACGACCTTGCCATCTGGAAGGACAAGCTGATCCCGGCTTTCGAAGCCAAGAACCCCGGCATCAAGGTGGTGTTCGCACCATCGGCTCCAACCGAATATGACGCGGCCCTCGGCGCCAAGCTCGCCGCCGGCTCGGCGGGCGACCTGATCACCTGCCGCCCGTTCGACAAGTCGCTTGAACTCTACAAGAAGGGCAACCTCGCCGATCTCTCGGCGCTGCCCGGCATGGAGAACTTCTCGCCGGTGGCCAAGTCCGCCTGGCAGACCGACGACGGCAAGGCGAGCTTCTGCGTGCCGATGGCCTCGGTCATCCACGGCTTCATCTACAACAAGGACGCCTTCGACAAGCTCGGCATCAAGATCCCGACGACCCGCGACGAATTCTTCGCCGCGCTCGACAAGATCAAGGCCGACGGCACCTACATCCCGATGGCCATGGGCACCAAGGATCTCTGGGAAGCCGCGACCATGGGCTATCAGAACATCGGCCCCAACTACTGGAAGGGCGAAGACGGCCGTGCGGCTCTGATCAAGGGCGATCAGAAGCTGACCGACAAGGACTGGGTCGCGCCGTATGAGGAACTCGCCAAGTGGAAGCCTTACCTCGGCGACGGCTTCGAAGCCCAGACCTATCCGGACAGCCAGAACCTGTTCACGCTCGGTCGCGCCGCCATCTACCCTGCCGGCTCGTGGGAAATCGGCCTGTTCAACACCCAGGCCCAGTTCAAGATGGGCGCCTTCCCGCCGCCAGTCGAGAAGGCCGGCGACACCTGCTACATCTCGGATCATACCGATATCGGCATGGGCCTGAACGCTGCCTCGAAGAACGCCGACGCTGCCAAGACCTTCCTGTCCTGGGTCGCTTCGCCGGATTTCGCCACCATCTATGCCAACGCGCTGCCGGGCTTCTTCAGCCTGAACTCGTCGCCGGTGAAGATGGCAGACCCGCTGGCGCAGGAATTCGTCTCCTGGCGCGGCAAGTGCAAGTCGACGATCCGCTCGACCTATCAGATCCTGTCGCGCGGCACGCCGAACCTCGAAAACGAGACGTGGGTTGAATCGGCCAACGTCATCAACGGCACCGACACGCCGGAAGCTGCCGCCAAGAAGCTGCAGACCGGTCTCGACAGCTGGTACAAGCCGGCGAAGTAAGAGCTCAGGCAACGGAGCCGGCCGGGCGCATGCCTGGCCGGTTCCGGACTGGCTTTCAAGTGCATCCGTTCAGATAGCGATTGTCGGCACCGCCTCGCGGCCTTACCCTTGATCCACTGGGGAAAGGCTAGCTGATCAGTCGCAGGCCTTCGTCCTTGCCGTATCGGGTAGGGATGTCAGGGTCGTGCATCGAGGCATCATCTAGAGCAATTCCAGGAAAAGTGTGAAGCGGTTTTCCGTCCGGAATTGCGTGCAAAAAAGATAGAGCGGTTCGGCGTTTCCGTGAAACGGTGAACCGTTCTAGCATCAACATCGTCTGGAACCGAGAGACGGCGGGGACCGAACTCATGGCCGCAGAAACACAACCGAAAAGACCGACCCGCTGGCACATTGGCGTCTTCCTGGCGCCGGCGCTGCTCGTCTACACGGCGATCATGATCCTGCCGCTGGCCGGCACGCTGCAGCTGTCGCTGTTCCGCAACATCGAGCAGCACCAGATCTTCGTCGGGTTCGAAAATTTCCGCACCCTGTTCGGCGACCCCAACTGGTCCGTCGGGTTCTGGAATGCGCTCAGGAACAACACCTGGTTCTTTATGATCCACATGCTGGTGCAGAATCCGATCGGCGTCATGCTGGCGGCGCTTCTGTCCAGCCCGAGGTTGAGATTTGCCGCCTTCTACCGCACGGCGATCTTTGTGCCGACCATCCTGTCCTTCGTCATCGTCGGCTTCGCCTGGAAGCTGATCCTGTCGCCGCTGTGGGGCGTGGCGCCGCATATGATGGACCTGGTCGGCCTGAAAAGCCTGTTCACGCCATGGCTCGGCAAGGAACAATACGCGCTGACTGCGCTCAGCCTGATCTCGGTCTGGCAGTTCGTCGGCATTCCGATGATGCTGATCTACGCCGCCCTGCTGTCGATCCCCGAAGAGGTGATCGAAGCGGCCGAATGCGACGGCATCACCGGCCTGTCGCAGTTCTGGAAGATCAAGCTGCCGCTGATCCTGCCGTCGATCGGCATCATCTCGATCCTCACCTTCGTCGGCAATTTCAACGCCTTCGACCTGATCTACACCGCGCAAGGGGCGCTCGCAGGGCCGAACTATTCGACCGATATTCTCGGCACCTTCCTCTACCGCGCCTTCTTCGGCTTCCAGCTGCAGGTTGGCGACCCCAACATGGGTGCGGCGATCGCCACGATGATGTTCCTGATCATCCTCGGCGGCGTCTGCGTCTACCTCTTCCTCGTCCAGACGCGCCTGCGTCGCTACCAGTTCTGAGGGTTGGATATGTTACGGCTAAACACCCCCCTCTGGCCTGCTGGCCATCTCCCCCTCAAGGGGGGAGATTGGATGACATTGCCGCTTTCGCCAACTTTCAGCGCAGCAGAACTGGCGGCGACATCAAAGCTGCCGATCTCCCCCCTTGAGGGGGAGATGCCCGGCAGGGCAGAGGGGGGTGCCTTGGCGCCGTTCCTGGGAAATGCAGCTCGTCAGGAGGCTTTCCAATGAGCACTGCCACCCGTTCGCTGCCCCGCACCATCGGCGCCCACGCGATCCTGTTGACCTACACGGCGATCGCACTGTTTCCCGTGATCCTGGTGATCATGAACTCGTTTAAATCCCGCGCCGGCATCTTCGGTGCGCCGCTGACGCCGCCGACGCCAAAAACCTTCGACCTGATCGGCTACACCACCGTCATCGGCCAGGGCGATTTCATCCACTATTTCCAGAACAGCCTCGTCGTCACCGTGGCCTCGCTGTTCTTCGTGCTGTTGTTCGGCGCCATGGCAGCCTTTGCCCTATCGGAATACCGCTTCCGCGGCAATTCGCTGATGGGTCTGTATCTCGCGCTCGGCATCATGATCCCGATCCGGCTCGGCACCGTTGCCATCCTGCAATTGATGGTGGCGAGCGGGCTGGTCAACACGCTGACCTCGCTGATCCTGGTCTACACCGCGCAGGGCCTGCCGCTGGCCGTCTTCATCCTGTCGGAATTCATGAAGCAGGTGTCCGACGATCTGAAGAACGCCGGCCGCATCGACGGCCTTTCCGAATACACCATCTTCTTCCGCCTGGTGCTGCCGCTGGTGCGGCCATCGATGGCCACCGTCGCCGTCTTCACCATGATCCCGATCTGGAACGATCTGTGGTTCCCGCTGATCCTGGCGCCGTCGGAAGAGACCAAGACGGTGACGCTCGGCGCGCAGCTCTTCCTCGGCCAGTTCGTCACCAACTGGAACGCCATCCTGGCGGCGCTGTCGCTGGCGATCATGCCGGTGCTGATCCTCTACGTCATCTTCTCGCGGCAGCTGATCCGCGGCATTACTTCCGGAGCCGTCAAGTGAGCGAGGGTCGAGATGTAATCATTAGCGCGCTCGTCGAGACCGCAGTCCGCTACGGATTTCGCGGCGTGCGCCAAACAAATTATTATCGTGATCGGCCGGAAACGATCTGTGTGCTGAACCTCCAGAAGTCCTCCTGGGGGCCGCAGTTCTATGTTAACGCCGCGGTATGGTTTACGCGGCTCGGGCCGGAGCGCCGACCGAAGGAATACAACTGTCACATCATCTGGCGGGTCAACTCCCTCATGGTTGGCGAGCAGTCCAAGGCATTTACTGAGGCGCTCGATCTGAATCATCCGATGCCGGACGACCGCAGATATTCCCTGATCAAAGACGGGGTCGATACACACGGCTTCGGACTTCTAGCGCGTTGCGAAAGTGAAGAGGCCGCTCTGCAGGTCGCCAGTGCGAATGGGCCGACTGTGAGGGTGGCTCTCGCAGCCCGCAGGCAAGAAAAGGCAGATTGAAATGGCTCAACCCCTTCGTGTCGTCGTCGCCGGGCTTGGCAATATGGGCCGCAGCCATGCGCTGGCCTATCACACTAATCCGGGCTTCGAGATCGCCGCACTCATCAACCGCTCCGACGTGCCGCTGCCGGACGGACTTTCGGGCTATGGCATCAGGCGCTCCTTCGACGAGGCACTGCGTGACGAAAAGCCCGATGTCGCCTGCATCGCCACCTATTCCGACAGCCATGCCGACTATGCGGTGAGGGCCTTAGAGGCCGGTTGCCATGTCTTCGTCGAAAAGCCGCTGGCAACGACGGTGGCCGACGCCAGGCGCGTCGTCGCGGCCGCCAAGGCCAACGGAAAAAAACTGGTGATCGGCTACATCCTGCGCCATCACCCGTCCTGGATCAGGCTGATCGCCGAGGCACGCAAGCTCGGTGGCCCCTACGTCTTCCGCATGAACCTCAACCAGCAGTCCTCGGGTCACACTTGGGAGACCCACAAACAGCTGATGCAAACGACCTCGCCAATCGTCGACTGCGGCGTCCACTATCTCGACGTCATGCTGCAGATCACCGACGCCAGGCCGGTCGAAGTGCGCGGCATGGGGCTGCGGCTGACCGAGGAGGTGGCGCCCTCGATGTACAATTACGGCCACCTGCAGGTGCTGTTCGATGACGGCTCGGTCGGCTGGTACGAAGCCGGCTGGGGTCCGATGATCTCGGAAACCGCCTTCTTCGTGAAGGATGTCATCTCGCCCAAGGGCTGCGTGTCGATCGTCATGAAGGAAGGTGTGAAGTCGGATGACATCGACACCCACACCAAGACCTCGACCATCCGCCTGCACAGCGCCGCGACCGGTCCGGACGGCAAATTCGTCAAGCAGGACGAAATGCTGTCGATGGCAGGCGAACCCGGCCATCAGGACCTCTGCGACCTCGAACAGGCCTTTGTGCTGAAGGCAATCCGCGAGGATCTGGACCTCACCAAACACATGGACGACGCCGTCAAATCGCTCGCCGTCTGCCTTGCCGCCGACGAGAGCGTGCGCAGCGGAAAGGCGGTGAGATTGTGACATACGGATCGCTGCCGAGAGGCTGGCCCGGCACCGCCCCCCTCTGGCCTGCCGGCCATCTCCCCCTCAAGGGGGGAGATCGGATGTCGGTACTGCTTTCGCTAATTATCAGCGCCGCTAAGTGGCGCGAGGGTTTGAAGCTGCCAATCTCCCCCCTTGAGGGGGAGATGTCCGGCAGGACAGAGGGGGGTGCCCTGGCGCCGACCTATCAATTTGGAGGACTGCCGTGGGCTCGCTGAAGATCGAGAATGTGAAGAAGGCCTTCGGGCCGGTCGAGGTGCTGAAGGGCATCAACCTCGAAGTGACGGATGGTGAATTCGTCGTCTTCGTCGGCCCGTCCGGCTGCGGCAAGTCGACCTTGCTCAGGGTCATCGCCGGGCTCGAGGATTCGACCTCGGGCCGGGTGGTCATCGACGGCGCGGATGTCTCGGCCACGCCGCCGGCCAAGCGCGGCATCGCCATGGTGTTCCAGACCTATGCGCTCTACCCGCATCTGACGGTGAAGAACAATATGGGGCTGGGCCTCAAGCAGGCCGGCACGCCTGCGGCGGAGATCGAACGCCGCATCGGCATCGCCTCGTCGATGCTGTCGCTGGAACCTTATCTGGAAAGGCGGCCGGCCGAACTCTCCGGCGGCCAGCGCCAGCGCGTCGCCATCGGTCGCGCCGTGGTGCGCGAGCCAAAACTGTTCCTCTTCGACGAGCCGCTGTCGAACCTTGATGCAGCACTGCGCGTCAACACGCGGCTGGAAATCGCGCAGCTGCACCGCCGGCTGAAGGCGACGATGATCTATGTCACCCACGACCAGGTCGAGGCGATGACGCTGGCCGACAAGATTGTCGTGCTCAATGCGGGTAGGATCGAGCAGATCGGTGGCCCGATGGAGCTCTACAATTCGCCGGCAAACGAGTTCGTCGCCGGCTTCATCGGCTCACCGAAGATGAATTTCGTCGATGGCGCCAGGCTTGGCGAGACAGCCAA
This sequence comes from Mesorhizobium kamtschaticum, assembly GCF_056174585.1. NCBI lineage: Bacteria > Pseudomonadati > Pseudomonadota > Alphaproteobacteria > Hyphomicrobiales > Phyllobacteriaceae > Mesorhizobium > Mesorhizobium kamtschaticum. The sequence continues at coordinate 952,740 of NZ_CM149691.1, read as the reverse complement.
GACCATCGGCGTGCGGCCGGAGCATCTGACGGTCGATACGAAGTCGGGCGCCTGGAAGGGCACGGTGGTGCACGCCGAGCATCTCGGCGCCGACACCAATCTTTATCTCGACTGCGAAAAGGCCGGGCTGATTACGGTTCGGATTTTCGGTGTTTATGACGCCGAGCCAGGTGCCACGCTTTATGCGACACCGGATCCGGCTAAGACCTATCGATTTGACGCGGACGGGAAGACGATCAAGTAGCGCGGATTTGCGGTCTTCCTTCCCCCCTTGTGGGGGAAGGTGGATCGGCGCGCAGCGCCGAGACGGATGAGGGGTGTTCCAGCGGAGTGAGGCGTGAAAAGATCGAAGGATTCCAGGCGCTTACTTCTGCAAAGCCGAGATCCTTCGCGCACCCCTCATCCGACCTCGCTTCGCGAGGCCACCTTCTCCCACAGGGGGAGAAGGTAGAGCTGCCGCCTACAAATCAGCCTTGAACGTCTGCTTCTGCTGGCCCAGGCCCTCGATGCCCAGCTCCACCACATCGCCAGCCTTCAAAAACACCGGCGGCTTCATGCCGAGCCCGACGCCGGGCGGCGTGCCTGTCGAAATAATGTCACCGGGGTGCAGCGACATGAACTGGCTGAGATAGGACACCAGGAAGGCGACGCCGTAGACCATGGTCTTGGTCGAGCCGTTCTGCATGGTCTTGCCGTTGACGGTCAGCCACATCTTCAGGTTCTGCGGGTCGGCGACTTCGTCCTTGGTCACCAGCCAGGGGCCGGTCGGGCCGAACGTGTCGCAGCTCTTGCCCTTGGTCCACTGGCCCTGACGCTCGGCCTGGAAGGCGCGCTCGGAGACGTCGTGGGCGACGCAATAGCCGGCGACATAATCGAGCGCATCGGCTTCGCTGACATACTTTGCCGTTTTGCCGATCACCACGGCGAGTTCGACTTCCCAGTCGGTCTTTTCAGAGCCGCGCGGGATCAGCACGTCATCGTCCGGCCCGACAATGGCCGAGCTTGCCTTCATGAAGATGATCGGCTCCGGCGGCACGGTGGCGCCGGTTTCGGCGGCGTGGTCGGAATAGTTGAGGCCGATGCAGATGAACTTGCCGGTGCCGGCAACGCAGGCGCCGAGGCGAGGCTTGCCGGCAACCGCCGGCAGCGACTTGGCATCGAGCTTGCCCAGCATCTCCAGCGAGGCCGGGTGAAGCACAGTGCCGGCAATGTCGGCGACATGGGCGGAGAGATCGCGGATCGTTCCATCCGCATCGAGCAGGCCGGGACGTTCGCTCCCCACCTCGCCATAGCGCAGCAGTTTCATAGATACTCTCCTCAGTCAGATTGGTTCAGATCGACCAGCCGCCGTCGATATTATAGGCCTGTCCGGACGTATAGGTGGCGCCGGCCAGATAGACGGCGAGATCGGCGATCTCTTCCGGCGTGCCGAGCCGGCCCATCGGCTGGCGGGCGATGAAGGCGGCGCGGGCGGCTTCGTAGTCGCCTTGCGCATGCATGCGGTCCTGCAGCGACGGGCTCTCGACCGTGCCGGGGCAGATGGCGTTGCAGCGTATGCCCTTGCCGACATAATCGGCGGCAATTGCCTTGGTCAGGCCGATGACCGCGGCCTTGGTGACGCCATAGGCGAAGCGGTTCGGCACGCCTTTGCCGGCGCCGGCGACCGAAGACATGTTGATGATCGATCCATCGCCGCGCTCCAGCATGCTGGGCAGCACCGCACGTATGGTGCGGATCATGGCGCGGACATTGAGGTTGAAGGCGAAATCGAGGTCGCCTTCCTTCATCTCGAGGATCGAGCCGGAATGGACGAAACCGGCGCAGTTGAACAGCACGTCGACGCGGCCGATCTCGGCAAAGGCGGCATTGACCGCCTCATCGTTCAGCACATCCAGCTTGCGGGTCTTGATGCTAGACGTCTTGGCGAGTTCGGCGAGAAGCGTCTCGTTGATGTCGGTGGCGTAGACCGTGGCGCCAGCCTTGGCGAAGGCCAGAGCGCTCGCCTTGCCGATGCCTTGCGCCGCTGCCGTGATGACAACGACCTTGCCTGCCAGATCCGCCATATCTTTTCCTCGCCTGCTTGGGTCAACTGCCTTTATCGGCGACCGGCCAAGGCGTCATGTGCCAGTCAGGCTCGATTGTGCGGCCTGTGTCGCAGCCAGTTCACAGATAAAGATGTTTTTTCTCGTTAAAGAACATGCGTCCGGGCGTCAAGCCCGAACACGATCACCATTGCGACAGCCTGGAAATGTCAGTCGCCGTAAGGCACCCAGACGTTCTTCACCTCGACGGCGCGGCGCAGGAAGGCATCGCCAGCCGCTTCGCCGGATGCCCAATCGAGGCTGCGGCCATTGCCGCTCCAGACGCGCTTGAGGTTGCCGATGGACTCGGCCTCCGCCTTGGCGCAAGTGTCGGCATCGGCGAATATCCAGAGCCCGTCGACATCGTCATGCTTGGCCAGAACGCCGGCGAGTTCCGCCGTGCGGCCAGTGACAATGTTGATCGCGCCGGCTGGAACGTCGGAATATTCGATCACCTGGTAAAGATCGGTGGCCAGCAGCGGATAGCGCTCGGACGGCACCGCGACCACCGTGTTGCCCATGGCCAGCGCCGGCGCGATGAGCGAGATCAGGCCAAGCAGCGGCGACGCATCCGGCGCGACGACGCCGATGACGCCGACCGGCTCATGCAGCGCCAGCGTCACCGCGCGGGCCGGCGGCTGGTGCACGCGCCCCTCGAATTTGTCGGCAAGGCCGGCATAGAGGAACAGCCGTTCGATGGTTTGGTCTACTTCTTCCCGCGCGGCCTTGGGCGTAGCGCCGGTCAGATCAGTCAGACGAGCGGCAAACTCGCCGGCGCGGCCGGACAGGTTCTCGGCCAGATAATAAAGCACCTGGGAGCGGTTGTAAGCGGTCGCCTCCGGCCAGCCTTTGCAGGCGCGGGCGGCGGAGACGGCGTCACGGATGTCCTTGCGGCTGCCAAGCCCGACTTCGCCGGCCAGCTTGCCCTTGGCGGTGGCGACGGCGAGCGAATAATTGCCGTCCGGGCGCACCTGCTTGCCGCCGATGAACAGTTTTGCCGTGCGGTCGATGGCCGCGCCATCGGCTTGCTCGACCGGCTGCGCCGAGACCGTCGCCGGCTTGATGACCGGGCCGAGCGGCAGTTTTGCCGTGAGATATTCGAACATGCCTTCGCGCCCACCCTCGCGTCCGAAGCCGCTTTCGCGATAACCTCCGAAGCCGCAGGCGGCGTCGAACATGTTGGTGCCGTTGACCCAGACGACGCCGGCCTTCAGCTGCGGCGCGACATGCAGCGCGAGGTTGACGTTCTCGCTCCACACGCTCGCCGCGAGGCCGTAGCGGGTGTTGTTGGCAAGCTCGATCGCTTCCTCGGTGTTGCGGAAGGTCATGGTCGCCAGAACCGGTCCGAATACTTCTTCCTGGGCAAGAATATTAGCCGGCGAAACACCCGTGGCGAGCGTCGGCAGATGGTAGTAGCCAGAGGACGGCAGCACCGCATCCGGCTGCCAGCAGACGGCGCCCTGTCTGGCGCCTTCGGCGACCAGACCCTTGACGCGATCGAGCTGGCTGATGTCGACCAGCGGGCCGATATCCGTATTCTTGTCGAGCGGGCTGCCGACGCGCAGACGGCTCATCCGCGTCTTGACCTTGGCGATCAGGGCATCGGCAATGCCTTCCTGCACCAGCAGCCGCGAACCGGCGCAGCAGACCTGTCCCTGGTTGAACCAGATGCCGTCGACTAGCCCTTCGACGGCGCTGTCGAGGTCGGCATCCTCGAAGACGATGAAGGCCGACTTGCCGCCGAGCTCCAGCGACAGTTTCTTGCCTGAGCCGGCAGTCGCCTTTCGGATGATCTTGCCGACCTCGGATGAGCCGGTGAAGGCGATCTTCTGGATGCCGGCATGGTTGACGATGGCCGCACCCGCTTCCGGTCCGCCGTGAACAATGTTGACGACGCCCTTCGGCACGCCGGCGCGTTCGCAGATTTCGGCGAACAGGATGGCGGTCAGCGGCGTGAACTCGGCCGGCTTCAGCACCACCGTGCAGCCGGCGGCAAGCGCCGGCGCGATCTTCCAGGCCAGCATCAACAGTGGGAAATTCCACGGAATGATCTGGCCGACGACGCCGACGCCCTTGTGGCCCGGAAAATCCTTGTCCAGCGCCTGTGCCCAGCCGGCATGGTGGATGAAATGGCGGATGGCCAGAGGCACGTCGATGTCGCGGCTTTCGCGGATCGGCTTGCCATTGTCGATCGACTCCAGCACCGCGAACAGGCGCTGGTGGCGCTGCATGGCGCGGCCGATGGCATAAAGCACCTTGGCGCGCTGATAGCCGGTGCTGGCGCTCCACTTCGGCAGTGCCTTGGTGGCAGCAGCAACCGCCGCGTCGATATCGGCCGCACTGGCGTCGGACACCTTGGCCAGCAGCTTGCCGGAAGACGGCTCGCTGGTCTCAAAGGTCTTGCCGCCTGAAGCGGCTTTCCAGCCACCGTCGATGAAAAGCGCCTTGCCGAAATCGCGCGCGGCAAGCCACGCATCGGCCTCGTTGCGGGCTTCCGGCGCCGGGCCGTATTCCATGGCGTGATAGCGTTCGAGAATGTTCATGGGGTGCCTCCTTTACCCTCCCCCTTCGCGGAGAGGGTCGATCGGCCAGGCCGATCCGGTTGGGTGCTCAAGCCATTGCGTGGCGGTGATTGGCCGAATAATGCCCGGTCAGATGGTGCTCGAGCTGCCGCTCTATGTCGGTCAGCAGGCTTGAAGCACCGAAGCGGAACAGCTCCGGCTCCAGCCATGGCCGGCCAAGCTCTTCCTTCATCAGCACCAGCCAGTCGAGCGAGGCTTTTGCCGTGGAAATGCCGCCGGCCGGCTTGAAGCCGATGAGATAGCCGGTTTCCTCGAAATACGCCCTGATGGCGCGCACCATGGCCAGCCCAACGGGCAGCGTCGCATTGACGCTTTCCTTGCCGGTCGAAGTCTTGATGAAATCGGCGCCCGCCATCATCGCCACCATCGAGGCCAGCATCACATTGCGCAAAGTGGCAAGGTCGCCGGTGCCGAGAATGACCTTCAGATGCGCGTCACCGCAGGCGGCGCGCATCGAGACGATCTCGTTGTAAAGCTCCCGCCATTTGGCGCCGAATACCAGCCCGCGCGGAATGACGACGTCGATCTCGTCGGCGCCATCGCGCACCGAAGCCTCGATTTCCTGCAGGCGGGTCGACAGCGGCGCCAGGCCATGTGGAAAGGCGGTGGAGACGGCGGCGACATGAATGCCGGTGCCGCGCACGGCGTCGACGGCGGTGGCGACGAAGGGATGGTAGACGCAGACCGCGGCCGGCCGGATGGTTTCGCCCGCAATGCCGAGGCCCTCGACGATGTCGCGGCGGAACGGATTGATCGCCTTGGCGCAGAGCCGGCGCACGCGCTCCTCGGTGTCGTTGGAATTCAGCGTCGTCAGATCCATGCAGGCGACGGCGCGCAGCAGCCAGGCCGCCTGGTTGTCGGCCTTGATCGAGCGCCGCTTGGTCAGGCTGGCGACACGGCGCTCCAGCGCCGAGCGGTTGACGCTGCGCACCGATTCCATGAAGCCGAGATCAAGCTTCATGCCGGGATTGCGCGCGATGCGATGGTCCAGCGCTACGGGTGTGTTGGCGGCGGCGCGGGCCGGCAGCGGCGTCACCTTGGACGCGCTGGTGCCAGGCTCGGCTTCGCGGATCGTGTTGCTCATTTCCTGCCCTTTCTCGTTTAGGGCGATACTTACACGATCGTTTCGGTCGAGGCCACAAGCCTGTCCTGTCCGATGCCGGCCTTAAGCGTTGAGGCAGCCTATTCGGCCGCCAGCTTACGCGCGGGCTGGCCGATTTCAGCCTCCATATGCTCGGGTTCACGGTCATCCTGCTCATGCTTTCGGAATGAGGTGAGCCAATGCGAAAGGTCGTCGAGATAGAGATAGATCACCGGCGTGGTGAACAGCGTCAGCGCCTGGCTGACAAGCAGCCCGCCGAACATGGTGTAACCAAGCGGCTGACGGATTTCCGCCCCGGTGCCGTTCTCCAGCATCAGCGGCAGCGCGCCCAGCATGGAGACCATGGTGGTCATCATGATCGGCCGGAAGCGCAGCAGGCAGGCCTGGCGGATTGATTCCAGCGAGCTGAGATGCTGGTCCCGCTCGGCCGCGATGGCGAAGTCGACCATCATGATGCCGTTCTTCTTGACGATGCCGATGAGCAGGATGACGCCGATCAGGCCGATCAGGTTGAACTCCATATGGAAGACGAGCAGCGTGCCCAGCGCGCCAAGCCCGGCGGAGGGCAGAGTGGAGAGAATGGTCAGCGGGTGGACGTAGCTTTCGTAGAGGATGCCGAGGATCAAATAGACCACGACCAGGGCGCCGAGGATAAGCACCGGCACCGAAGACAGCGACTGCTGGAAGGCCTGCGCAGTCCCGGTGTAACTGGTCTCGATGGTCGCCGGCAGCCGCATCTCGGCGGCGGCCCTGTCGATCGCGGCGGTGGCCTGGCCGAGCGCGACGTTGGGCGCCAGGTTGAAGCTGATCGTTACCGAGGGGAACTGGCCTTCGTGGTTGATCACCAGCGGCTGCACCGGCTTGGTCGTCCATTTGGCGATGGCCGAGAGCGGCACCTGCGAACCGGTCGATGTCGTCAGATAGATCTGGTCGAGCGCCTTGAGGTTGCCGCGCAGTGACGGCAGCACTTCCAGGATCACGTCATAGGTCGAAAGCTGCGTGAAGTACTGGGCGATCTGGCGCTGGCCGAAGGCGTCGTTGAGCGTGTTGTCGACATCGTTTGCCGTCAGGCCGTAGCGGGCGGCCTGGTCGCGATCGACCTGCAGCGTCAGCGTCGTGCCGGAACTCATCTGGTCGGTCGAGACGTCCCGCAATTCGGGCAGGCGCTGCAAGGCCGTCAACAGCTTGGGCGCCCAGTCGTCGAGCGTGTCGAGGTCGCTGCTCTCCAGCACGTACTGATATTGCGATGCGGACAGCCTGGCGCCGACGCGCACGTCCTGCGAGGCCTGCATGAACAGGCGCGCGCCCTGGACGACCGAGAGCTTCGGTTGCAATCGCCGGATGATCTGGTCGGCGGAAACGTCGCGCTCGTCGCGCGGCTTCAATTGGATGAACATGCGGCCGGTGTTCTGCGTGTTGCCGCTGCCGCCCGTCGATGCGGCGAAATGCGCCACCGCCGGATCCTTGGAGACGATCCCGGCAAATTGCGCCATGTAGGACTGCATCTGGCCGGTGGAGACATCCTGCCCGGCGATCACCTGGCCGAAAATCAGGCCGGTGTCCTGCTGCGGGAAGAAGCCGCTTGGAACCAGCGTGAAGAAATAGCCTGTCAACCCCACGCAGGTCAGGAACACCAACAGCGTGATGAAACGATGCCCAAGTGCCCGGTCGAGGCCGCGCTCATAGGCGCGCAGCATCCCGTCGAAGACGCTTTCGCTCCACCGGTAGAGCCTGCCGTGATGTTCCTCGTTGGCCGGCTTGATGAAACGCGAGGCCAGCATCGGCGTCAGCGTCAGCGAAACGCAGGCCGAAACCAGAATGGTCATGGCCAGCGTCACAGCGAACTCCTTGAACAGGCGGCCGATAATGCCGCTCATCAAGAGCAGCGGGATCAGCACGGCCACCAGCGAAATCGAGATCGACATGATGGTGAAGCCGATTTCGCTGGCGCCGCGGATCGCGGCATCCATCGGTTTCTCGCCGTGCTCGATGTAGCGGACGATGTTCTCCAGCATGACGATGGCGTCGTCGACGACGAAGCCGATGGAGATCGTCAACGCCATCAGCGACAGATTGTCGATGCTGTAACCCGCGGACCACATCAGGGCGCATGCGCCAAGCAGCGCCAGCGGCACGGTGAAGGCCGGGATTGCGGTTGCCCAGACATTGCGCAGGAACAGGAAGATCACCATCACCACCATCCCGATGGTGAGCATCAGCGTGAATTGCACGTCCGCCACCGAGGCGCGGATGGTCTGCGTCCGGTCGGAAAGCACCTGCAGCTTCAGCGAAGCCGGCATCGAGGCAGTCAGCATCGGCAGCTCCGCCTTGATCTTGTCGACCGTGTCGATGATGTTGGCGCCGGGCTCCTTGAAAATGACGAGGACGACGCCGCGCGTCGTGTCGGTCCAGCCGGCCTGGGTGTAGTCCTGCGCGTCGAGCACGGCCCGGCCGACATCCTTGACCCGCACCGGCGCCCCGTCGCGATAGGCGATGATGGCGTTGTTCCAGTCATCGGCCGCCGTCATCTGGTCATTGGAGAAGATGGTGAAGGAGCGCACTTCACCCTGGATGTTGCCCTTGGGCAGATCCACCGTGCCGATCGAGAGCGGGGTGCGCACCGCTTCCAGCGACAGGCCCCTTGCCGCGAGCTTGGCCGGATCGAGCTGGACACGGATCGACGGTGTCTGCTGGCCGCCGACCAGCACCTGACCGACGCCGTCGACATGGCTGATCACCTGCGCGAGCTTGGTGTAGACGTCGTCGCTCAACGTTGTCAGCGGCAAGTCGGTCGAACTGGCGCCAATCAGCATGATCGGTGAATCGGTCGGATTGACCTCCCTGTAGGTCGGCGGATTGGGAAGGTTCTTCGGCAGCTGTCCGCCGGCGGCGTTGATGGCCGACTGCACCAGTCCGGCGGCCGATGCGATGTCGACGTCGAGAGCGAATTGCAGGGTGACCTGGCTGGAACCCGACAGGCTGCTCGACGTCATTTCGGCAACGCCCGGGATCTGCGCGAACTGCGTCTCAAGCGGCTGGGTCACCGACGACGCGATGGTGATCGGGTCGGCGCCTGGCAAGCTGGTCGACACCTGGATCGTCGGAAAGTCGACATTCGGCATCGCCGCGACCGGCAGGTTGAGATAAGCGACCACGCCGACGAACAGCACGCCGATCATCAGCAGCGACGTGGCTACGGGATAGCGGATGAAAGGCGTGGAAACACCGATGGCTGCCATCAGCTTGCCCCTCCAGCAGCGCCGTTCTGCGCCTGTCCGGCACCGGAAGCCGGCGTCGGATCGACGCTTGCACCGTCAACCACCCGGTATTGGCCGCCAACGACCACACGCTGCCCCTGGCTGAGGCCGTCGGTGATGACCGTTTCGCCGCCGTCCGAAGGACCCGTCTTGACGGTCTGACGACGGACCTTGCCGTCGTCGCCGACGACATAGGCGAAGAGCCCGTCAGGGCCATGCTGGACGGCTTCGTCCGGCACCACGATCGCGCCTGCCATCGTGCCGATATGTATGCGTGTGTTGACGGACAGGCCTGGCCATAACGCATCGTCCTGGTTTGCGAATGTCGCCCTGAGCGAAATCGTGCCGGAAGCCTGGTCGACTGCGTTCTGGACCGCCTCCAGTTTGCCGCTCGCCAGCACGGTCTTCATATCCGCACCCAGCGTGTCGATCGAAACCGGGCCGGCCGCGAAAACCTTGTTGATGGTCGGAACGTTGTCCTGCGGTTCCGTGAACGACACATAGATGGGCTGAAGCTGCACGACCGTGAAAAGCCCGGGGCTTTGACCAATCTGCACGATGTTGCCGGGGTCAATGGTGCGGAAGCTCGTCTTGCCGGTCAGCGGCGCCGTGATGCTGGTGAAATCGAGGTTGAGCTGCGCCGCCTCGATGGCGGCCTTGTCGCCCTCGATCGTGGCCGCGGTGGAGTTGACCACAGCCTGCTGGTTATCGACGTCCTGCTGCGTCTCGAAGGTCTTTTGCAGGAGCGTGGAAAGGCGTTTGAGGACGACCTGCGCATTCTTGAGCGTTGCTTCGTCCTCCGCCTCCTTGGCTTTCGCCTGGTCGAGCACCGCCTGATAGGGGCGGGGGTCGATCACGGCGAGCAGGTCGCCTTGCTTGACCATCTGCCCCTCCTCGACCGGAACCTGCGTGACGACACCGGCGACGCGGCTTGAGATGCTGACATTGTTCAGCGGCGTCACCGTTCCGAGCCCATAGAGGTAAAGCGGGAAATCGGTCTTTTGCACGGTGGCCACGGTGACCGGGACCTTGGGTGCGGGCTGCGACGACTGAGTGGCTGCGCTTGCCACGCCGCCGGCGTGGTTGCGCCATATCCCGTAGCCGCCGCTCAAGACGAGGATTGTGGTCAATAGGACGATACGCCGAGAACGCATGGGTCGGTTTCGCCTGACTTGCTGTGTTGTGGAAATGGTCATGATGCCGTCCACCTGCGGGCAAGAATATCAAGCCTTTTCAGGATGGTTGGGGGTTAGGACCGACCGTGTCGATCACCGGGAGAGTAGTCCCGATGACCCAGCCCTGTCAGGTTACAAGTCGGTCATGTTGCGCCGCAGCATTCAAGGATGCGTGAGGCCGCGTTGAATGCACCATCGCGATAAAGTGACTTCTACGGTCCGCCTGAGCGAGGGTTCGAGAAGTGCCTCAACCGTCCACGGCTATGCCGGCCCGGTCGACGCGGCAGACGTCGTCGGTGCCGTTCCAGGTCAAATCTTGCTTGACCAGAAATCAGATATGGCTGGTACGCGACGGGAGGTGTGCGCTTGCCGTATTCGCGGTTGGGATGGAGTGGCCCGAGCTATTGCAGCAGCCGATCCAGACTTTCAATATTCGCCTGGAAAGGCAGCATGTTCTGGGCAGGAGGCCTCAGCCGACGAAGGCGCGCTCGACGACGAAAGTCGCGGGATGGCTGAGTGAGCCTTCCTGGAAGCCGAGGCTTTCGGCGAGTTCCTTGACGTCCTTGAGCATATGCATCGAGCCGCAGATCATGATGCGGTCGGTCTCGGGATTGAGCTTCTCGATGCCGAGATCGGCGTAGAACTTGCCCGAACCGATCAGCGCCGTGATGCGGCCCATGCAGGCCGACTCTTCGCGGGTGGTCGAATTGTAGAGCTTGACGCGCCCGGCGGTCAGCTCGCCGATCAGCGGGTCGCTCTCCAGCGCCGCCACCAATTCCTGGCCATAGGTCAGCTCGGCATTGTCGCGGCAGGTGTGGGTCAGGATCAGCTGATCGAACTTTTCGTAGGTGTCGGGGTCGCGCAGCAGGCTGGCGAAGGGCGCGATGCCGGTGCCGGTCGAGATCATGAACAGCCGTTTGGCCGGGGTCAGTGCGTCGACCACCAGCGTGCCGGTCGACTTCTGGCGCATGATGACGGTATCGCCGACCTGGATCTTCTGCAATTCCGAGGTCAGAGGACCGTCCGGCACCTTGATCGAAAAGAATTCCAGCTCTTCGTCCCAGGCCGGGCTTGCCACCGAATAGGCGCGGTACACCGGCTTCTCGGCATTGGGCAGGCCGATCATGACGAACTCGCCGGAACGGAAACGCAGCGACTGCGGACGGGTGATGCGGAACGAGAACAGCCGGTCGGTGTAGTGCTTCACCGAGACGACGGTTTCGGCATAAACGTTGGCCGGAATCGGAAACTGCAGCGGGCGGGCGCCGGCGGTGTCGAGAGCGGATGTGGTGTTCATCAAATCCAACCTTCTGGCCCAACCGAGGACGCGGGCGCCAAACCTTCACCTGCGCGCCCGGACCGTTCAGGTCCCGGCGTGCCGTTCGCACACTCCAAAGCGGTAAGCTCTTGTGTCCGGAATTTATTAGTATACAAACGATATTTGCGTCAAGATGCTACCTTAAAACACCTTTCCAAACTGACGCATATCCGTAGTCTCAGCATTTCGGGTTTCGACGATGAAGAGAATTTTCCAGCGCAAGCGCGCGATTCCCTGGGAAATGTCGTTGCCGGCATCGATGTCGGCGGAACCTTCACCGACCTGCTTTTGATCGACGGCAAGGACGGCGGCAAGGTGCATATCGCCAAGACCCCGACCACGGTCGACAACCAGGCGTTCGGGGTGGTTTCGGCACTTGGCGCCACCGGCTTTGCGATCGACGGCATCGACCTCATCGTGCATGGCACGACCACCACCACCAATGCCGTGCTGGAGCGCCGGCTGGCCAGGACCGGCATGATCACCACGCGCGGCTTTCGCGACGTGATCGAGCTTGGCCGGCGCACACGGCCGCAACCCTATGGCATGACCGGCACTTTCGTTCCGATCATCCCACGCAATCTCCGGCTCGAAGTGTCGGAGCGCGTCGAGGCCTCGGGTGCGGTGCGCACGCCGCTCGATGAGGCCGGGATGCGCGAGGCGGTGAAGGCGCTGATCGCGGCCGGCTGCGAATCCCTCGTCATCCATTTCCTGCATTCCTACGCCAACCCTTCGCATGAGCGGCGCGCCGCCGAAATCGCCGCCGAGCTCTGGCCGAACAGCTACATCACATCAGGCCATGCGCTGCTGTCGGAAGCGCGCGAATTCGAGCGCGGCGTCACCGCCTCGGTCAACGCCTCGGTGCAGCCGATCCTCGAACGCTATGTCGAGCGGCTGCGCAAGGAATTGGCCGCCAAAGGCTATGCCCGCGACTTCCTGATCATGAACGGCAATGGCGGCATGATCTCGGCCCGCTTCGTCACACGTGAATCGGCCAAGACCGTGATGTCCGGCCCGGCCTCCGGCGTCATCGCCGCTGCCTACACCGGCAAGCGCGCCGGCTTCGAAAACCTCGTCACCTACGACATGGGCGGCACCTCGACCGACGTGGCGCTGATCCGCAATGCCGAGCCGGCGGTCTCGAACGAGATCGAGATCGAATATGCCATGCCGATCCATGTGCCGATGGTGGCGGTGCACACGGTCGGCGCCGGCGGCGGCTCGATCGCCCGTGTCGATGCGGCCGGACTGATCCAGATCGGCCCGGAAAGTGCCGGCGCCAATCCCGGCCCGATCTGCTACGGGCGCGGCGGCCTGGAGCCGACCATCACCGACGCCAATCTGGTGCTCGGCCGGCTGGCGCCGAAGAAGCTGCTGGCGGTCGAAAACCCCGTCACATCAGAGCGCGTCACCGGAATCTTCGAGGACAAGATCGGTAAGGCGACCGGCCTGTCCGGCGTCGAGGCGGCGGGCGCTGTGCTGCGGCTCGGCAACATGAAGATGGCCGGCGCCATCCGCATGGTGTCGGTGTCGCGCGGCCATGATCCGCGCGATTTTGCGCTATTTGCCTTCGGCGGTGCCGGTCCCCTGCACGCCACAGCGCTGGCGCGTGAGCTAGGCCTGCCGCGTGTGCTGGTGCCGGCACGGCCCGGCATCACCAACGCGCTCGGCTGTGTCGTCGCCGATCTGCGCCATGATTTCGTCAACACCATCAACCAGCCGGTCGCCGTGCTTGATGAAACCCAAATCCACGCAGTATTGGAACGGCATCGAAACGAAGGTGAGGAGCTGATCGGAAAGGAAGCGGTGAAGCCGGAGACGATCCGTGTCACCCACTCCGCCGACATGCAGTTCGTCGGCCAGACGCACATCATCAACGTGCCGCTGCCGTCGTCATCGGTGACCCGCAACGAGCTGCAAGCGCTGTTCGAAAAGGCCTATTTCGCCCGCTTCAAGGTCGAGCTGCCGGAAATCCGCGCCAACCTGGTCAACCTCAACACCTCGGTGACCGGCGTGCGGCCGGCGATCGACCTGTCGCGGCTGATCGACCCGGCCGGGCGCGCCAAGACGCTGGACGAGGCGCGGCGCGAGATCCGGCCGGTCTGGTATGCGGGCCGGTGGCACAACACGCCGGTCTATGCACGCGAAAAACTGCCGCTCGACGCGATCATCGACGGCCCGGCGATCCTCGAACAGATGGACGCCACCACCGTGCTCGAACCCGGCGACCGTGCAAGATCGGACGCCGACGGCAACATCATCATCGACATTGGCGAGGCCTGAGATGCCTGACATTGATATGGCAAAGCTCGACGCCATCACGCTTTCGGTGCTCCAGGCGGCCTTGCAGCAGGTCTGCGACGAGATGGACCTGACCTTTTCGCGCGCTGCTTTCTCGCCTGTGATCGCCGAGGCCAATGACCGTTCCGACGGCATCTACTCGGCCGCCGACGGCTCGCTGATCGCACAAGGCAGCCAGGGCCTGCCGGTGTTCGTCGGCGTCATGCAGTATTCGACCAGGACGGTGATCGAGATGATCGCCGACGGCCGCTGCCTGCCGCCGGAGCCAGGCGACATCTACATCGTCAACGACCCCTATCTCGGCGGCACGCATCTGATGGATGTGCGCTTCGCCATGCCGGTCTACCGGCACGGCAAGATCTTCTGCTGGCTGTCGAACACCGGCCATTGGCCCGATATTGGCGGCTCGGTGCCGGGCGGGTTTTCCGCCTCCGCGACTGCGGTCGAACAGGAAGGCCTGCGGCTGCCGCCGGTAAAACTGTTCAAGAAGGGCGTGCTGGATCCGGAGATCTACGCCATCATCTGTTCGAACATCCGCGTCGCCGACCAGCGCATCGGCGATATCAGGGCCCAGGCCGCGGCGCTACTGATCGGGCAGGACCGGCTCAATGGAATCCTGGATCGTTACGGAGATGAAACGGTCGTCGAGGCGATCGCCGAGCTGCGCCGCCGCGCCGCCGAACAGATGCGCGCCAACATCGCGGCCATTCCCGACGGCACCTATAGCTCCAAGGCCTTTGTCGATTCCGATGGCGTGGTCAACGAGCCGCTGACCATCGCGCTCGCGGTGGAGAAGCAGGGCGATACACTGACCTTCGATTTTACCGGCTCGTCAAAACCCTGCGCCGGACCGATGAACAGCGTGCTGGCAACGACCTTGTCGTCAGTCTACCTCGCCATGCGCCATATTTTCCCGGATGTACCGATCAGCGCCGGCGCCTTCGAGCCGCTGATCGTCAAGCGGCCGGAAGGCACCTTCCTCGACGCGAAATATCCACGTCCTGTCTCGGGTTGTGCGGCCGAAGTCTCGCAGCGCATCGCCGAGGCAGTGTTCGCCGCGATGGTGCAGGCGCTGCCGGACAAGGTGACGGCAGCACCCGCCGGCTCCAGCGGCAATTTCGCGCTCGGCGGCAACGATCCGGCGCGCGGCCGCGACTACGTCATGTACCAGATCTCCGGTGGCGGCTATGGCGGCAATTCGGGCCATGACGGCCTGACCAATGGCTGCTCGACCATCGGCATTTCGAAATCGCCGCCGGTCGAGATCATGGAGCAGGCCTTTCCGGTGCTCTACCGCCACTATGCCTTGCGCGAAGGCTCGGGCGGCGCCGGCAAGCATCGCGGCGGTTTCGGCCTCGCCTACGAGGTCGAAATCCTGCGCGGCGATGCGCGCGCCTCCTTCGTCATGGATCATGGCCGTTTCGGCCCGCAAGGCGCGCTCGGCGGCAGCGACGGGGCGGTGAACACGGTGACTGTCTTCCGCAATGGCGAGGAACATGTACCGCCGCACCTCTCCAAGGAGCAGGACATCCCGCTCAAGGCCGGCGACCGCGTGCGCGTCGGCACGCCGGGCGGCGGCGGCTATGGTGATCCGCGCGAGCGTGACGCCGATCAAGTGCAGCGCGATGTGGCGTTGGGATACTACACGGCGGCGGAGGCCAGCGAAAAGTTTGGCGTTGTCTTGTCCGCGAACGACCTTGCCGTTGATCACAAGGCGACGAACAAACAGCGCGCCGGCTAACCCAAAGCCAGCCGCAGTCACGCGGACAGCCTGCGGCGCCGTGATCGCCGCAGCATATGTCGCTTCCGTCTCCGCCGGGAGCACCAAAGCCCGTAGACTTCGCCAGTCAACGGGGATCTGGAACATGCGTCTTTTCGGCCGTTTCGTGCTTGCCGCTTCCGTCGCTCTTACCCTTGCCACCGGTGCTGCCAGCGCCCAGGACAAGAAACTCAGGATCGGCACGGAGGGCGCCTATCCGCCCTTCAACTATGCCAATGCCGACGGCACACTGGGCGGCTTCGACATCGATCTCGGCAAGGCGCTGTGCACTGAGATGAAGGCCGATTGCGAATTCATCGTGCAGGATTTTGACGGCTCGATCCCGGCACTGCAGGCCGGCAAGTTCGATGCCATCATCAACATCACCATCACGCCCGAACGGGCCGAGAAGGTCGAGTTCACCCACAAATACTACCAGACGCCGCCGGCCATCGCCATGCCGAAGGACTCGACCATCGCTGGCACCTCGCCGGACGATTTGAAGGGCAAGGTGCTGGGCGTGCAGACCGCCACCATCCACCAGAAATTCGCCGAGCAGAAATATTCGGGCTCGACCGTCAAGGCCTATCCGACCGGCGATGACGCCCGTACCGACATGGCCAATGGCCGCCTCGATGCGATGATGGACGGCTCGATCATCCTGACTGAATGGCTGAAGAAGCCCGACGGCGCCTGCTGCAAGTTGCTTGGCACGCTGACCGCCGATCCGGTCATTCACGGCCCCGGCGTCGGCATCGCGCTGCAGAAAGGCAACAAGGAACTGGCCGACAAGTTCAATGCGGCCATAGACACGCTGCGCGCCAACGGAAAATACAAGGAAATCAACGACAAGTATTTTGCCTTCGACGTCTACGGCAACTGAGACCGACAGCAAATGCCTTCCGGCAGCGCCGGTTGGCGCTGCCGTTTTTCATGAGTGATGGAGACCTTCTTGGCTGAGCGGCGTTCCCCCTTTTACAGCAGCATTGTCGGGCTCGGCGCGACCATGGGTCGGGTCGGCGGCGATTTCATCTCGGCCAAATATTACTCCGGCATTGCCGACGAGCACCTGAACACGCGCAAGAATGTCGGCGTCCAGGATCTCAGCACCATGGGCAAGATGGACATCAAGGGGCCGGACGCCGAGGCGCTGGTCAACCACGTCATCGTCAACGATGCCGCGGCGATGAAGCCGGGCCAGGTCCGCTACTCCACCATCTGCCGCGAGGATGGCGGCATCATGGACGACCTCACCGTGTTCCGGCTGGCACCAGAGCACTTCATGCTGGTCACCGGCTCGGTCAACCGGCTGAAGATGCTGCCCTGGCTGCAGCACCATGCCGGAGGGCGAAAAGCCTATGTCACCGATATCACCGCCGCCGTAGCCTTCCCCACCATCCAGGGCCCGCGTTCACGCGACCTGCTGAAGGCGCTGGTCACGGAGGCCGACCTTGATGGTTTGAAACGCTGGGCGTTCACCTCAGGCCGCGTCGGCGAAACAAACGTGCTGATCTCGCGCACAGGCGTGACCGGCGAACTCGGCTTCGAACTCTTCGTGTCGGCCGACGAGGCAGCCTCCGTCTGGGATGCACTGATGCGAGCCGGCAAGGACTTCGGCCAGAAACCCTATGGTGTGCTGGCTATGTTTACGCTCGGCCTGGAAAAGGCCTATCCGGCGCATGGCATCGACATGGACGAGACCCGCACGCCGTTCCATGTCGGCCTCGACCGCTGGATCAAGTTCGACAAGGGCAATTTCATCGGCCGCGAAGCCTTGCTCAAGATCCGCGACAAGGGCCTCGACGAGCGCTGGACCGGCCTGATCCTCGACGGCGACAAACCAGCGGCAACGGATGCGCGTGTGCTGGCCGACGGCGAGGATGCCGGCGTCGTCACCTACAGCGATCACGGTCATTCTCTCGGCAAGGTGCTGGCGACCGCGCATCTGCGGTTGCCTTTCACGGCTGTTGGCACCGAGCTGAGCATCGAGATAGACAGCGTGCCGACCCGCGCGGTGGTGGCGCCGATGCCGTTCTTCGATCCGGAAGGGACGAGATTGCGGGCTTAGCCTGGGTTGGGTCGACGGGCCGGATGCCTTGGCGATTGGCGCAAACGCCCATCGCTTCGTCATCCACGGGCGGAGCAAGGAGCGCAGCGACGCAGCGCAGACCCGAGGATCCATGCCGAGACTCCAACGCGTCACCACGGTCCAGAATTCTGCTCCGCTGCGCTCGTCGGCTCCGGGCGCGGCATGGATCCTCGGGTCTCCGCGACGGAGCTTCGCGGCTGCTCCGCCCGTGGATGACGAAGTTGGGGGAGCCTCGGCTTAGCCGAAATTAGCCGGCTCACCCTCGCCGATCCAGCCGCGCCATGAGGCGATCCCCCGCCCACTGAATGCCACAAACCAGGATGATCAGCACAATCACGACGGCGACCATCACCGACGTCTCGAACCGCTGATAGCCATAGCGGATGGCGAGATCGCCCAAGCCACCGGCACCGATCGCGCCAGCCATGGCCGAGGCGCCGATCAGGGTCACCAGGGTCACCGTGAAGCCGGCGACGATGCCGGGCAGGGCTTCCGGCACCAGCACCTCGCGGATGATCGTCCAGCGGTTGCCGCCCATGGCGCGCGCCGCTTCGATCAGGCCATGGTCGACCTCGCGCAGCGACACTTCGGCGATGCGCGCATAGTAGGGCGTGGCCGCGATCGACAGCGGCACGATGGCCGCCCAGGTGCCGATCGAGGTGCCGACGATCAGCCGTGTCAGCGGGATCAGCGCCACCAGCAGGATGATGAACGGCACCGAGCGGAAGCCGTTGATGATGGCGCCGAGCGCGCGGTTCACCCACAGGTTTTCGGCGATGCCGCCGCGTTCGGTTGATATCAAGGCCAGCCCAAGCGGCAGGCCGAAGACCAGCGAGATCAGGCCGGAGGCGGCCGTCATCAGCACCGTCTCCCAGATCGAACGCAACAGAAGCTCAAACAGGATTGGCGACATGGCCAAGCACCTCCACCCGCGCCTGGCGGGCCTTCAGGAATGTAATCACTTCGGCGAGATGGCTTGCATCGCTGCCGGGAACAGACAGAAAGAGCGTGCCGACGGGCTGCTGCTGGATATGGTCGATGCCGCCATGGACGAGGCGGAAGGCGCCCGGAACGGCCACGGCAAGGTCGGACAGCAGTGGGCCGCTTGCCGCCTCGCCGGCCACGTCCACGCGCAGGATCGTCTCCGCGCCGGAAGCCGGCAGCAGCCGCGCCGCCAGTTCGGCCGGCAGCTGCGGCCGGATGGCGCCGAGCAGGCTTTCGGTGATGTCCGATTGCGGGTCGGCAAACACCGACCAGACCGGCCCTTGCTCGACGATGCGTCCGGCATCGATCACCGCCACCCTGTCGGCGATCGAGCGGATCACCTCCATCTCATGCGTGATCAAAAGGATGGTCAGGCCAAGCTGCCGGTTGATGTCCTTCAGCAAGGCAAGAATGGAGCGCGTCGTCTCCGGGTCGAGTGCCGATGTCGCCTCATCCGACAACAGCAGCGCCGGCCGGGCAGCAAGCGCCCGGGCGATGCCGACGCGCTGCTTCTGGCCGCCGGACAGCGATGCCGGATAGGCTTTTGCTTTCTCCGACAGGCCGACAAGCTCGAGCAACTCTGCCGCCCGCGCCAGCCGCTCCGCCTTCGGACGGCCCTCGATCTTCAGCGGCAGCGCCACATTGTCCTCGATCGTCTTGGCCGACAGTAGGTTGAAGTGCTGGAAAATCATGCCGATGCGCCGCCGCAGCGGCTGCAGGTCACGTTCGCCGAGCCGGCTGATCTCACGGCCCTCGATGAACACCTCGCCGGAATCCGGCCGCTCCAGCCCGTTCAGGCAGCGGATCAGCGTCGACTTGCCGGCGCCGCTGCGGCCGATAATGCCGAGGATCTCGCCCTTGCGCACCGTCAGCGAAATGCCGTCGATGGCCGGAGTGGCACCAAAGCGGCGCTTCAGCTCGACAAGCCGCACCACGTCCTGTGGTGCGTCCGGCCGGGCGTGGGTGGGATCGGCGATCTCCTGGGATGCCGTTATATGCTGGTTCATGCGGTTCCCTGTTCTCGCCATCCGAAAACGCAATTGCGGCCCGCGCTCAGGCGCGGACCGCATTTGCTCTCGAACGGGCGTCCGGTCGGATCAATAGGCGCTGAGGCCGGTGCCCTTGTAGACCTTGTCGAACTCGGCCTTCACCGCCTCGTTCTGGTAGGACGCCACCAGCGTCTTCACCCAGGCTTCGTTCTCATTGCCGACCTTGACCGCGATGAAGTTGCGGTACGGGTTGTCGGCGATCGGCTCCTGCGCGATGCGGTTGTCTGGCGTCAGGCCGCTTTTCAGCGCCCAGTCGGTGTTGACCACGGCGGCGTCGAGGTCCTCGACCGAGCGGCCGACTATGCCGGCGTCGAGCTCCTTGATCTCGACCTTCTTGGGGTTCTCCGAAATGTCGGCGGTGGTGGCCAGAATGCCGGTGCCGTCTTTCAGCTTGATCACGCCCTCATTCTGCAGCAC
The DNA here is from genome assembly GCF_056174585.1 of Mesorhizobium kamtschaticum. Taxonomy (NCBI): domain Bacteria; kingdom Pseudomonadati; phylum Pseudomonadota; class Alphaproteobacteria; order Hyphomicrobiales; family Phyllobacteriaceae; genus Mesorhizobium; species Mesorhizobium kamtschaticum. The sequence goes on along the minus strand of NZ_CM149691.1, from coordinate 932,626 downwards.
GCGCAGCGCCCGGCCTTCATTGGACGGGTCGTTCGGCACGCCGATGACGGCGCCCTCGGGCAGGTCGGCAACCGCCTTGAACTTCTTCGAGTAGAGGCCGATCGGCCAGACGCCGGTATAGCCGACGCGCACGATGTGATAGCCCTGCGTCTTGATCTGGTTGTCGAGATAGGGCTGGTGCTGGAAGGCGTTGGCGTCGATCTCGCCGCGCTCCAGCGCTTCGTTGGGCTGGGTGTAGTCGTTGAACACCACGGTCTCGATGGTCAGGCCCTTTTCGGCGGCTTGAGCGACGACGACGCGCCAGACATCCTCGTCCTCGCCGCTGATGATGCCGACCTTGATCGCCTTCTTGTCCTCGGCGAACGACGCATGCGGCGCCATCAGGCTGCCGACCGCGACCGCCGATGCGAACAGCAGAGCAAGGCCACTGCGCCGGTTGAGGGTTGACCAAAGGGAAGATGGCAAAGTGTTCTTGAAGTCCGACATGGTTTGATCTCTGCGGTTGTGAAGTCATGGCAGCCGGGCGGATTGCCTAGGCTTGGTCACATCGTCAGAAATTCTATCGATTTTATCAAAGAACGTGTTTCGCCTTTGCCCCCGATGCCAGGAATATTCTCTCAAAAATTTCAAGACATGGAGCACAAGACGGTGCCGGACCGCCCGCTGCGGCGCTGCGCTGCGATCCTGTACGCCTTGCATGGGAGATCAGATTTGGCGGGAGCCCGATATGGCCACGGGTGTCAAAGCGCGATCCAGGCGGTCTTCAGTTCGAGATATTTCTCCAGCGCGTGCAGCGACTTGTCGCGGCCGAAGCCGGACTGCTTGACGCCACCGAGCGGCACGGTGATGTCGGCGCCGCCATAGGTGTTGACGTGGACGACGCCGGCATGGATGGCGCGCACCATGCGATGCGCGGTGGAGAGGTTTGATGTCCACACCGCCGAGGCCAGCCCATAGACGGTCGAATTGGCAAGCCGTACCGCTTCCTCCTCGGTCTCGAAGCGCATGACGCCAAGCACCGGTCCGAACACTTCTTCGCGCGCAAGCTGCATATCCTGCGTGACGTTCTCGAAGATCGTCGGCGCCATGTAGCTACCGCCGGTTTCGGCGAGGATCCGTTCGCCGCCGCTGACCAGCCTCGCACCCTCTTCCCTCGCCTTGGCGACGAAGCCGAGATTCTTGTTCAGTTGCTCCGCACTCGACACCGCGCCGACATCGCTGGTGAGATCCAGCGGATCGCCGACCTTCAGCCGTTTGGTCGCCGAGACAAGCTCCTCCATGAAGCGGTCATAGACCGAGGACTGAACGAGCAGGCGCGAACCGGCAACGCAGACCTGGCCGGAATTGCGAAAGATGCCATTGGCCGAGACGACCGCGGCCTGCTTCAAATCCGGCGCATCGGCAAAGACGATGTTGGGTGACTTGCCGCCGAGCTCGAGGAAGACGCGCTTCAGATTGGAGCGGGCGGAGTAGTCGAGCAGCCGCCGGCCGACCGGCCCCGAGCCGGTGAAGGCGATGGCATCGACATCCATATGCAGGCCGAGCGCTTCGCCGGCGACGGAGCCTCGGCCGGTGACGACATTGAGCACGCCGGCGGGCAGGCCGGCCTCGCTGGCCAGTTCCGCCAGCCGCAGCAGCGTCAGCGAGGCGATCTCCGGCGGCTTGACCACCACGCAGTTGCCGGCGGCCAGAGCCGGCGCGATTTTCCAGGCGCCGATCATCAGCGGAAAATTCCACGGCACGATGACGCCGACGACGCCGAGTGGCTCCTTGTGGATCAGCCCCAGCACGTTCTCGGCCGTCGGCGCGATCTCGCCATAGACCTTGTCGATCGCCTCGGCGTAGTAGCGGATGGTGCCGGCCGCCGACAGCGGCTCGGCCTTGTAGGCCATGCCGATCTCGGTGCCATTGTCGCGCACGCCAAGCACGGCCAGTTCATCGACATGCTTTTCGATGAGTTCGGCGAGCCTGGTCAGCACCTTCTTGCGGAAGGCGGGCGCGGCGCGCGACCACGAACCTTTCTCGAACGCCTTGCGCGCCGATTTCACCGCGCGGTCGATATCGGTGGCATTGCCGTCGGCAATGCTGGCGAAGACGCGGCCATCGATCGGCGAAATGACAGGCAATGTCGCGCCGCTTGTTCCCGCCGATTGGGCGCCATCGATGAACAGGCCGCGCGCACCGATCTCCGTCCTGCGCAGCGTGTCGATGGCATTTTGAGTGATCATGGGGAACCGGCTCCGAAATTGACATGCAATGTGGTTGGCGCCCGGAACTCCCAGCCACGGAACACCGGCTCCTTGCCGGGCACCAGGCTGAGATCGGGGAAGCGTTTGAGCAGCAGCCTTACCGCAAGGCACATCTGCTCGCGTGCGAAAAACCGGCCGGAACAGAAATGATGGCCGAAGCCGAAGGCGGCATGGTTGCCTTCGTCGCGGTTGATGTCGAAGCGGTCGGGGTCGGCAAAGCGGCTCTCGTCGCGGCTGGCCGAGGAGACAAGTGCGGCGACCGGTGCGCCGGCGGGGATCGTCGCTCCGCCGATCTCGACCGAGCGCGTCGTTTCGCGCGTCTGCGTACCGATCGGCGCCACCCAGCGCAGGCCCTCGTCGACAGCCTTGGGCACGAAGGTCGCGGGATCGTCGAGCACCTGCCGCAGCTGGTCGGGATTCCTGAGCAGGCCGACAAGGATCGAGCCGGCGCCGTGGCCCGGCTCCTGCATGCCGCCGAGCAGGATGACCTTGATGGTCGGCATCAGGAAGTCGATCGGGCGCGTTTTGCCCTCCGGCATGCCGTCATGCAGCATGTGCGACAACGCGGAATCGTTGGGCTCGCGGGCGAGCCTTTCCAGCGTCGGCGTCACGGCATCGCCGACCTCGGCGCCGATGGCGTCGGCGATTTCCTGCCGCTTCGGGTCCTTCTCGAAGTTGATGGCGCCTTGCGCGAGCCCGTAGAACCAGCGGCGGAGCGTCGGCATGTCGATGTCGGCAAGGCCGAGCGAGCGGGCCAGGCTGAGCGTCGACATCGGCTCGAAATAATCGGCCATCAGTTCGGCGGAGCCTTGGCTGGCGATAGCGTCGAGATAGGGTTCGGCGATCGAGCGCACGAGATCGCCGGCATAGGAGGCGACGGTGCGCGGCCGGTATTTCGGGTCGACGCCCTGGCGGAGGTTCTTGTGGACCTCGCCATCGCTGGTCAGGATGGTCGGCTTGCCGAAGGAACGCTCGACGGGCGACACGCCCGCTCTGACGATTGCAGAAAAGATGTCGGGTGATTTCGCCACCAGTTCGACATCCTTCCAGCGGGTGACGAACCACAGATTGACCGAGGGCACGAAGGCGACCGGCGCGCTGCGCCTGAGTTCGGCATAGATCGGGTAGGGGTCGGCCTCCAGCGCCTCGACGGTGATGTTTTCGGCAAAGCTCAAAGCCGCCACTCCCTGTAAGGTGGGAAGGGGCGGCGTGGCATGCCGCCCCTTGCTTGTCTTAACCGGTTGCTTCGCTCAATCCTTCAGGGGCACACCGAGATTGTCGAACGCAACGGGATCGCGGCCTTTCAAGGCGCCGGCCAGCAGCAGGCCGATCACCGCCGCTATCAGCACCAGCCCGGGCAGGAACACACCGAGGAAGCCACCGGCCCCCGACAGGCTGCCGAAATTGATGACGATCAGGTAGATGATGACGACGAAGGCGATGAAGGTCAGCCCGGGCAGGATGGTGGTCTTCACCGCGTTCTCTCGGCTGGATGGGTTGGCGCGGAAGTACATCACCACGGCGAGCGAGGCGACAGCCATCATGACGATGACGCCGAGTGTCGCGACATTGGTCAGCCAGGAGAACAGCGCCAGCACCGGATCGAGGCCGAGCACGGCGAACAGGCCGACGACGACAGCCGCCAGCACGCTCTGGATCACCGAGGCGACATGCGGGCTCTGGTGCGCCGAATGCGTCACGCCGATCGACTGCGGCAAAAGCTTCTCGCGGCCCGAGACGTAGATGTAGCGGGCAACCGCATTGTGGAAGGCCAGCACACCGGCAAACAGGCTCGACACGAACAGGATGCTCATCGCATGCGTCAGCAGCGTGCCGGCATAACGGTCGGACAGGCCAAACAGGAAGGTCGTCGGGTCCTGCAGGCCCTGCAGCGCCGGCATCAATTTGTCGACACCGGCGCCGACCGCCATCAGCCAGGCGGTGACCATGTAGAAGACGCCGATCAGGACGACAGAGAAATAGGTGGCGCGCGGAATGGTGACTTTGGGGTCGCGGGCTTCCTCGGCATAGATCGTGGTCGCCTCGAAGCCGATGAAGGCGGCGAAGCAGAACAGGATGGCGATCGCCGGCGCGCCCGAGGTGATCTGGCTCCAGCTGAACGGAGCCGCCGACAGGCCGCTGTCGCCACCGGTCTTGAGGATCGTCAGATCGAGGATCAGCACCACGGCGTATTCGCACAGCACCAGCACCGTCAGGATCTTGGCCGACAGGTCGACCTGGCGGTAGCCGAGCACGGCGACAATGGCGATGGCGATGAAACTCCACACCCACCAGGGCAGGTTGATGCCCCAGCCGGCGAACAGCCCGGAGGTCGCGGCACCGAGCAGGCCCATGACGCCGATCTGCATGGCATTGTAGGACAAGATGGCGATCAGCGCCGTGGCGCCGCCGGCGAGACCGCCGAGGCCGCGCGCGGCATAGGCATAGAAGGCGCCGGCATTGCCGACATGGCGCGACATGGCGACATAGCCGACCGCAAACAGGAGCAGCAGCACCGTCACGATCAGATAGGTGCCGGCAAAGCCCGCGCCATTGCCCATCAGCATGCCGAGCGGGGTGCCGCCGGCCACCGCCGTGAGCGGCGCCGCCGCCGAGATCACCATGAAGGTGATGGCGCCGACACCAAGACTGTTCTTGCGCAGCCTGTTGGCCGGCGCCTGTTCCGAAACTGCTGTCATTGGTCCCTCCTGTTCGCGAACATCGTTGTCCGCCGGCCGCTTGGCCTGTCCCATACGCTCTGGATGCTGGTTCATTATTTGAACCCTTATTTTGAATATAGACTTGCAAACAAAGCAGCTTCCTGTCAAGTTAATTCACACGTTAAATGATTGCCCGATCCAGGAGGATGCGTTGGGTACGGTCGGCAAGGCGATTTCACTTCTGGAGCTGTTCAGCGTGGCCGAGCCCGAGTTCGGGCTGACCGAGCTGGCGCGCCGCTCGGGCTTCGACAAGGCGACGACGCGGCGGCTGCTGGTGGCCCTGACCGGCCATGGTTTCGTCGAGCAGGACGCCGGCACGCGGCACTATCGGCTCGGCGCCGGCCTGTCGCGACTGGCGCGCATCCGCGAGGCCCGCTTCCCTTTCCTGCAGACCGCGGTGCCGCTGGTGCGCGATCTGGCAAGTTCCACGGCCGAGACCGTGCATCTGTCGGAATTCGGCACCGACAGGCTGGTCACCGTCCATGTCGAACATCCCAGCTGGGCAAACCGCGTCAACATCGACATCGGCCAGCTTCTGCCCATGCATTCGACTGCGTCGGGCATCGCCTATCTGGCTTTCGCCAGGGATGAGGCCGTCAAGGCGTGCCTGGCGGGTCCGCTTGAAGCCTTCACGGCGCATACGCTGATCGAGCCGGCCGCCATCTCCCGTTCCATGGCCGAGGCGCGCGAGCGCGGCTATTCGATCTGCGACCAGGGCCTGGAAGAAGGCGTCATATCCGTCGCGGCGGCGATCCTGGCGGCGGACGGCTTTGCGCTCGGCACCATCGCCGTGGCGGCGCCCAAGGCCAGGACGGCGACGGCTGATATCGTGGAACGAGGACTTGCGGTCATGGCCACGGCACGGGAGATTTCGATGCGCCTCAATGGCGACAATTTGCAAACCTTGAGGAGGCAGGCCTGATGTCTGCACAGACAACGCCCCGCATCCTGGTCATTGGCACCGGCGACACCAAGGCCGACGAGTTGCTGTTCATGAAAGCCTGCATCGAGGCTTCGGGCGGCAGCGCCGTGATGATGGATGTCAGCGTATTGGGCAATCCGCCCTACAGCCCCGATCACGACAAGCATACAGTGGCGCAGGCCGTCGACGTGACGATCGAGGAAATCGTCACCAGCGGTGACGAGAACACCGCCATGACCCTGATGGCCGGCGGCGCCGTGCAATTGGTGCGCAAGCTGCATGGGAATGGGGAGATCGACGCCTTCATCGCCATAGGCGGCTCGATGGGCACCGATCTGGCGCTGGACGTAGCGCTTTCCCTGCCGCTCGGCGTGCCGAAATTCGTCGTCTCCACCATCGCCTATTCGCACCTGATTCCACCCGAGCGGGTCGCGCCGGACCTGATGATGATCCTCTGGGCCGGCGGGCTCTACGGCCTCAACTCGATCTGCAAGCTGGTCCTGTCGCAAGCCTGCGGCGCGGTTGTCGGCGCGGCCAGGATCGTGCTGGAGGCCCGCGCTTCGGCACCGGTGACCGGCCCGACCATCGGCATGACGTCGCTCGGCAGCTCCTGCCTGCGCTATATGAAGACGCTGAAACCGGCATTGGAACGTCGCGGCTATGACGTCGCCGTCTTCCACACCACCGGCATGGGCGGCCGCGCCTTCGAATCGATCGCCGGCCAGGACCATTTCTGCGCGGTGTTCGATTTCAGCCTGCAGGAGATCACCAATCATCTGGCCGGCTCCGTCGTCAGCTCCGGCAACGACCGGCTGGAAAATGCCGGTGCTCGCGGCATTCCACAGATCGCCGCCCCCGGCGCCGTGGATATGGTCGACCTGCCGACGTGGCAGGATTTGCCGGCTAAATTTTCCGAACGCCCGTTTCACGCCCACAACAGGCTGATCGCTTCGATCACGGTCGATGCCGACGACCGCCGGGAGGTCGCCAGGACCATCGCCGCCAAGCTCGGCGCCTCGAAAGGCCGCTCCGCCTTCATCCTGCCGTCCCGGGGTATCCAGGAATGGGACACGCAGGGCGAGCCACTCTATGAGCCGGAAGCGCTTGCCGCCTTCGTCGACGAAATGCGCAAGGTGATCCCCGGCGGGGTCGAGTTCCACGAGATCGACGCCCACATCAACAGCGACGACTTTGTCGGCAAGGCGCTGGAAATCTTCGATCGCTGGGTCGAGGAAGGCATCATCCCGCGTGGCATGCCGGCCAAGGGAGTGGCCGCGTGAGCGCTCCGGTGGCCCAGGCGCTGGTTCTCGATTTCGGCGGCGTCGTCACAAGGACGCTGTTCGAGACCCATGCCTTGACCGAACAGGCGCTCGGTCTGAAGCCCGGCACGCTGCAATGGCGCGGACCATTCGATCCGGGCAGCGATCCGCTGTGGCGCTCCATGCAGGCCGACGAGATCAGCGAGCGCGACTATTGGCGCACCCGTACCAGCGAGGTCGGCCTGCTCGTCGGCGAGGACTGGCAGGCGATGGAGACCTTTGTTCAGCGTGCGCGTGGCGCCGAGCCGGAAAAGGTGGTGCGGCCCGAAGCCGACCATGCCATCCGCGCCGTCCATGCCGCCGGGTTTCGCCTGGCGATCCTGTCCAACGAGCTCGACCTGTTCTACGGCACCGACTTTCGCCAAAAACTGCCGCTGCTCGGCCTGTTCGACGTGATCGTCGACGCTACCCATACCGGCATCCTCAAACCCGATCCGCGCGCCTATGGCTTCGTCACCGAAGCACTCGGCCTGCCGGCCGGTGCCTGCGTCTTCGTCGACGACCAGCAGCGCAATGTCGATGGCGGCCGTGCCGCCGGCATGCGCACGGTTCATTTCGACGTTGCCCGGCCAGCGCTTTCCTATGCCGAAGCCCTTGCCCATTTCGACCTCGTCCCAGCTGCCTGAGACCATTTGCGGAGCCTTGTCATGCGCGACATCAATTTCCTCACCGAGACCAACGCCAAGCCGATCTGGCATCCGATGGCGCATCCGGCCGAGATGCGGGCCAATCCGCCGAAGGTGATCATGAAGGGCGAGGGCGTCATGGTCACCGACATCGCCGGCAACACCGTGCTCGATGCCGTCGGCGGGCTGTGGAATGTCAATCTCGGCTACAGTTGCGACCCGATCAAGAAGGCGATCGCCGACCAGCTCGGCGCGCTGCCCTATTACTCGGGTTTTCGCGGCACCTCGACCGGACCGTCGATCGAACTCGCCTACGAGCTTTCCGAATGGTTCGCGCCGGAAGGCATGGTGCGGACCTTCTTCACCTCGGGCGGCTCGGATTCGGTCGAGACCGCGCTGCGGCTGGCGAGGCAATATTGGAAGATCCGTGGTCAGGGCGACCGGACAAAATTCCTGGCGCTCAAGAAAGGCTATCACGGCACCCATTTCGGCGGCGCCTCGGTCAACGGCAACGCCAATTTCCGTCGCAACTACGAGCCGCTGCTGCCGGGCGTCTTCCACATTCCGGCACCCTGGACCTTCCGCAACCCGTTCGACGAGACCGATCCGGCACGGCTGGCAAAACTGTGCGCCAAGGCGCTGGAGGACGAGATCGCCTTCCAGGGCGGCGACACCATCGCCGCCTTCATCATGGAGCCGGTGCTCGGCGCCGGCGGCGTCATCGTTCCGCATGAAAGCTTCATGCCGCTGATACGCGAGATCTGCGACCGCCACGAAATCCTGCTGATCGCCGACGAGGTCGTCACCGGCTTCGGCCGCACCGGCGCCTGGTCGGGCTCGCGGCTGACGGGCGTGCAGCCGGACTTCATGACCATCGCCAAGGCGATCACCTCAGGCTATTTCCCGCTCGGCGCCACCTTGATCAGCGCAAAGGTTGCCGACGTTTTCGAGGCCGACAAGACCAGTTTTGGCGCCATCGGTCATGGCTATACCTATTCCGGCCACCCGGTCGGCTGCGCGGCGGGACTGGCGGCCCTTGCCGAGACCAAACGACTGCGCCTGAACGAGAACGCGGCCGCGCGCGGTGTCGAATTGGCGGCCGTACTGGAGGGGCTGAAGGCCAAGCACGCCATCGTTGGCGATGTCCGTTACAAGGGGTTGATGGCGGCGGTCGAGCTGGTCTCGGATCGCGCGACGAAAAAACCCGCCGACAAGAAGACCATGGCCGTGGTTTCGGAGGCTGCCTACGAAGCCGGCGTCATGCTGCGCGTCTCCGGCAACACCATCATCCTGTCGCCGCCTCTGATCATCAGCGCCGCCGATGTCGCCAAGATCGGTGAGGCGATCGGCGCAGGCCTGTCGAAGGCCTGATGAGCCGGCGGACACAACGAGGTTCAGGTACCCACAGATGACACAACCGCAGAAGAAAATGACCGAGGAAGCGCTTGTTAGCCGGCGTTCCCGCCTGCTCGGTGCGAAATCGCAATTGTTCTATGACGAGCCCGTGCACCTGGTGCGCGGCGAAGGCGTCTGGCTCTACGATGCCGACGGCCGCAAATATCTCGACGCCTACAACAATGTCGCCCATGTCGGCCATTGCCACCCGCATGTGGTCGACGCCCTGTGCCGGCAGGCAAGCCTGCTCAACACCCACACGCGCTATCTGCACACCGCTATCCTCGACTATGTCGAGCGGCTGACCGCGACCTTCGACGCCAGCCTGTCGACCGCCATCCTCACCTGCACCGGCAGCGAGGCCAACGACATCGCGCTGCGCATGGCGCAGGCGACGTCAGGCCAGATGGGGATTATCGCTACCGACGCCACCTATCACGGCAACACCACGGCGGTCTCGCAGCTGTCAACCCGGATGCCGCCGGTCGGCGGCCGCGCTCCCTATGTCAGGCTGGTGCCGGCGCCCGACAGCTATCGCCATCCCGACGCGATGGCCAACGGCAAGGCGTTCGGCGACGCCGTGCGCGAAGCCATCGCCTCGCTGGCAAAGGACGGCATCGGCCTGTCCGGCATGATCCTGTGTCCGCTGCTCGCCAATGAAGGTTTTCCGACGCTGCCCGGCGGCTTCTTCGACGATGCCGTGGCGGCGATGCGTGACGCTGGCGGGCTGGTCATCGCAGACGAGGTTCAGCCCGGCTTTGGCCGCACCGGCAGCCATTTCTGGGGCCATCAGCGCGCCGGCTTCACCCCCGACATCGTCACCATGGGCAAGCCGATGGGCAACGGTCATCCGGTCGCCGCTGTCGTCACCACGACAGAAATCCTCGCGACCTTCCGGAACGCTTTCCGCTACTTCAACACATTTGGCGGCAATCCGGTGTCCTGCGCCGTGGCCAATGCCGTCCTCGATGTCCTGGAACAAGAAAATCTTGTCACCAACGCGCGAGACGTAGGCACCTATGCACTTAGCCTGCTGCAGCCGCTGGCCGACCGGCATGACTGCATTGGCGAAGTCAGGGGCGCTGGCCTGTTCTTCGGCGCCGAACTGGTGCGCGACCGCCTGACGCGCGAACCGGCGCCAGATATTGCCGGGCGCGTCATCAACGCCATGCGTGACCGTGGCGTGCTGATGGGCAAGACCGGCATTCATGGCAATGTGCTGAAGATCCGCCCGCCCATGCCGTTTTTCCGTGCCAATGCCGAGCTGCTGATCGGCGTGCTCGACGAAGTGCTTGGTGAAGTCGGCGGAGTGACGGCGTGAACGCAGTGTCCGCGCGATCCGAGCCCGAGACGGCGGCTGACGTCACCGAGCTTGCCCGGCATACGCTTGAGCATTGGGGCGTCCGCAACGCTGAGCCGGAGCTTTTGAAATACCGCGAGAATGCGGTGTTCCGCGTCCGCCTGGCCGATGGCCGGTCGGCAGCCCTGCGCATCCATCGGCTTGGCTATCACACCGATGCCGCGCTGCGCTCGGAACTGCAATGGATGGGTTTTCTGCAATCCGCCGGCGTCGCCACGCCATCCCCGGTCCCGACGCTGGCCGGCGATCTGTTCGTGCCGGTTGGCCTCGGCACTTCCACGCCGCGTCAGGTCGATTGTCTGAGCTGGCTCGAAGGTCGCGCCGTCGGCGCGCGCGGCGTGCCGCTCGGCTATTCGCCGCAACGGGCAAGAGAGGTCTTCACCGTCATCGGCCGAACCATAGCGCGCATGCACAATGCCGCCGCCAGCTGGGCACCACCGCCCGGTTTCACCCGCCATGCCTGGGATTTCGACGGTTTTTTCGGCCCGAACCCGACATGGGGCCGTTTCGAGACCTGCCCCTTTCTCGACGAGGCCAACCGCGAGCTGGTCCATTGTGCCCACGAGAAAGCGGTCGCGGCACTCTCGCGGCATGAGCGCAGCGCGCGCAATTTCGGCCTGATCCATGCCGATCTGGTGCGTGAGAACGTGCTGCTCGACGGCGACAGCATAGAGATCATCGACTTCGATGATTGCGGCCATGGTTGGCACGCCTACGACCTTGCCGTAGCACTCTACCAGAACCGCGAAGAGGCGATCTATCCGCTGATCGAAGCGTCGCTGCTTGAGGGCTACCGGCAGGAGCGGGAACTGGCGCGAGAGGACGTCGCGGCCTTGCCGCTGTTTTCAGCGCTGCGCGCCTTTGCCTTTCTTGGCTGGGTGCAGAGCCGCGTCGAGGGCGACATTACGAGGGATGCCGGCATGCGCATCTCGACCATCGCCGCCGGCGTGGTGGCGGATTATCTGCGCGGTGTGTGAGTTGCCGAACCGTCAGCTCTTGGCGAAATGGATGCTGACCGTGCCCGAACTGCCGAAATCGGCGACGATCATGTCACCCGGCCGTGCCTCGACCGGTCGCACGAATGACCCCGACAGCACCACCTCACCGGCCGCGATCGATAGGCCGTAGTGCGCGAGCCGGTCCGCCAGCCAGGCGATGCCCATCGCCGGATGATTGAGCACGCCGGCGCCGAGCCCGGTCTCCTCGACCTCGGCATTGCGCGAGACGATGGCGCCGATCCAGCGCATATCGGCCTCATCAGGCCGCTGCGGCCGGCCGCCGATGACGATGCCGGCATTGGCGGCATTGTCTGAGATCGTGTCGAAGAAAGTGCGCGCCTTCTTGGTCTCGGCATTGACGCGCTCGATGCGCGTGTCGAGGATTTCCAGCGCCGGCGCGATGTAGTCGGTGGCGTTGAGCACGTCGAAGATGGTCACGCCGGGACCCTTGAGGGGCGCCTTCGTGACGAAGGCGATCTCGGCCTCGACGCGCGGCTGGATGAAGCGGCCGGCGGGAATGGTCGCGCCGTCGTTGAAGAACATGTCGTCGAACAGCACGCCGGAATCCGGCGTGTCGATGGCCAGCGCATATTGCATCGCCTTTGAGGTCAGGCCGATCTTCCAGCCCTTTGGCTTCAGCCCTCCGGCGATCTTGCGCGTCACCAGTGCCGCCTGGACGCGGTAGGCGTCCTCCATGGTCGCTTGCGGGTAATCGAGGCTGAGCAGCCGGATCTGGCGGCGCGAACGTTCGGCCTCGAACAGCCGCGCCGCGGCGTCTTCCACTTGCTCCGGGGTCATGCTGCTGCCTCGTCGACGACGCCGTTTCGGAGCACGCCGATGCCGTCGGCCTCCACCTCGATGACGTCGCCGGGTTTCAGCCAGATCGGGGGGTCGAAGCGGGCGCCGGCGCCGGTCGGCGTGCCGGTGACGATGATATCGCCAGGCACCAGCGTGGTGAAGGTCGAGATGTAGTTGATGATCTTGCGGAAGGAAAAGATCATCCTGCTGGTCCGATCCTGCTGGCGGATCTCGCCATTGACGCGGGTGGTCAGCGCGATGTCGGCGATCTGCGCCTCGTCCGTGAACGGCACCAGCCACGGGCCGATCGAGCCGGTGCGGTCGAAATTCTTGCCTTGCGTGACGTTGAACTTGGCGTGCCGCACCCAGTCGCGGATGGTGCCCTCATTGCACAGCGACAGTGCCGCAATGTGACCGAGCGCATCCGCCTCGGCGATACGCCGCCCGCTTTTGCCGATGACAATGACGACCTCGCCCTCATAGTCGAGCTGCGGCGATTCCGGCGGCCGCACCAGTGCAGCGCCATGGCCGACGAAGGAACGCGGAAAGCGGATGAACAGCGACGGATTCGAAGGTGCTGCCTGGCCGTCCTTGTACTCCTCGTTACGGTCAGGATAGTTGACACCGACGCAGATGATCTTTTCCGGCGACGGGATCGGGATGTCGTAGGCGATGGCGTCGAGCGGGAAATCGACGGCAAAGGCCTCGGCCTCTTCCGCCAGCCGCCGCAAGGCGCCGGCCTCGATTACCTCGCGCAATGTCGGCCACTGGCTGTGGCGGGCCGACAGGTCGACGACGCCCTTGCCGGTGATCGCGCCATAGCGCGCCTTGCCGTCGGCCGTGAAGGTGGCGAGCCGGGGGGAATCATGCTGCGGCTCCGCCGATGGTGTTGGATGTCTGCAGGGGCGGAGTTCTATGGCGCCCCCCTCTGTCCTGCCGGACATCTCCCCTCTTGGGGGGAGATTGGATATCGTCTCTACCTTCGCCAATTTCCAGCGTTGCGAGAAAGGGGCGGGCCGTCGGGTCAGCCAATCTCCCCCCTTGAGGGGGAGATGTCCGGCAGGACAGAGGGGGGCGCCACGGAACGTTGACATCTCCAAAATCCCACTACGGCGCAATGATCGGCGACGCCGTCAGATCGGGCTGGCGCGCGGTGACGCCGGCAAAGGTGCTGCCTTCGTCGAACCAGCTTTTCGGTGCCGGCGCGCCCCACAGTGTCTGGCGTTGCGGGTCCTTGAGGTCCCATTTGATCGGCTCGAGGTCCGGATCGACCGTCTGGTAGTCCGAACAGTAGATCTCGATGCGATGGTTGTCGGGATCGCGGACATAGAGGAAGAAGGCGTTGGAAATGCCGTGCCGGCCGGGACCGCGCTCGATGTTCGGCAAATAGCCGGTCGTTGCCATCAGGTCGAGCAGGTCGATGATGTTGAGCGGCGTCGGCACCCAGAAGGCGACGTGATGCAGGCGCGGCCCGACACCATTGGTGAAGGCGATGTCGTGGACGCCACCCTTGCGGTGCGTCCAGGCCGCCCACAGCTTCCCGCTCGAGGCATCCTCGGTGTATTCGGTCACCCGGAAGCCGAGCTCGTTGTAGAAGGCGACGGACTCGTCGACATTGGGCGAGAAGCAGTTGAAGTGGTCGATGCGTAGCGGCTTCACGCCCCGGTAGAGCGCATATTTCTGATGGATTGGCGGCAGCCTTGCCATCTCAGCATAGAATTCTAGAGGTATGCCGTGCGGGTCACGCGTGCGGAAGGTGCGCGACTGGTAAGGCCGCTCCACCCATTCCACCGGCAGGCCCTTGCCCCTAAAGAAATGCTCGGCCTTGTCGAGATCGTCGTCCGAAAAGACCTTGAAGCCGAGGTCGCGCGCCTCCGGCGTCGTCGCCTTGCGCAGCACGATGCAGTGATGGCCACGCTCTTCCATGGCGCGCAGGTAGATGGCGCCCGAGGTTTCGTCGGTGACCTGCAGGCCGAGCGTGTCGACATAGAAAGCGCGGGATTTGGCAAGGTCGGTGACCGCCAGCTCGACATGGCTGAGGCGCACGATGTTGAAGGCGGGATAGAGGTTGGGCTTGGGCAAGGGCATCTGATTTCCTCCGTCAGCCGCCGAGTTTCTGGATCGCGTGCGCCGTCGTCGAAAAGGCGACGTTCTTCGTCTCCATGTAGAAGTCGAAGGAATGGTCGCCGCCGTCGCGGCCGATGCCGGAATTCTTGACACCACCGAACGGCGTCGGCAGATGGCGCACATTCTCCGAATTGACCCAGATCATGCCGGCCTCCAGCGCATCGGTGAAACGGAAGGCGCGGGTGACGTCCGAAGTCCAGAGATAGCCGGTCAGGCCATATTGCGTGTCGTTGGCGAGCGCCAGCGCCTCCGCCTCGTCCTTGAAAGCGATTGCCGTCAGCACAGGCCCGAAGATCTCCTCCTGGGCGATGCGCATCCTGTTGGTGGCGCCGGTGAACAACGTCGGGCTGACATAGCAGCCGCCACCCGGCCCGGCGAACTTGCCGCCGCCGGCGGCAACCACCGCGCCCTCCGATTTGCCGATCTCGATATAGGACAGCACCTTTTCCTCGTGCACGGGATGGATCAGCGGGCCGACCACGGTCTTCGGATCGAGCGGATGACCGATCTTGATGCGCTTTGCCTTCTCAGCCACCAGATCGGTGAACTGGTCGTAGACCGAGGCTTCGACCAGCAGCCGCGACGACGAGGTGCAGCGTTCACCGTTGAGCGAGTAGATCATGAACACGGCGGCGTCGGCCGCGCGGTCCAGGTCGGCGTCGGCGAACACGATCACCGGGTTCTTGCCGCCGAGCTCGAAATGCACGCGCTTCAGCGTGTCGGCGCCCTGTTTCATGATCATCGAACCGGTGCGGCTCTCGCCGACAAAGCCGATCGCCTTGATGTCGGGGTGCTCGGTCAGCGCCTTGCCGGCATGCTCGCCAAGGCCGTTGACCAGGTTCCAGACGCCTTTCGGCAGGCCGGCCTGCTCGGCGATCTCGACCAGCAGGCGCGCCGTCAGCGGCGAGAATTCAGCCGGCTTATGAACGGCGGTGCAGCCGGCCGCCAGTGCCGGCGCGATCTTCCAGGTCGACAGCATGAACGGCGTGTTCCACGGCGTGATGATGCCGACCGGGCCGATCGGCACGCGGGTAGTGATGTTGACCTGGCCTGTGGTCCGCAGCGTCTCGCCGTCACGCGCTTCCGGCGCGCGGTCGGCGAAGAAGCGGAAATTCTCGGCACCCCGCAACGCCGCCTTGGCCATGAATTTCAGCGCCTGGCC
The DNA here is from genome assembly GCF_056174585.1 of Mesorhizobium kamtschaticum. Lineage (NCBI taxonomy): Bacteria > Pseudomonadati > Pseudomonadota > Alphaproteobacteria > Hyphomicrobiales > Phyllobacteriaceae > Mesorhizobium > Mesorhizobium kamtschaticum. Next base: position 916,950 of record NZ_CM149691.1, on the reverse strand, counting down.
GGTGTCCATGCATTCGACGAAGGCGATCTCCTCGGCGCGCGCCTCGATCGCATCGGCTATTTTGTGCAGCAGTTTCTTGCGCGCCTCGCCCGGCATGGCGGCCCAGGCCGGGAATGCTGCCTTGGCCGCCTTGGCGGCGCGGTCGATGTCGGCGGCGCCACCGCGCGCGACCTTGGCCAGCGGCTTGAGATCGACAGGCGACAGCGTCTCGAAGGTCGAACCGTCGGCGGCCGGCAGCGCTTCGCCGCCGATCTGGTTCAACACGCCATCGTTCTTGAAGCGGGCCAGATAGGCCTCGGCCTTTTTCAGATTGCCTTCGAGGTCGGACATGTCAGCTTTCCGTCACTTGCCGCGCAGCCGCGGGTGGATTGCATTCTTCTTCCAGCTCAGCACCGGATCGATTTCCCTGATCTCCAGCGACAGAGCGAAATGCGGGGTCTCGAACAGCGTGGCCAGGTATTCGCTCACCGCCGTGAAGACGGCCTCGCCGGTGCGCTTCTTGTCCTCGGCGCTGCGGCCGGTGCCGATGCGAAACGACATGTCGAGAAAGGCGTTTTCCGGCAGCCTGTCGGCAATGGCGTAGGCCTCGGCACGAAAGGCCCGCACCCGCACCGCGCCGGTCTCGAACAGCCCGGTGTCCAGCACCGTGCGCAACACCAGCGCGCACAATTCGCCCATATCGACCTTGGCATCGAGATTGGCCGAATACTCGATGGAGAAGTGAGGCACTGCGTTTCGTTCCCAGGATCATTGCATTGTTGTAGTTAACGCGTTAATTACATGCGATATCGCCGAAGTCAAGCCTTGCATCAGGCTTGAGGCGACGATACGGGATGGAAAGGTCGGGTTTTGGCGTTGTCCATATCGGGTCAAATCCGACTGACAACCGCATGATTGAGGACGCTGCTTCTTGCTGCCTGAAAACACTCGTCGTTCCCTGCCTATGGCGCTGCTTCACGCCCGCGAAGCGGTGATGGCGCGGTTTCGCCCGATGCTTGCAGCGCATGACGTGACCGAACAGCAATGGCGCGTGCTGCGCGTGCTGAGCGAAGCCGGCTCGGTCGAAGCGACGGAGCTTGCCGATCGCGCCTCGGTGCTGCCGCCCAGCCTGACCCGCATCATCAAGGCGCTCGAGGGCCGAAATTCATCACCCGCAACAAGGCGGAAGGCGATGGCCGCCGCGTCATCCTGGCCATCGCCCCAGCCGGATCCGCCTTGATCGACGCCCTGTCGCCCGAACGCCGCGTCATCTACGACGACATCGAGCAGCGCTTTGGCCATGAGAAATTGGAGCAGTTGCTCGACCTGCTGGAGAAGCTGATCGACGGCGAAAGCTGAGGTTTTTCGGCGGATCTCCGCAGAAGTTTTAACGGTTTGTTGGGGTCGCAACCTTGGAAATTAGCCGCAGCGCCCATCACTTCGTTATCCACGGGCGGAGCAAGGAGCGAAGCGACGCGGCGCAGACCCGAGGATCCATGCCGGGACTCCTGAGCGCCGCCACGGTCCAGAATTCTGCACCGCTGTGCCCTACGACTGAGGTCGCGGCATGGCAACTGTGTTTATGCGAATGCTTTTTTATCACGGATGATGGCGTTGAGGACGACGAGGAGCTTCCTTGCGACAGCGATGATGGCCAGTTTCTTTGAGCCTGAGCGGGCTGCGATGGCGCTATAGAAATCTCTGAAGCGCTCACAGGCTCGGATGGCGCCCAGCGCTGCCATGTAGAGGGCACGGCGCACGCGCGACCGGCCGCCCTGGATCTGGCTCCTGCGGTTGAGCTTGCCGCTCTTGTTGTCGAAGGGGGCAAGGCCGGCGAGTGCCGCGATCGACTTGGGTGAACGCAGGCCGAGCTCGGGCAGGTGCGCCAGCAGTGAGAACGCGGTGATCCTGGAGACACCGGGCACGGAGACCATCAGCGCATTGTCGCGGGCCGTATCCTCGGATTGACGAATGACCTCGGCGATCTGGCTCTCGAGCGCCTTGATGCGCGTGTTGAAGGTTGCGATCAGCTCTTCGAGCTCGGTGATGACGGTCTCGTCAAAGGCCTCACTGAGTTGCTTCTTCAACTTTGCCCTGATCTCGACCAGTTGGTCTCGGAGGCGGGCAAGCGATTGAAGGTGTTCACCTTCTTCGCGCGGCGCCGGCTCGGCCTCAGGGTGATAGCGACGGCCATAGCCGCTCAGCATCCTGGCATCGAGACGATCGGTCTTGGCGCGCCGTCTCGTCGACTTCGCATAGTGGTGAGTGTGCGCCGGATTGTGTCGCGAGAACGCAACGCCTGCCTTGGCCAGCGCATGGCGCAGCAGCCGGTCATGAACGCCTGTCGCCTCCATGACCACAAAATCTCGGTCGGGATAAAGGCCTGCCACATAGGCAGCGATCGCATCGGCCTGGTTGTCGATGCGCTGGGAATGCCCGCTTGTCTCATCAAAAAAATCGAGCCACTGCTTGGAGATATCGCAGCCGACGTAGTTCTGCATTATCATGTCCATGCCTCTTCCTGTGGTGCGGGGTCTGCTGCTAACAGCCCCGTGCAACTGTTCAGGTTGATGGTTCACCGGTGGGAAGGGACCGAGCCATGCCACGGCCTGTCCTCAAAAGGACGACCAGGATCCTCTCGGTCTCCTTCCCACTTCAGACATAGCATGGCACCGACACACAGGATCCTCGGGTCTGCGCTGCGTCGCTGCGCTCCTGCTTCGCCCGTGGATGACGACGTCGGGAAGGCTTCGCCTCCATCCCCCTGTCAGCGCCATCAAATGCCTTCACCCGCCAAAACTGCCGAGCCGCGTCGGCTGCGTATAATTCCGATCGACATAGAGCAGCGCCGAGCCGCCGCTGCCGTGCCGCACATCGATGACGCGGCCGATCATGACATTGTGCGTGCCGACGATGTGCACGTCCTCGATCTCGCAATCGAAATTGACGATCGCGTCCGACAGTGCCGGCGTGCCCGAGGTCAGCGTCTGCCAGCGCGCCGCCGAATAGCGCGCTTCCATGTCCCTGGTCGCGCCGGCAAACTTTCCCGCCAGGTGCATATGGTCATGCGTCAGCACGTTGACGCAGAAGCGGCGGTTGGCGAGGAACATGGCGGCCTGCGTCGAACGCCCGTTCATGCACACCAAGAGCGTCGGCGGCTCGTCGGAAACGCTGCACATGGCGGTGGCGGTGAAGCCGCCGCGCCCTGCCGGGCCATCTGTCGTGACGATGTTGACCGGCGCGCAGACCCTTGCCATGGCGTCGCGGAAATCGGTCTTCGAAATCTGCGTGGCCATCGGCGTTCACCCAGCCGGCGAAGCAAGCGGATTGAGCCAGGTGTTGCCCGTCCAGCCGTTCTCGTCATAATCGGCCATGCAGGTGTCGACCAGTTCCTCCATCGCCTTCAGCCGCCCGCCGCGCTCGGCCCCCTTCAGCACCTGCAGCCGCACCTCTTCCGGCGCGCCGGCATAGTTGAGTTCATAGAGCGCGTGGCGGCCGCCGAACTCGGTGCCGGTCGCGTCCCACAACAGCTTCATGATCTTGATGCGCTCGATATGGCCCATGTCGTTGGAGCCGCGCACATATTGCGCCAGGTATTTGTCGATCTCGGGATTGTTGAAGTCGCGCACCGAAGACGGCAGGTAGATCAGGCCGGAGGCAATCACCCGCCGCACCGTGTCGATGACGCGCGGATAGGCTTCCGACATGAAGGTCCGGTAGGCGAGCGCGGCCTCCAGATTGGGCAGCACCGCGCCATTCGCCCACGGGATCGGATTGTAGGCCATGGCATTGGAAAAACTCCAGAACATGTGCCTGAGCGCGATGACCTCGCCCAGTGCCGCCTGGTTGCCGCGGAAGGCGTCGCCGCCGGTGGCGCGCAGCGCCTTGGCTAGCAGGCCGGCGAGGAAATCGAGCTTGACGGCGAAGCGCGTGCAGCCCTGGAAGCAGTAGCCATGCATGAATCCGGACGCCGGATGGAACGACAGGATCTTCTGCGCGTCGCGCAGCACCAGCACGTCCTCCCAGGGGATGAAGACATTGTCGAGCACCAGGATCGCGTCGTTCTCGTCGAAACGCGACGACAACGGATAGTCGAAGGGGGCCGCCACGGTGTTGGCCGTCTGCTCGTAGGAGACGCGGCAGAACATCTTTATCCCCGGCGCGTTCATCGGCACGATGAACATCACCGACAGCGACGGATCCTCGGTGACCGTCGCCGAGCCCTGCGCCAGGAAATTGTAGTGGGTCAGCGCCGAGGACGTCGCCACCACCTTGGCGCCGGAGACATAGATGCCGGCATCCGTCTCCCTGGTGATGTGGACGAAGACATCCTTCACCTGTTCGGCCGGCTTGTGGCGGTCGATCGGCGGGTTGACGATGGCATGGTTCATGAACAGCACGGCTTCCTGGGCCCGTTTGTGCCAGGCGAGCGCATTGTCCTTGAACGGCCCGTACCAGTCGGCATTGGCGCCAAGCGTGTTCATCAGCGCCGCCTTGTAGTCGGGCGTGCGCCCCATCCAGCCATAGGACATGCGCGACCACTCGGCGATCGCCGTCTGCTGCGCCGCGAGTTCGCCAGAGGATTTGGCGACCCGGAAATATTTGTGGGTGTAGCCGCTTGATCCGGTGTCGGTGGCCGACGTCAGCGTATCCCGCCGTTTGGGGTCATGCAGCGCGTCGTAGAGGCGTGCCAGCGACCGCGCCGAATTGCGCATCGCGGGGTGCGTAGTGACGTCGGCGATGCGTTCGCCGTTGATATAGACCTCGCGGCCGTCACGCAGGCTCTCCAGATACTCGGCCCCGGTGAACGGGCGCGCTTTGTCGGCACGGAAATCTTCTGATCGCATATGTTCCTCCACTGATAACATCGATCCTAGCGCTAGGACCGTGTATCGGTTATGGACGGAACGGCAAAACCGATTGGACTTTTTCCGGCGCCATGAGCCAGAACTCCATTCCCGATTTCTTCGTCTATGGCGAGCCGGTGCGGCCGCTCGATGTCGGCTTCCTGCATGTCGAGACAGTGCTTGCGCGCGGCAGTATCCACCATGGCCAGGTTGCGGCGCACAAGCATCCGCAGATGGGCCAGATCACCTACTGGACCAGCGGCTCCGGCACCTACCGCATCGAGGACCGATCCTGGGACTTTTCGGCACCCGCCGTCAGCTTCGTGCCGAGCACGGTCGTGCATGGCTTCTCCATCGGCCCCGGCACCGACGCCATCGTCGTCTCGGTCGCCGACGATGCGCTCGCCGCCCTTGCCGGCCACAGCCTGCTGCCATTGGACAGGCCGGTGTTTGCCGACGGCCTTCCGCAACACGCCGCATGGCAAAGGCTGGCGGCGGTGCTGGAGATGATCGCCGCCGAATACGCCGAGGCGCAGGCCGGCAATGACAAGGTCCTGCCGGCGCTGATCGCCGTCGCGCTCTCCCACATCGCGCGTCTCGCACCGGCGACAATTGCCGCCGCACCGTCTTCCGATGCGTCACTGGCGATAGGCTTGCGCCGCCTCGTCGATGCGCATTTCCGTGAAAACTGGCCGGTCGACCGTTATGTCGAAAGCCTTGCCACCACACCGCATCTTCTCGACAAGGCCAGCCGTGCAGTGCTGGGCACCGGCGTCAAGCGGGTGGTCAGCGAGCGCCGGCTGCTTGAGGCCAAGCGCCTGCTGCTGTTCACCGTGCGCACGGTCGAGGATATCGCCTACGAGATCGGTTTTGATGATCCCGCCTATTTCTCCCGCTTCTTTCGCGAACGGACAGGCGAGGCACCCGCCGCCTGGCGGCGTAGGCAGTTGAGGTAGGGACGCACTTTCCCGCTTGACTGACCAGCAGTACCGAATACGCTAAGGCAAAATACCGGCCCTGATCGCCGGGCGGCAAGAATGCCTCGTATGCCTCGCCCTTGCGGCGTTGGCTGCGGGGCATTGTCATTTCTGGGGTTCTGTTTGAAACGGCGTATCGAGATCGGCATCCTCTATTCCCGCTCGGGGAGCTATCAGCTCGTCTCCGATGCGTGCCGCATGGGCGCCATGCGCGCCATCGCCGACATCAATGCCGACCGGAACTCAGGCATCGAGCTGGTGCCGGTCGAGCGCGATCCGCAAAGCAATGCGGACCGCTACGCGACGCTCTGCGAGGACATTTTCAGGACCAGCAGCGCGCGCCATGTCGTCGGCTGCGTCACCTCCTGGAGCCGCAAGGAGACCATCCCCGTGCTGGAGAAGGCCGGCGGCATGCTCTGGTACGCTTGCCCCTATGAAGGCTTCGAGGCCAATGAGCATGTCGTCTACATGCACGCCTGCCCCAACCAGCATCTGGTGCCGCTGATGGCGCATGTCGTGCCGCGTTTCGGCGCCAACGGTTTCCTGCTCGGCTCGAATTATATCTGGGGCTGGGAAATGAACCGCGTCGCGCGCGACCTGATCGCGGACGCCGGCGGCAAAGTGCTGGGCGAACGCTATCTGCGCATCGGCGAGACCGACGTGTCGCGGCTGATCGCGGAAATCCGGGCGACACGGCCGAACTTCATCCTCAACAATCTGATCGGAACCTCGTCCTACGCCTTCCTCGCCGCCTATCGCGATTTGGGCCTTGAAGATTCCGCCTTCAGCCCCGAAAACTGCCCGGTCATCTCCTGCAACCTCACCGAGGGCGAACTGCCGGCGATCGGCGAAACGGGCAAGGGGCATCTGTCGGTCGGGCCGTATTTCGCGCCGCGGCCGGCCGCCTTCGCCTCGTCCTTCGAGGCCTCCGCCTATGCCTCCGTGCAGGTGATGGCCGATGTGCTTTCGCGCGATCCCGATGCCGGCCCGGCGGCGTTTTCCAAAGCCTTTGCCGAACGGCGCTTCTCCACCCGGCTCGGGCCGATCGCCATCGACGCCCACTCCCAGCACGCCACGTTGCCGGTGATCATCGGCCGGATCGCGGACGGCTTCTTCGAGGTGGTCAGCCGCGAGGATGAGGTCGCGCCGGATCCCTATCTGTCGCGTTACGATCCGGCAAAAACATTTGGCCGGCCGCGTCTGCGGGTGGTGTCGTGACCAGAACACCGCGCATCCCCAATCTTGGCGGCGCCAGGGCCTTCATCCTGCATCGCCCGCATCCGACGGTGCAGGCGATCACCAGGCAATTGTCGGCCATCGGCCTGATCGCTCTGGACTGCTGGCCGGAACTGCCGCCCGAGGCGCTGGCCGCCGATTTCGTCTTCTTCGATGCCGATCTCGGTTTCGACGAGCAATTTCCGTGGAGGCCGGGCGAGGCGCCGATGCCGCTGGTGGCGCTGATCGGCTCCGAGGCGCCGGGCCGCATCGAATGGGCGCTGTCGCACAAGGCCGACGCGCAACTCCTGAAGCCGGTCGGCAATGCCGGCGTCTACAGCGCGCTGCTGATCGCAAGGCAGAGTTTCGAGGCGCGAAAACACTTAGCCGGCGAGATTGCCTCGCTGCGCCAGCGCGTCGCAGAGCGCCAGACCATCGTGCGCGCGGTGGCGGCGCTGTCGAAAGGCACGGATGACGAGCGCGCTTATGCGCAGCTGCGCTCGCTGGCGATGAGCTGGCAGATCAGCGTCGAGGATGCCGCGCGCCGGATCGTGGCGATGACAAGCGAGGAAGGAACGGGCGAGGAAGCAACGGGTGAGGAAGGCGGCGATGACCAGTCCCATCGCGCCTGATCTCACCGCGCCAGCGCGCATGCCGACCAAGCCGCGCCCTGGCGTCTGGCGCCGGCTGGTCAAACGCCGGCTGGCGCTGCTCGGCCTGGTCATTGTCGCCATCGTCGTCGCCGGCGCCATGCTCGCGCCATGGCTGACCGGCTATGATCCCAACGAGCAGATGTTCGACGGCCTGACCATCGAGGGCTCGCCGCTGCCGCCGGATGCCAAATTCTGGCTCGGCACCGACCTGCTCGGCCGCGACCTGTTGACCCGCATCCTCTATGGCGCACGCACCTCGCTGATCATAGGCATCGTCGCCAATGGCGTGGCGCTGTTCATCGGCACGCTGGTCGGCGTCACCGCGGGTTATTTCCGCGGTTGGATCGGCGGCGCACTGATGCGCTTCACCGATCTGATGATGGCGTTCCCGGCATTGCTGCTCGCCATCTGCCTGGCGGCGGTGTTCCAGCCGAGCCTGTGGATCGTCGCCATGGTCATCGCGCTGGTCAACTGGGTGCAGACCGCGCGCGTCATCTACACCGAGACGTCCTCGCTGGCCGAACGCGAGTTCATCGATGCCGAACGCACCATCGGCGCCGGCGCGCCACGCATCCTGTTTCGCCACATCTTGCCACATCTCCTGCCGACCATCATCGTCTGGGGCACGTTGGGCATCTCGACCACCGTGCTGCTCGAGGCGACGCTCTCCTTCCTCGGCATCGGCGTGCAGCCACCGACCGCGTCGTGGGGCAACATCATCTTTGAGAACCAGACTTATTTCCAGGCAGCACCCTGGCTGGTGTTCTTCCCCGGCGCCGCGATCCTGGCGCTGGCGCTGGCCTTCAACCTGATCGGCGACGCGCTGCGCGACATCCTCGATCCGACGCAAAGAGGCCGGGCATGATCGCCTATCTCGGCCGTCGCCTGATCCAGTCGGCTCTAATCCTGCTCGGCGTCTCGCTGATCACCTTCGCGCTGCTCTATCTGTTGCCGGCCGACCCGGTGCGCCAGATCGCCGGCCGCAGCGCCACGCCGCAGACGGTCGAGAACATCCGCCAGCAGCTCGGCCTCGATCAGCCCTTTATCGTCCAGTACTGGCGCTACCTGACAAAGCTCATCAGCGGTGATCTCGGCCGCTCCTATATCCAGCGCTCCGAGGTCACCGAACTGATCGTCTCGCGGCTGCCGGCAAGCCTGCTCCTGATGGTCGGAGCCATCCTGTGCGAACTGCTGATCGGGCTCTCGATGGGCCTGATCGCCGCCGTCAAGCGCGGCACCGCCACCGACCAGACTTTGATGGTCGCCTCCTTCGTCGGTGTCTCGGCGCCGCAATTCGTCGTCGGCCTTTTGCTGCTCTATGTCTTTGCCGTGCGGCTGAACTGGTTTCCGATCGGCGGCTACGGCACCTGGCGCCATCTCGTGCTGCCGTCGCTGACCATGGGCATCCTCGGCGCCGGCTGGTATGCGCGCATGATGCGCTCGTCGATGATCGACGTGCTGCGCCAGGATTATGTCCGCACCGCCCGAGCCAAGGGCCTGGCGCGCAGCGCCATCATCTTCCGCCATGCTTTGCCCAACGCCATCCTGCCGGTCATCGCCATGATCGGCATCGACATCGGCATCTTCATGGGCGGCATCGTCGTCGTCGAAAGCGTCTTCGGCTGGCCCGGCATCGGCCAGCTGGCGTGGCAGGCCATCCAGCGCGTCGACATTCCGATCATCATGGGCGTCACGCTGGTCTCGGCCTTCGCCATCGTGCTCGGCAATCTGCTCGCCGACATCATCGCGCCCTTCATCGACCCCCGTATCAAACTGAGATGAGCATCAAGCTCAGATGAAACCAAGAAAACAAACAGAGAAAGGGAACACGACATGAAAAAATTTCTCGCCTCCACAGTGGCTGCATCGGCGCTGGCGCTGATGCTCGGCATGACAAGCGCCCGCGCCGAGGACGCCATCGACCCGAACGCCAAGCAGGGCGGCGCCATCACCATCACCTACAAGGACGACGTCGCCACGCTCGACCCGGCGATCGGCTATGACTGGCAGAACTGGTCGATGATCAAAAGCCTGTTCGACGGTCTGATGGATTACGAACCGGGCACCACCAACCTCAAGCCGGACCTTGCCGAAAGCTACGCGATTTCGCCCGACGGCAAGACCTTCACCTTCAAGCTGCGCCATGGCGTGAAATTCCACAATGGCCGCGAGATGACGGCCGACGACGTGAAATATTCGCTCGACCGCGTCACCAACCCGAAGACGCAGAGCCCCGGCGCCGGCTTCTTCGGCTCGATCAAGGGCTATGACGATGTCGCCGCAGGCAAGGCGACAAGCCTCTCCGGTGTCACCGTCGTCGACCCCAACACGGTCAAGTTCGAGCTGACCCGCCCCGACGCGACCTTCCTGCATGTCATGGCCATCAACTTCTCGCATGTCGTGCCGAAGGAAGAGGTCGAGAAATATGGCGCCGATTTCGGCAAGCATCCGGTCGGCACCGGCGCTTTCAAGCTCGCCGAATGGACGCTCGGACAGCGCATCGTCTTCGAGCGCAACCCGGACTATTGGCACAAGGGCCTGCCGCATTTGGACAAGATCACCTTCGAGATCGGCCAGGAGCCGATCGTGGCGCTGCTGCGCCTGCAGAAGGGTGAGATCGACGTGCCCGGCGACGGCATTCCGCCGGCCAAGTTTCAGGAAGTGATGGCCGATCCCGAACAGAAGGCGCGCGTCGTCGAAGGCGGCCAGCTGCACACCGGCTATGTCACCATGAACACCACCATGGCGCCGTTCGACAATGTGAAGGTGCGCCAGGCCGTCAACATGGCGATCAACAAGGCGCGCATCATCCAGATCATCAACGGCCGCGCCGTGCCGGCCAACCAGCCGCTGCCGCCGTCGATGCCGGGCTACGACAAGGAATACAAGGGCTACCCCTATGACGTCGCCAAGGCCAAGGCGCTGCTGGCCGAGGCCGGCCATCCCGATGGCTTCGACACGCAATTGTTCGCCATGAACACCGATCCCAACCCGCGCATCGCCCAGGCGATCCAGCAGGACCTGGCGGCGATCGGCATCAAGGCCAGCATCCAGTCGCTCGCCCAGGCCAATGTCATCGCCGCCGGCGGCGACAAGGCCGGTGCACCGATGATCTGGTCGGGCGGCATGGCCTGGATCGCCGACTTCCCCGATCCGTCCAACTTCTACGGCCCGATCCTCGGCTGCGCCGGCGCCGTGCCGGGCGGCTGGAACTGGTCGTGGTATTGCAACAAGGATCTCGACGCCAAGGCGGCCGAGGCCGACTCGGTGGTCGATCCGGCCAAGGCGGTCGAGCGCGACAAGATGTGGAGCGCCATTTACGACAAGGTGATGGAAGACGCGCCCTGGGCGCCGGTCTTCAACGAGCAGCGCTTCACCATGAAATCGGCCCGCATGGGCGGCGCCGACAATCTCTATGTCGACCCGGTCCATATTCCGATCAACTATGACAATGTGTACGTAAAAGATGTGCAATAACTGCGACTACACCATCCACGGGCGCCATCACCATTTCGGCTGGGACAATTCGTTTGTCCCGGCCGAGCGGGTGGCGCCCGGCTCGACCATCGAGTTCCAGTGCCTTGATGCTGGGGGCGGCCAATTGAAGGCCGACAGCACGGTCGCCGATATCGCCAAGCTGGACTTCGGCCAGATCAATCCGGTGACCGGGCCGATCTTCGTCGAGGGCGCCGAGCCCGGTGACGCGCTGAAGGTGACGATCGAGATGTTCAAACCGTCCGGCTTCGGCTGGACGGCAAACATTCCGGGTTTTGGGCTGCTCGCCGACGACTTCAGGGAGCCGGCGCTCAACATCTGGAAGTACGACGCCGCCTCGCTCGAACCGGCGCTGTTCGGCAAAAACGCGCGTGTGCCGCTGAAACCCTTTGCCGGCACCATCGGCAACGCCCCGGCTGAGATGGGCCACCATTCGGTGGTGCCGCCGAGGCGCGTCGGCGGCAATCTCGACATCCGCGACCTCGCTGCCGGCACCACGCTTTACCTTCCGGTGGAAGTGGCGGGTGCGCTGTTCTCGGTGGGCGATACGCACGCCGCGCAAGGCGACGGCGAGGTCTGCGGCACGGCGATCGAAAGCCCGATGGATGTCGTGCTCAAGCTCGACCTGGTCAAGGACGCCAGGCTGAAGACGCCGCGCTTCACCACCTCCGGCCCGGTGACACGTCACCTCGACGCCAAGGGCTATGAGGTGACGACCGGCATCGGCCCCGATTTGATGACCGGTGCCAAGGAAGCGGTGGCGCAGATGGTCGACCTGCTCGCCGGGCGGTACAAGATAGACCCGGTCGAGGCCTACATGCTGGCCTCGGTGTGCGGCGATCTCCGCATCAGCGAGATCGTCGATATGCCGAACTGGGTGGTGTCGTTCTACTTCCCGCGCTGCGTGTTTGAATGAACGCAGGCGTGGCCAGAAAACGGACCGGGGCGGCTGCCCCGGTGGCGGCGGGACCGGTGCTCGACATCGCCAACCTGTCCGTCAGCGTGCGTGGCGAGGACGGCGAGCGCGAGGTCGTCTCCAACCTGTCGCTGACGCTGGCGCGGGGCGAAACGCTCTGCATTGCCGGCGAATCCGGCTCCGGAAAGTCGATGACGGCGCTGGCAATCATGCAATTGCTGCCGCAGCCTGCCGCCCGCATATCGTCAGGCAAGATCCGCCTTGGCGACACCGACCTGGCAACCCTCGACGAGCGCCGGATGCGCCGCATTCGCGGCGACCGCATAGCCATGGTCTTCCAGGAGCCGATGACCTCGCTCAATCCGGTGCTGTCGATCGGCCGGCAGCTCACCGAATCGATCGAGGCGCATACCAGCCTGTCGCAGGCTGAGGCGCGTCAACGCGCCATCGAGGCGCTGAAGGCGGTGCGTATTTCCGAAGCCGAAAGCCGGCTAAAACAGTTTCCGCATGAACTGTCCGGCGGCATGCGCCAGCGGGTGATGATCGCCATGGCGCTGGCGCTTGAACCCGACGTGCTGATCGCCGACGAGCCAACGACGGCACTCGACGTCACCGTGCAGGGTGAGGTGCTGGAACTGTTGCGCGACCTGCAGCGCCAGCATGGCACCAGCGTCATCCTCATCACCCACGACATGGGCGTGGTCGCCGAAATGGCCGACCGCGTCATCATCATGCCGGCACGGCCGCATGGTCGAGGAGGGCAAGACGTCGGACATTTTCGCCCGGCCGCAGGCCGACTATACGCGCGAACTGCTCGCCGCCGTGCCGCGCATCGGCAGCGGCGTCGGCCGCCAGAAATCCAGGGATGCGGCCGAAGCCTCAAAACCGACCAACGTCGCCGATGTCAAAGACCTGCATGTCCGCTTCGATCTGCGCGGTGGCGTCTTCGGCCGGGTCACCCGCCGGGTCCATGCGGTCGAGGGCGTCAGCTTCTCGATCGCGCCCAACGAAACGCTGGCGCTGGTCGGTGAATCCGGTTGCGGCAAGTCGACCACCGCCAAGGCGCTGGCCGGACTGGTGCCTTATAGCGGCGACATCGTCATTGGCGGGCGCAATCTCTCTGGTCTCGGTCGCGACGAACGCAAGGCCGTGCGCCGCGACGTGCAGATGATTTTCCAGGACCCCTTCGCCTCGCTCGACCCGCGCATGCGCGTCGGCGATCTCGTCGCCGAGCCGCTGGTGATCCACGGCATCGCCTCGAAGGACGAGCGCCACGCCCGCGTGGCCGCACTGTTCGAGCACGTCGGCCTGTCGGCCGATCAGATGGAACTTTATCCGCACGAATTCTCCGGCGGCCAGCGCCAGCGCGTCTGCATCGCCCGTGCACTCGCCTTGCGGCCGAAGCTGATCATCGCCGACGAAAGCGTGTCGGCGCTCGACGTCTCGGTGCAGGCGCGCGTGCTCGATCTGTTGAAGGAATTGCAGCGCGAATTCGGTGTCGCCTATCTCTTCATTTCGCACGACATGGCGGTGGTCGAGAACATTTCCGACCGCGTCGCCGTCATGTATCTCGGCCAGATCGTCGAGATGGGCACGCGCGACCAGGTCTTTTCCAACCCGCGCCACCCCTACACCAGACGGCTGATCGAGGCCGTGCCGGTGCCCGATCCGGCACAGCGCAGAAGCCGCTTCGCCCGCCTCGACCAGGAAATCCCGAGCGCCACGCGCAGGATCGGCGAGGCCCCGCTGAAACTGGCCTTGCAGGATGTCGGCAACGGCCACCTCGTCGCCGCCAGCAATTAGAGCAATTCCAGGAAAAGTGCGAAACGGTTTTCCGTCCGGAATCGCGTCAAAACAAGGAATTCGCGCAGCCATCTCACTTCGCCAGCTCACGCCGCCGGGGAACGGCTTTCCGGTGGTTTTGCAGGGAACTCGCCCAATGCCTTTAGCGAATACAAGCTTTCGATCTCTTCCGCCGGGCGCCCGGGGAACTGCCGGTTCCAGAGCTGTACGACATGTTCCGCCATTTTCAGCTTGATGGCCAAATCCGTCCCGTATGTGCGCAACACATGGTGATGGATCACCTGCCGTGTGCGCAGCAGGGCCTCTGAATGGGAAGCCATGATGAGGCTGGTTACGCTCTCCCTGTGCCGGCGGTGATGGTTGAGCATTGCGGACTCGTAGGCGACGGAGCCGTTACGGATTGCCTCGAGGATAAAGTACCAATCGCCGCTCGTAGGCAGGGACAGGAGGTGCTCGGCGAAATCGGTCGTGATTTCAAACTTCCGGAAAACCGCGGCACTGATGTTGAAGACCGTATTCCTGACACCCAGCCCGTCGTTGATCTCCTGTTCCGCCGAAACCCGGTAGCTGCGTTTCCATTTGAAATTGGAGAGATCGGTGAGGTACGGGCTGGACGGATAGTCGCCGACGATCTCGCTTCGATCGTTGATGATCTTCGATGCGCAGAAGGCAAATTTCACGCTGGGATCGCGGAACAAGGGCACGAGTGTTTCGAGGAAGCCCGGGTCCGATACGTCGTCGGCTTCGGCGATCCAGATCAGATCGGCCTTTGCAAGCGCTATGCCCTGGAACCACTGAGGATAGGGCGCTCCGGAATTGCTTTCATTGACGACGACACGTGTGCCATGGATGCCGGCATAATAATCCAGAACCGATTGGCTATCGTCTGTCGAGGCATCGTCCAGGATGATGAGCTCGAAATCCTGAAAGGACTGCCCCAGGATACTGTCCATACGCTCGTGCAGATAGCGGGCGTAATTATAGTTCGGCACGATGATCGATACAGCGGGCGGCTTGTTTGCGACCTTACGCATCGTCGACAGCAGGCGTGGAAAGACCCGATCGGTGGAATAATGCCGCCTTGCCTTGACGCTCGCCTGTTTGCCGAGCCGCATCCGCAACGGCTTGTCCCGGATCAGTTTCAGCGTCGCATCGGCCATCGCGGCGGGATCGGCCCATTCGACGATGATGCCGGCATCGTCTTCGACGAAATCCGGTGCCCCGCCGCTGTCTGCGAAGCAGATCACCGGCAATTCGGCGAATGCCGCCTCCAGCATGACACGGCCGAACGGCTCTTCGCGGGAGGTCAGAAGAAACAGATCGGCACCCAGCAGATGGCCGCGCACATCCTCGACATCGCCCAGAAATGTAACCTTTTCGTCCAACCCGTCCGCCCGCAACCTGTCGAGTTGCTGGGACCACGTACCGAGAGCCTCATCCTGTTCCCGCTGCGGAAACGAGCCGAGCCAGTAGAAATGATAGTCCTCGACCCCGCGTGCCCGAAGAATTCGGGCCACCTCGATAAAGAGGTCGGCACCCTTGCGGAATGGCATACCGAGGCCGGATCCCAGGACGATGGTCTTGTCCATCGGCCAGCCGAACAGCCGGCGACGTTCGAGGCGCGGGATTTCCGCACGATTGTGATCGGCGCCGGGTTGCGGAACCGCACTTGGAATGACGTCTATGGCATTCGTTTCGACCTTGTACTCGGCTACCAGATAGTTCCGGACACTTGAGGAGCACGCTATGAATCTCCGCGTGTGGGAAACGACATCCCCCATGTCGTCCTTGGCGTATCGGGCGATGCTCGTTGCCAATTCCCTGGCATGCGTCAGGATAGGGATGCCCAGTTCACCAAGCAGCGCGTGCACACGGCCGGTGGCCAGACTGTTGCAATAGATGAGATCCGGTCTGCCACCGTACCAATCGGTGATGCTGGCCAGCCTCGTGGCGGCCGTCTCGGTCTGCGAAACCAGATCATCCAGAACGACGGTATCGACGATGCGTCGAAACTGTTCGAGCCGTTCACCACCTGCCAGGCACAGCACCTTGATCTCCAGGTCTGTGTGCGCCTGGAGCCACTGCACGATGTCGATCAAAGATGACTGCGCTCCACCGACACCCGCATCGTGCGACACGAACAAAACGCGCCAGGAAGGGTCCTTGCGCGATTTGCCAGCGACTGGTGGAGCCGTCAGGACGTCCCGCGTCTCCTGCAGATAGGCGTATCCATAGCGGGCATCAGGCTCGAGATAGGCTCCCTCCGCCCATTCGTTCCAGGCATTGACGAAGATCAGGCGGCTGTCGAAATCGGCGAAACGATCGCATGTATCGACGACCGCGTTGGCGAGCCATTCTCCATAGAGGGACGGCGACGCGTTGGCCAGAATGTAGGCAGCCGTCATCCTGCGCGCAGTATTGTCCCAGGAGGGGCAAAGTCCGCGAAACAGCGTGTAGGGAACCTGCGGATAGGCGCGGCTGCGATTGGCAAGCTCCGCCCAGTCATAGATCCTCCCCGTGAAGCCGCTGTCGAGCGTCGGGATAGAGGCGCTGATTTCGGGGGATCTTCCAAGACTCGGCGGAAACTCGATGGCGGCGTCGAATCCGAATTCGTCAGGATCGACCATGTCGAATGACTGCGGATAGGCGAGAAAAATCTCGCCGATGCCGGCTTCCCGGCAATAGGCTCTCCAGCGCTGTGCCGTTTCAGCTGCTGACGGAAACAATCCGGGCCGGTAGACCATAAGCAGTGGCTTGCCGCCGATACGGATGTAGCGCCGGTCCCGAAAATAGCCGGATACATATTCGATGAAGGCCAGGTCGTCCTCGGGCGAGTGTGATTGCGGAATCAACACTTCCTGCTCGCGCCCATCCCAGCGGCGGCTCCAGTGCTCGTTTGCCCAATTGATGCAGAAGCCCAGTTCGTGCGCATCGTTTTCGACGAATTGGGTGATCGGCATCTCGAGCAGGCGCCTGCCGTTGAACCAGTAGAAGTGGAAACAGAACCCCGAGATACCGTATTGAAGGGCAATCTCGATCTGCTCCTTCTGGATATCCTTCACCCGCAAATCATAGAAACCGAGGTCAGCCGGCAGCCTGGGTTGATAATGACCCTCGAACAGCGGCACCGCGCGTGTCACGTTCGTCCATTCCGTGAAGCCCTTTCCCCAAAAGGCATCATTTTCGGGGATCGGGTGGAACTGTGGTAGGTAGAAGGCGATGACGCGCGCCCGCAAATCGGCAGGTCGCTTCTCGCTCGATCGTGGCACATAGGTGTCGGGCCTTTGGATGGAGCCACTTACGGCCACGGACAAATTCATGGCCGCGGCACGGGTCTCGCGCTCTTCACTCTTGCCGAAGCGTATGTAGTGATCCAGCGGATTCATCGCCGCCAAAGCGACGTCGCGATACCTGGCCAGATAGTACTCGGTGTCGAAATCCGGATTCGGGTTTCGGAACTCGGCGACGCCATGATCGATATAATGCAGGATCGGGTCGATCCCGCTCGCTGCTACATCCGGATTTTGAGCCAGATACCATGGTTTATCGAACTGTCCGCTGGCGCGAATTCGTTGCCAAACCCGAAATCTCCTCCACCGCTTCCTGCTGGTGCTCGATCTTACAAAGACCATCAAGTCGGATCTATTCAATAGGGTCTGCCTCGCGGGAATCAGGCTGCATTTTCATCGTCCCAGGCAGTTCCGGAGATCTTCGTGCAGATCATTCCGAGTATCCGCTCGAGCGCATGCTGCAATGTGCCGTCTAGCTGACCTGCTTCGCTGGGAAATGACGTCAGGGACAGATCAAGCTGCTTGAGGGGTTCCAGTGCCTCGCGCCGAACCCAGAACATCGTTCCGGCAAAGAAGTCGAGGCGGCAGTCAGTCGCCACCCCCATCGTCTCCAGCAGGTTGAGGATCATCGACTTGTTCTTGCCCCACGCGGCGTCCTCGCTCTTCCATTCATTGGGCAATCGAAAGCGACGGGACCCGATCATGTCCGTCTCCCGCGAACGCTCAAACTCGGCGATGATGCGGTCAACCACGTCGCGGGATCCGATCAGGTCGAAGACACTCGCCTGGCGCCAAACCTCACCAAGGATCATCCGCGGTCCACTCAGATCCGACTTCTTGCCGTGCAGTTTGCAGATGAGATCGAAGGGATCGAGTCGTCCTTCGCGCAGCAATTGGATGAAGGGACCGACGTCGCGACCGCGATTGTCATAGACAATGATCTCGGCGTTCCGAAATCGTGCCTGGACGCGTTGCGCGAGTGCCGCATCGGGTCGGGTCAGTGTGAGGATGAGATGGAACGGACGACCGATCGCCTCCAGCAGCGCCTCGAACTCGGGCCAGAGATCGGGATAATGCAGATGCAACGCAACGGCGATCTTCGGCGCGGCGATGGGCGGGCGTTCCGGAGGTCGGATCGAGGGACCTTCAAAGTGCCGCGACAGGGTCTTCTGCAGATTAGGACTTGCCACCCCAAAGCCCCAAGCGGCGACGCTTTTGAGCGAATGGGTCAAATCGCGCCCTTCCGGTCCCGCAATATGCAGGAGAGGGCGCAGCACAATGCCTTGGCCCAGCGGCAGCTCAAATCGTTTCTGGCGACGGCGGCGGCGCAACACTGTGCCAAGATCCCTGATCGTCAGGGGGCGGATGCTTGCGGCAACGATGTCGCTTCCATCGAATTGCAACACCAGGCCGCCTTCGCTGCTTTTGAGCAGATAGGACGTCCGCTTGATAACCGGCACATAGACGACCCTGTTCGGATGTCCTGGGCGGCGAACAATGAGCCGAAGAAACGGCATCCGCCTGTCTGTCGGCGAAATCTCGACGATGTAGCGTCCCGGCGCGTCGATGGGGATTTCGCTCACGTCACTGCTTCGGTCGACGCCGCATGCCTCTTCTTTTCGCGGCTCGCGGGGCAGGACATCAGGCAAGGCAACTCTGGTGTCGGCAGTGTCAGGCGACATAGCCGCTGTTCCGATTCGCGTGCGATCGGTCAAGGATGCTGTCAAATATACCTATCAGTCGGCCCAGGGAATTGATCAGTCTGTTTCGATTAAGCGTAAGGCAGTAGAAGCCTATTTTCGTTGAATAGCGCAGTATGTCCACAAATGGGCTATAGGCGATGCCGTATTTTTTGCGCAAGTGGATTTCCGAGCGCATCTTCGACCGATACCGGAAGATCCGGGACCGGGTTGATTGCGCAACCGAAGTGCCAACGTCGTGGACGGCATGCGCGCTGCTGACAAGGATCATCGGCTCGTCACGCTGCAGCAGACGATGCGAGAGGTCGTCATCTTCGAAATACAGAAAGATATCCTCATCAAACCCGCCCGTATCAAGGAAGAGCGTTCGTTTGATCATGAACACGCCGCCATTGACGAAGCGGACGCAACAATCCCCCCACACCTGCCGGATACGTGTGGGCAGCGACACGCCGGAAAGGCGATCGATTTCGCTCTGCTCGCGAAACCATAGCCGCCCATCCACCGTGTTTGTGCGCGGCACGAAGACGCCGCAATTCGGGTAGCGTTCAGCCGCCTGCACAAGCGCATCGACGGCGTCCGTCCCAAGACGCACGTCGGGGTTGATGAACAGCAAATACTCCCCCGATGCCGCCGCCGCGCCGATGTTGCAGGCGTGCCCGAAGCCGAGGTTTACAGCATTATCAATACGATGAATGGAAAAGCCCGATAGGGCTGCAGAAGATCGTCGGTACTTGCATTGTCGACGCATATGATCTCCAGCCCTGGCGGCAGGCGAGCGAGCGCACCACGCACGGTATGCGCGCTGTTATGCGTCACGGTAATAGCGGTTATCGACCTATTCATTGCCAAGCCATTCCTGATATCTCAGTTGGCTTCCCCGTGGAAGGCTAGCGATCCATGCGCAATCTAAGCGCTGCCACGCAGGCGGTCGAGTCAATACTCCTGACTAAGATAGGGGTAATGGTCGCGCCAACCCCGCCATGCCACTGGTCACGGCTCACATCGTCGTGCTGCGTCCCTGGCTTCCGGCTGGCGCGATCCAGCCAATCGGCTCGGCTGGCCACCTGGCGGCGGTAAACTCCCGGCGAGGAAGGGCTGCTTCGAACCAGAAATCCGCAACGGCCCCTTGCCGTTCATGCCCATCTTGCTCATGTTCAATACCGTTTGCTGATGATCGTTGGGGGACGGTCGCATTCACAATGGGAGGAAGTTGACCATGAAGGCATGCTATTTCGTTTCCGCCGCGCTTCTCGCCGCGGCTGCAGTCCCCGCCTCGGCCGCCGAAATTTCCGATGGGAAAGTCAAGATCGGCATCCTCAACGACCAATCCGGCGTCTATGCCGATTTCGGCGGCAAATGGTCGGTCGAGGCGGCCAAGATGGCGGTCGAGGATTTTGGCGGCAAGGTGCAGGGCGCGCCGATCGAGATCATCAGCGCCGACCATCAGAACAAGCCTGACATCGCCTCCAACATCGCTCGGCAGTGGTATGACACCGAACAGGTCGATGCCATCATGGAACTGACGACCTCCTCGGTCGCGCTCGCCGTCCAGGGGATTTCCAAGGAAAAGAAGAAAATCGATATCGTCACGGGTGCTGCGACCACCGAGCTGACCGGCAAGCAATGCTCGCCCTATGGCTTCCACTGGGCCTATGACACCCATTCGCAGGCGGTGGGAACAGGCGGCTCCCTGGTGCAGCAGGGCGGCGACAGCTGGTTCTTCGTCACCGTCGACTATGCCTTCGGCTATTCGCTCAAGGAGCAGACCGCCAAGTTCGTCGAGGCCCACGGCGGCAAGGTGCTGGGCGAGGTGCGCTATCCGCTGGGGTCGACCGATTATTCATCCTTCCTGCTGCAGGCGCAGTCGTCGGGCGCCAAGGTCATCGGCCTGGCGAATGCCGGCCTGGACACCTCCAACTCGATCAAGCAGGCGGCTGAATTCGGCATCGTCCAGGGCGGCCAGCGCCTTGCGGCACTTCTGTTCACGCTGGCCGAGGTGCATGGGCTGGGCCTTCAGGCAGCGCAAGGCGTCGTGCTGACCGAGGGCTATTACTGGGATCGCGACGACAAGAGCCGCGAATTCGGACAGCGCTTTTTCAAGCGCACCAACCGCATGCCGAACATGATCCAGGCGGCGACCTATTCGGCGGTGACGCAGTATCTGAAGGCGATCGACAAGGCCGGCACCGACGAGACCGAGGCTGTCGCCAAGCAATTGCATTCAATGCCGGTGGACGACGCCGTTATGACCAACGGCAAGGTGCAGGCGGACGGCAACATGGTCCACGACATGTATCTCTACCAGGTCAAGGCGCCCAGCGAGAGCACCAAGGATTGGGACTACTACAAATATCTCGCCACCATTCCCGGCAACGAGGCCTTCCTGAGCGAGAAGGACAGCGGCTGTCCAACGGCGGCCCAGTGATCGGCGCGGCCCATGGCGCCGCCTGACCTCAACGCGAACGAGCCTCGGGTAGTGCTGTCCGCCCGCGGGCTGCGGCGTGATTTTGCCGGCTTCGTTGCCGTCAAGAATGTCGATCTCGATGTCCGCCACCGCAACATCCATGCGCTGATCGGACCCAACGGCGCCGGCAAGACCACCGTTTTCAACCTGCTCACCAAGTTCCTGGCGCCGACCAGCGGCCGGATCGAACTGCTCGGCCACGACATCACCCGCACCTCGTCGGCGAAAGTGGCGCGGATGGGGCTGGTGCGCTCGTTCCAGATATCGGCGATCTTTCCGCATCTCAGCGTGCTCGACAATGTCCGCGTCGCGCTGCAGCGGCCGGCTGGCCTCGGCGTCCAGTTCTGGCGCTCGCTTGCCGCGCTCGATCGGTTGACGCCGCGTGCCGTGGAGCTGCTGCGTTCCGTCGGTCTCGACGATGCCCGTAACAAATTAGCCGGCGATCTTTCCTATGGCAGGAAGCGCGTGCTCGAGATCGCCACGACCCTGGCGCTCGATCCGAAAGTGCTGCTCTTGGACGAGCCGATGGCCGGTATGGGACATGAGGACGTGGCCACGGTTTCCGCCCTCATTCGTTCGGTCGCCGGCGACCGCGCTGTTCTGATGGTCGAGCACAATCTGACTGTCGTCGCCGATCTCTGCGACTGGATAACGGTCATGCAGCGCGGCGAGGTGCTTGCGGCCGGCGACTACGCCACGGTCAGCCGCGACGAACGTGTGAAGGTCGCCTATATGGGCACCGCCGATGACTAGCGCCGCGCCCCTGCTCGCGGTCCGCGGTCTCAACGCCTGGTATGGCGAGGGCCATGCGCTGCACGGCGTCGATCTTGAGGTGTTTGCCGGCGAGACGGTGACGCTGCTCGGCCGCAACGGCGTCGGCAAGACGACGACGCTGCGCGCCATCATGGGGCTGATCCGCAAGCGAACCGGCGAGGTCATTTTCGACGGAGCCGACCTGATGCGGCTGCCGCTGCACCGCACCGCGCATCAAGGCATAGGCTTCGTGCCCGAGGAGCGCGGCATCTTCGCGACGCTGACCGTCGACGAGAACCTGGTCCTGCCGCCAATCGTCGCCGAGGGTGGCATGAGCGTCGCTGAGATATTCGATCTCTTCCCCAATCTGAAGGAGCGGCGCAACAGTCCCGGCACGAGGCTGTCGGGCGGCGAACAGCAGATGCTGGCGATCGCGCGCATGCTGCGGACCGGCGTGAAGATGCTGCTTCTCGACGAACCGACCGAGGGCCTGGCGCCCGTCATCGTGCAGCGCATCGGCGAGTTGCTGGTGACGTTGAAGAAGCGTGGCATGACGATCCTGCTGGTCGAGCAGAATTTCCGCTTCGCCAGCCGTGTCGCCGATCGTTTCTATCTGATGGAGCACGGCAAGGTCGTGGCCGGGTTCCCGGTCGGCGAACTCGCTGACCGCATGACGCAGCTCCACGACGTTCTGGGGGTATGACGGCGCCATGACGATGATCTTCGGAATCCCCGTCCAGGCGCTCCTCGGCCAGTTGCTGGTCGGGCTGATCAATGGCTCCTTCTACGCCATGCTGAGCCTGGGTCTGGCTGTCATTTTCGGCCTGCTGCGCGTCATCAATTTCGCCCACGGCGCCCAATATATGCTCGGCGCCTTCGTCGGTTATCTCTTGCTCACCTATCTCGGCATCGGCTATTGGCCCGCACTGATCCTCGCGCCGCTGATTGTCGGCCTCTTCGGCATCGTCGTCGAGCGCCTGGCGCTGTCGCGGCTTTACGACACCGATCCGCTCTATGGCCTGCTCTTCACCTTCGGTCTCGCGCTCGTGCTCGAAGGCATATTCCGCTACTATTACGGCGTGTCGGGAAATCCCTACGCCGTGCCGCCGCTGCTTGCGGGCGGCACCAATCTCGGCTTCATGTTCCTGCCCAATTATCGCGGCTGGGTCGTGGTCGCCTCTGCGATCGTCTGCTTCGGAACCTGGGCGCTGATCGAGAAGACCAGGCTCGGCTCCTATCTGCGCGCGGCAACCGAGAATCCGCGTCTGGTCCAGGCCTTCGGCGTCAATGTGCCGTTGCTGCTGACGTTGACCTACGGCCTCGGCTCCGCCCTTGCCGGCCTTGCCGGCATTCTGGCGGCACCGATCTATCAGGTGAGCCCGCTTATGGGATCCGATCTCATCATCGTCGTCTTCGCGGTCGTCGTGATCGGCGGCATGGGATCGATCCTCGGCGCGATCGTCACCGGCTACATGCTCGGCCTCGCCGAGGGCCTGACCAAGGTCTTCTATCCCGAGGCTTCCAACCTCGTGGTCTTCGTCATCATGGCGATCGTGCTTCTGGTCCGGCCGGCCGGCCTGTTCGGAAGGGAAGCCTGACATGTCGGAAGAGACATCGGACATATCAGGGCTGACGCTGCGCGAGACATCAGCCAGAACCTCGGGCTGGCTTGAATGGACGCTGGTCGGGCTCGGCATAGCGGCGCTGCTGGCGGCGCCATTCCTGGTCTATCCGATCTTCCTGATGAAGATGCTGTGTTTCGCGCTGTTCGCCTGCGCGTTCAATCTCTTGCTCGGCTACACCGGCCTGCTGTCTTTCGGCCACGCCACCTTCTTTGGCGGCGCCGCCTACTTCACCGCCCATGCCGTCAAGGTGTGGGGCTGGCCGCCGGAAGCCGGCATCCTGCTCGGCGTGGCGGGCGCGGCGCTGCTCGGCCTCGTCATGGGTTTCTTCGCCATCCGCCGGCAAGGCATCTATTTCGCCATGATCACGCTGGCGCTGTCGCAGATGTTCTTCTTCTTCTGCGTCCAGGCGCCCTTCACGCAAGGCGAGGACGGCATTCAGGGCGTGCCGCGCGGCATGCTGTTGTTCGGCGTCCTCGACCTGAACGTCTCGCTGAACATGTATTATTTCGTGCTGGCGGTGGTCCTGATCGGCGTCTTCGCCATCTGGCGCATCGTCAATTCGCCCTTCGGCATGATCCTGCGCTCGATCCGCGAAAACGAGAACCGCGCCATCTCGCTGGGCTATTCCGTCGCCAACTACAAGCTCGGCGCCTTCGTCATGTCGGCCGCGCTGGCCGGGCTGGCAGGCTCCCTCAAGGCGATTGTCTTCCAGTTCGCCACGCTCACCGACGTCACCTGGCAGATGTCGGGTGAGGTGATCCTGATGACGCTGCTCGGCGGCATCGGCACGATGGTCGGACCGATCATCGGCGCGAGCCTCGTCGTCGGGCTGGAAAACACCCTTGCCACCTCCGGTTTCCCGGTGACCATCGCCACCGGGCTGATCTTCATGGTCTGCGTGCTGATCTTCCGGCGCGGCATCGTCGGCGAACTTTATGCGCGACTTCTCGAGCGGCCGAGCAAGGACTGATCAGCTCCAGATCGACTGCGCGCGATTGAGGGGATCGCGAGGCAAGTGAGGCAAGGCAGTGTCAAGTTCGAGCCGGCGGTGAAGAAGAACGGAGCCATCGCACGCAAGGCGTCTGCCTCCGTGGGTATGGACGGGCTCACTGATGCGCAATATGGATGGGGATGAGGGCTGCTGTGGCGCTCACATTTTCACCGCGTCGCTAGGGCAGGTGACGTTCGTTGAATGACGCTGCGCAGGGCGGGTTGGCCTTCTGGTCCGACGCCGCCCGCGGAAGTGTCGATATCGGGGGATATGGTCAATGACTGACAACAAGCCAGACGTTACCAAGGATTGGCAAGCGACGCAGGGCCAGAAGTCGTCCGCCACGCGTCTTCGCCTTTTCGCCGCACTCTCGTGGATCGTCGCCATTGGCGGCGAGATCTACGGGATTATCCTGCTTCGCCAGAACAAGTTCGACCAGGGACACCTGCCGCTGATCATCGGCCTTCTGGTCGGCATTGCGATTTTCGCAATCGCCGGCAACTTGCTGTGGAAGGCGGCCAACAGGCACGATCCGGCGCGTGCATCCGACGCGGCCAGTTTTTTCTTCCAGAACCAGCTCGGCGCAATCATCACGCTGATTGCCTTCCTCCCGCTGGTTTTCCTGATCCTCTCCGACAAAAACATGGATCCGCAGACCAAGAAGGTTGCCGGCGGCCTCGGCGCTGCGCTGGCCGTGCTCGCGACGGTCATGGGGATCAGTTTCAAACCGCCGTCGGTCGAACAGTACACCCAGGATATGAACACATGCGCGGCCCAGATCAAGTCGGGCCAGCCTACCACTGCCTGTTCGCCTGACGTCGCCGCTCAGGCGCAGGCGATCGCCACGGACAGCGCCGCGGTGACGGCGGCGACGCAGGACGCGAGCCACCCCGCCGGTCAGGATGTCGTCTACTGGATCGCGCCCGAAAACGGAGCCGCGAAGTCCACGGAGCCGCATGTTTTCCACCTCTGCGCAGGCGTGAGTCCGCTGAAGGACAAGACGGTGAATAGCGGCTCCGTGACGGAGGCCTACGCACAGAACGCTATCCGCATCACGAAGCAGATCGATATGGAACAGAAGCAGTGCGGGTTTACCGCCAAAGCCAGCACCAACTGAACCGACCCGCGCTCGATCGTCAGCGCCTACAGCATCATGGTGCCAGCAAGCGCCCGGGTGCCTTGGTCGCCGACGATTGCGGCTAGCGTGGAGCCGGTTCGTGCCGAGATCAGGTTGGAGGAGAGGTTGCCCCTCCAGCTTGACCCAGATTTCGCTACAGACGTCTTGAGGTGGGAGTGTCGTCTGTCCGCTTCTCGCGGGCGAGCACAAGAAGGGGTGTCACTCGTAGGCAAATCCAGCGATTGCGCTGTAAGCTGCTGAAATCCTTAACGCGATTTTCACTCCACTAGCCTAGCTACTTGCCCCTATGACGCACTCGATGCAGCCTGTTCAAGGGTCCGCCCCTCTGGGGCAGGGTGAATCCGTGGACGCCGGGATTCTCCGGGATCAGTTGGCTGATCTGCGGACCGGGATCTTCATTTCGATGCCTATCGGCACTGTCCTCTCGGCCCTGATCCTGGCCGTGCAGATGCTTTCGGGCGGCGGCCTTGCTGCGGTGCTGTGGTTTGCGGCGGTCGGCGCAATAAATTGCGCACGCATAGCACTTGCTCTCTCTCAATCAGACAGGGCCGACAGCCGGCTGAAACCGGTCGGTGCACGGCTTTCTTCTTATGGGATTCTGGCTCTGGCGTCGGGCATCGCCTGGTCTTTTCTGGCGGTGCTGACCGATGGATACACCACGCCCCAGGCGCCGATCTATCTGATCGTTCTCGCCGGCGCGTCGGCCGGTGCCGTCACCTACGGAACATCATACGCCCCGTCCTCGATCAGCTTCATGACGCTGCCGCTTTTGGTCACCATCGGATGCCTTTTGGCAAAAGGCGGTGTCGAGAATTATATTCTGGCTTTCACAGTCCTGCTTTTTCTCGCTGGAATGATCAGAAGCGCGCTTCTTGGGCAAGCCCGCTTCCGCGAGGCGAGCCGCCTCAAATACGAGGCGAAGGCGTTCGCCACCGAGATGGAGCGAAACTCCAGGCGGGATCCGCTGACGAATTTGCTCAACCGGTACGGGCTTGAGCAGGCCATCCGCCAACTCGGACTTGCCGACGGTCCGTTCGTGGCCATGCTGATCGACCTGGACGGCTTCAAATCCGTCAACGACACCTATGGCCACAATATCGGTGACGGCCTGCTGGTCAGGGTTGCGCGCAGAATAGAGAACCATGCGCCACCAGGCGCAACCATTTCGCGCATCGGCGGAGACGAGTTCGTGCTGCTCTTTCCTGCCGGGAAATCCGCGCTTTCGACCGACGAACTGGCATCCTCGATCATCGCGGCAATCGCAAATCCGGATCCGGTGTTGAATTCGGTGCGCGTCGGCGCTTCGATCGGCATCTATGTGTCGGAGAGACCGCAATTGACGGAGATGCTGCTGCGGGCGGACTTCGCGCTTTATGCGGCCAAGCGCAGTGGCAGGAATGAATACCGTCTCTTCGATGCCGGGCTCGATCGCGGGCTCGAGCGCAAGCATTGCATCGAGCGCGATCTGCGCGGGGCCATCGAAACAGGCACGCTTTGCTCATGGTTCCAGCCCATGGTGCGACTGGACACGAATGCCGTCGTCGGCTTCGAGGCGCTGCTGCGCTGGCGACACCCGGTTCACGGGCCCATTTCCCCGCCTGAGATCGTCACCGCGGCGCGTGAAACCGGGCTGCTTTCCCTGTTGACGGAAACCGTGTTTCTCAACTGCTGCGCCATGATCGAAGAGCTGGTGAGAAGCGGGCGTCAGCATGTTCGGGTCGCGATGAATCTCTCGCCGCGCGAGCTCGAGGCAGGCAATGTCGATGAAATGATCCTCGACAGCCTCAGGACGAAGAATGTCCCTGTGGCGATGCTCGAGATAGAGATCACGGAAGAAGCGCCCGTGGATCGCGACAGAGTTGACGAAAAGCTGGAACGCCTGGCGGATGCGGGCCTATCGATTGTGCTGGATGATTTCGGCACCGGTTTTTCGACGCTGGTTTCGCTGAAGGACAGCCGAATCCGCAAGATCAAGATCGACAAGGACTTCGTTCGCGATCTCGCCAAGTCCGTGGAAGATCAGGCCCTGGTCAAGGCGGTCATCGATCTCGGGCGAACGCTGGGAATGGAGGTGGTCGCCGAGGGGGTCGAAACGGACGCGGACCGTATGATCCTGCGGTCGCTCGATTGCATGATCGCGCAGGGTTTTCTGTTCTCGGCAGCACTTCCCATGCATGATGCGCTGGCCTTCGAGCCAGGCCGCTTCGACACCTCTGCCGCCGCCAAAGCCCTTTTTGATCCCGCAGCGGGCCTGCTGCGCAAATCGCAAACCGGCAACGCCGCTTAAGCAACGGCCGCACGCCGACCGGCGGCGACGAGCCGACATCGGTGCTCGACGTCTCCATCCAGGCGCAGATCCTCAACCTGTTGAAGAACCTGCAGGAAGCATTGCGCCTGACCATGCTGTTCATCAACCACGACCTGCCGCGCCGCGACCGCATCGCCGTGATGAGGCAGGCGAAATTTGCGAACTGGCGCCAACCGACGAGCTCTTCGAGCGGCCGAGCCACGCTTATACGCGTGAATTGCTGAGGCTGATGCCGAGGCTTTGAGTGGGGTGGGTGAGTGCTGGCGAAAGTGGTCGGGGCGCTATGTGCAACGACGTTGAGGCATTCCGCAGCGATCGCCTCGCATGAAGGACGCCAGGCGCCGATGTGCAGGGGTCTTGAGATGGGCCGGTGAACGAACCCGCTGCGCGGGAGGGCGCCTGCGATTGAGGTAGAGGGCACAGGCCGGGCGTCGCGCCTGCATTGAGCGTCGTCCGGCGGGGGCAGAGCATGACGGGCTTCTTCAACAAGGAGCCTGACCATGCAGCACCCCGTTCTCGATGGACCCGTCAGCCTGCTGCGCCGGCGGCTGATCGACGACATGAACATGCGGCGCTTCTCACGCGAGACGCAGCGCAACTATCTCCGCGACATCGGACGCCTGGCGACATTCCTCGGGCGCTCACCAGACACCGCTACCGCCGACGACCTGCGCCGGTTCCAGATCGAGCAGCAGGAGGACGGCGTTCCCGTGCCAACGATGAACAGCATCGTGTCGGCGCTGCGCTTCTTCTTCACCCACACGCTCGACCGCCCGGACCTGGCGCGCAGGCTTGTCCGGCTGGCGCATCCGCGCAACCTGCCCGTGGTGCTCAGCCGCGACGAGGTGGCCCGGCTGCTCAACGCCACCACGTGTCTCAAGCACCAGGCCGCATTGTCAGTCGCCTATGGCGCGGGCCTGCGGGTCGCCGAGGTGTCGATGCTGAAGGTTGCCGACGTCGACAGCGAGCGCATGCTGCTGCGCGTCGAGCGTGGCAAGGGCGGGCGCTATCGCAACGCCATGCTCTCGGAGGACCTGCTCACGCTTCTGCGGGAGTGGTGGAAGGTCGGACGTCAGCAGGGCGTGATGCACCGCGACGGCTGGCTGTTCCCCGGACAGCATGCGATGAAGCCGATCAGCACGCGGCAGCTCTATCGCATAGTCGTCGAGGCGGCCCAGGCCGCCGACATCGCCAAGCGGGTCGGGCCGCACACGCTGCGCCACAGCTTCGCCACCCACCTGCTGGAGGACGGCACCGACATCCGGATCATCCAGGTCCTGCTCGGGCATGCCAAGCTCAACAACACCGCCCTTTACGCGAAGGTGGCGACCCGGACGGTGCGTGCCGTGACGAGCCCGCTCGACAAACTGGGGCTGTTCAAGCCGGGAGAGGTCTCGCCCGACATCTGAGCCGTGCGCGCCTCGATCGAGGTCGCGGACATCTTCCGTGCTGCCGGACCCGCTTACCGGGCCGCCCATGCAGGTCACCTGAGCCTCGCCCAGCTCAAGGTCATGTCGGCGATCGAGTATTGCCGCACCGCAGCCCTTGGCGGTCACGTCGAGGCTTGCGAGGACTGCGGCCAATGGCGGATCGCCTACAACTCCTGCCGCAACCGGCACTGCCCGAAGTGCCAGGGCGCGATGGCACGGACATGGTTGGCCGAGCGCGAGGCCGACCTGCTGCCGGTCGGCTACTTCCATGTCGTGTTCACGCTGCCCGCCGAGGTCGCCGACATCGCGTACCAGAACAAGGCGCTCGTCTACGACCTGCTGTTCAAGGCGGCAGCGGAGACGATGCTGACTATCGCCGCCGACCCAAGACACCTCGGCGGGCGCATCGGTATCACCGCGGTGCTCCACACCTGGGGATCGGCGATGACGCACCATCCGCACCTGCACATGATCGTGCCGGGCGGCGGCATCGCGCCGGACGGAAGCCGCTGGATATCTTCTCGGTCGGCCTTCCTGCTTCCGGTGCGCGTACTCGGCAAGCTGTTCCGACGGCTCTTCCTCACCCGGCTGGTCGCGCTACACGACGCAGGACGGCTCGCCTTCTTCGGATCGATGGCGCACCTGTCCGCGCGGCAGGCATTCGTGCGGCACCTGTCGCCGGTCCGCAAGAAGCGCTGGGTGGTGTACGCCAAGGCGCCGTTCGCCGGGCCGGAGGCGGTGCTCGCCTATCTGTCCCGCTATACCCACCGGGTTGCGATCTCGAACCGCCGCCTCATCCGGTTCGATGAGGCAGGGGTCACGTTCCGCTACAAGGACTATCGTCGTGACGGCACCGATCGGCAGCAGGTCATGACGCTCGCCACCGACGAGTTCATCCGCCGATTCCTGCTCCACATCCTGCCACGTGGCTTCCACCGCATCCGGCACTACGGCCTGCTCGCCGGCTCCGCTCGCAAGACCAGCCTCGCACGCGCCCGCGAACTGCTGAACGTCGTTGCGCCGTCGGAGGACGACAACTCGGTAGAACCGACTGATTTCCGTCCGCCATGCCGGTGCTGCGGCGGAAGCATGATCATCATCGAGACGTTCGAACGGTGGCGACAGCCGCGCGGACCGCCGGACACCACGGCGACGAACCGGGAGAACTCTCCATGACCCGGCATGGCATGCTCCAGCCTTCAGCCGCAGGCACTCAGCCTCCGGCAACGGACCCACGCGTGTCCATGGTCATTATCGACGCCGAACGGGTCGCGTCCGGCCGCGCGACGAGCCGACAATACCGCGTGACTGAAAGGCGAAACGGTCCGTCCGCATCAAACCCGCCACTTCCCAGCGGCGGTCGCGCCATCGCCGACACCAGCCGAAAATCGAAATCCCCATAACCATCGCCTGTGGCCCGCGGGTTCCTTCCTCGGGGACTTTCGTACGCCTGCCGGCGCCCGAAACTCTTCACGAAGGCGGTCCGTCAGCTTGCAGGTTGACGTGTTTAGAAGCTGCCGTTCCGCTGTTGACCCAAGGCAGGCACTCAACTCAATTGACCGGTGTCATCACCAACCAGGAGCGCTTGGCGTTCCCGCGAGAAAGACCAGACATTAGCCTCGTCTGCTTCCAGGACCCAGATGCTGTCGAAATCGTCATCGGGCCATGATTGCGGAGCGATCCCTGTGCCACCGACAAGCGCAGCTGTCAGAGCAGGAATAGACTCGTGTTGCCAGCTAACCAACACCGGTGATTGGGCTGTGCGGATGGCATCCGCCGCTAACTGCTCTTGGCCCTTTGAATGAGTGACATCCGGTTCAAGGCCAAGGCGCCTTGCCAGTGGAGTGATTGTCTGGCTAGGCCGCTTGCTCCGAGTGCCGGAATCGTCTCTTTGATCACGCCCGACGCAACAATTGATGCAGGTCTGCCCAGAGGTAGAGGCGGCTCGTAAAAAAATCGGCAAAGGCCTCCCGCGCGTTGCCAGCCGCGCACCGTCAGTGATGCGGGATCACTTTCGCCCTGTTCGGTGACCCCGAGGTCTGGACCGCCTGGGATCGGCTTTTCGGCATGACGAATGATCATTACAAGCTTGTTTGGCATCGTTTCGCCTGCCTCTCACCTTAGCATTGGATCAAGTCGACTGGTGTCGCCAGGGTCGCTCTCGATGCAAGCTCGTTTCCACCTGTTATAAACCCGACATGGCGGCATCGGACTGCCGGACCAAAAAATTTCCTTCATCTAGCGCAGCGGGATGCCAAGGTAATCCTCCCGACTTTTCACCTCGGCTTCGCTTAAATACCCCATTCGGAGGCAGTTCGCGACTTCATATGGGTGGTTCTGCGGGATGGAAAACGTGGCGTTCAAGTCATCGAGGCACCCCTGCCGCAGCGCCTTATCCACCAGTTGCTGCAACGTCGCTTCTTTACCTTGCTGGTGTGATCGATGTTGGCCGAGGACATAAACCCCGACGACAATGGCTGCGAAAGCGCCGGCTACCAGCAGTCGCAATCGCGCGTTATTGGGCATTTGCCCTCCGCAGAACAGCGCAGCCTCTCAGGCTAAAGGGCTTGGTCAGGGTGAATCCCTGCTGATCAATCCTCCGGCTGGCGATTGACCCTCGGTCGAGGACTGGTTGGCACCGATCGGTGTTGCAGATGGGGTCCGCGCGTTCTTGGGCCCAGTCGTGGTGGCAATCGGTGCCGTCGTTGTGGTTGGCACTGGTCACGCAGGTGCTTCGAAGATGGTCAGTTGGCGCGCGGTAGACCCTGTACACCACGTCACCGCTTGCACAGTCGCGCCACCAGGCCGCGAAAGCCGAATGGCAACCAAATCATTTGAATATCGATTTGATCCGACGCAAATGCGCTCTTGCCGAGGAAATCCGCAAGTCCTTTTAGATCAAATGTTTGTCGGGTTTCGGGGCCAACGAATTGCAACCGCTTCATTGAAGAGCAATCTGTCGCATAGATCGACATTGTTCCGCCTGGACGCAGAACCCTGTGGGCTTCCGCCAGGGCGGTTCCGGTCGGCGAGCAGAAGTAAATCACGTTGACGGCCAGAACCTTGTCCACTGAGGCGCTTTCCATTGGCAGCCGCTCGAAGGTGCCCTGGATCAGTTTCAGCTTTCCGTCTTGAATTGCGGCTCGATTTCGAATTTGGGCCTGACGAAACATCGTCGGCGACCGATCCACCCCTGTAATCGTACCGCTGTGCGCTAGTCTGGCCATTTTCTTGAGCGCCCAACCCGGCCCAAACCCTATTTCAAGCACGTCATCCTGCTCGCCGATGTCCAATCGTTCGATGGCCCGCCTGTTGGGCAGGTGATTTATCAGGCCCATGACTGCTCCGGCCGCACGCCCGCACATGCCCTCCGGCATGGAAAACTGTTGCGCAATAAAATTGTGCAGGCCAATGGTGCCTATGCCATCGAGTGTCTCGACGACGGATGCACGTGGTGGTGCCAGATGCCAGCCAGGCGCGCCTTGGAACGCAAGGCCGTCGTTTCCGCCGCATCTGTCAACCTGTGGAACCAATGGTATTGCAAGCGGCTCCTGGGCTTTTTCATCCAACATTCATTGTGCTCTTTATTGCGGGCGATACCCAGGATGCCAGTTCGATGCCGCAGCGTCCGAAACGTATCCGGCGCCATGGCGGCAGCGGCCATCGTTGCAACCGCAGACACACTCACAGGGCTACGATCGCCCAACGACGGTGTAGGTCGTCTCTATGGTTTGAGGAACATGGGACCGATCAGCCGGGCCTTTTCGAGTGGAGGGAGAAACGACATCGCCGCAATAGCGGTGCCGATGAACCCTCCGCATCGCCACAGGAAGCGCCAGCGCCAAAAAGCAAACGATGGCAACGATCGGTACCGCGACGACTGCAAGGGCCACGCCTAGAACCAGCGCGGACGCAATCCAGAAGTTTTCAGCGATCCTGTTCATGAGATGCCTCCATTTTCCCTGAAGCAATGAGCCATTTATCTTTCCCGCGCATTTCCGCTGGAATACATATTCGTAAGATGCCGTAGTGGCGGACGCATTGCCGGCGTCTCAAGGCTCAGCCCGCCACGCCTCACCCATAACACCCGCGCTCCACCGCCAGCCGCCGCACCAGCGCCAGCACGGCGTCGATGGTCGGTGTCGGCTTGTCCGTTAGCCGGCCAAGTTCCTGCACCGCGCTCACCAGCGCGTCGATCTCCAT
Organism: Mesorhizobium kamtschaticum; assembly: GCF_056174585.1. Classification (NCBI taxonomy): domain Bacteria; kingdom Pseudomonadati; phylum Pseudomonadota; class Alphaproteobacteria; order Hyphomicrobiales; family Phyllobacteriaceae; genus Mesorhizobium; species Mesorhizobium kamtschaticum. Next base: position 883,160 of record NZ_CM149691.1, on the reverse strand, counting down.
CGGCCGCCCGCGCTCCAGGTCCTGCAGCATCGAGGTCTTGTGTTCGCCGACATCGCCGGCGCCCTTGATGCGGCGGTCGACCTCAATGGGAAAGCGCACGCCGAGGCTTTCGCCGATCGCTTGCGCTTCCAGCATCATGCTGCGGGCAAGCTGGCGGGTGCCTTCGTCGGCGACGATCGCGGCCAGCGTGGAGCCGGTCAGCGCCGAGATCGGGTTGAAGGAGAGGTTGCCCCACAGTTTTACCCAGATCTCGCTGCGGATATCGTCGCGCACCGGCGCCTGCAGGCCGGCCTTGACCATCTCCTCGGCCAGGCGCGTGACCCGTTCGCTGCGCTCGCCCGAGGGTTCGCCGAGCGAGAAGCGCTTGCCCTCGACATGGCGGATGAGGCCGGGCGCGTCGACCTCGACGGCGGGGTAGACGACCGAGCCGATGACGCGCCGTGGCCCGATCCGCTGCCAGATCGCGCCGCCCGGATCGACCGCGTTCAGCCTGGTGCCTTCGAGCGGCCCGCCAACACCGTGGAAATACCACCACGGCACGCCGTTCTGCATGGTGACGACGGCGGTGTCTTGTCCCAGCATCGGCGCGATCTGGTCCAGCGCCGGGGTCAGCGAATGGGCTTTCAGCGCCAGAACTACGCAATCCTGCACGCCGAGCTCCTCGGCCTTCGCGGCGGCCCGGACGGGCGCGACCGTTTCCTGGCCATCCTCGATCAGGCGCAGGCCGTTTGCCTGGATCGCTTCGAGATGAGCGCCGCGCGCGACGATCGACAGATCGGTGCGGCCGGCGATCGCCAGCTTGGCGGCGAGATAACCGCCGATCGCGCCGGCGCCGAAAATGGTGATCTTCATCGTCAAAGCCCGAGTTTGGCGGCAAGGCCGATGCGCTGCAACTTGCCCGTCGCGCCCTTGGGGATCTCGTCCAGGATCAGCACTTTGCGCGGCACCTTGAAGTCGGCAAGCCGCGTCGCGGCATAGGCGCGGATGTCGCTTTCGGTGGCGCTCATGCCTTCGCGCAACACCACGGCGGCCGCCACCTCTTCGCCGAGCTTGTCATGCGGCATGGCGAAGGTGACGACCTGCGTCACCGCCGGATGGTCCATCAGCACATCGTCGACCTCGAGCGGCGAGATCTTTTCGCCGCCGCGGTTGATGATCTCCTTCAGCCGGCCGGTCACCCTGAGGTAGCCGTCCTCGTCGAGCACGCCCTGGTCGCCGGTGTGGAACCAGCCATGCGCGAAGGCCGTGGCGTTGGCGTCCGGGTTTTTCTCGTAGCCTGCCGTGACATTGGGTCCGCGAATGACGATCTCGCCGGTCTCGCCGGCTGTCAGCAGCCGTCCGTCGGGTGCCATCACCGCCACGTCGGGACCGGCGCCGGCCCCGACGCTGCCCGGCTTGCGCAGGCCCGGCGGCAGCCGGTTCGACGCCATCTGGTGGGCGGCCTCGGTCATCCCGTAGGATTCGATCACCGGGCAGCCGAAGGTTTTCTCCAGTTCGCCCATCACTTGCGCCGGCAGCGACGCCGAGGATGAGCGGATGAAGCGCAGGCGCGCCGCCGCCAGCACCTCTTCATTGCGCGCCGCGCGCGGCAGGATCGCCTGGTGCATGGTCGGCACCGCCGTGTACCAGCTTGGCTTCGCCTCACCCAGCCACTGGAAGAAGCGCAGCGCGTTGAAGCCCGGCGTGCAGTAGATGCTGCCGCCCGCTGCCAGCGACGACAGCACCGCCGCGATCAGGCCGTGTATGTGGAACAGCGGCATGATGTTGAGGCAGCGGTCATCGGCGGTCAGGCCGAGGGTTGCGCCAATATGGGCTGATGAGGCCGCGATGTTGGCATGGCTGAGCGGCACCAGTTTCGGGCGCGATGTCGTGCCCGACGTGTGCAGCAGAAGCGCGATGTCGCTATCCCCCGCCATGTCGGGCGCCGCTTGCGGGCCGATCGCCGCGCCCTCGATGGTGAAACTGCCGGCAGGGGTATCGGGCGAAACAACGAGCCGGAGCACGCCAATGCCGAGCCGTTCGGCCACCGCCACCGCAGGACCGGTCTCATTCTCCGCGACAAGGATCGCCTTGGCGCCGATGTCGGTGAGGTAGAAATCGAGTTCATCGGCGCGGTAGGCGGGGTTGAGCGGTGCCGTCGAGGCAGCGGCCGCCACGGCAAAAAAGGCGGTGGCCATCTCCGGCCCGTTCGGCAGCACGATCGCCACCCTGTCGCCCCGGCCGATGCCGAGCGCGTGCAGCCGCTCAGCGGTGGCCGCGATCAGGCTGCGCAGTCCGCCATGGGTGAGGGGGGCTCTGTCGAGCCCCAGGATCGCCGGTGCGTCATCGGCGCCGGCGACGAGACGATGGGAGAGGTCTTTTGAATTCGTGCTCATGGTCACCGACTATGTTTCAAACGACTGCTTCTAGAAAGCCCTGGGGACGATTCGGACCCGGACAATTGTCGACGTCGGCGCCGCCCCTCATTGCCCTGCCGGGCATTTCTCCCCGTAAACGGGGCGAAAGACGCTGCCACCGATGGTTTCGCCAACCACCAGCGTCGCAAAAGAGGCGCCAGCGGTACGTCCATCTCCCTTCTCCCCGCTCACGGGGAGAAGGTGCCCGAAGGGCGGATGAGGGGCAGCGCCGACTTCCGGAAACCGGTCTCCGATCCCATCAATACCCCAGAGCCATGCCATCCTTGCGCGGATCGGAGGCGCCGGTCAGCGTTCCCTTCTCCCAGTCGATCAGCACCACTTGACCGCCGCCGAGCGGGTGATGCGGTTCGGCGATGCGATGGCCGCGCTTGCGCAAGCCTTCGAGCGCTGCGGCGGGAACGCCGCGCTCGGCTTCAACCGTATCATCATTGTAAAACACCCGTGGCGCATCCAGCGCCTGCTGCGGGTCCATGCCGAAATCGATCATGTTGGTCAGGAGATGGACATGCCCGAACGGCTGGTAGCCGCCACCCATGACGCCGAACGGCATCACCACGCGGCCGTCCTTCGTCGCCATGCCGGGCATGATCGTGTGCATCGGCCGCTTGCCGGGCGCGATGGCGTTCGGGTGCGCCGGGTCGAGGCGGAAGCTCGAGCCACGGTTCTGCAGCACCACGCCGGTCTTCGGGCCGACGACGCCGCTGCCGAAGGAGTAATAGGTCGAGTTGATGAAGGAGACAGCGTTGCGGTCGCGGTCGACGATCGAGATGTAGACCGTGTCGCTGCCGGGCAGCTCCAGGCGCGGCAGGTGCGTCATGGCGCTGTCGCGATGGATCTCGGCGCGCAGCCGGTCGGCATAAGCGCCGGATAGGAGCTGTTTTACCGGCACCGGGGCATGGTCCTGGTCGCCGACATAGCGGTCGCGGTCCTGATAAGCCAGGCGTCCGGCCTCGATTTCCAGATGCAGGCGCTCGGCGCCATTGGGGTCGAGCCCGCCCAGCTTGAAGCCTGACAGCACGTTCAGCATAAGCAGCGCCGTCAGCCCCTGGTTGTTCGGCGGCATCTGGTGGATGTCGTAGCCGCCATAGGCGGTGCTGACCGGCGCCACATAGTCGCCCTTGGTCGCGGCGAAATCCTCATGCGAATGCAGCCCACCCAATTCTCTGAGCCGGCGCACCATGTCGTCGGCGACAGCGCCCTCATAGAAGCCGGCGCGACCCTGCTTGGCGATCACCCGCAAAGTGGTGGCGAGTTCCGGTTGCCGGTGGACGTCGCCAGCCTTCGGCGCCTGGCCGCCCGGCAGGAAAATGCGCGATGCATGTTCGTCGGCCGACAGGTCGGTTTCCGGTTCGGCCCAGTCGAAGGCAACACGGTCATGCACGACGTAGCCGTTCTCGGCATAGTGGATGGCTGATGCCAGCACCTCGGCCAGGCTCTTGCGGCCATGGTCCTCCAAGAGCCGGCTCCAGGCGTCGACGGCGCCAGGCACCGTCACTGCATGCGGTCCCTGTTTCGGAAGCTCGCCAAAGCCCTTGTCCAAATACCAGTCGACCGTCGCTTTGGCCGGCGCCCGGCCCGAGCCGTTGAAGGCCAGGACGTCGCCCTGTCCCTTCGGGCAGTAGAGGACAAAACAATCGCCGCCGATGCCGGTCGATTGCGGCTCGACCACGCCTTGCACGGCGGCGGCGCAGACGGCGGCGTCCATGGCATTGCCGCCGGCGCGCAGCATGTCGACGGCGGCAAGCGTCGCAAGCGGATGCGAAGTCGCGGCAACCGCTTGCGTGGCACGAACCGGCGAGCGGCCGGGAAACTGGAAATCACGCATTCTGTCTGGATATCCCTTGGTCACGTCAGCGAATTGGTCTGGTGAAATCAATGCCGCCGGCCGAAGATCTGCGCAACCGATAGCAGCAGGACCGATAGCACGATCAGGCAGGTCGAGATGGCGGCGATGGTTGGGTCGATCTGGTCGCGCAGCGCGTTGAACATGCGACGCGTCAAGGTGGTCGTCTCGCCACCCGATATGAACAGCGAAACCACCACCTCGTCGAAGGAGGTGATGAAGGCGAACAACCCGCCCGAAACGATCGAGAAGCGGATCTGCGGCATGGTCACCTGCCAGAAGGCGGCAACGCGCCCGGCCCCTAAGCTGCGCGCTACGCGCTCCTGGTTCATGTCATAGGAGCGCAAGCCGGACAGCACGGTGAGCACCACCAGCGGCAAGGCCTGCACCGTATGCGCGATGACCAGGCCGGTCAGCGTGTTGTTGAGGCCGATGCGGGCGTAGAGGAAGAAGGTGCCGATGCCGATCAGGATCACCGGGATGATCAGCGACGCCGTCAGCAGCGCGTTGATGGTGCCGTTGAGGCGTAGCGTGCCCCGGTTGATGGCATAGGCGGCGGCGGTGCCGAGCGGCGTCGCCACCAGCACGGTCATAACAGCCACCTTGACCGAGACGATGGTTGCGTCGCGCCATTCCGGCGACTGGAAGTAGCTCTGGTACCAGCGCAGCGACCATTGCTGTGGTGGAAACTGCAGCAGCGTCGAATCCGAAAACGACATGATGACGATGATGATCGACGGCGCGATCAGGAACAACAGCACCAGGCCGCCGAGCGCGTAAAGCCACAGACGTTGCCGGTGCGAGATCGGCAGGCCGATATCTCCGCTCATCGCGAACTCCACACACCGGTGGCGCGCGCGCCGAGCAGCCACTGGAAGAGACCAAGAAGTGCCAGCGTGACCACCAGTAGCACCACGCCGAGCGCGGCGCCGGCGCCCCAGTTGGAATAGAGGCTGGTGGTCTGTTCCATGCGCATCGCCCACATGATCACCTTGCCGCCGCCCATCAGTGCAGGGGTGACGAAGAAGCCGAGGCAGAGCACGAAGACGATGACCACGCCCGAGGCGAGGCCGGGCAGCGACAGCGGAAAGAAGATCTGCCGGAAGGTGGCGACCGGGCCGGCGCCAAGGTTCATGCTGGCACGCAGGCAGTCGGTATCGATGGTCTTCATCGAGGCATAGAGCGGCAGCACCAGGAACGGCAGCAATATGTGCGTCATGCCGATGACGACGCCGGAAAAATTATTGGCGAGCGACAGTGGCTGGCTGATCACGCCGAGGTCGATCAGCCAGTTGTTGATCAGGCCTTTGCGCTGCAGGATCACCAGCCAGGCATAGGTGCGCACCAGCACCGACGTCCAGAACGGCAGGATGACGAAGATCAGGCAGATCGAGGCCGCCCGACGCGGCAGTTGCGACAGCATGTAGGCCAGGGGATAGCCGAGCAGAACGCAGGCGCCGGTGACAATGAAGGCGACCTTGAAGGTGGTGACGAAGGTCTTGATGTAGGAGGCCTGCTCGAAGAAGCGCGCATAGTTGGACGCGCTCAAGGCGCCGGCCTCGTCGAACAGCGACAGCCAGAACAGCCAGCCGATCGGCACGATGATGATGGCAAAGACGAGGAACAGGCTGGGCGACAAAAGCGCCAGCAGCCGCAGCGATTCGCGCCGCGCATCGGCGCGCAGCATCCGCGCGTTGAGGTCACGGCCCGCGTCGCCGGCCGTTTCGTTCAGAAGGGCGGATTGCGCGCTCATCCCTCGGCCGCCACCAGGATCGTGTCCTGCGCATCGAGACCGAGGCTGATCGGCTGGCCGGGCGCCGGCAGCCGCGCCAGCACATCGCTGCGGCAATAGTCGCGTAGCGTCAGTTGGCGGCCATCGCGCAGCACCGCGTAGCAGACGAAGCTGTCGCCCTGATAGATGATGTCGACGACCATCGCCTCGAGCACATTGACGCCGTTCGACGGCTCGCCCGCCGTGACCAGCCGCAGCTTTTCCGGCCGCACCACCATCAAATGCTGACCCGGCATTGGCGCGGCCCCGGCGGTGTGGATCCGCCTGTCCTCGTACCAGACCGACCCGTTGCGGCATTCGACAGGGACAAAATTCGACTCGCCGATGAAGCCGGCTACAAATTGCGTCTTCGGCGCGGCGTAGAGTGTTTCCGGCTTGTCGAGCTGTTCGATACGTCCGGCGTTCATGACAGCGATGCGGTCCGACATGGTGATGGCTTCGCGCTGGTCGTGCGTGACATAGACAGTGGTCATGCCAAGCCGCCGGTGCAAGGCGCGCAGCTCGATCTGCATATGCTCGCGCAGGCCCTTGTCGAGTGCCGAAAGGGGCTCGTCCATCAGCACGATGCGCGGCTCGAAGACGATGGCGCGCGCCAGCGCCACGCGCTGCCGCTGGCCGCCGGAGAGCTGGTCGACACGCCGCTCGCCGAGGCCCTTGAGCTTCACCAGTTCCAGCGCCTTTTCGACACGTTCAGCTGTCTCGGCCGCCGCGACACCGCGCTGCTTCAGCGGAAAGGCGATGTTGTGAAAGACGTTCATATGCGGAAACAGCGCGTAGTTCTGGAACACCATGCCGATGTTGCGCCTGTGCGGCGGCGTGGTGATGATCTCGTCGCCGCCGACCCGGATCGAGCCGCCATTGGCTCTGACGAAACCGGCCAGGATCATCAGCAGCGTCGTCTTTCCCGAGCCGGAAGGCCCAAGCAGCGTCAGGAATTCGCCGGCCTCGACATCGAGGTTCAGGTCGCGCAGCACCGGCACGCTGCCAAATCTCTTTTCGATCCGGCGCATGCTGATCGGCAGCGCGGATGGCGCAATGGACAAGATTCTTTTCTCCTTAGGCGGCAAACAAGAGGTGGCGACGCGGGTGCTGGTCGCGCCGCGTCGCCGTGAGTTTACGGCTGAGGTCTATTGCTGGATCAGATTGTTGAACTTCTCCGTCGCCTCGACCAGATTGTCGCGCCAGAACTCGGCGTCCTGCAGCACCTGCTTCTTGACGTTTTCGGGCGCCGAATTGATGCCCTTGATCCGCTCCGGCGGGATCTTGCCGGTCTCGAAGGCCTTCTCGTTGACCGGGCCGTTGTCGACATAAAGCGGCAAATTGGCCTGCAATTGCGGGCTGACGAACATTGCCAGCGCCTTCATCGCCGCCTCCTTGTTCTTGGCACCCTTGGGGATGACCATGCAGTCGGCGGTGAGAACACCCTGATCGAAGGAGAAGCTGACCGGCGCGCCTTCCTTCTTCAAGGTGCCAGCGCGGCCGTTCCAGATGCTCGCCATGTCGACTTCGCCATCCTTGACCAGCTGCATGGCCTGGGCGCCGGAGGTCCACCAGGCATCGACATGACCACGGATCTTGTCGACGGATTTCAGCGCGCCGTCGATGTCGACCGGATAGACTTTGTCGATCGGCAGGCCCGAGGCGAGAGCGGCGACGCTGAGCGTCTCGGTCGCCTGGCTGCCGGAGAGAGCGCGCCGTCCCGGAAACTTTTCCACGTTCCAGAAGTCGGCCCATGTCTTCGGGCCTTTGTCGCCGAAAACATCGGTCCGGTAGATGAGCACGACGGAGGTGTAGGAAATGCCGACCCAGTCGTCATGGACCAGCTTCGGGTTGATGCCGCTCTTGTCGATGATGTTGTAGTCGAGCTTCTCGAACAGCCCTTCCTTGGAGCCCCGCGCGCATTCGTCGGCGCCAAGCTCGGTGATGTCCCATTTCACCGCATTGCCGGTCACCTGCAGGCGCACGTCGTCGAGGCCGTTGGTGGTGTCCTGCTTGATGGTGATGCCGAGCGCGTCGGCGGTCGGCTTGAAGAAGGCCTTGGTCTGCGCCTCCTGATAGGTGCCGCCCCATGAGGCGACGGTGATGGTATCGCCCGCCATGGCGGGGGCCGCGACCGCTGCCATGAGGGCGGCAACCGCGACAACGCTAACGCTTCTGGTCCTGTTCATTTTCGGCTCTCCAACCGGTGTTCCCATTGTTTTTGATTTCGCATGCTATTTTGTATACAATTTTGAGTGTAGCTTCGGGATCGGCGATGTCAACACCGCTCGGAGTCGCCTGAAGGCATCGATGATGGGCTGGGAGGACGCAACGCCGGGGCGTGGCAAATCCCGCCGACTTTGAATACAGCTATGCGTGAGAACACATCGACTTCCGGCGGACAGACCGGAGAACTGGAAACGGAACTTGGCCAGGGAAACCAAAAATACACTGCGCGACTCGGTCTATTCCGCGCTCAAGGCGATGATCGTGACCGGCCAGATTCCGCCGGGCTCGCGCGTCACCGAGAACGACATTGCCGTCAGGCTGAATGTCAGCCGCACGCCGGTGCGCGAGGCCTTCAACCGCCTCGAGCGCGACGGCCTGGTCACCGGCCGGCCGCGCCAGGGCTATGTCGTCACCGAATTCGACATCAACATGTTCCGCGAAGCCTTCGACATCCGCGAACTGCTCGACGGCCATGCGACCGAACTGGCGGCGGCCGCCGCGACCGAGAAGGACAAAGCACGGCTACGCGCCATGCTGGCGGAATGCGAGCGGCTGGCCGCCATTCCGGACCGCACCACCAGGGAAAAATTCCAGGAGCTGGAAGTCGGCATCGACCTCCACCGCGTCATTGCCGAGATCAGCGGCAATGTGATGCTGCACGGCATGCTGTGCGGCATCCTCGACAAGTGCCAGCACTATGTCTGGACCGAACTGTTGTGGCTCGACGAATGGAAGATCGCCCGCGACGAGCATGCCGAGATCGTCGAAGCGATATGCGCCGGCGATGCTACCCGCGCTGGCACGCTGGCCCGCGCCCATGTGCGTGGCTCGCGCGACAATGTGCTGCGCCTGCTGCAGGCGAAGTCGGATTATCAGAGCTTTCTCGCCAAGGCGTCCTGACCGGGCCGGTGACTGGCGCATGCTTGCCAACGGAAGTCTGGTTGCCCAGAGATCTTGCTCTCGCGACCACCGCCGTTTTGCCGACGTCGCCCCTCCTGTCTACGTCGAATTCAATATTTCAGCGAAACTGGTACGCCTTTCTCCAGCAATCGTAGTCGCCCTTCAAGTCCAACTACCGAAAAAGCTCCGGCCAGATCATTCTGCGTTTGAATGAAATGCTCCCAGCCTTCATTGTGTACGGCGAAAATAGCAGCCTGGTGAAAAGCATGGGCCGCCTCGATGGCATCATTGCTGTCCATCGTCATATGAAAAGCACCGCGTGGCTGCGCTGAGCCTGTGGACAGGATCGCGGCGGCCACATTGAAACGCTGAGCGACCTCGGCAACGCCCTGATACCAAACCGTGTCGCCGGAAATGTAGATAGCGGCGCCGTCATCGATGTTCAGCGCAAATCCGATGACATCGCCGCTGACAGGTTCTATCCCGACAGGGCCATGCCGGGCGGGAGTTGCCGTGATGCGCAGCAAACGACCGTCCTTCGCCGGCAAAGTAACGCTTGCCCAACGAGCGAGGCCTTCGGCGTTGCCACCGAGACGCGCGGCGCCGGCAACAGTGGTCAGGACCCGATCGACGTGCGGAAGCAGAGCTCTACCGGCATGGTCGAGATTGTCGAAGTGCTGGTCGTGGCTTAACAGAATCGCGCTCAGGGTGCCCAACGCGGCGGTTGTCATTGCGGGTTTTGTCTTCTTGGTAAGCGTAACGCCGCGCGCTTGATACGAGCCGGGATCGTCGAAGGTAGGATCGGTCAAGAACCGGAAGCCACCGATTTCCACCAGCACAGTGGGGCCTCCGATCAAGGTGATGGTAACGTCCTCGGACATGTCTATTTTTGATCCTTCTCCCACCGCCAGCGCGGGATGGATTTCAGGGGAAACAGGTCAGCGTCGGTCTTGGCATTTGAGTTGACGCGCGCCACTTCGGTCCCGAATTCAACCGCACTTCGCAGCGTCGCCAAGAACCGATGGTCGTTGGCGAAACCCGCCTTTTCGACGGCGGCCATGAACAAATCTATGAAGCGCTGTCGCTGCTCGCCCGAAATCCGCAGATGCCGATGGATGGCCACGATCCTGTCGAATCCACCGAGTTCGTCGCTGTATCGCGTCGGGCCGCCAAATTCCTCGCAGAAGAACGCCGTCAAGTGATCGACATGGGTCGCAACCGGATGCTTGAACACCGGCTGAAGAACCGGGTCCTCGAAGATGGAATGATAGAAAAGCTCGACGATCTTGCGGAGCCCTGCTTCTCCTCCTGCGTGCTCATAAATGCTCGGCTCATGGGAATCTTCGGACACCATGCTTCTCCAACGGGTTCAGTGTTCTACCCCTTCGTGCTCGTCTCACGATTGGTCGCGCCGTAGAGCCACCATTGCGCATTTCGGGCGAGAACGGGCATCACAAAATAGGTCATGGACAAGACCAGCAGCGCGCTCGTCATCGCTGTGCGCAATAGAAACGGCAAACCAGCGTAGAGAGGTGCTATGAGCCAGAGAGCGACACTCACCAGTGGCCAAATGCCGATCCATGTAAGGGCCGCCATGCGGTAACGGGGCGGAGCCGCTGAATTGGTCGGGATGTCATACCAGGCTTCCAACCCAGTCAGTTCACGGCGCCGGGCGTTGCTCGCCAGCATTCCTGCCCGCGCCGCAAGGGCCTGCCGTTCAGGGGAGACTTCCCAGGATCGCAGGCTTTCGCTGTCGGCAAAACGATAGATGACATGATAGGCGCGACCTGAGGGTCCCACGGGCCCGCGCAACACTTCCCCGGAAACCCGCCCCTTCCTCCGGCCAGCGTCGATCAACTCGTGCAGGACCGTTTCGAAGGCCACCATGTTGCTCGCGGGCACGACCAACGAGAGGACGACACCAACGCTTTCATCCGACAGCGGGCTCATGTCGGTGGCAAAACCGGCGCGCCGACTTCACCGATCTCCAGTCTCAACAGCTTGGCGTCCTGCAGGACGCCGCGGTACCGCGCATAGGTTCCCCCACACGTGGTGACGTATAGCGCAGTCCTGTCTTCCTCGTTCCGGCCAAAGGCACAAGCCGTGCTGCCGACAGCTCCCTCGTCGGGACCGGCGAGCGTGGCGCGTGTCCCGTCGGGTCTGAGACACATCACGGTCTGCGCTGGGTGGGTTGCTATGTACAGCGCCCCGGACGCCGAAAACGCAAAGTCATCGGCACGCAAGTTCTCCGCGTAGGGCGACAGGGGACCGGCCGATCCGTCGGGTCGGATCGCGACGCGGAAGATCTGATTGCTATCGGTGACAGAGAAGTATGCGTGATCGCCCGACACTTTGATGCCGTTGGCGCCAGGCATTCCTGGATTCATTGGGCGCAGGCGGTCGTCGTTCACCCACGGACGCCATGTACGTTGCAGCAGATCCACCTCGAGAATCCTGCCCGTCAAGCTCTCACAGACCAGTAGCGAACGTCCGTTGCTGTGGAGAATGCAGCCGTTCATGAACAGGGCATCGGCGATCTCCACCCAAGGATGGGATGTTCCATCCGGCTGGATACGCCACACATATCCGGGCGCCTGACCAACAGATCCTCCCGTGGCCCATAGGGTTCCGGACCGGTCGAAGGCCAATCCGGCGACGGGAGCTGGCAATTGCACAAAAGTCGAGACGGAGCCCGACGCCGGCTCGAAACGCTCGATGCGATGGTGAGAATGCAGACTGACAAACACGTGTCCAGTCTCGGAGACGGCCAGATTCTCGGCAAAGTGGCCCGCCGGCCATGACGCGACCACTTCCGACGGCACCGGCCGCCAAGGGCCGGCATCGTGACCGGGAAAAGGGTCGGGCGTGTCGGAGCTCATGACGTCATGCTGCCCTCTATCTTCGCCACGTTTGATCCAGAGCCCTTGATGCCTAAGCAATTCTCGAACGTGATACTGGATTACAGGCCCCTGAAGGGCGCACGGCTGAGATGCTAGACGGTAAGCAAAATTCGGCATATTGAATTACTTGAATGCCCGATATAAATGACACGAAACTCCGGCAGCTGGATTTTTCGCTGTTGCTGATCTTCCAGGAGGTTTACCGCAGCCGCCGTTCGACGGCTGCTGCCCAGCGCTTGGGGCTCAGCCAGCCCGCGATAAGTCACGCGCTTGGCCGGTTGCGCCAGATTCTGGACGACCCGCTCTTTGTCCGCCGGCCCGCCGGGTTGCAACCGACACCATTTGCAATCGAGTTGGCGCCGAAAGTGGACGTGATTCTGAACTTGGCGGGAGACGTCCTCAGCGGCCCGGCGGAGTTCGATCCCATTGCCAGTCATCGGCTCTTCCGGGTCTCGGCGAATGATTTCGTCGGATCCCTGCTGACGCAGCCTCTGATATCATTCTTCGCTGGCGCCGCACCGTCGGCACGCCTAGCGGTGAGTTTTGCAGGCGGTCCCAGCCAGGCCTTCAAGAAGCTTCGCGAAAATGATCTCGACCTTGCAATCGGCCGGTTTCCTGACGTGCCGGATGACTGCAAGGCAATTCGCTTGTTTGAAGAAGACTATCTTGTGGTCGCCCGCGCCGATCACCCGCAGCTCCACCAGGGGCTGAATCTAGCCGCGTATCTCTCCCTTGGTCACCTTATCGTGTCGTTCTCCGGTGATCTTGTCGGCACTATAGACGAGTACCTCTCCCGAAATGGCCTTTCCCGCCGCGTCGTCGCGAGCTCGCCGATGTTCCTGAGCGCCTTTGCCGCTGCGGCAAGCAGCGACCTGCTCGTTACCGCGCCCAGGCGGCTGGTCGAACGCTTCGCCAAAAACTTTGGTCTGCAGTCGTGGCCGTTTCCCTTCGCATCCGATATCTTCTTCATCGACGGGGTTCGAACACAATACTCAATCTCAGATCCCGCGATCGATTGGCTCATCGAAAATATCATCGCCTTGCTACAGTGAAACGATCGATGTGTCGGGAATGAGCACCCCAACTTACACCGCCAATCGAGTCAATAGCCGGTTCGTCCCTTGCCAACTTCGGCTTATACTGGCGAGCGCCCATGTGCGGGATCGCGAGACGATGAGCGAGGCCGGTGGCTGGCGCGGTTTGCCAACGGAAGCCTGGTTGTCGTGAAAATATTGCCCTCACGGTCAGCCGATCGCTCCGGCGAAGCGCTTTCAAGCCTTCAGCCCTTGTGCTCCTGAAGGCTGTTGCCGCCGTCGACCACCAAAAGGGCGCCATTGACATAGCTGGCGCCTTCCGAGGCCAGGAACACGACTGCCGCAGCAACTTCATCCGGCCGCCCCGCCCGCGCTGGCGGCGTATGCAGGGCCGCTTTCAGCTCCATCTCGCTCGACGAGCCTGTTGCGATCCAACCCGGGGCGACGGCATTGACTGTCACGCCGTGTCTTGCCACTTCGAGTGCCAGCGTGCGCGTCAGGCCGACCATGCCGGCCTTGGCGGCGGAATAGGCTGATGTGCCCACGAAGGACACCAGCGGCCCGGTGACCGACGCCACATTGACGATGCGCCCATAGCCCGCTTCGACCATTCCCGGCAGGAACGCATGGGTGACCAGAAACGCCGTCTTCAGGCTGACCTCGATGCCTTGATCCCAGTCGGCCTCGGTCATCGCGACAAAAGTCTTGTCGACCGAGGGTGATGCCAGCGAGCCCATGCCGGCATTGTTGACCAGTATGTCGACGGCGCCGACCTCAGCCCGCAGCCGCGCGACATCGGTGGCCTTGGTGAGATCGGCAACCACGGCCGTGGCATCGATGCCTTCGGCACGAAGCTCGGCGGCGCGATCGAGCACGCGTGCGCTGGCGCCGGTAAGGAACACGGCATGGCCAGTGCTGCCAAGCTGGCGGGCGATGGCAAAGCCGATGCCGTCGGCGGCTCCGGCGCCGGTGACCAAGGCGTGTCTGCTGCTGGTCATGGTCATCAGGCTCCGTTGGTTTCCATCAGCCGCAGACAGTAGGGCTCGGCAGGAGCATTATATCTTCGGCCGACAGTCCGCTTGGTCCAACTTAGCCAATCTCGTCGACCCGGCTCGGGTAGAAGGCGATGTAGTCCTTGATCCGGGCCATCGCCTCGAACGGGCTCTCATAAGTCCACACCGCGTTGATGGAGCGATCCCCGCCGGCCGGAATGCTGTAGTAGGCGGCGTCACCCTTGTAGGGGCAAAACGTAATGTGCTCGCTGCGCACGAGCGCGGCCATATCGACATCCCGGCGGGGAATATATTGAACGGCGGGATATGTTATCTCACGAAGCGTCAGTGCCGCGCGCGTGTCGGCGATAATCTTTCCGCCGACCGTGACCACGACGCGGGACGGGTTCGCCTCGATCGAAATGGGGTGGTCTGGCCCCGAAATCTTCGCCACCCTGTCAGTCATGACTTCTATCCTCTTCGGTTGAAAACGGAACTTCGGCGCTCAGGAAACGGGTGACGTCGGCGACAAACAGCGCCGGATACTGGAACAAGGAGCCATGCGCGGAATCGGGATAGATGATCAGCTGGGCGTTGGGCAGGTTCTGCTGCAGGATGTACGAGTTGATCGTATAGATGATGACGTCGTTGCTGCCGTTGACGACCAGGGCAGGCTGCTTGATGTCCTTCAGATAATCCCAGGCGTGTTCGCGTTTGGCACCCCATTTGGCTATAGCGGTCCGCTGCGCCAATGCAGCCTTCTCGGTTACCTGAGGATCGCGATCCTTGGTGCGGAGCTGAGAGCGTTTGAGAAACCGGCGGCCGGCGGCCTGGCTCGCTTGCGAAGGCGTGAAGTGAACGCGAAGCCAGAGATCGTCCGGATGCTCATAGGTTTTACCAAAGATCTGGGCGCCCTCCGGCGTACCGGTGTCCATGCTCTCGCCGCTTCGTGGTCCGGTGCCAACCAGCACCAGTCGGCGAACGAGATCCGGGGCTTGCAGTGCAATTTCCTGCGCGACCAGTCCTCCGATGGAGAAACCCAGCACATCAGCCTGCCTAAGCCCGAGCGCTCTGATGAAGGCGATCGCGTTGGCACCCATCCCGGCAAACGAGCCCGGAACGTCGCCGGAACTGCCGGACACGCCGGCGTTGTCGAACAGGATGACTTCGCGCTCCTTGGCAAAGCCGTCGGTCACGGCCGGGTCCCAATGGTCCATCGTGCCCATGAAATGCATGTTGAAGACAAGCGGCACGCCGCCCGGTTTACCGAAGCGCCGGTAGGCGAAGCGGATACCGCCGGCATCCACGAACTGCGTCGGCGCCGTCTGGTGAGTGTATTGGGTCACTGAGATTGCCTCTTGAGGTGTCGGGACGTCGTTAGCCGGGCGCGGAACAGACTTCCGCGCCCGGAAAGGATCAGTGGGACTTGCCGCCGTCGACGTTGAGAACATGGCCGGTGATGAAGGAAGCTGCGTCCGACGCGATGAAGACGATCGCGTTGGCAAGCTCCTCGGAGAGGCCGAGACGACCCATCGGAACGGTCGTCACCAAGGTCGCCTTGTTCTCTGGTGTGCCGGTAAAGCGGGTCAACATGCCGGTGTCCGTGGGGCCGGGCGCCACCGCATTCACACGGATCCCCGATTTGGCGATTTCGAGGGCCACTGACTTGGTGATGCCTTCGACGGCGTGCTTGCTGCCGACATACACAGAGGCGCCTGCCGCACCCTCGTGGCCGTAGGTCGAAGAGATGTTGATGATGCTGCCGCTGCCCTGTTTCTGCATGACGCGCACCTCGTGCTTCATGCTCAGAAGCACGCCGAGAACATTGGTGTCGAACGTCGCGGCATAGCTTTCAGCGGTCTGGTCGGTGATCGGGCCGACCTGGCCCTCAGTGCCTGCATTGTTCACCGCGACATCGAGACGGCCAAACCGCGCGACGGTCTTGTCGACCAAAGCGCGGACATCATTCTCCTTGCGGACGTCGGCGTTGAAGAACTCGGCTTCCGAACCGAAAGAACGCAGTTCTTGGGCGAGCGCGTTGCCAGCCTCGTCACGCCGGCCGGCAACGACCACCCTTGCGCCATTCTTGGCGAAGGCGATGGCGGCGGCGCGGCCGATACCTGTCAGTCCGCCTGTGATCAAGACAACGGGGTTGT
This sequence comes from Mesorhizobium kamtschaticum, assembly GCF_056174585.1. Classification (NCBI taxonomy): domain Bacteria; kingdom Pseudomonadati; phylum Pseudomonadota; class Alphaproteobacteria; order Hyphomicrobiales; family Phyllobacteriaceae; genus Mesorhizobium; species Mesorhizobium kamtschaticum. The sequence goes on along the minus strand of NZ_CM149691.1, from coordinate 866,918 downwards.
TCATTTATCCAGTCCTTCAAGATATGGCCTCCGTGCGAAGCGGAAACCCGGTTGGGTGGCGAAGATCGTTTTCTTCTGCCTTGATTTGGGCTCTGCTGGCGCCACGGAAAAAGACTTTGTAGGTTGGGACCCATGCCGCCAAGGCATGGAGCGCGTCATGGAGTTGAGACACCTTCGTTATTTCGTCGCCGTCGCCGAGGAGGGCAGCCTGACGGTCGCGGCAAAGCGTCGGCTGCACACAGCGCAGCCGTCCTTGAGCCGTCAGATGAGTGATCTGGAGTATGAGGTCGGCGTGCGGCTCATGGTCCGCACGGCACGAGGCATCGAACTCACTGCCGCGGGCCGGGTCTTCCTCGACCACGCCCGGTTGGCGCTAGCCCAGGTCGAGGCGGCACGTGAAGCCGCACGCCGCGCCGCGGAGCCATCCAAGCCAACCTTTGCCCTTGGTTTCCTGACCGGTCAGGAAATGGACTGGCTGCCCGAAGCCATGCGCATTCTTCATGATGAACTTCCCAACATGGAGGTCACCGTTTCCAGCCAATATTCGCCGCAACTCGCTGACGCGCTTATGCGAGGCAAGCTTGACGTCGCCTTCATGCGGCCAGAGGCGCAAACACCGGATCTAATCTACAGGCTCGTCGCAAGGGAGCCGTTGATCGCCGTCTTGCCGCATGATCACCGCCTTGCCACGTATGATGCTATCGGCCCGCACGATATTGTCGGTGAGACGTTCGTCAGCGTGTCGAATACGGCGCCGGCACTGCGGATCGTCATCAACGACTATCTGGAGCAATCCAAACTTGACATCAGGCCGGATCACGAGGTCGACAATCTCGCAATGGCCATGTCCCTGATCGCCTCGACGCGGGGCGTGGCGTTCTTGCCGGCCTACGCTCGGAACTTCATGCCACGGTCCGTGGTCAGTCGCCCGTTGACGGACGATGCGCCAACGATTGATCTGGTTGTCGGCTATCACAAAGCGAATGGATCGCCGACCTTGAAGCTATTCCTGTCAAGAGTGGACGAACTGATCGCTCGCGATCGAAGAGGCTAGGTGACTACCGGGGCGTAATGGAATTTTGGCGCGCCCGAAGAGATTCGAACTCCTGACCCCCAGATTCGTAGTCTGGTGCTCTATCCAGCTGAGCTACGGGCGCGCATCAGGCCATGTTTTCAACGGCCCCGCGATCCGATCCCAAGGACCGGCCGCGAATGTGTGCAGTTCCCTAGCGACTGAATTTAGGAAAAGCAAGTCGATCCGGCAAAAGTTTTGTCGCGAGTCCGTCATCTCGTGATAACGGCCCCGATCCCAAGGCTTTGAAGCTGCCGGGGAGCCGGCCTGATTTCAGGCTGAGAGGGGGAAGGTCGTGGAAAGCATCAGCTCTGAACGGCAAGAACCCTCAGGAAAACAGCGTCGGGGCTGTCACGCCGGGCGGCGCAGGCTGCCGCGGGCCTGGTCGAGCCGCACCGGCTGGTCGGGGATGGTAACGGCGAAAGTCGTGCGCCCGCCAATCGACTCGACCAGTTCCACCGTGCCGCCATGCGCGCGGATCAGCTCGTGCGCGATCGCCAGGCCAAGGCCGGTGCCGCCGCTGCGTGCCGAGCCGCGGAAGGCAGCGAACAGGTTTTCGCGCGCTTTCGGCGGCAGGCCGGGACCGGTGTCGGTGACGGCGATGCGGCTGACGCTGCCTAGGCGCACGGCCGATACGGCGAGCCGTCGCACCACGGCACTCTCGGTGTCGGCCGCCATTGCCTGCACCGAATTGCGGCACAGATTGGTGAGCACCCGGAACAATTGGTCGGAATCGGCGTCCACCTCGAAAGCCGCCTCGACGGCGTTGATGAACTCGATGCCCTCTTCGATGTCGAGCAGCCCGTGCACGTCCTCGACCAGCTGGCGCAGCCGCACCCGGCGGCGCGAAGGCGGCGGCTCCTGCGTGCGACCGTAGTGAAGCACGCCTTCCGAATAGGAGACGGCACGGTCGAGCGCGCGCAAAAGCTTCGGCGCGAAGGCCTGCACGGTCGGATCCCTGACCTGGCGCAGGCGGTCCGACATCAGCTGTGCGGAGGCCAGGATGTTGCGCATGTCGTGGTTGATCTTCGAGACGGCCAGGCCGAGATCGGCAAGGTGCTTCTGCTCGGAGAGCATCTTTTGCAGCCGTTCCTGCATCTGCGACAACTCGCGTTCGGCAACGCCGATCTCGTCGGCGCGGGCGGCGGGATGGATGATGCGCCCGGGGTCGTCAGGGGCTTCGGAGAATGACAGCATCGAGCGCGTCATGGTGCGGATCGGCCCGATCATGATCAGGTCGATCGCGGCATAGACCAGCATCGCCGTGAACAGCGAGATCAGCAGCGAGACGAAGGCGACGTTGCGCGAATAGATGAGCATCGCCTTGCGCAGCGAATAGTCCGGCATGATCAGCTCGAACTCCTTGTCGCTGTCGCCGACCGGCCCGAAAACACGCAGCATCCGGTCGCCGCCGAAGAACAGCGTGTCGAGCGCGCCGGTCATGCCCTTGACCATGCCGACACTGGCGAGGTCGATATGCTCGTCGACCTGCGGCGGCATGTCCGCCACCACCAGAAGCCGCGAGACGCCGCCATCGCGCACCGCGATCGCCTTGGCGCCGATCGCCATCAGCACGTCGTTCTGGGCCGTGCGCGACAGTGAGGTCGACTCGCCCTGCACCAGCACGATCGACACGGCGGCGGCCGTGCTCAGCCGCTCCTTGAGCCAGCTCAGCCGATAACTGGCGATCCAGGGCAGGAAGATGAGCACTTCGGCCAGAAGCACGAAAACGATGGTCAGGAGCAGCAGTTTTGTCGAAAGACCGCGCGACAGCGGCACGCTGCGGACGGCGGCGGGCGCCGTGCCGATCCCTTCCCCCGCTTGGCTGATTTCGCTCATGCGACTCTGTCTTCACAATCACTTGATCAGCCAAGATTAGGTCATTACGGCATTTTTGCCAATTTCATCCTTTGGCTGGAACATTAAATTACCGTCATAAAGCCAGCATCCCTGGCGCGACGACCCCGGATTGACTTCCAAAACCCTTCTTTCTATAAGCCCGCTCACGCTCGGGCCATTCGTCCCGGCGCGGTTTCGATCGCGCCAAAGCCGGCCCGGCAAAGCTCCTGTTACAAAGTGACAGAATCAAGAAGGGCCGCAACTCCGCGGTATTAAAACAAATGAAGCGTACCTACCAACCGTCCAAACTCGTCCGCAAACGTCGGCACGGCTTCCGTGCCCGCATGGCCACCAAGGGTGGTCGTGGCGTCGTCGCAGCTCGCCGCAACCGCGGCCGCAAGCGGCTCAGCGCCTAAGCGAGACGAGATCGTTGCCCGCAACCGGCAAGCCAGTGGGGCAAAATCCCAAGCGGCTTCTGAAACGCGCGGAATTCCTGGCCGTCCGTCGTGGTGAAAAGCGACGCGGACGGTTTTTCCTCGTCGAGGTCCTGGACCGCGGCGATGGCGGCGTGCCGCGCGTCGGCTACACCGTCACCAAGAAGGTCGGCAACGCTGTTGTGCGCAACCGCGTCAGGCGGCGGCTGAAGAAGCCGTCCGCGTCCATGCCGCAGATGACATGGTGCCCGGCAATGATTATGTCATCGTCGGGCGCGATGACGCACTGCGCGCCCCGTTCGGCCAGTTGAAGGCCGAACTCTCCCGCCGACTTCGCGGAACACGATAGGCCAAGGGCTCTCGATGGAAAACAACCGGAACTTCTTCATCACCATCGCGCTGTCGGTGCTGATCCTGACTTTGTGGCAGGTTTTCTACATGAACCCGCGCGTCGAGCAGCAGCGCGAGGCCGCCAAGATCGAGCAGCAGCGCGTGGAGGAGCAGAAGAAGGCGGCCGAAGCGGCCAATCCGGGTGCTGCAACACCGGCGCCGGCGCCGGGCACCATTCCCAGCGCGCCCGGCGGTGATACCGTCACCGCGGCCAGCCGCGACCAGGCGCTTGCCACATCGAAGCGCGTCAAGATCGACACGCCGAGCCTCGAGGGCTCGATCAACCTGACCGGCGCGCGCCTCGACGACCTCAAGCTCAAGCACTACACCGAAACCGTCGACAAGAATTCGCCCGAGATCGAGCTGCTCAACCCGCAGGCCCTGCCCACCGGCTATTTCGCCGAGATCGGCTTCGTCGGAAACGACAAGACCGGTGCTGTGCCGGGTGCGGAAACGGCGTGGAGTGTCGACGGCAATCCGACTCTGACCCCGTCGACGCCGGTGACGCTCACCTACACCAACGACAAGGGCCTGACCTTCAAGCGCACCTTCTCCGTCGACGCCAACTACATGTTCACGGTGTCGGACACGGTGCAGAATTCCGGCTCGAGCGCGGTTTCGCTGTTCAATTACGGCCGCGTCACCCGCTATGACAAGCCGCCCGTCGCCAGCACTTATGTGCTGCATGAAGGCCTGATCGGCGTCACCGGGACCGAAGGCCTGGCCGAGTACAAATACGCCAAGATCGAATCTGAAAAGCAGGTCACGCCGGGCAAGTCGACCGATGGCTGGCTCGGCATCACCGACAAATACTGGGCCGTCACGCTGGTGCCGACCGAGAAGCAGCCTTTCCAGCCGCGCTATGCCTTTTTCGAGGATGGCCGCCACCGCTACCAGTCGGACTTCCTCACCGATGCGATCAATGTCGATGCCGGCCAGTCCGCGACCGTCGAGACCGAGATCTTCGCCGGTGCCAAGGAAGTCGCCAAGATCAACGCCTATGAGGCGGACCGTCATATTCGCCAGTTCAACCTGGTGATCGACTGGGGTTGGTTCTATTTCATCACCAAGCCGATGTTCTGGCTGATCGACACGCTCTACAAACTCTTCGGCAATTTCGGCCTGGCCATCCTCGCCACCACCGTCATCGTCAAGGCCCTGTTCTTCCCGCTCGCCAACAAGTCCTACGCGTCGATGGCGAACATGAAGAAGGTGCAGCCCAAGATGCTCGAGATCCGCGAGAAATACGCGGACGACAAGATGAAGCAGCAGCAGGCGATGATGGAGCTGTACAAGACCGAGAAGATCAATCCGCTTGCCGGCTGCTGGCCGGTGGCGCTGCAGATCCCGGTCTTCTTCTCGCTCTACAAGGTGCTCTACATCACCATCGAGATGCGCCATGCGCCGTTCTTCGGCTGGATCCAGGATCTGGCGGCACCCGATCCGACCTCGATCTTCAACCTGTTCGGCCTGGTTCCGGTCACGCTGCCGCACATGCTGATGATCGGTGTGTGGCCGCTGATCATGGGCGTCACCATGTTCCTGCAGATGCGCATGAACCCGACGCCGCCGGATCCGACCCAGGCAGCGATCTTCACCTGGATGCCTGTTATCTTCACCTTCATGATGGCGGGTTTCCCGGCCGGCCTCGTCATCTACTGGGCCTGGAACAACTCGCTGTCGATCCTGCAGCAGGGCGTCATCATGAAGCGCCAGGGTGCCAAGATCGAACTGTGGGACAATCTGGTCGCGCTGTTTCGAAAGAAACCGTCGCCGGCGGAGTAGCCGCCCTTCTTCTGCAAAAGCGGAATAGAAACTCTCTCTTCGCGAAAAGCCCGGCTTGTCCGGGCTTTTTCTTTGCGCGGATAGCCGTTCACGTTCCCGTGATCGACGAAACTGCCAGCCGCCGCGGGGCGTGACTGCATGTGCATTTCCAAAGGCTATCAATTCCGATCAGCCCTCGCAGGGAGGAAGAACAAATGCGCTTGCCATCATTCAGGATCGTCGCGCTTTCCGCGCTCGTCGCCAGCACAACGATCATTGCTCCGGCCTTCGCCAAGAACCCCATGGTCGGCGGTGCGCCGATGTATGCAACCAAGAACATCGTCGAGAACGCCGTCAATTCGAAGGACCACACAACACTGGTCGCCGCCGTCAAGGCAGCCGGCCTCGTCGACACTTTGCAGGGCGCCGGTCCGTTCACAGTCTTTGCGCCGACCAACGAAGCGTTTGCCGCACTGCCCAAGGGTACCGTCGACACACTGCTCAAGCCTGAGAACAAGGACCAGTTGGTCAAGGTGCTGACCGCGCATGTCGTTGCCGGCAAGCTGTCGGGCGCCGAACTGATGAAAAAGGCCAAGGCGATGGGCGGCAAGTATGAGATGAAGGCCGTCAGCGGTGACACGCTTACCGCCGAAGTGAAGAAGGGCAAGCTCTACATCGTCGACGAATCCGGCGATGAGGCCAAGGTGACGATCGCCGACGTCAACCAGTCGAACGGCGTGATCCACGTGGTGAACAAGGTTCTTGTCCCGAAATAAGCTCCCCTTTCATCCAAAGCCAATAGCCCCGTGATCCGCGTCACGGGGATATTGGCGTTGGAAGTTACGTCTTTATAAGTAATTGTTTTGTTTATATTTTTATTCGAGCGGTTCGAAACTTCCCTGCCGCCAAGGCGTAACTGTTGGCGACAATCGAATTAACAATTGTCGCAACGGAAGGGTTCTCCAATGGCACAGTCCATCCTCAAAGCACTCTGCGTCTCGGCCGTGCTGGCTGTTTCCGGTCTCGCCGCCACCACCTCCTACACATTCGCCAACCCGACGGTTGGTGGCGCGGCGATGTCGACCTCCAAGAACATCGTCCAGAACGCCGTCAACTCGCCGATCCACAAGACCCTCGTAGCAGCCGTCAAGGCGGCCGGCCTGGTCGACACTCTGCAAAGCGCCGGCCCCTTCACGGTGTTCGCACCGACGGACTCGGCCTTCAAGAAGCTCCCGGCCGGCACCGTTGCCACGCTGGTGAAGCCCGAGAACAAGGCCAAGCTGGTCAAGATTCTGACCGCGCACGTCGTCTCGGGCAAGATTTCGGCCAAGGACATGATGACCAAGGCGAAGGCCATGGGCGGCAAGTATGAAATGAAGACCGTTTCGGGCGACACGCTGACCGCTGAAGTCAAGGGCGGCTCGCTTTACATCGTCGACGAGTCGGGTGGTGCCGCCAAGGTGACGACTGCCGACGTCAACCAGTCGAACGGCGTCATCCACGTCGTCAACAAGGTGCTGTTGCCGAAGTAACGGCTTCCGGCGAAAGGGGGCAATGGCAGCTCGTTGGGCTTTCTCGGCCTGCCATCCCCGCCTCATGACGAGGTGCCACGTTTCTTGGGAAGCCGTATCGGCGAGGCCGGGGTCCTGTAGTCCCTCACAGGGCCCCGGTTTCTTTTGAGGGTATATGCGCGATGGGTCCGGACGGGGCATCAGCCGGCCCGTACAGACGTCACTCCATGACGGCGCTGTGGTCGACCTTGGCCGGCGTTCCCGGCTTGCGCAGCAGGAGAACCAGCGGGATAGCGGCCAGCGACAGGATCATCATCAGCTTGAAGTCGTTCATGTAGCTGATAACAGTCGCCTGCAACGTCACCACCCCGTCAAGTGCTGCGCGGCCGGCGGCGGTGTAGGGGTTCATCGCTTGCGCGATCGCCGGATTGCCGAACGCCTGGTTGAAGGGCGTCACATAGGCGGCGATGTTGGCATGGTTGATCTGCACGTTCTGCGTCAACAGCGCGGTGACGACTGAGATGCCGACGCTGGAGCCGATGTTGCGCGACAGGTTGTAAAGCCCGGTGCCTTCCGCGCGCCGCTCCGGCGCCAGCGTGGCGAAGGTGATGGTGGTCAGCGGCACGAACAGGAAGCCAAGCCCCGCGCCCTGGACAAAGCCGGTGCTGATGATCGTCCATTGCGAGACATTAGGGGTCCAGCCGGTCATGTCGTACATCGCCCAGGCGGTGATCGCGAGGCCGATGAACAGCAGCCATCGTGTATCCACCTTGCCGATCAGTCTGCCGACCAGGAACATGCACGCCATCGTGCCGAGACCGCGCGGGCCCATGACGATGCCGGCCGTCACCACCGGATAGCCCATCAGCGTCTGCAGATAGGGTGTCATCAGCGCCAGCGAGGCGAGATAGGTGATGCCGATGATGAAGATGAAGATCATGCCGACCGCGAAATTCCTGTCGAGGAAAAGCCGCGGATTCACGAAGGTGTTTTTGGCGGTGAAGGTGTGGACGAGGAAGATGTAGAAGGCCGACGCGCAGATCAGCGCCTCGACGATGATCTCGGAGGACGAGAACCAGTTGAGCTGCTCGCCGCGATCGAGAAACATCTGCAGCGCCGCGATAGTGATGCTGAGCATGCCGAAACCCAGCCAGTCCAGCCTTGCCTTGATGTCCAGCTTGGTTTCCAGGACGAACAGAGAGACGCCGGCGAAAGCCAGCGCCCCGATCGGCACGTTGATGTAGAACACCCAGCGCCAGCTGAAGTTTTCGGTCAGCCAGCCGCCGATGACCGGCCCGAGCACCGGTCCGACCATGACGGAAATGCCGAACAGCGCCATCGCCGAGCCACGCTCTTCCACACTGTAGATATCGAGCAGGATGCTCTGCGACAGCGGCACCAGCGCCGCGCCGAAAAAGCCCTGCAGCAAGCGGAAGCCGACGATCTGCGGCAGCGACTGCGCGAAACCGCACAGCACCGAGGCGACCACGAAGCCGGTGATCGAGGTCAACAGGATGCGCTTGCGGCCAAAGCGGTTGGCGAGGTAGCCCGAAGGCGGCGTCATCACCGCCGCAGCGACGATGTAGGAGGTCAGCACCCAGTTGATCTGGTCGGCGCTGGCCGAAACGCTGCCCTGGATGTAGGGCAGCGCCACATTGGCGATGGTCGTGTCCAGCGCCTGCATGATGACCGCCAGGATCACGCAAGCTGTGATGGCGCCGCGATTGGCGACCACCGGTGTGGCACCTGCCGCGGTCGCGCTGCTCATGATTTCTGTCCGAACCGGTTCAGGAGGTTGGTGACGAAGTCCGGCAGGCCGCGCGCATGGCCGGTCTCGACGTCGACCACGACGCTCATCCCGCCACGCAGCGGCGGCTTGCCCATGATATCATCGACCGTCACGCGCATCGGGATGCGTTGCACGACCTTGACCCAGTTGCCGGTGGTGTTCTGCGCCGGCAGCAGCGAGAAGCTCGACGACGAGGCCGGGCTGATCGAAGCAACCGTGCCGTGCCAGACGGCGCCCGGATAGGTGTCGACGCTGATCGTCGCCGTCTGTCCCGGCCGCACATAGGTCAGCTCGGTTTCCTTCGGCTCGGCCTCGATCCACAGATCGGTCGACGAGACCAGGCTGAAGGCCGGCTGCGAAGCCGGCAGATACTTGCCGACCTGCAGCGCGTCGACATTGGTGACGACGCCGTCGAACGGCGCCTTGACCACGGAGTCGCCGAGGTTGCGCTGCGCATCGTCGACGCCCGACTGGGCCTGCAGGTAGAACGGGTTCTTTTCCACCGGCTGGTCGGCATCGCCGCCGAGTTGGGCAAGCATGGCCTGCGCCTGCGCCTTGGCGACGGACACTTTCTGGCGCGCGGCGACGAGGTCGTGCTGGGCGCTGTCGAAAGTCGCCTTGGAGGCGGTCGAGGTCTTGAGCAGGTCCTGCTGCCGCTGGAAGGCGGCCTCGTAGTAGGGAATGTCGGCCTGCGCCTGTTCGATCTGCACCAGCGACTGTTGGTAGCTCGCCTGCAGGGTCAGTACCTGGTTGCGCACGGTCCCGAGCTGCGCCTGGGCGGCGGCGAGAGCGGTTTCGAAGGAGGCCGGCCGCAGGCGAAAGAGCACGTCGCCCTTCCTCACCGCCTGGTTCTCGTGCACGTCGATCTCCTGCACGGTACCGGAGACGTCGGTGGACACGCCGAGCGACTGCGCCTGGATGTAGGCATTGTCGGTCGACATCACCTGGCCGCCGGTCACGTAGTAATAGCCGCCGACGACCAGCGCGACGGGAAGCAGGGCAAAAAGCACCGGCCGCGTCAGGCCGCGCTTCGGCTTGACCGGGGCCGGAGCAGGAGGGGCAATGGCGGCAGGCGCCTGCTGTGGCTGCGGCTCCTTGGTCGGCGCCTCGAGTGCCGCCGGCTCCAGCGCAACGGGCGCTTCCAGCTCGTCATTGTCGATGACGACATTGGCGCGCCTCTGTTCGCGTTCGCTGTCGAGCCGAATGATCTGGTCGCCGGAGCGACCCGTTGAAGGGTCGTCTTCGGCAGGTTTCTTGGGGGATGTTGATTCAGCCATGTACTTTCTCCCGGTCGACGGCTGGTTGGGTGCAAGCCGCGAGCAGATTGGATTTGATCAAGCTTAGGGTTTGCAGCAGGTGCTGCTGTGTTTCAGACGAAAGGCCGGTGAAGGCCTCGTCTCGTGTTTTCTGGCCGTTGCTGCGCATGATCTCGAGCAGCGGGTGAGCCTGCGGGGTCAGGTAAAGCAGCCAGGCCCTGCGGTCGGTCGGGTCAGGACGGCGCTCGATGAAGCCGCGCGCCTCCATCTTGTCCAGCAGCCGCGCAAGCGTGATCGGCATGATCTCGATGAGGTCGGCCAGTCTGTTCTGGTGGATGCCCTCATGCAGCGAAAGATCGGCCAGCACCTGCCACTGGGCGCGTGTCAGCCCCGAGGTCCGCGAACGCTGCTCGAACCGCTTTCGAAGCAGGCGTGCGACGTCGTGCAGCACGAAGCTGATATTGGGCGAGGAGGACATGGGAGGAGATCAGGATCTAGGGACAACTTTTCGTGAGCATGCTTATTATCATCATGCACATAATCCTGCTGGACGGCGCGCGCAAGACGGGCTAAGCCGCGAAAAAGAAAAATTGCATGGGCCACGACACCGAAGGCGCGCCTGGCGGGGGAATTTGCCGGCAAGGATTTGACGATGAATTGGATCAAGATCGCAGCTGTCGCGGCTCTCCTGGGGTGCCCCGGTATCGCGTTTGCAAACGAGGCGGTCAGCTGCGGTGGCGCCGCCATGCTGGGTGGCGCGCAGTTGAACTGCAGCCACGTCAAACCCGCGGCACCGCCGCAATTCTGCACGTTTAGCTGGGATCTCCACACCACGGCGGGCGATCAGAAAGTCGTCGAAGGCAGCTTCCTGCTGCCGCCCGGATCCTCGAACGTCACCGTCTACCAGGGCAGCGGTTTCGACAGCGCGCTGTCCAATCCGATCGTCATCTGCCGCGGCAACAAATGAGCTTGTTCGTCACGGAAGACTCGCTCCTCAGCCGATTGGTGCTATAGGGCGGATCACGTTATTTGACCAGGCGCCTGCGGTTGCGGATGCGCCTCTCTGCCAATTCCCGGACGAACCGACATGGACGGACCCAACCCCGGCATCAAGCACCCGATCCCGATGCACACGCGCGTCGGCTTCCTGAAGCCGCTGGTGACGGAACCGAACATCGAGATCGGCGACTTCACCTATTATGACGACCCGGACGGGCCGGACAAATTCGCGCAGAAATGCGTGCTGCACCACTATCCCTTCATCGGCGACAAGCTCATCATCGGCAAGTTCTGCGCCATCGCCGAAGGCGCGCGCTTCATCATGAATGGCGCCAACCACGCCATGTCCGGCTTTTCGACCTACCCGTTCAACATTTTCGGCCATGGCTGGGAAAAGGGCTTTGACCCGACGACATGGTCGAAGGAGGTACGCGGTGACACGGTGGTCGGCAGCGATGTCTGGATCGGCATGGAGGCGGTGATCCTGCCCGGCGTGGAAATCGGCCATGGCGCTATCATCGCCGCCAAATCCGTGGTGACGCACGATGTGCCGCCCTATGCGATCGTCGCCGGTAACGCGGCGAAGATGGTGAAGATGCGTTTCGACGACAGGACGATCAGGCGGCTGCTGGCTTTGGCATGGTGGGACTGGCCGGTGGACAAGATCGGCCGCAACCTGGACGCCATCAGGGGCGCCAACATCTCTCTTCTGGAGGCAGCAGCTTGAACGCTCTGAACAGCACTGTGATCACCACCGACCTCTTCACGCGCGGGTGGATTTTCATCCGTGGCGTGCCGGCCATGAAATTCCTGCCGCCGGAAGGGCCGCCGGAAATCGCCTTTGCCGGCCGCTCCAATGTCGGCAAATCGTCGCTGATCAACGCGCTGGTCAACCAGAAGGGGCTGGCCCGCACGTCCAACACGCCGGGGCGCACGCAGGAGCTCAACTATTTCGTGCCGGATGGATTTTCGGGCGAGGGCGCCGATTTGCCGCCGATGGCGCTGGTCGACATGCCGGGCTACGGCTACGCCACCGCGCCCAAGGAGAAGGTCGACGAGTGGACCAAGCTGGTCTTCGACTATCTCAAGGGCCGCGTGACGCTGAAACGGGTCTATGTGCTGATCGACGCCCGCCACGGGATCAAGGCCAAGGACGACGAGGTGCTGTCGCTGCTCGACAAGGCGGCGGTGTCCTACCAGATCGTGCTGACCAAGACCGACAAGATCAAGGCCGCCGGCGTGCCGCGGCTGATCGAGGAGACGCTGGCCAAGATCAAGAAGCGCCCGGCGGCGTTTCCGTTCGTCCTGGCGACGTCATCGGAAAAGGGCGAGGGGCTGGAGGAATTGCACGCCGCGATCGTGCTGGCCGCCAATGGCGGCTAGAGCAATTTCAGGAAAAGTGTGAATGGTTTTTGGAGTGCGCCCCTCGGAGCGGACAGGATCAAGCGGCGGTTTTGACCATCTTCCGGGCGTGTTGGTCTTCGAACTGTTGCGGGCTGAGATAGCCGAGCGCTGAGTGCAATCGGCGGGTGTTGTAAACCTCATCAATGAAGCGGGGAAGGTCCTCAGCGACGTCGGTGAAGGTTTCATAGGCCATCGGATAGATGGCTTCGACCTTCATCGTCTTCATGAAGCTTTCCGCTTTGGCATTATCGTAGGGATTGCCGCGCCGACCCATCGATCCAATAAGATCGTGCTCGGCGAGAAGCTTGCGATAGAGGAGCGCGGCATATTGGGCGGATTCAAACGGTCGTCGCAACACCGATTGTGTGTCCTCATGGCAGCAACTCGTCAAGCGCTTCTGCCGGCGTCTTCCAGTTCAAGGTCTTTCTCGGTCGAGCATTGAGGGCCGCGGCCACAGCGGCGATTTCGTCAGCGCTGTAGATGCTCAGATCAGTGCCTTTCGGGAAGTACTGACGCAGCAGCCCGTTGGTGTTCTCGTTAGTGCCACGCTGCCACGGGCTTTGCGGATCGCAGAAGTAGACCTGGACGCCGGCATCGATCTTGAGGCGATCATGCTGGGCCATTTCCGCTCCCTGATCCCAGGTCAGCGAACGGCGGAGTTCTTCGGGCAAAGTGATGATGGTGCGCGTAATTGCGTCGCGGACGGCTTCGGCTCCGTGTCCGGCAAGCGCAGGGCCATTCTTCATGCGCGGAGCTTCGCCATGCCCCGCGAGCCGGGGAAGATGAAGCAGCATCGTGAAGCGCGTCGTACGCTCTACCAGCGTGCCGATCGCCGAGCTGCCAAGACCAAGAATGAGGTCTCCCTCCCAGTGACCCGGCACCGCGCGATCGGCCGCTTCGGCGGGGCGTTGGCTGATCATGATCTCCGGCAAGACAAAGCTTTTGCCTCGCCTGCGTACGCGCGCCCTGGGGACCCGCAGCACGCGCCCCGTTCGCAAGCAGGCCGACAGTTCGCGGCGTAGCGCTCCCCGACCCTGAACAAACAGGGCTTGATAGATGGCTTCGTGGCTGATGCGCATCGTCTTGTCGTCCGGGAAGTCGATCGGCAAGCGTCGGGCAATCTGCTCCGGGCTCCAAGCTCTGGCCCATCGCCGATCCTTTCGCGGGCCATGCCGGCGGCCCTTCCACGGAACGGTGGGACCAGGAACGGCGGTGCCGCTCGGGGTCATGACGACGCCTGCCAGTCGCTGTTCTACATAAGTGCGCAAGGTTGTGTTGAGCGCAAGCTTGGTCGGTTTGGACCGACGGGCCGATCGCTCGGCGTGCCATTGGGCTGTCGATGCACGATACTCCAGGCCGCCGCTGCGTGTCGCGGCATTGCGTCGTAGCTCACGAGAGATGGTCGAGGCAGATCGGCCAAGTCGGCGTCCGATCTCGCGCCTCGAAAGGCCCTGAACGCGAAGAAGTGCGATCTCCTCGCGTTCCGCAAACGAGAGATACCGCCCGGACGGCGGCTTGGCCGAAGATCTGAACATTGCTGGTGGCATGCCGCCTGCCTTTCGGAACAACCTGGTTCCCACAGGCTGCGACATACCGGCCGCCAGCGCAGCATCCTCGCTGGTCATTCCCTGCGCGATCCCCAACCAGAACTGCTGGAGTTCAGATCGCCCTGCGACTGGCGGCCGCCCCGGTGACGGCAACGGCGCCCGCCCAGACCGGTTTGATCGTCGCTTTCGAATGCCCATCGCAACCTCCTGCGTACAGGTGTTGCGACGACCGTTTGAATCCGCCTTGCGCGCCTCGATCCGAGTGATGGACGCAGCCCGGCGGCGGCTTTCGCCGTTCGATTGCCGCCTTCAATGCTGCAACGGTCAAGCGCGCGTCGATCGACCGGCCGATGGCGTAACCAACGACCTTGCGGGACCAGGCATCCAAGATGACCGCGACGTAGACGAAGCCTGCCGCAATCGCCACGTAGGTTATGTCGCTTACCCAAAGCCGGTTCGGGCCATGGAGTGTCACGTCCTTCGCCAGGTTCGGGAAGATCGGCAATTCATGATTGCTGTCCGTGGTGGAGATGAAGCGTCGCCTGATCCTGGGTTGCAGATCATGCTCGCGCATCAATCGTCTGACCTTCTTGTGGTTCACGACAATGCCGCTCTGCCGCAGCGCCGCCTGCATGCGGCGATAGCCGTAGGCTTCGAAGCTGTCGGAGATCTCACCCATCGTCTCGACGAGCGCTGTGTCATCCACGGCGGTTTCGGGCTGATCGTAGTAGGTTGATCGCGCGATCCCCATCAGCCGGCATCCTTCAGCGATGGAGACACCGCGGGGCCGGTGATCACGGATGTAGGTCCGCTTCTGGGACGTGGTGCGCTTTTCAGAGCCCCCTTTAGAAACTCGATTTCCAAGGCTTGCCGGCCTACCAGCCGCTCCAGCGCGGCGATCCGAGCTTCATAGGTCTGCATCGTCTCGGCCGCCGCTACATCCTCGTCGAAGGCGCCGGCCTCGTATTTCTGGACCCAGATACGGATCAGGTTACGCGCTAGTTCGTGCCGCCTGGCCAGACCATGAAGCGTCTCACCGGAGAGGAACTCTTGCACTACCTGACGTTTGAACTCGATGCTGTGCGCGCGATGTGCAGTCATGGCTTCCATCCTTCGAAAGCCCGGCTTCCAAGTCAATTCTGCTTAGTCAATCTGTCCGCTCCGAGGGGCGCACTCCAGTTTTCCCGGGAAAAGCGCATAGCGCTTTCCCTTGGGAATTGCGTCAAAACAAGGAGATAGAGCGGGTCGCCGCTTCCGTGAAACGGTGAACGGCTCTAAGCCTTTGCCTCCAGGGCAATCATCGCGTGGCTTTCTTCCGCCGCAAGCTGTTCGGTGCCATAGGTCTTCAGGAACATGTCGACGCCCGACCTGACGATGTGCTCGATCTCGTCCTGGCCCGGAGCTTTGGTGCGGTAGGCAAAGATGCATTGGCGGAAAAGGCCGCACAGGCACAATTCGGTGATTTGATAAGCAGCGAGATCGACATCGTCGATCCGCAACAAGCCGCGGTCGATAGCGGCGTTTAAAAAGGCCATCATCTTGTCGTGGCCGCGTTTGGGACCGCGTTCGTAAAACCGCGCGCCAAGCTCGGGCATCCTGTCGGTGACACCGATCACCGTGCGTTGCGCCTGGATGACCTTGGCCGACGTGATCTTGAGTGACAGCACCTTGCCGTATTTCACCAGCGTCTCGCGCAAATTATCGGCGCGATCGAGGAGGTCGTACATGTTCTTGAAGATGGTGCCGCGCTCTTCCTCGATCAGCGCCTCGAACAGCTCTTCCTTGTTGGCGAAGTAGACATAGATGGTGCCTTTGGAAACACCGGCTTCGCGCGTTATGTCATTCATGGAAGCGGCCTCGAAGCCCTTCTCGATGAACACGCGACGGGCGCCATCGATGATCTGGCTGCGCTTGACCGGATCCTGCCCTGCAGCGGGGCGGCCGCGGCGTATGCTGTCAAGCAAATCGCACGGGTCTTTGGTCAGGGTTTCGGCATTGGGTAAGGTTTCGGCCATAGGGTGACACCTCGGAAATAATTCGAACCAACCGGTTCGATTGCCTCTTGATATGGTCCTCTTTTCACGCTATGTCAACGGCCGGATCGAACCGAACGGTTCAGTATTATTACTTTAGAGAGATGTCATGTCCTCGAACGCGCCCAGCACTGCCGAAGTCCGCCCTTTCCCCAACGCCAAGGTTGCGCCAGCGACCGAAGCTCCGGAAATTCCTGTCCATCCGGTCGCACCGCCGCCTGCGGCTGAAGCTCCGGCCAAGAAGAAGCGCTCGGTGCGTTCCTTCCTGCTGCCAATCATCGGCCTTGCCCTGTTGAGCGGCGGCGCCTGGTACGGCTACGACTACTGGACCACGGGCCGCTTCATGATCTCGACCGACGATGCCTATGTCCAGGCCGACATGGCGTTCGTCTCGCCCAAGATTTCCGGCTATGTCGACCAGGTCAAGGTCAGCGAGAACCAGGTGGTCAGGGCCGGCGACCCACTGCTGACGATCGACGATGGCGACTACAAGATCGCCGTCGCTCAGGCCGAGGCGCAGATCGCTACATTGAGCAAGACGCTCGACCGCATCGACGCGCAGACCAAGGCCGCGCAGGCCTCCCTGCAGCAGGCCCAGGCACAGAAGGTTGCCGACCAGGCCGCTGCCGACAATGCCGCCCGTGGCCAGCAGCGCGCCGCGCAACTGGTCAAGACGCATGTCGGCACGCAGGCGCAGCTGGACGACGCCCAGACCGCGCTCGACCAGGCCAATGCCGCTCTGGTCGGCGCCGATGCCCAGATCGCCGCCGCACAGGCCAACATCGGCGTGTTCGAGTCACAGCGCGCCGAATCGGCAAGCACGCTCGCCTCCTTGCAGCTCAGCCGTGATAAGGCCGCGCGCGATCTGTCCTTCACCGTGCTCAAGGCGCCTTATGATGGCGTCGTCGGCAACCGTTCCGTCGAGCAGGGCGACCTCGTCAGCCCCGGCCAGAAGCTCGCCGTCGTCGTGCCGATGGACAAGCTCTACATCGTCGCCAACTTCAAGGAGACGCAGCTTGCCCGGCTGGTTCCTGGCGAAAAGGTCAACATCTCGGTCGACGCCATCGACGGCCAGCCCATCCAGGGAACCGTCTCGTCACTGGCGCCGGCTTCAGGAGCGGTCTTCTCGCTGTTGCCGCCGGAAAATGCCACCGGCAACTTCACCAAGGTGGTGCAGCGCGTCCCGGTCCGCATCGACGTACCGGCCGATGCCCTGAAGACCGGCAAGCTGCGCGCTGGCCTCAGCGTTATCGTCAACGTTGACAGTCGTACCGCACCTGCCGCGACGACCAACTAAGCGCTTCTCGGAGGGCGGTTCGGTGGCTGATTAAGCACCGAGCCGCCCGGCCTGCATCAAGGAGGCCCATGCAATGGCAACCGCAACAATCACCGCAGGAGCGCCGCCGGCACAGCCGGCGGTTCCTGATACCATCTCGACGCGCCGCGTCATCGCCTTCCTGGCGATGGTGTTCGGTATGTTCATGGCGATCCTGGACATCCAGATCGTCTCGGCCTCGCTTTCCGAGATCCAGGCGGGCCTCAGCGCCAGCTCCGATGAAATTCCCTGGGTGCAGACGGCCTATCTGATCGCCGAGGTGGTGATGATCCCGCTGTCGGGCTTCCTCAGCCGCATGCTGTCGACGCGGGTGTTGTTCACCATCGCCGCCGCCGGCTTCACCGCGGCCAGCGCGCTGGCCGCGACCGCCACCAACATCGACCAGATGATCGTCTACCGCGCTGTCCAGGGCTTCATCGGCGGCGGCATGATCCCGAGCGTCTTTGCCGCGGCCTTCACCATCTTCCCACCCTCGCGCCGCGCCATCGTCTCGCCGATGATCGGCCTGGTGGCGACGCTGGCGCCGACCATCGGTCCGACCGTCGGCGGCTATATCAGCCACGCTTTTTCATGGCACTGGCTGTTCCTGGTCAACGTCGTGCCCGGCATCCTGGTGGCGACCGCCGCCTGGTCGCTGATCGATTTCGACAAGCCCAATCTCAAGCTGTTCAACAAGTTCGACTGGTGGGGCCTCGCCGGCATGGCGGCCTTCCTCGGCTGCATGGAATATGTGCTCGAGGAAGGCCCGAACAATGACTGGCTGCAGGACCAGGGGGTGTTCATCTGTGCCATCGTCATGACCGTCGGCGCGGTGATCTTCTTCTGGCGTGTCTTCACCGCCGAGGAGCCGATCGTCGATCTGAGAGCCTTCAGCAACATCAACTTCGCCTTCGGCTCGCTGTTTTCCTTCGTCATCGGCATCGGCCTCTACGGCTTGACCTATCTCTATCCGGTCTTCCTCGGCCGCATCCGCGGCTACGATTCGATGATGATCGGCGAGGCGCTGTTCGTCAGCGGCCTGGCCATGTTCATCACCGCGCCGATCTCCGGCATCCTGTCGAGCAAGATGGATTTGCGGCTGATGATGATGATCGGCTTCTTCGGCTTCGCCACCGGTACGTGGTGGATGACGCATCTGACCGCCGACTGGGATTTCTATGAGCTGCTGATACCGCAGATCCTGCGCGGCTGTTCGATGATGCTGTGCATGGTGCCGATCAACAACATCGCGCTCGGCACCTTGCCGCCCGACCGGCTGAAGAATGCGTCCGGCCTGTTCAACCTCACCCGCAACCTCGGCGGTGCCGTCGGCCTTGCCCTCATCAACACCGTGCTGATCGACCGCAACGCCTTCCACTATGCAAGGCTCGCCGAGCATGTGCAGTGGGGCAGTGCCGCCGCGCAGACCAAGCTGCAGAACATGACGCTCAATTTCGAGCAGGTCACGGGTCTCGATGCCACCAGTGCGGCGATCTCCAAGCTGTCGGGCATGGTCCAGCAGCAGGCGGCGCTGCTGTCCTTCATGGACGTGTTCTACATGCTGACGGTGCTGTTCGCGACGCTTGGCCTGTTCACCATGCTGATCAACAAGCCGGCCGCGCCGGGTGGCGGTGGGAGTGGCGGGCATTAAAGCAATTCCAGGAAAAGTGTGAAGCGGTTTTCCGTCCGGAATTGCGTCGAAGCAAAAATACCAGACGTGGCAGCGGTTTCGGGAAGCTCCTCCAGTCCACGCCCGAAAAGCTCTGACCGCGCAAAAACTCCGGGCCGCAAAGCCCGGAGTTTTTTGCATTTATAGCTGGGTTCAGGCCGTGGCGGGCTTGAAGGTCAGCGCCACGCCGTTGATGCAGTGGCGCAGGCCGGTCGGCGCCGGGCCATCGTCAAAGACATGGCCGAGATGGCCGCCGCAGCGGCGGCAATGCACCTCGGTGCGGGTCATGCCGAGCGACCGGTCCTCGGTCTTGCCGATGCCATTGGCGATCTCCTGCCAGAAACTCGGCCAGCCGGTGCCGGAATCGAACTTCGTCTCGGAGGGATAGACCGGCAGGTCGCAGCCGGCGCAGGCGAAAATACCCTTGCGGTGTTCGTTGAGCAGCGGGCTGGTGCCGGGATATTCGGTGCCTTCCTTGCGCAGCACGTCGAAGGCGGCCGGCGACAGGATGGCTTTCCATTCATCGTCGGTCTTGGTGACCTCGAATTTCTCGGCGGCCTGTGCGGGCTGCGGGCTGCCCATGCGCAGCATGGTTGCCGCGGCTCCGACGACGCCAATTGCAGCGGCACCGCTCAAAAGAAGATCGCGACGGTTCATGGCCAGTTCCTCCTGTCGTTTCTTTTGCCAAACTTATACCGCCACGCGAAAATCAAAAAGCCGGTGACGGCTGCCCTCGAACGAAACTCCGCGTCGCCCACGGTTGAGCGTGGGCGGCGCGGAGCACGCGTGTCGTTTGCAGGTCACGGGAGCGAGACTATGCAATCGACGGAGGGCTCTTGCTGCAGGTTCGTCGCGGCAAGCCCTTTGTTACATTTTCGGGTCGATCACATCTTCGGGAGCAGAACCTTGTCGATGACGTGGATGACACCGTTGGACTGCTCGACATCGGCGATCGTCACATTGGCGACGTTGCCGTTCTCGTCTGTGACGGTGACCTTGCCGCCCTCGGCCTTCAGCGACAGCTCGCAGCCGCCGACGGTCTTGACCTTGTGGGTGCCGCCGTCAGCCTTCACCATCGCGGCGACATCAGCCGCCATCGCTTTGGCGCCGATGACATGGCAGGTCAGGATCTTGACGAGCTTGTCCTTGTTCTCGGGCTTGAGCAGCGTGTCGACCGTGCCGGCCGGCAGTGCCGCGAAGGCTTCGTTGGTCGGCGCGAAAACGGTAAACGGACCGGCGCCCTGCAGGGTCTCGACAAGGCCGGCTGCCTTGACGGCGGCGACCAGCGTCGTGTGGTCCTTCGAATTGACTGCGTTCTCGACGATGTTCTTGTTGGCAAACATGGCGGCACCGCCGACCATCGGGTTTTCGGCATAGGCAGCGGTGGCGAGTGCGGAAACGGCAATCGTACCGGCGAGCAAAAGGGTGGCGTATCTACGCATGATATTCAAACTCCTCGGGTTTTCTCTTCCCATTTTTGGGGACGCGAGGAGATACGGAACACAAACGCGTGAGTTTCAGAATATTTTTGAATTTTTAATTTAATCGTGCGGGCGAAGAGATTTATTCCGCGCAACAGTTTGCCGGCTTACGCGCTTGTTTAGACAAGCGTCACATAAGATACATTGAAATTATTCTGGCGACGGCCTCGCGGTGAGAAGAAGCGGCTCAGATGCTCTTCAGGTCGCCTGCGGCCACCACGGGTCCAGTCGGCTGCCCGGTCGGCGAACCGCCGGCCGGCTCAAGACTGACGGCCAGCACCGCGCCCTGAGCAAGCTTCTGCTGGGCTGCCGGCGAGACGACGATATGGGCCGTCGACCCGACCGGGATGACACCCATCGAGACCGGCGGATTCTTGCCCTCGATCATCCAAAGCTCGAAGTCCTTACCTGTGGCACGCTCACCGGAGACATGCGACAGGCCGACCTCGTGATGTGCGGCATCGTAAACGGCGAGATATTTGACGTCGCTGCCATCGGCAGCCAACGAGGCGACGAGCCGTGCCTGCGGCTGTGCGATCGGCGGGTTGACGTAGGGGATCGCAATGTAGATCGCCAGCGCGGCAACCGCCGCCGCGGCAAGACCGCGCCAGAAGGCGAGGCTGGACCACAGGCCGGCGCGTGTCTCGCCTGAAGTGGCCGCGGTCGATGCAAACAGCCGGCGATCGATCGCGGGCTTCACTGAAGCCGGCGGCTCGACCTCCGCATAGGCCGCGGCCAGCGGCGAGAGGTGAACCTCCCAGCCATCGACGAGCCGCGCGAAATCGGTTTCGGAATCGATGCGCCTGGACGCGATCTGTCGCTCTTCCGCCGGCAGCACGCCAAGAACGTATTCGGCGGCGAACATGTCGTCGCCCCCACGTTCCGGTCCATTGTCCTCTGCGAGCGTCATCTTTCCAGACATTCTCTGAGTTTCATCAGGCTGCGGCGCAGCCAGGTACGCATCGTGTTCAACGGCACGCCGTGACGTTCCGCCAGTTCGGCATAGCTTTCGCCCTTGAGATAAGCGCCCCGGACGGCCGCCGCCCGGTCTTTCTCCAGCTCTTCAAGACAATGATGGATGCGCTCGGTCTCGTCGCCCGCCACCACCATCGCTTCAGGTCCCGGTGCCGGATCGGCCACGTCGAGCGCGGCATCGATATCGGCGGCAGGCTTGCGCCGCGCCCTGATGCGATCGATCGCATGATTGCGTGCGATCGCCACCAGCCATGAGATCGGGCTCAGATCGGAAACAGCAAAACGGTCTGCCTTCGTCCATATCTTGACGAAGACTTCCTGCAGCGCTTCTTCCGCATCTCCCCGGTCGTTCAATACACGAAGGCACACGCCGAAAAGTTTCGCGCTGGTCTGCCTGTACAGCAGATCGAACGCGGCCCGGTCCTTCATCGAAGTCCGGACGATCAGCTTGGTGATGTCCTGCGGCGTCATGCGGGTCAAATTAGGCGATTACGCTGTATTTGCAACGCCGGAAATATTCCATGCACCTAAAGTTCCGGCCTCCGGGCGCAGGCTTCGATTGCCAAGGGAATCGCCGCTGGCTAGCTTGGCGGGGGTGGAGAGCGCTGATGTCGGTCGAACGGATCCTGTGGGAAGAAGACGCGACCGGCCTCGCCGGTCTTGTGCGTAAGGGCGAGTTGTCGCCGGTCGAACTGACCGAAGCGGCGATCGCGCGCGCCGAGGCCACGCGGCCTGAAATCAATGCCACGGCCGAACCGCTTTACGAGGCCGCGCGCACCCGGGCCAAGACCATCGACCGCTCGCTGCCGCTGGCCGGTGTGCCCTCTGCCATCAAGGACCTCGGCATCGCCATCAAGGGCGTGCCGTCGCATGGCGGCAGCCGCATTCCGGCCTCGGTGCCCGACGTCAATTCGGTGATGACCGAGCGCTACCTCGCCGCCGGACTGATCCCCATCGTCACCTCGACATCGCCGGAACACGGGCTGCGGCTGATGACAGAATCCAAAGCCTTCGGCATCACCCGCAATCCCTGGAACACAGGCCACACCAGCGGCGGCTCGTCGGGTGGTTCGGCGGCCCTCGTCGCAGCTGGCGTCGTGCCGGTGGCGCATGCCTCCGATGGCGGCGGTTCGATCCGCGTGCCGTCCGCCTGCACGGGCTTGGTCGGCCTCAAGACATCGCGCGGCCGCATCCCGCTGACGCCGCTGGTCAGCGAAAGCTGGTACGGCATGGTGGTCGATCACGCCGTCACCCGTTCGGTGCGCGATTGCGCTTTGCTGCTCGACCTCACTCACGGTCCCGACGCCTTGTCGCCATATGCGGCACTGCCGTCGAAGGGCACATTCGCCGCCGCCGCGGCGCGCGATCCGGGCAAGCTCAGCCTGGCCGTGTACCGCAAGTCGCCGCTTGGTCTGCCGATCTCGGCCGAGACAATGAAAGCGCTGGACACGGCGGTGGCACTTGCGCGCGAGGGCGGCCACACCGTCGAGGACATCGACCTGCCCTTCATCGGCCGTGATTTCTTTGCCGACTTCTGCCGGACGGTTGCTTCCGCCGTCGCCGGCACGCTGCGGGCGGAGGCGCTGCGCGTCGGCCGTTCCGTTACCGGCGACATCGAGCGTGCCACGCGCGTGCTTGGCCGGTTGGGTGAAATGGTCTCGGCCGGCGAGATCTATGCCGGGCTGCAGCGGCTGCATGCGGCCTCGCGGCGGATGATCGAGGAAACCGCGCAGTATGATGCCGTACTGATGCCTGTTATCGCGCATCCGCCGCTCGCCTGCGGCGCCATGGATCCGAAAGGCGCCGATGAGCTGATCGAAAACATGCTCGACAAGCTTCACCTCACGCCCTTGCTCAAGCTGAAGCCACTGTTCGGCCAGCTGATGGACAAGAGCCTTTTCTTCACCCATTGGCCGGCGATCCACAATGTCAGCGGCCAGCCGTCGATCGCGCTGCCCGTTCATGTCACTGAGGCCGGGCTGCCGCTCGGCATCCAGGCCGCCGGCCGTCCGGGCGATGAGGAGACGCTTTTGTCCTTCGCCGCGCAGATGGAGAAGATCTCGGGTTGGCTGACGAGGCGGGCGCCGCTGATGGTGCCGACATGATGACGAGGCCGTGAGCTCGGCGAATATGACAGCAATGCCATTTGCCCCCCGCGCCAATTCCCGCTAAGACGCCGCCGTCCTTTCCAAGTGCATGTCGCCCAAAAGTGCCCAGCGGTTTTGGGACAACGACATGCACAAATCAAAAGCCGGGAACCACGCCGATGACGGAGATAACCGCCACCGCCGAAATGCAGGCCGCCCTGCTTTCGCGGGCGCTGCCCTACATGCAGCGCTACGAACACAAGACGGTCGTGGTGAAATATGGCGGCCACGCCATGGGCGACCTCGAACTCGGCAAGGCTTTCGCCCGCGACATCGCGCTGCTCAAGCAATCCGGCGTCAACCCGATCGTCGTCCATGGCGGCGGCCCGCAGATCGGCGCCATGCTGGCCAAGATGGGCATCGAATCCAAGTTCGAGGGTGGGCTCCGCGTCACCGACCAGAAGACGGTCGAGATCGTCGAGATGGTGCTGGCCGGTTCGATCAACAAGGAGATCGTGGCGCTGATCAACGCCGAGGGCGAATGGGCGATCGGCCTGTGCGGCAAGGACGGCAACATGGTGTTCGCCGAAAAGGCGCGCAAGACCATGATCGATCCGGACTCCAACATCGAGCGGGTGCTCGATCTCGGCTTCGTCGGCGAGCCGGTCGAAGTCGACCGCACACTGCTCGACCTTCTGGCGCGTTCCGAAATGATCCCGGTGCTGGCGCCGGTGGCGCCTGGCCGCGACGGCCACACCTACAATATCAACGCCGACACTTTCGCCGGCGCCATTGCCGGCGCCTGCAAGGCCACGCGCCTTTTGTTCCTGACCGACGTGCCCGGCGTGCTCGACAAGAACAAGAAGCTGATCGACGAGCTGACTGTGGCCGAGGCCAAGGCGCTGATCAAGGACGGCACGGTGTCGGGCGGCATGATCCCCAAGGTCGAGACCTGCATCGAGGCGATCGAGCGCGGCGTCGAAGGCGTCGTCATCCTCAACGGCAAGACGCCGCACGCGGTGCTGCTCGAACTCTTCACCGAACACGGCGCCGGCACGCTGATCGTGCCGTGATAGTCTGCGGCTACAGCGCCGGACGCGGCCTGCCGTTGAGCATCCACTAATCCGGCAGAGCCGCAACCGCCACGATTTCGACGACGAGGTCGGGGTGGGCAAGTGCGGCAACTCCGATCACCTCCGATGGCGGCGGATTGTTGTAGCTGCAGTGCTTTGGGCAGTGCTCAGCAAAGAATTCGTCCATGACGTCCAGCCGAAAATTGGGGGAACTGAGAGCCCCACCGTCCGGAAACGGTCCCTTGACGTATTGGGTGATCTTGACGAGATTTTCGAGCGAACTGCCAAGCTCCTCCAGATCTGATTTGATGTTCGTCAGGATGGAGCGCCATTGCGTCGCTGCGTCACCGACGGCACCACCCTTGCCACTCGACGGATCGTAGTTTTCGGCAGTGCCCGTATTGCCGGCAAGAAAGACATATCCCTTGGCGCCGGTGACGACAGTACCTTTCCCCCAAGGCATCAGTCGGTCACCCTTCATCTTCTTATGTGTGACAAGGTTCATCGCGTCCTCCTGCCGGTAATCGGCGGTCCATTGCAAAAATTTAGCGCGCTGACCGTCGGCGACCAGTGCGAAAGCTCAGGCTCGAAGCGGCGATACGCAGAAGCCGCGTTGCTCAGACGCTATGCGACTGTTCGACGGCAGGCGCGGCCGGTTTACGCGGCGGTCGCCCGACGATCATCGATTCCTCTTCCGCGTCCTGCGGCGCGCCCCGAGAATTCGGCAAGCGTCGGGCCGTCTTTGACCCGACCATCGTGCGCCAGAAATCCCCAGACCTCGCGGAACCAGACGCGGCGGCCCATTTTGGTGTACCAGCGCATCGAGTGTCGCTGCTCGGGATCGGGGTGGAACAGGATGCGTGCCAGCGCCTTCGGCCGCGATTGCACCGCCACTTCGATCAGCTTGACGCTGAAGAACAGCATCCATGGCTTCAGTCGGGTCATCTGCAACACCTGGTGCTTGTAGTCCCACAGCCGGGCATCTCTTTGGATGACCTTGCGGTCGCGCGCGATGCGGAAGAACGGCGTCCAGCGATGCGGCGTCACGTAAAGCGCCTGGATCTGGTCGGGGTCATAGGCGAGGAGCTGGCGAAAGCCGCGCCACAGGTCGCGAAACCCCTCATCCTCGAAACCGGCCACCCAGGTCGCCATCGACAATATGCCGTGCTTTCGCAGCAGCCTGATCGCCTCGCGGTCGGATGAGGTGCTGCCGCCCTTGCGGATCAATTGCAGCGTCTGTTCGTCGGTGTTTTCCATGCCAAGCAGCCAGCGGATCACGCCCGCCCTGCGGTAGAGATGCAGGATGTCGGCATCGCGCACGATGTCGTCGGCCCGGGTCGAGCCGACGATCAGCACCGGCACGTTCTCTGCGATCAGCGCATCGAGAAAGGCGCGCCAGGCCTTCTTCGAAACCGTCGGGTTCTCGTCGGCAAGGTTGATCAGCTCGACACCATGCTTGCGGTGCAGCCAGGCGATTTCTTGAGCGAATTTCTTGGGATCGCGATGCCGCCAGCGGGTCCAGAAGCCGCGCTGGCCGCAATAGTTGCACAGATGCGGGCAGCCGCGCGAAAACTGCATGACCACCGCGCGCTTGCCGCCCCAGTAGCTGTATCTGCTGTGGTCGATCAATTCCCAGCCGACGCGGTAGGCGTCGAGCTCGGCAATGGTCATGGCGGCCTGCGTGGCGAAGGGGCGGCGCAAATCGTCGCGAAAGGCGATACCGGCCACGCTTGCCGGCGACTGGTGCATTTCCAGCGCCTCGACCAGCGCCACCACGGTTGCCTCGCCCTCGCCGCGCACGATGAAGTCGAAGACGTCGGTCGCCTCCAGTATGTCGCGCCAGTGATAGGTCGGGAAAACGCCGCCATAGATGACGATGGTCGCCGGTTCGCGCTGCTTGATCATTTTGGCGATCAGCAAGGCGGTCGGGTGCGCCGAGGTCGAGCCGGAATGGCCGATCAGGACGAAGTCGGGAAAGTTATTCAATGCGTCGCGCACGACGTTATCGAGCGGCATCGGCCCGAACTCGGCATCGACGAGCCGCACTTGGTGACCGGCATCGATCAGCGGGCCACCGATCGCCAGCAGGCCAAGCGGCGGCAGGTGATCGTCCGGCACGCGGCTGCCGATGGCGGTGTGCGGCGGATTGATGAGCACGATTTTCATGCCGGACCTCCTGGGAAGTTGGTCCGCGTATGCTGGCCGGCGATGTGGACGGCCGCTTGGCCCGTTTCAGCAGTTTGCGTGCAGCTTTTCCGCAGGAACGCCGGGGATGCGCGTCACTTCCGGAGATGCGCGAGCGGCACGTGGCCCGGTCCCTTGATGTTCTGCAGCACCAGCTGCGTGTGGACGTCGCGCACACCGTCGAGCCGCATCAGCCGGTGCATGACGAAGGCGTTGAGCTCGTCGACCGACGGCACCATGACATGCAGCAGGAAGTCGTGGTCGCCGGTCATCGTCCAGCATGACGACACCTCGTCCATGCGCTGCACGGCGGCGATGAAGCTTTCCGGCGAGCCGTCGCTGTGGCTGACCAGGCGTACCTGGATGAACACCTCGACCATCAGGCCGACCGCGCGGCGGCTGATCACCGCGGCAAATCCCTTGATGATGCCGGCATCCTGCAACGCCTCGAAGCGTCGTGCGCATGGCGTCGTCGACAGGCCGATCTCCTGTGCCAATTCGGAGACGGGCTTGCGGCCGTCGCGTTGCAGGACATCGAGCATCTTGATCTCGAAATCATCGAATTGAGGCATTTTCACTCCCATGGCGCGGATTGTGAGTGAATATTATCTCGAATATCGCTGATGAGCCATCATCAAAACCAAATTGCCTCGGCAAATCCGGGTAACCTCTGGGTACGTCATCCTTGATGATTTGCGAGGAGAAAACCATGACGACGATGAGTGTTGCCGAATATGCCCGCGATTGCGCGGCGCAGGGGCTGCGCGGCGACTACTCGGTCTGCCGTTCCGATTTCACCGTGGCGCAGGGCTACGATTACAGCGCCGAGGAACAGGCGGTGTGGCGCACTTTGTGCGACCGCCAGACCAAACTGACGCGCAAGCTCGCCCATCATTCCTACCTCGACGGTGTCGAAAAACTCGGCCTGCTCGACCGCATCCCCGATTTCGAGGACGTCAGCGCCAAGCTGCGCGAGCTGGCCGGCTGGGAGATCGTCGCCGTGCCGGGTCTCATCCCGGCCGCCCCCTTCTTTGATCATCTCGCCAACCGCCGCTTCCCGGTCACCAACTGGCTGCGCACCAGCCAGGAGCTCGACTACATCGTCGAACCGGACATGTTCCACGATTTCTTTGGTCACGTGCCGGTGCTGTCGCAACCGGTATTCGCCGACTTCATGCAGATGTATGGCAAGAAGGCTGGCGACATCATCGCGCTCGGCGGCGACGAGATGATCACCCGCCTCTACTGGTACACGGCCGAATACGGCCTGATGCAGGAGGCCGGCCAGCCGCTGAAGGCCTTTGGTGCCGGCCTGATGTCGTCCTTCACCGAACTGCAGTTCGCCGTCGACGGCAAGGACGCCCACCACGTGCCCTTCGATCTCGAAACGGTGATGCGCACCGGCTACGAGATCGACAAGTTCCAGCGCGCCTATTTCGTGCTGCCGTCCTTCGACGCCTTGCGCGACGCCTTCCAGACCGCCGATTTTGCGGCGATCGTAGCTCGCCGCAAGGGCCAGCCGGCGCTCGACCCGGCAACGGTCTAGCAATCCGGCATCAGTGTTTAAAGCGCGTCGCATGAATCCGTGCTACGCGCTTTAGGCGCTTTGATCCCGCTGAGCTATTGCATGGCGGCGGGGTTCATCCACAGGAACTCCCAGACGTTGCCGTCGGGGTCTTCGATGTGGCGGTTGAACATGAAACCGAGATCCTGCGCTGGATTGGGATCAGCGCGGCCGCCTGCCGCCACACCCTTCTCGATCACGGTATTGACCTCGTCCTTGCTGTCGGTGGTGAGCGCGATCAGCATCTGGCTGTCACGCTTGGCATCGCCGATCTGCCGCGCCGTGAACTGGCTGTAGTGCCCATGCGTAAGCAACATAACCCCGATCGAGTCGGAGAACATGATCGAACTGGCCTGGTCGTTCGAGAACTGCGGATTCAGCGTGCCGCCGATCGCGAGATAAAACGTGGTCGCTGCCTGCAGATCGCGAACCGGTAGATTGACGAAGATCATTTTGCTCATCGGTTTAAGCCCTGCTTTCGTTGACGGGTACTAGTCAGTCTAGTACTGTTGTCGTAACTACCATGCAGGAACGGTACCGTCTAGTACTGGTCAGGAGGATTCTATGGAAATCGACGGCGAGACCAGATCAGCCCGCAAGGATCGAGAAATCATCCAGGCGGCCACGGCGGCGTTCATCGGCAAGGGCTATGATGGAACCAGCATGGAGGAAATCGCCACCAAGGCGGGAGCTTCCAAGCAAACCGTCTACAAGCATTTCACCGACAAGGAGACGCTTTTCGGCGAAGTCGTTCTGGCAACCGCAACCCAGGCCAACGATATCGTCGAAGCCGTGACGACGCTGCTTTCCGAGGCGAAATTCATGGAGGGTGGCCTGCAACAGCTCGCTCGATGTTTGATAATGACGCTCATGGACGACGAGTTGTTGAAGCTGCGGCGCTTGATTATCGCCAACGCGGATCGAATGCCGCAGCTTGGCCGCAGTTGGTACGAAAAGGTTTTTGAGCGCATGCTGGCGTCGATGGCGTCCTGCTTTCAAAAGCTCACCAGTCGAGGACTGATACAGACCAGTGACCCCTATCTGGCAGCCAGCCATTTTTTTGGAATGCTTCTTTGGATCCCCATGAATGAAGCCATGTTCACCGGAAGCAACCGGCGTTCCAAGGCCGAACTTGAACGGCACGCGGATGCCTCGGTGGAGGCGTTTCTTGTCGCCTATGGGGTCCAGCCGAAATAGCCCCGTTCCCTGCCGACATTTGCAGTAAGGCCGCGAACACATCGCACCCCTATCGCCCGGGGCTGTCCGGCCCCTCGGCCTTCAGCCGCGCAAGCTGGGCGCGCTGCAGGTCGAGCGCGGCGTTGACGAAGCGCGATATGGTCGCAAGCTCGGCGTCGCTGAAGGTGGCGATCACCTTTCTCCCTCCCGCGCGATGGCGCCATAATAGCGCGCCGACAGCTCCCGCGTCGCATCGGTCGCTTCGATCACCACCTTGCGCCTGTCCTCGAGACTGCGCGTGCGCGTCAGCAGGCCGCGCGCTTCCAGCCGGTCGATCAGAGCCGTCACCGCCGCCGGCGTCAGCCCGGTCGCGATGGCTACCGCGCCGGCCGATTGCGGGCCGCCATAGAGCAGCCCGATGCAATGGCGCTCGGCCATGTTCAGCCCAAGCCTCGTCCCCACCGCTTCGTCATAGGCCTGCGTCGCGTCCTGCCACTGCATGATGGCAAGGCCGATGGAGGCAGTCATGTCGTTGCGATTCTCGCTTGACGAATTTGTTTCGATCATCTAATTATCAATCCGTCTAACATTTAGACCATTACAGCAATATGCGGCCGCGGTTTGGACAAGGCAAGAGCCGGCCACCGACAAGGAGTGAAAAATGAGCTTGATTCAACAACGTAACCCTCTCTCGCACGAGGATGAATTCAAATACGCCAAGCTGGCGATGGAATGGTATGGCTGGGGCTCTCCCATCGGCCTCGGCATCCTGCTCGTGGCGCTAGCCGCGGCGGCCGTGCTGGTGCGCATCGCCATCTACGGCCTGTAACGATGGCCGTCACCACCCCCTCGGCATTGCCGATCGCCATCATTGGCGCCGGCGTTGCCGGGCTGGCCCTTGCCGTCATGCTGCGCCGGCAAGGGGTTGGCGTCTGCCTGTTCGAGGCACGATCGCGCGAGGCATTGAGCGAAGGCGCGTTCCTCACTTTGACGCCAAACGGCATCAATGCCTTGCGCGCGCTTGGGCTTGCCGAGCGTGTCAGCGCGCTGGGCACTCCGACGCTTGGATTCGAGATCATGAACGCCGCCGGGCGCCGTCTCATCAATCTCGACGAGCGGCGATCGATGCGCGTCGCCGGCGCCGAAAGCGTCACGCTGCGGCGCTCGGACCTGCTCGGCGCGCTGCTGGACGAGGCTGTGGCGCTTGGCGCCGATATTCGTTTTGGCCATGCGCTTGCCGAGATCGAAGAGCAGCCGGAGGCTG
This sequence comes from Mesorhizobium kamtschaticum, assembly GCF_056174585.1. Taxonomy (NCBI): domain Bacteria; kingdom Pseudomonadati; phylum Pseudomonadota; class Alphaproteobacteria; order Hyphomicrobiales; family Phyllobacteriaceae; genus Mesorhizobium; species Mesorhizobium kamtschaticum. The sequence continues at coordinate 836,092 of NZ_CM149691.1, read as the reverse complement.
TGCGCCTTGTCTTCGGCAACGGCACCACGGTCGATGCCGCCTGGCTGGCCGGCTGCGATGGTGTCTGGTCGCGCGTCCGCCGCCTCTGCTTTCCGGCCTCCCCGGATCCCGTCTACACCGGGCTGACCGGCGTCGGCGGCGTGGCGGAACTGCCCTTCGTCGAGCCGACCGAAGGCCTGATGCACATGGTGTTCGGCAAGAAGGCTTTCTTCGGCTACATGAAACCAGATGATGGGCCGGTGTTGTGGTTCTCGTCCTTTCCGCTGGACGAGGATGCTGCCCTGGCGAGACCCGATCCTCTCCATCTGGCGGCAACCCTTCGCCGGTTGCATGCCGGCGACCCCAGGACGATCCGCCAGATCGTCGACACCATCACGCAGATCCCGCGCACCTATCCGGTGTTCGACATGCTGCATCTGCCGCAGTGGCACAGCGGCCGGGTGGTTCTGCTGGGCGATGCCGCGCACGCCGTCTCGCCGCATTCCGGGCAGGGCGCGTCGATGGCCATCGAGGATGCCGTGGTGCTGGCCGCGTGCCTGGATGCAACGCCGTTGCCGACGCAGGCCTTTGCCGCCTTTCAGGCGCTGCGCCAGGACCGTGTCGAACACATCGTCAAGGTCAGCCGGCGCATCGGCTCGCAAAAGCAGGTGAAGGGTCGCGTCGCTCTGTTCCTGCGCGACCTGATGCTGCCGTTCTTCATCCGCTTCGGCTCCGGCACGACCCGCGCCATGACGCGTTACCGTGCCGACCTGGCGCCGCTCGACAAGCCGCTGATCTGATCGACAACCGCGCCCGTCGCGAGCGCGGTAATCGAGGCAGCTCAGACCGAGACCACCTTGCTCAGATGATCTCCTAGCCGGCAGGCCAGCGCGGTGATCGTCGTCGTCGGGTTGGCTTGACCGGAGGTGCAGAACACCGAGGAGCCGCCGACATAGAGATTGTCCATGCCGTGCACCTTGCAGTTGGCGTCCACCACGCTCCTGGTCACGTCGGTGCCCATGCGCGTGCCACCCATGTGATGGTGGCCCGCGGTCTCCTCGTTGGTCGGATAATCCTCGCCATTGGCAATCCAGTCCATGAGACGGACACGGCCTAGATCCTTCTCGATCAGTGTCGTGCCGAACAGCTTCAGGCCCTCGACCAGCGTGCGGCGTTCGAGCGCCGATTTCTTCCAGTGCAGCTCGATGCGCGGCACGCCGGCATGGTCGACATCGGTCTTCGACAGTTCGATCTGGTTGGAGGCAAGCGGCGCCTGTTCCCAGGCGACGTAGAGCTGGGCCGCGCAGCGCAGGTTCTGGCTGAGCTGATAGGCGACCCATTCGGCCATGTCGGGCGCCGTGCAGGCGAGATCTGCAATCACGTGCTTGACGCCGGCATAGGGCGTCTCGATCAGCCTGATGCCGAAATTCATGATCTGCAGGCGCTCCATCGCAGCAAGCGTCGGCGAGAAGAAGGCCTCGTTGACGGCATCGACCTCGAACTCGCTGTAGTCGGCCAGGATGGCATTGCCGCCCTCGAAGGTCGGGTGTTCCATCCAGTAGCGGCCGAGCGCCGTGGCGTTCGGAACCACGCCGCCGTTGGAGCGCTGGTTTGACCACAAAAGCAGCCGCGAATTCTCCAGTCCACCGGTGCAGACGATGAAGTAGTCGGCGCTGAACGAGCCGGCGTCCTGGCCGTTGGACCACAGTTTGGCGCCGGTCACCCGCTTGCCGTCGCCGGCAAGCTCGGTGGCATAGGTGTTGAGCACGAGGGCGATGTTTCGGCTCTTGTCGAGTTCGTCGGCGAATTTCTCGGCAAAGCGCACCGCCGGGCTCTTGATCAACTGCACCCAGCGTATGTCGTCCGAGATCGGCACGTCAGGCCGGAAATCGGGAAGCTCGAGGATATCGTGCACCTCGGGCAAATAGGGCTCGATGTCGGCGCGGCGGATCGGCCAGCCGGTGTCGGGTGCCCAGGCCTTCGGTTCGAAATCCTGCTTGTCGAGCACGCGGCACCAGCCGGCCCAGTGGTTGGAGCTGCCGCCCATGTACCGCAGCCGGGTGATGTCGAGGTCGAAATAGAAATCGCCGACCGTGGTGCCACGGTAGAAATCCTGCGACTCATCGCTGAAGTCCCGCGAGCCGGCCTCCAGCACCACGACCGGAATGCCGGCGGCACCCAGCTTGCGGGCAATGGTGGTGCCGGCCGGACCGGAACCGAGGATGCAGACCTTGGGTTTGAAGTTGGTGGCGCGATACGCCTCATAGCTGTCGAAGATCATGCCAGGTCGCTCCGCTTCAGGATCCAGCCATTGACCTCGACGATCTCATTCGGGTCGGCCCGTGATGTATCGACTCGGGATGGACCGGTTTGAGCTGCGCCGGCTTCAGGCAGCTTGCGGAACAGGGACAGGGCAGGCAGTGCGATCATCGCCCGCACGAGCGTGCGGCGTGACATTTTCTTGAAGAAACTCATGACAGGTCTCTCGTACAGGGGCTTCGATGCGCGCATGCCATTCCCCGAACGGCACACGCATCGTCACAGAGGCCAGTATCGTGCCAAGCCTGGTCTCAAGGCAGTGAAAAGACGGGCAAGCGGCACAACCGAATGCAAACAGAGTTAGAAATTCCTTAACGGTCCGGGTGTGCCGACCCATGGCTCACGCGGCCGCGGAAATGTCCGTATCGAGGATCGTCAGGTTGCGGCCGCGATGCTTGGCCTGGTAGAGGCGCCGGTCCGCGGCCCGCATCAGTTCCGAGACGTTGATGTCCTCGCCACAGACGGTGCCGCCGATGCTGACGGTCAGCGGAATGGTCCGTTCGTCGACCGGCCGGAAGCGGATCAGCTCAACCTCGCGGCGAATGCGTTCGGCGACACGCTTGGCCTCCTGCTCAGTGGCGCCGACCAGAAACGCGCCGAACTCCTCGCCGCCGATGCGGCCAAGCACATCGCCGCTGCGCACGCCGCGCTCGATGGCGCTGGCGATCAAAAGCAGCGCGTCGTCGCCGGTCAGGTGACCGAAGCTGTCATTGATCTTCTTGAAATGATCGGCGTCGATGATCAGCAGCGCGCCGCGGTCGGACTTGCGCCGGGAGCCGTCGAGCGCGGCAAAGAAACTTTCCCGGTTGAGCATTCCGGTCATGTCGTCGCGGCTCGCCTTTTCCGCCAGGCGGCGGTGTGCGGCGGCAAGCTGGGCGTGGGCCCTCGCCAGTTCGCGGTGCGCGTTTTTCAGCCTGTCGCTCTGCCAGAAGGTGCTGACACAGGCCACCCATGCAAGCACCAGCGGGCACAGCGTGGAGGTCAGCCAGATCGTTCGGTTGATCGGGAATCCCAAGGCTGGAACGATGATCAGCGTCAGAAGAAGCGAGGCGGCGACGGAGGCGAAAGCGATAGCGGCGGATTTCAGAATGATGCTGTTCATCGCAGGCTCCCCACAGGACTGTCTCTGTGCCAGCAAGCCCTGAAGGCCACCTTTCCCGGTTGCTTAAAATTTGAATCGTGGGGCCATTTCTGCCACTAAAAGCGCGTGGAAGTTGTGGATAAAGTCTCTTTCAGAATCTCTGTTTCGTGCCATAAGGAGCGCATGACCACGCTGCCTGATCCCGCCCGCTTCGCTCATGTCACCGACTGGGTGTTCGACCTCGACAACACGCTCTATCCGCATCATTCGAATCTGTTCTCGCAGATCGACGTCAAGATGACCGCCTATGTCGGGGAACTGCTGGCGCTGCCGCGCGACGAGGCGCGCAAGCTGCAGAAGGAACTCTATCTCGAATATGGCACGACGCTGAACGGCCTGATGACGCGCCACGGCATCGACCCCGACGATTTTCTCGAGAAGGTGCATGACATCGACTATTCATGGCTGGTGCCCGACCCCGTTCTCGGCACCGCCATCCGCCAGCTTCCCGGCCGCAAGTTCATCTTCACCAATGGCGACCGCAGGCACGCCGAGCGCACCGCGCGCCAGCTCGGCATCCTCGACCATTTCGACGACATCTTCGATATCGTTGCCGCCGGCCTCAATCCCAAGCCCGCGCGCCAGACCTACGAGAAGTTCGCCGCACTGCACGCCGTCACCGGCCTTAATGCGGTGATGTTCGAGGATCTCGCCCGCAACCTGGAGGTGCCGAAGTCGCTGGGCATGACCACGGTGCTGGTGGTGCCGCGCAATTTCGAGCCGACCTTTGCCGAGATATGGGAACGCGACCCCGCGCAGGAGGACGATGTCGACTACGTCACCGACGATCTCGCCGGGTTTCTGACGGCGATTGTGGAGGGGAAGGAAGAGGAATTGAAGAACTGAGGAATTGAAGAACTGGGGAACGATCCTGCCCTGCTTTTCCTCAATTCCTCAATTCCTCAACTCCTCAATTCCTCAATTCCTCAATTCCTCAACTCCTCAACTCCTCAACTCCTCAATTCCTCAACTCCTCAATTCCTCAATTCCTCAATTCTTCAATTCCCCAGTTCCCCAGTTCCCAGTTCCTCAGTTCCCCGCCCTACTCCCCTAACTTGTAGAACCGGCTGATAATCCCCCACGCCTCATCGGCGGTGTCGACGAAATCGATGATGTCCTGGTCGCCGGGACTGATCGTGCCTTGCTCGGCGAGGAAATCGAGGTCGATCGCCCGCTTCCAGAACGATTTGCCGAACAGGATCACCGGCACGCGCTCCATGCGTCCGGTCTGGATCAGCGTCAGCGTCTCGAAGAACTCGTCCATCGTGCCGAAGCCGCCGGGAAACACCGCCACCGCCTTGGCGCGCATGACGAAGTGCATCTTGCGGATGGCGAAATAGTGGAAGTTGAAGCACAGCTCCGGCGTCACATAGATGTTCGGCGCCTGCTCGTGCGGCAGCACGATGTTGAGCCCGATCGACGGTGCGCCGACATCGTCGGCGCCGCGATTTCCCGCTTCCATCACGCCGGGGCCGCCGCCGGTCACCACGACATATTCGCGGTAGTATGACGCGGCCGACTGCTGCGAGCACAGGCGAGCGAATTTGCGCGCCTCCTCATAATATTTGCTGTTTTCCTCGAGGTTCTTCTTTTGCGTCTCGTTCTTGGCCGCCCAGGCCTCGCCACCGGGTTCCGGCAGGCGCGCGCCGCCAAACAGGATCACGGTCGAACGGATGCCGCGCTCGGCCAGGATCATTTCCGGCTTCAAAAGTTCGAGCTGCAGCCGCACCGCGCGCAATTCGCGCCGCGTCATGAAGTCGGGGTCGTTCCAGGCAAGCCGGTAGGTCTCGGCCCGCGTCTGCGGCGTGTCCGGCACGCTTTTCGACCGCTCCAGATCCTCGTCCGAATGCGGCAGCGGCGTCCACCCCGCCTTTTCCATAGGTGTCATCGAATTACCCGTCCAAATTTCCTTGACTGCGCCGTCCCATGACGCAGGCGCGATTGACCCCCATTGAGCCTTAACATAGGGTCCGCGCGACTTTCAAAACAGGTTAAGGCTCAGGCCCTTAACAGCTTGGTAATGGAGCGAATTCATGTCGAAGCCCGATCTGGCGAGCCTCGAAAAGACCATCGAGAAGGCCTTCGAGGAACGCGACACCATTTCGACATCGACCCGTGGCGAAACGCGCGATGCCATCCAGTCGGCGCTCGACCTGCTCGACCACGGCACCGTCCGCGTCGCCGAGCGCCAGGCCGACGGCAAGTGGCATGTCAATCAGTGGCTGAAGAAGGCGGTGCTGCTGTCCTTCCGGCTCAACCCGATGGAGATCATCAAGGGCGGTCCGGGCGAAGCCGTGTGGTGGGACAAGGTGCCGTCCAAGTTCGATGGCTGGAGCGCTGTCGATTTCGAGAAGGCGGGCTTTCGCGCCGTGCCGTCGTCGATCGTGCGCCGCTCCGCCTATGTCGCCCCGGGCGCCGTGCTGATGCCGTCCTTCGTCAATGTCGGCGCCTACGTCGATACGGGCACCATGGTCGACACCTGGGCTTCGGTCGGCTCCTGCGCCCAGATCGGCAAGAACGTCCACCTGTCAGGCGGCGTCGGCATCGGCGGCGTGCTGGAGCCGATGCAGGCGGGGCCAACCATCATCGAGGACAATTGCTTCATCGGCGCGCGTTCGGAAGTCGTCGAGGGCTGCATCGTGCGCGAGGGCTCGGTGCTCGGCATGGGCGTCTTCATCGGCCAGTCGACCAAGATCGTCGACCGCGCCACCGGCGAGGTCTTCTATGGCGAAGTGCCGCCAAATTCCGTCGTCGTCGCCGGCTCGATGGCCGGCAAGCCGTTTCCAAACAACGAGCCCGGCCCCAGCCTCTACTGCGCCGTTATCGTCAAGCGGGTCGACGCCAAGACCCGCTCCAAGACCTCGATCAACGAATTGCTGCGCGATTGATCTTTCCGCAAAGCGGGCGCACCTTCCCGCCGGCGCGACAATCCGTCGCGCTGGTTCAACATGGAGGGGTGACATGGACTGGAAATATCTGCTGACCAGCTATGAGGGTCGCATCAACCGCGCCAAATTCTGGGCTTGCGTCGGCGTCATTTTCGTTGGCGCGGTGATCGCGATGATCCTCGACAACATACTGGGCACGACATTCAACCAAATGCCTTACGGCTTTATCTATGTGCTTTACTCGCTCGCCATGCTCTATTCGATCTTCGCAGTCTACGCCAAGCGCTGGCATGATCGAGGCAAGTCCGGCTGGTGGACCCTGATCATCCTGGTGCCTTTTATCGGCGCGATCTGGTTTCTGGTGGAATGCGGCATTCTCGAAGGCGCCAAGGGTGCCAATCAATACGGACCGGACCCGCTTGCCTGACAGTTCAAATCTTACCTGGCTTTTCTTCAAGACATCGGGCCGCGTTAGCCGCGCGGCCTATTTTCTTGGCGGGCTGCTGGTCGCTATCATCCAGGCGTTCCCGCTCTACCGCTTCACGCTGGTGCCGGAAGGCTCGGCCGAGAGCAACATGTGGTCGTTCATCTTCTTCATCGCCTTCATTGCCTCGCTGTGGTCGAACATCGCGCTGGCGGTGAAACGCCTGCACGACCTCGACAAGCCGGGCATTGCCGCGCTGATCCTGTTCGTACCGGTCGTCTCGATCGTCGCCTTTCTTGTGTTGTGCTTGTTTCCAGGGCAGCCTGGGCCCAACCGCTATGGCCGGCGCACCAACGAGCCGGCACAACCCTGAGGACCGATCGGACATGCGCTACCGCACGCTTGATCCGAAACTGATCATCGACACCGCCGAGCGGCTGGAGAGCCGCGTTGCAGAACGGTTTCCAAAGGCCGGATTGCGCGGCGTCGCCGCCGAACTGGTGTCGCTGTCGCGCGACTTGGCCAAGGCGGCAAAGGCGCTCGAGGAGCCGATCTGGTGGCTGCGCGGCCTGATCATCGCCGCCTTCGTCGCCGGTGTGCTGGTGTTTGTGTTCGTCGGCACCATCCTGCCTCTCGACCGCATCTCGGGAAACGACGATGCCCTGCAATCGGTGCAAGGCATCGAGGCATCGATCAACACCTGCATTCTCGCCGTGCTCGGCCTGCTGGCGCTGATCCGCACCGAGGAGCGCATCAAGCGCAAGAAGGTGTTTCGCCAGTTGCATGGCCTGCGCTCGCTGATCCACGTCATCGACATGCACCAGCTGACCAAGGATCCGGCAACGCTTTCGGCCAATTTCAAGCCGACGGCGCATTCGCCGGCCCGCATCACCAATGCCGCCGACCTGGCGCGCTACCTCGACTATTGCTCCGAAATGCTGTCGATCACCGGCAAGATCGCCGCGCTCTTCGCCCAATCGGTCAATGACGACGTGGTCATCGACGGCGTCAACGACATCGAGAATTTGAGTTCAAACCTGTCGCGCAAGATATGGCAGAAGATCACCCTGATCGAGAGCCACCCGGCGGCACAACCTGTTCCGGCGCCAGGCCCGGCGACCCCAGCCGCGCCGCTTCCGCCGCGCGCACCAAAGCGGTAACGCTTTTCAAGAGCGGCGCCGGCGTGCCCGTTTTTTCGGCGAGGCCGATCACCGCCCCTTGCAGCTCACCGATCTCCGTCGGCCGGCCGCGCTGCAGATCGTCCCACATCGACGAGCGCGCCTGAGGATCGATCGCCAGCATGCGCCGCGCCAGCAGTTTGAACAGCCAGTCCGGCAGCCTGAGCACTGTCGGCAGCAGCGCCGGCCGCAGCCCGGCGATCCGCGCCGGCTCGATGCCGGAGGCTTTCATCGCCCGAAGCGCTTCGTCGATCTGGCCGGCCAGGATCAGCCGCCAGCGGCGGTCGGCGAGTTCGCTCGCCAGCGGCAGGCCTGACAGCGCCACCAGCGCGTTGTTGAGGTTCATCAGAAGCTTGCCCCACAGCACGGCCTTCATGTCGCCATGCGACTCGACCGGCAGTCCCCCGACATCAAGAAGACTGACGACATCGAGAAGGCCGGCAAGGCCACCGGCCTCGATCATCACCTTGCCGTCGCTGGCGCGGTGGACGCGTAGCGGCAGGTCGCCGTCCGGCGATTGCACCACATTGAATGGCACCATGCCGGCCAGCACCGTTCGCGGGCCAAGCACGGCGCGCAGCCGGTCGGCATTGTCGACGCCGTTCTGCAGGCTGATCACCACCGCATCGGGGCGGGCATGGGCCTTGATCAGCACTGCCATTTCGTGCGTCGCGCCGCTCTTGACGGTCACCAGGATCAGGTCCGCCTCGGGCAAGGCGGCGGACGGATCGGCGGTGATCCCGAACCCGTCCGGCTTGACCAGGCGATCGCGGCCTTCAAGGTCGCTGATGCACAATCCGCCCTGCCGCAGCGCGGCCTCGATGCGCGGCCGGGCCAGCAGAATCACCTGCCGCCCGGCAAGCGCCAGGCAGCCGCCGACATAGCAGCCGATGCTGCCGGCGCCGGCGATGACGATCCTTTTTCCCCGTCTGCCATCTCTTGCTCCGCACCGGCCTGACTATACGACATGCAAACCATAATGTTGGCGGTATCGTGGACCATTGGGCTGGCCTCTATGTCGGGCCGTGACAGGCCTTCCGCTTTCGACTATCGCTTTTGCCATGACGCTGCCGACCGATCCCGCCGAAAACCTTGCCGCCCTCATCCGTTGCGCCTCGGTGACACCAGCCGAAGGCGGCGCACTGAGCGCGCTGGAAACGATGCTGAAACCGCTCGGCTTCCTGGTCGACCGGCCGGTGTTTTCGGAAGACGGCACGCCCGATATCGAGAACCTCTACGCAAGGCGGTCCGGCAACGGCCCGCATCTGATGTTCGCCGGCCATACCGATGTGGTGCCGGTTGGCGACGAAGCCGCCTGGACGCATCCGCCCTTCGCCGCCGAGATCGCCAATGGCGAGATGTATGGCCGTGGCGCGGTCGACATGAAGGGCGGCATTGCCTGCTTCATCGCCGCCGTGGCGCGCCATGTCGAGACAAAGGACGGCCCCAAGGGTTCGGTCTCGCTGTTGATCACCGGCGATGAGGAGGGCCCGGCCATCAACGGCACGGTCAAGCTGCTCGAATGGGCGGCGTCCAGGGGCGAAAAATGGGATGCCGCGATCGTCGGCGAACCGACCAACCCGGATGCGCTCGGCGACATGATCAAGATCGGCCGCCGCGGCTCCATGTCCGGTTCGGTCACCGTCAATGGCCGCCAGGGCCACGCCGCCTATCCGCATCTTGCCGACAATCCGGTGCGCGGGCTGATGAGCCTGGTCGACGCCTTGCTGCATCCCGTCTTCGACAAGGGCACGAAGGATTTCCAGCCGACCAATCTGGAGGTGACCTCCATCGATGTCGGCAACCCGGCCACCAATGTCATCCCGGCAAAAGCGACTGCGACCTTCAACATCCGCTTCAACGATACCTGGACGGCCGAGACCGTGCAGGCTGAAATCCATAATCGCCTCGACCAGGCGGCCAAACGCAAGAAATACCGGCCGGGCAAGAAGACGTCGGTCGACTATGATCTCATCTGGCGTGACCGGCCGAGCCATGTCTTCCTGACCCGTGACGACAAGCTCATCGACACGCTTGCCGGCTCGATCAAGGCGGCGGTCGGCAAGGAGCCGACGCTGTCGACCTCCGGCGGCACGTCGGATGCGCGCTTCATCAAGGATTATTGCCCGGTGGTCGAGTTCGGCCTGGTCGGCAAGACCATGCACATGGTCGACGAGCGCGTCGCCATTGCCGATCTTGAAACGCTGACGCGGATCTACCAGCGCTTCATCGAAGACTGGTTCGGACAGGGCTGAGCAGCATGCTTACGGCGGACGAGACCCAAGCTTCGCTGACCGGCGCCTGGCGACTGATGCTCGGCAAGGCCGACGGCCTGCGCCTGCTCGACCTGTCGGCCGACGGTTTCTGGAATTCCTTTTTTGCCATCGTTGTTGCCGCGCCGGCGCTGATCGTCGGCTGGGTCGGCATCGCCAACGAGATCGGCGACCCCGATGCCTTCGCCGGCCGCTTCAGCATGCTGATGCGCCTGGCGACGGTCGATATCGGCTCCTGGGTGCTGCCGCTGATCGCGCTCGCCCTGGTCGCGCCGCGCGCGGGCATTGGCGGGCGCTTCGTCCACTATGTCGTCGCCAGCAACTGGGCCTCGGCCATCACCGCCTGGCTGATGCTGCCCTCGGCGCTGATCCGGCTTTTCCTGTCCTCGGCGAGCCAGGTCTCGAGCCTCGTGTCGCTGCTGCTGTTTGCCCTGTCGATGGTGCTGACCTGGCGCATGACCAACGCCACGATCGGCAAGGGCGCGGCAGTCGGCACCGCCGTTTTCGCCGGCATGTTCATCGCTTCGTTGTTGGTGCTGTTCGGGTTGCAGATGCTGCTTGGCATCACCGTCCCCGACGATATCGGGGCTCAGAGCCTTTCCGGACTCGTCCCTGGATAGGATCTTCCGGCTCTATTCCGAATAGAGCCTTCGTCTCTATTCAGGGATAATCGACGCCAATGAGAAAAAGCCCGTCGGGCGGCGCCACCTGGCCGCAGGCGGCGCGGTCGCGCGCCTCGAGCGCCGCCTTGAGGTCGGCCTCGGTCCAGCCGCCATCGCCGACGCGCTTGAGCGAGCCGACCATGGAGCGCACCTGGTTGTGCAGGAAGGAGCGCGCCGAAGCCCTCACTTCGATCACGTCGCCCGTCCGGCTCACATCGAGCCGCTCCAGCGTCCGGATCGGGCTGTTGGCCTGGCACTGGGTGGAGCGGAAGGTGGTGAAGTCATGCCGGCCAAGCAGTATTTTCGCCGCCTCATGCATGGCGCCGGCGTCGAGCCGCTTGGGCACCCACCACACCTTGCCCTTGTCCAGGGCCGCGGGCGCGCGCCGGTTGAGGATGCGGTAGAGATAGTGGCGGCCGGTGGCTGAGAAGCGCGCGTCGAAATCGTCGGGGACGACCGTCGCCTTCAGGATGGCAACATGCGCGCCCGCCGCCTGCATATGCGCGTTGATGGCATCGCGCACCTTGTCGCCAGGCCATGCCTTGGCGAGGTCGACATGCGCCACCTGGGCGGTCGCATGCACGCCGGCATCGGTGCGGCCGGCGGCGCGCATCCGCACCGCCTCGCCGCTGAATTTTTCGATGGCCTGCTCGATCGCCTGCTGCACCGAAGGCTGATCGGCCTGGTGCTGCCAGCCGGCAAACAGGCTGCCGTCATATTCGATGTCGAGGCGAAAACGCGGCATGCCGGAGCGCTATACGCACTCGCCTAGGCGGCGAGTGCGGTGAAGGCGGAGGCGTAGACCAGCCTGCCGGCTTCCGGAGCGTCGCCCCAGGCCAGCGCCTGCAGCGCCTCGCCTTGGTATTCACTCTCGAACTTTTCGGCACGCGCATGGCTGTAGCCGAAACGGCCGTAATAGGTCGGGTCGCCCAGCACCACGGCCAGCGTCTCGCCGGCATCCCTGAGACGGATATGCGCCTCGCGGATCAGCGCGCCGCCAATGCCGCTGCCATGGAACGAAGGTTCCACCGCCAGCGGCGCCAGCGCCAAGGCCGCAAAGCTCTTGCCGCCATTGCTGACGAACAGCCGCGAAAACAGGATGTGGCCGACCACCTGGCCGTCTTCTTCCGCCACCAGTTCGACGACGGCATCGCCGCCGGTGACCAGTGCGTCGACCAGCCCGGCCTCCGCCTGCTGGCCGAAAGCGTGTTCTTCGACGAGGCGAATGGCCTCGCGATCCCGCGGCGTCGCCGCGCGTATCGACATCATGCTCATGAGAACTTCATTCCTTTTACGATCTTGGCTCCGCGCAGGAATTCCGACGCGGCGGCGAGCTTTCCGCCCGCACGTTGAACTTCGACCAACCTGACCGCGCCTGCCCCGCAGGCGACCGTCAGCCGGTCATCGAGAATTCCTCCCGACTCGCCCAAATCGTCCGAAAGCGACAGGCCTTCGGACAGCGTCGAGCGAAGCAGTTTCAGCCGTTCCATGCGGCCGCCAATGTCAATTTCGGACCAGGCGCCGGGAAAGGGCGACAGGCCACGAAGGTGGTTATGGACCTCGGCCGCAGGCCGCGTCCAGTCCACGCGCGTCTCGGATTTATCGATTTTTCTGGCGTAAGTCACCCCTTCCGCCGCTTGCGCGGTAAATGTCAGGGTGTTCTCTTCCAGCCGCGCCAGCGCTTCCACCATCAAGGCAGCACCGACACTCATCAACCGATCATGCAGATCGCCCGCCGTCATATCGGGTTCGATGGCGCATTTTTCAAGCAATCCCACCGGTCCGGTATCCAGACCCTCTTCCATGCGCATCACCATCATGCCGCTTTCCAGGTCTCCAGCCATGATGGCGCGCTGGATGGGGGCGGCACCGCGCCAGCGCGGCAAAAGCGATGCATGGCCGTTGATGCAGCCAAGCCGGGGTGCGTCGAGAACAGCCTTCGGCAGCAGCAAACCATAGGCGACGACCACGGCGATATCGGCCTGCAGGGCATGGAAAGCGGCCTGCTCGGCCTCGCTCTTGAGGGAGGTCGGCGTCCGCACCTCGATGCCAAGCCGCTCCGCCTCGCGCTGCACCGGCGACGGCGTCAGCTCCAGCCCGCGCCGGCCGGCGGCACGCGGCGGCTGCGTGTAGACGGCTGAAATCTCATGTCCGGCCTCGGCAATGGCGCGCAGCGTCGGCACCGAAAACTCCGGCGTGCCCATGAAGATGACGCGAAGGGGCATTTTCCCCTATCCCACCAGCTTGCCCGGCGCCTTGTCCTTGGCGAGCTTCTTGAACTTCTTCACCACCATGTCGCGCTTCAGCTTCGAGATGTGGTCGATGAACAGCACGCCGTTGAGATGGTCGATCTCATGCTGCAGGCAGGTCGCCATCAGGCCTTCGGCCTCCATCTCCTGCAGCTTGCCGTCGCGATCGAGATATTTCACCCGAACGGAAGCCGGGCGTTCGACCTCGGCGTAATAGTCGGGGATCGACAGGCAGCCTTCCTCATAGACGGAGCGCGCCTCGGCGCTTTCCAGGATCTCGGGGTTGATGAAGACATGCGGCGCCGGCGTTTCGTCTTCCTTGGCGAGGTCGATCACCAGCATGCGCACAGGCTCGCCGATCTGGATCGCCGCCAGCCCGATGCCGGGCGCGTCATACATGGTCGCCAGCATATCGTCGGCCAGTTTGCGCAAAGGCGCGTCGACGCGCTCCACCGGCTTGGAAAGCTGGCGCAGGATGGGATCGGGAAGGATGATGAGCGGCTTGATCGGCATGGCGTTCCACCTAAGACGTCCAGCGAAAAGCGTCAACCGGGGCGCCCGAGCCTCGTTCACGTTTTGATCTGTGCCAGCCTGCCGAATCGGCTATGCTGTCCACATGAATGATCTGAGCACCATCCTTTCCGAGCCCGTCGCACGGCTTGGCGCCACCACGATTACGCTTGGCCATGCGCTGGCTTTCGGCGCCTTGCTGTTTCTCGGCCTGTTCGTGGCGCTGGTCATCGCGCTGTGGCGGTCGGCCAAGGCGCGCGCGGTCGCTGCCGCGGAAGCCGCCGACCATGCCCGCGACGCCGAGGCACGGATGGCCGGCATATTGCAAAGCCAGGCCGAGATGCAGGGCCGCATGGGCGCCATCGCCGAAGTGTTCGGGGCGCGCCAGGCGGAACTGACGCAGTCGATCGGCCAGCGCCTCGACGCCATGACCGGCAGGCTCGGCCAGACCATGACCGAGCAGACCAAATCCACGCATGAGAGCCTGGCCAAACTGCAGGAGCGGCTGGCGATCATCGATGTCGCGCAAGGCAACATCCAGTCGCTCGCCGGCCAGGTCGTTCAGCTGCAGGCGATCCTCTCCAACAAGCAGACGCGCGGCGCTTTCGGCCAGTCGCGCATGGAGGCGATCGTCGCCGACGGTCTGCCGATGGGCGCATACGAATTCCAGGCGACCCTGTCGAATGGCAGCCGGCCGGATTGCCTGGTGAAGATGCCGAACGGCGCGCCGTCGCTGGCCATTGACGCCAAATTTCCGCTGGAAGCCTGGAATGCCATCCGTGCCGCCGATGGCGCCGACCTGCAGAAGGTCGCCTCGCAGGCCTTTCGCCGCGACATCGAGATCCATGTCCGCGATATCTCCGAGAAATATCTGATCCAGGGCGAGACGCAGGACACCGCCTTCATGTTCGTGCCGTCGGAATCGGTGTTCGCCGAGATCCACGAGAATTTCGAGGCGATCGTCCACAAGGCGCACCGTGCCCGCATCGTCATCGTCTCGCCATCGCTGCTGATGCTGTCGATCCAGGTCATCCAGGCGATCCTCAAGGATGCCCGCATGCGCGAACAGGCGCATCTGATCCAGGGCGAGGTGATCCGGCTGATGGAGGATGTCGCGCGCGTCGACGAGCGCGTGCGCAAGCTGCAGGTGCATTTCGGCCAGTCGGCCAAGGACATCGACGACATCCTCGTCTCGACATCGAAGGTGACCAAGCGCGGCCAGAAGATCGAGGCGCTGGAGTTCGGCGTGCAGCCCGAAGGCGACGCCTCGGAGATACCGTCACGGGCACCGGCCGCGAAACTCGAGCCCGGACCGCGCGTTGCCGATTCAAAGACCGGCCAGCTCAGGCTGCGGGTCGTCGAAGGCGATGACTAGCGGGCAATTCCACCTAGGCCACGGCCACGATGACGTGCGCCTGAATTTTGGCGGCAAACGCCCCGCTGCCATGTCTGGCCGCAATCGCGGCTGCTGCATAGTCCGTTGCAGCGTCGAGTTTGCCCGGATCCCGGGCCTCGATTTCGGTGCGAAGAACAGTTCCCTGGCAATAGGCAACGGCCGGAATGCGCGGCGAAGGTGCCCGGCTTTGTTCGGCTCTCGTCTCGATCGCCACGCTGGAGAAACCTGCCTCCTCAAGGTCGCTGCGGATCAATGCCGTGTCGTGGTAGCCGTGCGGCGTGCGGGCCAGAAAGCGTGGCGGATCGTTCGGAAAAATCCTCGCCAGGGCATTCGTCACATCATCGGCAAAAACATTCTCTTCGATGCGATCCCATACGTTGAACAGAAAATGTCCGCCGGGCTTCAGCACCCGCTTTGCCTCGCGGTAGGCGGAGGGGCGGCTGGGAAAGAACATCGCGCCGAACTGGCAGCAAACCAGATCGAAGGCCGCGTCTTCAAAGGGCAGCGCCATGGCATCGGCCTGGCGCCATTGGATGCGACTGTCGGGCGCTTGACACGAAGCGGCGTAGTCGAGCATCGGCTGGTTGAGGTCGGTCACGACATAGCTTGCGTCAGGGGATAGTTTTGGCGCCAAGGTGCGGGTGACGACCCCGGTGCCCGCGGCGACTTCCAGGACGGCGCTGGGCGATAAGGACGCGGCTCGCCGTGCAAGGTCCGCGGCGAACGGCTCGAAAATCAACGGCACCATATAGCGGTCGTAGTTTTCCGGGATCGAGCCGGCAAACAATTTGTCCGTTTCCAACATGGCTATCCCCGCCCGTTTGATGGCGAGCCAGGCTAGCACATAATTGCGTGTCTGGGCGGCTTTCGACCCGAGAAACGGGGCTACTGCTCCTCCACGGTCGCCATGCCTTCGAATTCCGGAAGCCAGTGCAGAGCCGATCTGTGCCACTTCTGTTGTCTTGGGGTCAAATCCTGGCGTTGCCGCGCGGTGCCGACCCTGATCCCATAGATTTTCGGGCCGTCGCCGACCGACGTCGCGTAAAGATGCGAACCGCAGTCGGCACAGAAGGCCTGAACGCGCTTGGCGCCGCTCGCTACGGTTTTGATATAGATTTTTGGCGTTCCCCGGGTGATCCGGTAGTGATCCTCAGGCGCGGGAACGGTGACGCGAAAGGCCGTGCCGGTCAGTTGCTGACAGTCCGTGCAGTGGCAGATCGAGGTCTTTTCCGGATCGACCTCCGCCTCATAGGTGATGGCGCCGCAATGGCACCCGCCATCGATCTTCATGCTTGCTCCTCCGAAATCCACCGACCGATCTTAGCGGGACCAGGTGGTGGGGCCAACAGTGCAGTGCTGGTCCAGGACTACTCGGACGCGGCTTCGATCAGCTTGCGCCGCTGCTCCCAGGTGCCCGTGGTCTGCGGCTTGACGAACAGCCGCGTGATCTCGGGCATCTCCTTCTTCAACCGGGCCTCGATCCGCTCGACACAGGCTTCGATCTCCGGCGCCGTCAGATGGTCCTCGAATTCGATGCTCAAGCCAGCAACGATCTCCTGCGGCCCCATGTGGACGGTCAGCACGCCGTTCGCCCGCTGCACCGCCGGGTCCTGCTGGGCGATCGCCAGCACCTTTTTCTGCACCTCGGGTGAGGCCGGCTCGCCGATGAGCAGCCCCTTGCTTTCGCGGGCGAGGAAGATCGCCGTCGCGCCGAGGATCAGCGCGATACCGATCGAGGCGGCGCCGTCGAGCTCCGGCATCTCCAGCAGCTCCGCCGCCATTATGCCGGCAAAGGCGACGATCAGGCCAAGAAGCGCCGCGCTGTCCTCGAACAGCACGGTATAGACGCTCGGGTCCTTGCTCGATTGCACGGCCTGCAGCCAGCCCTGCTTGCCCTTCTCTCGGCGGAATTCCTTCAGCGCCACCATCCAGGAGGTGCCTTCGAACAGGAAGGACAGGCCGAGAACGATATAGTTCACCTTGACGTTGGCGACCGGCTCCGGCGCCATGATGTGGACGATGCCCTCGTAGAACGACACGCCGGCACCCAGCGCGAAGACCAGCAGGGCAACGATGAAGCTCCAGAAATAGAGTTCGCGGCCGTGGCCGAGCGGATGCGTGCGGTCGGCCGGGCGCGCGGCACGGTGCATGCCGTAGAGCAGCAGGCCGCCATTGCCGGTATCGACCAGCGAGTGCACGCCTTCCGACAACATTGCCGAGCTGCCGGTGAAGAAGGCGGCGGCGAATTTGGTCAGCGCGATGGCCATATTGCCGGCCAGCGCCGCGTAGATAACCGTTTTCGAGCCGCCATGCCCGGCCATGCAGTCTTGTCCCCTTCAGGATGCCCATTGTAACGGCCCTGCCGCCGAAGCTCCACAGGCAGCACAACGCGCGAACCGTCCAGCCGTTCAGACGGTTGAAGACTTATGGGCAGGAACGCCTTCTACTCGACGATCTCGTCGGTCCACACCTTGAAGCCGGCAAGTGTCCCTGGTCCAAAAATATGGGTCAGCGGTACATCCGCCGCGTCACGGCCCGAGGCGATCAGGATGCGCCCGATGCGCGGTGCGTTGTTGCGCGGGTCGAAAGCGTGCCAGCGGCCGCCGAGATAGACCTCCATCCAGGCGCAGAAATCCATGCTCGACCACGGCTTCGGCATGCCGATATCGCTGATGTAGCCGGTGCAATAGCGTGTCGGGATGTTGAGCGCCCGGCAGAAGGTGACGGCGAGATGCGCGAAGTCACGGCACACGCCGCTCTGCTCGCGATAGGCTTCCGCCGCGGTGCGCGTCGGTCGCGCGTTGCCGTAGTTGAAGACGATGTGGTTGTGGACGAAATCGCACACCGCCTGCACGCGCGGGATGCCGAGCGGCGTATGGCCGAACAGCCGCCACGCTTCGTTGGCCAAAAGGTCGCTCTCGCAAAACCGGCTGGGCAACAGGAACAGCAGCGCTTCGGCCGGCAGGTCTCGCACCTCGTGCTGCCAGGCCATCAGCTCGCTCATCTCGAATGTGCCGGGCGCGCGGATGACCGCATCGGTGCCGAATGTGAACCGGCCGGGGGGAGCAACGAAGCGGTTGCACCAATTGCCGAAACTGTCGCGGTAGCTCTCGATCGGCACCGGCGGATTCGAGGTCAAAAAATCCGGGCGCTCTAGATCGGAGGCGCGGGAATAGTGGACATTGAGCATCGCGATAAGCGGCGTTTCCTGCGGGAAGTCGAAACTCATCTCGCAGCCGATGTGGATCCGCATTGTTGTCCTGACCGGCCTGCCCAGCGATCACCCGGCGAAGGCGCGGGTCGATGCTGCAGTGCGAAGATGAGAATGGCACGGACCGGGATGGTTTACGAGCAAATTAGAAACCGGTTGAAAGCCGTCGACCGGCAGTCGCGACAGGCGCGCTGCCCCCTTGCAGCAAAGCGTTTCTCTTGTTTCACTCTGCATCCCGCAACTGGAGGAACGAATCATGGCTAAAGGTGCGATGAAGGCAGGCAAGGAAGCCCGCAAGCCGAAGAAGGATGCGAAGAAGCCGGCACCCGCTCCCGCCCTGAAGGCGCCGCCGGTCAAGGCGATGCGCATCAAGGAAAAGTAGGCCTCGGTAAGTCAGGCGCGGCGAAATCCCACCGGCGGCGTCAGACAATGCCGCCGGGTTGATCGGGCGTTTGGACAATCCTATATTTGTGGCGCGGGGACGACCCCGCGCTTCCCCGAAAATTCGGTCGGGACGACCCGCCACTATGATCGGCATCTGAGGAGCGGATTCCGTCTCCGGCCCGATGCTGGATGGAGCGTTCCCGATGTCATGGATTCTTCTGTTTTTCGCCGGCCTGTTCGAAATCGGCTGGGCGATCGGCCTCAAATACACTGATGGCTTCTCGAAACTGGTGCCGACGGTCCTCACCGTCGCCTCGATGATCGTCAGCCTTACTTTGCTTGGCCTGGCGCTGAAGGCGCTTCCCGTGGGCACCGCCTATGCGGTGTGGACCGGCATCGGCACCGTCGGCACGGCGCTGCTCGGCATCTGGCTGCTCGGCGAGCCCGCAACCGCGATCCGACTTGCCTGCATCGCGCTGATTGTCTGCGGCATTATGGGGCTGAAGTTCGCGGCCTGATTACGTCCAAGCGCCCGTCCTCGGACCTGGCCCGAGGGCGCGGCCGCTGGCATGACCTGCCTCGGAGAGGCTCAAAGCCTTGCTTTCACGCAAACGCCTTCAGGGCCGCTGCAAGGCGACCCTGATTCCAAATTTCGAAGCTTGGCCGCTAAGGCGTTAGCGGGCTGAGAAGCCTGGAGGCGTTCTGCCGGTGCGCTGCTTGCGCGCCGCATAGCGTGCGTCGCGTTTTGCTTTGCGTTCGGCTTCGTCGGCCAGCAAACGGGCGATGCGCTCGTTCTCTTCGGCTTCCTTGATCTTCGCTTCGGCCTGTGCCGTCTCTTCGGCCGCAATGCGTGCCGCTTCGGCCGCTGCCTCGCGCTCGGCCTTCTCGACCGCCTCGCGTGCCAGCTTCTCCTGCTTCAGCCTTGCCTTTTCAGCTTCGCGAATCTCGCGGGCCTCGAGGATTGCCTTGCGTTCGGCCTGTCGCGCCACGACTGCAGGATCGTCTGCCGCCGGCTTCGACTTGAAGCGCTCCAGAAGCGCCTTCTTTGCCTCGTTCGCGGCATTGCGCCGCTCGAAAATGTCTTTTTCCCTATAGATAGCCAAGTCCACTTCCCTGAAGTCAATTCGCGAGGCTTACATACGCGCGAATGCCGAGAGTTCAAGCGCCAAAACGGTATGCCAGCCATGAAATTCCGCGATGTTGCAGCCGGGAGACGCCTTTCCCCTGGAAATCGACATGCACTGTTCACCGCTAGCCCCTCTGGCGGCAAGACGGGTCGCTCGCTACCTCTAGCGCTAAAACCCAACACCAGGATGACATCACATGGAACTCGGTCTCTACACTTTTGCCGACGTCAGCCCGCAGCCGGGCCCCGGCGCCATCGGCCCGCATGAGCGCTTGCGCAACCTGATCGAGGAGGTTGAACTGGCCGACCAGGTCGGTCTCGACGTCTTTGGTCTCGGCGAACATCACCGGCCTGACTATGCCGCCTCAGCGCCCGTCGTGGCCCTGGCGGCGGCCGCTGAACGCTCGAAACGCATCAAGCTGACCAGCGCGGTCACCGTGCTCTCCTCGGACGATCCGGTCCGTGTCTTCCAGCAGTTCGCCACGCTAGATCTTCTGTCGGGCGGCCGTGCCGAGATCATGGCCGGGCGCGGCTCATTCATCGAATCCTTCCCGCTCTTCGGCTACAATCTCGAGGACTATGACGAGCTCTTCGCCGAAAAGCTCGACCTGCTGCTCGCCATCCGCGACCAGGTCAAGGTCACCTGGTCCGGCAATCTGCGTGCACCGATCAACGATCGCGGTGTCTATCCCCGACCCTTCCAGGACAGGCTGCCGGTCTGGATCGCCATCGGCGGGACGCCACAGTCTGCCGCCCGCGCGGGTGCGCTCGGCCTGCCGCTGGCGCTTGCCATCATCGGCGGCGAGCCGGCGCGCTTCGCGCCGCTGTTCGACCTTTACCGCGAGGCCGCCAAGCGCGCAGGCAATGACCCGGCGGGTCTCGCCACCAGCATCAACGTGCATGGCTTCATTGCCGAGACGACCGAGCAGGCGGCCGACGATTTCTACGGTCCGCAGGCCGAGGTGATGAACCGGATCGGCCGTGAGCGTGGCTGGGGCCCGACATCGCGGGCGCATTTCGACCAGTCGCGTGGTCCCAACGGCGCGCTGTTCGTCGGCAGTCCGGAGCAGATGGCCGAGAAGATCGTTGCCCAGCACAGGATCTTCAACAATGACCGCTTCCTGCTGCAGATGGCGATCGGCACCATGCCGCATGCCAAGATCATGAAGGCGACCGAGCTCTACGGCACGAGAGTGGCGCCGATCGTGCGCAAGGAAACCGCAAAATCCGCTCCGGCGGTGGCTGCGCCCGTCGCCTGAAGCAATTGCAGGAAAAGTGTGAAACGGCTTTCCGTCCGCAATTGCGCAAAACAAAGAGGTAGAGCGGGCTCGTCCCGCCGCTACACATTTATGGGCTGCCGGCGGCCTTCATAAGCTCCGCATGATGGATTTCGGTCGCTTCGTCGGCCGGGAACATGCATTCGATGCGCAGTTCCTGGGCGGCGACGGTTTGCGGCGTGCCTACTGTTGTGACCATCGAAAAGTAGTTGAGAACCCGATCTCCCCTGACGAAGCCCAGTGGAATGGTCGGCATGAAGCCGATTGCCACCGGGTTTCTCCATGCGCTTTGCACGTCCGGATAAGCGAGCAGTTCCGCCAGCAATGCCTTGGTCTTGTCATCGACGGCGCGGCCGATGGATTCGCGATAGACGCGCTCGAACAGGCTTTTCGCGACATCGGGCCAATTGGCGACGAACGGGCGCATGCCTTGCGGATCGAACATCAGGTGCAGCATGTTGCGCGGTCCCTGGCGGGCGGCCATGTCGATGAAGCCGCCGAAGAAGCGCGGCGCGGCTTCGTTGGTCATGAGCACGTTCCAGTAGCGATCCATGACCAGGGCCGGAAACGGCTCATGTTGCCGCAACATGCGCTTCAAGGCGTTGGTCACACCGGTCATCTCGGCCGAGTCCCACGCACTCTCGGAAAACATCGGCGCATAGCCTGCCGCCAGCAGCAAATTGTTGCGGTCGCGCAAGGGGATGTCGAGCGCCTGGGCGATGGTCATCAAGGTCTGGCGGCCGGGAACGCTGCGGCCGCTTTCGACGAAGCTGATCTGCTTTTGCGAAATCCCGGTATCGAGCGACAGGTCGAGCTGGCTTCGGCCACGCAGATCACGCCAGTGGCGCAAAAGCACGCCCAGGTTCGGCGTCATGTTCGTCTTGAGATCGGCCGATTTCATGGGGTCCTCGCAATCCACTTGCACCATACATGGCGATCGGACAGCGCATGAAGCCGACATCGCATGGATCGCGTCAGCCAATCCATGCGATGTCGATTGGTTCAGGCCGCCGCGGACCACAGCTGCGGCTGAAAACGGTCCTCGATCGGCGTGCCAGCCATGTTGGTGGTGATTGCCGCCATGGTGGAAATGCCGATACCGGTCACGACTTCCAGGATCTGGGCCTTCGAATAGCCCGCCGATGTAAACGCGTCGATATCGGCGTCGCTCACGTTTCCCCTGGTCTCGATCAGCGCCTTTGTCAGTGCCGACAGCGCCGCATATCTGGGATCGCTCGGCAGCCTGCCCGCCCGGATCGCCAAGACTTCGCTCTCGGCGATCCCGTCTTCGATGGCGAACGTCGAATGGGCGGCAACGGTCCAGGGGCATTTGATCGTGACGGCGTTGGTCAGCAGCAGCACCTGCTTTTCGATCTCGTCGAAGCTGCCACCGTGAAAGCTGCCGAAGCTGCCGGCGAATCCATTGAGAAGAACCGGATTGTTCGCCATCGTCGCCATCACATTCGGAAGAAAACCAAATCGCTCTGCCAAGGCTTTCAGCGTCGGCCTGGATTGTTCCGGCGCAGACTCGATCGTCTGAAGGGTGAATCTCTGCATTGTAACATCCTCTTGCAAGATCAGTTTCTGATTGCACGCACACCTTCGCGGATGCCCTACGACAGTGTTGCATCGCGAAAGTCCCCATCCACTAAGCCTCTCGAAGGCATGGTCTCAATTACATGCGGTGTAATATTTCGATCGAAGCGCTGCCCAACCGCTGATTTCCTGCTGCCATCCGGCCCGGCTTCGAAGCCGGCTCATGGAACCCGCGCCCGGAGTCTGCGTTTTCATGCAGGTAATTGCCGCGCTGAGGGGCGCGGGCTTGAGGGCGACCATGAAAACCGAACCCGCCGTTTTGGGCGCAGGCGTTGCCGAGGCCGAAGAGTCGCGCGAGGTGGCACGTGCCGACACGCATCTGATGCGCTCGCTGCTGGTCGGCATCTTCATTTTCATGACCATCTACGCCCTCTACTTCGCCCGCGCCTTCTTCATGCCGGTCATCCTGGCCTTCCTGCTGGCGCTGACATTGACGCCGATCGTGCGGCTGCTGCGCAAACGCGGCATTCCCGAAGTGGTGTCGGCAACCTTGCTGGTGCTCTTGTCCATCTGCGTCTTCGCCAGCGCCGGCTATTTGCTCTCAGGCCCGGTTATCGACCTCCTCAACAACACCTCGTCGATCGGCCAGCAGCTCACCGAGCGGCTGGCGCAATTGCGGCGTCCGCTGGAAAGAATCATGCAGGTCTCGCATCAGATCGAGCAAATGACCGAGACCTCGCAGGAGCCGGGCATCCAGAAGGTGGCGGTCGCCCAGTCCGGCATCCTGTCGGCGGCCGCCAGCAACATCCTGTCGGCGGGAACGAGCCTCACCATCATCTTCGTGCTGTCGCTGTTCCTGCTCGCCTCGGGCACGATGTTCTACGAGAAGATCATCCAGTCCTTCGCCAGCCTCAGCGAGAAGAAGCGGGCGCTGCGCGTCGTCTATGACGTCGAGCGCGAAATCTCGCACTATCTGCTCACCGTCACCATCATCAATGCCGGCCTCGGCACGGTCATCGGCATTGGCCTGTGGGCGCTCGGCATGCCCAACCCGCTGGTCTGGGGCGTCGCCGCGGCATTGTTAAACTTCCTGCCCTATGTCGGCGCGCTGTTGACCATCGTGCTGGTCGCGGTGATGGCACTGATCAGCTTCGACACCATTTCCTACGCGCTGCTGGCGCCGGCCTTCGTGCTGTTGTGTGACATTGTCGAAGGCCAGTTCGTGACACCGATGGTGGTCGGCAGGCGCCTGGAGATCAACGCCGTGGCGATCTTCATCGCCATTGCCTTCTGGTCGTGGCTGTGGGGTTTCGTCGGCGCGCTGATGGCGGTGCCGCTGCTGGTCGTCATCAAGGTGTTCTGCGACCATTTCGAGGGGCTCGACCATGTCGGCAATTTCCTCGCCGCGCAGCAAACCGCCGTGGTGGAGGACGAACCCGTCGAGGAGAACGGCAAGGCCGCGGCGTAACCGGCGGGCCGTGTTTGCGGCGCCCGGATCGAATGCCTATATGCGGCCGGACAATGGCCGGTGCCGCTTCCCGATGAACGACCTTTCCTTCGATCTCGACGCCTATCTCGCTCGCATCGGTTACGCCGGTCCGCGTGACGCATCGCTGGATACGCTGAAGGCACTGCATTTCCTCCACCCGCAGGCAATACCGTTCGAGAACATCGATCCGTTTCTTGGCCGACCGGTCCGGCTCGACCTTGCCGCTCTGCAGGACAAAATACTCCTTGGCGGACGTGGCGGTTATTGCTTCGAACACAACCTCCTCCTCATGCACGCGCTGAAGGCGCTTGGCTTTCAGGTCGGCGGTCTGGCCGCGCGTGTGCTTTGGGGCCAACCCGAAGACGCCATCACCGCGCGCAGCCACATGCTGCTGCGCGTCGAGCTTGATGGTCGGACCTATGTCGCCGATGTCGGCTTCGGCGGCCTGACCCTGACGGCGCCACTGCTGCTGGAGCCCGGCGCGGAACAGAAAACCCCACACGAGACATTCCGTCTCGTCGAGGTGGACGATCATTTCCGGCTTCAGGCCTCAATCGGCGGCGATTGGCGTTCGCTCTATCGCTTCGACCTGCAGCCACAATATGAGGTCGACTATTCCGTCACCAACTACTTCCTGTCGACCAATCCGACATCGCATTTCCTCTCCTCCGTCATAGCGGCACGCGCTACGCCCGACCGGCGTTACGCATTGCGCGGCAACCGCCTGTCGATCCATCACCTTGGCGGCCGCACCGAGCAGACAGAGATAATCACCGCCGCCCAACTCGCCGACACGCTGGAAGGCCAGCTCGGCATCATCATTCCCGACCGCACGGCTTTCGAGGCCAAAGTGCGTGAGAAGAAGATCGTGGAGACCAACGCATGACCGAACTGTCCGTTCTCGACCTGTCGCCGATCGTCGAAGGCAGCAATGCCTCGCAGTCGCTGGCCAATTCGCTCGATCTCGCCCGCCATGCCGAGCGGCTGGGCTACAAGCGCTACTGGCTGGCCGAGCACCACAACATGCCGGGCATTGCGAGCGCCGCCACATCCGTGGTCATCGCCCATGTCGCCGGCGGCACCAAGACCATTCGCGTCGGCGCCGGCGGCATCATGCTGCCCAACCATGCGCCGCTGGTCATCGCCGAGCAGTTTGGCACGCTGGCCGCCCTGTTTCCCGGCCGCATCGATCTCGGCCTTGGCCGGGCACCCGGCACCGACATGAACACCGCGCGCGCCTTGCGCCGCAACCTCGAGGCCGGCGTCGACAATTTTCCGCAGGATGTCGTCGAGCTGATGGGCTATTTCCCGCCGGCCGAGGAAGGCCAGCGCCTCAGGGCCGTGCCCGGCGAAGGCCAGAGCGTGCCGATCTGGATCCTTGGCTCCAGCCTTTATGGCGCGCAGCTCGCCGCCATGCTCGGCCTGCCCTATGCCTTCGCCTCGCATTTCGCGCCGGCCGAGCTCGACCACGCACTGGACATCTACCGCTCGCGCTTCCAGCCGTCGGAGCAGCTCGACAGACCGCATGTCATGCTCGGCCTCAATGTCTTTGCAGCACCCACCGACGCCGAGGCGCGGCTGCTGTTCACCTCCCTGCAGCAGGCCTTCGTCAATCTGCGCACCGGCCGGCCGGGACGATTGCCGCCGCCGGTCGAGAGCTATGACAGGGATCTCGACCCGATGGCCAAGACCATGCTTGGTCAGGCGCTGTCCTGCGCTGTCGTAGGTTCCCCGGAAACGGTTCGCCAGGGCATCGACGCCTTCGTGCGCCGCACCGGCGCCGACGAGCTGATGGTCACCGCGCAGATCTTCGATCACGCCGCCCGCGTGCGCTCCTTCGAGATCCTGGCCGAGGCGCACAAATCGCTGTCGCGGGCGGCCTGACGTTTTCTGTCTCGCCGGGTCCTTTTGCCGGTAGCGATGCTCTGCTAAGTGCGGAGCATCCAGTGGCAAGAGCGAGCTTTCCCGTGACACATGATCTTGACGCCCGCACGCAGTTTGCCATCGATCTGGCGCGGCGGGCAGGCGAACTCGGGCTCAAATATTTCCGCGATCTGGAAAGCCTGACCATCGAGAGCAAGGGCCATCAGGACCTGGTCTCGCAAGCCGACCGCGAGGTCGAGCTGTTCATCCGCGCGGCCATCGCTGCTGATTACCCGCAAGACGGCATCGTCGGCGAGGAACATGCCTCGGTCGCTGGCGCGACCGGCTATGTCTGGGTCATCGATCCCATCGACGGCACCGCCAATTTCGTGCGCGGCATTCCCGCTTGGTGCGTGGTGATCGCTTGTGCACGGGACGGGGAGACGGTCGTCGGCGTCATCCACGAGCCATCGACCGGCGAAACCTTCCACGGCCGGCTCGGCGGCGGCGCCTTCGTCAACGGCAGGCCGATCAGGACGAGTGCGGCGACCAACCTTGAAGAAGGGTCCGTGGGGACCGGATTTTCAAACCGGGCCGAGGCCGAAAATATCGCCGTGCTGATCAGCAGGATCCTTGCCGAAGGCGGCGTCTTCTTCCGCAACGCGTCAGGCGCCCTGATGTTGGCCTATGTGGCCTCGGGCCGGCTGCTTGGCTATGTGGAAGAGCATATGAACGCCTGGGACTGCCTGGCCGGCATGCTGTTGATCGAGGAGGCCGGCGGCACGGTTCTGAAGGCAGACCCAAAGACGGTGCTGCGGAGCGGGACACAGGTCATCACGGGTGGCAAGGGCGTGTTTTCGAAGCTGCAGGCGCTTTGTTCAGGGGTGTTCAAGCCCTGATCCGGCATCCGCCGCTCAGGCACTCACGCTCTGCGCGATTGCTCCCAGCGGCCGACACGAATTGCGGATCATCAGCCGGCCTTTGAGCACGAGTTTGCGCGGTGGCGCATCCCGGTTGCCGGCGAGGCGGTCAAGCAACAGATTGGCCGCCTGTTCGCCGATCGCCTGTACCGGCTGCGCCACGGTGGTCAGCTGCGGCTGGAACACGTCGGACCAGGGAAAATCGTCGAAGCAGGCAACCGAAATATCTTCGGGGCAGGACAGGCCAATATCGCGGATCGCCTTCATGGTGCCGATCACCATCGGGTTGTTGGCCGAGAAGATCGCGCTTGGCCGGTCATGCGACGAAAGCAGCTGCATGGTCGCGTTGTAGCCATCGATCTCATGGAAATTGCCGGAGCGGACCAGTTCCTCGGCCACCGGCAGGCCGGCGGCGTGAAGCGCCTCGCGATACCCCGTCATGCGGTCATGCATCGGCGAAATGTCCGACGTGCCGGTGATGTAGCCGATGCGCCGGTGGCCGAGATTGATCAGATAGGTGATGGCGTCGAACACCGCGCGTTGGTTGTCGAGCACCACCGTATCGGTGTCGACGCCGTCGCAGACGCGATCCAGAAGCACCACAGGCACATTGGCGTCGTCGACGATCCGCTTGAGGATCGCGCCATCGCCGACACGCGCCACGATCAGCCCGTCGACCATGCGGTCGAGCAGCAGCCGGATCTGGTCGTCCTGGGTGTTCAAATCCTCATCCGTGCAGCACAGCATGACGGCATAGCCGGCGCGGTCGAAGGCCTGCTGGATGACCGAGACGACATCGGTGAAGAACGGATTGGTGATGTGCGGCACGGTCAGCCCGATGGTGCGCGTCGTGCCCATCTTCAGGCTGCGGGCGATCGCATTGCGCTTGTAGCCGATATCGCGGATCGCCTGTTTGATGCGCTGGCTGAGCTCCGGGCTGACGGTCGCCGTGCCGTTGATCAGTGCCGACACGGTGGCGACCGAGACACGCGCGGCTTCGGCCACATGCAGCATGGTCGGCGCCGTCGATTTCCGCTGTCTCGTCCGCTTGGATGCTGCCATTTTCGAAACGTTTCGCCGGTGTTTGTTCGCTATACCTACGGAATATCAAGGTTTTTCGCAAGAATTGAAAAGGGTCAATCCTGCGTTATCAGATGGCGGCTTGACAGCATCGAAACGTTTAGATTAGCGTTTGGATGAAATTGACGACGACGGAAGGGAGGCCGCCATTGTCATGGAGCACGAAGCGTCCATCGCCCATGGGCATGCCGCGGCGGCCGACCGTTCCAATGTCGTCCTGAGCGCCGACCGTATTTCCAAGAGCTTCGGCGGCATCGCCGCTCTGGTCGATGTCGGCTTCGAATTGCGGCGCGGCGAGGTCCATGCCCTGATGGGCGAAAACGGCGCCGGCAAGTCGACGCTGATGAAGATACTGTCCGGCGTCTATACCGGCTACGAGGGCACGGTCAGCATCGATGGAAGGCCGGTCAGCTTCGCCGGCGTGCGCGACGCCGAGGATGCCGGCATCGCCATCATCCACCAGGAACTCAACCTGGTGCCGGAGCTTAGCGTCGCCGACAACATCTTCCTCGGCCGCGAGAAACTGATCGCCGGGCTGATCGTCGACCGCAAGGCGAGCAGCCGCGCGGCGGCTGCCCTTTTGCAGCGGCTCGGCATCGAACTCGATCCCGAAGCGCGCGTCGGCGCCTTGCGCGTCGGCGAACAGCAGCTGGTCGAGATCGCCAAGGCACTGTCGATGTCGGCGCGCATCCTGATCATGGACGAACCGACCTCGGCGCTGTCGCCGGCCGAATGCCAGCGGCTGTTCCGCATCATCCGCCAGCTTGCCGAAAGCGGCGTCGCCATCGTCTACATCTCGCATCGCATCGACGAGGTCATGCATCTGGCCAGCCGCGTCACCGTCTTCCGCGACGGACGCCATGTACTGACGCGGCCGATGGCCGAGCTTGACGAGAATGCCATCATTTCGGCGATGGTCGGACGGGACCTGCTCGCATCCTCCCAGGACGAGCGGGAACCCGGCGGCAGGACGGTGCTTTCGGTCAGCAATCTGTCGCTGTCGAAGCCTGACCGCCAGGGCTGGCGGCAGGTGATCGAAGGGGTCAGCTTCGATCTTGCCGCCGGTGAAATCCTCGGCATAGGTGGCCTTTTGGGGTCGGGCCGCACCGAGATCATGGAAGCGATCTTCGGCTCAAGCGACGGCCGTGCCGGCGGCGAGATTCGCCTCGATGGCCGGCCCGTGGACATCCGCTCGCCGCGCGATGCAAGGCGGCTGGGCGTCGCGCTGGTGACCGAGGACCGCAAGACGCAAGGCCTGCATCTGCAGGCGTCGATCACGGACAATGTGGCACTGCCGCTGGTCGGATCGCTGGCGCGCTTCGGCATCCGCTCGCTGGCCGGCGAGCAGGGGCTGGCGCGGCAGGCGGTCAAGGCGCTCGGCATCCGCTGCCGGGACACTGACCAGCCTGCCGGCACCTTGTCGGGCGGCAACCAGCAGAAGGTCGTCATCGGCAAATGGCTGGCGACGAGGCCACGCGTGCTGTTGCTGGACGAGCCGACGCGCGGCATCGATGTCGGCGCCAAGCGCGAGATCTACGACCTCATCTTCCAGCTAGCGCGCGATGGTCTTGCCATCGCCGTCATCAGTTCCGAACTGCCGGAATTGCTGCACCTCTCGGACCGCATCCTGGTGATGGCCGACGGCCGCCAGACCGGCATTCTTTCCCGCGCGGCGGCAAGCGAAGAGGCGATCATGCGCCTCGCAGCACCCCGCCGAACTCTATCGAGACCAGCCGCATGACTGCCCTGAAACTCCTGTCCCGCACCAAGCTCTATCGGGGCCTGATCGCCATCTTCCTGATCGGCGTGCTGGGCTCACCGGTGAGTT
Organism: Mesorhizobium kamtschaticum; assembly: GCF_056174585.1. Classification (NCBI taxonomy): domain Bacteria; kingdom Pseudomonadati; phylum Pseudomonadota; class Alphaproteobacteria; order Hyphomicrobiales; family Phyllobacteriaceae; genus Mesorhizobium; species Mesorhizobium kamtschaticum. The sequence continues at coordinate 806,359 of NZ_CM149691.1, read as the reverse complement.
CCAAGGGCAACAACATCTTCCTGTCCTACGGCAATCTGCTCGACGTGCTGCGCCAGGTGTCGACCACCGGGCTGATCGCCACCGGCATGACGGCGGTGATCATCACCGGCGGCATCGACCTCTCCGTCGGCTCGCTGATGGCCATCTGCTCGGTGGTCTGCGCCATGCTGCTGACGGTGCCGGGCGTGACGCCGGGTGTCGTGCTGGGCGTGCCGACCGTTGCCCTGGTGGCGCTTTGCCTCGGCTTCGTCGTCACCCGCTTCATCTTTCTCAATCTCGAAAAATCCCGCGCCGGTGCGGATGCCGCCGCGCGAGATGTCCGGCTGGACAGCGTTCGTGGGCTGGTCACGCCGGCCATCGTCGGCGTCGTCCTGTGCTGCCTCGCTCTGTGGTATCTGCTGCCGCAGATCGAGCCCAAATTCGGCGTGCTTGGTGTGCTGCTGGTGGCGCCCTGCGTCGGCCTGCTGTTCGGCGCCATCAACGGCTTCATCATCGTTGCCGGGCGGCTGCAGCCCTTCATCGTCACGCTGGCGATGATGGTGACGGCACTCGGCATCGCCCGGCTGACCGCCGGCCAGAACAATGCCGTGCTGCCGGTCTATACCGGCTCGAACGCCACCGCCGATTTCGAAATGCTGCGCTCACTGGTGTTCGGCGTCATCCCGATGCCCGGCCTGTTCTTCCTCGGCGCGATCCTGATCTACGGCGCGGTGCTGCGCTTCACGCCGTTCGGCCGCTACGTCTATGCCATCGGCGGCAATGAAGAGGCGGCCCGGCTGTCCGGCATCGCCGCCGGCCGCGTCAAGATCGCCACCTATGCCATCTCCGGCCTGCTGGCCGGGATCGCCGCGGTGCTCTATGTGGCGCAGTACCGGCAAGGCAAGCCCGATGCCGGCGCCGGGCTGGAGCTCGACGCCATCGCCGCCGTGGTCATCGGCGGCACCAGCCTGATGGGTGGGCGCGGCAGCCTGATCGGCACGTTCTGCGGCGTGCTGATCTTCGGGCTGCTCTCCAACATATTGCAGCTCCACAACATCAATTCGAACCTTCAGCTGGTGCTGAAGGGGATGATCATCATCGGCACCGTGCTCGTGCAGGAGCGCAATGTCGGTGATCTCCTGGCCTATCTGCGCCTGCCCGGTGGGCAAACGGCGCGCAAGGAAACGGCCGCGGCAAAGCGACCGTCACAAGAGACCCCGTCTCTCAATCTCGGAGGAAACAAGAAATGAAACGACGTGACATGCTCAAGCTTGCCGCCCTCGGCGCGGCACTGCTGACCACCACCGCGCTGCTCTCGACCAATGCCTTCGCCCAGGACACGAAGTGGAAGATCGGCTTTTCGCAGGTGACCACCATCGAGCCCTGGCGCGCCCAGTTCAACAAGGACATCATCGCCGAAGCCGCCAAGCATCCCGAGGTCGAGCTGATCATCACCGACGGCGAGGACAAGACGGAGAAGCAGGTTGCCGATGTCGAGAACCTGATCCGTCAGGAGGTTGATGCGCTTTTGGTGTCGCCGAAGGAATCCGCCGGCCTGACCGGCGTCGTGCAGCAGGCCATCGACGCCAAGATCCCGGTCTTCGTGCTCGACCGCAATGTCGACACCAAGGATTACACGCAGTTCGTCGGCGGCGACAACGCCCTGATCGGCCGCGCGGCCGGCGAATATGCCGTCGAACTGCTCGGCGGCAAGGGCAAGGCAGCGGGCAATGTCGTCGAGATCTGGGGCGGCATGGGCACCCAGCCGGCGCATGACCGCCATGACGGCTTCCACGAATTCACCGACAAGGAGCCGGGCATCAAGTATCTACTCGACCAGCAGTCAGGCGACTGGAAACAGGACCAGGCCTACAATCTGATGGCCAACGCGCTGAAAACCAACGAGAAGATCGATCTCGTCTACGGCCACAACGACCCGATGGCCTACGGCGCTTATCTTGCCGCCAAGGATGTCGGCCGCGAGAAGGACATCAAGTTCATCGGCATCGACGGCCTGCCGAATGAAGGCGTGCAAATGGTGAACAAGGGCGAACTGACGGCGACCTTCACCTATGTGACCCCGGGCGCGGAAGGCCTGCGCCAGGCGATCAAGTTCCTCAATGGCGAGAAGGTCGAAAAGACCATCACCTTGCCGACCGAGAAGATCACCAAGGAAAACGCCGCCCAGGTGCTGAAGGATAACGGCCTCTGAGACGATACTCTTCTGCCGGGCGCTGATTGGCGTCCGGCAGGATTAACCTACGCCAGCTTGGCCAGCAGCTTCGTGAAGGTGGCGATCTCCTTAGCCGAGAGCGGCGCCAGCGTTTCCCTCGTGATCTCGCGCGCCAGCGGGATCAGGCGCTCGATCGCATCGCGGCCTTCGGGGGTCAAATTGACCAGCAGCCGCCTTTTGTCGACCTCGTGCTTGGAAAGCTCGACCAGGCCGCGCGCCTTCAGCCGGTCGATGACGCCCTTCACCGTCGCCGCATCCATGGCGATCAGCGTGCCGAGCTGGTTCTGCGAGGTCTCGCCGACATCGCGCAGCTTGGCCAGTGCCGCGAATTGCGGCGGCGTCAGGTCGCCGATATGCGCGGCGAAGATCGAGACATGGCGCTGGTGCGCCTTGCGCAGGATGAAGCCGACCTGCTCCTGCAAGAGGTAATCCTGATCGTCCGGCGCCTCGACCTCGACCAGCTTGAGCAGATTGTCCTCGCCGCTCACCGCAGCCCGTCCCAGGCCTTGATGCCGTCGGCCGCAAGGCCGCCCATGCGATTGTGGATGCGCGGGCCGCAGGTCATGGCCAGACAAAAAGAATCTCGTCGGGGCGCGGGCCGTCGCTGATGCCGACCTCCATGGCGTCGAAATGGCTGCGCACATAGGCGGCGTTGATATGGCCGAGCGGCACGTCGAGCTTCGAGCCGAAGACGCCGACCTTCTTGGCCGACGGCACGATCGCCTTGGCGTCGCCGAGCCGCTCGCGCATGGCATAGCCGCCCGGCACATGCCACAGCGCGCCATGCTCCAGCTCACCCGCTATGCCGACGATGGCGCCCTTGCCGTAGCCGTCGATCTGCTTCACGTCACCGCCCAAGGCGGCGATGAGCTTGTCGGAAAGCAGCAAGCCAAGCGGCTTCAGATCGTCCATGGCGCTCTGCAAATCCTCGACATAGCGCCCGGCGAACGGGTTTTTGACCACGGCCATGGCCGCCGCACGCCGTCGCGGCACATCGGCCAGCGGACCGCCTTCGTGAAAGATTTCTTCGCTCAGCACCGCGACCTTGCGGATCGGAAACTCAGGCATGGGCAACTTCCTCCCTCGGATTTTTGTTGGGCGCGGCAAGCGCCACGGAACCGCTGATGCGGGCCTCACCGCCAAGAAACAACGCCGATCCGGCAATCAGGCCGCGCCGGCGAAAATCTTCGGCGACGGCAAGGCCATTGTCCAGCGCCCGCGCCACCTCGCCAAGTGCAAGTGTGCCGACGCCTTGCGTCACCAGCCGCGTGCCGAGATCGCTGTCGGGGGACAATTCGCTTGCTGGAATGCGCTTGATGGCGGGATTGCCGGGCAGGTCTACCGCGTTGGCAATGAGCGTCGCCGCCGCATCGGCCTCGGCGCCAGTCCGCGCCAGCACGGTGACGGCGTCGGCAATGCCAAGAGAAAACGAGCGGCCGCGCCAACCGCTGGTGGCGACGCCGCCAACGCCATCTTCCGCGCTGATCGTGATCCGGTCGGCCATGCCGTTGCCGGTGCCGGCGACCGCCAGGCCCATCGCCTGGCCCCTGCCGATATGGAGCGCGCTGTCGCCGCCATTGTTGACATAGGCGCGATCGAGCTTGCGGCCGGCAAGCAGCGCGGCAAGCATTTCGTCGGCTACCGATCCGGCAACGGCGGCCATCGGCGTTATGAAGCATTCCGCCAAGGGCATGACGGCTGCTTCCATGCGGCGTGCCGTCGGGCCGGCAAAGGTGCGTGGCGCCAGGAAAAATGCCGGGAGCCGCAATTCGGGAAGCTCCTCGACCAACTCAATCAGGATCGTCTGGAAGCGTGCAACCGCCTGCTCATAGGCCAGATAGCATTCGTGCGCCTCGCCAAAGGCTTCGACGATCAGATCGATCGGCCCGTGGTTGAGATGCAGCCGCTTGCCGTCCTGCAGCCAATGCGCTTGCGGGTCGTCCATCATCCGGTCCCGTTCGATGCGGCCCGGCGCAACTGCGCCAGCGGCGGCCAGGGATTGTTGGCCGCAGCACCGGTGCCGCTGCGTGCATTGAGGTATTCGCCGCCCTTGGCGACGATGTCCTCGACACTGCGGATCTCGGCCTCATAGCCGCCGAGCCTGATATAGTCGTCGCGACGCAAGGTGAATTCGATCGGCGCCACCAGCGCCGGCGTCGGCACATAGCCGAAGGCGCCTTCCGGCACCCGCGTGACATCGACCATCAGCGTGATGCCGCCGCCCGGCCAGACATAGACCGGCGCGCCGCCGACCGTGACATATGTCTTCAGGCCTTGTACCGAACGGGTGAGATTGACCGGGTTTTCGGTGACGCCGGCGCGCAGCGAACCACCGGCGCCGCCGATGAACAGCACGGTGCACAAAGCCGGCTCGCAATTGTCCTCGATCAGATTAACCGACTTCTGCAGCCGTTCCGGAAACGGTTTTTCCACCGGCTTCAATTCGTCATCGAGTTCGTAATAGGCGAACTGTTCGCCGGTGGTCGAAACCATCAGCAGCGACAGGCCCGACCGCGCGCCCTTCTTGGCGTTCCATTCGCCAAGGATCGACAACGGATCGGATATGCTGGTGCCGCCCCAGCCGAGGCCGGGCTCGGAGACCTTGAAATAACGGCCCGGCGTCGAACGGCGGCCGATGATTTTGATCCCGGTATCCTGCCAGCCCAGCACCTTGCCGGCCTGGTGCTCGGAAACCACGCCGGTGATGTGGTCGTCGACCACCACCACCTCGTCGACCAGCCCGCGCCATTGCGTGGCGAACATGCCGATGGTGGCCGAGCCGCAGCCGACGCGCATACGGTGTTCCTGCTTGCCGTCGATGACGGGTGGTTTGCCGGCTTCGACGATGATCGTGGCGCCACCGTCGATGGCGAGCTCCACCGGCTTGCGGTTGCACAGATTGAGCAGCGCATCGCAGGTGGCGCGTCCCTCGGCCTTGGAGCCGCCGGTCAAATGATGCACGCCGCCCAGCGACAGCATCTGCGAGCCATATTCGCCTGTTGTGACATGGCCGATCGCCTCGCCTTGCGAGCGCACCACAGCCGTTTCCGGGCCGAGGTGACGGTCGGTGTCGATCTTCACCTTGACGCCGCAATACGAAAAAATGCCTTCGGTGACGACGGTGACGAGATCGACGCCCTCGACCTCCTGGCTGACGATGAACGGCGCCGGCTTGTAGTCGGGATAGGTGGTGCCGGCGCCGATGGCTGTGACGAAGCGGCGTCCGGTGTTGAGCAACTCGCCGTCCCATGCCTCGCCCTCGGCGATGAAGGGCACCATAGCCGCGCCAGTCTCGGCCGCATGATCGAGGATGGTCAGCGGGTCCATGCGCACGATCCGGCCGCCGGCATTGCCGTAGCGGTCGCAGGCGCCGGTGCGGCCATCGGCGATGTAGCACATGACCGGGCAGGCATCGCAGCGGATCTTCTCCGCCACCAGCTTCTCGCCGGGATCATGGGTTTCGAAACGTTCGGCAAGCTCGCTCATATGCGCGCCTCCTTTTCGCGGATAGCGGCGCGGATACGCGTCGGCGTCGCCGGAACCTTGGTGACCAGGACGCCGGTGGCGTGGCGGATGGCGTTGAGGATCGCCGGTGCCGTCGGGATCAGCACATGCTCGCCCAGCCCCTTGGCGCCGAACGGCCCCTCGGGATCGGGAACCTCGACCAGGATGGTCTCGATCGGCGGCACGTCGCCGATGGTCGGGATGAGATAATCGTGCAGGTTTTCGGTGCGGCCGGGAATGTATTCTTCCATCAGCGCCATACCGATGCCTTGCGCGATGCCGCCTTCGATCTGGCCCTCGACCAGCAGCGGGTTGATCGCCTTGCCGACATCATGGGCCGCGGTGATTTTCAGCAGCTTCACCGTGCCGAGCTTGAGATCGACCTCGAGCTCGGCGATCTGGGCGCCGTAGCCATAGAGGGCATAGGGTTTGCCCTGGCCCTTGGCATCGAGCGGCAGCGTCGGCGGATCGTAGGTCTCCTGGGCGCGGAAGACGAAGCCATCGGCATCCGCGTCGAGCGAAGCGAGATCGATGCGGCGGGCGGCGTCACCTTCGCGGATGACGATCGCCGCACCGTCCAGTTGCAGGGATGCCTTGTCCGAGACATTGGCAAAGCGCAGGATCTTTTCGCGCAAGGCGCGGCCGGATTTTTCGGCCGCCTTGCCGGTGACAAACGTCTGGCGCGAGGCCGAGGTCTTGCCGGCGTCCGGGCTGATCGCCGTATCGGCGCTCTTCAGCCGGAATCTCTCCAGCGGCAGGCCAAGTGCATCGGCGCAGATCTGGGTGATGACGGTGTTCGAACCCTGGCCGATATCGACGGCGCCCTGGTGCAGGATGACGTCACCCGAAGCCACGATGCCGACGCGGATGGTCGACGGGTTGGGCAGCGAAGTGTTGCCGCAGCCATACCAGCAGGACGCCACGCCGACGCCACGTTTTTTGTCCAAATGGGCCCTGTTGAAAGCATCTGCGTCAGCCGTCGCCCGCGCCCAATGCGGCTGCAGCGCCTCGAGGCATTCGGCAATGCCGACGCCGGACTCCAGCCTCTGTCCGGTGACCGTTTCGGAACCGTTCCGAAGGCAGTTTCTCACGCGGAAGTCGAGCCGGTCGATGCCGAGCTTGCCGGCCAGCTCATCATAGAGCGTCTCCTGCATGATCGTCGCCTGCGGCACGCCGAAGCCACGGAAGGCGCCGGAGATCGGGCCATGCGTGTGGATGGCGCGGCCCTCGGCGCGGTAGTTCGGCGTCGCATAGGGGCCGGAGGCATGCACCGGCACGCGGTTGGCCACCGTCGGTCCCCAGCTGGCATAGGCGCCGGTGTTGAAATCGCCGGTGAAGATCATGCCGGTGACAAGGCCTTCGGCATCGGCGCCGATGGTCGCCTTCATCTCCGAGGGATGGCGTTTGGTGGTCGACATCATCGATTCGTTGCGGGTGTAGGCAAGTGCCGCCGCCCGCCCGGTCTTCAGCGCCACGAGGCCGATCAGCGGTTGCAGCGAAACGTCGAGTTTCGAGCCGAAGCCGCCGCCGGTCGCGGTCGGCACGATGCGCACCTTGTCGACGGCAAGGCCGAGCACCTTCGCCGTGTCGTCGCGGTCCATGTAAGGCGCCTGGGTGCAGGCAACGACGACCAGCGTGTCGCCGTCCATATAGGCATGGCCGGCCTCCGGCTCGATATAGGCGTGCTCGACATAGGAGGTGTCGATAGCACCGGACACGATGACGGCAGCATTGGCAAGCGCCGCCTCGGGATCGCCGCGTTCGACAAAGCCGGAGGTCAGCAGGTTCGAGGGGCGATTTGCATGGATCAGCACGGCGCCGTCAGCCTGGGCTTCGGCAGGCTGGAGAAAATGCGGCAGTTCGGTCCAACGGATAGGAAAATCCGACAGGTCGAGATCGAGCATCGCCTCGCGCTCGCCGGCGACCAGTGCCACCGCCTCGCCGCGCAGTCGCGCAAACCCTTCAGCCAGCGCAGGCTGGTCGGCGAATGGGCCGATGACGCCAAAGCAGTTTTTTCCTGGAATGTCGGCCGCTGTGAAGACACCGGCGATGCCGGGACGCGCCTTGGCCCAGCTGTCGAGATCGCCGAAGGCGAAACTGGCGTGATAATGCGGCGAACGGACCACCAGCACCGCAAGCGCATCGGCGGGGAAGGAATCGCCGCCGAATTTTTCGCCGCCGGTGACTTTCGGCACGCCGTCGAGCCTGACCGGTGACGCGCCAACGGCGTGGCCGGACTGGGGCAGGCAGAAATCGAGGTTTGCTGCCTGCAGGGAGGCCTCCATCACCCCCGCGATGATCTTCCGGTAGCCGGTGCAGCGGCACAAAATACCGCCCAGCGCATCCTGCACCTCGGTCTCGGTCGGTCGGGGTTTGGTGTCCAGCAGCGCCGTTGCCGCGACCAGCAGCGCCGGCGTGCAGATGCCGCATTGAGCCGCGCCATGCGCGAGGAAAGAGGCCTGCAGCGCCGACAACCGGCCATTGGCCAGCCCTTCGACGGTCGTCACCGATGAGCCAGCGGCTGAGGCGGCCGACATGAGGCAGGCGCAGACGGGGTCGCCGTCGACCAGCACGGTGCAGGCGCCGCAGTCACCGGCGTCGCAGCCGACCTTGGTGCCGGTCAACTGCAATTCGTCGCGCAACACCTGGGATAGCCGGCGCAGAGGCGGCACATTGACCGAGACGGCGGCGCCATTGACCTCGAAGGCGATGTCGGAGCGTTCAAGGCCGAGGCCAGGCTGGACTCTGCCCGGATCGAGCAGAGCTTCACGGACTTCAGGCAGAACCTGGCTCATGCTGCCACCATATGATTCATCGGTCCGGTTACCGTCAGCACTGCCCGGGCAACAATCTCGCGCACGGCGTCGAGTCGGTATTCGGCACTGCCGCGCACATCGGCGATCGGCGACAGCTCGGTCATCGGCGCGGACTGGATCGCAGCGGCGAGTCCATGATCGGCCGGCAACCCGCGTATCGCGGCCTCGACGCCGGCAAGCCGCTTGGCGACAGCCGAACACGATCCAACGGCAATCGCCGCTTCAATGACAGTACCGTTCTCCACGACCAGACGCGCCGCCACCATGGCGATGGAAATGACGAGATAGCGCCGAGCGCCGAGCTTGACGAAAGCGGACGTGCCGCTGGCGGCAGGCTTAGGCACGCGGATGGTCGTCACCATCTCGCCGGCCTGCAAAGCCGTGCGACGGTTGCCAAGAATGAAATCCGGCAACGGCAGATTGCGCGTTGTCGTTGCCGAACGCAGTTCGACCTCGGCATCGAGCACGAGCAGCCCCGGCACGCCATCGGCGGCCGGCGAGGCGTTGCAGAGATTGCCGGCGACGGAAGCGACATTCTGGATCTGCGGCGAACCAACCTCGCGCGCGGCCTGTTTCAGCGCATCGAAGGCCGGCGGCAAGGCATGGCGGATGATGTCGGTCCACGTCGTGCGCGCGCCGATGACAAAATGGTCATCCGTCTCGGTGATACCGCGCAGCGCGGCGAGGCCATTGATGTCGAGGACATTGTCGCGGAACGGCTTCGCGCCCTGCGCCGGGTAGAAATCCGTGCCGCCGGCAAGGATGCGCCAGGCGCCCTCGCCAAGCAGCGCGAGCGCCTCGTCAACCGTGGTGGGTTTCGCGTAACGGATCACGCTTTGCCTTCCCAGAGATGGGGCCTTCCCCGAAATTGGCCCTCCCAAGGCGTTTACCCCGGGATCGTGTTGCCGGTTTTCAAACCGGAAATTCATTCGTATGCAAATGATATCAAGCCGGAGGAAATTGTCAAAGCCAGAGTTTGGTCTGTCGTCCTTGCCAGGGTGCATGCAACGAGATTGTTACGCCTGCGGAGGTTGACGCGGCCGGCCATCTGGTCAAGTTTCTGCCTCCGGTCGCGTTCGCGGCATTTTCCACTGGAGCACGACGTACAGAAGAGGGAAGCCCATGGCCGACGAAGCGCTTGTTGTCATCGACCTGCAGAACGACTTTTGCCCGGGCGGCGCGTTGGCCGTGACCGGCGGCGACGAGATCGTGCCGCTGGTCAACGATATGATCCGGCACGCCGACCATGTCGTGCTGACGCAGGACTGGCACCCCGCCGGCCATTCCAGCTTCGCCTCCAGCCATCCGGGCGCACAGCCCTACACGATGATCGAAATGCCCTACGGCCAGCAGACGCTGTGGCCGGACCATTGCATCCAGGGCAGCCTCGGCTCGGATTTCCATTCCGGCCTTGCCTGGACCAAGGCGGAACTCGTCATCCGCAAGGGCTTTCGCCCGGCAATAGACAGCTATTCGGCCTTCTTCGAGAACGACCATATGACGCCGACCGGCCTCGGTGGCTACCTCAGGGAGCGCGGCATCGACACCATCACCCTGGTCGGCCTGGCGACCGATTTCTGCGTCGGCTTTTCGGCGCTGGACGCTGTCAGCCAGGGTTTTAAAACCACCGTCCGGCTCGATGCCTGCCGTGGCATCGATCTCAACGGCTCGCTCGATGCCATGCTGCAGCGTATGCGCGATGCTGGCGTGACGCTGCAAGACCAGCTGTCGGACTGAACCGGCCTTTGGGAAAGAACCCCTCACCCGGATTGCCAACCGAATTGCGAAAAGCAATTCGGGGCAATCCCTCCTCTCCCCGAGGGGAGAGGAGGGGGGTCGCGTCGACGCCAGTCTCTTCTCCCCCACGGGGAGAAGGTGGCGGCGAAGCGGCCGGATGAGGGGGCCTTTTTCATATTCACTCCCCCTGCGGGCGGCATGCGCTATGGCTCTTGTCATGCTATTCCCGGGAGCAGCCTTCGCGGCCGAGGGACACGCGCTGCCCGGCGCCTCGATGTCGCTGTGGTGGGCGCTGCCCTTTGCCGGCCTGCTGCTGTCGATCGCCACCGGACCGCTGCTGTTTCCCCATGTCTGGGAGCATCATTACGGCAAGATCGCGGCCCTTTGGGCCGCATCTGTGGTCGTGCCGCTGGCGCTTGCCTTCGGTCTGCCTTCGGCGACCGAGGCGGTGCTGCATGCGCTGCTCACCGAATACATGTCGTTCATCATCCTGCTGTTCGCGCTGTTCACCATTTCGGGCGGCATCCTGGTTGCCGGCAACATCCACGGCACGCCGCTGGTCAATGCCGGGCTGCTGCTGGTCGGCGCGCTGCTTGCCTCGGTCATCGGCACGACCGGCGCCTCGATGATCCTGATCCGACCGATCATCCGCGCCAACGACAACAGGCCGTTCAACGCCCATGTCGTCGTCTTCTTCATCTTCCTGGTTTCCAACATCGGCGGCTCGCTGACCCCGCTCGGTGACCCGCCGCTGTTCGTCGGCTTCCTGCGCGGCGTCGATTTCTTCTGGACGACCGCCAACCTCTATCGCGAGACGCTGTTCGTTGGCGGCCTGGTGCTGGCGGTGTTCCTGGCGATCGACATCATCCTGCACCGGCGCGAAAACGGCGCGCCGAAGATCAAGGACCCGACACCGGATTCGAAGATACGCATCCGCGGTCTGCCCAACATTCCGCTGCTGGCCGGCGTCATCGGCGCCATCCTGCTGTCGGCGACATGGAAGCCGGAGGTCAGCGTCTCTATCCAAGGCGTGACGCTGGAACTGGAGAACCTGGTGCGCGACGCCATCATCCTGGCGCTGGCCTTCGTTTCGCTGGCGGTTTCGCGCCGGGAATACCGTGAGGCGAACGGCTTCAACTGGGGACCGATCGCCGAAGTGGCAAAATTGTTTGCCGGCATCTTCATCTGCATCGTGCCGGTCATCGCCATCCTGAGGGCCGGTCATGAGGGCGCGCTGGCGCCGCTGGTCGCGCTCGTCACCTCGGCGCAAGGCACGCCCAACGACCTCGCCTATTTCTGGCTGACCGGGGCACTGTCGTCCTTCCTCGACAACGCGCCGACCTATCTGGTGTTCTTCGAGCTTGCCGGCGGCGATCCACACCACCTGATGACGGAGTTTGCCTCGACGCTTGCCGCGATTTCGGCCGGCGCCGTGTTCATGGGCGCCAACACCTATATCGGCAACGCGCCCAACTTCATGGTCTATGCCATCGCCAGGCAGCGCGGCGTCGAGATGCCCGGCTTCTTCGGCTACATGCTGTGGTCAGGGCTGGTGCTGATCCCGACCTTCTTGATCGCCGGTTTTTTGTTTTTCGGCTGATCAGCCGACGCCGACATAGCGGCGAACCGCCGACGGATCGGCGCGCAATTCCTCGACATCCACAGTCTCGCGGTTGCGGCCGTTCTCGATGAACGAGACGCGGTCGGCTACCGACAGCACCGCATCGACGCGTTGCTCTACCAAAATGGTCGAGACGCCCATGTCGCGCAGCTTCGCCACTGTCTCGCGGATTTTTGCGATCATCGACGGCATCAGCCCTTCGGTCGGCTCATCGAGCAAGAGCACCTGCGGCTCGAGGCAGAGCGCGCGCGCCATGGCCAGCATCTGCTGCTCGCCGCCCGACAATGTGCCCGAGCGCTGCCGCAGCCGTTGGCGCAGCAATGGAAAAAGGTCGAGGACGTTTTCCCGCACGGCCTTGCCCTTGCCGCGCGCCATCAGCCCGATCTCGATGTTTTCCGCCACCGTCATCTCGGCGAACAGCCGCCTTCCCTGCGGCACATAGGCGACGCCGGCCTTCGGCACTTCGTGCGCCGGCAGCCCGGTCAATTCCTGGCCGGCGAGTTTGATCGAGCCGGCACTTGAGGGAACCAGTCCCATGATCGCCTTCAGCGTCGTCGTCTTGCCGGCGCCGTTGCGGCCGAACAGGCACAGCACCTCGCCCTTGTTCAGCACGAGGTCGAGGCCGTAGAGCACCTGGACCTCGCCATAGAAGCAGTCCAGCCCCGAGATGGTGAGTGCTTGAGCCTTCGCCTCTGTCGTCTTTGTTTCAATCATGGGGCGGTCCCCAGATAGGCTTCCTGAACCGCCGCGTTCTCGCGGATGGCCTCGGGCGTGCCTTCCGCCAGGATCCTGCCGGCGTTGAAGACGGTGATGCGGTCGGCAAGCTGCATGACGACGGGCATGTTGTGTTCGATCAGGAGCACGGTGGCGTTTTTCGCGATCTCGCGCACCAGGGTGATGAAATTGTCGATCTCAGAGTCGGCCAGCCCTTGCGTCGGCTCGTCGAGGATCAAAAGGCGTGGCTTCAGCGCCAGGCCCATCGCCACTTCCAGCAGGCGCTGGTGGCCATAGGACAGTTGCCCGGCCGGCATATGGGCGCGGTCGGCCAGGCCTGTGCGTTCGAGCGCCGACATGACACCCGCGCGCACCGCACCTTTCGAGCGGCCATCGCTCAGCGTCCGCTGCACCGGCAGTGCCACATTGTCGTAGGCGCTGAGATTGGCGAAGACGCTGGTGATCTGGAAGGTGTAGGCGATGCCCTGGCGCACCCGGATATAGGCCGGCAGGCCGGTGATGTCGGCGCCATCGAAGACGATGGCGCCCGAAGAGGGCTGGATGCGGCCGCTGACCAGGCTGACGAAGGTGGTTTTCCCCGCCCCGTTGGGGCCGATCACGGCGCGGATCTCGCCCGGCATCAAGGTGAAGTCGACGCCGTCGACGGCGCGCAGGCCACCGAAATTGCGCGACAGGCCCTTGGTGGTCAAAAGCGGCGTCATGGCAGCCACCCGAACCAGCGCTGGCGGATGCTGCCCAGAATGCCTTTCGGGAAAAACAGCACCAGAAGGATGAGCGCCACGCCGACGATCAGCAGATAGGCCGATGTGTAGCCGCTGGTGACGTCGATGACATAGTACATGAACACCGTGCCGATCAGCGGCCCGAGCGTCGTGGCAGCACCGCCGAGCAAGACCCAGAGCAGCGGCAGGATCGAATATTGCACCGAGGCGAAGCTCGAGCCGACATAGCCGAACAGCAGCGCATAGGCCGCACCCGACGCCGCACAGATCGTGCCGGAGACGACGACGGCGATGAGCTTGTTGGAAAAGGTGTCGTAGCCCAGCATCTTCGTGCGCTCCTCGTTCTCACGGATGGCGACCAGCACGCGGCCATAGCGGGAGCGAACGATGGCCAGTGTGATCAGCAACACGAGCGAAAACAGCGCCAGCGCGCTCATGTAGCGCACGGTCGGATTGGTGAGGTCGAGCGAGGTCACGCCGAACGTGAGGACGCGCGTCGGCTGCGGCACGACCATGCCCTGATCGCCTCCGGTCCAGGTCGCGAAGTAGAGGATCAGGAGATAGAACACTTGCGCGAACATCATGGTGACGATCATGAAGGCGACACCCGTGGTGCGCAGCGCCAGGAGGCCAATGATTAGGGAAAGAACGGCGCCGCAGGCAATTCCAGCGGCGAATGCCGCCGGCACGTTCCAGCCGAGTTGGATGATGGCAAGGCCGGCGCCATAGAGCCCGGCGCCGAAGAACATGGCATGGCCGAGGCTGAGCAGGCCGACATAGCCGAACAGCATGTTGTAGCCCATGGCGAACACCGCCAGCACCATGATGCGGGCAAGCAGGCCGTGATAATACTCCGGCAGCAGGAAGCTCAGCATGAAAAGCAGGGCGATGACGCCGAGATGCAGCGCATAGGCCTTTGCCGGCGAAGCTTCGCTCATCGCGATGCCGTCCCGAACAGGCCTTGCGGCCGGAACACCAGCACCATGGCGACCAGCAGCGTGGCGATGATCTTGGCCAAGGTAGGTGAGAAGAACATCGAGATGATGCCGTCCGACATGCCGATCAGCACGGCGGCGACGACCGTGCCGCGCAGCGAGCCGAGACCGCCGATGATGACGACGATGAAGGAGAGCAGCAGCGGATCCTGCCCCATCAGATAATGCGCCTGGCTGATCGGCACGATCAGCACCGCGGCGATGGCCGCCAGCATGGCGCCAAGCGCGAAGACGCCGCCATAGACGCGGCCGACGGGGATGCCGAAGGCCTGCGCGGTCTCGCTGTCATATTGCGTGGCGCGCATGACGAGGCCGATCTTGGTGCGCGTCAGCACCAGCCATGTCGCGATCAAGAGAAGTGCGGAAGCCGCAATGATCGACAGCTTGTAGCCGGAATAGCCGAACCACGGCAAAAGGATGCGGTAGTTGAACGGCGGCTCGACGGGCCGCGCCTCGGGACCATAGAAGGTCAACGCCAATTGCTGGATGATGTAGAGCATGCCGATTGTGGCAACGATGGTGGCTTCCGGATTGTAGTTGAGCCGGCGCAGCACCAGCCGCTCGGCGACCAGCGCAATGGCGCCGACGATCAGCGGCGCAATCACCAGCGCCGCCAGGAAGCCAAGCGCCGGATGGCCGCCTATAGCTGATGTGATCGCCCAGGCGAATACGGCGCCCAGCATGAAGAACTCGCCATGCGCGACATTGACGACCCGCATGACGCCGAACACCAGCGAGAGGCCGAGCGCGGTGAGCGCCAGCACGGCTGATGTGACGAGGCCTTCAAGGGCGGCGAGGAGGAGGTGGGGTCCAAAGTGCATGGGCTAGACACCGAGGGATGCGCGAGGCACCCCCCTCTGCCCTGCCGGGCCCGGCCCTTTGCTGTCGTTACGTGCGTTCGTTGTTCGGAAAGCCAAGCAATTGGCTTTCCGTCCGCTTCGCGGACCACGCCTCACCCCCCGCAAGGCAGGGCAATCGCATGAGCTGTTGATCTCCCCCCTTGCGGGGGAGATGTCCGGCAGGACAGAGGGGGGTGCCTTGGCGCTCACGCTGCTGGAGCTAAGCTCACAGCGCCTGCGTCGTATAATCCCCCTCGGCCTCGTAAAGCCCATCCTCGATCTTGGTCTTGTGCACCACCTTCAGCTTGCCGCCTTCGACCTTGGAGATGTTTTGGATGCCAAAGCACTGGTGGATCTTGCCGTTGAAGGTTTTTGCGCCTTGCGGATGCTCCGGGCCCTCGGCGAAGGCGGTCAGCGCCTCGGTCGCCTCGACCAGCTTGGCGCGGTCTTCCGGTCCCTTGTAGCCGGCATCTTCCATCGCCTTCTTGACGACGTAGAGCGTCTCCCAGCAGCCGAACATGTGCGCGGCGGTGGAGACGTCCTTGGGGTCGCCGACGGCGGCGCCATTGTCGTCGATGCCGACGGCGGCGCGATAGGCCTTCTGCGCCTCGCTGTCGTCGGCCTGGGCATAGCGTGGCGAGCCTTCCCAGAAATGGCTGCCGTCCAAAAATTCCAGGCCGGGGCTGTTGATGTCGGTGGCTTCGAGCGAATCGATGAAGCCGAACAGCTGTGGCCGGTTGGAGCCGTAGAATTCACCGAGCTCCTTGACGAAGGTGAGCACCGCCGGGCCGACCATGACATGGTAGATAACTTCGGTCTCGGGCGGGATCTGCGGGAAATATTTGGTGAAGGACGATTCCGTCGGCGGGATGGCGATCTGCGCGATGACCTCGGCGCCTTGCGCCTTCAGCGCCGGCGGCAGGTAGTCGCGGTGGTCGTAGCCGAAGGCGAAATCGGGGAAGATCTGCGTCACCTTCTTGCCGGCATTGGCCGCGATCCACGGTGCCATCGACTGGATCTGGCTCTTCACGTCGGTGATGCCGGGCTGGAAGACGTAGCGGTTGAGCTTGGTCGAGGCGACATGGTGGCCTTCGCTGACGACGAAATAGGGCATCTTGTTTTCGCCGGCGGCGGGCGCCGAGCCGATGACGACATGCGAGAACAGCGTGCCGAAGACGATGTCGGTCTTGTGCTGGGTGGCGAATTTGCCGACCACTTCGGCGCCACGGCCGGGATCGGTGCCGTCATCCTCGATGATCACTTCGACCTGCCGGCCATTGATGCCGCCGGCGGCATTGATCGCCTTGACAGCGGCAGCGGTGGTCTTCTCGTACCAGCGGCCATAGGCAGCGCCGATGCCGGTGCGGTGCGACTGGAAGCCGATCTTGATCGGCGCCGAACTCTGCGCCTGGGAATAGCGGACGAAACCGGGCGCAACAGCGAGGCCGGCGCCTGCGGCCAGGCCTTTCAGTGCGGTGCGGCGGGTGAGGCCAGTCTTGGAGAGGTCGAAAAATCCGTTCTTGTCAGCCATGTTCGTTCCCCTGTTTTTCGGTTTTGACCAACGATAAGGCGGCTTCGGCATCCTCGCTCAGAGGAGGCAAAAAATTGCATGTGTACAAACTAAATCACCAAAGCCTTGATGTGGCAAGCGAGCTTTCCCCAACGACATCGGGGCCGCCCTTTTCTCATCCGGCGGTCGGCGTGGCAAGCAACCAGAGGCCGAACACCGTATAGGCGATCATCAGCAGCGTGAGTGGAAACTGGCTGAGCGCGGCGCGGGCAGGCTGCGGATGCAGGCGCCATGCAAAGCCGTGGGCAACGAGGACGGCAAGCACATGGCCCAGGATGATGGCGCCGGCCTGGATGTTCCACAGCCACCAGGCCGACTCCGCCCCGGCGACGATGCCGGCCTCGACCTGGATGTCGGCGGTACCGAACAGGTTCCAGCCCAGCGCGAACGGGTCGGACAGGGAGGCAAGCGCATATTGGCCGTCGACCAGCAGCGCCGTCAGATAGTGCGCGACATGATAGGCGAGCGCGATCGGCACGATCGACCAGACCAGCAGTCCGGCCGCTTGGCCGAATGGCTGAGTGCTGCCGGCAAGACGCTGGCCGAGCCAGACCGCAAGCATGAACACCGCCGCCAGCAGAAGGAACGTCAGCACGAGCCCGAAAGTGCCGCTGCCGATCACGGCGGTGCGGCCGGGAATTCGAGCGGATTGACGCCGAACAGGCCGAGCCAGAAGAAGGTTTTCGACAGGCCGTCGAAGGAGACCGAGGACAGGGCCAGCAGCAGGAACGCGATGCCGCTGCCCGAAAGGGGCTCAGCCGTCAACAGTTTGGCGCCTGGCCAGCACAATGCAAGTTGGCCATTTTCGTTTCGTTCGAAGATAGCGAAACGTGACACCATGGAAAAGAAGATCGTCAGGAACTCACCGCTGCGGCTCCACTGGGGATAACCGAACATCAGCATGGCGAGGAAGGTGAACAGCCAGTAGAGGCCGGCGGCCCATGCAAGGCGGCCCGGATCGTCAGGCGCCGGATCGATGAGCTCGAACCAGGCAAAGGCGAAAAACAGGATGACGGAAGGCCAGCAGCCGAGCCATCGGGGGAGCTGCCATGATCCCTCATCGCTTGCGCTAAACAGGCGAGAGACGAGGCGCCACGGCCCATACCACGGGTTCAGCCATGACCAGAGGTCGCCGAAGACGCCTTGCAGCAGTGTGAGGCCGGCCCACAACAAGGTCCAGATCACCAGCGGCAGCGGGTTGGAGAGCGGGTCGCGGCTACCGAAAAAGCCGGCGGCGATGAGAATTGCAAAGCCGGCAAAGGATGCCAGGCTGATGGCGGTGCGGGCGCTGTCGCCGAGGGCGAACAGCGGCATGCGGTGGCGCCAGAACCGATCAAGCCAATCCGCCGGCAGCAGCGCCAGCACGAGGAAGCTGACGGCCACGGCGAAAGCGCCGCCGATGAGATAGTAGCCGGTCGGGAGAAGGAGCACATGGCCACGGTCGGAGGCATGGGCGAAGGCGGGGGTGGGGAGAAGCGCCAACGAAGTGGCGATGCTTACAGGCAGAAATCCCGAAGGAAGCCGCTCTACGAGGCCCCCCTCTGTCCTGCCGGACATCTCCCCCTCACGGGGGGAGATCACGCTGTCATCTTTGCCTTCGCCAATCTCCAGTGCTGCAAGAGAAGCGCCGGCAGAGAAACGGCCAATCTCCCCCCTTGAGGGGGAGATGTCCGGCAGGACAGAGGGGGGCGACAAGGAACTCGACCTATCCAAGAACCCCGCCGATCCCGTCACACCTTGACCAATTGCTCCACGCGGTCTTTCTGGCCAAAAATCCTGATGTAGCGCTCGATTTCTTTCTCGTCCCCCGTCGCCTTGGCGGGATTGTCGGAAAGCTTCACCGCCGGCCGGCCATTGGCCTCGGTGACCTTGCAGACCAGCGATATGGCGTCCAGGCTGTTGGTCTCCGTCGGCGCGCAGCCTTCGAAATCATTGGTGAGGTTGGTGCCCCAGCCGAAGGACATGCGCACCTTGCCCTTGAAGTGGCGGTAGGTCTCCTCGATCGTTTCCACCTCGAGCCCGTCGGAGAAGATCAGCAGCTTCTGCTTGGGATCCTTGCCCTTCTCGCGCCACCAGGACAGGATTTTTTCGCCGCCCTCGATGGGCGGCGCGCTATCGGGGCGGAAGCCGGTCCAGTCGGCCACCCAGTCCGGCGCGTCGCGCAGGAAGGAAGCGGTGCCGAAAGCGTCGGGCAGCACGATCAGCAAATTGCCGCCATAGTAGCGCTGCCAGTCCTGCAGCACCTTGTAGGGCGACTGTTTCAGTTCCTTCTCCGAGTTGGCCAGTGCCGCGAACACCATCGGCAGTTCATGCGCGTTGGTGCCGAGCGCTTCGAGGTCGTTGTCCATGGCCAGCAGCACGTTGGAGGTGCCGGTGAAGGCTTCGCCAATGCCTTCCTTGAGCGCCTCGACGCACCAGCGCTGCCACAGGAACGAGTGGCGACGGCGCGTGCCGAAATCCGAGATGCGGATGCCGGGCAATGCCTTCAGCCGTTCGGTCTTGGCCCACATCTTGGCCTTGGCGCGGGCATAGAGCACATCGAGCGCGAACGGCCCGAAGGCTCGCATGGCCGCGCGCGAGCGGAGCTCGTTGATGATGGCGAGCGCCGGGATCTCCCACAGCGTGGTGTACATCCACGGGCCGCTAAAGGTCAGTTCATACTGGCCGTCGCGCTTCGACAGCTCGTAGTCGGGCAACCGGAAGCCTTCCAGCCAGGCGAGGAACTCCGGTTCGAAGATCTGTTTGCGGCCATAGAAATTGTTACCGCCGAGCCAGATCATCTCCTTCTTGGAGAAGCGCAAGGTGCGGGCATGGTCGAGCTGTTCGCGCAGCTCGCCCTCGTCGATCTCGTCGGCCAGGTGCACCGAGGTTGTGCGGTTGATCAGCGAGAAGGTGGTCTCGACTTTGGGGTACATGCCCCAGATCATCTGCAGCATCAGAAGCTTGTAGAAGTCCGTGTCGAGCAGGCTGCGCACGATCGGGTCGAGCTTCCAGGTGTGGTTATAGACGCGCCGCGCAATATCGGTCTTTGCCATGTCTGGTTACCGCCTTCGCTGCCTGCCACCCACAATCGCGACAGGCCTCATAGCATCGAATTGGCCAGAACGCTGCCCGCTTTCAAGCTGGCCCGACAAAAAGAACGGCCTGCATATGACCATGAGCATGCCGGTTTCAGCCCGCAGTCTTGGCGCCGATGACCTTGAGTTGCGGACGCTTGCGGCGGCTAAGGATACGGCCCGCCACGGGAGCGTCGGCGCGGCCGTCATCCCCGGCCTTCTCGGCGAACAGCCAGTCGATGAACACCTGCACGATCGGCGTGGTCCGCATTTCGTTGCGGCAGACGATGTAGAATTCATCGACCGCCGGCACCGACAGGCTGAACGGCGCGACCAGCATGCCCCTGGCCAGCAGCGCGCTTGCCGTCACGGAATCGCCCAGCGCCACGCCATGGCCGTGCACCGCGGCCTCGGTCGCCATGCGTGCGTCACCCAGATAATGGCGGCGGCCGCGCTCGAGATCCAGTGCATCGGCGGTTGCCAGCCAAGTGTGCCATTCGCGGCCGTCATCGCCATGCAGGAAGACGTGGTCGGCAAGGTCCCTGACGCTGCGAATCGGCCGGTTGTTGATCAAGGTCGGGCTGACCACGGGAAACAGTTCGAGGCCCGACCATTTGCGCATCCAGCAATCGGCCCAGCTGCCATTGCCATAGTGGACGCAGACATCGATATGCGGCGCGCGGATATCCCTGGGATCGTTGGAGGGGATGAGCGTCAGCTGGATGTCGGGATATTGCGCGGTGAAGCTGCCCAGCCTCGGCGTCATCCACAAAAGCAGCAATGCCGGCACGCAGGACACCGACAGCGCGCCGCTGCTCGCCGGCCGCGTCAGCCGCTGCGTGGCGGCGGCGATGCCGTCGAAGGCTGTCGAGACCGCCGGCAAGAGTTCGGCGCCATGCGGCGTCAGTTTGACCCGCTGGCCGACACGCTCGAACAGCTTGACACCGAGCGACTGCTCCAGCGCCTTGATCTGGTGGCTGATGGCGCCATGCGTGACATTCAGCTCACCCGCCGCCTTGGTCAGCGAGCCATGGCGCGCCGTTGCCTCGAAGGCGCGCAGCGGGTTCAGGGGTGGCAGGCGCTTGGCCATGATGCTCCACATCTTTGTGAGATTTTCTCACAGAAAACACCCTAACAATATCAATTGATTTTTCAATGCGGCTGCCGGACACTTCATCTCGGAACAAGCATCAAGACGTGAAATCTGCAGGCAGCCAGCGGGACAGCGACCCGGCCGGATGACGGTCGGTTCGCTCGAGGTCGCCGACGGTCGTACTGCATCAGCCAGGAGGGACGGATATGGGTTACGATCGCGGCAAGCTCGACGCGTTGCGTCGCAAGTATGGCGAGAGCCATGGCGGCGAGATGTTCGACCCGAAATTCCGCAAGGTCGCCGACAAGATCTTCTCCAAGAGCGGCACGCGGTTGGCGCCCTATTCCGGCATCCCGACCTTCCTCGCCGCGCCTTACCACGAAATCGCCGCGGAGAATCCGGATTTCGGCGATTTGCAGGTGGCCATCATCGGCGTGCCGATGGACCTTGGCGTCACCAACCGGCCGGGTTCGCGCTTCGGGCCGAGGGCGCTGCGCGCCATCGAGCGCATCGGCCCTTACAATCACGTGCTGGAATGCGCCCCGACGCACGAACTCAGGGTTGCCGACATCGGCGATACGCCGTTCCGCAGCCGCTACCGGCTGGAGATCAGCCATGAGGACATCGAGCGCCGCACCAACCAGATCGTCGATGCCGGCGTCATTCCATTATCAGTCGGGGGCGATCATTCGATCAGCCATCCGATCTTGAAGGCCGTCGGCAAGAAGGCGCCGGTCGGCCTCATCCATATCGACGCCCATTGCGACACCAGCGGCCTGTTCGACATGACCAAGTTCCACCACGGCGGACCGTTCCGCAACGCGGTGCTCGATGGCGTGCTCGACCCGACGCGCACCATCCAGATCGGCATCCGCGGCTCGGCCGAATATCTGTGGGAGTTCACCTACGAGTCCGGCATGACCGTAGTCCATGCCGAAGAGGTGACCGGTCTCGGCATACCCGCCATCATCGAGAAGGCGCGCAAGATCGTCGGCGACGGCCCGACCTACGTCTCCTTCGACATCGACAGCGTCGACCCGGCTTTCGCGCCGGGCACCGGCACGCCGGAAGTCGGCGGCCTGACGACGCGCGAAGTGCTTGAACTGCTGCGCGGCCTCAAAGGCCTCAACATCGTCGGCGGCGACGTCGTCGAGGTGGCGCCGCAATATGACGCCACCACCAACACCGCTCACGCCGGCGCCCAGGTGCTGTTCGAAATCCTGAGCCTGATGGTGTTCAGCCCGGCAATTGCGGGCAAAGGAGCCTAAGGATCAAAGTAAAAGCGGCCACCGCGCTGGAGCCGGCGGCCGCTTCAAGCAATCAAAAGCTTCCAGAAGGGGAATAACAATGACAATCCAAAAAACACTCAAATCATCCATCGCCGCCATCCTGGTGCTGGGCGCCGCCGGCCTCGGTATCGCCACCCAGGCCGCCAATGCCGACGCGCTGGCTGATATCACCAAGGCCGGCACCATCAATGTCGGCGTCTTTGCCGACTTCCCGCCCTTCTCCTCGGCCAGCGCCGATATGAGCCTCAAGGGCTACGACATGGACGTCGCGCAGTACATCGCCGACACGCTCAAGGTGAAGCTCAACCCGATCGCCGTCACCGGCCAGAACCGCATTCCCTATCTGAACGACCATCGCGTCGACATTCTGATGAGCGTTGGCTACTCGAAGGAGCGCGAGCAGGTCATCGACTTCGCCGCCGCTTACGCGCCCTACTACATCGCGGTGATCGGGCCGGCTGCAATGACGGTCAAAGGCAAGGAAGACCTTGCCGACAAGTCGATCGCCGTCAACCGCGGCACGCTCGAAGACACCTCGCTGACCGAGGCCGCACCCGCCTCGGCCGACATCAAGCGCTTCGACAACTACAATTCGGTCATCCAGGCCTTCATCTCCGGCCAGACCCAGCTGATGGTCGTCGGCAACGATGTCGGCGCCCAGGTGCTGGCCAAGCAGGACGCGCTGAAGCCGGAGCAGAAATTCCAGCTGCTGACTTCGCCCTCGCATATCGGCCTCAACAAGAATGAGGACGGACTGAAGAAGGCGGTCAATGATGCCATCGCCAAGATGCTGGCCGACGGCAAGCTGGACGAAAGCTCGAAAGCATGGCTGAAGACGCCGCTCAACCCCGACAACCTCAAGGATTGAGTTTCCGTGGCCTTTGCCTGGCTCCCGGGTGCTGTGGGCGATATCGCGCACGGCGCGGTGACGACGATCCTGCTGATCGCCGTCACCACGCTGGCCGGGACGCTGCTCAGCATCCTCGGCGCCGCGGGACGGCGAAACGGCCCCGCGCTGCTCAAGCGGGCCATCGCCTGGTATGTCGAGGTGATGCGCAACACGCCGTTCCTGGTGCAGTTGTTCTTCATCTTCTTCGGCCTGCCGAGCCTCGGCATCAGGCTCGACCCGATCCTGGCCGCCATGCTGGCGATGACGCTCAACATGGCGGCCTATACGATCGAGATCGTCGGCGCCGGCCTTGATGCCGTGCCGGGCGGGCAGACGGAAGCCGCCCTGGCGCTGGGCTTGAGGCCCCGCCAGGTGTTCATCAAGATCGTGCTGCCGCAGGCGCTCAAGATCATCTATCCGGCGCTGACCAGCCAGATCGTCATCATGATGCTGGAGTCGGCCGTGGTCTCGCAGATCGCGGTGCGCGAGCTGACCTATGAGGCCGACATGCTGCAGGCGCGCACCTTCCGTTCCTTCGAGACCTATTTCGTCGTGACGCTGGTCTACCTCGCTCTGTCGATGGCCTTGCGCCGGCTTCTGGTCACCGGCGGACGCCGCGCGCTCGGAGCTGGCGTGTCATGATCGAGTTCACCTTCTGGGACATCGTGCGCAACCTTCTGCTCGCCGCCCGCTGGACGGTGCTTTTGTCCCTGGCGGCCTTCGTTGGCGGCGGTATCGTTGGTATGGTCGTGCTGTTCTTCAGGATCTCCAAGAATAAATGGAGCCGGCGCATCGCCTCCGGCTACATCGCCCTGTTCCAGGGAACGCCGCTGCTGATGCAGCTCTTCCTGATGTTCTTCGGCCTGCCGATGCTCGGCCTGCGCATCGAACCGTGGACGGCGGCGGTGCTCGGCCTGACTTTCTTTGCCAGCGCCTATCTCGCCGAGATCTGGCGTTCCGGCGTCGCTGCGCTGCCATTGGGCCAATGGGACGCCGGCGCCAGCCTCGGCCTGCACTATCTCCAGGAGCTGCGGCTGATCATCCTGCCGCAGGCCTTCTCGATCACCCGTGCGCCGACCGTCGGCTTCCTAGTGCAGTTGATCAAGTCCACGGCGCTGACCTCGATCATCGGTTTCGAGGAGCTGGTGCGGACCTCCAACGCCATCAACAACGCGACCTTCGAACCGTTCAAGGTCTACGGGCTGGTGGCGCTGATCTTCTTCGTCATGTGCTTCCCGCTGACGCAATACGCCCGCTCGCTCGAACGGCGGGCGGCGGCTCGCTGAGCCGAGCATGGTGTGCTGACCGACATCGACGGCGGCTACAGACCAGCAAGCCATCCCTGCGATCAGCGCTCGAATGCCGCTTTTTTGTCATTTGATGACGGTAGGCCTCATCGGCTTTTGACCCCAAACGGACTCTGACAGCTAAAGGCGCGCATGACTGCTTTGCGCCTGATGCCGGACGTTGAAGTAAGGTTTCACACCACCCAAAAGCGGACGTTCTGGAACATCGATGTGATGCCCACTTATGATCCAGGCCGGTCGAAAGATAGGCGACGACCTGGATGGCTGCCTCTGGCGTGTTCACTCGTCCTGTACATCAGGCGGCGACATTGATGCGCAGCGAACTCTTTGGGCAGCCACGGAAGAAGCCTTGCGGAGATATTGCGAGCCTCGTTCATGACACGAGCCGCGGCCGCGAACGATGAAAGCAGGCGCCTGAGGCATTCAATTGAGATCAGACTCTCCGTCGATCAATCTTGTCATCGCGCTAAGAAGATCCTCGCGCAAATCAGCGGTGCCGAGTGTAACGGCTTGGCCGTAGGCGCCGTCCATCAGCAGCGCGAGTTGATCGCCCAGACGCACAGTGTTGCGAGCCCCCATCGCTGCGCTCAAATCCCGAAGCCGTTGGCGTACCATCTGTTTGTTGGCGCATGCCACCGTGGTGCCGGGATGCGTACGATCGGGAAATTCGATCGCCACGTTGATAAATGGACATCCCCGGAAAGTCGGACGCGAAACGAGCTCGATAATACCAATGAACAGCGCTTCGACGACCTTGCGGGGCGGACGCGCTTTCTCCTGCTCAATCTGGTCCCACCATTGCCAAAACCGCCGGTCCTGCTCGGCTGCGACGGCCGCGATCAATTCGTCCTTCGAGCTAAAGTTTCGATAGAGCGTAGACTTTGCCACCCCTGACTTGGCGAGCACGGCATCGATGCCGATCGCCCGTATGCCGTCGCGGTAGAACAGTTCGGTTGCGGTCGCGATCAAACGTTCGCGTGCAGAGGGCTCATCGCGTCGCGGTGCGCCCCGCCTTGCAGTCACAGTCATTCTTCCATCGCCGAGCATTGACATAGAGACAGAACTGTTCCTATAAAGGGACAGGTCTGTCCGATTATAGCATAACGGACCGATTGTGCAAATCGACGTCATTTTAAGGGGCAATTCCATGGCAACATCCGCCAGTGTTGAGGCGAACAAGGCTCTGGTGCTGCGTGCCATTACCGGCGTTTTCGTTGATCGGAATCCGGCCGTGATCGACGAACTGTTCAGCGCGGACTATCGGCAACACAATCCTCAGATTCCGAACGGAACCGACGCCATCAAGGGGCTCCTGAAGCAGCTGCCTGAGAATTTTGAATACATCCCCGGTCTAGCATTCGCCGAAGGCGACTATGTCGCGGTACATGGCCGGTATGTTGGATGGGGACCAAAGCCCATGGTGGCATTCGATGTCTTCCGTGTTGCGAACGGCAAGGTCGCCGAGCATTGGGACGTCATGCAGGAGGAAGTGCCGGCGAGCGAAGCCGTCAACGGCAATCCGATGTTTCCGATAGGTCGGCCGTAGAGATTGCGTGAACGCCTTCGCGCTGTCCGAGTTAGGTGATTTGTGAGGAGATCAGATGCCTGACCAACTTCCTGACGTGGGATCTTTGGAGTTCGCGACGATCAAGGGTCTTCGCGTCCGATATGCCCGATCCGGGCCGAAGCAGGGCGTCCCGGTCTTGCTCACCAGCCCTTGGCCCGAAAGCCTCTATGCGTTCCGCGACCTTCTCTCAACCGTCAACCATGAACATCCAACCATCGCGCTCGATCTTCCCGGCTTTGGTCACTCCGAATCCAGCGGCGACGTGTTGTCCCCGGAAAAGATGGCAGACTTTCTCCTCGGTCTGGCTGCACACTTTGGCATCACGCGCATGCATGCGGTGGGCCCCGATGTTGGAACATCAGCGCTGCTCTTCGCCGCGGCAAAGCAGCCAAACCTGTTTGAAAGCCTTGTCGTGGGCGCAGGCGCGGCGAGCGCAGATCTTGCCGCCGGCCAGCTGAAAGACATCATAGCCACGCCGGCTGGCGCTTTCGCTGACATCGATGGCGGCGCCGTTGGGCTTGGTTTCGTCACGCAAGCCTCGTTGCGACCTGTTTCCGCCGCCGTGTTGGAGGACTACAGGCTGGCATCGGCAGGGCGGCGTTTCGAGGAGGCCGCGAATTACGTCCGCTCTTATCCGCGAGATTTGTCGCGCCTCGAGCCATTGCTGGCCCAAATAGAGACCCCCGTCCTGATCATTGTTGGCAGGAATGACCCTATAGTCCCTCTCGAAAACGGGAAATTCATTGCTGCCCGCCTTCCCCGCAACCGCTATATCGAACTCGATGGCGGGCACCTGATCTGGGAGGACGCATCGGAGGACTACGCTGACGAGATCGTGCGATGGTTTGATGGGGAGTACCGTTCCGTCTGACCGGCACGCTGGCGAGACCACCGTCGCGCTCGACTTCAGCGTAACTTCGGCATTAGCCCGACACGGCCCAGTTCATTGTGAAGTGCCCGGATGGCCTCAACACCCTAGTCATTTGGGTGGCCCTCCGACAGTCGACTATGGATAACGTCATGGCCAATATGGAGTGATGAGAAACGGCACGCGAGAGATGATGATGGTGCGGTCCGCGTCGGTGTCCGTGAGCAAGAGCGAGCCGAGTGCCACTCTAACAGACGTGCCTACAACGGCGGACCGGTCGGGCAAAGCGATGCTGCCGCTCGGCATTGTTCTTTCGCCGGGTTTTCAGGTGATGTACTTTGCGGCGATCTCAGTTTTCGAGGTCGCCAATGTTGCCGCCGGGAGGCCCCTCTACGACATCACGCTCCTGTCGGAGGGCGGCGGGCCGACCCGCAGCTCTCTTGGGGTCGCTGTCGACTCCCAGCCGTTCGACGATCCGAGGGGGTTCGACACCATAATCGTTGGCGGATTGCCGGCGCCTCGCCCGTCATCCGCAGCGTTGATTCGCTTCATCCAGCAGGCGAAGCGCCATTGCCGCAGGGTCGCCTCGATCTGCACCGGGGCCTTCATGCTGGCGGAGGCGGGGTTGCTCGACGGTCGCCGAGCGACGACCCATTGGCTCTTCGCACGGGAGTTGCAGGCAAGTTATCCCAATTTGAAGATGGAGGAGGATCGTATTTTCATCATCGATGGACCCATCTGGACGTCGGCCGGAATGAGCTCGGGCGTCGATCTCGCCTTGGGCATGATTGAAAGGGATTTTGGACCCGAACTGGCGCGGCTCGTGGCGCAGAACCTGGTCGTCTACCATCGTCGCGCCGGCGGACAATCCCAGCACTCTAACCTGCTTATGCTTAGTCCCAAGTCCGATCGCATCCAGAATGCCCTGACCTTCGCCCAGCAGAACCTGAAGGCATCGCTCGGCGTTGAGGAACTGGCCGGCGTCGCCAATCTCAGTCCTCGCCAATTCACCCGGGCCTTCCGGGCCGAGACCGGCCAGACACCAGCCCGCGCTGTCGAGAACCTTCGCATCGAAGCCGCCCGCCTGATGCTCGAGCAAACGCGTCATTCACTTGACGTTATCGCCACCGAAACCGGCTTCGTTGACCGTGAGCGTATGCGCCGTGCTTTCATTCGATCCGGCGGTCAGCCACCACAGGTGGTCAGGCGCTCGGCGCGCGAGAGCAGCCTGAGCATCGTGGAATCGGCATCTCGATCCGCTGAAGAAATGCCGCCGCCAGTCCACCCCGAGCAAACTCCGGTACTCCCCTTATCTGATCTGCTCTAGCGCGCCGACCCAGTTCTCTATGTGGTAGGCCCGCGAAAGCTTGCCGTCCTTGATCGTGAACAGGTCGATCGACATTGTCTTGAAGCTCTTGCCGGTCGGCTGCACACCGTAGAGCTCGCCCTTCGGGGTGCCGCTGGCCTCGCCGCGGACGACAACCTGGTTTCCCGACACGACGACCTCTTCGATCGTCCATTTGAGGTCCGGAATGACCCCGCCCAGCCAGGTGAAGACCTTGGCCAGTTGGTCGCGCGACAGGCAGTCGGTATTGGTTGAGCACGACTGGTAGTCCGGATTGGCAGCCTCTGCGAGCAGTGCCGGCACGTCCTTCTTGGCCGGCTCATTCAATGCTTCGTAGAGCGGAGTGACGATCCTGGTCGCTTCTTCGACGGTGAGCGTAGCGCTCTGGGCGCTGGCGCTTGTGACGCCCAGGCTGGCGGCAAACGCGGCCGCTGTAAGCGACCGCAAAGCCGAGCTCAGAATGGTCGATAGGTCGGTCATTGGTTCTCTCCCGGTTGATGAAATTCAGTTGCGTGCGACCATTGGAGGTCCGCGAAATCCTCGTCTGCCAAGATGACTTCACTGACCGCAACGCCTTTCGCCTCGGCCGCCAGGCACCGCCCGCCAGCAGCATGGACACGACCGCTGGCTGGGCGATGGGGCAATTCTACCCACTAGATATTCCGCTCCCAGGTCTCCTGCTGATGGCTGCGCAGGAAGTCCTCGATGAACTTCGGAACCACGTTGCGGTACTTGCCCTCCTCCGAGGGGACGATGCGGATCATCGCGTCGATCATTTCCCTGGGATCGAGGCGACCGGAGTCGTTGCCCAACAGCAATTCGAGCTGAGCTGCAAGGTCGGCCTTCTTGGTGACGTTCGTGGAGTCATCGAGCCATCGATAGGCTGTCTCCCCGACGCGTTCGTTGAAGCCGGTAAAGTAGCCGCCCGGATTGATCGTCTGAACCTTGATACCGTGGGGCGCCAGTTCCTCGCGGAGGGCTTCGGCTACACCTTCAAGGGCAAATTTGGTCGTGCAGTAGGGTGCGAGCCCTACAGGGGCGACAAGCCCTCCCATCGACGAGGTGAAGACGATCTTGCCCTTCCTGTTTTCGCGGATCAACTTCGCGGCAAATTTCTGGGACAGCGCCAGCGGCGCAAAGACGTTGGTCTCGAAATTCTTGCGCAGCAACTCAACCGGGATTTCAAACACCGGCCCGGATTCGCCATAGCCAGCGTTATTGAACAGGACGTCCACGTCCCATTCGAGGGCGCGAGCGACGTCATAGTCATCGAGGATGTCGAGTTTTTCAACCCTCAGGGTTTTCGCGATGCCGAGTGGGTCGGCCTTGTTGCGCAGTGCCGTCACTTGCGGCGATATCTGTACTCCCGCGATAACTTGGTGCCCCGCCTGGGCCAAGCCGATCGCCGTTCCTTCGCCGAAACCGGAGCCGGCGCCAGTGATGAGGATGGTCTTCTTGTCAGCCATGATTGAACCCCGAGATTCTATTCGATCGTGCAGGCAGCCGATGCCACTGCAAAGTCCTTGTCGATAGGGCCACCGGACACGCCGATGTACCCGACGATGTCGTCGCCGCTTTTGATCGGTATGCCACCGGCAAATCCCATCAGGCCGTCACTCGAACCTTCCATTCCGAAAGCGCCCACTTCGGGCCGAAGGAACTCACCAACCCTTTCGGAATTCATACGGAATAGCATGGCGGTCTTTGCTTTCTTGATTGCGATGTCGATGGACCCGAGAAAGGCATCGTCCATCCGAACAAATGCCTTCAGGTGACCCGCCGTGTCGAGGATGGCGATGTCCATCGGGATCCCGATTTCCACGGCCTTCGCCTTCGCCTGGGCCAGAAGGGATTCCGACTGCGATAGAGTGATGTCCATAGCTTCTCCCCATTTCGCCGCTTGCAACCGCAAGGTCCACGCCCGCTGCAAGACCAGGCAAATCTAGGCGGGGGAAGGACGTCCTGAAACGACATAAACACCCGCAATTTCGGACATACTGACAGTCGCTTCGAGCGATGGGCGCGCGGGCGTCTCAAGGAAGGGTTCTCCATCGAAGCCGCCGCGGGCGCGCTTTCAACGAGTTCGCGGACATTGCAACGTCGTTGCGCCGAAATCCTTGGCAAGTCGCCTTTGGCGTACTTCCAGGATATGCGCGTCGAGTATGCTCAAGCGTTGCTTCGCGGCAGCGTCGGCGACGTCGACTGCGCGGCCATGATTAGCGCTTTGGCCCCATCGCGTGATTTCCGCCTTGTGCCGTCATGCAATTCCATAAGCCCGGCATAGCTAGTAATTGCGACATCCGCTTGGGTTAGCCGCAGAGGCAGTTTATCCGCGTTTGTGCTCCGCAAGCTGCCGGTTCCGCTCTCGGCCCTTATTGAGACGATCATTGCCTCGGTGCCAAGCGTCGGCTCATGGCGCTTAGCGGGCGTTTCGCGGCAGTTCTGAAGGCGACGTTTAACGAGCCATAGGACATAACGGCCACCTGTTAGCCGGCGGCGGTTCGGTTCAATGCCCAAATGCCAATGGCGGTGCGATCTGGTCGCGCCGCAGCCAGCGCGCCAGCAGCAGCGCCGCCACCACGGCCAGCCCTGTCGACAGGCCCATCCAGATGCCGACGCCGTGGAAGCCGAAATGGAAGGCGAGCAGCACGCCGAGCGGCAGGCCGACGCCCCAATAGCCGATCGCGGCATAGATCATCGGCACCTTGGTGTCGTGCAGGCCGCGCAGCATGCCGGCGGCAACCGCTTGCGCGCCGTCGAACACCTGGAAAAGTGCTGCAAACACCAGGAACGACACGGCGAGCGCGATCACCCTGGCATTGGCCGGGTTGGCGAGATCGATGAAGGCGCTGATCAAGAGATGCGGCCAGAGGACCATCACCAGCCCCATCAGTGCCATGAAAGAGACGCCGATGACAAAGGCCGTCCAGCCGGCGCGCGACACGCCTTCCGGATTGCCGGCGCCATGCGCAAGACCGACGCGCACCGTCACCGCCTGGTTGAGGCCGAGCGGCACCATGAAGGAGATCGAGGCGATCTGGATGGCGATCGCATGCGCGGCCAGCGAATCCGCGTCGATCAGGCCCATCAGCAAGGCGGCCGCGTTGAAGATCGTCACCTCGAAAGCCAGAATGCCGGCGATCGGCAGACCAAGCCGCAGCAGGCCCTTGAAGCGCGGCCAGTCGGATCGCCAGAAGCGGCCGAAGAGACGGTAGCGCCGGAACTTCTTCTCCAGCATCACCACGACAGCCATGCCGACGAACATCAGGGTGCTGGAAAGCGAGGTGGCAAGCCCCGATCCGGAGATACCCATGGCCGGGACACCGAGATTGCCGAACATGAACACCCAGTTGAAGAAGACGTTGCAGGCGACGGCGACGAAGACAATCACCAGTGCCCAGCCCGGCCGTTCCAGTGCCGAAATGAACGAGCGCAGCACGATATAGCCGTAGAAGGGCAGCACCGCCCATTCGAGCCAGCGCAGATAGATGCCGGCCTGATGCGCCAATGCCGGCTCCTGGCCCATCGCCAGCAGAATAGCCTCACCGTGCCAAAGCACGAGCCAGATCGGGATCGAGATCAGGATCGCCAGCCACAGACCCTGGCGCACGGTGCGGCGCAAATCGCGCACGGAATAGCGGCGGCGGCCAAGCTCGGTCGCGATCATCGGCGAGGTCGCAAGCATCAGCCCAAGGCCGAAGATCAGCGGCATGAAATAGAGATTGGCGCCAAGCGCGCCGCTGGCCAGCGTATCCGCTCCAAGGCGTCCCATCATCATGACGTCGGTGGCCGTCATCGCGGTCTGGCCGAGATTGGTCAGCACCATCGGCCAGGCCAGCGCCAGCGTCGCCCTGATTTCCTGACGCCAAAGATTTTCCGGCGCGCGAGCGCCGGCTTCGATCGCAGACATTGTTCCGCTCTTTCCAGATACGGCACGTCGGCAAAGCGCCGGAAGCCGCATGTCAAACGGCAAAACCTTCGGTTTCGCGGCGTTTGCGTCAGCTTTTGGACGAAACGCGACATGAAGGCAAGGGAGGAGGAACGGGCACCGATTGAGCCAGCGCCCTTCCGGGGGGCCGTTGCCGCGTTCCCTTGCCGGCAATGGGCTGCTACGGATTGCCTTGGAGATCGGCAGCCAGCGAACCCGTCGGGAGGAATGGATGGCGTTCAGACAGCGAAAAAACCCTGCCGCGATCCCACGCACGGCGCCGGCCTTCGAACATATCGTCACCGAGGCGAGCGACAGTTTCCTGTGGCGGCTCGACGACTATCCCTGGGAACGCAATGTCTGGAACTTCCATCCGGAATACGAAATCCACCTGCTCAGGAAATCCTCCGGCGTGGTCCTGGTCGGCGATCACATCGGCGAGTTCGGGCCGGGCTACCTGACCATCGTCGGCGGCGGGCTGCCGCATGACTGGGTGACGGCGGTGCAGCCGGGCGAGTTGATCGAAGGCCGCGACATCGTCCTGCAATTCGATGCGCAGAGGCTGCGCGGCTCGGCGGCCCTGCTGCCGGAACTGCGCGAACTCGAGCCGTTCCTCGAGCGGTCGCTGCGCGGCATCGTCTTTCATGGAAGCACCGCGCTGGAAGGCGCCGAACTGATGGAGCGGATGGGAACGGTGCATGGGCTCGCCCGCCTCTGCTTGTTCCTCGAACTGGTCGATCTCCTGGCCAGGACCGACGAATACCAGCTCTTGTCGTCGCCGGATTTCTCGCCGGCTCTCGACGCCGCCTCGCTCGACATCATCCAGCGCACGCTGACCTATCTGTTCCAGCATTTCGCCGAGGATCTGAAGCTGCCCGACGTGGCCGAACGCGCGGGAATGACGGAGAGCACATTCTCGCGCTTCTTCCAGAAGAACACCGGCAACGCCTTCAGCGACCACCTCGCCAAGCTCCGGCTCTGGCAGGCCTGCAAGCTGCTGGCCGACACCGATGTTGCGATCACGGACATCTGTTTCCAGGTCGGCTACATGAACATCTCCAACTTCAACCGCGCCTTCCTGCGCAAGCACAAGATGACGCCGTCCTCCTATCGCAAACTGTCGCGGCAGCGGTTGACGATGCGGGCTTAAGCACGCCCTAAATCAACGGCTTGGACATGATCGATACTCATGTGACGGAAGCCGTGGGTGGTTGCCGTATTTTGCGCTGCACAATGCATAAAAGTACAGGTTTGCTGCAACGGGGCTTCTAGCTTGGCCCATCGCAACTCCGCATTTTGGCGATGGGTGGCAGTTACTCGGGCGATGGTGAGGATCGCGTAACCCGACGACTTGCGCTTCCTGGGACATATTCTGGAGGAGAAAAGATCAATGAAACCAGTTAGGCTCGCTGCCAGCCTTGGCGCAGCTTTTATGCTTTCCACCGCCGTTTCAACCATCGCGCTGGCGCAGGCGCCGGTCTGCTCGGCCCCGGTCAAGGTGCTGGCACAGCCACGTGACGGCCTGACGCTTCTAGAGGACTCCAAGGCCGAGTTCCAGAAGCTCTCCGGCGCCAGCTTCCAGATCGATTATCTCAACGAGAACGACCGCCGGGCCAAGTCGCGCGCCGATGCGTCCACCGTCGGTAATTACAACGTCTACTATGTCGACGAGGCCAATGTCGCTCTGTTTGCGTCGTCGAAATGGATCGTGCCGCTGACCGATTATTATCCGGCTGACTATGATTATGCCGACTTCGATCCCGGCCGCCAGAAGGTCGCCACCTATGATGGCAAGGTCTGGTTCGCGCCGCTGACCGGTGGCGGCGACCTGATGGTCTACCGCAAGGACGTGCTCGAGGCCGCCGGCATCCAGCCGCCGAAGACGCTGGACGAGCTGATCGCCGACGTGCCGAAGCTGACCAATCCGGACAAGGGCATGTACGGCATCGCGCTGCGTGGCGCACGCGGTTCGGGCGCCAATGTCTGGCGCTGGATGCCGTTCTTCAAGGCCTATGGCGGCCAATGGTTCGACGGCGACAAGCCAGCCTTCAATTCGGAAGCGGCCGTCAAGGCGACCGAGACCTATCTGAAGCTGTTCAAGGATTCGGCCCCCGGCACGCAGACCGGCAGCTGGGATGAATCGACCGGCGCCTTCCTGTCGGGCCAGGTCGCCATCCTCGTCGAATCGACGCCACTGTCGGGCATGGCCGTCGACCCGAAGACCTCGCAGGTGGTCGGCAAGATCGGCTTCCTTCCCCCACCGTCACCGCTGACCGGCGGCGGCTACGGCCACGGCCTCGCCATCGCGGCGAAAGCCAATGCCGACGACGCCTCGAAGAAATGCGCCGGCCTGTTCATCGCCTGGGCGACATCGAAGGAAAACGAGAAGCGCCGGCTCGACGCCCATCAGTTCGGCGAGCTGAACCGCACCAGCATCCTGTCCAGCAAGGAATTCGCCGATATCTACGGCGCCGATCTCGGCCAGGCACTGGCCGAAACCGGCAAGGTCACGGCGGTCAACTTCTGGCAGGATCCGCGCTGGCCCGATCTCGGCGACCGTTGGGGCATCATCCTCGAGGAACTGGTCACCGGCACCCGCACCGACGTCAAGGGCGGCCTCAACGAACTCGAGGCCTATGCCAACGAGCTGGTGAAGAAGAAATAGAGCCATCCTCCCGCCCGTGGTGCGCGGTCCGCGGCATTGCCACCAATGCCGGGATCTGCGCGCCACGGGACCGTTTGCTCCCTAGAGCAATTCCAGGAAAAGTGTGATCGGTTTTCCGTCCGGAATTGCGTCAAAACAAAGAGTTAGAGCAGTTCACCGTTTTCGTTAAACGGTGAACTGCTCTAGGAGAAATCATGCCGACACGATCGAGACGCAAGCGAGGATAGCTGCCAATGGCCCGACGCACGTCGCTCCCTGTCACCTTCGTCGTTCCGACCATCGCCATCCTTCTGGTGCTGTCGATGGTGCCGACGCTCTACGCCATTGTCATCGCCTTGCAGAATCGCGAGTTGAGCACGCCTGATTATTCCTGGGTCTGGCTTTCGAATTTTTATGACCTGTTTCTCGACCGCCGCTTCCTTAACGCGGTCTGGGTGTCGGTGAAATGGGAGATCGTCACCGTTGTCGCGACCATGGTGGTGGCGATCGGCCTCGGCGTGCTGATGTTCGAGGTCGCCAGCCCACGCCTGCGCAATGTCTACTGCCTGCTGTTCATCATCCCGGTGCTGTTGCCACGCGTCTCGGCGGCTTTCGTCTGGAAGTTCGCCTATCACCCGCTCTACGGCATCGCCACCTACCCCTACCGGCTCATCACCGGCGGGCTGATCTTCGACCCGCTGTCCAAACCGGCGACGGCATTGTTCGCCGTCGCCTCGGTCGATGTCTGGCAATGGGGACTGTTTTTCGCCGTCATTGTGCTGAAGCTGCTCGAAACCCTGCCGCCGCAGCCTATCGAGGCGGCGCGGCTCGACCACGCCAAACGCTGGCAGATCCACGCCTATGTCACCTTGCCGATGCTGAAGGCACCGCTGATCAGCCTGATGTTCGTCAAGATGATCGAATCGCTGCGCTCCTTCGACCTCATCTATGTCATGACCCGCGGCGGACCGGGCGTGGCAACTGAAACGCTCGACATGTACGCCTTCTCGCAAGGCTTCATCGAATCCGGCAAGGTCTCCTACGCCTCGGCCATGGCCGTGCTGATGATGATCGCCACCGTCGTCACCTTCACCATGCTGTGGAAGCGGGTGCAGGCATGAGGCTATATGGCATGAGAGTGGGCCGCCTGATCGGCAGGATCGTGCTGGCATTTGCCGGCTTCATGGCCGTGTTTCCGCTGCTGTGGACCGCGCTCAATGCGCTGAAGAACAATGTCGACATCATCACCCGCGTGCCGCGCCTGGTGTTCACGCCGACGCTGGCCAACATCAGCTACATCATCGGCCGCGACAGCGTGCTTACCGGGCTGTACAACTCGGTCGTCGCTTGCGGCTCGGCCGTGCTGATCGGTGTCGTGCTAGGCCTGCCGGCGGCTTACGCGGTGGCGCGGTACCCCAACCGCTGGGCCGGCGACATCCAGTTCTTCGTGCTGTCGCTGCGCTTCCTGCCGCCGGTGGCGGTGGCCATCCCGCTGATGGTGATCTGGCTGCAGATCGGCCTCTACGACACTTTGCCGGCGCTGATCATCACCTATTCGCTGCTCACCATCTCGGTGATCATGTGGCTCGCCATCCCTGCTTTCCAAAGTGTGCCCAAGGAGATCGAGGAAGCCGCCTTCGTCGACGGCTACGGCGCCTATTCGGTGTTCTGGCGCGTCGCGCTGCCCGTCGCCGCCCGCTCCCTGGCAGGGGCGGTCGCCTTCAGCTTCGTATTGGTCTGGAACGAGTTCCTGATCGCGCTGATGCTGTCGAGCTCGAATGCCAAGACCTTGCCGATCGTCGCCTCGGAACTCTCCCAGCAAGGCATGAACGTGCCCTGGGGCATTCTCAACGCCTCGGTCGTGCTGCTGTCGCTGCCGCCGCTGCTTTTTCTCGGCGTGCTCAGCGGCTTCCTGAATTCCGTTTTCCGGCAAAAAAAGACTTGATGCGAGGATTACCCGATGCGGGCACTGGTGCTTGAGAAAAAAGGCGAACTGTCGCTGCGCGAGATCGCGTTGCCGCTCGATGTCGGGCCGGACGATGTCAAGATCGCCATCCACACGGTCGGCGTTTGCGGCAGCGATGTGCACTATTACACGCATGGCGCCATCGGCAGCTATGTCGTGCGCGCGCCCATGGTGCTCGGCCACGAAGCCGCGGGAACCGTGATCGAGACCGGCGCCAATGTCGGGACGTTCAAGGTCGGTGACCGCGTCTGCATGGAACCTGGCGTGCCGAACCTGTCGTCGCGCGCGACAAAGCTCGGTATCTACAATGTCGACCCTGACGTCAGTTTCTGGGCGACGCCGCCGGTGCATGGCGTGCTCGCGCCCTACGCCGTGCATCCCGCCGCCTTCACCTACAAACTGCCGGACAATGTCTCCTTCGCCGAGGGCGCGATGGTCGAGCCCTTTGCCATCGGCATGCAGGCGGCAAGCCGTGCCCGCATCGTTCCGGGCGATATCGCCGTCGTCGTCGGTTGCGGCCCGATCGGCATCATGATCGCGCTTGCGGCGCTGGCCGGCGGCTGTTCGAAAGTGCTGATTTCGGATTTTTCGGCGCCGAAGCTCAAGATCGCCGCGCAATATGCCGGCATCGTACCGGTCAATATCGGCGAGCAGTCGCTGGTCGATGCCGTCGCTGCCGCGACCGACAATTGGGGTGCCGATATCGTCTTCGAGGCCAGCGGCAGCCCGAAGGCCTTCACTGATTTGTTCGATGTCGTGCGGCCGGGCGGTGCTGTGGTGCTGGTCGGCCTGCCGGTGGAGCCGGTGGTCCTCAACGTGCCGGCGGCGATCTCGAAGGAAGTGCGCATCGAGACGGTGTTCCGCTACGCCAACATTTTCGACCGCGCCTTGCAGCTGATCGCTTCCGGCAAGGTCGACCTCAAGCCGCTGATCACCGGCACCTACGACTTTTCCGACAGCATCAAGGCATTCGAGCGGGCTGCCGAAGGCAAGCCGGAAGACGTCAAGCTGCAGATCCTGCTGACCGACGAAAAGGGCTGACCATGTCCGCGATCGTTTGCTCCCATGTCGACAAGGCCTATGGCGCCACCACGGTCATCCGCGACCTCAACCTCTCGATCGAGGAGCACGAATTCGTCGTGTTCCTCGGCCCGTCCGGCTGCGGCAAGTCGACCTTGCTGCGCATGCTGGCGGGGCTGGAGGATATCAGCGGCGGCGAGGTCTCGATCGGTGGCAAGGTGGTCAACGATCTCGATCCGGGCGATCGCGGCATCGCCATGGTGTTTCAGAACTACGCGCTCTATCCGCACATGACGATCTTCGACAACATCGCCTTCGGGCTGCGGCGCCAGAAGGTGCCGGCGGCCGAAATCCGCAAGCGGGTCGAAGCGGTGTCGGGGACGCTCGGGTTGGAGCCCTATCTCGGCCGCAAGCCGGCGGAGCTGTCCGGCGGCCAGCAGCAGCGCGTCGCGATCGCGCGGGCGATGATCAAGACGCCCAAAGTGTTCCTGTTCGACGAGCCGTTGTCCAATCTCGACGCCAAGCTGCGCAACCATATGCGCGTCGAGATAGCGCGCCTGCACCAGTCGCTGAAGACCACCACCGTCTACGTCACCCATGACCAGTTGGAGGCGATGACGCTTGCCGACCGCATCGTGCTGCTCAAGGACGGCGTCATCGAGCAGATCGGCTCGCCGGCGGAAATCTACCGTCGGCCCGGCAACATGTTCGTGGCTGGCTTCATCGGCACGCCGAACATGAATTTTGTCGAGGTCACGGTCGGGCGTTCGGGGGATGGCTGGACACTGACCGGTGCCGGAACGGTGCTTTCGATAGGCGGCTCGACCTTCCATCTCCAGCATGGCGACCGCGCCGTGTTGGGCATCCGGCCGCCGGACCTGAAGACGGCCGGCGCCGGGGTCGCCGGCATATTGCAAGGCACGGCCGATCTCATTGAATTCCACGGCAATGATGCGCTGGTGACATTCGGCTCCGGCGGTAAGGAGGTCAGCGCGCTGGTTCCGGCACGCGAATGCCCGCTGCTGCACTCCCCTGTCCGCTACACATTCGAGGAGGAAAGCATCCATCTGTTCGACGCGACGTCGGGCGCGTCGCTGCGCAAGCAATAGCGCAAAAAGCCTAGAGCGTTTCACCGTTTCATGGAAACGGCGAACCGCTCTAACTCTTTGTTTTGACGCAATTCCTGACGGAAAACCGCTCACACTTTTCCTGGAATTGCTCTACCGGATCGCGTCGACCGCCTGCCGCTGCCGGTGCATCTCGAGGAAGATCCGGTAGTCGCGGTCGAAGCGGGCGCCGGCGGCCGGATTGGCGGCGCGCGTCTTGCCGCCTTGTTGCATGGCAAGGCAGGCGGCGTTGAGGTCGGGAAACAGGCCGGCAGCGGTGGCGGCCACCATGCCGGTGCCAAGCAGCACCGCTTCGTCGGCCAGCGGCTCGACCACCGTGCAGCCGGTGGCGTCGGCGTAGAGCTCCATCAGCAGCGGGTTCTTGGTGTGGCCGCCGGTGACATGCAGCGTATCGATCAGATAGCCATTCTCGTTCAACGCCTCCAGCACATGGCGCACGCCGAGCGCGATGCCTACGGCGGTGCGCCAGTAGAGCTTGCACAGGCTGTCGAAGGAGGAATCCAGCGTCAGCCCGCTGACGACGCCAACGGCATGCGGATCGGCGAGCGGCGAGCGGTTGCCGTGAAAGTCAGGCAGTACATGCAGGCGTGCGGCGAGGTTCTCGCCCTCGGTGGCGCGCAGTTCGGCGACACGCCTGGCGATTTTTGCATGCATGGCCGCATCCGGCTCGCCGCCG
Source organism: Mesorhizobium kamtschaticum (assembly GCF_056174585.1). Lineage (NCBI taxonomy): Bacteria > Pseudomonadati > Pseudomonadota > Alphaproteobacteria > Hyphomicrobiales > Phyllobacteriaceae > Mesorhizobium > Mesorhizobium kamtschaticum. The sequence continues at coordinate 766,833 of NZ_CM149691.1, read as the reverse complement.
GCGCCGTGCCAGCGGATAATGTGGTCGAGCAGGGCGCCGGTGGCCGACTGGCCGCCTTCCGACAACCACAGCTTCGGCAGCGCCGCGCCGTAATATGGTCCCCAGACGCCGGCGAAAGGTTGCGGGTCGGGCGACATCGCCATGACGCAGCTCGACGTTCCGGCGATCAGTGCAAGGTGGCGGCCGATATCCTGCTCGTCGCCGGCAAAGCCGCCGAGCACGCCAAGCGCGCCGGCATAGGCGTCGATGACGCCGGCGCCGACCCGGCAGTTTTCCGTCAGGCCGAGCTCCGCCGCCGCCTGCGCCGTCAGCGGACCAATGTCGGCGCCGACCGGACTGGCGCGCTCCGGCAAATTGCCGTGTTCAAAGAGATCGTCGAGGCCGACGATTTCGAAGAAATCGCGCTGCCATGCACTTTCCTCATGCGCCAGATAGGTCCACTTCGCCGTCAGCGTGCATTGCGAGCGGGCCAGCGAGCCGGTTGCTTGCCAGGTCAGGAAGTCGGTCAGGTCAAAAAGATAGCCGGCTTCATTCCAGGTCTTGGGCAAATTACGCTTCAGCCACATCAGCTTCGGCGTCGCCATCTCCGGCGACATGACGCCGCCTATGTAGTTGAGCACCTCGTGGCTGCTCGCCGTGCATTCGTCGGCTTCGGCAATGGCACGGTGGTCGAGCCAGACGATGGTGTCCCAGCGCTTGTCGCCGGTGGTCGAGACGCTGAGCTGATCGCCCTGCCGGTCGCGCACCACCAGAGAACAGGTGGCATCAAACGAGATGCCGACAATATCTTGCGCCGCAACGCCGGCTTTTTCACGGGCGGCACGTACGGCGATGCAGACCGCCGACCAGATATCGCGCGAATCATGCTCGGCATGATCGGGCTTTGGCTGGTTCATGGCGATTGGCCGATCGGCACGGCCGAGCAAGCTACCACTGGCGTCGAGAATGCCCGCGCGAGCGCTCCCGGTGCCGACATCGACCGCGCAAACAAACTGTTTCGTCAAGATGCTCTAACTCTCGCTCCCAGGCCTGCAATCAGATCGGGCAATTGCAGCATGTCAGCGAATATAAAGTCCGGTTCGGTCGACGCAAGCCGCGCTTTCAAGGCGGGGTTGCCGGCATGCGAGCCGCCGGTGAAGGCAAAGACGCGCATGCCTGCCGCACGCGCCGCCGCGACGCCGGCTGGACTGTCCTCGATGACGAGGCATTTGCGTGGATGCGCCCGCATGGTGGCGGCGGCGTGGAGGAAAAGGTCCGGCGCCGGTTTTCCCTTGGCCACCATGGCGGCGCTGAACAGATGCGGCTCCATCAGCCCGAGCAGGCCGGTGACGTCGAGCGCATAGCGGATGCGTTCCAGTGTGCCGGACGAGGCGACGCAGAACGGCAGGCCGAGTTTCGGCAACATCTCCTTGACGCCGGGAATAGGCTTCAGCTCCTCACGGAACTTGCGCATCAGTTCGACCCGCATGGCGGTCAGATGCTGATCGGTGATCTCCAGGCCGAAGTCGCGGCCAAGGATCTCGCGCACGCTTTTCATGCTCTTGCCGAGGAAATGCTCGTAGGCGGCGTCCTCGCCGATGCTGCCGCCGGCAAGTTCGATCATGCCGAGCAGCGCCGAGACGGAAAGCGCTTCGCTGTCGACCAGCACGCCATCGCAGTCGAAGATGACCAGTTCAGGCGTCATGATGGCTGATAGCTCTCAGAGCTTGCCGGCGATGTAGCGCGTCAGCGTGGCGCGCGCGCCATTCGCCCACAACACGTTGAGCGCATGGCCGAAGGCCACGACAAAGGCCGTGGCGCGGCCGACATCGCCATAGATGTCCTCCATGGCGAGCCACGCCGCCGGAGCGTCCTTTGCCGCTTTTGCCGTCGCTTGCAGCCGGTCCCAGCTCGGGTCGTTGGGTTCGATGACGGCGCCGCTGTCTGACGTGCCGAAGCAGTAACGGCACCAGAGTGCGGATTCCAGCGCCAGGCCGGCGACACTCTTTCCCGCCTTCAAGCGGTCGGCGATGGTCGGGATGATGAATTTCGGCTGGCGGTTGGAGCCGTCGAGGCAGAGCCGGCGGATGGTGTCGCCGATCTTGGGATTGGAGAAGCGCTTCTCGATGAGCTGGTAATAGTCCTCCAATATTGTGTCCGGCACCGGCGGCACGGTCGGGATGATCTCGTCATGCTCGAGCCTATCGAGAAAGCCGCGCACCAGCGGCTCCTGCATCGCTTCATGGACGAAATGGATATCCATCAACCCGGCCGGATAGGCGATTGTTGCGTGGCCGCCATTGAGGATGCGGATCTTCATCAACTCATAGGGCGCGACGTCCTTGACGAACTGCACGCCGACCTTTTCCAGCGGCGGGCGGCCATCGGTGAAACGGTCCTCCAGCACCCATTGCCGGAACGGCTCGCAGAACACCGGCCAGGCGTCCTCGACGCCAAAATCCTTGGCCAGGATGCCGCGTTCGCGATCGGTGGTGGCAGGCGTAATGCGATCGACCATGCCGTTCGGGAAGGCGACATGCTCGCTGACCCAGTTGGCCAGATCCTCGTCGATCAGCCGTGCCAGACCAATGACGCCGTCGGAGGTGACGTGACCATTGTGGGGGATGTTGTCGCAGGACATCACGGTGAACGGCACGGTGCCCTCGTCGCGGCGGCGCACCAGCCCGGCCAGGATGAGGCCGAACACCGTTTTCGGCGTGGCGCCCGGTTGGGCGTCGGCGACGATGTCGGGATGGGCCGGATTGAAGACGCCCGACGCCGGATCGATGAAATAGCCGCCTTCGGTGATGGTCAATGAGACGATCTTGATCGCCGGATCGGCAAGCCTTTCGATGATGCCGGCCGCATCGCCAGGCATCAGGAAGTCGATCATGGCGCCGGTGACACGGGCGCTCATATGGCCATCATCCTGCTCGACAACCGTGGTCAGCCAGTCCTGCTCCTCCAGCTTGCCGCGGCCGATCTTCTCGCCGTCGAACACGCCTGCGCCGACCAGTGCCCAGTCATGGCCGATGCCCGCATTGAACAGATCGTCGAGATAGACGGCCTGGTGCGAGCGATGGAAATTGCCGACACCGAAATGCACGATGCCGGCCTTCAGCCTGGCACGGTCGTATTTCGGACCCGCGACCTTGGCGGGGAGGTTGGCGAGAGTGGCGGAAGAGAGTTTCACGGTCATCTGTTTACCCTTTGGCCGGGCTTCGGCCTCGTTACTCCGCCTCTCCCCGTCCTCGCGGGAGAGGGTAAGGGACGGCACATGCCTTATGAGGCCGATGCGGCCTCTGATGTTGGCCTCTGCTCCTCGCGGAGGGACGAGAAGCAGAGGCCGGCCCCCCTCAACTCATCCACTGGCCGCCATCGACATTGTAGGTCTGGGCGACGATGTATTCGGCGTCGCTGCTGGCGAGGAAAACCGCCATGCCGGTAAGGTCCTGAGCCGTGCCCATCCGGCCGTAAGGCACTGCCTCGCCGACAAGTTTCTTTTTTTCGCCCTTTGGCCGGTTCTCGTATTTGGCGAACAGCGAATCGACGTGATCCCAGTGCTCGCCATCGACGACGCCAGGCGCGATGGCGTTGACGTTGATGCGGTGTCTGATCAGGTCGAGCCCCGCCGACTGGGTCAGCGATATGACGGCGGCCTTGGTGGCGCAGTAGACGCCGACCAGGGCTTCGCCGCGCCGTCCGGCCTGGCTGGCCATGTTGATGATCCTGCCGCCCTTGCCCCGCGCGATCATCGAATGGGCGGCAGCCTGCAGCATAAACAGCGTGCCGGCGACATTGACGGAGAACAGTTTTTCGTAACTTGCCCGGGATATCTCGACGATAGGCGCGAGGTCGAACAAGGCGGCGTTGTTGATCAAGATGTCGAGGCCGCCGGCCTTGCTCTCCACCGCCTTCACCGCGGCGTCGATGGAGGCCTGGTCCGTGACATCGAGTTTGACGGCATAGGCGTTGGCGCCGATCTCGGCGGCCGTCTTTTGCGCGGCCTCAAGATTGATGTCGGCAATCGCCACCGTGGCGCCTTCGCCGATATAGGCTTCGGCGAAGGCCCTGCCGATGCCACGGGCCGAACCCGTGATCAGCGCCGATTTGCCGGCCAGGCGCATGCTCACATTGCCTTTCCGTCGGCACCGAAGCGATGCAGCTTGGCCTTGTCGGGTGTGAGGTAGATGGTGTCGCCGTGATGGACGGCGAGCTCGCCATCGGCACGCACCGTCAGCGGCCCGACGCCGTCAGCTTGAACGTGCAGGAACGTGTCGGATCCGAGATGCTCGGCGACGCCGACAGTTGCCTTCCATTCGCCCGCCGTGGTCGAGATTTCCATGTGTTCGGGACGGATGCCGATGGTCTTGACGCCATATTTGGCGGCCGGCGCGCCTTCGATGAGGTTCATCTTCGGCGAGCCGATAAAGCCGGCGACGAAGAGGTTCTTTGGTGTCTTGTAGAGCTCCATCGGCGAGCCGACCTGCTCGATATTGCCGGCGTTCAGCACGACGATCTTGTCGGCCATGGTCATGGCTTCGACCTGGTCGTGGGTGACGTAGATCATGGTGGTCTTGAGCTGATGATGCAGTTCGCTGATCTCCAGCCGCATGGTGCCGCGCAGTGCGGCGTCGAGGTTGGACAGCGGCTCGTCGAACAGGAAGGCGGTCGGCTGGCGCACGATGGCGCGGCCGATCGCGACGCGCTGGCGCTGGCCGCCGGAAAGCTGGCCGGGGCGGCGCTCGAGGTAGTTGGTGAGGTTGAGCACCCGCGCCGCGTCTCCCACCTTCTTGTCGATGGTGGCCTTGTCTTCGCCGGCCATCTTCAGGGGAAAGCCGATGTTCTTGGCCACCGTCATGTGCGGATAGAGCGCGTAGGACTGGAACACCATGGCCAGCTTGCGCTTGGCCGGCGCTTCGCCGGTGACGTCACGGCCATCGATGTTGATGGTGCCGCCGCTGGTGTCCTCCAGCCCGGCGATCAGCCGCAGCAGCGTTGACTTGCCGCAACCCGACGGGCCGACGAAGACGACGAACTCGCCATTCTCGATCACCAGGTCGAGGCCGGGGATGATGGACGTCGATCCGAAGGATTTGGAGACGTTCTTGAGCGTGATGTTTCCCATGGTTTCCTCCCCGAGGGGTTATGTCCTGCCGATTGCTTCAGGCAATTCCGTTACTTCACGGCACCAAATGTCAGGCCGCGCACCAGCTGCTTCTGGCTGAACCAGCCCATGATCAGGATCGGCGCGATCGCCAGCGTCGAGGCCGCCGAAAGCTTGGCCCAGAACAGGCCTTGCGGGCTGGAGAACGAACTGATGAAGGCGGTGAGCGGTGCTGCTTCAGTCGTCGTCAGGCGGATTGTCCAGAACGCTTCGTTCCAGGCCAGGATGATGTTGAGCAGCATGGTCGAGGCGATGCCCGGCACCGCCATGGGTGTGAGCACATAGATGATCTCGTTCCACAGCGAAGCCCCGTCCATGCGGGCCGCTTCCAGGATCTCGCCCGGGATTTCGCGGAAATAAGTGTAGAGCATCCACACCACGATCGGCAGGTTGATCAGCATCAGCATGACCATCAGGCCAATGCGGCTGTCGAGCAGTCCGAGATTGCGGAAGATCAGGTAGATCGGGAACAGCACGGCGACCGCGGGCATCATCTTGGTGGACAGCATCCACATCAATATGTCCTTGGTCCGCTTGGTCGGCGAGAAGGCCATCGACCATGCCGCCGGAATGGCGACCAGCAAGGCCAGGATGGTCGAGCCGACCGAGAGCAGCACCGAGTTCAGGAAGAACTTGAAGTAGCCGCTCTGCGCCTGAACCTCGGTATAGCTCTCAAACGTCCCCGACGGGATCATGCTGAAGCCCTGGATGGCTTCCTGCTCCGACTTGAACGAGGTGATGATCGTATAGAGGATCGGGAAGAAGATCAGCAAAGCGACGATCCAAGCCGCAACGGTCGCGATTGTCTTGTGCTGGGTGGTGACTGAGCGTGCCATCGTATCCTCCCTTACTTGTCCAGGTTCTTGCCGACGGCGCGCATGGCGAAGAAGGCAACGATGTTGGCGAGAATGACAGCGATGATGCCGCCGGCGGATGCCTGGCCGATTTTGAACTCCAGCAAGGCCTTCTGGTAGACGAGGAAGGGCAGGTTGGTGGAGGCGTATCCCGGACCGCCATTGGTGGTGACGAGGATCTCGGCATAGACGGAGAGCAGGAAGATCGTCTGGATCAGGATGACGACGGTGATGGCGCGCGACATGTGCGGCAGCGTCAGATAGATGAAGCGGCTGACGAAGCCGGCGCCGTCCATCTCGGCGGCTTCCTTCTGCTCACCGTCGAGCGACTGCAGGGCGGTCAGCAGGATCAGTGTCGCGAAAGGCAGCCATTGCCAGGCGACGATGATGATGATGGCCGTCATCGGATGCTGCCCGAACCAGTCGATCGGCTGTGCCCCGAAGAAGCGCGCTATATCGGCGAAAACGCCATATTGCGGGTGCATGATCATGTTCTTCCAGACCAACGCGGCCACCGGCGGCATGACGAAGAACGGCGAGATGACGAGGATGCGAACGATGCCTTGTCCCCACATCGGCTGATCGATCAAAAGCGCCAGCAGGATGCCGCCGATCACCGTGATCAACAGGACGCTGATCACCAGGGTAAGCGTGTTGAGGATTGACTGCAGGAAGGCCGGGTTGGAATAGAACAGCGCGTAGTTGGAGAGGCCGACAAAGCCATCGCGAACCGGATTGAGCGGATTGTACTGCTGGAAGGAGAACCACAGCGTGAGCGCCAGTGGAACAACCATCCACACCAGCAGCAGGACGACAGAGGGCGCCATCATGAAACGGGCAAGCGAACGGGTCTGCTGAGTAGCCATGACGGTCACCCTTCAATGGTCAGACTGAATTTTCAGAGGCGTTAAAGGCGGCCGCCCGAACTGGGATTCGGGCGGCCGTTGCCGGTCAAGGAGGCGACCGGCATTCGGCACCGGGAGGAGCCTTACTTGATATAACCGCCTTCGGTCATGGTCGCGGTGGCCGCGTCCTGCGCCTGCTTCAGGGCATCGTCGACGCTCGACTGGCCGGCAAGAGCCGCCGAGAAGAGCTGGCCGACAGTGGTGCCAAGGCCCTGGAACTCAGGGATGGCGACGAACTGCACGCCGACATAGGGCACCGGCTTGACGGTCGGATGCGTCGGGTCGGCTGCGTTGATCGAGTCCAATGTCATCTTGGCGAACGGAGCCGCCTTCTGGTAGTCGGCATTGGCGTAGAGCGAGGAGCGCGTGCCGGGAGGAGCATTGGCCCAGCCTTCCTTGGATGCGACGAGCTCGGCATAGTGCTTGCTGGTCGCCCACGAAACGAACTTCTCGGCAGCATCTGCCTTCTGCGTGCCGGCAGGAATGGCCAGCGACCATGCCCACAGCCAGTTGCCGCGCTTGCCGAGCCCATTGTCGGGTGCCAAGGCGTAGCCAACCTTGTCGGCGACGGTCGAGTTCTTCGGGTCCGAAACGAAGGACGCGGCGACGGTGGCGTCGATCCACATGCCGCACTTGCCCTGCTGGAACAGCGCCAGGTTTTCGTTGAAGCCGTTGGAGGACGCACCCTCTGGGCCGTCGGCCTTCATCAGGTCGACATAGAATTGCAGCGTCTTCTTCCATTCGGGCTGGTCGAACTGCGGCTTCCATTTCTCGTCGAACCAGCGCGCGCCGAAGGAGTTCGACATCGCGGTCAGGAAGGCCATGTTCTCGCCCCAGCCGGCCTTGCCACGCAGGCACACGCCGTTCACGCCATTGGCGCGGTCGGTCATCTTGTCGGCGGCCTGGCGGATGAAGTCCCAGGTCGGCGCGTCGGGCATCTTCAACCCGGCCTTGTCCATCAAATCCTTGCGGTACATGACGAAGGAGCTTTCGCCGTAGAAGGGCGCGGCATAGAGTTTGCCGTCGACCGAAAGACCGCCGGCGATGGCCGGGATAATGTCCTTGGCGTCATAGTCGTCGCCGAGCTTGTCGAGCGGCAGAAGCCAGCTCTGCTTGGCCCAGATCGGAACTTCATACGTCCCGATGGTCATCACATCATACTGGCCACCCTTGGTGGCGATGTCGGTGGTGACGCGCTCGCGCAGCACGTTCTCTTCAAGTGTGACCCAGTTGAGCTTGATGTCCGGGTTAGCCTTGGAGAAGTCGTCGGTCAGCTTCTGCATGCGGACCATATCGCCATTGTTGACGGTGGCGATGGTGATGGATTCGGCATGTGCGGCGAACGCGATTGCGCTGGTCGAGCACAAGCCCAGGATGAGCGTGCGAAGTTTCATCAAATTCCTCCCATGAACCAAGATGAGCATTTGCCTTGGCTCTGAGCAATTACTCACTTGCCGTAAATTATGTCAAGCCGGATTCGATGCTGCAGCGCAGCACTCGGCCTTGCCGGCGCACGACGGAGCCATGGAAATTTGGGGCGGCAGGCCGCGCCTGTGCCGGATATCAGGCGAGGGGACAGGAAGGCCTGGAGGCCTGGATCGGGTGAAAAGGGCCTGTCAGCAGGCGATCTCGGCCAGCAACCAGTCGCGAAAGGCGCGGATCTTCGGCACGTTGCGGCGCGCTTCGGGATAGACCAGCCAATAGGCATGGCCGTCGTCGCCGACCAGGTCGAAGGGTTGGATCAGGCGACCTTCGGCGAGTTCGGCCTTGAACAGCGCCCGGGTCAGGATCGCCACGCCATGGCCGGCGATGGCAGCATTGGCCTCATAGGCCTGCGCGCCCATGCTGCTGCCGGGTCGTTTGGCAAGGTCGTGCGCGTGCACGCCGGCGGCGGAAAACCACTCCGTCCACCAGATGTCGCCGGGATCGAGGATCGGCAGCCGCAACAGGTCGGCCGGCTCGTTGACGCCGCCAATGCTCGCCGCGAGCGTGGGGCTCAGCATCGGCGTGAAATCGGCATCGAGCAGTTTGTGCGCCTCCAGGCCCGGCCATTTGCCGCCGCCCGAGCGGATGGCGATATCGGTATCCTCACGCGCGAAATCCGTCAGCCGGCTCGATGTCTCCAGCCGCACGGCAAGCGCCGGATGCGCGAGCTGGAAGGAGCCCAGCCGGTGGGCCAGCCAGTTCGAGGCAAAGGTCAGCACCGTGGTGACGCACAACAGCCCGTCCGCGCCGCCGCGCGCCGCGGCATAGGCCTGGCCAAGAATGGCAAAGGCCTCGCTGACCGCCGGCGCCAGCCGTTGGCCGGCTTCGGTCAACTCGATCTGCCGCGGCCGGCGCAGGAACAGCGGTGAGCCGACACGCTCTTCCAGCACCTTGATCTGATAGCTGACGGCAGCCTGTGTCATGCCGAGTTCCACGGCGGCCTTGGTGAAGGAAAGGTGGCGCGCCACCGCGTCGAAGACCCTGATCGCCTGTAGCGGCGGGAGTTGGGAAACCTGTCGCGAGCTCAGATCGGGCATAAGGCCTCCTTATGGGTCCTTATCGACGTTCGATTGGCAAACCTGGCCGGCGAGACCGACATTCAGTGTCAACCCGTCATTCGGGTTCAGGATAGCGAAGGTTCACGATCATGACCATGGCGCAGCAAAAATGTACTCCCGCTCCGGATCACCGCTGGATTTCGTGGCTAACGGACGGATTCGGCTGGTTCGCGATCAGGAAAAGGGCGCATCTCGACATTAGGGACCTGTCGCCGCATCTGCAGCGCGACGTCGGTTTCCTCGATGGCAACGACCCCTTTGGCAGGCACAGATAGACTTGTTGGCTTTGTCGCAAAGCAGCGGTCGCGGCCGCATTCGGCAAGCGACGACGATTCCCGGTCACATGCTGGCCAGCAGGGCGGTGGCCGTCCGCTCATCGGTGATGAGGCCATTGACCAGCCGGCGATTCACGGCCGCCAGGATCCCCGGCAGCTTGCGCTCGCCCATGGCCAGCGCAATGACCAGTGACTTTTCGCGCGACGGCAGCGACGCCGACGACACCCGGTCATTGGTGATGCCCTCGATCATGCGGCCTTCCCTGTCGAACACCCAGCCGACGATCTCGGCGATGCCGCCTGCCTTCTGCAAGGCTTTCAGCTCGCTTTCCGAAATGAAGCCGTCCTCATAGAGAGGCGCCTTGGGACCGAGGTCGCCGATGCCGATGAAGGTGACGTCGGCTTCCGCCGCCAGCGCCAGCGTCGGCTGGATCATCGGCTGGTTGAGCAGCATCTCGCGCTCCTGCGGCGAGGAGGCGATGACTGGCAGTGGCATCGGGAAGGAGCGCGCCTTGACCCGGTCGGCCATGGTGAAGATGACGTTGTAGAAGGCAGCCGAACCGTCCGGCGAAATGTTGCCGGTCAACGACACCACCTTGTGCTGCGGACATTCCATCGGCGGCAATTGCTCGATCGCCGCCTTCAGCGTGCGCCCGGTGCCAATGCCCATGACGATCGGCGTCGGCGAGCGCAGCCGCCGCTCGATCTCGGCGGCCGCCGCCTCGGCGATGCCGATGGTGGTGGAGGATGAATTGGGATCGCTCGGCACCACCTCGACCAGGTCGAGCGCGAAACGCGATTTCAGCCGGGCCGCGAGATCAAGGCAGTTGGCGATCGGATGGTCGACACGAACCTTGATCAAGCCTTCCGACACAGCCAGCGACACCAGCCGCTGCGCGGTCTGCCGCGAAATGCCGAGCGTGGCGGCGATCTGGTCCTGTGTGTTGCCGGCAACGTAATAAAGCCAGCCGGCGCGCGCCGCGTCGTCCAGCCTGTTGCTGCCGCCATCCTGCCGGGTATTCACGTCCTGCCTCCCAAGGCCGCCGGTCATCAAGGCGGTCCGCTCTTAGTTTCGCAGGGAACAGCAGTCTGCGCAATTGTCAATATCAAGGGCAATTGATCGCAACTGCGAGATTGAGATTGCCGCGCCGATAATCTCTGATCGCTGAAAGCAAAGCGGCTTTGGTTCCGGTCGCAGCCATCTTCTGTGATCCCGACGGTTTATCTCCCGGCGCAAACCCTTTAAGGGGATCGCAAAAGGAGCGCTGCATGACACCGAAGGCGGTTTTCTGGGACATGGACGGAACGCTGGTCGACAGCGAGCCGCTGCACGAAGCGGCCCTGGTGGCGGCGATGCGCAATGTCGGTCTCAAGCCGCCCGCCGACCTGCATGAGCGCGTGCTCGGCGTCGCCGCCTGGCCGGTCTACGAGATGATGCGCAACGAATTCGGCCTCGATCTTCCCTTCGACGATTGGATCATGCGCAAATACGAGCATTATCTGCCGCTGGTCGAAGGCCTGAAGCCGCGCCCCGGCGCCATCGAGGTCTTCAACGAATTACGAGCGCTTGGCGTGCAGCAGGCGGTGGTCTCCAATTCGGACCGGATGATCGTCGACGCCAATCTGCGCATGGTCGGCCTCTTCTATCCCGGCATGAAGACGATCAGCCGCAACGATGTGCGCGAAGGCAAGCCGCACGCCGAGCCCTTCCTGCGCGCCGCCTATCTGGCCGATGTCGATCCCGCGCACGCGGTGGCGGTCGACGACAGCTGGCCGGGCGCCATGGCGGGGCTGGCGGCGGGCATGAAGACGATCTTCTGGCCGGAAAAGCCGATGGAAGGACCGCCCGGCGCCATCGTCATCAACAGCGCCGAGGAATTGCGGGCTCAACTCGGTCTTTAATTCCGGTAGACGGGTTCCTGCTCGTCGAGGATCGCCTTGAGCTCGGCGAGATGACGCTCGGCCTGGCCGGGGTAATCATCCATTTCGCTCGCCGCCTTCTCGGCGATCGCGTCGGACAGCGTGCGCAGCGGGCGGCCGGTCCACAGCGCCTTGATGTAGGTCTCGGCGGCGCGCTCGAAATAGAACATGCGGTTGAAGGCATCGGCGACCGTGTCGCCGATGACCATCACACCGTGATTGCCCATCACCATCACCTTGACCTTGGGATCGGTGAGAAGCTGCGAGCAGCGCTCGCCCTCTTCCTCGAAGGCCAGCCCGCCATAATGGGCGTCGACGACATGACGGTTGAAGAACATCGCCGAATTCTGGTCGATCGGCGGCAGTGTCGAGTCGGCGAGCGACGCCAGCACCGTGGCATGGATCGAATGCACATGCATGACGCAGCGCGCATGCGGCACGTTGCGGTGAATGGCGCCGTGCAGGCCCCAGGCGGTCGGATCGGGCGCGTTGGGGCCGGTCAGCGTTTCGGGACCGTTGGCGTCAATCAGCAGCAGGTCGCTCGCCTTGATGCGCGAGAAATGCACCTGGTTGGGGTTCATCAGGAACTGCGTGCCGTCCTCGTTGACCGCCAGCGAGAAATGATTGGCCACCGCCTCATGCATGTTGAGCCGTGCCGTCCAGCGGAAGGCCGCGGCGAGATCGACGCGCTCTTCATAGTAGGGCAGGTTGGTCAGCGTTTCTTTCTGCAGGCGGGCAATGCTCATCGAAAATCCTCCGGTTTTGGCCAGAATGCCGTGACCTGCGGCCGCCGGCAACGGGTTTCGGTTGGTGCAGGGAGAGCTTCTTGTCTGTCAGGCGGCCGTGCTGGCGGCAGTGACGGCCCTGAGCCCACCATGCTCGACGATGAAGTCGATGACCTCCTGCAGCCCCTTGCTACGTGAAAGATCGGTGAAGCCGAACGGCCGCCTGCCGCGCATGCGGCCGGCGTCGCTCTCCATGACGTCGAGGTTGACGTTCACATAGGGCGCCAGGTCGCTCTTGTTGATGATCAGGAAATCGGAGCGGGTGATCGCCGGACCGCCCTTGCGCGGGATTTCCTCGCCCTGGCAGACCGAGATGACATAGAGCGTCAGGTCGGCGAGATCAGGCGAGAAGGTGGCGGCAAGGTTGTCGCCGCCGGATTCGATGAAGATGATATCGAGATCGGGGAATTTCCGGTTGAGTTCGGCGATCGCCTGCAAATTGATCGAGGCGTCCTCGCGAATGGCGGTATGCGGGCAGCCGCCGGTCTCGACGCCGACGATGCGGTCCTCCGGCAGCGCCTGCAGCCGGGCCAGCATCATGGCGTCTTCCCTGGTGTAGATATCGTTGGTGACGACCGCGATCGAGAATTCGTCGCGCAGCGCCTTGCAGAGTTTTTCGGTGAGCGTCGTCTTGCCGGAACCGACAGGGCCACCAATGCCGATGCGAAGAGGGCCGTTAGCTTGAGTCATGTCGGGAACTCCATGATGGCGAGGATGGCGAAGCCGAGCCCGACCAACAGGCAGAGCGGCGAATAATAACTGGTATCGAGCCGGGCGAAAGGCTGCTCGGGCGCTAGCCGCCGCCACCACGGCGTGAAGCCGGCAATGCCGCGCCCCAGGAACACCAGCCCGATCAGCAGCGCGGTGGCGGCAAGGCCCTCCCTGGGGAAGGGCGAGGCAAAGAAGCCGATGAGCGCCAGCGGCCAGAGCGTTGCCAGGCCAAGACAGGCGGCAACGGCGAAACTGGCGAACGGCGTCGGCATTTCATCAACGCCGCGAAAGCCGACGACCGCGCGGGCGCAAGACGCGCCATCCGTACCAGGCCAGATGCCGCCAATACCCCAGATAGACATGCAGGGCGGTGATCAGCAGCATGACAATGGACAGCGCGAAGGCGAGGAGGATCATGAGCGGAACAGCCGCGAGTACTGGGTTTCGTGCTTCATCGCCATGACGTCGGAGACGAAAGCACAGCCGCCGAGATCGTCCAATGTCGAATGGGACGCGCGGGCGGCGGTCGCCAAAGCCAGCGGCTCGAAGCCGGCCAGAAGTGTGGTGGCCTCGCTCTGTCCGAGGACACTGAGCCTGATCGCCGCCTGGACGAGATTGGAGAAGAAGGCTTGCAGGAAGGCGGCCAGCGCGTCCTGCAACGCAATACCGTTGCCGCCGGCAAAGGCGCCGACGGCGACGCAATAGGCGCATTCGGCCGGCAAGCGCTCCAGCACCGGATTGGGCCAGGCGGCGGCAGCCTTGAGGAAGGCGGCGCCTTGCAGCATGGTCTCGGTGTGGCGTTCCCGCGAGCCTGCGAGCGCCTCGGCCAGTGCGGCGACGTCGTTGAGATCGCCGACGTGGCGTGCACTGCGCCAGCTCTCGGCAAACAGCACCGCATCGTTCCAGCCCGAACCCATTTCAACCAGCGTTTCCAACCAACCGGCGAGGCTGGCAGCATCGGTCACCAAGCCGTCATGCACCGCGCGTTCGAGACCATGGCTATAGGCAAAGCCGCCGACTGGGAAGGCCGGCGACAGCCACGCCATTAGCCGCAGCAGGGCGGTGTTCGAAGGCTGGTCAGTCATGATCGTGGTGGTGGCCGGCGTGCGAATGGGAATGCGATTCGCTTTGGGAGTGTGCCTCACCGTGGCTATGCGCATGCGCCTCGGCATGGCTGTGACCGTGATCGTGACCATGTCCGCCGCCATGGCCGGAATAGGCGCCGCGTACCGGCTTGAACGGTTCGGAAACCTCGCGCACCGTGGCGCCAAGCCCCTCCAGCATCGCCTTGATGACGTGGTCGCGCAGGATGACGATGCGATCCGCCTCGATGCCCGCGGCGAGATGGCGGTTGCCGATATGCCAGGCAAGTTCGGTCAGATGCACGCCGTTGCGGGCGCGGATGTCATAGACCTCTTCCGGCGCGGCAACGATCTCGACATGACGGCCATCCTCGAGCACCAGACGGTCGCCATCGTTCAAGGCAACGGGTTCGGGCAGGTCGACCAGCACCTTGCTGCCGTCGGACAATTCGATGGCGCGGCGGCGCAGATGCCGCTCGTCATGAGGGAGCACCGCTTGGCCGGAGGGCGCTGTGGATCCCACAATGCCAGCCGGCAGCACGGAGACGGCGCGCGGGAATTTGGTGAAGTCGGTGTTGAGGTTGAGTTTCATTTCAGGGAGCCTCCGTTGGCTTGCGCCCTCGCACGGGCGGGCCGCGCCAGAACGCGGTCGAAATAGGCGTTGACGCGCTCGGACTCGATCGGGAATTTTCCGGCCCGGGCCCAACTGCCCATGTCGCCGAGCAGTACGTCGACGGCGGAAAACCGCTCACCAAGCGCAAACGTTTTGTCGCCAAGCCGGCGGTCCAGCGCCTTGGCTTCCGAGGCGAAATCATAGGCCGCAGCGGGACCGACATCGACCCGCACTTCCCTGGGCAGCAGGAAACGGTGGCGCAATTTGTTCCACAGCGGCGCCTCGAACTCGCTCTGGGCAAAATGCATCCAGGAATCCATCTCGGCACGGCCGGCGACACCCGGATTGGCGCCCATGCCTTTGTCGGCGTGCTTGTCGGCGAGATAGACGCAGATCGCCGCCGAATCCGTCACCGTCAGCTCGCCGTCGATCAGGATCGGCACCTTGCCCGACGGGTTGAGCGCATAGGCTTCCGGCGAGCGCAGTTTCACTTCGACGAATTCATAGGGCTGCCCGAGTTCCTCGAGCATCCAGAGAACGCGGCTGACCCGGGATCCGCGCGATCCGATGGCCTTATACATGGTTGAAACCTGCCTTTCGCTGGACTCTAGACCATCCGCTATAGTCATACGATCGTGTCGAAGAGCCGCAGGATGAACGATATCTGATAGATCAGCGTGCCGGCGACGAAGGCGATGTGAAACCGGCGGTCGCGCACCAGGATGGCGGCAATGCACAGCGCGACGAAGACCGGGGTGCGAAACAGATATTCGTTGCCATAGCGGGCAAAGTGCTCGGGCCCCTTCAGCAGCGTGTCGACCACGTCGAGCAGATAGGTCGTCGCCAGCAGGCCGAAAAACCAGGCGCGGCGCGAATAGAAGAAATCCTCGTAGCTGGTGTAGTCGAGCATCGAATCCGGAAACAGCAGCGCACAGAGCAGGAACAGCGTGATCGCGTAGAAGATGAGGAACAAATACTTGCCGAAGGTCCACGTCTCGATGGCGTAGAGGCCGGCGACGCCAAGCCCGATCACCATGCCCATGACGATGCGGATATGCGGGAAAATGTCGTGAGGAGAGGCGATTTCGCTGGCCATGCCCTAGTCGCGAATGAGTTGATCCGGCAACCAAGGCGCGCCAGGGAAAAATTCCTGATTGAGCACGTCGGCAATTTGATAAGGACAATCGACGGGGAAATTCCTTTCGGGCATACCCGTTTCGTCAATCGCTTTCAGTCGGGCAAACTCGAATTCGCCAGAAAGCTGCGTTCCCAGATAGGTCTTGAGGCTTGGACTTTCGTCGATCAGCTTCTTGATCTGATACCGCTGCTCTCGAATGGTGAGCAACCAACCTGCCTTGCGTCGTTCCGCCTGGAACTGCCACTTCAGCAGATGCAAAAGCAGCGTGCCAAGTCTGTTCGCAATCTCCCTCTTGTCACTCCGCCCCAAACTCTCGATCTCCTCGGCAAGATTCTCGCGATCGAGGTCGGAAAGACGACCTTCGCGCAGTAGCGCGCCCTGTTCGGCGCACCACTGAGCATAGTCTGTCTCGATGGGTGTAGACTTATGCCGCCGCTGTATCTGAATCTTGTTCATGGTCGCATAATGCGCCGTTTTCGATCCCAAGCCAATCGCTACCCGCCAATCACCATTCGCATCAAAACAGAAAATACCGCTGCGCCATCGGCAATACCGTAGCCGGCTCGCAGGTGAGCAATTCACCGTCAGCACGGACTTCGTATGTTTCGGGATCGACCTCGACATGCGGCGTGGCGTCGTTGAGCACCATTGAATGCTTGCCAATGCCGCCGCGAGTGTTTTCGACGGCGACGAACTGCTTGTCGACGCCAAGCCTGCCATGCAGGCCCGCTTCCAGTGCGGCCTTGGAAACAAACGTCACCGACGAGTTGGTCCTGGCCTTGCCATAGGCGCCGAACATCGGCCGGTAATGCATGGGCTGCGGCGTCGGGATCGAGGCGTTGGGGTCGCCCATCGGGGCGGCGGCGATCATGCCGCCGATCAGCACCATGTCCGGTTTCACACCGAAAAAGGCCGGGTTCCACAACACCAGGTCTGCGCGTTTGCCGACCGCGATCGAGCCGATGTCTTTCGACAGCCCATGCGCGATGGCCGGATTGATGGTGTATTTGGCGATGTAGCGGCGGACGCGGAAATTGTCGTTGTTGCCGGTTTCCTGCGGCAGCGAGCCGCGCTGGCGCTTCATCTTGTCGGCGGTCTGCCAGGTGCGGATCGCCACCTCGCCGACACGGCCCATGGCCTGACTGTCCGACGAGATGATCGAGAAGGCGCCGATGTCGTGCAGGATGTCCTCGGCAGCGATCGTCTCCTTGCGGATGCGGCTTTCGGCAAAGGCGATGTCCTCGGGGATCGACGGCGACAGATGGTGGCAGACCATCAGCATGTCGAGATGCTCGGCCAGCGTGTTGACGGTGTAGGGTCGCGTCGGATTGGTCGACGACGGGATGACGTTGGGCAGGCCGCAGACCTTGATGATATCGGGTGCATGGCCGCCGCCGGCGCCTTCGGTGTGGAAGGCATGGATGGTGCGGCCCTTGATCGCCGCCACCGTGTTCTCGACGAAGCCGGATTCATTCAGCGTATCGGTGTGGATCATCACCTGCACATCGTACTCGTCGGCGACCGACAGGCAGCAGTCGATGGCCGCCGGCGTCGTGCCCCAATCCTCATGCAGCTTCAGCGAGCAGGCGCCACCCAGCACCATTTCCTCCAATGCGGCAGGCAGAGAAGCATTGCCCTTGCCCGACAGGCCGATGTTCATCGGGAAGGCATCGAAGGACTGGATCATCCGGGCCATGTGCCATGGCCCCGGCGTGCAGGTGGTGGCCAGCGTGCCATGCGCCGGGCCGGTGCCGCCACCGAGCATGGTGGTGATGCCGCTCATCAGCGCCTCTTCGATCTGCTGCGGGCAGATGAAGTGGATATGCGCGTCGAAGCCGCCAGCGGTGAGGATCTTGCCTTCGCCGGCGATGATTTCGGTGCCTGGGCCGATGATGATGGTGACGCCATCTTGCATGTCCGGATTGCCGGCCTTGCCAATCGCGGCGATGCGGCCATCCCTGAGGCCGATATCGGCCTTGAAGATACCGGCGCTGGCGTCGACCACCAGGGCGTTGGTGATGACGGTATCGACCGCGCCCTGGGCGCGGGACACCTGGCTTTGGCCCATGCCGTCTCTGATCACCTTGCCGCCGCCGAATTTTACCTCTTCACCGTGAATGGTGAGGTCCTTTTCAACCTCGATGAAGAGTTCGGTGTCGGCCAACCGGACCTTATCGCCGACGGTCGGGCCGTACATCTGGGCGTAGGCGGCGCGGGTGATTCTGGCCATCAGCGATTGCTCCCGAAATGCGATGTGGTTGAGCTGCACATTGCCGCCATCCAATGGTCACGCAATGACCCGCTGGGTGACACCTTCTGATCCCATTTGGCGGTTGAGGTTGACAGGTCACCCCGAAACGACCGTTTGCCAAATCGATGGAAGGAAAATCCATGCGCAAAACGATAATTCTTGCAGCCGCTGCCAGCCTGATGCTGGCCGGTGCCGCCAGTGCCCAGCAGCAACCTGCTCCGGCCACGCCTGCCCCCGCTCCAACCACGCCCGCCCCCGGCGCTCAGCAGGCCGCGCCGGCGATCCAGAGTGTCAACATTGTCGACATCACCGAGCTGCCAAAGGACACCCAGACGCAGGTCAATCAGGTCATCGCCCAGCGTGGCGATGAAGGCCTGCAGAAGCTGCGCAGTTCGATCGACGCCACCCCCAAGGTGAAGTCCGCCCTCAAGGCCAAGGGAATGACCTCGGCGCAAGTGGTCGCGGCCAGCATGGAGCCCAACGGCGCGCTGACCCTGATCACCAAGAAGGCCAGCTGACAAAACGGTGCGGCGGGCCGCTATCCGGTCCGCCGGCCGTATCGCGAAGGGAACCGTGGCAGGGCTGGAGTCGTTTCGCTTCCTGATTGTTGAAACAGGCTGTGAAAGCGAACGATGACTCTCACCACTTTGCCCGATGCCCGATGGCTGCATGCCATTGCGGCGGCTGCATTCCTGGCCGCGAGCTTGCCCCAGGCCGCGCTGAATGCGCAGGGCCTTGAAAGTCCGGAGACCGTCGACCGCATCGTCGGCTCGCAAATCAACGAGGAACAGGCCAAGACAACAGCCGAAATCGGAAAAGTCAGTTCGGCGATCGACCGTACGCGTGACAACATCAGCACGGTGCGCAAGACGTCCAAGCTCGACAAGGTCGATATCGTGTTCCTGACCGACTCGGCGCGCAGCGAAGGCGGTCCGCCGGCAATCATCCAGAACAAGGTCCGGCAGCATCGGGACGATGTCGCCGAATTGCGCAAGGAGATCGAGGCCAACGCCCTTCTCTTCAACGCCATCGATTCGCGGCGCGTGGCTGCGCAGGACATTCTCGCCGTCGAGTTCGACGACCCCGGAAAGATCATCATCTATGCGGCCGCCAAGCCGTCGAACTAGAGCAATTCCAGGAAAAGTGTGAAGCGGTTTTCCCGGGAAAAGCGCATGGCGCTTTCCCTTGGGAATTGCGTCAAAGCAAAGAGATAGAGCACCGCCTGCTTTCATGCTTGCTGTCTTTGCACGCCAGGCATGAGACGCCACCGGTCTCACAGCTTGCCCATCACCTTCTGCTGGAAGCCATAGACTTCGCGCTTGCCGCCAAGCGGCACCAGCGTGACGTCGCGTTCCTGTCCCGGTTCGAAGCGCATGGCGGTGCCGGCGGCGATGTCGAGGCGCATGCCGCGCGCCTGTTCGCGGTCGAATCTCAGCCCCTCATTGGTTTCGAAGAAATGGTAATGGCTGCCGACCTGGATCGGCCGGTCGCCACTGTTGGCGACTTTCAGGGTGACGGTCGGCAGGCCCTTGTTGAGCTCGATGTCGCCTTGAACGGGGATGATTTCACCGGGGATCATCTGAGATCACACGACGCCGAAGGCGAGGCCGACGCCGATCGCCGCGCAGGCCGCGCCCGCGACACGCGCCAGACCACGGAACCTGAGACCGAGGCTCAGGCCGGCGGCGATGCCCGTGGCATGAAGCAGCGCGGTGGTGACGGCAAAGCCGGCCATGTACTCAAGGCCGCCGGCATTTTCCGGCACTTCGGTGCCATGGGCGTGACCGTGGAACAGCGCGAACAGGCCGATAATGGCGACACCGGCCGAGACGGGCAGATCGATGGCCAGCGCCACCAGCAGGCCAAGCGCCACGACGGAGGCCAGTATGCCAGGCTCGACGAAGGGCACCGGCACATGCGCCATGCCAAGGGCCGCGCCGCCCAGCATGACGCCGACAAAAGCCGCCGGCCACGCCCAGATCGCCCTGCCGCCCTTGAGCGCCGCCCACAGGCCAACGGCGATCATCACGGTCATATGATCAAGGCCAGACAAGGGGTGCATGAAGCCGGCGGTGAAGGACGACGTCGTACCGATGCCGACATGGGCGTAGGCGGGCATGGCCGCGGCCAGAAACAGGATCGCCGAGAGAGACAGTCGTTTGGCAGGGATCATTTCTATTTGCCTTCCGTTTCCAGTGTCACGGTATTCACGCGGCTTTGCGCGGGCCGCAGCCCTCGGCCTTGAGGACGCGCTTGATCGAAGCCGGATATTTTTTCAGCATCGCGGCGGGACAGATCGGCCGTGCCGAAAAATTGCCACCGCAATTGGGGCAGACGCCATCCAGCACGTGTTCCACGCAATCGGCGCAGAAGGTGCACTCGAAGGTGCAGATCAGCGCATCCGCCGCCTCGGGCGGCAGGTCCTTGTCGCAGCATTCGCAGTTGGGGCGCAGGTCAAGCATCCCGGTCTCCTCACCTGACGGGCTCGTGCACGGTCACCAGTTTGGTGCCGTCGGGGAAGGTCGCTTCCACCTGCACGTCATGGATCATTTCGGCGATGCCCTCCATCACCTGCGCGCGGGTGACGACATGGGCGCCGGCCTCCATCAATTCGGCCACCGGGCGGCCGTCGCGGGCGCCTTCGACGACAAAGTCGGTGATCAGCGCGATCGCTTCCGGATGGTTGAGCTTGACGCCGCGCTCCAGCCGCTTGCGTGCCACGATCGCCGCCATGGCGATCAGCAGCTTGTCCTTTTCCCTCGGCGTCAGGTTCATGCGGTTTCCAAAGATGAGGCAGACAGAATCACAGTGACCATAATTTGGGCAGTCCCGCCCTTCCGTTGAGCAATCCGACGAGCGGAACCAGCCGCTGGCGCAGTTGGTAGCCGTCCCCGGCGTAAAGCCTCGCAAGAAGCTTGCCAGATGCCTTCACGCTCCAGGCGCTGGCGCCGCCCTGGTCGCCGACGATCTCCCGGACCGGGTCGAGCAAAGCCTCGGCTCGTGGCGACACCAGCAGCAACGTTGCCACCGCGATTGCACCGCCGGCGGTGGCCGCGCGTGCCAGGGCACCAGTGATGTCGGGTCCGATGCGGAAATCCTCGGCATGGATGAGGAAACCATCCTGGCGAACACGCCAGCGGTCGTGAAAAGTGCCTTGCGCGGCGCGTTCGCCCATGGCCAGGCGACCGAAGACCGTGGCCTCCAGCACCAGCGCCTCGGCCCCCGCGGCAAGCTCGACATCCAATGTGCGGGCAAAGGCCGCCCGGTCGAAGACGATGGTTTCCTGCGGCAGCCAGGCGATGCGGCCATTTTCGCCGACGCTCAGCCTGACCCGCACCTGGGCATGGTCGGATGCGGCGCGGTAGACCTTCTCGCAGGCCTGGGTCGTTATCGACGCCGAGGCTTCTATGCCGACATCCACATCCCAGCCGATGCGGTCGCCGCCGGTCAATCCACCGGCGGTGTTGATCAGCACCGCCTCCAGCGGATCGGCCGAAACCGCCGGCAGCCTTATCTTGGCGGAGCCGTCCTGGTAGAGGCGCCGCAGCCGCGTGCGGCCGTCCGCGCTGGCGCAGCCCAGTTGCGCCAGACCCGCGGCGCGCTGGGCCAAAGGGGCCGAAAACTTGGTATATTCGGTCGTATCCACGTCGTCAGGTTAAGCACTGCGGCGGTTTTGTCGATATATAGCTTGTTGCTTGATGGCGTTTCCGTTTCTATAGAGGGAGCCACCTCGGTACGGTCAGGCGATGCTTGGCGGGGGTAGAAGGCGACGATCGCGGCCTGATATCGAGGACAAGAAGGCGCTGTTCAGTTGGCGTCGGGAAACGACAAAAGTGGGGAAGAGACCGAATGGCTGACCAACTGGCAACGGATATCATCGAAAAGATCAAGGCCCATGCCGAGCCGGGCGGTGAAGAAATCACCACCACCACCGAATTGACGTCGCTTGGCATCCATTCGCTCGAGCTGACGGAGATCATCTTCGACCTCGAGGAGCAATATGGCATCGAGATCGAGATGAACACGGTTGATGCCTGGAGCAATCTGAAGAATGTCGGCGACATGGTCGAGGCCGTTCGCGCGCTGATCGCGAAAAAAGCCTGACCGAATGCTGAAACGCGTCGTCATCACCGGCCTTGGCGGGCTATGCGGGCTCGGCACCAATGTACCGGCAATCTGGGTGAGATGCGCGCTGGCCGTTCGGCCATAGGCCCGATCGAAAATCATTCCTTGCACGATCTGAAGGTCAGGACCGGCTGCGAGATCAAGGTGCTGCCCGATCACGGCATAGAGCGCAAGCAGCTGGTGTCGATGGACCGCTTCAGCCTGCTGGCGGTGATCGCGGCGCGCGAAGCCTTGCAGCAGTCCGGATTGGCCGCGCATGCAGACAACACCTATCGCATGGGAACCATTGTCGGCGTCGGCGTCTGCGGCTTCGAGACGGTCGAAGAGAATTATCGCGCCATACTGGTAGAGGGCAAGAATCGCGCCGGCATCTTCACCGTGCCCCGGGTCATGCCGGGCGCCGCCGCCGGCCAGGTCAGCATGCACCTTGGCCTGCGTGGGCCGGTGTTCGGCGTTACTTCGGCCTGCTCGTCGGCCAACCACGCCATCGCCTCGGCTGTCGACCAGATCAGGCTCGGCCGCGCCGATGTCATGGTGGCCGGCGGCACCGATGCGCCGCTGGTCTGGGGTGTGCTCAAGGGCTGGGAGGCATTGCGCGTGCTGTCGCCCGACACCTGCCGGCCTTTCTCGGCCGACCGCCAGGGCCTGGTGCTCGGCGAAGGCGCCGGCATGGCGGTTCTGGAAAGCTACGATCACGCCATGGCGCGTGGCGCCACCATCCTCGCCGAAATCGCCGGTGCCGGCCTCTCGGCCGATGCCTCCGACATCGTCGCCCCGACCATTGAGGGACCGGAAGCCGCCATGCGCTTCTGCCTCGCCGATGCCGGCCTCAATCCCGAGGACATCGACTATCTCAACGCCCACGGCACCGGCACCAAGGCCAACGACCAGATCGAGACCACCGCGATCAAGCGCGTCTTTGGCGAGCATGCGCGCGCGCTGTCGATCTCCTCGACCAAGTCGATGCATGCCCATTGCCTGGGCGCGTCGGGCGGACTGGAGATGATCGCCTGCGTCATGGCGATCCGCGAAGGCCTCGTGCCGCCGACAGCGAATTACCGCGAACCCGATCCCGATTGCGATCTCGACGTGACGCCCAATGTCGCGCGCGAGCGCAAGGTGCGCGCCGCGATCAGCAACGGTTTCGCCTTCGGCGGCACCAACGCTGTGCTGGCGTTCAAGGCCATCTAATCCCGGGCGGTCATCACTGCCCCGGGCGGTTGCCACCTGTCCGGCGAACGGTCGCACCATCCCGCCGCGTTCGAGTTGATTGACGGTCCGTGCATGGCGAAACTGGCGCCGCCATATTGATCCTGCCTGGCCGAGCGCCTAATTCTTGGCCGACCCGCCAACACCGCGCCGCTCGGCGCAAATCCCCGCTCAGGAGTTTCTCGATGGCCGACCTGTCCGCATTTCCGATCACCGCCCGTTGGCCGGCCAAACATCCCGACCAGATCCAGCTCTATTCGGCAACGACGCCGAACGGCGTGAAGGTATCGATCGCCCTGGAAGAGATCGGCCTGCCCTACGAGCCGCATCTGATCAACATCGGCAAGGATGAAAGCTGGACGCCGGAATTCCTGTCGCTCAATCCCAATGGCAAGATCCCGGCGATCATCGATCCGAACGGTCCGGACGGCAAGCCGATCGGCCTGTTCGAGTCCGGCGCCATCCTGCTCTA
Organism: Mesorhizobium kamtschaticum; assembly: GCF_056174585.1. Classification (NCBI taxonomy): domain Bacteria; kingdom Pseudomonadati; phylum Pseudomonadota; class Alphaproteobacteria; order Hyphomicrobiales; family Phyllobacteriaceae; genus Mesorhizobium; species Mesorhizobium kamtschaticum. The sequence goes on along the minus strand of NZ_CM149691.1, from coordinate 742,804 downwards.
TCTCGCCGAAAAGACCGGCCTGCTCATCCCGGCGGACGCGGCGCGGCGTTACGAGACGATCCAGTGGGTGTTCTTCCAGATGGCGTCGGTCGGGCCGATGTTCGGCCAGGTCGGCTTCTTCCACAAATTCGCCGGCCGCGAGATCGCCGATAAACGACCGCTGGAGCGCTATCGCGACGAATCGCGGCGGCTGCTCGGTGTGCTTGACCGCAGGCTCAAGGGCCGCAAATGGATCATGGACAATGACTACACCATCGCCGACATCTCGCTGCTCGGCTGGGTGCGCAATTTGATCGGCTTCTATGAAGCGCGCGACCTTGTCGGTTTCGATGATTTCGCCAATGTCGCCGCGTGGCTAGAGCGCGGCCTGACCCGGCCGGCGGTGCAGAAGGGCTTGACCATTCCTGCAAAGGGCTGAAACAGGCCCTTTGCTACTTTGCCTTGGCCTTTGAACCGCCCCTGCCGATCACGGAAGCGGCCAACGAGGCGGCACCGCGCGCGGTTGCGACTACCGCGCCGGCGGCGATATTCGCCGCCGTGCGAACAGCACCGGGCTTGGCCGGCGCCGGTTTGCGCGGGCTGGCGGTCTTGGCGGCCGGCACGACCTTTCTGGGGGCGGCCTTGCCGAAAGCGCCCTTGGCGTCTTTCGAGCGTTCGGCAATCGCCGGGCCAGCACCGGCCTTCGCCTGAGTTGCCTTCGCAGGCCTCGTCTTCGCGGGTTTTTTTGCCTTGGTTGCCATCGGAAAATCCCTTACGCCGAACAAACGGTTTCTCAGGCATAACGGCGTGAAACTCTTAAGGTTCCCGTCAAAAAATACCGAAAATTAAGCGTGTTAACCAATGACCAGGTCGGCGACCCGGCGCCGGGCCAGCACGCGTTCGATATTGGGCATGTCGTTGGAGGCGATCCAGGCGCGCGCATCCTCGTCGGAACGGCCATGGCCGTGCCAGCGCTCCATCAGCCGGCGCTCGAGCTCATTGCGCGGCACCTCGACGAAGATCGAGAAATCGAACAGCGGCGCCAGCCGCGACCACGGCTCCTCGTCGAGCAGCAGGTAATTGCCTTCGACCAGGATGAACTTGGTCTCGGTGCCGACGATGGCGGCGGCGGCGCGCGACAGTTCCATGCTGCGGTCGAAGACGGGAATGGCGATGTCGGGGTCGCCGGCCCGGATGCGTTTCATCACGGTTTCGAAACCGGCAAAGTCGAAGGTCTCCGGCGCGCCCTTGCGCGCCCGCAGGCCGCGCGCGTTGAGCACGATATCGTCATAGTGGAAGCCGTCCATCGGCACGACTTCCACCGCCCCTTCCGGCAAAAGGTCATGCAGGCCGGCCGACAATGTCGACTTTCCCGCCCCCGGCGGCCCGGCAATGGCGACGATGAAGCGCTTTGCCTTGCCGGCGCGCTTGAAGATGGTGGCGGCGAGGTGGGCGATTTCGGACATGGGAGCCTCACTTGCCCTGATGATCGGCATGATGTTCCGCCGCATCTTGGCGGCAGTCGGTGGAAATTTCAAACCCCGCGCTGGCGCATTCCCCGCTCAGGCGGCAACAGGCTGGCCAATGCGCAGGAACGCGCTGTCGAACGGCACGTCCCTGGTGGAGCCGCCGGCCGAGAGCCGCATCTGGCCGTCGGCCGTGGTGATCTCCTGCGGCGGTTGGCCGCCGGACACAGGCATGGCGCCAATGACATGGCGGAACGAAAAGCTGTGGCCTTCGCCGAGCGCAAAGGCAGTCGCCACGCCTTCGCGTTTCAGCCAGTTATCGCCGATCGAGGCGGCATGGCCGACGGCGGCGCGTCCGTCCTCGATGCCGAGCACGCCCAGATGGCGGCCGCTCCACGGCGCATAGTCGCGCCCGCCATTGCTGAACCACAGCATGGTGATCGGCAGCTCGGCCGGGTTTTTCAGCACCAGCACCAGATCGTCTTCGGCCTGGCGCGACAGCGCCGTCCAGCCCGGTCCGCCATGGTCAGCCTCGACCAGGGTGATGAAATCCTCGCGCCGGTCGTCCATGCGGTATTGCGTCAGGTCGAGCGTACCGCCGCCGGCGGCGGGAAAATCCCCGAGGTCCGTCGACCGCGCCGGATAGGCCAGCATGAAGCGGCCGCGCGCGGGATCCGGCTCCAACGGCTCGCCCAGCGTCGCGGCAAACCGCTTGCGCGAAAAGGCCAGCCGGCCGCCGCCTTTCATCACCGTCATCGGGTGATGGGCGACGGAAATCGCGCCGGACCCGCCGGAAAATACATGTTCCTGGTAGAGGAAAGGATGGCCGTCGCGCAGCGCCAGGATCTTGTCGACACTGGCGCCCATGACCTTGTGCCGCAGCCGGAAGACGGCGCGCCAGCCGCCATCCGTCGCGCCGCTCTCGGTGACATCCCAGGCGCTGTTGGCGGTCCAGCCATGCAGCGGCGCCTCCTCGACATCGCTGCGCGAAAACGGCGCGCAGAGGAAATCGCCGGAGAGCCGAACCGTGCCTTGCGGCAGGTCTTGCGGCAGCGTCTCGCCGGCATCGACCCAGGGCGCGCGGTGCAACGGCTTCAGCTGGCGTCCGCCACTCTCGACGACCATGTCGGCGATGTGGCCGACAGTGAGGTCGAGCGAAACCGAAATACCCCGGGCCTTGATCGTGCAGATGGTCATTGCGCTCTCACCGAATCTGAAGGCGCAAACAGAAGCCTTTCGGCGCGGATTGCGCAAGCACCGCGGCCGGCATTTCGCATCACCTACTGCCGCTTGTATTCCCGCACCGGCGATTTTGTCCCGTCGGTGTAGGTGACCTGCACCGACATCGATTTCACGCTGTCGGCGACCTTGAAATAGCCCTTGGCGTCGTAGGGGATGGCGTACGGGTCCTTCTTGTCGCAAGGCGGTATCTCGAGCGATTTGTCGAGCGCGGCGCCATTCAGGCTGTAGCGCACCTCCTTGATGGCGCAGCGGTAGGACAGCATCTGCGTGAAATAGACCAGGCCGTGATTGCCACTGGCGTCGAAAGCGATCCACGACGTCCAGAACTGGTCGAGGATCTGCTTGTTGCCTTGCTGCAGGGCGGCGTCCGGATCGAAACGGATGTCGAACGGGCCGGTCTCGCGGCCCCTGATATCGAGATATTTGATCGCGATCGTGGTCCCCGCCGTGCTGTCGGGCAATTCAAAGCTCGGATTGGCCATCGGCTTGCCGGTGGTCTGGTCGTTCATCGCCAGGAAGCCGGTGTCGGTGAAGGGACCGCTGTTGCCAAGACGCCAGGAGATCGCGGTCGCCGGCTCGGGCAGCGAAATGGTCATCGACCAGCCCTGGTTGGAGCGCATCGGCGTCAGCGAAGGCGCAAAGCGCGCGGGGTCGAGCACGTCGCCAAGCGCTGCCAGCCGGCTGCGGCTGCGGTCCAGCCAGTCGGCCAGCTGCGTCTGGTCGACGAAATATTTGAGCAGCCCGCCATCCCCTTCGTAAGACACGAATTTGGTCAGCGCCTGGGCTTCGTTGCGCTTGTCGGCCAGTGTCTGGCTGCCGAGGCGGTCTTCCGAAAACTCCTGCGCCTTGAGGTAATAGGCCGGCGCGTAGTCGGGATTGGCCGTGATGAAGGCGTTGAGCTTGTCGAGCCGCTGGGCATCGTCGAACTGCAGCAGGTGGACGAGCTTGATCGACGGCGCCTTGGCCTTCTCGGCCAACTGGCCGAACACTTCGCGGGCGCCCGCTTTGCCGTCCTGCACCCGAAGCAGCGTGGCAAAGCGCGTATAGGGGTCGATGGCGTCGACATCGAAGCCGGCGAAGGCGAGGTAGGAGCGCCGCGCATTGAGCATGTCGCCCGACAATTCGTAGACCCGGGCATTGTGGTAGAACTCATCCGGCCGCTTCGGCTCGGCGATCGCCCCGCCCTGCGCGGCGAGCTGGGCAAACCCCTTGGCGATGGTGTCGATCGAGGCGGCGATCTGTTCGGTCGTCGCCTGCAGCTTTTCCGTCTGGGCCTGCTGCTGTTGCTGGCCGGCGGCGAGCGTCTCGGTCGTCTGCTTGACCGCCTCGACGGTCTTTTGCGTCTGCGCCCCCTGCTGCGTCTGCTGCTGCTGGGCGGACGCGATCTGGTCGGTCTTCTGCGCCACCGTGTCGGTCGATTTCTTGACCTCTTCGACGGTTTTTTGCGTCTGCGTGACCGTCTGCTCGATCTTCGCCACTTTTTCGGAGACGATGCCGATCGACTGCTGCAACTGCGCGATCGCCGGCACCAGGCCGGCGATCACCCCGTTCTGCGAATTGGTCTCCTGCTGCACGGCATAGACACCGCCGGCGACGGCCGCCGCACTGGTGGCGAACACCAGCGCCGGCAGCGCCTTGGTCGCCAGCACCAGCCGCAGCACAATGGCAATGGCAATGATGGCCGCCGCGATCGCCGCGACCAGCGCGATATAGGCGGCGAACGGCGCCAGCGGATTGAGCACGTCGCCAACGGCGCCGCTGATGAAAGCGACGCTGCCGGCCCATTTGCCGGTGCGGCTGAGCGATGCCTTGATAAGCGAGGGCGCTGCGCCCCCGGCCCCGATGTCAGTCATGCCACCCCCCAGCCAGCCGATGCCACGTCCCTTCCCAGAGGAAACGCGGTTTTGGCAAGGAAAGATAGGAAACGGGCGTTTTCGGGGCGGCTTTCGCAAGCCAGCGAAGGCTCGACAATCCTGGGTCTGTCAGCCATTAACCAAATGGACGCATCAAGCGCGTTACGTTAGCTTCGCCTCATCTCAGCAACAAGCATCGCCAGAACAGTCCTGCCCTTGTCCAACCTGCGTCCCTTCTCGCTCCTCCAGAGAGTTTTCGTCGCCCTCGGCCTATTGCTGCTGGTCGCCGGCTGCTCGACCACGACCCCGCCGGACTCCGTGCTGACCGTGCCCGCGCCGCCGCAGAAATATGCGGCCATCGTCGTCGACGCCAAGACCGGCAAGCAGATGTTCGAGGTCAACTCGACGGCGCAGCGCTATCCGGCTTCGCTGACCAAGATGATGACGCTCTATTTGCTGTTCGAGGCGATGGAGTCCGGCCGCGTCACCAAGGAAACGCAGATCCCGGTCTCCGACCATGCCGCTTCGCAGCCGCCGACCAAGATGCGCTTCCGGCGCGGCGAGAGCATCGATGTCGATTCCGCCATCCGCGCCATCGTCGTCAAATCGGCCAATGACGTGGCGGTGGCGGTCGGCGAATATCTCGGCGGCTCGGAGGACCAGTTCGCCGCCATGATGACCTCCAAGGCGCGCTCGCTCGGCATGTCCAGCACCACCTTCCGCAACGCATCCGGCCTGCCCGACGACAGCCAGATGACCACGGCGCGCGACATGGCGGTGCTCGGCATGGCGCTGCGCCAGCGCTTCCCCCAGCATTTCCACTATTTCTCCGAAAGCGACTTCATGTTCCGCGGCAGGCTGGTGCGCGGCCACAACGACATGCTCGGCCGCGTGCGTGGCGTCGACGGCATCAAGACCGGCTACATCAGGGCCTCAGGCTTCAACATCGTCACCTCCTACAATGCCGAGGGCCGCCAGCTGATCGTGGTGGTGATGGGCGCCGACTCGGCCCGCCAGCGCAACGACCATGTCGAGGCCCTGATCCAGCGCAGCCTGTCGCCGACGGATGGCACCAAGACCAGGCTGATGTTCGCCGAACAGCAGTAAGAAGCGAACGGCTAGGAGCGGAGCCTCCCCTCGACTTCGTCATCCACGGGCGGAGCAAGGAGCGCAGCGACGCAGCGCAGACCCGAGGATCCATGCCGCGACCTCCGAGCGTTGCCACGGTGCGGAACTCTGCTCCGCTGCACCCTACGATCAACGTCCCGGCATGGATCCTCGGGTCCTTCGCGACGCCGCTTCGCGGCTGCTACGCCCGTGGATGACGATGTTGGGCGCGCCCAGCCCAAAAACAGCCCCCAAAGAACCCACAGCCGGCTATTGTTACCCGACTGTCACGCAATCGTCCGGAAGCCATGGCATAGGCTGCGAAAACCGACGGTGGCTATGCCCCGCCACCTCGGCGTATCCTCATATACAGCGCCACAGCAGGAGCCCGCACCATGAGCACTGTCCCCAAGACGCCAGAGCAGAAGGCGGCGGCCAATGAGAATGACAGCGGCGGCGAATATTTCGAGGCGCCGACCACTGAAGAAGACCTGCACGAGGTTTCGGACGAGCATTTCGACACCCCCGAAGTGCCGGACTCCGAACCATCAGGCCCCGGCGCATCGCGGATAAAGCCCAGGAAAAAACCGTCGGCGATCTCGGGCCGCAAATTCCGCAAGCGCGACCTCGTGCGCATCGACACGCTGCGCCCAAGCCTCGCCGATCGCATTCACGCCGACCACCCGGACCTGCCCAGGGGCGCCCGCATCAGCCGCGAGGAGCTCGGCCGCTACCGCATGCGCTACATGGAGGAGCTGCTGCAGCAGGAGCACGGCGAATTCTCCGAGCTCGACCGCCAGGTGGTGGAATCGATCGCCAGGCAGGACACGATTTCGGAAAACTCGGAAGAAGAGTTCGAGGAGCACCGCACCTTCCCCGACCGCGTCTCCGACAACATGGCCGCCTTCGGCGGCAGCTGGTGGTTCCTGATCTCGTTTGCCAGCGTGCTGCTGGTCTGGATCGGCATCAACCTGTTCGAGGGTTTGAATGGCGCCTTCGACCCCTATCCCTTCATCCTGCTCAACCTCCTGCTCTCCTGCATCGCCGCCATCCAGGCGCCGATCATCATGATGAGCCAGAAGCGCCAGGAGGTGAAAGACCGCCTGCGCTCCTTCAACGAATACCGCGTCAACCTCAAGGCCGAGCTCGAAGTGCGCCACCTGCACGAAAAACTAGACTACCTCATCTCCCGCCAATGGACGCGTCTGGCCGAGATGCAGCAGATGCAGCTGGATGCGATGAACGAGCTGGCGGGTGCGAAGAAGGTGAAGCGGGCGGTGCGCGGGGTGAGGAGAAGGACGGTTAAGGGGGAGGCGGGGCAGTAGACGCCCGAGGGCAGGGAGTCCGCAAAGGACCGGATGCGATCATGACAGCGAACTCGCGATCGGTTGCCCGGTGACGGCAATTATGCTATAAATTTGCCCATGGTGCTGATTTGCGCCAGCGACCCGCCGCCGAGGCGGGTTTTTCGTTTCAGGCGCCATCCTTCCGTGCGCCTTGGCTTCTCTAGTCTTCGAGAGGGGCTTGATCAAGGGACGCCCATGGCATCAGGATCCCGAAAGCACGTTAATCTCAGTTCGCGGCCCTGCGGCCCGCCAATTGCCCGTTGAAGCCCGCGCCAGCTTCCGCTAAGAAGCCGTGACTTGCCGGTTCGCCGGCTGGTTCGTTTTCCGGAACACCGGGAAGCACCCGTAGCTCAGCTGGATAGAGCGCTGCCCTCCGAAGGCAGAGGTCACAGGTTCGAATCCTGTCGGGTGCGCCAGTTCTTTCAAACAAGCGGCTTCACGCAAACGTGCAACCCTTGCAACAGCCTGGCCGACAATTTCCCCGCCTCTGGCCCGCCCATCCATCATTGCCAACAATCCACCCGCCCCCTATCTCCACCCATCAATCCTGATGAGGCTCGCACCCACTCGGCCATAGCCTCATCGACAGCAGAAGAGGGCGCTACCCAGTCCCGTCGGAGTATGTCCCAGTGTCCATCGCAGCCGCCGCAGCGTCCGCCAACGCCGTTCCCGCCAATCCGCGTTCGCGCGTCATCCTGGCGAGCCTGATCGGCACCACCATCGAATTCTACGATTTCTATGTCTACGCCACGGCGGCGGTGCTGGTGTTCCCGCATCTGTTCTTCCCGGCGGGCAACGAGACGACAGCGCTGCTCGCCTCCTTTGCCGTGTTCGGCGCGGCGATGATCGCGCGGCCGCTTGGCGCCATCTTCTTTGGCCATCTCGGCGACAGGCGCGGCCGCAAGATCACGCTGGTCGGCGCGCTGCTCACCATGGGTGTCGCGACGTTCCTGATCGGCCTCTTGCCGACCTATCCCGTGGCCGGCTGGTTTGCGCCAGCGCTGCTGGTCCTGCTGCGGCTGGCGCAGGGCTTCGCGCTCGGCGGCGAATGGAGCGGGGCGGCCCTGGTGGCGACGGAGAATGCGCCCAGGGAAAGCGCGCGATCTATGGCACGTTTCCGCAGCTTGGCGCGCCTATCGGCTTCATCATTGCCAACGGGCTGTTCCTGATCATTGCCGCGGCATTGCCGTCCGACGATCCGTCGCGGCCTTCGCTCGCCTTCCTGGCGTGGGGATGGCGCATCCCGTTCCTGTTTTCGATCGTCATGGTCGCCATCGGCCTATGGGTGCGCCTCAGCCTGGTTGAAAGTGCTGCCTTCGAAAACGCGGTCCGCAAAGGCGAGGTCAAGAAGGTGCCGCTGGCGGCAGCGGTGAAGACGCACTGGCGGCAGCTGATCCTCGGCACATTCTACATGCTGGCGACCTACGTGCTGTTCTACCTGATGACGACCTTCTCGCTCAGCTATGGCCGGGCTGCGCCCACAGGCGCGGTTCCGGGCCTCGGCTACGACTACACGACCTTCGTGCTGATGATGATCATCGGCGTGGTGTTCTTCGGCATCTTCACCCTGGTTTCCGGCCCGTGGGCGGAGCGTTGGGGGCGGCGCAAGACACTGATCGCGATCACGCTCGGCATCATTGTCTTCGGCTTGCTCTGGGTTCCCATACTGGCGGTCGGCACCGTCGGTGTCATGGCCTGGCTCATCATCGGCTTCACCCTCATGGGCATGACCTTCGGGCCGATGGGCGCCCTGCTGCCGGAACTGTTTCCGGCCAGCGTCCGCTATACGGGTTCGGGCATCGCCTACAACGTCTCCTCGATCCTTGGCGCCGCGGTCGCGCCGTTCATAGCGGTGGCGCTGTGGCGCGTCGGCGGCGGCAGCCCGTTCTGGGTCGGCGTCTATCTCTCGGCGATGGCCGTGCTGACGCTGATCGCGCTGCTGATCGGGCAGGAGACCAGGGATATCGACATCGATAAATAGCTCTGCCCGGGTCCCGTGCCGACCGCGTGTTCAGCATCGCGGCCAGCCGCTAACGCTCACCGCTTGCGCACGAACTCCGTGCGAAGGACGAGGCCCTTGATCGCCTCATGCCGGCAATCGATTTCATCCGGATTGTCGGTGAGCCGGATCGACTTGATCAGGGTCCCCTGCTTCAGCGTCTGACTGGCGCCTTTCACCTTGAGGTCCTTGATCAGGATCACCGAATCACCGTCGGCAAGAACATTGCCGGCGGCATCGCGTGGCACAATGCGCCCTGCCTCGGCGGAGGCAGCGATCTCCGAGGCCGGACGCCATTCACCGGTGGCCTCATCGTAGATGTAGTCTTCGTTTTCGTCGGCCATGATCGCCTCTGTCGCTCGAGTTGGACACCTTCCGACCCGATGCGGCGGTCTGGCGCGAGCCATCTATATCAGGCGCGGCCTATTCTCAACCGCGGCTCCCGGGTCCATGCCGGCAACCGCGGACCGCAGGGGGCGCCGATGAGCACGCCGAGATAGACGGTCGCCTCTCAACCCGTCAGCCTCCTGCCACGGCGCGCACGCTCTCCCGCTCCACCAATGGGCATTCCAGCTTGGTGATGGGATAGCGCCCCTGCCCGGGCGCCGCCGGCGCCTCGAGCTGCTCGATCGCCCATTGGCCCATCGCCATGTGCGGCAGGATCGAGGTCGTCAGCGGCGGAAACAGATGTCGGGCGATTTCCTCGTCGTCGTAGCCGACCACGGAAATGTCCTGGGGGATGTGCAGGCCGGCTTCCTTCAGCGCTTCGTAGCAGCCGATCGCGGTGCGGTCGTTCTGGCAGAAGATCGCGGTCGGGCGGTCCTTCAGCGCCAACAGCTTCACCGTCGCGGCATAGCCCGCACTGGCCGACCAGTCGCCCTCGACCACCAGCTCCGGGTCGAACGGAATGTCGGCGGTGGCAAGCGCGCGGCGGTAGCCCTTCAGCCGGTCCTGTGCCGCCTGCATCCACGGCTCGCCGGTGATGGTGGCGATGCGGCGGTGGCCGTGGCTGATCAGATGCCGGGTCGAGCTCTGGCCGCCGGCGATCTCGGAAGGCACCACGGCCGGGAAGGCATAGTCGGCCGTGTAGCAGTTGAGCAGGATCACCGGAATGTCGAGGCTGTAGAGGAAATCGGGCGCCGTGATCTCGCGCGTGAAGATGGTCATGTAGATCAGCGCCGAAATGCCCCGCCTGGTCAGCGCCTGGATGGCGCGCGGCTCCATCACGGCGTCGCCCATGGTCTGCGCCACCAGAAGCACATTGCCGGCATTCCACGAAGCCTGGCGTGCGCCTTCGATGGCGACCACCGCCTCCGGGCTGGTCGCCAGCTGGTCGACGGCGAAGCCGATCACCCCGTCAAGCCCATCAAAGGCGGCAACAGGCTTGCGCAGTGCCGAGAAAGCGGGCGCGCTGTAGCCCAGCGCTCTTGCGGCCTCGATCACCCGTTCGCGGGTCTGCTGCGACAGCCGGATGCCGGGCGAATTGTTGAGCACGAAGGAAACCGTTGCCTGCGAACAGCCGGCGGCCCTGGCGATGTCGGTCATGGTGACCCGCCCTTTGGGCTTTGCCGGCGCCTTGCGGCGCTTCGCGGCCTCGATGGCCGGATCCCTGGTCTCGCTCATTGCATTCGTGTCCCCAATCCCAAGCCTGTCTAGCGGCAGCCTGCCGGGCCGACAAGATGGCGCGGCGGCGTCGATTTATAGAAAACCTCGCCGCATTTATATCTATTAGTATGTTGTTGATCCATCGATCATGCGGCTCCGGGTATTCAGAAAGGCAGGAATAGCAAGGCTTGGACTGCCGCGCTGGCAAGGCAGGCCATCGTTGGCAGGTCGGTCGGGATGCCGCACCGATGTGTCCAGGCACGGGCGAGAACTAATACTGTTTACTAATACAAGGATGCGCTGTAACGTCAATCCGTCGCGTCCGGCCCGATGGGTCCCGGGTGCGGCGGGAGTACTCGTGAATAGTCCGATGGCGAGCGGATATTGCCTCCGCGAGCCTTGTAGCAGATATGTGATATGTCAGACAAATCGGACTATTTACGAATGAGGGATGAGTCTCTAAAGTCCGTGATCGTGGCTGGACGACGCCATTCTTTCAGTGCCGGGAACCCCTGAGGAGGAGGGGCGTCCAAGCTGCAAACGGCAAAACTCAGGTGAGCAAGGCAATTCTAGTGAGTAAGACCGGTCAGCCCGAAGGCTGGACCAAAACGGGAGGTTGAACATGAAGTCCTTGATACGCAATGCATCCGTGGCCGCCGCGGCCCTGGTTGTCGGCCTGACGGCGACGGCCATCGCACGCGCTGACGACAAGCCGACGCTGGCTTTCGTCGTCAACGGCGCTTCCGATTTCTGGAAAGCGGCCGAAGCCGGCGTCAAGAAGGCGCAGGGCGAACTGCCCGACTATACGCTGGAGCTCAAATATCCGGAACAATCCTCGGTCGCCATCCAGCAGCGGCTGATGGACGATCTGGTGACGGCCGGCGTCAAGGGCATCATGGTCTCGGCCGTCGATCCCAAGACCTCGACCGATGGTCTGAACAAGATCGCCTCGGAAACCGCGCTGTTCACCACCGACAGCGACGCCCCGCAGACCAAGCGCGTCGCCTATATCGGCTCGTCCAATGTCGATGCCGGCAAGCAGGCGGCGGAAATCGCCAAGAAGGCGATGCCGAACGGCGGCAAGTGCCTCGGCTTCGTCGGCCTGCTCGGCGCCGACAATGCCAAGGAGCGTATCCAGGGCATGAAGGATGGCCTGGCCGGCACCAAGATCGAGCTCGTCGACGTGCGCGGTGACGACATCGACCAGGCCCGCGCCAAGAAGAATGTCGAGGATGCGCTGGTCGCCAGCCCCGACGTCACCTGCATGGTCGGCTTCTACTCCTACAACACGCCGCGCATCTATGAAGCGCTGCGCGATGCCGGCAAGCTCGGCTCGATCACCGTCGTCGGTTTCGATGATGATCCGATCACGCTGGGCGGCGTCAAGGAAGGCACCATTGCCGCCACCGTCGTGCAGCAACCCTTCGAATGGGCCTATCAGGGCATGAAGCTGATGGCTGCCTATCTCAAGGGCGACAAGTCGGGCATCCCGGCAGGCAACCTCATCATCATCCCGACCAAGATCATCGGCAAGGGTGACGTCGACGCCTACGCCGCCAATCTGAAGGCGATGTCTGGAAACTAAGACCACAGGCAGTTCAGCCGGCTCAGCTCTGCTTGAGCCGGCTGCGCGCATTGACGAACCCTGCTGGGATCGTCAGTCTGCCGGAAGGCCGGCCCGCTAACTGCTGTCAGGCATGATGAACTATTCCGATACATCCATCGCAGCGATGACACCGTTCCTAAGCCTCGAGAACGTGCGCAAGACCTATCCGGGTGTTGTCGCGCTCGATGGTTTTTCGATGGAGGTGAGGCCGGGCGAGGTCATCGGCCTCGTCGGTGAAAACGGCGCCGGCAAGTCGACCTTGATGAAGATCCTTGGCGGCGTCACCACGCCGGACACCGGTACGATCACGGTCGACGGCACTGCCCATAAAGGCCTGAGCGTCGAAGGCAGTCTCGGATCCGGCATCGCCTTCGTTCACCAGGAACTCAATCTGTTCGAGAATCTCGACGTCGCGGCCAACATCTTCTTTGGCCGCGAACCGCTGCGCGCCGGGCCGCTGAAACTCGTCGACCGCACGAAGCTGCGGGAGATGGTGGCGCCGCTGTTGAAGCGCGTCGGTGCCAATTTCTCCGCCGACACGCAAGTCGCCGACCTGTCGCTCGCCCAGCAGCAGATGGTCGAGATCGCCAAGGCGCTGTCGATCAAGGCAAGGCTGGTCATCCTCGACGAGCCGACATCGAGCCTGCCGATCGCCGAGACCGACAAATTGCTCGACGTCATCAAGGCGCTGAAGGCCGACGGCATCAGCGTCATCTTCATCTCGCACCGCCTGCACGAGGTCGAGCGCGTCGCCGACCGTGTCGTCGTGCTGCGCGACGGCATGCTGGCCGGCACGTTGCAAAAGCGCGACATCGGCCACGACCAGATGGTCAAGCTGATGATTGGCCGCATGCTGAAGGAGCGCGAAAAGGCCTCCGAGGCCGCGCGGGCGCCGGGCGCCACGGCACTTGCGGCCAAGGCCATCCGCACTCCCACCTATCCCAGCCGGCCGGTCGACCTCGACGTCAGGCGCGGCGAGATCCTCGGCCTTGCCGGCCTGGTCGGTTCCGGCCGCACCGAACTGGCGCGCGTGTTCTTCGGCATCGACGGCAGCCTTGGCGGCGCGCTCGAGCTCGACGGCAAGCCGCTTGTGCTGGGCTCGGCGGCCGACGCCGTCGCGCATGGCATCTTCCTGGTGCCGGAAGACCGCAAGCTGACCGGCATCCTGCTCGACCTGTCGATCGCGCAGAACATATCGCTGCCCAATCTGCCGGCGCATGCGAAGCGCTCATTGGTCTCCGCGAGCGCCGAAACGGTAACCGCCGAGAAGCAGAAAAAAAATCTCGGCATCAAGGCGCCTTCGGTGCAGACGCGCACCGGTACGCTGTCGGGCGGCAACCAGCAGAAGGTCGTGCTCGGCAAGTGGCTGGCCATGAACCCGAAGGTGATGATCCTCGACGAGCCGACGCGCGGCATCGATATCGGCGCCAAGGCGGAAATCTACGGGCTGATGCGCGCGCTGGCGGACGCGGGCGTCGCCGTGCTGATGATCTCCAGCGACATGGAAGAGGTGATCGGCGTGTCCGACCGCATCGCCGTCATGCATGAGGGCCAGATCTCCGGCATTCTCGACAAGGATCAGTTCAGCCAGGAAAACGTGCTGCTGCTGGCGGTGGGCAAGCAGCCGAAATAGTTTTTGCCGGGGCTCGCGCAAGCGCGGTCCGCTCAGGCAGGCATTGGGGAGACGACGATGAGCAAGAAAGATCTCGGCCTGCTGATCCTGATCCTGGTGGTGGGCGCCATCGTCGCTATCATCAATCCCCGCTTCCTGTTGCCGATCAATCTTGCCAACACCTCGAACCTGATCGGCCTGTTCGGCATCCTGTCGATCGGCCAGGCCTTCGTCATCATCACCGGCGGCATCGAACTGTCGGTCGGCTCGGTGGTGGCGCTGCTGGGCACGCTGTTCATCGACTTCATTGCCGTGCGTGGCATGGGATGGCCTGTTGCCTTCGTGCTCATCCTGGTGCTCGGCGCTATCATCGGTCTGGCGCATGGCTGGCTGATCACGCGGCTCAAATTGCAGCCCTTCGTCGTCACGCTGTGCGGCCTGTTGATCTATCGCGGCGTGGCGCGCTTCTACACCGGCGACGGTACCGCCGGCTTTGCCTTCGGCCAGAATTTTCCGGACCTGGAATTCCTCACCGCCGGCCGCTCCTGGGGCGTGCCGAACAGCTTCATCGCGCTGATCGTCATCGCCATCATCATGTGGGTGGTTCTGCACCGCTCGGTGTTCGGCCGCTATCTCTACGCCATCGGCAAGAACGAGGAGGCGGCGAAATATTCCGGCATCCGCACCGGCCGCATCGTCATGGCCGCCTATGTCATCTGCGGCGTGCTGACGGCGCTGTCGGCGATCTATTTCGCCATGTATACGCGCTCGATCTCACCGGCCAGCCACGGCCAGTTCTACGAGCTCTATGCCATCGCCGCGGCGGTTCTCGGCGGCTTCTCGCTGCGCGGCGGCGAGGGTTCGCTGATCGGCGTCGTGCTGGGCACCGTGCTGCTGCAGGAGCTGCAGAACCTCGTCAATTTGCTCGGCATCCCGTCCTCCCTCAACTTCGCGGTGATGGGCGGCGTCATCCTTATCGGCGTGCTCGTCGACCAGCAATGGGGTGTGTTCCGCGCGCGACGTCTGATGATCGATGCGGCCCGCAAAAACGTGGCGGGTGCGCCAGCGGAATAACGACTTGCCGCGGCGCAATTGCTTGTCCGCGCCTTAAGAATATTATAATAGCATAACCCGAAATAAGTCGGGGGCGGACGGGACATGCGCTGCGATTTGCGAGGCAAGGTAGCGCTGGTCACGGGGGCCGCTGGCGCCATCGGCAGCTCCATCGCCAGACGCTTGTCCGACAATGGCGCCGCGGTTGTCGTTGCCGACATCAACGGCGAGGGTGCAAGCGAAGTAGCGGCCGGGTTGACCGATGCCATGGCCTGCGCCACCGACATCCGTGATCCCGCATCGGTCGACAGCACGGTCGCTGCGATCATGGAACGGCACGGCCGCCTCGACATCCTCATCAACAATGCCGGCGTCAACACGCTGGCGCACCGCGTCACCATTGATGAATTCCCCGCCGAGGAATGGGACCGAATCACCGGCATCGACCTCGACGGCCTCTTCATCATGAGCCGGGCGGCACTTGGCCCCATGCTCGCCGCCGGCAGAGGCGGCCGGATCGTCAACATCGCTTCCGTGGTCGGCCTTGCCGCCATGCGCCTGCAAAGCCCGTTCGTCGCTGCCAAGGCTGGCATCATCCATCTGACCCGGTCGATGGCGATCGAGCTTGGCGCCAAGGGCATCCTGACCAACGCCATCGCACCGGGTTCGGTGATGACGGCGCTGACCGCCAAGCTGTTTTATGGCGAGGACGGCAAGTTCGCCGGCCGCACGCAGGAATTTTTGGCCCATGTGCCGCTCGGCCGCCCGGCTGAGCCGCGGGAGATCGCCGAGGCGGTGCTGTTCCTGGCCTCGCCTGCCGCCAGCTATGTCAATGGCCAGGTCCTGGCTGTCGATGGCGGTTGGACGGCGGGGTACATGATGTGAGTGACGCGATGGAAATCGATCTCAATGGCGCCACGGTGACGCTTGATGGCGACAGCAACCCGGTCGCCGAAGCAGCGATCACGGCGTTACAGGCCAATGGTGGGATTCTTGTCGAGGGCTCCGACGCGCGCGCCGCCGATATCCTACTGATGTCCTGTCCGCTGCGGCCCGGAACAGCGGCGGGGGATCCGAGATTGCTCTACGCCGATGCGCGCAAGATGGCGGTCGCCATGACAGAGCGCGGCAGCGGGCGCGTCATCTTCCTGCTGTCGGCGACCGCCGGCATGCCGATGCGCCGCCATCCGCGCTTTTCCATGGAGAACGCCTCGATCCTCGCCGGCATGCGCACGCTGGCCATGGAGTTCGGGCCAAGAGTGCTGGTCAACGCCGTCGGCGTCGGGGCGGTCGAGGATGAGACCGTGGTGTCAGGCGACAAGGCCATGCTCAGCCACACACCGGTTGGCCGCGCCGGCAGCATCGAGGAAGCGGTTGCAGCCGTGCTGTTCTTCTGCGATCCACTCAACACCTACACGACGGGCCAGATGCTGGGCGTCGACGGTGGATGGACGGCAGGCTATGGGCGCAATTTCTGAATTGGTGAACATCCGATCGGGAACACTCGAAGTCGGGCTGGTGCCACAAATCGGCGGCTCCGTGAGTTCGCTGCGCTGGCGCGGCATCGATCTCATGCGCCGGCTCTCGGATGGTGATCGCGAGGCCGGCAATGTGCTTGGCGTCGCCATGTTCCCGATGACGCCCTATGCCAACCGCATCGCCGGAAACGCCTTCGATTTCGGGGCAAAAAGCTGGCAGGTCATGCCCAACAATCCGCCCGAAAAGTTCAACGTGCATGGCAGCGGCTGGCAACACGCCTGGACCGTCACCGAGGCCGGAACCGCCAACGCCACGCTGTCGCTGGACATTGCTGCCGGAGCCGACCCCTATTCCTACCGCGCGACCCAGACTTTCACGGTCTCCGATGGGGGCCTGCGCGTGACCATGACACTGACCAACGCGGGGCCGGTCGCCATGCCGTTCGGCTTCGGCTTGCATCCCTGGTTCGATCGCGACCCCGACGTGACATTGCAGTTCAGGGCCAGGCGCTTCTACCTTGAAGAGCCCGATGGCATTGCGGGCGATCCGATCACCTTGTCGCCCGAACTCGACTTTGCCGAGCACCGGCTCTTGCCGGGCGGTTGGCGCAACAATGACTATGGCGGCTGGGGCGGTGAAGCGACGCTCCGCTATCCGGCACGCGGCGCGGGACTGCGCATCAAGGGTGATGCGGTTTTCAAGCACCTGATGCTCTACGCCGATCCGACCAAGCCATTTTTCTGCGTCGAGCCGCAGACCAACGCCTCGGGTGCGTTCAACCGAGGCCGATGGGACGATCCGGAAGAAGGCGTGATCGTGCTCGCCCAAGGGGAAAGTGCTGTCGGCAACGTCTCATTCACGCCCTTCGCGCTCGGGGCGTGATGCCAAACAGAGGTTCGATTTCAAAACCGGCGTCAGCTGGAAAAAATCACAGACTCCAGATGGCCGGCGACAGCCGCCATCGGTGGCGAAAGTGGTTTCAATGCGAGCAGGGCAAGATCCAGACGAGGGAGAGACGGAAACCCTTCGGAAGAACCTAACCGTCGCATCCTGGCCGGGATAGTATCCTCTGCCAGAATTGCCGCGCCTAGACCGGCAAGGACGGCTGCTTGCACCGCCGCGAGACCTTGACCGGTGAATGCAATTTGCCAGGCCCGTCCGCTTGCGGTCAGGGCCTCGGTGGCCTGGGAACGATAAAGACAACCGTGCGGGAACACTGCCAGAGGAACCACGTCGGCGGACGAGTCGAATTCGGGCGAAGCGACCCACACCGCGTCTTCAGGCCGTGCAGCCAGCGCCGGGCTCCCACGCGGTTGCTTGACCAGCGCAAGGTCGAGCTCCCCGTTGGCTTGCAGCCTGTTGAGAACGTCGCCCCACGCGGAGGTAACTTCCAGCCTGATGTCGGGCAAATGCAACCTGCAGGATTCGAGCAACTGCACGAGCAGGCTGCTCGACAGGTCTTCAGTCACCCCCAGACGAACCACGACCTGCCGCTTCTCCTTCGAGACCATCGTGCGCGCTTCGGACGAAATGTCGAGCAGCCGGCGCGCATATGGCACCAGGATTTCTCCTGACGGTGTCAGGGCGACACTGCGTCCCGCACGCTGGCGGAGAATCAGCGGCTGCCCGACCTCTTCCTCAAGGCGCTGTATTTGTTGGCTGATGGTGGATTGCGTCCGCGCCAGCCGATCGGCCGCCCGTGTGAAGCCGTCCGCTTCAACCACGGTCAGGAACACTTTCAGCAGGTCGAGATCCATTTCAATATCCAAATCTGCGATTAATTTCATGGAAACATTTAATTTTACAATTAAACGGCGACCGCCACAATGGCTTCAACAGACACAAAGGAGCGATCAATGGCACAGACGAAACGCAAACTCATTTGGCTCGGCGGCAATCCTGGAGATGGCTGGTACGAGATGAGCCAGGGGCTCGTGGAGCTGATCAACGAAGCCAACCCCACTCTCAACGTCCAGCTTTTCGCGGGCGGCGGCCGGAGCAATCTTGAGAATATTCAGGCAGGCCGCGCGGATGTCGGGATGAGTATAGATGTCGTTGCCAGTGCCGCGAGAAACGGCGGTGAACCGTTTACGAGCCCAATGGATCGGTTGAACGTGCTAGGGACAGGCTGGTCGCCGCTTCCATACAATCTGCTGAAAGGGGCCAAGGGCCCCGCGGACCTGTCGGAAGCTCTCCGCATCGATGGATTGCGCTTTGGAGCACCACCCGAGGATACGACAGACGAGCTGGTGTTTCGCCGTGTTCTCGGCTTCTGTGAGACATCCTACAAGGACATCGTGCGACGCGGAGGCAAGATCGTCCTCGACGGGTACGACGCTCTGGTCGACGCCTTGGCGAAAGGGCAGATCGACTACGTCTTTGGTGCGACAACACTGCCGGCTCGAAGCATTGCCCACGCGTCCGCCACCAAGGCACTGCGTCTGTCGGCGCTCTCCGGCAAGGTGATCTCGCATCTGTCGCGCGAGTGGGGACACGGAAGCGGGGTCATTCCCAAAAGCACCTATCCCGGCCTGTGCGATGGCGATATCGCGACATCGTTCGTCCAGACAGTGCTTGTCGCATCCTCGGATGCGCCGGAGAGCGACATACATGCGATTACCAGGACCCTGCTCGAACATCGCAAAAAACTGCCGAGGATTCACCCAAGCCTCGCGGCGCTCAATCCGCGGACGGCCTGGAGGAATGTTCCGGCGCCGATGCATCCAGGCGCCTCGCGGGCATTCCAGGAACTCGGCTTCATGAGTTGAGGAGGCCCGGCTGAAGCAGTCGGGTGCCGTGGTCTTGCCCTAGAGCAGCCGCGCCAGCAGACCACCATCCACTTGCATGGCGCTGCCGGTGACGAAGGACGAGGCATCCGAGATCAGGAAGCCGATTGCGGTGGCGATCTCGGAGGGGTTGGCGATGCGCGCGATGCGGTTGGCCTCGAAGGACAGGCCCAGTGCTTCGGCACCGCCGGCCGCTTCCAGCCCGTCCAGCGTCATTCTCGTGGCAACGGAGCCGACCAGCACGGCGTTGACGCGGATGCGGTCGACGGCATAGTCGAGCGCCATCTGGCGCGACAGGCCGACGACGGCTGCCTTGGTCGCGGCATAGGCGGGCACGCCGGGTACCGTTGCGTCGGCATGCACGGAGGCGATGTTGACGACCGAGCCGCCGCCGGCCGCGCGCAGCAGCGGCAAGGTCGCGCGGCAGACGCGGAAGATGGCCGTCAGATTGACGGCGATCGCCCTGTCCCACTCCGCGTCGGAAACGTCCTCAAGCCGCTTGCCGGTCGGATAGATGCCGGCGCAGTTGACGACGGCGTCGAGCCCTCCGAACCGTGTATTGGCTGCCGATACGGCAGCCTGGACGTCGTCTTCACGGGTGAGGTCGCTCTCGCGGAAGATCAACCGGCTTTCGGCGTGGCGGCTGGCAAGTGCCCTCCCATCATCGCCATCCAGCCCTGCGCCGAAAACCTTGGCACCCTCTGCAGCTAGGTATTCCGCCGTCGCCTGTCCAATGCCGGTTGCAGCTCCCGTGACAAAAATACGTTTGCCGGCGAACATCATGACGAAACCTGTGCAGCCATGGCATGGCGCTCGGCCTGCGCCGCCGTCACCGACCGCAAGACACGATCCTCGCCACCCTCGCCTCGGCCGAATTCGTCGACGATGCGGCCGTCGGCAACGACGAGGCAGCGGTCGCAAAGGCCGATCAGTTCCTCGATCTCGGAAGCCACGATGAGCAAGCCCACACCCTTCTCGGCAAGTTCGACGACAAGCCGGTAGATTTCGTGCCGGGTTGCCGCATCGACGCCCTTGGTCGGCTCGTCGAGCAGCAGCACTTTCGGCGCCCGCATCAGCACGCGAGCAAACAGCAGCTTCTGCTGGTTGCCGCCCGACAGATGGGTGACCGAAGCCTGCGGCGACGACGCCTTGACGTTGAGCGCGCTCATGGCGGCGAGGATGGAACTGCGCTCCAGCCCGCCACGCACCATGCCGTGCCGCGACAAGGGAGCGAGATTGCCGATGGTGATGTTGGCGCCGACCGGCAGGTTGAACAGCAGGCCGTCACGCTTGCGGTCCTCGGTCAGCAGCGCAATGCCGGCCGCGCGGGCGTCGCTCGGCGATCTGATCGATACGGTCCGGCCAGTGACTCGGATTTCGCCATCGGCGGGAACGCGGCCATAGATCCCGTGCAGGATTTCGCTGCGGCCGGAGCCCAGCAGTCCGGCCAGCCCAACGATCTCGCCTGACGCTACGGAGAGGTTGATATCCCTGGCGCCATGGACGGCGCCGCTATGGCGGGCGACCGTGAGGTGGCGAACGTCCAGCGCGGTCGGCGCGCCGACGGGTGCTGCATGTTCGGGAAACAGTCGCTGCAGTCTTTGCCCCGACATCGAGAAGATGAAGGTCTCGGCGTCGAAGTCCTCTCTTGCGATCCGCACCGCCACTTGCCCGTCGCGCAGCACGGTGGCGCGGTCGCAGATGGCCAGCACCTCGGGCAGGCGGTGGGTGATGTAGATCATCGCCACGCCTTGCGCCTTCAGGCGGCGCAGCACGCGGAACAGCGCGTCGACCTCGGTGCCGGAAAGCGAAGCGGTCGGCTCGTCCAGCATCAGCACGCGCGGTTTCATGACAATGGCGCGGGCAATCATCACCAGATGGCGCTGCGCCGAGGTCAGCGACGCGACATAGGCCCTGGGATTGATGTCGATGCCGAGGTCGGCAAAGATTTCGCCAGCACGCAACTCGAGTTTGCGCTGGTGGACCAGCATGCCGTCGCCCAGACCGGTGCGGCCGGCAAAGACGTTCTCGGCGACCGAAAGCTGTTCGAGCACCTCGATTTCCTGCGGCACGTAGCCGACACCGTTCGATCGCGCATCGGCGGGCGAGGCGAAACTGACGGGCCGGCCGTCGAGCTGGATCGTGCCGGTGTAGGAACCGGCCGGATGCACGCCGTTGAGGATCTTGACCAGCGTGGACTTGCCGGCGCCGTTCTGGCCAAGCAGGGCGTGGATTTCGCCGGCAACGACATCGAAATCGACACCGCGCAGTGCCTGCACGCCGCCAAAATTCTTGGCGATGGCGGTGGCCGAAAACAGCTGCGCTTGGGTGGTCGACACGGCGGTCCTCTCAGGATGTTGCCGGGCCCGCCAGATGCGGACCCGGCAGCAGGGTGTTACTGGCCGGCGCTGTCCAGCATCTTGTAATAGGGATCGAGGTCGGCAGCGGTGATCACCTTGGCCGGCAATGGGTTGTTGTAGGGCACGGTCTTGCCCTGGGCGAGGTCGCCGAGCAGTTCGGCAACCTTGGCGCTCTCTTCATAGAGCGGCTGCGCGACGATGCCGTAGGCGGCGCCCGATTTCACCAGGTCGAGGTTCTGCCTGATATAGTCCATGCCGATGATGACGACATCGCGCCCGGCCTTGCGGGCAGCGCCCGACCAGGTCTGGATGCTGTTGCCGGTGGTGCCGAAGGCGGCGGTCACGTCAGGATTGCCCTGCAGGATGGCCACCGCTTTTGCCTCGGCCGCCGACGGCTCAAAACCTTCCATCTGCGTGTCGAGCACCTTGATGCCGGGGTATTTCGCCGCGATGGTCTTGCGGAAGGCGTCCGACATGGCGTTCTCGGTATCGTTGGAAGCGCCTTGCGTCAGCGCCACCGTGCCCTTGCCGCCGAGCTTGTCGCCAATCGCGATCGCCGCATTGGCGCCGACCTCGGCGATGTCTTCGCCGGTCGCCGCCTTCAAGCCATTGACGGTGCCTTCCGGCGGCAGGACATGCCAGGTGACGATCGGGAAGCCTTCCTTGGCAAGCTTGGTGATGTAGGAATAGATCGCCGGATCCACGCCATAGACGCCGATGGCGTCGTATTTGGTGCGGGCAAGGGCGGCCTCGGCCAGCGGCAGCGTTGCGGGGATGTCCCAGTTGGTGGCGCTCGGGTCGCCGACGACCTCGCAGGTATAGCCGAGTTCCTTGCACTTGTTGAGGAAGCCCGCCTGCATCAGCCGGTGCACGGGATGATCCTTCATCGCCTGTACCCAGAGCAGGTGGATGTCCGCCGCCTGGGCAAGGCTCGCTAAACCGAGCGACGTGGCTACTGCCGCCGCGACGAGCGCGGTGCGGATCAGTCCGTTCTTCAGATTTATTCTCATGTCGTACCTCCCTTGGTTCGCCGGTATTTTTTGCCGGCGCAATATCCACATTTCCCGCGATTTGCTCAGGCTCCGGCGATGAAGTAGCGGCGGCGCACGATGTCGAGGCCGACGGCCATGACCATGATCACGCCGACCGCGATCTGCTGCCAGTTGGAGTTGACGCCGATGACGACGAGGCCGCTCTGCACAATTTTCAGCAAAAGAATGCCGACAACGCCGCCGGCCACCGTGCCGGCGCCGCCGAAGAGGCTGACGCCGCCGACCACGACACCGGCGATGACCGTCAATTCCCAGCCGCTGCCGATCGAGGTGCCGCCGCTGCCGAGATCGGCCATGACGAACATGCCGGCGATCGCCGACAGCGCGCCGACGACAATGAAGGCGCCGATCTTGTAGGCATTGGTGTTGATGCCCACGACGTGCGCCACTTCCTGGTTGCCGCCGGTGGCATACATGTTGCGCCCGAGCACGGTGCGCCGCAGGACGAAGTCGGCAATGACGGCCGCGATGATGAAGAAGGCAAAGCTCCAGCCGAGGCCGAAGGCAAGGTCGGTGCCGCCGATCGTGTTGATCGCCTCCGGCAGCGGGTAGACCGGATAGCCGCCGGTCACCACCTGGATCAGGCCCTGGCCGATGAACAGCATGCCGAGCGTCTGGATGAAGGTGGGAATGCCGAGCCTGACGACGATCAGGCCGTTCAGCAGCCCGATCAGGGCTCCGACGCCGATGCCGCCGAGAATGCCGACCGTGACCGGCAGGGCGGCCGCGGTCATCAGCTTGGCCGCGACCACGGCCGACAGTCCAGCCACCGAGCCGACCGACAGGTCGAACTCGCCGGCAACCAGCAGGATGGTCTGGCCGATGGCAATGATGCCGACAAAGGAGACGACGTTGAGAATGGCGCGGATGTTGCGCTCCGACAGAAACGCCGGTTCTAGCAACCAGAAGAAGGCGATCAGCAGGGCCATCGCTGCCAGCACGCCGACTTCGCCGACGGCAATGAAGCCGATCAGTCGCCGCCGGAACGATTGCGCGTCCCGCGGCGGCGAGCTCACCTCAGCCACGCTGTCCATCCTGACCTCCCTTGCGGTGCCTGTCGCCGGCTCTTGCGACCAGCGCCACGCACCCGCGCCGATCTTGGCGCGCTCCTCGCAGCCATTAAGATTATAATATTATAACTTGTCAACGGCGAAATTCCCCGACCCGGCGATGGCTGGGCCGGTTGCTGGAAACTGTCCGCCACAACCGCTATGAAGTGGCGACGCGATCGGCAGGATATTGCTTTGCTGGATCGCGCTCTCTTGGAGCAGGGTGATGATCGACAAGCCGCCGGCGGGCGAGAAGAAGCCGCAACGCCTCGGCGTCCGCGAGATCGCCAAGCGTGTCGGCGTTGCGCCGATGACGGTGTCGCGCGCACTGTCCAATCCCGACATGGTCTCGCCGGAAACCCGCGCCAAGGTGCTCGAGGCCATCGAACAGGCCGGCTTCGTACCCAACCGGCTGGCCTCCAGCATGCGCGGCAATGGCCGCATGATCGGCACGGTGGTGCCGCCGCTGATCAATTCGGGCATCGCCGAACAGGTGCAAGGCATGTCGGACGAATGCCATGAGAGTGGCTATTCAATGCTTCTTGTGCAGGGCGAATTCACGCAGGAAGCCGAGGAGAAATCGATCCGCAATTTGCTTGGCTGGCGCCCGGTCGGCATGATCCTGCAGAGCTTCGTGCAGAGCGAGACGGCGCGCGCGCTTCTGAAGAGCAGCGGCGCGCCGGTGGTCGAAATCTCCGAAATCAAGGGCCGCAAGCCGATCGACATGGTGGTCGGCGTCTCCAATTTCGAGACCGCCTACGCCATGACCATGCATCTGGCGGCCAAGGGCTACAAGCGCATTGGCTTCGTCTCGACGCCGATCCATGGCAATGACCGCTTGCAGCAGCGCCGCACCGGCTACCATGCCGCGCTCACCGAACTCGGCATCAAGAACCATGCCGACATGGAGGTCGAGGTGCCGATCACCGCGCAGGGCGGCGCCGAGGCGCTGGTGACGCTGACGTCTCGCCACAGGGATATCGACGCCATCTTCTTTTCCAGCGACACGCTGGCGGTCGGCGCCGTGCAGGAATGCCACCGGCGGCGCTGGGCGGTGCCGGGCAAGATCGCCATTGCCGGTTATGGCGACATGGATCTGGCAGCCCAGCTCTATCCGCCGCTGACCACGGTCAAGGTCAATCGCTACGAGATGGGTCGCCGTGCGGTGCGGCAGCTGCTGGCAAGGCTCGGCGGCGACACCAAGGTGCCGACCATCACCAGCCTCGGCTTCGAGATCGTCGACCGCGAGAGTGCCTGATCAGCCTTTTCGCTTCGGCTTCGCAGTCTCGTCACGCCGTCCAAGGCGCTTCTCCCAGCCTTCGGCATGGACGTTGAGATAGGCATCGGGATCGTAGGGATGATCCTTGATCGCATCGATGTTGAGATCGATGCCGAGCCCCGGTGCATCCGGCAGCGACAGATGGCCGTCCTTCGCATCGACCGTTGGGTGCCAGGTCACCAGATCGCGTGTCCACGGGTCGTTGAAGGCATCGAAATGCTCCTGGATGAGGAAGTTCGGCACCGCCGCCGCCAGTTGCAGGCACACCGCCGTCGCCACCGGCCCGCCGCTCTGGTGTGGTGCGATATAGCTGCCATGGGCGAGCGCCAGATTTGCCACCTGCACCGATGGCGCGATGCCGCCGAGCGACATTGGCTCTGGCTGGAAGATGTTGACGCCGCCGCCCGCCGCCAGCGCGTAGAACTGGCCGACCGTGTCGTACATTTCACCCGTCGCCACCGGGATCGGCGAGCGATGCGCCACTTCGTGCACGGTCTCTTGCCGGTCGCGCGAGGTCGGCTCCTCCCACCAGTAGATATCCAGATCGGCGAATTTTTGCGCTGCCTGCAGGGCCGCGATTTCGGTGAAGCGCGCATGCACGTCGATCAGGATCAGCGTGTCCTTCTGCAGCTTGTCGCGCAGCATCCGGCAGATGGCGTAGGAGAGGTCCAGCTCCTCGCGCGAAATAAAACCTTGCGCGGTGCCGAACGGGTCGAGCTTGAATGCCCTAAAACCTTTGGCCAGCACGGCCTTGGCGGCTTCGAGAAAGGCTTCCGGCGTACGCTCGGTGCGGTACCAGCCATTGGCGTAGCCAAGCACGCTGTCGCGAACCTGGCCGCCGAGCAGCTGGTGGATCGGAACGCCCAGGCTCTTGCCCAGTATGTCCCAGCAGGCGACCTCGATCGCCGCGATGACGGTACGGTGGATATGGCCGCCATCGAGCGAGACGCTGTCCAGCATGCGCTTGGCCAGCGCATTGATGCGGCGCGGATCCTGGCCGATGGCGAGATGCTTGAGCTCATGCACGCTGGCTTCGGTGGTCTTGATGAAGCCGTTCAGCGTGCCTTCGCCGATGCCGTGGATGCCCTTGTCGGTATGGACTTTGACGAACAGCCAGTTCTTCCAGCCGGCGCCGACGGCAAAGGTCTCGATCTCGGTGATCTTCATGCGGAACCCTAACTCAGTGCAGCGATCGTCGCGATGACGGCCTCGGTGGTCAGGCCATACTTCGCTTGCAAGGTCGGCACCGCACCACATTCGATATAGCGGTCGGGCAGGCCGATGCGCGTCACTGTCTTCGCAATGCCGGCATCGAACAAGGTCTCGACGACAAGGCTCGCCAATCCACCGACCACGACATGGTTTTCCGCCGTGACAACACGGCCAACTGAGCCGGCAAACTTGGCCACCGCTTCGGCATCGAACGGCTTTATGGTCGGAACATGCAACACGCCGACGGAGATCCCCTGTTTGCGCAAGGCGTCCGCCGCGTCCAGCGCCCGCTCGGTCATGAAGCCGGTAGAGATGATACCGACATCGCTGCCTTCTCGAAGGTGACGCGCCTTGCCGATATCGAAGATGTAGCCGGGTTCGAACACGACAGGCACGCTGCCGCGCAGCAGTCGCATGTAAACCGGTCCTCGATGCTCGGCGATCGCTGCCGTCGCTGCGTCGATCTCGGTGGCATCACAGGGATCGATGATGGTCAGGCCGGGGATCATGCGCATCAGCGCCAGGTCCTCGATCGCTTGATGCGTGCCGCCATAACCGGTCGTCAAGCCCGGCAGGCCGGCGACGATCTTGACGTCGAGGTTGGAGTGGGCGAGCGCGATGGCGACGAAATCATAGGCCCGCCGGGTCGCGAACACGCCGTACGTGGTGGCGAACGGCACCTTGCCGGTGCGCGCCAGACCGGCGGCGACAGCGACCAGATTCTGCTCGGCCATGCCGACATTGAAGAAGCGATCGGGAAAGGCATCGCGGAACGGCAAGATGTCGGTGTATTTGCCAAGGTCGGCGGTCAGCCCGACAATGTCGGGCCGGCTCTGGCCGAGTCGCGCCAGCGCCTTGCCGAACGGCGTCTCCACGCTTCGCCGTCCGCCGCCAACCGCTTCGTCCTGGCCCATGGCCAGGGTGCGTCCGGCCTCCGCGCTGCTCATTGGGCTGCTCCCGCACTTTGTTCGAACTCGGCGATGATGCCGTCCCATTGCGCCACGTCGACGCGGAAGAAGTGCGATTTCTCAGAGATCTCGATGCGCGGTACGCCCTTGCCAGGCAGCGTGCGCAGAACAATCGCCTTCGGCTTGCCGTTACGGTTTCTCGCATTGGCCAACGCGCCGACCACCGCTTTCATGTCGTTGCCGTCGATCTCCGATGTTTGCCAGCCGAAGGCGCGCCATTTATCGGCCACCGGCTCCATGTCGAGCACGACGGGTCCGTCGGCCTGGATGCCATTGCAGTCGATCAGCGCCACCAGTCCGTCGAGCCTGAAGTGGCTGGCCGACATCGCTGCCTCCCAGGTCGATCCCTCCTGCATTTCGCCATCGGACAGTTCGACGAAGACGCGTGCGTCGGATTTGTCGAGGCGCAGGCCCAACGCCTGGCCGACGCCTTGCCCGAGACCATGGCCGAGCGAACCACCGATCATTTCGACGCCTGGCGTGGTGTCAAGCGTCGACATCTCCAGCCGGCTATTGTCGGCGCCATATGTGATCAATTCCTCGACCGGGAGGATGCCGGCCTCGGCAAGTGCCGCCCACAGCGCGATGGAATAGTGTCCGGTCGAGAGCAGGAAACGGTCGCGTTCGGGCCACGCCAGATTGTGCGGGTCATAGCGCAACTCGTGGAAATAGAGCGCCGCCAGCGTATCGGCGATGCCGAGACCCTGGCCGATATAGCCCTGGCCCTGGCCGCGCGCCATGGTCAGCATATGGCGACGCAATTGCGTTGCCTTGCGTTCGAGCGCGCCGATATCGGCGGTGCCGGGTGGGGAATTTCGCAGCATGGGATCAGTCCTTGTCGAGCCCGCCCGACATGTTGAGCCGCTCGGCGGTCATGTATTTCGGTGCGTCGAGGCAGAGCCAAACCACCGCTTCGGCGACTTCGGCGATCTCGGCGCGGCGGCCGAGCGGGATGCGGCGGGTGCGCTCGTCGAGAAAGGCCTGCAGATCGTTGCGGCCATTGGCGCGGGCGAGGTCAACCTCGGTCGAGCGCTGCATTTCGGTGTCCATCATGCCGGGCGCCAGGCTGTTGACCAGCACGCCATAGGGCGCCAATGCCACCGCAGCGGCACGGGTGATGGAATCAACGCCGGCCTTGCTCGCCGTGTAGGCGGTGTAATCGGGCAGCGCCATGCGCGAGCCCGGTGAAGTGATGTTGATGATGCGCCCGGAGCGCTGCTCGCGCATCACCCGGCCGGCCGCCTTGCAGGCCATGGCAAGCGCTGTGACATTGAGCGCCAGCGTGCGCGTCCAGGCCTTGAAGGTGGCGTCGAGGAACGGCTCGATCACGCCATAGCCGGCATTGTTGACCAGGATGTCGATGCCACCCCATCGCGTGACCACGCTTTCCACCGCTGCCTCCGGCGCGCCCTCCAGCGTGAAATCGCCGGTTATGATTTCGGTTTCCGCACCGGTTTCACCGATCTGCCTGATGGTCTCGGCCAGTCCCTCGCCATTGATGTCAGTGATCGCGACGCTACAGCCACGCCGGGTCAGCTGGATCGCCACCTCGCGGCCGAGGCCGCCGGCGGCGCCGGTGACCAGCGCTCTCCTTGGTGTCGTGTTTTGATTTTCGGCAGGCAAGCGAGCACCCTCCCGGTGGCCATCTTGACGGGATTGATACCGGTACCATAAATGGCTGTCAACGCCGATGTGCTATTGTCGCGTCGACCACACGGTCCGCTGCAAGGGGAGAGAAAAGATGAAAGTCGTTGCGCTCGAAACGTTGCAGCTGGCCGAGTTCCCGTTCCTGTTCTGGCTGCGCGTTCACACCGATGCCGGCATCATTGGTACCGGCGAGACATTTTGGGCGCCGGGGCCTGTTGCCGCCTATGTCCACGACAATGTCGCGTCCTATCTCCTGGGCAAGGATCCGCGCGACATCGAGCTGCACGACCGCACGCTGGGCAGCGTCTATGTCGGCGCCCGCGATTCCGGCGCCGAGGTGCGCGGCAATTCCGCCGTCAACATCGCGCTGTGGGATATCTATGGCCAGGCGCTTGGCGAGCCGGTCTGGCGGCTGCTTGGTGGCCGCACCCACAAGACCGTGCCGATCTACAACACCTGCGCCGGCTACAAACATGTCCGTGCCACCAAAAAGAACGCCCTGTTCGAGCGCGGCGAGGACTGGTCGCTCAAGGCTGGCGATTCCAACGAGGGTCCGTATGAGGACCTGCTCGCCTGGCGCTACAATGCCGGCGACCTCGCCAAGAGCCTGAAGTCGGAAGGCATTGGCGCTATGAAGATCTGGCCGTTCGACATTGCCGCCGAGGCCTCGAACGGCACCCGCATCTCGCTGGCCGACCTCGACAAGGCGCTGGAGCCATTCCAGAAGATCCGCGACGCCGTCGGCCGCGACATGGAGATCATGGTCGAGCTGCATGGGCTGTGGACCTTGCCGCCGGTGCTGCGCATCGCGGAGGCGTTGAAAGCCTACGACGTCGCCTGGCTGGAAGAGCCGATCCGCTACAACGAGCTCGACGCCATGGCCGAGCTGGCCCGCCATACCTCTATCCCGATCGCCGCCAGCGAGCGGCTGGCCTCGCGGCAGATGTTCAAGCAGCTGATCGACAAGCGGGCCGCTTCGGTGATCATGATCGATCTCGCCTGGTGCGGCGGGCTCTCCGAAGCACGCAAGATCGCCAACATGGCCGAGGCCAGCGAATTGCCGGTGACCTTGCACGATTGCACCGGCCCGATCGTCTATGCCGCCAGCTGCGCGCTGTCGGCGACCTTGCCGAACGTCAATTACCAGGAAGCGGTGCGGGCCTATTTCACCGGCTGGTACACCGAGATCGTCGCCGACATTCCGCCGGTCAAGGATGGCCATGTCGCGCCGCTCGAAGGGCCGGGGCTCGGCCTCAGCCTGCGCCCGGAGCTGTTTCAACGGCCCGATGCGACCGTGCGGATCACGAAAATCTAGCCCCCGCACGCCTCTGTTTGGAGTCAGTAGACATTATGCTATTATAATCTATGATGCGCCGAAGCGAGTGACCAACAAGCTCGCCGCCGGCGCTTTGCCGCCCGGCGTCAGACGCATTCAGGGAGGCTTTGGTGGCAATGTCTGCGGCGCGCGCACGCGACGATTTTAAGGGCGCTCCAAACCTGCCCGATCGGAAGATACTGCTCGATCTGTTCGAACGCATGGTGCTGTTGCGACGCTTCGAAAGCATCGCCCAGATCGCCTGCCGCAAGGGCGAAACGCCGGGCTTCCTGCATCTCTATATCGGCGAGGAGGCGACCGGCGTCGGCGTATGCGCGCATCTCAGGCCGACAGACTGGGTCACCTCGACCCATCGCGGCCATGGCCACGCGCTGGCCAAGGGCGCCAACCCCGGCCGCGTGATGGCCGAGCTGTTCGGCAAAGTTGACGGCATTTGCGGCGGCCGCGGCGGCACCATGCATCTCTACGACCGCTCGGTCGGCCTGTTCGGCACCAATGGCATCGTCGCTGCCGGCATCGGCCATGCCGTTGGCATCGGCATGAGCGCGCGTCAGCAGGGCCGGGACGACATCGGCGTCGCCTTCTTCGGCGATGGTGCCGCCAATCATGGCGGCTTCCACGAGGCGCTCAACTTCGCGGCCGTGCAGCGGGCGCCGGCGGTGTTCATCTGCGAGAACAATCTCTACGCCACCGCCACCCCGCTCAAGTCCATCACGCTCAATCCCGAGATCGCCACCAAGGCTGCGTCCTACGGCATGCCCGGCGTCGCGGTCGACGGCAATGACGTCTTCGCCGTCTGGCTGGCGATGAAGGAAGCCACCGAGCGCGCCCGTTCCGGTAAGGGGCCGACGCTGATCGAGGCCAAGACCTATCGCACCGTCGGCCACCATGAGGGTGATCCGGTCATCGGCACCTACCGGACGCAGGAAGAACTCGATGCCTGGATCAAGCGCGATCCGATCGACATGTTCCGCAAGAAGCTGGTCGAGGACTACGGCATCGCCGATGCCGAAGCGCTCGCGGCAATAGAGGCGCGGATCGAGAAGGTGGTCGAGGGCGCGCTGGCCTTTGCCCGCAATTCGCCTGAGCCCGATCCGGCAACCGTGCGACTGCATGTCTTTGCCGATCCGATCAATCCGGCTGTAGCCATGCAGCCGAGCACCGTCGGCGAGACGCGCACGCAAGGCTGGCTCGAAGCGGTGCGCGATGGCATCGCCGAGGAGATGCGCGCCAATCCGGCGATCCTCTATTTCGGCGAGGGCACCGGCGAACGCGGCGGCAGTTTTGCCCACACCAAAAACCTCTGGCAGGAGTTCGGTGCCGAGCGCATGGTCGACACGCCGATCTCCGAACAGGGCTTTACCGCCGCTGCCGTCGGCGCCTCGGCCACCGGCGCCCGCACCGTCTCGGACCTGATGTTCGCCGACTTCGCTTTCGAGACCGCCGGCCAGATTTTTTTGCAGGCGGCCAAGCTGCGCTACATGACCAGTGGTTTGATGAGTGCGCCGATGGTGGTGCGCGTCGGCGCCGGCGCGCTGCGCAGCTCCGGCCCCCATCACAGCGGCATCTATCATCCCGTCTTTGCCCATATGCCCGGCCTCATCGTCTGCCTGCCGTCGACGCCGGCCGATGCCAAGGGCCTGATGAAGACAGCGTTGAGGGCCGGCGATCCGGTCATCATGCTCGAGCCCAAGGCGCTGTTTGCCTCCAAGGGCGAGGTGCCGGTCGGCGAGCATTTTGTGCCGTTCGGTGTTGCCCGCATTGCTAGGCCGGGTACTGACATCACCATCGTCGCCGCCGGCCAGATGGTGCAACGCGCGCTGGAGGCCGCCGATGCATTGGCCGCCGAGGGCATCGAGGCCGAGGTGATCGACCCTCGCACCATCATGCCGCTCGACATCGACACCATCGTTGCCAGCGTGCGGAAAACGCATCGTCTGCTCATCGTCGACGAAGCCTGGGCGATGTGCGGCCTTGGCGGCGAGATCGCCCAGGCCATCAACGAGCTCGCCTTCGACGAACTCGACGCACCGCCCGGTAGGCTGCACACAGCGCCGACCTCGCATCCCTTTGCGCCGATTCTCGAGCGCGCCATGCTGGTCGACACCGCCCGCATTGCCCAGGGCGTGCGCGACGTCATCGCTGGCAAGCCGCCGGTGCCGGATCACTGGTATACGGTCGGCCTGAAAGATGCTGTGCCGGCTAAACCTGCGCCTGCTCCAGCCAAAGCGGCCGCGGCTGCGCCACCGATTCAGACAGCCACTGCCGGCGATGATGAGCCGATCACAATGCCGTTCGGCGATCTCACCGTCAGCGAAGGCACTGTTATCAAATGGCTGAAGGCGGTTGGCGACGCGGTCAAGGAAGGTGAGCTGATCGCCGAGATCGAGACCGACAAGGCCGTGGTCGAGATCGAGGTGCCGGTCACCGGGACGCTCAGCGTCATCGATCAGCCGGTTGGCGCCGTGGTGCCGATGGGCGGCCGCATCGGCGGCATCAAGAAATAGACCATGATCCCGAAAAGTGGAATCCGGTTTTCGGACGAGATCATGGTCAACCAAGAAGACTTGTTACACGTGAAATCCAAAGGACTGGCATGAAGATCCTGTGCGCCAACTGGCAAGCCGCCGACGAGGCTGAACTCGAGCGCGAGCATTATCTCGACATCGAGTTCGTCCTTGCCAGATCGACCAACGACAAGGCCGCGACGCTGGATCCGGCAATCTGTGAAACGGTCGACGCCGTCATCAATTATTCGCCCACGCACAATGTCGCCGCCGCTTCGACCGCGTTCCCCAAGGCGCGGATCGCGGTTCGCTCCGGCGTCGGCTTCGACAACATCGACACATCAGGCTGGGGCGCGCGGAAAATTCCGGCCTGCAACGTGCCGGACTATGGCACCACCGAGGTCGCCGACCATGCCATCGGCCTGATGCTGGCGCTGACGCGCGGCACCTCCGCCTATGGTGCGGAGCTTTCCGGCCATGGCGCCGAAGGCTGGCATTTCTCGAAAGCGCCGCTGGTGCGCAGGCACAAGGGCGCCACCTTCGGCATTGTCGGGCTCGGCCGCATTGGGCTTGCCACCGCGCGTCGTGCCGCTGCCTTCGACATGAAGGTCGTGTTCTACGATCCGCATCTGCTGTCCGGTGTCGATTTGTCGACCGGCTACGAGCGTGTCCATTCGCTGGCCGAATTGATGGGGCGAGCGGATTTGGTCAGCATCCACACGCCGCTGAGCGAGGAAACCCGCAAGATATTTGGCGCTGCCGCCTTCGCCGCCGCCAAGCCTGGTCTCGTGCTGGTCAACACCGCGCGCGGCCCGATCGTCGATCTCGACGCGCTGGAGGTGGCGATGCGCGAAGGCACAGTCGCCGGCGCCGGATTGGACGTGCTGCCGAACGAACCCGGCGATCTCGATCATCCGCTGCTGGCGGCATGGCGCGCTCGGGAGCCATGGATCGCCAATCGCCTGATCGTCACCCCGCACGCCGCTTTCTACAGCCCCGCATCGATGCGCGACCTCCGGCTGAAGTCGATCGAGGTGGTGCATGCCTATCTCGTCGAAGGACGGCTGACCAACTGTGTCAATTCAGAGTATCTGAAATGAACATGGCGGTCGCGCAAACCGGACGCCTGGCTGTTTCGCCCTATGCCCGTCGCCTGGCACGCGAGCGTTCGCTGCCGCTCGCAGCGCTTCGCGGTAGCGGCCCTGGCGGCCGCATCCTGGCTGCCGACGTCATGGGCTTTATTCCAGTTGCCGTGCCGGCAGTTTCGCCTGATGTCGTCGCTCCCGCGGCCGCGCCGTCCATTGCCGCGCCTTGCATTGCCGCCTTTGCCACATCGATCGCACTGGACGCTCTGAAGGACCTGCTGGCGGCGCTTGAGAACTCGGGAAATATATTGGCTATCGACGACGTGCTGTTGCGAGCGGCCGGTCGAGCATTTGCCGAGATACCGGATGCCGCCAAGGCTGGTGGCGCTTCCGTGGCGCTGGAACTGGCGGGTCGGCAAACCGTATTCGCTATGACCCCCGAAATGCCCCTGACATCGCTGCGCGCAATTAGGCTTGCGGCACTGGCCGACAGTCGTGATGAAACGGAAACCCCGGCGGACCTGTCGCTGCGGCTGCTGCCGGCGAGCGACGTCAGGCCGATGATGATGCCGCTCCTTCCCGACCGCGCCATGCGCCTCACCGTCTCGCTCAATACGGCGGGCGACCATGCCGAATGCCTGCTGACGGTCGATGCGGCAGGCGTTGATGAGGCCACAGCTGCCGCGTGGCTGGCGACCCTGAAATCGGCGATCGAACACCCGCTTCGGCTCTTTGTCTGAGACGGTCGATCGTCAACAGCCTTGCCTAGCCTCGGGCGCAGGAAGCTATTATAAAAGCTTCGACACAGGCGCGACGAGGCACATGGATCATCCCACCATCGACAGTCTTCCCAAGCGTACACTCGGCCGCGCCAACGGCCCGCTCTATCGCCAACTCGCCGATATATTGCGCGAGCCGATCGGCAACGGCACTTTCCCCGTTGGCGGCGAACTGCCGAAGGAAGCGACCATCGCCGAGCATTTCGGCGTCAGCCTGATCACCGTGCGCCAGGCGCTGCGCGACCTCGAGGCCGACGGCCTGATCCGGAAGCGTTCGGCCAAGCCGGCCGTGGTCGCGGCGCGCAGCCCCTCGGTCAATCTGAGCTGGAAGTTCAAGAATTTCGCCGACATGGCGGCCTTCACCAAGGATGCTGAACTGACGGTGAAATCCTACCGCAAGGAGGTTTCGCCCGTGCTTCAGCGCCATTTCGGCATGGGCAAGGACGAGGCCGGCTATTGTCTGCGCAGCGTGCTGTCGATCGGCGAACAGCGCAAGGCGCAGATCACCACCTATTTCCCGCCCGATATCGGCGCGCGCCTGAAGCGCGAGGATTTCTCCGACGTGCTGATCTTCCGTTCGGTGCAGAAACATCTCGGCCTGCGGCTCGATGTGGCGCATGTCACGGTGCGCGCCGAGATCGCCGACGAGGCGGTTGCCGCCGACCTCGGCATCACGCTCGGCAGTCCGGTGCTGACGGTGGAGATGCTCTACCAGTCGGCAGACCAGCGCAGCATCGAATTCTCCGTTGCCCGCCACCCCGCCGATATTTTCAGCATCACCTACGACGCGCCCAACGACCTGTCCTGAAGCTTGCCAGCGGCGGCATTTTCTATGCGGATCGCATAGACAGGCTCATAAAATTATAATAGCATGATAGCTAGGCTGAAGTGCCGGCCACGAAAGACATCGCAGGGGAGGAAATCCGGCGAATTCTGATCGCGGACGCAGCCTTGGGGGAAGCCTGGTCAAATTGACATTTGCAATTGGTACCGGTATCAATTTGCCGTCTTCATCCGATCAAGATGGCGCAGTCCATCACCGGCTGGGCAGGAAACACTAGGGAGGAAGACCATGAAATTGAGGAGCTTGTGCGCCGGCTTCGTGGCGCTTGCCGGGTTCGCAGCCTCGATGGGTGCGATGCCCGGCCATACCGAAGACAAGAAGCCCTACCTCATCTATCTCTCGAACAATTTTGTCGGCAATGACTGGCGCCAGCAGATGGAGCGCGTCGCCAACGTCGCCGTCAACAAGGGTCCGCTGAAGGGCCGTGTCGACCTGAAGATCGAAAATGCCGAGAACACCGTTCAGGCGCAGATCAATTCGCTGAACAATATCATCCGCCAGAAGCCGGCAGCCATCCTCATCGATGCCTCCTCGGCGGAAGCGCTCAATCCGACCATCAAGAAGGCCTGCGATGCCGGCATCATCGTCGTCAGCTTCGACCAGACCGTCTCGGCCGAATGCGCCTACAAGATGCATTCCGATTTCGACATCATGGCCAACAACCAGGCGGAATGGATGGCTTCCATCCTCGGCGGCAAGGGCAAGGTCTTCATGGATCGCGGCCTTGCCGGCGCGCCGATCTCCGAGCAGTTCGAGAAAAACTTTGGCGCCGTGCTGAAGAAATATCCCGGCATCGAGATCGTCGGCTACTTCAACGGCAACTATGCCGCCGGCCCCGAACAGGAGGGCGTCGCCAGCCTGCTCGCCGCGCATCCTGAAGTCGACGGCATTTTCTCGCAGGGCTATGGCACCGGCGCCATCAAGGCGCTGCAGAATGCCGACCGGCCGATGGTGCCGGTCGTCGCCGCTGCCTTCAACGGCACCGGCGTTACGTGCGCTGAGACCAAGGGCGCCAAATGCTGGCTGGGCGCCAATCCGCCCTCGCTGTCGGCCGAGGCGATCAAGCTCGCCGTCGACATCCTCGACACCGGCAAGAAGCCGGCCGACACCACCGTGCTGTTCAATTCACCAGGCCTGACCACGGATATGGTCGATGCCAAATACGCCCCGAATTCCTCGGCGGTGAAGATCGAACTCGGCAAGACGGTATTTCCGGATCTGGCGCCGGGGCTTTCCTTGCCGGTATCGCCGAGCTGGGTCGAGATCACGCCCAAGGAGGCCTCGGGAACCTGATTTGACAAGTGCAAGGCGTCACATTGGGCGCCGCGATTTCGAAACAAAGAATGGGAGGAGAAAATCATGAAAACATTGAGCCGTAACATCGGCCTTGCAGCGCTCGCAGCCGCCATGATGGCGGTGGGCATGCAGGCCGGCCACGCCGAGGACAAGAAACCCTATACCATCTATCTCTCGAACAATTTCGTCGGCAATGACTGGCGCCAGCAGATGGAGCGTGTCGCCACGGTGTCGGTGAACAAGGGGCCGCTGAAGGGCCGCGTCGACCTCAAGATCGAGAATGTCGAGAACACCGTCCAGGCGCAGATCAATTCGCTGAACAACATCATCCGCCAGAAGCCGGACGCCATTCTCGTCGATGCCGGTTCGGATTCGGCCTTGAACCCGACCATCAAGAAGGCCTGTGACGCCGGCATCGTCGTCATCAGCTTCGACCAGGTGGTGACCGAGCCCTGCGCCTTTGCCGTTGCCTCCGACTGGGATCGTATCCCTTCGGTGATGGCCGAATGGATGGCCACGCAGCTCGGCGGCAAGGGCAATATCATCCTCGACCGTGGCCTTGCCGGCGCGCCGATCTCGGCGCAGCTGCAGGGTGGCTATGAGAAGGTGCTGGCCAAATATCCCGACATCAAGGTCGTCGGTTACTACAACGGCAATTATGCGCTCGGTCCGGAACAGTCTGGTGTCGCGGCCCTGCTTGCCGCCAATCCGAAGATCGACGGCATCATGACGCAAGGCTACGGCTCGGGCGCCATCCAGGCGTTGAAGGATGCCGGCCGGCCGATCGTCCCGGTCGTCGGCTTCTCCTACAATGTCGCCGCCGTCACCTGCGCCCAGACGCAAGGCGCCAAGTGCATCCTTGGCTCCAACCCGGCCTATCTCTCCTCGGAAGCGATCAAGCTGGCGGTCGACATCCTCGACACCGGCAAGAAACCGGCCGAGCGCTCGGTTTCGGTCAAGGGTGATTTCGTCACCACGGATCCCTTCGAGTCCAAGCTCTATCCGGGCACCAAGATGATCAAGATCGCGATCGGCGAAAATGCCTTCCCCGACCAGGCGCCCGGCCTGACGCTGCCGATCACGCCCGACTGGGTCGAGATCACCGCTGCGGAAGCCGCCGGCAGCAAGTAACAGCCATCACCACGACCCTGTCTCCCGGCATCGCAAGATGTCGGGAGAGCTTTTCGAAGGCGCAAGCATGGACCTCGTCACCGTCAACGGCCTGTCCAAACGCTATGGCGGCATTGTCGCGCTGAGCGAGGCGACATTCAGCGCCCGCGCCGGCGAAGTGCACGCGCTGCTCGGCGAGAACGGCGCGGGAAAGAGCACCTTCATCCAGATCCTGTCGGGCGCCGTCCAGCACGACGGCGGCTCGATCCTCGTCGATGGCCAGGACTACCGCCCGGCCAATCCGGATGCCGCGCAGGCGCGCGGCATTGCCGCCGTCTTCCAGGAACTGTCGCTGATCCCCGACCTCAGTGTCGAGCAGAACATCTGGTTCCGCCATGAGCCAAGAACGCTGCTGCGCACCGTCAATCGCGCGGAGATGCGTCGCAAGACGCTGGCGCTGCTCGACAAATACAATTTTCCGGCACTCCGCCCGGACCAGGAACTGCGGCGGCTGACATTGGCCGAACGGCAGATCGTCGAGATCGCCAAGGGCCTCGCCAAGGACCCGCGCATCCTCATCCTCGACGAGGCGACCTCGGCGCTGCCGGCGCGGGAGGCCGAATGGCTGTTAAAGCTCACCCGGCAACTCGCGGCCGAAGGCAGGCTGGTCATCTTCATCTCGCACCGCATGGCCGAAGTGCGCGCCATCGCCGACCGGCTGACCATCTTCCGCAATGGCGCCACCGTCGCCGCGCATGAGGCCAATGCCGTGTCCGACAACGAGATCGTCACCCAGATGATCGGCCGGCATCTCGACCGGCTCTATCCCGAGCGCGTGGCAACCGCGACCGACCGCGTCGCGCTGAGCGTCAAGGGGTTTTCGAGCGGCAGTCGGCTGTCCGGCGTCGAGTTTGCATTGCGTGAGGGCGAGGTGCTGGGCGTCGGCGGCTTGCAGGGCCATGGCCAGCGCGAACTGTTCCAGTCACTGTTCGGCGCCACAAAAGCGAGCGGCACGATCGAACTCTGGGGCAAGCCCACCTCGATCGGCAATCCGCGCCAGGCGCTGACTGGCAAGGACGGCATCGCCCTGGTGCCGGAGGACCGGCGCGGGCAGGGCCTGCTCCTGACCAAGAGTGTGCGCGAGAATTTGACGCTGTCGGTCATCAAGCGCTTTACCGAAAATGGCTTGCTCAGCCGGCAAAAGGAAGCCGCGCTGGTCAAGGAGATGGTCGACTTCCTGCGTATCAAGGCCGGGACATCGGAGCAGCTTGCCGGTACCTTGTCGGGCGGCAACCAGCAGAAGGTGATCTTCGGCAAGATGCTGCTGACGCAGGCGCGCGTGCTGCTGCTCTACGATCCGACGCGCGGCGTCGATGTCGGCACCAAGGGCGAGATTTTTCAGCTGATGCGCGACCTGGCGGCCAAGGGCTATGCGATCCTGTTTCATTCCAGCGACATGCCGGAACTCGTCCATGTCGCCGACCGCGTGCTGGTGATGCGCAACGGCCGCATTGCCGCGACGCTGGAGCGGGATCACATTTCGGAGGAGGAAATCCTGCGTGCAGCCATGCTTGAAACCAAGGCGGCTTGAGGCATGGTGATGTCCGTCGTGGAGAGACCGGTGAACATGGCGCAAGCGCCCGCTGAAAAGAAACCCGCCAAAACGGGCGTCGACTGGCGTGACCGCGTGCTCGACCGCGCGCCGTTCCTGGTCGCCTGCCTGATGCTGGCGTTGATTATTGGCATCTATGGCAGCCTGCAGTCCGGTGTCTTCACGCTGGACGAACTCAACCTCGACACGGCGGCGGCGATGACGCTGATGCTGGCGGCGACGGGGCAGACCATCGTTCTGGTGCGCGGCGGCATTGACCTCTCGATCGGCGGCATGATCAGCCTCGGCACGGTGATCGCGGCGACGCGCTTTACCGACGACCATTCGACCGTGGCGCTCTGGACGCTGGTCATTCTGGCGCTTGGTTTCGTCATCGGCGCGCTCAATGGTCTGCTGATCTCCCTGCTCAAGCTGCAGCCCTTCCTGGTGACGCTTGCCACCTGGTCGATCCTCAACGGCGTTGCCATGATCATCCTGCCGACCGATGGCGGCAGCGTTCCCGGCTGGTGGGTTGGCTTTGCATCTGAACAGATCTTCGGTCTGACCAGCCCGGTCTGGATGCTGCTGGCGCTGCTCGTGTTCTGGTGGTGGTTTCGCGCGACCCGGGTCGGCATCGCCATCCAGGCGACCGGCTCCAACGAGAAATCGGCCTTCCTGTCCGGCGTCTCGATCACAAGGGTCAACCTCGTCACCTATGGCCTGTCCGGCCTGTTTGCGGCCGGAGCGGCGCTGTTCCTGGTGACGCAGACCGGCGCCGGTTCGCCGACCATCGGCAAGGACTATATCCTGCCCTCGGTGGCGGCGGCGGTCATTGGCGGCGTCAGCCTGTTCGGCGGTCGTGGCCATCTCGCCGGCACGCTGATCGGCGCTTTCGTACTGACCCTGATCGGCAACCTCGTTTTCGTCCTGCATGTGTCGAGCTACTGGCAGCCGGTCGCGTCCGGCGTCATCCTGCTGCTCTCGGTGCTGGCCAGTTCCGTTGCCGAAAAGGCCGCAAGGAACCGTGTCCAATGAGCGCCTTCCTCGCCCGCAACCGGCTGATCGTGCTTGCCTATGCCGGCATGGTCGTGCTGCTCCTGGTCACAGCGATGTTCTCGCCGGGCTTCCTGTCGGTTTCCAACATGCGCTCGACCGTCGTGCTGGCGGCATTCGTCGGCATCGTCGCGCTCGGCCAGACCTTCGTCATCATCGGCGGCGGCATCGACCTGTCGGTACCCTGGGTGCTGAATTCCGCCGCCATCATCATGGCGCTGCTGTGCGGCGGCCAGGATCTGCCGCTGATCTGGGTCATGCCGCTGCTGCTTGCCGGCGGCGCCTTCATCGGCCTGATCAACGGCGTCGGCGTTGCCCAGTTCGGCGTGCCGCCGATCATCATGACACTGGCCACCAACGTCATCCTGCAGGGCCTGATCCTGGTGTTGACCGGCGGCTCGCCGACCCCGTCGGCGCCGGCCCTGATCCAGTTCCTGTCGGTCGGGCGCATCGGCGGTTTTCCGGTGATTGCGCTGATCTGGCTGGCGCTGACGCTGGTGGCGACGCTGCTGCTCTCCAAGGCGGCGTTCGGCCGCCATCTCTACGCGCTCGGCACCAGCGCCACCGTGGCCGAATTCTCCGGTGTGCCGACGGCGCGCACCACCATCCTCACCTATGTCATCTCGGGCCTCACCGCCGCCTTCGCCGGCATGCTTTTGACCGGCTATTCCGGCCAGGCCTATCTCGGCATGGGCGACGCCTATCTGTTCACCTCGATCGCCGCGGTCGCCATCGGTGGCGCCTCGATCCTTGGCGGCAGCGGCCATTATCTGGGCACCGTGGCCGGCGCCATGGTGCTGACCATCCTCACCGGTCTTTTGCCGGCGCTGAACCTGTCGAGCGGCGCACTGCTCATCGTCTATGGCGCGGCGATCCTGCTCACCGTGTCGATCGGCAGCGAAACCTTTGCCGGGCTTGGCGGCAGACTGCGCAGAAAAGAGGGCTGACCATGGTCGAAATTTCTTGTGTCGTCGACGCCAGGGCCGAACTCGGCGAGGGCACGCTCTGGGACCCCAAGGCGGGCGTACTGTGGTGGATCGACATCTGGAAGAAGCTGATCCACCGCTACGATCCCGCGACCGGCAAGGATGAGGTCTTCGAGACGCCGGAATATCTCGGCTGCCTCGGCCTGCGCGAAAAGGGCGGCCTGGTGCTGACGATGACCAACGGCTTCCATTTCTTCGACCCGGCGACCGGCAAATTCGAGGCGATCGTCGACCCGGAATCGCATATGCCGGAAACGCGCTTCAACGACGGCAAGCCGGACCGCCAGGGCCGTTTCTGGTCGGGTTCGATGTTCGAGGTGCCGGGCCAGCCGATCGAATTCGTCGGCGCGCTCTACCGGCTCGATCCCGATCTCTCCGTCCACAAGATGATCGACGGCATCGGCTGCTCCAACGGGCTCGCCTGGAGCCCGGATTCGAAGACCATGTATTTCTCCGACAGTCATGCCGGCGCGGTGTGGGCCTATGATTTCGACCCTGCCACCGGCGACATCGAGAACCGCCGCACCTTCATCGACATGACGGTGACCGGCGGCGTCGCCGATGGCGCCACGGTCGACGCCGAGGGCTGCTACTGGGTGACCATCCCGGTGACCAGCAAGATCTGCCGCTACGATCCTCATGGCAAGCTGATGCAGACGGTGCTGCTGCCGACCGATCTGCCGACCTGCTGCGAATTCGGCGGCAAGGATCTCGACATCCTCTATGTCACCTCCGCCGTGCTCAAGCGTCCCAACATCCACTTCATCGGCCAGAACAATCCAGGCGGATTGTTCGCGCTCGACGTCGGCGTCAAGGGCCTGACCTTGCCGGCGTTCAAGGGCTGAAGATCAGACCGCCGACATCACCAGCGGGTTCTCGATCTTGGGTGTCATTCCGGTAGCGAAACGACGTTCCAGATAGCCGGCATAGAGCGACAGCGGCCAGCACAACGCGAAGTAGATGATCGACACCGTGCCGAACACCATCACCGGCTGGAAGGTCACCGTGTTGACCTGTGTGGCCGCCCGCGCAAGCTCGGTCAGCCCGATCAGCGAGGCGATCGACGTCGTCTTGACGATCTGCACCATGAAGCCGACCGTCGGCGGCAGCATCAGCCGCACCGCCTGGGGAATGATCACCAGGCGCAATATCCTGACAAAGCGGAAGCCGAGCGCTGTCGCTGCTTCCCACTGCCCCTTGGGGATGGCCTCGATGGCGCCGCGAAAGATCTCGCCGAAG
Organism: Mesorhizobium kamtschaticum; assembly: GCF_056174585.1. NCBI lineage: Bacteria > Pseudomonadati > Pseudomonadota > Alphaproteobacteria > Hyphomicrobiales > Phyllobacteriaceae > Mesorhizobium > Mesorhizobium kamtschaticum. The sequence continues at coordinate 700,278 of NZ_CM149691.1, read as the reverse complement.
AAAGCGCCGCCATTGAGCGAGAAGGTCACGGCCGCAGCCACCCACGGGTCGGGCCGATAACCGAGGAACGAAGAACCGTAATAGGGCCATGAACAGCTGGATCAGGATCGGCGTGCCCATGAAGAACTGGATGTAGCCGGCGGCCAGCCAGCGCAGCGGTCGCGCCGGCGCCACCCGGATCGCCGCCACGATGAGGCCGATCAGGCCTGCTTGGTCAGCAGCGCCGGAATGCGGCCGGGCGAAGTGACGGTGACGAACTCGACCGGAACGCCAAGTGCCTCACCCATCTTGTTGGCGACCTCGATGTCGAAGCCGGTTGGCTTCAGATTGGCGTCGAGAAAGCCGTAGGGCGGCGTCGTTGTGTCGATGGCGATGACCAACTTGCCGCGCGCGATGATATCCTCGACCGACTGCGCCGAAGCGATCGACGGCTTGAGCGCCGACAGCGCCAGCACGATGCCAGCCAGCAAGGCGCCGGCCCTTCCCAGGAAAGTCCGCATGTTTTCCTCCCATGCATTTTTTGGGCGCCTCGCATCGATATCGTTCGGGCGGGGCGCGCTGGCCGCCCAAGGATTTGAAACAGATCGGTCTCGCCCGCTGCCATCCCTTGCAAACCCGGGATTCAGCCGTTCCTCTCCGAGTTATAATGGTATGCTATTATAATGTTATTCGCCTGTCTACGATCGTCCAGGCAGGAAGTTCTACCACCTTGATACCGGTACCATAATTTTCGGTTTTACATCCGGCGTCAACGGATCCGACGCCGGCCGATGGTGGTCGTAAAAGCTACCGCTTGATCGCGCGTGCCGCGCGGCGAACGCTTTGCAGCAGGATGGCGAGGCAGCCGACCAGCAGAAGCGCGCCGCCGAGCAGTGGCGGCAGTGCGAGCAGCTTTACCGCCGCCACGACGGCGGCCACCAGCATCAGCGCCAGCAGCGCCAGATTGCCGTCATCGACGAACATGCCGAAGAACTCCCTGGCAACAAGACGAATGCCGTTCATCGGGCGAGCCCTCCAACTGATACGGGGTAGGTGCTGCGCAGCCAGCGCACCATGGCAAAAGACGCCAGCGCGACGATGGCGAAGATGGCGAGCAGAGCGAGATCGGCACCCGGCCAGTCGGCACCGATGCCTTCGCCGGTCCAGAAGATGCCGAAGCTGGTCAGCATCAGCCCGACGACGAATTTGAGCGCATTCTCCGGCACGCGCGCCAGCGGCCGGTGGACAGCCAGGCCGACAAGCATCACCAGGACGAACGCCGCCAGTGCGCCCAGGCTGGCATACAGCGTCTGCCCGTGGGCGGCACCGACGGCAATGACGATGAACACCACCTCGACACCCTCGAGCAGCACCGCCTTGAACGACGCCAGCCCGGCGAGGTAGTCGGCGCGGCGATCGTCGGCCTGCTGGTGCAAGGCGGCGGTTTCCTTGGCGAAGGCTGCGTCCTCGTCATGCAGGGCGATGACGCCGACGCTGCGCAAAATGGCCTTTCGCAGCCAGCGCATGCCAAACAGGATCAGCAGCACGCCCACGACGAACTGCAGCGTGGTGATGGGTACCAGCGCCAGCAACGGGCCGAATGCCAGCACCAGCGCCGCCAGCACCGCCAGCGCCAGGGCGGCGCCCGTCAGGGCCGGGCGCCAGCTGCGCGTCACGCCGACCGCAAGCACAATGGTGAAGGCTTCGACGACCTCGACCAGCGAGGCAAGAAATGCCGCCGTGACTGTCGAGAGGATGGGTGTCAGTGTCTGCATGAAGGCGTCCTGTACTGGCTTGTTGGCCCCATATGCCAAAGGGGTTCCCGGGATCGTGGTCTGGAATCACTTATGCGGTCAGCACCACACAGCGCTCCGGTGGCAGCGAAAATGCAAGTGAGGCGCCAACCGGCGGCGCTTCGGGCCAGTCGAGCCGCACGCGCTGCGGGCCAAGGTCGACCGCCAGCCGCCAGCATCGGCCCTGGAAGGCACTCGACAGAACCCTGCCCTGCAGCCGATTGTCGGGATAGGCGTCGGCCGGGCGCGCGTCCTCGGGACGAATGACCAGCATGCCGGCACCGGAACGAGCGCCTGGCGTGCGCACCGTTTCGGCATCGCTGTCGGCGATCTTGAAGAGCTCGTCTCGGACCTGCCCGCGGACGATCGAAAAGCCGCCGATGAAGCTGGCGACGAAGGAATCGGCCGGTGCTTCGTAGATCGTGCGTGGCGTGTCGAACTGAACGATCTCGCCCGCCCGCATGATGGCAATGCGGTCGGAGACGGCCATCGCCTCCGCCTGGTCGTGCGTGACATAGACGACGGTGATGGCCTCGCGGCGCACCAGTTCCATCATTTCGATGCGCATGTCCTCGCGCAGGGCCGCGTCGAGATTGCTCAGCGGCTCATCGAACAGCATCAGCGCCGGACGCGCCGCAAGGCAGCGCGCTATGGCGACGCGCTGTTGCTGGCCGCCGGACAATTCGGTGGGATAGCGATCCCGGAACGGGGCGAGACGAGTGACGTCGAGGGCATGCGCGAGCCGCTGGGTGATTTCGTGATCCGAGAGCCGCTGTGCCTTGAGCCCGAAAGTCAGATTGTTGGCGACCGTCATGTGCGGCCACAATGCATAGTCCTGGAAGACCATGCCGATCCGTCGCTTTTCAGCAGGAATGACCGAGCTCTTGCTCCACACCACACGCCCGTCCAGTGTGATCAGCCCGCTTTCGGGCTGGACCAGTCCGGCAATGATGCGCAGCAGCGTGGTCTTGCCGGACCCGCTGGCGCCGAGAAGGGACACCACTTCGCCCGCGTCGATCTTGAGATCGAGGTTGGTCAGGACGGCGCGCCCGCCGAGCGACTTGCAAATGCCGGCGCAATGCAGGGAAGCGGTCATGACAAGTTTCCTGCTCTCGCAATCTGATTGCTGCCCACATCAAGATGGCCGGCACTTCGACGCGGTTTGACGAGCCGCTGAAGCGGAAACCAGACCAACGCCGCTCCGATGCCCGCGGCCGTCATGGCCACCAGCGCGATCGCAGATGCCAGGCCGTCGCGGTCGTGGCTGAACAGCCTCAGGATGAGCGTCGGCGCCGGCGGGCCGCTTTGGGGAATGAGCATCTGCGAGATAGGCAGTTCGAACACGGTGCGGATAAACGTCAACAGGAAGGCCGTCACCACGCTGAGCAGGACAAGCGGCAAGGTGATCGCCAGCAATCGCCGGATTGTCCCGACACCGTGCAGGCGCGCCGCGTCCGTCAGGCTCGGCGCCAGCTGGCCGATGGCTGCAAGGATCACCACCAGACAGTAGGGAAGCGCTGCCGCGACATATCCCATGACCAGCAGCGAGCCATCGCCATAATGGGGAAACGGCCAGTCGCGGAAACCCGGCAGGCGGTTCCAGACAAGGATATAGCCGAAGCCTAGCACGATGCCCGGTATTGCCACCGAGCCTAGCGACAGGCCAACGACGGCGGTGCGCAGGACTGGGCTCGCTCGATCGAGCTGCGCCGACAAGAGCAGGGCAAGCGCGCTGGCGATAACCGCCGTCAGCCCGGCATAGAAGAGGCTGCGCAGCAGGCCGTCATTGGCCTCGGTGTTCAGGCTAAGCGCCGCCACCATATTGGCCGAGGTGAAATTGCTCCAGATGAGCCCATTGCCCAGCGTTTGCGTCAGGGCGCGCGCGGCGATCGCGGCGAGCGGCAAGACGAGCGCCAGGAAGGCGATGGCAAGGGCTGCCGCCATGGCGAGCGCCTGCCATTTGCCGAGATTGTACAGGCGCGCCGGCCTGGAGCGGCCCGAAATCAGTCGTGGATCGGCACGGCGACGCAGCAGCCGGTCCGCCACCACGACGAGCAGGACAAGGCCAAGCAGGACGAGAGCCTGGGCGCCGGCGGCGGGAAAGTCGACGGGATATTCGCTGGCCGCCGCGTAAATGCCATAGGTTAGGACACCGAAGTCGGACATTCTGGCGATGGTCGAGGCAAGGCCGAAATCGGACAGCACCTCGGCGAAGGTGGCGATGAAACTCAAGGCAATGGCAGGCGCCAGCAAGGGGCCGTTGATGCGCAGCCAGATCCTGAGCGGCGAGGCGCCGGAGAGCCGCGCGGCATCCTCCAGTTCGCTGCCCAGCCCGGCGAGCGCGTTGCCGATGATGAAGACCGCCAGCGGAAATAGGCTGAGCGTGTGAACGAACACCAGGCCGGTCAGACCGAAAAACGACGTGCCCAGCCAGGGAGGCAGCAAGCCAAACTGCGCCAGGTAGCCGCCGGGCGACATCAGCAGTACCCAGGCGAGCGCCTTCAGATACGACGGCGTCAGGAAAACCAGCCACGGCACCGTTGAAATCGCTGTCCGCAGCGGGATGTCGCAGCGTTGGACCAGGACCGCGAAGACGCCGCCCAAGGCCGTTGTTGTGCAGGCAACAAGCATGCCGAGTTCAAGCGAATGAAGGACCGATCTGGCGACGTGGGGCGAGTTGAAGACATGGGCCAAGGGCTCGAAGCTTAAAGCGTTGCTGCCGTCTTGCGCGGCAAACAGGCCCGGCATGATTGCCTGGACCAGCACCAGGGCAAGCGGCAATCCGATCAGCAAGGCAAACACGGCGTAGATGGCAAAGGGTCCGCCGCAGCGAACGAGCGCCGCCCGTCCGCCTCGCGGCAGTCTTCCGGCGCCGACGCCGCGGGCACAAGCCGCGGCGTCGGTATGCAGCATGAATGTCATTGCTGGAACGTCCGGGTCACTGGACGAAAGTTTCCTTGTACCACTGCTTCCATTCCTTCTCGTGGGCGGAGGCTGCGGCATCGTCGAGATGCGTATAGGTGATGTTGGTTTCGCGACCGGGCTTGGCATTGATGCCTTTGATGATCGGAATGTAGAAGAAGTCGGTGTCGTCGCCATTCAGCATGACGGCCTGGCCTTCGGCGCTGGTGACGAAATCGATGAACTTCCGCACCGCGTCCATATGCTGGGTCTTGGCGCTGATGCCGAGCCCCTGCGGCAGGGATACCGAACCTTCGCTCGGGTAGACAGCGACGACGGGCTCGCCCGCCGCAATCTTGGAAAAGATCGAACTGTCCTGATTGATGCCGATCGAGGCGTCTCCGGTAAGGATGGCCTTGTCCACCTTGCCGCCGCTCGACAGGCCGGCGAACGTTTTGTTGGTCAGGGTTTTGGTCAGCAGGGCCTTGCCGGCGTCGACGCCATTGGTCTGGAAGAAGCCGGCCAGCCACTGATAGGCCGGGCCGGAGAGATTGGGATCCTTGGCCGCGACGCTGCCGGCAAACGACTGAAGATCGGCCCAGGACTTGGGCATCTTGTCGGCGGGCACCTTCTTGGTGTTGACCTCTATGGCCGTCGTGCTGGTGCCGGTCGGCAGGAAGGCGTGGCTCTGCGGGATCAGCGACTTGCCGAGATCCGTGAAGGCCACCTTGTCGTAGGCGGCGGCGGGAATGGCCTGCAGCACGTGGTCGGCGGCCATGCGCTCCATCACGGCGGAGCCATCGACCCATACGATGTCGAATTGCGGATTGTTGCCTTCAGCAGCGATCTTGCCCAGCGTTTCGCCGGTGCTGCCGGGCTCGACGACGTCTACGGTAAGCCCGGTCTTGGCCTGGAAGGCCTTTGCCACAGGACCGGCGAAATCGAGCGCGTCGTAAAGCACCAGGTCGGACGCCGAAGCGGGCATCGCCAGGGCGAGCGTGCTCAAGCCAATTGCGAAGCATAATGTCGTGCGGGTTTTCATGTTTTCTCCGGTAGTTTGCCACGGGCAAAGTAATGCCCATTATACCATGCTCATATATTTTGAATGTTTTATGTCATTTTGGGGAACTGTTGGATTTATTCTTGCGAACACCTCGTTTGATCCATGCCTTGTCAATTGAGCCGCGCAGCGTGCTCAACCGTTCAAGGGCATCAAAGGCGGTTTCGCTGTCCCGTTTCGCCAGCCCGATGATCATTGCCTCGATGAGCACGATCGTGCCGCCATGCATGGCCAGGTGATCGGCCTTGCCGCGCGGGATCGGCAGCGTTTCCGCCACCTTGCCAGACACCAGCGGAGCCAGATTGTCGCTGATCAGCACGACCGGGACGTCGAGCCGCATGGCCTGTTCGAGGACGATCTCGACCTCGCGATAGAGCGGCGCATAGGCCATCATCAGCACGGCATCGCCCTTGCCGAGCCACAGCAAGCGGTCGGCGAGCGCAATTCCCGATACCGACAGCGCGCTGGTCGGCAGCCCGATCCGGTTGAACTGCAGGCTGGCATAGTCGGCCATGGCGCCCGAGGGGCCGATGCCGAAGACATGGCGGCGATTGGCCCGCGCCAGGATGTCGACACTGCGCTCGAATGCTGCCGCCATCTCCGGACACTTGAGCACATCGAGCACGCTCTCATGGAGGTCGATCACGTGCCGCAACGCGCCAGCACCATCGTCGCCGGTCTCCTGCAAGGTGCGCGCCAGCCGCTTGCCGGGGGACGGCGTGCCGGTCAGGTCCGACAGCAGCATCTGGCGAAGCGCCGAGAGGCTTTCAAAACCGAGCGAACGCGCTGTCCGGACCACGGTCGCGTCGCTGGTGCCGGCCAGTTGGGCGATCTCGGCCGCCGAGCCCAGGAGAACGGCCTGCTTCTGGTCGACGAAGAATCGCGCCATGCGCTGTTCGGCGGGCGGCAGGCTTTCGAGCGTGGCTTGAACCCGCGCATCGACCGTGATCTTACGGTCTTCCGAAGCATCATCCGTCATGGCGGTCGGTCCGTTTGCGTGTCTGTAGTGATTACAACAGAGCTCACCATCCGAAATGTCTGTTACAAGGATGTGACAGCGGGGTCAGGTGCAGGCGAACATGTTGCTTGGCCGCAGGCGAGCGGCGGCGAACCGCCGGGAGCGGCGGCGGCCGCGACATCGTCATGCGTCGAAATTGAAGCTGCAGGCTCTAGATCAGGCCCGACATGTCGGAGAAGGCCATCGCCTTGCGCAGAATCTCGGCGAAGCGCTCGCCGGCCACCTCACGCGGACCGCTATTGTCGATCGAGGTCACGCCAGCGCCGGTCAGCGTCACATTGGCGCTGCGCGCCAGGCGTGCCAGCACTTCGCCGCGCGACTCGCGGCCGCGCATCGCCAGCCGCTCGGCCAGCACGTCGGGCGAAGCGGTGATCTCGACAATGGCCAGATTGGCATAGCGCTCGCGCAGCATCGGAATGATGGCGCGCGACACATTGGCGACGGCAACATGGCCGTTGGCGACCGACCAGTCGACATCGGCCGGCAGACCATAGCGCAGGCCATGCGCCTCCCACGAAATGGCGAAGGCGCCGTCGGCCTCGGCCTCGACAAAGGCGGCGTCGGCCAGCGTGTCGTGATCCTCGCTTGCCGCATCACTCGGCCGGGTGATGACGCGGCGGATGAACTCCAGCCGGCTCTCGTCGGCAAAGAGCGCGCGGGCATAGCCGATCACCGTGTCCTTGCCGGCACCGCTTGGGCCGACGACGGCGACAAAGACACCATGGCGGATCGGAAACGCTTCAGCGGACAATTCACGCTCGATCAAGGCTGACACCATCATGCAACCCGGCGCCCCTGCCGCCAGACGGTGCGCACCACCGGAACATGGTCGTCGACGCGCACGCGCACCAGATCCGCCCTGCGGCCCTGCTCGATGATGCCGCGATCTTTGAGGCCAACCGCATCGGCCGGGTTCTTCGACACCATGGCGACCGCTTGCGGCAGCGAAATGCCTTCGACCATATCACCGAGGAAGAAGGCGGACTGGATCAGGCTGAAGGGAATATAGTCTGAAGACAGGATGTCGAGCAGGCCGTCGCTGGCCAGCGTGCGTGCCGAGACATTGCCCGAATGCGAGGCGCCGCGCATGACGTTGGGCGCGCCCATCAGCACGCCCAAGCCCGCGGCTTTCGAAGCGCGCGCCGCTTCTTCGGTGGTCGGAAACTCGGCGACCCGCACGCCTTGCTCGATCGCCTCGTCGACGTGGCCTGATGTGGCGTCGTCATGGCTGGCGAGCACGATACCGCGCTCATGGCAGGCGGCGGCGATCACCGCCCGGTTCGGCGCTGAATTGCGCGCCGATTCACCCATCCGCTTCTCGCAGAACAGCTTGAAGTCACGGTCGGTCAATTTCAGCTTGCGCTGGTAGTAGTAGGCATAGGTTTCGAGATTGACGAACTGGCGTTGGCCCGGCGCATGGTCCATCAGCGAGGCCAGTTTGACCCGGTCGTCCTCATCGAAATTGGCGAAGGCCTGCAGGCAGTCCGGCGCCGAAACCTCGCAGCGCAGATGCAGGAAATGGTCGGCTCGCAACCGGTCCTGTGCGACGCTGTCCTCGATCGCGTCGGCCAGCTTGCGGATATCGTCCGATGTCAGGTCGGCGTCCTCGTCCATGCCGACGCGCAAGGCGTCGAGCACGGTGGTGATACCGGCGGTCGCCACCTGCGCGTCATGGGCAAGCACGGCGGCGATCGGGTTCCAGCGTACCTTCGGCCGTGGTGCGTAGTGGCCCTCGAGATGGTCGGTGTGCAGTTCGACCAGCCCGGGAATGACATAGTCGCCGCCCATATCCTCGCCGGTCCGGCCAGAACCTGCATCGATGCCGGCGATAAAGCCGTCACGCAGCACCAGTGAACCCTTGACGATTTCGTCGGCAAGCACGATGCGGGCGTTGGAAAGAACGGTCTCGGCGGTCATTTCAGGCAGTCCTTGGTTATTCCTGGTCGGAGCTATTCCGGCTGGAGTTATTCAGGCGATTTTTCTGGCCGGGCGACGTCCCAGCGCGTGCTGGGAAAGCACCATGAACGGCGCACCGGGTTCGGGTTCGACAAACAGCGTCAGCGCGTCGACCAGCACCGGTTGCCGCAGCACCTCCGCGAACAGGCTGTCGATTGCTGCGCGCAGACGAGGGCTTTCCTGTGGCCCGGCCCGGCCGGACAGCGTCATGTGGAAACGAAAAGTCTCGAAGACATAGGGGTAGCCCCACTGGCAGAGATTGCGGAACTCGGCCGGCTTCAGCGAATCCGGGCTGCGCAGTTCGATCTCGGCCTCGGTCAGCGGCGCGCGAAACCGGTCGAAATCGCGCACCACATCGTCGGCGAAACGGTTGAGCGAAGGCAGCGGCCCCTCCGGCACCAGCGCGAAGAAGCTGTCGATCTGGCTGACGACGAGACGCGGGATCGTCACCACCGGGGTCGCTTCGGCAAAATGGTCGAGCCCCGCGCGCAGCGAGGTCTCGGTCTCGTTGGCAGCCAGGCGGAAGGGGGCTTTCAGCGTCGCATGAAAACCATAGCGGCGTGCCGAAGCGGTGTGGAAGGCCACTTCCGCCGCCGCCAGATCGGCCACGGCCTCAACCGGCCTGGTCGCGGCGCCGAACGGATCGCGGCCCAGCCAATTGGCGGCGATCCGCGCCAGCGGTTCGTCCTGCCGGGGGGTGAAGTAGATGGCATAACGCATGGGAAGTCCTCGTTAAAGCGCGCCGCGATGCGCGCTTTAAGTCTTCATTTGGTGCATGTCGTCGCCCCAAAACCGCTGCACACTTTTGGGCGACATGCATTAGCCCCGCTGCCATAGGTGATTTCCATGACGGATTGACGAAGCTTTGAAGGGTTTTCGAAGGCAAATCGACCCGAGAAGTCCTTAGCCGACGATTTTTCCCAGCTGGACCAATAAGTTCGGCCGGAATCTCGAACCGGTCAGGCCTTCATCAACCATTCGTGCTCGGGTGCATTGTGGAATTTCCACGTCCGCTTCGGCCCGGCCATGACGTTGAGATAATAGAGGTCGTAGCCATGGCAGGCAGCGCAGGGGTGATAACCCCTGGGCACCAGCACCACATCGCCATCCTCGATCGCCATCGCTTCGTCGAGCGCGCGATGGCCATCCTTGTCGGCGTCGGTATAGACGCGCTGGAAGGCAAAGCCCTGCGGCGGGTTGAGGCGATGGTAATAGGTTTCCTCGAGATAGGACTCGGCTGGCAGATTGTCCTGGTCGTGCTTGTGCGGCGGATAGCTCGACGTGTGGCCGCCGGGCGTGATGACCTCGACCACCAGCAAGGAATCCGCAGGCTTGCCTTCCGGCAGGATGTTGGTGACATAGCGCGTGTTGGTGCCCTTGCCGCGCACCTCCTGGCCAAGATCGTCGGGTCTGATCACACGGACCGGCAGTCCGCCGCTTAAGCCCGGTGCCGAGCAGACCGCGAGTTCGAGCTCGGTATCGGCCGTCACCGACCAGTCCGATCCCTGGGGAACATAGACCGACCACGGCTTGCCTTCGAAGGGCGACATGCGCTCGCCGAGCAGGCCGAGATCCTTGCCGCCGGCTTTCGCGGTGCCCTTGCCGGTGACGAACACCATGCAGATTTCGCGATCGTCCGTCTTGCCTGAGGCGCTCTCGCCGGGTTGCAGCCGATGCAGGTCGAAACCGACATAGGTCCAGCCGGCGCTTTTCGGCGTCACATGGGCAACGCGGCCATGGCCCTTGTCGGCCTTCACCAGCAGCTTCGACATTTTTTTCTCCCTACACTTCGATTTTCAGGCCTGCTTGCGGCCAAGGTTCAGGCTCGATGAACAAACTTCGGAGATTGGCCGAAGCCCTCTCAACTTCGTCATCCTAGGGCGAAGCAGGAGCGAAGCTCCGTCGCGGAGACCCTAGGATCCATTCCGTGACCTCGGCCGAAGGGCGAAGCGGAGCGGAGTTCTGCACCGTCACACCAGCTTCAAACTCACGGCATGGATCCTAGGGTCTGCGCTGCGTCGCTGTGCTCCTTGCTCCGCCCTAGGATGACGAAGCGAGAAGCGTTCCGGCCAATCGCCGACGTATGCGATTTGCCGGGTATCAAGTGTCCTATCCACAGGTGTTTCCGCGCCATCGACCGTTTCATTCCTTGGGCTCGGCCGGAGGCTTAGCCTCCTCGGCCGGCTTGTAGAGATAAAAAAACTGCCAGACGGCATAACCGGCAAAGCCGAGCGCGATGACGCCCCAGAACGGCGTGCCGGTGGCGAATTCGATGATCGACCAGATGACGCAGACCGCGACAACGGCGACACGCCGCCATAGCGGGCGGAAGAAGGGGTGCTCGTAATCTTTCATCGCGCCAATCTACAGCAACCTGCTTCGCCGTGAACCCATCGCGTCAGGCATTCGGAAACCCTCCGGGTTTCCACCGTGTAGCCGGCAGCCGTCATCACCCGCATCAACTCCTTGTGGCCGACCTGCGCCATCTTGAGCGGCGGGTTCTTCTTCGGATCCTGCTCGGCCTCGACCACGAACCAGCCTTCATAGCCATGGTCGGCAAAGCGCTGCACGATGGCGCCGAAATCCAGCGAGCCGTCGCCTGGCACGGTGAAGGCGCCGAGCGCCACGGCATCGAGGAAGGACTGCTTGGTGCGGTCGAGCCCGTCAATCACGCCCATGCGCACATCCTTCACATGGACATGGCTGATGCGCTTGTGGTGGTTGTCGATGGCGCGCAGCACGTCGCCGCCGGCAAAGGCCAGGTGTCCGGCGTCGAGCAGCAGCGGAATGCCTTCGCCGGAATGGCGCATGAAGGCATCGAGCTCCGGCTCGGTCTCGACCACCGCCGCCATGTGATGGTGATAGGACAGCGGCATGCCTTGTTCGGCGCACCATTCGCCGAACTCGGTCAGGCGCCTTGCATAGGCTTTCATCTCATCGCTAGAAAGTTTCGGCTTGGTGGCGAGCGGCTTGGAGCGATCACCCTGGATCGAGCGGCCGACCTCGCCATAGACGATGCAAGGCGCATTGACCGCCTTGAACAGGTCGATCATCGGCTGGATGCGATCCTTGTTCTTGCTCATCTCCCCATCGACCAGCGTGCCCGAAAACCAGCCGCCACACAGCGTCACGTCGGCCGCCTTGAGGATCGGCAGCATGACAGCGGGATCGTTGGGAAAGCGCCGGCCCATTTCCATGCCGGTGAAACCAGCCGAACGCGACTGGCGCAGACATTCCTCCAGCGACACGTCATCGCTGAGTTCGGCAAGATCATCGTTCCACCACGCAATGGGGGACATGCCCAGTTTGGCTTTCAAGTCGTCACTCCAGATTAGAACAGTTCATTGTTTGGCCGCCGGCGCCGCCCCTCATCCGCCTGCCGGCACCTTCTCCCCGTATAGGGACAGGGAGAAGGGAGCTAGCATCAATCGCCGATGGTCTGCATCTGCCGCTTCTCGTCATAGGATTTGCGCGCCGCGTTGACCTGGGGCCGTGCTGACACTTCCGGCACCGCCACATCCCACCAATGGCCACCGGCGTCGGTGGAGACCAGGGGATCGGTGTCGATGACCAGCACGGTGGTGCGGTCGTTTGTCTTGGCCTTCTGCAGTGCGTTTTCCAGCCCGGCGATCGACGGCACTTTCTCGGCGATCGCGCCCATGCTTGCCGCATGGGCGGCAAAGTCGATATCGGGCAGGATCTCGTGGCGCGAGTCCTTCAGGAGATTGTTGAAGTTTGCGCCGCCGGTCGCCATCTGCAGCCGGTTGATGCAGCCATAGCCACGGTTGTCGAGCAGCACGATGGTCAGCTTCAGGCCGAGCATGACCGAAGTGGCGATCTCGGAATTCAGCATCAGATAGGAGCCGTCGCCGATCATGACGACGACCTCTTCGCCGGGTTTCGCCATCTTGGTGCCGAGCCCGCCGGCAATCTCGTAGCCCATGGTCGAGAAGCCGTATTCAGCGTGGTAGGAGCCCGGCGCACCGGCCTGCCACAATTTGTGCAATTCGCCGGGCAGTCCGCCGGCGGCGTGCAGCAGCGTCACACCGGAGCCCATGGCGCGCTGCACGGCGCCGATCACCTGCGCATCGGAGGGGAAGGCGGCATTGGTCGAGGCCGTCACCTTGGCCGCGTCAGCCTGCCAGGCCTTCTTGCCGGTGGCCGCATTGTCGGTCCAGGCGGCAGGCGCCTTCCAGCCCTTCAGCGCGGCACCGAGCTCGGCCAGTCCCTCGGCCGCGTCGGCGACCAGGGGCAGTGCCCGGTGCTTGCCGGCATCGAAAGGCTGCACGTTCAAGCCGATGATGGTCTTGCCGGAATTCTTGAACAGCGCCCACGAGCCGGTGGTGAAATCCTGCAGCCGCGTGCCGATGGCGAGCACGACATCGGCCTCTTCCGCCAGCCGGTTGGCGGCCGAGGTGCCGGTGACGCCGACCGCCGCCATGTTGAGCGGGTGATCGTCCGGCAGCGAGGATTTGCCGCCTTGCGTCTCGCAGACTGGAATGCCGGCGCTCTCGACGAACTTCGCCAGCTCATCGGAGGCCTGCGAATAGAGAACGCCGCCGCCGGCGATCACCAGCGGCTTCTTCGCACCCTTGAGCGCCACGACTGCCGCCGCAAGCTCGTGGCGGTCCGAGCGCGGCCGGCGCTGGTGCCAGACACGTTCGGCGAAGAAGCTCTCGGGATAGTCATAGGCCTCGGCCTGCACGTCCTGGCAAAGCGACAGCGTCACCGGGCCGCAATCGGCCGGATCGGTCAGCACCTGCATCGCACGGCTGAGCGCCGGGATGATCTGCTCGGGCCGGGTGATGCGGTCGAAATAGCGTGACACCGGACGGAAGCAGTCATTGACCGTCGCCGTGCCGTCGGAAAAATCCTCGGCCTGCTGCAGCACCGGGTCGGGGATGCGGTTGGCGAAGACGTCGCCGGGCAAAAACAGCACAGGCAGCCGGTTGACATGCGCAAGTGCTGCCGCCGTCACCATGTTGAGCGCCCCGGGGCCGATCGACGAGGTCGCCGCCATGAAGCGGCGGCGGAAATTGGCCTTGGCATAAGCGATCGCCGCATGCGCCATCGCCTGTTCATTGTGGGCGCGGAAAGTCGGCAGTTCGTCGCGCACCTGGTAGAGTGCCTCACCGACGCCGGCGACATTGCCATGGCCGAAGATCGCCCAGACTCCGCCGAAGATCGGCACTGCCTTGCCGTCGATCTCGGTCATCTGGCGGGACAGGAAGCGGGTCAGCGCCTGCGCCATCGTCAGGCGGATTGTCTTGCTCATGGTGGTTTCCTCCGCAGTCCTCTGCCGCGCCTTTATGCTGCTTTACGGCCGCGCGCGGCAAGCCACGCTTCGGTCAACTGTTCGAAGCGCGAGGCCATGTCGGCGACAGCCTCGTCATCCGACATCCTTCCGGCCAGCCACTCTTCGGCCGCGTGGACGAAGATGGTGCGGCCGACGGCAAAACCCTTGACGATCGGTGCCTTGGCGGTGGCGGCGAAGGCGGCCTCCAGCTCGTCCTGCGGCGCTTCCAGGCCAAGCAGCACGATGCCCCGGCACCAGGGATCGTGCTTCAGGATCACTGCCTCAATCTTGGCCCAGGCGCCGCTCGACGCCTGCGGCTCGAGCTTCCACCAGTCGGGCTTGATGCCGAGCGCATAGAGTTCCTCCAGCGCCCGCGGAATGGTCGTGTCGTCGAGCTTGCCGTGCTTGCCGGCGATGATCTCGATGAGCAGTTCCCGGCCGACTTTGCGCGCGGCCTCGAACAGCGCGCGCAGCTTCTGCTGCTGTTCTTCCTTGAGCGCCGCCGGATCGTCGGGGTGGTAGAAGCACAGGCATTTGATGCAGTGATCGACAGGCCATTCGGTGAGCTGCGAGCCGATATCCTGCGAGAATTCGAAGCGCAGTGGCCGCGAGCCCGGCAGTTCGACCGGCCGTCCAAGCCAGGCGAAGGGATGCCTGGCGAATTCGAACATCGCCTCGCGGCCATGTTTCTCGTCGATCAGCATGCCATAGCCGTCGCGGCCGGCGGCGACCCTTGCCGCCGCCTTGACCGCCAGCACCTTGAAATCGCGGATGCGCGCCGGATCGGCACCGGTCTTCGCGGCCACGTCCTCGAGCTGGATGCGATGATCGCAGGCGAGCGCCATCATCGAGGGAATGTCGCGCCGACGCGTCGTCGCCCAATGGATATGATTGATCGCGTCGTCCTTGCGCAAGGCGAGATGCTTGCTGCCGTTCTTGAGGAAGAACTGCAGCTCCTCGAAGGTCGGATACTCCGGCGCGCATAGCAGCCGCGACACCGCGAAGGCGCCGCAGGCATTGGCCCAGGTCGCCGCCGTCGCATGGGCTTCGCCGCCCAGCCAGCCGCGCAGGAAGCCGGACATGAAGGCGTCGCCGGCGCCCAACACATTGTAGATCTCGATAGGGAAACCTTTGCCGACGACGCCGTCCTCGAGATCGTCGCTGATCGGTCCGTCATAGACGATGCAGCCCATGGCGCCGCGCTTCAAGACGATGGTGGCCGCGGACAGCGAACGGATCGTCTTCAGCGCGCTCAGGCAGTCGTCGGCGCCCGACGCGATCATGATCTCTTCCTCGGTGCCGACGATGAGATCGCAATCAGGCAGCACGGTCTTCAACTGGGATGAGACCCGGTCCGATTTGACATAGCGCTCGAAGCCCTCGGCATGGCCGGCGAGACCCCACAGATTAGGCCGATAGTCGATGTCGAAAACAACCTTGCCGCCCTTGGCTTTCATGATGCGGATCGCCTTGCGTTGGGCGGCATCGCTGTTGGGTCTGGAAAAATGCGTTCCGGTGACGACGATCGAGCGCGCCGAGGTGATGAACGCCTCGTCGATGTCCTCCGGCGCCAGCGCCATGTCGGCGCAGTCGCTGCGATAGAAGATCATCGGCGAAACGCCTTCGCTCTCGACCGAGAGCAGCACCAGCGCAGTCAGCCGTTCCTTGTCGGTCTTCAATCCGTCGGTGTTGACGCCTTCGCGCTTCAACTGCTCGCGGATGAAGCGGCCCATCTGCTCGTCGCCGACGCGCGTGAGCAGCGCCGAGCGCAGGCCGAGCCTCGCCGTGCCGACCGAAATGTTGGCCGGGCAGCCGCCGACCGACTTGGCGAAAGACGTGATGTCCTCCAGCCGCGAGCCGATCTGCTGGCCATAAAGGTCGACGGAGGCGCGACCGATAGTGATGACGTCGAGCGGCGCCTGTTTCGCGTCCACGGCTTCGCTCATTGGAACCTCCCGTCAGTCTTGTTGTCAGGAACAACATTGTTTGGGTAACACGCGCGAGCGGCAGCGTGGTGCCGGCAATATGAAATAATAATTCCAATCCATAGTCAATATGGAATGAGCATTCCCCGGTCTAAAATTGGCTTTTGGAGTGCAGGCTCAGGCTTTGCGCTTGCGGGTCGCGTCGCGTCGCTTTTCGCCGACGCCGACCGTCAGCGCCATGGCCAGCGCCATCGTGGCCGACAACGAACGGAAGCCGGCGAAGTCAGCCTCTGCAACCTCGAACCAGACTTTGGCGAACTGGGCAAGCGGCGAAAACGAGCTGTCGGTGATGGCAACGATCGGCACACCCTGTTCCGAAATGGTGCGTGCTTCCTCGATGGTCGCCGGCGCATAGGGTGAGAAGCTGATGGCAATGACGGCATCCGCCGGCGTGGCGAAGCTGACCATCTCGGCATTCAGCCCGGCGGCCGATTCGATCAGCTGGTTGCGGATCTTCAGCTTGCCCAGCGCATAGGCGATGTAGGACGCCACCGGGTAGGAGCGTCGCTTGGCTAAGACATAGATGGTCTGCGCCTTTGCCAGCAGCGAAATCGCGTCTTCCAGATGGGCATCGTCCAGCGTGCGCGAAATGTCGTTGAGCGAGGTGCTGGCGGCGGCGACGAATCCGTCGAAGATGGCACGATGACCGGCGCCGCCCTCGGCCTTGACGCGCAACGCCTGCAACCGTTCGTCATAGGACGAGTTGCGCTCGCGCAGCCGCTCGCGAAACACCTGCTGCAGGCTGGTGAAGCCGTCGAAGCCGAGCTGCTGGGCAAAGCGGATCAGGGTGGAAGGTTGCACGCCGGCCGAGGCGGCGATGCTGGCGGCGGTGCCGAAGGCGATGTCGTCGGGATTGTCGAGCGCATAGGCGGCGATCTGGGCAATGCGCTTGGGCAGGCTTTCGCGCCGATCGAGGATCGTGGCGCGCAGCGTCTCGAAGTCGCGAGGTACCCGTTCGTCCATCGTCGGCCCGTCCAAGCTCATCGGTGAAAGCGTCCTCTCTGCCTCATCATAGCGAGCCTGCGCAAGAACGCCATTAAAAATGAGGCAGACATTCCATTCCAGGACAAAATGGATTAATTCATCCACTCAGAATTCCAGGCAATGGAGAAAACGGAAGATGGTCGGCGTAGGTCTTATCGGCACGGGCTTCATGGGCAAATGCCACGCCATCGCGTGGAGCGCCGTCGGCGCCGTCTTTCCCGATGTCGCCAAGCCTCGGCTCGTCCATCTCGGCGAGGTCAACGAGGAATTGGCCCAGCGCAAGGCGGGTGAGTTCGGCTTCGCCAAGGCCTCCGGCGACTGGCGCGCCGTCGTCAACGACCCGGAGGTCGATATCGTCTCGCTGACCACGCCAAACCAGTTCCATCCGGAAATGGCCATCGCGATTCTCGAGGCCGGCAAGCATCTGTGGTGCGAAAAGCCGATGGCGCCGAGCTTTGCCGAAGCCGAGGCGATGGCCGCGGCGGCCAAAAAGTCCGGCAAGATCGCAGCACTTGGCTACAATTACATCCAGAGCCCGGCCATCCGTCACATTGGCGCGCTGCTCGACGAGAAGGTCATCGGCGAGGTCAACCATCTGCGCATCGAGATGGACGAGGATTTCATGGCCGATCCCGAGGCGCTGTTCTTCTGGAAGCACGAGGCCGCTTCCGGCTATGGTGCGCTCGACGATTTCGCCGTGCATCCGCTGTCGCTGGTCTCGGCGCTGTTCGGCCGCGTCGCCAGCGTCATCTGCGACATGGCCAAGCCCTATGCCGACCGCAAGGTGGCGAGCGGCGGACGCCGCGCGGTCGAGACCTATGATATCGCCAGCGTCTTGATGCATCTGGAAAACGGCATTGCCGGCACGCTGCTGGTCAACCGTTCGGCCTGGGGTCGCAAGGGCCGCATCGCCATCCAGATTTTCGGCTCGAAAGGGTCGATCCTGTTCGACCAGGAGCGGATGAACGAATTGCAGCTCTATCTCACATCCGATCGCCCGGCCGAACAGGGCTACCGCACCATCCTGATGGCGCCGCATCACCGGCCCTACGATGCCTTCCTGCCGGCGCCCGGCCACAATCTCGGCTTCAACGACCTCAAGATCATCGAGTGCCACGAACTGCTGGCGCGGCTTGCCGGCAGACCGGCGCGGCTCATCGAGTTCGCCGAGGGGCTGGAGATAGAGCGCACCGTGCACGCAATGGCGCGCTCCTTCGAGGACAAGCGCTGGGTGGATGTGCGGTAGCCGATCAAACCGCAAGGCAGTCATGGTCATCCATGCCCGGCATGTCCCTGAAGGACTGCCGCGGCCAATCGCCTGACACCTGGCGCCGCATCCTCGCTGTGAAGGGCGGAGAAGCCGAGAAGAAGACCGTGGCTGACATCAGGAGCCAGATGCATCGAAGAGATCGGCAGCACGGTGACGCCGGATCGGCGAGCGGCTTGCGCGATTGAGACATCGTTGAAGCCGGAAGGCAATCGGGCGAGGAGATGGACGCCTTGCATGGGCACTTCGATCCCGATTCCCGGCTGATCGATAAACTGTTCGCGCAACAGCGACACCAACATGTCACGCGACGCACGATATGTTTCCCGCAGCCGCCTGAGGTGGCTGGAAAATGCCCCTCGCTCAGGAAGTCGGCGACCACAAGCTGGTGAAATGGGGCGGGGAACCGGTCGAGCAGCACACGCATCGCACGGATGACCGGCACGAGCTCCGCCGGGACCACCAGATAGCCCAGCCGAAGGCCGGGCAGCAGCGCTTTGCTGAACGTGCCGAGATAGATGACCCTGTCGTACTCGTCTACACCTTGCAGCGCGGCCAGCGGGCGATCATCGTAGCGAAACTCGCTGTCATAATCGTCCTCGAGAATCCACGCGCCCTTCGCCGCGGCCCAATCGATCAAGGCCAGGCGGCGCGCCATCGAAAGCACCGTGCCTGTAGGATATTGGTGTGAAGGCGTCACATAGACGGCCCTGACGTTTTCCGTGCTTTCGGCCAGCACACCCACATTGATCCCGTGCGGATCGACCGGGATGGGAATGAGTTTGGCGCCGCCGGCCGTGAAGGCCAGCCGTGCCGGCGGGTAGCCCGGCTCTTCGATCGCAACATTGTCTCCCCGGTCTATCAGGGTGCGAATGGCAAGATCGATCGCCTGCTGCGAGCCGGAGGTGATGAAGACGCGGTCCGGATCGCAGCGTACGCCCCGAGCCGCCGCGAGATAGGTCACCACCTCGCTGCGCAGCCGTTCCTCGCCTTGCGGATCCCGATAGTGATCGCACAGAGCGTCAAGATGACGATGGCCTATGCGCTTGAGAATGGCACGCGTCCTGTCGTCCGGTGCGGCCCGTCCGGTGGCGAAAGGAACCTGGGGCTGCGGATCCAGCAACGCGCTGCCGATGACCGAGCGCGCGGCAGACGAGATGTCGCTTTTTGCGGTTGCACGTGCCGGAGCGGTTCGGCGCGCGCGCTCCGGCCGCCCCGGCACGTCAGCCGAAAACAAAGGTGCCGGACCCGTGCTGGCCGACGACATAGCTCTCGCTCAACAACGTATCATAGGCTTCGACCACGACACCGCGTGATACACCCCAAAGCCCGGCTGCCGCCCGCGTCGAGGGCAAGCGTGCGCCTGCTGGCATCCTGCCGGAGATGATCGCGTCGCGCAGAGCGAAATAGAGCTGCCGCCCGATCGAGGCCTGCGACGCGCGGTCGATGGCGATGTCGACCAGATGTGTGGCGCCTTCATGCCGGCGCGATGCCTTTTCGGCCATGGCGCTCCCTCCCAAGTGGTCCCCGAAGTCAGTTTCAAGAGGACCTGTAAGTCGATCGGAATTTGATAGATCGATATACCACATTGTCCGAAACATGCAGGACGCTATTTGGAAAGGTGCAGCTCCATGCGCACATTGCACGCCTATTTGCTCTTTATCGCCACCTTGCTCACATCGATGGGCTATGGCGCCACGTTCCTTCTCACCGAGCATTTTCGAGCACTAGGCGGCAGCGAGATCGAAACCGGCACGACGCTTGGAGGCGCCATGCTGGGCACGCTTGTCGGCGTTCCCCTCGTCGGCTGGTTTGCCTGGCGCCTCGGCGCGGGCCGCATGGCTGGGCTTGGCGCGGTGCTGGTTGCCTGCGGCTATCTCGGCCTGGCGGCGTTATCGACGCTGACGCCGTTGATCGGCGTCGCCGGCTTCTTCATCGGTCTTGGCTGGGGCATTTTCTTCCTGGCCGCGCCGATGGCGCTTTCGATGCGCGTGGCCGATCAGAATCGCGGCTTCTGGTTTACGCGCTATGGTG
Source organism: Mesorhizobium kamtschaticum (assembly GCF_056174585.1). NCBI lineage: Bacteria > Pseudomonadati > Pseudomonadota > Alphaproteobacteria > Hyphomicrobiales > Phyllobacteriaceae > Mesorhizobium > Mesorhizobium kamtschaticum. The sequence goes on along the minus strand of NZ_CM149691.1, from coordinate 680,005 downwards.
CGTTCCAGATGGGCGGAATTGGGCTGAGCCCGATCGTGGCGAGCGCGCTGATCAATGAGATCGGACTCACGACCGGGCAGGCATTTGGCGCCGTCACCTTGGTCTGCCTGCTGGCCGCATTGCTTTTGGCCGTGTTTGAAGCCATCGCGGTACGGCCGGTCGCGGCGGCGATCAAGGCAGCGGGCAACGCCTGGGTGCGGGCTCTGCCGGCCTTGCTGCGTACACGCGCAATGTACCCCATACTGATGGTCGGGCTTGGCGCCTGTGTGTTCAGCGGGCTGCTGACCTTTCAGACGTCGCTGGTCCGCGGCACCGGACTTCAGGCCAGCACATTCTTTGCCGTCTATGCAATCACTGTTGTCGCGTCCCGGTTCTTGCTTGCGCCGGTCATTGGCCGCGCCAAGGGCGATCATGTTGCTGTCATTCTGCTGGCGATCATGATCACCGGCGTCATTGTCGCCTTCGGCCTCGCCTATGGCGTGGTGGTCCAGATCGCCAGCGCGATCCTGCTGGGTGTTGGTTACGGCCTGGTCTATTCGGTCATCCAGACACAAGCGGTGAACGATGCTCCAGCCGAACACCGCAATGCCGCGCTGACATGGTTCGTCGTCGCCTATTTCCTGGGTATTTTTGGTTTCCCGATGCTCGGCGGTTGGCTGATCGTCCATGTCGGGACCGAGGGGTTCCTGGTCGCCGTTCTTCTGTTCGCGGTGGCCGAAATCGGACTGGCACTGCTGCGCGGCCAGCGTCTTGCCGCCGAAAGCGTCCAGGTGACATGAGACCCGCCCCTTCCTCAACCACCGGCAGCGGCGTTGATCTCCCAGCCGTTCACCCAGATCTGCCGCAGGCGATCGCCTTCGCCCTTGAAGCGTAGCCCAGTCGGCTGGCAATCCTCGATGCGGTCGCTGCGGAAATTGCGGATCGCCTGGCGCAGCTCGCACCAGGCGACGATGTTGGCGGTCTCGGCATAGTAGATCAGCGCGATCGGGCGGATGAGGCGCTCGGAGGCGCGGCCCATTTCGTCGCGATAGGAGAGGTCGAGCTTCTCCTCGTCGCGGATGGCGCGGCGCACCAGCGCCAGGTCGATCGTGCCGGCCGAAGGCGCGGCGAAACCCCAGGCATGCAGTGCATTGGCTTCGAATGTCTGACGCAAAGGCTGCGGCACCGCGCCGGCGATCTTGGCGCTGACGCGTTTGGCCGCCTGCTTGAGCTCGTCGTCGCCGGTGCGCTCCAGCAGCGCCAGCGACAGCACGATCGCCTCCATCTCCTCGATCGAAAACATCAGCGGCGGCAGGTCGAAGCCGGGGCGCAATATATAGCCGATGCCGCGTCCGCCTTCGATCGGCACGCGCATCGCCTGCAGGGCAGCAATATCGCGATAGATCGAACGAACAGTCACCTCCAGCTGCTCGGCGATCATTGCTGCCGTCACCGGCTGCCGCGCCAGCCGCAGGATCTGGATGATCTCGAACAGGCGTGACGCCTTGCGCATTTCCTCACCCGGCTCCGATCACAACTGACACTACACTGTCAGTTGGGTCGACCTATAGGACTGCCTATCGAATTGAAAATCAACAGGTTCCGCTGCGGCTTAGCGGAGCGAGGCGACAGGCAACTGACATGGGCTATGCCGAAAATCTCTGGCTTTTCTTTATCCTGCTGTTCGGCATCATCGTCGTTCCGGGCATGGACATGCTGTTCGTGCTGGCCAATGCGCTGACCGGCGGACGCGACAGGGGCCTGGCCGCAACCGGCGGCATCATGGTCGGCGGCATGGTGCATACGCTGAACGGCGCCATCGGCGTCGGCCTGCTGATGCATTTCGTGCCGATCCTGTTCACGCCGCTGCTGCTTGCCGGCGCCGCCTACATGGCCTTCATCGGCATCACACTGATGCGCAGCTCCATCACCGTCGGCAATGACGGGCCAGCCGGCAGCCGCTCCGCCTGGAAGGCATTTCGCCAGGGGCTGGTGACCTGCCTGATCAACCCGAAGGCCTATTTGTTCGTCCTTGCCGTCTATCCGCAGTTTCTGAAGTCGGACTACGGCCCGATCTGGGCGCAGGCGACAATCATGGGCCTGATGACGGTCATCACGCAGGCCGCGATCTACGGCGGGCTCGCAATCACTGCCGGCCGCAGCCGAAACCTTCTGATCGCCAATCCGCGGGCGACCATTCTTGCCGGCCGGGCGGCCGGGCTGCTGCTCTTTGCGGTCTCCGTGTTCACCGCTTGGGAAGGGTTGAGGGCGGCGTAATCTGCGTTAGATCAGGATGACGTTCGGTTGAATCGTCGTCCTAATCTAACTCTTTGTTGGAGCATGATCTCTGGACAAACGAAAACCGTTTGTCCGAGAAAACCGGTTCCCACTTTTCGGGATCATGCTCTAGCGCCGCCCTTCCCACATCGTCATTGTATCAGGCGGCGCCCTGCCGGTTTTCCAGCATGGCGCGGCGTGCCGACCGGCGCCACTCGACGGCACCGGCAAGGCCGTGCAGCACGGTCTCGGTGGTCGTCCAGTCGATGCAGCCATCGGTGATGCTCTGGCCGTAAACGAGCGGCTTGCCGGGCACCACGTCCTGCCGGCCGGCGACGAGATTGCTCTCGATCATCAGGCCGATGATGCGCTCGTCGCCTGCAGCGACCTGGCCCGCCACGTCGGCCGCGACCTTGGGCTGGTTCTCCGGCTTCTTGGCCGAGTTGGCGTGGCTGACATCGATCATCAGCCGGGGCGCGACGCCGATACGGGCGAGTTCGACGCTGGCCGCCTCGACGCTAGCCGCGTCATAGTTCGGCTGAACGCCGCCGCGCAGGATGACATGGCAGTCCTCATTGCCTGTGGTCGTCGCGATGCCGCTGCGTCCGCCCTTGGTCACCGCCATGAAATGGTGCGGCTGGGCGGCGGATTTCACCGCCTCGGCGGCAATCCTGAGATTGCCGTCTGTGCCGTTCTTGAAGCCGACCGGGCAGGACAGGCCGGATGCCAGTTCGCGGTGGATCTGGCTCTCGGTCGTGCGCGCGCCAATAGCGCCCCAGGCGACGAGGTCGGCAATGTATTGCGGCGTGGTCATGTCGAGGAATTCGGTCGCCGCCGGCAGGCCGAGATTGTTGACGGCCGACAGCACGTTGCGCGCCATCCGCAGCCCCTTGTCGATGTTGAAGCTGCCGTCGAGATCGGGATCGTTGATCAGGCCTTTCCAGCCGACCGTCGTGCGCGGCTTTTCAAAATACACACGCATCACAATCTCGAGCCGGTCGGACAGGGTCTCGCGCAGCGCCGCCAGACGGCTGGCATAGTCAACGGCCGCGACCGGATCGTGGATCGAACAGGGTCCGACGACGACAAGCAACCGGTCGTCGGTGCCGTTCAGGATGGCGTGGATGGCATTGCGTGAGGCGCTCACGGTGCGCGTCGCCGTCAGCGTGCGCGGAATCTCCCGCATCACCTGGTCCGGCGTACTCAGTTCTCGGATTTCCTTGACCCGAAGGTCATCTGTGGTGGTCAACACGGCTTTCTGCTCCTGGTTTAGGAGACCTGCCGGCTGAAACAAAAAAGCCGCCAGGTCTGGCGGCTGTTCGGATGTTGTTGCTGCAATCTTCAGATCGAGCGCAATCCTCCCGCCGCCAGCGAGCTCCTAAAGTACCAATACGTGGCGGACAGGTTGATCATGCGGCTCATATAGTCGATGCGGAGGCGTTTGTCACGTGCCCTTGACGACGGTCAATTCCGGGTAGGTCGAAGTCCCCGATTTCGTCATCCCAGGGCGAAGCAGGAGCGAAGCTCCGTCGCGGAGACCCTGGGATCCATGCCGCGACCTCTGCCGTCGAGTGAGCGGAGCAGAATTCTGGACCGTAGTGACGCTTCGGAGTCCCGGCATGGATCCTCGGGTCTGCGCCGCGTCGCTACGCTCCTTGCTCCGCCCGTGGATGACGAAGGGAAAGGCGCTGGGCTCGTCGCTGCTACTCGCCAACCACCCCGGCAATGTTCTGGTCGTAGTCGACCAGCGACCCGGTCATGACGCCGGCTTGCGGGCTGATCATGTAGGTGATCAGCCCGGCGAGCTGTGCCGGTTTCACCAGCTGGCCCATCGGTTGCGCGGCTTCGGCCTTTTCCAGCCAGTCATCCGGCGCGTCATGCCATTTCTTCTGCACGATCGCTTCGCCCTCGGTGTCCATCCAGCCGGGCAGCACCGCATTGCAGCGGATGCGGTTCTTTCGATAGGAGCTGGCGACATTCTTGGTCAGCGTCATCAGCGCGCCCTTGCTGGTCGAATAGGGCGTCAGGAAGGACTGGCCGGCATGCGCCGACATCGACAGCACGTTGACGATCGAGCCCGGTGCCTTGCGCTCCAGGAGATGTGCCACCAGGCCCTGCATCAGAAAGAAGGGTCCACGCACATTGGTGTCGAAGATCTGGTCGAAAAGCTCTTCCGACGTTTCGACCAGCGACCCGCGCGCCGACGTGGCGGCGGCATTGACCAGCGCGTTCAGCGTGCCGAAATGGGCGAGCGCGGTCGCGACCGCGCGCTTGCAGTCGGCCACCTTCGAGACGTCGGCGCTGATGAAGATGGCGTCGACGCCTGACTTCTTGAGGGTGGCGACCGCCTTGTCGCCCTTCTCCTGCGAGCGGCCGATGAGCGCCAGCGCCCGGCAGCCCTCGTCGGCCAGCGCCTCGGCGACGGCAAAGCCGATGCCTTGCGCGCCGCCGGTGACGATGGCGCGTGTTTTCGAATTGCGATCGGCTGATGCGCTCATCGCTTTGCTCCTGTGGCTTGGGTCCGGTTCTTACTTGTCGAGGCGCACGGTCTTGCCCGTGGTCGCCGACTTCAGCGCAGCATCCGCCAACTTCAATGCCACGAGGCCATCGGCGCCGCTCGGCGCCGCCTTCTTGCCCGAGGTCGCCGCGGCGATGAAGGCAGCAATCTCATTGGCGTAAGCGTCGAGGTAGCGGGTCATGAAAAAGTCGTGCAGCGGCGGGCGCGTATAGCCCTTCTCATTGGCCAGTTCGATCGACACCGGCCGCTGGTTTTCGGCAGCTATCATGCCTTTCGAGCCATGCACCTCGATGCGCTGGTCGTAGCCATAGGTGGCGCGGCGCGAGTTGGAGATGACGGCCTGCTTGCCGGAAGCGGTTTCCAGGATGACGCTGACGCTATCGAAATCGCCGGCAGCACCGATCTTCTTGTCGACCAGCACAGACGCATGCGCGCTGACCGCCACCGGCTCCTCGCCGAGCAGGAAGCGCGCCATGTCGAAATCATGGATGGTCATGTCGCGAAAAATGCCGCCCGAGCGGGCGATGTAGTCCAGCGGCGGCGGGCCGGGATCGCGCGAAGTGATGGTGACCATCTCGACGGTGCCGATGGCGCCGTCGTCGATCGCCTTGCGCACGGCGGCGAAATGCGGGTCGAAGCGCCTATTGAAACCGACCATCAGCGTTGCCTTGGCCTTCTCGACCACGGCCAGGCATTTTTCCACGCGCTTCACGCTGAGGTCGATCGGCTTCTCGCAGAAGATCGCCTTGCCGGCCTTGGCAAAGCGTTCGATCAGATCGGCATGGGTGTCGGTCGGCGTGCAGATGACGACGGCGTCGATATCCGCGGATTTTTCGATGGCGTCGATCGTACGCACCTCGGCGCCATAGGCCGATGCCAGTTCCTTTGCCGCCTTCTCGAAGGCGTCGGCGACGGCAACCAGTTTGGCCTGCGGATTGGAACCGACGGCGCGGGCATGGACCTTGCCGATGCGGCCGGCACCGAGGAGGGCGAAGCGGAGAGTCATGGAATGTCCTTTGAAGGTGGTTCGAAACTGTCGGCGCCGGTCATGGGCGCGGGTGATTTTCCGGTCAAGATGACATCGACAGGGAGGCGATGACCGCCGCCTCCACGCCCGGCTTTAGGCCGCGAGCTCCGCCTCTCCGGTCTTGGCGCCGGTGATGTAGGAGACGATATCCTGGCCGTCGGTGTTCTCCTTCCGCAGATTGGCGACGATGCGGCCGCGCCGGAAGACGACGATGCGGTCGCAAAGGTCGAACACCTGGCGCATATTGTGGCTGATCAGGATCAGCGGCTCGCCATTGTCCTTCAGCGTGCGGATGATGTTTTCGACCTGCGCCGTTTCCTGCACGCCAAGGGCTGCCGTCGGCTCGTCCATGATGATCAGCTTGGAGGCGAAGGTTGCCGTCCTGGCGATCGCCACGCACTGCCGCTGGCCGCCCGACATGTGGCGGATGGTGTTGGACAGATTGGGTATCTTCACCGCCGTGCGGATCAGCGCGGCTTCGGTTGCCTTGCGCATGTATTTGCGGTCAAGGATCGAGAACGGCCCGAGATTGAACAGCACCTTTTCGCGGCCGAGGAACAGGTTCGACGGCACGTCGAGGTCGTCGGCCAGCGCCAGGTTCTGGAACACGGTCTCGATGCCCGCCGTGCGGGCCTCGATCGGCCCGGCAAAATTCACTTCCTTGCCGTCGAACCAGATCTGGCCGCTGGTGCGTTGTTCGACAGCGGTGATCTGGCGCACGAAGGTCGACTTGCCGGCGCCGTTGTCGCCCATGATGGCGACATGCTCGCCCTTGCGCAACTCGAAGTTGGCGCCTTCCAGCGCATGCACGCCGCCGTAGCGCTTGGTCAGGTTTTCGGTCTTCAGGACGATGTCTGACATGGTCAAGCCCTCAATGCCCGCAGGCGTTGGCGCCACTGGTCGAGAACGACGGCACCGACGATGATCACGCCCTTGACCATCTCCTGGTAGTAGGCGTCGAGGCGCAGGAAGGTGAAGCCGGAGATGATGACGCCGAAGATCAGCGAGCCGATCACCGTGCCGACGATCGAACCACGACCGCCCGACAGCGAAACGCCGCCGATGACCGCCATGGCGATGGCGTCGAGTTCATACATCACGCCCATGCCGGACTGCGCGGTGAGGTTTTTCGAGCTCAGCACCACGGCGGCGAGCGCGGCAAGCACACCGGCGATGACGTAGACGAGGATCTTGTGGTTGGCGATCTTGATGCCGGACATGCGCGCGGCATCCTCGTTGGAGCCGATCGCATAACAGTGCTTGCCATACCTGGTGTAGGTCATGATCAGCTGGAAGAGGATCGCCAGCGACAGGAAGATGATCACCGGCATCAGGCCCTTGCCGATCGCCGCGAAACTGTCGGTGGGAAACGAGATCGGCTGGCCCTTGGACCACCATTTGGCGATGCCGCGCGCGGTCACCATCATGCCGAGTGTGGCGATGAATGGCGGAATGCGCGTGTAGGCGATCAAGGCGCCGTTGACCAGGCCGGCAAACAGGCCGCAGCCGATCGCCACCAGCACCGGCACGATGACCGGCAGGTCGGTCCAGCCTTGTGCCAGGAACATCGCCTTGGGGTTGGGATTGCCGTTGACGGTCGCCACCTGGGCGAAACTCATGGCGATCATCGCGGTCGCGCCGACGATCGAGCCGGAAGACAGGTCAATGCCGCCGCAAATGATCACTTGCGTCACGCCGATGGCGATGATGCCGACGATCGACACCTGCAGGATGATGATCTGCAGGCGGGCCTCGTTGAAGATCCCCGAGACGTCGCTGCGGGTGTTGAACAGGAAACTGTCGCCGAGAAAGAGGCGGCCGATCAGTTCGAAGATGACGACGAGGATGACAAGCGCCAGGAAGACGTTGAATTCGGCCGGCCATGTCCGCTTCTTCGCGTCATAGCTGACTCCGCCGACGCCATGGGATGTCTGTGACAATCTTCTATCCTCCGTCAGCCGCGGTCGTTCCTCAGCACCCGGAGGCGCTGAGGGAAGAGAAGCGGCGCTGTCTTTGCGCGAGAGCGCCGCTCCGTATGTCCGTGGCTCAGTTCTTCTTCATGAACTTGTCAATGTTCGCCGGCGTGACCAGCTGGAAGGGGATATAGACCTTGTGTTCGACCTTCTCGCCCTTGGCCAGCTTCAGCGCCGCGTCCAGGGCGCCTGCGCCCTGGCCAGCCGCATCCTGGAACACGGTCGCATCAAGGTCACCCGCCTTCATCGCCACAAGCGCGTCCTGGGTGGCGTCCACACCACCGACGACAACGGTCTTCATGTCGATATTGGCGGCCTTCATCGCCTGGATGGCGCCGATGGCGCTTTCGTCATTGTTGGCGATGACGCCATCGAACTTCTTGCCGGTCGACAGCCAGTTTGTCATCAGGTTCTGGGCTTCGTCGCGGTTCCAGTTCGACGTCTGCTTGTCGATGATCTTGATGAAGCTGCAATCCGGCGTCGCGATCACGTTGTCGATGTCCTTGGTGCGCTGCACGGCGGCCTGGTTGGAGAGCTCGCCCATGATCACATAGACATTGGCTTCCTTCTTGCCGGCTTCCTTGAACAGGCGGCAGACTTCCTTGGTCTCGAGCGTGCCGGAATCGGCCTCGTTCGAGGCGACGAAGGCCTGGTTGTCGGGCAGCGTGTTCACATTGACCGGCTCGCGGTTGACATAGACCAGCGGGATTTTCGCTGCGGCGGCAGCGTCGGACATGGCCTGCGTGGCCGAGGTGTCGACCGGGTTGACGATGATCGCGTCGACGCCCGAAGCGGCGAAGTTCTTGATCTGGTCCAGTTGCTTGGCGACGTCGTTCTGCGCGTCCTCGACCTGCAGCTCGACGCCGCTCATGCCCTTGGCCTGCGCGATCATGCCGTTGCGCAGCACGGTGAGGAAGTTGTCGTCGAACTTGGCCATCGATACGCCGATCTTGGCGGCCATGGCCGATGAACTCATCAGCGCCGCGAAGGCGACGCCCAAAAGCAGTTTCTTCATTGTATCTCTCCTCCACTTTTGGTGTCCGGTTGCACCGATCTATCCGGAATCCCCGATCTCCCCGGGGAAATCTCTCCCTGATATCGTTTCGTTCCGCATTCCCTGCTTCGGCTGGAACGCCAACCCTCTGTTTGAAACAGACGTTCCGGAACGAAAGAACCAAAATATACAGCTAGTGAAATATTTATTCCATTTCGCCACGAGGCGTCAAGGGCGATTCCAAAACCGGATGCGCGTTTTTGGTGTCGATGCGGGCAAGCTATGCGCGAAGCCGCCGGCCACGCGCCGATTGTCCGGCCGATCGCCGGACGATGCTGCCCCATCAGTGATGATGGATTCTTTCATCCGTAGACAGGGTAGGATCTGCGTGTGGGAAATCGCTAGATATTTTCGGGCAGGTAGATGTCGAACGGCAAGAAGGTCTGTCCTGGCGCGTTGGCAGCGCCCGCCTCGATGGCATGGGCCATCAGGTCGACCAGTTCGCGGCAAAGGGCCGCCAGCGGCGTGGAGATCACCATCGTCAGGATGCCGTCCGCCAGCGCCGAACGCGAGACCGCCGTGATCTCGTTGCAGATGACCGCTGGCATCTCGGCGGGCCTGGCCTGCCGCAGCGCCGCGACCGCGCCTTCCATGCCACCGCCGGCAACGTAACAGCCGACCAGATCCGGATGGCGGCCGAGAAGCTCGAGCAGCGTGTCCTGCGTGATCTGGTTGGCTTCCAGATTGACCAGCGTTTCGAGCAAGGTGAAGTCCGGCGCCTGTTCGCGGAAGAAGGAGCGGAAGCCGATCTCGCGCAGCTCATGCCCGTGGAAGCGGTGGCTGCCGACAAAAAGCGCGACCTTGCCCGGCCGCTTTGCCGCCTTCGAAATCATCCAGGCCGCGGTGCGGCCGACCTTGCGGTTGTCGAGGCCGACATAGCCCTCGCGAATGCCGGCGGCGAAATCGGACAGCAGGGAAAACACCGGCAATCCTTTTGCCTTCATCTCCTCGACCGCGACCGTCAGTGTCGGGTGATCCGGCCCGACCAGTGCCACGGCCCGGCACTTGGTCGCCAGTTTGCGCGCTCGCTCGACGATCTCGTCGGGCGCCAGCGAGTCGGCAAAGTCGATGATGGCGACGCCGCGAAAACGCGGCGATCGCGACATGGCCAGTTCAAGCTCGCGTGCGAACTCGCTGTAGAAGACATAATTGCCCCTCAGCAGCAGGAAGCCGAGCCGGTACTCCGGCAATTCATGGCGCATCCGCTGCTTGATCAGGCCGGCTGCGTGGTAGCCGATCTCGGTCGCTGCCTCGTAGACGCGGCGCGCCGTGTCCTCGCGGACCGGCAGGCGGCTGTTGAGAACGCGGTCCACCGTGGCAACACTGACGCCGGAGATGCGCGCCAGATCGGTGATGGTCGGCCGTTTCGCCATGCTCGCCTCAATGCAGTGGTCGAGCCTTCCTACATCATTCTGATAGGAAATGATAGAAACTATCTTTGTGATGTTGAGTCTATCATTCGCTCGCGCTATTTTTCAGCCTCAAGGTGAAGGGCTAGCGGGCATTTGCTCTGGCTGATGCTCTTGCCGAGGGAGGCAATCATGTCCACAGCGCCGTCCCGGCGTGACTACAGCCTGATCGGCCGCGACGCCAAGCTCGCCGTCGAGAACGGCCTGTCGGCGGCCGAGTGGTATCACACCGATATTCCCCGCAAGCAGATGAAGGAGCTGATGCAGCGCTCCGACGGGCCGGCGATCCGCGACACGGCGATCTGGATTGCCGCGTTGGTCGTCAGCGGCACCGGCGGCGCCTTGTTGTGGGGCACATGGTGGTGCGTGCCCTTCTTCTTCGTCTATGGCGTTCTCTACGGCTCATCCACGGATTCACGCTGGCACGAATGCGGTCACGGCACGGCGTTCCGGACGCAGTGGATGAATGATGCGGTCTATCAGATCGCCTGCTTCATGATCATGCGCAATCCGGTGACCTGGCGCTGGAGCCACACGCGCCATCATACCGACACCATCATCGTCGGCCGCGACCCGGAAATCTCGGTCATGCGGCCGCCGGATTTGGCTCGCGCCGCCCTCGGCTTTGTCGGCGTGCTCGATGCCTGGCATGCGATGTCGGACATGCTGCGCAACGCCGTCGGCAACATCAGTCCGGCCGAAAAGACCTTCATTCCCGAGCAGGAACAGGGCAAGGCGATCCGCATTGCCCGAATCTGGACCGCAATCTATGCCGCAACCATCGCGCTGGCACTGTATTTCGGTTCATTCCTACCCTTGATGCTGGTCGGCCTGCCCAGGCTCTATGGCGCCTGGCATCACGTCATGGTCGGCCTGTTGCAGCATGGTGGCCTTGCCGACAACGTCACCGATCATCGGCTGAACAGCCGCACCGTCTACATGAACCCGATCAGCCGTTTCATCTACTGGAACATGAATTATCATGTTGAGCATCACATGTTCCCGATGGTGCCGTATCATGCGCTGCCGAAGCTGCATGCGCTGATCAAGCATGATTTGCCGGCGCCGACGCCGTCGATCCTGGCCGGCTACCGCGAGATGATCCCGGTCTTCCTGCGCCAGCTGCGCAACGAGGATTATTTCCTCAAACGCGAACTGCCGCCGACCGCCAGGCCGTACCGCGAGGAATTCCACAACGACGCCGTCGCCGCCGCGGCCGAGTGATCGTGCAATCGAGATTTGCCGGGAGGACTGAATGAGCGACTGGGTCGAGGCCTGTGCTGCTGATGACATCGACGAAGAGGATGTGATGCGCTTCGATCATGGCGGGCGCACCTTCGCCATCTACCGCAGCCCCGACGACGAATTTTTCGCCACGGACGGGCTCTGCACGCATGAGAAGGTGCATCTCGCCGACGGTCTGGTGATGCACGACATCATCGAATGCCCCAAGCACAATGGCCGCTTCAACTACAAGACGGGCGCGGCCAGGGGCGCGCCCGTCTGCGTCAACCTGAAAACCTATCCGGTCAAGGTCGACGCCGGCAAAGTCCTCGTTCAGATCGGGTGATGGATATGGCGCGGGGCATGATCATCATCGGGGCCGGCGAATGCGGCGGGCGCGCAGCGCTCACGCTGCGCGATCTCGGCTATGACGGGCCGGTGACGCTGGTCGGCGACGAGCCGCATCTACCCTACGAGCGCCCGCCTCTGTCCAAGGACGCGATGATCAGCGATGCGCCTGAAATCAAGGCGATCGCCAGCGACGCGATCTTGGCCGAGAAATCGATCCGGCATATCCATTCCGTCCAGGCCGTGGCGATCGATCGCGCGGCGCATACGGTGCGCCTGGCGGATGGTTCGGTGCTTGCCTACGACAAGCTGCTGCTGGCCACCGGCTCGACCCCGCGCAAGCTGCCGATGCCTGGCCTCGGCGCGCGCTGCGTCTATCTCAGAACCTTTGCCGACGCGCTGGCCATCCGCGCCCATCTCAGCGCCGGCAACCGCATCGCCATCGTTGGCGGCGGCTTCATCGGTCTCGAACTCGCCGCCGCGGCCCGCAAGCTCGGCGCTGCCGTCACCGTCATCGAGGCACAGCCCCGCATCCTGATGCGCGGCGTCCCGGCCGAGATCGCCGAAATCATCCACAATGCGCATGTTGCCGAGGGTGTAGATATCCTGTGCGGCGACGGCATCGCGTCCATCGCCGATGACGGCAAAGAGGTGCGCGTGACGCTTGCCGGCGGGCGCGAAATATCAGCCGATCTCGCCATCATCGGCATCGGTGCCGTGCCGGTGGCCGGGCTCGCCGCCGAAGCCGGCCTGACTATCGACAATGGCATCGCGGTCGACGCCGAGCTGCGCAGCAGCGATCCCGACATCTTTGCCGCCGGCGACTGCTGTTCGTTCCCGCTTGCCGTCTATGGCGGCCGCCGCGTGCGGCTCGAAGCCTGGCGCAATGCACAGGAACAGGGCGCATTGGCGGCGAAAAACATGCTTGATGCCGGCGAGGCGCATGCGGCGGTGCCGTGGTTCTGGTCGGATCAGTGTGGCCTGTCGCTGCAGATCGCGGGGCTTTCCGATGAGGGCCGCAGCACCGTGCGCCGCGATCTCGGCGACGGCGCTTTCATCCTTTTCCATCTGGCTGAGGACGGCAGGCTGGTGGCGGCCAGCGGCATCGGTCCCGGCAATGCGGTTGCCCGCGACATCAGGCTGGCCGAAATGCTGATCGGCAAGCAGGCCAGGCCGGCGCCGGAGGCGCTGGGATCACAGGCCGTCAAGCTGAAGTCGTTGCTGGCGGCTTGAGGCCGTCGCGCCAATTATCGAGGTCTGCGCTGCCCCTCATCTGCCTGCCGGCATCTTCTCCCCGTGAAAGGGGAGAAGGGGGCGGGCGCAGCCTCGGCGCTCATCTTGCGGCGTTGAAAATTGGCGAAAACGTTGATGAAGGCATCTTTCTCCCCGTCACTATACGGGGAGAAATGCCCGGCAGGGCAATGAGGGGCGGCGCAAACCTTGGGAAGGGCCGGCTCGAGCTTCGGCTCGCGACGGGCCTGAACCTCAGCTCGTTAGAACAGCGCCTTCAACTCCGGCAGCTTGTCGTTGACCAGCCAGCCGTAATAATTCTCCTCCGGCAGTTTTTCCGGCTCACCGGCGGCGCGGCGCTTGTCGTTCTCCGCCTTCAGCGCATAGGCGCGCTGCTCCGGGTTGCCGACATTGTAGAGCGTGGCGGTCAGCCCCGGATTGCCGGAAATGTCGAAGCCGGCAATGCTCTTATAGGCATCGATCGATTTCCGGATCGTCGCCGCGACATAGGGCAAGGTCAGGTCCGGATCCATGATCGTCTTGTAGACCGAATTGGGATCGCCGACATCGAGCTTCGGCAGGCCCGACACCTTGTGCACGAGATCGCTCATCTGCAAGGCGGTCAAAGGGTTGAGCTGGCCGAGCCCAAAAGTCTGGCCGGCATAATAGGGCTGGAAGAAGGTGGCGCCGAAACGGTCGTCGGGAAAGTCCTCGCCGCCAACATTCTTGCCACGAAACGCATGGTTCCACACCTGCTCGCGGCATTCCCACAGATCATAGCTGTCGGACATTGCAGCGCATTTCTTGAATTCCGGCCGCTGCACGAAATCCGTGATGTCCTCGCCGTCATAGGCGAATGACAGCTTGCTGGAGAGATAGGAGATCGCCTTGACGTAGTAGGTCTGCAGCCGGTCATAGGCGTCGACATTGTAGGTGTGCTCGCCGACAATGGCGCCGACGATGTGCATGGGATCGATGCCGTAGGCGGAAGCGGCATTCTTGATCTTGGCACGCAGGTCGGCGTCGTTCTGCAGCAAGGCATAGACCTTGCGGTATTTCGCCTGGAAGGTGGTGTTGGTCGCCTGCGTGCGCCGGCTCGAGGCGCCCGGAATGTCGGGCTGCTCGGCATTGCGGTTTCCCGGCGGCACCAATGTCGCCGCATCGGCGGCGAACAGCGTCGCCGCCAGCGTCAAGCCGAGAATGACCAGGATCAGTTTTTTCATGCGCCGCCGCCTAAAGAATTGCCGCGCAAACTAGGTAAAGCTCTTGGTTGAGTCGAGAGCGCCTCTTCACCCGGCAAGACGAAAGATGGCCAGATGGTACCATCTGGCCACACATGGTTCTGTGCCGGAACACGTTGCCTGAACCGACGCCGGACCAAGCCGGCGCCGTGCTTTAAAGGATAAATCGCGACAAATCTGTGTTTCGCGACAGGTCGCCGACATGCTTTTCCACATAGGCGGCGTCGATGGTGACCGATGTGCCGTTACGGTCGGGTGCGTCATACGAAATCTCGTCCAGCACCCGCTCCATCACCGTCTGCAGCCGTCTGGCGCCGATATTCTCGACGCTGGCATTGAGGTCGACGGCGATGCCGGCCAGCGAATCGATGGCGTCGTCGGTGAAGGTCAGGTCGACGCCCTCGGTCTTCATCAGCGCGATATATTGCTTGATCAGGCTGGCCTCGGTCTCGGTCAGGATGCGGACGAAATCGTCCTTCTCCAACGCGCGCAGTTCGACGCGGATCGGCAGGCGGCCCTGCAATTCCGGCAACAGGTCGGACGGCTTCGAGACATGGAAGGCGCCGGAAGCGATGAACAGGATATGGTCCGTCTTCAACGGCCCGTATTTGGTCGCTACCGTCGTGCCTTCGATCAACGGCAGCAGGTCGCGCTGCACGCCTTCACGCGAAACGCCGGCGCCCATGCCGCCTTCACGCGACGCGATCTTGTCGATCTCGTCGAGGAAGACGATGCCGTCATTCTCCGTGGCATCGAGTGCTCGGCGCACCACCTCGTCCTGGTCGAGCAGCTTGTCGGACTCGTCATTGACCAGCAGCGCGTAGGATTCCTTGACGGTCGTCTTGCGCGACTTGGTCTTCTTGCCGCCCATCGCCTTCGACAGCATCTCGTTGATGTTCAGCACGCCGATATTGGCGCCCGGCATGCCGGGAATCTCGAAGCCGGGCATGCCGCCAGTGCCGGTGTCGGCCACTTCGATCTCGATTTCCTTGTCGTCGAGTTCGCCATCGCGCAATTTCTTGCGGAAGCTGTCGCGCGTCGCCGGGCTCGCCGTCTTGCCGACCAGCGCTTCCAGCACGCGTTCCTCGGCATTGATATGGGCACGCGCCTTGACGTCTTCGCGCATCTTCTCGCGCACCAGCCCGATGGCGATTTCGACCAGGTCGCGGATGATCTGCTCGACATCGCGGCCGACATAGCCGACCTCGGTGAACTTGGTGGCCTCGACCTTGACGAAAGGCGCACCGGCCAGACGCGCCAGGCGGCGCGAGATCTCGGTTTTGCCGACGCCCGTCGGCCCGATCATCAGGATGTTCTTCGGCATCACCTCTTCACGCATCTGGCCTTCCAGCTGCTGGCGGCGCCAACGGTTGCGCAAGGCGATGGCCACGGCGCGCTTGGCGTCCTTCTGGCCGATGATGAAGCGGTCGAGTTCCGAAACGATTTCGCGGGGAGAAAATGTCGTCATGTCACTAAATTCCACTTTGCCACTGCTTGATGGCCTCGAACGGATGCAGCAGCATGATCACGTTGAGTGTCAGATTGTCCCGGATGAGATAGCCGGTACCGAGTTCGAAAAGGATGGCGAGGCTGACGATCACCCATATAGGTAGCCTTCGCGCCATCACAAATCCCAGCACCATGGCCAGTGTGTCGGACACCGAATTGATGATGCTGTCGCCGTAATAATCGAGCGAGATGGTGCCGGCGCGGTAGCGGTCGATGATGAACGGGCTGTTTTCGAGCAGCTCCCAGCCACCTTCGATGAGGACGGCGAATGCCAGCCGCAAGCCGATCGGCGAACGCGGGAACAGAAACCGTGCCAGCGCATAGAACAGGAAGCCGTGGATGATGTGCGAGAAGGTGTACCAGTCGGTAATGTGCTGGGAATTCTCCGAACTGTTCACCACGCCATTCCATAGCTTGACGTAGCCGCAGGTGCAGATCGGCGTCCGGCCCATCAAATAGAGCGTCACCGCCTGGACGATGATCAGGCCGGCAACGATCAGCAGCCCCATCCGCCAGCTGTTTTCGTAGGCCGAGAGGTCCTTGTCCTCGCCGGATGCGTTCATGCTTTATTGCCCCTCTTCCCTGCCTTCTTCGGCATCGATCGCCATCAGAACGACGCCGCCATAGACCGACTGCCTGCGATCAATGGCCCGGAATCCCGCCTTTTCATAGGCACGAATGGCTCTGAGATTGGCCGGATCGGGGTCGATGATGACGCGCGGCACGCCTTCCTCGAACAGATCCTCGACGAACTGGCGCACGATTGCCGAACCGTGTCCGATGCCGACCAGTTCCGGCCGGCCGATCGACAGGTCAATGCCGAGCGTGCCGAACGGCTGGTCGGCATAGGGATGGTCGTCTTCCAGATGCGGGTCGTAGCTCTGCAGATAGGCGATCGGCTTGCCGTCGAGCTCGACGATCAGCGGCTCGACCGAAACCGAGTCGATATGACCGCGAATCTCGGCGATTTCCGTCTCCGGATCGTCCCACCACTGGGCCACATGCGGCTGGGCGAGCCAGCTGGCGATCATCGGCAGGTCTTTTTCAGTGACCGGCCGAAAATCGTAGAGCACCACCTTCTCAGGCGGCATCGAGCGTTTCGATGACGAAATTGTTGTTGGTGTAGACACAGATGTCGGAGGCGATCTGCATCGCCTTGCGGGCGATCTCCTCGGCATCCTTGTCGGTGTCCATCAGCGCGCGGGCAGCCGCCAGTGCGTAATTGCCGCCCGAGCCGATGGCCATGACGCCAAATTCGGGTTCGAGCACGTCGCCGGTGCCGGTCAGCGCCAATGAGACCGACTTGTCGGCGACCAGCATCATCGCCTCCAGCCGGCGCAGATAGCGGTCGGTGCGCCAGTCCTTGGCGAGCTCGACGCAGGCGCGCGTCAGCTGGTCGGGATATTGTTCGAGCTTGGCTTCCAGCCGCTCCAGCAGCGTGAAGGCGTCGGCGGTGGCGCCGGCGAAACCGGCGATCACATTGCCGCCCTTGCCGATCCGGCGGACCTTGCGGGCGTTGCCCTTCATGATGGTCTGGCCAAGGCTGACCTGGCCGTCGCCGGCGATCACCACCTTGTTGCCCTTGCGCACCGTCACGATGGTCGTGGCGTGCATGGTCAGTTCATTTGACATTCCTGGCTCCGATTCGCGCGATCCCAAGGAGGCGATTGGCGCGGTACGAGTAACTTTGATCGGCCATATGTATGCATGGGACCAATGATTGCAAACCGCTCGATAGCGGCCGGGATGGCAACTGGCAATCGCCGGATCATGCTGCTAGAAGGCTTTCGTTTTCAAGCCGGTGAATGCTCGAAGCTCGTCGCTCGAGCTTTGAACCCTGAGACAAGGACAAGGTCATGGCGCCCCGTTCCGCCGAAGCCAGCCGCAAGACCAAGGAAACCGACATCTCGGTGTCGGTCCATGTCGACGGTTCGGGCAAATCCGATATCGCCACGGGCGTCGGCTTCTTCGACCACATGCTGGACCAGCTTTCGCGTCATTCGCTGATCGACATGACGGTCAGGGCGAAGGGCGATCTGCATATCGACGACCACCACACGGTCGAGGACACCGGCATTGCGCTCGGCCAGGCCTTGACCAAGGCGTTGGGCGAGCGGCGCGGCATCATGCGCTATGCCTCGATCGACCTTGCCATGGACGAGACGCTGACGCGCGCGGCGATCGACGTGTCCGGCCGGCCATTCCTGGTCTGGAACGTGTCCTTCTCGTCGCCCAAGATCGGCACTTTCGACACCGAACTGGTGCGTGAATTTTTCCAGGCGCTGGCGCAGAACGCCGGCATCACGCTGCATGTCACCAACCATTATGGCGCCAACAACCACCATATCGCCGAGACCTGCTTCAAGGCGGTGGCGCGCGCGCTGCGCGCTGCACTCGAGCACGACCCGCGCCAGCCGGACGCGGTTCCTTCCACCAAGGGTTCGCTGAAGGGGTAACGCCATGGCCGCCTATGTCGTGATGGAACCGCCCGGCCGCAGCGAGAAGGTCGACACAACGGCCTTTGTCCGCGACGGCTTCACCTGGATCGGTCTGCTGGTGCCGCCGCTATGGTTCGCCTGGCACCGGTTGTGGATAGAAGGTGGGATCGCCTTCGTCGTCATGGCCGCGCTTTCGATGCTTGGCCAAAACCTTGGCCTTGGATTGGCCAGTTCGCTGCTGTCGCTGCTCGTCTCGCTCTATGTCGGCCTGGAAGGGCAGGGCTTGCGCATCGCGGCGCTTCGCCGGCGCGGCTGGCATGAATGGGGCGTGGTTCAGGCCGGCCGGCTCGACGACGCCGACATACGCTATGCCCGGGAGGTCGAGGAGCAGGCGGAAGAAGCGCTGCCCGCGCCGCGCATCGTCCCCGATGCAGCCCTGGCCCGCCCGACGCAGCCCGGCATGGCGCTGGGGCTGACCCACATCCCGGGACGGCCCTGACATGCGGGTAGCAATCATCGACTACGGTTCGGGCAATCTGCGCTCGGCCACCAAGGCCTTCGAGCGCGCCGCGCGCGAAGCCGGCATATCGGCTGAGATCGACCTGACGGCCGATGCCGACCGGGTGCGCACGGCCGACCGCATCGTCCTGCCCGGCGTCGGCGCCTATGCCGACTGCGCGGCCGGCCTGCGTGCCGTCGACGGCATGTGGGAAGCGGTCGAGGATGTGGCCATCGCCAAGGGCCGGCCGTTCCTCGGCATCTGCGTCGGCATGCAGCTGATGTCCGAGCGCGGCCTGGAAAAGACCGTCACCAACGGCTTTGGCTGGATATCAGGCGACGTCAAGGAGATCACGCCCACCGATCCGGCGCTGAAAATCCCGCAGATCGGCTGGAACACGATCGAGCTTCGGCGTGAGCACCCGCTGTTTGCCGGCATTCCGACCGGGGCGGCGGGGCTGCACGCCTATTTCGTCCATTCCTACCATCTCGACGCGAGGAAGCCGGACGAGGTTCTGGCTGAAGCCGACTATGGCGGCCCGGTGACGGCCACCGTCGCCCGCGACAATCTCGTCGGCACCCAGTTCCATCCGGAGAAGAGCCAGGCGCTGGGCCTGGCGCTGATCACCAATTTCCTGAAGTGGAGGCCCTAAATCATGAGCAAGAAGGGCTACTGGATGGCGATGATCGATGTTCGCGATCCCGAGGTTTATAAGCACTATATCGAGGCAAATGCTGTTGCCTTTGCCAAATACGGCGCCAAATTCATCGTGCGGGCCGGCCGCTACGAGAATCCGGAACAGCCGACGGGCAATCGCCATGTCGTGGTCGAGTTCGAATCCTACGACAAGACAGTGCAATGCTATCATTCATCAGAATATCAGCATGCCGCGAAATTCAGGCTGGCCGGATCGACGGGCCATTTCGTCATCGTTGAGGGCGCTTGAATCGTGATCCTGTTTCCAGCCATCGACCTCAAGGACGGCCAATGCGTGCGCCTGAAGCACGGCGACATGGCGACCGCGACCATCTACAATGATGACCCAGCCGCACAGGCAAAAGCCTTCGAGGACCAGGGCTTCGAATGGCTGCATGTCGTCGACCTCAACGGCGCCTTCAAGGGCCAGAGCGTCAACAGCGCGGCGGTTGGCGCCATCCTCAAGGCGACGAAAAACCCGGTGCAGCTCGGCGGCGGCATCCGCACGCTGGAACAGATCGAAGACTGGCTCGACCGTGGCCTCGCCCGCGTCATCCTCGGCACGGTGGCGGTGCGCGATCCCGATCTGGTCAGGCAGGCCTGCAAGGCTTTCCCAGGCAAGGTGGCCGTCGGCATCGACGCCAAGGGCGGCAAGGTGGCGGTCGAGGGCTGGGCCGAGGCGTCGAGCCTCGGCGTCATCGAACTGGCGCGGAAATTCGAGGGCGCCGGCGTTGCCGCCATCATCTACACCGACATCGATCGCGACGGCGTGCTGACCGGCATCAACTGGGACGCCACCATCGACCTCGCCGAAGCGGTGTCGATCCCGGTCATCGCTTCGGGTGGCCTTGCCTCGATCGCCGACATCGTGCGCATGACCATGCCCGACGCACAGAAGCTTGAAGGCGCCATCTCGGGCCGCGCGCTCTATGACGGCCGCATCGATCCGACTGAGGCGCTGGCGATCCTGCAGGGTCGGCCGGTGGCGGAGGCGAAATCGTGAAAATTACCATCATCCTCGCCTCCTATGACAGCGGCCACTATCACGGCGGCATGGGCCAGGGTCCGGATGCGCTGATTGCAGGCGGTCTCGTCGACGCCCTGACCATGGCTGGCCACGACGTGGCGGTCGAGGATATCGGCAGGGTCGGCCCCGACCAGGAGCGCGAGATCGCCACCGGCTTTGCCGTCTGCAACGCCGTCTCGGGCGAGGTCCGCATTGCCATCGACAGGGGACGGTTCCCCATCGTGCTGGCCGGAAACTGCCTGACGTCAGCCGGTGCGGTCGCCGGCGAGGGGGCCGATGCGATCATCTGGGCCGACCAGCATGGCGATCTCAACACGCCCGAGACGTCGGTATATGGCTTTCTCGACGGCATGGCGCTAGCGACCGTGCTCGGCCTGTGCTGGCGCCCGATGGCAGGGGCCATTCCAGGCTTCAAGCCGATCGATCCGTCGCGCTGCGTGCTTGTCAACGCCCGCGATCTCGATCCGGCGGAGAAAAAACTTCTCGAGACCTTGCCGGTGACCCGCACGGAATGTCCTGGCGTTGCGCAAGCGACGCAAAGGCTGCAGGCCGCAGGCGCCAAAAGCGTGCACATGCATCTCGATCTCGACGTGCACGACCCCAAGGAATTGCAGGCCAACCGCTATGTCACGTCAGGCGGGCCGAGCCCCGAACAATTGCGCGACGCGGCTTGCGCCATGGCGCTTGCGGTGCCGGTCGTCGGCATCACCGTTTCCGCTTACGATCCGGCTTTTGACGCGCAGTCCGACGTGCCGCCGGTGGTCGGCCAGCTGCTCAACGATCTCATCGCCACGATAGAGGGCCGCTGATGCTGAAAGCCCGCGTCATCCCCTGTCTCGACGTCAAGGACGGCCGTGTCGTCAAGGGGGTCAATTTCGTCGATCTCATCGACGCAGGCGATCCGGTCGAGGCAGCCAAGGCCTATGATGCCGCCGGTGCCGACGAGCTCTGCTTCCTCGACATCACGGCCTCGTCCGACAACCGTGAAACCATCTTCGATGTCATTGCCCGCACCGCCGAACAGTGCTTCATGCCGCTGACCGTCGGCGGCGGCGTGCGCCAGGTCGCCGACATCAGGAAGCTGCTTTTGGCCGGCGCCGACAAGGTGTCGATCAACACGGCGGCGGTGAAGAACCCGGATTTTGTCGCCGAAGCCGCCGACAAGTTCGGCAATCAGTGCATCGTCGTCGCCATCGACGCCAAGAAGGTCTCCGGTGCCGGCGAGGCCGACCGCTGGGAGATCTTCACCCATGGCGGACGCGAGAAGACCGGCATCGACGCGGTCGAATTCGCCCAAAAAATGGTCGATCGCGGCGCTGGCGAGATCCTCTTGACCTCGATGGACCGCGACGGCACCAAGGCCGGCTACGACATCGCGCTGACGCGCGCGATCGCTGATGCGGTGCGCGCCCCGGTCATCGCTTCGGGCGGCGTCGGCACGCTGGATCACCTGGTCGAAGGCATTCGCGATGGCCATGCCGGCGCGGTGCTGGCGGCCTCGATCTTCCATTTCGGCACCTACACCATAGCGCAGGCCAAGGCGCATATGGCTGAGGCCGGCCTGCCGATGCGGCTGGACTCCTCAGGTGATCGGCCCTAGAGGCTGTCCGGCTAAGAAAAAGGCTCTCAGGCGCCATGGCTGAATTTTCGCTGTCCGATCTGGAAAAAATCGTCCACGAGCGCGCCCATTCCGGTGATCCCGACTCTTGGACTGCCAAGCTGTTTGCGCGCGGCATCGACAAGGCGGCGCAAAAACTTGGCGAGGAGGCGGTCGAGACGGTGATTGCCGCCGTCAAGGGCGACACACAGGGCCTCGTTTCCGAAAGTGCCGATCTTATATATCATTGGCTTGTCGTTCTCGGCCTTTCGGGTGTTCCGTTGAGCGACGTGCTCGAGGAGCTCGAAAGCCGTACCGGGCGTTCGGGCATCGCCGAGAAGGCGTCACGGCCCAAGGGCTGACCGCGAGGGAGGGCAGGTATCTCGATGGATCAGCTCGCGCCAACCGAGAAATATTCCCCTTTTCGTTTTTTCTCGGCCGAGCAATGGTCGCGATTCCGCGCCGACACGCCGCTAACGCTGAGCGATGACGAATTCCGCCGCCTGCGTTCGCTCAACGACCCGGTCGACCTCGAAGAGGTCAAGCGCATCTATCTGTCGCTGTCGCGGCTTCTGTCGGCCCATGTCGAGGCGAGCCAGCTTCTGTTTAGGCAGCGTCAGGCCTTCTTCAATGCCGTCGATATCGTCAAGACGCCGTTCATCATCGGCATCGCCGGTTCGGTCGCGGTCGGCAAATCGACCACGGCGCGCGTGCTGAAGGAACTTCTGGCGCGCTGGCCGTCGAGCCCCAAGGTCGATCTCATCACCACCGACGGCTTCCTGCTGCCCAATGAGGTGCTGCGCCGCGAAAACCTGATGGAACGCAAGGGCTTCCCCGACAGCTACGATGTCGGCGCGCTGCTGCGTTTCCTGTCAGGCATCAAGTCGGCGCTGCCCGATGTCCGCGCGCCGGTTTACTCGCATCTCACCTATGACGTCATTCCGGGCGAGTTCGTCACCATCGACCGGCCCGATATCCTGATCTTCGAAGGCATCAATGTCCTGCAGCCGGGCAAGCTGCCGCAGGACGGCAAGATCGTGCCTTTCCTGTCCGACTTCTTCGACTTCGCCATCTACATCGATGCCGACGAGAAGCTGATCCACGAATGGTACATCTCGCGCTTCATGCGACTTCGCGAGACCGCCTTCCGCAATCCGGACTCCTTCTTCCACCGCTATTCGCAGCTGTCGGAGGATTCGGCGCGCGCCATCGCCGAAGGCCTGTGGACCAACATCAACCTGAAGAATTTGCGCGAGAACATCCTGCCGACGCGTGCCCGCGCCGACTTGATCCTGCGCAAGGGCGCCGACCACCTGATCGAGGAAGTAGCACTGCGCAAGCTCTGAGGCTCAGGCCGCGTTCAACTGGCAGTTAGAACGCCCTTAACTGCCTGTTTGCTAGATATCCTGCTCGACTGCTGCTTTGGTGGTGAGGATAGCTGGCATGGACGCGCCATTCGTTGCTTCCGAAGAACCGGCTGGGTTGCGTTCCGTCACGGCCGCAACTGCCGTTCGGCTCGGCTGGCCTGTGGCCGCGACACTGCTGATTGCCGCCTATGCCATCATTGTCTCGTTGCTTGTCATGCCCGGCAATGTCGACGTGTCCTGGCTGCTGACGATCGGCGAACGCGTGCTCGACGGCGAGCGCCTCTCGGTCGACATCATCGAGGTCAATCCGGCCTTTTCCGCCTGGCTCTATTTGCCTTTCGTGCTGCTCGAGCGGCTGACCGGGCTTTCGGCGGAATTCTGGGTGAGCATCGGCGTGACCGCGCTGGCGATTGCGTCGGTCTGGTTTTCAGCCCGCATTGCCGCGCGGGCGGACGAAACGCTGAAACGGCATCTCTGGATGCTGCCGGCCGCGGTATTCTTCGTGCTGTTCCTGTTTCCGATCGATTTCGGCCAGCGTGAACAGATAGCCGTCATCGTCCTGCTGCCGTGGCTCGCCCTGTTTTCCGCACGCGACAGGACCATCGATTTTCGCGCCGGCCACATCACCGAGCGGACGATTGCCGGCATCGGCGCCGGTATCTTCGTCATGATCAAACCGCCCTACAGCGTGCTCGCCCTGGCGGTGCCGGCCCTGGTCATCGCGCTGCAGCGGCGCTCGCTGCATCCGCTTTTGACGACGGAGAATGTGATCGGCGCCATGCTCACCGTCGCCTATTTGATTGCGCTCGCCATCTTCATGCAGCCCTTCTTCACCGACGTCATGCCCTTGCTGCGTCAGGTCTATCTGCCGATGCGCATGCCTGTGATTGACGTGCTGATGCTGTGGCAGGTCACGATGTTCGTGGCCATGGCGGTCGCCACGCTGGCCATGGCCTCTCCGGGCCGGCTCGATCGCGACGCGAGCACGATGCTGCTGGCCGGGGCCGCCTATGTTCCGGCTTTCGTCATCATGGGCAAGGGCTGGACCTATCAGGCGTTGCCCTTCCTGACGCTCGGCGTCCTGGCATTGATGCTGCAATATGTCAGGCTGAAGCCGCTCCGAAGCCAGCCGCTGCCGGTCAAGGCCGGTGCGGCGCTCGGCCTGTTTTCGATCGTGCTTTTGACGGCGTTGCAGCAAGGCATGGCCTTCGCCCAGTCGCGCCGCGACCTGGATGCCGCCACAGCCGCGATCGTGCGTACCGTCGATCATCCGACCATGATGTCGATCGCGTCGCAATTGCAGTTCAGCAACCCGCTCGCCCGCATGGTCGGCGCCCATTTCGTGGCACGCCAGCAATCGGGCTGGATGGTCAATGACGCGGGCATATTGATGGGGCTGGAACAGGACCCAGCGCGACGCCAGGATCTGGCCGCCCTCAGGGAAAGATACACGGCGTCTATCGCAGGCGAACTTGCCGCGAAACGACCTGACATCATCGTCGATGACGGCACAAACGGACCGCGCGCGCCGGTGTTACTCAACGTAGAGAACCAGCACCCTATGCCGCCGCTGCACGATGCGCCCGGCATTGCCGAGGTGCTGCGCAACTACCGCGTTTTGCATCAGGACGCTTCGGTGACGGTGCTCATCCGCGCCGATATCGCCGCTCGCGAATAAGGCGCTTCCGGAGCGGCCGATCCGTCACCGCCTGGCGACAGACCGGCCGCATCCGCATGTCATGTCCGCGCGGCGTCTCAGCCGTTGGCGAACGGCACGGCGACATAGATCTGGCCGCCGTCGCGTTCAACCAGCAGCAGCACCGATTTGCGGCCCGACTTGCTGGCCTGGGCGATCGCCTGGGTCACCTGTTTGGCGCTCTTCACCGGAACCTGGTTGACGGCGGTGATGATATCGCCCGGCTGGATGCCGGCAGCGGCCGCCGCCTTGTCGGGATTGACGCGCGCAACCACCGCGCCATGCTCATTGTCGGCGAGGTTCATCTGCTGGCGAATGTCTGATGTGAGGTCCATCAGGCCGAGGCCGATCGCCGGTGCGCGCGAGCCCTGTTCGGCGCTCGGCGCGTTGGAGTCATCCGTCGATGCCGTCTTCACATCGTCGCTGTTTTGCCCGACATCGACGGAAATCTGCATGGCCTTGCCCTTGCGCCAGACATCAAGCGGCTCCTTGGCGCCAGGCGCCACATCGGCGACAGCCCGCGACAGATCCTTGGGGTCCTTCACGTCCTGCCCGGCGAAGCCGGTGATGACGTCACCGGTCTCGACGCCGGCGCTGGCCGCGGGCGAGCTGTCATTGACCTTCGAAACCAGCGCGCCGCCGGCATGATCGAGTCCGATGGCGCTGGCCACATCCGGCGTCACCGGCTGGATCTCGACACCGAGATAGCCGTATTGGATCGAGCCGTCCTTCTCGAGTTTGGCGACGACCTTCTGGGCCTGGTCGGACGGGATGGCGAAGCCGACACCGACACTGCCGCCATTGGGCGAATAGATCGCCGCGTTGATGCCGACGACATTGCCATTCACATCGACCAGCGGGCCGCCGGAATTGCCGTGGTTGATCGGCGCGTCGATCTGGATGAAATCGTCGAACGGTCCGCTGTGCAGGTCGCGGCCGCGTGCCGAAACAATGCCCGCTGTGACGGTGGTGCCGATGCCGAACGGATTGCCGATCGCCAGCACCTGGTCGCCGGTCATCAACTTGTCGGAGTCGCCCCATTTGACTGTCGGCAAGGGCTTGTCGGCTTTGATCTTG
The DNA here is from genome assembly GCF_056174585.1 of Mesorhizobium kamtschaticum. Taxonomy (NCBI): domain Bacteria; kingdom Pseudomonadati; phylum Pseudomonadota; class Alphaproteobacteria; order Hyphomicrobiales; family Phyllobacteriaceae; genus Mesorhizobium; species Mesorhizobium kamtschaticum. The sequence goes on along the minus strand of NZ_CM149691.1, from coordinate 653,819 downwards.
AGCACGGCAAGGTCGTTCTTGGCGTCGCGGCCGACGAGTTTGGCGGGAAGTTCGGTGCCGTCATCGAGCGTCACCTTGATCGAGGAAGCGCCGTCGACAACGTGGTTGTTGGTGACGATAGTGCCGTCAGCATCGACGATGAAGCCGGAACCGAGTGCCTCGGCGCGTTGCGCCTGTTGCGGCGGTGTCTGCGGAGCGGGCATGCCCTGGTCACCGAAGAACTGGCGGAAATATTGGTCGAATGGCGAGTTGCCGAGAGGCATCCCGTCATCGGCGTTTGCCGGCTGTGCTTTCATGACGGTGGTAATCGTCACCACTGCAGGCTTGTCGGCCGCTACGATCGGCGCAAAGGAGCCGTTGGGGGCGGTGATACCGGCGACGGGGGTCTGGGTCGTCGCGACAACGTTGCTCACGCCTGTATTGCCGGCACTTTGAGCAAACGAAACGACGAAGGGGCTGACGATGAGGGCGGCGCCCAGCAATGCGGCGACGCGATGTCTGCGAAGAATGTTGAGAGATGACATGGTCGTTGTCCGTGCGAGACATTGGGTTCGGCGCCGTGGCCTTGGGAGGGGAGCGGCCCATTCGGCGTACCGGCCGTCGCGGCTGCCTGTCTCGCTTCATGCGGCAGCCGTTCAGGTCGATGAAACCGGAATCTAGGGTGCGGATGCGGGCGAATTAGGTTTTTTCGATTATATTACAAAGATTTAATTCTTTGTGAGCCGATGAGCACCCGACCGTCTTGCGATCATTCCTGCCAGCGCACGGTCTTCGCGAAGGTCAGATATCGCCGGTCTGTCTGATGTAAGCCGTTGCAATCTCACGCATACGTCTGCCGTCGAAGCTCGGCCCGTGGCCGCCATGACCGACTCGGATCGGCAGGTCGAGCAGCCGCTGCATGGTGCTGATATAAGCGGCGCGGTCGGAATCCGGCAGGCTGTCGATCAGCGTGTCGTCGTAGATGGCATCGCCGCTGAAAACAGGCCGTCTGCCTCGTCGAACAGCGCGATCGAATCCGGCGAATGCCCGGGCAGATGCAGGACGCGGAATTGCCGGTCGCCGAGATCGATCACGTCGCCCTCATCGAGGGTTCGCGTCAGCGGCGCCGGCGGGATCTTGTAGTCGGACGACTTCCAGCCCGGCGCCGGCAGTTTCGAAACGGCACCTTCGAGATCGTGGAACATGTAGGCGTAGGTCGCCGCCTCATCCATGCTCTCGAACTGTGCCGCACTCATCTTCGGCCCCGCCCGCCAGGGAAATTCATGCAGCGAGCCGACATGGTCGAGATGGATATGCGTGGCGAAGACCAGCAGCGGCTTGCCCTGCGGCGTCTCGATCTCCGGCGCCAGCGGACAGATGCCCATGCCCGTATCGACCAACAGGTCGGCGTCGCGGCCGCGCAGATGCCAGATGTTGGCGCGCACATAGTCATGCACGAACGGTTCGGTCAGCATCGTCGTCTTGTCGTCGACGATGCTCTTGCTGAACCAGTGAGCCTGCATCAGACGAACGGCTTCCCGACCTTGTACTTTTCCGGCACCAGCCGCTTGAGATAGGCCATGCCGGCCTCGGACAGCTGGTTGACGTCGGGCTTCATGAAGTCGTCGGGCATGTGGCGGGTCTTGCCGGCGACGTTCTTCAGCGGCACCTTCTTCAGCACGGTCTTTGAGCCATCATATTGCAGCGCCACCGAGCCGCCGCCCTGTTCGGCGACGGAGACGGCGAAGGCGCCGGCATCGAAGGCCTCCTGTGCGTCGACCGCGCTGATGGCGCCGATATAGCCGCGCGGCATGTAGCCCAGCGCGTCGACGCGAGCCCGCTTGCCCGGCAGGCCTTCGGCCAGCGCGCGCTCAAGTGCGGCCGGCAGGTCGCTGCCCGACAATTTGACGTTGCCATGCGCGTCGCGCTCGAGCTTGTCCGGCGGCACCAGGCTTTCGACCAGCGCCTTGCCGTCGGCGGTGCTCACCCCTTCCGAAACGGCAACGATGCAGCGCTTGTGACGGTCGAGCGTGGCGCGCACGTCGTCGATGAAGGAGGCCGCCGAGAACGGCCGCTCCGGCACATAGACCAGGTGCGGGCCGCTGTCGGGGTCGAGTTGCCAGGCCGCGGCCGCGGCGGTCAGGAAGCCGGCGTGCCGGCCCATGACGATGCCGACATAAATGCCGGGCAAAGCGCGAAAATCGAGATCGACCGACAGAAAGGCACCGGCGACGAACTCGGCGGCCGAGATGAAGCCCGGCGTGTGGTCGTTTTCCTCCAGATCATTGTCGATCGTCTTCGGCGCATGGACGAAAGCGATGGAGCCGCCGGCGGCATCGGTCAGGATCTGCTGCGTACCCGACGTATCGTTACCGCCAATATAGATGAAGGCATCGGCACCGGCCTTCTTCAAGCCGTTGAGGATGACATCGCAATAGGCCGCATCCGGCTTGTCGCGCGTCGAGCCGAGTGCTGCACTCGGCGTTCCGGCAATCAGCCGCAGCCGATCCTCGGGTATGGCGGAAAGGTCGACATAATTGCCGTCACGGATGCCGCGCACGCCATGGATGGAACCCAGCACCTTGGCGCCGGGATGCCGCTTGCGGATCTCCAGCGTGGCGCCGACCACGGTCTGGTTGATGACGGCGGTCGGGCCGCCGCCCTGCGCGATGACAAAAGTTCCGGCCATTCCTGACGTCTCCCGAGGCGATGGTTTTCAAGGCACCTTGGCCTGTCTTGTCGCATCGCGCAACGGGGGAGTCGGGAGTGTGATCTCGAAAAACATGCCCTCGGGCCTGACCCGAGGGTGGAAACCGGTTTCGGCCAAGATCCTGCTCGAACGGGACGATAAAGCGGCCGCGGCGACCACCCAAACGATCACATGACGACGACCGGGTTTTTCTTCGAAACGCGGCTGTAGAGATCGATGATGTCCTGGTTGATCAGGCGCACGCAGCCCGACGACATCGCCTGGCCGATGCTCCACCACTCCGGCGAGCCGTGGATGCGGTAGCCGGTGTCCTTGCCGTCCTGGTAGATGTAGAGCGCGCGCGCGCCGAGCGGGTTGGTGAGGCCGCCGGGCTGGCCACCTTGCCACTTCACCAGTTCGGGCTTGCGCTGGATCATCTCCGGCGGCGGCGTCCAGACCGGCCATTCCCGGCCATACTGGATGTTGGCGCGGCCCGACCAGCGGAAGCCGTCCTTGCCGATGCCGACGCCGTAGCGGATGGCGTCGCCGCCCGGCTGGACGAGATAGAGCATGCGCTCCTTGAGATGGACGACAATGGTGCCGGGCGCCTCGCCGGTGGTGTCGACGACGATCTGGCGGCGGAATTCCGGCTTGACCTTGAGATAGGGTACTTCCGGCACGTTGAAGCCGTTGTCGGTCAAGGCGGCATACATGACATCGGCGCTGGTGATGTTCTTGTCGACGCTGATCGCGGGCCGCATCGGCGGCACTGAACCGGTGACCGTATTGTCGAGCTGGAGCATCGGCATACCGCCGTCGCCCGAGGTCGAACAGCCGGCGGCGCTGAGCAGTGCCAGCGCGCCTGCCCCGGACAGGATGGCGCGGCGGGAAAGATGATGATCGGTTTCGATTGCGTCGCCGTTTCGTGGCGGCGTCAGACCTTGCGGCAACTCACGCATATACCCAAACCCTACGCTGTCGGCGGGAAGCACGGTCCGGCCGGATAGCGGGCATTTTCATCATTCATGGTTGATAAAGCGTGAATGCCTTGCGCTGCCTGCATTTGCGCGGTTCCTGGCGGCATCAGGCCGTGCTGGCTGACCGCCAGCCGAGCGTTCCTGCACAAAAAGACCTAGCTCGGGTCATAATCCCGGCACCGGCCTCTCCTACCCATCGGGCGATCAGCGAGGGGTTTCCATGTGCAAGACGTTAAGAACCGACATCAAGCTTTTCGGCGCTGCCATTGTCGCGGCCGCATTGGTTCTCGGTGCCGATGTCAGCCTAGCCGATATAGTGAGCACGCTGGGCGGCGCGAACTGACGCCGACCTGCCTTTGGCGCAATTGATAGCGCGGCAACTCCAGGAAAGGCGTGTGGCGGTCTTCCGCCCGCATTGCGTAAAAACGAAAATCAGACCTCTTTACATTCTCCCGGGCTTCAGGATTTATCCTTTTCCTTAACCCAAGGGAGAACAGACATGTCCTTCGAAAACTGGGCCGCTTTCGCCGCCGCGTCGACCATCCTCCTCATCATTCCGGGTCCGACCATCCTGCTGGTCGTGTCCTATGCGCTGGGCCAGGGCTGGCGCACCGCTCTGCCGATGGCGGTCGGCGTGGCGCTCGGCGACTTCACCGCCATGACCTTGTCAATGCTGGGCATCGGCGCGCTGCTCGCCGCTTCGGCTGGTGTTTTCACCGTCCTGAAACTGATCGGCGCAGGTTATCTGATCTATCTCGGCGTAAAGCTGTTCCGCGCCGGCGGCGCGCTGAAGGCAGAACCGCGCACCGACGCGGTATCGTCGGCCAAGATGATGGCGCATGCCTGGCTGGTCACCGCGCTCAATCCGAAAAGCATCACCTTCTTCGTTGCCTTCCTGCCGCAGTTTCTCGACCGGCATGCCGATTTCTGGACGCAGATGCTGATCTTCGAGACGACCTTCCTGGCGCTCGCTTTCGCCAATGCCTTCGGCTACGCGCTGATCGCGGCGCGTGCCCGCAATGTCGTGCGCAATCCCAAGGCGATCCGCATCTTCAACCGCACCGGCGGCACGCTGCTGGTCGGCGCCGGCATCGCCACCGTGGCGATGCGTTCGGGCAATTGACGTTCCGACGTGGACGCAGGTGAGGCCCGGAGGGCTTCACCATTTGACGCTGAAACCCAGATTGCCCTCAAGAATGCGGCGCTTGTCGCCGCCGAGATTGGTGGTGTAGTCGCCGGTGGCGAAGAGGCTGACCTTGTCCGTGACCTTGGCGACGACACCGCCGCCGAATTCGAACGAGGTCGACCGGCCCTCGGTCGAGATGTCGGTGGTGTCGAAGCGGACAGTGTCGGTGCCGCCGAAATCATGCCAGATGTTGGCCTTGAGGTAGGGCTGCAGCGCCATGCCGTTGATCGTTGTCTCGCCCTGCAGCCGTACACCCAGCCGACCGCTGACGCTGTCGTCGGTGCCGAACGATACCGACGAGAAGCGGTCGTTGGTGTCGTCGAGCGACAGATGTTGCCAGACCAGTTGCGCCTGTGGTTCGAGCGTCCAGCCCTGCGCCAGCGCTATGGGATAGCCGCCTTCCAGCGAAGCGGTGACACCGGCGCCGCCGATATCGATGCCGATATCGCGCGACGATGTCGCGTCGCCGCCGAAGAAGGTGGCCATGAGGACACCGTCAAGATACCAGCCGCCCTGGCCGATGCGGGTCCAGTAGCCGCCAACGCTGGTGCCGCTGACGTCGAGCCTGCCGACGGACAGATCGTTCCATCCCAGCGCCTGGCCGCGCACGTCGCCCTTCATGCTGGCATAGGCGATGAACAGGCCGGCGCGATCGATTCCGCCCGAGGCGGTCTCGCGGCCGAACACGTCGAAGCCTGCCTGAAGGCCGAACAGCGTGCCGTCGAAGGAGGGCGACACCGTTCCCGACCAGCCCATCTCAGCGTCCTGGCCAAAAATGCGGCCCCAGACCGGCGACAGCTCCGGGTCGGACAACAGGCTCTGCTCACCCCGCCGTTCGTGGAAGGTGCCGAGGGTCGTCATCGCCAGGTGCTCGGCGACCGGCGGCAGGGCCGAATAGACGGGCACCTCGATGCGGTAGAGCGGGATCACGGCTGCCTGCACCGCGGTCGCGCCGGGTGTCGGCGGCGTCGGCTGGACCGGCGGCGGGCCCGGCAGCGTTGGCACGGGAAGCACGGGCGCTTCTGTCGGAACGACCGGCGGTGGCGGTGGCGGGTCCGCGGGTGGCGCCGGCGGTGGTGGCGGCGGCGGCTCCGGTTCCGGATCGCTAGCCCGCACCGGTGGTGTCGGGTCGACCGGCGGGGTGTTGATATCGCCCTCGCTCGGCGGCGGCGTCGGTGGCAGTTCGGAGGCCGGCGGGGGCGGTGGCTCGGCTGCCGGCGGCTCGGGTTCCGGCGGCGGCGTGGGTTCGAGCGCCGGCGGGGCCGGAGCCGGTGTCGCCGGTGTGGTCAGCGTCGAGCGCAGATACCAGTTTTCGTCGCTGCCGGCGCTGACGCCGCCCTTGAACAGATAATATTCGAAGGCGCCGGCGGCGACCGGGGCGTCGAGCGCGAATGTGGTGGCGCCTGAAGTGGCGCCGTTGATCGCCTGGACGACCATGATGCCGTCCTGCGTGGTTGAAGCACCCGCGCCGCCGACATTGACCACGGAAATGCCGGTCGACCCGGACGCCGTGCCGCCCGACAGGACCAGCCTGTCGGAAGCGGAGGAATCGTCACCGAGTTCGGTCTGGACAAGCAGCAGGCCGCCGGCCCCGACATAATTGCCTGAAATCGTCAGCCTGTCGGTCGCGCCCGTGCTGCCGTTGGTCAGGTCGATGCGCCCGGCATTGGTGACCTGCGCCAGCTGGCCAGCCGTGAAGGCCTGGATCGCCGAATTGAAGCCGCCGCCATAGAGCGTGCTCGAAGTATCGACGCTGAGCGAACCCGTGCCGGTGCCGCTGTCGCCGAGCTTGAGAGTGCCGTCGAGCGTCAGTTCGGTGTCGTTGGTGGCGTCGACCGTTTCCCAGTCCTGAACCCGGCTGATCCCGTCCAGCTTGACGTTGTCGAAGGTGAGCGCGTCGGTACCAAGGCCGCCATTCAGGGCATCCGTGCCGCCGAGATTGGCGTTGGTGAGGTTGCTGAGCTTGGCGGTATCGTTGTCGCCGCCAAGATCGACCGCGCCATAGATGATGCCGCCGCCATTCCAGACGAAACTGTCGGCGCCAAAGCTCATCAACACATCGCCACCGACCGTGCCGCCGGTGATTGTCACGCTGTCATTGCCGCCGCTGACGCTGATGTTGCCGCCGATCGTGCCGCCCGAGAGGATGATCGTGTCCTGGTCGAAGCCGGTGACGAGGTTGCGGTCGATGGTGCCGCCGGACATGTTGAAATAGTTCTTGTCGAGCTTCATGTTGACCCGGCCGATGCGCCCGCCGGTCATCACCGCATGATCGCCATCGTCGAAGAAATCGACGATACGCCCTCCCGTCATGGTGAAGGTGTCCAGCCCGTCGCCCTGGTTGAGCGATCCGATCTGGCCGCCGCTCATGTTGAAGTCGTCGATGCCGGCGCCCTGCTGGACATTGCCGGCGACGGTGCCGCCACCGATGGTGAAGAAGTCCGTGCCGTCGCCCTGGTCGACCGTGCCGGTGATGGTGCCGGACTGCATGTTGATGCGGTCCGCGCCGACGCCGAAGGCGACGCTGCCGCTTATCTGGCCGGTGCCGCCGGCGGGAAAATTCAGCGTGTTGTCGCCGCTGGTATCGGTGAGGCTACCGCCCGAATCGCCGCTGTCGCAGGTGAAGGTGGTGTTCCCCGCCGATGGAACCAGCACGCAGGCTGCCAAGGCTGCGGAATTGGGTAGCAACGCCAGCGCTGTAGTTGCAAGTAAGCTAATAAACCATGGATGGATTTGCCGCGGCTTTCGCCGCAACAAAGCAATATCCTCGCCCGCGTGCTCCGAGCGGCTGTTCGGAAGCTGTATTTCAAAATGCCGCATCGCGTCCCCTCTCAGATCGCGATTACAAGCCCTCCGTCGCGCCGCAATGAAGCCACAATTCGTTCGATTTTACAAAGCCTAATCTGCCAGTCATGGTTGATGAACTGCAAAATCTACTGAAGTAGACGCGCGCAGTGCATGGTTGGCGCGTCTGTGGCCCATGCTTTATGATCGCCTTGGACCGAGGGCATCGTGCCCACAACACGCCGGTCAAAGGAAATTGCATGCCAATCAAGGACACATTCGGCCTGGCATTCTCGGGCGCGACGGAAGCGGGGTTCACGCCCTACAGCGAGGCGGTACGCCAATTGCAGTGCTTCATCGGCGATCCCGTCGGCTCCGTCGATCGCGCCATCGCGGAAAATCCCGGATTTGTCATGGCGCATGTCTTCAAGGGCTACCTCTTTGGCCTTGCCACCGAGCGGGACGCGACGGCGGTGGCCAGGGCCTGCCATGAGACGGCCCTGCCGCTTGCCGCGACAACGCGCGAACAGGCGCATGTCTTGGCCCTTGGCCATCTCGCCGGCGGGCGCTGGCATGACGCCGCCCGCATTCTCGAGGACATCGCCATCGACGCCCCGCTCGACGCGGTGGCGCTGCAGGTCGGGCACCAGATCGACTTCTTCACCGGCAATGCCCGGTTGCTGCGCGACCGCATCGCCCGCGCCTTGCCGTCCTGGCAGAACGACATGCCGGGCTACCACGCCATGCTCGGCATGCAGGCCTTCGGGCTGGAGGAGATGGGCGAGTACGCATTAGCCGAAAAGCTCGGCCGCACGGCGGTCGGGATCGAGCCGCGCGACGGCTGGGCACAGCATGCCGTGGCGCATGTCATGGAAATGCAAAGCCGGCAAAGGGATGGCATCGCCTGGATGCGCGCCGACCCCGAGGCTTGGACGAAGGACAGTTTCCTCAAGGTGCACAATTGGTGGCACCTGGCGCTGTTTCACTATGACCTTGGCGAGATCGACGAGGTGCTGGCGATCTATGATGGGTCGATCTACGGCACGCCATCAACAATGGCGCTGAACATGGTCGATGCCTCGGCGATCCTGTGGCGGCTTTATCTCGGCGGCGTCGATGTCGGCGACCGCTGGACGGCGCTCGCCGCCAACTGGCCCAAGGCCGGCGCCGGGGACTATGCCTTCAACGATGCGCATGCGATGATGGCCTTTGTCGGCGCCGGGCTCGACGCCCCGGCCCGCACCTTGCTCGAGGCGCAGCGCGAGGCCATGCGCGGCAATGACGACAACGCCGCCTTCACTCGCGATGTCGGCCATCCCCTGACGCTGGCGATCAAGGCCTTCGGCGCGGGCAACTACAGCGAGGCCATGCGCCTGATCCAGCCAATCCGGGCGATCGCCCATCATTTCGGCGGCAGCCATGCACAACGCGATGTCATCGACCTGACGCTGATCGAAGCAGCCTTGCGGGCCGGTGACGGCGCGTTGGCCAGGGCGCTCACCGCCGAGCGTTCGACGGCACGGCCGGACAGTCCACTGTCGGCGCTGTTCTCACGACGCGCGGCCGATTTGTCAGAGAATTGACCGCAAGCCGATCTTGCCTTAAAAACTGGCTCGGCCAGATTTTTTCGGGATCCGAAAAAATAAGGACGTGGGAGGAAAACATGTATCTCGGCCTCGACCTGGGCACGTCGGGCGTCAAGGCGCTGCTGATCGATGCCGGGCAGACTGTCGTCGGCTCCGGCCATGGCGCGCTTGATGTCTCGCGGCCACATCCCGGCTGGTCCGAGCAGGATCCGTCCCACTGGATACGCGCCTGCGAAGACGCGATCGCCGAACTGAGGGCCTCTTATCCCAGGCAGTTCGCGGCGGTGAAAGGCATCGGCCTGTCGGGCCAGATGCATGGCGCCACCTTGCTCGATGCGGCCGATCATGTGCTGCGCCCCTGCATCCTGTGGAACGACACGCGCAGCCATGTCGAGGCGGCCGCACTTGACGCCGATCCGCGCTTTCGCGCGCTGACCGGCAACATCGTCTTTCCCGGCTTCACCGCGCCAAAGCTCGCCTGGGTGAAGAACAATGAGCCTGCTGTCTTCGCCAAAGTTGCGAAGGTGCTGCTGCCGAAGGACTTTTTGCGGCTTTGGCTGACCGGCGAGCACATTTCGGAAATGTCCGATTCTGCCGGCACATCCTGGCTCGATGTCGGCAAGCGCCGCTGGTCGCCGGATCTGCTCGCTGTCACCTCGCTTGACGAGAGCCAAATGCCGTCGCTGGTCGAGGGCACTGAGAAGGCCGGCGGGCTGCGTGCCGAGCTGGCGTCGAAATGGGGCGTCGAGGCCGGCATCCCCATTGCCGGCGGCGCCGGCGACAACGCGGCCTCGGCCTGCGGCATGGGCACGGTCGGCGCCGGCCATGCCTTTGTCTCGCTCGGCACGTCGGGCGTGCTGTTTGCCGCCAACGCGTCCTATCTGCCCAACCCGGCAAGTGCTGTCCACACATTCTGCCATGCGCTGCCCAACACCTGGCACCAGATGGGGGTCATCCTGTCGGCGACCGATTCGCTCAACTGGCTGTCGGAGATCACCGGCAAAGGCGCCGGCGAGCTGACCGCTGAACTGGGTGACACACTGAAGGCGCCGACCGGCGTGTCCTTCCTGCCCTATCTCTCGGGCGAGCGCACGCCGCACAATGATTCCGCCATTCGCGGGTCCTTCACCGGGCTTGCGCATGAATCGAGCCGCGCGGTGCTGACGCAGGCGGTGCTCGAAGGTGTCGCCTTCGCTTTCCGCGACAGCCTCGAAGCCCTGAAGACGGCCGGCACCACATTGACGCGCGTGACCGCGATCGGCGGCGGCTCCCGCTCGCGCTACTGGTTGAAATCGATCGCCACCGCGCTGCAGGTGCCGGTGGATATTCCCGCCGACGGCGATTTCGGCGCCGCCTTTGGCGCCGCCAGGCTCGGGCTGATCGCGGCGACCGGCGCCGATCCGCTGGCCGTGTGCTCCGCGCCAAGGACGGATGCCACGATCGAGCCGGATGCCGCGCTTGGTGGGGCGTATGCGGACGCGTATCATCGCTATCGCGCGCTGTATCCGGCGATCAGGGGCGTTACGGCGTGAGTCAGTGCGAGGCACCCCCCTCTGCCCTGCCGGGCATCTCCCCCTCTAGGGGGGAGATTGGCGGTGTCGACGACTGTGCCAGTCTTGCAGGGTTGGTGGTTGGCGAAGGTAGAAAAATCAGCCAATCTCCCCCCTTGAGGGGGAGATGGCCGGCAGGCCAGAGGGGGGCGCCTCGCGTCCACCCAGCCAGCAAAGCCTCACTGCGCCGGCACCTTGTCCAGAAATCCGGTGACGCTCTTCAGGCGGCCGTTCTCGATGACGCCGATATCGGTGCCTTCGATGACCGAAGGGACACCCTCCGGGCCGAGATTCCAGGAGAAGCGGATCTTGTCGGCAAAGCCGTCCGGCGTGCCCTTCAGCGAGAACCTGAAGCCGGCAAAGCGCTGTTGCACGCCGTCGATCAGCGCGGCGACGCCTTCATGGCCGTCGCCCTGCATCAGCGGATCGCGATAGCTGACGTCTTCGGTGAAGGTCGCCTTGAGCAATTCGGCGCGGCGGGCGACATCGCTTTCGTTCCAGGCGGTGATGTAGCCATCGGCGATTGCGTTGAGGTCGGTCATGGTCTGTCTCCTTTGTTTGGTGGCTTTGACATCGGCTTTTTCGACCAGCCCAGGACCTAAACCAATTACGCCTGAGGTAATCAGGGCGAACTATTCGAGAGAGGACAGAAATCATGAGCAGCGGATTTTTCGGCGACATCCAGAAGATCAAATATGAGGGGCCGGATTCGACCAATCCGCTGGCCTACCGGTTCTACAATCCGGACGAGGTCGTGGCCGGCAAGCGGCTGGAAGACCATCTGCGCTTCGCCGTCGCCTACTGGCACTCCTTCGCCTGGCCGGGCGGCGATCCCTTCGGCGGCCAGACCTTCGACCGTCCCTGGTTCCCCAAGGCCGGCGGCATCGATACGATGGAACTGGCAAAACTCAAGGCCGACGTCGCCTTCGAGATGTTCTCGCTGCTCGGCGCACCCTATTTCTGCTTCCACGACGCCGATGTGCGGCCGGAGGGCAAGGATTTCTCCGAAAGCGCTGCCCGTCTCGACGAGATCGCCGATTACTTTGCCGGCAAGATGAAGCAGACCGGCGTCAAGCTGCTCTGGGGCACGGCGAACCTGTTCTCCAATCGCCGCTTCATGTCGGGCGCCGCCACCAATCCCGATCCGGATGTCTTTGCCTATGCGGCGGCGACTGTGAAAAGCTGCATCGACGTCACCAAGCGGCTGAAGGGCGAGAACTATGTGCTGTGGGGCGGGCGCGAGGGCTATGAGACGCTGCTCAACACCGACCTTGCCCGCGAGCAGGAACAGGCCGGTCGCTTCCTCAGCCTCGTCGTCGACTACAAGCACAAGATCGGCTTCAAGGGCACCATCCTGATCGAACCGAAGCCGCAGGAGCCGACCAAGCATCAGTACGACTACGACGTCGCCACCGTGTATGGCTTCCTCAAGCGCTTCGGCCTGGAGAAGGAAGTAAAACTCAACATCGAACAGGGCCATGCCATCCTCGCCGGCCATTCCTTCGAGCACGAACTGGCGCTGGCCAATGCGCTCGGCGTCTTCGGCTCGATCGACATGAACCGCAACGACTATCAGTCCGGCTGGGACACCGACCAGTTCCCCAACAACGTGCCGGAAATGGCGCTCGCCTACTACCAGGTCCTGCAGGCCGGCGGCTTCAAGACCGGCGGCACCAATTTCGACGCCAAGCTGCGCCGCCAGTCGCTCGATCCGCAGGATCTGCTGATCGGCCATATCGGCGGCATGGACTCTTGCGCACGCGGTCTGAAGGCAGCTGCCCGCATGGTCGAGGACAAGGCGCTGTCGGCTCCGCTGGCTGAACGTTATGCCGGCTGGAACACGGCCGAGGGCAAGGCGATGCTGTCCGGCAAGCGCACGCTGGAGGACATCGCCGAGCGTGTGGTGAAGAAGAAGATCGAGCCGCAGCCGCGCTCCGGCCGCCAGGAATTGCTGGAAAACATCGTCAACCGCTACGTCTGAGGCGGAGGGCCGATTCGTATGCTCGAGGGGCGGCTGGATAACACTCCTGCCGCCCTGGAACGGCTTTGCGCCAAAGGGCGCATCCGGCGACAAGGTTTTGCCCCTTCGCGCCCCTCAATCACCTCGCTCTTGCCTTCAAACTGCCGTCACGTATCTCGTATAAGAGTGACCTTGTGGCGGGTGAAAAGGAAGGAGGCGAACCGATATGCAGCACGAACGCGAAATCGACGCCCTACTGTCATCCGGCGAGACCGGATCGATCATCGACCGGCTGATGGCGCTGCCGCGGCCGACCGACAATGTGAAGAACGAATGGGATCGCGCTGTCAGCAGCCGATTTGAAGTCCGTCTGGCGAGGCAGATGCGCTCGCAGATGGACGCCGGTAGCGATCGACAGAACGCCGCGTAATCCCCTGGACATGATTATCCTCGGCGAAGCCTGACCGGGGCTTCGCCAAAAGCTCTTGAAAACGCTCTGGAAAATGCCGCGGCGGACGAGAATCCCGTCCGCCCGGCAGTATCGGCCATGGCCACACGCGTGTCGACCACCAGCCGGCGCGCCGCGCCCAGGCGCAGCCTCAGATAATAGGCGCCCGGCGTCTCGCCGATCGACTTGCGAAAGATGCTTTCCAGTGTCCGCGCTGTCACCCCGGCACGCTTGGCTATAGCCTCTATGGTCAGCGGCTGGTCGACATGCGCCTCCATCAGCCGGATGGCCTGCGCCAGGCGTGGATCGTAGCCGTCGAGCCGGCCGAGCGAGACCAGCGGCTGCGCATCGGTCGCCACGCGCGCCTGGTCGTAGATGAACGCGCTTGCCACATCCAGCGCCACGGCCATGCCGAGCCGGGTGCGGATCAGGTGCAACATCAGGTCCAGGGTCGGCGACGCACCGCCCGTGGTGAACACCGGCCCATCGATGATGTAGCGATCGGGGCGCACGTCGACGCCTGGAAAGGCCGACGAAAAATCCTCCATGTCCTCCCAATGGGTGGTGGCGCTGCGCCCCTCCAGCAAGCCGGCGCGCGCCACCAGCCATGTGCCTGCCTCGACGCCGCCGCAGGCGCGGGCCGACCGTGCCGCGCGGCGCAGGCCGGCGAGCAAGGCAGACGTGACATAGTTCTGCGTGCCGAAGCCTGCGACCACGACAAGGACATCGGTCGGCTCCGTCGCATCGAACCGGCCGCTGACCGCCACCGGCAGGCCGCATGTCGTGACCGGCGCCTCCCCGGTCACCGAAACCAGTTTGAAGTCGAACAGGGTTTCGCCGGCGATGCGGTTGGCGGCGCGCAGCGGATCGACGGCGCATGCCACGCACATGATGGATGCTCCGGAAAACACCAGCATCGTAACCTTGAGCGGCGACTGCTCGACGCGAAAGATTGTCGTTTTTTCGTTTTTCATCATGTGACCTTCGTAAAACGCAAAACAGTTCCCGGCAAGTCGCGCAATGTTGTGCGGGTTCCTGTGCATGTCGTTGTCCCAAAACCGGTTCCCACTTTTGGGCGACATGCGTGGCTGTTTCGACTAGGAGGAGAATTCCATGCCGCTTGCGATGAACCGCGAGGTTTTCATTACCTGTGCCGTGACCGGATCCGGCGGCTCGCAGGATCGCAGCCCCCATGTGCCGCGCTCGCCCAAGCAGATCGCCGATTCGGCCATCGATGCGGCCAAGGCCGGTGCTGCCATCGTCCACTGCCATGTGCGCGACCCCGAGACCGGCAAACCGCGCCGCGATGTGCATCTCTACCGTGAAGTGACCGAGCGCATCCGTGACGCGAACGTCGATGTCATCCTGAACCTGACCGCCGGCATGGGCGGCGACATGGTGTTCGGCTCGCCGGAAGCGCCGCTGCCGCTCAACGAAAAGGGCACCGACATGGGCGGCGCCACCAACCGCATGGAACATGTGCGCCAGTGCCTGCCGGAAATCTGCACGCTCGACTGCGGCACCATGAACTTCGCCGAGGCCGACTATGTCATGACCAACACGCCCGGCATGCTGCGCGCCATGGGCGGCATGATGACGGCGCTCGGCGTCAAGCCCGAGATCGAGGCTTTCGACACCGGCCATCTCTGGTTCGCCAAGCAGCTGGTCGAGGAAAAGGTGCTCAACCCCGACGCGCTGGTGCAGCTCTGCATGGGCGTGCCGTGGGGCGCGCCTGACGATCTCAACACTTTCATGGCCATGGTCAACAACGTGCCGTCGACCTGGAACTGGTCGGCCTTCGCCATCGGCCGCAACCAGATGGCCTATGCGGCGGCGGCCGTGCTCGCCGGCGGCAATGTCCGCGTCGGGCTGGAAGACAATCTGTGGCTCGACAAGGGCGTGCTCGCCACCAACGCGCAACTGGTCGAGCGCGCCGCCAGCATCGTCACCAATCTCGGCGCCAGGATCCTCGGCCCGGAGGAAGTGCGCAAGAAGCTCAACCTGACCAAGCGGGCGCCGATCGCAGCCGCGGCTTAGAGCGGGAGGCAGTCATGACAACTGTCAAGTTCACCGCGATGAAGGATGGCGACAAGGACGACTATGAGTTCCTGACCGCCCATGAAATCGACTATGCCGCCAAGACCGGCGATCGGCTGCTCGACGCGCTGGTGCAACTCGATGAAGGCCTGTCGGGCTACAAGATCACCCGGCTCGGCCATTCGCTGCAGGCGGCGACGCGCGCCTGGCGCGACGGCGCCGACACCGACTGGATCGCCTGCGCGCTGCTGCATGACATCGGCGACATCTACGCGCCCTACAACCACGACGAATATGCCGCTTCGATCTTGAAACCCTTCGTGCGCGAGCAATGCACCTGGGTGGTGGAAAAGCACGGCGACTTCCAGCGCCTCTATTACGCCCATCATCTCGGTGGCAACCGCCATGCCCGCGACCGTTTTGCCGGCCACGCCTATTTCGACGATTGCGACCAGTTTTGCGAACGCTGGGACCAGTCGAGCTTCGACCCCGATTACGAAATGCTGCCGATCGAGTTCTTCCGGCCCTTCGTGCTCGAAGTCTTTGCCCGCAAGGCCTACGACGCATCCGTGATCCGCGCTGGCGAGCGCGTGCCTCTCATCGATCCACAGACAGCCAAGACAAGAACCGGAGCTTCCGCATGAGCATCATCAACAAGGCGGCCGCCATTGGCGGCGGTGTCATCGGCGCCGGCTGGGTGGCGCGCCTGCTGCTCAACGGCATCGACGTGTCGATCTTCGATCCCGATCCCGAGGCCTCGCGCAAGGTCTCGGAAGTGATGAAGGGCGCGCGCCGCGCCTATAAGCAGATGGTGCCCGGCGGCCTGCCGAAAGAGGGCAAGCTGACCTTCGCCAAGACCATCGCCGAGGCGGTGGCCGATGCCGATTTCATCCAGGAAAGCGTGCCGGAGCGGCTCGATCTCAAGCACAAGGTCCTTGCCGAGATCGACGCCCACGCGCCGGCCAACGCCATCGTCGGCTCGTCCACATCAGGCATCAAGCCGACCGACATGCAGGTGGCGATGAAGAAGCACCCGGAGCGGCTGGTCGTCGGCCATCCGTTCAATCCGGTCTATCTCCTGCCGCTGGTCGAGATCGTCGGCGGCGAGCAGACTTTCCCTGAAGCCATCGAGGTCGCCAAGGAGATCTATGCCTCGATCGGCATGAAGCCTGTCGTCATCCGCAAGGAGATCGAGGCTTTCGTCGGCGACCGCCTGCTTGAGGCAGCGTGGCGCGAGGCGCTGTGGCTGATCAAGGACGGCATCTGCACCGTCGAGGAACTCGACGACATCATGCGCTACGGCTTCGGCCTGCGCTGGGCGCAGATGGGCATGTTCCAGGTCTATCGCGTCGCCGGCGGCGAGGCCGGCATGCGCCACTTCATGGCGCAGTTCGGGCCGTGCCTGAAATGGCCGTGGACCAAGCTGATGGACGTGCCGGAATTCAACGACGAACTGGTCGACCTGATCGCCACCCAGTCGGATGATCAGGCGCACGGCCTGTCGATCCGCGAGCTTGAAAAGATCCGCGACGACAATCTGGTCGCGATCATGGATGCGCTGTCGAAGCAAAACAAGGGCAAGGGCTGGGGTGCCGGCGCGCTGCACAAGGACTATACCAAGCAGCTCGCAAAGCTGGCGGCGAAGAAGCCGGCGGCTTCAAAAGCCGCCGAGAAGGCCAAGGCCACCAAGCCGGTGAAAAAGGCTGAGAAGCCGAAGAAAAGAAGAAAGGCTGAGACCATGGATTTCGGTCTTTCGGAGGAACAAAAACTCATCGTCGAGACGACGCGCGCCTTCGTCGAGAACGAGCTTTATCCGCATGAGCGCGAGGTGGAGCGCACCGGCGTGCTGCGCCGCGAGCTGATCGAGGAGATCAAGGCCAAGGCGATCGAAGCCGGGCTCTATGCAGCCAACATGCCGGCGGACGTCGGCGGCGCGGGCCTCGATACGGTGACCTGGCTGCTCTACGAAAAAGAACTCGGCCGCGCCAATTACGCACTTCACTGGACCTGTGTGGCGCGCCCCTCCAACATCCTTTTGGCCGGCACGCCGGAGCAGCGCGAAAAGTATCTGTTCCCGTGCATTCGCGGCGAGAAGTGGGATTGCCTGGCGATGACCGAGCCGGGCGCCGGCTCCGATCTGCGCGGCATGAAGGCGACAGCGGTGCAGGATGGCGACGACTGGGTGCTGAACGGCACCAAGCATTTCATCAGCCATGCGGATCTCGCCGATTTCGCCATCGTCTTCATGGCTTCCGGCGAAGAGGATTCGCCGCGCGGAAAACGCAAGAAGATCACCGCCTTCTTCGTCGACAAGGGCACCAAAGGCTTCACCGTGCGCGACGGTTATCGCAACGTCTCGCATCGCGGCTATACCAACGCCATCCTCGAATTCGACGATTGCCGGCTGCCGGCAAGCCAGGTTCTCGGTGAGGTGCACAAGGGCTTCGACGTCGCCAATTCCTGGCTCGGCGCCACCCGCCTGCAGGTTGGCGCCACCTGTCTCGGCCGTGCCGAGCGGGCGCTGGGCCATGCCGTCGAATATGCCGCGCAGCGCCAGCAGTTCGGCCAGCAGATCGGCAAGTTCCAGGGCGTATCGTTCAAGCTCGCCGACATGGCGACCGAACTGAAAGCCGCCGACCTGATGGTGTTCGAAGCCGGCTGGAAGTACGATCAGGGCACCGTCACCGACCAGGACATGGCCATGGCCAAGCTCAAGGCCACCGAGATGCTCGCTTTCGTCGCCGATGAAGCCATACAGGTCCATGGCGGCATGGGACTGATGGACGACCTGCCGCTGGAGCGCATCTGGCGCGACGCCCGCGTCGAGCGCATCTGGGAAGGCACTTCGGAGATTCAGCGACATATTATTTCGCGGGCGCTGCTGCGTCCGTTCGGAGCTTAGAGCATGATCGCCCAAAGTCGGGATTCGGCTTTGTCGGACAAACGAGATCGTTTGTCCTGAGATGATGCTCAAACGAAAAGATGACCATGCATAAACTCGAACGTCTCCTGCGCCCGAAATCGATCGCCGTCTTTGGTGGCGTGCAAGCGGCCGCCGTCGTTGCGCAGTCGATCAAGATGGGTTTTGCCGGCGAAATCTGGCCGGTGCATCCGACCAAGGAAGAGGTTGCCGGACGCAAGGCCTATCGTTCGGTCGCCGATCTGCCCGGCGCGCCGGATGCCGCCTTTGTCGGCGTCAACCGGCACCTGACCATCGAGGTCATCAAGGCGCTGGCCGAGCGCGGCGCCGGCGGCGCCGTCTGCTTTGCCGCCGGCTTCCTCGAAACCGAGGCCTATGACGATGATGGCGAGCGGCTGCAGGCCGAACTGGTCGCCGCTGCCGGCCAGATGCCGATCATCGGGCCGAACTGCTACGGCCTGATCAACTATGCCGACGGCGCACTTTTGTGGCCCGACCAGCATGGCGGCATCAGGCTGGAGGAGGGCGGCAAGGGTGTCGCCATCATCACCCAGTCCTCCAACATCGCCATCAACATGACGATGCAGAGGCGTGGCCTGCCGATCGCCTTCCTGATGACCGCCGGCAACCAGGCACAGACCGGCCTCTCCGAAATGGCGCTCGGCCTGATCGAGGACGATCGGGTGACCTCGCTCGGCTTGCACATCGAGGCTTTTGACTCCGTAGCCGGCTTCGAACGATTGGCGGCCAGGGCGCGCGAGCTAAGAAAACCGATTATCGCCATGAAGGTCGGGCGTTCCGAGCAGGCGCGACAAGCAACCGTCTCGCATACCGCCTCGCTCGCCGGTTCGGACGCGGCCTCGGGCGCTTTCCTGAGGCGGCTCGGCATTGCGCGCGTCGATTCCATTCCTGCCTTCATCGAGGCGCTGAAGCTTCTGCACATCACCGGACCGCTGCCCGGCTACAGGCTGTCGTCGATGAGCTGTTCGGGCGGCGAAGCGTCCGTCATGGCCGACAGCGCCGAAGGCCGTTGGGTCAACCTCCCGGTGCTGACCGACACCCATCGCGCCCATGTCAAATCGACGCTCGGGCCGCTGGTCGCGGTCGCCAACCCGCTCGACTACCACACCTTCATCTGGAACAACGAGCCGGCGATGACCGCCACCTTCACCGCCATGGTGTCGGGCGGCTTCGATTTGAACATGCTGGTGCTCGACTTCCCGCGCCCGGACCGCTGCTCGGTCACCGACTGGTGGGCAACGCTGCGCGCCTTCGAATCGGCGCTGAAGACCAACAAGGCGCACGGCGCGATCGTCTCCTCGCTGCCGGAAAACCTGCCGGAGGAATACACCGCCGAACTGATGGCGCGCGGCATGGTGCCGCTGTTCGGTATTTCCGAGGCGATGGATGCCGCAGGCGCAGCAGCCTTCATCGGCTGGGCGTGGGCCGAACCGCAGGCGCAGCCAATCGACACGTCTGCCTCCGGCGCTGCCGGCGGCGATCATGTCACGCCAGACGAGGCCGAGGCCAAGGCGAGGCTGATCAAGGCCGGTCTGCCGGTGCCGAAGGGCGAGCGCGCCGGCAATGCGGTCGAGGCGGTGATCTCGTCTATGGCGTTGGGCTTTCCCGTCGCCCTGAAGGCGCTGGGTGTCGCCCACAAATCCGAGGTCGGCGCTGTCAGGCTCAACCTCAAGGATGCGGAATCCGTCAGCACGGCGGCGCATGATCTGCTGCCGCTCGGCACCGGGCTCTATGTCGAGCGTATGGTGCGCGACGGTGTCGCCGAGCTGATCGTCGGCTTCACCAGGGATCCGATGTTCGGCGCGGTGATGACGCTCGGCACCGGCGGCGTGCTGGTTGAATTGCTGCGCGACAGCGTCACCTTGATGCTGCCAGCGACGCGCGACGACATCGAGGCCGCATTGCGCGGCCTCAAACTGTTCCCGCTGCTCGAAGGCTATCGCGGCCGGCCCAAGGCCGACGTCGCGGCAGCCATCGACGCCATCGCCGGCATTGCTGCTTTCGTGCAGAAAAATGCCGGCGAGATCGAGGAACTCGACATCAACCCGCTGATCGTCTGCGTCGAAGGCAAGGGCGCCTGGATCGCCGACGCGCTGCTGGTGCTGGGAGAGAACAAGAATGTCTGACGTCATTTCGACCCGCCGCGAAGGCTCGATCCTCGAGGTCACGCTCGACCGACCCAAGGCCAATGCCATCGACCTCAAGACCTCGCGGCTGATGGGCGAGACCTTCAAGGCGTTCCGCGACGATCCGGAATTGCGCGTCGCCATCGTCAAGACATCAGGCGACAAGTTCTTCTGCGCCGGCTGGGACCTGAAGGCGGCCGCCAGCGGCGATGCGGTCGACGGCGACTATGGCGTCGGCGGCTTTGCCGGCCTGCAGGAACTGCGCGACCTCAACAAGCCGGTCATTGCTTGCGTAAACGGCATGGCGGTCGGCGGCGGCTTCGAGCTGGCGCTGTCCTGCGACCTCATCTACGCCGCCGATCATTCCTCCTTCGCGCTGCCCGAAATCCGCGCCGGCACACTGGCCGATGCGGCGACGATCAAGCTGCCGAAGCGCATTCCCTACCATGTCGCCATGGACCTCTTGCTCACCGGCCGCTGGATGGATGTCGCCGAAGCGCATCGCTGGGGCCTGGTCAACGAAGTGCTGCCCAAGGAAAAGCTCGAGGACCGCGTCTGGGAGATCGCCCGCCTGCTGGCCAGCGGCCCGCCGCTAGTCTTCGCGGCGATCAAGGAGACGGCGCGCGTGGCCGAGGCGCTGACCTTCCAGGACGCCATGAACCGGGTGACGCGCCGCCAGTTGGCGACGGTCGATGCGCTCTATGGCTCGGAAGACAACATGGAAGGGTTCCGCGCCTTTGCCGAAAAGCGCGACCCGGTGTGGAAGGGGAAGTGACTCTGCGGAAATGACAGCGCGAAGCACCCCCTCTGCCCTGCCGGGCATCTCCCCCTCAAGGGGGGAGATTGGCAGCTTCAGTCTCGGCGCTCTTCTTGCGACGCAGAAGATTGGCGAAAGCATTCGCTACATCCGATCTCCCCCCTTGAGGGGGAGATGTCCGGCAGGACAGAGGGGGGTGCCTGGGCTCAACCTTCGAAGTTGGCCCAGACGCCATGACCGACTACAAAACCCTCATCGACGCCGAGACCTGGGCCTTCATCGAGCGCACCAACTCCTACTATCCGCCCGATACGATCGACTACACGATCGCCCAGCAGCGCGCGATCTACGACCGCATGTGCCGGGAATTCTTTGCCGGCTATCCCGTGGGCGTGACAGTCGAAACCTCGGCCATAGCGACATCAACGCATAACATCCCGATCCGCATCTACCGCACCGCGCCGCAAGCCGCGGCAACAGTGCTCTACATCCATGGCGGGGGCTTCATCCTCGGCGGGCTGGACAGCCATGACGACGTCTGCGCCGAGCTCTGCGCCCGCACCGGCTACGAGGTGGTCTCCGTCGACTACCGGCTGGCGCCGGAGCACATGCATCCGGCCGCTTTCGACGATGCGATGACCGCCTTCGCATGGGCTGCGTCCACTCGCGACCATCCCATCCTGCTCTGCGGCGACAGCGCCGGCGGCAATCTCTGCGCCGCCGTTGCTCACGCCACGCGCAGCCACGCGAAACGGCCGGTTGGCCAGGTGCTGATCTATCCCGGCCTTGGCGGCGACCGCTCGAAGGGTTCCTATCTCACGCATGCCGAAGCGCCGATGCTGACCATGCGCGACCTCGAATTCTACAAGCATATCCGCACCGGCGGCGCGGACTGCACTGGCGACATCACCCTGTACCCGCTCGCCGATGCTGATTTCGCCAAACTGCCGCCAACGGTGCTGATCACTGCCGAATGCGACCCGCTGTCTTCCGACGGCGAGACCTATCGCGATCGGGTCGTCGCGGCGGGCGGGCGAGCCACCTGGTTCGAGGAGCCGGGTTTGGTGCACGGCTATCTCAGGGCCCGGCACACGGTCGGCCGCGCCCGCGAAAGTTTCACGCGGATCGTCGATGCGGTAGCCGCACTTGGACCGGGCGATTGGCTCTGGTGAACGTGGCCCCACTTTAGTCTAGCGTCAGACCGCGCAGGTTCCGCGGTTCATTCGCACGCGGCGTAATGCAGGCGCAATGCTGGGCGGGCAGACCCAACCCGTGGGTGGCCAACAGCAAGGAAACAGCTGCAATCATGACCAGGCTCGGAAGCGCGTTGGCGCTCATCATCTGCGCCGCGACGCTCAGCGCATGCGTCGATACGGACGATTATCGCGACCGCCCCTGGCGCGACCACCATTGGCGCGACCGTGACCACCGACCCGACAGGCCGTGGAGGCCGGACAGACCTTGGCGCCCCGACAGACCTGATAGGCCGGATCGCCCCGACAGGCCCGACTGGCCGGGCAGGCGAGATCGCCCGGATCGACCCGATCGACCCGACAGGCCGGACCGACCCGATAGGCCGGACCGTCCCGATTGTGGCGGACCAGCAATCGATTGCGCGCCACGGCCGGACATGCAACCCGGCGGCCCCGACTGCGCTGGCGGTCCGGCGACGACGCCGTCGCCCGACTGTATCGAGCCGCGCCGGCGCCGGAATCCCTGATCGGGCAGACATATGCGGCCTTTATAACTCTGGCCAAAACCTGCTCTCGAATTCCTATGCAGCCAGCGACTATGTAGTGCCGGGCCGTCAATTTAGCTGGCGGCCCGACCAACAACTGGCTTCAGACGACCATGAAATCACATTCAGCCTGGCTGACCTTCGGCGTCAACCACAGGGTGCCGACCGAGTATTTCGTCCTGGCAAACCTCAGGGAACAAGGCGCAATTATCGGCCAGCTCGCCGATCACCCGATCGCCGATACGGTCGTCGATGCGAGCGGACTGCGATATCATTTCGTCGGCGTCGCATTGCGCGACCGCACGGGGCGCTTCGATGTCGAAGCGCTCCGCACCGGTGAATGGATCGTCCAGCCGGGGCTGGTTTACGCCGTCGATGGCAAGGCGCCTCCGTCAAAGCCGCCGCTGCGTGGGCGAGGCAGGCACCGCTCCTGATTGCACGACGCCGGCACTACCGCCATTCAGCGTCAACATGGCCTCGCGTATCGCGACCTCGGTTTCAGGGCGAACAGCTGTCATCGGCAAGCGGACATCTGGGCTCAGCCCCAGCGCCAGGCTCAGCGCATATTTGACCGGCACGGGATTACTCTCCAGTTCAAGCGCCGCGATCAGCGGCCGCAAGCGATGATGGATGGCACGGGCGGTGTGGTGGTCGCCCTGCCGGCACGCATCATGCATCTCGACGCACAGTCGCGGCACAACGTTGGAGACCACCGAGATCGTCCCGCGCCCGCCCATCGTGTTGAAGCCGAACGCCGTCGCGTCATGGCCGGAGAGGCAGATGAAGCGACGCCTGAGCACGGGCGGAAGCGAAGATAGCCGGCTTACATCGCCGGTGGCGTCCTTGATGCCGATGATGGTCGGGATCTGCGCCAGGCGCTCGATCGTCTCCTGCGACAGGTCGACGCCAGTTCGTGCCGGCACATTGTAGACGATGATCGGTATCCTGACCTTGGCCGCGACTGCCTCGAAATGGCGAAAGATCCCTTCCTGGCTCGGCCTGTTGTAATAGGGCGTCACGATGAGGGCAGCGTCGGCGCCAAAGGCTTCGGCGGCTGTCGAAAAGGCGATCGTCGTCTCGGTGCTGTTCGTTCCAGTGCCGGCGATAACTGGCACCCTGCCGCCGGCGATCTTTACGCACAGCGCAATGATGTCCAGGCGCTCCTCCCACGACAGGGTCGGCGCCTCACCTGTGGTGCCGCATGGGACCAGCCCGTTGATCCCTTGTTCGATCTGCCAGCGCAACAGCGCGGTCAGCTGCTTCAGATCGACCTCGCCGTCGGTGAACGGCGTTACCAGCGCGGTCATCGCTCCGGTCAGGCGCATTCGGGCTTGTTCTGGTGTCATGGCAATCAGAGTCTCCTGAGTGAATTCTTGGACGCACCGTCTTTTTGAGGTGCGAGGAAAGCAGGGCCGACAGAAGTGCGGCAGCCAGGTCCACATGGTCTGCTTCGATCGCGGCGGCCCGAGCCGTTGTCCCTACGGATGTGATTTGAATGGAACAGAGCCAGCGCTCGCCGACCCTGCTGATGGAAGACACCGAGAGCTCCGGCTTCGACGACGCGACCAGCAGGAGGACGGCGTCCAGGATGGCGCCGACCTCCATCAGACCGGCAAATCGCCGGCCTTGCCGGGACGATCTGTCGAGCGACAGGGCGCGTGCCGCCTCCCAAAGCTGGTGCTCGAGCAGCCTGCCGACATGCGGCAGGCGATCAAGCAATCCGATGAGGTCGGCGCTGGTTGGCCCAGCAGGGTCGTTGGAATTGTCCATGGCCAGATCGTTCCGATCAATTCGGAACAGGTGCGGCTCAGTTGAACAGGGAAAGCCGCACGCTTGCCGGCGCGAAGCGGATCGCACCGGCGCGATGGCCGCTTTCCATCGTGGCGAAACGCACAGCGGAATTCCTGTCGGCAAAAACGCCGCCGGTCTGGCCTTCCTCGTCGCGCGCGATCCAGTGGCCTTCGCCATCGCGCCCGACGACAAAGCGGTGAAGGGCGTTTCCGTCGGGGGGATAGGGGAGCTTTGCATGGTCATCTCCTGCCTTTCAGGAAAGCTGGGCAGCGATCGCGGCGGCGGCCACCAAGGCGCCGACGACCAGGAGCCACCATGTCGGTGTGAAGGGCGCGACCAGGCTGACCGGCCGGCGATTGCTGTTGGCCGCACGCCTGATCTGTTCGACCTGCGACGCCGGCAAAGGGCGATGGGTGGGCAGATAGAGCCCGTCTGAGAGGAACATCGAAGACTTCCTTCTTCTGGTACCGCCGCCACGAGGTGGCGGCTGCCTGCAGCGGCTCAGGACCGGTTGCACTCAGAAAGATAAAAGCATCGGCATTTGTATTCGAGGCGGGCGAAATCTGAAAAATATAAAAAAGTCATATGTTTATCGCCCGGGCGCATAGGAGCCCAAATGGGGGATGGCCGGCGCCAGCGATCCCATTTCACGCCCTGGGATGGAACGCTCGCCGCGGCAAGGGCCACACAAACGAAACAGTCCCATAGGGATCTGGACAGATGGACTTTTGAGAATAGCGTTTCAGGGTACGCGAGTCTCGCCAGGTAGCGTTGGAGCGACAGCTCCTCCCATACCGAAATAAAGTGAGGGATTGGCCTCTACATCGGCCAGCGCGGTTGTCGATAACGGAGCCTGTCGGGTTGCGACGCAGTTATTCGTTGTCACAGTGATACTCAGGTCAGCATGGGCTGTGACGTCGACAATCGGCCCCTTGCAGGCAGGAAATGCAGAAATATCGATCACAGGCGTGAGAAAAGTGCCATCCGCCGTATTCACGAGTCGGATCTGACTAGCTGCACTGATGGCGAGTATTTCCCTGTCCTGGGAGTAAGTGATCGCGATCGGGACGTTGCCGGGCAGTCCGACTTCGGGCGTAGTCCACAAGTTTGCCAATGGCGGCTCTGCTGGAGGAGCCAGCCATGGCAGCACCGACCCGGCCCATGCTAGCGGGCTTGTATCCGAGGAAATCTTCAAGGAGGCAATTTCCTGGAAGACGGAAGCCAGGACGAAAGACCCACCGCTAGCGATCAACAGTGTCGCATCGTGGATATTTGTATCGCTATCTTCTGGGAGCACGAAACTTTCAGGTGGCTGGATGAGCTGGCGAGCCAGGAGTTCGGGGATACCGTCGGTCAATTTGTAGGCCCAGAGCTCCAAGGCGCCGCGGGGAGCTGCAGCCGGCGCCGCGACCAGAACGGCATCATCGGTCATTGCGACCGCACTAACGCGAGTAAGAGGGAATACCGTCGGCGCCACCACAACCATGTTCTGCAGGTCAATGAAGGACCATGAATTCCCTATGCCCTCGCTGGCATCGCCCGCGAGGGCCAGATAGCGGCGGTTCGGAGACATCGAGAGGTCTCCCTTGGCCAGATAGTAGAACCCGGCTTCAACACACCGACCAACATCGACTTCCGTTCGAAGTTCACAGATAAGCCATTCGGCCCACGCTTTGCCCATGACCTTGCTAAGTGCGATGTAGTTCGTGGCACCCGGCCCTTGAAAGGCGTAGATGCAGCTCCCGTCATTAAACGACAAGTCGTTGACCGAAGGATCGTCCGTCGTGCTGTCGTCAAACCGCAGCTTACCGTCTTCGCGGAGATCGTGAGTAAAAAGCACCCCGCCAGAGGCGCACCCAGAGGCCGACGGATCATTCTGGGCAAGGGGGGTGCTAACGACGGACGACCAAACATTTGGCTCCGACGAAACTGCTGGAAAGCGAAATGGCGGGGGAACTTCTGTCGACAACGGGAGAAGACAGGTTTTCGTGCGTGCGCTTTGCTCATCCAACTTCGCCTGAGC
The DNA here is from genome assembly GCF_056174585.1 of Mesorhizobium kamtschaticum. Lineage (NCBI taxonomy): Bacteria > Pseudomonadati > Pseudomonadota > Alphaproteobacteria > Hyphomicrobiales > Phyllobacteriaceae > Mesorhizobium > Mesorhizobium kamtschaticum. Next base: position 627,247 of record NZ_CM149691.1, on the reverse strand, counting down.
CGCCTTGTATTGCTCGGGTGTCAGGTCATCATCATCATTGTCCGGCAACCCAAGCACGGGTTCGATAGAGGCACAGTCCGCGCTCGCCGCCGGGTGGCCACCAAAATAGGTCCCATCGCCCTTATCCAAGTCCACATCCATCACATAGTGAGGAGTGTGATCCTCCTCAGGCTGCTCGACGTCAAAATCCACCGCAACGTGGCTACTGCCCTTCAATCGCCACATGTGCACATGCGATGCGTCGTATCCTTCCTCGTCAATCGACGTCTTCCACCTGACCTGCCCGGTCCGATCGTCGATCACCCACACTGACCGTCCTTCTCCGACCAGAACGAACAAGTGAAAGTCGGTCGAATGGTACTCGACAATTGGGCGACGTACCGAAAGCCTGATGGGCTGGTCTCGGATCAGATAGGAACCGTCGCCCCACTCATAGACCGTATCCGTTCTTAAGCTGCTGCTTGCCCTATCAAATGACTTGAGCCGCTGCCCTGCGAACCGCGCGAGAATGTGCGCTGGGTCACTTTCGCTTTGTGAATGGACAAGCCTCAGCAGGGCCAGGAACGCTGTGGGAACCGACCGGTCGGATTGCATCTGGGTCGCGGCGGTTTGATATTGCCGTCGGGAGCTTTCTTCGGCTGCCGCTCGGCGCGGCTCCAAATAGGCAATGTTCCATACCAAGAGAAAAGTCATCAGATAGGCACAGATCTTGACGGGATCGGCTAGACGCAAAAGAGCGTAGAAAATGCCTTTGGGTATCGTGTTTGAAGGAAGCGCCAACCCGTCACGCGGTTTGGCTTTCGCAGCCAGAACCGGTAGCCACCACTCGCGCATAAAGGCGTCGGCATCGACGCCTGCTGGTTTAAAATAATGCCCATGTCCACCAGGGAAAAAACGGTTCTTCACGTCAACGCCTATAAAGCCATAGAATCCCACTCTTCCGGCCATGCCCGTAAACAGTACGAAAAGCTGACTCAGAATCAGGACGTTGTCGTCCCAGCCACAGTCATTGAGGACCCGTTGGATGCCTTTTCCATTCGTTCGACTTCTGGCGATCACCGCCGACCAGTCGAAGGAAGACCGCAGAACGCTGGCGGCTAGGATGATCGTTTTTATTCGTGGAATATCCTGGGGCTCCATGCCACGAATTGCGTGAGCGACGATATGTGTACCGAAAGAATGCGCTACTATAGAGAAATGAGCCTGGGGATTATCTTTCACCAATTGCTCGAAATGTTGACGAAACGCTCTTACGGCCAGCCAGCGCGCAAACGGTATAAGAAACGCCAGAACACTGAAATATCCGAAGCGATATCGTTCAGTAACAATTGAAGGCTTGGCGACAGCCAGAATATCGCCGAGACGGTCCTGCCATTGACCAAAATCTCGAATCCCATGCACCGCGATGACTATGTGCTTTTCGCCCATTGCTATCCCCGGGAACACAACAGATTAGCCGATGAGCGCCGCGCTGTCATCAATGCGCTATAAAGTAGTTACTCACCACCATTTGCTAGAAATCAACACCGAGTCCGTGCTGTCAACATACTCGACTTGACAGGCGCCTCTATGAAATCGCCGACGAAGAAATGAGCAGCGCCGCTCCGGTATAGCGAGTTCGGTAGCTTTGGCGGAACTCCTCACGCCACCGAACGTCCCGTCGCCCGGCCGGCGCTACGGCCGGAAAAGATGCAGCCGCCAAGGAACGTGCCTTCCAGCGCCGCATAACCATGCACGCCGCCGCCGCCGAATCCGGCCGCTTCGCCGACGGCATAGAGCCCCGGCACCGGCTGGCCATCGGCGCCCAGCACGCGGCTGTCGAGATCGGTCTGCAGGCCGCCCAGCGTCTTGCGGGTCAGGATGTTGAGGCGCACCGCGATCAGCGGGCCATTTGCCGGGTCGAGCATCTTGTGCGGCTTGGCCGTGCGGATGAGCTTGTCGCCGAGATAGGAGCGCGCCCCGCGCAGCGCGGTGATCTGCATGTCCTTGGAGAACGGATTGTCGAGTTGCCTGTCGCGGGCGCGGATCTCGCGCTCGACTTGGGCAAGATCGAGCAGAGGCTCGCCGCCGGCCAGTGCGTTCATGCGGGCAACCAGCGTCGAAAGGTCGGCCTCGACGATGAAATCCTCGCCCTTCTCCATGAACGCCTTGACCGGGCCCGGAATGCCTGACGTGGCGCGGCCGAGCACCTGGCGCCAACTCTTACCGGTCAGGTCCGGGTTCTGTTCGGAGCCCGACAGCGCGAACTCCTTCTGAATGATCTTCTTGGTCAGGATGAACCAGGAATAGTCGAAGCCGGTGCTCATGATGTGGCTGAGCGTGCCCAGCGTGTCGAAGCCGGGATAGAGCGGCACCGGCAGGCGTTTTCCCTGGCATCGAGCCAGAGCGACGACGGGCCGGGCAGGATGCGGATTGCATGCTCGGTCCAGATCGGCGCCCAGTTCTTGATGCCTTCGACATAGTGCCACATGCGGTCGCGGTTGATGATCGAACCGCCGGCGGCCTCGGTGATCGCCAGCATGCGGCCATCGACATGGTCGGGCACGCCGGTGATCATGCGCTTCGGCGCGGCACCCAGCCGCTTGGGCCAGTTTTCCCGCACCAGCTGATGATTGGCGCCGATGCCGCCGGAGGCGACGATCACCGCTTGCGCATGCAGCTCGAAATCGCCTGATATGTCGCGCGAGCTCTTGTGGCCGCGCTCGACCGTGCTCGGCTGCAATATATCGCCGCGCACGCCGGTTACGACAGCGCCCGTCCGTGTCAGTTCATTGACCCGGTGACGGAATTTGAAGCTGATCAATCCACGCTTCTGCGCCTCGCGCACGCGCAGGACAAAAGGTTCGAGCACGCCGGGGCCGGTGCCCCAGGTGATGTGGAAGCGCGGCACTGAATTGCCGTGGCCGATGGCATTGCCGCCGCCGCGCTCGGCCCAGCCGACAACGGGAAAGAATTTCAGGCCGCGTTGCAGGAGCCAGGAGCGTTTCTCGCCGGCGGCGAAGCCGACATAGGCCTCTGCCCATTTGCGCGGCCAGAAATCCTCCGGCCGGTCGAAGGCGGCGGTGCCCATCCAGTCCTCAAGCGCCAGATCATGCGAATCGCGGATGCGCATGCGCCGTTGCTCCGGCGAATCGACGAGGAAAAGCCCACCGAACGACCAGAATGCCTGGCCGCCCAGCGACTGCTCCGGCTCCTGGTCGACGATGATGATCTTCTTGCCAGCCTCGGCAAGCTCGGCGGCGGCAACCAGCCCGGCAAGGCCGGCGCCGACAATGATCACGTCCGCGTCGTCAGCCATTATTCCTCCCAGAATTAGCCGGCTAACGCAATTCCAGGAAAAGTGTGAAGCGGTTTTCCGTCCGGAATTGCGTCAAACAAGAGCCTCAGACGGTCTCCCAGCTGCCGTCCTTGCCGCCGGCGCGGAAGATGGCGTCGATGACCTTCTGGTTGAGCACGGACTCCTCCAGCGTGAACACCCGCTCCTTGCCGCCTTGCGCCGCGCGCGCGAAGGTCTCGACCTCCAGCCGGTACTGCTGCGTGCCGGGGAAGCGGAACACTTGCGCTTCGGTGTGGTTCTGGTTGTGCAGTTCGACGCGGTGATGATCGTAGAGCCCGGCATTGAAGGGCGAAAAGACCTCTATGAAACCCTTCTCGCCGTGGAACACCATCACCTGCCGTGCCGCCATCTGCGTCGACAGATAGAACGACAGTTCGAAGTCGCCGAAATCGGCGCGGATCGAGGAGTAGATGTCGGTGCCGAATTTCTTGTCGCGCTCGATCGTCGCCTGGACACGGCTAGGCTCCTTGCCGGTCGAGAACCGCGTCGACACCGTCGGGTAGACGCCGATATCGGGCAGCGCGCCGCCGCCGAGATCGAGCTGGTTGCGCATGTTGTTGGGGTCGACATTGTAGTAGGAGAACGCACCCTGCACATGGCGCAGCCTACCGATGGCGCCGCTGGCGATGAGGTCGCGCACCTTGATCCATTGCGGGTGGTAGATGACCATGAAGGCTTCGCAGACCAGCACTTTCTTGGCGTCGCGCAGCTTGATCAGCGGCGCGATGTCCTTGGCGTCGAGCGCGAGAGGCTTCTCGACCAGCACATGCTTGCCGGCTTCAATGGCCTTGGCCGTCCATTCGACATGTTGCGAGGTCGGCAACGGGATGTAGACGCCGTCTATATCCTTGGAGGCCAGCAATTCCTCATAGGAGCCGAAGGCATGGCGCGCGCCAAACCGCTCACCCAATGCCTTGGCCTTCGACAGGTCGCGGCTGGCGATCGCCGACAGCACGCCGTTCTCCGCCTCGACGATTGCCGGCAACAATTGCTCGCGGCCGATCTTGGCCGTCGACAACACACCCCATCGGAACATCACGCATCTCCATGTCGATTGTATCAGACGAGGTTTGCCCGAAATCGATGGAAAAGCCAATGCGGAGTGCCGTATCAACTAACCCCGCTTGGTCAGTCGCACCATGATGAAGCCGAGGGCGAACTGGCCGATGAAGATGATGGCGATCAGCCAGTGGAGGATGATCATCGCCCAGCCTTAGCGGGTTGGCGTTTAGGTGATTGATGCCTGCATGGGAGACAAACGTCGGCGGAAGACGCTTTCTTCCGGCGCTCCTCACCCTCCCCCTTGTGGGGAGGGCGCGTTCCCTACCCACTCACCTTGAAGAAATCGACAAACGCCCTGAGCGCTGGCCGCATCTGGCGGTGGCTGGGATAATAGACGAAGAACCCGTCGAAGGGGGGGCACCAGTCGTCCAGCACGCGGATCAGCCTGCCGTCGGCGAGCGGGGCGCGGACATAGGGCTCGAAGACGAAGGCGAGCCCGGCGCCGTCGACCGCCGTCTGCGCGATCAGATGGTCCTCATCGAGGATCAGCGGCCCCTGCGCGGCGATCTCGATCTCCTCGCCGTCCTTGGCGAACTCCCAACGGTAGAGAATGCCACTGGAGAAGCGGAAGCGGATGCAGCGATGGTCGGCAAGATCGCGCGGGTGGTGCGGCTTGGGATTCGCTTCGAAATAGGATGGCGCGCCGACCACCGCGCCGCGAATGTCCGGCCCGATGCGCACCGCGATCATGTCGCGCTGCAGGCTCTCGCCGAGCCGCACGCCGGCATCGAAACCGCCTTCCACCACATCGGTGAAGCGGTCCTCGATGACGATCTCCAGCACGATGTCGGGATAGGCCGATGCAAAGGCGCCGAGCCGTGGCGTCAATACCAGATGGGCGGCTGTACGCGGCACGCTGAGCCTGAGATTCCCGGCCGGCCGGTCGCGCGCCTCGACCGCGGTCTCCAGCGCCAGGTCGATCTCGGACAGCGCTGGCCGCAATCGCTCCAGAAGCTGTGCGCCTTCCTCGGTCGGCGCAACGCTGCGCGTGCTGCGCGCCAAGAGCCGCACGCCGAGCCGCGCTTCCAGGCTGGACACGGCGTGGCTGACCGCCGACGGCGCGATGGCCAATTCCCTGGCTGCGCCGCGAAAGCTGCCACATTGGGCTACGGTTGCCAGTACCGCCAGTTGGGAGAGATGCGCACGATTCATTGATCTATTTTCTAGAACAACCCGTACTAAGGAGAGCCTATTATCGAACATAAGGCAAGACGCTATCTCCTAGGCATCACAACAAGGAGACGCGTGATGCAAACCCGCAAGCTAGGAACCGAACTGAATGTCTATCCCGTCGGCCTCGGCTGCATGGGCATGAGCTTCGCCTATGGCGGCCAGCCGGAGGCAGAGGCGATCGCCACGCTGCACCGCGCTGTCGAGATCGGCGTCAATTTCTTCGACACGGCGGAAGTCTACGGCCCTTACGAGAACGAGATCCTGCTTGGCAAGGCGCTGAAGTCGGTGCGGAACAAAGTGACGATCGCCACCAAATTCGGCTTCAAGATTTTGGAGGAAGGCACGGGCCTCGACCGCATGGCCGGCGTCGACAGCCGCCCCGAGCACGTCAAGGCCGTGGCCGAAGCCTCGCTGAAGCGGCTGGGCACCGATGTCATCGACCTCTACTACCAGCACCGCGTCGACCCCAACGTGCCGATCGAGGACACGGTCGGCGCCATGGCCGAGCTGGTCCGCGAGGGCAAGGTGCGCGCGCTCGGCCTCTCGGAGGCAAGTGCTGCCACCATCCGCCGGGCGCATGCCGTGCATCCGATCGCAGCCGTGCAGAGCGAATACTCGCTATGGAGCCGCGACCCGGAAGACGATGTGTTCGCCGTCTGCCGCGAACTCGGCATCGGCTTCGTCCCCTACAGCCCGCTCGGGCGTGGCCTGTTGACCGGGACCATCGCCAAGCCGGAAACGCTTGACGATGGCGACTGGCGCCGCACCTTGCCGCGCTTCCAGGCCGAGGCCATGGAAGCCAACGCCAAGGTTGTCGCGACGCTGGAAAAAATGGCGGCGGAAAAGGGCGTGACCTCCGCGCAGCTGGCACTGGCCTGGGTGCTGCACCAGGGCGATTTCATCGTACCGATCCCGGGTGCGAGAAAGATACGCCATTTGGAGCAGAACACGGCGACGGCGAGTATCGAGCTGAGCGCTGCCGAGGTCGCGGCGATCGGTGAGGCGCTGTCGCCGGACAAGGTGGTCGGCAAGCGCTATACGGAGGAGTTGCTGGCGCTGGTGAATGGGTGAGCAGCAATTCAGGATACGGAAAGGGGCGCTTCGGCATCCCTTTTTGTTGAAGGGCTAGCGCGAGGCCCCCCTCTCTGTCCTGCCGGACATCTCCCCCTCAGGGGGGGAGATCGGATGTCGCGGTCGCTTTCGCCAATCACCAGCGTTGCAAGGGGAACGCCGTAATCGAAACTGCCAATCTCCCCCCTTGAGGGGGAGATTGCCGGCAGGCCAGAGAGGGGGGCCTCGCGCCGACTTATCTTTATCTCTGCGCCCCTACCACGACACCACCTCAATCTCCGGCCAGGTCTCCCGCGCCCGCGTGCCCTTCTCCTCATGCGTTCGCTGGTTGTCCATCACCCGGTTCGGCGTGATGCGGAACGAAAAAATGTCGTCGAGCCCGAACGGCGCCACCAGCTCCAACTGCCCGCCAGCGTCGAGCCGCACCCCGACCGCATGCGTCTTCGAGGCGAAATGGCTGACCGATTCGCTCGCGCTCGTATAGCGCGGGCAGGGCTGGCCGAATTTCTGCGGGTACCACAGATGCACCCGCGCCTGGTTGCGCACCTCGACCGGCCGCGCCAACCCCTCGAAATGCCGTGCCGCCCGGCGGATCACCGCGTCCTCGGCCTCATAGGACAGGTCGCTGTCATCGAAATAGAAGAGATCAACGTCCTTGATGCCGTAACCTGAGGGCTTTCCGGTCAGATAGTTCCAGACGCTGTTGTAAAGCGCGCCGGAGACGACCAGCCAATCCGGCAGAGCCAGTGCGCGGGCGCGCGCCAGCGCGTCGCCGACCAGCGGGTCGCCCGACACGATGTCGAGAAACGCCGCGCGCTGTGCTTCGAATGGCAGCCCGGAATAGCGCAGATGATCCATCGCCCTTTGGAAGGCGATTCGCCACCTGCTTGCAAGTTTTAACCCCGCAGCACGCCGCCCGTCTGCTTGCCGACATTCTCGACGACGCGCTTGGCCAGCGCCTCGAAATCCTCGTCGGTCAGCGTCTTTTCGACCGGCTGGATCGACACTTCGATGGCGATCGATTTTTTGTCAGCGCCGAGCGACGCGCCTTCGAAGATGTCGAAGACCGAGACGGCGGTGATCAGCTTCTTGTCGGCCGCCAAGGCGGCGCGCACCAGCGTGCCGGCCTCGACCGACTTGTCAACGACGAAGGCGAAGTCGCGCTTCACCGCCTGGAAGGCGGAGAGCTCCAACTTCGGCTTGGTCTTCGTCGGCTTGGCCTTCGGCTCGGGCACAGCATCGACGAACACTTCGAAGCCGCAGAGCGGACCGGAAACGTCGAGCCCTTCCATCGTCTTGGGATGGAACTCGCCGAACGTGCCGAGCACGGTCTTCGGCCCGAGCTTGATCGTGCCGGACCGGCCGGGATGGTACCAGGCCGGGCCACCAGCCTCGATCTGCAGCCGCTCGACCGGCGCGCCGCAGGCCTCGAGCGCGGCGATTGCATCGGCCTTGGCATCGAACACGCCGACCGGGCCGGAATTGCCAGCCCAGCTGCGGCCCGAGCCGTCGAGCTTGGCGGTGCCGCGGCGCACGCCGGCGGCCACGCGCCGCTGCTGGCCGGCGCCGTCGCCTTCATAGGTGCCCGAAACCTCGAACAGCGCCACGTCGCCAATGCCCTTGTCGGCATTGCGCTGCGCGGCGGCGATCAGCCCCGGCAGCAGCGACGGCCGCATGTCGGACATGTCGGCGGCGATCGGGTTGGCAAGCTTCAGCGCCGTCTGGCCGCCGCCGAACAGCTCCGCATGTTTGGCCGGAATGAAAGACCAGGTGACGGCCTCCATCATGCCACGCACGGCAAGCGCGCGCTTGGCAGTGCGGGTGCGGATCTGCAGCGTGGTCAGGATTTTCGAATTGACCGCGTCATGCGCGCCGAGCGGCTGCGGCGCGATGTTGTCGACGCCATGGATGCGCATCACTTCCTCGACGAGGTCGGCCTTGCCGTCGACGTCCGGTCGCCAGGAAGGCACCTTTACCTTGACGATGTCGCCCGAGCCCTGCGGCTCGAAGCCGAGGCGTGACAGGATGTCGAGGCTTTCGGCCTTCGGCACTTCGATGCCCGTCAACCGCTTCACTTCCGACAGCGGGAAGGACACGATCTTCGGCTTGTACCCGGCATAGCCGGCCACTTCCATTTCCGTCGGCGTTCCGCCGCAGAAATTAAGCACCAGCCTGGTCGCGAGTTCGACGCCCGGCACCATGAATTCGGGGTCGACGCCGCGCTCGAAGCGGTAGCGGGCGTCGGTGATGATGCCGAGCGCACGGCCGGTGCGGGCGGTTGCGATCGGGTCCCAGAGCGCCGATTCGATCAGTACGTCGGTGGTGCTCTCATCGCAGCCCGAATGTTCGCCGCCCATGATGCCGGCGATCGATTCGACGCCATTGTCGTCAGCAATCACGCACATCTCCGGCGTCAGCGTGTATTCGCGGCCGTCCAGCGCCAGCACTTTTTCGCCGTCCACGGCGCGGCGCACCACGAGGTTGCCGGCCACCTTCGCGGCGTCGAACACGTGCAGCGGCCGGCCGCGGTCGAAAGTGACATAGTTGGTGATGTCGACCAGGGCGCTGATCGGGCGCAAACCAATGGCGATCAGGCGCTGCTGCAACCATTTTGGTGACGGGCCGTTCTTGACGCCACTCACCATCGTCAGCGCGAAGCCGGGGCAGAGTTCCGGCGCCTCGATCGTGACCTTCACGGGGCACAGGCCCTCGCCGACATGCGGCATGATCGCGCCACCCACCAGCCGTCCGAGCCCGCTCGCGGCGAGATCCCTGGCAATGCCGTAGACGCTGGTGGCATCCGGCCGGTTCGGCGTCAGATTGATCTCGATGACCGGATCGTCGAGATGCGCATAGGACGCAAAGCTGGTGCCGACCGGCGCGTCGACCGGCAGGTCGATGATGCCGTTGTGCTCGTCGGACAGTTCCAGCTCGCGCTCGGAACACATCATGCCATGGCTCTCGACACCACGGATCTTGCCGACCGTCAGCGTCACGTCGATGCCGGGCACATAGGTGCCGGGCGCGGCAAAGGCGCCGATCAGGCCGGCCCGCGCATTCGGCGCACCGCAGACGACCTGGACGGGGGGCTTGCCGTCGCCCGTATCGACGGTCAGCACCCGCAGCCGGTCGGCATCGGGGTGCTGCACCGCCGTCAGCACTTTGGCGATGACGAAGGGTTTCAGGCTCGACTTGTCGTCGACATGCTCGACTTCAAGGCCGATCGACGTCAGCCGCTCGACGATCTCGTTGAGCGAGGCGTCGGTCTCGAGATGATCCTTGAGCCAGGAGAGGGTGAATTTCATGGGATTGTTCCGTCTGGTCTTTTGACGCTTGATTTCAGGTGTCTCGGCAAGTCGTCGGACATATGCAGGAAGGGCAGCTGCTCGCTGACATAGGCGTGGTGCGTCGGCTCGAAATCGGCCGGCATGTCCATGGCGCCGAGCATGAAGTAGATGTCATCCTCCAGCCGCTCGTCGACATAGGCGATCGGCGAGCCGCAGACGCCGCAGAAGGAGCGCGTCACCGGGCCGTTCTCGTACATCTTCAGCGCCTTGCCGGTGAACGCCACCTGGTCGACCAGGAAGCCGACAAAGGCCGAGACCGGCGCGCCGCTCGCCCGCCGGCAATCGCCGCAATGGCAATAGCTGACGTGATGCGGTTCAGCCGAAGCCGCGAACCGCACGGCGCCGCAGCGGCAACCGCCAATGTGGGGCGCTGTCATGCGCTCAACCCGCCGAACAGCGTCGGCATGTCGAGCGGCCTGAAGCCGTAATGCGACAGCCAGCGCACATCCGCGTCGAAGAAGGCGCGCAAATCCGGCATGCCGTATTTCAGCATGGCGATGCGGTCGATGCCCATGCCCCAGGCAAAGCCCTGATACTCGTCCGGATCGAGCCCGCCGGCGCGCAGCACATTGGGGTGCACCATGCCGCAGCCGAGGATCTCCATCCAGTCGGAGCCTTCGCCGAAGCGCACTTCGCCGGGCCGCGAGCGGTCGCACTGGATGTCGACCTCGAGGCTTGGCTCGGTGAACGGGAAGAAGGACGGACGGAAGCGCATCTTGACCGACGGCACTTCGAAGAACGCCTTGCAGAATTCTTCCAGCACCCACTTCATGTTGGCGACATTGGCCGTCTTGTCGATCACCAGACCCTCGACCTGATGGAACATCGGCGAGTGCGTGGCGTCGGAATCCTGGCGGTAGGTCTTGCCCGGAATGACGATGCGGATCGGCGGCTTCTGCTTCTCCATGGTGCGGATCTGCACGGGCGAGGTATGCGTGCGCAACAGCTTGCGCTCGCCCTTCTCGTCCGGCTGGAAGAAGAAGGTGTCGTGCATCTCGCGCGCCGGATGGCCTTCCGGGAAATTCAGCGCGGTGAAATTGTAATAGTCGGTCTCGATATCGGGACCTTCGGCGATGGCGAAACCGAGATCGCCGAAGATCGCCGCGATCTCGTCGATGACCTGGCTGATCGGATGGATGCGGCCGCGCTCGGCCGGCGACTGCCGCACCGGCAGCGTCACGTCGACCTTTTCGGCGGCCAGCCGCGCGGCGATCGCCACATCCTTCAATTCGGCCTTGCGGGCCGTCAGCGCCTCGGTGACGCGGTTCTTGAGGCCGTTGATGACAGGGCCCTTGATCTGGCGCTCCTCGGCGGTCATGGCGCCGAGCGTCTTCAGCATTTCGGACACGGTGCCCTTCTTGCCGAAGGCAGCGATGCGCACAGCCTCGATGGCCGGCTCGTCGGCGGCCGATGCGATGTCGGCCAGAAGTGAGCTTTCAAGCGTATCCAGGCCGGTGGTTGCGTCGTTCACGGTCAAACTCGCTACGTTGGAAATCTGCGCTAACGTGAAAGTCACGTTCAAGTTGGGTGTTCAGGCATAAGAAAAACCCGCGCCAGCCGTGCCAGCGCGGGTTCCCCAAATCAGAATTGCGAATGCTTGGGAAGCGCTGGTCTTAGGCGACAGCGCTTTCAAAAGCGTTCGGCGTGGTGTTCTTCAGATATTCGAGCGCCACCTTGGCCTTGGCGACCAGGGCTGCGAAAGCCTGCGGCTCGTGGATGGCCATATCCGACAGGATCTTGCGATCAATCTCGATGCCCGACTTGTTGAGCCCGTCGATGAAGCGGCCATAGGTCAGGCCATGCTCGTGCGTCGCGGCGTTGATGCGCTGGATCCACAGCGCGCGGAACGAGCGCTTGCGGTTCTTGCGGTCGCGATACGCGTACTGCATCGACTTTTCCACCGCCTGCTTGGCGATGCGGATGGTGTTCTTGCGGCGGCCGTAGAAGCCTTTGGCGGCTTTCAGGACCTTCTTGTGCTTGGCGTGCGAGGTGACGCCTCTCTTTACGCGTGCCATGTCATGATCTCCTTAAAAGCAATCCCAGGTGCCTGTCGGCTTTCCGTTCCGAATTGCGTAAAACTAATGCGTGTCCGGACCGAATGCCTTAGAGGCCGTTCGGCAGAAAATTCTTGATGACCTTCTTGCCATCCGGTTCAGCCAGAACCATCGTGCCGCGGGCATTTCGAATGAACTTGTTGGAACGCTTGATCATGCCGTGACGCTTGCCGGCCGCAGCCGACAGGACTTTACCCGTACCTGTGATCTTGAACCGCTTTTTGGCGGCGGATTTGGTCTTCATCTTGGGCATTTTGCTACTCCGTCTCGTTGGCGCACTATCGCGCTTCTTGTTCGCTTCGGGCCGACCAAAGCCCGAAAAGCAAATGAAACCGCCACGGCATGCCCTGCCGGGCGGTTTTCTTGAACGGCGGTCCTATACGTCAAAGACGGCTTGTACGCAACACCTCAGGCCATGCGACGCTCTGTCCCCCGTCAGGGCAGCGTGAACCACACCGGCAGCATGCCCGACTGCTGCGCGCCGTCGATCAGTTCGAAGGCCGGCAGCGCGATCAGGAAAACCAGGCCGTCGAGCAGCGTGGTCAACAACAGGCGCGGCTTGAAGCTGCCGGTATCGCCCTCCTGGTAGAGGGAAAGCTTCGGGAAGAAGCGCGGTACCCTTGCCAGGTACGCCGCATAGGGCGCCCCGAGCGCTTCCTTGAGGAATTTCTCCTCGCGCAAGATGACGATGTGGAAGGCGCCGGCGCAGAGCAGCGCAAACAGGATGATGCCCGAGAACGAGCCGATCTGCGCGCCGACGCCGGCCGCGGCCACGGTCGAGAACACATAGAGCGGGTTGCGGGTGATCGAGTAGGGTCCGCCCGTCACCACCTCGGAGGATTTACGCCCGCCAATATAGAGCGTCGCCCAGAGGCGCCCGACGATGCCGAGGAAAATCAACAGCACGCCGAACATCTCGATCGTCTCGTGCACCGGCGTTTCGGCGGGAAGGTCGATTGACCGAACAGCAGCGCCAAGAACAGCACCACCACGAGCACGGCAAGCACCAGCCGGCGCATCTGCTGGTAGTTGCCCAGCCCGTATTTCAGTTCGTTATCCAAGGGGGTGTCCGATCGTCGAGGAGCCTATTGCATGTCGCCCAAAAGTGGCCCCGGTTTTGGGAAGACGACATGCATAAAAACAAAGCCGGCGATCGCAGCTGTGGCCGAGAAACAGGCGTCCCGCCGATCGTCGGGACGCCCTGTAACACAATTCAGGCGAAATTGGAGCGCGACCGCAACGCCTAACCTTAACGTGATCCAGGCTCTGAAAAAGTGTCCCGCGGTTCTGCCATGGCAACCTGAGACAACCAGGAAACCTGAGCAGACGACGCCCGGCGAAGCGGGCGAAGTCCGCCTAGCGCGGCGCCAGCACCATCATCATCTGGCGGCCTTCGAGTTTCGGCTCCGCCTCGACCTTGGCGATGGTTGCCACTTCCTCGCGCACCTTGTTCAGAAGCTGCATGCCGAGTTCCATATGCGCCATCTCGCGGCCACGGAAGCGCAGCGTCAGCTTGACCTTGTCGCCTTCCTCGAAGAAGCGGCGAACAGCCTTCATCTTGGTCTCGTAGTCATGGCTGTCGATGTTCGGGCGCATCTTGATCTCCTTGATCTCGATGACCTTCTGATTCTTGCGCGCCTCGGCTGCCTTCTTCTGGTTGGCGTATTTCAACTTGCCGAGATCGAGGATCTTTACGACGGGGGGCACCGCATTGGGCGATATCTCGACGAGATCGAGCCCGGCCTCTTCGGCGAGCAGCAATGCGTCGTTGATGGAAACATCGCCGCGGTTCTGGCCTTCGGCGTCGATAAGCTGGACCCGGGGAACCCGGATGTCACGGTTGGAGCGCGGCCCATCCTTGGTCGGCGCCGCTGCTTTGAAAGGTCTGCGAATGGTCGTGGTCTCCTTGGCCGTTTCGTTCAGGATTTGTCAGTGTGGATGCGTGGACGCGCCAATGTGGTGAGCGCGCGGGCGGAGTCAATACCACAGCATTGACAGAAAATCACCCTGATCACTGGCCTGCACCAAACAAAGAAACAACGCGAGCACTTTTCGCCGCGCCTGTGGCTGTGCCACAAGAACCCCGAGCCAAAAGAGGGGCCTGAGGAAAAAGCCATGACCATCACGCCCCCAACCTTTCTCGATGTCGATGGGTCAAGCATCGCCGTGCGCCATACGGCAGGTTCGACGCCCGGCATTGTCTGGCTGGGCGGCTACAAGTCGGACATGCTGGGCACGAAAGCGCAGACATTGTCGGACTGGGCGACAAAGAGGGTCGCGCCTCCCTGCGCCATGACTATTCCGGCCATGGCGAATCCGGTGGCGCCTTTGCCGACGGCACGATTTCGACATGGCTGTCGCAGAGCCTTGCCGTGTTCCGCCATTTCACCAGGGGCGATCAAATCCTGGTCGGCTCCTCGATGGGCGCCTGGATCGCGCTGCGCATGGTGCAGGAATTGCGCAAGGCGGGTGACGCAAATGTCGTCGGCCTGGTGCTGCTGGCGCCGGCGCCGGATTTTACCTCTGAGCTGGTCGAACCGGTGCTGACCGAAGCGCAGAAGCGCGACCTTGCCGAGAAAGGCTTCTTCGCCGAGCCGTCGGACTATTCCGCTGAGCCGTACATCTATACCCGCGCCCTGATCGAGGACGGGCGCGACAACCGGGTGATGACCGGTCCGATCGACACGCACTGCCCGGTGCACATCCTGCAGGGTCTGGCCGATCCGGACGTGCCGTCGAGCCACGCGCTGAAGCTGGTCAGCCTGCTGCCGGCCGACGACGTCACGCTGTCGCTCATTCCCGACGGCGACCACCGCCTGTCGCGGCCACAGGATCTCGACATGCTGCTGCGGGCGGTCGGTGACATGGCCGGGCGGGGCAGGTGACGATGCGCCTCTCCATCCCGATCTCGGCCTTTGTCGCTGCCATCGTCGGCTTTGGCGGCACGCTGGCCATCGTCATTGCCGCGGCCCACGCGGTTGGTGCAACGCAAATCCAGACGGCGAGTTGGGTGACGACCATTTGCCTCGCCATGGCGATCGAAAGCCTGTGGCTGTCCTGGCGCACGAAAATGCCTGTGATCACCGCCTGGTCGACGCCGGGCCTGGCGCTGATGGCGGCATCGAGCGGTTTTTCGATCGGCGAGGCCGTCGCCGCCTTCATCGTCACCGCCATCCTGTTGATCGCCACCGGCCTGTTTCGGCCGCTGACGCAGCTGATCTCCAGGATACCGCCCTCGGTCGCTTCCGGCATGCTGGCCGGCATCGTCGTCACCTTCGCCCTCAATGCGGTCAAGACCATTCCCGTCGACCCCTGGCTGATCCTGCCGCTGATCGCGGCCTTCTTCATCATCCGCCTGTTCAACCCGGCGCTGTCGGTGCTGGCGGTGTTGATCGGTGGCGGTCTCGCCGCGTTTCTTACCGGCCGCGTCGGCGGCCTGCCGACACCCGAACTGTCGACGCTGACGCTGATTGCGCCTGATTTCACCGCCAAAGCGATGATTGGTCTGGCGCTGCCGCTTTACCTCGTCACCATGGCCTCGCAGAACCTGTCTGGCCTCGCCGTGCTGCGCGCCGCCGGCTACCACCCGGAGCCCGGCCCGCTGATCGGCGTCACCGGCTTGTTTTCGCTGCTGTCGGCGCCGTTCGGCGGCTCGACCACCAATCTGGCGGCGATATCGGCGGCGATCTGCACCGGGCCGGACGTCCATTCCGACCCCGCCGAGCGCTGGAAGACCGGTCCGTTCTATGCGCTCGCCTATCTCGTCTTCGCGATGTTCGGCGCGTCGCTGGTGGCGATCTTCGCCGTCCTACCGCAGAGCCTGATCGTGCTGGTGGCGGGTCTGGCGCTGATGGCGTCGCTTGCCAATGCGCTGGCGATCGCGCTGAAGGACGAGGGTGACCGGATGGCCGCCACCGTCACCTTTGTCGTCACCGCCTCCGGCCTGACGCTGTTCGGCGTCGGCGCCGCCTTCTGGGGCCTGATTGCCGGGCTGGTCGTTCTTTTCCTCGACATGCTCAAAAAGCGATAATCATTTCAGGCCCTTGTCCGGTTTTGGCCGACATTGTCTTGAATCGCCGTTTTCGCCTTCCCATTTCGATTCCACGCAGCCCGTCTTGGCTGTCTCCAACCGAAGGAATGGGAGAAAATGAACACATCTGCATTGATCCGCCCGGCCTGGACGCCGGCAACCATCGCGTTGATGGTGATCGGCTTCATGGTGTTCTGGCCGCTCGGCTTCGCCATGCTCGCCTACATCATCTGGGGCGACCGGCTCGACGGCTTCAAGCGTGACGTCAACCGCGCCACAGACGGCATCTTCGCCGGCTGCCGCCGCGGTTCCGACAAGGCCGCGCGCTGGGGCAATGGCTCCGCCCGCACCGGTAACGTCGCGTTCGACGACTGGCGCGAAAAGGAGCTTGAGCGCCTGAACGAAGAGCGCCGCAAGCTCGACGAGATGCTGACGCAGTTCGACGAGTACGCCCGCGAATTGCGCCGCGCCAAGGATCAGGACGAGTTCGATCGCTTCATGGCGAACCGCAACAAGTCGACTGCGCCTGCGAAGACCGATCCGAGCACCGGAACGACCCCCACCAAGCGTGGCAAAGGCTCGAACCTGCTTGACGACTGAGGCCTAGCGACAGGGCCAAGGTACGATGACGGCGTCGCGCGAGCGGCGCCGTTTCTTTTTGTTCTAGTCGTTTTTCTCGAATCGCGTATCGTCCCGCCATGACCCTCGGATTCTTTCGCAATCTGACGAAGCCCAAGCCCACACCCGTCGTGGAGCGAGAATACTGCGTTGCCGGCCGTACGCTGCCGCTCAAGATCGTCGAGAGCGCCCGGGCGCGGCGCCTGACGCTGCGCATCGATTCCGGCGGCCAGGGCTTGCGCATAACCGTGCCGCCAGGCTTGCGCCGGGGCGAGGTGGACAGGTTCCTCGACCGCCATCAGGACTGGCTGGAACAGCGTCTGGCCAAGGTGCCGACGCGGCCGCAGGTGCGGCCGGGCATCAAGATCCCGGTGCGCGGCGTGCCGCACCGCATTGTCCACGAACCGTCAAAGCGCGGCACCGTCACGGTGTCGCGCGACGAGCGCGGGCCGCTGCTGATCGTGCATGGCGACCGGATACATTTGCCGCGCCGCATCGCCGATTTCCTGAAGCGTGAGGCCAAGAAGGAAATCGAGAAGCTGGTGATCAAACACACCGAGGCGCTCGGCAAGCGCGCCAAGGCGATCCGCTACAAGGACACCTCCAGCCGCTGGGGCTCCTGCACCTCGGAAGGCAATCTGTCGTTCTCCTGGCGCATCATGATGGCGCCGCAGCCGGTGATAAACTACCTCGTCGCGCATGAGGTGGCGCATCTCAAGGAGATGAACCACGGCCCGAAATTCTGGAAACTGTGCGAAAAACTCTGCCCCGACACCGACCGCTGCAAGGACTGGCTGAAGCGCAATGGCGGGGCGCTGCAGGCGATCGTGTTCGAGTAGGGCGCTAGAGCAAGCGTTTGGGATTGGCGAACCCATCTCAATTTCGTCATCCTAGGCGAAGCAAGGAGCGAGGCGACTCGGCACAGCCCCTGAGATCCATGCCGCGACGCTAATTATGCTCCAGCGGTGCAGAAAACCGAGCGCACCCGGTTCCCCGAAAGACCTCAAAACACTCCGTGTTGGCCTTTTCGAGGCAATGCGCGACTTGATTTTCGTGACATGAAGCTTGCCTTGGCCTGCGTCTAACCTTTGGGGATCGACCCACATAAGATCGATCCACATAAGAAAGTTGGCGCTCGCTCTTAAAGGGAGGAATGGTTTTGAAATTGATCCTGACGGCGATGGAACCGGACCTAGCTGACGCCTGGGCGAAGGAATTTCGTGGCGTAGCCAATGTGCAAATTCATAAGGGGTCTATTTTCGACGTTGAGGCGGACGCGCTTGTCAGCCCCGCGAACAGCTACGGTTTTATGGATGGTGGCATTGATGCTCAGTACTCCCGCGTTTTTGGCTGGGATCTCCAGCTTCGACTGCGACGGGTCATTGTCGACCATCACTATGGGGAACTCCTGGTTGGAGCCGCCGAAATCGTCTCGACGGGAAATCACAACCATCCCTATCTAATTGCAGCACCGACCATGCGGGTGCCGATGGTGCTCGATCAAAATACCGTCAACCCGTTCCTCGCCACCCGGGCGGCCTTGCTGCTGGTCCGGCATGGAACGTTCCATGTCGAGGCCCTTTCCGGGGCGAAGGTGCGGGAGCATGTCCGGACGATTGCCTTCCCAGGGATGGGAACCGGCGTTGGCCGCGTTCCCGCCGCGCGGTGTGCTAGACAGATGCGGGCGGCATTCGACCAGGCGCGGCGAGAATCAATCGTCCTGCCCTCCAGTTGGGCCGAGGCTAGTGAGGAACACCAGCTTCTTTACACGGATCGGCCCCGCAGGTTGCAGTAGTTGGAGTTTCGCACGCTTGCCCACATATGGCGGCCTCAATCATCATTCGCCGCGTTGAGCTCATCCGGCCGCAGCCCCTCATCGCCATGATGTGGCCAGGGCAGGAAATTCCGGTCAAACGCGTCGCCGCCGAAATAATCCAGCGCGCGGTGCGCTTCGGCGCCGTTGAAGGCGGCCTTGTCCATCAGATGCGTGATGACCTCGCGCGCCTGGGCGATCTTCTGCCTGAGTTCGGCGATGGTTCTGTCGGCCATGATCTTTCTCCCGCCTGGCAAGCTGTCCATCCATAGGTAGCGCCTTTGGCGTTGCTGGCAAACAGCATGCTTTTTCTCGACTCTTGGCGCGTTTCATGCCAATTCCCGCGCCATGGCGCTCGATATAAAAATCTGCGGCTTGAAGACTGACCAGGCAATGGCTGCGGCATTGGCTGGCGGCGCCAGCCATGTCGGCTTTATTTTCTTTGCCAAGAGCCCGCGCTACGTCGAGCCGGTGGAAGCCGGGCGTCTGCGCGAAGCGGCGCGCGGCAAGGCCTTGGCGGTCGCCGTCACCGTTGACGCCAGCGACGCCTTCCTCGACGAGATCGTCGCGGCCATGCAGCCGGACATGCTACAGTTGCACGGCTCGGAAACACCGGGACGGGTGGCCGAATTGAAGGTCCGCTATGGCCTGCCGGTGATGAAGGCGCTGCCGCTCAGCGAGGCTGCCGATCTCGACCGGATCAAGCCGTTCATCGGCGTCGCCGACCGCTTCCTGTTTGACGCCAAGCCGCCAAAGGGCTCCGTATTGCCGGGCGGCAACGGCGTCGCCTTTGACTGGCGCATCCTTGCCGGCCTTGACGCCGGCGTTGATTACATGCTTTCCGGTGGGCTCAACGCCGCCAACATCGGCGATGCCCTTCGGCTTGCCAACCCGCCCGGAATAGACATTTCCTCAGGCGTGGAAAGCGCGCCGGGCGTCAAGGATCCGGCGCTGATCGAACAGTTTTTCCGGGCCGTCCGGGCAGCACGCGACGACCGCGCCGCCTAAAGCCCTAAATGAGAGCATGTCCCGGAAAAGTGGGAACCGGTTTTCCGACAAGGACATGCTCAGACATCAAGATGCAGGAGATCGGCGATGAACAAGCCGGCGACACCCAATTCCTTCCGTACCGGACCCGACGAACAGGGCATGTTCGGCATTTTCGGCGGTCGTTTCGTCGCCGAAACGCTCATGCCTTTGATCCTCGACCTCGAGCGGAACTGGAACGAAGTCAAGAACGATCCGGATTTCAGGGCTGAGCTGACCGATCTTTCGACCCACTATGCCGGTCGGCCGTCGAAGCTCTATTTCGCCGAGGGCCTGACGAAGCATCTCGGCGGCGCCAAGGTCTATTTCAAGCGCGAGGACCTGAACCACACCGGGTCGCACAAGATCAACAACTGCCTCGGCCAGATCCTGCTGGCCAAGCGCATGGGCAAGAAGCGCATCATCGCAGAGACCGGCGCCGGCCAGCATGGCGTGGCATCCGCCACCGTCGCCGCCCGCTTCGGCTTTCCCTGCGTCGTCTATATGGGCGCCACCGACGTCGCCCGTCAAAGCCCCAACGTCTTCCGCATGAAGCTGCTCGGCGCCGAAGTGCGGCCGGTTACTGCCGGCCACGGTACGCTGAAGGACGCCATGAACGAAGCCCTTCGTGATTGGGTGACCAATGTCGAGGACACCTACTACCTGATCGGCACCGCCGCCGGCCCGCATCCCTATCCGGAACTGGTGCGCGACTTCCAGTCGGTCATCGGCATCGAGGCGCGCGCGCAGATCCTTGAGCAGGAAGGCCGGCTGCCCGACACCATCATCGCCGCTGTCGGCGGCGGCTCCAACGCCATCGGCCTGTTCCATCCTTTCCTTGATGACAAGGATGTTCGCATCATCGGCATCGAAGCCGGCGGGCGCGGTCTCGACGGCATCGAGCATTGCGCCTCGATGAATGCCGGCGCGCCCGGCGTGCTGCACGGCAACCGCACCTACCTCCTGCAGAATGCCGACGGCCAGATCATGGACGGCCATTCGATCTCGGCCGGTCTCGATTATCCCGGCGTCGGCCCGGAGCATTCCTGGCTGCGCGATTCGGGCCGCGTCGAATATGTGCCGATCCTCGACGACGAGGCGCTGGAGGCTTTCAAGCTGACGACGCGAGTCGAAGGCATTATCCCGGCGCTGGAATCCGCACACGCCATTGCGCATGCGGTGAAGATCGTACCGGCCATGGACAAGGACCAGATCGTCATCGTCAACCTGTCCGGTCGTGGCGACAAGGACGTGCATACGGTAGCCTCGATGCTGGGCATGGAGATCTAGGCCCTTTGGACAGTTTCGACTTGGGAGTTGATTATGAGCAAAATTCGTCCAAAGGGCCAGACATGACGACCCGCATCGACCGCCGCATGGCGAAGCTCAAGACCGAAGGCCGCCCGGCGCTCGTCACCTATTTCATGGGCGGTGACCCCGACTATGACACCTCGCTGTCGATCATGAAGGCGCTGCCCCCGGCCGGCGCCGACATCATCGAACTCGGCATGCCGTTCTCCGACCCGATGGCCGATGGCCCGGCGATCCAGGCTGCCGGCCTGCGCGCGCTGAAAGGCGGCCAGACACTGGTCAAGACGCTGAAGATGGCGGCCGAATTCCGGACCAGTGACAACGAAACACCGATCGTGCTGATGGGCTATTACAACCCGATCTACATCTATGGCGTCGACCGCTTTCTCAAGGATGCCATTGCCAGCGGCATAGACGGCCTGATCGTCGTCGACCTGCCGCCGGAGATGGATGAGGAACTCTGCATTCCGGCGCTGAAAGCCGGCATCAACTTCATCCGCCTGGCGACGCCGACCACCGACGACAAGCGCCTGCCCAAGGTGCTGCAGAACACGTCGGGCTTCGTCTACTACGTGTCAATGACCGGCATCACCGGCTCGGCACTTGCCGACACCGGCAAGGTGGCGGCGGCGGTCAAGCGCATCAAGGGCCATACCGATTTGCCGGTCTGCGTCGGCTTCGGCGTCAAGACCGCGGAGCAGGCACGCGTGATCGGCGCCAATGCCGATGGCGTCGTCGTCGGCACCGCGATCGTCAATGCGGTCGCCAATGTGCTAGGGCCGAAGGGCGAAAAGACCGCCGACCCAGCCGAGGCCGTCGCCACGCTGGTCAGCGGCCTGGCGCAAGGCGTGCGCTCGGCCCGCCTTGCTGCTGCCGAATAGTCTTCCTACGTCTTACCCAACTCTTCGTCAGGACAGGAGCCGAAGCGATGAACTGGATCACCAATTACGTTCGCCCGAAGATCAACTCGATGCTCGGCCGGCGCACCGACATGCCCGAGAATCTCTGGATCAAGGATCCCGAGACCGGCGAGATGGTGTTCCACAAGGATCTGGAATCCAACCAGTTCGTCATTCCGTCCTCCGGCCACCACATGAAGATCTCGGCCAAGGAGCGGCTGAAATTCTTCTTCGATGACGGCAAGTACGAGCAGCTCGAGAACCCCAAGGTGGTTCAGGACCCGTTGAAATTCCGCGACGAGAAACGCTATGTCGACCGGCTGAAGGATGCCAAGGTCAAGACCGGCCTCGAAGACGCCATCATCAACGCGCTGGGCACCGTCGAGGGCCTGCCGGTGGTGGTGACGGTGCAGGACTTCGCCTTCATGGGCGGCTCGCTTGGCATGGCCGCCGGCGACGCCATCGTGCACGGTTTCGAAGCAGCCTTGCAGCGCAAGCGGCCGCTGATCCTGTTTGCCGCTTCCGGCGGCGCCCGCATGCAGGAAGGCATTTTGTCCCTGATGCAGCTGCCGCGCACCACGGTCGGCGTCGACCGGCTGAAGGAAGCTGGCCTTCCCTACATCGTCGTGCTGACCAACCCGACCACCGGCGGCGTCACCGCCTCCTACGCCATGCTGGGCGACGTGCACATCGCCGAGCCTGGCGCGCTGATCGGTTTTGCCGGGCCGCGCGTCATCGAACAGACCATCCGGGAAAAGCTGCCGGACGGCTTCCAGCGCTCCGAATATCTGATGGAGCACGGCATGGTCGACATGGTGGTGTCGCGGCTTGAGATGCGCGAAACGATCGCACGGCTGTTGAAGATGCTGCTCAAGATGCCGGTCGAGCAAAAGCCGCTGGAGCCGGAAATCCTGCCGCCGGCGGTGATTTCTGCCGAAGCCCGGCCGCAGGCCTGACGCGACACCAAGCGCCGCGACCGCGATTGCACGAGGGCGGTCGCGCGCTGTAGCCTTTTGATTGCCATGGCCATTCCGGGATTGATTCTGGTCCTCGGGCCATGCGCCGGGATTCTGCCATGACAACGCTTGCCGCCGACCGCGAAATCGAAGCCCTGATGGCGCTTCACCCGAAAGGCTTCGACCTTTCGCTCGACCGCATCACGCGGCTTCTGGAGCGGCTGGGCAATCCGCAGGAGTTGCTGCCGCCGGTCATCCATATCGCCGGCACCAATGGCAAGGGCTCCTGCGCCGCCTTCTCCAGGGCATTGCTGGAGGCCTCCGGTCGTCTCGTCCACGTCCACACCTCGCCGCATCTGGTCAGCTGGCACGAGCGCTACCGGCTCGCCGCCGAGGGTGGCGGCAGGCTGGTCGACGACGATGTCTTCGCCGAGGCCATCGCCCGCGTCGCCAAGGCCAATGACGGCCAGAAGATCACCGTCTTCGAGATCCTCACCGCCGTCACCTTCATCCTGTTTTCGGAACACCCGGCTGATGCCGCCATTATCGAGGTCGGCCTCGGCGGCCGCTTCGATGCCACCAATGTCGTGGCGAGGCCCGCCGTCTCGGTGATCATGCCGGTGTCGATGGACCACGAGGCCTATCTCGGTGACCGTGTCGAACTGATCGCGGCCGAAAAGGCCGGCATCATGAAGCGCGGCTGTCCGGTGGTGATAGGCGCGCAGGAAAGCGAAACGGCGCTGCAGGTGCTGATCGAAACCGCCGAGCGGCTGGAGTGTCCCACCTTCGTCTACGGCCAGGATTTCCTCGCCTTCGAGGAAAACGGCCGCATGGTCTACCAGGACGAGGACGGCCTGATGGACCTGCCGCCACCGCGCCTGCCCGGGCGTCACCAGTTCGCCAATGCGGCGGCGGCGATCGCCGCGGTCAAGGCGGCCGGCTTCGAGATCAGCCACCGCGCCGCCGAGAAAGCGATGACCAATGTCGCCTGGCCCGGCCGCATGCAGAAACTGGCGCAGGGCCGGCTGGCGGAGCTGGCGCCGAAGGGCGCCGACATCTGGCTCGACGGCGGCCACAATCCGGGCGCCGGCGTGGTCGTTGCCGAAGCGCTGGCCGAGCAGGAGGAAAAGAACCCGCGCCCGCTCTTCCTCATTTCGGGCATGATCAACACCAAGGACCAGAGCGGCTATTTCCGCGCCTTCAAGGGCCTCGTCCGGCATGTCTATACGGTACCGGTGAGCCTGAGCGACGCCGGCGTGCCCAACGACGAACTGGCGATCCGCGCCACCGAAGCCGGGCTGAGCGCCGAGCCGGTAAGCTCCGTCGCCAGCGCGCTGATGTTGCTGCGCGATACCTGGGACGGCCCGCCGCCGCGCATCCTGATCGGCGGATCGCTGTATCTGGCTGGCGCGGTGCTGGCCGAGAACGGCACGCCGCCAACCTGAGGTGCGTGACGGCCAACAGGAGCCTGTGATGATCAAGGTGAAGCAACTCGCCCATGTCTGCATTTTCGCGCATGATCTGGAAGCGACGCGAAGCTTCTACCGCGACGTGCTCGGGCTGGACACGCGGTTCAATTTTCTACGCGACGACAGGATTTTTGGCTTCTACCTCGATTGCGGCGGCCGCAGCCATGTCGAAGTGTTCCAGAAGGATGCTACGGCCTACAGCGAACTCAACCAGATCAACCATTTCTGCCTGGAAGTCGAAGACATCGACGCCGCGATCGCTCATATCAAGTCGAAGGGCATCGACGTGACCGCAAAGAAGCACGCCTGCGACGATACCTTTCAGGCCTGGATCCGCGATCCCAACGGCGTGAAGATCGAGCTGTTCGAGTACACCGCAAAAAGCGCGCAGTTCACCGGCGGGGACCGGATCGCCGACTGGTGACTAGAGCAATTCCAGGAAAAGTGTGAGCGGTTTTCCGTCTGGAATTGCGTTAAACAAAGAGTTAGAGCGGTTCGCCGTTTCCATGAAACGGTGAAACGCTATAGATCTGCTTCAGAAATCCCATGGTGAGATCAGGTCCAGGCTGGTGGTGCCAAAGTCGTTGAGATTGCGGGTTGCCAGCCGGCCTCCATTCACGCGCGCTATTGCCGCGATCATGCCATCGGGAGCCGACATGCCGCGACCTTGGCGTGTCGCGGCCCCCATGATCTCGCCGTAAGCCAAGGCAGCCTCTTCCGTCAGTCCAAAAATCCGGCCGGCAAATCGATGCCGCCATCGGGAAAGTCCCTGTTCCAGCCGCTCGGCACGCTCGTCGGGTCGTATCTTTTGAATACCGAAGGCGATTTCAGCAATTGTCACTGTGGGAAGGGCCAGTTCAGCGTCATTACGGACAAGCCACGCCAGCACTGCCGAGTTTGGCGCCTTCTTCAGAGACTCCGAAATCACGTTGGTATCGACGAAAATCAAAGCTCAACTCCTGGATGAACCTCGCGCCCTTCGCGAATAACTTTCTCCAGATCGATGTCAACACCATTGCTTGTGGTTAGGCTGGCGTAGAAGGTGGAGGCGGGTTCGCGTCCAGCTTCACGAATCTCGTAGGATTCAAGCGCGCGTTCGACCACGTCGGCTATCGAACGATTTTCACGACGAGCAAGCCTATGAGCCAGGTCGCGTGCTTTTGCGCTGCGGACTGAGAGCTGTGGTTCGGCCATGTCAAACTCCCTCTTTCTGAAGGAATATAGGCTCATCCATCTCTGCCATCAAGATGGCAGTTGATGGCAAGCCATCATGCATAGGCCAGCCGATGGAGCGCTGCGACCAGCGGCCAACGGGCTGCTACTTCAGCTCGATCTCGATGAAAGCATATTCGCCCTCATTGGCGCTGATGACGTCGTGCTCGACGCCCTCCTTGCGGAAATAGGGCGCGCCTTTCTTCATTTCGGCGAAGGTTTCGCCGTCCTTGGTCACCAATTTCAGCTTGCCGTCCATCAGCGGCACCACGACATAGTCGTGCCCGTGGCGATGCCAGCCGGTGTTGTCGCCCGGCTGGAAGCGGTATTCGGTGACGATGACGCGCTCATTGTCGATGAAGACGGTGGCCTTGGCGGATCCGGTCATGTCGCTCTCCCTGTTTCTGCTTCCCAGCAGAGGACATGGCGTGCCCTGATGTGAGGGCCAGAGCGGGCCAGCGCATGACCCAGAAAATCGGAATCGATTCTCTGGGTCATGCGCCAATCTAGTTGCTACAGCGTCCTTTGCGCGTCCAAAAGACGCGCGGCGCTGTAGGTGACGCCAACAAAAAGCCCGGCGCAACGGCCGGGCTTTGAGGTCAGGAATTCAGTTGGATCAGGCGAGGCTGCCGTTGATCCAGTGCGACAGCGCTGTCTTGGGCGCGGCACCAACCTTCATGTCGGCCACTTCGCCGCCTTTGAAGATCATCAGAGTCGGGATCGAGCGCACGCCGAACTGGGCGGCGAGCTCGGGATTCTCGTCGATGTTGAGCTTGGCGATCTTGACCTTGGCACCGAGCTCGGTGGCAATGTCCTCAAGCGCCGGCGCGATCATCTTGCACGGGCCGCACCATTCAGCCCAGAAATCCACCACGACCGGTACGTTGGCGTTGAGCACGTCGGCCTGGAAATTGTTCTTGTCGACCTTGACGGTGGCACTCATGCGGAAATCCTTTCGAGAGTTCTTTGTCGCACCAAATGTGGTGGTTGTTACGCCCTTCTTCAAGCAGGTCTTGTGTCACGCTCCTGTGAGTCGAGCAAGGGCGTCATCCATGGCCCGGGCCGGCAGTTCGATCAGCCGTGGCGCTTCGGTAAACAGCAGGGCCGCCTTGACCTCGCGCCCGGGATAAAGCGGCTGCAAGAGGGCGCGATAGAGTGCCAGCTGCAGCAGATAGGCCGATGGAACCTCGGCCAGCGAGGCGGGCGCCGGCCGGTTGGTCTTGTAGTCGACGATCGACACCGCATCCGCTGTCACCGTCAGCCGGTCGATCTTGCCCGAAATCGAGCGTATTTTGCCCCTCACCTCCAGGCTGCCCATGATCGCCACCTCGGCGCGCGACGATGGCGCAAACAGCTGGCCGAGACGCGAGTCGGCAAGGATGGCGATGACCGATGCCAGAGCCTTTTCCCGCTCTGACGCAGGCCAATCTGCGCCGACCCGTGCCAGGTAGCGCTCAGCCGCGCCGTGGCGAACCTCCTCGGCAATGCCGGGCAACATCTGCAGCAGTTTGTGCAAAGCGAGCCCACGCAGCACGGCAAAGCCCGGCTCGGCGTCGGCGTCCAGCACGGGCGAGGCCTTGTCGACCACCGCTTCCTTGCCTTCGTCGATCAGCGCCGAGGCACCGGAGGGCGACAGCGGACGCGGCAGATCCTCGAAAGGCGGCAAGTGCCGAAACAGGGTCGCCGGCAACGGGCCGAAAGCATCGGCCTGCCGCGCCTGTTCGTCGGCGCTCGGCGCGACGGGCGGCAGCTTGGTGACGTGGAAACGATGCACCGGCTCGCCGCCGGAAGGATGCGGACGCTGTTCGCTCTCGGGCGCACCGATCAGCGAGCGGCTGACGATCGAATGCCAGGTGCCCGCATTCGGCGCTCGCTTGCCATGGTAACCGCAGACGATCAGCCGGTCCTCGGCGCGGGTCATGCCGACATAGAGCAGCCGACGGTATTCGTCGTCGGCGAGTTCCCGTGCCCGCGCCGCCGCCGCTTTCGAAAAACCGTTGGCGACATCGCTGGCAGAACGCCAGAGATAGCCCTTGCAGTCAAAGTTGCGGCCCGAGCCGCCGAAGGGCATCAGGCGGGGCAGATGCTGGTCGCTGAATGGGGCCGAGCCGCCATCGACCAGGAACACCACCGGCGCCTCCAGCCCTTTGGCGGCGTGCACGGTCATGACGCGAACCTCGTCGCGCGTCTGGTCCATCTCGCGCTTGATCTCGGGGCCGGCATTTTCCAGCGTCGACAGAAAAGCTTCCAGTCCGGGCAGGCCGGTCCGTTCCTCGGCCAGGCAGAAACTCAGGAATTCATCGAGAATATCGCCGGCTTCCGGCCCGAGCCGGGCGATCATTTTTCTGCGCACGCCATCGCGTGCCAGCAAGCCGGCATAGAATTCGAACACCGGCTTGAAGGCGGCCTCATCAGCCCAGAGGTCAAGCTGGGCGACGACCTTTGCGAGCGTTTCGTCGACGGCGGCATGCTGGCGCAGCGACGCGGCCAGCGACACGCCGGGTGGCCTCCGCGCGGCGAGCGTGAACAGCGTCTCCTCCGGCAGGTCGAAAATGGGACTGCGCAGCACGGCGGCGAGCGACAGATCGTCCTGCGGCTGGATCAGCAGATGGCCGAGCGCGATCAAGTCCTTGACGGCGATATGACCGGGCAGGCTCAGCCGGTCGGCACCGGCGACCGGGATCTGTCTATCCTTCAGACTACTAGACAAAGCCTGCACGAAACGATCGCGTTTGCGAACCAGAACCAGAATATCGCCGGGGCGTAGCTTGCGTCCTTTGCCCTCGATAACTTCCCCGGTGCCAATCCATTTTTGGATTGTCGCCGCGACATTCTCAGCAACACGCACCGCCGGTGCGTGAGCATGGTCGATCGCTTTCGTCCAGTCATCGGGCTCGTCGACGATATCGGCGCCGATCGACGGCCAGACCTCGACATAGCCCGGCGCATCGGTGCGGATCGCCTTGTGGCTCAGCGGATCGGGGTCGTGGCTGATGCCGCGCCGCACGATCGGATCGGCAAAGACGCGATCGACGGCGGCCAGCACGTCGTCGGTCGAGCGGAACGACCAGGTCAGCTTGAGGTCGGCGAAGGATGCCTCGGCATCGCGCACTCTGCCGGCGAACAGCAGCCGGCTGTCGGCGAACGAGTCCGGGGCAGCCCCCTGGAAGGAGTAGATCGACTGCTTCTCGTCGCCGACGGCAAAGACCGTGCGGTGAACCCGGTCGCGTGCACCGAAGCCGGCGAAAAATTCCTCCGCCAGCCGCTTCACCACCTCCCATTGATCCGGGCTGGTGTCCTGCGCCTCATCGAGCAGGATATGATCGATGCCCTGGTCGAGCTTGTATTGCACCCAGGGGCCGGCATCGGGCCGCGCCAGAAGGTTGACCGTGCGGGTGATCAAATCGTTGAAGTCGAGAAAGCCACGGCTGCGCTTCAGCACCTCGTAGCGGGCGATCAGCCAGTCGGCGATGGTCAGCGCAGCGCGCGTGCCTTCCAGCATCCGGAACAGCGCCAGCCGGTCGACGGTTTCGATGATGGCGCTCGACGCCGAGAGGTAGCGCTCGGCCAGATCGGGCAGGCGATCGGTCAGGGCTTTCTTGAAGGCCTTTGACGGATCGTAGGGATCGCCATCGGTCTTGAGGAAGGCCCTTGCAAGCAATTGCAGCCGGCGAACGGGATCGCTCTCGGCGAAAGCCTGGCGCGCATAGGGCAGGATGTTGTTCAGCAGGGATCTGGCGTCGGTGGATTCGGCGGCCTGGGCAAAGCCGGCGAAATAGTCGGGCAGGAAGCCCGGCAGTGGCCACAGCGATGCCGCCAGCCCTTCAGCGGTCTGGCCGGGGTGGAAATGGAATTCATCGAACAAAGGCTGGAAGCCATCAACCCCGACCGCATCGAGGAACTGGCGCAGCCCGTCGCGCTTGCGCACGATCTCGCCAAGCAAGGCATCGAGACCGGCCTCGCCGCCACGTTCGAGCACAGTGGCGAAGGCGTCGGCCAGATCCGCGTTGCCGGCAGCTGTGCCCGAAATCATCTCGCGGCGCGCCGAGGCAAACAGCGATGCCTCCATCTGGCCGTCGAGCATCTCGAAGTGGGCCGGGATGTTGGCCTCCAGTGGGAACTGGTGGAGCACGGATTCGCAGAAGGCGTGGATGGTCTGGATCTTCAGCCCGCCTGGCGTTTCCAGCGCCTCGGCGAACAGGCGCCGCGCCCGGCGCATGGTGTCGCGATCCGGCCGGCGTCCCTCCAATGCCTCCACCTTTGCCGCCAGCTCAGCGTCGCCGAGGACCGTCCAGTCCGACAGCGTGGAAAAAACCCGGTTCGACATGTTGGCGGCGGCGGCGCGCGTATAGGTCAGGCACAGGATTTTCGACGGGTCGGTGCCGTTGAGCAGCAGCCGGATGACGCGCTGGGCCAGCACATGGGTCTTGCCGGAGCCGGCATTGGCCGACACCCAGGCGGAATTCTGGGGATCGGCGGCACGGGCCTGGCTGTTGGCGGTATCGGTTGGGATGGGATAGGCCTTCTTCATGCCTCCCCTCCCTCATCGCCGGCGTCGCCGCCGGCGGACCATTCGAGCACGCGGGCGAGATGGTCGTAGTCGCCGTCGGTCTCGCCTTCGCGAAACGGCAGCGCGCGCGACAGATAGCCGGTCGCCGGATCGGCATAGTGGATCAAAAGCCTTTCCAGCCGTCCCCAAGCCTCTTCGGCAAGATCGGCGGCGGTCCTTGGCTGGCGGTTGTGCTCGAGAATGGACTCCTCGAACACCTCGCCATTCGGCTTCAGCCTGATGAAGGCCAGTTGCGACGGTTCGCGCGCGCCCAAATCCTTGAAGGCGCCGCGCCGCAGCAGCGCGCCTTCCAGCGCCAGCTGCGGCGCCAGCAGCGTGTGCGCCTGCGCCTTGGAGGGCGAGGAGCCCGTCTTGTAGTCCAGAATATCGGCCATGCCGCCGGCCAGCAGGTCGACGCGGTCGGCGTAACCGGACAGCGTCACGCCGGACTGTCCGACGACGGTCTTCCCCGCGCGCTCCTCGGCATGCCGTTGGACCACCGCGTCGGCCCGCGTTCGCTCCCACCCGATAATGTTGGTGGCGAGTTTTTCGAAACGTGGCCACCACACCGCCTCGACATCGACCGGAAGGGCGGCCTCGGCAAAACAGGCGCGGCCGGCGGCAATGAGGCTGGTCAGCGCGTCCGGCGCGCGCGGGTCGGCCACGCGTGAGGAGAACAGGTGAAGGATGGCGTGGAACAGTGTGCCACGCTCGGCGGCACCGGGATCGCGGATCACCGGATCGAGCGCCATCAGGCCGAGGATGCGTCTTGCATAGACGGCGTAGGGATCACGACGCAACGTCTCGATCTCGGTGACCGAGAAATGCGTTGGGCGCACCGACAGCGGCGGCTTCGGCTGCGGCCGCGGCGCGAAATCCTGCTTTGGCCCGGTATCGAGCGCTCGTGCCCAGGCGAGCAGTTCGTCGCCACGCCGGCGCAGTGTTGCCGCCTGGTCGTTGCCGATGAAGGTGAGCAGCCGCTGCAGCCAACGCGACGGCACGGCGGGTGCGTCGCCGGAGCGCGCCGAGCGGGCCAGCACCACATGTCTCGCGCCCATGGCCATCTGGAAATCATGTGCGGCCAGGCCGATGCGCCGTTCGGGCGGTTCGAGGTCGATGCCGGTCTTCATCAGCCGCGACATGAAGCGGTCGCTCTCCGGCTTGCGCGGCCAGACACCTTCGTTGAGGCCGCCGATGACCAGCGTGTCGACATCCTGCAGCCGCGCTTCCAGCGCACCCCAGATGGCGATGTTCCTGTCGGTGCCTTGCGCCGGCTTGACCGTCTCGGGCGCGATCAGCGCGTCCATCACGTCGGGCCACTCGCTCGTCGCGAACGACAGCGAGGCCGAAGCCGCGACTAGCCCGCGCAGCAATTCGGCAAGCTTTTCGCCGGCATCGCCGGCATAGAGCTCGCCCAGGCCGCCATCGGCGGAACGGCCGAGATTTTCAAGGGCTACGACGCTGGCTTCGACCAGTGCGGCAAGGTCGGCATCCGCCTGGTCGCGAAAGGCGGAAAGCGGCGCCAGCGCTTCTGCCAGGCGTGCGAGGAGGTTACGCGAATCCTCGATGGAGCGGACGGTCAGGCGGGAAAACCAGAAGGGCGGCCGGCTGTCATCGCCGAGGCCGGTGAGGCGAGCCTCGAACAAGCTCGGCAGCGAAACGATGTCGGGGCGGCCGGTGCCGCCACGCAGCGCCACCAGTTCGACCAGTCCGGCCGCGTTGCGCACATCGGCACGTTCGAGGCCGAGGCCGAGCAGCGGATGCTTGAGCAATGACAACAGGCCGACCGGGTCGCCCGGCCGGAACACTGCCTCGAGCGCCAAGCGGAGCAGGCTGGCTGCCGCGCTGTTGGCGAGCGGCGTGCCGCCGGAATCGTCGGCAACGACGCCGAAGCGCTGGAGTTCGACCGAGACGCGCCGCGCCAGCG
Source organism: Mesorhizobium kamtschaticum (assembly GCF_056174585.1). Lineage (NCBI taxonomy): Bacteria > Pseudomonadati > Pseudomonadota > Alphaproteobacteria > Hyphomicrobiales > Phyllobacteriaceae > Mesorhizobium > Mesorhizobium kamtschaticum. The sequence continues at coordinate 595,393 of NZ_CM149691.1, read as the reverse complement.
CGCGGTCGCCAGTGACGAGCGCCGCCCTTTGGCCGGGCTGTTCGACGGCCTGCTTCAGCGCGACGGCGATGGCGACGGCCTCATCGCGTTCGCTGGCCGCCTCGAGCAGCGTGACGTCGGCGAAGGCGCCGGCAATATCAGTCGGCGAAAACCCGTTGCGCGTCTCGGCCCACAATTCGGTGGTCTCGGCCGGCCGCAGCGCTTCGCCGACAAGGGCGGCGCGTAGCGCCAGCCGCGGTTCGGCTATGCCGATCTCCTCGACATCCGAGCGCAGCACGCCGATCTTGCCGATCAGCCTGGCCAGGCCATATTGCGGGTGGCCAAGCACGGCCGGCCGCGCGCCGGGTGCGACGAGCGCCTGGAAAGAGGCTTCGTCCAGCGTCCGGTCGAGCCCGGGCAGCACGATGGCGCCGGCAGGCAAGCGGGCGATCGCGGCAAGCAGTTCGGCCGTGGCGGGGATAGAGCCGGTTGACCCTGCGGCGATGACCGGTCCGGCCGGCGGATTGCGGCGTAGTCGCGCCGCCTCGGCGCGGATCAGTGCGCTGCGATGCGCGGCCGGGTTGGAGCGGTCGCTCTCGCTCAGGAATTTCGGCCAGGCATCGGTGACGATGCCGAGGAATTCGAGCGTCACTTGCCACCATCCGGCAAGGCTGCCGGTCACCAGGTCCTTGAGCTTTGCCCAGTCCGTGCCCTCCGTCTCGATTTCATCCATCAGCCCGGCAAGATCGCGCGCCAGCCAGATCGCGTCGGCGGTGGAGGCGGGGATGACGATTTCCTCCGCGAAAAGCTTCACCACATGTTCCGGCAGCCGGCGTTTCCAGGCGCGCACCAGCGGCGTCAGCAGCAACAGGCGTTCGGTTGCCGAGATCGGCGGCGCAAGGTCGATTGCTGCCGCCGGTTCGGCGTCGAACAGGGCTTCGTCCTCGTCGAACTCGCCGAGCGGACGGATAACCGGCAGGATCGCCGAACCGCCGCCGCCGTGTGCTCTCAGACTATCGACGAAGACACCGCGCAAGGCGCGCGCGGCGCGGCGCGTCGGCACATAGATGGTGACATCAGCCAGGGCGAGCGGGTCGCCGTCGAAACGAAATCCGGGAATCAGGCGGCCGGCAAGCAGCGCCTCGGCAAGCGTCGGCAGGAACGGCGCTCCGGGGGGAATGGAAAAAACGCGGCTCGAGCCGCTCATTGCGACTCGGTTAGCGCGCCGGCGACGGCTTCTTCCGCCAGCGGGATGGCATCGGGCGTGCCGACGGTGATCCAGTGGCCGTGCATCGGCATGCCGAACAGGCGGCCTGCGGCTATTGCCGTGTCGAAATAGGCGTTGAGCGAATGCGGTTCGGCCGGGGCACCCTTGAACAGGCGCGGATGGATGATCGCGGCACCGGCATAGATCAGCCCAGCCGGATCGCCTTTCGAACGCCGCAAGGCGCCGTCCGGCGCAACCAGGAAGTCGGTTGAGCCGCAGTGTCCTGTCGCCTGATGGAGATCCGCCAGCATCAGCAGAATATCCATTTTCGCGGCGTCCCATGCAAGGGCGAGGCGGCCAAGATTGAGCGGACCGTGGTCGATCCAGAAGGTGTCGGCATTGAGGATGTAGAAGGGCTGCTCGCCCAGTTCCGGCAGCGCCTTGACGATGCCGCCGGCGGAATCGAGCAGCCGGTCGCTCTCATCGGAAATGATGATGTGGGGCGCATGGCGCGCGGCGACATGGGCGACGATCTGTTCAGGCAGATAGTGGACGTTGACCACGGCCTTGGCGACGCCGGCGGCGGCGAGGCTGTCGAGGCCCCAGTCAAGCAACGTCTTGCCGGCGATCCTGACCAGCGGCTTGGGGATGGTATCGGTGATCGGCCGCATGCGCTTGCCAAGCCCGGCGGCGAGTACGATGGCAGTGTCCGGTCTTGCTGTCACAGCGTTCGTTCCTCAAGCAAGCCGTGCGCGTGATAGAAATCCCGCAGGCCGGCAAGCGCCGGGTGGGACAGTGCCCGACGCAGATAGTCGCGGATGCGCGGCAGGTGCTTCAGATAATAAGGTTTGCCGTCGCGCTTTTCGAGCCGCACGAAAATGCCGAGGATCTTGGAATTGCGCTGTGCGGCCATAATTGCGTAGGCTTCCAGAAAGCTTACTTCGTCGAAAGCGCCGGCTGTATGACGCGCCGCTATATAGGCGTCGAGCGTCCGCTTTTCGATTTCGGGCGATAGGGTGATGCGGGCATCCATGGCCAGTGAAGCCACGTCATAGGCTGAAGGCCCGATCAGCGCATCCTGGAAATCGACGATGCCCAGCCGGTCATGGCCAGCGCGGTCGCCACGCCAGATGATGTTGGGCGAATGGAAGTCGCGCAGCATCAGCGTGTATTCGCTGCCATGCAGCCGGTCGAAAAGCGCGTTCCATTCCCTGGCGTAGCCAATGCGCAGATCGTCGCTGGCCGGGCCGCCCGATATCGCCGGCACATACCAGTCGACCAGCAGGTCGGCTTCGATCATCATCGCATCGCGGTCGAAGGGCGGCACCTCGTGGAAGCTGCCGGGTCCGGCTTGCAGGCGCTGCGGCCAGGTCTTGCCGTGCATCATGGCCAGCAGCTCGGCCGCCGCCGCGTAGCGCTCGGCCAGCGGCTCGCCGTCCTGGCCGAGAAATCCTTCAGCACCGAGATGTTCGAGCAGCAAAAAACCCTGGTCCTGGTCCTCGGCATGGATTTCGGGGACACTGACACCACCGGCCATCAAGGCTCGGTCGATGGCGACGAAGGCGGAGACCGACTGGGCGGTGTGGGCGATCACCGCATAGGGTTTGCCGTCGCGCACGGGCGGCCCGAGCACCAGCCGCGGCGAGTTCATCAGCACTTGCGGCTTCTGGCCGGCCAGCGTCACGATCTCATAGGAGCGGGCCGAGGCGTCGCCGATGAAATGACGCCGCCGCGCTTCGCCCCAGCCGGCATCTTCCAGAAAACCGCGCATGGCCAGCGACCTGGCTGCGCGGTCGAAGGCCGCCCCTTGGCCCGACAGTCGCGCCAGCCGGCCCTCGCCATGCTGGACGAGTTCGATCGAAAGCGTTGTCTTCGGCAGATAGCCCTCGGCCCTCTCGGGCCATTCGACCAGGGCAGCACCTTGCGTCAGCGCTTCGTCGAAACCGAGCTCGTCGATCTCGGCCGCCGAGGACAGGCGGTAGAGATCGAAATGATGGACAGGAATACGCGTGTCGTAGCTCTGCACCAAAGTGAAGGTCGGGCTTGGCACGTCGAGGCTGGCGTCGTCCGCCAGCGTCCGGATCAGGGCCCGTGCGAGAGTGGACTTGCCGGCGCCGAGATCGCCCTTGAGCGCCAGCACGTCGCCGGCGCGCAGCGCCAGCGCCAGATCCTCGCCCAGCTGCGCTGTCTGTGTCTCATCGGTGAGCAACCGCTCCAGCACCAGGCCCTTCATCGAGCGCGCTACTCGGCCGCGGCGCGGATACCCGGCATGTCGGGGAAGGTGCAGATGACGGTCGTGCCCTTGTCCTTGCCGGTTTCAATGCGAACGTGGCCGCCATGCAGTTCGACAAAGCTCTTGACGATCGACAGGCCGAGGCCGGCGCCCCGCCGGCGGCCGCCATTGGTACGCGGTTCGAAGCGGCGGAACACCGAATCCAGGACATCCGGCGGCATGCCGGGACCGTCGTCATGAACCGAGAACTCCACCCCGTCCGCCAGATGGCGGCAGGCGAGACGGATGGTGCTGGCTTCCGGCGCGTAGTTGGCGGCGTTGCTGAGCAGATTGTAGAGGATCTGGCGGATGCGGATTTCGTCGCCGTGGAACGTCTTCGGCGCGGCAGCGGCATCGACCTCGAGCCGGATCGAATGCTCCTGCAGCCGGTCGGCGACGAGTTCCGCGGCCGCCGCGATGGTGCGGTCGACATGCACCTCGGAAATGTCGAGCTGCATGATGCCGGCGTCGACTGTCGCAAGATCCAATATATCGTTGACGATGGTGAGCAGGACCGAGGAGGACGAGCTGACATGCTCGACATACTCACGCTGCTTTTGATTGAGCGGTCCGGTCGTGGGCACGGAAAGCAGTTCGGTGAAGCCGATGATGTTGGTCAGCGGCGAACGCAGTTCGTAGGACACGTGCTGGACGAAGTCGTTCTTGAGCTGGTCTGATTTTTCCAGCGCCTCGTTCTTGTCCTTCAGCGCGCGTTCGACATTCACGCTGTCGGTGACGTCGACGAAGGTCATCATCACTTGCCCGTTGGGGAGCGGAATCACGGCGTAGCGCAGCACGATGCCGTTGTTGAGCTCGGTCTGGCCATGGCGTTCGCGGCGCTCGTCGTCGAACCCGGTGATGGCGGCAACGAAGCCAGGCCAGGGGCTGTCGACCGCCTGCCGGTCGCTAAGATCACGGATCGTCGAGACGTGCACATTGGGCTTGGCGGCGTCGCCACTCAATCCCCACAGCGTGGCAAAGGCCGGGTTCGACAGGCGGAGCCGACCATCGGGCCCGAACACCGCTACGCCTTCGGCGAGATTGTCGAGCGTCTCGCCCTGGACCCGCACCGCTGTGCGATAGCGGCTTTCCAGGTCCATCTTCTCGGTCAGGTTCTCGAACACCCAGGTGACGCCGCCCTTGGGCTGCGGGTTGGCGACGACGCGGATGGTCTTGCCGTCGGGCAGATGCCACCAATGTTCCTGCGATTCGACCGCGCGGTAGGCGCCGAGCAGGCCTTCCTTCCAGCGGCGCCATTCGGGCTGCTCGGCGATCTTGCCTTCGCTGCGCAGCCGGTCGAGCAAAAGCGCGTTGTCGGGCGCGCTGTGCAGGAAGCCGCTGTCGAGGCCCCACAGTTTCTGGAAGGCCTGGTTGAAGAAGCGCAGCTTCTCGTCGGTGTCGAAGATGGCGACGGCGGTGTTGAGCTGGTCGAGCGTGTCGGCGTGGCTGCGCACCGTGCGCTCATATTCGCCGCGAATGGTCTCGATGGCGCTGGTGTCGCAGGCAAGGCCGGCTGAACCGTCGGCACCGGCGAAGTCGGTCACCGCGAACACCCGGCGGTCGCCTTCGATCACCGTGGAGAGCGACTGTTCGAAAACTGGATGCAGTTTGTGCTGGGCGCCGATCGCCTCGCGTGCCTGGCCGCCGAGGAATTCCTTGGCGTCGCGGACGGCGGCTTCAGCGCTTTCAGCTTCGACCGCGTCGGCATAGGCCCGGTTGACCCATTTCAGGCGTCCGTGCTCGTCGCGCAGCCATGCCGGCATCTTCAGCGCTTCGAGCAGGCCGATCATCGTGTCATGGTCGGCGGCCAGCCTCTGGTTGTCGATCTTCAGCCGGGCCTGGCTGCGCTGTGTCTCGGAAAGCGAGACAAACCGCACCAGGATGTGCGCGGCGCTCTTGCGGCCATGCACCTCGAGCGGAGCGCCGGCCTGCGATTCGATGACCAGGTCGAACGGCCTCGCCTTTTCGCGCAAGCCAGCGATGGCATTCTCGAGCGCTGCCGCCGAGCGCGGCATCAGCCAGCGGCCGAAGGCCAGAAATGCTGCCCGCTCCTCTGGCGCGCCGCTTTCGACCGGCAATGTGCCGATGAGTTCCGGTTTCTTGTTTTCCGAGGCCCAGACGACCACACGCTGGTCGCGCAGATTGAGCAGCGCTTCCGAACGGCGCAGTGCCGCGTTGACGTCGGCGACGCGGCTTCTCAGTTCGACATTCTCCGCCGAGGTGCGGGCCCGTTCGCGGATGAGAACGATGGCCGACAGCAATGCCGCGCCGGTCACGCCGACGAACACGGCAAGCTGCATGACTTCGACCGTGTTGATCGACAGCCCGGCGGTGGCGACAGTGGCGTTCTCGGCATGTGCCACGGCGCTGGCCAAGGGACCGGCCAGCGCGGAGCTGGCCAGGAACAAGCCCGCGCGGGCACGCCATGAAAGGCGCCCGCCGTGGGTGGTCGAGCTTACGGTCCCCGAATCGTCATGGCCGCCGGAAACGGCCGATCCCGCTCCGTGCGGGTTTTGCCCCGGCATGTCTTGGTCCTCTCCGCCGCCTGAATGCAAGACCGCCCTGATACGCGCCTCTCTGATCCCCTCTCGGGCCGGAAGCGTCGCGAATCACCTGACAATAAACCCTCGCCGAATCGCCGTGAAGGCTGATCGCGCGCAAAAATAAAGCCGGGCGAAAAGTCAATCGCCCGGCGTCAATATCTGGTAGTAAATTTAGCTTTGGTTAATAGCGGTAGTGTTCCGGCTTGAACGGACCCTGCGGCGTGACGCCAATATAGGCGGCCTGCTCACCCGACAATTCGGTCAGACGGGCGCCGAGCTTGTCGAGGTGCAGGCGCGCGACCTTCTCGTCGAGATGCTTGGGCAGGACATAGACCTGGTTCTGGTACTGCTCGCCCTTGCTGAACAGCTCGATCTGGGCCAGCACCTGGTTGGTGAAGGATGCCGACATGACGAAGCTCGGATGGCCGGTGGCGTTGCCGAGATTGAGCAGGCGGCCTTCCGACAGGAGGATCATCCGCTTGCCGTCCGGGAAGGTGATCATGTCGACCTGCGGCTTGACGTTGGTCCATTTCAGATTGCGCAGCGACGCCACCTGGATCTCGTTGTCGAAGTGGCCGATATTGCCGACGATCACCATGTCCTTCATCGACCGCATATGGTCGAGGGTGACGACGTCCTTGTTGCCGGTCGTGGTGATGACGATGTCGGCGGTCGGAGCCGCGTCTTCCAGCGTGACGACTTCAAAGCCGTCCATGGCCGCCTGCAGGGCGCAGATCGGGTCGACCTCGGTGACCTTGACGCGGGCGCCTGCGCCCTTGAGCGAAGCCGACGAGCCCTTGCCGACGTCGCCATAACCGCAGACGACCGCGACCTTGCCGGCCATCATCGTGTCGGTGCCGCGACGGATGCCGTCGACCAGCGATTCCTTGCAGCCATACTTGTTGTCGAACTTCGACTTGGTGACCGAATCGTTGACGTTGATCGCCGGGAACGGCAGCAGGCCCTTCTTCTGCAGCTGGTAGAGCCGGTTGACGCCGGTGGTCGTCTCTTCGGTGACGCCGCGGATCGCCGCCTTCTGCTTGGTGAAGAAGCCGGGCGAAGCCTTCAGGCGCTTCTTGACCTGGGCATAGAAATATTCCTCTTCCTCGCTCTGCGGGTTGGACAGCACGTCCTCGCCGGCCTCGGCGCGGGCGCCGATCAGGATGTACATGGTGGCGTCGCCGCCATCGTCGAGGATCATGTTGGAGAGGCCGCCGTCGGTCCACTGGAAGATGCGGTCGGTGTAGTCCCAATACTGTTCGAGGCTCTCACCCTTGACGGCGAAGACCGGAATGCCGGCCTCGGCGATCGCCGCCGCCGCGTGATCCTGCGTCGAGAAGATGTTGCAGGAGGCCCAGCGGATGTCGGCGCCGAGTTCTTTCAGCGTCTCGATCAGCACCGCGGTCTGAATGGTCATGTGCAGCGAGCCGGTGATGCGCGCGCCCTTCAGCGGCTTCTTGGCGCCGAATTCCTCGCGGCAGGCCATCAGGCCCGGCATTTCGGTTTCGGCGATATCGAGTTCCTTGCGGCCCCAGCCGGCAAGCGAGATGTCGGCGACCACATAATCCTTGCTACCCGTCATGGCAGTGCTCCGATGCGAATTGTTATGCTGCGAATTGGTTGCGGATGCGCCCACGCCGGTCGGCGCGTCGAAGGGCGCGAATTGCCGGCCTGACTAGCAGATCAGGCTCAAGACGACAATGGGATATAAAGAAATCTTTATCCCTGCATGTCTCTCGGACATGTCTTGGAGGTGTGCGAGGTCAGCATTCCTCGCCGAAGCGGGAGGCGACGAGTTGCTCCAGCGCGTCCATGACCTCGAGCGCCTCCGGTCCGCTGGCGGTGACGCGGATCGAGTAGCCCGGGCTGGCGGCAAGCATCATCAGGCCCATGATCGATGTGCCACCGACCTTGACGCCGTCCTTCTCGACATGGACCGCGGCGTTGAAGCCGCTGGCGAGCTGGACGAACTTGGCCGAGGCGCGCGCATGCAGGCCGCGCTGGTTGACGATCGGAAACTCCCTGGTGATCGGATCTTTGGCGATCTGGTCTTTTTCCGGGGATAGCGCGTTCATTTGCTGCTCAGAAGCTGGCTGGCGACATTGATGTATTTGCGGCCGGCGGCCTGCGCCTCGTCGAGCGCGGCCGCCATGTTGTCGCCCTTGCGGATCGAGGACAGCTTGATCAGCATCGGCAGGTTCATGCCGGCGATCACCTCGGTGCGGCCGGATTCCATGACTGAAATGGCGAGGTTCGACGGCGTGCCGCCGAACATGTCGGTCAGCACGATGACGCCCGCTCCGGTATCGACACGGGCGACGGCGTCGACGATGTCGCGGCGACGCTGTTCCATATCGTCGTCGGCACCGATCGCCACGGTTTCGAAATTGTCTTGTGGCCCGACGACATGTTCGACGGCATGTCGGAACTCGGTGGCCAGTTGACCGTGCGTTACAAGCACGAGTCCGATCATTCTTTGGTGGCTCCCGTCATCGCCGCTTCACAGGCGCATTTTATGCTCGCCAGCCATTCCAGGCGGCGGGAGCGCTATCTTGTCGACGCGCGGCCCGTTGACAAGCCCAAAATTGCGCCGGCCCATGCCATTTTGACGCATTGCAACAAAAAACCCAAGGCGGATCATAGAAAAGGCATGATGGAGAGCCGCGCCATCACGGCGGGCAGGGCCGCCTGGAGGTTGCGCTCGGCCAGATCGATCCGCGGCACCGCGCACCCGGCGATCTCGTCGCTGGCGTCCTCCTGGAAGCGTGCGATTTCGCCGGCCGGCAGCAGGCGTACATGCAGGTCGACGACGCAGGCCGGTTCGAACGGCAGCTTCCGTGGTCCCAGTCCCGGCACTTCGGCGAGACCTCTTATGGTGGCGGGCGCGCGGCACACCAGCCGCCCCGCATGCGCTTCGACGAAAAGCTGATCGTCGCCGACCAGCCGCGCGAACAACCCGCGCCGGCCGCAATGGTCGATCAGCGCCAGCGCCAGCGTCGTCTTGCCCGAACCGGATGCCCCGCTGATCAGAATGCCGCGTTCGCCAATGAGGATCGCCGTTGCGTGAACGTTTTCAGGCTTCACGGCCGGCAATCACGCTTCGGCCGGCAGCGTCACGACGAAGCGCGCGCCCTTAATCTCGCCGGGCTTGGTGCCGGGGATGTTCTCGGCGGTCAGCGTGCCGCCATGCGCCTCGACGATCTGCCTGGAGATCGACAGGCCAAGGCCCGAATTCTGGCCGAACGCTTCGCCGGCCGGCCGGTCGGTATAGAAGCGTTCGAAGATGCGGTCGATGTTGTCGGCACGGATACCGGGACCATTGTCGTCGACGGTGAGGATGTTGAACTTGCCGGCACGCGCCAGCGACAGGCTGATGTGGCCATGGTCCTCGGGAACGAAGGAGCGCGCATTCTCGATCAAATTGGTGACGACCTGGCCGATGCGCAGATCATGGCCGACGACGATATAGCCTTTGACGCCTTGCGGCAGCTTGGCGACCTTGAGCTCGATCTCGACCGCCTTCTTGTTGCGCGTGGCTTCGCGCGACACGGCGACGAGGTCGGTGATGAATTTCTTCAGGTCCACGGTTCCAGCGTCTTCGCGCGCGAGTTCGGCGTCGAGACGGGAGGCGTCGGAGATGTCGGTGATCAGCCGGTCCAGCCGCCGGACGTCATGCTGGATGATGTCCATCAGCCGGCTGCGCGAATTGTCGTTCTTGGCCAGCGGCAAGGTTTCCACCGCGCTGCGCAGCGAGGTCAGCGGGTTCTTCAACTCATGCGACACGTCGGCGGCGAAGCTCTCGATCGCCTCGATCCGGGCATAGAGCGCGTTGGTCATGTCGCGCACGGCGATTGACAGATTGCCGATTTCGTCCTGGCGGTCGGAAAAGTCGGGGATTTCCTCGCGGTTCTTGACGCCGCGCCTGACCCGTACCGCCGCCGCCGACAGCCGGCGCAGCGGATTGGCGATGGTCGAGGCCAAAAGCATCGACAGGATGGCGGTCACGAGTGCGGCGATGCCGAAGACGCGCAGGATCGCCTTGCGCTCGGCGGCGACGATCTTGTCGATGTCGCCGCCTTCCGTCGACAGCATCAGCACGCCGAGAACGGCGCGGAAGCGCTGGATCGGCACCGCCACCGAAACGATCTGCTCGCCCTGTTCCGAGACGCGCACGATGGTCGACGGGCTGCCGGTCAGCGCCTTGACCACTTCCGGGAAGGCGGCGCCATTGCCGCCGGGCTGCTCGTGATAGACAGGCAGGTCGGTGTTGCGGAAGAAGTCGAAGATGAACTTCTGGACGCGCTCGACAAGGTCGGGCTGTTCCTCCTCGACCGGCGGCAGGTCGTAGCGCAGGATCTGGCCGCGCGAATAGAGGTGGCGCGAATCGAGCAGCAGATTGGCGTCTCGGTCATAGATGCGGGCCCGCGTCCGCGTAGGCGAGATCAGCCGCCGCAGCACCGGCGCGACACGCTCGGGATTGATCGGAAAGTCGAGATTGTCGAGCTGGTCCGAGCCCGGCCCCAGGCTTTCGCCGGCCTGCAGCTCAAGCAGTTTTTCCGGGTCGATGCTGATCGAGTCCGTCTCGACCGTCGCCGACGCCGCGATCGCCCCGGCGATGATCTCGCCCTGCGTCATCAGGCTTTCGACGCGGGCATCGATCAGCCCGTCACGGAAGGTGTTGAGGTAGAGGATGCCGGTGACCAGGACGGCCAAGCCGGCAAGGTTGAGGAACAGGATACGGCGTGTCAGGCTGGAAAAGATGTGATGGCCGAGGAAGCGGCGCATCGGCACAGTGATTTTCGACACAAAGGACGGCATGATGCGCGACGGCCGCCTGGCGGCGCCCGTCGGCCTGCTTCGCTGTGCTTCCACTGCCATCGAATAGCAGCTCCCGCCTAGTCCGTGGTTTGACGCATGTCGCGGCCCCAAACGCGGGACCGCTTATGGGCGACATACATCAAATTACGCTTCGCGGAACCGATATCCGACTCCGTAAAGGGTTTCGATCATCTCGAAGTCGTCGTCGACAGCCTTGAACTTCTTGCGCAGTCGCTTGATGTGGCTGTCGATCGTGCGGTCATCGACATAGACCTGCTCATCATAAGCCGAATCCATCAGCGCATCACGGCTTTTTACGACACCGGGACGCTGCGCCAGCGAATGCAGGATCAGGAATTCGGTGACGGTGAGCGTCACCGGTTCGCCCTTCCAGGTGCAGGTATGGCGTTCCTGGTCCATGACAAGCTGACCGCGCTCGAGCGAGCGGGCCTGCTGGCTGGGCGCCTTTGCCGCAGCCTCGCGGGCGCTGGCACGGCGCAGCACGGCGCGCACCCGCTCAACCAGCAGGCGCTGCGAGAACGGTTTGCGGATGAAATCGTCGGCGCCCATCTTGAGGCCGAACAATTCATCGATCTCGTCGTCCTTGGAGGTCAGGAAGATCACCGGCAGGTCGGACTTCTGGCGCATCCGGCGCAAGAGCTCCATGCCGTCCATGCGCGGCATCTTGATGTCGAGGATGGCAAGATTCGGCGGACGCGCCGCCAGGCCTTCCAGCGCGGACGCACCATCCGTGTAGGTCTCGACGCGATATCCCTCGGATTCGAGGGCGATCGACACCGACGTCAGAATGTTGCGGTCGTCATCGACAAGCGCGATTGTTGCCATTTCAAGCGGCTCCCTCATGAGCTGTCCCTTCTTTCGTAGAGAAGGGGCTTTTGCAGGACAAATTAGGTACAAAATGTGGCATAGGCCTTGTCCGCTGTCACGCGCGGGGTGCCGCCGGCCACAATTCAACCTCGACATGGATTGGACGAACGAACATCGCCAATCCTTTGGGCAACCGTGAAACTTTTCGCATATATAAACGATTTAAACAACTTTCAAAATATTTAAATCGATTAATGATTTGATATCATTTGGCTTTTCTGGTTTTGACCATCTCAGCCTGCGTAGCGGGCGTGCCGGAAAGACGCCGGCAAAGATGCGGAAAATCGTAGAAGGGACACCAATGTCGGAAGTCGGCAAACGCAATCCTGCTTGCCCGATCGATCGTATCGGCCTGAAAACCACCGGCGTGGTGCGCTACAATTTCGGTGCGGCCGCCCTATACGAGGACTCGATCCGGCGCGGCGAGGCTCGACTGACCGCACATGGCGCGCTGGTCGCCGAGACCGGCCAGCACACCGGCCGTTCGCCCAAGGACAAGTTCGTCGTTCGCGATGCAGCCACCGAACAACATGTCTGGTGGGACAACAACAAGGCAATTTCGCCGGCCCAGTTCGAGACACTGCTTGCCGATTTCCTCGCCCTCGCTGCGGACAAGGATCTCTATGTTCAGGATCTGGTCGGCGGCGCCGATGCGGAGTTGAAGCTCCCCACCAGGGTGATCACGGAATTTGCCTGGCACTCTTTGTTCATCCGCAATCTGCTCATCCGTCCGGACAAGGCCGAGCTCGAGCAGTTCGTGCCCGAGATGACGATCATCGACCTGCCATCCTTCCGCGCCGATCCCGCCCGCCATGGCAGCCGCACCGAAACGGTGATCGCCGTCGATCTCACCCGCAAGATCGTGCTGATCGGCGGCACCTCTTATGCCGGCGAGATGAAGAAGTCGGTGTTCACCATGCTCAACTATCTGCTGCCGCAGAAGGGCGTGATGCCGATGCACTGCTCCGCCAATGAGGGGCCGGCCGGCGACGCCGCCGTCTTCTTCGGCTTGTCGGGCACCGGCAAGACGACGCTGTCGGCCGATCCGTCGCGCACGCTGATCGGCGACGACGAGCATGGCTGGGGGCCGCACGGCATCTTCAACTTTGAGGGCGGCTGCTACGCCAAGACGATCAAGCTGTCGGCTGAAGCCGAGCCGGAGATCTTCGCCACCACGCAGCGTTTCGGCACGGTGCTGGAAAATGTCGTGCTCGACGCCGACGGCGTGCCGGACTTCAATGACGGCCGTCTCACCGAAAACACCCGCTGCGCCTACCCACTCGACTTCATCCCCAACGCCTCGAAGACCGGGCGCGCCAGTCACCCCAGAAACATCATCATGCTGACCGCCGATGCCTTCGGCGTGATGCCGCCGATCGCGCGGCTGACCCCGGCGCAGGCGATGTACCATTTCCTCTCCGGCTACACGGCCAAGGTCGCCGGAACCGAAAAGGGCGTCACCGAGCCCGAAGCGACGTTCTCGACCTGTTTCGGCGCACCGTTCATGCCGCGTCATCCATCGGAATACGGCAATCTACTGCGCGAGCTCATCGCCAGCCATGGCGCCGATTGCTGGCTGGTCAACACCGGCTGGACCGGCGGCGCCTATGGCACCGGCAAGCGCATGCCGATCAAGGCGACGCGCGCTTTGCTTGCCGCCGCACTCGACGGCTCGCTGAAGACAGGTGAATTCCGCACCGACACCAATTTCGGCTTCAAGGTGCCGGTGACCGTGCCTGGTGTCGACAGCGCCATTCTCGATCCGCGCTCGACCTGGGCCGACAAGCCTGCCTATGACCGGCAAGCGGCAAGACTGGTCGGCATGTTCGCCGTCAACTTCGAGAAATTCGAGCCGCATGTCGATGCAACCGTCATGGGTGCGGCGCCCCGCATGCAGGAAGCGGCGGAGTAACAGCCAATCGCTCGGCATCATTGCCGCTCAGCATCAGAAAAGGCCCGGTTTCGATCGGGCCTTTTCTTTTCACGCCGCCGCGCCATGACTGCGGCATGCCGATCGACGACAACATCATCATTGCGGCCGAAGCCGTGATCCACCCAGGCGACCTGCACGAGGATTTCATCCGCTCGTCGGGTCCGGGCGGCCAGAACGTCAACAAGGTGGCGACCGCCGTGCAGCTACGCTTCGACGCGGCCAACGCGGCCGGCCTGTCGGAACGCGTGCGAGAGCGGACGATCAAGCTTGCCGGCCAGCGCGCCACCAAGGACGGCGTCATCGTCATCGAGGCCGGGCGCTTCCGCACCCAGGAACAGAACCGCGCCGACGCCCGGGCGAGGCTCACGGCATTGGTCGCCAAGGCCGCTGAACCGCCGCCACCGCCACGCAAGAAGACGCGGCCCTCGAAAGGCTCGGTCGAGCGGCGGCTGAAGAGCAAGGCAGGGCGCGGGACGATCAAGAAGCTGCGCGGCCGGGTGGATAACGATTAAGCGCCACCGGCCGGGCCGTTTCGAGACGGCAAAATCAAGACGCCGCGCATCCGAATGGACGCGCGGCGTTTCCGATTCTACCAGCTGCGCTTCAGCGAAGCTGTAATGTTGCGGCCCTGGCCCAAATAGCAATAGCCGCTGTTGCACACGACAGGACGTTCATCGGCGATGTTGCGGACGGCGAAGGCGGCGCTGACACCTTCATATTTCTTGTCGATGGCGCCGAAATCATAGGACGCCGAGGCATCGAGATAGACCGCGGCGTCATTCTTGGCGGTGTTGGTGGTGTCGGTGTGGGTGGCGCTCTGCAACCTTACACCCGCGCCGACCGAAAGGCCCGGGGCGGCACTGCCCTCGTCGAACTTGTAGTTGGCCCAGAGGCTCGCGACATGCGCGGGCGTAACAGCCGGAACCTTGCCGATCTCCGCAGCCGCGCCGTCGGTGATCTCAGCATGGTTGTAATTGTAGGGCGCGACCACATCCAGCCCATCCATGATGGCCGCGCGCGCCTCGAGCTCAAAGCCGTTGCCGGTGACTTCGCCCAACGCCCGGTAGGTGCCCATGTTGGCGTTGACGACAACCGGCTTGTTCTTCTCGACAAGATGATAGGCGACCGCCGACAGCAGGATGTCGGTTCCCGGCGGCTGGTACTTGACCCCCAGTTCGAATTGCTCGCCCTTCGTTGGCTGGAGAATGTCGCCTGACTCGGATCGGTTCGTGACCGGCTCGAACGAGGTCGCATAGCTCGCGAAAGGCGCGACGCCATTGTCGAACAGATAGAGGGCGCCGGCCTGCAGGCTGAAGGCGTTCTTGTTCAAGCCCTCGGAAGTGCCGTCACCGTATTGGCGCGTCTGCTCGACCCAGGTCTGCCGGCCACCGAGCGTGAAGCGCCATCTGTCAAGTTCGACCTGATCCAGCGCATAAATACCGGTCTGGCGCAGATCCGCATCGGACGTCGTGAAATTGTAGTCCGGCGTTGGGCCGGAAACACCGTAGGTCGGATTGGCGATGTCGAAATCATAGGCAGGATTGACGGGACCTATCCCATAGCCGAAGGACGAGGTCAGGTTGGTGTAGTCGAGGCCGAGAAGCACAGTGTGGGCGAGCGCGCCGGTGTCGAGCTTGGCTTCGATCTGGTTGTCGGCCTGGAATACGTTCATTTCGTCGCGGATCGAATTCGCATAACGATGTGCGACGGTGCCCGTCCAACTCGCGACCGCAAGATAGCGCGACCTCAGGTCGAGATGGGAATACCGAACGTTCTGGCGTAACGTGATGCCGTCGCCGAAATCGTGCTCGAACTTGTAGCCGATCTGCTGCTGCCGGATCTTCTGGTAGTCGTAGTCCGGGTCGCTCTCGCGCAGAGCGTGGATCTTTCCCGACGGGTCCGTGATCACGCCGACATTGGCATCCGTCTCGTCGGCCTGCACCAGCCCGTAGATGGTGAAGGAGGTCGCGGCATCCGGATTCCAGGTTAGCGACGGCTGCAGGAAGTAGCGGTCGTCGGCGATGTCGAAATTGGTGTCGCCGTTCCGCGCCAGGCCGACGATCCGGTAGAGGAACTCGTCGCTGCCTTCCGTGACCGGCCCGCCGAAATCGAAGGCCGCCTGGGCCCTGTCCTTCGTACCATAGAGCAACTGGACTTCGCGAATCCTGTCCTCGGTCGGCAGCTTGGGCACCTTGTTGACGATGCCGGCCGGCGTTCCCGCACCGTAAAGCACCGACACCGGTCCCTTGATCACCTCAACCCGTTCGAGCGAATAGGGGTCGGTGCGGAACGTGCCGTAATTGATGTAGGGCTGGCGCAGGCCGTCCTTGTAATCGCCGAGCGTCGTGGCGTCGTAGCCCCGGATATAGATCTGGTCGAAGCGCGGATCGAAGCCGTAGGCGCCGGTGCTGACGCCCGCCGAATAGCGCACCGCCTCGATGATGTCCTGCGCGCCGCGCTCCTCGAGTTCCTTGCGCGTCACCACCGAGACGGAGCGCGGCGTTTCGATGAGCGGCGTATCCGTCTTGGTCGCACCGGAGCTGCGCTTGGCCGCCACCGTCTTGTCGTCCCCGGAAGTGACCCGACCGCCCTTGCCGCTGACCGTGATCGGCTCGAGCGTGCCGTCTTGTGTCTGGGTGGCGGCTTGCTGCGCGTGCGCCTGATGAGCACCGAGCAGCGTTACAAGGCACGTCGTGGCGAGCAATCCCCGGCACCAAACCCCACCACCCCTGACCATGTTGGATCCCTCATGAAACGTCACGTCGATATGCCTCGCTCTTTGCCATTCGCTGCCAGCGACCTCTCCCTCTCGCCGGCATCCATATTGTTGCCCAAAACACTCAAGTTCAAAAACTTGACTATGGAATTCATGTTTACTCGTCAACCGTCTTTCGCCGAGCCGGGGCGTGAATCCGTCGCCCATCTCCACATCGGCAAGCGCAATGAGATCGGCGACGGCTTTCGGGTCGCCGTTTTCCTTTGATGGTGGCATCTTGCGGGCTCGAACCATCTCAAGGTGCGTTATTCCATGCTCGTTCTGCCCAACGGCGTCCGCCACATGCCGGCCTACCTCTCCCGCACTGTTCAGGAGGCGTTGGTCGAGGCGGTGAGAAGCATCGTCCAGCAGGCGCCGCTGTTCGTGCCGGCCATGCCGCGCACCGGCAAGGAGATGAGCGTGCGCATGACCAATTGCGGCCCGCTCGGCTGGGTCACCGACAAGGAGCGCGGCTATCGCTACCAGCCGACGCATCCGCTGACCGGAGAGCCATGGCCACCGATCCCGGAGGGTCTGCTCGATTTGTGGCGGCAGGTGTCGGGCTATCCGAATCCGCCGCAGGCCTGCCTGATCAATTTCTACACGGCGGACGCCAAGATGGGCCTGCACCAGGATCGCGACGAGGCCGATTTCTCGGCACCCGTCGTCTCCGTCTCGCTGGGCGATGATTGCCTGTTCAGGGTCGGCCAGACGACGCGCGAGGGCGCCACCAAGTCGTTCAGGCTGAAGAGCGGCGACGTCGTCGTGCTCGGCGGCGAGGGCCGCCTTGCCTTCCATGGCGTCGACCGCATTTACCCGTCGACCTCGGCACTGCTGAAGAACGGCGGCAGGATCAATCTGACGCTGCGGCGGGTGACGAAGCCGCACGAGAGCCCCGTATAAGCCGATCTTAACGCACATCCCTTATCAAGGCTGCCAGGGTCTTGGAAAACAAAGCAATGGCACCGGTCGATCAGACTGCCCGCAATCGATCCGATCTCCGTTTCGCGGCACTTGTGCTGTGCACCGGGATTTTGGTCGGCCTGCGCTACCACCTTGCTTTGTGGACCTTCGACGAGCACGGTTTTTCTGAACTCAGCGACCGGCTGCCCTACTGGGATTTCACCAATCTGTGGGCCGGCGGGCGCATGGCACTCGACGGCCATGTCGCCTGGCTGTTCGACGTCGACACTTATCGCGCGGCCTTGCGGCGGATGTTCTCGTCCGATCTTCCCAACCAGGAATGGAGCTACCCGCCCAGCATCCTCATCTTCGGCGCGCCGCTGGCGCTGCTGCCGATCTTTTCGGCCTATTTCATCTGGACTTTCGGCACCGTCTTCTGCCTCTGGTTGGCGGTGCGGCCATCGAAAATGGGCACGCTTGCCGAAGCGGCCATCTGTGTGTGTCCGGCCGTATTCGTCAACGCCATCTTCGGTCAGAACGGCGCCTTGACCACCGCCTTCCTCATCGGCGGACTGGCCGTCGCGCCAAAGCGGCCGATCCTTGCCGGGCTGCTGTTCGGGTTGCTGACGGTCAAGCCGCATCTCGGCATTCTGGTGCCGTTCTGCCTGCTGGCCAGCGGCAATTGGCGCGCCATCGTCGCCGCGGCTCTGTCATCGGCGGCGCTGTTCATTTTGACCGGCGCTGCGCTCGGCTTCGACGTCTGGCATCTGTTCTGGACGCAAACCCGCCCCTTGATGACGGCGATACTGGAAGCGCCCTATCCGCAACCCTACCAGGCCAATGCCGCAACCATGTTCTTCCTGGCGCGCGCCTGCGGCGCGGGACTGACGGTCGCCTATGCAATGCAGGCCGTTGCGACGATCGCCGCCATCGCCGCCGCCATTTGGGTCTGGCTGCCCTGGCGGCAGGTCCAGCATGGCGAAAGAGTGGTTCTCACCGCCGTGCTGGCAACTGTTGCGACGCCTTATGGCTACAGCTACGACACGGTCGGTCTTGCCGTTGCTGTCGCCTATCTCTTTTCGACGCGTGCCAACGTACCTCGGATTTTCCTGGCGCTCGTCTGGCTCTACCCTGCCATCGCGCATCTGGTGAACTTTGTCGGGCTTGGCATTGGTGTTTTGGTGCCATTGTCGCTGTCGGCATGGATGCTTGCCGACATAAAAGGCCGTGAACGCGGCCCCCTTGTTTCCACGGCGATAGACGGCCAGACATCATAGCCTCAGAGCCGCGCGATATCTCAGCGCAGCGGCGAAAAAATCGCCGAGATCAGATGGAAGGGCAGTGCGCCATAGGCCGCCACTGTCGCGTCATCGTCCCATTGACGGAATTGCCGGGACGGTCGCGCCTCCAGCGTCACCGCGTGCCTTTGCCCGTCAAGCGTCACCTTGCCGCGAAAATGCAGCACGCGTTCGCCACCGGACCGGCTGATGGCCATGGCGCGCAGGCGCGCAATATGGTCGTCATCGGCATTGATCTCCATTTCGATGCGGCGGCGGACCGGTGGAACACGGATTCTGACCGTGATGTCCAGCATCATGTCCCCCGGCGTTCGCGGACAAGGTATGGCCTGTGAGAACACCGATGGCGGCGCCGTTTCCGACGGCTCGTTGCGGGTTGGCTTGCCACGCCAGGCCTTGGCCGGCGGCTCCTGCCGCAGCCGGCCGCTCTTGCGCCTCAGCCGCAACTGCTTGGCAAGGCCGCGTGACAGCCAGACCAGCCTGCCGAAATCGGTCCGCGGCTTGGCCTGCAGCACGGCCGACCAGCGCGAGAGGCCGCTGCGGTCGGCCAGCTCCAGCACGCGCCCCAGCACCTTGTCCGGCACTGCCACGCCTGTTTCAAGCGCCAGATAGGAGAGCGCCACCGCTGCGGCAACGGCAAGGCCGCGCCTGGCGACAACATCGAGGAATACATGCCAGTCGACACCGCCGCCGCGCATAGCCACCGCGCAATCGACCAGCCAGTCGCTGTGGGTGTGGGCGTCGAGCCCGCCATGCGCGATGGCAAGCGCGATGCGGTCGGCAGGCGACGGCACCAGCACGCCGACGCCGCTGAACTCGGCGGGATCAGCCCGTTGCCAGATGGCCAGGTCGTCCTCCTCGCTTCGCTGGGAACCGTCATAGGCGAGTTGGTGGAGGTCGATGTCGCCAAGATTGCCTTTGAAGAAATTCATCGAGCGCAGCGACGCCAGTCTCGTCCGCAGATATTGCGGGCTGACGCCGGTGGCGATCTGCCAGTCGCCGTCGCGCAGCACATCGAAGGCCGTTTGTATGTCCTGCGGCCGCACCAGTATGTCGATGTCGTGCGCCACCCTGCCGCGCTGGGCCGAGGCGTTCAAGGCGATGCGGCTGGCACCCTTGATCAGCATCACCTGGCAGCGGGCATCCGCCATCGCCTTCAGCGCCGGTTCGGCTTCGCGCATCGCCATGCGCGATTTGGTCCACAACATCTTCTGCAGGCCGACGAGGCGCGGATAAGCGGAATGACCGGCGAGCTTCCTGCCGAACCTGTCGCAGATCGCGGCCAGCAGCCGGTGCTCGCGGAACGAGACGTGGTCGATATCGTTCTCGTCCAGCCAGCGGCCGGCGCAAGCGGCAGCAGCGTCCTCGTCGGGAAGGAGTGCGGCCTTGAGCAACTGGTCGAGCCCGCCCGTTGGCCATGACCAGCCATAGTCCGGGAAGCGACGCTCGATACGGCGGATATCAGCCATCAGCTCGAGCCGGCCTTGTTCCGCGCCCGCCGCAGCATGGCGAGCCGAGCCACCTCGAGATAGCCGCGGTCGCGGGCCGCATCGCGCCCGTAGGACAGGCTGCCCGGCCGGATGCGGCGCAGCGCCAGCGCCTCGTCCAGCATGTCGAGGGCGAGGCCCGCCTCGCGCGCCCGAGCGATCCAGTCGATCATTTCGCCACGGCCGCCCGGCGGATCGACGATGGGTCCAATGGTCTCGGCGACCTCGCGGCGGATCATCATGGTGGTCCGCGACCAGCCGGGCACGGCCTCGGCCTCGGGCGCGTCGGGCCGGTCGTTGCGGAAATTCCGCCAATGACAGAAAACCCCCGCTGTCGCGGGACATCTGTCGAGATGCGCGAGCTGTCTCTCGACCTTGCTCGGCAGCCAGAGGTCGTCCGCATCGAGCGTCGCGATGAGCGGCGTCGACAGCGCCGCAATGCCCCTGTTCGTGGCGCTGCCAGGCCCGGCATTTGCCTGGCGCAGCAAGCGCACCGGCAGGTCCGTTCCGCCGATCGCGGAGGCCAGCTCGTCTGTCGAACCATCGTCGACGATGATCACCAGTTCAGGCCGCACCGTCTGGGCGGCGACGGATCGCAGCGTCTCGGCAATGGTGCCGCTGGCGTTGAAGGTCGGGATGACGACGCCATAGTTCCACATGGCTACGTGAAGCGCCAATTGGCGAGTTCCTTGACATCGAAAATGCCTTCGATCCCGCACAGTGAAGGGTCGGCCTTACGCCGTTTCATCGATTTGTGGATGGCCCGCATGAACTCCCGAAGGGATGTGTCGGCCTGCTTCGTCATGTTGCCGGGGTGACGTCTGTAGTAAAGCGCCACAGTATCCGGCATGACGAATCTGGGGCCGCTTTCAAAGGTGCGCAGCAGGTAATCGGTGTCTTCGGCCTGGCTGAAGGCCTCGTCGAAGCCGCCGATCCGGTCAACGAGCTTGCGCGAGAAAATCGCCGCCGACAGATGAATCCCCCGCACGGTCATGAAATGGCTGTCAGGCCCGGGTTCCAGCCTGTCGTCGTCAATGCCGTCGACCAGCATCATGAGGGAATAGGTAAGCTCGAGACCGGGGTCGGCCTGAAAGCAGGCGATATCGGCCTTGAATCGCCCGGCAGGCGAGACATCGTCCGAATCGAGGAACGACACGAGCTCCGTTTCCGGTTTGAGCAGCTTGAGACCAGCATTGCGGGTTCGGGTCACGCCTATGTTGTCCTGCCGGAAAAGGCGGATGCAGGGGTTCTCGACCATCATCGAACGCACGACCTCCGCCGAACCGTCGGTCGAGCCGTCGTCGATGACTATGATGTCGAGATCGGCGGCATCGCGCTGCCGCAGCAGTGAGCGCAAGGCCGAAACGACATAGCGTTCGCGGTTGTAGACGGGCATGATCACGCTCAGCTTCACGAAACAACCCGTGTTAGAAAATCAGCAACAGTGCCGGCAATCTCCTCAGGACGCGTTCCCAAGGACAGGCGGTAGCTTGGCAGCAGGCGGGTGAGATCGCCGAAGAAGCGGAAGCCGCTTTCACGTTCCCCCGGCATCTGCATGATGCCCGACGGCGCCAGTGCTATCATGGCGTCTCGACGCGACACCGGCACGATCGAACTCGTCTCGCCACCGCCGATATGTGGCACCACCAGCGCAACGATGTCCAGCGCTGCAGGCACGGGCCGGGGCGCGATGTCGGCAATGTGAAACGTGTGCTTGCCCTGCCAGTTCAAGGGGCTCTCGATCTTCAGCCGCTGCTTCAGGCCCAGCCGCGCGAAACCTTGCGGGTCCTGCTTCAGCGTTGAAAACAGTGGCCGCGCGGTCACGCCGGCGCCGAGATCGATCAGCACATAGTCATCGCCGACGCTGTCCAGCCCGTTGAGCAGGCCGGCGGCGACGGTGCCGGATTTGCCGGCTCCGCCCGCGCCGGCCAACAGCACGCCCTTGCCATTGGCGCCCAGCGTGCCGGCATGGGTCAGCCGCATGCCGCGCGCCGCATAGTCCCAGTGCAGGAAGGCCCGCAGCGGCGCTGCCGGCTCCCAGGGCGGAAAGGCATCGGCCGATTCCATCAATTGCACGCCAACGCGGCGTTGCGGATCGTAGACCTGCCAGAAATCCAGATCGTGAAAATAGTGGCCACGCAGCCCGGCTTCGGCGAGCCGTTCGGCAAAGCCGTATTCGGTGAAATGCGCGTCGCCCCACCGTGCCGGCTCGGGGATGCCGTCGATTCCAGGTTGCGCGATGAAGATACGGCATGCCGACGGTTCCGCATCATCATGCGCGGCCTCCACGAAGGCGTGGCCAAGCGCCTCCGCAAGCACACCGGGACCGACATGCGCGGTCAGCTCCAGCCGGGGCAGGCGGACCGTCCGCGTGGCCGGATTGTCCGTGGCCGCGTCTTCAGCGGCGGTGATGAGATACCGGGCGTAATCCGGCAATGTTTCGAGCGTGACGCGCGGCATTCCTGCGCCCCTCTATCTCAGACGCAACCGGCTCGTCAGGATGCCTGCTTGACCGCTGGCCAGCCGAGGGGTTCCTCGACCTCGTGGATGGGATCCACGATGATCAGGTCGGCAAGGTCGTCGTGAATGCTCACCTTGAGCGGCTCGTTCGCGGTGGCAAGCTCGGCAGCCAAATCGACCGGCAGGGGTTGTGCCGCCGCTTCCGAACGCACCAGCAACCCCAGTTCGAGCAATTGCGAGATGAAGTGTTCGAGTTCAGCCGCGCCGAGTGTCGAACCACCGGCGGTGAGGCCGGTCAGGGCCTGGGCATCGACCCCCGAAGAGAGCGCCTGCCAGACCCTGCTGCCGGAATCGGAGAAGCCGAAATACTTGCCGTTGGCAAGGTTGAGCACCACGGCCTCGCCGTCGAAGGATTCGAAGACGATATCCCTGCTCGCAACCGCATAGGCGTCGCAATCACGCATCATTGTTGCCCCGCTTCGCAAGTTCCGCCCTCCAGCGGTACTGCTTCCACCCACAACGCCTGTAAACGCTCGGTTCTTCGTTGGCAAGGTAAGTGGTGCAGGCAAGACGTCGGCCATTTTTGGGACCAATCGATGCCTGAGCGGGATCGCGGCGTGATTTTCAGTGCCCGCGAGGCTCGCTTTCGGTGAAGGTGTCCTTCATCGCGCGCAGGATGATGACGGCCGAAGCCGCGCCCGGGTCCATGTGCCCCAGCGACCGCTCTCCGAGCCGCGCCGCCCGTCCGCGCGCCGCCACCATGGACCGCGTCGCGTTCGCGCCTGCTTCCGCGGCTTCGAGGATGCTGCTCCACATATCCAGGTCACCGGCATTGCGGGCCTGCGCGTTGAGCGCTGCTTCGGTGGCGGGGATCCACACGTCCAGCATGGTCTTGTCGCCGCGCTGCCCCTTGCCGCGTTCCATGATGCCGGCCGTCATCGCCTTGATGATCGCCGCCTGGTCGGCGAGCGAGAGGCATTCATCCTGCTTGAGCGCCTGTCCGGCCCTTCGGAACGCGGTCGCGTAGAGCGGTCCGGTCGAGGCGCCGACGGCGTCGAGGAAGGCCGAGGCAGCGGCCGTGAAGATCTCCGAGGGAGGCGTGTCGTCGAGATTGAGCTTGGCCAGATAGGCATTCACGGCCATGAAGCCGAGCGACATGGTTATGCCGTGGTCGGCGTCGCCGATGGCGCCGTCCAGATCGGACAGTCGATCCTTTCCCGCCTCGATGGCGATCGATATGCGGTAGAACATCCTGCTCAGGCGTCGTGCGGCATTGTCCGACATCATGGTCCTCCCAGTTCAAGCAGGATGCGGCCTTCGTCCGTAAGACGCATCTCTTGTTGTCCTCAACCGATCCGCAGCACGGCCGTATCGCAAGGATGGCGCAAAAGCTCCGACAGCTCATTGTCGAGATGCAGGATCGATATGGATGCGCCGACCATGTCGAGCGATGTGCAATAGTGGCCGACCCAGTTCGCCTCTATCTGGATGCCCTTCGCGCTCAGCCGCTGCTCGACGCGTCGGAACAGAATGTAGAGTTCCATCAGGGGCGTCGCGCCGAACGAATTGATCAGCACCGCCACGCGGTCGCCCGCTGCCGGCTTCATTTCGGCGAAGATGCGGTCCATAACCCGGTCGGTGATCGCATCGGCGCTCATCATCTTTTCGCGGATGACGCCGGGTTCTCCGTGGATGCCCATGCCGATCTCGATATCGTCGGGGCCGATCTCGAAATTGTGGCGGCGGGTCTGCGGCATCGAGCAGGGCTCCAGCGCGACGCCCATGGTGAAGGTCCGTGCATTGGCCTTGCGTGTCACTGTCTCGCAGGCATCGAGCGAGAGGTCACGGTCGCAAGCGGCCCCGGCGATCTTGAACATGAAAAAGTTGCCGGCGACACCGCGGCGGCCATCCCTGTCCTCCAGCGGAGAGGAGGCGATATCGTCCGTCGTCACCACGGTCCGGACCTCGATGCCGTTGTCCGCCGCCATCTCGGCCGCCATGTCGAAGTTCATGACGTCGCCGGCATAATTGCCGTAGACGAAAAGCACGCCCGCGCCGCCGGATGCCGCCTGGGTGCATTCGAGGATCGGCCCGGGAGGAGGCGACGAAAAGATGTTGCCGACGGCCACGGCGTCGGCGAGGCCCTTGCCGACATAGCTGAGAAAACAGGGCTCATGTCCCGAGCCGCCGCCGATCACCAGCCCGACCTTGCCGGGCCTCGGCCCGGTGCGGGCGACCAGGGCACGATTGGAGCCCTTGATCGGCTTGATGTAGGCGGCATGGGCCTTGACCACGCCGTCGAGCATTTCCTCGACGACATCGTCGGGGTCGTTGAGGAATTTCTTGATATGGGTCCGGTAATTGCTGGGCAAGGCAATCGTGTTGTCGACCCGCGGGCGCTGCGACAGCTTCTGGTCGAGTTCCGTGACGCCGTCGGCATTGAGGATGCCGCGGCCGGTGGCGGCGTCAGTGATCAGCACGTTGACGTAGCCGCCGCGCAGGCTGGCCAGGATAGCCGGCACCTTGTCGAAGCCGCCGGCCACGGCGATACGCAGGCCTATGGCTTTCAACATGTCCAGCGATATGCCGATTGTCCGGTCGTCGAGCGGGCCGGCCACCGGATTGCCCTGGCCATCGATGAAGCGGCCGGCGACGACGCCGACCGCGTTCCTGGCGAGATATTGCTGCAGTGAAACGGATTCGAAGAAGCCACTGGTGTGGATCGTCGAGTTCGGACGCAGCGACGAGATGCCGAAAAGCGCCTTGTTGGCTTTGGCAAGCGCGTCGAACTGGCTTTGAATGAGCGGCTCGCGCAAAAGCATGTCGCGGACTTCGGCGGTGGACACGACGGCAGGCGCCGTGATGTTGATCAGCCGCGCCTTGACAGCGCCGGCGATTGCCGATGCGCAGAGCTCCGGCGTATAGGCGAAGTTGGCGGCCGTTCCACCTGTGGCCTGGACGACGGTGACGTCCTGCAGGCCGGGCACCGATGCCTGCTCGCCGATCGCCAGCACCGTGCGTCCCCAGGCGACGGCCAGCGTGTCGCCGGATTTCAACAGCTTGGCCAGCGCCTGCGCCGCCGCCCCGCCGAGGCGGTCGATCAGCGGCCGCGCGTTGTCGTCGCTCGGCACGACCAGGCAGTCATGCAAGCCGAAATGGCGTTTGAGCTCCTGCGCGATCGAAAGCGAGCTCAGCCGCGACGGTTCGAGCGAGATGTTGACGATGCCGCGGGCGCGGGCGTCGGCCAGATAGCTGTTCACCGTCGCCCGCGATATGCCCATGATCTCGGCGATGTCGCCTTGCGTCATGTGGTCTTCGTAGTAGAGCCAGCAGGCCCACACATACGGGTCGTCGCCGTAGCGCAAGGGGATGGGCTCGGCCGCCGCCTCGGTTCCGTTCCTGCGCGCCGATGATGTCTTGACGGTCATGCTGCCTGGTTTCCCCGAATCCAAGATCGATCGTCAAGATGAGCGCAAACGGGCGAACTCTCAATCTTGCTGCGATCGGCCATCTAGCGCGCTCCCGGCTGCAATGTCAGCCGGGAGCCTTTGCTCGGGAGGAGCATATTCATAAATCAATGGCTGGCGGTCGCAGGCGACCGCAGCTTCTGCTTGGCGCCGGATGCCAGGGTTGTCAGGATCAGCGCGCAGGATGTCGCGCCGGCGTCGAGGACGCCCACCGAACGTTCGCCGAGCCGGCTGGCGCGGCCAATCTTGGCCACCAGATCCCTGGTGCTGTCACGGCCTTCCTCGGCTGCGGCGGCCATCGCGTCGAGTGCGTCCGCAAACGGCTTGCCGGCGGCGTTGGCGCTGTTGAAGGCCTCGATGGCCGGCACAAGCGCGTCGAGCAGGGTCTTGTCGCCGACCTTGGCCGACCCGATCGTCTGGATGCCTTCGAGGCCGCTGCCCAGCATGGCGCCGAAGGTCTCGGCGCCGATCGACGGCGAGGCTTCGATCGTTTCGGCGAACTGGGTGAACATGATGCCATAGAGCGGTCCCATGGAGCCGCCTATCTCGGTCATCAGCACCGTGCCGAGCGTATCGAAGGCCGAAGCCAGCGACATGTCGTTGCCCCTGATCCTGTCCGCCGCCATGCCGAAGCCCTTGGCCATGTTGACGCCGTGGTCGCCGTCGCCGATCTTGCCGTCGATTTCGCTGAGATAGGCCCGGTTTTCGATAATCCGGTCGGCGAGCGAAAGCACGATGTCGCCCGCGGAAGCATTGTCAAACTGCTGCATTTGCCTGTCTCCTAAAGCCTTGCGGGACAATCGACATCGACGTCCAGCAGCCGCTTCAGCTCTGCGTCGAGCGCCATGACCGTGAGTGTGGCGCCGACCATTTCCAAGGAGGTGAAATAGTTGCCGACATAGGTCTTGTGGATGATCAGACCGCGTCCGCCGATCTCGGCCTCGATGGTGTCGTTGAGGATGTAGAGTTCGTTGACCGGCGTCGCGCCGAGGCCGGACACCAGCACCGCCACTTCGGTTCCCGCCGCAAGCGCATGATCGTCGAGCACGATCTTGACCATATCCCGCGCAATGTCGGCCGCCGGCTTCAACGGCTCGACCCGCACACCCGGCTCGCCGTGGTGACCGATGCCGACCTCCATCGTGCCCGGCTCGATCAGGAAATTCGGGTGCCCGACGGCAGGCAGCGTGCAGGGACCAAGGCCGACGCCGATCGAGCGGCAATTGTCGATCGCCCTTTGCGCCGTCGCGTGCACGTCCTCGAGGCTTGCGCCTTCCGCCGCCAGCGCACCGGCGCATTTCCACATGAAGATCTCGCCGGCGACGCCGCGGCGCTTTTCGCGTTCGTCCGGTCCCGCCGAGCAGACGTCGTCATTGGCGACGACGGTGGCGATCTCGATGCCTTCCTTGGCGGCCAGCTTGATGGCCATCTTCACATTCATGTTGTCGCCGGCATAGTTGCCGTAGAGGCAGACGACACCTTTGCCGCCATTGGCTTCGCGCGCCGCGTCGAGGAAGCTCTTGGCCGTCGGCGAGGAGAACAGTTCGCCGACCGCGACCGCGTCCAGCATGTTGCGGCCGGTGTAGCCGATGAAGGCCGGCTCGTGACCGGAGCCGCCGCCGGTGATCACGCCAACCTTGCCGGCGACCGGGGCATGGCGGGCCGCGATGACGCGGGGGTTGCTGCCGAGCCTGACGATGTCGGCATGCGCCTTGACGAAGCCCTTGACCGTGTCCTCGACGACCTCGTCGGGATTGTTGATGAAACGCTGCATTGTTGCTCCCGCCGCTCAGATGATGGTGTAGCCGCCGTCGACCAGAAGGTCGGCGCCGTTGATCATGTCGGCGCCGTTCGAGGCCAGGAACACGGCAGCGGCGGCGATTTCCTGCGGGAAGGCGAAGCGGCCGGTCGGAATGCGCAGCTTCAGCGCCTCGCCACGCGGCCCGTCCCAGGCCTTCTTGCCGAGCTCGGTCAGAACCACGGTCGGTGAGATCGTGTTGACCGTGATGCCGTGCCTGCCCCATTCGGCGGCAAGCGTCCTGGACAGGCCGATGACGCCGAATTTCGAGGCGCAGTAGGCGGCGTGCTGATCGATCGCGACGGTACCGGCCTGCGAGGCCATGTTGATGATCTTGCCGCCCTTGCCGGCCTTGATCATGGCGCGCCCGGCGGCCTGGGAAATCAGGAACGTTCCCTTGAGATTGATGGCGATGGTCTTGTCCCAGGCATCGAGGCTGAGCTCCTCGGCGGGGGCAAGCATGACCACGCCGGCGCTGTTGACGACGATGTCGATATGGCCGAATGCGGCTTCCGCCGCGGCAAACACCGTCGCCACGGATTGCGGGTTGGACACATCGCAGACGAAGGCTTTCGCGCCATTGCCGAGTTCGACGGCTTTCGCCTGCGCAACCGCTTCATTGATATCGATCACCCCGACAATTGCGCCCTTGGCGGCGAATGCCGATGCGATGGCGCTGCCGATGCCCGAAGCGCCGCCGGTGACCAGGGCGACCTTGCCGCCCAGCGAAAAATTGAGATCAACATCTATTGTTTCGGTCATGGTTCTCTTCTCGGCCTGATGGAATGCGGGGCGGGCCGCAAAGCCCACCCCGCGGCTGGATCACTTGCGCGTCGCAAGCAGCTTGTCGACATTGTCGGCCGTCACTGGCGTCCACGGCACATTGTAGAGCTTCTCCTTGCCGTCCTTCCAAGGCATGTCCTTGTAGGTCTCCCAGATGTCGGACTGCGGCTTGTAGTCACCCTTCTTGGCATTGAAGATGGCAAGGTCGAGCGCACCTTGCGCCTGGGCGCGGGCATCCTGGAGGATCGAGGTCATGTCGCCGTTCTTGACCGCATGCAGCGCGTCGGTGATGCCGTCGATGCCGGCAATGGAGAAGCTCTTCACGTCAAGTTTGGCCGCCTTGATCGCCTCGATGGCGCCGAGCGCCATCTCGTCGTTCTGGCCGATCACGCCATTGATCTGGTTCGGGTGAGCGGTGAGCCAATTCTCCATCAGCGTCTGGGCCTCGGCGCGCGACCAGTTCGCCGTCTGGTCCTCGAGGACCTTGACGTCGGGGCATTCGGCCAGCGCCTTCTTGTTGCCTTCCAGCCGCGAGATCTGCGCGGACTGGCCGACGGGACCTTCGAGGATGACCACATTGCCCTTGCAGCCGATCTTGTCGAGCACGGTCTTGGCTTCCATGTAGCCCGAGATCGTATCGTCCGATCCGACATAGGAGGTCAGAAGATCGGAATGGACGCGGGTGTTCGAGCCGATGACCGGAATGCCGGCGTCGGCGGCGGCTTGCACGGCGGCAGCGCCCGCGTCGACGTCGATCGGCGCAAAGATGATCGCATTGTACTTTTGCGTGACCATCGTCTTGAACTGGTCCTGCTGCACCAGCGCGTCATAACGGCCGTCAAAGACCGTCAGTTCGACCTCGCCGCTCTTGACGGCGGGATGGTCCTGCAGCGCGGCCACCCAGATCTGCATGAACTCGGCATTCAGCCCGTAGGGCGCGGCGCCGATCTTGATCTTGTCCTGCGCCATGGCCGGCGCGGCCAGCAGCGCTGTCGCGGATGCGAGCGCAATCATCCATCTTTTCATTTCGTTACCTCCACCTTGAGTGAGCGACCGACATGGTTCGCCTTGCAACGGACACGCCTGACGCAGGTCCGGTACCGGAAAGGGGCCTAGGCCCCGTAGTTTCGCTTCTGGTCGAGCATCACGGCGCCGACGATCAGGGCGCCCTTGAGGACCTGCTGGTAGTAGGATTGGATGCCCATCAGA
Organism: Mesorhizobium kamtschaticum; assembly: GCF_056174585.1. Taxonomy (NCBI): domain Bacteria; kingdom Pseudomonadati; phylum Pseudomonadota; class Alphaproteobacteria; order Hyphomicrobiales; family Phyllobacteriaceae; genus Mesorhizobium; species Mesorhizobium kamtschaticum. The sequence continues at coordinate 565,593 of NZ_CM149691.1, read as the reverse complement.
TCGAGGCCGTTGTTCATGACGCCGATGATCAGCGCGCCGATCAGCGTGCCGGTCACCCTGCCGACGCCTCCCGACAGGCTGGTTCCGCCAATCACCACCGCCGCGATCGCGTCGAGCTCGTAGGCAATGCCGGCCTGCGGGAGCGCGGATCCGGTGCGGGCGCTGAGCAGCATCCCGGCGAAGCCGGCAAGGCCGCCGGAAATGACGTAGACGAGGAACTGGATGCGGGTGATGTTGATGCCCGAGGTCCTGGCCGCGTGCGGGTTGCCGCCGACGGCATAGATGTAGCGGCCAAAACGCGTCCGGTTGAGGATCCACCACGACACGGCGAACACGACGGCAAGAATGAAGACCGGCGCGGGTATGCCGAACACGTCGCCGGTGCCGATCCAGCGGAAAGCCGGCGTCAGCGCGGGAACCGGACGGCCGCCGCCATAGATGAGGGTCATTCCGCGCGCCGCCGAAAGCATGCCGAGCGTCGTCACGAAGGCCGGCACCGAGAAGCGTGACACGATGAGGCCCGAAATCGAGCCGCAGGCAATGCCGACCAGCAGGCCGATGCCGAGGCCCAAAGCAACCGGATAGGGCGCGCCGGCGATGCCGGCGGTCGCCGAAGTGGTCATGAAGCTGGCGCTGACGATACCCGCGAGCGCGACGACGGAGCCGACCGAGAGATCAATGCCGCGGGTGAGGATGACGAAGGTCATGCCGATGGCCAGGACACCGTTGATCGATGTCTGCAGCAGCACGTTGGAGATGTTGCCAGCCGTCAGGAAGAACTCGTTGGAGACCGAAAGCACCGCCACCAGGATCAGGAAGGCAAGGAAGATGCCGTACTCCTGGATCAGCAGCCGGCGCTGCTCGGAACCGAGCCAGCCTTGCATCGTCTTCTTGTCGCCAACCGACATTCCTGGCTCCTTTGCCGCCGAACCCTGTTCAGGTCGATAGGTGGACGAGTGATTGCGCATCCGTTTCCTCCCGCCTGAAGATTCCGGCGCTTCTGCCGGCCCGCATCACCATGATCCGGTCCGAAATCCCGAGAACTTCATCGATCTCGGAAGAGATCATCACCACCGTGCCGCCGGCGGCGGCGAAGTCGCAGATGATCCGGTAGATTTCACGCTTGGCGCCGACATCGACGCCACGGGTAGGCTCGTCCAGCAGCAGCACCTTCGGGTTGCGAAGGAACCACTTGCCGAGCACCACCTTCTGCTGGTTGCCGCCCGACAGGCCGGAGACCGGCATGGTGTCGCGCGCCGCCTTGATCTGAAATCGCTCCCGCATCCGGCGGCTTGCTTCCGCCTCGCGCGCCCGGTCCATGGCAAAGGCCGGGCTCATCTCGGGCAGGCTGGCCATGCAGATGTTGGCGCGCACGGAATCGGAAAGATTGAGGCCGGTCAGCTTGCGATCCTCGGTGACCAGCGCCAGGCCATGCGCCATCGCATCCGCCGGCTTCGAAATGGCGACCGGGGTTCCGTCGATGGCAATGGTTCCGGCCGAAGGCCTGTCGAGCCCGAACAGGCAATTGAAGATTTCCGTCCGCCCAGCCCCCATCAGCCCGTAAATGCCGAAGATCTCGCCCTTGCGTGCCGCAAAGGAGATGTCCTCGATCTTGTTCGGGCAGGTCAGCCCGGCAATTTCGAGTCCGGTTTCCTCGGTCGGCGTGTTGGTCTTGACGTATTCCTCGGACAGTTCACGGCCGACGATCATGCGGATCAGGCCGGGCCGGTCGATCTCGGCAAGTGCCCCGCTGCCGACATAGGAACCGTCCCGGAAGACCGTGTAGGAATCGGCGACCTGGAATATTTCCGACAGGCGATGCGACACGTAGACGATGCCGCGGCCCTGCTTCCGCAGGCGGCCAATCGCGGCAAACAGGTGCTGTGCCTCCCGCTCGCCGATCGCCGACGTCGGTTCGTCCATGAAGATGACCTCGGCGTCGTGGCTGAGCGCCTTGGCGATCTCGACCAGCTGCCTCTGCGCGACCGAGAGGTTCATCATGTATTGGGTGGCTCGAATGTCGAATTCGAGGTCGTCCAGAAGCTTCTGCGCGGCGCGGTTCATGCCGCGAAAATCGATGCCGCCGAACCGCGCCTTGGGTTCGCGGCCGAGATAGATGTTCTCGGCGACCGTCATGTGGGGAACCGGGCTCAGTTCCTGCTCGATGATGGCGATCCCCGAGGCCAGCGCGTCGGCGGGGCTGGCGAATTCCACGTCCTTGCCGCGGCGGCGGATCGAGCCGGCATCACGCTTTTGGATGCCCATCAGGATCTTCAGAAAGGTCGACTTGCCGGCGCCATTGCCGCCGCAGAGCGCGTGAACCGTGCCGGCGCGAAGCTGAAAGCGGCCGTCGCGCAAGGCGGCGACGCCACCAAAGGACTTCTTCAGCCCCTCCACTTCGAGCAACAGCTCCACCATCGTCCTCCCATGACTTCGGATAATCCCTGTCGGATGCCGATCGGCACGTGATCTCCCGCCCAAATGCCGATGCTGACAATAGTCAAGTTTCGATCGACAAATGTCAAGTGATGCGCAAACTTTAAAATTTGGAGACCGGAGGAGTTCCTCTGGATTTAGAAAAACCATGGAAAAACAAACGATTATCGAGGCCGCCCCAATTCGTGGCGTGCTCGACAAGGGATGGTGTTCACGGAATTGTTCCGCCGATGGTTCACGGGGGAAGGGCTAGAAGGACCGAACCGCAAGCCACGTTGCGGCTCGTGCGGGACGGTCGATTTAACGGAGAAGACTCTGCCGAAAAAAGGCGGAAGGGGCAGGGCGCCGCTATGACGCCGTCCCATGTCCAGGACAGGCACGAAGGCCGCGCCTTGAGCGTAGGCCTGCCTCGTCGTCTCATCCGGTGCCGCCTTGCTACGAAGCGTGGCGTTCGTCGTCGGAGCGGCTGAGGACCATGCCGCGCTAACCCGCCCTATTGTCTACGCCTCGATTTCGAGAGCCGACAACGGCTTCGAGCAACAGGCGAGGATGAAGCCGTCGTCGATCTCGTGATCGAGGATGCCGCCATTGTGGCTCATCTCGACGGCGCCGGAGACTTTCTTCACCTTACAGGTTCCGCACAGGCCGAATTCGCAGGCCGCCGGGATCCGCACGCCCGACGAGCGCGCGGTCTGCAGCACGGTCTGGCCGGCGACGCACTCGGCGTCGACGTCCGAAAGCGCGAAGCGGATCGGTGTTGCGGCTTCGACGGGAACGGCGACGCCGTCCTGCGCCGGTGCTGCGAACGGTGCCGGGATTTCCTCCACCGCGGGCGCGGCAAAGCTCTCCTGGTGGTATTTCGTCATGTCGAATCCGGCGGCGTCCAGCATGCCGCGCACGGCGCGCATGAAGGGGTCCGGACCACAGCAGAAGATCTCGCGTTCGCGGAAATCGGGCGCCAGCAGCGGCAGCCGGATGGCGTCGATACGGCCCATATGGCCGTACCAGCCCTCGCGGCTCGACCGCTCCTCGATCATGAAGCCGAGCGATAGGCCCGGCATATGGCCGCCGAGCAGTTCGAGCTCCTTGCGGAAGATGATCTCTTCGGCGCGCCGCGCGCAATTGACGAAGCCGACATCGGTCCATGGCGCGCAGTCGTTCAGCCAGCGCAGCATCGACATCATCGGCGTCACGCCGGAACCGGCCGAGATGAACAGATATTTGGCCGCTGGATGGCTGTGCAGCGAAAAGTCGCCCGCCGGCCCATAGGCCTTGACGTGCGAGCCGGGCTTCAGGTGATCGAACATCCAACGCGTGCCGATGCTGCCGGCCTGCGCCTTCACCGTCACGGCGATCGAGAATGGCCGCGACGGCGAGGACGACAGCGTATAGGTGCGCATCAGCGGCCCGTCCGACGTCGGCAGCTCCAGCGTCACGAACTGGCCCGGCTTGTAGCGGAACCAGGTCTGGTTGTCGGAGCGGAAGGTGAAGGTCTTCACGTCAGGCGCTTCGTCGGTGACGCCGATCACTTCCAGCACCTGCAGCCTGTCGTTCCAGGGCGCCATCTGGTCGAGATGGCGATAGAGGCCAAGGTCAGTCATCGCGTTCATCCCTCAACCTCTCAGGCGACATTGCGCAACGCCGGCCTGCCATCTCCGGCAAGGCGCGGACCGATGAAGCGCGCGTACCAGTCGACGAACTGGATCACGCCACCCTCATGCAACTCCGAATAGGGACCAGGTTCATAGGCCGGCGACAGGATGCCGAAGGCGTTTTCCTCGACGATGCGGCGGTCCTGGTCATTGGTCTCGGTCCAGACATGGGTGAGCTCGGCGAGATCGTAGTCGACGCCCTCGACCGCATCCTTGTGGACCAGCCATTTGGTCGTCACCGCCGTTTCCGTGGCGCTGATCGGCAGCACGCGGAAGGTGACGGCATGGTCGATCAGGATGTGGTTCCAGGTCGTCGGATAGTGATAGTGCATCAAGGTGCCGATACGGTCGGCCGAGACTGTGTCGGAGAGGTTCTTCTTCACCGCCCGCTTGCCGGTCATCGTGTAGCTGACAGCATCGCGCAGCAGCGGCGCGCGGGTGGCGCGGTATTGCCCGGCCGGGTCGATGCGGAACTTGCTCGGCAGGCCGGTTGCCTCGCATTTGGCCCAATGCGCCAGCATCTCCGGGTCGCTGTCGGCGCCTTGCACGCCGGTCACTGTCGGGGCTTCCGGGAAGGTCTTGCACAGCTCCGGATGATTGCCGGCGCAATGGTAGCACTCGCGGTTGTTTTCCCAGACCAGCTTCCAGTTGCCCTTCTCGACGATCGTGCTCTCGAAGGCGATCTTTGCTTCGCTGAGCCGGTGCGGCTTGAGATAGGGTTCGATCATCGCCCGCATCGGCGCGAAGTCGGCGGGCTCCTTGGCCAGGCAGATGAAGATATAGCCGGCCACGCTTTCGCAGGCGACCGGCTTCAGGCCGAACTGGCTCTTGTCGAAGCCGTCGGCCATTTGGCGGGCGAACAGCAGCCTTCCGTCCAGCTCGTAGGTCCACTGATGATAGGGACAGACCAGCTTGGCCGCCGTGCCCTTGTCGGTATTGCAGACGCGGCTGCCGCGATGGCGGCAGGAATTGTGGAAGGCATTGATCTTGCCCTGCTGATCGCGCACCAGCACGACCGGATAGTCGCCGATCTGCACGGTGATGAAGCTGCCGGGCTTGGGCAGTTCGCAATCATGGCCGATGAACAGCCAGTCGCGATACCAGATCAGCTCCATGTCCAGTTTGAAGAAATCGGGATCCGTGTAGAAGGGCTGCTCGAGCGAGAATCCGTCCCTGCGGCTGTTCAAGAGCCTCAGCATGTCGTTGCGCGTATCCATGTCCTGTCCTCATACTTCAAGGACTGAACTGGTGGTGATTGAGGAAGGATTAGGCGCAGACCGGCGAAAGCCGACATGCGCCATCCGCCTCTTGACCGCCCACCGCGATCAGTCGAGTTCAAATTCTCGGGCTGGTTTCCGGGCTCTGGAGTGTCCTTGCAGACGATCGCGACACCTTCCCAGGCTTTTGCCCAGTGGTCTCCCGTTGCGACTTGAACTCCACCACCGTTGCGGGGGCAGCGCCGGAATCTGACCGGCTTCCCAATTCTCCGCTCCATCGTCACGAAGCGGCACCTGAGATGACATGATCTAATCACGACAGCGCTGGCGACATCGGCATGAAAGCGACATCGCATCCATGTGGCGCGACACGCATGCACAACGATCGGGTCAAGAATCGCGGTCCACGAAAATCGTCGCGGTGACGGCTGTACCGGCTATCAGAATCGACCCCGGAATGGGCGCTAAAAGGCTAACGGTATCGGAAAGTGACTATTAGCAGATTCTAAAATCGAACCGAACGGTTCGTTTCTATTGACGGTGCGTGCATCACGGTGTGAACGCTGAGCCTCCGATACAGTCGGTGATCGCGGCGCTGGTTTTGCCTAACAGTATGATATCAAAAACAAAAATACATGACGTAGAAGGCCTTGGCACAATTTCAAGTGGTGGATTCTTGGTCCACGCGGAACAACTTCGTGATTGGAAACGGCCAACTGGCTTTCCCACATCGGGGCTGTCCGAACGACGCGATTTTAATCCCAAGACACGCCGCTAGACGGACGGAAAAATACTGGAGTGCCCAAAATGAAAAAGATTGTTCTCACTGCCGCCGCCCTTCTGGCCATTTCCGGCAGCGCCTTCGCGGGTAGCGACCACTACGGTTCGAATGCCCCGGCAGCCACGGCTGTCGACAGCCAGTACACCGCTTCGACCAAGAAGTCGGCCCCGGCCACTCAGGCGCCTGCTCAGCCGGGCGCTGACCGCAACCTTTTCGGCAACAACTAACAGCCGCAGGGGACAGTGGGCATACCCCGCTGTCCCGGCAATCTAGAAATTCAGGAGACTTGAAATGAAGAAGATCATCCTTGCTGCCGCCGCCGTTCTGGCCATCTCCGGCAGCGCCTTCGCCGGCAGCGACAACTATGGCTCCAATGGCGCCAACCAGCCTGCCGCAACTTCGGTTGACAACTCGCGCACGGCTTCGATCCGCGAAAACGGCTCGCCCGTCTACAAGCTGCTCAATTCATCGAGCGACGTGCAGAAGTCGATCCCTCAGAGCAGCGACCGGGACCGCTTCGGCAACCACTAACAGCCGAAGTCGACCTCTAGAAAAAGAGCGGCGGGCATAGCTCGCCGCTCTTTTTTACGCCGTCGAGACGGGGTTCTGTCTTAAGCCGCTTTTGCTTCCGGCTTCTGAAGTGCGAAGGAATGTCCGTCCGCATCGAAGATATGCAGATCCTCGCCATTGGCGCTCAGCCGCAGCGTCGAGCCGCGCTTGACCTCGACATTGCCAGGCAGCTTGGTCACCAGCGGCAGGTCGGCGCGGCCGATGTCGACATAGACCAGCTGAACCTCGCCGAGCTGCTCGACATAATCGACTGTTCCCTCGAACAGATAATCCGCGCCGGTGGCGACGATCAGATCCTCCGGCCGCACGCCGAAGCTCACCGCCGCCCCCTTGGCCGAGACAGGCGTCGTAATCGGCACCGTAGCCTTGCGCCCGCCGACATGGCTGACGACGGTTGGGCTGCCGGTCTTGTCGATCGTCGCCGGCAGGATGTTCATGGCCGGCGAGCCGATGAACTGGGCGACGAACAGATTGCCAGGCTTCTTGTAGAGATCCATCGGCGTACCGACCTGCTCGATATGGCCGTCCTTCAACACCACGATGCGGTCGGCGAGCGTCATCGCCTCGACCTGGTCGTGGGTGACGTAGATCATGGTCGTGTTGGGCATCGATTCCTTAAGCTTGGCGATCTCGATACGCGTGGCGACGCGCAGTGCGGCATCAAGGTTCGACAGCGGCTCGTCGAACAGGAACACTTTCGGATTGCGCACGATGGCGCGGCCGATGGCGACGCGCTGGCGCTGCCCGCCCGACATCGCCTTGGGCAGCCGGTCGAGATATTTGGTCAGCTGCAGGATTTCGGCGGCCTGCTTCACGCGCCGGTCGATCTCGGCCTTGTTCTCCTTGCCGATCTTCATCGAGAACGCCATGTTGTCGTAGACGGTCATGTGCGGATAGAGCGCGTAGGACTGGAACACCATGGCGATGCCGCGCTTGGACGGCGGCACGTCATTGACCACTTCGCCGTCGATCTTCAACTCGCCCGACGTGATTTCCTCGAGCCCGGCGATGGAGCGCAGCAAGGTCGACTTGCCGCAGCCCGACGGACCGACGAAGACGATGAACTCGCCCGATTTGATATCGAGGTCGATGCCATGGAGAATGTTGAGATTGCCGTAGGACTTCTTCACTTGTCTCAGATTGACATCGGCCATTGGTTTCCTCCCAGTGATTTCCTCAAAGATTTCAGTCGATGCGCCCGAACCAGGCGCCGTAACCGCCAAGCTCGATCGAACCGGGGCTCGCCTGCCCGGAAAACCCGTGTCCCGGCAAAGGTTGCAGGGATCGGCTGCCAAGGTCAACCTTGGCCGGCTTGGCGCCGAGGTTGAAGACGCAGACAATCTGCTCGTTGCCCGCCCGGCGTGTGAAGGCGACGGTGTCGCCCTCACTTTCGATGAAGGTGATATCGCCCTTGGCCAGTGCCGGATGGGCGCGGCGGAAGGTGAGGAAGCGCCGATAGTGCTCGAGCAGCGAAGCCTGGTCGCCCTGCTGGACATTGACTGCTTGTGCCAGATGCTTGGCCGGCACCGGCAACCAGGGCTTTGCCTGGGAGAAGCCGCCGTTCTTGGCGCTGCCATCCCACACCATGGGCGTGCGGCAGCCGTCGCGGCCCTTGAATTCCGGCCAGAAGCGGATGCCATACGGATCCTGCAAATCCTCGAAGCGCAACTCGGCTTCGCCGAGCCCGAGCTCTTCGCCCTGGTAGAGGCAGACAGAGCCGCGCAGCGACATCAGCAATGCCGAGATGACCTTGAGATAGGCGATCGGGTCGGCTTCGCTGGCGGCCCAGCGCGAGGCCGGGCGCATCACGTCATGGTTGGAAAAAGCCCAGCACGACCAGCCGTCGCTGGCGACCTTGCCGAAGGCTTCCAGCACCGAGCGGACCTTGTCCGCGCTGATCTTTTCCGGCGCCAGGAAGTCGAAGGAATAGCACATGTGCACGCGCTTGCCGCCGGCGGTATAGGCCGCCACGACCTCCAGCCCGCGCTGCGAATCGCCGACCTCGCCGACAGCGGCGGTCGCCGGATATTCGTCGAGCAGGGCGCGGAAGCGTTCGAGGAAGCCGAGGTTTTCCGGTCGGCTCTTGTCGTAGATATGGTCCTGATAATTGTAGGGATTGACCGCCGGCGCGGTCTGGTCGTTGCGCTCCTCCGGCGGCAGCGGCGGATTGTTTTCCAGGCCCTGGCTGTGGAAGTAGAAATTGATCGTGTCGAGGCGAAAGCCGTCGACGCCGCGTTCCAGCCAGAAGCGGGTGACATCGAGCAGCGCGTCCTGGACTTCGCGGTTGTGGAAGTTGAGGTCCGGTTGCTCGGCCAGGAAATTGTGCAGATAATATTGCTGGCGGCTGGTGTCCCACTGCCAGGCCGACCCACCGAAGATCGACAGCCAGTTGTTGGGCGGCGTGCCGTCGGGCCTTGCGTCCGCCCAGACATACCAGTCCGCCTTCGGATTGGTTCGGCTCGCCCGGCTTTCCTTGAACCACGGATGGCTGTCTGCCGTGTGCGACAGCACTTCGTCGATCATCACCTTGAGACCCAGCCGGTGCGCCTCCGCCGTCAGCGCATCGAAATCGGCCAGCGTGCCGAACATCGGGTCGACGTCGCAATAGTCCGAGACGTCGTAACCGAAATCCTTCATCGGCGACTTGAAGAAGGGCGAAATCCAGATGGCATCTGCGCCAAGCGAGGCGATGTAGGGAAGCCTGCCGATAATGCCCTTGAGGTCGCCGATACCGTCGCCATTCGAATCCTGATAGCTGCGCGGATAGATCTGGTAGATCACAGCACCTCGCCACCAGTCGCGATCGATGGCGAGGTCAGGGTTCGAACTGGCTTTCAAAGCGGATTGCATTGTCTCAGCCTCCTTTCACCGAACCGGCAAGCAGTCCGCGGACGAAATAGCGCTGCAGCGAGAAGAACACGATCAGCGGCACGATGATGGTCACGAAGGCCGATGTCGTCAGAATCTCCCAATCGCCGCCGCGCGAGCCAAGCAGTGCGTTGAGCCTGGCCGTCAGCACGATCTGGTCTGCTTCCGTACCAAGGAAAACCATCGCCACCAGCAGATCGTTCCATACCCACAGGAATTGGAAGATGGCAAACGACGCCAGCACCGGGAAGGACAGCGGCAGCACGATCTTGACGAAGATCTCGAAATCGCTGGCGCCGTCGATGCGTGCCGATTCCATGATTTCGCGTGGCAGGCCGGCGATGTAGCTCCTGAGCAGATAGATGGCGAAGGGCAGGCCGAAGCCGGTATGCGCCAGCCAGATGCCGAGATAGGTCTTCGACGGCACGCCGAAGAAAGTGCCGACGCCGTTGTAGAGTTTCAACAGCGGGATCAGCGACATCTGCAGCGGCACCACCAGGAGGCCGATGATCACCGCGATCAGCAGCGCGCGACCGGGAAAACGCATCCAGGCCAGCGCGTAGGCGGCAAAGGCAGCGATCAGGATCGGGATGACGGTCGCCGGAATGGTGACGGTCAGCGAGTTCATGAACGAGCGCCCGATGCCTTCCGAAAGCAGCACGGTCTTGTAGTTATCGGTGGTGAATTTCGGCGGCGCCGACGAGGCGTAGTAAACGCGCTGGCCGCGGTCGCCTTCGAACGCCTTGGGCGAGACCATGACGAAGCTGCCATCGGCATTGACCTGCAGGGTCACGCCGTCGCCGAGATCGGCCGGACTGCCGACGGGATACTGTGTCGGGGCCGCCGCCTTGACGCCGAAGGCGCTGATCGCACGCTTGGCGCCGTCGCCGAAGATGTTGCCCTCGAGGACGAACTTGCCGTCCTTCTGGGCCTGCGCCGAGGCGGGCGGCAGTCGCCCGGCTTCCGTCTGGCTGGAACTGGAGAACGAGTTCCACCAGCCCGAGGCGATGATCTGGTCCTTGTCGCGCAGCGAGGATACCAGGATACCGAGCGTCGGAATGGTCCAGATCGTAACGAAGATCAGCACCGCGATGTGGACGCCGAAGCGGCTGGCAAAGGAATTTCCGGTGGCGACGGCCATCTCAATGCCCTCCCGTTTCTTTATTGGCCTGGCGAATGTTCCAGACCATGATCGGAATGACCGCGATCATGATGATGATGGCTATCGTCGCGCCGCGGCCGAAATCACCGCCGCCGCGGAACATCCAGTCGAACATCAGATTGGCCAGCACCTGGCTGTTCCACTGGCCGTTGGTCATGGTCAGCACGATGTCGAACACCTTGAGCACCAGAATGGTGATCGTGGTCCAGACGACGGCGATGGTGCCCCAGATTTGCGGCACCATGATCTTCCAGAAGATCTGGAACGGGTTGGCGCCGTCGATCACGGCGGCTTCCAGCGTCTCTTCGGGAATGCCGCGCAGCGCCGAGGACAGGATGACCATGGCAAATCCGGTCTGGATCCAGATCAGGATGACCATCAGGAACAAATTGTTCCAGAACGGCAGCGATATCCAGACCTGAGGCTGGCCGCCGAAATGCTGGATGATGGCATTGAGGATGCCGATCTGCACCTGGCCTTCGCCGCGGTATTCGTAGATGAATTTCCAGATCACGCTGGCGCCGACAAACGAAATTGCCAGTGGCAGGAAGATCAGGCTCTTGGCGATCGTGCCCCACCAGATCTTGTCGGTCAGCACGGCGATGATCAGGCCAAGGAAGGTGCAGGCGGCGGGCACGACAGCCAGCCACAGCACATTGTTGAGGATCGAGTTGCGGAAGTCGCGGTCGCCGAAGGCCCATTGATAATTGGCCAGGCCGACGAAATTGATGCCGCCGCGATCGAGGAAGGAGAGCCGCAGCGTTTCGATCACGGGGTAGATCAGATAGATGGTCAGGATGATCATCGCCGGACCGACGAACAGCCACGGCCGGACCAGGCCTTGCCGGCGCAGATTGTCGATGGCCGCAGCGCCGGCGACACCGCGCGATGGGAATATCAGGTCGACCAGCTTGTTGGCGCCCCAGAAATAGGCGACGCAGCCGCCGACACCGACGATGATGACAAATATGGCCGAGAAAATCTGAGACGCCATGCATTCCTCCCCCTGCGCACGATCCGGCAAGGTTTGTGTCCTTGGGGATCAGGCGCCGATTCAGTTGTTTGAAGCGCGATCGGCCGCAAAATGTCTCGCGTACGGATTGCGCTTCATGTCGATGCGCTCATGACGAAACGGGGCGGCGTGGGCCGCCGTCGAATCCGGGCCATCAAGGTCCGAATCCAGTGCGAAGATAAAGCGGCCGCTCGGCGACCGAGGCGATCAATTGCTTACTTGATCCCGTCCCAGCTCTTTTGGATGTCTGTGGCGACATCCTGGGCGGACTTGCCGCCGACCAGATCGATCATCCCGGTCCAGAACGAGCCGGCGCCGATCTTGCCCGGCATCAAGTCGGAACCGTCGAAGCGCACGGTCGTCGCTCCAACCAGAATCTCGCCCTGCTTCTTCAGCGCTTCGCTGCCATAGGCGTCCTTGTTGGCTCCCTTGAAGGGGGTGACGAAGCTTTTCTGCGCCATCCACAATTCATGCGCGAGCGGCATCTGCAGGAACTTGATGAATTCGCGCGATGGCTTGGAATCCTTGGTGATCATCACCAACGTTCCGGCCACTTCCAGCGGCGTGCCGAGCTCCGGCTTGGAGGCGTAAGGCGGATAGTTGAAGAAGTCAGCATCCTGACCGAGCTTTACGCCCTCCGGGAAGAAGGAGGGGATGAAGGACGCCTGATGGTGCATGTAGCACTTCGGCGGTACCGAGAAGAGGCCCTTCGGGCTGTCGCGGAAATCGGTCGCCGCGACTGCCTTGGCGCCGCCGTCCACCATTTTGTCGTCGGTGGCGATCTTGCCGAAAATGTCGATCGCGTTGACCACGGCGGGGTCGTTGAACGGAATCTCGTTCTTGACCCACTTGTCGTAAACCTCAGGCGGCTGCGTGCGCAGCATGATGTCCTCGACCCAGTCGGTCGCCGGCCAGCCGGTGGCGCCGCCGGAGCCAAGCCCGATGCACCAGGGCTTGCCGCCATCGGCGATGATCTTCTTTTCAAGCTCGGCCAGTTCCTCCTGGGTCTTGGGCACCTTGTAGCCGGCTTCCTGGAAATTATCGGGCGAGTACCAGACCAGCCCCTTCACGTCGATCTTGTAGGGAAGCGCATAGAATCCGGGCTTGCCATCCTTGCCGGCGAAGGTGCCGAGCTTGGCCCAGGAGTCGCCGGCCGCGTAGTTCTCCTTGACCCATGCGGCGACGTCGTCACCCAACGGGGTCAGCACGCCCTTGGAAGCAAGATCCTGGATGAGGCCCGGCTGCGGCAGGATGGCGATGTTGGGCGGGCTGCCGGCCTGGGTGTCGATGACGATCTGCTGCTCGTAGTTCTCGGACGAGGAATATTTGATCTCGACGCCAGTGGCTTCGGCGAAATAATCGAGCACCGAACGGGCAAGCGCCTCGTCTTCACCGCGCCATGGCCCGAAGATCGTCAGGGTCTGGCCCTTGAGATCGACTTTCTTGAGGTCTTCGTAATTTGCCCAGTTGAAGCGCTTGTCCTCACCCGGCTTGAACTTGAGTTCGGCATGCGCGGGCGCATTCAGGGCGAACGTGGCAAACGCAGCGCCCAGCAAAAGCATTTTCTTCATCGGTATTCCCTCCCAGTGGGTCACATACACCGGACGGAACCTCCATTCCGCCCGCCGACGCTGCAGGACTGTGACTCAGTCGCAAGGAAACCGCAACCTTTCGAAGAGTCTTCCAAAGCGCTTTGGCTTTCCCGATCACGCCATTGATTCACTCAAGAGTCAAGAGGGGGCAGTGGCTAATCGATTTAAGCTTGAGCATTTGTGGGCAAAAAAGTGCGCTGCAACATACTTTTATGGCGGTGCAGCAGTAATTTCTGTTTCAAACTCGCGCAAACCGCGCTTATGCTTGGTACTGGTATGACCACGCCCTTGTGGTGCTTGGGTCGATTCAATTTAAAAGCGCTTTGAGGGAATGGAGGCCTTTGTGAACCTCAAGCAGCTAGCGCATATGCTGGCGCTTTCGCAGACCACGGTAAGCCGGGCGTTGAACGGCTATCCGGAGGTCAACGAGGAAACGCGCCGGCGCGTCATGGACGCCGCCAAGCGCCATGGCTATCGCCCCAATCCGAGCGCGCGGCGGCTGGCGACCGGCAAATCCGGCATGATCGGTTATGTCCTGCCGACGGGTGCGGCCGTCGACATCGATCCACATTTCGTCGAGTTCCTGTCCGGCCTGGGCGACTATGCCCGCTCGCACGAGCTTGACCTCGTGCTGTCCCCGGCCGATGCCGACGACCAGGAGACGACCTACCGGCGCATCGTCGCCAACCGGCAGGTCGACGCCGTCTATATCTCTTCGCCGATGCCGCAGGACAGTCGGGTGGCGCTGGTCAGCACGCTCGGCATTCCCTTCCTCGTCCATGGCCGCAGCGAAGGCTTCGATTTCGACTATCCCTATCTCGACATCGACAATGAGGGCGCCTTCCATGAGGCGGCACGATTGCTGGTGCAGCTCGGCCACCGGCGGCTGGCGCTGATCAATGGCGACGACCGCGAGACCTTCGCCATCCATCGTGAGCGCGGCGTGCGCCGGGCACTCGCGGCAAGCGGGCTGACCCTGGGCGAACGCCATGTCTGCTCCGTGGCCATGACCGAAGAAAACGGCTATCGCGCCACCAGGCGTCTGCTGGAGGCTGGCGACGCGCCGACGGCGATCGCCTGCTCCAGCCTGATCATGGCGCTGGGCGTCGTGCGCGCCGTGCGCGACCTCGGCCTCACCATTCCCGGCGACGTCTCGCTGATCGCCCATGACGACGTCTTTCCCTGGCTGAAGCCGGAGAATTTTTCCGTGCCGCTGTCGACGACGCGCTCGTCGATCCGTCTCGCTGGCGCCCGCGTCGCCGAACGGCTGGCAGCGCGGATTTCCGGCCTGGAAGAGGGGGCGCGCGGCGAGGTCTGGCCGGTCGACCTGGTGGTCCGGGGATCGGTCGCCGGGGCGCCGGCCTGAAGCCGTGCTGATAGTGCGAGACTATTGCTTCGCCGTCTCCGCCGCCTTGAGGTCCAGCAGCCCATAGCCGAAATCATTGTCGCGCCCCTTGGGGCCGAGATCTTTTGCCGTTGCCGCCAAGGCCTTCTCGATGTCGTCGGCTGAGCGGCCGGGCGCAGCATGGATGAGATTGGCGATGGCGCCGCTGACGATCGCCGCCGCGAACGAGGTGCCGGTGACAACGTCCGAGCCGGCGCCGCTCGGCGCCACCATCTCGACGCCGGGCGCCGAGATGAAGACATAGGCGCCACGATTGGCCTGCGGCATCAGCTCGTCCTTGGCGTCGGTGGCGGTCACCGCGATGACGCCGTCGAAAGCGGCCGGATAGCCATAGGGCGCTTTCGGGCCGTTATTGCCTGCCGCGGCCACCAGCACCATGCCGAGCGCGCGGGCATTGCGGCAGGCGGCGCCGAGCAGGTCGTTCTTCGGCCCGACGAAGCTCATATTGATGATGCTGACATTCTGCTCCGCCGCCCAGTCGAGCGCCGACAGAATGACGTCCATGGTCGACTTGCCACCTTCGAAGGCGCGGGCGTGATAAATCTTGGCGCCCGGCGCCATTCCCTCCAGCGCGCCGACGCCGGCGATCAGCCCGTCGATCGACGTGCCATGGTCGCGCTTTTCGATCGGCACGTCTGGCATGGCGTCGAACTGCGCGGCGATGACGCCTGCCAGTGCCGGATTGCTGTCGTCGATGCCGGTATCGATGACGGCGACACGAACGTTTTCGCCGCTGGCCTGTTTGGCATCGAGCGCGATGCGATCGAAGGCATAATTGACGATGCCGGCCGCCTGCTGCAGCGAATAGATGTGGTTGGGCTCGCGCCGCTGCGTGCGGCCATCGGCGGCAAGCTGCGCCAGCACGACGCCGACGGGGCGACCGTCGGGAATGCCGAAGCGCACCAAAGTGGTGCCAAGCAGCCGGGACTGGCGCTGCGAGCGCACTTCGAGGCCGAAGGAGGCGGCGATCTGCTGCACGGCGCCGGCATCACCGTCGACCGTCACCAGCACCTCGTCGGGCACGAAATCGCCGGTCACGGCGCGCGGCGGCTGGACGGCAATAAGATCGGTCGGCGAGACGATCGGGCCGCCGGCCGGTGGGCCGGCCTGGTTGTTGCCCGGCGGCGTCGCCGGTTCCGGTCGCGGTGTCGGCACCGGTGCCGGGGGCGCGACCGGGTTGGGGAAGAGGTCGACGATCAGGGCAGGAAGAAGACGGCGCCGGCCTGGGCAGGCCCCGCACCTCCGGCATTGTCGCCGGCGCCGCTGCCGTCCTTGGGGCAGTTGGCGCCAGCGGCATTGGTGCCGTTGCGGCAGTCGATTTTCGTCTGGTCGCCATTGGCGGCGTTGCTCTGCGCCGACGCAGGCACGGCGGCGATTGTCATCGCCACTGCCAGGATCGCTGCAAATCGAAGGGCCGCCTCAGCCGCCATCAACCGGTTTCCTTCCCTCGATCACAGTCTCCGCGAAAGGCTGGGCGGCAATAAGGCCAAGCTGCTTGGTATAGTCGGCCGCGTTGGCGGCGGGGATGGCAAGCCGGAAGACGCCGTCGGCGGTTGGTCCGCCGATAACCTTCAGCCCGTTGCTGCCGAGGAACGCCGAAATATCCGACATCTTCGCATCCGGTTTGAACTTGACCAGCGCGAACGGCAGTTTCGCCAGATCGTCTTCCGCGCCGGCGATCTCGAAATCCTTGCCCTTGCCGCCGGGCTGCACCAGGGATTGCACCGCGATCAGCGCCAGCAGAACCGCCGCCGCAGCCCAGGCGACGCCGACCGGCACCGCCATGAAGCGGCCCCAGGCCTGCGCCAGCCAGGACGAGCCTGCCGGCTTGCGTGCAGGTCCGGCCTCGGCGTCGAGCGCCTTGGCGAAGCGGCTGAGCGCATCGGCAGGCGGGCGGATCGCTTCATTGGCGGCCGATGTGCCGGAGAATTCGGCTTCGGCCTCGCCAAGGGCTGCCATTGCCGCCGGATCGGTCGCCAGCCATTCCTCGATAGCTTCGAGGTCGGAACCTTCCAGCGAGCCGTTCAGATAGAACGGCAGCAGCGTTTCCATTTCGTCGCGGCGCGACATCTTTTCAGCGGCGCTCATGGCCACCCCCTGTCGTAACCGGCGGCCTTGAGGGCCTCACCGAGTTTCTTGCGGGCGTAGAACATCCGGGTCTTGACGGTCGCGACCGGGATGCCGAGCACCTCGCCGATCTCGGTCACCGATTGTCCGTGATAATAGGCAAGGTCGATCACCGTGCGATGCTCTTCGGGCAAGGCGTCAATGAAGCGGCGCAAGGCGGCGGCCTTGTCCTCTTTCATCGTGACGACCTCCGGCGTGTCGGCGCTGTCGGGCACCGCTGCGGCGGCCTCGTCGTCGATCCAGTCTTCCTTCTTCTTGCGCAGCAGCGACAACGCCTTGAACCGGGCGATGCCGAGCAGCCATGTCGAGACTTCGGAGCGTCCCTCGAACCCCGGCGCCTGTCGCCACAGTTCGAGGAAGACTTCGTTCGCGATATCGTCAGCCATCATTTCCGATCCCGTCTGGCGCGCCACGAAGCGGTAGACCCGCGCGTGGTGACGCATGAACAGGAGCCGAACGGCGGCACGGTCGCCCTTCGCGACCCGGTCGACAAGCGCGCGATCGGTCTCCGTCGCTGCCGTCATGGCCGGTCGAGCCGCCTGGCTCCTGTCTGCTCTGTCGCTGATCGGTCCAAAAAGGTTCATCCTCCGCCAAGGAATTTGCGGAGGCTAACTGAAGAAAGGGGCGGTTGCCAGAGCTGCCAGCTCAACTCAAAAAGGGCTTCGCCTTCATTGTCGCCGGAATGGCTACGCCCAGCCGGCTCAACACGGTCGGCGCCAGCTGCAACTGGTCGAGCAGCACCTCGCCCTCGGGGCCTTTGCCGGGCCCGAAATAATACAGCGCGAAATCCTGCATCTCGTCGTCGTGGCCGCCATGGTGGCCGCGGTCGGTCTGGCCGTGATCGGCGGTGACCATGACCTCGTAGCCGGCCGCGATCCAACCCGGCAGGAAGGCCGCCAGCATACCATCCATCGCATAGACGGCATGGTCCATCTCGTGGCAGTCGTGGCCGAAGCGATGGCCCATCGAATCCAGCGTGCAGGTGTGCAGGATGCCGTAGTCGATGCCATGGCGTTTCGTCAGCATGGTCAGCGTCGCGAACAGATCGACATCGCTCGGCGTCATCTGGTTGCGCAGATTGTAGCCAGTCATGGTGTGGAAGCGGCCATGCGTTATCGGCCCGCCGGGTTCGTCATATTCCATGTCCTCGACCAGATCGAACGGATAGGAGCGGAAGAATTCCGACCAGTAGGAGTGGGTGACGGCACCTGTCTTGCCGCCAGCCTTGCTGACTTCCGAGAAGATGTCGGGCTGCCCGACGCGGAACCGGTTCTCGTTGGAAAGAATGCCGTGCACCTGTGGCGACACGCCGGTGTGGATCGAGGCATAGCAGCAGGCCGAGGTCGACGGCAGCACCGAGCGCATCTTCCAGACCTGTGCTTCACCCGATTGCACCCAGCCCTCGAGATTGCCCATCAGCCGGCGCCAGTTCCGATAGGGGACGCCATCGAGGATGATGAGCAGCAGCTTGGAGCCGAGCGCCATGGGTAGCCTCCTGCAGTCGTTCGTTGAAACAAGTACGCCGCGTGTCGCAGGGACACGCGGCGCTTTTCAGTACCAGCCTGGCGTCAAGCGGTCAGCCAGCACGCGCCAAGCGCGTAGCCATCCATCATCTCACCGTTGGGGTTCTTGACCCAACCGGCAATCTTGTTGGTGGCGGCCGCGTCGATGAACTGGTTGAAGAACGGCACGATCAGGCCGCCTTCGTCGCGCATCAGCACCGCCATGTCGTGGTAGATCGCCTTGCGCTTGGCTTGGTCGAGTTCGGCGCGGGCGGTAAGCAGCATCTTGTCGAATTCCGGCCGCTTGAAGCGCGTGTCGTTCCAGTCGGCGGTCGAGACATAGCCGGTGGAGTACATCTGGTCCTGCGTCGGGCGGCCGCCCCAGTAGGAAAGGGAGAAAGGCTTCTTGTTCCAGACTTCCGACCAGTAGCCGTCGCCGGGCTCGCGCTTGATCTCGATCTTGATGCCGGCCTTGGCGCAGGACTGCTGGTAGAGCTGGGCTGCGTCGACAGCGCCGGGGAAAGCGACGTCGGAGGTGCGCAGCAGGATGGAGCCGCTGTGGCCCGACTTCTTGTAGGCAGCGGCCGCCTTTTCCGGATCGAATTTGCGCTGCTCGATGTCGGTTGAAAACAGCGGATAGGCTTCATTGATCGGGAAGTCGTTACCGACCGAACCATAGCCGCGCAGGATCTTTTCCAGCAGCTCGTCGCGGTCCATGGCGAGCTTCAGCGCCATGCGAAGGTCATTGTTGTCGAAGGGCGCTGTGTCGCAGAACATGTTGAACGGATAGTAGCCCCTGCCCGAGACGTTCTCGATGGTGACACCGGGGATGCGCTTGACCAGGTCGACAACCTTCGGCTCGACACGGTTGATCAGCTGCACCTGTCCGCCCTGAAGTGCCGCCAGCCGCGCCGTTGCGTCGTTGATGACGACGATCTCGACCTGGTCGGCATGGCCGAGCTTGTCGCCTTGCCAGTAATTGGCGAAGCGCTCGCCGCCATGGCGCACGCCGGGCTGGTTGACGGTGACCTTGTAGGGTCCGGCGCTGATGCCGGCATTCGGATTGTCCTTGCCGCCATTCGGCTGGATGACGAGGTGGTAGTCGGCCATCAGATAGGGGAAGTCGGCGTCTGCGTCGCCGAGCGTGACGACCACTTCCTTGCCGCTCGGCTTGATCGTCTTGATGTTCTTCAGCACGCCCAATGCACCCGACTTCGACTTCTCGTCGGCGTGGCGCTCGAGCGTCGCAGCGATATCCTCCGCGGTCACGGTCTTGCCATTGTGGAATTCGATGCCGTCGCGCACCTTGATGGTCCAGGTCTTGGCGTCGGCCGAGGCGCCGATCTCCTGCGCGATCAGGTTCTCGACGCCACCTTCCGGCGTCAGCCGGACGAGATATTCGCCCCACTGTTTGGCGAAGCTGTAAGTGACCTGGCTGAGGTTCAGCGCCGGGTCGAGGCTGTTGGTCGATTCACCGCCCTGCAGGCCGGCCTTGAGGATGCCGCCCTTGGCCGGCGTCTGTGCGAAGGCTTTCCCGGCCAGCGTCGTTGCCAGCGCCGCCGACACGCCCAGTGCCGCCGTACGGCCAAGGAAGTCACGACGCGATATCCGGCCCTGGCCGGCGAGATCAGCGAGATGGTCGAGTTCAGTCTTCATGTCCTACCCCTTGTTGAAAACAACGTCACGAGCAGCGCCCGTCCGGAAGGACGTGTGGCGCTCTAGTGTTGCATCTGAATGACGACAGTTGCCGCTGACCAACCGCTCGCTAGAGCAATTCCAGGAAAAGTGTGAAACGGTTTTCCGTCCGGGAATTGCTTCAAAAACAAAGAGTTGGAGTGGTTTGCCGTTTCCTCGAAACGGTGAACTGCCCTAGTTCCCCGCGCTGGCCATGCGCCGTCCCTTGATCGCCTTTTCCAGCCAGCCGATCTCCATCTCCGGGACCGATGACAGGAGAAGGTCGGTGTAGTCATCGAAGGGGGGCGTCAGCACCTTGCTTTTCGCGCCATAGCGCACCACCTCGCCGCGATACATCACCGCGATCGAATCGGCGATCGATTTCACCGTCGCCAGATCGTGGGTGATGAACAGATAGGCGACATTCTCCTCCTTCTGCAGCTCGAGCAGCAGCTTCAGGATGCCGTGCGCCACCAAGGGGTCAAGCGCCGAGGTCACCTCGTCACAAATGATCAGCTTGGGTTTTGCCGCGAGCGAGCGGGCGATGCACACGCGCTGCTTCTGGCCGCCTGAAAGCTCGGCCGGATAGCGGTCGGAAAAGCCCTTGCCCATCTCGATCTTGTCGAGCAGTTCGGCGACGCGTTTGTCGCGCTCCTTGCCGCGTATGCCGAAATAGAATTCGAGCGGCCGGCCGATGATGGTGCCGACGGTCTGGCGTGGGTTCATCGCCACGTCGGCCATCTGGTAGATCATCTGCAACTGCCGCAGATCTTCTTTCGGCCGGTCGGCAAGCTTGTTGGCCAGTGGACGGCCGTCAAAGGTGACTGTGCCTTCTTCCGGAGGCAGCAAACCGGTGATGGCACGCGCCAGCGTCGATTTGCCGGAGCCGGACTCGCCAACGACGGCCAGCGTCTGGCCCGGAAAAATGTCGACCGAGACGTTCTTCAGCACCTTGATGTGGCTGCGGCCATAGGCGGCGGTGACGTTCTTGACCGACAGGAACGGCGTCGTGCCGGGCTTTTGCTCGGCATGTTCGATCTCGTGCACCGATACAAGCGCGTTGGTGTACTCCTGGCGCGGTTCCTTGATGATCTGGCGCGTGCCACCCCATTCGACCAGCCGGCCGTGCCGCAGTACCATGATCTCATCGGAGACCTGGGCGACGACGGCGAGATCATGGGTGATATAGAGCGCCGCCACATGCGTGTCGCGGATGGCGTCCTTGATCGCCGCCAGCACGTCGATCTGCGTCGTCACGTCGAGTGCCGTCGTCGGTTCGTCGAAGACGATCAGGTCCGGCTCGGAGCACAGCGCCATCGCCGTCATCACGCGCTGCAACTGGCCGCCCGAAACCTGGTGCGGGAAGCGTTCGCCGATGGTTTCGGGGTTTGGCAGGCTGAGCTTCTTGAACAGCGCGACGGCGCGCTTCTCAGCCTCGGCCCGTGTCGCCGTGCCGTGCAGCAGCGTGGCTTCCACCACCTGATCCATCAGCCTGTGCGCCGGGTTGAAGGCGGCAGCTGCCGATTGCGCGACGTAGCAGACCTCGCGGCCGCGCAGCTTGCGGAAGCCTTCCTTGCCGCCCTTGAGGATGTCGCGGCCGTTTAGGATCACCTCACCGCCCGTGATGCGCACGCCGCCGCGGCCATACCCCATCGACGACAGGCCGATGGTCGACTTGCCGGCACCGGATTCGCCGATCAGGCCGAGCACCTTGCCCTTCTCGAGCGTCAGCGAGACGTCATGCACAAGCACGATGTTCTTCGGCGCCTCGCCGGGCGGGTAGACGGTCGCCTCGATGCGCAGATTGCGGATGTCGAGCAGCAGGCCAGGCTTTGCTTTGCTGTCGGCCATCACCCGCGTCCTCCCTTAAGGCTTGTCGTACGGTTGAGCACCCAGTCGGCAACCAGATTGACCGAAATCGCCAGCATGGCGATCGCCGCCGCCGGGATGAGTGCCGCGCCTATGCCGAAGACGATGCCATCCTTGTTTTCCTTGACCATGCCGCCCCAGTCGGCATCCGGCGGCTGCACGCCAAGGCCGAGGAAGGACAGTGTTGACAGGAACAGCACCGCATAGATGAAGCGCAGCCCGAGTTCCGAGACCAGCGGCGACAGCGCATTGGGCAGGATCTCGCGGAAGATGATCCAGGCGCTGCCTTCGCCGCGCAGCTTGGCGGCTTCAACGTAATCCATGACGTTGATGTCGACGGCGACCGCGCGCGACAGACGGTAGACGCGGGTCGAGTCGAGAATGCCCATCACCAGGATCAGCGTCACCAGGTTGGTCGGCAGCACGGAGAGCACGACCAGGCCCATGATCAGCGTCGGGATCGACATCAGGAGATCGACCAGGCGCGACAGGATCGTGTCGAACCAGCCGCCGAACACCGCCGCCGAGAACCCCAGTATGGCGCCGAGCGAGAACGACAGCGCGGTGGCCAGCACCGCGATGAACAAGGTGATGCGGGCGCCGTAGATCATCCGCGACAACAGATCACGGCCGAGATTGTCGGTGCCCAGCCAATGCGCCGCCGACATCGGCTCCCAGACATCGCCGACGATCTCGGCGTTGTCATGCGGTGAGATCCAGGGCGCGAAGATCGCCGCCAGCACGAACAATGCCGTCAGGATTATGCCGATCAGCGCGGGGATGGGGATGCGTTTGATATCGAGCATGCCCGCCCCCTATTTCGGATGTCGAAGACGCGGATTGGCGATGATCGCCGCTATGTCCGCGATGATGTTGAGACTGATGTAGACGGCTGCGAAGATCAGGCCGACGGCCTGCACCACCGGCACATCGCGCTTGGTCACGTGATCGACGAGATATTGCCCCATGCCGGGATAGACGAAGATCACCTCGACTACGACGACGCCGACGATCAGATAGGCGAGGTTGAGCATGACGACGTTGATGATCGGCGCGATCGCATTGGGGAAGGCGTGCTTGCGGATGACGTTGAACGCCGACAGGCCTTTCAATTCCGCCGTCTCGACATAGGCCGACTGCATGACATTGAGGATCGCCGCGCGCGTCATGCGCATCATGTGGGCGAGCACCACCAGCGTCAGCGCCGTCGCCGGCAGCGCGATCGCCTGCATCCGCTCACCGAACGGCATGCCGTCATAGACAGTCGAGATGCCGGGAAAGATCTGCCACTTCACGGCAAAGAAATAGACCAGCACATAGCCGATGAAGAACTCCGGGAAGGAGGTCGAGGCGAGCGCCAGTCCGGAGATCAGCTTGTCGACCCAGCCATTGCGGTAACGCACCGCGATCAGGCCGAGGATGATCGCCAACGGCACGGCCACGATCGCCGCCCAGAAGGCGAGGAACAGCGTGTTCCACAGCCGGCCCTTGATCGAGGTGGCGATGTCCTGGCCGCTCGACATGGCGGTGCCGAGGTCGCCGGTCAGCACGCCGCCGAGCCAGTGGAAATACCTGACATAGGCCGGGTCGTTCAGCCCGAGCTGCTCGCGCAGATTGGCGAGCGACTCCGGCGTCGCCGATTGTCCGAGAATGGCTTGCGCGACGTCGCCGGGCAGGATCTGGGTGCCGGCGAAGATCAGGACCGAAATGGCCAACAGAAGAGGATGCCCAGCGCAATGCGCTGGGCGATTAGTTTCAGGATGGGTGAGGACATCTCTGCAAAGCCGGACTCAGGCCTGCAGCCAGCACTTCGCCAGGGCGTAACCGTTCATCAGTTCCTGATGCGGATCATCCACCCAGCCGTCGACCTTCGCACCGGTCGCGTCAATGAACTGGTTGAACATCGGCAGGATCAGGCCGCCGTCGTCGCGCACCATGACAGCCATGTCGTGGTACATCTGCTTGCGCTTGGCGTCGTCGAGCTCGGCACGCGCCGCCAGCACCATCTTGTCGAAATCCGGGCGCTTGAAACGCGTGTCGTTCCAGTCGGCGGTCGACAGATAGGCGGTCGAGTACATCTGGTCCTGTGTCGAGCGGCCGCCCCAATAGGAAGCGCAGAAGGGCTGCTTGTTCCAGACCTCGTTCCAGTAACCGTCGCCGGGCTCGCGCTTGAGCTCGATCTTGATGCCGGCCTTCGCCGCGCTCTGCTGGAAGAGCTGCGAGGCGTCGACAGCGCCGGGGAAGGCGACGTCCGAGGTCCGCAGCAGCACGGTGCCGTCATGACCAGACTTCTTGTAGTGGAACTTGGCCTTGTCCGGATCGTACTTGCGCTGCTCGATCTCGGTGAACAGCGGATAGGCCGAGTTGATCGGGAAGTCGTTGCCGAGCGAGCCATAGCCGCGCAGCACCTTGGTCAGCATCTCTTCGCGGTCGATGGCGAGCTTCAGCGCCATGCGCAGATCGTTGTTGTCGAACGGCGCCGTGTTGCAATGCATGATGAACACGTAGTGGCCCGGACCGGCGTGATTGCGGATGGTCACGCCCGGCACGCGCTTGATCAGGTCGACGATCTTCGGCTCGACGCGGTTGATCATGTTGACCTGGCCGCCCTGCAGGGCCGCCGTGCGCGCCGTGGCGTCGTTGATGACGATGACTTCGATCTGGTCGGCATGACCCATCTTGTCGCCCTGCCAGTAGTTGGCGAAACGCTCGCCGCCATGGCGCACGCCGGGCTCGTTGGTCTTGACCACATACGGGCCGGCCGAGATGCCGGCATCGGGCTTGTCCTTGCCGCCGTTCGGCTGGACGATCAGGTGATAGTCGCTGAGCAGGTAGGGAAGGTCGGCGTTGGCCTCCTTCAGCGTCAGCACCACTTCCTTGCCGTTGGCCTTGATGGTCTCGATGCCCTTCATGTAGCCGAGCGCGCCGGATTTCGACTTCTCGTCGGAATGGCGCTCGAGCGTGGCGGCGACGTCCTCGGCGGTCACGGTCTTGCCGTTGTGGAATTCGACGCCGTCGCGGATTTTCAGCGTCCAGGTCTTGGCGTCCTTGGACGAGCCGATCTCCTCGGCGATGCGGTTCTCGAGCTTGCCGTCCGGCGACAGCTCGACGATCATTTCGCCCCAGCACTTGCCGAAGGCGAACGGCACCTGCGTCATCATCAGCGCCGGATCGAGGCTGTTGGTGGATTCGCCGCCGACCAGGCCGGCCTTGATGGTGCCGCCCTTGACCGGACCCGCCGCGCGGGCCGCACTTGAAAGCAGCGAGTTGGCGAAGGGTGCCGCGGTGCCGAGCGCAGCCGCCCGGCCGAGAAGTCACGACGGCTCAGCTTGCCCGCTGCAACACGTCGGCTAAGGAATTCGAGTTCATCAGACATTTTGAGTTCCTCACTCTGTTGGTTCGACTCTGCGGTCGATTTTCTCTGTTAATTCTCCCTGAATAATGAGGGTAAGCTAATGCCGTAAGCAAGACCGAATGCGACATGCCGTGGCGTAAATCGTACGTCGCATTTGGACCAACGGCTTCATCGCTCAGACCAGCGCGCGTGGAATCTTTTCCTCGAAATTGCGCTCGAAGACGATTCTTTCACCCTCATAGGCCTCGATTCTGGCGCTGACGATGAAGTTTTGCGCGTCCGATCGCATCTCCGCCCATGTCTCGGTGCGCACCGACCATCCATTTCGCGACAGTGTCTGCGTCCAGTGTGTTTTTCCCGAAGCCGACAATGCATTGTCAGGATGGATCGTCCAGGTCTCGCGGGCGATGCTGCCATTGACGAGGCCGTGGTCGAGATCGCGCACCGCGCCGAAATCGTCCGCTATGGAAAGCGTGACGAATCCCGTCTTTTCATCGCGATCGACATGGCGTTCGGAATTGGTGGGCCGAACCGTCTCGGTGGCCCAGGGCGTGGCGCCTTCCGGCTCGGCGAACGTCGTTTCGTTGCCTGTCGCCAGCGGGCGAAGCGGCAAAGCCAGTGCCGCTGTCGACAAGGTGAGTTGCACCGGCTCCGGCGAGGGCCAGATCATAGGCCAATAGGCGTTCGACACGGCGATGCGCAGGCGGTGGCCTGCCGGCGCGCGGTAGGCGCATTGATCGAGCACGACGCGCGCCGACACGGTTTCGCCCGGCACCAGGGCTTGCGGGAATTCATGCGAGTCGCGGTGCGTCAGGTTGAGCACGCCATAGGAGATGAGCTCCGAAGCGCCATCGGGATGCACGTCGCACAGCCGCACCGCGATGTTGGCCTGCGGGCGGTCGGAGGAGAGCGTGACGTGAACTTCGGGTGCACCGACAATGTCGATCGCCTCGCTGAGTTCCTGGTCGAAACACACCGACAGCGCATCGTCGGGACGCTGGTCGCCGGGCAGTTCCGAGCCAAAGGTGAACGGAAAATATTCGCCGCCGGCGAGGCCGCAGGTCTGCGGCGAGGCGACGATGGCCGGTTTGCTCCCCTTGGGGAGCAGATCGATCGTCTGGACCTTGATGGCGGGCGACGGCCATTGTTGCTCGGCCACCCAACGGCCCGGCCGCTCCGGATGCCAACGGGCCGGGCGCACACTGTCCATCACATAGGCGCGGTAGGCGGGATCGTCCTCGACGCCGGTCTCCGTGCCCTTCAGCCAATGGTCCCACCAGCGCAGCGCCTCCTGCAGGAAGCCGATGGCTGGCCGGGGCCCGGCATAATGCGGATACTTATGGATCCATGGGCCGACGATGCCCTTCACCGGCGCCTCGATGTTGGTGACGAGGTGCGAGATCGTGTTGCGGTAGCCGTCATGCCAGCCGCCGATCGACAGCACGGCGGCTTTGACAGCGGAAAAATCCTCGCAGATCGAGCCGCGTTTCCAGTAGGCATCACGGTGCTGGTGGCTGAGCCAGAGCGGCAAAAGGAAGGACTGGTTCTCCAGCCGCGTCAGCCACAGGTCGCGCCAGCGGTTGTCGCCGGCGATCAGCGGATCCGGCGGCCGCGACGAATAGGACAGCATCGTCGAGGCCCAGCCGAAATTCTCGATCAGCAGGCAGCCGCCTTTGTAGTGGATGTCGTCGGCATAGCGGTCGACGGTCGAGCACAGGCTGATCACCGCCTTCAGCGCCGGCAGCTCTCTGGCCGCCACCTGCAGGCAATTGAAGCCGCCCCAGGAGATGCCCATCATGCCGACATTGCCGTTGCACCAGGGCTGGCTTGCCGCCCAGGCGATGACATCACAGGCGTCCTGCAATTCCTGCTCGGAATATTCGTCGTCCATCAGCCCTTCGGAATCGCCATTGCCGCGGATGTCGACGCGGATCGAGGCGTAGCCGTGCCCGGCGAAATAGGGATGCGTCAGCTGGTCGCGAAAAATGGTGCCGTCGCGCTTGCGGTAGGGCAGGTGCTCGAGGATGACAGGCACCGGATCGTCGCCGGCATCCTCCGGCATCCACACCCGCGCCGACAGCCGGCAGCCATCCGGCATGACGATGCCCATATCAGGAAATTCGACGACCTTGCGGGGAAATTCGGTGATGGTTTTCATGGCAGGCATAACGCCCCGCAGCGCGGCAATTTTCAATCGCCATTCGCGACTGGAGCAGCGAATTATGCGACCTGTGCCGCTAGCTGCTCCACGCCCTCAATTCAGCGGAATGTCGTTTTCGGCCTTGCTTGCCTGGTAGGCGCCGGACAGCTCGTCGTAGCGGGCCGAGATATCGCCGATACGCGATTCCAGCCGTTGGCGCTCGGCCTCGGGCAGCGCCCGCACCAGCCTGCGGATGGAAAAGCTCTTCCAATAGGCATTCTCGGCATTGTAGCCGCCGGGATCGAGGGTGAAGACCTCTTTCAGGATTTTCAGGTCATGCGGGATGGCGAAACTGTCGCGCGAATCCTCGTGGCTGAACAGATAGTAGAAATTGTCGAAGCCGGTCCAGGTAATCGCCGACAGACAGAGCGAGCACGGCTCATGCGTGGCAATGAAGATGGCGTCTTTCGTATCGACGCGTTCGGCCCTGGGCATTTCGTAGAAACGCTTCAGGCAGTGCACTTCACCGTGCCAGAGCGGGTTCTCGATCTCGTTGTTGGTTTCGGCCAGCACCAGCGAGCGATCATCCTTGCGCAGGATTGCGGCGCCGAACAGCTTGTTGCCGTGGGCGACGCCATCCGCCGTCTTCGGCACGATGTTGTGCTCGATGACGTCGAGCAGGCGGTCGATCAGAGAAATGTCAGTCATTGGAAAGGGAATCCTTCAGGGAAGGTGGATCTCGTAGGCGTGCGAGAAGTGGAATTCTTCGAGATTGGAGCCGTCGCCGCCACGGTCGACGATCAGGAAATCCTGAGCCTCGCCGAGCGGCGTCAGCACGCCATGCCAGAGATTGCGGGAATAATTGATACCTTGTCCGGGCGCGGTGATGAAGGCGTGCGGCTCGCCCGGCCCCTCTTTGCCGTCATGACAGACGACGACCAGGAATGGGCGCGGCGACAGCGGGATGAAGGCCTGGCTGCCGAACGGGTGACGCTCGACCATGGTCAGTTTCAGCGGCAGTTCGTAAGGCGTACCGCGCACCATCGAGATCAGCACACGGGCGTTCGGCCCTGCGGCCTCGGCGGTGGCGAGATCGTGGTAGCGTTCGGCGCGCCCGCCATTGATCGGGTAATGGTTGTCGCCGCCCATGTCGATCACATCGCCGAATGCGGCAAAGCTCTCGCGGGTCAGCGGCCGCGCGACGATTCGGGTCACGGCGCCCGCCTTGCAATGCCGGCACCGCCAAGCTTGGCGTGGCGGTTGACGTCCTTGTACAGCAGATAGCGGAATTTGCCCGGGCCGCCGGCATAGCAGGCCTGCGGGCAGAAGGCGCGCAGCCACATATAGTCGCCGGCCTCGACCTCGACCCAGTCCTGGTTGAGGCGATAGACCCCCTTGCCTTCCAGCACATAGAGCCCGTGCTCCATGACATGCGTCTCGGCGAACGGAATGACGGCACCTGGCTCGAGCGTGACGATGGTCATGTGCATGTCGTGGCGCAAATCGGCCGGATCAACGAACCGCGTCGTTGCCCAGCGGCCCTCGGTGCCGGGCATCGGTGTCGGCGCGATCTCCTGCTCGTTGGTGAAGAAGGCTTCCGGCGTGTCGAGACCATCGACCGCCTCGTAAGCCTTGCGAATCCAATGGAAACGAACAGCAGCCTTTGCTTCGTTGCGAACGGTCCAGCCACTCGCCGGCGGCAGGAAGGCAAAGCCGCCTGGTCTCAAGACGTGTTTCTTGCCGTCCAGCAGAACCGTCAGTTCGCCTTCGACCACGAACAGGGCACCCTCGGCGCCGGCATCGGGCTCCGGCCGCTCGCTGCCGCCGCCCGGCGCGACCTCGACGATGTATTGCGAAAACGTCTCGGCGAAGCCGGACAGCGGCCGCGACAGGATCCAGACGCGGGTCTTGTCCCAGAACGGCAAGGCGCTGGTGACGATGTCTTGCATCACGCCCCTGGGGATGACGGCATAGGCATCGGTGAAGACGGCGCGGCCGGTCAAAAGCTCGCTCTGGCCGGAATGGCCGCCATGCGGCGCATAATAGGTTCGCTCGGGCATCCTGATCGTATCCATGGGTTCAACCTATTGCGGTAGCATGTCTTTGAGGCGGAGCAGCGCGATGCGCTCGACCTGTTTGCAGGCGGTCTCGAATTCGACGCCACGGCCGTTGCCGATGCGCGCCTCGAATTCGGCGAGGATTTCCTCCTTTGTCTTGCCCTTCACCGCGATGATGAAGGGGAAGCCGAAGGTGGTGACGTAGGCGGCGTTGAGCTTGGAGAAGAGTTCGCGTTCCTTGTCGGTCAGCGCGTCGAGACCGGCGGAGGCTTGTTCCCTGGTCGATTCCGCCGTCAGCCGCCTGGCCTTGGCCAGCTTGCCGGCAAGGTCGGGATGGGCGTTGAGCACGCCGAGCCGTTCGGTCTCGCTGGCGGCACGGAAGATGCGGCAGAGCGCATTGTGCAGGCCGCCTGCCGTATCGTGTGCCGGACCGAGTTCCAGCTCGTAGGCCCGCTCGGCAATCCAGGGCGAATGCTCGAACACGCCGCCAAAGGTGTGGACGAAGGTCTCGAATTCCATTTTCGACGGGCGCAGCGCCGCCGGCTTG
Organism: Mesorhizobium kamtschaticum; assembly: GCF_056174585.1. Taxonomy (NCBI): domain Bacteria; kingdom Pseudomonadati; phylum Pseudomonadota; class Alphaproteobacteria; order Hyphomicrobiales; family Phyllobacteriaceae; genus Mesorhizobium; species Mesorhizobium kamtschaticum. The sequence goes on along the minus strand of NZ_CM149691.1, from coordinate 535,627 downwards.
TAGGGATGGTTCTCTTGCCAGTGCCTGGCGATGTCGATGCGCCGTGCCAGCCAGACCTTGTCGTGCGATCTGACATAGTCGACGAAGCGCTTCAGCGCCGCCACCCGGCCTGGCCGCCCGACGAGCCGGCAATGCAGGCCGATATTCATCATGCGCGGCCGCCCGGCCTGGCCCTCGGCATAGAGCGTGTCGAAGCTGTCCTTCAGATAGGCGAAGAACTGGTCGCCCGAATTGAAGCCCTGCGGCGTGGCGAAGCGCATGTCGTTGGCGTCGAGCGTATAAGGGATGACGAGCTGTGTGCCGCCGCTGTGCTCGAACCAGTAGGGCAGTTCGTCGTCATAGGTGTCGGAGACGTAGTCGAAGCCGCCCTCTTCGGCGACCAGACGCACCGTGTTGACCGAGGTGCGGCCCGTATACCAGCCGGTTGGGCGCTGGCCGGTCACCTCGTAATGCAGCTTGATCGCTGCTTCGAGGTCACGGCGCTCGTCCTCGGCGCTGTGGTCCCGGTAGTCGATCCACCGCAGCCCGTGCGAGGCGATTTCCCAGCCGGCATCCTGCATGGCCGTGACCTGGTCGGGGGAGCGGGCGAGTGCTGACGCGACGCCGTAGCACGTGATCGGCACCTCGGCCTCGGTGAACAGGCGCAGCAGCCGCCAGAAGCCGGCCCGCGCGCCATATTCGTAGATCGATTCCATATTCCAGTGGCGCTGGCCCACCCAGGGTGCCGCGCCGACGATCTCGGACAGGAAAGCTTCTGAAGCCTTGTCGCCGTGAAGGACGCAATTCTCGCCGCCCTCCTCGTAATTGACGACGAACTGGACGGCGACATGCGCACCACCAGGCCATTTCGGGTCCGGCGGGTTGGCTCCATAGCCGCGCATGTCTCTGATGTAACGCATTGTCCCTCCGGCCGGGCATCGCCCGAACTATGATCAGGATATCGAAAGGGTGCTTCTCGCATTCCCCGAAAATTTTTGAAAGTGTTTTTGTCGCACTCCGCTCGACCGGGACTTATGCATCGCCTTTAATTGGCGCACAATTCATCACTAGTGTTCGATTGTACCAGCCAGTTCGTTCATACTGGAAAGGGAGGCGGCCAATGGCAGAAACGTCGAAAGCCGATGGCGGGCGCCTGACGACCCACGTCCTCGATACCGCAACCGGCAAGCCGGCGGCAGGATTGTCGATCGAGCTTTATCACCTCGATGGCGACGCGCGGACACGTCTGAAGACCGTTGTCACCAATGCCGACGGCCGTTGCGACGCGCCGCTGCTCGCCGGAGCGGAATTCCGCACCGGAGAATACGAACTGGTGTTCGCGGCCGGCGATTATCTGCGCGGCCAGGGCACAAAACTGCCCGAACCGGCTTTCCTTGACAGCGTGCCGATCCGTTTCGGTATGGCCGACGCCGTGCACTATCATGTACCATTGCTGATCTCGCCCTACGGCTATTCAACCTATAGGGGGAGCTGAGGCATGGCCAAGATTTCTATCCGCAACGAGATCCGCTTCATCCTGAATGGCAGGGATGTCGTGCTGTCCTCGCTGGCGCCTGATGCCACCTTGCTCGACTGGCTGCGGCTCGACTGTTCGCTGCGCGGCACCAAGGAAGGCTGCGCCGAGGGCGATTGCGGCGCCTGCACCGTGCTGGTCGGCAAGCTTTCGGCTGGTGGCTTGGTCTATGAAAGCGTCAATGCCTGCATCCGCTTCCTCGGCTCGCTCGACGGTACCCATGTCGTGACGGTCGAGCATCTGCGCGGCGAGCCTGGCCAGTTGCACCCGGTGCAGCAGGCGATGGTCGATTTCCACGGCTCGCAATGCGGCTTCTGCACGCCGGGCTTCGTCATGTCGCTCTATGGCCTGTGGATGAAGTCGCCGGACCCGTCGAATGCGGCCATCGAAAAGGCTTTGCAAGGCAATCTCTGCCGCTGCACCGGCTACGAGGCGATCATGCGCGCCGCACATGCCATCTCCAGCTATGGCAAGGTGGCGAAGGATCCGCTGGCGGTGGAGCGCAAGGCGATCACGGCAAGGCTCGAGGCCATGCATGATGGCGCGCGGGTCGAGATCGGTTCGGCCAAGGCGCGGCTCATCGTGCCGGGCAATGTCGACGATTTCGCCGCCGTGCTCGACAAGGAACCCGGCGCCACCATAGTTGCCGGTTCGACCGATGTCGGCCTGTGGGTGACCAAGCATATGCGCGACATCTCGCCGGTGGTCTTCATCGGCAATCTCGACGGGCTGTGCACCATCTCGGAAGACAAGGGCGTCATCTCGATCGGCGCCGGCGTGACCTACACCGAAGCCTTCTCGACGCTCGCCAAACGCATCCCGGCGCTGGGGCCATTGTTCGACCGCATCGGCGGCGAACAGGTGCGCAACATGGGCACCATCGGCGGCAACATCGCCAACGGCTCGCCGATCGGCGACACGCCACCGCCCTTGATCGCGCTCGGCGCGCGTCTGACGCTGCGAAAGGGCAAGAAGCGGCGCACGATCCCGCTGGAAACCTTCTTCATTGCCTATGGCAAGCAGGACCGGCAGCCGGGCGAGTTCGTTGAGGCAGTCCACGTACCTATCCCGGCCAAGGGCACGAAGTTTGCCGTCTACAAGATCACCAAGCGCCGCGACGAGGACATTACCGCCGCCCTCGGCGCCTTTTTCCTAGCGCTGGCCAAGGACGGCACGGTCGCCGATGTGCGCATCGCCTATGGCGGCATGGCGGCGACGCCGAAGCGGGCGTCTTCTGTCGAAAAGGCACTGCTCGGCAAACCCTGGACCGAAGAGACGGTCGAGACGGCGATGGCCGAATACGCCAGGGATTTCACGCCGCTCACCGACATGCGGGCGTCAGCCGAATACCGAGCTCTGGCGGCGAAAAACCTGTTGTTGCGTTTCTTCGCCGAGGCCAGCGGCACCAAGGCACCCTTCCAGGTGTCACGCAACGAGGCGGCATGATGAACAAGCACGCCACATCAAATCTCAAGGCCGAGAAGATCGCCGGCGGCGTCGCCACCGATCAGCGCCATGACTCGGCCCACAAGCATGTCAGCGGCGCCGCCGTCTATATTGACGACATGCCGGAACCGGCCGGTACGCTGCATGTTGGGCTCGGCCTGTCAAAAGTCGCGCACGGCACGCTGAAGAGCGTCGATCTCTCGGCGGTGCGGGCAGCGCCCGGCGTCGTCGATGTGCTGACCTATGCCGACGTGCCCGGCGAGAACGACGTCTCGCCCAGCAATATGCATGACGACCCGGTGCTGGCGGAAGGCACGGTGCAGTTCTTTGGCCAACCGATCTTCGCGGTCATCGCTGAAACACGGGATGCAGCGCGCCGAGCAGCGCGCCTGGCCAGGATCGAATACGACGAACTTCCCGCCATCCTCGGCATCTGGCCGCTGGACCCGGTCAAGGACAGGCTGGTCACTACCCCGTTGACCTTGCGGCGCGGCGATGCGGCTGCCGCGATTGCTGCGGCGCCCCGTCGGGTGAAAGGGCGGATGAAGCTTGGCGGACAGGACCACTTCTACCTCGAGGGCCAGGTATCGTTGGCCGTGTCGGGCGAGGACGACGAGGTCACGGTCTATTGCTCAACCCAGGGGCCGAGCGAGACCCAGCACCTTGTCTCCCATGTGCTCGGCGTGCCCAGTCACGCGGTGACGGTCGAGGTTCGGCGCATGGGCGGCGGCTTCGGCGGCAAGGAAACACAGGCCAACCAATGCGCGGCAATCGCCGCGATCGCGGCCAAGAAGCACAAACGGGCGGTGAAGGTCAGGCTCGACCGTGACGAGGATATGACCGCCACGGGCAAGCGGCACGACTTCGCCATCGACTATGAGGTCGGCTTCGACAATGAGGGCAATATCCTCGGCGTCGACTTCATGTTCGCACTCAATGCCGGCTTCTCGGCCGACCTGTCGGGTCCGGTCGGCGACCGTGCGCTGTTCCATTGCGACAACGCCTATTTCTATCCGAACGTCCACGCCAAATCGGCGCCGCTTTACACCAACACCGTTTCCAACACGGCCTTCCGGGGCTTCGGCGGTCCACAAGGCATGATCGGCGCCGAGCGCGTCATCGACGAGGTCGCCTTCGCCGTCGGCAAGGACCCGCTCGAAATCCGCAAGCTGAATTTTTATGACCCGATGGAGGCGATCGCCAGCCGCAACGTCACGCCCTATCACCAGAAGGTCGAGGACAACATCATCCAGCGCATCGTCGCCGAGCTCGAGGAAAGCGCCAATTATGCGCGGCGCCGGCGCGAAATATCGGCCTTCAACGCCAACAGCCGTTTCATCAAGCGCGGCCTGGCACTGACGCCGGTCAAGTTCGGCATCTCCTTCACCAAGACCGAGTCCAACCAGGCCGGTGCGCTGGTGCATGTCTATGCCGACGGCTCAGTGCACATGAACCATGGCGGCACCGAAATGGGGCAGGGCCTGCACCTCAAGGTGGCGCAGGTCGTGGCGGAGGAATTCCAGATCGATCTCGAGCGAGTGAAGATCACCGCCACCACCACCGCCAAGGTGCCGAACACGGCACCAACGGCGGCATCTTCCGGCGCCGACCTCAACGGCATGGCGGCACAGAACGCCGCCCGCCAGATCCGCCAGCGGCTGACCGACTTCGCCGCCGAGAAATATCAGGTGCCGGTCGATCAGGTGGTGTTCCTGCCTAACCGGGTGCGCATCGGCAACCAGGAAGTCAGCTTCAACGACCTGGTCAAGCAGGCCTACATCGCGCGCGTCCAGCTTTCGGCCGCCGGCTTCTACAAGACGCCGAAGATCCATTGGGACCGCAGCAAAGGTCAGGGCCACGCCTTCTACTACTACGCCTATGGCGCGGCCTGCTCGGAGGTGTCTGTCGACACGCTGACCGGCGAATATGTCGTCGAGCGCGCCGATATCCTGCACGATTGCGGCCGTTCGCTGAACCGGGCGATCGACATCGGCCAGGTCGAAGGCGGCTTCATCCAGGGCATGGGCTGGCTGACGACGGAGGAACTGTGGTGGGACGACAAGGGCCGGCTGCGCACCCATGCGCCGTCGACCTACAAGATCCCGCTGGCGTCCGACCGGCCGAAGATTTTCAACGTGGCGCTGACCGACTGGTCGCAGGCCTACGAGCCGACCATCCACCGCTCCAAGGCGGTCGGTGAGCCGCCGCTGCCGCACGGCATGTCGGTTCTGCATGCGCTGTCGGATGCGGTGGCCAGCGTCGCCGATCACAAGATCTGCCCGCGCCTAGATGCGCCGGCAACACCGGAACGGGTGCTGATGGCGATCGAACGGCTCAAAAGCGAGATGAAGGCAGGAGCCTGAATCCGGCAAAACGTGCAAATTCAGGGCGAAAAGCCTATATTTCCCATTCGGGAACGCAAAGATGAACTCGAAAGTGCAAAGCCTAAAAGCCTTTCTCGCCAGCGCCGGCCGGCTTGCGCTGGTCGAAGTGGCTGGTACCAAAGGCTCGACACCGCGCGAGAAGGGCGCCTTCATGCTCGTCTCGCAAGCGGCGATTTTTGGCACGATCGGCGGCGGCCAGCTCGAATACATGGCGATTGACAAGGCCAGGCAAATGCTCCTCTCCCCCTCGAGGGGGAGAGGAGCGGTCGGCCGAAGGCCGAGAAAAAGCCAACGATTTGGCTTTTTCAGCGACGAGCGCCCGGAGCCATAGCGAAGGGCAATCCGCAAGGCGGCCAGAGGGGGTCCTCTCAGAAGGCACCGCAAGGACGTCGAGCACTGCCGCAACGACCCCACCCGACGGCTTCGCCGCCACCCTCCCCTCGAGGGGGAGGGGAACCCGCATCGCGGTCGATGAAGTCTGCGCCACGCTCGATGTGCCGCTCGGACCGGAGATCGGCCAATGCTGCGGCGGGCGCGTCGAAGTCTTGATCCGGCTTGTCGATGCCGCGCTCGCGTCTGAACTGGTCACGACGGCGGAAGCCGAGGAAGCCCATTTGCCGCATGTCTATATCTTCGGCGGTGGCCATGTCGGGCAGGCGCTGGCGTCGACGATTGCGCTCCTTCCCGTGCACGGCGTCGTCATCGAAACGCGGGCCGAGGCGCTGGAAGGCATGCCGGAAACCGTCGAGACGCGGCTGACGCCAATGCCGGAAGCCGAGATTCGCAAAGCTCCCGCCGGCACGGCTTTCGCCATCCTCACCCACGACCATGCGCTGGATTTCCTGATTGTCACCGAAGCGCTGAAACGCGACGATACGGCCTATGTCGGCATGATCGGCTCGAAGACCAAGAAAGCGACCTTCAAGAACTGGTTCCTGAAATCGGCTGAAGGTACAGAAGTAGAGTTTGCCCGCCTCGTCTCGCCGATCGGCGGCGATGCCGTCAAGGACAAGCGCCCGCCCGTCATCGCCGCACTTGCCGCCGCTGAGATCATGACGGCGCTGGTCGTTCACAACGCGGCGTCAAATGCAGAGCATCAGGTTCTGCGTGACAAGGTGATGGCCGGTTAGCCAACACTGCCCGACGGCCTGTCCGTTTTTCAATCGCAGGAAAGATGCATTTGCGGTATCCACCCGGCGTGCTGCACGAGGTGAGGATACATGAACGTTTTGAAAATCGCGGCTTTTTCGGATGGCAACATCGGCGGCAACCCTGCCGGGGTGCTGATCGGCGATGTCTTGCCTGATGCCGTCGAAATGCAGCGTCTGGCGGCGGAGGTCGGCTTCTCTGAAACCGCCTTTGCCGCACCGGATGGCGACAACTGGCGGGTGCGCTATTTCTCGCCGGAATCCGAAGTTCCCTTCTGCGGGCACGCCACCATCGCCCTGGGAGCCGCCCTCGTCCGGCAGTTCGGCGATGGAATTTTCCCGCTGAAACTCAACCAGGCCAGCATCACCGTCGAAGGGTTCCGCGATGGGGCGACCATTGCCGCCGCCTTGCAGTCGCCGCCGACACGCAGCAGGCCGTCGCCGCCGGCGCTGATCGCCGAGGCGCTGGCGCTGTTCGGCTATGCCGCCACCGATCTCGATCCGGCCATTCCGCCGGCGCTGATCCACGGCGGCGCGGACCATCTCGTACTGGCCCTCAAATCGCGCGAGGCGCTGGCCGCCATGCGCTATGAGCTGAAAGCCGGGCAAGTGCTGATGCGGCGCGAGGGGCTGATGACGATCCTGCTCGCTTATGCCGAAACGCCGCGGCTGTTCCACACGCGCAATCCCTTTGCCTCCGGCGGCGTCTACGAGGATCCGGCGACAGGGGCGTCGACGGCTGCCTTTGCCGGCTATTTGCGTGACATTGGCTGGCCGCATGGCGGCGCGATCGATGTGGTGCAAGGCGAGGATATGGGCATGCGTTCGCGCCTGCACGCCGATATTGCGCCCGAGATCGGCAGCTCGATCAGGGTTTCGGGCACCGCGCGGATGATGGACGAAGCATAGGGCCGCCGGCTTTTGTCTCAGGCCGGCCGTTTCAAGCCGAGGTGGTCGCGCAGCGTTCGGCCTTCGTATTCCCGGCGGAACAGGCCCCGCCGCTGCAGCTCCGGCACGACCAGCGTCGCAAAGGCATCGAGCTCGCCGGGGAAATAGGACGGCATGACATTGAAGCCGTCGGCAGCACCGCCTTCGAACCGCGCCTGCAACTCGTCGGCGACCTGCACCGCCGTGCCGACGATGCGCCAATGGCCGCGCGCCCCGGCGAAGTGGCGGGCAAGTTGGCGGATGGACAGGCCGTCGCGGCGCGATTGCTCGACGACCAGCGCCTGCCGGCTTTTCATGCCCTCGCTCTCCGGCAGTTCGGGCAGTGGCCCGTCGATCGGATAGCGTCCGAGATCGGAGATGCTGAGATAGCTGGACAGCAGCGCCACGCCGACATCGTCGGGGATCAGCGCCTGCAACTCCTCATGTTTCTCGCGGGCTTCGGCCTCGGTTTCCGCCACCACAGGTGAGACGCCGGGCATGATCTTGATGTCGTCGGGTTCGCGCCCATAGGCGGCCATGCGCCCCTTGAGATCGTCATAAAAGGCCTTCGCTTCCTCGAAGGTTTGCGCCGCCGTGAACACCACATCCGCGGTGCGGGCGGCAAGGTCGCGGCCGACATCCGAGGCACCGGCCTGGACCATGACCGGCGCGCCCTGCGGTGAACGCGGCAGATCGAGCGGATCGTGCACCGAAAAGCTCTGGCCATCATGGCCGGGAGCCTTGCCGTGCCAAAGGCCGGTGACCACCTCGGCGAATTCACGCGCCCGCTCATAGCGGTCGGCATGGGGCTTGAGCCCGGTCGCGCCGAAATTGGCGGCTTCGATGGGGCTGGCCGAGGTGACCAGGTTCCAGCCGGACCGGCCGCCACTCAGATGGTCGAGCGACAGGAAGGTTCGCGCCAGGCCATAGGGCTCGTTGTAGCTCGTTGACGCCGTCGAAACGAGACCGATGCGGCTGGTCTGGACCGCCAACGCCGAAAGCAGGCTGATCGGCTCGAAGCCGATCGAACGCGACGTCTGACTGGCGATGCCGACATTGGCCTCGCGCAGACCGGCGGCGTCCTCGCAGAAGATCATATCGAACTTCGCCGCTTCCGCCGTGCGCGCCAGCTGGATGTAATGGTCGATGTCGATGCCGGCGGTTACATGCGCCTTGGTGTGGCGCCAGGCGGCGATGTGATGGCCGGTCGCCCAAAGGAAGGCGCCGAGCTTCATCTGCGCGCTCATTTTGCGCCTCCGGTGCCAAGCCCAAGATGTGCGCGCAGCGTTGTGCCTTGCTGACCCTGGCCGGCGATGCCATGGCGCCGGAGCTCTGGCAAAACGCGGTCGGTAAAACTCTGAAGTCCCGGGACATCAGCTGGCAAAACAAAATTGAAGCCGTCACAGCCACTCGATTCCAACAAGGTTTGGAGGCTGTCGACGTCCGGTTCGGATGTCAGGCCCATCGTTGCCAGTACCTTCACTGTCTCCGGTTTGCGGCCGATCGCGGCGGCTCGGCGCTTCAGGTCGCCAACGGCAACTTTAAAGGTCTCAGGCGGCTGTCCCTCGATAAGGACAACGTCGGCGACGCCGCTTGCGAAATCGATATCAGCCTCCGGCGGGCCGGACATGATTAGCACCGGCCTGTCCTGCGGCGACCGTGCGACATTGAGCGGCCCGCGTACCGAGAAGAATTCGCCGATGTGGTTCAGCGGGTGCATCTTGTCCGGATCGTGGAAGCGGCCAGCTGCCTTGTCGAACAGCAGCGCGTCGGGTTCCCAGCCGACCCACAACGCCCGTACGATGTTGATGAACTCCTTGGCACGGCGGCGGAAATCATCGTCGGAAAAACCTTCGGGTCGGCTGAAATTCGTCGCTTCGCGAGGGTTCTGCCTCAGCGTCGCATTCCAGCCGATGCGGCCATGGCTGACGATGTCGAGCGAAGCAAACCGGCGCGCGAGGTTGTAGGGCTGATGCGCGAGAGTAGAGGCGCTGGCGACGAGACCGATCCTGTCGGTCACTGTCGCGAGAGCGGCCAGCAGCGTTGTCGCTTCAAACGGGCTGCTCGATGGCTTATCGGCGGAGTCGGAAATGATGACCATGTCCACGCCCGCCGCTTCCGCCTTACGCACGAAGCTGCTGACCTGGCCGAAGTCCAGCACGGTCTCTCCGGCGGCGGCAGCGATGTCGAGCGAAATGGCGAGATGCATCGCACCAACCTAAGTTCGCCGCTGCGCAAGGCAAGCCCGTTGAATGGACCAGCGGGCCATCACTTGCCGGCCAGCAGATCCTTGATCAGCCGCTGGCAGCGCTCGGCCATGAAGTCGAGCAGCAGCCGCACCTTGGGATCCTGCAGCTTCTTGTGCGGATAGACGGCGGCGAACTGCACCGGCGTCGGCGGCGTGCTGGCCAGGATCACCTTGAGCCGCTGGTCGCGGATGAACGGCTCGACCTCGAAGCGCGGCTTGTTGATGATGCCGCGCCCGGACAGCGCCCAGCCGGTCAGGACGTCGCCATCGTCGGTGTCATAGGGCCCATGCACTTCGAATTTCTGCGGGCCTGCGGGCGTTTGCAGCGTCCAGACATATTCGCGCGCACCGGAATAGCGCAGCATCAGGCAGTCGTGCTTCTTGTCGATCAGCTCCTGCGGCTCGGTCGGTTCGCCGCGCGCTTCCAGATATTTCGGCGCCGCCACCAGCACGCGCTCACATTCCATGATGCCGCGCATCCTGAGGCTGGAATCCTCGATGATGCCGAGCCGGAAGGCGACGTCGATGCCTTCCTTCATGATGTCGACATTGTGGTCCGAGAGCCTCAGCCGCACCTCGATATCAGGATACTTGTCGTGGAAATCGGGAATGCCCGAGGCCACCAGCCGGCGCCCGAGTCCCAGAGGCGCGGTCACACGAATGGTTCCGCGCGGCTGGCCGGATAATGCGGACACCGCGGCTTCCGCCTCGGTGATCGCCTCCAGCACCTGCTTGGCACCCGAGTAGAAAACCGTGCCATGCTCGGTCGGCATCAGTTGCCGCGTCGTACGGTTGAACAGCCTGACGCCCAGATGTTTTTCCAGTTCCTTGATGCGGTTGGAGGCGACCGCCGGCGAAATGCGCATGTCGCGGCCCGCCGCCGACAGATTGCCAAGCTCGACGACACGGACGAAGACGGCAATGTTGTCGAGATAGGCCATGCGGTTCCGTGGCTTTCCTGAGGCCGCCTTCGGGCGGCTCCCATCCTGCTGCGTGTGACTACCCTAGTATTTTCCATTTTTTTTTGAAAGTCATCGTACACCTCGCCTCTTTCCGTTTGCGTGCGACACCGTAAAGTCGCGTCATCGGCAGGGACGACTTCAATGATGGATTTCGCGATTTTCTGGGACTGGCTGAGTTTTGCCGTGCGCTGGCTGCACGTCGTCACCGGCATCGCCTGGATCGGCTCGTCGTTCTATTTCGTTGCGCTCGATCTTGGCCTGCGCCAGCGTCCCGGTATGCCCGTCGGCGCCTTCGGCGAGGAATGGCAGGTGCATGGCGGCGGCTTCTACCACATCCAGAAATATCTGGTGGCGCCGGCCGAAATGCCGGAGCACCTGACCTGGTTCAAATGGGAATCCTACGCCACGTGGCTGTCCGGCTTCGCCATGCTGTGCGTGGTCTACTATGCCGGCGCCGATCTGTTTCTGATCGATCCCAACGTACTGCCGATGTCGGTGCCGGTCGGCATCCTTTTGTCGATGGCGACGATCGGTGTCGGCTGGGTGGTCTATGATCTGCTCTGCCGCTCGCCGCTTGGCAAAAGCGACACCGGCCTGATGCTGGTACTCTATGGCGTGCTGGTGTTCATCGCCTGGGGGCTGACGCACCTGTTCACCGGCCGCGCCGCCTTCCTGCATCTCGGCGCCATCACCGCCACGATCATGTCGGCCAATGTCTTCATGGTCATCATCCCCAACCAGAAGATAGTCGTCGCCGACCTGATCGCCGGCCGCAAACCCGATCCGAAATACGGCAAGATCGCCAAGCAGCGCTCGCTCCACAACAATTATCTGACGCTGCCCGTGCTGTTCCTGATGCTGTCGAACCACTATCCCTTGGCGTTCGGCACGCAGTTCAATTGGGTCATTGCCTCGCTGGTGTTCATCATCGGCGTCTTGATCCGGCACTATTTCAACACCGTGCACAAGCGTGCCGGCAACCCGCACTGGACCTGGCTCGGCGCCCTTGTCCTGTTCATCATCATCATCTGGCTGTCGACCGTGCCCAAGGTGCTGACCGGTGAGCCCAAGGCGTCCGCCTCGGCGGACATCTACATCGCCTCCGCCCATTTCCCGGCCGTGCGCGACACCGTGCTCGGCCGCTGCTCCATGTGCCACGCGGCAGAACCGGTCTATGAGGGCATCTATCACGCACCCAAGGGGGTGATGTTGGACAGCGACGCGGACATCGCCAACCACGCCCGCGAGATCTATCTGCAGGCCGGCCGCAGCCATGCCATGCCGCCCGCCAACGTCAGCCAAATCACCGACAAGGAGCGGGCACTGCTGGTGGCCTGGTTCGAAGGCGCAGGGAAATAGCATGACCTCGACACTTCTGCGCGGCCGCACACTGTCCTTCGTGCGCTGGCCGCAAACCATCGACGACCATTCGGCCTGGCGTTACGAGGAGGATGGCGGCCTGCTGATCAGCGATGGCAGGATCGTTGCATCGGGCGCTTATAGCGATATCGAGAAACAGGCCGGTGGGGGGACAAAAAAGATCGATCACCGGCCACACCTGCTGCTGCCGGGCTTCATCGATACCCACGTCCATTTCCCGCAGATGCAGATCATTGCATCCTACGGCGCCGAACTGCTCGACTGGCTGAACACCTACACCTTTCCTGAAGAGACGAAGTTCGCCAACGCGCAGCATGGCCGTCGCATCGCGCGGCTCTTCCTCGACGAGATGGTGCGGCACGGCACCACGACGGTCACCGCCTACTGCTCGGTGCACAAGGCGTCGGCCGAAGCCTTTTCGCCGAGTCGCATGACCGCAACATGCTCAACATCGCCGGCAAGGTGATGATGGACCGCAATGCCCCCGAAGGTGTGCTCGACACGCCGCAATCCGGCTATGACGATACCAAGGCGCTGATCGCGGAGTGGCACGGCAAGGGCCGCCAGCTTTATGCCATCACGCCGCGCTTCGCCATTACCTCGTCGCCGGAGCAGATGGAGATGGCCGGCGCGCTGTGCCGCGAGCATCCCGACCTGCACATGCAGACGCATCTCTCGGAAAACCACGCCGAGATCGCCTTCACGCAACAGCTTTACCCGTGGTCGCGCGACTACACCGACGTCTATGAGCATTACGGGCTGCTGGGAAAAAAGAGCCTGTTCGGCCATTGCATCCATTTGTCCGAGCGCGAGGCGGACGCGCTTTCGGACAGCGGCTCGGTGGCGGTGTTCTGCCCGACCTCGAACCTGTTCCTCGGCTCGGGTCTTTTCGACTACCAGCGCTTTCGCCGCCGCGACAAGCCGCTCAGGATCGCCGCCGCCACCGATGTCGGCGGTGGCACCAACTATTCCATGCTGCGCACCATGGATGAGGGCTACAAGGTGATCGCGCTGAACGGCGAGAAACTGAACCCGTTCCAGTCCTTCTGGCAGATCACGCGTGGCAATGCCGAGGCACTGTCGGTTGCCGACAAGATCGGCACGCTGGAGCAAGGCACCGACGCCGATATCGTCGTGCTCGATGCCAGGGCAACGCCGGCGATGCGGCTCAGGATGGAAACGGCGCAGACGCTGGCGCAGGAATTGTTTCTCTTGCAGACGCTGGGCGATGACCGCGCCGTGCGCGAGGTCTACGTCGCGGGGCGGGCCGCCAAGAGCGATATGATCGCCGGGTAGACCCCCTCACCCGGATTGCCAACCGAATTGCGAAGAGCAATTCGGGGCAATCCGACCTCTCCCCGAGGGGAGAGGAGGGGGCTGAAGCGCCTGGATGAGGGGGCGGTCTCGACGGGAGCTTGACCCGGCAGTCCTTGTCGTACAAACGACGTGTGACGATTTTCGGAGAAAGAAAATGGCCGTTGCGGACGACATCGCTCTGATCCGGAAACAGGAGGAGACGCTGGTCTTTCCGACCTTCGACGAGGCCGTTGCCTTCAAGATCGGCTCAGCCATCCGCGATCGCGCATTGGCCGAAAACCTGCCTGTTATCGTCGATATCAGGCTGTGGGACCGGCCGCTGTTCTATGCCGCGATGCCGGGTTCGAACGCCTCCAATCCCGACTGGGCGCGGCGCAAGATCAATGTCGTCAGGCGCTATCTCAGAAGTACCTATCGTCTGGTGCTGGAACAACAGCGCCCCGACCGCACTTTCAAGATCGGCGAAGGCCTCGACATCTCGGACTACGTGCTCGCTGGCGGTGGCTTTCCGGTGACTGTCAAAGGCGCCGGCGTTATTGGCGTGATCGCCGTTTCCGGCCTGCCGGAACGTGAGGATCATGGCGTCGTGGTCGATGCGCTCTGCAATTATCTGAGCATCGACAAGCGTCGGCTGGCGCTGTCGTCGGAAGCTGAATGACCGTGCTCGACCCGAAGGCTTTCCTCATCTCCATCTTCAACGCCGCCGTGGCCGCCGCCGATCCGCAGCGGACCATCAGCGACCATCTGCCGGCCAAACCCAAAGGCCGCACCATCGTCATCGGCGCGGGCAAAGGCTCGGCGCAGATGGCTGCGGCCTTCGAGAAGGTCTGGGACGGTCCGATCGAAGGGCTGGTTGTCACCCGCTACGGCTATGGCGCCAAATGCGAGCGCATCGAGATCATCGAGGCGGCGCATCCAGTGCCGGATGCCGCCGGCTTGGAAGCCTCGCGGCGACTGCTGGCAAAAGTTCGGGGTCTGACGGCGGACGATCTGGTCGTGGCGCTGATATCGGGCGGCGGCTCGGCGCTGCTGCCGTCGCCGGCCGGCGGCCTGACGCTGGCCGACGAGATCGCCGTCAACGAGGCGCTGCTCGCCTCCGGCGCGCCGATCGCGGCGATGAACACCATTCGCAAGCATGTCTCGACCATCAAGGGTGGCCGGCTGGCCGCCGCCGCCTGGCCGGCCAAGGTCGTGTCGTTGGTGGTCTCCGACATTCCCGGCGACAATCCGGCCCTTGTCGCCTCCGGGCCAACGGTCCCCGATACCGGCAGCCGTGAAGACGCGCTGGCCTCGATATCAGCCTACGGAATGAAACTGCCAGCCTCGGTGATGGCGCATATCAATTCGCCGGCCGCCGATGCCCCAGATCCCGACGATCAGCGCTTTTCGCGCAACGAGGTGCATCTGATCGCCTCGGCCGGTGTGTCGCTGGAAGCAGCAGCGGCGGAAGCGAAGAGGCAGGGGATAGAGGCCGTCATCCTCTCCGATGCCATTGAAGGAGAAGCGCGCGAGGTCGGCGGCGTCCATGCCGCAATCGCGCGCGAAGTCGCCACGCGTGACCGGCCGTTTCAAAAGCCGGTGCTGGTCCTCTCCGGCGGCGAAACCACCGTGACCTTGCGCGCAAAAGGCAAGGGCGGCCGCAACTCCGAATTCCTGCTCGCCTTCGCCATCGGCATCAACGGTGCCGAAAATATCCATGCGCTGGCAGCCGATACCGACGGCATCGACGGTTCGGAAAACAATGCCGGCGCCTTCGCCGATGGCTCGACCGTGTCGCGCATGAGGGCGGCCGGCGTCGACGCCAAGGCCCTGCTGGCGGGCAACAATGCCTGGACGGCGTTTGACGCAGTCGGCGACCTGTTTGTGCCAGGACCTACGGGCACGAATGTGAATGATTTGAGGGCGATCCTCATTCGTTAGAGCGCGTGCAACGCTCTTAACGCAAACGTTCGCTCTGCCCTTCATCCGCCTGCCGGCACCTTCTCCCGTATAGTGACGGGGAGAAGGGAGCTAGCCGCGTCTTCGCGCCCTTCTTGCAACGTTGGTGGTTGGCGAAAGCGCTGATGACAGCGTCTTCTCCCCGTCACTATACGGGGAGTTGAGGAGCGATCCGCGCAGCGGACGAAAAGCCAATTGCTTGGCTTTTCGAGTGACGAACGTCCGGCAGGACAATGAGGGGCAGCGCCGACCGACGTCCGATCAAGCAGCCATCAGTCGCCTTATCTGCTTCATATCCTGCAAAAAGCGCTCGCGCTCGGCTTCCTTCTCCGCAGGCTCCTGAATGCGCAGGATAAATGACGGGTGGATGGTGATGAAAACCCTCAGTCCATCCTCGCGCTCGATCACCTGGCCGCGCATTTTCGTCACCGGGATCGCCTTGCCCAGCAGCGACAGTGCCGCCGTTGCGCCGAGCGCCACCGCAAGGTCCGGCTTGATCAACGCGAACTCCCGGTCGATCCACCAGCGGCAGGCCTGGACCTCGCCGGCATTCGGCTTGGAATGGATGCGGCGTTTGCCGCGCGGCTCGAACTTGAAGTGCTTGACCGCATTGGTGACGTAGACCTTCTGCCGGTCCACGCCGGCGTCATCGAGGATAGCGTCGAACACCTTGCCTGCCGGGCCGACAAAAGGTTTGCCGGTGAGATCCTCCTGATCGCCCGGCTGTTCGCCGACGAAGATCACCTTGGCATTGTCAGGTCCCTCGCCGAACACGGTCTGCGTCGCATCACGCCACAGCGGGCAGCGGCGGCAGCCTTTCGCCGCCTCGCGCAATTCGGAAATCGTGCCGGCGTCGGCATCTTGCGGCGACTTGGCCGGCTGCTTCGGCCAATGTCTGGCCTGAACCTTGGCGTGGTGGGGCGCCGGCGTCGTCGGCATCCTCGCAATCATATCCTTGGCGGCCTTGTCAGCTCCTGCGATCAACTCTGGAATTAGCGAGGCCTCGGGAAGGTTCCGCCAATATTTCTTCGGCATCTCCTTTTGCATGGTTTTCACCTTCAGCCGTGCCGGGTTGAAAATGTTTTCGAAATAGGTGCGCCACAGCGCCTCGGTGTCGTCCTGATCAGGGGCATCGGCCTTGGCGGCGCCCGGCCCGATCGCCAGCTTTTCGCCGTCCCAGTCGGCGGAGGTGTGCGGCGTCAGGATCGTCCAGCGCATGCCGGTGAAGCGCCTGATGAAGAAATCCGCGTTGCGCTCGACGATGAAATGATCCGGTTCGAACCAGGCAACATAACGCTCATCGGTGCCGTCACTGATCTTCCGGAAGCGCACGAAGGCATGCATCTTGTGGCTGTCGCGCCGCACCGCCTTTTCCATCGCCTCGAGCCGTCTGGTGTCGGGATCCGACGCAATCGCCAGCAGCTTGGGCTCGCTGCGCAGCCGCCACAGCAACCGATAGAGAAAGGCGAACCGGCTGGGGTCGGAATGGCAGAAGGCGGTTCCAGCGTGCTCGATAAAGTCGCGCGGCACCACGAGTTGCGCCCCCGCAGGCACGGCCGGCAAATCGTCAGGCGATTGGTCGGAGCCGGCCGCGACGTGCCAGCTGATGTCTTCGGGCCTGACCTCGTTCAGCGCCAGTCGCCGTGCCGCGTCGCGCCAGCCCGAAAAGTCGGTCTCGCTCTCGAGCCGCACACTGTACCGGGCAAGATTAAGCTCAGCCGGTTGCATGGTCAAAACAGCGACAGCTGTTCGCAGGAGGGCACGATCTTGTCGCGCAAGCCCTGCTTGTCGGTGAGTGTTCCGGGCGACCAGCCTTCGGCGATGATGAACGGCCTGAGCTTGGCGATCGACTGGCAAATCCGCCCGACATCTTCAAGCCGCAGCCGCCGGTGGTGGCGTGTCTCCAGGATTTTCGCCACCACCTTGGTGCCGAGACCAGGCACGCGCAGCAGGGATTCGCGGTCGGCGCGGTTGATGTCGACGGGAAACTGTCCCCTGTTGCGCAGCGCCCAGGCGAGCTTGGGATCGATGGCAAGGTCGAGCATGCCATCGCTGCTGCCGGCCAGGATTTCCGGCTGTGAGAAGCCGTAAAACCGCATCAACCAGTCCGCCTGATAAAGCCGGTGTTCGCGCATCAGCGGCGGCTTCTGCAGCGGCAGGGACGATGACGAATCCGGGATCGGGCTGAAAGCCGAATAATAGACGCGTCGCAGATGGTAGCTGCCATAAAGCCGGGCGCTGGTGTGCAAGATGCCGTCGTCGGATGTCTTGTCCGCGCCGACGATCATCTGCGTCGACTGGCCACCGGGCGCAAAGCGTTCGCGCTTCTTGGTCCTCAGCGTCGGCTCGGCTTTTTCCTCCATCTTCTGGCGCAGCCTGGCCATGGAAAGGCGGATTGTTTCGGGCTTCTTTTCCGGCGCCAATTTCTTGACGCCCTCGTCGGTCGGCAGCTCGACATTGATCGACAGCCGGTCGGCGTAGAGACCGGCCTGCTCGACCAATTCCGCCGAACTTTCCGGGATGGTTTTCAGATGGATATAGCCGGAGAATTTCTCCTCCAGCCGCAGCCGTCGCGCCACCTCGACCATCTCGCCCATGGTCTCGTCGGGCGAACGGATGACGCCCGAGGACAGGAACAGGCCCTCGATGTAGTTGCGCCGGTAGAAATCCATCGTCAGCTTCACCACCTCGTCGATGCTGAAGCGGGCACGGCGCACATTCGAGGAGGAGCGGTTGATGCAATAGCTGCAGTCGTAGATGCAGAAATTGGTGAGCAGGATTTTCAAAAGCGAGATGCAGCGGCCGTCCGGTGCATAGGAATGGCAGATGCCCATGCCTTCGGTAGAACCGATGCCGCCGGATTTCAGCGAATCTTTTTGCGTCGAACCAGATGAGGCGCAGGAGGCGTCATATTTGGCGGCGTCGGACAGGATCGCCAGCTTTTCACGGATGGTGAGAGCGCTCATCCGTTCATGATATGTTCTAGAGAGGCGGGAGGCTACCTCATTTGAGGCAGGCGGCTAAAAAGTGATCGCCGCCCAGCATCAAGGCGTCACACCTCGTGCAGGTAGAGATGATAATCCAGTTCGCTGACCGTGCGTGCCACGCGCAGATATTCGGACTGTTTGATCGCCACGAAGGTCCGGTGCAGGTCCTCGCCAAGCGCGCCTTTCAGGAAGCTCGATGCCTTGGCCGCTTCGATCGCCGCGCGCCAATCGGCCGGCATCGTCGTACGCGTGACGGCAGCCTCATAGCCGTTGCCGGTCGTTTCGGGGCCAGGATCGAGCCCCTCGTCGAGGCCTTTGATGATGCCGGCGAGCACCGTCGCGGCGATCAGATAGGGATTGGCATCGACGCCCGACGGCCGGTGTTCGATGCGCCGGTTCTTGGCGTCGCCGGCTGGCACGCGCAGCGCCACCGAACGGTTGTTGACGCCCCAGGTCGGCGCCACCGGCGCGTAGGATTGTGAGACGAAGCGCCGCCAGGAATTGGCATGCGGCGCAAACACCAGCATCGATTCCGCCATCGTCTGGATCAGGCCGCCGAGACCTTGCAGCAAGGGCAGCGACCAGCTCTCGCCGCCGGCCTCGGCAAAGGCGTTGCGGCCGGCCCTGTCCTGCAGCGAGACGTGGAAATGCATGCCCGAGCCGGCATATTTCTCGATCGGCTTGGCCATGAAACAGGCGGTCACGCCATGGCGGCGCGCCTGTGCCCGCACCAGCCGCTTCAGCATGACGAGGTCGTCGGCCGCCCGCATCACATCCTTGCGGTAGTTCAGCGTCAATTCGTATTGGCCGGGCGCATATTCGGAAATCACCGTCTCGGCCGGAATGCCTTGCGCCTTGGCTGCGGCGTAGATGTCGGAAAACAGCGGCTCCATGCCATGCAGATGGTCGACGGAATAGACTTCGGTCTTGCCCGAGACACGGCCGTCAAGCACTGCGCGCGCCGGCTGCACCTTGCCCTCGGCATCGCGCTCATTGGCCAGCAGGAAAAATTCCAATTCGAAGGCGCCGGCCGGGTAAAGCCCCTTGGCCGCCAATATATCGACCTGCCGGGCCAGCGCCAGCCGCGGATCCGACGACATCGGCTGGCCATCGAGGTGATACATCGCCATCAGCACCTGGCCGCGCGGCGGGTTGGTGCCGTAGAGCGGCACCAGCGTGCCGGGGATCGGCCATGCCCTGAGGTCGCCGTCGCCGGTCGTCCAGATCAGCCCGGTCTCGTGCACATCCTCGCCGGTGATATCGAGGCCGAGGATCGAGATCGGCATATGCCGGCCGCCCTCGAAAATGCTTTTCAGCTCATGCCGGCGCACGATCTTGCCGCGGCCGACGCCATTGGCGTCGGTCAGCACGATATCGAAGGCCTCGATCTCGGGATGGGCGTCGAGAAAGGCTTGCGCTTCGGTGGGCGAGGACCCCGAAGGTGAGGTCACAATGGCATTGTCCATGGCCGCTTGTCTCATGCCGTAAGCTTTGCCGCAACCGCGGCGAAGGCGCTGATCAGCCGGTTGACCTGGGCACCTGACGTCGCCGGCGAGATCAGCATCATGTTGTGGAAGGGCGCAATCAGCACGCCGCGATTGACCAGCGCGACATGGATGGCGGCTTCCAATTCGGGTGCATGCGCGCCTTCTGCCTCCGCGCCATTGCGCAACGGGCCGGGCGCGCAGATGAATTCGACGCGGGCGCCGACACGGGCGACGTGCCAGGGCAGACGATAGCGGTCGATCACGCCGGTCAGCCCGGCATCGAGACGCCGCGCCAGATGGTCCATGCGGCCATAATTCTCAGGCGTCATCACTTCTTCGAGCGTGGCGCGCATGGTCGCGAATTGCAGCGGATTGGCCGACAGCGTCGTGCCCATGCCGGAATAGCCAGGCTCCTTGGTCCTGTTGTAGTCGGCATAGCGCGAAGCGACCTCATCACTCATGCCCCAGACACTTGCCGGCACGCCGCCAGCGATCGGCTTGCCCAGCACGAACAAGTCCGGCTCGAGCCCATATTTCCTGGTGTAGCCGCCGGGACCGGTCGAGATCGTGTGCGTCTCGTCGATCAGGAGCAGCGTGCCGGCTTCGCGCGTCAACTTTCGCAGCGCGTCATGGAAGCCCGGGTCGGCCAGCACCATGCAGGAATTGGTCAGCACCGGCTCGGCGATGACGCAGGCCACATCCCTGTCCTTGAGCGCGGCTTCCAGCGCGGCAACGTCGTTGAACTCGATCACCTTGGCCGTGCGGGTCAGGTCGCGGAATTCGCCCGCCAGTCCCGGCCGGTTGACGGGCTTGCCGTCGATCAGCCGCACCATCGTCTCGTCGACAGAGCCGTGATAGCAGCCGTTGAAGACGAGGATTTTTTCCCGCCCTGTAACGGCACGGGCGACGCGCAACGCAAAGCGGTTGGCGTCGGTCGCCGTCGTCGCGATCTGCCAGAACGGCAGGCCGAAACGTTGTTGCAGCAACGGCCCGATGGCAAGCGCGTCTTCGGAAGGCAGCATATAGGTCAGGCCGCGTCCGGCCTGGCGGCGAATGGCGCGCGCCACCGGCGGCGGCGAATGGCCGAACATCGAGCCGGTGTCGCCAAGGCAGAAATCGTCGAGCTTGTTGCCGTCGATGTCGGTGATCGCAGCGCCTCTGGCGCTGTCGACCAGGATTGGAAACGGCGTCGGCCAGTCGTTCATCCAGTGCATCGGCACGCCGCCGAAGAAGCCCGGCAGGCCGTTGCCGACCTTGGCCTGTGATAGCGGCCGTGCTGCGCGGAAAGCCGCACCCTCGGTCTCGCGCAATTCTACGATGCGGTCACGGCTGATGCCGCCGATGGTCTTTGAACTGTCGCTGCTGTGCATGAAAACCCCTCTGGACTGGTCCCTCTTAGCCAATCCATGTCCGCAACCGCAATTGGCCGCGCATCTGCCCTGCATTGGCTCAGCCTTTGCGGGCGGCGCTTGACCGTGCTGCCGAAGTCGGCGCCAATATGAGCGGGAATTGAGGTGGGGGGACAAAAATGCGGACAATCATCTGTTCGGCAGTGCTTCTGGCGTCGGCCAGCACGGCCTTCGCCTCGGGCGGCATCTGGTGCAATGTCGACGATACGGCGGTGACATTCGACGTCGGCGCCGGCGTCACCAGAGGCATGGGCGGACCGACCTTCAACTTTCGCGGCGATCTCGAAATCAAGGCAAGGCCGGCTGGCGACGGATTGCGCAAGACGGTGTTCGAGGATTCCAACCTGACCCAGTACTGGCTGGACGACAAGGAGCTGCGGCTGAACATCTACCGCGAGTACGAGGCGGCAAACACCTTCAATTCAGTCGAACTGACGATCCTGACCAAGGCCAGCGACGAAGGCGTCTATGACGGGCAGTACAAGCTTGCCGTCTATGACAATGCCGCCGACACGGACAAGGACGGCAAGCCGGCGGAGTTGACCGGCAAGGTGTCGTGCGGCGCCGAGTGATCGGCGATCTTGAAGCTACGCCGTAATATCGATAACGCCGCAGTCGCCAGCGGCGCTGCCGAAGGCGACACGCCGTTCTTCCTTGTCCCACATCATCGAGGTGATGGCGCCCTTGCCCGGCCTGCGCAACAGCACTTCCTTGGCGTCGGAAAAACGCACCGCCATAACCATGCCGTCGTCGTAACCCACGGCGACGACATCCTGGCTCGGGTGGCAGGCGACCGCCGTCACCATGGCGTTGCCGCGCGTGCCGAGTTCCAGCGGCGCCTTGCCCATCGGGCCGTCCTTGCCGGAAAACGGCCAGACGATCGCCGCCGGCGCGCCGGAACTCGCCAGCCATTTGCCTTTGACGCTCCATGACAGGCTTTTGACCTTGCCGGGATAGCCGGTCATGCGCATGTGCTTGCCGTCCGCCAGCTTCCAGCCATGCAGCGCGTTTTCCTGCATGGTGGTGACGAGGAAGGCGCCGTCCGGCGAAAAGGTGATGCCGGTGTGGGCGCCGGCCCATTCGAGCTCCACCGGCTTGCCCTCGGCGGCCGGGAAATGCAGCGTCGCGCCATTGTAACGGGCAACGCCGAAGCGCATGCCCTTGGGCGAAAACGCCAGCCCCTCGACCGAACGCGGATGGACAAATTCCCTGGTCTTGCCATCGGCGAAGCGTACGAAGGCGGTCTTGCCCGTGGCATAGGCAATGGCGCCCTGTGGTCCCGCGGCGACACTGGTGATCCATTTCTTGCCGGCTGTCGCCAGATCGGCGACTTCGCCGCCCGCCTTAACGGCAAACACCTTGCCGTCCTCGCCGCCAGTGATCAGCCGGTCATTGGCTGCATCATGGAAGGCCGCGAGCAGTCCGTCATTGGCCTGCACCGTCTTGTGGCCATTGTCGAGCCGATGGATAGCACCGTCGGCCAGCGCAAAATGCGGCACGTCACCGAGGAAGACGGCGGCGACGCAATGGCCTTCAAGGTCTAGGGGGGCGACTGTGGGCATCAGAACCATTCCAGTGAAATTCGTCGCCATCCCCAGGAAGCAGCCAGCGCGGCCAGGTGTGGCGCCAACCTTCTCCCCTTGTGGGAGAAGGTGGATCGGCGTGCAGCGCCGAGACGGATGAGGGGTGCGTGACGGATCGCCGTCCTTGCCAAGCTGGAACACCCCTCATCCGACCTCGCTTCGCGAGGCCACCTTCTCCCACAAGGGGAGAAGGAAGAAGGGGCAGCGCTAGCGTTATAAGGCTTGGAAATCAAGCCGCCTGGCAGGCGTCGAAACTCTTCTTCAGCCGCTCGGCGTCGAGTTCGCGGCCGATGAACACCAGCCGGCTCTCATGCTTCTCGCCGTCCTTCCAGGCGCGCTGGTGGTCGCCCTCGATGATCATGTGCACGCCCTGGATGACATAGCGTTCATCGTCGCCCTTGAGCGCGATGATGCCCTTCAGCCGCAGGATGTTGGGGCCTTCCATCTGGGTGATCTTCTCGATCCACGGGAAGAATTTTTTCGAATCCATCTCGCCGCCGCGCAGCGACACCGACTGCACTGTCACGTCATGGATGTCGGAAGGATGCGCATGGTCGTGGTGATGATGATCATGCCCGTCATGTTCATGGTGGTCGTGGCCATCATGGTCGTGGTCATGATGATCGTGGTCGTCATGTGCCTCGAGGAAATGCGGGTCGTTTTCCAGCGCCCGCGACAGGTCGAAGGCGCCGCGGTCGAGCACTTCAGACAGGGCAACACCAGCGCGCGTCGTGCGGTGGATCCTGGCCGCCGGATTGATGGCGCGGATCGTCGCCTCGACCTTGGCCAGCTCTTCGGGGGTGACCAGATCGGTCTTGTTGAGCACGACGACGTCGGCGAAGGCGATCTGGTCTTCGGCTTCCTTGGAATCCTTGAGCCTGAGCGGCAGGTGCTTGGCGTCGACCAGCGCCACCACCGCATCGAGCCTGGTCTTGGAGCGCACGTCGTCATCCATGAAGAAGGTCTGCGCCACCGGCACCGGATCGGCGAGCCCGGTGGTTTCGACGACGATGGCGTCGAAGCGGCCGGGCCGGCGCATCAGGCCTTCGACGACGCGGATCAGGTCGCCGCGCACCGTGCAGCAGACGCAGCCATTGTTCATCTCGTAGATTTCCTCGTCGGATTCCACGATCAGGTCGTTGTCGATGCCGATTTCGCCGAATTCGTTGACGATGACGGCGTAACGCTTGCCGTGGTTCTCGGACAGGATGCGGTTGAGCAGCGTCGTCTTGCCGGCACCGAGATAGCCGGTGAGAACGGTTACGGGAATCTGCGTCTGTGCGTCGCTCATGGCTTGCCTCGAAAATGACCGGGCCTTGAAAATCCAGGCCGCGAAAAGGGATTGTCGGCTCCATATAGGATGTGTGCCGGGCTTTTGCACGGGGCAAACCAATGGTCCAAAGCGGCCGGTTTGGCTTGTCTTGTGGTTATCGTCGGCGGGAAGGGTCGCCTCTTCGGCGACGAGACGATAAAGAGAGTGTGTTGTCCGGGGCCGCCGATCGTCAGACCGTGCCTGCGACGAGGTCGCTGTGAATCCGGCGCTTCGGAAACTCGTTTGTCATCTAACTGAAATAAACATCTGGCATCACCACGGCGGACACCACAATGCTTGCCGGCAAAGCTGTTTGGAGCGCCGGAATCTTTTCGATCGTCGATTGCCAACCGGCCGGCTGCGTCTATGCTGCACGCACCGGTACGGCCGAAGAGGGATGACCATGGCCAAGGCGGACAAGACTGCAACAATGAGCCGGCTGCATTCGGCGGCAAGGCTGGCAAGAACCGCGCTGGCGGCCCGGCTTCTGGCGCACGGCTTCTATGCCGGCCAGGACCAGATCATGCTGGCGCTCGATCGCGAGGACGGCCAGACACCGGGCAATCTTGCCGGTCGCCTCGGCGTGCGCCCGCCGACCATCACCAAGACCATCAACCGGCTGCAGGCGCAGGGTTTTCTGGAAAAGCGCGCCTCCGAGTCCGATGCCCGCCAGGCGCATATCTTCCTCACCGAGACTGGCCGCGAAACCATCCGCGCCATCGAGAAGTCGGTGAAGAAGACCGAAAAGCAGGCGCTTAAGGGCCTCGACAAGAAGGATCAGAAGGCGCTGTTCAAGCTGCTCGCCCGCATCGAGGCCAACCTCTCCAATGAGGAACTGGTGTTGATGGACGACGACGCCGAGTCGGACGACTGATCGCAACGATCAGGGCGATCAGGCGGCCGCAGCCGCGGCAGATCCATGGATCAGCGACGACCAGCGTCCCGGCGTCATGCCGAACGCCTTCTTGAATTGCCTGTTGAAGTGGCTCTGGTCGGTGAAGCCGGCCTCGACAGCGATCTGCGCCAGCGGTTCGCCGGCGGTGATCATCCGCCGCGCGCGTTGAAGCCGGCGCATTACCAGGAAACGATGCGGGCTGGTCGAGAACGCAGCGCGGAAATGCCGCGACAAGGCATAGCGGTCAAGCCCGGTGATGGCTTCCAGCTCGCCGGAGCGCACGGGGCGCATTGCGTTCTCTGTCAGATAGTCACGCGCCAGCGCCGCCGCCCGCCATGCCGTCCTGGCCATCGGCTTCGCCGGCTGGCCGGCATGCCGCGCCAAGCTTTGCATCAGCAGCGCCAGGAAGTCGTCGACGAACAGTTCGTCGAGTTCCTGCTGCAGCGGCCCCAGCGCTGAAAGCAGCGTGGTGCAGAAAGCGTCGTCCCTCACCACGGCATCCCTGACGAAGGGCAACGAAGCGCCGCCAAGGCAGTCCAGCATCAGCGACGGCTCGAGATAGAGCATCCTGTAGCGCAACCCGTCCTCGGTGCCGGCGCCGCCATCATGCAATTCGTCGGGATGCAGCACGATGATCTGGCCGGGCAGGCTTAGCCGCGTCGCGCCGCGATAGCGAAAGGTCTGCACGCCCTGCAGCGTCACCCCGATGGCATAGGTATCGTGGCGATGCAGATCGAAGGCGCTGCCGTGGAAGCGCGCCTCGATCCGCTCCATGCCCGCAGGATCGGGAGCCGAGATGATGCAGTTTTCAGCCGCATCGGCGCACAAACGTCCAAGACCCTCGAAGGCCTGGCTGCCTAGATCGTGCGACATCGTCTCCTTCAGCCCCGACATCGGGGCACAACCTCGAATGGTCCATTTTCTCATGTTCGATACGAAATTTGCAATCGTTCTGCGGGAAGATCTGCCCGTCTGGCAGAAGCTCAACGTTACTGCCTTCCTGACCAGCGGCATCGTCGCGCAGTTTCCCGACATCATCGGCGAGCCCTACCGCGATCGCGCCGGCAATCTCTACAATCCGCTGTCGATCCAGCCGGTCATCGTACTCTCGGCCGACCAGGCGACGCTCGCCACCATCCACCGGCGCGCGCTGGAGCGCGGCGTGACGACCTCGCTCTATGTCGAGGAGATGTTTTCCACCGGCTTCGACGCCGCCAATCGCGCCGTCTTCGCCGAGTTCGCGCCAGATGACGCCAAGGTGGTCGGCATCGCCCTGCGTGCCGAGAAGAAGCTCGTCGACAAGATCACCAAGGGCGCCCGAATGCAGGCCTAGGGATACTCAGTCGGCAGGCTGCCGCCGATCAAGACGGGCGGCATACAGCGCCGCCAACAATGCGAGTGTCGCCGATATCAGCATCATGACGAACAGCGCCGGGATCGACTCTGCCAGGAACAGGCCGGCGATGGAGGCTATGAGTGCCCCGCCGCCGATCCGCATTGCGGCGGTCAGTCCTGCGGCGGTGCCAACCAGATCCGGTCGTACCGACAAGGCGCCGCTGTTGGCGGCAGGCATGGTCAATCCATTACCGATGCCGATGAACACGCAAGGTGCAAAGAAGACCAGGACGTGCCTGATGCCCAGGCTTGACAGGACCAGACCGGCCAACAGGCCGGCGCAGGTCAGGAGGCGCGCAAAAACAAGTACGGCGCCGAGCGAGGTCTTCGAGGCGTAACGCCCGGCCAGATAGCTGCCGAGAATGAAGCCGGTAGGGACCAGTCCCATGTAGAAGCCGAGCTTCGCGCTTGATCCACCGAGCGCGTCACCGACGACCAATGGGGCTCCGCCCAGGAATACGTAAAGCACCCCCATCGAGGCGGCCATGCACAGCGTGTAGGCCCAAAACCGCGTCGAACTCAGGAGCAGCCTGTAGGAGGCAAGGTAGTTCCTGTGCGCTCTCGACAATGGGGGTCTTCTGATCTCGCGCATCGATAGGGCATAGGCGGCGATACCGAGGATCGCGAAAACAACGAAGCTTGACCGCCATCCGAACAGTTCGTCCAGTGACCCGCCAAACAGAGGACCGACCATGGGCGCGAGTGCCCACCCCATGGCGAGATAGCCAAATTTGCTGGCAGTTTCGCGCTCATCCGATGTCTCCTTGATGATGACCAGAGCGACGGAATAGCAGGGGCCGATGCACGCCTGCATCGCGCGAAACAGCAGGAAAATGCCGATATTGGGAGCCAGAGCGCAGCCGATGGACGCGATGACGAAGATCGAGAGAGATATCAAGACGACCGGCCTGCGTCCAAATCGGTCCGACAGTGTGCCTCCAATCGCCTCGATGACGGCGGTGATGATCGCAAAGCCGGCAACCGACAGATTGACCAATGCGAAATCAGCCTGGAACGTTGCGGCAATGTTCGGCAGCGACGGCAAAATCATGTTCACCGGCAACACGGCAAGAGCCGAAAGCAGGATAAGGGTAATCAGTCGGGGTGGAGCAGCGGGTTCGGAGACCATCGCTCTGCCTGATATGCCTGTGCCCGGACTCCGGATGGGGGTATCGCTTGTCATGATCTCGCTCGCCGTGTCGGTGGGATTGAAGTGAGGGTCTGACGAGGTGGCCCAAGTTCAGGGCATAAAAAAAGGCCCCGTCAGGAGCCTGCTTACCGCGCATGGGTGCTTCCGCCGGATGGTTACACCATCCTGCCCATGCGCTCCCTTACGACGATCAAAGCCATTGCGATCATGGCGTCAGAGCTAGGCGGAAAGCCGCATGTCGTCAAGGCAGCATGCTTACGACGTCGATCAACAGCAGAGACAATGCATGTAGCCTGTTCTCACGCTTGGCCCGAGCGGGGGGCAGCGGTTTGGGCCATCATGCGAGACGAGGGCTGGCTAAGCCTGCCGGCGCGTCTTGTTGTGCCAGACGCTTTTGGCTTGCCGGCAAGCGACAATTCCCGCAAAGGTGGGCTTCAGCCCAGCTTTTCCCCGGCCTGCAAGTGAATGCTTCCCAAAAATATCTAGAAAGCGCGACGCCGCCGGTGGCGATCCTGTGCATGCTGACCACCTACGTCTTCTTCACCTTCCTCGACACCTCAAGCAAATATCTTGTCCTCGCCGGCGTTTCCGCGCTGATCGTCGCCTGGGTGCGCTTTGCCGTGCATGTCGTGCTGGTCGGCACGCTGCTGCGCGGCTGGCGCCAGCCGGTGCGGTTTCGCCCGGTCAACCTGCCGGCGCATGTGCTGCGCGGTGTGTTCCTGTTCGGCTCGACCATGGGCAACGTCCTGGCCCTGCGCTCCCTGCAACTGGCCGAGACCACCTCGATCTATTTCTTCGGACCGATGGTGATCACGGCACTTGCCGGCCCGCTGCTCGGCGAATGGGCTGGCTGGCGACGCTGGCTGGCCATCTTGGCCGCCTTCGTCGGGGTTCTGATCATCACAAGGCCAGGCGTCGGTGTTTTCGGCATCGGGCATCTCTTCGCACTCGGCTCGATGCTGTCGAACTGTTTCTATGTCATCATGACACGACGCATGGCGTCGACCGAGACGTCGGAAAGCCTGATCCTGTTCTCGGCGCTGGCGCCGGTGGTGCTGCTTTTGCCCATGCTGCCGTTTTCCTTCTCGCTGCCGCATGATGGCTGGCACTGGTTCGTGCTGCTCATGCTTGGCGTGTTCGGCGGTGTCGGGCACTGGCTGCTGGTGCAGGCCTATCGGCTGGCGACGACCACGGCGTTGGCGCCCTATCCCTATTCACAGATGGTGTGGATGATCATTTCCGGCTGGATCGTCTTCAAGCAGTTCCCCGACCGCTGGACGCTGGTCGGCGCCGCCATCATCGTTGCCAGCGGCCTCTATATCGTCCACCGCGAGCACCGGCTTCGGCTGCAGAGCCGCGCGGCCTCCGATGTCGAGGCCGAGGCGCTGGCAAAAAAACTTTGATTTGCCCCCGATCGGTGGCATAACGCCGCCTTTAAACAGTTTAGGTCGGAATTCAGGTCGTTCGGGGAGCGCAAAGCGCTGGCACAAAAAATCAAGCTTTCGACGATCGCCGATGCACTCGGCGTGTCCACGGCCACCGTGTCGCTGGCGCTGCGCGACAGCCCGCTGGTTGCGGGCTCGACGCGCGACCGCATCAAGGAACATGCGCGCGCCATCGGCTACATCTACAACCGCCGCGCCGCCAGCCTGCGCACTTCGCGTTCGGGCATTGTCGGTGTCGTCGTGCACGACATCATGAACCCGTTCTTCGCCGAGATCCTGCGTTCGATCGAGAGCGAGCTCGACCGCAGCCGGCAGACCTTCATCCTGTCCAACCACTACGACCAGCTCGAAAAACAGCGCACCTTCATCGATACGCTGCTTCAGCTCGGCGCCGACGGCGTCATCATGTCGCCGGCCATCGGCACCCCGGCTTCCGACATTCTGATGGCCGAGGAAAACGGCCTGCCGGCGGTGCTGATCGCCCGGACCGTCGAGGGCGCCGACGTGCCGGTGTTTCGCGGCGACGACTCTTATGGAACAGGCCTCGCCACCAACCATCTGATCTCTCTCGGCCACAAGCGCATCGCCATGATCGGCGGCACCGACCAGACCTCGACTGGCCGCGACCGCTATCAGGGCTATGTCAATGCCATGGAGGCGGCCGGCCTGGAGGTCAGGCCGTCCTGGCGCATCGCCGGCCCGCGCACCAAGCAGGCCGGCTTCGAGGCCGCCGGGCAGTTCCTGGCGCTGAAGGACAAGCCGACCGCCGCCTGTTGCTGGAACGACCTTGTTGCCATCGGCCTGATGAACGGCATTGCCCGTGCCGGCCTGGTGCCGGGCATCGACATTTCCGTCACCGGCTATGACGATCTCGAAGAGGCGGCGATCGCCACGCCGGCGCTGACCACCGTCTGGAACGGCCAGCGCGAGGTCGGCCGCCGTGCCGCCAGCGCGCTGCTCGACAAGCTCAACGGGCAGACGGTGCGGCCCTCGCAGGAATTGATCAAGCCGGAACTGCATGTGCGCCAGTCGACCGGCAAGCCGGTGGAGCGTGCATGACCAAGGCCGAACAGCTGCAAGCCGTCGCCATTCTGGTGCCGGCCGACTTCAGCGACCATGCCGTCAGGCGTATCGACCGGACCTTCAACCAGGTCAGGATCGAACGCGCCGATCCGGTGCTGGTCACCGACGAGATGCGCCGCACGGTGCGCGGCATTGCCTCCTTTGCCGGCATCAGCGCCGCGATGATGGATGCCTTGCCCAATCTCGAACTCATCGCCTCCTTCGGCGTCGGGTATGACTCTGTCGATGTCGGCCATGCGGCGGCGAAAAACATTATGGTCACCAACACGCCCGACGTGCTGACCGAGGAGGTCGCCGACACCGCGATCGGGCTGCTGATCAACACGATCCGTGACCTGCCGCGCGCGGAAAACTGGCTGCGTGACGGCAGCTGGCTGCGCAAGGGCAACTATCCGCTGAGCCGGCTGACCTTGCGCGCCCGTCGCGTCGGGATTTTCGGCATGGGCCGCATCGGGCAAGCCATTGCCCGGCGGCTTGAGGCGTTCGGCCTGCCGGTCGCCTACCACAACCGGCGCCGCGTCGAAGGCCTTTCCTACCAGTACCACCCGACGCTGAAGGACCTGGCCGAAGCGGTCGATACGCTGATTTCAGTGGCGCCTGGTGGGGCTTCGACGCAGAAGGCGGTCAATGCCGAGATCCTGTCGGCGCTCGGCGCCAACGGCGTCTTCGTCATATCGGCCGCGGCAGCACGGTCGACGAGGCCGCACTGGCGGCAGCGCTTGCCGACGGCACCATCGCCGCCGCCGGGCTCGATGTCTTCGCCGACGAACCGAACGTGCCCAAGGCGCTGCTCGATGCGCCCAACACG
This sequence comes from Mesorhizobium kamtschaticum, assembly GCF_056174585.1. NCBI lineage: Bacteria > Pseudomonadati > Pseudomonadota > Alphaproteobacteria > Hyphomicrobiales > Phyllobacteriaceae > Mesorhizobium > Mesorhizobium kamtschaticum. Next base: position 504,810 of record NZ_CM149691.1, on the reverse strand, counting down.
TCGCTGTTGCCGCATGTCGGCTCGGCCTCGGAGCACACGCGCCGCGCCATGGCCGATCTCTGCGTCGACAATCTGGTGTCGTGGTTCAGCGGGCGTCGGCCGCTGACACCGGTGCCGGAGACGGCGCATGTGAAAGCGCCCGGCTGAGTGGCAGTTTGCCACATTTATTAACGCCAGCTTAACCCTTTGAAATCATTCTTCATCCTGTCCGAGTGCATGGATGAAGAATGATGAAAGTGCTTTCCGCATTGATCGCAGCCGCCGCCCTGTTTGGCGGCGTTCAACTGTTTCATGACGGCAATGGGGAAAGCGTTGCCAATGAGGCCGCGCCGTCCAACACCTACAGGCTGGTCGCCAATGGCGATGAGGCAGCCTGCGCGGTCAGCCGCGGGGCCGAAATTTCGGATGGCTTGTCCCTGCTTACCGTTGCTCCGACATGCCGTCGCCTGCTGCCTGGCATAGAACGGGCAAAGTTTTGGCGTGAACAGAATGACGGCACCGTCGCCTTCAGCACCAACGGCGTCGATCCGATTGTCACCTTCAGCGTTGCCGACGGAGATGGCTACGAGTCCTACGCCCCGGCCACGCCGTTGCTGTCACTGGCGAGCGATCGGAAGACTGACGACTGACTATTCCGCAGCAGCCCGCGAGCCAGCCTTTGCCACCGCGTGCAGGCGCACGGCATCGCCGAAGGCGCGAAAAATCTTGACCGAGTTGCTGTCCGATTTGACCCAGTATTCCGGATGCCACTGAACGCCGACGGCAAAGGCGCGGGCGCCCTTGACCGAAACCGCTTCGACCGTGCCGTCCGTGGCAACTGCCTCGATCTCGAGCTTCGACCCCAGCCGGTCGATCGCCTGGCGATGCAAGGAATTGACCTTGATGTCACCGGCACCGAACACGCCGGCCAGGCAGCTGCCTGGCTTGATCGAAATCGTCTGGTGGATGGCGAAGCGTTCGTCCTGCTGGTCGCTCACCGGTGCGCGGTGGTCGAGCGAACCCTCGCGCTCCTGGATCTCGGTGCCCAGCGTGCCGCCAAGCGCGACGTTCAGCTCCTGGATACCACGGCAAATGGCGAGCAGCGGCACGCCGCGTTCGATCGCCCGGCGGATCAGCGGCAGCGTCGTGGCGTCACGCGCCGGGTCATAGGGACCGTTGGCTTCGCTGGCATCGCCACCATAGAGCGAGGGATGCACGTTGGATTTCGACCCGGTGACCATGACACCGTCGACCGAGGACAGAAGTTCGTCGAAGTCGAGCCTGTCGCCGAACGATGGCACCAGCAGCGGGAACACGCCGGCGCCGGTGATCGCTGCTTCCAGATATTGCTGCGGGGCGGCATGCCAGGTGTAGTTGTCGAACTGACGGACGTCGGTTGATATGGCGACGAGCGGTTGGTGCATTTTGGGTCTGTTTTCCATCGGGCAAAGGATGTCCTGCCTTCAAAATAGGCGATCTCCAGGCATTTTTCCATGCCAAGTTTCAGCGTGTCGCATAGGCCACGAAATCCCCTGTTAGACTATAGTTGCAGGGTCGCATGGCTTGGTTACCAAATCCGGCCGCCGTGCTGGACTAGACCTCTTGCCCGTGTATTGTTTCGGCCAACCGATGCGGGGAGCCGAGGATTTCCCGAAAATCGGTCTGTTGATCCAAAAGGGAGGAATTGCATGGATCGTCGTTCATTCATTCGCAAGGCCGGCGTGACCGGCGTCGGCGCCGCCGCAGCGGCGGCAACGCTCGCCGCTCCGGCAATCGCCCAATCCAATCCCAAGGTGACATGGCGGCTGGCGTCGTCCTTCCCGAAATCGCTCGACACCATCTATGGCGGTGCCGAAGTGTTCTCCAAGATGCTGTCGGAAGCCACCGACGGCAATTTCCAGATCCAGGTCTTTGCCGCCGGCGAACTCGTGCCCGGCCTGCAGGCCGCGGACGCCACCACGGCCGGCACGGTCGAGGCCTGCCATACGGTGGCATATTATTACTGGGGCAAGGATCCGACATGGGCGCTGGGTGCTGCGGTTCCCTTTTCGCTCAACGCGCGCGGCATGAATGCCTGGCACTACCATGGCGGCGGCATTGATCTGTTCAACGAGTTTCTTGCCACGCAAGGTCTTTTCGGCCTGCCCGGCGGCAACACCGGCGTGCAGATGGGCGGCTGGTTCCGCAAGGAGATCAACACGGTCGCCGATCTCTCCGGCCTCAAGATGCGCATTGGCGGCTTTGCCGGCAAGGTGGTGCAGAAGCTCGGCGTCGTGCCGCAGCAGATCGCCGGCGGCGACATTTATCCGGCGCTGGAAAAAGGCACGATCGACGCCGCCGAATGGGTCGGCCCCTATGACGACGAGAAGCTCGGCTTCTACAAGGTCGCGCCCTATTACTACTATCCCGGCTGGTGGGAAGGCGGCCCGACCGTCCATTTGATGTTCAACAAGGCGAAATACGACGAGCTTTCGCCGGCTTACAAATCGCTGCTGCGCACCGCCGCGCAGGCCGCCGATGCCGACATGCTGCAGAAATACGACTATGTGAACCCAGCGGCGGTGAAGCGGCTGGTCGCCGGCGGCGCCAAACTGCGTCCGTTCAGCCAGGACATCATGGCCGCCTGCTTCGAAAAGGCCAACGAAGTCTATGCCGAGATGGAAGCCTCCAACGCGCCGTTCAAGAAGATCTGGGAATCGATCAAGGGCTTCCGCAAGGAGCACTATCTCTGGGCACAGGTGGCCGAGTACAATTACGACACCTTCATGATGGTCCAACAGCGCAACGGCAAGCTGTAAAAACCATCCCATCGCAAGAAAGACCCCGGGCGACACGCCAGGGGTCTTTCTTTTTCAGGTCGGCGAGCAACCGACCTCGACCAGAATTCCGCCCGGAGCAATGCAATAGAAGGTCTTTGAGTTGAAGCCGCCGCGTGTCAGGTCCTCGACCTTGCCCGGCGTGAAGCCTGCCGCGGTCAGTTCGGCCTGCTTGGCGTGCACCAGGTCTGGGCTGTCGACCAAGAAGCCGACGTGAAAGCCGTCAGGGTAAGCGGCGGGTTCTCCCTTGCCTGGCGTCATCAGGTTGAGGGCAAAGCCGTCGGCTCCGCGCAGGATCGCGAAGGCTTGTCTGCCGCGCATGGCGACGAGTTCGAAGCCGAAATAGCTGGTGAAGAAGCCGGCAAGAGCCGCGACTTCTGATGTGATGAGGTTGAGGTGGTTCAGTTTCATGGTCTTGGTCCTGTCACGGTTGAAACGCGGACAGGCTTGACTGCAGACCGAGAACCGGCGGGACCGTGGCATCAGGAAATCCGGACATGACCCAACCGGCCCGCGGGCTTTCGCCTCGCTTGCCGGCCGCGGGTTCTCCCGCACGTTCATGCGGCGAACAGGCCCCCGCCGAGCATGATCCCGAAAAGTGGCGTCCGGTTTCACGGACAAACGGCTTCCGTTTGTCCAGAGATCATGCTCGAAAAACAGAAGAGACCGGACTACCGAACCGGTCATGTCTTTTTCGGCGCGGCTTGAATAGCCGATCGGCGGGGTGGCGGCAAGCGGCCCCGGCGCGATTGGCCTTTGACTCAGGCCCGGCTTGGCACCACCAGCACCTTGACCTCGCCGGACGCCGGCGGATTGGCGATCACATCAGCCGCATCTTCGAGCGGCACCTGCCTGGAGATCAGCCGGTCGATCTCGATCGTGCCCGACGCGATAAGTTCGGCGGCGCGGCGATGCGTGTAGGGATTGAGGAACGAGCCAACCACCTTCAATTCCCTAAACAACAGGTCGAAGGGCTCGAATTCCGCCTTCAAGCCTTGCGGCGTCACGCCGACGATAACGACCGTGCCGCCGGCCCTTGCCAGCCGCATCGACTGCTCGACGGTCTCGGCCACGCCGGCGCATTCGAACACCACGTCGGCACCGCCCGGCATCAAGCCCGCCGGTCCGGCGATGGCATCGATGACATCGCCGGCGGTGGGATCGACCGTCACGGTCGCGCCGAGCGCCTCTGCAAGCGCGCGCCGCGAAGCCTGCCTGGTCGACAGGATGATGGTGGTGGCGCCGGCCAGCCGCGCCAATTGTACCGTAAGCAGGCCGATCACGCCGCCGCCCAGCACGACCACCGAACTGCCAGGCCTGATCTCGGCCAGATCGACGCCATGCAGGCAGCAGCCAAGCGGCTCGCAGAATGCGCCATGCGTCGCCGGCAAGTCCGCGGGCAGGATGAAGGCCTGCTTGTGCGGCAGAACGACATAGTCGGCAAAGCCGCCGTCGCGATGGATGCCGATGGCATTGAGATTGCGGCAGAGATTGACCCGGCCGGCATGGCAATGCGGACATCGCCCGCAGGCGATGTTGGGATCGCCGGTGACACGGTCGCCGACGGCAAAGCCGGAGACGGCGTTGCCGATCGCCTCGATAATGCCCGAAAACTCATGCCCGGGCGTCACTGGTGGCCGGCAGGGGAATTCACCATGGAAAAGGTGGCGGTCGGTGCCGCAGACACCGCAGGCCTCGATACGCACCAGAATCTCGTCCGGGCCGGGGACAGGTTTGTCGACCTCGCGCAGCGCAATGCTGCCCACCGCCTCCAGCCGCACTGCCTTCATGGCGTTGCCCCCATCAGTTGAAGCTCGGCGGCTGCGAAAGGTCCGGCGTCGGTGTCGCCGGCTTGGCCGGCGGCGAATCGCCGAAACTCGGCGGTTGCGACAGGTCCGGCGTGCCGGGCGCTGCCGGTGCGCCACCACCATTGGCAGGAACTGTGCCACCAGCCGGCGGAGTACCGAGCGGCGACAGGCCGGGCACTTCCGGCACCTTGTAGTCGATCGTGCCCGGATCAATCACTGTGCCCTTATAGCGCATCACCATTTGCGGGAAGGCGATGGTCAGTCCGATCATTACCACCTGGATCAGGACGAACGGCACCGCCCCCCGATAGATCTGCCCGGTCGTCACCGGCGCGATCTGCTTGCCGGTGAGGCGGTCGAGATAGGGCACGCGGGCGGCCACCGAACGCAGGTAGAACAGCGCGAAGCCGAAGGGCGGGTGCATGAAGCTGGTCTGCATGTTGACGCCGAGCAGCACGCCGAACCAGATCAGGTCGATGCCGAGCTTGTCGGCTGCCGGCGCCAGCAGCGGCACGATGATGAAGGCCAGTTCGAAGAAGTCGAGGAAGAAGGCCAGGAAGAAGACGAGGATGTTGACGCCGATCAGGAAGCCGACTTCGCCGCCCGGCAGCGAGGTCAGCAAATGCTCGACCCAGATGTGGCCGTTGACACCGTAGAAGGTGAGCGAGAACACCCGCGCGCCGATCAGGATGAACAGCACGAAGGACGACAGCCGTGTCGTTGAGGTCAGTGCCTGCTTGATCACGTCCAGCGACAGCCGGCCTTTTGCCGCCGCCATGATCAATGCGCCGACGGAGCCCATGGCGCCGCCCTCGGTCGGGGTGGCGATGCCGAGGAAGATGGTGCCAAGCACCAGGAAGATCAGTGCCAGCGGCGGGATCAGCACGATGACCACCTGCTGCGCCAGCCTGGACATCATGTTGAAGTTCAGGCGTTTGTCGGCAATCGCTACGATGTAGATGAAGAGCACCCCTACAGCGGCACCGAGAATGTCGGCATTGTCGCCATGGGTTGGCGCGAGATAGCGATACGCTGCGTAGGAAACCGCTACTGCGACCAGCAATGCCACCAGCAGCGACAGAACGCCGTGGCCGAGCGTGCGTGCCTCGAGCGGCAGCGCCGGCACCATTTTCGGCCGGAAGATCGACACAATGAGAATGTAAAGCGCGTAGAGACCGGTGAGCACGAGGCCCGGGATCAGTGCGCCGGCATACATATCGCCGACCGAGCGGCCAAGCTGGTCGGCGAGCACGATCAGCACCAGCGAGGGCGGGATGATCTGGGCAAGCGTACCGGAGGCGGCGATGACGCCGGACGCCAGCCGGCGGTCGTAGCCGTAGCGCAGCATGATCGGCAGCGAGATCAGCCCCATGGCGATGACCGATGCAGCCACCACGCCGGTGGTCGCCGCCAGCAGCGCGCCGACGAAGATCACTGCGTAGGCGAGGCCGCCGCGAATCGGCCCGAACAGCTGGCCGATCGTGTCGAGCAGGTCCTCAGCCATCCCCGATCGTTCGAGCACGATGCCCATGAAGGTGAAGAACGGAATGGCCAGCAGCGTGTCGTTCGACATCACCCTGCTGCCGTAGAAATTATCCGGCAGTGCGTGCAGAAGCGGCCAGGCGAGGTTGATCGATCCACCAGAATAGGGCGAGAGGAGCACGCCGATGAAGAAGAACATCAAGCCGTTGGCGGCCAGCGAGAAGGCCACGGGGTAGCCGATCAGCAGGAAGATGATCAGCGAGGCGAACATGATTGGCGCCATGTTCTGGGCGATGAACTCCATCATGAGCGCACCTCGTCGGCCAGTGCCTTGGCTTCGAGTTCGGCTTGCTCGTGTGCCGACACGAACGGATTGGGGTCGTCCATGTCGCCGCGCATGATGGCGATCTTCTTGATGATTTCGGAGATGCCCTGCAGCGCCAGCAGGAAAAAGCCGACCAGCAGGATGGCTTTGGCCGGCCAGATGATCAGCCCGCCTGAATTGTTGGACATCTCGCCGCTGCGGAACGACAGGGACACGTAGGGAACGAAGTAGAACACCATCAGCGTCACGAACGGCATCAGGAACAGGACATGGCCGAGAAGGTCGATCCAGTGCTGCACGCGGCGTGAGAACAGGCCGTAGACGATGTCGATGCGAATATGCTCGTTCTGCTTCAGCGTGTAGGCGGCGGCCAGCATGAAGGCGGCTCCGAACAGATACCATTGCAGCTCCAGCCACGCATTCGACGAAATGTCGAAGATCTTGCGGATGACGGCATTGCCGGCGCTCACCAAAACCGCCAGCAGGATCAGCCAGGATACCGATTTGCCGATGAATTCGTTGACGCGGTCGATACCCCGCGACAGAGCGAGCGGCCCTTCCATGCAGTCCTCCCTTGTATCGGCGGTGCACCGGCTCCCCCTGCCGTCACGCCGCGTGGCCCAACGGTATGCCGCGCGTGGCCGGACGGGTCAACACGGGCGGGAGCAGCAAATCGGTGTTGGATGAAGGGCGGGGCCGGACAAGGGCGGTCTGTCCCCACGTCATGCAACCAAAGTCTGATGGTTCAGACGACCTTGCCGGTATCGCGGCCGGCGCCGATCAGGATCAGCATGGCCACCAGGAACAGGTACATCCAGGCATCGCGCCATTCGACCGGGAAATAGCCGGCCCACAGCGATTCGGCCATGCCGAAGGCGGCGGCACCCAGGGCCGCCCGTGGCGGCGAGAGATAGCCGCCGACCGCCGTCACGAACAGGATCTTCAGGCCGTAGACGAGGCCGGAACCGAAGCTGACATTGCCATAGTAGAGGCTGGCCATGACACCGGCCAGGGCGGCGCAGAAGCCACCGAGCAGCACGGCATGCCGGAACACGCGGCGCACATCGACGCCGCACAGTGCCGCGGCTCGTGGGTCGTCGGAAACAGCGCGCCAGGACCGGCCGAAGTTCGAGCGGGCAAACCCCCGGGTGGCGAGTGCGACTGCCGCCAGCACCACCGCGCAGTCGAGCACCTGGATCAGTGTCAGCGTCGCTTTGAAGCCGGCGCCTTCAGCGAAGACGATGGGTTGGGCAAGCATTGGCGGCAGCCACAGATCATGGGTATCGGCCGCGATGCGGCTTGATTCCGACAGGACGATCAGGATGCCCAGCGTCGTCACCACGATGGCATTGGGCGTGCGGTCGGCCAACGGTTCGAAGACGCTGCGCGACAGGACATGGCTGATCAGCGCGGCATAGAGCAATGCCGCGACGACGCCGAACAGCACCGACGCCAACAGCGTCAGCCACAGCACCTGGTAGCCGAAGGCGACGCTCAGGATCATGACCTGGCCGCAGAAGGCGAACAGCGCGCCATAGGCGAGGTTGGTGCGGTGCAGGATGCCGTTGGTCAGCACGTAGCCGAAGGCGAGCAACGCATAGAGCGCGCCCGAATGCAGCCCGTTCAGCACCTGCTGGAAGAAATAGAGCATGCAAAACCCCAGGAGCATGTCGATCAAAACAGCGCGGCGGCTTTGGGACAACGACATGCGCAAGACAAAGGCTGCGGTGACCGCGCCCATGTGAAGGTTTGCATTGCCGAATCTAACTTGTCAAATGCGATTTATCGGTTAGATTTCTGGCATGACGGTATCCTGGACCCCACACCGCTTCACCGGCGGTATGCTTGCGCTCGACACGGCCAACACCGTCGTGCTGCGCGGCGATCCGGAGAAAACCTTCGACCGCTTCGATGATCCGGCCGAGATTGCCCGCTTCGCCGATGCGGCCACCGGCTTTCGCGCCGCCGAGCTCGGCGACAGGCGGCTGGTGGTATCCTCGCCCACGGCAATCGCGCCCGTCGTGCTGTCGATCCGCGAGACGACCGACCGGCTGTTTCGCGGCGCGGTGTCGAAAGGCGCGGTCGCCACCGCTGACCTGCCCGAGTTCCTGCGCGCCTGTGCCGAGGGCCTGGCCGGCAGCCGGACCGAGATCGGTGCGGCGGGAAGGCCGTTCGGGAACCCGGCGACACCGATCGCCTTCGAGGCGGCGCTGGCGGTTTCGGCCCTGTCATTGCTGCGCGACGACACCGTCGCAAAGCTCAGGATCTGTCCCAACTGCACCTGGCTGTTCGTCGACAGGAGCCGCAATTCCAGCCGCCTTTGGTGCGACATGGCGGTGTGCGGCAACCGTCAGAAGGCAAGTCGTCACTATCGCCGCCGCCGCTTGGCGGCCAATGAGGTCAAAGATGCTTAAAAGGTTTTCCCGTCCGATCGTTGTCGGCGCCGCATTGATTGCTGCCGCTGCGCTCGGCGCCTGCCGCGACACCGGCAAGGAAAGCGAAGGCAGGCTGTTCGAAATCTCCGGCAAGATATTCGTCTTCAACTACCGTCTCGCCAGGGCAACCTATGTCGTGACATTGCGGCCCTTGCAGCCGATGGGAGAGGGCCAGGTCGCAGTCGCCAGCTTCCAGGATCCCGCTGGCGGCGCGCCGCTGGTGGTCGAGCAGAAGGTCTGGCCGAAACTCGACAAGGTGACCCTGGAAAGCCCGGCGCTGACCTGCATCGTCAAGAACAAACCCTATGCGATCGCCATCAGCATCAAGGGCTCCGACGGTGCGGTCCTGCAGAAGATCGACACCACATTGATGTCGACGGAGGATCAGTCGGTGTTGCCCGACCGGCCGCTGGTCATCGACCAGCTCTACACGGCCAATCCCGACCTGGTCGGCCATCCCGACGGCAAGTTGCCGGGTGAGCCGAAGCCGGATTGCTCGAAAGCCATCTAGGGCGCAGCGGCAACTGCTGAAATTTTCGTGCGTCGGGCAACGTGCGCAAGTCGGTTTCGTACCGGTTCGGGAATGGCGGCGGACTGTTCGTTTCGCGTTGCCTGGCACCTGCGATTTTGTTTGACCTGCCTTGCAAGGGGAGAAAGGATGCGTCATCCGACTCCGACGTTGGCTGCCTGCCCCCGCGCGGCCTCCGCAGAGGAAATGCCTGATGACGCTGCATGATGTCGCGCTCGACGACAAGTTCGACCTCGGAAAGGAGCGCATCTTCCTGTCCGGCGCGCAGGCGGTCATCCGCATGCTCCTGATGCAGCGCGAGCGCGACCGCCGTGTTGGTCTGAACACGGCCGGTTTCGTCTCCGGCTATCGCGGCTCGCCGCTCGGCGGCCTCGACATGCAGCTGTGGAAGGCGAAGAAGCAGCTTGCCGGAGCCGACATCGTCTTCCAGCCCGGCCTCAACGAGGAGCTTGCCGCCACCGCTTGCTGGGGGTCGCAGCAGACGGAATTGCTGGGTGAGGGCACCCATGACGGTGTCTTTTCGGTCTGGTACGGCAAGGGTCCGGGCGTCGATCGTTCAGGCGACGTCTTCCGCCACGCCAATCTCGCCGGCTCGTCCAAGCACGGCGGTGTGCTCGCCCTGATGGGTGACGACCATATGGCCGAATCCTCGACCAACGCACATGCCACCGAGTTCCTGTTCGTCGACACCATGGTGCCGATCCTCAACCCGGCCGGCGTCCAGGAGATCATCGACTACGGCCTCTACGGCTTTGCCATGTCGCGTTTCGCCGGCACCTGGGCGGCGATCAAATGCGTCAAGGACAACATCGAATCGACGGCCTCGGTCGATGCCTCGCTCGAACGGCTCAACATCGTCGTGCCGGAGTTCGACATGCCGCCGGGCGGCCTCAACATCCGCCACGAGATCGACATGCTGGGCCAGGAGGAGCGGCTGCATGAGTACAAGCGTGCGGCGGCCTCAGCCTTCATCCATGCCAACGGGCTGAACCATATCGTCTATTCCGGCGGCCGCAGCCCGAAGCTCGGCATCATCACCTTGGGCAAGAGCTATCTCGATGTCCGCCAGGCGCTGGAGGATATCGGCATCGACGAGGCGGCCGCCAACCGCATCGGCGTGCGGCTGTTCAAGGTCGGCTGCCCCTGGCCGCTCGACCTGCATCACATCGCCGACTTTGCCCGCGGCCTCGACACCATCGTCGTCGTCGAGGAGAAACGCTCGCTGATCGAGGTGCAACTGCGCGAAAGCCTCTACGGCACCGCCATGCAGCCGGTCATCGTCGGCAAGAAGGACGAGCGCGGCGACTGGCTATTCCCTGCCAAGGGTGCGCTCGACCCCAACGAGATCGCCATTGCCCTTGGCGAGAGGATCGTCAAAACCATCGGTCCGTCAGAGGAGATTTCGGCGCGGGTAGGCAAGCTGCGCCAGTTTCAGGCGATGCTGGCGGACGCCACCGACATCGGTTCGCGCACGCCCTTCTTCTGTTCGGGTTGCCCGCACAATTCCTCGACCAAGGTGCCGGATGGCTCCATCGCCGCCGCCGGCATCGGCTGCCATTTCATGGCGCTTTGGATGGACCGCAACACGCTGGGCTTCACCGCCATGGGCGGCGAAGGCGCGCAATGGGTCGGCCAGGCGCCGTTCTCGAAACGCGGCCACATCTTCCAGAATCTCGGTGACGGCACCTACAACCATTCCGGCACGCTGGCGATCCGCTTCGCCCTGTCGAGTGATGCCAACATCACCTACAAGATCCTCTACAACGACGCGGTGGCGATGACCGGCGGCCAGCCGCATGAGGGCGGCCTGACGGTGGATATGATCGCCAGGCAGGTGCGGGCCGAGGGCGTCGACCGCATCGCCATCGTCACCGACGAACCGGACAAATATGCCGGGAAGGCCGAATTTCCGGCCGGGGCCACCATCCATCACCGCGACGACCTCGATCTCGTCCAGCGCGAGCTGCGCGACGTCAAGGGCGTCTCGGTCCTGCTCTACGACCAGACCTGCGCCGCCGAAAAACGCCGGCGCCGCAAGCGCGGCACCTTTCCCGATCCCGACAAGCGCGTCTTCATCAACGAACTGGTCTGCGAAGGCTGCGGCGATTGCGGCGTGCAGTCGAACTGCGTCTCCATCCAGCCGGTCGAGACCGAATTCGGCCGCAAGCGCAAGATCGACCAGTCGAGCTGCAACAAGGATTTCTCCTGCGTCAACGGCTTCTGCCCGTCCTTCGTCACCGTGCACGGCGCCAAGATCCGCAAGGCTGAAGGCCTGGCCGGCAAGACCGATCCGCTCGACGGGGTGCCGACGCCTGCCGAATTCCCGCTGGGCGAGCAAGGCTGGGCGGCGATCATTGATGGTGTCGGCGGCACCGGCGTCGTCACCGTCGGCGCCGTGCTCGGCATGGCGGCCCATCTCGAGGACAAGGGCTGCGGCATGATCGACATGGCTGGCCTTGCCCAGAAGGGCGGCTCGGTGTTCACCCATGTCCGCATTGCCCGCACGCCGGACGACATCCACGCCATCCGTGTTTCGGCGGGGAAGGCCGATCTCGTGCTTGGCTGCGACCTCGTCGTGTCGGGCGCCAAGAAGGTGCTGACGGCGGTGCGCGAGGGCCACACCATCTTCCTCGCCAACACCGCCGAGATCATGCCCGGCGAGTTTGCCCGGTCAGCGGATTTCTCGTTGCCGATCGAACGCCTGAAGAAGGCGATCCGCACCGCCGCCGGCGACGACAAGGCGCATTTCTTCGATGCCACCCGCACCGCCACCGCGCTGTTCGGCAATTCGCTCGGCGCCAATATGTTCATGCTCGGCTTTGCGTTCCAGCATGGCGGCCTGCCGCTGTCGGCGGAAGCTGTTGAAAAGGCTATCGAATTGAACGGCGAAGCGGTGGCGATGAACATCGCCGCCTTCCGTTGGGGCCGCCGGGCGGCACACCAGCCGGATTTCGTGCGCGGCCTCGTCGCCCAGCCGGGCAAGGCGGGACAAACCGCCCCGGTCGCGCAGACGCTGGACGAGATCATTGCCCGCCGTGTCGCCTTCCTGACTGCCTACCAGAACGCCGCCTACGGCAAGCGCTATGCCGACAGGCTGGCGCTGCTGCGCGCCGCGGAAGCCAAGGCCGTGCCCGGCTCGACCGCCGTGACCGAGGCGGCGGCCAGGAACCTGTTCAAGCTGATGGCGATCAAGGACGAATACGAGGTGGCGCGGCTCTATACCGACGGCTCCTTCGCCGCCGAGCTGGGCAAGCAGTTCCAGAGCTACGAGAAACTCGAATTCCACCTCGCGCCGCCGATCATGGGACGTCGCGGCAATGACGGAAGCCCTCGGAAATCGAGCTTCGGGCCCTGGATGATGAAGGGTTTTCGCCTGCTGGCGGCGCTGAAGGGCCTGCGCGGCACTGCTTTCGACCTGTTCGGCTACACCGCCGAACGGCGCAGGGAACGGCAGCTTTTGGCACAATATGAGGCGGATCTTGAGCTCGTCGCCAACTCGCTGACGCCTGATAAGGCCGATGCGGCGGTCGCTCTCGTCTCGGTCCCCGCGCTCATCCGTGGTTATGGCCATGTCCGGCAGGCCAGTGCTGAAAAGGCCGCGGGCGAGCGCTCCCGATTGCTCCAGCGCCTCGCAAACGCTCCGGCGGGGCCGGCACTTCAGGCCGCTGAGTGAAGGCCTTGTTTACCTGAAGCTTGATTTCCGGGCCTGTCCTGCCTTTGCGCGCCTTCGGCAACCGAGCCGAAACCACTGTTCTAAGCCTTTCTTAAGGCGGATGTGGGATGACGAGGCCTAGCGTTGGGCCGACGACATGGGCAGAACAAAGACCGAAAACATCCCGGCGGATGTTTACATCCAGTTTGTGCGGTCGTTGTTCGACAACGCCCACATGCTGGTGATTGGCGGCGTCTGCTACTGGATCCTCGGATTCATGATCTACTTCCGCACGCACAATCCATTGTTCCTGGCTTTCTCTTTTACTCTGCTGTCCATCAGCCTTTTCCGCTACTTCGGCATTCGTGACTTCCGAAAGGCGGGCGGTGTAATAGCCAATGTCCAAGAGGCGCAGCGCTGGGAGCGCAACTACATCCTCAAGGGCAGCCTGCAGGGCCTCGGGTTGGGCGCGCTGTGCTTCATATCGATCTATGTTTATCCCGATCCCTTTGCCGAACTGGCCGCGACGTCGCTGGCCATCGCAACCTTGGTGACGGTTGTTGGCCGGAACTACGGGTCTCCGCTCATGGTGCGGATTTTCTCCGTGACCTTCATTGGCCCGGCAGCACTTGCACTCCTGCTGCGCATGGATGTCCCTTCGGTCGTTCTGGGCTTGATGATCATCCCGCTGACGTTCATCACGATCAACAGCGCCGACCACGTCCGCGACGTGCTTTTCTCGGCGGTCATCGGCCACAAGGAAGCGAGGAAGCTGGCGCACAGGTTCGATCGCGCTCTCAACACCATGTCGCACGGCCTTGTCATGCTCGGCCCCAACGGCCGCGTGGCGGTCGCCAATGCCGAAGCCGCCCATCTGATGTCGCTCAAGTCCGGGGATGCGCTGCTCGGGCGATCGATCCACGGTCTTTTGATGCGTGGTGTCGCCGGCGGCATGCTGGCGCCGAAGGATTGCCGCTATATCGAGGCCCAGCTGACACGCGCCCTGCGCGAGGGCCGCGACCGCAAGGTGCTCGTGTCCCTCGCCAACGGCCAGCACTATGAATTCTCGGCCCGCGAAGGCAGCCAGGAGTTGGGGGTCATTACCTTCGAGGACGTGACGGCGCGTGTCGAGGCGGAAGACAAGATCCGCTTCATGGCGCGCTACGACAATCTCACCGGCCTGCCCAATCGCGCCTATTTCCATGAACTCGTCGGCGAGGCGATGGCGTCCGGAGACCGCGACCGTCTCTGCGGTCTGGCCGTGCTCGACCTCGATGATTTCAAGAGCGTCAACGACACGCTCGGGCATCCGATCGGCGACGGGTTGATCTACGCGGTTGCCGAGCGTCTCGCCGGCGTTGCGGGGCAAGGCATCACCGTCAGCCGTTTCGGCGGCGACGAATTCATGGTCTTCTTCGACCGCATCGAGGATGAAAGCGATCTGACCGCGCAGATCGACGAGATCTTTGCGGCATTGCAGGGCGAGGTGGACGTCGCCGGCCATGGGCTGCGCATCCAGGCCAGCGGCGGCGCGGTATTGGCACGGGTCAAGGACAGCGATGTCGACGCCATGATCGTCAAGGCGGATCTGGCGCTTTACAAGGCCAAGGAGCTTGGCAAGAACGGCTGGCGGCTGTTCGAGGCGGCAATGGACGCGGCGTTCCGCAACCGCCAGCTGATGAAGGCGGATCTGCGCAGCGCGGTGGAAAGCAAGAGCCTGCGGGTCGTCTATCAGCCTATCGTGTCGATGAGGACCATGCGCATCGCCAGCTGCGAGGCGCTGTGCCGTTGGGATCATCCCGATCTCGGGCCGATTTCGCCCGGCATCTTCATTCCGCTCGCCGAGGAAATGGGCATCATTTCCGAGATCAGCACCTTCGTGTTGCAGGCAGCCTGCACCGAATGCGCCAAATGGCCGGATCAGACCAGTGTCTCGGTCAACCTGTCAGCCAAGGATTTCCGCAATCGCGACGTCATCCAGAAGGTTCGCGATGCGCTGGCCAGTTCCGGTCTCGCCGCCGGCAGGCTGGAGATCGAGGTCACTGAAACCGCGCTGCTCGACGACAAGTCGTTGACGCGGCAGTACATCGAGGAGTTGAAGCAGATTGGCGTTCGCATCGCGCTTGACGATTTCGGCACCGGTTATTCGAGCCTGAGCTACCTGCACAAGCTGCCGCTCGACAAGATCAAGATCGACCGCTCGTTCCTGATAGATGTCACCCAGAATCCGCGTTCGTTGGAACTGCTCAAGGGCATCGTCAACCTGTCGCGGCCACTGGGACTGTCCGTGACCGTCGAAGGCGTCGAGACCTTTGAGCAGCTCAAGATCCTGGCCTTGCAGGTCAAACCCGATCTCGTGCAAGGCTTCCTGTTCGGTGCCGCGCTCAGTGCGTCGGGTATCGAGACCATGTCGAATGTCACCTGGCCATTCGCCGCTGACCTGCGTCCCACCGGCAAACGGACAGCCCAATTAGTGCCGTGATTTCAAGCACTGCCAGGCGCGGGCGCCAAGATGATCCTCAGCCTGATATAGCCTAGCTCACGCACCTGGTTGTCGATGGAGGTGCAATGTCCCGGAGGCCATGACCCCATCCTTCTCCGGCGCATTGTTCATTAGGGCATTCTAAGATAAGTGTTCAGCCGTTAAGGTTAACATAAGGTAAATCAACAACATCTAAATTTCAGCTTGTGTCTCATTTTGACTCGAATAGCCTATCCGCAGGCGGAATTTCGAGGACAGATAATGGAAGCTGCAAGGCCTGCAAGGGATGCGTCTGGCGTGGTCAGGGCAGCCGGGGATTCGGTGCTGAACCGATCGATGATGCAATTGCTGGAGCATGTCGATTATCGCCTCATTACCGGAGGCGAGGATTTGGAGGCGATTTACCGGCTTCGCTACAAATCCTATCTGCGCTCGGGCATGTGCGGCCCAATCGCCAGCGGGATGTTCGAGGATCGCTGGGACAATCTGCCCAATTCCTACCGGTTCGGGGTCTATTTCTACGGCGAATTGGTCAGCACGATCCGCTTCCACTACATTTCCAGCGAGCACCCGAATTCGCCCTCCGTCGATGCCTATCCGGAAATATTGCTCGAGCGACTTGCCCGCGGAGAAACCTTTATCGACGGAACCCGGTTTGCAACCGATCCCGACAGCGCGCCGGCGCCCGGAGTGCTGCCGTTCCTGACACTCAGGCTTGCCATGGTGGCCTCGCTCTATTTTGGCCAGAACTCGGTGCTGACACCGGTCAAGGTCGAGCATTCCAATTTTTATTCACGTTATTTCAATGCCATACAGCGGACCGAGGCTAAGGAATTTCCCGGCGTTCTTACCCGGATCGCCCTGTTCGAAATCCCTGCCGGCGAAAATATGCACCAGACACTCGAACGGTTCCCGTTCTTCAGGTCGACGCCCATGGAACAGCGGCTGATGTTTGGCAATCCGGCCATCAATCGACTGACACCCTTGTCCATCGTGCCGACAGCGAAATATTATCGCGCCGCCGCGTAGGCGCCCCTATTTTTGCAAGGCGTCTGGAGCCTTCCGGCCAGATCCGCGTTCTGATGACGGCGGCGCGCCTCCGCTCTGCCTTTGTCATCCCATCGGATCTGCCAGAAGGACCCCGACATGCATATTTCCCAGCTCGCGCTGACGCCGCTTATCTCGCTGATCGCCGGCGTGCTGATCCTCGTCATGCCACGACTGCTGAACTATATCGTCGCGCTCTATCTGATCGTCGTTGGACTGCTCGGGCTTTTCCCGCATCTTGCCGGCTGAAGCCGGAGCAATCCCAGGAAAAGTGTGAAGCGGTTTTCCCGGGAAAACCGCATAGCGCTTTCCCTTGGGAATTGCGTCAGCATTGACTGTCAGCCGGCGAAGAAGCGCAGCGCCGCGGCGACGATCGCCTCCGGCGCGTCTTCCTGCATCAGATGGCCGGAGCCCGGAATAAGCGTCAGGCCGCAATTCGGCAGCATGGCCGCGAGCTTTGGCCGCTTTGCGGCGGTATCCAGCGGTCTTCCTCTCCCCACAGCAGCGCGACTGGGCAGCGGAATTTGCCGTAGAGCGGTTCGACCTCGTCGGTGAAACGCTGATCCATCTGGGCGATCTGCCGATAGAAAGCCGGCTGGCCAACGGGTCCGGTCCATGGCGTGATATAGGGTTCCAGATCGCTGTCGGACAAAGATTTGGCCGCGGCGCCCGAGATATACGCTTTCAGGATCGCAACCTGTATGTAGTCCGGCATGCCGACGAAGGCGGCCTCATGCTGACGGACATGCTGGACAAAGGGCGAACCCCACGGCCGCACCGCCACAGGGTCGATCAGCAGCAGCCTGTCATAGTCGCAACCGTCGATCAGATGCGCGCGCAACGCCGTGGCGCCGCCGAAATCATGGGCGATGATCTTGGGCCGGTCGAGTTTCCAGAAGGCCAGCATCGCCGCCAGCGCCTTGTTCTGGATGCCCAGCGAAACGTCCCGGCCTTCCCGTTTGTCGGATCGCCCATATCCGGGAAGATCGTAGAAATACAGCGTATGGTCGCGCGCCAGTTCCGGTGCGACGCGATGCCAGACATGCGAGGAGAACGGCGTACCGTGCACGAGCACGATCGGCGGGCCTGAGCCGGCGGTTCCCCACGCGATGGTCGTGCCGCTCCAGTCAAATGTCTGTGTGGGTATGATCATTGCGCTTCAACCCGCCGTTCATGCGGCGACGATAGTCCCTCGCGACAACGTCCAGAACCGCCAAATTCTCACAGCAGGTTCAACGAGGTTCACATGATGCGGGTGGACGGCCACGGCAGGGCTCCTATCATGCAAGGGATCGGCCGGCAGTTTCAATTTTCCCTTGAGGCAGTTGTCGGCCCCAATGCGGCAATAGCGCCATTGCTCTCGGCCCGGCTTTTCGGTATGTGCCTGAAAGATGTCTTCGAAGGGGTATTCCTATGGCTGATCACTCGCCGACCGGTCCTGTCGAACTGGGCGCGAAGATGGACTATGCCGAACATGACCGCACCTATGCGGGCTTTCTCGCGCTGGCCAAATACGGATCGCTTTTCTGCGGCGCGTTGCTCATCGCGATGGCTTTCGGCTTCTTTGCGGCCGGTTTCTTCTCGGCGCTTATCCTGTTCGTCCTGATACTGGCCGTCGGCGCCTTCATTCTGCGATAGACCTTCCAAAACCCCGTTGCCATTGACGTTGCCGGATATTCCGGCCGACACTTTGCGCAAACAGGTTCCAGCCGAAAGGATCATGCGGTGGGACAGACGGTTTTCATCCCTCGTGAGCTTGATGCGAACGAGCCGCGGGTCGCGGCCTCGCCCGATACGGTCAAGCGGCTGGCGGGGCTGGGCCTCGATGTGATTGTCGAAACCGGTGCCGGCACAAGGTCGCGCATCCCGGACGAAGAGTTCGCCAAGGCAGGTGCTGCCATCGGCAAGGCTTCCGATGTCGCCAGGGCCGATGTCGTGCTGAAGGTTCGCCGGCCGACGGACGCCGAGCTGAAGAGCTACAAATCCGGCGCGGCGGTGATCGCCATCATGGATCCCTACGGCAACGATGCCGCAGTAGCGGCTCTGGCCAAAGCCGGGGTGACTGCGTTCTCGATGGAATTCATGCCGCGCATCACCCGCGCGCAGTCGATGGACGTCTTGTCCTCGCAGGCCAACCTTGCCGGCTATCAGGCGGTTATCGACGGCGCTTCGGAGTATGATCGCGCCTTGCCGATGATGATGACGGCGGCCGGCACGGTGCCGGCGGCGAAGGTCTTCATCATGGGTGTCGGCGTCGCCGGCCTGCAGGCGATCGCCACGGCGCGCCGCCTCGGCGCGGTCGTCACCGCCACCGACGTGCGCCCCGCCGCCAAGGAACAGGTCGCCTCGCTCGGCGCAAAATTCCTGGCCGTCGAGGACGACGAGTTCAAGGCCGCCGAGACAGCCGGCGGCTACGCCAAGGAAATGTCGAAGGAATACCAGGCCAAGCAGGCGGCGCTCACCGCCGAGCACATCGCCAAGCAGGACATCGTCATCACCACGGCGCTGATCCCCGGCCGCCCGGCGCCGAAGCTGGTGTCGGCGGCGATGGTCGCCTCGATGAAGCCGGGCTCGGTGCTCGTCGATCTGGCAGTCGAGCGCGGCGGCAATGTCGAGGGCGCTGAAGCCGGCAAGGTCGTCACCACGGCAAACAACGTCAAGATCGTCGGCCACCTCAATGTGCCCGGCCGCGTCGCCGCATCCGCCTCGCTACTCTATGCCAGGAACCTGTTCGCTTTCCTCGAGACGCTGGTCGACAAGACGACCAAGACGCTTGCCATCAACCGCGATGACGATCTGGTCAAGGCGACGATGCTGACCGATGGCGGCAAGGTCGTTCATCCGGCCTTCGCCAAGGTCGACCAGCAGCCGCATGTCGAACCCGCGGCGATCCCGGCCACGACCATGGTCGCCGATGCTTCCGCGCCTGCCGCGCCTAAAAGGCAGCGGCAAAGAAAACTGCCGCATCCAAGTCGCCCGCGTCCAAGTCGAAAGGCACAGCGTGATGGATCAGACCCTGCAGAAAGCCCTCGACCAGCTCGACCAGGCAAGTGCCGCCGTCAGGCTTGCGGTGCAGAACCTGGCCAACGCTCCAGGTGGTGCCGATGCGGCGGGTGACGCCGCGCACGCGCTCTCCGGCGGCGCCATCGATCCCTTCGTGTTCCGTTTCGCCATCTTCATCCTGGCGATCTTCGTCGGCTACTACGTTGTCTGGTCGGTGACGCCGGCACTGCACACGCCGCTGATGGCGGTCACCAACGCCATCTCCTCGGTCATCGTCGTCGGCGCGCTGCTTGCGGTCGGTATCGCGGCTTCCGGTGTCGCCGCAGGCTTCGGCTTCGTGGCGCTGATGTTGGTCTCGGTCAACATCTTCGGCGGCTTCCTGGTCACCCAGCGCATGCTGGCCATGTACAAGAAGAAGGACAAGTAGAGCGCCATGAACGCCAACTTCGCGTCCTTCCTCTATCTGGTCTCCGGCGTCCTGTTCATCATGGCGCTGCGCGGCCTGTCGCATCCGACCACCAGCCGCCAGGGCAATATGTACGGCATGATCGGCATGGGTATCGCCATCGCCACCACGCTAGCGCTGGCGATTCCGTTTGTCCCGTCGGCCGGCCGCTACGGCTTGATCGTGCTTGGCCTCGCCATTGGCGGTAGCGTCGGCGCCGTCACAGCGCGCCGCATCGCCATGACCTCGATGCCGCAACTGGTTGCTGCCTTCCACAGCCTCGTCGGCCTTGCCGCCGTCATGGTCGCGGCCGCGGCCATCTACGCGCCGGAGAGTTTTGGCATCGGCACGGCGGGCGACATCCATGCCCAGGCGCTGATCGAGATGAGCCTTGGCGTCGCCATCGGCGCCATCACCTTCACCGGCTCGGTCATCGCCTTCCTCAAGCTCGACGGCCGCATGTCCGGCAAGCCGATCATGATCGGCGGCCGCCACTTCATCAACGCAGCCCTTGGTATCGCGCTCATCGTGCTGATCGTTCTGCTGGTCGGCACCGAGTCCAAACTGGTGTTCTGGCTGATCGTCGCCGCCTCGCTGGTGCTCGGCATCCTGCTGATCATCCCGATCGGTGGCGCCGACATGCCGGTCGTCGTCTCGATGCTCAATTCCTATTCCGGGTGGGCAGCGGCTGCACTCGGCTTCACTCTCGGCAATCTGGCGCTGATCATCACCGGCGCGCTGGTCGGCTCGTCCGGCGCGATCCTGTCCTACATCATGTGCAAGGGCATGAACCGCAGCTTCATCTCGGTCATCCTCGGCGGCTTCGGTGGCGAGACTGCTGCTGCGGCGGACGACGGCATCGAGCGCACGGTCAAGCAGGGCTCGGCCGACGACGCCGCCTACCTGATGATGAACGCGCAGAAGGTCATCATCGTGCCTGGCTACGGCATGGCGGTTGCCCAGGCGCAGCATGCGCTGCGCGAAATGGCCGACAAGCTCAAGGCCAACGGCGTCGACGTCAAATACGCCATACACCCCGTCGCCGGCCGCATGCCCGGCCACATGAACGTGCTGCTGGCCGAAGCCAACGTGCCTTATGACGAAGTGTTCGAGCTCGAGGACATCAACTCCGAATTCGCGCAGGCCGATGTCGCCTATGTCATCGGCGCCAACGACGTCACCAACCCTTCGGCCCGTGACGACAAGTCCTCGCCGATCTACGGCATGCCGATCCTCGACGTCGACAAGGCGCGCACCTGCCTGTTCGTCAAGCGCTCGCTCGGCTCCGGCTATGCCGGCATCGACAACACGCTTTTCTACAAGGACGGCACCATGATGCTGCTCGGCGACGCCAAGAAGATGACAGAGGAAATCGTCAAGGCCATGGATCACTGATCCAGCCGCAAACTCCCGCAACAAAAAAGCCCGGCTTCACGCCGGGCTTATCTTTTTTGGCGGTGTAGTCAGTTTCAGCGGGTGGTCAGGAACACCGCTTCCTCTTCGTCGCGCTGCCTGCCGCCGAGAGCGGCCGCGGCACTGGCGATGAAGGCACCGATGACCAGCGACAAGGCACCGAGCAGAGCAAAGGTCGCGCTGCCCTTCCTGGCGGTGTCGGCGGCCTGCTTGGCCTTGACCTTGGCGTCCTCGACCTTGGCAACCAGGGCATCGACCCGCGCCTTGGCGTCGGCCTCGGACAGGCCGGTGCGGGCGGCAACCAGTTGCGACAGATAGGTCTTGTCGTCAGCCGAAATCTCGCCGGCCGCGCTGGCGACCAGGATGCGTGAAGCTTGGGCGACCGCGGCGGCATTACCGTCCGGACCAGCCGCCGCGAGCTTGCTCGGATCGGCAGGGCGGAACAGCGAATCCACCAGATAGGAGGTCGCATTATCGGTCGATGCGCCACCGGCATTGGCGGAAGCGCCGGCCGATGCACCCATGGCGGCACCCGACGCTACTGTTGACACCGCCTGTACGCCTGTACCAAGAGCTGCGGAAAGCGCCGAGCCAAGCACGCCGACGACAAGCAATGTAGCCAACGCCCAGGCAAGGAAGCCATGAGCGGTGTCACGGAAATACACCTCGTCGGTGTGGATGCCGACCCATTTGGTGCGCAGGCGTCCGGCAAGGTAGCCGCCGACGCCGGAGGACAGCCATTGCACGATGATCAGCCAGATGGCGGTGGACACCGCGAAGGTGGTGATCGACGCGCCGGACCCTGACCATGGCGAAACCATGCTGAGCCCAAGCCCTGAGCCGAGCAGCATCAGGATAAAGGTCAGGGTAGAGGCCGCGAAGGCGCCGGCGATGATCGGCCCCCAGCTGACGGCTGTGGCGGATGATTCTTCTGAAGCGGACAGGTCGATAGCCGATACGGTGGACTGCATCAACGCCCCCTACCGTACGAAAAGCATGATGAGGATGATGATCGGAATCGGAATACCGAGCAACCAGAGCAAAATGCCACGTCCCATGAAAGGCCTCCTGTGAGAAATTGTGATCGATGCTGTCACAATGTCGTCGGAGGCCTTCCGTTCCGGCGGGGTGTAAAATGATTTTATTGGTACAGACGACACAATTGGCGCGCCGCGGCGCGCCAATGCCAGAGATCGATATCGAGATCAGATATCCAGATTGGCCACCGACAATGCGTTGTCCTGGATGAATTCGCGCCGAGGCTCCACCTCGTCGCCCATCAGCCGCGAGAACAGGCTGTCGGCGTCGGTCGCATCGTTGACCTTGACCTGCAGCAGCGAACGCACATTCGGGTCGAGCGTGGTTTCCCACAGCTGTTCGGCATTCATCTCACCGAGACCCTTGTAGCGCTGCATGGTCAGGCCCTTGCGGCCGGTCGCAAAGACGGCGTTGAGCAGCGCCAGCGGCCCCGAGACGATTTCGGACACATCCTTGCGGCGCAGCACCGGCGGCGTCCCGTAGACCTCGCTGAGGCGCTGTGCGTAGCGGTCGAGCTGACGGGCGTCGGCCGAATTGATCAGCCCCATGTCGAGATGGGCGTATTCCTTGACGCTGCGCACGGTGCGTTCGAATACATAGCCGCCACTGCCGTCATTCGAGGTCGACATGCGGCCGGTCCAGCCGCGCTCGGTGTCCTCGGCGATGATGTCGAGGCGTTGCGCAATCCGCTCCGCCATGGCGTTGGCGCCACCAAGATCATTGAAGACGTCGGGGTTGAGCCCGCCGGCGATCGCGGCTTGTTCGACGACGCCTCTGTTGTAGCGTGTGTGCAGGCCGTTGATGAGCTGGCGCACAGCCAGCGCGTCTTCGATGGCGCCGCGCAGATCTTGTCCGATCCGCACTTCGCCCGAACCCAGCGTAAGCGAAGCTTCCTCCAGCCCGGAATCGATCAGGAACTCCTCGAAGGCGCTCTCATTCTTGATATATTGCGAGCTCTTGCCGCGCGTCACTTTGTAGAGCGGCGGCTGGGCGATGTAGAGATGGCCGCGCTCGATCAGCTCCGGCATCTGCCGGAAGAAGAAGGTGAGCAGCAGGGTTCTGATGTGGGCGCCGTCGACGTCGGCGTCGGTCATCAGGATGATCTTGTGGTAGCGCAGCTTGTCGGCGTTGAACTCGTCCTTGCCGATCGAGGTGCCGAGCGCGGTGATCAGGGTGCCGATCATCTCGGAGCCGAGCATGCGGTCGAAGCGCGCCCTCTCGACATTGAGGATCTTGCCGCGCAGCGGCAAAATGGCCTGGTTCTGCCGCGACCGGCCGCCCTTGGCCGAGCCACCGGCCGAGTCACCCTCGACGATGAAGATTTCGGATTTCGCCGGATCGCGCTCCTGGCAGTCGGCCAGCTTGCCCGGCAAGGAAGTGACGCCGAGCGAGCTCTTGCGGGTGATGTCGCGCGCCTTGCGCGCCGCTTCACGCGCCGCCGCGGCCTGGATCACCTTGTCGATGACCACCTTGCCCTCGGTCGGGTGTTCTTCCAGCCAGGTGCCGAGGGCCTCGTTGACCAGCCCCTCGACCACCGGACGCACTTCCGACGAAACCAGCTTGTCCTTGGTCTGCGAGGAGAATTTCGGGTCGGGAACCTTGACCGACAGCACGGCCGTCAGGCCTTCGCGGCAATCGTCGCCGATCAGCGAGACCTTTTCCTTCTTGGTCAGGCCCGAGGACTCGCCATAGCCGGTGATCTGGCGCGTCAGCGCGCCACGGAAACCGGCCAGGTGGGTGCCGCCATCGCGCTGCGGGATGTTGTTGGTGAAGGCCAGCACGTTCTCGTGGTAGCTGTCGTTCCACCACATCGCCACTTCGACGGTGATGCCGTCGCGCTCGGCCTTGATGGCGATCGGCTTCTCGATCAGCGGTTTCTTGACCCGGTCGAGATATTTGACGAACTCTTCGAGGCCGCCATCATAGTGCAGCTCATGCCGAACGATATCGGCGTGGCGGGCATCGGTCAGAATGATGCGCACACCGGAATTGAGGAAGGCGAGCTCGCGCAGCCGGTGCTCCAGCGTGCCGAAGTCGAACTCGACCATGGTGAAGGTTTCGGATGACGGGAAGAAGGTAATCTGACTGCCGCTGCGGCCCTCATAGGTGCCCGGCTGCTTGTCCTGTTCGTAGCTGCCCGTCGCATTCAACGGCGCATCGGCATTGCCGTGCGTGAAGCTCATCTCGAAGATCTGGCCATTGCGGCGGATTTTCAGCTTCAGCCATGCCGAAAGGGCGTTGACCACAGAGACGCCGACGCCATGCAGGCCGCCAGACACCTTGTAGGAGTTCTGGTCGAATTTGCCGCCGGCATGCAGCTGCGTCATGATCACTTCGGCAGCCGAAATGCCTTCGCCGGTGTGGATATCGGTCGGAATACCACGGCCATTGTCGATCACCGTCACCGAACCATCGGGGTTGAGCGTTACGGTGACGAGGTCGGCGTGACCGGCCAAGGCCTCGTCGATGGCGTTGTCGACCACCTCATAGACCATGTGATGCAGGCCCGAACCGTCGTCGGTGTCGCCGATATACATGCCGGGGCGTTTGCGGACAGCGTCCAACCCCTTCAAAACCTTGATGGAATCGGCGCCGTATTCGGCTTCGGCGCCGTTTGTGTTCTCGGTCTGGTCGCTCATGAAAACCTGTTGTCTAGATGCCGTTTGTACAGCGCGAAAAATCGGCCCCGAATCGCGCGTCTGATATAGTACAGATATAGGCGCTAAAGGCGGTTTTTCCAAGGTTTGCGGGCATTTCCGACCCAAATCCCGGGCCGGCAGCCGGCTATTTTTTCCGGCCGTTGAATTTGGCGAGAAGGCCGCGCAAATATTTGATCGTGGATTTGTCCCGGGGCGCCAGCCGACCCGTGCGGTCGAGCTCCAGCGTCAGGTTCAGCGCCTTCGTCAGCACCGCCTTCGGATCCTTGGCCACATACGCATAGTTGATGTAGGCCTGTACCAGATCAAATTGCCAGATCGCATTGTTCGGATCGGACTGGGCCAGTTTCTGGCGGATGCCGAGGCTCGCTTCGAAAGCCTTCTTGGAGACCTCGAAATGGCGCTGCTTGGTCTCCAGCATGCCGATTTCCGACAGGGTGATCGACAGGTCGCGTTGCCAGTCGGAATTACCTGGATCGAGCTTCGCCAGCCGGTCGGCGATGGCAAGGCTGTCCTGATAGTTTTGCAGTGCGTCGCCGACATTGCCCTGGGTATCAAGCACACCGGCAACCTTTTCCAGACAGACCGACAGGTCGCGCTGCCATTCGGTGTTGCCGGGGTCAGCAGCGGCAAGTTCACGCGTCACGGCCAGTGCTTGCTGATAGGAAGCCAGCGCTGCCGGCCAGTTCTCCTGATCGTTGAGCGCGTTGCCGATCTTGGCGTAACCGATCGACAGGTCGCGCTTCAAGTCGGTGTCGTTAGGGTCACGGCGCACCAGGTCTTCGGCGATCGTCTGGCTCTTGTTGTAGGCCACGAGCGCACCGGCGGGGTCGCCGCGCAGGCGCAGCACGTCACCGATCCTGTCGTGGCTGACAGCGACAGCGCGCTGGCGCTCCGGGTCACCGGGTTTGTTCTCGGCCAGCACCAGCCGAATTCTCAGGCTCTCCTCAAAGGCCGTCTGGGCGCCGTCCAACTGGCCGGCGGTACGGGCAAGGTCGCCGATCTCGTCATAGGTTATGGTCAGGTCGCGCAGCAGATAGGCGCTGTTCGGCTCGGCATCGGCCAATTTCTGCTTGATCGACAGGCTTTGCTGATAGGCCTGGGCCGCCGCAGCCACGTCGCCTTGCGTCGCCAGCACGTTGCCGATCTTGTCATTGGCCATGGCAAGATCGCCGAGCCAGCCTTTCTTGTCCGGCACGCTTGCGGTCAGATTCTGCAGCATGCCCCTGGCCGCCTCATAGTTTTCCAGCGAGGTCGGCAGGTCGCCTTGCGCCATCTCAGTGTTGGCGAGCTTGATATGGCTGATGGCGAGATCGCGCTTGACGCTGGGATCGGTTTCCTGACGCGACCGCTGCTCGAGATTGGCCAACAGGGCTGCGAAGGCGCGGCCGGCCGCCTCGACATTGCCGACCGTCGTATAGAGAATACCGAGTTCCTCCAGCGTGCGGCTCTGGCGGTCGGCCTGTTCCAGGTTGAGCGAGGTCTGCCCGGCCTCGCCATACAGCGCCAGCACCGATTCATAGTCCCCAATGGCGGTGGCGTAGTCTAGGTCGGCGCGCGCCGCACCGCCGGAGAGGAAGCGCGTCGCGGCCTCGGACAGGGTCCGGCTGACGAAATTGACTTTCAGCGCCTGACGCGAAACATTGTCGATGTCGGCGGCCTTGGCGAGAAGGGCGCGGGCGCCATCGAAGGCGCCGAGCGAAAGCTGCTCTTCGGCCTGCCGGCGCAGCTCCGTCACCTGCGGGTCGTCGGAGGCGAGCGTCTTCATTTCACTGCGCACCTTGACGAAGGCGTCGGCCGCCTCGCGCAGCCGGGCGTTCAGGCTGTCGGCAGAGAGATGGCTGGTGTCGGAACCGATCAGCGCGCCATAGAGCGGCGCCAGCGGCATGTCGGCATCGCTGGCGATCTGCTCGACCTCGCCACGCATTTCCGGCGTCACATCGGCCATGGCCAGCAGCAGCCGTTCGCGCTCCGGCAGCTGTTCCTTGGCCGCAGTGGCAAAGAACAGTTTCGGCAGGCCGCTCTCGACATAGGGCAGCTGTTTGCCGCGGGAGAGGTCATAAACCTCCTGCTGCACCAGCGTCAGCACCGAGCGGATTTCCAGCCCGTCGGTGCCGAGATATTTGGTCAGCGCCGTCGTGAAGGGCGAGTTCTGGCCGGTTCCGTCGGCGGCCGTCTCGCCGGGTGCTGCCGAGAAAGCGAACAGGATGTTTTCCGCCCGCCCGATGCGGCCGAGACCCGGCTTGACCTTGTCGGCGACATCCTTGGCCAGCGTGGTAGCGCCGCGACCCCCGCCACTGCCGCCCGAGAACGGATCGCTGCGGCAGGCGTCGAGCACGATCAGCCCAACCTTGGCGGTGGCGGCCACCGCAGCGCGCACTTCTTCCAGCGGCAGGCTGGTCTTGTCCAGCGCGTCGAGTGAGGAGGCGTCGGCATCGACCGGCAGCAGCCGGTTGTCGCCTGATATTTCGACGCCATGGCCGGAGAAATAGACCAGCGCCACATCGGCGCCTTTGGCATCCTCGCGAAAATCATCGAGCGCGCGCCGCATGCGCCGCAGATCCCGGTTGGTTTCAAGGACGACCTCGAAGCCGAGCTTCTTCAGCGCCGCTTCCATCGCCTCGCCATCATGGATGGGATTGGCGAGCGGCCGCACCAGCCGGTAGTCGTCTTCGGCCATGACCAGCGCCACGCGCCGCTCCGCCACCGCCGTGGCAGTGGTCGCAATCATCAGCAGCAAGGCAAACAGCAAGCGCAAGTCGAACCGCCCCCGGCTCAGTCGTTTGCCGACCATTCCACCTCTTTATGGCGCGAGCAAGCCAGGCCGAAAACCGGCTCTTTCAGGCAGCGTCACCCGCCAGGGTTTCCGGTGCTGGCTTCCTCATTTGGCCGGGGCATCCAGCAGCTTGAGCCGCCTGCGCAATTCATCCGGAATCCAGGCGTCCGTGGGCGAGAGGATTCCCGCCTGCTGCATGCCGGACGCAATCTTGAGGGCCGTCGTTAAGTTGGAACGGACATCAAGGCCCATCTCGGCCATTTTGAAATGGTCGATGATCATATCGCGCAGCCACATCGAATTGTCCGGATCGATGGCAGAGAAGCGCTCGGAGATATCGAGCGACTGCTGGAAGAATTGGGCCGCGAGATCCTTGTTGCCCGATCTTGCCAGGAGATCGCCGATCTTGCCGCAATTGATCGCCAGATCGCGTTGCCAAAGGCTGTTGCTGGCGTCGTTTCCGGTGAGGGCGAGAGATGCATCGAGTGCCGATTTGTAGGCGGACAGCGCTGCTTCCGGCTCGCCATTCGCCAGGTGCGCGTCGCCCAGCTTGCTGTAGTTGATTTCAAGATCGCGCAGCCATCGCGTGTTGCTCTGGTCGGTCGTGACCAGCGTTTCCCAGATGTGGTTGGCCTCGTTGAATGCGGCGAGAGCCTCCGCATTTGCCTGCAGATTGAGCTGCGCGTCGCCGATGCTGTCATGCAGGATCGCGAGATCCCGCTGACCTTCGAGATTTTCAGGATCGGCGCTGGCAAGCGCCGAACTCACGCTCAAGCCGGCCTGATAGGAAACGATGGCGTTCTTATAGTCGCCCAATATCTGCAAACTGTCGCCGATCTTGGTGTAGGAGACGCACAGGTCGCGTTGCCAGGCAAGATTGGCGGGATCCAGCTCCGTCAGCTTCCGCCATATTGCAAAGCCCGAACTGAAGGCGTCGAGCGCCCGGCTGTAGTCGCCCTCCATGATGAGCACGTCACCGATCGTGTCGTGGGCCACGCCGAGCCGGCGCTGCCAGGCAACGTTGTCCGGTTCGAGCCCGGCCACCCGTTTGGAGATGTCCAGCGCCTTCTGGTAATAGGGCATCGCATCCTTGAGGTTGCCTTGTGAGCGCATGACGTAGCCGATGCGGTCATAGGCAAAGGAAAGATCGCTCTGCCATTCGAGCTCGGTCGGGGCCGCGGCAGCCACCTTCTCGGCGATATCGGCCGATGCCTGGTAATCGGCAAGGCCATCGGCGAGCTTGCCTTGGGCGACGGCGGTATCGCCCATCTTGTCCAGACTGAGCGAAACGTCCCGCTGCCAGAAGGTGTTCTTCGGATCGGTACCGGCGCGCCTTGTCGATGCTTCGTTCCATTCCTTGTAGGTCCTGCCAGCTTCATCCAGCCTGCCCAGCGTCGTATAGACGTCGCCGAGCCGGGCAAGCGTGAGAAGCTGCTGCAGCCGATCGTCAGCTGGAATGCCCTCGCCATTGACCTCGCGATAGAGCGCTGTCGCCTTCTCATAACCATCGGCGGCCAACTGGTACCGGAGCAAAGCGCTTGCCGCGCCGCCTTCCAGCGAATGGGTTGCCGCTTCCGAAAGCGTGCGTTCCACATAGTTGGCCTTGAGCCGCTGGCGCGAATCCTTGTCGATTCCCGCCGCTTCGGCGAGCTTGGCGCGAGCGGCGTCGAAAGCGCCGAGCGAGAGCTGCCGTTCCGCCTCTTGCCGCAGCTGCGTCACCTCCGGATCACCCGAGGCCAGCGTGGTCATTTCCCGCTGCACCTTGACGAAGGCATCCGCGGCTTCCCTCAGCTTGGCCGAGCGCTGCTCGGGACCGAGTGAGGCAAGATCCTTCGACAGCAGCGCGCCATAGAGCGGCGCCAGCGGCATGTCGGCATCGCTGGCGATCTGTTCGACCTCGCCGCGCATTTCCGGCGTCACATCGGCCATCGCCAGCAGCAGCCGTTCACGCTCCGGCAATTGCTCTTTGGTGGTAGCAGCAAAGAACAGCTTCGGCAGGCCGCTCTCGACATAGGGCAGCTGCTTGCCGCGCGACAGGTCATAAACCTCCTGCTGCACCAGCGTCAGCACCGAGCGGATTTCGAGCCCGTCGGTGCCGAGATATTTGGTCAACGCCGTCGTGAACGGCGAGTTGTCGCCGGTTCCGTCGGCGGCCGTCTCGCCGGGTGCTGCCGAGAAAGCGAACAGGATGTTTTCCGCCCGCCCAATGCGGCCGAGGCCCGGCTTGACCTTATCGGCAATGTCCTTGGCCAGCGAGGTCGCGCCGCGCCCGTCGCCGCTGCCTCCCGAGAAGGGGTCGCTGCGGCAGGCGTCGAGCACGATCAGCCCGACCTTGGCGGTGGCGGCGACGGCAGCGCGCACCTCTTCCAGCGGCAGGCTGGTCTTGTCCAGCGCATCAAGCGAGGAGGCGTCGGCATCGACCGGCAGCAGCCGGTTGTCGCCTGATATTTCGACGCCATGGCCGGAGAAATAAACCAGAGCGACGTCGGCGCCCTTGGCATCGTCGCGAAAATCGTCGAGCGCGCGCCGCATGCGCCTGAGATCCCGGTTGGTTTCGAGCACAACCTCGAAGCCGAGCTTCTTCAGCGCCGCTTCCATCGCCTCGCCGTCATGGATGGGATTGGCGAGCGGCCGCACCAGCCGGTAGTCGTCTTCGGCGATGACCAGCGCCACGCGCCGCTCCGCCACCGCGGTGGCGGTCGCCGACAAGAACAGCAGCAAGGCAAACAGCAAACGCACGTCGAACCGCCCCCCGGCTCAGTCGCGTGCCGACCATTCCACCTCTTTATGGCGCGAGCAAGCCGGGACTCGGCTAAAACGGGCTCCTTCAGACAGCGCGCATCGGCTTCAACGCCTCGCTCCAGCGCAACAGTTCGTCCAGCATGGTCCTGGCGCCGCCGGTCACCTGTTCGCTGGCGCTGAAGGCACCGTTCTCGTCGAGCAGTTTCTGGTACATCGGCAGCGCGACGCCTTCAGAGATAGGCATGACACCCACCGCGGTCAGCAGCGGCTTCAGCGCCTGCGCCGCGCGCAGGCCGCCGGAGACCCCGCCATAGCTGAAAATGGCGGCCGGCTTGTATTTCCATTCGCGTGCGAGGTAGTCGATCGCATTGACGATCGCGGGTGCGGCGAAATAATTGTATTCCGGCGCCACGAAGACGAAGGCGTCGGCGGCGGCGATCGCCTTCGACCAGGCCTTGGTGTGGTCGTTCTGGTAGTTGCCAAGCCTGGGATGGTGCGGCTCGTCCAGAACCGGCAGATGGAACGCGGCGATATCGGTCAGCACCGGCTCGAATTTCCCGTGCTCGCGCGCGAATGTCTCCAGCCATTCGGCAAAAACCGGGCCGGCGCGGCCGGGCCGCGTGCTGCCGATGATGATGTTCAACTGGTGCTTCAAGGCGGGCTTCCTTCGTTAGACGGTATCTGTTGGTGACTGTCACTACGGCAGAGTGTTCCTGCGGACAAGGCGGGACGCCTGGCGGAGCGGTCACGATCGGATGAACAGACTGTCTGTCTTCGCGTCTTCTGCTGTCGTGGTTCGGTCTGCCGTTCGGTCACATGGACGTCCGGGGTGCCAGCCACTACATTGATGTAACAGCGGAGCACTTCATGGACATTCAGCCCGCCCCCTTCGTTCCCCCCGCACCGAAGCCGCGCACGACGCCGCCTTCGACGCTGGAGATGATCCGCATTGTCTACCGCAATCCGCTCGAATTGTGGGGTGAGCATACCTATAACGAGCCCTGGATTTCTGCGAATGGCGTCGGTGGTCATCTGATCGTCGCCAACGATCCGGGCCTCATCCGCCATGTGCTGGTCGACAACGCCAAGAACTACAAGATGGCGACGGTGCGCCAGAAGATCCTGCGGCCGATCCTGCGCGATGGCCTGCTGACCGCCGAGGGCGAGGTCTGGAAGCGGTCGCGCAAGGCGATGGCGCCGGTGTTCACGCCGCGCCATATCTTCGGTTTCGCCCAGCCGATGCTGAAACGCACCAAGGAGTTCGTCACCCGCTATGAAGAGGGCGGCATATCAGACATCGCCCATGACATGACATTGCTCACCTACGATATCCTCGCCGAGACGCTGTTCTCGGGCGAGATCGCCGGCGAGCCGGGCAGTTTCGCCAATGAGATCGACCGCCTGTTCGAAACCATGGGCCGTGTCGATCCGCTCGACCTGTTGCGCGCGCCCGACTGGCTGCCACGGCTTACCCGCATCCGCGGCCGCAAGACCATGGCCTATTTCCGCAAGATCGTGACCGATACGGTCAAGATGCGCGAAGAGAGGGTCAAGCGTGACCCCGATGGCGTGCCGCAGGATTTCCTGACGCTGCTGCTCAAGGCCGAAGGCCCGGAGGGACTGACGCGCGCGGAAGTCGAGGACAACATCATCACCTTCATCGGCGCCGGCCATGAGACGACCGCGCGGGCGCTGGGCTGGACGCTCTATTGCCTCGCCGAATCGCCATGGGAGCGCAACCGGGTCGAGCAGGAGATCGACCATGTGCTGGCGCGCGAGCCCGACCCGACGAAGTGGCTCGACGCCATGCCGCTGACCCGCGCTGCTTTCGACGAGGCGCTCCGGCTCTATCCGCCAGCGCCATCGATCAACCGCGAGCCGATCGAACCGGAAATGTGGAAGGATCTCTATATCCCCAAGCACGCCGCCGTGCTGGTCATGCCCTGGGTCGTGCATCGACACAGGAAATTATGGGACAGGCCGGATGCCTATCTGCCGGAGCGGTTCCATCCGGGAAACCGTGAGAAGATCGACCGCTTCCAGTATCTGCCGTTCGGTGCGGGTCCGCGCGTCTGCATCGGCGCCAGCTTCGCCATGCAGGAAGCGATCATCGCGCTCACCATCCTGTTGTCGCGCTTCCGCTTCGACACCACGGCCGAGACCAAGCCTTGGCCGGTGCAGAAGTTAACGACGCAGCCGCAAGGCGGGTTGCCGATGCAGATCACCCCCCGCAGTCGTTGAGAGCTGGATTTATGCCACGGGCTTGCGCTGCTGGAACTGGCCGGCGGCGCGGAAGCGCCAGAGGTAGCTCGGCAGGATCGTCGCGATCGATTGCGGCTGGATGCCAAGCCCGGCGAGGGTCCGGTTGGCCTTGGTGGCGGCCTCCGAAACGATGTTGTGCTCGCGCAGCTGCATCACCTGGTCCTTGGTCAGCAGCGGATTGGGCAACAGGCCGAGGATCGAGGCCTGGATGTTGGCCACCCACCACGGCACCGGCACCAGCAGGCGCTTGCGCTCAATGACAGTGAGCAACTCTTCCATGCACTCCTTGAAGGTGAGCACATTGGGGCCGCCAAGCTCGTAGGTCTGGCCGCCACCGATCTTGCCGTCGACCGAGCGCGCCACCGCTTCGGCGACGTCGCCGACATAGACCGGCTGGAACTTGGTCTGGCCGCCGCCGATCAGCGGCAGCACCGGCGAATAGCGTGCCATGTTGGCAAAGCGGTTGAAGAAGCCGTCTTCCGGTCCGAAATTGATCGACGGCCGGAAAATCACAGCGTCGGCGATCGTCTCCAGCACGGCCTTCTCGCCAAGCCCCTTGGTGCGCGCATAGTCCGATTCGGAGTCCGCATCGGCACCGAGCGCAGAAATATGGGTCAGGCCGGCACCGACCGTGCGCGCGGCCTCGGCAACGGCGCGGGCGCCGAATTCGTGCACGGTGTTGAATTTCTGCCGGCCGGTCTCATGCAGGATGGCCACAAGGTTGACGACATGGTCGGCGCCTTGCACGGCGCGGTCGACCGACCAGCGCACGCGCACATTGGCCTGCACCGGCTGTATCTGGCCGACATTGCCGAGCGGCTGCAGATGGCCGGCAAGGTCAGGCCGCCGGCAGGCGACCCGGATGCGGTAGCCGCGCTTGGCCAGCGCGCGCACGACATGGCGGCCGACAAAGCCTGACCCGCCAAAGACGACGACGAGCTTTGGGGTCTGCAGGATTTCGGTCATGGCTGGCTCCGGCGCACGTTCCAGATGGCTTGGCTGAAGCCGTTTCATAGTCGGTTTTGCGCCAAAGGCAAAGGGCGACGCGTCGTCGCGTCACCCCTCTCGAAAGCTTGTTAGAATGGCCTGCCGATGCGGGCATCGACGGAGTGGCGGTTGCCGCCACGAATGACGAAGAAGAGCAGGATCGCTGCCCACAAAAGCGACTTTTCAGCGCCCGAAAAGCCCTGGCCCATCGTCACCCAATGGAACCAGACCGTCACCAGCAGCACGAACAGGCCGGCAAAGGCGGCCGGGCGCGTCAAAAGGCCCATGGCGATGAGAATACCGCCAAAGAACTCGGTGCAGGACAGAAGCAGCGACCAGAAGGCGCCGGGATAGAAGCCGAGGCCTTCGACCATCTCTGCGGCGCCGAAAGGATTGGTGATCTTCTGCGAGCCATGGATGGTGAGCAACGCACCGGCGACGACGCGCAGCACGGTTTCGCCGGCATCGTGCAGCGACGAATACAGGCGGCCAAGCGCCGGAATGATCAGTCTGCCGCGGGAAGCGTCGGTGGTTACGGACATCGTAGCTCCTGTTGTTGTGATGACCCTTCGCAAACGCCCGATGGCTCCCATCAAGTCAAGTTAACAAAAGTTAACTATCGAAGTCATGTTTTACTCTAT
The DNA here is from genome assembly GCF_056174585.1 of Mesorhizobium kamtschaticum. NCBI lineage: Bacteria > Pseudomonadati > Pseudomonadota > Alphaproteobacteria > Hyphomicrobiales > Phyllobacteriaceae > Mesorhizobium > Mesorhizobium kamtschaticum. The sequence goes on along the minus strand of NZ_CM149691.1, from coordinate 470,291 downwards.
GCCCAGCACGAAACGCAGAAAACCCCGCCGAAGCGGGGTTTTCCGGGTGAGGTTCATGTCGAAACCAGGGTCCAACGAGACGGCCTGACCTGAGACGGTATCAGCGTGGCGTGAGACGCCCGCCCCAGCCCTGAACGCATCCGACAGAAGACACCGCCCGGGCAAACCCGACCCGGACAGCTATTCGTCGTCGTAACGCGCGGGAAGGTTCACCGAGGCGCGGAAAAATTCTGTTCAGGCGGAATAGCGCTCGGCGAATTCGGAAATACGCTGCACCACTGCCTTGGGCGCGGTGATGCCGCGTGCCTGCGCCTTCTCGGCGGCTTCAGCCCGGGCACGGCCCGGCACATGCACGCCATAGCGGCGGCGCAGGCGATCGAGCTGGTTCTTCATCCGCTGTTCGAAATCCGGATCGAGCAGCTTGGGCTCGACGGCAAGCACGAACAGGCCGGTTCCGGGGCTGTCCGGGCCGCCGCTGAACCAAGGCGCATCGAGCGACCAGTTGGCGCCCGACAGGCCGGCCGCCAGCACTTCGACCATCAGTGCGATGTTGGCGCCGCGCTGGCCACCAAAGGCAAGCATGGCGCCCTTCATGGCCGCCCCGGGATCGGTGGTCGGGTTGCCGCTGGCGTCCAGTGCCCAGCCTTCGGGGATTTTCTTGCCGTCCTCGGCCGCCTTGCGGATGTTGACGAAGGCGGTGGCGCTCGACGACTGGTCGATGACCAGCGGCGCGCCATCGGCGGCGGGGGCGGCAAACGACATCGGGTTGGTGCAATAGACCGGCTTGACCGAGCCCGAGCCGGCCAGCACGGCCGGACCGTTGGTGGCGGCGAAAGATACCAGCCCCTGTGCGGCCAGCCTGCCGGTGAAATAGCCGAGCGCGCCGCACGTATAGGCATTCTTCTGCGAGAAGATGGCGACGCCGAACAGCTTTGCCGCCTTGGCAAGGTCGTCGATCGTCCGGTCGAAGCCGGTATGCGCCAGGCCGCCGCGTGCGTCGGAGAGATAGACGGCCAGCGCCGGCCTTGTGATCACCGGATCGGCATTGCCGTCGATGCGCCCGGCCTCCAGCGCTTCGAGATAATCGATGAAATGCGACAGTCCGACGGTCGAAAGCCCTTCCGCCTCGGCTGCGATGATCGAGGCGGTCAGCGATTGCGCCGCCTCCTCATTGGCGCCGGCGCCGAGTGCCGCCATCCGGCACAGTCCTCTTGCCTGGTCGAGACTGAGTTGCATCATGGCCGTCCTGCGATTGCTGTAACTGGTTGGTTGGGTCTAACAGCACATGAGGCGGCGTTTGTGTTGAAAATCGTCCGCAACTGCAAGAAAAACGGCGGACACGTCCGCTGTTGCAAGTCCACGCTACGGGCCTGGCGGCTCCAGGGCAATTCCAGGCAATGCTCTAGCCGATCTTGTTCGGGATCCGCGCCTCGATCCTGCTGAAGGCGAAGACCAGGATGCCGGTGATCGTCATGTAGATCAGCGCCAGCAGCAGCAAGGGTTCGTAGGTGAGGTAGGTGTCCTGCCGCACCTTGGACGAGACGGCGAAGATGTCGATGACGCTGATGGTCGCCACCAGCGGCGTCGACTTCAGTTGCAGCACGGTTTCGCCGGTCAGCGTCGGCAGCGCCCGGTAGATGGCTTGCGGCAGCCAGATGCGCCGGAATGCCTTCCAGCGGCTCATGCCGAACGCGCGCGCGGCCTCGAGTTGCCCCTTTGGCACGCCGGCAAAGGCGCCGCGCATCACCTCGCCCTCGTAGCCGGCGAAGGACAAGGTCAGTGCCAGCACGCCATAAGGCCAGGCTTGCCTGAGATACGGCCACATCCAGGACTCGCGAATCCACGGATATTGCGGAAACAAGGAGCCCAGGCCGTAATAAAGCAGCCACAACTGGATCAGCAATGGCGTGCCCCGGATGACGGTACAGAAGACCTTGGCGGGTGCTGCGAACCAGAACGATCCGGCCGCCTGCGCCAACCCCAAGGGCACGGCGAGCAGGAAACCCAGCACGCAGGTGACGGCCAGGATCCACAGCGAGCGCCAGATGCCGAGCAGACCCATCTCGTAATATTGCGGCAGCCAGTCCCAGCGCATGAAGAATATGGCGCCCAGAACCAGCCCCAGCGCGATCAGGATCAGCACGATGCGGTGCGGCTGCAGCCACAGCGACGTTCGCGCGACGACGTTGATGATGGCCGCCTCGTTGGCCATCAGCGCGCTTCCTTGAGCGAAGGCATGCCGCGCCGCGACCAGACCTCGACACGGCCGATGAGGAAGTTGGAAAGCAGCGACAGCAGCAGGTACAGCACACCCGCGGCGAAGAAGAAGGTGAAATAGGCTTTGGTCACGCCCGCGGCCTGCCGCGTTGCCAGCGCCAGTTCATAGAAACCGACGACCGCCAGCAGCGCGGTGTCCTTGGTGGCGATCAGCCACAGATTGGCGAGGCCCGGTATGGCAAACGGCAGCATGGCCGGCAGAGTGATGCGCCGCAGCATCAGGCCGGGGGACATACCATAGGCGCGGGCGGCTTCGATCTGGCCCTGCGGAATGGCCAGGATCGCGCCGCGTATGACTTCTGTCGAATAGGCGCCCTGGACGAAACCGAGCACGGCAATGCCGGCGGCAAGTCCGCTGATGTCGATGCGCTGATAGCCCATTGCCGCCAGCGCCTGGTTGATCAGGTCGGTTCCGGCATAATAGAGCAGCAGGATCAGCACCAGTTCGGGGACGGCGCGCACGATGGTGGTGTAGACGGCCAGCAGATCGCGCACCACCGGGCCGCCATAGAGCTTGCCATAGGCGCCGCCGGTACCGATCAACAGACCAAGGCAGGTCGCGCCGAGCGCAATTTCGATCGAGTGGAGCAGCCCGAGCAGCAACGTTCCGCCCCAACCCGGCGGATAGGGCGAGAGAAGGTCGATGATGCCGGCCGCTGAGGCCGAAAGGAATGCGTCGATCAGCTTTGCCCCCGGATTGCTGGCGTCAGCCGCTGGCCATTTTCGTCAGCGAAAGCGTGCGTGGACAGGTTCAGGCGAAACCGCACGGCGCACGATGCGCCGCGCGGTCACAAGCCCAGGCTTTGCCGATCAGTTCGACTGCGCGCCGCCGCCGCCGTAAATGTCGAAATCGAAGTACTTCTTCGAGATCTCGTCATATTTGCCGTTGGACCGGATGGCCTTGATGCCGGCGTTGATCTTTGCCTTCAGGTCGGTGTCTTCCTTGCGCACGCCGGCGCCGACACCCGGTCCAAGCACCTCGTCGTCCGGAGCCACCATGCCCTTCAGGTCGCAGCAGGCCTTGCCCTGGTCGGACTTGAGGAATTCGCCAAGCGCGATGGAGTCGGCCTGCACCGCGTCGAGGCGGCCGGCGGCAAGATCGTTGTTGGCTTCGTCCTGGGTCTGGTATTCCTTGATCTCGGAAGCCGTGGCGCCGAAGTGCTTCTTGGCGTAGACGGCGTGCACGGTCGACACCTGGACACCGATGACCTTGCCCTTGAGGTCGTCAGGCCCGGGGCCGAATTTCTGGTCCTTCGGTCCGATGATCGCCGTCGGCGTGTTGTAATATTTGTCGGAGAAGTCGATCGTCTTCTCGCGTTCGGCGGTGATCGACATCGACGAGACGATGAGGTCGATCTTCTTGGTGGTCAGCGCCGGGATGATGCCGTCCCAGGCAACAGGCGTGATGACGCAGTCGAGTTTCTCCTCGGCGCACACGGCATCGATGAACTCGATTTCCCAGCCGACCCATTTGCCGAAGCATCCGGCGAGGTGAAGGGCGGATAGGGTTCGGCCGCGACGCCGATCTTGACCGGATCGGCCTTGGCCACGCCCATGGCGGCGACGCCGAGCAGCAGCGCTGCGGCGAATGTCTTCAGAACAGTCTTCATTTCACGACTCCCAGTTTGTTGTTGGTTCCCGGTTTTCTTCCGTCTCGGCCTGTCCCTAGCCGATGTTGCGGATGAACTGCTTCAGCCTTTCGGATTTCGGCGCGCCGAAGATCTGCTCCGGCGGGCCTTCTTCCTCGACCAGCCCGTTGTAGAGATAGACGACGTGGGTCGCGACCTCGCGGGCGAACTTCATTTCGTGGGTGACCAGCACCATGGTGCGGCCCTCGCGCGCCAGGTCGCCGATCACCTTCAGCACCTCGCCGACCAGCTCGGGGTCGAGCGCCGAGGTCGGCTCGTCGAACAGCATGACGCGCGGATTGATGGCGAGCGCGCGGGCGATCGCCGCGCGCTGCTGCTGGCCGCCCGACAGATAGGCGGGATAGACGTCGCGCTTTTCGGCGAGCCCGACGCGCACCAGCAGCTTTTCGGCTTCGCTGATCGCCACCTCGCGCTTGACGCCGAGCACATGGACGGGAACCTCGATGACGTTTTCGATCAGCGTCATGTGGCTCCACAGGTTGAAATTCTGGAACACCATGCCGAGCTTGGAGCGGATGCGCTCGATCTGCCGGCGGTCGGCGGGAATGGTGTGACCGTGGCTATCCGCCCTGAGTTTGATCTCTTCGCCGTTGACGCGGATGATGCCGCTGGTCGGGTTTTCCAGGCAGTTGATGCAGCGCAGCAGCGTCGATTTGCCTGAGCCTGAGCCGCCGATGATGGCGATCACCTCGCCATCGCGCGCCGACAGCGACACGCCCTTCAGCACATGCAACTGGCCGAACTTCTTGTGCAGGTTCTCGACATGGATGGCTTCGGCGGCGCCGTCCTGCGCCTTGCCGGATTGGACTGCGGCAGCTTCCACCGCGCTCACCAGGTGACCTCTGTATGGTCGGCGGCAGTTCGTCGAACGTCCATTCGGCTAATCAACATATACGCTGTACTGCCCCGCTCCAGACTTCAGCATGGACCCAACGGCGCGAGCCCGTCAATCCCACTCATTACGGCACTTGCGAGCTTGTTGTGCAAGTGTATAAATAGCTCTCCATGAAATTTTCTCGATTTTTTTCAGCTAAAAAAGGGCTTCGATGAGCGCTTTCGGATCACAGTCCATGGCGGCGCCGCTGCAGCGCGTGCTGATGCGGTCGGCGGCCAACGCCATGCGCAACGCCGACAGGGCTGCCTGGCACTATGGCCCAGGATTCAATCCGGCGAAAGCAGCATCGCAGCACGCGCTCCTTGCTCAACTGGTGGCGGCTTCCGGCGCCGAAATCGAATGGATCGAGGACAGGGCCGATGGACTTTCGGATTCGGTGTTCACGCACGACCCATCGCTGATGACCGACCGCGGCGCGCTGATTCTGTCCATGGGCAAGCCCTTGCGCGCCAGGGAGCCCTCGCTGCATGAGGAAACCTACAGAAGACTGGGCATCCCGATCCTCGGCCGCGTTGAAGCGCCTGGCCAGGTCGAAGGCGGTGATTGTGTATGGCTGGATGCCCGCACGCTGGTGATTGGGCGCGGTGTCCGCTCCAACCAGGAAGGCATCCAGCAGGTTTCCAACCTGCTGGCACCGCTGGGCGTTTCCGTCTACGGCTTTGACCTGCCGCTGTGGCAGGGCGAAGAGGCCTGCCTGCATCTGATGTCGGTGATCAGCCCGCTGGCCGACGACCTCGCTTTGGTCTATTCCCCGCTTTTGCCGGCCCCGTTTTATCAGATGCTGAAGGCGCGCAACATCCGGCTGGTCGAAGGCGACGCCGAAGAGTTCGCGGCTTCCAACGGCCTCAGCCTGAACGTCCTGCCGACCAGCCCATTCAAGGTCATTGCCGTTGCAGGCTTTCCAAAGACCAAGGCCGCGATGGAAGCCGCCGGGTGCACGGTCGAAATCTTCGAGGCGGATGGGCTCTGCATCGCCTGCGAGGGTGGGCCGACATGCCTGACGCGACCGATCCTGCGCCAATGAATGTGCCATCCCGCCGCAGGTTCCGTCGCGAGGGCGAGGAGCGGCGGCGGCAAGATCTGATCGAGGCAACTCTGGACAGCGTGGCGGAACATGGCCTGCAGGGCGCCACATTACGCACCATCGCGTTGCGTGCCGGCGTCACAGCTGGGCTCATCCGGCACTATTTTCCCGGCAAGGAAGAATTGCTGCAGGAAGCCTATGCTGCGCTCATGGGCCGCATGACCGAGCAGGCGAAAGCGGCGTTGGTCATGGAAGATGCCTCGCCGCGCCAGCGCCTTGCGGCTTTCGTTACCGCCAACCTCAACGCGCCGATCATCGACGCGCGGGTGTTTTCGCTCTGGGCAACCTTCATCGGCCGCGCCGGTGCGGACCCGGCCCTGGCTCGTGCTCACCGTGAAGGCTACCTTGGCTTTCGCAACGAGGTGGAAGCCGTTGTGGCCGAGGTGCTCGCTGCAGAACAGCGCGAGCCGGACGCAAACCAGTTGCGCCACCATGCGATTGCGATCAACGCGATCATCGACGGGCTCTGGGTAGAAGGCTGCCTGGCCGGCGAGATGTTCTCGCCTGGCGAATTGGCGGCGATTGGCATCAAGACTATCGAGGCCGAACTGGGCCTCGCGCCGCTAAAGCAATTCCAGGAAAAGTGACATGCGGTTTTCCGTCCGGAATTGCGTTGAAAACAAAGGGACCGAGCCGATCACTGTTTCCGAACAGTGATCGGCTCTAAGGGGAGAAAACCAATGACAACGCTCGGCGAAGCCCTCATCACGCTGCTCGAAGCCCATGGCGTTGACACCGTCTTCGGCATTCCGGGCGTGCACACGGTTGAGCTCTACCGTGGCCTGGCGCGCTCGAAAATCCGCCATGTCACGCCGCGCCATGAGCAGGGCGCCGGCTTCATGGCCGACGGCTATGCCCGCGCCAGCGGCAAGCCGGGCGTCGCCTTCGTCATCACCGGGCCGGGGCTGACCAACACCATCACTGCCATGGGGCAGGCGCGCGCCGATTCGGTGCCGATGCTGGTCATATCGGGCGTCAACGCCATGCCGACGCTGGGCAAGGGGCTGGGCTTCCTGCATGAGCTGCCGGACCAGCGCGGCATGATGGAAAAGGTGGCGCTGTTGTCGCAGCGCGTCACCCAGGCCAGCGAATTGCCCGGTGCATTGGCGCAGGCCTTCGCCCTGTTTTCATCGTCGCGGCCCGGCCCGGTGCATATCGAGATCCCGACCGATGTCATGGTCAAGCCGGCTGACGGCATCGCGGCACTGCTGAGCAACGCGGCACCGCCGGCGCCGGACGGCGCGGCAATTGCGAGCGCGGCCAAACTCATCGCCACTGCCCGCCGTCCACTGATCCTGGCCGGCGGCGGCGCCAAGCGCGCCGAAGCGCCCTTGCGGCGCCTGGCCGAGAGATTGGGTGCGCCGGTCGTCGAGACCACCAATGCGCGCGGCCTGCTGCACCGCCACCCGCTCTGCGTGCCGGCAAGTCCGAGCCTGAAGGCGGTTCGCGCGCTGATGGCGGACGCCGATCTGGTGATTGCCGCCGGCACCGAATTCGGCCCGACCGACTATGACGGCTATGGCGACGGTGGCTTCGTGCTGCCTTCCAACCTGATCCGCATCGACATTGGCGCCGACCAGCTCGCGCGCCGCCCGGTGACGGTTGGCATCCAGGCCGATTGCGCCGAGGCAATCGAAGCCCTGCTTGCTGCCATCGGCTCCGCTCATGTGGCCGCGCCAGACGGCGAGGCACGCGCCGCCGCGACGCGCAAAGCGGCGGTCGCCGAGCTGAGTCCGGCCTATCTGGCACAGGTGCATGCCGTGGAGATGATCCGCGACACGCTGCCGGGCGCGATCATCGTCGGCGACTCGACGCAGCCGATCTACGCCGCGAACCTCTACTACGACCACGACCGGCCGGCCGGCTGGTTCAATGCCGCCACCGGCTTCGGCGCACTTGGCTATGGCCCGCCCGCGGCTATCGGTGCCGCCCTTGCAATGCCCGACGTGCCGGTCGTCTGCCTGACCGGCGACGGCGGCTTCCAGTTTACGTTGCCGGAACTGGGTGTCGCGCTTGATTCCGACGCGCCGGTCATTTTCGTGGTCTGGAACAACAGGGGCTATCGCGAGATCGAGACCTCGATGCTCGATGTCGGCGTCGAACCCGTCGGGGTCTCGCCGGCGCCGCCGGATTTCTGCAAGCTGGCCGAAGCCTATGGCATATCAGCCGAACGGCTGGCCGATATCGGCGCCTTGCCACAGGCGCTGAAGCGCGCCCGGGCAACCGGATTGCCGTGCGTCATCGAAATCATGGTCGATTGAAGCCTTCAGGCCGGCGTTGATTTTCCAACCTGCATCGGACCCTTCGCCGGCTCGGCTGTTGTACCGCGACAGCCGGATGGCTGACGGCATTGCCATTATATGCGTCCCGACGCATGCAAAGACGTGACGGCTGCCATGTCGAGATATCAGTTGAGTGATCGCCCGAAAGGCGCGACGCTTCGCGTCGGCGCGGCTAACAAGCGACGAAATCATAAAAATACGACAGGAGCGGTCCAGGATGACGGAAACACTTCAAGGCAGACATATCGTTGTGACCGGTGGAACCGGCGCGCTCGGCGGTGCGGTGGTTGGCCGGCTGCTGGAACAGGGCGCGATCTGCCACGTGCCGAACGCGCACGCCGCCGCACCCCAGCATTTTCCCTTCGCTGAACATGAGAGCGTCAAGCTGGCGCACAATGTCGACCTGTCGGACTCCGCCAAGGTTGAAGCCTTCTACGCCCAGGTTCCTGCCTTGTGGGGATCGGTCCATCTCGCCGGCGGCTTCGCCATGGCGCCGGTGGAAAAGATCGAATCGGCGTCCTTCGCCGAGATGATGGATACCAACGCCCGTACCACCTTCCTGTGCAGCCGCGCGGCGATCCGCTCTATGCTGGCGTCGGGCACATCAGGCCGCATCGTCAACGTCACCGCGCGCGCCGGGCTCGACCCCAGGCGCGGCGCCGGCATGGTCGCCTACACGGCAAGCAAGGCGGCGGTGGCGGCCATGACGGTGGCGATGGCGGAAGAGCTCAAGGCCAAGGGCATCCTGGTCAATGCCGTGGCCCCGTCGACGCTCGACACGCCGGCAAACCGCGCCGATATGCCGGATGCCGATTTCGCCAAATGGGTCAGCCTGGAAGCGGCGGCCGAGGCCATCGCCTATCTCGCTTCGCCCGCCAACCAGGCGATGAGCGGAACGCTGGTGCCGCTCTACGGCCGGGCATAGCTCAGCATCCGTCGAGCTGGCTTTCGCCAAAGAAAAACCCCGCCGGATCGCTCCGGCGGGGTTTTTTGTATGAAGTGACGTCGCGTGCGGGGCGCGCGGCGGCCTTAGCTGCCCTGCTTCTTCAGCGCGGCACCCAGGATGTCGCCCAGCGAAGCGCCGGAGTCGGTCGAGCCGTACTGAGCGACCGCTTCCTTCTCTTCGGCGATTTCCAGCGCCTTGATCGAGACCTGCAGCTTGCGGGTCTTCTTGTCGAAGGCGATGACGCGGGCGTCGACCTTCTGGCCGACGGTGAAGCGCTCGGGGCGCTGCTCGTCGCGGTCACGGCTGAGGTCGGAACGCTTGATGAAGGTCTCGATGCCGCTGTCGACCAGCCGCACTTCCAGACCGCCATCCTTGACGCCGATGACTTCACAGGTGACGACGGCGTTCTTGCGCAGTTCGCCGCTGTTGGCTGCCTCGCCGACCGTATCCTTGGCCAGCTGCTTGATGCCGAGCGAGATGCGCTCCTTCTCGATGTCGACGTCGAGCACCTGCGCCTTGACCATGTCGCCGCGATTGTACTCTTCGATGACCTGCTCGCCCGGACGGGTCCAGTCGAGGTCGGAGAGGTGCACCATGCCGTCCACGTCGCCTTCCAGGCCGATGAACAGGCCGAACTCGGTCTTGTTCTTGACCTCGCCCTCGACCTGGCTGCCGACCGGATGGCTGCGCGCGAACGCTTCCCACGGATTCTCAAGCGTCTGCTTGAGGCCGAGCGAGATGCGGCGCTTGGCCGGGTCGACCTCGAGCACGACAACGTCGACTTCCTGCGTCGTCGACAGGATCTTGCCGGGATGCACGTTCTTCTTGGTCCACGACATTTCCGAAACGTGGATGAGGCCTTCGATGCCCGGCTCCAGCTCGACGAACGCGCCGTAGTCGGTGATGTTGGTGACGGTGCCCTTGATCTTCTTGCCGATCGGGAACTTGGTGCCGATCTCGGACCACGGATCGCTCTCGAGCTGCTTCATGCCGAGCGAGATGCGGTGGGTTTCCTGGTTGATGCGGATGATCTGCACCTTGACCGTCTGACCGATGTTGAGGATTTCGGTCGGATGGTTGACGCGGCGCCATGCCATGTCGGTGACATGCAGCAGGCCGTCGATGCCGCCGAGGTCGACGAACGCACCGTAATCGGTGATGTTCTTGACGACGCCTTCGACAACCTGGCCTTCTTCGAGGTTCTGCACGATTTCCGAACGCTGTTCGGCGCGGCTCTCCTCGAGCACGGTGCGGCGCGATACCACGATGTTGCCGCGGCGGCGATCCATCTTGAGGATCTCGAAGGGCTGCGGGTTGTGCATCAGCGGGGAGACGTCGCGGATCGGGCGGATATCGACCTGGCTGCGCGGCAGGAACGCCACGGCGCCGTCGAGGTCGACGGTGAAGCCGCCCTTGACCTGGTTGAAGATGACGCCTTCGACGCGCTCACCCTTGGTGAACTTCTCTTCGAGACGGACCCAGCTCTCTTCGCGGCGGGCCTTTTCACGGGAAAGCATCGCTTCGCCAAGCGCGTTCTCGATGCGCTCGACATAGACTTCGACGGTGTCACCGACCTTGAGGGTGGTGTCCTTGCCCTTGACGCCGAATTCCTTCAGCGGCACGCGGCCTTCGACCTTGAGGCCGACGTCGATGATGGCCATGTCTTTTTCAATGGCGGTGATGATGCCCTTGACGACCTGGCCTTCGCCGGAATGGCCGGCGGTAAAAGATCCTTCGAGCAGGCTCGCGAAATCATCGCGAGTGGGATTTGCAGCTGACATATTTTCTCCTGGAGTGCCCCGCATCTCTGAGCGGGACGGGCGCCGTGGGTTAGCGTTGCGTTGGCCTGCCGGCGTTCCGGGCTTAAAAAAGCCCTGGGCCGCTTTCTAAGCGGCAATTCCGGCGCATGAAGAATGCTGGCAGGCTGGTTCGTGCCCGATATGGGTATTTTCTATGCTTCCGGCAACGGAAACACGGGAGAAAACCCGGATCAGGCCTTGTTTCTCCTGGCCAGCGCGTCGTCGATGATCGCCATGGCCGCGAGAAACGCGGCTTCTATAGCCATTTCGCTGGTATCAAGCAAGTGCGCGTCGGCGGCCGGCTTCAGCGGTGAGTCGGCACGGCCCATGTCGCGCTCGTCCCGGCGCGCGATATCGGCGAGGATTTCAGCAAAGTTGGCGGTGCCGCCGATGCTTTCGATCTCGGCCAGCCGGCGCCTTGCCCGCACCTCCGCACTCGCCGTCACATAGAGTTTGATGTCGGCATCGGGGCATACGACTGTGCCGATGTCGCGCCCGTCCAGCACCGCGCCCGGCGGCGTCCTGGCAAACGCGCGCTGCTTTTCGACCAGGATGCGCCGCACGGTCGGGAAAGCGGCGACCTTCGAGGCCGCCTCGCCAACGGCATGCGCAGACAGCACCGCCCGGTCGAGCTTGGCCAGATCGACCTGGCGCGCGGCGGTTTCGGCTGCCGAGACATTGTCGAGCGGCAGGGCGTGCTGGATCAGCGCATAGGCCACCGCGCGATAAGTGAGGCCGGTGTCGAGCAGGTTCAGCCGGTAGTGGTCGGCGAGACGCCGGGCGAGCGTGCCTTTGCCGGCACCGGCGGGGCCGTCGATGGCGATGGTAAAGGGCAATTCGCTACCTCGAAGACTTAATGCTTGTAAGTGCTAGGGTCGAAACTGGAAACCCGCATCTTTCAGCTTCAGAGCCTCATTTCCAGCGTAAAAGCCACTGTGCAGATGATTTAGATTTTTCCGGACTAGGCGTAGCAGTGCGTCGCCAATCTTGGTGAACGTCGCACGCTTCTCCACCAATTGCCCAAGATCGTCGAAGTCGCGCGCTTGGAGATAAAATCGACCCTGAAAAATTGAACTGCCTTCGGTCCGGCATGGGTTGTACTGTATCACAGGTGAGCGGCTGAGATCTGGATCATACGTATCGTTGTATGGGTTGTGCTCCCAAACGATTTCCTCACTCAGTGCCTTGGGAACGAGATGAAAGCCCTCGACCTTGTGGTCCAGGTGCACCCGTTCAAATTTTTCTTTCAGCAAGGGGGTCGGAATCTTCGACTGGCTGTTGATCACCGCGAATATCCCCTTTGAAAGGATGATAGACTGAAGCTCAGTTTGATCTTTGTCTGACAACCAGAAATTGACCTGCCTGCCCATCATTGCCGCGGTTCCGACATTGCGCCCTTAGACACGAGAACTGCACGTTGACGCAGGAATCACCCGATCTCCGCGCCCAGCCCCGTCATCAGCCCCATGAACTCCGGAAAGCTCGTTGCGATCATGTTGGCGTCGTCGATGGTCACCGGCTTTTCCGTCGCCAGCCCCATCACCAGAAAGCTCATGGCGATGCGGTGGTCGAGATGCGTCTTCACCGTCGTATCCAGGCCGTTCGGATGCCTGCCCAATCCCTTGCCACCGGGCTTGCCGCGCACGGCAAGCGAAGCCTCGCCCTCGGTGCAGTCGACGCCGTTGAGCTTCAGCCCGTTGGCGACGGCCGCCAGCCGGTCGGATTCCTTCACCCGCAGCTCTTCCAGCCCCTGCATCAGCGTCTCGCCTTCGGCGAAGCTGGCGGCAACAGCCAGCACCGGGTACTCGTCGATCATCGACGGTGCCCGCTCCGGCGGCACGGTGACGCCCTTGAGCTCGGAATAACGCACGCGCAGGTCGGCGACATCCTCGCCGCCGGCATTGCGCGGGTTCAAGATGTCGATCTGGCCGCCCATTTCCTGCAGCGTCAGCAAAAGTCCTGTGCGGGTCGGGTTCATCAGCACGTTTTCGATGACAATGTCGGAACCCGGCACGATCAGCGCGGCGACCAGCGGGAAGCCGGCCGAGGACGGGTCGCCGGGCACGGCGATCGTCTGGCCGGTCAGTTTGCCCTGGCCCTCGATGAAGATGTGGCGCACGCCGCGCTCGTCGGTCTCGACCGACAGATTGGCGCCGAAGCCCTTCAGCATCTTTTCAGTATGGTCGCGCGTCATCACCGGTTCGATGACGGTGGTGATGCCCGGCGTGTTGAGGCCGGCGAGCAGCACCGCCGACTTCACCTGCGCCGAGGCCATCGGCACGCGGTAGGTGATCGGAGCGGCGTGCTTGGGTCCATGCAGCGTGATCGGCATGCGGTCGCCGGGTGTGGCCTTCAGCACCTGCACGCCCATCTGGCGCAGCGGCTCGAGCACGCGGCCCATCGGCCGGCCGGACAGCGAGGCGTCGCCGATGAAGGTGGTTTCCATGTCATAGGTGCCGACGAGGCCCATGGTCAGCCGCGAGCCGGTGCCGGCATTGCCGAAATCGAGCGGGCCTTCCGGCTGCAAGAGTGCGCCATTGCCGGTGCCGCGGATCACCCATTCGGGGCCGCGCTTCTCTATATGCGCGCCCATCGCCTTCATGGCCGCGCCCGTGCGCATCACGTCCTCGCCTTCGAGCAGGCCGGTGATGCGGGTTTCGCCGGAGGCGAGCCCGCCGAACATGAAGGAACGGTGCGAGATCGACTTGTCGCCCGGCACGCGGGCCGTGCCGGAAAGGGCTGACGATTTGCGGGCGGTGGCCGGCTTGGCAGCGGCGGCGTGAGACATGGAATTTCCCTGGACGGAATGCCGGCGTGCCGGCGCTTTTCATTTGTTGCGGCGGTCTCGTATCACGGCGGGGTGAAATGGTCATCCCCTATGGTCGTCACTTGCCGCGAGGCCTTTCAGGACTTGGTTTTGTGACGCCGGCTTTTCGCTTTGACAGCGCTGCAAACTGTGGTTAAGGGGACCACTCTTTATTGACGAGGCTCGCCGTGGCAAAAAACGAACTTGGCACAAAACGCATCGACCCGGAAACGGGCCGAAAATTCTACGACCTGAACAAGGACCCGATCGTCTCGCCCTACACCAACAAGACCTATCCGCGTTCCTATTTCGAGGAAGGCAAGATCGCCGCCATCGAAGAGGAAGAGGAAGTGGCCGAGAAGGAAGTGGACGCCGAGGACGAAGAAGGCGTTGAAGTCGTTTCGCTCGAAGAGGCCGACGAGGACGTCAAGGGTGACGACCTGCCGGACCTCGGCGATGACGAGGATGTCGATCTCGGCGACGACGAGGATGACACTTTCCTTGCCGACGAAGAGGAAGAAGACGACGACGTTGCCGACATGATCGGCGTCGGCGACGACGACGACGAGGTCTGATCGACCTGAGACGTGAGCGTTTGCAGGCTTTCTCGGCCTGTGAACAAAAAGCCGCTCTTCAAGGCTTGATATCTGGGAAAGGCGGGGTTAGAAGCCGCCTGCACTAACGGCGCGGTGTTCCAACCCGTGCTGATCTCTTCGCCGGAAACGGCGCCGGCTGACTGCCGGAAGTGGGGCCATAGCTCAGTTGGGAGAGCGCTTGAATGGCATTCAAGAGGTCGTCGGTTCGATCCCGATTGGCTCCACCAAGTTTCCTAGAATGATTTCAGATAATTAGCTGCTAACCCTCTTAGGGCTGACGCTTCCGAAGACGGTCGGGGCACCGCCGGGGCATCGCGAGGCTCATTTTCGAGCTTGCCTTCCGCGCGCAATGTCCAGCATCGCGAAATCCTGTGGCCGGCGCGCCGATATCATGCGGTGCGGCCTTTCTTCCGCCACCCGAAGCGCGTTCGTAGCCCCTTCACGTATTCACTGAGTACAAAGGATTTCACATGGCTGCTACCGCAGTTCTGGTCTGGTATCTGGTAATCGCAGGTCCGCAAGGCGGCATGGTCGTGCTGCCCAACACCTTCGACAAGCGCGAACAGTGCACCGCCGCCATCACGGAATATCAGAAGCAGCCGGCGCCGACCGGTTGGTCGTTGCAATGCGTCCCCAGCGCCTCCCCGTTCACCGACAATGGATCAGCCGAATAGCTGCGGTTCGCTTTCCGGCTGCCTATCCAACGCATGCGAATTGCCCGACATGGAATGACGTGCAATCATCATTCGAACGCTTTGCAGGGGGGAATATCCATGGCGTTCGACTATTGCCATCCGACCGCGCCGCACAAAAAGCTGCGCTTGCCCAACTGGTATGTTTCCAGCCTTATGATGGATAGGGCGCTCGATGCTGTGGCGCGCAAGGTCAAGACACTCGACCGCAAGCACGACATCCCCTATCTCGCCGGCTATTCGAAGGATGGGAAGACGATCTATATCGACCGGCATATGCCCAGCGAATGGGAATATAAGGGCCGCAAGATCAACACCGACCGTTTCCTATTGTTGCACGAGGAGGTCGAGAAGTCTTTGATCGACCAATTGGACCTGCACTATCTGCACGCCCACCAAATCGCCACTCGGGCGGAAGAAGCCGCAGTGCGAGCGGCCGGCATCTCCTGGCGTGACTATGACCGCTTCATGCAGAAGTACGTGAAGACGATGGACGATGAACGGCTTACCAAAGTGCCGGCAGACCTCGACCTCAAGCCCTACCGCGACGAACACGATACCGATCTGCTGGAGCGCATGGCGACTAGTATCGAGAAGGGCATTCACCCCGCAGGCGTCGACAAGGCCAAATTGCACGCCAAGATCAAGGGCCAACTTAAGACGGTCATGACCCACACGCATCAGCCGAAGGGCCGTGCGGCGGCGAAGGCCAACCCTGCCGCGAAGAAGGCGACGAGGCCGCGTTAGCCAAGGCAAGTCAGGACCACCGTGGAGAGCCACTGTGGCTCTCCTTTCGCGGACCGAGGCCTAGCCGTCTCAGGCGTGGTGTTGGGCTCACCGTTTTATAAGGCCTTCGGCCGATTTTAGGTGCCGCGCGAAAATCGCCAGCTTGTTGGGGTAGGTGAGCCGCACCTTGGCCTTGCAGCCGTCGCATTTGAAACTGGCGATCACTACAAGCCATGAGCCACTCTTCACCATTGGAGATGAACAGTTGGGGCATTGAAACTCCATCGGAACGTCGCGCAGTTTATCGGAGAGGGGCATGGCGTCCATTCTTAAAAGTCGGCGATCAGTACCCAACAAACTGAAGGGCCGAAAGTTTCATGGCTGGCCCTTTTGCGCATAAAATATAACGCGGATCGGGCTGACTGCCGAGTTGATCATTTCAAGCTATCCCAACTGCTCATTAGATCGGCGGAAAGCGCCCTGAAGCCAGGGCGAGAAATTGGCCGGCGCCATTTTATTAGCAATAACTAATGTGCTATGTCTGCGCATGTCGGGGGCTTTGCCATGACTAAGGCGCCCAAGGGGCACCACGATGCCGACCAGGTGATGACAACCTATGTCGTGAGCGTATTCGAGGCGCCGCACTGGCGCACCGTGCTGACTACCGAGGATAAGGCCAAAGCGCTGGCCTGGGCGAGAGAGATCGGCGACAAGGTGCGGGTCGAAGAGATCACGCCGAAGGTGAAACGGCACTAGAATAGTTTGATTAGCCTAGCGACCCGCGCGCCAACGCCGATGATCAATTGGCCGTCGTTGGCGGCAAAGTCCCAGCAGCAGAATGCCAGCCAACCAAAGAGCAGAAGCGAAAAGCGCATGCACCAAGCTCTAAATTAGCTGAATTGAATAATGCCTAAATGGCACGGACTTGAGGGAACGATCGCATTAGCTTCATGAGAAAAGGCCGGCGCCATCGAGGAGAGAGGGTTGCCTGATTTGGCGCCGGCCAGACGGTCCCACTAGGTCCGCCGCACTTTAGCGATAGCTGATTCTTGACGTCACGTCATGTGGTTCGGCCACTAAGCCTTTGCTTTCAGCTTCGCAGGCACCTTCTTTACTGCCGTCTCAGGCACTGACTTGCGGCCCAGGACGCGCGGGGCTCGAGTCCACGTGCCAATCTTCAGGAACGGGCTGAGCGGAGGTCGCCAAGCTCGTTGTCCTCGCCGGATAGTCGTTTGAGTTAAGGGACTTCCCGATGGTGCGAGGGCACTCCACACCCTGGCCCGCCCGTCCTCGGATTCGGCTCTGGTCAATTGCTACGTTTGCACAACCTGTCGCGTTCCAAAGTCGACAACAGCAAAAGTCCGCCACATGCGCGACACCGAACTGATCGAGCAGTCCGGCTGCTGACGTAAATAGTGGCGCGCGGAGCGCTGTTTTGCCTCGATCCTTGACAGGTCGCCTCATCGCGAGGCAATCCTTAGCCTTGAGGGCGAAATAGGGGACGACAAATGAAGAAGACATACGAAAAGCCTGTTCTGACCAAGCGTGATCGTCTCGGGTCCGTGACGGCCCTGGCGGTTATTTCTGGGCCGGTGGCCTGACAATCGGTCATTTCAAAAAGCCCGCGACCGAAGCCATCGGGCTTTCTGTTGCGTTCCCCGCTATAGTTCCATCGTGAGGGGATTGGCCAGATCCTAGCGGTAGCCCTGCGATTGTATGATGACCCGAACTCTGTCCTTCGAGATTCTCGCGCTGGTTGTTTGAGATTAAAAAGGGACAATGTTGCAGGGCTTCACAAAGTGTAGGAAGCTTCGGCTGTTCGTGACATTGTTGGTCGCCCTGTCTGTCACTGCGGGCTACGCTTTCTTTAAACGCAAAATATTATGGGAGTTTGTGCAGGCCTGCGCGCTCGCAAGTCCGCGCCTTGGCGTCGCCTTCCCCTGCGAAGAGGTGATACTGACCAAGCAAGGGGATTATGGATCGGTCCTCATCAAATCACCTCTACACCGGACCGAGTATCTGCTGGCCCCAATCACAGCAGTTGCGGGCTTGGAGAGCCCATCCGCCCGTTCCACTGATAGCGCCCAACTATGGAACCGAGCATGGGAAGCCCGACAGAAAGTTGAAGCAAGACTCGGACATGGCCTGCCCCGATCAGCCGTTGGCTTGGCCGTGAATTCCCGAATTGAGCGGTCCCAGGACCAGTTACACATCCACGTCGATTGCTTGCTAGAGTCGGTGGAAAGGACGCTTGCCTTAGATGGGCCGAAGAAAGACGGGCCTTGGCAACCGGTTCCACTGATCTTGAAGGGGCATCCATATTGGATAATGGCAGTGGATGAGCCGGATCTGCGAACCACTAACGTGGTCGGCCTGGTTGTTGCCGGTTTGCCTCAGGCACGACACGCTATGGATGATCTAAATGTACTCGTCGTCGGGGCAACGCTGGCTGACGCGAGGCCGGGATTCTATATTCTGGCGAACTGGGGAAAGGCAGCTGAGCGCCTCCTTGATCACAGATGTACTTCGCGCTAGGCCACCGCCAGCCGGTCATCCCCGGCGTTTAGCGAGGCGGTCGAAGCTGCTGCCGCACAAAGAGTATAATGCCCGCCACAATGAGGCAGCGGGCCAAATGCGACAGGTCGTCGTATTTCAGTAGTGGTAGTAGTGCCTATGGTGGTGATGCCTGTGGTGGTGGTAATGCCGGTAATAGTGCCGGTGGTGGTATCGGTAGTACGGGCGATATTGCTCCTCATAGTACTGGTCACCACCATAGTAATCTCGGTTGTAATAGTGGCGATAGGGGGGCGGAAATCCTCCGAAGCCACCAAAAAAGTCACCGTTGTAGCCCCCGAAGGGCGAGAAGAGAAATTGCGCTTGCGTCGGTTCAACTACAGCGGCCGTGCCAGCAATCGCGAGCACGGATGCGAGTATCAGCTTCCTCACGGTTACCTCCATCGGTTCGATTGTGAATAACGCGAAGGCTGGCCGACTCGTTCCTCCCGCGACCGGGCTCTGGATCAGTTTCCGCAGTCGCGTGCAAAAGCCCGCCACAGTGACGGCAGCGGGCTAAATTGCATCCGACGCAACGTGCTGCAGCTCATTAAGCAGCGCCGCCTTCGCTTAGGCTCGTTCCATTCCATACGGTTTTGTAAGCAGACCGCCATGCCGGCGCCAAAGTCGTTCACGAACTTGGGAATGTAGGGACAAGCTCGCTGAATGGAGAAATGAAATGTTTCGCAAAGTAGCCATTGCCACTGCACTCGTAGCCGTTTGCAGTATGCCAGCTTTCGCAGCCACAGAATATTGGGTGGCAAAGGATGCCACCACGAAGAAGTGTGAAGTCGTTACGAAAAAGCCGGACGGAACGAAATTGACGGATGCCGGCAAGAAAACCTACGCCACTAAGGGCGATGCCGACAAAGCCCTGAAGCTTCTGGCCGATTGCAAATAATTTGGTAGCGCTCTCTAGCGTAATCTTCAGACCCGTCCCAGGCGTGGCTTGGGGCGGGCTTTTTTTGAATACAAGGTACAAATAGAACTGCTGTGAGAGGCTTAGTAGGAAAGGTCATTGTAGGCATTGCGGCGCTGGCGTTCCTTCTCGCTGCGGCGTCAACCATCCATTCCTTGATTTTCGGCTGTCCGCATGGCGGCAAGTACCATTGTGAGCAGCGCATTAATCGCTACGTCTGTGGCTGTCCGGAATCGTAGCGCCGATGCCCGGAGATAGCCTGCGGCGGTTTGCCTGCAACTCGATAGCATAAATGAAGGGGAAAGCCGTCGCGCTAAGCCCGTTTCATCTGGCGGATTAACCACCTTCGCATCGCCGCTCGTTCAACCAGTCATTTCTCACCTTGGGCCGCCTCCCGTGCTGGCGTCACGTCTTGTCGCCGTTTGGATTTGGTACTGGTGCCTCTCGCACGTCTCGCGGCGGCGGATCGATATGCTTAGGCTCCGGGGCTGCTTCGTCATCGACAGGCGTCTTTTTCGGGTCGGGCGCGGGCCGTGGCTTTTTGGCTTGATTTGGCATCGGTTCCTCCGTCACCTGAAACCAAATAGCCGTTGTCTTTGTTCCGGTGTCGGCAACTTAAAGGCCCGTCACCAGAGGCAGCGGGCATCAACTGTCATAAGGGCAATGATCAGCAGCGTACCACGAATACGAAGCCGGTCTGATGGTCGACCTGGACCCGCCAATCCCCACCATGGATTTCGGCCATCGCATTTGCGATCGAAACCGCCGCCTGCTCGACCAGCGCTGCCGCCTCAACCATAGGCGACATGCCAGCGGCCATTCCCCGCAATTGCGCCAATGCCTCCTCGGCCCTCATAAGGACACCAGCACTTCCTGCGACTTCAAGTCGTCGTGCCACATGACGGTTTCGCCATCTTCTAACGGTTCCGGCTCGTCGCCTGCGTCCTGCTCGCCATCGAACAAAGAGACATCGCGCGCGGTGCCGTAGTCGGCCAAGGCAAGATGCTGGTCGGTGGCGCTCGACCAGCCGAGAGAAGGCTCGTGCTCGTCGCCGCTGTCCTCTAGGTCGGCATCGTCCATTTCACAATCGTCGTTCAGCCCGCCAGCTTGCGGGCCTCGATCCGTCCAGCCGATTGACGGCTCATCGTCTGCGGTTTCCTCCAGATCGCAATCGGCCTCCATGAGATCCAGCGCGGTAATCAGGCTCATAGCTCGGTCTAGGAGGTCGTTCAGGCGCTTCTCGACCGACTGGCGCCATATGCGAGGGTTCACCCCCTTCGGCATCCCGAGGGGCTTCAAGACGGCGCTCATGCTGCACCGCCTTCCGAGGCCCTAACCGCGTCTTCCAAGGCCTCGACCGGCAGGAACGACCAGAGCAGCGCGTCAATATCTTCGGACTGAAGGTCGCCATATCGGCCGGTGCAGAATTCAAGCAAAAATTCCGCCTTGATCCCATGTTCTTCCATGCTGGTGCACCGGTAGGCACAGACGGCGTTGATCGAACTGCGCTCTGCGTCGGAAGCTGCGTCGCGCTCTGCAAGGGCCTGTTCAAGACCAACGGCACTACGCCTCGCGCGCTCTTCCTTGATCAGCCTCTTCAACGTCCGCAGATCGGTCTGCTCGGCCTTGCGAAGCGCGGCGGTCGAGTGCTTCGCGAGGTCGGGAGCGACCTTGTGCAGCGCAATCAATTTCTGCGCCTGCTCACGGTAGCGGCGCTTTATGTCGTCACGCAGATCGTCTTCCACGCGCTCCAGTTCTGAATAGTGAAGGCTGTGCGATTGCCCTCCGCCGATTGAAAGCGGAACATAAAGCTCGGCTGTCTTCGGCAGGTATTCCTCTTCCAAGGGGGTGGCGCGTTCGATCGCTTCTTCGAAGCGAGCGTAGGCGGCATGCTTGGCCTCGATCAGCGCCAGCAATTCGGCCGATACCCCTGCCTCGGCGGGCACAGCCTTGGCAGGCGTCGAGAGAACGGTGATCGCAGAGACGAGCCCTGCGCTGGTGACGGCAAGGGCGGTGCGACGGTTCAGAGTGGGCATGCCTTCGGCGGCTGCCCGAACTGTGATGTTGGACATTGTAATTCTCCCTATGTTGAAAACTGGCAGTCTACGCAGCCAGCGCTGCGAGTTCGGTTTCGAGTTGACGACGACGCGGTTCGGTGTTGACGCGAGAAGACTGGTATTTCAGGTGATCGATTTCGACGGCGATGCGGTCGGCGCGGGTTTCGGCGACGGTCATTCCAGCCGACTTTGCTTCACGCCATGCCTGAGCCAGATAGAAGCCGAAGTCAGATCGATTGAGCTTGCGCGCCAGATGGGGACGAGCGGCGAAGTGGGCGTTCCACTTGGCCCAGGCTGCTTTCATGATCTGCGAGCGGTTGAACATTTAGGCTTTCCCGTGTACTCTTACGGTTCAAATATAAGCCTTTTTAGCCTACCCATTAACCAATGTCAACCATGAAGGTTTACTCGTCAGCTAAAAAAGCTTATATGGCAGCCAATTTGCATTAACCGAGGTACACTACGAATGATTTCCGGGGATCAGGTCAGGGCGGCGCGAGCGCTCCTTAACTGGACGCAGCAGGAACTGGTTGCCCGAAGTGGGCTATCGTTCACAACGATAAAGCGCATGGAATCGCTGGGTACCGGCCGAAGCTCTGCAGACAATGTGAGTGCTGTTCAACGGGCGCTCGAAGCCGGCGGCATCATGTTCATAGCCGAGAACGGTGGCGGCGCCGGGGTGAGGATGGCAAAGCCGGTGAATAGCGCGCAATAATTCTAAGGATAGCGGGATTATCCGATCGGCATCAGTTGCCATGCCAATCGACTCTGGGCCAGCTTTTCACGCCAACTACGCGAGGAGAAAGCTTTGTCCGAGATCCGACCCATTGCCCCAATAGACGTCACAGGGTTGAAGCCCGCTTTGCCATCCACATCATTACCCGTCTGCGAGATGGTGGACCCGCTGTCGCTTTTCGTTGACGGGGCCTATCAGCGGTCGATTGGAGAGAATGGACGCCGCCAGATTAGGCGAATGATTCAACGTTTCTGTTGGACGCGTTTCAAGCCACCCATCTGTGCCTACGGCCGCCACGAAGACAGGAACGTCTTAATGGTCCTTGACGGTCAGCACACAGCCATCGCTGCAGCCAGCAATCCCAATATTGACCGAATTCCGGTGATGATTGTTGATGCGCCAGAGACGTCGGCTCAAGCTGCGGCTTTCGTTGGTCAAAACACCGACCGGCTGGGTGTTACGCCACTCCAACTCCACCAGGCGGCTGTGGTGGCGAAGGATGAAGATGCGCTAACCGTCGAGCAGGTATGTGAGCGCGCTGGCGTGGTGGTCGTTAAAGGGCCGGCTGGCAATTCGCGCTACAAGTCGAGAGAGACGATCGCGGTAACAACCGTCAGTGGTCTTGTCACTCGCCAAACTGCTATGGGTGCTCGCCGCATTCTGGAGGTGCTGGCTAATGCTGATCTGGCGCCAATTACTGGTCATCACATACGAGCCGCCGAGTACTTGATGACCAACGCCGACTTTTGTCAGAAATTCGATCCTGCTGATTTGACTACCGCCATCGGCGAGCTCTTTTTGACGGCCGAGGATGAGGCCAAGGTGTTGAGCCACGCTCACAGGCTTCCATACTGGAAGGCTCTTGCCGTAATCTGGTTTCGAAAAACGAAGAAGCGTAAATTGCATCTTCGTGTTGCGGCTTAGGTCTTAGCCGACTCTGGAGCGTTTCGACTTAGGGTCGGCACCCTCACTTGGCGTGTCGGCCGCTTTCGGCGTGGCCTTTCTTCCGCCACCCGAGGCGCGTTCATAGCCCTTCACGTTTTCTACTGAGTAGCCCAAAGGAGTTCACATGGCCGCTACCGCAGTTCTGGTCTGGTATCTGGTAATCGCCGGTCCGCAGGGCGGCATGGTGGTGCTGCCCAGCACCTTCGACAAGCGCGAACAGTGCTCCGCCGCCATCGCCGAATATCAGAAGCAGCCGACACCGACCGGCTGGTCTGTACAGTGTGTGCCGAGCGCCTCCCCGTTCACCGACAATGGATCAGCCGAATAGCTGCGTTGTCGATTACCGGCTTACCGTGGCGGCTGGTAAAGCCCGCTGCCTACTGGTGAGCGGGCAGCGGGCCTTTGTTTCAGCGGGTGGAGGCCCACCGGGCTGCAAATGTGCCGTTCGCTGCCGATGGACGGTTAGCTGGCGCTGCCAGAAACAGCCACTTACGAATCCGTAAGGAACTCACGCGGGGCCCTTGTTTCAGGGTGTGCTAAATTAGGCCGATGAGGCTCCTGCTTATCGCTTTTGGCGTTCTGTTTTTTATGGCGCTTGCCTTTTGGGTGACAGTCAGTTTGATCCACGGGACGTGATCTCACTGTTCACGCCCCGAGATGCGTCACGCAGCCGGTTCACCCTCGGCTTCGCCCATGGTCCCCGTTGATTGCTGCGTTACTGCGTCTAGGAAATGTTCGGCATCCATCGCCGTCAAAATCGCGAGGCGTTCGCCGATCAAGCCATCGCTCCAGTTCCACCACTCCAATGCCAGCAGGCGCGCAATGACATCAGGCGCGAATCGGTAACGGATGACGCGAGCTGGATTGCCGACCGCGATGGCATAGGGCGGGATGTCCTTGGTGACGATGCTTCCGGCACCGAGAACGGCCCCGTTGCCGATCGTGACGCCGCCGAGGATGATACAGCGAGCACCAAACCATACATCATTGCCGACCGTGGTAGGTCCCTTGCTGAAGGCTTCAGCGCCATTGCGGATCTTTCCGTCAACGATTCGAAGCGGATAGCTGGTCACAGTGTCGACGCGATGCTCTGCCGCGCCGAGAAAGAGCACACCCGGGCCAACCGAGCAGAAGGAACCTATTCGTATTGGCGATTTCTCATGCGCACCCCAAAAGGAGTTTTTCACGAGCCCGTAGGTATGACGACCGATCTCGACACCGGGCAGCGGCGGCAAAGGATTCTTCTTTAGCCCCAGTTTTATGCGAAGCCCTCTAAGCAGTCCCACCGGCTTTTCCTCCCAGAAATTGCTCTGTCATAGGAGCCTGGTCGGTCATTAAACGGCCGTCCCGTCCTTCATGCTTCTAGTATATTAGCACTAGCGCATATATTCGCCAGCCGGCGCCCGCCCCGAAGCCCCGCCGGTTAGGCCCGGTGCGCTACTGCCCGACAAGTGTGCGCCGGGCCGCCGCAATTGCCCGTCCTTTTGCCTTCATTGGGGGCATCTAGCCAAATGTGCTATGATTCGCCTTATGGGCAAGAAAGCAAAACAGAAGGCCAAGCAGGCGATTGATGCGCCGTTAGAGGACGGGCTTGAAGCGGAAGCCGCCTACTATGCCCGCAAGGTCGGCATCACCAGAGACGAGGCTCTCACGATCATCCGGGAAGCTCACGGGCCGAAGCTTTACATAGTCCGCAAGGACAAGAGCACATAGGTCACTGCCGCACCGGCCCCGTGGTGTTCCACCGGATGAACGGAACTTCCCGCCCCAATCACTTCCCGCACTGCCCTCAACAGCGCCTCATGCAGGACACGCGTTGCCCGGTAGTGGTCGCAGTGTGGCGATATGAACGGCTTGATGATGCTTAGGTGCAGCGCTTCCGCTGCCACCAGAAAGCGCTCGATTTCAGCCTGCGATAGTTGTTTTGACGGTTTGGACCTAGCCATTGCGACACCTTTTGAGAGTCGCCCCACCCGTCCTCAAAAGAGGAACATATTCCTGTCCCGTCAAGAGGTATTGACTCTCGGGTTCTCATTTTGTTCACTGTCGGCAAATTGGAGACATCAACGATGAAACCGATCATTGCCACCGAATCTGAACAGCCCGAAATTTTCGCAACGGTAAGACGCGAGATGCCCGCAATACACCGGGCCGTCGACAAGATGGCCAAGCAAATGCGCGGCCTCTCAGATGTCAGTCAGAAGCAGGCCATTGCCGAATTGACGGCCATTTGGGTCTTGGCGAACTATCCGGAAGACCTCGATCTCGCTTTGTCGCTTTCTGAGGCGATACGCCATCAGACCGACATCAATATCCGGGAGAGCAAGAAGACCGCCGGCGGCGCGCGCCACTGATGTGAGCGACGAACCGATCAAGCTTGCCGAAGGCATGACGGCAGTGCCGCGCGACCGCGCCAGAGTGCTCGGTCATACATGCGAGCATGACGGCTGCGGCAAGGTCGCCGGATTGGGCTTCGCGCGTCCGCGTAGCGAACCGCACTGGTTTTGCTTCGAGCATCGCGCAGAAGGCGATCGGCACCTTTAGCGTAGGCTACTCGGGCAAACCCGGCTCATAGTGAACGATGGCATCGAGGATCGTGCGATAGAGGCTGTCTACCTCTTCGTCTATCTCAAGGCGTTTGATGCCCAGCGCCTTCGCATCGGCGATCAGCTTTTGCGTCAGTTCGTCAACGGAGATGACATCGGCCTTCGCTGACTCGGGGACGTTGTTGGCCAGCCATCGGTCCAGGAAGTTGATGCCGCGTGTGCTCATCTCGTCATAAGTTGCCGAGTGGCATGAGGTTCCTTCCTCCGAAAAATCCCGCAAAGAGTGACCCCAGGCTGTCCGAAGGCGGGCATGCCCGCCTTCGACGCTCGGCCTAGATTCAGCCGCCCATCATCTTTGCCATCGTGCAGAAATCTGAGTGCGACTTGTTGAGTGCAGTATCGCCGCAGTCTTTCAACACCGCCTTCTGTTCATCGGGTTTCATGGCCATCCATGCGGTCTTGAAGTCAGCCTTCGACTTCATCGTCTTCATGCCGGCATCCGTGAAGAACGGCGACATTTTCGCCGGATCATCGAGCGCGGACGTCCCGGTGCTGCTGCCCGCAAGCGCCGAGCCGGTCATCATTGCAAGCGCCATCGCGCCCATCGTGAGCATCTTGAAATTCATGGAATATTCCTCCTGTTAAAGGCTGCTCAGATAGCAGCTTGTTCCATCAACTCCGTTCTCGATAAAAAGTTTCGCCCTCAATGTCGCCCTTTCGACGTTGGCTTGAAGGGCTCGCCTCACTAGCCTCGTTGCCGGGTTCGCATCTGCAGCGGCGGGCGCCCCTAGGGATTGTCGGGACTTGCTGGGGTATTGTTTTGCGCCCCTGCCGGGTTAGCGGAGGCAGCCAACAGAGAAAGGAGATGACCCCTTACGAATCCGTAAGTCGTACTTTTCAGCCCGTCCTACTATGGGTGGCACATGAACAAACATCCCGCCGTGGAAGCCGATCCAGCCAACCGTCCTTACGAGGTTGAAGCGTTCGCCGAGAAGCATGGCTTAACGTTGAAGGCGGCTGACGTGATCTTGCTTGCGAACGGGCCATCGCGTGTCGCCTGCGACGCCGCAGCGAAGGCATTCCTCGCCGCAGTGGCAGGACGGTCCCAGTTCAAGGCCGACTGACGCCTAACAGCCATCGATCTTACTGGACCATGTCCTACGCGCCAACACGCGTCCCGAGCATCCTGGCGCGCGCCTTTGGCAAGCTGCCACGCGCTTTCACCCGTCCGCACAAACCGTAAAGCGCCCTCCGGTCCGGTCCAACGCAACTTACCGATACTGGCCCCCTTGCGGAATGACTCGAATAACCGACTGTCGGAAGCGTACATTCAGTCTATCGGCGATAAAGCTACGGGCATCGCTGATTGAGAGGTGTACCGCACTCTCGCAGGCTAACCAGTGTGGAAGGTGCTAAGCCTAACCAAACAGTTGGACTACCATGATCGCCGCCGCCGCAGCCATAACGGCTGTCGCAACCCATCCGATCAAGCGCATTGAGAGCGGCACAGTCACCTCGCCCATTATTTCACTGCGGGCGGTCATCAGCATCATGACGGCCATGACAGGGACAGCCACCACGCCGTTGACAACGGCGCTCCAATAAAGTGCCTTGATGGGGTTGATAGGTGTGAAATTGAGACACGCGCCAACGAGAGTTGCCACAGCGATAGTCGCATAGAATGCTCTGGCCGCCAGCGGTTTGCGTTCGAGACCGACGGGCCAGTTACGAGCCTCCCCCAAGGCGTACCCGGCAGAACCGGCAAGGACTGGAATTGCCAGAAGTCCCGTCCCGATGACGCCGAGCGCAAAGATGGCGAAAGCAAAGACGCCGGCGACCGGCCGAAGCGCTTCGGCGGCCTGGCTGGTGGATTCGATATCCGTTGTGCCGTTGGCATGGAGTGTCGCCCCAGCCGTGATCATGATCGCAAGGGCAACGATGTTCGAAAATGCCATGCCAACATAGGTGTCCAAACGGATGCGCTGAATCGCATTTTCGGCCTGTTCTGGGGCCTTCGTTAAGGGTTCTCGCAGCGGCTTAGTCTTCTGGTCTTCGACCTCCTGTGAGGCCTGCCAGAAAAACAGATATGGGCTGATGGTCGTGCCGAAAACAGCGACCACCGCAGTCCAGAACTGCGCATCAAGCGAGAACCTGGGAATGAAAAGGCCTTTTGCCACCTCTCCCCATGGTACATGAACGAAGAGCACCGTGCCGAAATAAGCAAATAGGGATAGGGTCAGCCACTTCAGAACAGAGACGTAGCGGCTGTACTTGAGGAAGATCTGCAGCACGACGGAGATCGCGCCAAAGAGGACGACATAAAGGAGCGCGGGGCCGCCAACGATGAGCTTCAGGGCGTCACCCATGGCGCCCAGATCGGCGCCAATGTTGATGGTGTTGGCGATGAGCAGAAGCACCACAACCGACTGGAGCAGCCAGTTTGGATAATACTTCCGCATGTTTCCGGCGATACCGCGCCCGGTGGTTCTGCCGATGCGAGCACTGATTTCCTGTACCACGGACATCAATGGATAGCTGAAGAGCATCGTCCATGTGAGCCCAAACCCGAACTGCGCTCCGGTCTGTGAGTATGTTGCAATCCCGCTCGGATCGTCATCAGAGGCTCCTGTAATCAATCCAGGGCCAAGGACACCAAGTAGCCCCGGCTTCGGGCCGACAACCGGATTTGCTGCTTTCGCGCTCAAGATAATGACCCGTCTAAATCTAGGAAACCGCTAGCCAACGTCCAGAATCGCCAAAAGCTCCCGATCTATAATCGGCCGTAGTAATATTTGCTGAAAATGAGTGCCGATCCCCCGCAGAGGATCGGGCCAACCAGCGTCACGATTGGATGACCCGGCAAGAGTATATCGAGCAGCAAGACGGCTATCGTGCTGGCCAGAGAAATCGCTAGCGCCGCGCCGACTAGAAAAACAACCCTTTGAAGGTGCGACATCGCTATCGCTTCTCCGTGCCGTGCCGCGCGCGTTTATTCTGGCAATAGTGGCTCATAATGTACAATCGCATTGAGCGCGGTTTCATAAACGCTGCCGCGTCCTCGGCGGGGTTGGTTGCGGGGATCTTGATGCTTGCGCATTGTGGATTCGGGGGGCATTCGCGTTCCCACGGTTGGTCCCACGCTAACTCCAACGTCGCGCTATCGGCGGGTGTGCTTTTAGAAGCCGTGTCGAGGCGAGCTTCAATCCGGAGGCATCCGCGACACCAAGCCAATGCACAGAGTGCCTGGCCAAGGTTTGGCCTGGGCATTTTCCAAATGGAGATTTCAAATGTTCAAATTCACTTCGGCCGTACTGCTTCTGTTGGTCAGCACGGCGCCGTTGCTCGCCGACGATTTGCCGGTCAACGCCGACGCGATCAAATGGGGTCCGGTTCCGCCATTTCTCCCGGCAGGCGCAAAAATGGCGGTGATCGCCGGAGACCCGTCGAAAGACGGAATCTTTGTTCTTAGGCTGCAAATGCCAGCCAACTACAAGATTCCCGCTCACAACCATCCGACTTCGGAATATGTCACGGTGCTGTCCGGAGATTTTAACATTGGCATGGGCGACAAGCTTGATGAGGCAAGGGGCATGCACCTGACGGCGGGCGGATTTGGCGTTGCACCGGCTCAGATGAACCACTTTGCCTGGACGACCAGCGCGACGATTGTTCAGGTCCACGGCGAAGGTCCGTTTGCGATCACATATGTCAATCCGGCGGATGACCCAAGCAAGCAATGATCTGCCGTTGCCCAAATAGGCAGTAGGATCAAAGGCGCGCTGTCCCGAGGACCGGACAGCGCGTATCCGGGAGACCCTAGTCGCGGCCCTATTATCTGTCTGCGGTAATGTTACGGATCGTTTCGTTTGCACGGGCCACGAGGTCGGCATAAGCGCGTCGAGCGGCCACTGCCTCGCAAGTGTATCGACCGTGCTTGTATTGGCCGTGAGCGGGGCCAATCGGCGCTCCACCACCGGCCCCATGAAACCGGCAGACACGATGCCCGCGTTTAGCTGGCGCCTTGCATGCAACCCCGCTGCGCTTGCTGCGGGCTTGGCACCGTGGCGCCGCGTGCGCCTTGTCCATGAGGTTACCGGTCATTTTCTTGAGCCACCCCAGCTCCGTGAGAGACGTTGCCGACGATAGCCTGGCCGCCTTCCCGCACCGTAACGTGCTTCACAATCACCCGCTGCTCGCCCTTGCTGCGATACCGCTTCAGCGCCTCTACCTGAGCGGCAAATGTCCTCGCAAGCCTGTTCACGCTTCGCTCGTAAGCCTCTAACTGGCTGTTGTTCGAGCTGTTAGCGGGCAACGTCGCTACGAGATTGGCAAACCGCATCATCGACATGTGAATTGCCGCCATCTGTGAGGCGATCAGCGCCTCAGTTGGATCTTGCGGATTGATCCCTCGGGCAATCGCCACGGCATAGTTCATCGTATCCGGATCAACTGCATTGTCCTTCTGCGCCAAGCCAGTCAGATCCTTCAGGAGACCCACCAGGAGCTGGTATTCCGTCACCCCGAAAGCTTCCATCATCAGGTCGTAGGCGACTGCTAGATCAGGATGGTTCGGCTGGATGCGCGCCTGCGTCGTCTGCTCACCTTGGACTTGGCTAGCCTTCAGGTACGGAGCCTTTCGGGTCGCTTCCTTGCGTTTGGCAAATGCCGACAACGCGGCTGCCTCCGGCGCAGTAGGCTGGTATGCGCATGGTGCATTCGTTGCTAGGCTCAGATTGTGGACCTTGCCCATCAGTGCCTGTCCCTACTCATCGCTTCTCAATGCACCATCTTCCTGGCCGTCAGCGTGCCGGTATAGGTGATCACCACGGCCTCGTTTGGCTCAAGCTGAATGCAGAGAGAGGCATTAGCACCCGATGCGGCGGGCAGGATCGACACGCCGCCTTGCGTGGCTGCGGTAATTGAAGTGCTGGCAGACGTGTAGACCGTCTCTGGGGATGGTCCGGCCGTGTAGGTGTAAGGGGAAGCACCAGGAGTGATGCCCGCCGCTCCTACAGGGTTGTAGCCCGCATTTCGTTCGATGCGCGTATTGCCCAGCCAAGCGCCGGCTATCTTGTTCGTGCATGCGACAAAAGAGTTGTCGTAAATCATCGCATCCGTCGGCGTGCCGTCCGAAAAGATGCCGTACAGGTGTCCGCCGATGCGATTGCCTTGGATGCGAATGCGAGACACGCTTGTGTTCAAGGAGAAGCCAGCCGTAGCGCCGGGACCATTGACTGTGTTGTTGATGAAATTGCAGTCGGCGATTGCAACGCCTGTGAGGCCCACTCCCGCCACAGCGTTGTTGATGATGAAGCAGTTGGCGAAGTTCATGTTGGTCACAGAGGCGCTAGCACCAGGCGCAAATTGTACGCCATACGTCCCTGAACTGCTGAACCAGCACTGCACAAAATCGCAGCCGGTGATCGCACCCGTGCTCGTCGGGGTAATGGAAAGACCCGCGCCCAATGAGGTGTCGAACCAGCAATTGGTGAAGCGGCAATAGGCAACGGATTGGCCGGCAGCCGGAGTGATTTGGCCTCCGTTGGTGCCAGCGAGAAACTGACAATTGGTGAAGCTGTAGTCGCCTCCATTGTCGATATAGAGGCATGCAAATGGATGGGCGACACCATTCCAAACGACGATGAGATTGGCGAACTGGATAGCGACGCCGCCGTGTAGGCGCAAGCCAATGCTGGATGAACTGCTGGTGCTGATGTTTCCGTTGTAAACTTCGACAGTCGAGACGGCAGCAGACAGGAAAATTCCCTGGAAAGTGCCGGTCATGTCGAAGTTCGATATATAGACGACGCTCGCCGAGATATCGATGTAGCTGCCGGCAGTGCGAGTAACGGTCGTCCCGAACGAGATCCGGTCTAACGTGAAATAGCCATTCGAGACGGTGAGAAGATTTCCTGTGGCCGAAGTCGTCTTAAGAACGACCTTGGCGCGGCTCTCTCCGATCCAAGTCGCGAACGAAGACGGCGTGATGGCGGCAGACACAAGATAGTTCCCGCTCGGGAAATACAGTGCCTTGCCCAGTGCGGCGGCAGCGGCATCAGCAGCAACGATGCCGGCTCGGCTGTCTGAAACGCCCGTGGGATCAACGCCAGTGAAATCGAGGATGGAGATGCGGTCCTGGTTCCAGGCTTGCCAGGACCGGGTTAGCGAGCCCGTGCCTCCTTGGGTGTAGCCTACCCATGACGGGTCAGCACCCGCGCCATTGGTCTGGAACAGATAGCCAGCAGTCGAAGCCGCCAGCCGCGCGTTCGTAGTAGCATTGCGAAAGATGACGTCGCCGCGCGTCGTCGTGGGGGAGAGCGCATCAAACCCGAGCTGAGCGGTGGGTTGTCCCGTGCCTCCATTGGCAACTGGAATTTGTCCGTTGATCGCTACGACGGGGTTGCGCGGGTCGGTCGCGTTAACGGCGATATTGGTGCCAGCTACCACAGACCGGACGCCATTGTTGGTTACAATGGGGTGTTGTGGGTCGGTGCCGTCGACGCCAATTCCGGTCCCGGCAACGACCGATGCTACTGCCCCGATATTAACCGCCGAAGGCACGGGGTCGGACAGGACATAGAACCCACCGTTGTACCAGAAAGAATGGTCATTCCCGGCATACATGTCGCCAGCCGCGAGAGGCACGTAGCCGGATGCCCCCGCTTTAACGATGGTGCGCGGATTGGTGCTGCCGATTTGGAGAGATGGCGTGGTTCCGACATTCGACCGATCGATGCGAAAGGTGAGGAGTTCGAAGAGATTGAGGTGATCGACGCTGGCCTCAGTCTGGACAACGTACGCATCGCCCGTGCCGCTAGTCTGATAGGTTGGGTTGATCTTGTTCCAGAAGCGCTTGGTCGCAGCCATCATCATGCGGCCGGTCTGGTCCACGTAAGCAGGCATGCTCCCTTGTGGCCAGCCGGCGGGTACGGGTTCGCTGTTTCGGTCGTCGCGTTCGGACCAGGCTACGTCTGCAATATCGGGCATTTTTGGCGCGCTAGGCTCCTGTGATTAGTCAGGGCCAATGGACCACGCGCGCGAGTCTTTGAGGATTGGAAGCGTGTGCCCTTGTGTGCACCTCTGTGCCCGCGTTTAGCCTCTGGAAAGGCACATGCCGCCTCAATCTTGTGAAATTGCGTAAACGGTATTAAATGCGCCGCTATGCGCGAAGGTAGCCGTCGCCATGCCGCTTGGGGCTTAAAGAGGGCCGGATTTGCACCCCTACGAACCGCCAAAGACGCTTACCGATATCGACCAAAGGTTGCTTGATATCTATTTGCTGCACGTAAGCGCTAACGCGAAGCTTGAGAGGATCGCGCACCTGCTTTCGTACGGGGTCGGTGCCTTTTTTGTCCTCGCCGTCATCATCATTTATAGGCTGGCTAAATAATGCGCCGCGCTCTGGCCTATGCACTTTGCACTGCTGCAATGATCGGGGTTTTTTTACTGATCCGGTTTATATTCAATAACACCGGCGACGGGTTTGGAGACGGCTTGGCCGTTGGCGTCGGGACAATGGCCTTTCTATTCTGGATAAACGAGCGCATCGACAGACGAGCCCGCCGGTAGCTACTGGAGCGGGTCTTGCGCACAGTCAGTTCAAGCGGCTGGCCTTTCTTTACTGGCGAAGGCCCTCCCGAATATACTGGCAGCGTACCCTGAGGTGTACCCCGAAGCAGCATGTTGCCGATATCCTCGGTGCCCGTTCCAAGAGCGCTTTGAACCATCTTATTGCCGAGATAGGGGCTGCGGAGAACGGTTCCGAGACCACGACTTACGCCCGCGCCGACCACCGCGCCACCAAGCGTAGGCAGGATAGCGGCAGGGTTGGCGGCGAGAGCCCCGATGCCCATTGCGCCACCGCCGGCTCCAGCCCCGCCGAGTAGATTATTGAGGAGTCGAGAACGTTCAGCGGTGCCGCTTGATGGCGCTTCCTTCAGGAATTGCTGTCCGATACGCCCAAGGTCCACGAGATCCGCGCCCTTGCCATAGGCCGCATTGCCATAGGATTTTGCTGCCTGGGTCATCAGAAGCGCGGGCGAGATGTCACCAGTCGCTGACTTTATCGCCAACGGCTCGACCGTCTTCAAGGCCTTCCATTGGCTACGGGCCGTGCGGAGGTCTGAAAGAACATCAGTAGGTGCCGAACGCTCCAGAGTGCCATCTATGGCGTCCCTGATTTGGCTAGCCGAATAGCTGACGTTCGGGTCCGCGGAATTTATCAGGCGGTCAAGCGGCGCGCCCTTGCGGGTGATGGCCTGATAAGTCTTGCCGTCAATGGCAGAACCTCCATCACCATACTGCTTGACGATCGTCAAAAGTTGGTTGCGCAGCGGTGTGACTTCGGACGGCTGGAGCGTCTGCTGGGCCTCGGCATAAATCTTCTTTATGTCGTCTGAAAACTGGCCATCCGCATTGATGGTCGGCGTGCGCGTGGCCACGCTGTCGAAGACACCCCCAATGCGCTTTTTCGCAGCGTCAATAATTTCTGGCGTGATCTCCTTCGCGGTTTCGCCGAAGGAATTGGCCACGGCGCTGTTGAAAGCGGTCTGCTGGGCTTCCTTGGCCGCTGTACCGCCACTCAGAGGCAGACGGTTAACCACGGAATCCAGAAACTTGATTGTCGGATTGGTTGAAAGTTGGCCGGGACCGACATTGATGCCGTATTTGTCGCGAGCGAGCTGGGCAAACTGCGCAACGCGCTGCGAAACACTCCCGCCGCCGATGAGCTTATTGACGCCAGCGCCTACTGCGGCACCAGCGGCAGGCATAATACCGCCTACAATCCC
The DNA here is from genome assembly GCF_056174585.1 of Mesorhizobium kamtschaticum. NCBI lineage: Bacteria > Pseudomonadati > Pseudomonadota > Alphaproteobacteria > Hyphomicrobiales > Phyllobacteriaceae > Mesorhizobium > Mesorhizobium kamtschaticum. The sequence continues at coordinate 435,994 of NZ_CM149691.1, read as the reverse complement.
GCCAAATTCTGCACCTCGTTTAATCGCTTCGGGGTCACCTCCAGAGCGGACGCCGGCATCGGCGCCACCAAGCGCCGAACCGGATAGCGCGCCCAAAGCTGTGCGAGTGCCAATGCCGCCCGACATGCCAAGCGCGGTGCCAACGGCAGGAAACGCCGACGCAAGGCCCCCCATTGCCCCTACGCCGCCGGCAATCTGTGCGCCTGTGGCCAAGATCGGATGATTAGACTGAAATTGCTGGTCCTGGCCATTCTGTTGGTTGAGAGAATTCTGGTAGCGCTCGCCGAATGTTCCGCCCTGAAGCTTCCACGAATCGGGCAGGAATGGATTAATCGCTGGTGCGATCGCGGCATTCGTCGCCGCATCCATGCTGTTAAGCGCGCCACCGATGATAGGCACGCCCGTACCAGCTTGCCGAATGAGGTTGTTCCCCATCGACACGACGGGACTGCCGTATTTGTCGGCGAGGCCGATACCCTTATCGATCACGCCGCCAATGGTTTGGCCGATCGATCCGGGAGCTTCAGACGGAGCAGCAGCAACGGCAGCGACGGGAGCCTGCGCATCCAGATTGATGCCGAAAGCCTTGAGAGGGTCATCTTCCTGCGCAGACGGCTGCGGCTGTGTCGTCTGCGCCGCCGCGTTGTCATCCAGTTTAATGCCGAAGGCAGCGAGAGGATCAGCATCCGGCGCGGCCACAGGGGGCACAGGAGCGCGTTCGACCGCATCAGGGGCAGCAGACTGCGGCGCGGCTTGAGGTGCTGTCTGGGGTGCGGCCTGATCGCCAATCAGCGGCGTAAAATTGGCCTGCTGACCGCTGAAGGGTGGCGGGACGTAGTTGACGGTCTGGACCGGATTGGCGGGCGCGCCCTGAGCCAACTTGTTCACCGCGCCGACTGCCAGCGCTGTGGCGCCCTGACTTGCTAGCGCTAGCGCAGTCGAACGTTGGTCCGCAGGCACCGTAAGATTTTCGAGACCTTGCGGCTTGTGATTGGCCATCTGGAAAAGCGCGGCCTGTTTATCGGTCAGGCCATTTTCCCAAGACCCCAGCCATGCCGAGGCCGTTGCCGCCGCCAAGGTCAAAGTGCATGAGGTCCATCGCCCCATACTTGCCCTTACTGCCGCCGAAATAGCCGCCCCAGCGGAATTGATCACTTAGCTCGGGGTATTTCTCCTGCTGCACTTGGCGCGCAGCCTGAGCAAGCTGCTCGTAGGTCTGGAATGTCGCAGGCGTTTGATAATTAGGCAGCGGCTTGCCATCGGGGCCGATGATGCGAATGTCGGTCGCTTCGCCTTTGCCGTGAAATCGCGGATCTCCTGGACGATAGCCGGAATACGCCTCCACCTGCATACCGGTGCGGGCGGCGGCCTCCTTCAGGATATCGATCAGTGCCGGGTTTACCTTGTCAGCGCCACGCGCAACAAAGTTACCGACTTCGGAAAACTGCCCCGTCATTCTGAAACCCTCCAGCCGGGGGGCGAGCAGATCCCCAGTTTGTGCGCGGTATTAAGCGAGGCAACTAGGCGCGTCTTTTCGGCAGCCGAGAGCGAATCGAAGTAGCGCTGCCGATCCTGCTGCCCGAGCAAGTCGAAGGCATAGGCGACTGGATCCTGTTCGAGGCTCCAGGCAGCTACCCGATCCGAAAAATCGTGCTCGTCCTCACCCGATAGCTCGAAGGCTCGGGCCTGTGCGGTGCGCAAGCGCTCCAGCATGGCGGGATCATCCTTGGACGACGAATAGCTCGCCTCCTCGTTCAGGACAGGAAATCTGTTGATCGGCTGAGACTGGCCCATTGGTCAGCGTGCCGCCATGTCGCCGGGATGGAACACGCCGCTGAAATGGCCGCCCGCGTCGCGTAGCTTCTCCGCTGTGGCGCACAAAACTAGCTCGTTTACGGATATGCCACGTCTGGCGGCGGCATCGAAAAGCGCAGCCCTGAAGCCCGAAGTAACCCGGCCGCCATTGAGGGCAACGGGAACGATTTCGTCGTTCCGCGATCGACTTTCAGAAATGACATTCATTTTGGCGAGCAGAGACTCCCTGTTGTCAGACAGGGAAATTAGACCACGCTGGAAGGCCCTTGAGGATTGGAAACGTGTGCCCCTGTGTGCACCTCTGTTACCTATTCGGGGACGCCAACTTCGCGGATGAAGCGCAACACGTCGGGGTGCCCGCGCTCGCCGTTGCGAAATATCTCAAGGGTGTCCATTTCGCCTTGCCGCACCATCAGCAGGGCAATTCGGCTAATCTCGATCGGCGCGGACGGGCTAGTCTGCCGACCGATGCCATAGCGCTTTACCCAACAGCGAATTGTCTTGGTTGATTTGCCAGTTTCGTATGCCGCCGCCTTCACGTCGCAAATTTCGTCGCGGCGCATAAGGACAGCTTTGGGCTTTGGAGCGCTGTTCATCGATAGGCCCCCGCTCGGACAATGGCCGCCTGGCGGCAAGCTTCAATCGATTCCCTCACGGAAAGGCCGAACTGAGCCCGCAAGCGAGGCAATACAGCCGCAGGGCCATCCATGCGGCGCGCGGCAAGCCATTCTGCGGCCTGACTGATCGCTGCATTTCCCGGCGAGGGCTGCTGAGTTTTCGGGGTCTGGCTTTCTCCGATCATGCCGCACCTCTCATGGCAATGCGGCGGTCTTCTAGGAGGACATCGTTCCAGTCGGTCCCGATAGCCTGGGGGATCTCGATCCGCACCCTCAGACCCTTGCAAGCCAGCCGGTGCGCCAATGCATAGGCCGCCGCCTGGCCCCCGTACTTTGGGTCATTGTCGCCGAACACCACGACTTCGGACACGCCAGCCGGCACTATCCATTTCTCAAGCCCTGTTGAATTTACGGCCGACCAGCAAGGGATGCCGAATAGGACGGCTGCGGCCAGTGCTGTTTCAATTCCTTCGGCAATGCCAAGGACGTGGCCATGTGTGGCCAGTCGGATAGCGGCACCATCTGGCAACGCCCCTTGCATCATTCGCCGAGGCTCGCCGATTTCGGCTTTGCGCCCGTCGAGCGTCAGGAAAGTGCGATGGATATTTACCGGAACGCCCTCAATATCGACCAAGGCGGCAAGCATCGCCGGTCGAAACGACCCATCGTCGGAAAGCTTGGTCCGTGCCGAGTAGCGGAGCGCGTCAGGATATCGACCCCCTAGCCCACGCATCGACAGGAACCGCGCAACCGGGTCGTTGTCGCTGATCTCGACCGAACCGCGCCATAGGCGATCGAGGGCGGCTCGCTTTTCGTCCGGTGCTAGATCCTTTTTTTTCTGGGTCACGATAGGCGCCGCGCCAATGTGCTTTTCAATCTCCACCGCAGCCTCTTTGAAATCGAGGCCCAGGAACTGCATGACGAACTGGACGCCGTCGCCGGCACCGCACCGAGAACAGAAGAACGTGCCCTTGCCGTCCTTGTTGTCGAAGCGAAACCGGTCCTTGCCGCCGCACATAGGGCAAGGGCCATGCTTCCCGGTCAGATGAGTGGAAGGCACCCCCAGCGCGCCCAGGATGCCGTGCCAGCGCCCTTGCGCCCTGTAGCGAAGCTTCCCCGTCATGCGACACCGCCGAAGGCTTCCCTGCCAAGGCCCACGGGAAGCGTGTCGCTCTTATTTCCCGTTGAGGTTTTTCCGTCTTGGATAGGGTTATTATTCTGTATGTGGTTGTGGTTGTAGTTGCTTTCCAAAGGCTTTTCGAAGGCTTTAACCGTTGAGAAAGCCTCGCTTTCTGAAGGCTTTATGCCTCCCTTTTCTTCCTTGCGGGGACGACCGCCTTTTTTCCCTGCCGCTGAAAGGTTTTGGAACTTAGTTTCGGCCTTGACCCGTTCGGCCTCAACCCGCTTGTGGAACCACCCAGATCCGAAGAATGGGCGGATTGCAGGCCTTACTTTTGCCCACTGATCCAGGGGCAAGCGCGCGATGCGCGCAAGCCTAGTGTCGTCGTCCGGCAAACCATTCTGCTGCCAGTAGTGCATGATCAGCAGCAGATACGCGCCATGTTCCTCCGTGCTGAGATGCGACGTGTCCGCGAGATAATCGGGGATATGCAACGGCATCCAAAAAAGGTTGCTCATCGGACGACACCCCCGCTGGAGAGCGCCGAGGCAAACTCACCATAGTGGTAACGTTCTGCCTCTTGCCGAGCTGATATAGCTGCGGCCTTGTCTTCGAAGTGGCCGAGTTTTACGATCTGGTTGTCGAGACCAATAAACGCCTGCCATTTCTTCCGGCTGGCGATGAAGGACACACCAACCGTGCCACTCGTGTTGGATTTCCCCGGCTTGCGATTCCTGGCATTTTGCAAGGGGGTGGCTTCACGCAGGTTTTTCCACCGATTGTCGGCTCGCATGCCGTTTCGGTGATCGACAAGATGCTTCGGCCATTTGCCCGTCACCATCAGCCAGATGACGCGATGCGCCCGGTATAGCCGGTAGTCGATTTCGACCTGGGTATAGCCGTCAGCGGTCCTTGTTCCTGCTAGGGCGCCGCTCGCTACACCTCTGGGGACGCGCCACCGGAGCGCGCCAGTTTCGGGATCGTAGATCAGCAGTTCACGTGCGCGTTCTGCAGTGAGCGCCGGCTGTCTTTTCCGATATTCGGCGATACTTGTTTTTCTGGCCATCAGCGCACCCCCAGCCCTGCCATGCGGCAGACGTCGAATGCTGTGGCCGAGGGAACCCGGAAGCGTGCGGCGATGACGGCGACGGCATATGAACCGTCATCAATTCCAATTGATGGTCCGGAGCGATTTTGGTAGAAAGATGCCGCTACAGCATTCTCATCTACCGGAGCGGTCAGCCTGCCAGGGCTGGCCGTTTCCGTTTGGAGGGTCATTGCTCTCCCTCCTATGCCGCTACAGAAGTTGATTTGCGGCGGTGGCCCTCCATCCAGGCATCAAGGTCGGAGGGATTGTAGACCACTGTGCGGCCGAGCTTGATGTACTCGGGGCCGTCTCCGGTCAGTCGAAGCTTTTCGAGTGTTGAGACTGAGAGTCCGACGTGAAGCGCTGCACCATCGGTGCGAAGCATCTTACGGCCGTCTTGGGTGTTCGAGGCGTCCATTTCTTTCTCCGTGCAACGCCGCGAAAGAGCGGCTAACACTCTGAAAGTGAACGGATTCATTGATGATGGCTATTTACGCCACTCAATTGGTGGCGGATGCTGGAGTGAGACGGCGGAAGGGTGGCGGAAGGTGGCGGAAGGGTGGCGGAAGGTGGCGGAAGGGTGGTGGAAGGCTATGCGCCCTTTGCGGCTTTACGCGGAAACAACGCCGGGCGACCAACCCATACCTCTTTTCTTAACTTTGGAATCGAAACGCCAGGAAACTCTTCGCGCGCCATGGCTTCAAATTCCGCCTGGGTGAAGATCGGGCGTTGATTGTTTTCAACCGAGTTGAAAAGCTCAGTGGCCCATGCCTCCAGTTTTTCGATCTTATAATCTGTCTTAGTTGTTCTGTCGGGTTTCGGTTTGGCGGCATCCGCAAGCAATTGCGAATAACTGTCGAGGCTATCCTTACCGAAATAAATATATTGGTGCCCGTCACCGCCAATACCATGGCCATATGGATTGGTCGGACTCATTTGGCACCAAAAGAATCGGTTAGCGGCGCCTTCTGTGTGCCAGATGTAGTTGGGAAGAGGATCCCCCATTCGGCCGCCCGCTTTTGGGCGCAACGCAGAAATTAGGTGGCCTTCCGCGCATGCAGATATGATTGAGGCAATGGCATCGTTGAGACGTTTTTGGGCGCTCACCAATTTCTGGTTGGCCACTTCGGCGAGGTCCATCCCGACTTGCCACTCTTCCGCTGAGAAACTCAGCGGCTCAGGCCCGTGAGGTCCATACACAACGGGTTTCCTTTCAAATTCCGGCCGGAACTTCCACAACAGCGCGTTGATCGTCTCTTTAACTGTTCTCGAAGCGACTGCTTGTGAAGGTGCAAAGGCCGTGCTGCCGTCAGGCAGGACAATTCTACGCAAATTCAGAGGATTTGCAGTCGTTGGCTCGTTCCCAGTCCAAGCATCGCCATGTACTACTTTGCCCACCTCGTGAACGGCGCGCGCAGCGAATACATAGCCGGGCACGTTGGCAGGCCAAAGTGCTGAATTGCTCCAAAATTGGATACGCTCCTGCATCGCAGCACCTTCGCGATTGCACCCATGAGGGCCGCAGGGAAACCGGTGGTGCTAACCGGCTTGTCGGATGCCTCCTATCCCTGCGGGTCTGAGCCTTCACCCCTTGTCGGCGCGAAGTTTAATGACGTTCTCCGCCGTTGGCGGTTCTGGATCGCCCATGGCTTCGGAAATGCGCTTGCCGATCGCGTTCGACGCTTTGCGCAGCGGATCGGCTTCAAGGTGCGCATAGCGTTCGGTCGTGCGGGACTGGGTATGTCCTAGCAGCCTGCCCACGATAGGCAGGCCAAGATTGGCGCCGACGCCGATCGACGCGTGAGTGTGCCGCAAATCGTGGATGCGGACCCTGAAACCGGGATTGTCTGCCTGTGCGGCGAGGCCGGCCCGCTTGCGGACCATCGTCCACGGCCGCTTGAGGTCGGATCGCGGACGACTTTCTTTCTTGCCGTTCTTCAAGGTCTTGGGCTTGCCTGGAATAACGTAGCGGTCAACGCGCGGCAGCTCGGACAGGACCATTTGCGAAGGCGCATTAAGAATGATGGTCTTTTGCCCTGTCTTGCTATCAGGCAGCAACAGGAGCCCACGCTCCAAGTCGACCATATCCCATGTCAGGTGCAGGATTTCGCGCAGGCGGGCGCCGGTCAGGATGAAGAGCCGCACGGCAGCAGCCGCCGCAGGATCTAGTTTGACGCGTCGGTTGCCGGCCTTTGGGGCGTGTTTGATCTGCTTCTCAGGGTCTGGCTCCCACGCGATGCCGTCGGTCTCGGCCTCACGTATGGCGGTGCCGAGTCGCAAGATTTCATCGGAGGTCAGGAACCGTTCGCGCTTTGCCTCTCGATACTTGGCGATGCCGGCGGCGGGGTTCTCGATCTTGGGCAAGAGCTTGCCCTTTATCGCCCATCCATACATGGAACTAATCACGTCCCGAATCCTATTCGCGGTCGTCGGCTTGGCTTTCAGATCCAAGTGGAGCGCGGCAATATCGCTAGGGGTTACGGCAACAGCCTTGCGCGTTCCGAATTTTGGAATCGCATAAGCATTGAGCATATGGGCATACTGCGCGTGCGTGTTCGCTTTCTTCAGCGCTTCGACATGGTGCAGAAATCCTTCGGAGAGCTTGGCGAACGTTATAGCCGCGCGGTCGTCCGCTCTGTCCTTCGAGGGGTCTTGGCCCTTAACGACAGATGCTAACAGGTCTTTGGCGACGTCGCGGGCTTGATCGGGTGTCACTTTGCCGACCTTGGAAATAGTCACCCTCTTGACTGGAGCACTCCTTCCCGAGCCCGCGCGGTAACGGACGATATAGGACATGCCACCCGTAGCGCGGACGCGAAGCCCAAACCCGATCAACTCACTATCGAACACATAGAAATCTGTGCCGTTCGGCTTCGTGGCGTCGACCACTCGCTTGGTGATCTTGACGGACTTGGCTTCTTCGGACATTTCCGCCTACCAGCTTAGAGGGTCTGGGCACCGCCGGGGCACCGCAAAAACGGAAAGCCGGCGACACACACGGAAACAGCATAGCTGATTTGCGTTGAAAACAATAGGTTTATGGAAACATGGCGCAACGAACGGAAACAGAACGAAAGTCAGGCCCTATGAATGGCATTCAAGAGGTCGTCGGTTCGATCCCGATTGGCTCCACCAAACAGTCTTTCAGCCAACCACAGCCGGTGAATGGGTCGCTCGATCCACTGTTCGCGCTCGTCTTGGGCGGTTTCGGCGGCAGTCCTACACGCTCCGCTTTCTAGACCAATACCCCATCACCACTCGGCGAAGGAGCCGTCCTTGTGGCGCCAGATCGGGTTGCGCCAGCGGTGGCCTTCCTTGGCACGTTCCTTGACATACTCCTCGTCGATCTCGACACCCAGGCCCGGACCATCGGGGATGGCGACATAGCCATCCTCGTAGCGGAAGACGTCCTTGTTGGCGGCGTAGTCGAGCAGGTCGTTGGCGGCGTTGTAGTGGATGCCGAGGCTCTGCTCCTGGATGAAGCAGTTGTAGCTGACGGCATCGAGCTGCAGGCAGGCGGCGAGCGCGATCGGCCCGAGCGGACAGTGCGGCGCCACCGCCACGTCATAGGCTTCCGCCATCGCCGCGATCTTGCGGCATTCGGTGATGCCGCCGGCATGCGACAGATCGGGCTGGATGATGTCGACGACGCCTTCCTCGAACACCGACTTGAAGTCCCAGCGGCTGTAGAGCCGTTCGCCAAGCGCGATCGGCGTCGAGCCAAGCGCGGCGATCTCCTTCAGCGCCTCGCGGTTTTCGCTGAGCACCGGCTCCTCGATGAACATCAGCCGGTAGGGCTCGAGCTCCTTGACCAGGATGCGCGCCATCGGCCGGTGCACGCGGCCATGGAAATCGACGGCGATGCCGATATTGGGACCGACCGCCTCGCGCACCATGGCGACGCGTTCGACGGCGGCATCTATTCTGTCATGGCTGTCGACGATCTGCAGTTCCTCGGTGCCGTTCATCTTGAGCGCCAGGAAGCCGCGTGACACCACTTCCGTGGCGCCGGCCGCCACTTCCGCCGGCCGGTCGCCGCCGATCCAGGAATAGACCTTGATCGTGTCGCGCAGCTTTCCGCCGAGCAGTTCGTGTACGGGCACGCCGAGCGCCTTGCCCTTGATGTCCCACAGCGCCTGGTCGATGCCGGCGATGGCGCTCATCAGGATCGGCCCGCCGCGATAGAAGCCGCCGCGATGCATCACCGTCCAGTGGTCTTCGATCAGGCGAGGGTCCTTGCCGATGAGATAATCGCCAAGCTCCTTGACCGCCGCCTCGACGGTCAGCGCTCGTCCTTCCACCACCGGCTCGCCCCAGCCGGTGACACCGGCATCGGTCTCGATCTTCAGGAACAGCCAGCGCGGCGGCACGATGTAGGTGGTGAGCGAAATGATTTTCATGCTGGTCTCAGTTGTTCTTGAGTTTCTTGGCGCTGACGAGATCGCGCGCCGCCAGGTCGAGGATCCGGTTTGCAGCACCACGCGCCGCCTCGGCGTCGCGCATGCGCAGCGCCTCGACCACCTCGCGGTGCGCCGCCACGGCTTCCATGCGCCGGTCGAGTGAGATCACCGCTGTTGCCTCCAGCGAGAATTTCAGCCCGGTGTCGATCAGATTGCCGATCTGGCGAAAGATCGGATTGTGGCTCGCGGCATAGACTATCTGGTGAAAGGCGATGTCGCTGCGCGAGAAGGCGGCGAGATCCTCACCGGCGCCGGCCATCCCACGCCACGCCGCTTCGAGATTGGCGATCTCCTGCAGGGTCGCTCTCGTGGCGGCAAGCTCGGCGACCAGCGGCTCGATGGCGCGGCGCGTTTCGAGGATGGCGTCGAACAGCTTGTCGTCGAGCGCATGCGGCGCGTGCCAGACCAGCACTTGCGGGTCGATGATGTTCCAGTCGTCCTCATTGCAGACGATGGTGCCGACGCGCGGTCGCGACAGCACCAGCCCCTTGGCGGCCAGCACCTTCAGCGCCTCGCGGATGACGGTGCGGCTGACACCATATTCGACACCAAGTTCGTTTTCAGTCGGCAACGAGGAGCCGGCCGGATAGCGGCCGGAAAAGATGTCGGAAGCGATTGCCTTGGTCACATCGGGCATGACGCGCGGGCGGCGGGTGGCCGTGTCGCCTGAAGCCTTCTTAGAAGTTTCGGTCACCTCAGCCCTCCTCCAAGGCGGCGAACCCGCTGATTTCGCACAACCGGCCCGGCCTTACCGGATGCGGATGATTTGCGCCAGCGATCCTTGGTCAGAGCATGTATCTTAATTATCATACCAGATCAATTGACGAGTATGATAAAAGCGAATACAGACTCCGGCATCCGGGCTGAGCGCCCGGCCATCGCTGGGAGGTAATCATGCGACTTTTGAAGACCGCGCTCGTCGCGGGCGCGCTTGCCGTGCTGTCCGTCACGACCATCGCTGCATATGCTCAGGACACCAAGATCGGTTTCATCGTCAAACAGCCCGAGGAGCCGTGGTTCCAGGACGAATGGAAGTTCGCCGACCAGGCCGCCAAGGAAAAGGGTTTTACCCTGGTCAAGATCGGCGCCGAGGACGGCGAGAAGCTGATGTCGGCGATCGACAATCTCGGCGCCCAGGGCGCGCAAGGCTTCATCGTCTGCACGCCTGACGTCAAGCTCGGCCCCGGCATCGTTGCCAAGGCCGCCGCCAACAATCTTAAGCTGATGACAGTCGACGACCGTCTGGTCGGTGCCGACGGCAAGGCGCTGGAAGACGTGCCGCATATGGGCATTTCGGCGACCAAGATCGGCGAGGCCGTCGGCCAGGCGATCGTCGACGAAATGAAGGCGCGCGGCTGGAAGGCCGACGAGGTCGGTGCGATCCGCGTCTCCTACGATCAGTTGCCGACCGCCGTCGACCGTGTCGAAGGCGCCATCTCGGTGCTCAAGGCGAACGGCTTCAAGGCCGAGAACATTTTTGACGCCCCGCAGGCCAAGACCGACACCGAAGCCGCCCTCAATGCCGCAACGGTTGTGCTCAACGCCCATGCCGACATCAAGAAGTGGGTGTCCTTCGGCCTCAACGACGAGGCGGTTCTGGGCGCCGTGCGTGCTTCCGAAAGCGTCGGCATTCCCGCCGACGGCATGATCGGCGTCGGCATTGGCGGCGCGGATTCGGCGATCAACGAGTTCAAGAAGCCGACCGCCACCGGCTTTGTCGGCACGGTGATCATCTCGCCTAAGCGTCATGGCTACGAGACGGCGCTCAACATGTATGACTGGGTCGCCAACAACAAGGAACCGGCGAAGCTGACCTTGACCTCCGGTGCGCTGGCCAAGCGCGACGATTACCAGAAGGTCCGCCAGGGCCTCGGCATCGAATAATCCTCCCTGTACAAACAGGCGGCGGCTCATCCCGCCGCCTGTTTGTCATGACACAGAAGGATCGACGCCCGTGTCCTTTCTCGACTTCTCGCACATCACCAAGACCTATCCGGGCGTCAAGGCGCTGTCGGACGTCTCGTTCGGCGTCGACAGGGGCGCCGTGCACGGCCTGATGGGCGAAAACGGCGCTGGCAAATCCACCCTGATCAAGATCCTGTCGGGTGACCAGCATGCCGATGAAGGCGAGATCCGCATCGACGGCAAGGTCCAGGCCTATTCGTCGACCAGGGATGCCTTCGACAATGGCGTCATCGTCATCCACCAGGAACTGCAGCTGGTCCCCGAACTGACAGTTGCCGAAAACCTCAGCCTTGGCCGCTTCCCCGCCAGCGTCGGCATCATCGCCGGCCGCCGGATGCTGGAAGATGTCGGCGCCAAGCTGAGATCGGCGGGCATCGACATCGACATGCGCCGCAAGGTCAAGACGCTGTCCATCGGCGAACGCCAGATGGTCGAGATCGCCAAGGCGATCATGCTCGACGCGCGCGTCATCGCGCTGGATGAGCCGACCTCGTCGCTGTCGTCGCGCGAAAGCGAAATCCTGTTTGCCCTGATCGATCGCCTGCGCGGCGAGGGCAAGGTCATCATCTATGTCTCGCATCGGCTGGACGAGGTGTTCCGGCTCTGCGACAGCCTGACCGTGCTGCGTGACGGCAAGCTCGCGGCGCACCACGCTTCCCTGAAAGGCGTCACCCGCGACCAGGTCGTCGCCGAAATGGTCGGCCGCGAAATCTCCGACATCTGGGGTTTTCGTCCGCGCAAATCAGGCGATGTCAGGCTGAAGGTCGAAGGCCTCTCCGGAGCAAAGCTGAGGACGCCGGCCAGCTTCGAGGCGAAGGCCGGTGAGATCGTCGGCTTCTTCGGCCTGATCGGCGCCGGGCGTTCGGAGCTGATGCGGCTGGTCTTCGGCGCCGACCCGCGCTCGGGCGGCGTCATCACCGTCGACGGCAAGGTCGTTCGTGCCACCGATCCGCATGACGCGATCCGCGCCGGCATCGTGCTGTGCTCGGAAGACCGCAAGCATGACGGCATCATCCAAGGGCGCTCGATCGAGGAGAACATCAACATCTCGTCGCGGCGCCATCACACCCGCTTCGGTGTCTTGAACCGCGCCAGCGAGATCGCCACCGCGGAAACCTTCATCAAGAAGCTCAAGGTGCGCACGCCCTCGCGAAAACAGGACATCATCAATCTCTCCGGCGGCAACCAGCAGAAGGTCATCCTTGGCCGCTGGTTGTCGGAGCAGGGCGTGCGGGTGCTCATCGTCGACGAGCCGACGCGCGGCATCGATGTCGGCGCCAAAGCGGAAATCTACGAACTGCTCTACCAGCTTGCCGAAGACGGCATGGCGATCGTCGTCGTCTCGTCCGAACTGCCGGAAGTCATGGGCATCTGCGACCGCATTCTGGTGATGTGCGGCGGCCGCATCAGCGCCGAACTTAAGCGGGACCAGTTTGCCGAAAAGGCGATCCTGGCCGCAGCCCTTCCCGACACGAAAACTCCCGACGCGATCGCATCTTGAGGACTCTTGCCATGACCGACCAGTTGAAGAAGCTCCTGCTCGGCGAACAGGGCCTCGTCGTCATCTTCATCGTCGCCTTCGCGCTGGTGTCGCTGTTGGTGCCGAATTTCCTGACCGACCGCAACATGCTTGGCCTGCTGCAGTCGGTGGTCACCGTCGGCATCGTCGCCTGCACCATGATGTTCTGCCTCGCCGCGCGCGACTTCGACCTGTCGGTTGGCTCGATCGTCGCCTTCGCCGGCATGGTCGCGGTGATGGCGTCGAATTATACCGGTTCGATCCTGCTCGGCCTCCTGGCCGCGATCGCTTGCGGCGCCTTTGTCGGCTTCATCAACGGCGTCGTCATCGCCAAATTCCGCATCAACGCGCTGATCACGACGCTCGCTACCATGCAGATCGTGCGCGGCCTGGCGCTGATTGCATCCGACGGCCGTGCTGTCGGCATCAACAGCCCGGATTTCTACCAACTGGCGCTGTCGAAATTGCTTGGCATCCCGACGCCGATCTGGGTGCTGGCCGTCCTCTTCGGCATCTTCGGTTTTGTGCTCAACCGCACCGTCTTCGGCAAGAACACACTGGCCATCGGTGGGAATCCGGAGGCGTCGCGGCTGGCCGGCGTCAATGTCGACCGGACGCGCATCTGGATTTTCGCGCTGCAGGGCGTCGTCTGCGGCATTGCCGGCATCCTCTTGGCCTCCCGCATCACATCGGGTCAGCCCAATGCCGCTGTCGGGCTCGAGCTCTCGGTCATCTCGGCCTGCGTGCTTGGCGGCGTCTCGCTCGCCGGCGGCCGCGCCACCATGTCGGGCGTCATCGTCGGCGTGCTGATCATGGGCATTGCCGAAAACGCCATGAACCTGCTCAACATCCCGGCCTTCTACCAGTACATCGTGCGCGGCGTGATCTTGCTGCTCGCCGTGCTGCTCGACAATCTGCGCTCGTCGGCACTCGGCCGGCGTTGATCTGTTTTCCCTGGAGTGACAGCGATGGCTGAGCGTCTGTCCGGCAAACGCATCTTTCTGACGGGTGCCGCGCAAGGCATCGGGCTGGCCATCGCCGAGGCCTGTCTGGCCGAAGGGGCAAAGCTATTCCTGGTCGACCGCGACGGCGCGTTGCTGGACAAGACCGTCGCCGGCCTGGCCGCATCGAAGGGTGATGTCGGCCATGCAACAGCCGACATCAGCGACGGGGCCGCGATCCATGCTGCCGTCCAGCAGGCAACCGCCGAGATCGGCCCGATCAACGCGCTGATCAACAATGCCGGGATGAATGTGTTCTCGACGCCGCTCGAGGCGACCGAGGAAGAGTGGAATCGCAATTTCGACGTCAACGTCAAGGGCGCCTGGAACTGCAGCAAGGCGGTGCTGCCGGGCATGATCGCCAGCGGCGGCGGCGCCATCCTCAACGTCGCTTCGACGCACAGCTTCACCATCATTCCGCACACCTTTCCCTATCCGGTTGCCAAGCACGCTTTGCTTGGGCTGACCAAATCGCTGGCGCTCGAATATGCGGGGCAAGGCGTGCGCGTGAACGCGCTGGCGCCCGGCTATGTCGAGACGCAGAAAGCGACCGACTACTGGAACAGCTTTGCCGATCCGGCATTGGCGCGCGCCAACACTCTGGCGCTGCATCCCGGCGGCCGCATCGCATCAGTGCGCGAGATCGCGCTCGCCGCAGTCTTCATGATTTCCGACGAGTGCCCTTTCATGAACGCGGCCACCCTCGTCGTCGATGGCGGGCTGAGCCAGTTGCAGCATCCCGCCTGAATTCCGGAAAAACCATGACCAAGAGACGATCGCAGCACTGGTTCGGCGGCCTCGGCAAGGATGCCTTCATCCACCGCAGCTGGATGAAGAACAACGGCCTGCCCGACGACGCTTTCGACGGCCGCCCGGTGATCGGCATCTGCAACACCTTCTCCGAATTCACGCCCTGCCATGTCCATTTTCGTGGGCTGATCGAGCACATCAAGGCGGGCGTGCTCGAGGCCGGCGGCCTGCCGCTGGAATTCCCGGTCTTCTCCTGCGGTGAATCCAATCTGCGACCGACGGCGATGCTGTTCCGCAATCTCGCTTCGATGGATGTCGAGGAAGCGATCCGCGGCAACCCGATGGATGGCGTCGTGCTGATGGCCGGTTGCGACAAGACCACGCCGTCGCTGGTCATGGGCGCGGCGTCCTGCGACCTGCCGGCGATCGTCATCTCCGGCGGCCCGATGCTTAACGGCCGTTTCCAGGGTCGCGAGATCGGCTCCGGCACCGATGTCTGGAAATTCTCCGAGGACGTGCGCGCCGGCGTGATGAGCGCGCAGGATTTCGCCAATGCCGAGAGCGCCATGTCGCGCTCGCCCGGCCACTGCATGACGATGGGGACGGCCTCGACCATGGCCTCGATGGTCGAGGCGCTCGGTCTGGCACTGCCCGGCAATGCGGCCTATCCGGCGGTCGACGCGCGCCGCAGCCGCATCGCCCGCATGACGGGGCGGCGCATCGTCGAGATGGTCGATGAGAATCTCTGCCCATCGGCCATCCTGACGAAGCACGCCTTCGCCAACGCCATCCGTGTCAATGGCGCCATCGGCGGCTCGACCAATGCGGTCGTCCATCTGCTGGCAATCGCCGGCCGTGTCGGCACGGAACTCAGCCTCGACGATTGGGATACTCTAGGCCGCGACGTGCCGACCATCCTCGACCTGATGCCGTCCGGCCGCTTCCTGATGGAGGACTTTTGCTATGCCGGCGGCATTCCGGCCGTGATGAAAGAGATCGCCGACATGCTCGATCTTGATGCGCTGACGGTGACCGGCAAGAGTGTGGGCAAGAACATCGCCGACGCCGAAAACTACAATCCGGAGGTGATCCACCCGCGCGACAAGGCACTGACGCCGCATGGCGGCATCGCCGTGCTGCGCGGCAATCTGGCGCCTGACGGCGCCATCATCAAACCGTCGGCCGCCTCACCAGGCTTGATGAAGCATCGTGGCCGTGCCGTCGTCTTCGAGGACATCGATGACTACAAGGCGCGCATCGACGATCCCGCGCTGGACATCAACGAGACCTCGATCATGGTGCTGAAGAATTGCGGCCCGAAAGGCTATCCGGGTATGGCCGAGGTCGGCAACATGGCGCTGCCGCAAAAGCTGCTGAAGCAGGGCGTACGCGACATGATCCGCATTTCCGACGCCCGCATGTCCGGCACCGCCTTCGGCACGGTGGTGCTGCATGTGGCACCAGAAGCCGCTGTTGGTGGCCCGTTGGCTCTGGTCAAAAGCGGCGACGTCATCGAACTCGACGTCGAAGCGCGGAAGCTGCATCTCGAAGTCTCGGATCAGGAACTGGCGCGGCGGCGCGAGTCCTGGGCGCCGCCGGAGCCGGCAATGCGCGGCGGCTATCAGGGTCTTTACACCGACCATGTGCTGCAGGCGGATCGTGGCGCCGACCTCGATTTCCTCGTCGGCAGCCGCGGCCACGCCATTCCGCGCGAAAGCCATTGAGCGAACGGATGCCAAAGTTCCGGCCCGATGATTTCCACGGCATCCACGCCATCCTCTACGCCCTGTTCGACGGCCAGGAAAAACTCGACCGCGCGGCAATGCGCAGGCAGGTCGAGATCTGCCTGGCAAGCGGCGTGCATGGCATGGCGGCACTTGGCCTCGCGACGGAAGTTGCCAAGCTGACCGAGGCCGAGCGCCGGACGATTATGGACTGGACGGCTGAAGACACCGCCGGGAGAGTGCCACTCGCCTTCACCATCTTCGGCGCGTCCGTCGCCGAGCAGGTCGCACAGGTGCGCCACGCAGAAAGCGCTGGCGCCGATTGGGTGATCCTGCAGCCGCCGCCCGGCGGCTCCTATGGGGCGCCGGAGTACATGCGCTTCTTCGGCCGTGTCGCGGAGGCGACCAACCTGCCGGTGGCGATCCAGAATGCGCCGGCCTTTTTCGGCCGTGGGCTGACATCGGACGAAATCCGCGACCTCGTCACGCTGCATGCCAACATCAAGCTGATCAAGGGCGAAGGCCCGGTCACCGACATTGCCGGCCTGATCGAACGCACCGAAGGCCGGCTTCCCGTCTTCAACGGGCGCGGCGGGCTGGAATTGGTAGACAATCTCCGCATCGGCTGCCGCGGCATGATCCTGGCGCCGGACTGCATCGACCATGCCGTGCGCGCCTATGAGGCGTTTGTCGCCGGAGACGAAGCGGCAGCCGAGGCCGAGTATGCCAGAATGCTGCCGGCAGCGGTCTTCGTCATGCAAGGCATCGAGAACCTGATCTGCTACGGCAAGCGGCTGTTCGGCGCCCGCGCCGGCATCACCATACAGGACCGGGCACCAGCGATGCGGCCCAATGAGATTGGCCTCGCAATGGTCCGGCGCTTCGCCGACAATCTCGGGCGATTGCAGGGATAGAGCCAGGCTCGACGTGGGCGTCACCGCCTCACTGCCGCGCCGACCTCATCGAACAGGTTCTTGCCCATTCCGGTGAACTGTGATCCCTGTCCCGGAAACATGAAGACGCATCGCACTCCTCCGCTCCTGGATCGTCATCGGGCCGCGATCGGCGCGGCGGATTCGCCTGGAACAATCGTGATGTCGTCACCCGCGCCAGGCCGGCTCCGACCATGAAAGAAAGCGATCCACGACGCGGCCAGGTCGATCTGTGGTACGTGCCGCTCGACGACTTCGGCGTGGACGATCAGGCCGCCTGCCTGCGGCTGTTGAGCGGACCCGAACGTGATCGGCACGCCGCCTTCAAGTCCGAGCCGGCCCGGCTTCAGCATCTCGCGGTCCGCGGCCTTGTCAGGACCACCCTATCGCGCTACCGCGCTGGCGCCCCGGAACACTGGCGCTTTGACACCAACCGGTATGGCCGCCCCTTCATCGACGACAGGCTGGGCGTCAGCGGCCTTCATTTCAGCCTGTCCCACACCCACGGCCTGGTGGCCTGCGCGGTTGCCACTTTCGCGGAGATCGGCGTCGACGTCGAGCCTTGCGACCGCGACGTCGGTCTCGCCGAACTGGCACCGGCCGTCTTTTCACCCCAGGAGCGCCCGCGCTTCGAGGCTATGAGCGGGCAGGCGAGACAGGATTTCTTTTTCACTCTGTGGACGCTCAAGGAAGCCTATGTGAAAGCGCGCGGCATTGGCCTCTCCTTGCCGGTGAAGAAGGTTGAGCCGGACCTGGAGGTCTCTCCGCCCGTGGCTCATTTCGGCGACGAGATCGAGGACGATGCCTCGCGTTGGGCGTTCCGCAGCCAGCATCTGACGGACCGGCACATTGTCGGCATCGCGGCCGCAGTGCCCGATGGCGAAATCGAGATCGTGCCGAGGCGGACACGCGCCATCAATCCGCCTTTGCATGTCTGATCGTAACCAGTACGGCAGGCTTCAGCCGAGAAGCTCGGCGGCGACTTCGAGCGTGTTGCGGAACGACGTTTCGAGGTGGTTCTCCATCGCCTGCGCGGCGCCCTCGGCGTCGTGGCGCCTCAGTGCTTCGAGGATGGCCCCGTGCTGCTCGATCGTCTGTTCGCCATAGCCGGGCTTCGGGATGACGAGGTAGCGGCCCCGATCCATCTGCGCCTTGGAGATGTCGACGGCGCGCCAGATTCCCGGCAGGCCGCAGATTTCGGCGATGGTGCGGTGGAAGACGTCGTCGAACTGGATCGCGGTGGCATATCTGCCGCGCGATATGGCGAGCCGGTGCGCCGCCATATTGTCCTCCAGAAGTTCGCCGGCTGATGGCGTGAATTTGACGGCCGCGCGCCTGGCGCTTTCCATTTCCAGGGCGCGGCGGATGACATAGGCTTCCTCCAGGCCGACGCGGTTGATCGGGGCGACATAGGTGCCGGTCTGCGCCAGGATCGTGACCAGGCCCTCGTCACTGATGCGCTTGACCGCTTCGCGCACCGGTGTGCGCGAGACACCGAGGGCTTCGGCGATGGCCACCTCGTTGATGACTTCCCCCGGCTTCATCTGGCCGACGACGATCAGGTTGCGGATCTGATGATAAATCTGATCGCGCAACGGAAGCGTCCGATTGAGCGTCGAAGGATCCAGGTCCATTGCAAATCCACGTCTTCGTTCAGTAGAAACGGTCAGATTATATTGGAATGCCACGTGTTCGATAGGCCGGCGCGACGGCGGTTAGGCCGCGCTTGATCTGGCCGCATTGTGATGGTCCTGGGTGATCTGCACGCGCTGCCGTTGGGGAGCGCTGCAAGCGTCTCCGGCTAAACGTCAGGAGAAATCGAGCTGGACCTTCAACGTCCGCTGCGATTCCCTTTCGATCAGGTCGAAGGCCGCCTTGGCGTCCGCAGCGGCAAAGACCTAGGTGATCATCGCCTCCGGGGCGAGGCGCTTTTCCGCCAACCATTCCACCACCTTGGGCAGCAGTTGCCGGTTGAGGCGCGAGCCGACAACAGTCAGTTCCTTGCGCACCACCTCTTGCTGGCTGAGGCTGGACGGTGTCGCCGAGAACCCAAGCAGACCGATGCGACCGGCCGGGCTGGCAATGCGGCAGGCCTCGTCGAGAAGCGCCGGCACCCCGGCGCCGTCGATGATCACCGTCGGGCCAAGGCCGTCGTTTTCGTCTCTCACGGCGTCCGCGACCGGCTGGCTTGCTGAATGGATGACCGCATCCGCGCCAAAGCCCGATGCGCGCTCGAGGCGGGCCTCGTCGATGTCGGCAACGATGCAGCGCGCCCCAAGCAGCTTGGCCACCTGCAGCACGGTGACGCCGACGGTACCGGCGCCGTAGACCAGCACCGTGTCCTGCGGCCCGCAGCCGGTTCTGTCCAGCACATTGGCGGCGATCGAGAACGGCTCGGCGAGCGCTGCCAGGCCGAACGGCATATCGGCGGGAACGGCAACGACATTGCGGGCCGGCACGGCGACAAGATCGCGGAAGCCGCCATCTCGATGAACGCCCATGACCTCGAGATTGGCGCAGACATTCGGCCGCCCGACACGGCAGGGATAGCAATGACCGCACGAGACCACCGGATCGACCACGACATGGTCGCCTGCGCGCACCGAGGAAACGCCCACGCCGAGTGCGGTGACGACGCCGGCAAACTCATGGCCGATGATGCGCGGATAGACGGCAAACGGGTTCGATCCGTGCAGGATATGCATGTCCGAGCCGCAGATGCCGGCGCGCTGCACGCGCACCACCACGTCTCCGGCATCAGGCTGTGGCTCGGTGCCAGTCTGAACGGCGAGTGCCCCCGGCTTGCGGACGACGATATCAACCACGGCAGCTCACCTTTTTAGGATCTTGAGAGGAGGGCGACGGCGCGCAGGGGCGACCCCGATCCGCCCTCGATCGCCAGCGGCAGGGTGACCAGGTAGCAGACCGGCGGCAGCAGGCCGAGATTGGCGAAATTCTCGCCGACCAGTATATCCGCACCAAGCAGAACGTTGTGGGCAGGGAAATCGCTGCTGCCGAAGCGGTCGATCGACAAGCAGTCGGTGCCGACGATCCGGACACGGCGCTCGACCAGCAGCAGGCTAGTCTCGCGCGACAGTCCGGGCCAATCCTCGAGTACCCGGTGGCCTTGCTCCGGATCGCTCCAGAACCGGTCCCAGCCAAAATGGAAGAACACGGCGTCGCCGGGTGCGATCGCACCGTGCCGGTCTTCAAAGTCGCTGATCGCCTCCGGCCCGAGCGCCGTGGCCGGCGGTGTGTCGCGGGCGTCGATCGTCACCATGCGGCCGAAGAAGCGCTCGACCGGGACGTCGGCGATCGAGCGTCCGCCGGGGACGAAATGCAGCGGCGCGTCGAAATGCGTACCGGTATGCTCGCTCATGCAAAGCGCATGATTGCAGGCGACGTCGCCGCGATCGAACGATTCGACCACTTCCTGGCAGTAATGCGGATGCGTCGGCCAGACCGGCATGCCGGCGCGCATGCGGTGCGTGAGGTCTATAGGGTCGAGGTCGTCGTCAAACAGCATTGTGGATCCCATCCCTTAAGCAGCGCTTCGGCGCGGCACGATCGCCACGATGAGGATGATCAGCACGCCCGTCAGGAGAAAGCGTACGCCGGCCTCGATGCGAAACGTGTTCAGCATGGTGGCCATCAGGTTGAAGAACAGTGCCGCGCCCCAGATGCCGATCGCATTGGCCTGCCCGCCCGCGACGCTGGTGCCGCCGAGCACCACGACCGCGATCGATTCCATCAGATAGGCATCGCCCATGTTGAGCGCGGCACCGCCGGTGAAGCCCGACAACAGGAACCCGGCCAGCGCCGCTGCCGTGCCGCACAGCACATAGGCCGTTAGGCGCACCCGCCCGACCTCCACGCCCGCCAGTTTCGCGGCCGGTTCGCTCTGTCCGCTAGCCAGCAGGTGGCGGCCCCAGACGCTGCGTTGCAGGATGAGCGCGGTCAACAGCGTCAGCATCATCACGACGATTGGCATGAACTGGATGCCGGCGACCCGCCACGAGGTGAACCAGGACAGCATCGCTGGCGGCTTCAGGGTGGCCTCGCCGCCGAGATTGAAGGCGAACGATTGGAAGACGAAGCTCCAGGCCAGCGTCGCGATGATCGGCGGCAGCCGCAACGCCTTGATGGCAAGGAAATTGAGCGCACCGGCGGTCGCGCCGACCGCTAGCGCCACCAGCAATCCGGGCAGGATCATCGCATCGTTGCCGTTCATCACCGCCATCGAGACATAGGCCGCGAGTGTCAGCACAGACGGTACGGAGAGATCGATGTTGCCTGGCCCCGAGGCGACGACCAGCATCTGTCCGGTGCCGACGACGACGCTGAAGGCGCCAAAGGCCAGCGCTGCCGAAATCGTGGCGCCTGCACTGCCCCAGCCTGAATAAGCGGTAGTTGCCAGCCACATCGCCAGCGCGATGCCATCGAACAGGGCCTGTCCGACGAGGCTGGCGCGCATATGGCCACCCATCTGCAGGAAGTGCTGCGCACCGTCCGGCGGCTAAGTGTCGAACGGCCCGATCTTTTCAGGAGTTGACCGCAACCCGCATCGGTTCGAGGCGGAGAGAATTTCCAATTTCAGCAGCGGATTTGGAATAAACTAACTCTACAGAGTTTATAGAATAAGCAAAGTGCGCGGGCGATCTGGTTTTCCCGGACAGGACTCTGCCATGCCCGCTCCTCTGCGCCCGCTTTCAACCCTGTCAGGCACAGGCCGCCGCTGCGTTGCGGGAGGCCAGCCATGACCAAGGACATTCCCGACCGCATCAAGGTTCTCTGGTTCCTGCCGACGCATGGCGACAGCCGCTATCTCGGCACCACCGAAGGCGGCAGGGCCGTCGACCTGCCCTATCTGACGCAGGTGGCCAAGGCCGCCGACACGCTGGGCTATTATGGCGTGCTGCTGCCGACCGGCCGGGCCTGCGAGGATTCCTGGGTGATCGCCTCGGCGCTGGCGCCGCTGACCGAGCGGCTGCGCTTCCTCGTCGCCGTGCGGCCGGGCCTGCAGTCGCCGACGCTCGCCGCGCGCATGACCGCGACGCTCGACCGCATCTCCAATGGCCGCCTGCTGATCAATGTCGTCACCGGCGGCGATCCCTTGGAGAACAAGGGCGACGGCATCTTCCTCTCTCATGCCGAGCGCTACGAGGTGACACAGGAATTCCTGCAGATCTACAAGCGCGTGCTGAGCGGCGAGACGGTCGCGCACCAGGGCAAGCATTTCCACATCGAGGACGGCAGGCTGCTGTTCCCACCGGTGCAGACGCCCTATCCGCCGCTCTATTTCGGCGGCTCGTCGGATGTCGGATCGGTGGTGGCGGCGCAGGAGATAGACAAATACCTGACCTGGGGCGAACCGCCCGCCGATGTCGAGCGCAAGCTGGACGCCGTGCGCGAACTGGCCGAGAAGGCCGGCCGCAAACTCTCCTTCGGCATTCGCCTGCATGTCATCGCCCGCGAAACCACCGAACAGGCCTGGGCCGCGGCAGAGAGCCTGATCAGCCGACTCGACGACGCGACGATCGCCTCGGCGCAAAAGGTTTTTGCCCGCATGGACTCGGTCGGCCAGGCGCGCATGAGCGCGCTGCATGGCGGCAGCCGCGACAAGCTCGAGATCGCGCCCAATCTCTGGGCCGGCGTCGGCCTGGTGCGCGGCGGTGCGGGCACGGCCCTCGTCGGCGACCCCGACACCATCGTCGAGCGCATCGATGAATACCGGCGCCTCGGCATCGATACCTTCATCCTGTCCGGCTACCCGCATCTGGAAGAAGCGTATCGCTTTGGCGAGCTGGTGCTGCCGAAACTGCCGACCGATCATCCGGTTAAGGCCGCCGGCACGTCGGTCAACACCGGACCGTTCGGCGAGACCATCGCCGGCGACCACCGGCCGAAGTCGCTCGCCAGCGCCTCGTGAACGCGCTGCCTCCGGCCCACCGATTGCGCGTCGCCATCATCGGCGGCGGCTTTTCCGGTGCTGCCCTGGCCTGGCATCTGGCGCAGGCGCATCGGCCGGAGCGCCTGTCGGTCTGCGTGATCGAGCCGCGCCCGGCGCTCGGCGGCGGCCTTGCCTATTCCAGCGAAGAGCCATCGCACCGGGTCAATGTCCCGGCCGTCAGAATGAGCATGGCTCCCGACGACCCGCAGCATTTTGCGCGCTGGTTGGCCGACAGCGGTGAACTCGAACACGACCCGGATGCGCTCTGGAAGAATGGCGACGCCTATCCGCGCCGCCGCGTGTTCGGCCGCTATGTCGCCGAGCACATCGCCCCTCATCTCGACTCGGGTGCTGTCCGCCACGTCGAAGGTCAGGCCACGCGGGTGATACGAGAAGCCAACGGCGCCGGCTGGACCGTGCAGACGTCGGCCGGGCCCGTCGCCGCCGACATCGTCATTCTGGCGGCGACGCATCCTCAGCCCGGAATTCCCAATGCGCTGGAGTCACTTGCCGAAGCGCCGGGCTTCATCGCCGATCCATACGCCGCGTCGGCACTTGCCGGGATCGGTCCAGACGCCTCGATATTGATCGTCGGTTCCGGGCTGACCTCGTCCGACATGGTGGCCGAGCTTGATCGCCGTGGCCACCGCGGCCGCATCCTGGCGCTGTCGCGCCGCGGACTGCGCTCACGCGGCCATCCCGATGTCAGGGGCGAGCCTTTTGGCGATTTTGCCTCGGCGCCGGCCACATCAGCGCTTGGCTTGCTTGTGAACATTCGCGCGACGCTGGCGGCCGCGCACAAGGCCAACGTCAACTGGCAATCTGTCTTCGACCAGCTGCGCCTGCAGGGGCCGGTGCTGTGGGCAGCCCTTGCTCCGCCGGAGCGGGCAAGGCTGGTGCGTCAGCTGCGCGTGTTCTGGGACGTGCATCGCTTCAGAATCGCGCCACAAGTCGCTTCCGTGCTTGACCGCCGCGCCGCCGCCGGCACATTCGATATCGTCGCTGCCAGGCTTGTCGCGTCGAACGATGAGGGCGACAGCCTCGCGGTCAGCTTTCAACGGCGCGGGCAGACGCGGATCGAGACCGCCAGCTTCGATGCCGTCATCAACACGACAGGACCGGCGCATGGGCAGTCGCTGCAGCTCAATCCGGCGCTGCGCTCCCTCGCCGAGGCCGGGCTGATCAGGGTCGACCAATACGGACTGGGCATCGAGACGAATCTCGACAGTCGTGCTGTCGGCCGGGATGGCAGGGCGACCGCCAGCCTCTTCGTCGCCGGCCCATTGGCGCGAGGGACCTTTGGCGAACTCATGGGCCTGCCCGAAGTTGCCCGCCATGCCCAGGCAGTTGCCGGCGAAATCGCAAGATTGCTCGAAACGCTCCTGCCAGCCGAGGCCGTCGGCGCCAATGCCGCGGACGTTGCGGTCGCGCGCTGACAAGCGGAAGCCGGCCTGGCCGGGCAAAATTGGTATTTCCGACCCAAGAGGGCGCCAAAAACGGAAAATCCTACTTTGTATATATAATCAGTAGACATAATAAATGTATGGAAATCCGGCGTCGACCGGACCGATCAACGACACGGCCTGAATGGGAGACATTTCATGGCACATGCAGAGACCGACGCGGTCAAGTTCGCCTACTGGGTGCCGAATGTTTCGGGCGGCCTGGTGATTTCCAACATTGAGCAGCGCACCAACCATTCGGCAGAGTACAACCGCAAGCTGGCGCAGATCGCCGAAAAAGCCGGCTTCGACTATGCGCTGAGCCAGATTCGTTTCACCGCCGGCTACGGCGCCGACGAACAGCATGAATCCGTGGCGTTCAGCCATGATCTGCTGGCGGCTACCACGACGCTGAAAGTCATCGCGGCGATCCTGCCCGGCCCTTGGAATCCGGCACTGGCGGCCAAGCAGCTCGCCACCATCAGCTATCTGACCAATGGCCGTGTCGCCATCAACCTCGTTTCCGGCTGGTTCCGTGGCGAATTCCACGCCATCGGCGAGCATTGGCTCGACCATGACGAGCGCTACCGCCGTTCGGAGGAATTCATCCGTGCGCTGCGCGGAATATGGACCGAAGACAGCTTCACCTTCCGGGGCGATTTCTACCGCTTCAACCAATATTCGCTGAAGCCGAAGCCGCCGCAGGTGCCGGAAGTTTTCCAGGGCGGTTCGTCGCGTGCGGCACGCGACATGGCTTCACGCGTTTCGGACTGGTACTTCACCAATGGCAACACGCCAGCCGAGATCGCCAAGCAGGTCGACGACCTGAAGTCCAAGGCCAAGGCCAACAACCATTCGGTCAAGGTCGGCGTCAACGCCTTCGCCATCGTCCGCGAGACCGAGGATGAAGCCAAGGCGGTGCTCGCCGAAATCATCGGCAAGGCCAATCCCGAAGCCGTCAACGCGTTCGGCCACGAGGTCAAGAATGCCGGCAAGGCTTCGCCCGAAGGCGAGGGCAACTGGGCGAAATCCTCCTTCGAGGATCTGGTCCAGTACAATGACGGCTTCCGTTCCAACTTGATCGGCACGCCAAGGCAGGTCGCCGAGCGTATCGTCGATCTGAAGCGCGCCGGCGCCGATCTCATCCTGCTCGGCTTCCTGCACTTCCAGGAAGAGGTCGAATATTTCGGCAAGCACGTCATCCCGCTCGTTCGCGAGCTGGAAGACGCCGAACAGGCGGCATCACTGGCAGCGGAATAGGCATCCCACAGGCTGGCCGGACAGCTCCGGCGAGCAAACGAATGAAGGTTCCCAGGTCGCCCGACTAATCGGGCGGCAATGAGGATTTGTGCGCCTGCTGAAGCAATCGAGGACGATTGGAATGCCGTTGGCCAGCTATGCCCTTGGAATGATGGAGGCCTCGATCTATGCGCCGGAGGTCTTCGCACGCGGCCTGCCGTCAGCGGTCCGTCCCGCGCAGTCGTCCGAAGGCCACGCCGAGCCTACGGAGGCGGTCACGGCCGCCGCCGCTCCGCTGCTCTCGCTGCAAGGTATCGGCCTGTCGTTTGGCGGCGTCGTCGCACTGGCCGATATCGACCTGTCGGTTCTATCAGGCGAGATCCGCGCCATCATCGGCCCGAACGGCGCCGGCAAGAGTTCGCTGATCAACGTCATCAGCGGCGTCTACCGGCCGGATCGCGGCCATGTCCAACTCGATGGCGTCAGCTATGCCCAAGTGCCGACGCAACGGCTGGCGCATCTCGGCGTCGCAAGGACCTTCCAGAACCTTGCTCTGTTCAAGGGCCTCAGCGTCCTCGACAATGTCGCGTCCGGCCTCGCTTACAAGGTCCGCTCCAATTTTGCCGGCCAGATCGTTGGCATCGGCCGCTCTCGCGGCGAGCAGCGCGACTCGCTGAGCCGCGCCGATCAGATCCTCGAATTCCTCGATCTCACCGCCGTTCGCGACCGTCTCGTCGGCACGCTGCCCTATGGACTGCAGAAGCGGGTCGAACTGGCCCGCGCATTGGTCGCGCAACCGCGCCTGCTTTTGCTCGACGAGCCAATGGCCGGCATGACCGCAAGCGAGAAGAACGAGATGGCAGGTTTCGTGCGTGCCGCGCGCGACCGCTTCGCCACCACCGTCGTTTTGATCGAGCATGATGTCGGCGTCGTCATGGGCCTGTCCGACCGCATCGCTGTTCTCGACTATGGCCGCAAGATCGCCGACGCCACGCCCGACGAAGTCCGCAACGATCAGCGCGTCATCGACGCCTATCTAGGCGTTGCCTCCGACAATGAGGACGGGGCAGGCATATGATCACCGATTTCGACTACCAGTTCTTCATCGAAGTGCTCGTCGGCGGCCTGCTCTCCGGCGTCATGTATTCGCTGGTCGCGATCGGCTTCGTGCTGATCTACAAGACCTCGGGCGTGCTCAATTTCGCGCAAGGCGCGATGCTGCTGTTCGCCGCCCTCACCTTCGTCAGCCTTGTCGAGCGGGGCATTCCGTTCGCGCTGGCGCTGGTGATCACCTTCGCCATCATGGTGGCGATGGGGGTTGCGATCGAGCGCACGGTGCTCAGGCCTCTCACCAACAAGCCGCCGATCACCCTGTTCATGGCAACGCTCGGCCTGTCCTACATCATCGAGGGCGCCGCCCAGCTGATCTGGGGCACGCAGGTCCATGGCCTCGACCTCGGCATCGAGGACGTGCCGCTGGAAATCGGCGGCGTGCTGATCAGCCAGTTCGACATTTTCGCCGCGGTGGTGGCCGCCGGCATGGTTCTGCTGCTGTCGCTGTTCTTCCGCTACACCCGCATCGGCCTCTCCTTCCGCGCTGTCGCCGACGATCAGTTCGCCGCACTCGCGGTTGGGCTGCGGCTGCCGTTGATCTGGGGCACCGTCTGGGCCGCGGCCGGTCTCGTCGCGCTTGTCGCCGGGCTGCTCTGGGGTGCTCGCCTCGGCGTGCAGTTCTCGCTGTCGCTGGTGGTGCTCAAGGCGCTGCCGGTGCTGGTGCTCGGCGGTTTCGATTCCATCCTCGGCGCCATCGTCGGCGGGCTCTTGATCGGCGCCAGCGAGAAGCTTGCCGAGGTCTATATCGGCGACTATTTCGGCGGCGGCATCGAGAGTTGGTTCGCCTATGTCGTAGCCCTCGTCTTCCTCCTGATCCGTCCCTCCGGCCTGTTCGGCCAGAAGCTTGTGGAAAGGGTCTGAGCCATGACCGCGATCACAAGCGATTTCTCCTCCGCGCCGGTGCTGCCGAAATGGCTCGTGCCCGTACTGCTGCTCGCCTTCGCCTATGGCGTCATCCCGCTCATCGGCTCGAGCTATCTGTTCGAAGCCATCCTGCTGCCGTTCCTGGCGCTCAGCCTTGCCGGCGTGGGCTTGAACATCCTCACCGGCTATGCCGGCCAGGTTTCGCTTGGGAGTGCGGCCTTCATGGCGGCAGGCGCCTTCGCCGCCTACAATTTCAACCTGCGGGTCGAGGGCCTGCCGCTGGTCGGCAGCATCTTTCTGGCCGGCATTGTCGCCGCCGCGATCGGCATCGTCTTCGGCCTGCCCAGCCTGCGGCTGAAGGGTTTTTATCTCGCGGTGTCGACGCTCGCCGCGCAGTTCTTCGTGCAATGGGCATTGACCAAATTCAGCTGGTTCTCCAACGATTCGGCGTCCGGGGTCATCGACGCGCCTAAGCTGTCGATTTCAGGCTTCGCGTTCGACGGCGCAGTCGGCCGCTATCTCTTCGCGCTGACCATCGTCAGCATCCTCACCTTCCTCGCCTATCGGCTGGTATCGTCGCAGACCGGGCGCAACTTCATCGCCATCCGCGATAACGAGACCGCGGCCCGCATCATCGGCATTCCGGTGCTGAAGACCAAGCTTCTGGCCTTCGCCATCTCCTCCTTCATTATCGGCGTCGCCGGCGTCATCTGGGCCTTCGCCTATCTGCGAACCGTCGAGCCGGACGGCTTCGATCTCGACCGCTCGTTCCAGATCCTGTTCATCATCATCATCGGCGGCCTGGCCTCGATCCGTGGCGCCTTCTTCGGCGCCGCCTTGATCGTCGTCTTTCCGCTCGCTTTGTCGCGCCTCGGCGGCTTCCTGCTCGGCGATGTCTTTGACTCGGGCGTACTCGACATGAGCCAGCGCATCGTGCTCGGCGCCCTCATCATCCTGTTTCTGATCCTTGAACCCGACGGGCTGGTGGCCCTGTGGGACAGGGTCCGAAGACGGCTCCTGTTCGCCTGGCAGTCGACCTGAGCCCCGCATTCGCATTTGAAAATGAACCAGAGGCCGAACCAAGACGGCCCATACCGGGAGTACCCTAGCAATGACTTTCCTCAGCACCATCAAGGCGGCGGCGCTGTCCGCGGCGATGATCGTGTCGGTGGCCTTGCCCGTCGCCCACGCCGACGAACAATATTTCCCACTGCAAAGCTACCGCGTCGGCCCCTATGCGGCCGGCGGCACCGGCTTCTTCGGCGGCTTCATCGACTATCTCAACCTCATCAACATCCGCGACGGCGGCGTCAACGGCGTCAAGCTGACCTGGGACGAATGCGAGACCCAGTACGAGGTCGAACGCGGCGTCGAATGCTATGAGCGGCAGAAGAGCCATGCCGGCGCTGCCGCCTGGAACCCGCTCTCGGTCGGCATCGCCTATGCCATGATCGACCGCATCACCGCCGACAAGGTGCCGCTGATCACGGTCAACCACGGCCGCACCGACTCCACCGACGGGCGGGTGTTCCCTTACGTCTTCCCGCTGCTGCTCAATCCCTACAGCGAGACCTCGGGCATCGTGAACTACATCGCCGCCAAGGAAGGCGGCATCGACAAGCTGAAGGGCAAGAAGATCGTCGTGCTCTATCACGGCTCGCCCTACGGCAAGGAGACGATCCCGATCTATGAATTGCTGGCGCAGAAATACGGCTTCACCGTGCAGCAGATCGAGGTGCCGCATCCCGGCAACGAGCAGCAGTCGCAGTGGCTGACCATCCGCCGCGCCAAGCCGGACTTCGTCGTCCTGCGCGGCTGGGGCGTGATGAACCCGGTGGCGCTGAAGACGGCGGTCAAGGTCGGCTATCCCGTCGACCGCATTGTCGGCAATGTCTGGTCGAACTCGGAAGAGGATGTCATCCCCGCCGGCGACGCCGCCAAGGGCTACACCGCCATCACCACACAGGCTTCCGGCAACTCTTACCCGGTGGTGCAGGAGATCGTGAAGACCGTCTACGGCGCCGGCAAGGGTAACCTGGAAGACAAGTCGCGCATCGGCTCGGTCTACCACAATCTCGGCATCGTCAACGGCATCCTCAATGTCGAGGCGATCCGCGTCGCGCAGGAGAAGTTCGGCCACCGCACGCTGACCGGCGACGAAGTCCGCTGGGGCTTCGAACACCTCAAGCTCGATCCGGCCAAGGTCGAGGCGCTCGGCGCCAAGGACCTGTTCCACTCGATCAACGTCAGCTGGGACAACCACGAAGGCGAGGGCTACGTGACCTTCCAGCAGTGGGACGGCAAGAAGTGGAACGTCGTCTCCGACTGGATCGCGCCGGACTGGGCGCTGTTGCGGCCGATCATCGAGAAGTCCGCCGAGGCCTATGCCAAGGAGAAGGGCATCAAGCTGCGCACCGCTGATGATGCCAACGCCGTGACCACCAACTGATCAGCCAATGCCGGGCGTCACGGAGAACGTTCCGCGGCGCCCGGCTTCAATACGGTTCCTCGAACCGCGGAAGAAGAGCCCATGCCGGACAATGACGTCATCCTTGCGGTGGACACGATCCATGCCACCTACAACCACGCCATCACGGCGCTGCATGGCGTCAGCTTCGAGATCAGGCGCGGCGAGATCCTGGCGCTGCTCGGTGCCAATGGCGCGGGCAAGACAACCACGCTGAAGGCCGTCTCCAACCTGCTGCCGGCTGAGCGCGGCCAGGTCAACGCCGGCACCATCCGCTATGAAGGCTCGGATGTCTCGCGCCGCAAGCCGGGTGATCTCGTGCGCGCCGGCCTGGTTCCGGTACTGGAAGGCCGTCACTGCTTCAAGAGCCTCACCGTCGAGGAAAACCTGGTCGCCGGCGGCATCGGCCGCAGCGGCAGCCGGGCCGAGATCAATGCGGATCTCGAACGCATCTATGGCTATTTCCCCCGTCTCCAGGAAAAGCGCCGGACCTTGTCCGGCCTGACCTCCGGCGGCGAACAGCAGATGACGGCGATCGGCCGGGCGCTGATGTCTCGGCCGCGCCTGCTGGTCCTCGACGAACCGTCGATGGGGCTCGCCCCGCTGATCGTCCAGGACATTTTCCAGACGCTGAGAAAACTGAACCGCGAGACCGGCCTGTCGATCCTGGTCGCCGAGCAGAATTCGGCCGTCGCTCTGCGCTATGCCGACCACGCCACGGTGCTCGAAAACGGCGTCTCCGTTCTCTCCGGCGCGGCTGCGGATCTTCGCCAGCGCGAGGATGTGCGCGCCTTCTATCTCGGGCAATCGACCGCCGGGCAACAACCGTCGCCGGCTGCCAAACCAGCCCATCTCAATGCCGTCGCCTGAAACCAGATATCAAGGAGCAGTGAAATGACCGTCTCGACCGTCAAGACAGACCACGCCTCCGCTGCCGTGCCACCGGTCGCAAGGCCGTCGGCGCCGGCACACATCATCAAGGATGACGCCGAGGCGATCGCGGTCGCTCACGCGCTCGCCGCCGAATTCGTCAAGGACTCCTCCAAGCGCGACCGCGAGCGCATCTGGCCGGTTGCCGAGCTGGATGCCTTTTCGCAAAGTGGCCTGTGGTCGATCAACGTGCCGAAGGCCTTCGGCGGCCCGGAAGTGTCCTACGTGACGCTGGCCAAGGTGGTCGAGATCATTTCGGCTGCGGATTCCTCGATCGGCCAGATCGCGCAGAACCATCTCGGCGTCGTCGCCGCGATCCGTACCGTGTCGGATGCGGACCAGCAGAAACTGCTGTTTGCCGAAGCGCTGAAGGGCACGCGGTTCGGCAATGCCTTCTCCGAGTTCGGTTCCAAGCGCGCCGCCGATTTTGAGACCCGCTTCACCGATGCCGGCGACCATGTCGTCGTCAATGGCCGTAAATTCTATTCCTCCGGCGCTCTGCTCGCCCATCTGGTGCCGATCGTGGCGCTCGATGACGAGGGCCGTGCCTGGTATGCGATCGCCGACCGTGGCGCGCCGGGCCTGACCGTCATCGACGACTGGTCGAGCTTCGGCCAGCGCACGACTTTGTCGGGCACCGTCATCATCGACAACGTCAAGGTGCCGAAGACGCATCTGGTGCCCGGCTACAAGGGCTATGACAAGCCGACCGCCGATGGCGCCATCTTCCAGATCATCCAGGTGGCGGTGGATACCGGCATCGCGCAGGCGGCGATCGACGAGACGGTTCACTTCGTCAGGACCAGGAGCCGCGCCTGGATCGACAGCGGCGTCGACAATGCCTGGGACGATCCCTACACCATCCAGGCGGTCGGCGACCTGACGCTGCGCCTGCACGCCGCGCAGGCACTGCTCGAAAAGGCCGGCCTGGCAATCGACCGCGCGGTGGCCGAGCCGACCGCTGAGACGGTAGCGCATGCGCAGATTGTCACCGCCGAGGCGAAAATCCTGTCGACAGAGATCGCGATCGCCGCGACCAACAAACTGTTCGAGCTGGCCGGCACGCGCTCGACGCTGGCCGAGCACAATCTCGACAGGCATTGGCGCAATGCCCGCACCCACACGCTGCACGATCCGGTACGCTGGAAGTACTCGATCCTCGGAAAATATTTCCTCAACGGCGAAAACCCGCCGCTGCACGCCTGGAGCTGATTTCCCATCGGCGGGCCGAGTGGCCCGCCACTTCAAACTTCGACATCCAAGAGGCCCACTGCCATGTCAAACCCCACAGTCGTCGGCTTTTCCGGCAACATCACCCGGCCGTCAAAGACGCGCGCCTTCGTCGAACTGGTCACCAGGGACATCGCCGCCCGCCATGGCCTGTCGGCTGTTACCTACGACATCGAGGATGTCGGTCCATCGCTGGGCACGGCGAGGTGGGCGCGCGACCTCGACAGTCAGGCGCAGCCGATCCTGGCCCAGATCCTCGCCGCGGATGTGCTGGTGGTTGGCTCGCCGACCTACAAGGGCAGCTATACCGGCCTGTTCAAGCATTTCTTCGACCTGATCGATCCGGCAGCACTGCGGGGCAAGCCTATCCTTTTGACCGCCACCGGCGGCGGCGAGCGCCACGCCTTGATCGTCGAGCATCAGCTGCGGCCGCTGTTCGGCTTCTTCGAGGCCTTCACGCTGCCTACCGCCGTCTACGCCACCGACAAGGATTTCACCGACGGCGTGCTGCGCTCCGAGGCGATCCTGAAGCGCGCGGCGCAGGCGGTGGACGAGGTCGGCTTCGTGCTGGCCAATCGCTCGGCAGGCAGGGTCGCCGCCGAGTAGCAGCCGAAAGCGCATTTCACGGCTCTAAATCCGCAGGGGTAGCACCCTCGCTTACGTGCAATTTACGACCGACCGCTACAAAGTTCCTGTCTGATTCGCCTGGGACAGGAACACCATGAGCAAAGCCCTCACGACCTTCGCACTCGTCGCTTTGCTGACCGCCTTGCTCATGGCGCTGAGCCTTGCGGTGGCCAGGCACGGCTATCCCTATGGCGCGATCGGCGTCAGGCGCCTCGACGGCATTGCCGACGCCGGAACCTTCATTCCACTTGCGGCGGTCTTTTCCTTCAGCGCGCTGTTGATGATGATCCTGCCGATCAGGGCGGCAAGCATCGTGCTGACCCATGCCGCCGACGCGATCTTCTGGACAGTGATCGTGCTGTTTGCCGCCATTGTTGGTGGCCTTCTGGCGCGATGGGCGTTCGGCCAGGGCAACGCTCTTATGGCGTTGCTGAACTGGCGGTTCCTGTTTGCCGTGGCGGTCGTCGGCTGTCACTTCGTCATGAACGAACTGCGCCGCAACGTACTGTTGCGCAGCCTGTTCTTCGTGATCTTCGCCGCTGCGACGCTCGCCTGCCTGTTCTGGTCGTTCACGCTCTGAACGTGCTGGCTACTTTCCGGCCGCTATATGGCCAGCGGCCGTTTCCATCCATGTCCAGAGATAGGCGGCGAGGCCACGATCGACATGGATGCGCAGGTTGCCCTGATGGCGGTACACGATGGCGCCGATGCCGGCGAAGGACAATGTCGCGCTGACGCTCGCCTGATTTGGATCGAGCGTCGTCCCGCGTGCGATGAAGGCGTCAAGCGCCGGGCCCTCGACCTCGAACACCTGCAATCCGGCGCTGATCTCCGTCACGGCGAACCCTTGGCTGAACCACCCGGTGGCCATGCCGATGGGCATGGTCGACACGGCAAGCAGGCGGTCGCGGGCCAGGCGGGCCGAATAGCGTATGCCCTCGGCCAGACCGAATGCCCCGACGGCCCTTCCATCGAAGCCGGAAGCCCCGGCCCATGCCTCAAGGTCGCCGCTGACCAGACGCTGATGCAGCCCGGCAATCGCGACTATCTTGAGCCCCGGCACTTCGATCGTGGCGTTCCGCCAGTCCGGCGCGACGGACCATTTTTCCGCGAGATCACGCATGCAGCCGGTCTCCTGCCGGGTCGAAGGCGCAAGGCGCGGCGATCGTCGCCTTGCTGACCTTGCCGAGATGCTGGGTTTCGATCGTCTCGCCGTGGCGGGCCGCGCCACGCTCGATCAGGCCGAGTGCGATAGGGTGGCCTAGCGTCGGGCTCTGGTAGCTCGATGTGACGAAGCCCTGGCTGTGCAGTCTGCCATCGACCCGTCGGATGCCGTGTGCGCCAGTCGGCAGCGGCGCTTCGCCTTGCGGCACCGTCAGGCCAACAAGCTGCAGACGGTCGCCACGCGAAGCCTCCTCGGTAAACAGCGAGCGGCGGCCGACATATTCGGTCTGGCGTTTGGCGCGCGGGGCCTCGCTACCAAGGTCGTGTGGCAGCGTGGTGCCGTCCGTATCCTTGACGATGACGATAAAGCCTTTTTCGGCACGCAGGATCATCAACGCTTCGAGGCCGATGAGAACGGCATCGAACGCCTGGCCTGCCTGACGCAGATGCGCCCACAAGGGTTCGGCGCGATCCGCGCGGATGGAGATTTCATAGCTCCTGTCGCCGGTGAAGCTGACGCGGGCGATGCGGACCTCGTCACCGCCATAGCTGCCATGGCCGATCGCCATATGCGGCAGCTCGGCATCGTCGAGCGAGAGGCCGAGGTCGAGTGTCTCGAGCAGTTTTCGGGCATTCGGCCCCGAAACGGTCACCGTCGCCATTTCTGCCGTTGCATTGTGGATATAGACGGCGTCGCGGCCAAAACGGTCCTGGCGCCATTCCTCCAGTCGCGCATGCACAGCAGTGACATGCGAGGATGAGCACGAGACGACGAAGCGATACTCGTCCAGCCGCACCAGCACGCCGTCGTCAAAGACCACGCCGTTCTCCGACAGCATAAAGCCGTAGCGGCAGCGGCCCGGCTTCAGCGTCGACATGGTGTTGTAGTAGAGGAAATCGACGAACGCTGCCGCCTGCGGGCCGATCACCTCGATCTTGCCCAGCGTCGAACCGTCGAACAGCGCCACCGACTGGCGCGCGCGCAACGCCTCGTCGTGGATGGCGCGATCCGCATCGGCGTCGCGACCACCATAGTGGGCTGGGCGTAGCCAGCCGCCATATTCCTGGAACACGGCGCCGCTGGCGCGATGCACGCTCTCCAGCGGCAGCCGCCGCACCGGCGCCATCAATTCGCCAATGCGCGCGCCGGCAAAGCTTGCCAGCGGCACCGGCGTGAACGGCGGACGGTAGGTTGTGGTGCCGACCTCCGGCACGGTGCGACCGGTAATCCCGGCCATCAGCGCCAGGCCGGCCAGATTGGAGGTCTTGCCCTGATCGGTCGCCATGCCGAGCGTGGTGTAGCGCTTCAGGTGTTCGACCGAGATGAAGTTTTCGCGTGCCGCCAGCTCGACGTCCTTCACCGTCACATCGTTCTGATAGTCGATCCAGATGCGTCCCTTCGAGCCGGGTACCGGCCATGCCGCCGTTATGCCGCTCGTCGCTTCCGGTCCGGTGCTGCGAGGCATCGCCACTTTCGTTTGACCAAAAGATGCAACGGCGTTGCCGGCACCTGCGAACACCTCCGACAAGGAAACCGCCCCGGCTGCGGCGCCGGCAACAGCAATGCCATCCACCGGATCGCCCGGCAGGAAGGCTGCACGCGCCTCGCTCCAGGCAAGCTTGCCCCTGGCCTGTCCGAACAGATGAATGGTCGGCGTCCAGCCGCCCGAGACCAACACGCAATCGGCATCGAGCCTGGTGCCGTCATCGAGCGTCACGCCCTCGACGCGCAGCTTACCGCTGGCGGAAGCAAGCGCGCGCCCTTTGACCAGTCGTATGTTGGCAGGCGTGGCGGGCGTACCATCGCGCCTGATATCGACAAGCGTGACATCGGCACCTGCCTCCGCGAGCGCGCCCGCAACTTCGTAAGCGCTGTCATTGTTGGTGGCGACGACGACGCGGCGGCCGACCAGCACCGCATGGCGCCTGAGATAGGCGAGCGCCGCATCCGCCGACAGGATGCCCGGCAGGTCATTGTTGGCGAAGGGCAGCGGCCGCTCAAGGGCGCCGGTCGCCAGTATGATCTGGCGCGGCCTGACCCGCCACAGCGTGTCGCGCCGGCCGTCGAAATGACGCTGATTCAGCCCGACCAGATTGTGGTCGTAGATACCAAAGGCAGTGGTCGAAGGCAGGATCAGATGACCGCCGGCGGCAAGTTCCGCAACTGTCTCCTCGACCCAGACTGCAGCCGCCTTGCCATCGATCTCGCCGGCCCGGTGACCGAGCGATCCGCCGGGCTTCTGCTGATCGTCTACCAGCGTGACGGAGAGACCCGCGCCCGCCGCCAGCCTTGCCGCAGCCAGCCCGGCCGGACCAGCGCCCACCACCAGCACGTCGCAGTGATGGTTGATCTGGTCCGCAGTGCCCGGCGAGGTCCAGTCGACATCGACCTTGCCCAGTCCCGCCATGGCGCGGATGCGTGGCTCGAACATGTGCCAGTCCGGCCACATGAAAGTCTTGTAGTAAAAGGCCGCCGGAATGAATCGCGCAAAACGGTCGAGGAAGGCGTTGCGGTCGGCCAGCGCATTGGGCATCGCATTGACGCTTTTCGCCACCAGTCCGTCGCGCGCCGGCTCTGTCGTGGCCCGCGTGTTCGGCGTCGCCTGTGGGCCGCCGACATCGACCAGCGCGTTCGGCTCCTCGACGCCGGCGCCCCAGATGCCACGCGGCCGGTGATATTTGAAGCTGCGGCCGACGACCGCGATGTCATTGGCCAGCAGGGCCGAGGCGATGGTGTCGCCGGCAAGACCCTCAACGGTCGCGCCGTCGAAGCTGAAGCGGATCGGGCGCGAGCGGTCGATGGTGCTGCCGCCAGTGGCGAGACGCGAGGCGGTCACGCCGCGTGCTCCCCGCCAAGGGCGGTCGAGGACAGCACCTTGTGCGTGACGGTGTCACGTTCCATGACGAAGAACTCGCCGCAGTTCATGTGCACCCAGATTTCACGCGCCGTACCCTTCGGATTGCCGCGCAGGTAGAGATAGTTGGCCCAGCGATCGATTGGCACATCGACGCCATCCGGCCTGGCATTGCCGGCATCGCCGCCATAGTGGAACTCGGTCTCGTCGCGTGGGCCGCAGAACGGACAAGGGAAAAGCTGCATCAAGAAACCTCAGTGCGCGATGCCGGAGCCGGCCGCTTCGTCGATCAGCCGCCCGCTGGCGAAGCGATCGAGGTCGAAGGGACGGCTGATGTCGTTGTGCTTGCCGGTGGCCAGCAGGTTCGCCAGCAGCGTGCCGCCGGCGGGAATGGCCTTGAAGCCGCCTGTGCCCCAGCCGCAGTTGAGGAACAGATTGGGCAATGGCGAGGGACCGATGATCGGCGAGGAATCCGGCACGACATCGACAATGCCAGCCCATTGCCGCATCAGCTTCAGCTGGCCGAAGATCGGGAACATTTCCAACAGGCCGGCAATGACGGTCTCCAGCGTCGGCAGATTGCCGCGCTGCGCGTATGAAGGAATACGGTCGAGCCCGCCGCCGATGACGATCTCGCCC
This sequence comes from Mesorhizobium kamtschaticum, assembly GCF_056174585.1. Taxonomy (NCBI): domain Bacteria; kingdom Pseudomonadati; phylum Pseudomonadota; class Alphaproteobacteria; order Hyphomicrobiales; family Phyllobacteriaceae; genus Mesorhizobium; species Mesorhizobium kamtschaticum. The sequence goes on along the minus strand of NZ_CM149691.1, from coordinate 398,484 downwards.
TTGTCCGACTGGCTGACATAGACGCCGCAGCCGGGCGACAGCACCACCGTGTCGAGGATCGGCTTGACCGGTTCGGACACGCAGGCCTGAAGCGCATAGGAATTGATCGGCAGCCGGAAGCCGGCCTTGGCCGCCAGCACCGAGGAATGCCCGGCCACCGCCATGCCGATGCGGTCAGTGTGGATGGCGCCACGGCTCGTCTGGACGCCGCGGCAGCGGCCGCCCTCGATGATGAAATCGGTGATCTCGCAGTTCTGGATGATGTCGACGCCGAGCCGGCTCGCCGCCCGCGCATAGCCCCAGGCGACGGCGTCGTGGCGGGCGGTGCCGGCGCGGCCCTGCCAGATGCCGCCGAACACAGGGAAACGCGCGTCCGGTGAGAAATTGTAGATCGGCGCCACGCGGCGCACGTCCTGCGGCGAAAACAGCTCGGCATCGATGCCATTGATCTGCATGGCGTTGACGGTGCGCGCGCCGATTTCCATTTCGGCGGTCGAATGGCAGAGATTGACCATGCCGCGCTGCGACAGCATGACGTTGTAGTTCAAGTCTTTCGAAAGCCCCTCGTAGAGCCGGTGCGCCAGCCCATACAGCTCGACGCTTTCCGGGTAATAGTAGTTGGAGCGCACCACGGTGGTGTTGCGGCCGGTGTTGCCGCCGCCGATCCAGCCCTTTTCCAGCACGGCCACTCTGGCGATGCCATGGTTCTTGGCCAGGTAATAGGCCGTCGCCAGCCCATGGCCGCCGCCGCCGATGACGATCGCGTCGTAGGATGGCTTCGGCTCGGGCGAGCGCCAGGCCTGCTTCCAGCCGGTCTGGCCGGCCAGGCCTTCCTTGAACAGCGACAGAGCGGAATAGCGTCGGGTCATGGCATGTCTTCCGCAGGGATGGCAGCGCTTCTCGAGGTCATGCCCGCATCGCCTTGCCCAGTGGATCGTAGGGCGACGAAGCGATGACGCGCGCACCTCTTTCGACGCCGACGATATGGGTTGTCAACTCAGTATCGATACCGGCCGCCTCGCGATCGACCAGCGCCATGGCGAGGCTCTTGCCGACCGTATGGCCATAGCCGCCCGAGGTGACGAAGCCGGCAAGTTTTCCCCTGCTCCAGACCGGTTCGTAGCCGCTGGCGTCGGCATCCACGGCGTCGATTTCGAGCGTCACCAGCGTTCGCCTGGCACCGGCCTTCTGCTCTTTCAGCGCCGCCTCACGGCCGATGAAGTCGCCCTTGTCGAAAGCAATCCAGCGGTCCATGCCGGTCTCATCAGGCGTGTAATCTTGCGTGAACTCGCGCGACCAGATGCCAAAACTCTTTTCGAGCCGCAGCGAATTGACAGCGCCGAAGCCGTATTCGGCGATGCCAAGATCGCTGCCCGCCGAAAGCAGCGCGCGGCGCAGCCCAGCGTGCTCGTTGGCTTGGCAATGGATCTCGTAGCCGAGCTCGCCGATGACCGACAGCCGCCCGACCTTGGCCCGCACAAGGCCGACATCCAGCGTCTTGCAGGCGAGGAAGCCGAAGGCCTGGTGCGAGACATCCTGGTGCGTCAGCCGTTCGAGCAGACGGCGTGCATTGGGGCCGGCCAGCGAGAAGCCGACGACCGCGTCCGAAATGTCGCGCACGGTGACGCGTTCGGCGAGATGCTGCTCGAACCAGCGCATATGCCATTGGCGGAGATAATAGGACCCCATGATCCACCAGGAGCCCTCGCCCCAGTTGAAGACGGTGAGGTCGCCCTTGAGCTTGCCGTTTTCGCCCAGCATCGGTGCGAGCTTTGCGCGGCCGGGCTTGGGCAGTGCACAGGCGAGCAGCCGATCGAGCCAGGCTTCCGCCTGCGACCCGGTGACCTCGTAGCGCGAGAAGGCGGTGATATCGAGCAGGCCGACGCCTTCGCGCACCTCGCGGCATTCCCGGGCGACGATGTCGAAGGCGTTGGAGCGCTTCAGCGTCGGCGTTTCGACAAAGCCTTGCGGCGCGAAATAGAGCGGCACTTCCATGCCCCAGGAATTGCCCCAGCGCGCCCCGGCGGCATCCATGGCGTCGTGCGCGCCGGCGGTCTTCAAGGGCCGTCCCGCTGGCAATTGCTCATTGGGATAGCTCATGACGAAGCGGCGCGAATAGAACTGTCCGGTCGTCTGCTTGATGTATTCGCGATTGGAGGCGAAGTCGCCGTAGCGGGCGATGTCCATGCCATAGACGTCCGCTTCCGGCTCGCCATGGATCATCCATTCGGCAAGCGACTTGCCGACGCCGCCGCCTTGCAGGAAGCCGGCCATGACGCCGCAGGCCACCCAGTAATTGGGCACGCCGCGCACCGGGCCGACCAGCGGATTGCCGTCCGGCGAGAAGGTGAAGGCGCCGTTCACCCAGCGCTTGATGCCGGCCGTCTCCAGGCAGGGGTAGCGGCTGAAGCCGAGCGCCAGTTCGTTGGCGATGCGGTCGGTGTCCTCCTGGATCAGCTCGATGCCGTAGTCCCACGGCGCACCGTCCATGTTCCAGTGCTTGTAGTTGATCTCGTAGATGCCGAGCAGCAGGCCCTTCTGCTCCTGGCGCATATAGGTGAAGCCTTCGAGGTCGACGATTAGCGGCAATTCCCGATCGAGCACCTGGATTTCGGGCAGCGCCTCGGTGACGAGGTAATGATGCTCCATCGGCGACACCGGCAGGTCGATGCCGGCCATCCTGCCGACCTGCTTGGCCCACAACCCGCCGGCATTGACGACGTGCTCGGCAATGACGGTGCCTTTCTCGGTGACCACGTCCCAGCTGCCGTCCGCGCGGCGGTTGAGCTCCAGCACGCGATTGTGCTCGATGATTTCGGCGCCGCGTTTCTTCGCCGCCTTGGCATAGGCGTGGACGACGCCCGAAGGATCGATATGGCCTTCGCGCGCGGCATAGAGGCCGCCCAGCATGCCGTCGGTGTTGAGGATCGGGCAGCGCTGCTTGATCTCGTCGACGCCGACCAGATGGACATCGTCGATGCCCATGGTCTGGAAGATGCGATAGGAAGCCTTCAGCCATTCCCAGCGTTCGGGAGCAGACGCAACCGAGATGCCGCCGGTCATATGCATGCCGATGTTCTGGCCCGATTCCTTCTCGACCTCCGACAAAAGGTCGATCGTATAGGCCTGCAGCGCGGCGATGTTGGGGTCGGCGTTCAACGCATGGAACCCGCCGGCCGCGTGCCAGCTCGACCCCGCGGTCAGCACCTCGCGTTCGATCAGCGCGACATCGCTCCAGCCGAACTTCGCCAGGTGATAGAGCACCGAGGCTCCAACCACACCGCCGCCGATAACGATCGCCCTGTATTGCGATTTCATCCTGTCGCACTCCGTCAGGTTCTGACGGCGCACCTTATCGGCATTGTACACATGTGTCTAGCAAGCTGCGAAGCTGATCCGGAGCAGGCTGGCTATGGGATTTAAGAAAAGCGGTAGGGCCGAGGCGGCCGGTGCCTGGCGTCTACCGTTTGCCGGAGAGCGTCTTCTCGACATAGCGCGCGAAGTCCTCGACATCCTCTGCCGGAGGCTCCTGGCCGGTGAAGCTGCGCAGATAGGAGGCGACCTGGGCCAGGCGGGTGCTCATCGGTTCGTTGAGCTCGAGCGAGTAATAGCCGATCTGCATGAAGTAGAGCACGCGGGCGCGCACGAACGCGTCTTCTTCCTCATAGCCATGGCGCATGTACATGTCGCGTATGGCATTGACGCGCTCTTCGTCGGCCTCGTCGAGTGCGCGCCGGATTGCGGGCGAGCGGCGGGCCCAGGCCCTGATCGCGAAGTCCAGCCGGGGATCGAACAGCCTCTCGTCGACCCAGCATTCGAAAATGCTCATCACGCCCCGAATGACCGTGGCGGAGGGCCGCGAGGCGCGTTCGACGATGAACCTGGTGTTGGTTTGCCGCCAATAGTCCAGCAACTGGTCGAGCAGATCCTGGCGGCTCTTGAAATACCAGTAGAAGCTGGAGCGCGAGACGTCGAGCTGCTGGCCGAGCGTCAGCACGCGGACGCGTTCGACACCATCCGAGATCAGTGTTTCAAGCGCCAGCTTCAGCCAGTCTTCGCGAGTGGCCTTGATGTTGCCGGTGGCGCCGGCACGCTGGATCGTCGTTTCGAGTGCTGCCATCAGCACGACGCATGACACGCCGCATCAGGCAAATCAAGGCTATGGACATATCTGTCCAGGGCAATTCGTGTGGGCCTGGATGCATCTCGCGAACGTTAGCCGGGTTGGCTTTCGATGGGGCGCCGCTATTGCCGCAAAGGCAAGCCCGGGAATTTTGTCGCGGCGCCCCGATCAGTGCGTGCTTTCCCGCTAGGCATTTGTCTGGCAAATACCACTTCAGACAGATGCCGCCGCGCGGCCAACCAGCAGGAAAGACCAGGACATGGCGCAGTTTCGAAAGAACCTCATCGATGGCGAATGGGTCGGCGACGCCGGTTCGCGCAACATCAACCCTTCGGACACCGGCGACGTCGTCGGCGAATATGCCTCGGCGGGGGTCGACCAGGCCAAGCAGGCTATCGCGGCGGCCAAGGCGGCGTTTCCGGCATGGTCACGCTCCGGTCCGCTGGCGCGCCATGCGGTGCTGAAGAAGGCGTCCGACGAGATCATGGCGCGTAAGGACGAAATCGGCCGCAACCTGGCCCGTGAGGAAGGCAAGACGCTGGCCGAGGGCATCGGCGAAACCATTCGCGCCGCCCAGATATTCGATTTCTTTGCCGGCGAAACATTGCGTCTGACCGGAGAGATGGTGCCAAGCGTGCGGCCGGGTGTTGGCGTCGAGATCACGCGCGAAGCGGTCGGCGTGGTCGGCATCATCACGCCATGGAATTTCCCCATCGCCATTCCGGCCTGGAAGATCGCGCCGGCACTGGCCCATGGCAACACCATCGTCTTCAAGCCGGCGGAGCTCGTCCCCGAAAGCGCCTGGTCGATCGTCGACATCCTGCATCGCGCTGGCCTGCCCAAGGGCGTGCTCAATCTGGTCATGGGCAAGGGTTCGGTGGTCGGCCAGGCGATGCTCGACAGCCCTGATGTCAATGCCATCACCTTCACCGGCTCGGTCAGCACGGGAAAACGCGTCGCCGCCGCAAGTGTGGAGCACATGCGCAAGTTCCAGCTTGAAATGGGCGGCAAGAACCCGCTGGTCGTGTTGGACAATGCCGATCTTGCGGTCGCCGTCGATTGTGCGCTCAACGGCGCCTTCTTCTCGACCGGCCAACGCTGCACGGCTTCGTCCAGGCTGATCGTGACCGACGGCATTCATGACCGTTTCGTCGACGCGCTCAAGGACCGCATGGGTAAGCTGGTCATCGGCGATGCGCTCGACGCGCAGACCCAGATCGGCCCGGTGGTCGACGCCACCCAGCTGCAGCAGGACGAGGACTACATCGCCATCGGTGTCAGGGAAGGCGCGACGCTCGCCTTCGGCGGCGAACGACTCGACCGCAAGACACCGGGCTTCTACCTCAGCCCGGCGCTGCTGACCGAGGCCACCAATGCCATGCGCAGCTCGCGCGAGGAGATTTTTGGCCCTGTCGCCAGCGTCATCCGAGTCAAGGATTATGACGAGGCGCTTGCCGTCGCCAACGACACGCCCTTCGGGCTCACCTCGGGCATCTGCACCACGAGCCTGAAGCATGCCACCCACTTCAAGCGCAATTCGGAGGCCGGCATGGTGATGGTCAATTTGCCGACAGCGGGTGTCGACTTCCATGTTCCCTTTGGCGGCCGCAAGGGCTCAAGCTACGGCCCGCGCGAACAGGGCCGCTATGCCATGGAGTTCTACACCACGGTGAAGACCGCCTATACATTCGCAGGCTGATCGGACGCCGGCTTATCAGGCCGGCGAGCCCACACCAGGGAACCAGCACGAGGCCATGACATTGCAGGATCTGACCTGGCTCAACCCGCCGCCGCATCACGCCATCGACGGCGATGGGGTGCGCGTGCGCACCGGCAAGGAGACCGATTTCTGGCGCGAGACCTTTTACGGTTTCTGGCGCGACAACGGCCACTTCCTGCATCGGCCGGTCGAGGGCGACTTCACTGCCGAAGTCACCGTCAATGGTGATTACAAGGTGCTCTACGACCAGGCCGGGCTGATGGTCCGGCTGAGCGAAACGCATTGGATCAAGGCCGGCATCGAATACACTGACGGCCTTGCCTATTTCTCCGTCGTCGTCACCAACGACACATCGGACTGGTCGCTGGTCGCCATTCATGCCGATCCCAACGGCGTCAGCATCCGCCTGACCCGCCATGGCGAGGCGATCCGCGTCCAGTATCTCGATGCTTCGGACGGCCACTGGAAGCCGGTGCGGCTTGCCTATTTCCCGGTCTCGAAGACGGTCGATGTCGGCATGATGTGCTGTTCGCCGCAGCGCGAGGGTTTTCGAGGTCACATTCTCCGGATTTTCGGTCGGGCCGCCGATTTCACGGGAGTTGCACGACTGACGCCTGGCGACATCTGCGGCCACAGGTCTGGAGCCCCACAGGCAAGAAACTTCGCAAGCCGCTTCACCAGGGAACGTGTAGTATCTCCAGCTTCGGCAAACCGACCGGCCTGATGCCGAGATCGTTGGCGAGCATGCCAAAGGCTTCGGTCTCGATCAGGTCGCGGTAGGGAATTTCGGGGAAGCGAAGGCCACCGCGATGCAGAGCGGCATCGACCAGAAGCATGGTCCCGCCGACCGCATCAAGGCCGATGATGTCGAGATGCCTGACATCGCTGAGATGATACCGGTTTGGCGTTTGCGCGGGAGGCTGGTGAAGACCGCCGCGTACGTCCCGATAGTAGCGATAATCCTTGATCTGCCGTCTGATCACGAAGCTGTTGAGGTCGAAGCTGCCGCCGCCGGCGATCTTCACGCAGTTGGGCACCGCGATGCGATGTCCCGTGGCGATCAGCCGGTTCAGGGCATCGATGGGGAAACGCCAGACGTCGATATCGATCCACAGCGCCCAGTCGTCGTCGTCCTTCAACCCGTGATCGATCAGGTAATTGCGCACCTTGGCAATCGCGCCGCGCCTTACGCGTTGCATGCGAGGCTTTGCCCGTTTTGCCCTGTCGAGCCGGGTGCCAACCTGTCTTTGCAGCAGGATAATGTCGCGATATTTGCCAGCTAATTCCGCTGTAGCGGCCTGCAGCCGTTCCCAGCTTCCATCCAGGCTGTCGCCTTCGCAAAAGACCAGCTTGATCCTGTCCTTGGGGTAGTCGAGCCCGTCCAGCGCATCGAGAAAGGGTTGAATGAGGTCGGCGGCGTCGCGAAGTGGCACCAGAACGGCAATGTTCTGGCCTGAAGGCGGCGGTGTCGCCAGAACCGCCTTGTCGACACTGGCTTTCGCCACGGCCTCATCCAGAAACGCGCCGCGCGTCAGCTGGTACCGGAGCCGGTAGGCTCGGTTGCGCAGTTTGGTCGTCCATTTCGGCGGTGGCTCCGGGATCCACCATGTGCCGGCCCAGTGGTGGATCGAAAGCGCCGCCATATCGTCGCCGGCCTCACGCTCCGTACTCCCGGCCGAGGTCACCGGCGTGAACAGGCCGGAAGGGTGAATGGCGAAGGCCGCCTGATCGCTGTAACCGCGCTGCGCGGAGGTGAAAAGGCAAGGACCGGTGGCGTCGAGCACGTCCTTGGCGCCGGCAAGTCCAGGCATCATGGACAGGAGATGCAGCCAGAACGGATGCCGGGGCGGGCTCGCGATTGTTCCGTTGAACAGAAGATAGGGCAGGCCCCGGAAATCCGCCTGGACGGCCGCATGCGCCGCCGGCTCCTTGCACAGCACGATGCGGGTCTCGTCCATGATCGGATCGAAGGGGGCGACGCATTCGCAGTCGATGTCGGCATAGACCCCGCCAAAATGATGCAGGAGCATATAGCGGGCCGCATCCGACCGCTGCACGCCATTCGTGTAGCTGCAGAACATCGGCAGGAAATCAGGGTAGTGCTCGGCCACGAATTCGAGCAGCATCCGGTCGCTCCAGAACATCACCGTCCAGTGCGGATTGTGCCGTTTCCAGCTGTCGGCATATGCCTGGAAGCGTTCGGGAAGGGTGTCGCTCTTCCAAGTCTGGTGCAGGATTGCTGGAATCATCCGGTGGCGCCATTTAGTCCAAGCCCGTCACGAACGGCATCGCGGATCGCTTGCGGGCCAAACCTTGCCCATACCGCCTGATGCGCGCGAAGCCGTTGCCGCGCTCTGCGTTCGGGATCGAGACAGAGTCCGATGGCCATCTCGGCAAGCGTTTCGTCGGAGGGAGACAGCAGAACCTCGTCATTTTCGACCAGGTCCAGGCCTTCTGCCGCGATCGGCGTCGCGACCACCGGCACACCCGCGGCCATTGCTTCCAGGATCTTGATGCGTGTGCCGCCGCCCGCCGTTAGCGGGACGATGGTCAGATGCGCGCTGGACAACAGCGGCGCCACTTCAGCGGGATCTTCGATGAGCTCCACACCGGGCAATCCAGCCAATGCCTGCACCTCCGGTGTCGGGGTGCGTCCCGCCAGGACGAGCCTGGCATCCGGCAGGGCGTTTCGGATACGGGGCAATATGACACTGGCCAATCGCTGCGTGGCATCGACGTTTGGCGGATAGGCGAGATGGCCGATGAACACGATTACCGGAAAGCCGTTGCCGGTCGACGGCTCGGCAGGCAGGGGCGCGGGACCATCCCCGGCTTGCGGAATTCCGTTCGGAACGACGTCGATCGGGATCTTGTGCCGGGAAAGCGTCATCAGCTTCTGGCGATCCAGGTTCGAGCAGACCCAGACCCTGTCGACAAGGGACAGGGCCTTCCTCTCGAGGAACCTGACGCCGAATGCCGCCGCGGTTCGCTTGGCACTGAGACGCCTGATCTGTCCGGCCAGGTCGGACTCGACATTGTGCATGTCGAGAATGAGCTGCTCCGCCAGCGGCCGCAGGGGCCGCAGCAGCTTGAACAGGCCGACACCCCCGACAATGATGGTGTCCGGGCGGAATTCGTGGGCGAGCGCCTCGAGCCGCGTCAGGGCGGAACGCGGTATGCGGTTCTCCGCCCTTGAGCGCCACCAGCCGATCGAGGCCGTGCGGGGCTCTCCCGCGATCGACAGGCCCTCGACGCGGATTGACGGACCGGGAGCATTCGCTGCTATCTTCGGCTTCACCGAAACCAGGCAGACCGGTCCGAACCTGGCGGCCGCTTCGGCGTTGCGGTAGTTTCTCAGATCCGAACCCGAAGCCGGCGGAAAGCCGGGGTCGTGCGACACGATCAGCGTGCGCTTCTGTGCCGTACGCTCGGGCGGGCTGACAGCCGGTTGTACGCCTGCGCCGTTCAATGCGGACGCCGGGGGCGTTGTGTTAGGCAGAGAGTCCGATCCAGATGGCATTGATAACGATTCCGTGACCACAAACATCGGCGCCACCTTGTTTAGCTGAACAAGGCTTTCGTCAAGCACTGTATATTTTGAATACTTCCGCCTCGAGCCCTCGGCGAGCTTCGAGGCTCATCGCCTGGACCAGGCCAGCCAGCGCGCCGCCAGACGCCTGCGCAAGGAGGTGAATCGGGTTCGCCTGTAGGTGTCGCCTGCCATCTTGATGCCCTGTGCCTGCGTCGGGAAGGGATGAATGACATCGGCCAGGGCGTGCAATCCCATGCCCGACCGGATGGCGAGCGTCACCGCATTGATCATCTCGCCGGCGTGGCTGGCGACGACCGTCGCCCCGAGGATACGGTCGGATCCCTCCCTGACATGGATCTTGACGAACCCTTCCTCCTCGCCGTCCATCACGGCGCGGGCGACATCATGCATCAGCACCGTATAGGTCTTGACCGGAATGCCGTTCCGCCGCGCCTCGATCGGATAGAGTCCGACATGGGCGATCTCCGGATCGGTATAGGTGCACCAGGGAACGACGAGTTCGCTGAGCCTTTCGCGCCCGCGAAACAGGGCATTGCGCACGACGATGCGGGCTGTGGCCTCGGCGGTATGGGTGAACTTGTATTCCAGGCACACATCGCCCGCCGCGTAGATGTGCGGATTTGTGGTTCTCAAATGATCGTCCACCTTGATGCCGTTGGCGTCATACGCCACCCCGGCGTCCTCTAGGCCGAGACCCCTGACATTCGGCGAACGACCGACGCCGGTGATGATCTCATCGACGGAAATGGTCGTCGTGTCGCCGTCCCGCATCAGGTCGGCGAGCTTCTTGCCGCTCTCCATCCGCACCGCCACCACCTCGGTGTTCAGGCGGACTTCGACCCCCTCGCGCGCCAGCGCGTCCGAAAGGATCTGCGCGGCGTCGCGTTCCTCGCCGGGCAGGAACATCGGATCATTCTGCGCCAGGATGACCTTCGCGCCGAGCAGGCAGAAGGCCTGCGCCGTCTCGCAGCCAAGCGGCCCGCCGCCGATGACCAGGAGCCGCTCAGGGCATTTGGTGAGGTTGAACATGCTCTCATTGTCGAGATAGCCGGCCTCGGCAAGTCCCGGGATCGCCGGCCCGCTCGGATGCGCGCCCGTTGCGACCAGCGCCTTCTTGAAATGCAATGTCTTGCCGGCGACCTCAACCGTGTCAGGTCCGCCAAAGCGCGCTTCGCCGAAATAGAGGTCGATGCCTTCCGAAGCGATGGCCGCGGCCGAATCGGCGCGGCTGAGCCGCTGGCGGATCTGCCGCATGCGCATCATGGCCCGCTCGAAATCGACGTGGAGACGCTCGGGCGTGTCGCCGCCGAAATTCTCGGCATCGCGCATGTCGGCATAGAGCCTGGCCGTGCGGATGATCGACTTCGACGGGACGCCGCCGACATTGACGCAGGCGCCGCCGATCAGCCAGCGCTCGATCAGCGCAACCTTCGCGCCAAGGCTAGCGGCGTCGCGCGCCGCGGTCAGTCCCGCCGGCCCGGCGCCGATGACGACGAGATTGTAGGGACCGTCGGGGGTCGGGTTCTTCCAGCGCGGCGGATGCGCGGCCCGGATCAGTTCGACGTCGTTGCGGTCGACAGGGAAGGCCTTTGTCCGTTCACGCGCCATCGCGGCCCCCTGAAGCGGGGCCTGCCGGCTGCGACAGCCAGCCGCCGCTGAAGCCCGCTTTGCCCAGGCCGCGGCGGATGTGTGGATTGGAGCGCATCAGCTCCCAGATCAGGCGCGAGCGGTGGTTCTCGATCATCATCACCACGATGCCCTGGTCCAGCCCGTAATGGCCTTCCGACACCCAGCCGTTGCGGCCGAATTTTCGCCGGTTGGCCAAGGTCGGATTGAAGCCGCTCGGCAGCCGAAAATTGTCGATCACCTCCGGATAACGCTCACCGAGATGGCGCATGGCGGCGAGGCAGATGTCAGGCGCGAAAGGCAGCGACGCTGGATAGGACCATGGCGCGATCGTCCCGTCATCCGGCCCGAACGGCGCGCCGCGCGCGGCATAGCCGGAAAACCGGTGCCGCCGTCGCTCGACGCTGGCGCGGAAGCCGCCTGGTCCGTCGCCGGCGGAGAGCCCCCAAGGTTCTCGCCATAGCCGTCGAAGCCATAGGGGTTATGGCGGGCATAGTCGCGCTGCAGGTGGGTAGAGCGGCGGCTGTTTTCGAAATAGTCCGAATTCTTCTCGCGCATGAAGGCGTCGCGGATGCCGGCGAAATCGATCCAGGCATGCGAGAACTGGTGCATGAACAACGGCCCGCCATAGAGCACGTCATGGCCGTAGATGTTTTCCCACTGGTAGGTCGCCGTCCAGGCTTCATAACTGTCATCGGAGGTCGGGCGTTCAGGCGAGGCCATCGACAGCACGTAGAGGATCGTCGCCTCGTTGTAGCCTTCCCAGCCATAGTGCAGAAAACCGCTCTTCGGCTTCCAGCCTTGCCGCAAGGTCGGCGTGCTGCCCTGCGCCCATCGCCAGTCGACGCGCCGATAGAGCGCTTCGGCCAATTGCCGGATTTCGGCTTCCTTCCCGTCCTCGCCGGAGAAATAGGCGCCGGCCACCAGTATGCCGGCCATCAGCAAGGCGGTGTCCACCATCGACAGTTCGCAGCGCCAGACGCGCAGGCCTGTCCGCATATCCAGGAAATGGTAGTAGAAACCCTTGTGGCCGGTGACGTCGTCACCACCGCCTTGCGGACTGGTCGAGAAGAAGCGCAGCGCGGCAAGCGTCAGCTCCACCGCCGCCGCGCGCGTCATCCAGCCGCGTTCGACGCCGATCGGATAACAGGACAGGGCGAAACCGACGACGGCGATGCTGGCCGGCGAGTTCGGCCGTGACGTATCGGCGACCAGGCCGTTGTCGGGGTTCACATTCTCCAGGAAATAGCCAAAGGCCGCGCGCTGGTAGCGGGCCAGAAGCTCGTCATCGGACAGCGCGGCGGGATCTGCTTCAGGCAAACGATGCAAACTCCAGCCTGTCGGTCACAGCGTTCGTCGACCGCGCGGTATCGGTATGGCGGCCACGGACCTTCGGCCCTGCCAAACTGTCTCGTCGTGTCATGGCTTTTCCGCAAATCCTGTTGTGTTACCGCCCACTCAGACGTCAGCCACTATAAGCCTGTCCAGTTCCGATCGTTGCCTCGTCACGCGGAATTGTAGTCGCATACTCCAATGTGGGGATGTATTGGCCGGGCTCAATACGTGGCGCGGCCGCCGGAAACATCGAAGACGGCGGCCGTCGTGAACGAACATTCCTCCGAGGCGATCCAGCAGATCAGCGCCGCCACTTCTTCGACCTCGCCGAAGCGAGCCATCGGTATCTTGGACAGCATGAAGTCGATATGCTCCTGGCTCATCTGCTTGAAGATCGCGGTGCGCACGGCCGCCGGTGTCACGCAATTCACCGTCACCTTGGTCTTGGCCAGTTCCTTGCCGAGCGATTTGGTCAGGCCGATCACCGCCGCCTTCGAGGTGCTGTAGGCGGAAGCGTTGGGATTGCCTTCCTTGCCCGCGATCGAGGCGATGTTGACGATGCGGCCATAATTGCGCTCGAGCATGTGCGGCACCAGCGCCTTGTTGCAGTAGAAAACGCCATTGATGTTGATGTCGATGACCTTCTGCCAATCCTCGGTCGAATAGGCCCATGTCGTCATGTTCGGCCCGGTGATCGCCGCGCTGGTGACCAGGATATCGACGCCGCCAAGGGCTTCGATCGTCCGTGCGGCGGCGCCTTCAACGCCGGCGGCATCGGCGACGTCGATGGCAACACCGTGCAGACCAGGGATGATAGCCTTTGCCTGTTCGATCTGGGCCGGATCGCGATCCCAGACGCTGACACGCCCGCCCTCGTCGACGATCCTCTGCGCGACCGCCAGGCCGATGCCCGAAGCGCCGCCGGTGATGACCGCCGACCGGCCGGCAAAGCGTCCCACGAAATTCATCGGCATCTGGTTCTCCCCCTGTCTATATTGGCTGAAGCCGCCATTGGCGGAGACTGTGAGGTCATGGCCGGGCAAGTTCAAGCCGGCATGCAGGCCGATCGTCTGGGCCAATGCCTGGCTCGGATCAGTCGGGATTTCCCTCGAGCTGCTGGCGCAGGGCCTCCACCATAGCCACCAGCGCCGGTCCGATTTCGGCATGCGCGCGTTGCTCGGTGATAATCTCGCCGATGCCGCCGCAAGTGATGGCGACCAGCGGCGAGCCGTCGCGCGGGCGAAACGGCACGCCGACCGCATGGATGTAACTGTGCCAGGCCCCGAACGAGGTGACATAGCCGAACCGCGCATACTGGGCGATCGCGTCCTCGATTGCAGCGGTGATCATCGCCGCCTTGTCGGGCTCGGCCTCCTGCAGTGCGCGCACGAGACTGGCGCGCTCCTCGGGCAGAAGTCCCGCCGCATAGGCCAGCCCCATCGAGGTCTTCCAGATCGGCAAATAGGAGCCGGGATTGAGCCGCAGCGTCACCAGGCTCTCCGATCGGCAATTGGCGAGATAAACCATGTTGAGACTGTCGCGGGTGCCGATCGCTACCGCCGCCCCTGTCAAATCGGCCAGCGGCTGCATCAGCGGCCGGGCGATATGGACGACGGCGCTGGAACTGAGCGCCGAGTAGCCGAGCGCCACCGTCGCCGGCCCCAGGCTGTAGCGACCGAGGTCCTTGTCGTAGAGCAAATAACCGAGAGCGCTCAGCGTGTAGGTGATGCGCGAAACCGTGGCCTTGGGCAGGCCGGTGCGCGCGATGATGTCCTGGTTGCCGAGCGAGGCGTCGCCTGGCCGGAAAGCGCGCAGGATCCCGAGCCCGCGCACCAGCGACGACGAAAGCTGCGCGCCGTCGCCGTCAAGTTCCGTCTCGTCCCTTGTCGCTCGCTTGCGCACGCTGGCGGTCTTTCTGGCGGAGTGTCCACCTGTCGGGCCGGTCTCGCCGGCGCGGTGCTTTCAAAAATGAAATTAAATTCCATTCATATTGACAGCGGCTTTTGCAGCCTGTCAATATGTCCCCTCGATGGCATCTTCCAGCGCCTTGTGCCATCTTACGAAGCCCGTCCTTGTGAAGGTAGCCACGTGTCCCGCTATATTTTGCGCCGGCTTATCGCGATGCCGTTCTTGGTGCTTGGCATCGTCACCATCGCCTTCCTGATCACCACGGTGACCAAGGGCGATCCGCTGACGGCAATCGTCGCCGAGCAGCAGATGAGCAATCCCGAAGTGGTCGCCGCCGCCAAGGCCCGCTGGGGTTTGGATCGTCCTCTGCCGGAACGCTATATGATATATCTTGGCAATCTGCTAAGCGGCGACCTCGGCACGTCCTTCATCACCAAGCGCAATGTCGGCACCGACATTCTCTACCGCTTGCCGGCAACGCTGGAACTGGTCTTCGCCGCGATGATCTTCGGCACCACGCTCGGCATCGTGCTGGGGGTGTTGGCCGCGTATTTCCGCAACAGCCTGATCGACCACGGCGCGCGGCTGTTTGCCTTGTTCGGCTCGTCGCTGCCGGTGTTCTGGTCTGGCCTTGGTTTGCTCTTCATTTTCTCGGTCATGCTCAACTGGCTGCCGGGGCCGGGCCGGCTGGATGCCCGGCTTCCGCTGCCGCCCGGCATGACCGGATTCCTGACCATCGATTCGCTGCTGGCCGGCGACCTCACCGTCTTCAAGGATGCGCTGTGGCATCTGCTGTTGCCGGCTTTCGTGCTCGGCTGGACGGTGTCGGGAACCATATCGCGGCTGGTGCGCGCCAACATGCTTGATGTGATGAGCCGCGAATTCGTGCTCACCGCGCGCGCCAAGGGGGCGAGCGAATTCCGTGTCGTCATCGTGCATGCGCTGCGCAACACCATGGTGCCGACGCTGACCGTCATCGGCTATTCCTTCGCCTATCTGATCACCGGTGCGGTGCTGACCGAGACCATCTTTTCCTGGCCGGGCATGGGCTCCTATGCGGTCGAGGCGGCGCGGGCGCTCGACTTCCCGGCGATCATCGGCGTCACCATCGTCGGCGGCCTCGCCTTCCTGGTCACCAACCTCATCACCGACATCCTCTATGTCGTCGCCAACCCGCGCGTGAGGTTGAGCTGATGTCGGCCGTCGAAACCAGATCCCGTTCCGCCGCCATCCCCGAATGGCTGACCGCGCCGCTCGTCATCGGCACGGTCGTCATCCTGTTCTGGCTGTTCATGACCGTGTTCGCCAATCTGGTGGTGCAGTTCGATCCGCTCGAAATGGTGGCGCGCCGCCTGCAGCCGCCGAGCTGGGCACATTGGTTGGGCACCGACGCACTCGGCCGCGACGTGCTCGCCCGCACCTTGCACGGCGCGGCACATTCGCTGCCGATCGCGGTCCTGGTCGTCGTTTCGGCCGTCGTCATCGGTTCGCTGCTCGGCGCCATTTCCGGCTTCGTCGGCGGCCTGACCGGTGCCGCGATCATGCGGCTTGTCGACATCACTTTGTCCTTCCCGCCGATGCTGCTGGCCATGGCTGTTGCCGCCTCACTCGGGCCAGGCCTCGGCAACGCAGCCATCGCCATGGTGCTGGTCTGGTGGCCGGTCTATGCCCGCCTGATGCGCGCGCAGGTGCTGGAGGTGAAGGAGCGCGAGCATGTCGAGGCGGCGATCGCCGCCGGCGCCAGGCCACGCCGCGTCCTGTTCACGCACATATTGCCGCTCTGCTGGACCCCGGTGCTGATCAGCGCCACCATGGACCTCGGTCAGGTCGTGCTGCTTGCCGCGTCGCTCAGCTTCATCGGCTTGGGCGCCACGCCGCCGACGCCCGAATGGGGATCGATGATCTTCGACGGCGCCGTGCATTTCTATCAATGGTGGATCGCCTTCGGTCCTGGCGTCGCCATTCTCACCATCGTGCTCGGCTTCAACTTCATCGGTGACGGCTTGCGCGACATTCTCGATCCGAGGTCGGACTGAACCATGAGCGCAAAGGTACTTTCCATGCGCTCCGACGTAGCCGCTAAATCAGGCGAGCGCGAGCCGCTGCTGTCCATACGCGGCCTGCGGGTCGGGTTCCGCAAGGCCGGCAGCCAGTTCGAGGCGGTGCGCGGCATCGACCTCGACGTTGCCAAGGGCGAGGTCGTCGGCATCGTCGGCGAGTCCGGCTCGGGCAAGTCGGTCGGCATGCTCGCCGCCCTCGGCCTGACATCGAAAAACGCCGTCGTCACCGGTTCGGTCCGCTTCAAGGGCGAGGAACTGGTCGGCAAATCGTCGCGCGAAATGCGCAAGATCAGGGGCGCGCGCATCGCCATGATCTTTCAGGATCCGCTGTCCTCGCTGAACCCGGTGATGACCGTGGGCGCCCAGATCGCCGAGGCGGTGAGGTTGCATCAGCGCGTCACCCGCAAGCAGGCGATGGCGCGCGCGGTCGAACTGCTCGCCCTGGTGGCGATCCCGCAGCCGGAGCGGCGTGTCAGCCAGTACCCGCACGAATTCTCCGGCGGCATGCGCCAGCGCGCGGTCATCGCCATGGCTGTCGCCAATGACCCCGACCTGCTGATCGCCGACGAGCCGACCACCGCGCTCGACGTCACGGTGCAGGCACAGATCCTCACCGTGCTGCGCTCGCTGCAAGAGCGGCTCGGTCTGGGCCTGGTGCTGATCACCCATGATCTCGGCGTCGTCGCCGGCCATGCCGACCGTGTCGCGGTGGTCTATTCCGGCCGTGTCGTCGAGCAGGCAACGGTGTCGGACCTGTTCGCCGATCCGCGCCATCCCTACACGCGCGGCCTCATCGCCTCGATCCCCAATTTGGAGGAGAGCCGCGAGCGGCTGTTCTCTATCGATGGTTCGCCGCCCGCACTCGGCCGTCTGCCCGGCGGCTGCGCTTTCCATCCGCGCTGCGTCCATGCCGAGGCGCGCTGCCGGATCGAAGACCCGCCACTCCACGATATCGGCGGCCGCTTCTCGGCCTGCCATTTCGCGACGACCTTGCCGCCTTTCCACAGCGCTGCGCTGGCGGTGGCAAGCCTGGAGACTGGAAGCCTGATCCCATGAGCGCAGCGGAGCAAATTCAAGCCGAAACCAGGCCCGCGCCGGAAGCAGCGCTGTCGGTTCGCCATCTGGTCAAGGATTTCCCGGTTCGCGGCGGCCTCGTCTTCGACCGCGCGGTTGCCCATGTGCGTGCGGTCGCCGATGTCTCCTTCGATGTGGCGCCAGGCGAGACGCTGGGCCTGGTCGGTGAATCCGGTTGCGGCAAGTCGACCCTCGGACGCTGCCTGATGCGGCTGATCGAACCGACCAGCGGCGAGAGCTGGTTTCGTGGCCAGAACCTTTTGGCGCTGAACCACGAGGACATGCGCCTGATGCGGCGCTACATCCAGCTGGTCTTCCAGGATCCCTACGGTTCACTGCATCCGCGCATGCGCATCGCCGACAACATCGCCGAGCCGCTGCGCATGAGCGACATGTCGAAGGCTGACCGCCGCGCGCGCGTCGCCGAACTGCTCGAACTGGTGCGGCTCAATCCCGAGCATGGCAAGCGCTATCCGCACGAACTCTCCGGCGGCCAGCGCCAGCGTGTCGTCATCGCCCGCGCGCTCGCGCTCAACCCGCAAGTGGTGATCCTCGACGAGCCCGTCTCTGCGCTCGATGTCTCGGTGCAGGCCGGCGTGCTCAACCTGCTCAAGGACATCCAGCAGTCCTTCGGCACGTCCTATCTGTTCATCGCCCATGATCTCTCTGTCGTGCGCCACATCTCGCATCATGTCGCGGTGATGTATCTCGGCAAGATCGTCGAGATCGCACCGGCCGCCGAGCTCTATTCCAGGGCACTGCATCCCTACACCCAGGCGCTGCTGTCGGCCGTGCCGCTTGCCAATCCCGAGAAGGAACGCAAGCGCGAGCGGATCGTGCTGACCGGCGACGTACCGAGCCCGCTCAATCCGCCGTCGGGCTGCCGCTTCCGCACGCGCTGCTTCAAGGCGCAGGCAATCTGCGCCTCCGTCGAGCCGCCGCTCGGCCCGTCGGGGGAAAAGCATCGGGTCGCCTGTCATTTCCCGGAACCGGTCAACACCTTCAGGACCGTCTGACAGATCGGCCAGGCAGCTGCCGAATTACCCGCGAAGGATTGCGATGTGACTGAAGCCCAAACCAACGATGCCGCCACAATGGGCCGGGCGCGCCTGCCGCTCGAAGGCATCAAGGTGCTCGACCTCTCGCGTGTGCTCGCCGGTCCATGGGCGACGATGAGTCTTGCCGATCTCGGCGCCGAGGTCTGGAAGATCGAAAACATCGATGGCGGCGATGACACCCGCGCATGGTCGGTGCCGAGCTACAAGGGCGTCTCGACCTATTATCTCTGCGCCAATCGCGGCAAGCGGAGCATCGCGCTCGACATGAAGAGCCCGCAGGGCCTGGCGATCGTGCGCGAACTGGCAGCCAAGGCCGACATCGTCGTCGAGAATTTTCGGGCCGGCACCGCCGATCGTCTCGGCGTCGGCTTCAAGGACCTCAGCGCCTCCAACCCGCGGCTGATCTACTGCTCGATCTCCGGCTACGGCCAGACCGGACCCGATGCCGGCCGGCCCGGCTATGATTTCGTCATGCAGGCGGAAAGCGGCCTGATGGCCATCACCGGCGAGAGCGATGGCGAGCCGATGCGTGTCGGCGTCGCCATCACCGACGTCGTCTGCGGCATGGTTGCCACACAGTCGATTCTGGCAGCGCTTTACGAGCGCGCGACGACCGGCAAGGGCCAGTTCCTCGACCTGTCGCTGATCGACTGTGCGCTCAGCCTCTTGATCAATGTCGGCAGCGGCTATCTCAACACCGGCCGCGAGGTCGCCCGCTACGGCAACGCACATCCGACGGTTGTTCCCTATCAGATATTCGAAGCCTCCGATGGCGGCTTTGCGCTCGCCGTCGGCAATGACAGGCAATTCGCGGCGCTGTGCGAAAAGGTCGTCGGCCTGCCGCATCTGGCGAAGGACGAGCGTTTCATCAGGGCAGGCGCTCGCGCCACCAATCGCGAGGCGTTGATCCCGCAACTCGTTGCCGTTTTCCGGATGCGAACGCGAGACCACTGGATGGCGGCCTGTGCCGCGGCGAGCGTGCCGGCCGGTACGGTGAAGTCGATACCGGAAGTCTTCGACAGCCCGAATGTGCGTGAGCGCGGCCTCGTCCACACCTTGCCGCATCCGCATCTCGGTTCCGTCGCCATGGTGCGTCCGGCGCAAGGGCTGGCCGCGCAGCTGACCGCCGACTTCACCGCCCCGCCCATGCTCGGCCAGGACACGGCGTCCGTACTCACTGATATCCTCGGCTACAGCCCCGAGACCATCGACCAACTGATCGGCGCTGGCGCCATCGGCATTTACACGCCTGCCGCCGAGCCTGTTCCCGCCTGACTTCTTACGGAGCCTGACATGTATCCCGACGTCCATCTGCACATCGACGGCTCGTGGCGGCCCGCGCGGAGCGGACGCACACTGGCGATCGTCAATCCGGCCACGGAGGCCGTCCTTGGCGCGCTCGCCCATGCCGGCATAGATGATCTTGATGAAGCGCTCGCCGCCGCCGCGAAAGGTTTCGAGACCTGGCGGCGCGTCTCGCCCTTCGACCGCTCGAAGCTGATGCGCAAGGCCGCCAACATCCTGCGTGACCGCAACGAGCATATCGCCACGCTGATGACGCTCGAGCAGGGCAAGCCGATCGCCGAATCGCGCATGGAAACCTTTGCCGCCGCCGCCATCATTGACTGGTTCGCCGAGGAGGCGCGCCGCACCTATGGCCGCATCGTGCCGGCGCGGCTTGAGGGCGTCAGCCAGTCTGTGGTCAAGGAACCCGTCGGCCCGGTGGCCGCCTTCACCCCTTGGAATTTCCCGCTCAACCAGGCGGTGCGCAAACTGTCGGCCGCGCTCGCCGCCGGCTGCTCGATCATCATCAAGGGACCGGAGGAAACGCCGGCTTCACCCGCCGAATTGGTCCGTGCCTTCGTCGATGCCGGCCTGCCCGGCGGCGTCTTGAACCTGGTCTATGGCACGCCGTCGGAAATCTCGGCCTATCTCATTCCGCATCCGGTGATTCGCAAGATCTCGTTCACCGGCTCGACGCCGGTCGGCAAGCAACTGGCGTCGCTCGCCGGACTGTACATGAAACGCGCGACGATGGAATTGGGCGGCCACGCGCCGGTCATCGTCCTGCCCGACGCCGATCTCGATCGCGCCGCGCGTTCGATGGTGGCGTCGAAATTCCGCAATGCCGGCCAGATCTGCGTCGCGCCGACGCGCTTCCTTGTCGACAACGCGGTCTATGATGATTTCGTCGGCCGCTTCGCCGAAGCGACCCGTCAGATCAAGGTCGGCGATGGCCTTGCCGAAGGCACGACCATGGGCCCGCTGGCCAACTCGCGCCGGGTGCAGGCGATGGAGGAGCTGGTCCACGATGCCGTGCAGAAAGGCGCCGCGCTCGTTACCGGCGGCAAGCGCATCGGCAATTCCGGCTATTTCTTCGAGCCGACCATCCTGTCTGACGTCGGCACCGATGCCCGCGCCATGAACGAAGAGCCGTTCGGCCCGCTGGCGCTGATGACGCCCGTGAATGGCCTCGACGAAGCCCTCGCCGAAGCCAACCGACTGAACTACGGGCTCGCCGCCTACGGCTTCACCCGCTCGGCGGCAAGTGCCGCCAAAATGTCGTCGGGCATCGCCAGCGGCATGGTGTCGATCAACCATTATGGCCTGGCGCTGCCGGAGGTGCCGTTTGGCGGCATCAATGATTCCGGCAATGGCACCGAGGGCGGCGCCGACGCACTGGAGAGCTATCTCAACTCGAAGTTCGTCTCGCACCTGCAGGTCGACTGAGCGGGCCGCTCGTTACTTCTGTTGGCCGTAAGTCTTGTAGCGCCCGCGAATGGCGGCGAGCTCGCTGCCCTCGATCAGCACCGGCGTGCCGGCGCTGCGCGCCAAGAGATATTGCCGCGCCAGGGTTTCGAGCTTGATGGTGCGGATGAGCGCCGTGTCGAGATCGCCGCCGAAGGCGATCATGCCGTGATTGGCGAGCAGGCAGGCTGTTCTGCCCTTGAGCGCCACCACGGCCACTTTGGCCAGCTCGCTCGATGCAAACAGCGCATAGTCCGAGCAGCGGACATCGTCGCCGCCGAAACCGGCCACCATATAGTGGAACAGCGGCAGCCCTTCGCGCAGGCATGACAGCGCCACGCAATGGTCGGGATGGGCATGCACCACGGCGCCGGCCTCCGGGAAAGCCTTGTAGATCTCGGCATGCATTTCCCATTCGCTCGACGGCTTGAACGCGCCGTCCCAGGATCCGTCGAGCCGCATCGCCACCATCTGCTCCGGCCGCAGCGCGCTTGTGGCTATTCCCGTCGGCGTGATCAGCATGCCATCTGCCGTGCGCACGCTGATATTGCCTGTCGTGCCGACATTCATGCCGCTGGCGTCCAGTGTTTCGGTCGCGGCGATCAGCCTGGCGCGTGCGATGTCGGTGTCCATTACGATGCTTTCCCCGGTGTTGGCCCTGTGGTTGCCGGTGGCCATGTGTCGATTGCCGGCGCGATGGTGGTTGCCCGTGTCATGTCTTGCAGCACGTCTGCGAAGATGTCGGGGTCGCCGAGCTTTCCCGATTTCAGCATAAGCGCCAGCGGGTCGTTGGGCAGGCCGGGCAGGTGGGCGATAGCACGCGACAGGCCAGGCCCCTGATAGGCGCCCATGGCAATCCCTGTGATGCCGAGCGCCTTGACCACCGAGCCGGCGGTCTCGCCGCCGGCGACGACCAGCCGCCGCACGCCGAAATCGCGCACCAGGATTTGCGCAATTTTAGCCAGTATCTCTTCCGCCTTTGCTGCCACGGCGTCACGGCCATGCGCCTGCTGAAGCGCCTCGACCGTGGCCTGCGGTGCAGTCGTTGCTATGGCGATCGTTGCGTCGGGCAAATGTCGCTCGGCAAAGGCGTGCGCTTCGGCGATGACATCCTTGCCGGCGAAGGCATCGGCGAGATCGATCGTCAGCAACGGATTCTTCTGCGCGAAGCGCTCAAGCTGTTCGATGGTGCGGTCGGCGACGCTGCCGGCCAGCACCGCACCTGGTCCGTCCACGGCCGGCAGGCTGGCGGCCACGAGATCGCTTGCCTTCGCCAGCCCATGCTTCAGCCATGCCGGCGGCAGATGCGCCGCGACCGAGGAATTGCCGGTCATCAGCGGCAGGTCGAAGCCGGCCTCCGCGATCGCCGCCAGGTCGCGCTCGCGGAGCGTGTCGGTGACCAGCAGCGTCTCGCCACGCGCGCTCTTTTCCCGCACGGCAGCGCGAATGGCTTCGGGACCGGCATCGATGGTGAGCCAGGGCACCAGCCCGGCCTTGCCCTTGCTTTGCGCCTGCAGCACGCGGACCAGATTGGAATCGGTCATCGGCGTCAGCGGATCGAAACGCTTGGGCGATTCGGCCAGCAACTGCGCACCGCCGAACATATGCCCTTGATAGACGGTGCGGCCGGTCTCGCACAGCGCCGGCGTGAACAGCGTCACGCCGCCACCAAGCCGGTCAAGCAAAGCCTCTGCGCAAGGACCGATATTGCCGGCCGGCGTGGAATCGAAGGTGGCGCAGTATTTGAAGAATATCTGCCGCGCACCCGCCTCGACCAGGCGGTCGGCTGCCTCGAGCACTTGGCGCACTGCCTCGCCGGCGGCAGTAACGCGGGTCTTCAGCAGGATCACGTGGGCAAGATTGCCTGAGGGGATCGGCGCCTCCAGCCCGACCGTACATCCCGTCGCAATGCCGCGTGCGACCAGCATAGACGCCAGTTCGGTGCCGCCGGTCAGATCATCGGCAATGGCGCCGAACAGAAGGGAAGGCCTCGACGCGGTCATGCGGCTCGTTCCCCTGATTTTTTGGTTTCAATGGCGTGTCCGATGCCGATGGTCAGGCCCATCGTGATATCATATACACAGCCCGCTCGACTCAGGCGACGCCTGCGCCACCGCAAGGACGGAGACTGGATGTGACTGCTTCCATCGCGCCGATCGCGCGCGACAATCTGACGACCCGCGTCTACGAAGAGCTGCGCCGCGCCATGATGGAAGGCCGTTTCTGGCCGGGCCATCGCTTCAAGATCCGCGACCTCGCCGCCAGCCTTCAGGTTTCCGAAACGCCGGTACGCGAGGCGCTGATGCAGCTGGTGCGCGAAAAGGGCCTGGAGATGGAGGCTGGGCGCTCGATCACCGTCGCCCAGCTGTCGCTCGCCCAGTATCTGGAGCTGCGCAGCATCCGTCTGCATCTCGAAGGCATGGCTGGTGCCGCGGCGACGACGCGCATCGAGCCGCGCGAGATAGACCGTCTTGCGGGGGTGCATGAGAAGCTGATTGCCGACGAGGACAATGGCCGCTGGTTCGAAGCCGTCCGCGACAATTGGGAATTCCACCACTCGATCTACCAGGCGGCTGGCATGCCGGAGTTGCTCGCCATCATCGAGGGCATCTGGCTGCGCAACGGCCCGCTGGTGAACTATCAATACCCGAACGCCAGGCCGACCTATGATGGCCGTCACCGTCATCTCGACATCCTCGACGCGCTGCGCGCCCGCGACGAGAACGGCGTGCGCAAGGGCATCCAGCAGGACATGATCGAAGGCGGCCGGCTGCTGGTCAAGGTTCTGGAAAGGCTGAACGACGGCTCGGTCACGCCCGAAGAACTGCGCCGCGCGGCGCAGAACGGTCGCCTGGTGTCGGCGGCCAGCTGAGTTTTTCTACTCCCGCGCAGCATAGTGCCTGCTCACGCCACCTGCGCTGCGGCGGTCATGCCGGCATCGGCGGCCTGCAGCGCCAAGTCCACGTCCTTCGCGGTGTGCGCGGCGCTCAGGAACATGTTGTGCCGGGGGTGGAAATAGGCGCCCTCGCGCAAGGCAGCAGAGCAGAAAGCATCGGCCTTCTTGAACTCGGCATCGTCGTCGAACAGCACCATCGGCATCGACACCGGCCCTGTCTGGCGAAGCGAAAGGCCATGCTTCTTCGCCGCCGCATCGAGGCCCGAGCGCAATCTCTCACCGGCCGCATTCATGCTTGCGATCGCATTGGTGTCGCGCAGCGTCTTGATGGTGGCGATCGCGGCAGCCATGGCAACGGCGCCATACCAGAACGACCCCGTCACATAGACCTTGGTTGCGGCCTCGCGAAAGCGGTCGGTGCCGGTGATGGCGGCGAGCGGATAACCGTTGGCGATCGCCTTCGAGAAGGCGGAAAGGTCGGGCCGTACACCGAGCGGCTCCCAGCTACCGGCGAGATCGATGCGGAATCCGGCCCTGACGTCATCGACGATGAGCGCTGCGTCGGCGGCGGAGGTTAGTTCACGCGCGCGCTTGGCGAAGGCGGCGGTCGGCAGTTCCTGGTCGCGGGCGATGTCGTGGCGGAAAGCGGTGACGACGACAGCGGCAAGGTCGTTGCCGGCCTGCTCGACGGCGGCCTCCAGGCTGGCGACGTCATTGTAGTCGAAATGGATCAGATGGGCGCGATCCTCGGCGGTGACGCCGGCGAGCGAGGGCGTGCACCACGGCACGGCGCCATGGTAGGAGCCACGCGCCACCAGCACCTTGCGCCGCCCGGTGCCGGCGCGCGCGATGGTCACGCAAGCCGTGGTGGCGTCGGTGCCATTCTTCTGCAGCATCGCCCAGTCGGCATGGGCGACGGTCTTGACCAGCAGCTCGGCCAGTTCGACCAGCACTTCACCCGGGCCGTTCATCGCATCACCGAGGCTGCGCTGCCGCGCCGCCGCTTCTTCGACCGCCTGGTGATGATGGCCGAGAATGTTCGGACCCCAGCTGCACATCAGGTCGATGTATTCGCGGCCATCGACATCCCAGACCCGGCAGCCATCGGCGCGCTCGAAGAACTGCGGATAGGCGGAGCCGAGATAGCGGGTGGCCATATGGCCCCACATGCCGCCCGGAATGACCGAGGCCGCGCGCTCACGCAGCAATTGGTCCTTGGAGTTGATCAGGGCAGGCATGTGAAGTCTCCACTCATTGATATATCATATATTGAGGCTGCTGGAAGAACAGGATTTCCCGTCTTCCAAAGTAGGAGAAACGGGAGGCGGTTGGCCGCCTCCCGCAATCTGTTGGCTCAGTGGCTGAGTTCGGCCAGCGGCAGGTTGCAGCAGGCGCTGTAGCGCACGCCCTTGACGTCGGACTTGTAGGCCAGGATCAGGTTCGGGCTGACCAGCGGCAGGATGATCCTGTCCTTGATCATCTCCTCGCCGACCTGGTGCCACAGCTTGGCGGCCTCGTCGCCGCTTGCCGCCAAAGCTGCCTTGTAGAGGTCTGCTTCTTTCGGGTTGATAACCGACGGGTCGCGCTCCGCCCCCGCGCGCCGCGACCATGGGCTGCCCTTGGTCATGGCGAAATAGTCGACATATTGCGAGGTGCCGTAGTAGTCCGGCGCATAGAACACCGCCGTCATCGGGATGCCGTCGCCGTTGACGCGCTCGCGCCAGTTGGCGAAGGGGATCGGCTGCAGGTCGAGCTTGATGTTGGCCTTGGCCAGATCCTGCTGGACCTTCTGCATCAGCAGCGACAAGTCGACGCCGTAGACGTTCATGCCGGGGAAAGCCGCTTCCATCTCGAAACCGTCGGCATGGCCGGCCTTGGCCAGCAACTCCTTCGCCTTGGCGAGATCATAGGGCTGCGCCTCGAAACCCGAACCGCCGGGGAAACCGAGCGGAATCGGCGCGCTGATCAGCTGACCCTCGGAGCCGATGGTGAAGTCGAGGATGCTTGGGCGGTCAAGCGCAAGCGAGATCGCCTCGCGCACCTCAGGTGTCAGCGGCACCTTGTTGGCTTTGGCGCCGGGCGACAGCGCGACATAGATGAAGTTGTAGGACGGCACGGTCTCGATCTTGACGTCGCTGCCGGTCATCGTCTTGGCCGTATCCGGGTCGATCTGCATGGCGATGTCGGCGGTGCCGCTCTGCAGCATCTGCGCTTGGGCCACCGCGTCCTTGGTCTGGCGGATGACGACTTCGCTGAGCGCCGGCGCGGTGCGCCAGTACTTGTCGTTGCGCACCAGGCGCAGCTCCGAATTCGGCTCATAGGATTTCAGCACGAACGGCGCGCTGCCGGCCGAATGCGCCAGGAACCAGCCTTCCGCATTGTCCGTCGTCGAGGCGTCCGCACCGGCCTTGGCGCCGGCTTCGGAAGCGACCTTGCTGTTGACGACGGCCGTGTAGGGCGCCGCCGCGATGTTGAGGAATTCCGAGCTCGGCGCCACCATCTTGACGACGACCGTATGCGCGTCGGGGGTTTCGATCGAGGCGACATTGTCCATCAGGAAGGATGCGCTGCCCTTGAGGTTCTTCAGCCGCTCCCACGACCATTTCACGTCCTTGGCTTCGACCGGCGAACCGTCGGAGAATTTGGCGGCCGGGTCGAGCGTGAAGGTGAAGCTGGTCTGGTCGGCATTGCCTTCCCACTTGGAAGCCAAGAGCGGGATCAGCTTGTTGTCCTTGTCCAGCGTCAAGAGCGATTCATAGACGCTGGAATTGTAGATCTGGCAGGTGTCGCAGAAGGCGCGGTGCGGATCGAGCGAATTGAGGTCGATGTTGCGGGCGATGACCAGTGGCTTCTCGTCCTGCGCGAAGCTGGCCGGTGCCCAGAAGGCACTGCTGGCCATAAGCACGGCCGCCAGCATCGTTGCCCTGGTCTTGTTTCTCGGTAGGATCGTCATGTTCATTCTCCCATTTTCTTGTCGGATCTTCGTGGCAATGCGTTCGCTTTACCCGCTCACGCCGGTGAGGGATCGAAGCGCGGCCTTGAGCTTGTCAGCGCCGCCCAGTGCGGCCCGGTTGAGCGGGGCCGATACGACGGGAGCCGAAAGGCTGCCCGTCACATGCAGGATCTCGTGATCGAGATAGTCGAACACGCGGTCCTGAATCTCCTGTGTCAGTCGTCCGCCGAGTGACAGGCCGCGCTGCACCTGCTCGACGACGGCGACCCGGTTGGTCTTGCGGATCGAGGCTTCCACCAGCTTCCAGTCGAGCCCGGTCGGGTCGAGGCTGCGCAAATCGATGATCTCGGCATCAACACCAGTCTCTTCGGCCACCTGCATGGCGACGGACACTATGCTGGCACTGGTCAGCAGCGTGCAGGCGCTGCCCGGCCTGACGATTTTCGCCTTGCCCAGCCGCACGCAATAGTCGCGGTCGTCGGTCGGAACAGGGCCTTCGCTGGGGAACAATTCGACGTGCTCGATGATGACGACAGGGTCGTCGCATTTCAGTGCCGAGTTCATCAGGCCGATATAGTCGAAGGGTGTTGTCGGTGCGACGATGCGCCAGCCGGGATAGAGCGCGAACAGGCCCGATGGATCGCCCGAATGCTGCGAGCCGTAGCCGGTGTGCGGCGAGACGCGGACCCTGACCACGATCGGCACGGGGAAGCCGCCGCCGAACATGTGCCGCACCTTGCTCACCGCATTGAACAGCTGGTCGGCAGCGACCAGGCAGAAGTCGCCGAACATGATCTCGACGATCGGCCGCAGGCCGCAAAGCGCTGCACCCAATGCCACGCCGACAAAACCGTTCTCGGCGATCGGCATCGCCAGCACGCGCTCCGGCCAGCGCTCCAGCGCGCCCTTGGTTGCGCCGGAAACGCCGCCGCGCAGACGATGCACATCCTCGCCCATGATGATGATGCGCGGGTCCTGTTCCATGGCGCGCGCGATCACCTCGGACGCGGCAACCATGAACTTGACCGGCCTGGTCTCGGCCGGCGGCACGTCCTCGATCTCAAGGAAGCGCTCGTCCTTGAGTTCCGACAGGTCGCCGCGAATCTGGTTGTCGACTTCGGCCGCGTCCGGCCAAAGATGGTCGGGAATGCGCAGCGCGTTGCCGCTCATCTCGGTCAGCGAGTCCGCGGCGGTGTTGACCACGTCCATGACGCGTTGGTCGAGCGTGGCGAGATCGGAGGCATCGAGAATGCCCATGGTCTTCAGCCGCGCCGCCATCGTGGTGAGCGGGTCGCGTGCCTTCCAGGCATCCTCCTCGGCGCGCGTGCGATAGCCGAATTCGCTGCCCGGCCGCGCGCCGCTCTGATGCAGAAAGCGGTAGCAGAGCGCCTCGACCAGCACCGGCCCGCCCTCTTCCTCGATCACCCGACGCGCCTCGCGCATGGCGTGGTGGACCGCCACCACATCCATGCCGTCGCACTCGATGCCGCGAAAGCCGAGCATCGGTCCGCGCGAGGCGAGTCGCGTCTCGCGCGTCTGTTCGTTGACATGGGTGGAGACGGCATAAAAATTGTTTTCGGCGAAGAAGATCACCGGCAGCCGGTAGAGCGCGGCAATGTTCATTGCCTCATAGGCCGGTCCCGCCATCATCGTGCCGTCGCCGAAGAAGGCGACCGAAATGTTGCCTGTGCCGAGCAATTTGTCAGCCAGCGCATAGCCTGCCCCATGTGGCAGGTTGCCGCCGATGATGGCGCTGGTGCCTGGAATGCCGGAGGCGTCGTCGCGCATATGCATCGAGCCGCCACGCCCCCCGCAATAGCCTGCGTTGAGCCCCATGATCTCGGCCATCAGGCCGCGCACCGACCCCTGCATGTCCGGATTGAAAGCGTCGTGCAGCGGATCGAATTTTTCAGGCGTCTGCGCGTTGACGAGCTTCGCCAGCACCTGGTGGTGGGCGCGATGCGTGCCGTTTATGCGGTCGCCAGTGCCAAGCATCGACATGGCACCGACCGCCGTCGCTTCCTGGCCGATGCTGGCGTGTGCGGGCCCGTGCACCAGCCCGGCATTGGCGAGGTCGAGCACCTTTTCCTCGAACCGGCGGATCAGCAGCATCTGGTGATACCAGCGCACGAGGCTCGACACCTCGGCGGCGTTCCAGTCCGAATCATCGACGTCGAGCCGCAACCAGGGCGCCGACGGCTGGATCGCTGTCTGCTGGACCATTTCAGCTAGTTCCGTTCTGGTAGATGATATATCAAATATTTTCTCGGTCGATTGTATCAGGCAATTTTCTGGACGTGACACTGGCTTACGGGATTCGGCAACAAATGGAATTAAATTTCATTTTATGCGCGGGGCCGAGACTAAGCTGGGATGGCGCGGTTCCGCAAGAGGAATTTTGAGACGATCGGCAGGTCATTCCGGTCTTGAAAACCGCATGCCGGATGAAAGCGCGCTATGCCCTTGACCGCGGCGAGCATGTCGGCATCCTGTTGGATGACGGGCATTGAATTTCAGGTGCGATCCTTTTTCGGTATGATATTATCACACCAATTTTATAGGAGCGATCATGGCCGCCACCGAAAAACGCACCTTCAGCCTGCCAACGGAGCAGGCTGCTTTCATCGACCGTCTCGTTGAATCAGGAACCTATGCGACCAGCAGCGAAGTGATCCGCGCAGGGCTTCGCGCCCTGCAGGAGCGCGACGCTGCCGTCGAGCGCTGGCTACGCGAGGAAGTCGTCCCGACCTATGACGGATGGAAGGCGGACCCTAACGGGATCTCGCGGGAAGAGATGGCAGAGCGGGCGCGCAAGCGCCACGAAGCGCGCATGCAGAGGGATGCGTGAAGCAACGGGCTGTCATTTATGCCGCCAAAGCCGGCGACGATCTCGACTGGATCTACGACACCATTGCGGACGCCAGCAGCGCCTTCACGGCTGATCGCTACGATCAACGCATAAGGGCATTCTGCGAAAACCTTGACTACGGCTCTGAGCGAGGTTCGCGTAGGGACGACCTGCGGCAGGGGCTTCGCGTAATCGGATTTGAGCGCCGCGTCACCGTTGCTTTCATCGTGGAACCTCACCAGGTGGTGATATTGCGCGTGTTCTACGGCGGAGCCAATTGGGAGGATGAGCTCTAATCTGCAGTAAACCGCTTGGCTCTCCGAACTCCGGCTATTGGTCCGCCCGGTGCTGAAAAAACTGCAGGAACAGTTCCCGCTCGGTGGTGATGTCGAGCTTCTCGTAGATGCGTCGCCGGTGGTTCTTGACCGTGCCGACGGTGATGCCGAGGCGCTCGGCGATGTTTGCCGTTGGGTGGCCGGCCAGGATCAACTGCACCAGCTCGCGCTCGCGCAGCGACAGTTCCGGCCACAGGCTCATCGGTATGGTCGGCTCCTGCCGCGGCGAAGCGCCGGGGCCGGTCGGCGCTGACGTGCGGAAGAACTCGCGTCCGCGCGCCTTGATGTCGAGCGCGTGCAGCGCCTCGAACACCGGCAGCCGCTCGTCCAGCAAGGCGATCTCGCTGTCCTTGAACGCACCGGTCGAGCGATCGAGGAAGATGCCCAAGCACCAGTCGCCGCCATCGGCCAGCATGATCCCGACCTCGTCGCAGATTTCCGACTGCGCCAGGAAGCCGGCTATGTACTGGCCGCGCTTGGCCTCATCGTCGGCGAGCCGCTTAAGCGGCATGATGCCCAGCCTGCGCTCGCGCCGCCACGAGGCATAGAACGGGTCGAAGACATAGTAATTGTCGAGATAGCGCCGGACCATCTCATCGGAGAAGCGCCGGTGCTTGACGAATTCCGGTGTCTGCGTCGCCGAATAGCGCGTCACCGTTACCAGGTCATGGTCGATATCGGCGCCGATCAGATCGATCAGGCAATCGACATGCCTGTCCGTGCCGGTGGCGGCAATCGCCCTGGCGAGCGGCGCCCAGATGGTCCCCATGCGCATGCCCTCTTCTCGGCGATCCCGGCCCGACCGTCATTGTGTCTTTAGGCATATGGCGCGAAGCCGCCTGTCGAATCTAGCCTTGCGTCAACATAGACCCAATCCCGAGGCGACCGTGACCCAACCCCATCCCTCTGCCCCGATAATCGGCAACCCGATCGTCATTGGTATCGACGCCGGCGGCACCATGACCGACACGATCCTTGTCGATCAGGACGGCCACTTCAAGATCGGCAAATCGGCGACCACGCCCAGAACGAAGCGGAAGGCTTCCTGGCATCGGCCGAGGACGCGGCGGATGCCTGGGGTATTTCATTGGAATCGCTGTTTTCCGGCGTCAACGTCGTGCTCTATTCCGGCACCGGCATGCTCAACACGCTGCTGTCGCGCACCGGCCGTCGCCTCGGCCTGATCACCACCAAGGGCCTGGAAGACATGATCCTGATGGGCCGCGGTCTGCAGGCCTGGGCCGACTATTCCTATGCCGACCGGCTGCATGCTGTCACGCACCACCATCCCGATCCGCTGGTGCCGCGCCGCCGCACCCATGGCGTCACCGAACGCGTCGACCAGTTCGGCGACATCGTGCTGCCCCTCTATGAGCATGAAGTCGCGACTGCCGCGAAAAAACTGATCGCCGACAAGGTCGAAGCGATCTGCATCATGACGATCTTCTCGCACGTCAATCCGGTGCACGAAAAGCGCATTGCCGAAATCTGCCGCGAGGAGATCGCAAAGGCCGGCGCCGACATCCTCGTCTACACCAGCCACGAGGTCCGCCCGGTCATCCGTGAGCAGTCGCGGCTGAACTCGGTGCTGATCGAGGCCTATGCCACCTCGCGCGGCCGCAAGCAGCTCAGGGGTATCGAGGATGTCTCGAAGAAATACGGCTTCAAATACGGCGTGCAGACACTGCTTTCCTTCGGCGGTCTGACATCGATCAATCATCCGCGCCTGCACGAGACCATGATCTCCGGCCCGATCGGCGGCATCCTGGGTGCGGCCTATGTCGGCAAGCTGATCGGCAACGACTCGCTGATCTGCTCGGACATGGGCGGCACCTCGTTCGACATGGGCGTGATTTCGCGCGGCCAGACGCGAATCGAAAACGAGCCGCTGATGGATCGTTTCAAGCTCAATGTGCCGACGCTGCATCTCGACACGATCGGCGCCGGCGCCGGCATGATCCTCAAGGTCGACCCGCTGACCAAGAAGGTCTCGCTCGGGCCGGAAAGCGCCGGCTCGGATCCCGGCCCGATCTGCTTCGCCAAGGGCGGCACGGAACCCACCATCGCCGATTGCGACGCCATCCTCGGCCGCCTCAACCCGTATTATTTCCTCGGCGGCAAGGTCGTCTTGCAGGTCGAGAAGGCGCGCAAGGCCTTCGAGGAAAAATGCTCGAGCATCCTTGGCGTTGGGGTCGAAGAGGCCGCAGAAGGCATGATCGACATGTTGGAGGCCGACGCCAACAACGCATTGCGCCGCGTCATTTCCGGCCAAGGCATCCATCCTTCGGAATTCACGCTGCTCTCTTATGGCGGCTCCGGTCCGCTGCATCTGGCCGGCTGCTCGAGGGGCATCGGCTTCAAGGACATCATCACCTTCCAGTTCGCCGCCGCCTTCTCCGCCTTTGGTTGCACCACGGCCGACTTCATGCGCCGGCATTCGGTGTCGACGCAGCACGACATCGGCGCACGCGCCAGCGATGACGAACTGCTCGCCTTCGGCAAAAAGGTCACCAATGTCTGGAACGACCTGACCAAGGCAGCGGTCGACGAGATGATCACCGACGGTCATGCGCGCGACAAGATCAAGACCGTACCGTTCCTGATGATGCGCTATACCGGTCAGCTCGAGGACGTCGAAGTCATGGCGCCGCTTGCCGAGATCAATTCGGCCGACGACATGCGTAGGGTTATCGACGAGTTCGAGGCGGTTTACGCCAAGGTCAACCACCGCGTGTCGCGTTATGGCGAGGCCGGCTTCACAATCACCGAACTTGGCCTCATCGCCACCGCCGACAAGGTCAAGCCGGTGCTGCTCAAGCGCCCGCTCGGCAAGTCCGACCCGGCAGCCGCCCACAAGGGCGTGCGCGAGGCCTATATTGGCGGGCGCTGGCACAAGGCCAACCTCTACGAGATGGATCTTCTGCAGCCCGGCCATGAGGTGATTGGCCCGGCCATCATCGAACATCCCGCCACCACGCTCGTCGTTCATCCGCAGGACCGTGTCCATGTCGATGAATGGACGCTGCTGCACTACACCCACGCTTGAGAGGGCACCGCCATGTTGGACAAACCTGCTTCGGCCCTGCGCCTTCGCGAAAGACTGCTCGATTCCGAGCGGCTGATGGAAGAGACCGGCTGCTATGACGGCATCACCGAACTCACCTTGCGCAACCAGGACCCACTGAAATTCGAGACGCTGCACACCAAGCTACGCGCCTATTGCGTCTCGGCCCGCGAAATGGCCCGCCGCATCTCGGCTTCGCCGGGCGTGCGCGAAGTCGGCGAAATGGTGGTCGCCATCTACACCCCCGAAGGCGATGCCATCGCGCTCTCCAACGGCATCATGGTCCACGTTCACACGATGAGCCGTTTCATCAAATGGATGATCAAGAACAACTACGAGGAAAACCCGAAGATCCGCGAAGGTGACATCTTCGCCAACAACGATGCCTTCATCGGCACCGTGCAGGTGCCTGACGTGATGGACGTGGTGCCGATCTTCCATGAAGGCACACTGGTTGGCTGGGCCGGCGCGGTCTGCCACGAACTGGAAGCCGGCGGCATCACGCCCGGCGGTGACGTCTGCCTGGCGCAGGAGCGCTTCACCGAAGGGCTTTTCGTCTGTGCCGAGAAGATCGGCGAGAACGACGAGATCCGCCGCGACTATGTCATCCGCTGCGAACGCAATCTGCGCATGCCGATCTACTGGGTGCTCGACGAGAAGGCCAAGGTCGCCTCCTGCATCGACATGCGCGAGAGCGTCAAGCAGCTGATTTCCGAGATCGGCCTCGACTATTGGATGAAGGTGTCGAAGGAGTTTATCGAGGAGGGCCGCCGTGCCCAGCTCGCCCGCACCCGCCAGCTCACTGTGCCCGGCATCTATCGCGGCCACACCTTCTATGGCCACGTCACGGCGGGCAAACCCGGTTTCCAGCTGCTCGGCGATCCCGACTGGCTCTACAACATTCCGATCGAGATGGAGATCACCACCGACGGCAAGATCACCATGGACTTCGAGGGCACGCAGCCCTGGGGCTACCATTCGATGAACTGCACGCCGGCCGGCATGGATGGCGGCATGTTCGTCACCTTGACCCAGCACATGAATTTCGAAGGCCTGGTCAATGACGGCGCCTGGATGGCGACCGAACTGAAACTGCCGCACGGCACCTGGACCAACCCCGACAACGAGATGGTGGCGACCGCCACATCATGGGCGCTGCTGCTGCCGGCCTATGGCGTCTTCCAGCGGCTTTTGTCACGAGGCTTCGTGGCGCGCGGTTTCGTCGAGGAGGCCTTTGTCGGCCAGGTCAACAGCCCGATGATCGAGATGGGCGGCGAGAGCCAGTATGGCACGCCGTTCGGCATGGCGCATTTCGAATGCGCCGCCGCCGGCTCCGGTGCGCTGGCCATCGCCGACGGTCTCGACACCGCCTATGTCGGCTGGAATCCGGAATCCGACATGGGCAACATCGAGGTCTGGGAACAGTCGATGCCGATGGTCTATATCGGCCGCTCGATCGTGCCCAATTCGGGCGGCGCCGGCAAATATCGCGGCGGCTGTTCCTTCGTCTCGACCTGGCTGATCAACAAGACCTCGCATCTGCGGCTCCACACTTCCGAACACTCCTCACGGGTCTTCGACAATGGCGGCATGTGCGGCGGTTATCCGGCGCCGACCTGCCAGAAGCATCGCGCGGTGCGCAACTCCAACGTCCATGAGCTGGCGGCCAAAGGCGAACCGCTGGCGCATGCGCCCGGCATCGACCCGCATGTCTCCGACTATGAGCGGAACATCGGCGGCGACCATGTTGTGGTCGAAGGCCCCTACATCACCGCGCCGCACAAATCCGGCGACATCTTCAGCCATTCCTACAATGGCGGTGGCGGTTACGGCGACGTGCTGGAGCGCGATCCGATCAAGACGGCCTGGGATGTCGAGAACGGTTTCCTCACCCGCCAGGCGGCCGACCAGATCTTCGGCATCGTCTTGAAAGACGACGCCGAGGGCTATCCGGTTGCCGATATCGACGCCACAGTCGAACGCCGCGCCGCCATGCGCAAGCAACGCCTGGCAAAGGCAATTCCCGTTTCCGACTGGATCGCCGCCGAGCGTGGCCTCGTCGAGAGGGCCGACTTCGCCCCAGAGGTGAAGAAAATGTACGCCAGCGCGATCAAGCTTTCCTCGCGCTTCACCAGGGATTTCAGCGATTTCTGGGACGTCGACGCCAAATCGATCTTCATACCGGGAGCAAAGCCATGACCTCGTACAGCAAGGAAGTCCTTGCCGATCTGGCAGCCGGCCAGCTGCCCTGGCCGCAGACAAAGCGCATCATGAGCGCCTACAAGGACGATGACCGCTTCTTCAAGATGGTCGCCGTCTACCAGGACCGCGTTGCCTGGAAGGACCCGATCCTGCTGCCGGTCTCGGATCATCTCTTCATCTGCCAGAGCGGCGATGAGCGGATCACCCGCTGCGAATGCGGCCATTCCTTCGGTGACTACCGCAAGAACTGGAAGCTCAAGGCCGCGATCATCGTGCGCAACACCGAGGAAGCGTTGCGCGAGATCTACCCGAACAGCGATATTCCAGACCCGCAGTGGATGGAGATCCGCGAATTCATCTGCCCGGAATGCGGCACCATGCACGAGGTCGAAGCGGCCGCCCCCGGCTATCCCATCGTGCATGATTTCGAACCCGACCTCGAAGGCTTCTATCGCGAATGGCTGGGCAAACCACTCTAGGGGTTTCGATCTTGTGAACCGCGTCGCAGGCAAGGTAGCGCTCGTCACCGGGGCCGGCATGGGCCTCGGGCGGGCGGCTGCGTTGCTGCTGGCGGCCGAGGGGGCAAAGCTCGTCGTCAGCGACATCGATGAGACGGCTGCCCGGGAGACGGCCGACCTGATCGGTAAGGAAAGTCTTTTCCATCGTCACGACGTTTCGAATCCCGGCGACTGGTCGCCGGTGATGGCGGCGGTCGAGCAAAAATTCGGCCGACTCGACGTGTTGGTCAACAATGCCGGCATCGCCATTGCCAAAAACATCGAGGACACCTTGCTTGAGGAATGGCGGCGCACCATGGCCGTCAATCTCGACGGCGTCTTCTTCGGTTGCCAGCACGGCATCGCCTTGATGAAGCAATCGGGCGGTGGCTCAATCATCAACCTGTCGTCCATCGACGGCATCATCGGCGAGGCCGATCTTGCCGCCTACTGCGCCTCCAAGGGCGGCGTGCGCACGTTGACCAAGGCGGTCGCGGTGCACTGCGCCGAGAAGCGCTACGGCATCCGCTGCAACTCCATCCACCCCGGCTACATCTGGACGCCGCAGACAGAGAACTATCTGCGCGACCTCGGCAAGCTCGAGCAGGAAAAGGCCAAGGCCTTGGCCCGCCATCCCATAGGCTTCCTCGGTGAGCCCAACGACATCGCCTACATGGTCCTCTACCTCGCCTCGGATGAATCCAAATTCGTCACCGGCTCCGAAATGGTCGTCGATGGAGGCTACCTTGCCGTCTGAATTTCCGATCTCGTCAGGCCTTGTTGCCTGCATTCAACTGTCTGGAGAGCACGCCTGATGACAAACCTTTCCGGCCGCAGCGCGATCGTCACCGGCGGGTTCTCCGGCATGGGCTTCGCCATCGCCACGGCCTTGGCGCAGGCCGGCGCCAATGTTGCCGTCGGCTCCTACATCGCGCCCGCCGGCGCGGACAAGTCCGATGCCGCCTACTATCCGGGTGCGGACGAAATCGAGCGTGTGCGTTCGGCATTGTCGGCCCATGGCACCAGGGTTCATGCCGCTCATCTCGATGTCCGCGACAGCGAGGTCACCAACCGTTTTGCGGCGGAAGCTGAAGCCGCCATCGGTCCGGCCGACATCCTGGTCAACGCCGCCGGCACCACCGCCGAGCAGCCGGTCTGCGGCCATTCCGACGCGCTGTGGGACAAGATCGTCGACACCAATCTGACCGGCGCCTTCCGAGCCACCCGCGCCGTGCTGCCCGGCATGATCGAGCGCGGCTGGGGCCGCATCGTCAACATCGGCTCCACCGCCGCCTCTGTCGGCTGGAAGGACAATCCGGCCTATTGCGCCTCCAAAGCGGGCCTGCTCGGCCTCACCCGTTGCGTGGCGCTCGAAGGGGCAGGACACGGCGTTACCTGCGTCATGATCAGCCCGACCTGGGTCGAGACCGAGCTGATGCGCCGCAATGTGGCGCAGGTCGTCGAGCGCGAAGGCAAGGGCCGCAGCGCCGAGGAGGTCATGGACGAATTCAGGAAGGGCAATCCCCAGGGGCGCATGCTGCAGCCCGAAGAGATCGCCGCCCTTGCGGTCTTCCTCTGCTCGGATCTAGCCAAGGGGATCACCATGGAAAATATCCAGATCACCGGCGGAGCTTTATGGTGAGATCCGCGCCGGCATGGAGCGCTTACAACCGCTCGCCGCCGGCGACGCATTCGAGACCGTTACGCCGCCTGCAGCTGAAGCCTTTTGAGCTTCGACACCATGCCCGCGCCAAGCATCTTTTCCGAATATTCGATGAGCAGCGCTCTCGCCTCCAGATGCGAGATGTCGCCATCCGAGTGGCCGCGCCGCAGCCAGAAACCGTCGAGCATGGCGGCAAAGCCGCGCACAAAATGGTCGATCTCGCTCTTCGACCACAGCGGCGACAGCGCCGAACCTATATTCGAGCGCAGGCGCTTGTAGAAAAGATCCTGCAGCCTTGCATAGCGCGGGTTGTGAGCGGCTTCCGCGTAGAAGGAAACCCAGGCGTTGGCGGTGTTGCGCTCGAACTTCTCCGCCGGAAAATTCCCGTCGACGATCGCCGTCAGGCGATCCCAACAGGTTTCAGCCTGACGCAGATTGACGACGACGGCATCCATCAGAACGCGGTTGGCATACCGCACCATCTCGAACAGCACCTGGTCCTTGTCCTTGAAATAATAGGTCAGGATGCCTTGCGACATGCCGGCTTCGTGGCAGATGCGGGTGGTCGTCAGGCCTTTCAGGCCATCGCGCAGGAAGATGCGATGCGCCGCCTCGATCAGCTCGACCCGCCTGATGTCCTCGATGCGGGTTCTTTGTTTCTTTGCCTTGGTCGCCATGGGTTTCGTATATCCGACGAAATTTTTGTACGCTCTAACAAATTTTTCTGTTGTCATATAATTTTCGCCGACCTAGGCTGCAAAAGCAAGCATTGGTCAGGCAGGCTATCGATGACGTCGCACACTCAAACGATGCGGGCAGCGGTCCTCGGCGGGTATGGTGAGCCGCTCGATATCACCAGCGTGCCTCGCCCCGTCGCCGGTTCCGGCCAGATCCTGGTGCGGCTGCAGGCCTGCGGCGTCTGCCACACCGATGTCCATATCTGGCGCGGCGAGAGCGTCCCGACGCATGCGCCGTCCCCCTTCGTCATGG
The DNA here is from genome assembly GCF_056174585.1 of Mesorhizobium kamtschaticum. Taxonomy (NCBI): domain Bacteria; kingdom Pseudomonadati; phylum Pseudomonadota; class Alphaproteobacteria; order Hyphomicrobiales; family Phyllobacteriaceae; genus Mesorhizobium; species Mesorhizobium kamtschaticum. The sequence goes on along the minus strand of NZ_CM149691.1, from coordinate 359,831 downwards.
GTCATGAGGGCATCGGTCGCGTCGAGGCGATCGGCGAGGGCGTGGGTGACTGGGCCCTCGGTGACCGGGCAGGCGTGCCCTGGATCCACGACACCTGCCGCCATTGCGACGAATGCCTGGATGGCGATGAGTCCTTCTGCCAGCACCATCGCGCGCATGGCCTGAATGTCCCTGGCGCCTTTGCCGAATATGTCGTCTGCGACGCCGGCTTCGCGGTAGCACTGCCCGAAACCATCGACCCGGTGACCACCGCTCCGGTGATGTGCGCCGGCATCACCGCCTATGGCGCGGTGAAGCGGGCCGGGTTGAAGTCGGGCGAGAGCGCCATCGTCTTCGGCTGCGGCGGGCTTGGCCTCTATGCGGTGCAGATCGCCAGCCGGCTCGGCGTCAAGGTGCTCGCGGTCGATCGCGATCCGGCGAAGCTGGAAATCGCGCGCCGCTATGGCGCTGTCGAAACCGACATCGCCGACAACTGCCTGCCGTCGAGGCTCGCGGCCAAGGACAAGAAATATCACGCTTGCATCAACTTCGCGCCAACCACCGCGACCTGGGACGCCATGGTCGCCGGCATCCGCCCGCGCGGCAGGATCATTGCCGCCGCCATGGTGTTCCAGCCGGTGCCGCTCATTCAGGAATGGCTGACGGCCACCGGCGTCGTCATCACCGGCACCAGCGTCGGCACAAGACAGGAAATGCGCGAACTGGTCGCCATGCACGCCAAACAGCCCTTCGAAACCACCGTCGAGACCATCAGGCTGGACCAGGTCTCGGACGCACTGGCAACGCTTCAAAGAGGCCAGTCGAAAGGCAGGTTCGTCATCGACTTCACGGGATAGTCGACCGGAATGCCCGCCGCCGGGGGAGTGGCGTGTGGGAAGGGACTAGCGGCAGTCTCGCCATCAAGGATGAAATTCAGCTCGAACCATAACATCCAGAAACAGGGGAATGATCATGCCGAATTCAAGGAACAGACTGAGGAATGCCGGAATTGGCCTGGCGCTGGTGCTGGGCGCCACGACGCCGGGCCTGAGCGCCGATCTCGGTGCCAAGGACGAGCCGATCAAGCTCGCCATGCTGGAATGGACCGGCGCGCATGTCTCCACCCATATCGCCGGACAGTTGCTGGAAAAGCTCGGCTACAAGGTCGAATACGTCACCGCCGGCAACTTCCCGCAATTCTCCGGCCTGGCCGACGGCACGCTGAGCGCCTCGGTCGAAGTCTGGATGAACAATGTCGGCGACATCTATCCCAAGACGCTCGCCGCCAAGCAGATCGAGGACATCGGCAAGCTCGATCTGAAGACGCAGGAAGGTTGGATTTATCCGAAATTCATGGAAAAAATCTGCCCCGGTCTTCCCGACTGGACCGCGCTAAACAAGCCCGAATGCATCCAGGCGCTGTCGACACCGGAGACCGCGCCCAATGGCCGTTTCCTCGACTATCCCGCCGATTGGGGCTCGCGCGCGGCCACCATTCTGGCTGACAACACCATGCAATACACCGCCGTGCCGGCGGGATCGGAAGGCGCGCTGGTCGCCGAACTCGAAGCCTCCGAGGCCGCCAAGTCGCCTTTGGTGATGATGTTCTGGGGGCCGCACTACGCGCTTGCCGAAAACGAAGTCGGCTGGATCACCATGCCGCCCTGCAAGGTCCAGAGCAACGACCACTGCATCACGCCGCCCGATGTCGACAAGATCGTCTGGTCAGGCTTCGGCGCCAAATGGCCCGCGGCCTACGCCTTGCTCAAGACGTTCAAGATGGACGCCACCGAACAGCAGAAGCTGATGCTGGCCGTCGACAAGCAAGGCAAGGATCTCGACGCTGTCGTCAAGGAGTGGGTCGACAAGAACGAGGCCGTCTGGAAGCCCTGGGTCGACGCAGCCAAGTGACAAGCGTCCAAGTGACAAGCGTCCAAGTGACAAGCGTCCAAGTGACAAGCGTCCATGTCTCCCCGCTCGTGCGGTGGCCGATGTGCCGACCTGGCTTCGCGTTTTGCGAAGCCGGGTTCGGCTCGTGTGAGGGCCTGAAGCGATGAATGCCGCCACACCCTCGATCAAGCTCGCCTGCCGCAATGTGTGGAAGGTCTATGGGCGGCGTCCCGCCTATTATTTCGATTCCCGCGGCTACGTCATCGAGCCGGACGCGCTGGCCGAACGGTTGCGCGCGGAAGCGCATCTGCCGGCCGTGGTCGACGCCACCTTCGAAGTCGCGACCGGCGAGATCTTCGTCATCATGGGGCTCTCCGGTTCCGGCAAGTCGACACTGGTGCGCTGCCTGTCTCGGCTGGTCGAGCCGAGCGCCGGCGAAATACTGCTCGACGGCCAGGATCTGCTGAAGGCCAGCGGCAAGGAACTGATCGAACTGCGCCGCCACGCCATGGGCATGGTGTTCCAGAATTTCGGCCTGCTGCCGCATCTCACCATCCTGGGCAATGTGGCCTTCCCGCTGAAGATCCAGGGCAAACCTGTCAAGGAGCGTGAAGCCCGCGCCCGCGAGATGATCGCGCTGGTCGGGCTGGAAGGCCGCGAGGCGTCCTTTCCGCACCAGCTTTCCGGCGGTCAGCAGCAGCGCGTCGGCATCGCCCGCTCGCTCGCCGTCGGCCCGGAACTGTGGTTCCTCGACGAGCCGTTCTCGGCGCTCGATCCGCTGATCCGCCGGCAGATGCAGGACGAATTCCTGCGGCTGCAGCAGATGCTGAAGAAGACCATCGTCTTCATCACCCACGACATGGCCGAAGCCTTCCGCCTGGCCGACCGGCTCGCCATCATGCGCGCCGGCAAGATCGTCCAGATCGGCCGCCCGGCCGACATCGTGCTCAACCCGGCCGATGACTATGTCGCGCAGTTCACCGAGGACATGCCGCTGCTGCGTGTCATCACGGCCGGTGATCTCGCGACGCCCTTAGAGGGAACAGCCGAACCCGATGAGACCATCGCCGCCGACACCAGCCTGGAGGAACTCATCCCGCGCCTGGCGTCAGGCGTTCGCGCCTTCCGCGTCGCGGGTGAGGGTGCAACACCACCGGCTCTGCTGACCGCCGGTTCCGTGCTGGCTGTGCTGGAGCGGGAACAGAAAAGGCGGACGCGATCGTGACCGCGCCGGCGGCATCGTTTCGATCCTCGCCGAGGGTTGCGGTCGAGCCGGCGCTTCTGCCCTGGTGCGCGTTCGCGGTGCTGACGGCATTGTGTCTTGTCCTGAAGATCGATTTCCCCTGGCTGGTGACGTTCCCGAAGGAGTGGACCTTGCCGCTCGCGCCGGCCATCAACGCGGCCACCGAGGCCGTCGTGGCCGTCGTCCAGCCGGCATTTCGCGCTTTGTCCGCTGTCCTCGACGCGCCGATGCGCGGCGCGCGCCTGGTGCTGGTCTGGCTGCCATGGCCGGCGGTGATGCTGGCGGTCGCGGCACTGGCGCTGAAATCGAGCGGCATTCGGCTGGCGGCCTTCGCGCTGCTTGCACTCGGCTACATCCTGCTCGCCGGCTATTGGCCGCAAAGCATGAGTACGCTGTCGCTGGTGCTGCTCGCCGTGCCGATCTCGACCGTACTCGGCTTCGCGCTTGGCGTGCTTGGCCACGGCAGTCCGCGCCTGCGCCCGGCGCTGCTCGGCGCGCTGGATCTGATGCAGACCGTGCCGGCTTTCGCCTATCTCATTCCGTTGCTTCTGCTGTTCGGCTTCGGCCCGGTGGTCGGCCTGATCGCCAGCGCCATCTATGCGACGCCGCCAATGGTGCGCAACACCATGCTCGGCCTCGACCGCGTGCCCTCCGACATCGGCGAGGCCGGCTTGATGAGCGGCTGCACGCGCCGCCAGCAATTCTGGCACGTCGAAGTGCCGACCGCGCTGCCGCAAATCCTTGTCGGCTTCAACCAGACGACGATGGCGGCGCTCTCGATGGTGATCGTCGCCGCCATCATCGGCGGTTTCGAGGACATTGGCTGGGAGGTGCTATCTTCGATGCGCAAGGCCGAGTTCGGCCAGAGCATCCTGTCGGGGCTGGTGATCGCGCTGCTTGCCATCCTCATCGACCGGCTGACCATCGGCTTCGCCAAGGAGCGCCCGAGCGGACCGACGGCGGCCATGACCTGGATGACCGGCCGCCGGCTCACCATGGCCTTGCTGCTCGCAGCCGTGCTGGCGATAGCCATCCGCTTGATATGGCCGGATGAGACCTGGCTGCCGGCAAGCGGGCTGCGCATGCAGGTGGGCGGCATCAATCAATGGCTGCTCGGCCTTGTGCGCGACTACGCCTGGTTCTTCGACGGCCTGCGCAACGGCGTGCTGTATTGCCTGCTGTTGCCGCTCAGGATCGGCATTTCGGGCGCCGCCGTTCCCGCCATCTGGGGTTTTTCGCTCTCGCCAACCGCTAATGCGGCCTATGCCGCCGCGGTCCTGCTTGGCTGCACATTGCTGCTGCATCGCTTTGGCTGGCGGCCGGCACTCGCGCTGCTGGTCGCCGGCACCTTGCTTTACACCGGCTTTCTCGGTTTCCCCTGGCCGGTGTTCATCCTTGGCATTGCCTTGCTCGCCTTCCAGGTCGCCGGCCTGCGGCTCGCGCTTTTTGCCGCGGCGGGATTCCTGCTGATCCTCTTCAACGGCCTGTGGGGTGCGCTGATCCAGTCGCTCTATCTATGCACGTTTGCGGTGCTGCTTTGCCTGGTGATCGGTGGTGCTCTCGGCGTCTGGGCCGCTTACAGCGAACGCGCCTCGCGCGTCCTCAGGTCGGTCTGCGATGCGCTGCAGACCATGCCGCAATTCGTTTTCCTCATTCCGGCGCTGATGTTCTTCAAGGTCGGCGAGTTCACCGCGCTGATCGCCATCATGCTCTACGCCATCGTGCCGCCGATCCGCTATGTCGAGCACGGCCTGCGGCATGTGCGCGCCGACATCGTCGAGGCGGTCGAACAAATGGGCGCGACGCCGGCGCAGACGCTGTTGCAAGCCAAGCTGCCGCTGGCGCTGCCGGTGGTGATGCTGGGCCTAAACCAGACCATCATGGCGGCACTCTCCATGCTGGCGATCGCCGCCTTGGTCGGCACACGCGACCTCGGCCAAGCGGTCTATGTCGCATTGGGCAAGGCCGATGCCGGCATGGGCCTGATCGCCGGCCTGTCGATCGCCTTTCTGGCGATCCTCGCCGACCGCCTGATCCAGGCGGCCGTGGCGGGGCGGGCTACCGGCTGATCTCTCCCCGTTCGCCAAAGCAATTCCATGAAAGCAATTTCAGGAAAAGTGTGAACGGCTTTCCCACAGGAATTGCGTCAAAACAAGGAGTTAGAGCCGTTCACCGTTTCCGTGAAACGGTGAACGGCTCTGGTGTAAGACAAGGTGACCGGATTTGCCATTGAGGATGCAGTGCGATAGGTTATATTGCACTGCACAATGGAGATGCCGTTTATTGCACGCCCCTGTTTGCGGATATGCCGGCCGGCTTGCGGCCTGCTTGGCTTGCGCGTCTTGGGTCGCGTCGACGGGACTCTGAGATGAAAATTCCAAAGTCCCTGCTGGTCGATCCCGAGAAGAACTCGGTCTATGGCGCCTTTGCCGTGGCCGTGTCGATCTGGGCGTTCTCCTATTCCGTCATTTTCGGCCAGGTGCTGATCCTGGCTTACTATGCCGTCTGGCTTCCGCTCATCCTGGTTGACTACCGACGCTTCCTGCGGCAGTTGTCCAGCGCCTGGTTGCCGCTGCTGTTCGCGGCCTATATCTGCTTCTCGGTCTTCTGGTCGCAGGCACCCGGCGTCACCGCCAGAACGGCGGTCCAGTACCTTTCCCACATTGCCTGCGCCTATGTCGCGGCGCGCACCGTCAGCGTGCGGACCCTGACGCTGGGCGCGCTGATCGGCATCTTCTTCGTCATGCTCTATTCGCTCAAGGTCGGCGCCTATTCCGAGGACGTCCTTGACGGCACCTACAATTTCGTCGGCGCCTTTGCCTCCAAGAATCAGATCGGCTTCGTCGGCTCGCTCGGCATCTATTTCTCCGTGGTTTTCCTCGCTTTCCTGCGGCGTGGCCGGCTGAGCTTCATCCTGACCGTGCCTGTCGTGCTGTTGTCGGCCTATCTGCTGGTCATTTCGCATTCCGCCACCTCGATGGCCTCGATACCGGCGGTCCTGGCGCTGATTGCGCTTCTTGCCATGACCAAGCTTTTGTCGCGGCGCTATCGCCGGGTGATCTTCGTGGTCGGCGCCGGCATGGTCGTCGTGGTGGCCTTTGTTGCGCTCAATCTCGGGCTCATGGATTTCGTGCTTGGCCTCTTCGGCAAGGATTCGACGCTCACCGGGCGGACCTATCTGTGGGAGCAGGGCTGGAATGCCGCGCAGCGCTCGCCGATCCTCGGCGTCGGCTATGCCGCCTATTGGGTGCAGGGTTTTGCCGAGGCCGAGCGGCTGTGGAACGAATTCTACATCACCACCCGCACCGGCTTCCATTTCCACAACACCTATGTCGAGGCGCTTGTCGAACTCGGCTTCACCGGAGCGGTGATGATCTCGCTGATCATGCTGCGCACGCTCTACGGCCATGTCTCGACGGTGATCTTCAAGGCATGGCAGGCCGAATCGGTGGTTCTGTTCGGCGTCATGGTGCTGCTGCTCATCCGCTCCTTCGTCGAGGTCGAGATCCTCAACCCCTACATCATGGGCTCCTTCCTGATGTATTTCAGCTATTTCAAGCTGGCGCGGCTGCCGGTCACCCGCACGCGGTGGTCGCCGGCCTTCGACCCGGCGGATGCGGCGAGGGGCGAGCCAGCCTGGCCCCGGCATGCCGGCCGTCCGGCCACCGCCGATCCGTCGTGAACCCATGCATGTCGCCCAAAGGCGCATAGTGGCTTTGGGACAACGACATTCGCGTGAACCGCTTCGAAGCGGCGCGCTTTATCGTTTCACGGCCTGAGATCGCACATAGCAAAACCTCCGCCAGGCAAGGCCTGACGGAGGTTGGAATTCTCTGCGTTATGGATCGAAGCGCTGGATCGCGCCGAAGTCCGAGGCTTACTGGCTGGCCAGCGGCGCCTGCTTGACCTTGATCACGTCGCCGGGCAGCACCGGCGTGTCTTCCTTGGCGGCGATTTCGCTGGTCTTGCCGTCGACATTGCGCACCAGCGCGTAGAGCAGGGTAGGCTGCTGGTCGTTGGTAATGGCGGCCGTCGTTGCGGGATCGCTGGCCTGGGCGATCAGGCCCTTCTGCATGTTCACCTTCAGCGCGGCCTCGTTCAGGTCGGCTTCGGTCTGCTGGCGGGCGGCGGCGAGGGTCGAGCTCAACGTGTTCTGGGCATCGATGGCGTCCTGCGTCGCCTTGCTGATCGCCTGCTTGGCAGTGAGGATGGCAGTCTCATAGTCCAGGATCTTGCCTTGCAGGTCGGTGACGGACTGCTGCGAATCCAGGAGCCGCGAATTGGCGATCAGACCTTTCTGCGCCAGCGGACCGATGCTGGCGAGCTGTTGCTGCGCCAGGTCGACCTGCTTCTGCTGGTTGACGATCTTCTTCTGCAGAGATTCAATTTCGGCCTGCAGGACACCTTTGAGATCGTCGAGCGCCTCGAGCTTCAGCTTCAGCGCCTTCTGGTCCGCCGTCAGGATCGTCATCTCGTCGGCGACGATGGTCGGCAGCCTCGGGTCGGCCTCGACCTCCTGCGGCGTCTCGAAGCTCGTCTTGCCGGCCAGATCGGCATCGATGCGGGCACGCCTGACGAGCAGCCGGACGCGCTGGTCATCGGAGATATCGAAATTGCCCTTGGCGGTGACCAGATCCTTGCCGAGCTGAGGGCCGTAATCGGTGTTGCGCCTGACGCCGCCGGCGACGCTGATCGCCTTCAGCACCGTCAGATCGGGCACGTAAGGAAACTGGCCGGGATTCTGCACTTCGCCCGAAATATAGAAGGGCCGGAACTGCGCCATCTCGACCGAGGCCTCGGGCTTGTCCGACAAAGCGAGTTTACGCTGCAGCGCCTCGCCGATCGCCGCCGCGACTTCCGCTGTGGTCTTGCCGGCTGCCGGCAGCTCGCCGACGAAAGGCACCGACAGGGTTCCGCCGGGGCCGACCGTGTATTGGCCGTTGACCGCCGTCCAGTCCCTGAACGTGCCTTCGACGGTCTGCCATTCGGCGATGCGGATGGTGAGCTTGTCCTGTGAGCCGAGATGATATTCATCGGCCGCGGCTAGCTGGGGAAGAAAAGCGAGCGACACCGCAAGGCATGTGGTCATGAGCCGAGAGCGGCCGGAAAAGCGGCCGCTGCCAAAGGCTTCGAACATGTCTGTTTTCAACTGAACGTTCCGATCCGTGTTAGCCCCATCGCCCGATGAGCTTGCCGCCGGATGCCTGGCGCCGGCGGCCGGTCAGTAAGAGCCGCGTGACATCCAGACGGCCGGCACGGTCTTGATGATGATGCGCACGTCGCCGAACAGCGACCAGTTCTCGACATAGTGACGATCAAAGGCGACGCGGCTGTCGTAGGAGACGTCGTTGCGGCCGCTGACCTGCCACAGGCCGGTCAGGCCGGGCCGCGACTTCAGATAGTAGACGGCGGCGCTGCCGTAGATTTCCAGCTCATCGCGCACCACCGGGCGAGGCCCGACGAGGCTCATGTCGCCCTGCAGGATGTTGATGATCTGCGGCAGTTCATCGAGGCTGAGCTTCCGCAACACCGCGCCGACGCGGGTGACACGCGGATCGTTCTTCAGCTTGCGGGTCGCTATCCATTCCGCGTTGGCGTCCGGATTGGTGGCGAGATAGGCGGCCAGCACCTTGTCGCCGTCCGGAACCATGGTGCGGAATTTCAGGCACGGAAAAATCCGTCCGCCGCGACCGATTCGCCGATGACCGTAGAAAATCGATCCACCGTCGGAAAATTTAACCAGCAGCGCTATCATGACGAACAGCGGGCTGAGAGCGAGCAGACCAACCAGTGAACCGGCTATATCGAAGCTGCGCTTGATGAGGCCGCCGATAGGCGGCGGAAAGTCGGTGTCAGGCTGCGAAAAGTCCGCCGTGGCCGACTTGGCGATATCCCTCATGCGGAAACTCCATGCGTTGAACGAATGGTTCACCACACGATACCAAAAAAATGTTGCAGCGCAACACACAATTTCCCGGCCTCCTGAAATAGTCGCGTCATGAATTGACTAAATAATAAGCTAGCGATGCACATTTTTCGGGATGTTTAGCACATTTGTGACAATAAATGGGCAAGTGGAAAAAAATAAGGATCTTTTTGGGGCGATTTTTGGGCAAGCCGCTCTCGACGGTCCGGAATGGTACATATTAGTGCTTTAGGAAGGTGCGAAGTTCGCAACTATTAACATAAAATACTACTTAATATTGCGAATTGTACTGAAAAAACATAGCGGCTTCAGGTTGAGTGAATTGCGGTAGTGTGCATTGCAGCATGGCAGAGTCGATCGCGTAAGCTCAATCAAAAATATGTGCGGTTGCCCTTGCCGCCCTCTGCTCGCCTTAATAGAATTGCAAATTATACCTGTCAGAGTGGCGACAGGTTGAAAGGCCGGAAGCAACCGGTCGATAGCGGGCACCTTTACAAGCCCGCATAACAAGGGACGGCGCTCGGGTGGGGCTATCGTTGGATATAACCCGAGCCGGTTTATGGGCTGTTGGGTATGTCGCTTCCAAAATTCATCGTCGGGATGGTTTTCGCTCTCGCAATCGTCGTCGCCTGGTCCTGGCTTGGCGGCGCTTCGCTCGGCACGACGCTGCTGCGCGTCATCATTTGCGCCGTGGTCATCCAGGCCGGCTACTTCGTCCTCGTCTATGCCATGATCGCCAGGAGCGCGCCGACGCCGGCCGACAGGCAGCGCGAAGCTGAAAGAAAGCTGAACTCGCCCGACGTGACCGAAGGCGAGAAGTTGGGCAATGCCCGGCGCAGCCTGCACTAGGGTCGGAACCCAATCAGGACCGAGTTCGACCCATTGCGAACACTCGACGGTGATGCGAGTGGGAAGGCAATGATTGACGTCTATGAAAGCGCTGTTGATGCTACGGGCCGATACGCCGCTGCCTTTGAGCGCGATAATGAAACTGCGTATTTCTACCTGCTCGACCTTGCGCGAGACAGAGGTAGCCAAATCGTAGAAGCCTTCAGCGCACACACCGTCATCACCATGCCTGCCGATGCGCCAGCCTCTGTCCAGTGGGACAGTGGTGGCGAGGCGGTAGGTCTTTTCGTTGCGGGTGAACTGATTGCCGTGTTCGAGCTTGGAAGCTATGGCAAAAAGGGTCGCTGGGCGTGCGGCGACGACAAGAGTCAATTCGTCCGCCACTAAGTCCGCTTTCCACCCATCTCGGCCATCGACGGCAGACGGTTGATTGAGTTTTGACCGTAGTCTTCTCGGACAGAATCTGACCTGACCTCAGGCCACATTGGCGGGTTCGGTTTCCGATTGTTCCCCCGACAGCATCCTGGACAGCCGGCTCGCCGGCTTGGCCTTCAGCCGCTGATACTGACCGACTTCCACGACACGGCCGTCTTCCATCGCCACCACCCAGTCGGCGAAGGCGATCATCGATGGCCGGTGCGCGATGGTCAGGATGGTCATCGCACCGCGCAATCCGTCGATCGACCTGGCGATCAGCGACTGGTTCTGCCAGTCGAGCGCGCTGGTCGCCTCGTCGAGGATGAGCAGCGATGGCTTGCGCAGCAGCGCGCGCGCCAGCGCGATGCGCTGACGCTCGCCGCCTGAGAGGCGCACGCCGCGATCGCCGACGATCGTGTCGAGCCGCTGATCGAGCCGTTCGACGAACTCGCCGGCATGCGCGGCGCGCAATGCGGTCCACAACTCGTCGTCGCTGGCCTGCGGCGCGGCCAGGCGCAGGTTCGCCGCGATCGTGTCATGCAGCAGGAAGACGTCCTGCGGCACATAGGCCACCTGATCGCGCCAGCGCCGGCGATTGCTGGCATCGATCTCGACGCCGTCGACGAGGATCTTGCCGGAAGTCGGTTCGAGCAGGCCAAGCAACATGTCGGCGATGGTGCTTTTGCCCGATCCCGAGGGGCCGATCAGGGCGGTGACCTTGCCGGCCGGGAGCCCGAAGGTGATATCGCTCACCACCGCCTTGCCGGTACCGTCGTCGTAGCCGAAGGAGACACCGCGAATGTTCAGCCCGGTATCGAGCGACAGTTTTTCGACATCCCCAGGCTCGGCATGGCCCGGTTCGCGCTCGGCGTCGAAACGGGCTTGCAGGCTGCGCATGGCCGTATAGGCGGGCAGGTTGATCAACACCTGCTGGGCCTGCGTCTGCATGTCCATGAAGCGCGGTGCGATGCGCATGAAGACCAGAAGCAGCACGACAATCTCGGCCAGCGACAGGTTGAAGCGGACCAGCGCCACATAGATGAACAGGCTCAAGCCGACGACGCTCGCCACCTGGAACACTGCGGTGCCGATCGAACTGTTGCTGACATAGTCGATGTTGTCGGACTTCATCTTTTCCAGCGTCGTCTGCAATTGCGCGAAATAGCTGGCCTCGACATTCAGGCTCTTGGCCACCTTGATGCCGCCGAGGAATTCCGAGACCGTCCGGTACTGATCCTGGCGATTGCTGGTCAGGACACGCCCAAAGGCGGTGGCGCGCGCCCGAAACGGCTGCAGCGCTATAAACATGACGATGCCGATGACGATCGCAAACGCCGTCATGACCGGCGAGATGAACATCGAGATCACGAGATAGCCCACCAAAAGCACAGCGATCTGCACCAACATCAGCAGCGAGAAGGCGGCGCCCTGGACGCGATCGATGTCGCCGGTCAGGGCATGGTCGAGATCCGAGCTGCGCATGCGCGAGAATACGCCCCAGCGCGCCTTGCCGATGCTCTCGAACAGGTTCATGCGCAAACGGTTGATGAAATCGAACAGAAGCCTGGCCATGTAGACCGACTTGAAGCGGTTGAACGCAGCCTGCACCGCAACGAGCCCGACCAGCGCGCACAGCACCGTCGTCAGTTGCAGCGTTCCATCCGGCACCAGCCAGCGCACGAATTCATTGTTCGGCAACCGCACCGCGAAATCCTGGTCGGCGCGTCCGACCAGGTGCAGCAGCGGCACAAGCAGCAGGATCGAGATGCCTTCCGTCAGGCTGCCGAGGATCAGGAACAGCAGCGCCGTCCAGGTCCGCCGCCCGCCGATCTGGGCGATGACGGCGCCGAACGCGGCGACATCGCGAAACAGCGACAGGCGGAGGATTGACGACTTCGACATGTTTGCGCTCACCGCTGCCGACGGCCAGCCGTCAGGTCCCCGGCCGCCAGATCGGTCTCGATCAGCTCCACGGCCTCGCCAATCCTGTCGAGGCCGGTTGGAACTTCCAGCCGGAACACGCCGACATGGTTAGCGATTGCTGAACACTGGCGAAAATGCAGCGCCGCGAAATCGCCGGAGAGCGCCGCGCGGCCGAAACGCGTCACGTAGGAGAATTTGATGATGGCCGGCAAGGCGGCAATGCCGGGCAAGGCCGTGACCGCGGCCCTCTGGCCGCGCTCGAGGACATAGACCCTGGTCGCCGGCACCGTGCCGCCGGAGAAGGCGCCGTGCAGGCGATGTTGCATCTTCTCGATCGCTGGATGGACTTGCGGCCGCACCTCCGCACGGCCCAGAGAGATCGCGGCCGCGGCGTCAGCGGCAAGCTTGATCTGGGGAAACCCCGGAACGATCATCGGCGCGTCCGGATTGGTGAAATCGAGCGCCACGACATCGTCGGTGAGCAATTCATGACCGGCCCGGATCAGCGCGCTTGCCGTCGTCGATTTGCCGGCGCCCTTGTCGCCCATGAAGATAGCGCCCTTGCCGGCCACCGCTATGGCACTGGCGTGCAGGACGAGCAGGCCACGTCGGTGCAGCAACAGCGCCATCACCGGCCCGAGCAGCGGGAAGGCAAGCAGCGCGTCGTCGACGCCGGGCGCCGGCTCGATGTCGATACGGCTGAAATCGCTGATCAGGAAGGCGCCGACGGCATGCCATGCCAGATATTGCCGGTCCGGCTCGAAGCGGAAGATCGTCGCGGCCTCGGGCGAAGGCTTCGGCATGTCGATCGTGCCGATGGCGATCAGGATATCCGCCGCCCCCGGCTCCGCCGGTTCCAGCTCGGGCAACGTCACGTCGGATGCGATGGTCAGGCCATAGGTTCGGTAGTAACGTCGCTCCCGCACCGTCCCGCCGTGGGAAGCAGGATCACCAAGGTAGGTGGCAAGCGGCTGGTTGCGCGGCATCATGCGGGGCTCCCGCTGTTCTGGACCTGCCGCAGCCATAGCGACAGCGAGGCCGAACGCCAGACATACTGGACATCGAGCGGTGCTGCCTGATCGGGCTGGCGCAGCAGCCGTGCATAGGCGGCACTCACTTGTGGCAGGTTGACATAGGGCGCGATGCGGCCGGCATCCGAGACCAGCAACTGCTCCAGCAGGTCGCGGTGGTTGCGCACCATGCCGTTGACGAGATTGGCGGTGAAGTCGATCTTGGTGCGTCGCCACTGGACCGCCGCCGGCAAGATGCCTTCCATGGCGCGGCGCAACACATAGCGGCCAAAGCCGTGGCTGAGTTTTTCCTCGCCCGGCAGCGCCAGGCAGAATTCGACCAGCGGCTTGTCCCAGAATGGATAACGCGGCTCGACGCCGAAATTGGCCGCGGCCTTGTCGAGCACCTCGAAAGAGTGAGGCACGTAGCCGTTGGACAGGATCCAGCGATGACTGAGCGCGTCGCTGGCCTGGACGCCAGGCGGCATATAGCCGGCCCGGTGGAAGCGGTCGATAAGTTCGGTCCGCCTGGCCAGGTCCGGATTGATCAGGTCGCGCCAGCTGCGGCCGCGCTGTGTTTGCGCGGGCTTGCGTATCCTGTTGAGAGCCCGGGTCGCCATCTGTCTCGCCTTGGCGATCCGCCAGGCCGGCCCGTAAAGGGTCAGGAACTGGAAATAGAGGCCAAACGTGCTGTCGCCATAGGTGTTGGAGGCGCTGCGGACCTCGCGCCAAAGGTCAAGCCACCTGCCGCCATTGGCAAGCTCGTGCAAATGGCCATGGCCCTGTGAAACGACCTCGTCGCCGCCATGGCCGTCGAGCAGCACCTTGATTCCCTTGGCGCCAGCCGTCCGGTAAATGCCGCGGGTCAGCGTCAGGCCCGGCGCCAGGAAGGTGCCTTCCTGCTCCTCCAGCACCCGTTCGAATTCAGCGAAGGGCGCATAATTGCCGACAGGGATCAGCGTCGGATCGCTCTTCTGCTGATCGAGCACGGCATCGATGAAGGGCCGCTCGTCCATCGACGAGCCCTTCTCGAAAATCAGCGAAAAGGTCGGCAGCTTCGGCTTGCGCGCGGCGGCGTTCTGCAGGCCGGCGACACAGGCGATCGACGAGGAATCGAGGCCGCCACTCAGCATCGCGCCGATCGACTGACTTCCGCGCATGCGGTTGCGCACCGATTGCGAAAACAGGTGGGCGAATTCCTCCGCAGCATCCGACCGCAGCGGTCGCGCCGACGGCTCGATCTGCCAGTATCGGCGCAGCACCACCTGTTGCGCGGTGACGGTGAGGCTGTGGCGCGCCGGCAGGCTGAAGATATCGTTGTAAGGGGTGGATTGCGGGTCGTCGGGAAGCCCGGCAAGGAATCCCGAAATGCTGCGCTCGCTGATGCGTGCACCGACCCCGTCGAGGCCAAGCATCGGCCCGATCTCGGAGGCAAAGGCAAAACGCCGGTCCGCGGCGTGGTAGTAGAATGGCTTGACCCCGAAATGGTCGCGCGCGCAGAACAACAGCTGCCGCTCGGCGTCCCAGATGGCAAAGGCGAAATCGCCTTGCAGATGCACGGGGCTGGCTTCGCCCCAGCGCAGATAGGCCCGCATCAGCAATGTTGCGTCCGCAACCGACCTGTCGCGTATGCCGAGCCGCGCCATCAGCTCGTCGCGATTGTCCAGCCGACAATCGGCGGTGATGGCGAGCTTGCCGCCGGCCATGGTCAGCGGGCCGGGGCTGGCTTCATCCGTGGTGTTGAGCCATGCATGGCCAAGGGCTACGCCGGCATCCAGCCACCATGAATTTCCGTCGGGGCCGCGATGGCGCATACGGGCCAACATCTGCTGGATGTCGGCCGCCGCATCCGCGGGCGCGGGGCCCTGTCGCAGCAGGATTCCGGCCACGCCGCTCATCGGCTGCCGTGGTCGACCAGATGCGCGAACCCATCGACGGAGCCGCCAAGCACGACATGGTTGTCGCTGACCAGCCAGGCATGCGCCTTCAACTGCTCGCCCGTGCCACGTTCGATGCCGATGCGGATGTTGGAGGCGTTGCCCTGGCGCGCGAGAATGTATTGGCCTGAAAGCGCCTGGGTAAGGCAGGTGGCGCGCGGCACGAACCGTGCAGCCGCTGCAACCCCCCAGGCGACGAGCCGCAGCTCGCCCATGCTGGCGCACTCGTGGGCGTTGAGCCGGGTCACCATGCCGCGAACGCGGTTGTACGAGAAAAATGTCAGCCCCAGCCGGATGGAAGCGACCACCAGCAGGCAGTGGCAGAGGAAAAGCGCTTCCGAGCCGCTCAGGGACAGAACCCGGGCCAAGCTCCTGCTGGGCCGGCGTTTCGCTGGCCTCGGTCTTTGTTCCGTCGCAGGTCTTTGCCGCGAGATCATGGCCTTTTGCGAAACCTGCCTAGACGAGTGCCTCATGCTGCAGCCTCGCTAGTCCGTTTTCGGCCATGCCTCTCAGCAAGGCGTCGACGTCGGCCTTGCAGCGCTCGGCGTCGACATTGTAGCGCTCGAGCACGGCGCCGCGGATATCGGCGATCGACTTCGGCTCCTGGATCAACTCCCAGATGAACGCACCGACGCCATTGAGGCTGTAATAAATATTGGATTTCAGGTTGAGAAGCGCGAGGCCATCACCGAATTCGCAAGCCACGGCGTCGTTCGTGGCATTTACGGTATCGTGCTCGGATGGGTTCCAGATCATCCCAAAACCTCGTTTGCAACACACGGTCTACGCGTCGTCAGTTCAAAAAGGGAAAGTCGGGGATTTTCATCCCCGGCTCCATTCACGGTCTTCAATCCTGGAGGCCCAACGTCACTCCTCCAGAACCAGGCTAGTCTCAGGAGAACGTCAGATCGCCAATCGGGGTGTGCGCCGGAAACGACGCGTCGATTGCCGTGCTGCCGCCACCGCCCTGGGTGATGGTTTCGATCGAACCATGTACCGTCAGGCTGGGCGTTTCGTACTCGTGCTTTTCAACATTCTGTTCCATTTTACTCTCCAATGAGGACTGGAAACGGCCTGTCGAGTGCCGTCAGCACTTTCATGCTGCGATGCAATAGCTGCATGGCAACATTTATGAGTCAAGCCTGATTTACCTCTGGTTAATCAATTACGGGTTGCGGACGTCACCATGTGTGTGCGGAATGCTCAAAATTCCGCCTCTATTGGGCTTAAACCGGATGCAGCCAGGTCGCGCGTCTGGCGATTCTTTAAGCAATTGATTTTGCTTGCATAAAAAGTTCATAGCGCCGGCGCTTTTTAGGCATGGCTAAAAAGATGGATTTTTGTTAGCCAGCCCGTGTCGATGGATGGCTGAAGTGCCTCGATCGGATCGGAATTCCAGCCGTATGTTGCGCCATCTTCAGAAAGCTCGGCAAACGC
The DNA here is from genome assembly GCF_056174585.1 of Mesorhizobium kamtschaticum. Taxonomy (NCBI): domain Bacteria; kingdom Pseudomonadati; phylum Pseudomonadota; class Alphaproteobacteria; order Hyphomicrobiales; family Phyllobacteriaceae; genus Mesorhizobium; species Mesorhizobium kamtschaticum. Next base: position 343,220 of record NZ_CM149691.1, on the reverse strand, counting down.
TCTGGTTGCAAAATTTCGCACTGCGAAAGGAAAGACTTTACGGCGCCGAGGTTTTTGAGGATGCTTTGCTTCGCACTTGCAGCATAAGCGTCGCGCAAAACCGCATTTTGGAGACTATGCGCTCAATGGCCTTGCCGGAAAGTTCCTATGAACGACTGCGCGCCGCCGACTGCGCCGACGAGATCGCCTATGTGCAGGCCTGCCTGCGGTTGTATTTCGCTGGGCCGGCGGCCTCGACCGGCGAGTTGTCGCCGCCGAGCCTTTCCGCCGCCACCGTCGCCGACATCGCCAGGTTGAACAAGGTCGCCAATTTCGTGCTGAAGGCGCTGTCGCTCGCCCCGGTGGGGGAAAGGCCGGCTGAGCTTTTCCAATGGCTCGACACCTATCGCCGGCGGACGGTTTCGATGAACGCCGCTTGCCTCATGGATTCGATGGCGATCCATCAGGCGCTATGCGACAGGCAGATCGATTTCGTCTTTCTCGAAGGTCCGTTCCAGCAGCATCTGCTCTACGACGACCATTTCATGAAGCCTTCGGGCGATGTCGACATCCTGGTTTCCCCGGCCGGGTTTTCGAGAGCGCGCGATGCGCTGCGCTCGATTGGCTATGAGGTTGCTGGCAAGTCGCGCTCGCTCTGGTGGGTTCGTTTCCTTGGTGAACAGCACATGATCCGCGGCAACGGGCCGTCAACGGTCGACCTTCACTATCGCCTGCAGCAGCCCGGCTCGCCCAGTCCGCGCGATGCCGACGGCTTCCTGCGGCGCAAACGGCTGGTCGAGATCACCGGCACCGAAGTGCCGTTCACGTCGGTCGCCGACACGCTGATGCTGTCCTGTATCAGCGTCGCCAAGGCACTGTTCAACCGCGAACCCTGCGCCGGCTATGTCTGTGACATCAGGGCCAGCGCCAACCGTCTCGACGAGGCCGATCAGCAGCGTGTTCTCGATGCGGCGGTGAGCCAGGGGCTGGACGATACGCTGCTGCTTGGCCTGCGCGCCGCTGATGTGCTGCTGGGCGGCACCGGCACGCTTTTGTCGGAGCGGGCCAAGCCGATCCTGTCGCGCATCGGCAATGAGGATCTGCTCAACATGGTCATCGCACCATGGCTGTCGTCCTTGCGGTGGCCGCAGCGGCGAACGGTGTTGTGGGAATTGTGTGGGCGGGCTCCCGTCCGTTACCTGGCCGAGGCCGGCTGGGCAGCGTCGGCGGACATCAGCCGCCGCATCTTCGAGCGGCCGGCCAGTCCGTGATGGCGGTGGCGTCGCAATACGTACAGGGCGAGGGCATATCGGAACCTGTGCAAGAGGCAAAAACCATGTCGATGACGAAATCCGAGGTCTGCGTGATCATCGCGGCCAAAAATGCGGGGCGCACGATCGCGGTCGCCATCGCATCCGCGTTGCGCGAACCTGAGGTGACCGAGGTCGTCGTCGTCGACGACGGCTCCACCGACGATACGGCCGGGATCGCCCGCTCCGCCGACGATGGCAGCGGCCGGCTCAAGGTCATGCGCCTCGACGTCAATCGCGGCCCGTCCTTCGCCCGCAATGCCGCCATCGCCGGCTCAAAAGCGCCGTTCATCAGCATTCTGGATGCCGATGACTTCTTCCTCGAGGGCCGGTTCCGCACCCTGTTTGCCGCCTCCGACTGGGATTTCGCGGCCGACAACATCATGCTCATCAGGGATGACGCGACGAGCGACGCAACGAAAATCGTCGCCCCGGAATTCGCCGCCGATCCGGAATTCCTCGACTTCGAGCGTTTCGTCGAAGGCAACATCTCCAGGCGCCGCGTACAGAGAGGCGAGCTTGGCTTCCTCAAGCCCGTGATCAGCCGCGCCTTCCTCGATCGGCACCGATTGCGCTACGACGAGAGCCTGCGCCTGGGCGAGGACTACGAGCTCTACGCCCGCGCGGTCGCCCACGGGGCGCGGTTCAAGGTCATCCGCTCCTGCGGTTATGGGGCCATCGTGCGCGCTGATTCGCTCAGCGGCCGCCACAAGACGCAGGACCTGAAGCGGCTCGCCGATGCGGATCTGGCGCTGCTGGCGATCGACAGCCTGCCGGAAGGCTCCAAGGCCGTGCTGCGGCGGCACGAGCGGCATGTGCGCGACAAATACCGGCTGCGCAATTTCCTCGACGTGAAGGCCGAGCGTGGGCTGGCTTCGGCCGCGGCCTATGCCTTCGCAAGTCAATCCAACCTTGTCCCCATCGTCCAGGGCGTGGCTTCCGACAAACTCGAGGCGCTGTTTCGTCGCGTTGGCCTTGTCTCCGGGCAAAAGCATGTGCCGCCGCTGCGTTTCCTGATGGCCGGGACCAGTGCGGGCAAGGAGCGGTAAGGCGCGGGAAATGCGCCGTTTTGCCCGCCAACGGCACGCTCACCACGCAAAGCATTTCCACCGGATTTATGAGTTTACGAATTGGGTGGTTGCCTCCCGGCTCCGGGGATGGCAGTCTATGTTGCGGTGCAGCAAATTGAACGACCAACCGAACTGGCCCCCGATCGGATTGGTCCGAAGTCTCTCCCATCTGAGGAGTTGGACGATGCGGTACGCTTTTTCAACCCCGCTTGCGGGGATAGGCCAGTAATCCGGCACGCAAGCCGGCGATGACAGGAATTTAAGCCCATGGCCTCGATATTCGGCTTCAGATCAAGGGATCCGGCCCGCGACCGGCAGGCCGACATTGCGCGCCTCGACCGCCTGGCGAAACTGTTCGAGCAGATCGCCGCTGAGATCGAGGCCGAGAAAACCGGCCTGGAGAGCCGCTACCGCAAGACGGCGACCAACGCGGCCTTCCTCGTCGAAGCCATGGAAAACGGATCCACCACCGATCGCCGGTCATCCGAAGTCAGCGCGCTGACGGAGTCGATCCTGAATTGCGAACGCCGCATCGCCGCGCTGGCGCGCCAGAACGGCATGATGAGGGAGCTCCGCCATTCTCTGGATACGGTCTTCGATGAGAATGGGACTTCCGATTCGGCCGCAGCGGTCGATTTCGCCAGGCCCGCGGGCACAGGCCGGGTTTGAACGGGCCGGGTTTGAACGGGAAGGTGCCGGACAGCTGCAAGGATGCAAGACGGGAAAGGACTTGGGGAGGGTCGAAGAGGAGGTCAAGGTTGGCCCGTTTGGAAGCGGTTCAAACGTCGACTTTGGGTTGGGGACGCACAGCACAAAGGTGAGTTTGGTATGAATTCGAATCCGAAAACCACGTCCACGACAGCAATTGACGCATCGCCCTTCGCGCATGGGACCCGGCAAACCGGCCAGCAGCGGTTGGGCTTGATCGGTGCGCTGCTGCTGGCCGCTCTTGGCAGCCTCTCGGCAGTCCCCGCGCACGCGCAGGATATCCAGTCCGCTCCCTCGTTCGTTGATGATTTCAAGAGCTTCGATCGGTCGCGCTGGTATGTCTCCGACGGCTGGAACAACGGCAGCCATCAAAATTGCACCTGGTCGAAGGGACTGGTCGCGCTTTCCGATGGGGTGCTGTCGCTTGGCTTCGAAAAGCAGAAGCTGAAGGATCGCGAGTTCGCTTGCGGCGAGATCCAGACCAAGCAGCGCTTCGGCTACGGCACCTACGAGGCGCGGCTGAAGACCGACACCGGTTCCGGCCTCAACGCAGCGTTCTTTTCCTATATCGGCCCATCCGACAAGCAGCCCTGGGATGAGATCGACTTCGAGATCCTGACCAAGGACACCTCCAAGGTACAGGTCAACGTCTATATCGACGGCAAGGGCAAGAACGAGAAGCTCGTCGAGGTGCCGAGCGGCACCGACAAGGCCTTCAACGATTACGCCTTCGTCTGGGAGAAGGACAGCTTGCGCTGGTACGTCAACGGCCAGCTGGTGAACACCATCACCGACCCGGCCAAGCTGCCCAGCCATGCGCAGAAGATCTTCTTCAGCCTTTGGGGCAGCGACACCATGAAGGGCTGGATGGGCGCGTTCGCCGATCCGGGCCGCAAGCTTTCGCTGCAGATCGAGCGCGTTGCCTTCACCGCGCTCGGCGAGCCATGCCAGTTTCCCGAATCGCTCGTATGCAGCGTAAAAGAGTTGGGAAAGACCAATTGAACCGGCCGGACCGAAAACGGTTGGCGGCCATGGATGGGAATGAAACCGAATGAACTTGACGGTGTTTGGAATCGGTTATGTCGGCCTCGTGCAGGCGGCGGTGCTTGCTGAGGTTGGCCACCAGGTTGTTTGCGTCGACATCGACGCCAACAAGGTGGAGCGGCTCAACCAGGGCTTGGTCCCGATCTTCGAACCAGGCCTCGAAAGCATCGTCAGGGAGAACCACGCCGCCGGCCGCATCAAATTCACCACCGATGCCGCCGCCGCCGTCCGGCATGGTGAAATCCAGATGATCGCGGTCGGCACGCCGCCCGGCGAGGACGGTTCGGCCGACCTGAAATATGTGCTGGCGGTCGCCGAGACCATCGGCCGCGAGATGGATAGTGCCAAGATCGTCGTCGGCAAGTCGACCGTGCCGGTCGGCACCTGTGAAAAGGTGAAAGCCAGGATCGCCGAGACGCTGAAGAAAAGAGGGCGCGAGGATTTGAGCTTCGACGTTGCCTCCAATCCCGAATTCCTCAAGGAAGGCTCGGCCGTCGCCGACTGCATGAAGCCGGACCGCATCATCGTCGGCACCGACAGCGAAGAGACCGAGGCGGTGATGCGCGAGCTCTACGCGCCCTTCAACCGCAACCACGAAAAGATGATCGTGATGGACGTGCGCAGCGCCGAATTCACGAAATACGCCGCCAACTGCATGCTGGCGACCAAGATCAGCTTCATGAACGAGATGGCCAATTTGGCCGAGCAGCTTGGCGCCGACATCGAGGAGGTGCGCAAGGGTATCGGCAGCGACCCGCGCATCGGCTACCACTTCATCTATCCGGGCCTCGGCTATGGCGGCTCGTGCTTTCCCAAGGACGTCCGCGCCCTGATCAAGACCGCCGAGGGCGTCAAATTCGACGCCAAGCTGCTGCGGGCCGTCGAGGAGCGCAACAACGACCAGAAATCCGTGCTGTTCGACAAGGTGAACCGCTATTTCAAGGGCAGTCTCAAGGGCAAGACCTTTGCGCTGTGGGGCCTGGCCTTCAAGCCCAACACCGACGACATGCGCGAGGCTCCGGCGCGTGTCCTGATGGAGGCGCTCTGGAACGCCGGCGCGACCGTGCAGGCCTATGACCCCGAGGCGATGCAGGAATGCCAGGCCATCTATGGCCTGCGCGACGACCTGCTGTTGTGCGGCACCAAGGAAGCGGCACTGCGCGGCGCCGATGCGCTGCTCATCGCCACCGAATGGAAGAGTTTTCGCGCGCCGTCCTTCGATGCGCTGAAGGATGCGCTGACCACGCCGGTCATCTTCGACGGCCGCAACCTCTACGACCCCAAGGTCGTGGCGCGCCACGGCATCGAATATCACTCGATCGGCAGAATGGCGGCGTGAATCGAGGCGTCATCTGGCGTAAAAAGGAGCCGGTTCCATGAAAGTCCTCTTTGCCAGCGGCAACGGCTATCCACCCGAGTTCGGCGGTGGCGTCCAGTCCAGCACGCATCATCTGGCTCAGCAGTTGATTGAACACGGCCATGAAGCATCGGTGCTCGCCGCTCTGTTTGGCGACGGAATGTTCGGCCTCAAGGCGCGCGCCAAGATGAAGCTCTTGCGGCAACCCGCGGTCGTTGACAGCTTTCCCGGTTACCCGGTGATAAGGACATGGTTTCCCTGGGAAGCAGCAGGCTTTGCCGTCCAGAAACTGAAGCCTGACGTGACGGTGGTGCAGTGCCACAAATCGGTTCCGCTCGGCAAAGCGTTGCAGGCCGAGGGCGTACCGCTGGTCGTCTATCTCAGGAATGTCGAGTTCCACGAGCTGGGCGGCGACCTGCGCGAATTGGGTTCTGCCCTCTACATCGCCAATTCGGAATTCACCGCACGCACCTACGCCAGAGAGTTCGGCATCGAGGCGACGGTGATCCCGCCGACCATCAACCCGACGCAGTACGCCACGCCGACCACGGGCCAGTTCGTCACCCTGATCAACCCCTATGAGGAAAAGGGCTTCGAGCTGGCGGTGCGCCTTGCTGGCGCCTGCCCCGAAATCCCGTTCCTGTTCGTCGAAAGCTGGAAGCTGGAGGATGACCATCGCGCGCGCATCGAAGAGACGATCGCACCGCTTGGCAATGTCACGCTGGAGAGCCGCACCAACGACATGAAGACGATCTATGGCCGCACCAGGATCCTGCTTGCGCCCTCGAAATGGGAGGAGGCCTGGGGCCGCGTCGCGTCAGAGGCCCATTGCAGCGGCATTCCGGTTGTCGGCTCGCGGCGCGGCGGCCTGCCCGAAGCAATCGGCCCCGGCGGCACGGTGCTCGACTATGATGCTCCACTCATCGATTGGGTCGCGGCCATCAGGCAGCTGTGGAACGACAACAAGGAATACGAGCGGGTTTCCAGCCTCGCGCGCGGTTTCGCGGCGCGCCTGGAGCTCGATCCCGACCGCCAGTTCGTCACCTTTTTCTCGATATTGGACAGGGCGGTGCAGCAGCGCGAGCGGCAGGCCGCTTAGACATGCGCTCGTCGGCCCGTTTGCTCAATTATCGAGCGTTCCCATCGACTGTAGCATTTGGCGCCTCATCCGATGTTGATATGGCGTGCGAAGGATGAGAATGGCAGAAAAACATAAGTTTGTAATGTTGGATGGTCTCAGAGGCGTCGCTGCGATCGCTGTCGTTCTGTTCCACCGGCGTTGGTGGTTTGCAGAAGATGGTGACTTTCTGCAACACGCACCCTTGGCGGTGGATTTCTTCTTTCTCTTGAGCGGGTTTGTGATCGCTTACGCCTATGAGCCCAAGCTCAACGCTGGAATGAGTTTCCGCCGGTTTTTGATAAAGCGCTTAATAAGGTTGTATCCGCTTATAGTCCTTGGAGCGTTCCTCGGAGGGGCGTTCATTTTGTTGAAGGAAATAAGAACTGAAGGAAGAATTGCGGACGCGATAGAGGTTACTATTTTCGGAATTGCAGCAATTCCGATGCCGTTTCCAAACTCCATTGCCAGTCAACCTTTTTTCGCTGATCAACCTTTGTGGTCAATATTCTTCGAGATTTTGGTAAATATGGGATTGGCTGCATTTCTGTACAGATTTAATACTTCTTCATTAAAGTGGATTGTTGTAGTCAGTTTCTGTGTGTACTTGACTGCAGTGGCTATCAAAGGGGATGTTGGACTCATAGGAAATCAATACGGCCCCTATGGACTGATGCTTTTGGCAGGGTTGCCCCGTACCATGTGTTCGTTTTTTCTCGGCGTTGTCATATTTCGTTCCTTAGAACGCGATTGGGTAAGCCGCATCAGGGCACCCGCGTGGATTCTTCCCCTAATCCTGATGGCCGTTTTTGCCGTGCCGGACTTGGGAAGTATCGGAAATCCTGTGATGGCAGCTCTATCTGTTCTGTTTGTTTTCCCGCTGACGGTGATTGCGGGAGCCAACTCGCACATGGATGGATTCGCAGCGAAAATCGCCGCAATTTCGGGCGCAGTCTCTTTTCCTTTGTATGTGCTGCATGAGCCGATATATGCTTGGTCGGAACCAATCATGTATAGGCTTGGTCTATTCAATCAAACCGTGCCGCTTGGATGGGCTTGCGCGATTGTATTTGGAATCGTGGGTTCTTCTCTGTTGGTCTATAAAATATACGACGTTCCTATACGCCGTTTTATCACGCGTACTTTCGATACGGCGTCAAGATCTGTTCCTGCCTTACAATCGGAGTCTTTGTGATTTTCGGTAGGTACGGTGATTGTAAACAAGATTATTCGTAGTGGGCATTGTGCGATGCACAAAAATAATGTTGCGCCTGCGAATGAATCCCTTTAGGTTTTTGAAATGCTCTTGGATCGGACTTGGATGTGATGGCTGGGCGCCAGGCGGAACGCAGCGCGGAAGGCCTTCTTGAACGAGGAACCAGGCGTCTGCGCCATGCTGCCGGCTGGCGACTTGCGAAACTGGGGCAACTGGGGTCGGAGTTTTTTTCGCGCGCTATTGCACGCTCTGCGCTCTTCCTCAGGTGGAAACTGTCACGGCCAGGCCGAACGCACAGGCTGCCGGGAGAATTGATAGTTTCCTTGACCTCCTATCCTGCAAGATACGCGACGCTGGCATTGACGCTGAAATGTCTGCTCGCTCAGTCGATAAGAGCGGACAAAACGATTCTTTGGATCGCTCATGAGGACATGGCCTCACTGCCGAAATCGATCACAGACCTTCAAGCGCACGGGCTGGAAATACGTCCCTGCAAGAACATCAGATCATACAAGAAGATAATCCCGGCGCTGGCGGCCTTTCCCAAGGCTTTCATCGCGACAGCTGACGATGACGTCTACTATTCCAGCCATTGGCTGGAAAAGATGGTTTCGCTTGCCGGCAACAACACAATCGTCTGCCACCGGGCGCATATGGTGAGCTTCGACGAATCCGGAAATCTGGAACCGTACGACGAATGGCATTTTGACGAGACGGCGGCCTCTCCGATCCTGTTTCCGACCGGGGTGGGCGGTGTACTTTACGCTCCAGGTTCACTCGCGCAGGAGGTGCTGGACGAAGCTGAATTTACAAGGCTTTGTCCCAGCGCCGACGACGTCTGGCTGTTCTGGATGGGCCGTCGCGCCGGCAGCTCATATATCACGGCCGGCACAAACTGGTCTCCCGTCCCGTGGAAGGGAACGCAGACTTCGGCCCTTTATCTTACAAATGTGGGACAAAGTGCGAATGACGAGCAGATCAAGGGCATGATCAGGACATACGGTAATCCGTTTGATCACCCTGTTCGCAACAAAGCGGCCTGACAATCCGAAGCGAGAACGAGATGGAAAACAAAGCGGCCCCCTCCGTCGAGAGCAACGGAGTTTCAGTATTGATCGCGGCTTTCAACGCGTCTCCCTTTCTGGAGCGCGCCGTGAGTTCGGCAATGACCCAGGGAAGCTCGGTGCTCGAGATCATCATTATTGATGACTGTTCGACGGATGCGACGCTCGACATTGCCAAGACGATCGCGCGGCAAGATGAACGCGTGAAGGTTGTTCACCTGTCGAAGAATGTCGGGCCTTCCGGCGCTCGAAACGCCGGCCTGGATGTCGCCAGGGGCGATTGGGTGGCAATCCTGGATGCCGATGACGCCTATGTCCCAGGGCGCCTGCAGCGCTTGATCGAGGCAGGCGTTTCCCAAGACGCGGACATGGTCGCGGACAATTTCACGTTCTATGATCCAGCCAGCGAAACGTCAGGTCCTCCAGCGGTCGCGTTGGCAGGCGCAATCACAACGGTCACCACCGAGACGTTCCTGGCACACGCACGTCCATTCGGGCCGGACATCGACTGGGGCCTGCTCAAGCCGGCCTTCAGAAGACAGTTCCTGATCGACAAATCGCTGCGCTATCCGTCCGATTCACGACATGGCGAGGATTTCCTCCTTGTCATGGGAGCACTGCTCGCGGGCGCCAAATATGTCGTAGCCAACTTCCCAGGCTATCTTTACACCCATCGCGGCTCAGGCTGGAGCAGGACGCAGATAAATTATGGGGGCCAGGTAGAGCAGTCCGGCACACTGCTACGCGACCCGCGGATCGCAAACGATCGGACGTTGGTGAATTTGCTGAACGCCAGGATAAGCGCGATCAAGCGTCTTTCCGCCGAAAGAAAGACCCAGTCGCTCATAAAGGATATGCGGCCGCTGAGGCTCATGGGAGCGGCAATGGCGGATTGGCGGGTCGCCCTATCTGTGCTCAGAAAATTCAAGAACAAGGCTGCGAACGTTCGCATTGGTTAGGATGCTGGTGAGAAAGACGTTTCCTCTGCTGGAAAACAAGGTGTCCCGAGCTGATCTTAAGGTCGCCTCGGTCAATGGTGCCGCTGTCAACTTTGGTTCGCAGGCGCTCAAGCTTGTGCTGCAATTCTGCTACCAGATCGTCATTGCTCGCCTTCTGATTCCTGAAGACTTTGGCATTGTCGCCATGGCCGCGCCGTTGTTCGCGTTCGCGGCGCTTTTTACCGACTTCGGCTTGACGCAAGCGACGGTTCAGAGAGAAGAAATCACGCAGGAGCAGGTGAGCTTCATTTTTTGGGTCAATATTGGGCTTAGCACGGCGATCTGCCTGGCGGTCGCCGCACTGTCTCCACTTGCTGGTGTGTTCTTCAACGAGCCCCGTGTTGTCCCCATCGTTGTTGCGCTCAGCGCGATATTCATTTTGAGCGGACTATGCGCGCAACACATGGCCTTGCTGAACCGGCATCTTCTCTTTTTCAAGATCGCGGTCATTGAGATTTCGAGTTTTCTGTTCGGATCAGCCGTTGGTCTCATCCTCGCGTGGAAAGGATTCGGCTACTGGTCGCTCGTCTACAACCAGATAGCAATCTCCCTCAGCACGCTCCTGATGGCTTGGGCCATGGTCAGGTGGGCTCCCAGCAAGCCCGTGCTACAGGGCGACGGCTTCAAGATTCTGAATTTCGGCGCCAATATCACGTCGTTCAATGTCCTGAATTTTTTCGCGAGGAACTTCGACAATATATTGATCGGCCGTTATCTGGGTGAGGCGCCGCTCGGTATATATGACAGGGCGTATAAGTTACTTCTGTTGCCTCTGAGCCAGATAACCGGCCCTATATCCAAGGTAGCTCTCCCCTCTCTGGCGCGAACGATTGGAGAACCTGAGGTCTATCGGCGATTCTATTTCAGGATGCTGGAGCTGATAATCATTGGCACCTATCCGGCCGTTATATTCGCGATGATAAACAGTGAATTGTTGATCTCGACGCTGTTAGGGGCGAAATGGCTGGAGGTCTCTCACGTATTCACCATTCTGGCGTTCGGGGCGATTTTTGCCCCCATCAGTAGCAGCACGGGTTGGCTGTTTATAAGTCAGGACAGAACAAGGGAGATGAGGAACTGGGGAGCGCTGAGTTCCGCGTTGTTCGTCGCCGCCTTTGTTTGTGGATTGCCGTGGGGAATTGCGGGGGTTGCCGCGTTCTACATAGGCGTAGGTACGGTTCAAGGACCCGTTCTCTGGTGGGGCGCAACAAGGAGGGGACCGCTTTCATTCAAGCAGCTGTTGGCGACCCTAGGACCCTATTTTGTCGCGGCAGCGGTAACCGCCCTCATGGAATGGGTTCTGAGAACGTGGTTGCCTGACAATTTTTATGGGCTTCTTCTCTCCGGCATCGCGTCCTACGCGGCATTCCTGGGTGTTGTCTTGGCCTTTGGCTCCAGCCGCAAGGGAATACTCGAACTGGCTTTCGAGGCATTCGTTTTGTCCAGGCGCTTCTACGGCAAGGTTGTCGCTCGTACCGCATAGCCAACGATCCGCACGCTCACCGTTGCCGGGGAGGCGGGGGGCCGGCAATGGACACGCTAAGACCGTCATCTGTTGACTTCTTTGGGTGTGTGATCCGGAACCCTGCTAGCGCTCACGCATTCATTTTGCAGTGCAGCAGAAAATGCACCCTCACGGCGCCAAAAATGTTGCGATGCAGCAAGAGCTGTACTAGCATCCCTTTGGGTGGGGTCAAACAGCGGTCGAGTTTTCATGCTGCATGTCTTGTACCTGGTGCACGATGTTTCCGATCCGGCGGTTCGCCGGCGGATCACAATGCTCAGGACGGGCGGCGCCCGGGTTACCCTGGCGGGCTTCCGCCGCACCGAAACCCCGATTGCCGACATAGAAGGATTGCGCCCGATCGACCTTGGCGCGACGCGCGACGGCCGATTCGCCCAGCGCCTGGCGGCCGTGGCGAAAGCTGCGATTTCAATCGGTTCAAAGCTCGCGGGAACGCCGCGGCCCGATCTCATCATCGCGCGCAATCTGGAAATGCTGGCTCTGGCCCGGCGCGCCAAATCGGCCTTCGGCGCCACGGTGCCGATCGTCTATGAATGCCTCGACATCCACCGCCTGGTGCTCCGCGACGATGTCCTCGGCAAGGCGCTGCGCGCCACCGAGCGCCATCTGGCGCGCGACGTGAAGCTGCTGGTGACCAGTTCGCCCGCCTTCATCGCCAATTATTTCAAGCCCTTCCGCCAGGTCGTCGCACCCGTCGAACTGGTCGAAAACAAATATTTCGAGGCAGCAGCGATCTTGCCCGCCGAACGTGAGGCCGTGGCAGGGCTCGCCGCTCCGCCATGGCGGATCGGCTGGTTCGGGGCGCTGCGCTGCCGCCGCTCGCTCGAACTGCTGGCCGATTTCACGCGCCGCATGGATGGACGTTTCGAAGTCGTGCTGCGCGGCCGTCCGGCGCTCTCCGAATTCCCGGATTTCCATGCCTTCGTCGATGCCGAGCCTTATCTGTCGTTTCGCGGGCCCTACCGCAATCCGGAGGACATGGCGGCGATCTACCAGGACGTCCATTTTTCCTGGGCGATCGATTTCTTCGAAGAGGGGCAGAATTCGGAATGGTTGCTGCCCAACCGCCTCTATGAAGGCTGCCGCTTCGGGGCGGTGCCGATCTCGATGGGTCATACCGAAACCGGCCGGTTCCTCAGCCAGCAGGACATCGGCGTCCTGTTGCCGCAGGCTTCATCGGACGCGCTCGAAACCGCACTCGGCAAGATGGAGGAGCACCGCTTCGGCAGGCTGAAGGCGCGCGTGCTTGCCCACAATCCGAGGACGTGGAGCTACGACCGCAGCGATTGCAGGGCGCTGGTCGAAAAACTGCGCCGCCTGACCACCGTGCGCGAACCCCTCGCGACCGAGGCCCTGGCATAGGATGAACATCGCCCGATGACGCAAGCGCTTCCCTCCAGCCTGATCGTGATCCCTTGCCTGAACGAGGCAGCCCATATCGGCGCGCTGCTCGATCAATTGCGGCCCGCTGCTGAAAGGCTTGGCGCCCGGATCATCGTCGCCGATGGCGGCAGCACCGACGGCACGCTGGCCATTGTCGACCAGATCGCCGCCAAGGATGCGCGTGTCATCCTGCTGCACAACAAGCGGCGCATCCAGAGCGCGGCGATCAATCTCGCCGTCGGCACGTTTGGCGAAGGCGCGGACTATCTGATTCGTATCGACGCGCATGGCGGCTATCCCGACGATTATTGCGATCGGCTGATCGAGGAAGCACTGGCCACATCAGCGGATTCGGTCGTGGTTTCGATGCTGACCAGCGGCAGCGGCGCCGTGCAGAAATCGGTTGCGGCGGCGCAGAATTCGAAACTCGGCACCGGCGGCTCCAAGCATCGTCACCTCTCCGCCGGAGAATGGGTCGACCATGGCCATCACGCGCTGATGCGGATATCGGCCTTCGGCGCAGTCGGCGGCTATGACGAGACCTTCAGCCACAATGAGGATGCCGAACTCGACTACCGGTTGCGGCAGGCCGGCTACAAGATCTGGATGAGCGGCAAGACGCAGATGGTCTACTATCCGCGAGCCTCACTCAAAGGTCTCTATTTCCAGTATCTCGGCTATGGCCGCGGCCGCGCCAAGAATGTGCTGAAACACCGCGTCATCCCGAAGGTCCGGCAGATGGTGCCGCTCGCGGTCTTCCCGGTGGTTCTTCTTGCGGCCTTCTCCTTCGTGCACTGGATCGCGGCGGTGCCGCTGCTGATCTGGGCTGCGGTATGCCTGGGCTACGGCCTGGTGACGGCCATCCGCCAGCGCAATGCCGGCGTAGCACTGGCCGGCGTCTCGGCCATGGTCATGCATTTCGGCTGGTCCGTCGGCTTCTGGCTGCAGCTTCTCGGCGCGCGACGCGGGGTGGCGTGATGGCGGTTCAGCCCAAGAACCGCAGCATCGACATCGGCGTCTGCACGTTCCGGCGGCCGGAACTGGCCGACACGCTGTGCTCGCTCGCCGCCATGGAGATGCCTGAAGGCTTCGATATCAGCGTCATTGTCGCCGACAATGACGACACGCCAAGCGCGCAGGCCCTGGTGACGGCGCTGTCGCAGGATTTGAAATTGCCGGTCCGCTACCGGCATGCACCCGCGCGCAACATCTCGGTCGCCCGCAACGCTTGCCTTGACGCCAGCGAGGCGGATTTCCTCGCCTTCATCGATGACGACGAGACGGCCTCCACCCGTTGGCTCGCCGAGCTGGTCGCGACAGCTGAGGAAAGCGGTGCAACAGCCGTGCTCGGCCCGGTGCGAGCGCTTTACCGCCCGGATGCGCCCGACTGGATGCGCCGCGGCGATTTTCACTCTACCTTGCCGGTCTGGGTGCGCGGCGAGATCCGCACCGGCTACACCTGCAACGTCCTGCTGCGCATGGGATCGGACACCCTGCGCGGCCGCCGCTTCAGCCTGGCGCGCGGCCAGACCGGTGGCGAAGACACCGAGCTCTTCGACCAGATGGTCAAGGCCGGCGGCCGCATCGCGTTTTCTCAAGACGCCTGGGTGGACGAGGTGGTGCCGCGCTCAAGGGCTGCATTCGACTGGCTCGGCCGCCGCCGTTTTCGCGTCGGTCAGACGCATGGTCATCTTCTGGGCAGCAGCGCGCGTGGCATTGGGCTGGTCAAGCATGTCGGTGTCGCCGCGGCAAAGGCTGCCTTTTGTTTCGTCGCGGCACTTCCCGTCGTCGCCAGCCCGGTGCGCAGGAACCGCAGCGTGCTGCGCGGCATCATGCATATCGGCGTCGTCAGCGGCCTTGTCGGCATCCGCGAGATCCGCCTCTACGGCCAATCCTCACCTGGGGAAGGAGGCAAGCGTGCAGCCTGACGTTTCCCCAACCCCCGATGTTTCAGTCCCCGATGTTTCCTTCGTCATCGCCGCCTACAATGCCGAGGCGACGCTCGACCGGGCGATTGCCAGCGCCATCGCGCAGAAGGGTGTCAGCGTCGAGATCATCGTCGTCGATGACCAGTCGCGCGATGCCACGCTCGATGTGGCGCGGGCCTATCCCGGGGACATTGTGCGCGTCGTCGCCCTGGCCAAGAATCGTGGTCCCGGCGGCGCCAGGAATGCCGGGCTCGACGTCGCCCGCGGCAGGTGGATAGCGGTTCTCGATTCCGACGATGCCGTCTTTCCCGGCCGCATCGCCGCCATGATCGGCCGCGCCGAAAAAGCGGATGCCCAGATCGCCGTCGACAATCTCCAGGTCGTCCGCGAGGACGGGGTGGTCGAAGATGCGATGTTCCCGAGGCAGTATCTCGAAGGCTTGCGCGAGATAACGCTCGCCACCTACATCGCCGGCAACATCGTCTTCGAATCGAAATTCAACCTCGGCTATCTCAAGCCGATCTTCCAGCGCCGGTTCCTGGACGAGAACCGGCTTCGCTATGACGAGAAACTGAGGATCGGCGAGGACTACATCCTGTTTGCCGAGGCTCTGGCCAAGGGCGGCAGATGCGTGGTCGAGCCGGAGATCGGCTATGCCTATCATATCCGCAGCGGCTCCATTTCGCGTGTGCTCGAGCTTCACCATGTCGAAGCCATGCGCAAGGCGGATACCGTATTCGCTCAAACCCATCGGATGGACGAGGCAGCCCAGGCGGCCTTTGCCCGGCGCGGCCGCAGCTTGCGCAAGGCGGCCTCCTTCCTGGCGATGGTTCAGCACATCAAGGCGCGGTCCCCGCTCAAGGCGATCCGGACGGCGCTCAGCGACCCGGCGGCGGTCAGGCATATGGGCATGCCGATCGCCGTGCGGTTGCGACGAGTAGCGGCACAGTTTGCCGTGGGGGTGGGGAGGTGAAGATGCAGGCACATGGAGGGATTTTTCGTGGCCTGTGAAGGAACTGCAGTCGATCTCCTCAGAAGGAATTTGCGATGAAGAAAATCAGGAAGGCCGTGATACCGGTGGCGGGGCTTGGAACACGGTTCCTGCCGGCGACCAAGTCGATGCCGAAGGAAATGCTTCCCGTCGTCGACAGGCCTGTCGTGCAATATGCGGTGGACGAGGCCTTCGAAGCCGGCATCGAGCACATCGTGTTCGTGACCGGCCGCAACAAGGCGGTCATCGAGGACTATTTCGACCTGCATCCGGAACTGATCGGAACCCTGGAGCAGACCGGCAAGAAGACCCAGCTGGAGGCGCTCGAAAGCATGCTGCCGGTGGCCGGCGCCACCTCGTTTATCCGCCAGCAGTCGCCGCAGGGCCTCGGCCACGCCGTCTGGTGCGCCCGCGAGGTCATCGGCAACGAGCCCTTCGCTCTGCTTTTGCCTGACATGGTGTCCTTCGGCGGGCGCGGATGTCTCGCCGAAACCGTCGACCTCTATGAGCGCACCGGCGGCAACGTCATCGCCGTGGAGCGTTGCGATCCGAGCGAAACCAATAAATACGGCATTGTCGGCCGCGGCGCCGATATCGGCGGCGGTTTCGAGGTCTCGGCCATGGTCGAAAAGCCGGCCCCGGCCAACGCGCCGTCGAACTTCTACATCAACGGCCGCTACATTCTGCAGCCCGAGATCTTCGCGCTGCTGGGCAATCAGCAGCGTGGCGCCGGCAACGAGATCCAGCTGACCGACGCCATGGTCCGCCTGTCGAAGGACCAGCCGTTCTTTGCCCAGCCTTTCCTCGGCCGCATGTTCGACTGCGGCTCCAAGGAAGGCTTCATCCAGGCCAACATCGCCTTTGCGCTGGCGCGCAACGACATGAAGGGCCCGGTTTTCGAGATGCTTCAGGAGTTCGTCCGGTCGCATGAACGTCAGGAAGAAGCCGCATAATGCCCATCTTTCGGGAGTATTGCCGGATGGCTGGCGGCGCGGGGCCGACAGGCCCCCGCCGTCTGGCATGAAGCTTGCGTTGCCTTTGGCGATGCTCCCGATCTTCAAGGCGCCTGTAAGCTAGAATTGGACCGACGATGAATTATGCCAACTTTCCTCTCGACAAGAGGATGCCATTGCCGAATTCGGACGCAGGAAACGGCGAAGACTTCATCGATATCGAGCGGCTGCTTGGAATGGCTGCGCGGCAGGCCAAGGTGGTTGCCGTGTGCGCCGCCATCGGTCTTTTCCTGGGCATGCTCTATCTGCAGACAACGCCGCCCAAATATGTGTCGATCTCGAGCGTGCTGATCGACGAGGGCCTGAACAAGATCGTCGACGACATTTCGGCGGCGTCGACAACCATGCAGACCGATTCCGCCATTCTGAGCCAGATCGAGATCCTGACCTCGACGCGGCTCGCCGCGGTGGTCGTCGACAAGCTCAAGCTCGACCAGAGCGATGCGTTCATGAACCCGCCGCAGTCCGCCCTTGCCCAAGGCGTCGGCCTGATCCGCGGCCTGATCCAGTATGTTCACCCCAGCGCGTCCATGCCGGGCATGGGTGACATCAGCAAGCTTGACCCGGCTACCCGTGATGCGCTGATTGCCACGTCGCGCCGCGACTATGCGATCCTCAAGCTGCAGAACGAGATCCGCGCGGATCGTGTCGGACGAAGCTACGTCATCGCGCTTGGCTATCAGGCGACGGATCCGGGACTGGCGAAAGCGATCACCAAGGCCTATGCCGACGCCTATCTTGCCGATCAGCTCGATGCCAGCTTCGACGCCACCGAGCGCGCGGCGGTCTGGCTGCAAGGCCGGCTGACGGAACTGCGCGAGAGCTCGCAGCAGGCGTCGCTGGCGGTCGAGAAATTCAGGGCCGAACACGGCCTCTCCGCCAACAGCGACGGCCAGCTGATGAGCGACAAGCAGCTTGCCGACCTCAACGCCCAGCTTATCGTGGCACAGGCCGACACGGCGCGCGCCAGCGCCCGCTACCAGCAATACAAGTCGATCGTCGAAGGCGGCTCCGACAACGCTTTCAAGGACGCCGCCATATCGGCCGACCAGCCGAGCAGTTCGGTCATTTCGGCGCTCAAGACCCGCTACCTCACCGTCGCCAAGCGGCAGCAGGATGTCGAGGCGAATTTCGGCCCCCAGCATCCGCAGGCCGTGGCGCTTGCCAAGGAAAAGGCCGACATATCGGCGCAGATCTTCGGCGAACTGAAGCAGCTCACCGAAAGCTATCGCAACGAGTATGAGGTGGCGCTGGCGCGTGAGACCGCGCTCAGGGCCAATGTCGCCGCCGCACAGGGCAAGAGCTCCATCGACAACCAGTCGCAGGTCCAGTTGCGCGACCTCGACCAGAAGGCGACGGCGCTCACCACGCTCTACCAGACGTTCCTCGGCCGCTACGAGGAAGCCGCGCAGCAGCAATCTTTCCCGGTCGGCAAGATTCGCATCATCTCGGACGCCTCGACGCCGATGTCCGCCTCGAGCCCGCGCTCCATCATCGTGCTCGGCCTTTCGCTCGTGCTCGGTGTGCTGATGGGCGCCGGCTTCGGCGGCCTCAACGAATTCAACGAGCGGTTCTTCCGGACCGGCGAGGAGGTACGTGACCGCGTCGGCCTCAAATTCCTCGGCTATTTGCCGACCATCGGCAGCAAACCCGCCAAGGATGACAAGCAGGCCGAGGCTCAGCCGGATGCCAAGACCGCCAGGTCGCCGGCCGCCCTTGAAAAGCGCGCACGAATGCGGGTGAGCATCGACGCTCCGGCATCGATGTTCTCCGAGACGCTGCGCAGCGCCAAGATCGCCTTCGATGTCGTGATGGAAGGACAAGGCAGCCGCGTCGTCGGCGTCATCTCTGTGCTTCCCGGCGAAGGCAAGTCGACGGTCGCGGCCAATCTCGCCGGGCTGCTTGCGGCCAACGGCGCCAAGACGCTGCTCATCGACGGCGACTTGCGCAATCCGGGCCTCAGCCGCAGCCTCGGCATGGAGGCCGACCAAGGCTTGATGGAGGCCGTGGTCAACGGCCAGACCTGGCAATCCGTCGGCAAGATCGACCGGCAGACCAAGCTCGCCATCATCCCCGCCGTGCTGCGCGGCAACTTCTCGCACACCAGTGAACTGCTTTCCTCGGCAGGAATGCGGCGTTTCATCGAGAACGCCAAAGAGACGTTCGAATACATCGTCGTCGATCTGCCGCCACTCGGGCCGGTGGTCGACGCCAAAGCCTTCGCGCCGCTGGTCGACGGCTTCGTGCTGGTCACCGAATGGGGTCGCACACCGCGCGCCATGGTGCGGTCGATGCTGGAATCCGAACCCTATGTCGCCAACAAGATCGTCGGCGCGGTGCTGAACAAGGTCGACCTGAAGAAGCTCGCCAAATACGGATCGTTCGGCGCGTCGGAGAAATTCTTCGACAAATATTCGAGCTACTATCTCGACAAGTCGGAAGTGCGCACCAAGGCGGCGGTCTAGGCAGCGGCTACCTGGATTTCCGCCTTGACGGCATTGGCGATGAAGCACTTTTCATACGCCAAGGCTGGAATCCCGGCGACCCGCCGCGCGTCAGTCGCGCGATACGGACAGTCCGGCGAGAAGCGGCG
Organism: Mesorhizobium kamtschaticum; assembly: GCF_056174585.1. Classification (NCBI taxonomy): domain Bacteria; kingdom Pseudomonadati; phylum Pseudomonadota; class Alphaproteobacteria; order Hyphomicrobiales; family Phyllobacteriaceae; genus Mesorhizobium; species Mesorhizobium kamtschaticum. Next base: position 323,924 of record NZ_CM149691.1, on the reverse strand, counting down.
CGTACGCTGCGAGCCTGCTGGATACGAACTCGGTGAAGAGCCGCACGCGCTTCGTCTTGCGTGTCTCGCCCTGTGTGAGAAGCCAGACCGTTCCGTACATGTGCAGGTCGGTGCCCGGCACCCTCACCAGCAGGGGGTCGGCGTCGCCGATGAAGCACGGCAGTGTCGTCATTCCGAGCCCTTGCCGTACGGCAACGATCTGCGCCTCGCCGTCCGTGGTCCTGAATGGAGCCCCCGTGGTGCGAACCTCACCCTCGCTGGCCCATTCCGGAATTCCATGACTGCTTATGACGATCCACCGGTTGGGATCAGGCGCGCCCGCACGCCATGCGATTAGTCGATCCCGGGACATGTAGACGCCGCCGAACAGCTCCGGTCCCTTCAGGCCGTGAAGATTGAGCGGCAGGGTTTTGCGGTCGTAGACGACACGGATGGCGACGTCGGCCTCTCGGTTGGTCAGATTTGCCAGCTCGCCGGACGACAAGATTTCCATCTCGATGTCCGGATGCAGACGCGCGAAATCGGCGAAGTCCGGCATGAGCAGGTGTGTCGCGAGGGTCGGAGCCAACGTCACCCGCAGAAGCCCGCGCACACTCTGGTCTCGACCGAAGACGCGCGTCTCCAGCTGGTGCGACGCCGCTTCCATCCGCTCCGCGAGCTCGAGGACCTCCTCCCCCGCAGCCGTCAGGCGGTAGCCCGAAGGCAGCTTTTCGAACATCTGCGCCCCGAGGCGGTCCTCGAGTTGGGCGATGCGTCGCAGCACGGTCGCGTGGTTCACACCGAGGCGCTTGGCGGCGGCCCGCACCGAGCCTCCGCGTGCGACGGCAAGAAAGTAGCGAACGTCATCCCAGTCGATCATGGTGCAATCTCGCACCGCGCGGTGCGCCTTCCAAGTCCTAACTTATCGTACAACAGTACAGGGCGGCCATCGTAACAGGTTCTGGACAAGCGAGCCTAATTCCGAACGGGGGAACCTTATCGTCGCGGCTGCCGTTAATAGCCGTGCCGGATCGATTTCGCACCACCGATGTGCGCGCTTCCTCACTCAACGCCTGACCTCGGCAGACCCATCTTCAGGTCTCGGGACTTTTCCGAATGACCAAGGCGGAAGCCTGGAAGGATGCACGTCATGACCAGATTGAACGGAAAGACCGCCGTCATCACCGGCGGCGCTACCGGCATCGGCCGCGCCGCAGCAAAGCGATTCATCGAGGAGGGCGCCTTCGTCTTCATTTTCGGCCGCCGCCAGGAAGCGCTCGACGCCGCTGTGGCGGACCTCGGGCCCAATGCCCGCGCGGTGAAAGGCTCGGTCTCGGATGAGGCCGACCTCGACCGGCTCTACGCGGCGGTGAAGGCCCAGCGCGGTAGCCTCGACATCGTCTTCGCCAATGCCGGGGCGGGAGGCCCGCTTCCGCTCGGCCAGATCACCGCCGAGCATATTGACGAAACCTTCGACACCAATGTGAAGGGCACGATCTTCACGGTCCAGAAGGCGTTGCCGCTGATGGGCCCGGGCGCTTCGATCATCCTGACCGGATCGAGCGCCGGCACGACGGGCGCTCCGGGGTTCACTGCCTACAGCGCGAGCAAGGCGGCCGTGCGCAATCTCGCGCGGACCTGGGCGGAGGACCTGAAGGGCACCGGCATCCGGGTCAACGTGTTGTCGCCCGGGGCGACGGCGACTGAACTCGCGAAGGAGGCGCTGGGCGAGGAGGGCCAGAAGGCCTACGGCGCGATGACTCCGCTCCAGCGCATGGCCGATCCCGCGGAGATCGCGGCGGTGGCTGCCTTTCTCGCATCGTCGGACAGCAGCTTCATGACCGCCAGCGAAGTCGCCGTCGACGGCGGCCTAGCTCAACTCTGACCCCGATGCGGGCCACGCTTCTCAAACTTTACGAAAAACCAAAACACACGACCAAAGGCGAAAGATTATGAAAAAACTCGAAGGTAAGGTTGCAGTCATCACAGGCGGAAGCAGCGGGATTGGCTTGGCGACGGCCAAGCGCTTTGTAGAAGAAGGTGCACACGTCGTAATCACTGGGCGACGAGAGAAAGAGTTGAAGGAGGCTGCAGCCTTCATCAAGAGTAATATTACGGCGGTCGTGGGCGACGTGTCACGCTTGGAAGATCTGGACCGGCTCTACGCCACCGTGAAAGAGAAACATGGTCACATCGACATTCTCTTCGCGAACGCGGGCGCAGGGACAGTCGCGCCGCTCGCGGCAGCTACTGAGGCCCATTTTGACCAGACCTTCGATGTGAACGTGAAGGGGTTGTTCTTTACGGTGCAGAAGGCCCTTCCCCTCTTCAAAGACGGTGGATCGATCATTCTGAACTCTTCGGTCTCGAATGTGATGGGGCTGCCAGCGTTCAGCACCTACGCAGCAAGTAAGGCAGCTGTTCGCAGCTTCTCGCGGTCTTGGACACTGGAACTGAAGGACCGCAATATTCGCGTCAATACGATGAGCCCTGGCGCGATCGAGACTCCCGCCTTGGCGACAACGACCGGCCTTAACGCTGAGCAAGCCGAGCAGGCAGTCGCCCAGTTTGCTGCACAGATCCCAATGGGTCGCAGGGGCAAGCCAGAGGAAATCGCGGCTGCCCTCACGTTCCTCGCCTCGGACGAAAGCTCCTACATCACCGGTATAGATCTCGCGGTCGATGGTGGTTGGGCGCAGGTCTGAGCCCGGCGCGGTCCCGTGGCTGGCCCCTCGGCCCCGCCAGTAGTGATCCCGCTTCTCAAACTTTAGTTCCAACACAAGATAGGAGAAACATTGTGAGCTACGCAATTATCGGCTTCGGCAATATCGGCAAGGCCCTGGCCAAGGCGTTTGCCCGCAAGGGCATCGACGTGTCCGTTGCAACCACGCGCGACCCGGAAAGCTTTGCAGCCGATGCGGCCGCGATCGGGCCCACGATCATTCCCAAAAAATTGGCGGACGCCCTCAAGGCGGACATCATCTTTCTGGCTGTCCGTTTCGAGTCGCACCCGGATGTCGCGAAGGCGCTGCCCGCCTGGCAGGGGAAGACCATCGTCGATGTGACCAATGCCTACGGGGTGCCCCCTGAAAAACTGGGGGGACAGCCTTCTTCCAAGTTCGTTGCACAGGCATTTTCTGGTGCAAGGCTGGTCAAGGGCTTCAACCATGTGGTCGCTGCCGTCCTTGATCAGGATCCGGCCCTACATGGTGGCAGAAGAGTCGTATTTCTGGCGAGCGACGATCACGCTGCCGCAGCGGAGATTGGTGCGCTCGCGGAAAAGCTCGGTTTCTCGCCGATTTAACTTGGCGGGCTGTCGGAAGGTGGGATGCTGGTCCAGGCGCGCGGAAATAGCTGGGGTCATCTGATCTTTAAGGACCTGGTCAAGTTCGACGGATGAACACGACGTGCCCACCGGCAGGATCGAGCGCGATGCGATCCGTGCTAAATGGAGAAATTCCCATGAATATTGAGAAGAACATCCAGACCGTGAAGGACTTCTTCGCCGCGATCGGCCGCGGTGACAGGGAGGGCCTGCTGGCGCTGGTCGCCGAAGACATCGAGTGGATCATCCCCGGCAAAGACTGGCCGCTGGCCGGAACGCGCCACGGACACGCCGGGCTGGCGGATTTGCTTGAGACGGCATCCAGGTCGATAGAAACGTCCACGGAACCCCGGGAATTCGTAGCGCAGGGGGACCGGGTGTTGGTCGTCGGCTTTGCCAGGGGGAAGATCAAAGCCACGAACAAGACGTTCGAGGACGACTGGATCTTCGCCATCACCGTCCGGGACGGCAGACTGACCAACATCCGGGAATACGTCGACACACAAGCGCTGGCCCGGGCCTCGCAGATGGATGCGTCCGGGCCTGCGTAGCCCTGGCCCTCTGCAGCCATCGCCGAAAATCGCCCCATTGTACGCCGCACGTTCGTCTAATGCCCAACCGTAAAGGAGATACCGATGTACGACCAATCCAAGCTATCCGAGTTGATCCGTTTCGCACGTGTAGATGCGGGCTCCACAATCATTGACGTCTACCCAGGCGACGGCGATTGGACGCGCCTGTTCTCCGACATCGTAGGCCCCGGAGGTCGGATCTACAGCTTCGTGCCGGCCGAAGTCGCCGACTTCAAGAACGATCCGGTTGGCCGCATGCGGACGCTCGCGAAGGAGCCCGGCCGAGAGAATGTCGAAGCCGTCTCGGCGGACCTCGTCGCGATGCCGGAGGTCACGCAGCCAGCGGATGTCCTGTGGCTGCACCTGTTCTACCACGACCTCCACACCGCGCTGATTCAGAAGAAGGGTGCGACGGCGGCCGACTTCAATCGAGCTGTCTACAAGCGGCTGAAGCCCGGTGGGTCCTACGTCATCGTCGACCACGCCGCCGCCGCTGGGTCGGGCACGAGCGACACCCAGGCGCTGCATCGGATCGACCCTGCCTCTGTTCGCGAGGAGGTGGAGGCGGCCGGCTTCGTATTGGACGCTGAAAGCACCATACTCGCGAAGAAGGACGATGCGCACTCGATCAAGGTCTTCGATCCCTCGATCAAAGGCGAGACCGATCGCTTCGCCTATCGGTTCGTGAAGCCCTGACACGCCCAGCGCCGAATTCATGTCGACCTCCGACGATGGCAGCGTCATTGGAGTTTCCGTGAAAAACTGGAAGTCGGCTACCAGACAGCAGCCGTGGCGGCGCCATCTCCTGATCAGGTTTTGCAAAGCCTGGACGCCGCCGCCCCGAATCTGATGCCGGCATGAACGAACACGAATTTCCTCAACCGGACGATGGCGTCTAAGCGGCTTTGAGCCGGTAGCGGAAAACAGTGTGGTCGAGCAGCAGCCGGATACGCGGTTCGGCCTCGGTGGCCACCAGCCAGCTTGCCGCGATCATGGTCGCGCCGACTGTTACCATCGACAGGAGATAAGGCACTCCGGCACGGACCATCGGCCCGAGCATCGCCGCGCCGACGACATCGTGGATCAGGTAGAGCGGATAGGTCATCAGGCCGATCCGCCGCCAGCCGCTCCAGCTGAGGTCGAGCCGCAGCGACCATGCCATCAAGGCGATGGCGACGAGGAAGATCAGAATGGGCGGTGCATAGGGCATCACCGCATTGACCTTGATGCTGTGGACGTCGACGGAACTGGCGATCTGCAGCACGCCACCGCCGAGGAACACCAGGCAGAAGCCAAGGCGAGGGACCGTTAGCGCCCTGAACCGCATCAGCCAGAGCAGCACGCCAACGGCGAAGAAGCAGCCATGATGCACCAGGGTGAGCTGCAGCCAGCGCGTCTCGGCAAAGTCGGCCCAGCCGAGCGGATAGTACAGGCACCAGAACAGCGTGCTGACCAGGCCGATGGCGATGGCGACCGTCTCCATCAGATCGAAGCGGCCAAGCCGCAGCAGGACCCAGACGACGGCGTAGAAGGCAATCTCGATGCCGAGTGTCCGGTAGACGCTGTCCACCCACGGACCATAGGGCGCGAACAGGCCGGTGCGCACGAGCCTGACCACCGCATCGGTCGGCCAGCTCAGGCCGATGAGCAGCAACAGCACGGCGGTGATCGGCGCGCAGATCCAGACCGCCGGCGCCAGCCGCTTGACCCTGGCCTCGAAAAACCGCAACGGGGTTGACTTTTCGGCGCTGAAGGCGATGACGAAGCCACTGATGACGAAAAAGATTTCAACGCCGACCCAGCCTGACCCGACCCAGGCGCCTATATCAGGTTGCGCCGGCACGCCGCCCGTGGCCTGCGCCGAAATGCCGTCGGGATAAGCCCACACCCAGAAGCCATAGTGGTAGACCATGACCAGAACGGCGGCTAGAAACCGCAGGATGTCGACGCCGCCAAACGTAATTTTCTGCTGAGCCATACCGCACCGCCGGATGGCCCCCCGCCAGACACTGTAAGGTGGCTTGCTGCATTGCACAATAAAAGTATTGCTTACCGATCAGGATAAGCTCTTCGGCAGGGAAGGCTGCGCGGGATCACTCCCGCGTCAGCGACCTCAAATCCCGATCCCGCGCGCCTTCATCGCAGCGGTGATTTCATCGAGGATGGCCGGGTCGTCGATGGTCGCCGGCATCGTCCACGCTTCCTTGTCGGCGATCTTCTGCATGGTGCCGCGCAGGATCTTTCCCGACCGCGTCTTGGGCAGGCGCTTGATCGTCACCACGGTCTTGAAGGCGGCAACCGGGCCGATGCGCTCGCGAACCAGCGCCACGACCTCCTTCTCGATGGCGCCGCCGTCACGCGCGACACCGGCGTTCAGCACGACGAAACCGAGCGGAATTTGGCCCTTCATCGCGTCGGCGATGCCGACGACGGCGCATTCGGCGACATCGGGATGGGCGGCCAGAACCTCTTCCATGGCGCCGGTCGACAGCCGGTGGCCGGCGACATTGATGATGTCGTCGGTGCGGGCCATCACGTAGAGATAGCCGTCCTCGTCGATCATGCCGGCATCGGCAGTCTTGTAGAAGCCGGGGAACTCATCGAGATAGGCTTGGCGGAAGCGGGCGTCGGCGTTCCACAGCGTCGGCAGGCAGCCGGCCGGCAGCGGCAATTTCACCACGACATTGCCCAGTGTCCCACGCGGCACCTCGTGGCCGGCATCGTCGAGCACGCGGATGTCGTAGCCCGGCATCGGCACGCCGGGCGAGCCGTACTTCACCGGCAGCAGGCCGAGCCCGGCGGGATTGATGGTCATCGGCGAGCCGGTCTCGGTCTGCCACCAATGGTCGACCACCGGCACGTTGAGCTTCTGCTCCGCCCATTTGATGGTTTCCGGGTCGGCGCGCTCGCCGGCGAGGAACAGCGTGCGGAATTTCGACAGATCGTATCTGGGAACGAATTCCCCCTTGGGGTCCTGCCCCTTGATCGCCCGGAACGCAGTCGGCGCGGTGAACAGCGCGACCACGCCATGGTCCGAAATGACCCGCCAGTAGGTGCCGGCATCGGGCGTGCCGATCGGCTTGCCTTCGAACAGGATGCTGGTGCAGCCATGCAGCAGCGGGCCGTAGACGATGTAGGAATGGCCGACCACCCAGCCGACATCGGACGCCGCCCAGAACACTTCGCCCGGCTTGACGCCGAACTCGTTCTCCATCGTCCATTTCAGCGCGACCATGTGGCCGCCATTGTCGCGCACGATGCCCTTGGGCTGGCCGGTCGTGCCTGACGTGTAGATGATGTAGAGCGGATCGGTGGCAAGCACCGGCACGCAGTCGACATTGGCGCCGGCCGCCCGCTCGCGGGCGACGGCATCGGCATAGTCGATGTCGAAATGGTCCTTCAGCTCGCAGCGCAGTTGATCGCGCTGCAGGATCAGGCAGGCGTCCGGCTTGTGGCGGGACATCTCGATCGCTCTGTCGAGCAGCGGCTTGTAGGCAACGATCCGGCCAGGCTCCAGGCCGCAGGAGGCCGAGATGATCAGCTTCGGCTTGGCGTCGTCGATGCGGGTGGCCAATTCATGCGAGGCAAAACCGCCGAAGACGACGGAATGCACCGCGCCGATGCGGGCGCAGGCGAGCATGGCGATGGCCGCCTCCGCCACCATCGGCATGTAGATGATGACGCGGTCGCCCTTGCCGATGCCGCGGTTCTTCAGCACCGAGGTCAGCGCCACCACTTCGCGTTTCAGTTCGGCATAGGTGAATTTTTTGACCGTTCCGGTGATGGCGCTGTCGTAAATCAGCGCGATCTGGTCGGCGCGTCCGCCGGCGACATGGCGGTCGATGGCGTTGTAGCAGGTGTTGCAGGTCGCGCCGGTGAACCAGCGACCGTAGACGCCGGCGCTGGAATCGAACACCTTGTCCCAGGGCGAATACCAGTCGATGGCGCCGGCCGCATCCGCCCAGAATTGTTCCGGGTCGCGTTTCCAGCCGTCATAGACCTCGTGATAGCGTGAAGCCATCCGTAACCTCCCCAGGAACCATTTGCCGTCTTTGTAAACAGCCTATGCTGTTTTTTCCGGCGCTGTCTTCCCTGATTTTCGTCTGAACCGGTCCCGGCTTGACCCCCGATGCGCCGTGTCGTGAAGTGAAGTCCTCTCGGGGGAGGATCTGAACAATGCGCCAGCCAGTGTCGATCATGGCAAAACCGGTGTTTGCGCTGACGATCGGCACGATGCTCGCGATCTCCACCGCAACCGCTCTGGCCGGAGACGCCGCGGCCAGGCGCATCATCGGCTTCTCGCCGGACGGCGCCTACTTCGCTTTCGAGCAATATGGTGAGCTCGATGCCGGCGCCTCGGCTTCCGGCTATTCTGAGATCGATATCATCGACACGCGCACCGATGAATTCGTCGGCGGCAAGCCGATCCGGATCGTCGACGAATCCGAGGAGTCGACGCTGACCCTCGAACAGGCGAGGGCAAGCGGCCGCGAAGGCAAAACCGATCCTCGCCAAATATGCCATCGCAGCGCGCGGCAAGCAGACGGCTTCCGACAAGTTCACCTTTCCGGGCGAGGTGGTTGCCTACGTCGACATTTCCCGCCTCGAACAGGTGTCGCAGAAATGGCTTTCGCCGCTCTACGATGAGATCGAGGTTTCGACGATCCAGCTCGACGAGATACTCGCCAGCAGCACGACCGATTGTTCAGCGAGTTTCGAAGAGACACAGCAGGGCGATCAGGCACCACAAGGTGACAAGGCCCTTCAGGGAGACAAGACTGGCAAGGCGCTCGGCTTCCGGCTGACGCTGCAGGGACAGGACGGCAAGCCGTTCAAGACCCTGCATGAAGACAAGGCCGTGCCGGGCTCGAGAAACTGCCCAACCTCCTACAGCCTGTCGGAATCCTATGAATACACACCTTCCGGCAAACCGGCGGTGATTGTCGTGCTGGTGCAGCGTTTCAGCCAGGGCTTTGAAGGGCGCGACCGTCGCTTCCTTGCCGTGACCGGGCAGCCCCGCTGAGACCGGCCGATAGCCGTCTAACGAACGGTATTCATTGGACAAAATTCGATTGCACTAGATCGGCAGGGCCACAAGCATGAGGCCTACGCCGCCGAAGATCAAAATGGCTGCCGCCAGGGCTTTTCGATGACGTTCGAAAGTCGTCGGAGCCCGCTCCCAGTTGTAACGCATACGCTATCTCCCCAAACCCCGTGGAGTCCTTACCTTACTTAGGGGAAGAAAAGCAACGGTCCGTCCGGCCAACGCACTCACCCATGGCGTCATGGTGACGACTATTTCTGGGATGATTTCGGCTGGAAACAGGTGGCCGCTCATTTTGAGATCCGCAGGAATCTATCGTAGATGCAAGGCAGCACGGGCCATCTCCCCCGGCCGGCCGATAGACAGCGCCCCACCACCGCGCTATCTCATTTCGGGGTTTCTTGCATACTTGTTAGGGGGACGGGATGGAAATTGCCTCGGGAACGGTTTTACGGCTGGCGGACGACGCCTCGGTCCAGCATGTCGGCGATGGTGCCGTCGTGCTTCTGGCGCGCAGCGGCCAGCTTTATACCTGCAACGGCACGACCGAAGCCTTTCTCGACAAGGTCGATGGTGCGCGCAGTCTCGATCAGATCGTCGGCCTGCTTTGCGCGGAGTTCGAGGTCGACAAGGATACGCTCGACGAGGACATGGCGGCATTGGCCGCCGATCTGGTCTCGGAAGGTATCCTCGCGGCCCCAGGTGCTTGATGGCTGAGGGTCGCGCCTGATGGCTGACGGTCCGCTCCTGCGTGCCCTGTTTCGCGGCCATCTCTGGGCAAGCGCGCGGCTGATGCCGGCCTTGATTGCTGGGCGTAGCTTCGAAGACGTGCTGAAATGGGCTCCGCTCGCCTCCTCGACGCCCTATCGCGGTCTGCCGGCCGCCTACATCGTCGCCCGCGTCAACCGCATCGTGCGCCATCCCTGGCTGATGCGCGACCGCAGATGCCTAAGGGAAGGGCTGCTCGGCCATCGTTTCCTGCGCCTCGCCGGCTTCGATCCGGAGCTGCGTTTCGGCGTCGATCCGAAGTCGCTGCAGACGCCACGCGTCTCGGCGCATTGCTGGGTCTGCCTCGACGGCAGGCCGGTGGTCAGTGACAGCCTTCCCGGCATGGTCGAGATCTATCGCCACCACGCCGATGCCTCAAAGGTGCGCCCCGCTTGACCAGGCCTTCAGCATGTTATGGCCTCAACGGCCAGGTCCTCGGCATATCGGCTGAGCGCTCCGAGCTATGGCAGGCCTTCGACAGGATGCTGGGCATCCTGCGCATCGAAGGCGTCGAGCCGGATTTTCGCCTCGATATCAACCAGGCGGATGTCCTGGACGAGGCACCCGGCGGAGCGCTCGTCTTCGACGGCGAGATACCCGAGGACGGCTACTGCCGGATGCTCGCCGACGGCGGCACCCTCCATCTTGTCTTTCCCGGGCGCCAGACCGTTGCGATCAATGACGAGGAAGGTTGGGCTGAACTCAGGGTTCGCGCCGGAGCGAAAGCGGCCTGGACGCCATCGATGCTGGTGCTGGACGCGGCACTCGACGCCAGCGGCCAGCATATGCTGCACACGGCCGGGCTGACGCTGCCTGGCCACGGTGCTCTCGTGCTGATCCACGCGCCGAGCGGCACCGGCAAGACCACGACATCGCTGGCGCTGGCAACGCAAGGTTTTGGTCTCTGCTCCGACGATGCCATGATCCTGGATCTGGCTGCGGACAAGCCCCTGGCCTGGGGGCTGCCGCGCCACGTCAAGATCCACCAGAAGACCGCTCAGATGATCCCGCAAGTGTCGCCATGCCTTGGCACGTCGTGGGATCGCAACGGCGAACAAGCCGTCTCGCTCGAGCGGTTGAGCGAGATCGTCCGCATCGAAAGCCCGACTGCCCGGCCGGTGGCGGCCCTGCTGCACCTCGCGCGCTCCGCCGACAGCGAAACCCGGCTCGTGCCCATGGCCCGGACCGACGCAATGGTGGCGCTGGCGATAGACAATGTCCGCACCGGCTTGACCGGCCTGCTGCCGTCGCAGAAGCGCCGGCTGGCGACGATCGGCAGACTGGTCGCCTCGGTGCCGACCTTCACGCTGGAGGTGGGCGCACGCCCTGCCGACGCGGCAGCGCTGATCGTCGCCACGTTGACATCAGCGGATTAACGGCCACTTCAAGCGACGTGCGGCCTGGCCTTGGCCAGCCGCTGAATCCAGCGGAAGGCGTCGCGGCGCAGCCGCGAGCCGATCTTCTCCCTGGAATTCACCCTGAGCAGCGTGTTCGTCGTGATCAGTCGCTTGGCCAGCCGTATCGAGAGGTCGGGCTTGATCCGTCCGGCGAGTTCAAGCGCTCGGCGCTCACCGAACAACTGGCCGGTCACATTGAGCACAATCGCCAGTTCGAGCTCGATGCCGGTCATGCGGGCGGCGTCGAGCAGGCGGGCTTCCGCATCAGGTGATTGAAGCGCCCGCACGCCTTGCAGCACGTCGACGCAAAGCTGCAGCCGGTGGAATTTGTGGCCACCGGCAGCGTGTACGATGGCGATCGTCAAAAGCGCTGCCGGCGTGTCCGTCGCCTCGCCGTCGATAATGCCCAGTTCGCGGAACCCCAGTGACAGGCGCCGGCGCATGCCGGTGTCATGCACCAGGTCGCCATGCAGCTCGACCAGCAGGCTCGAATTCTCCTTTTCCAGCCATTTGAATTCCTGCAGTTGGTAGGATTCGGCCTCATCGCTGCCAAGCTCGAAGCCGCATGCCGCGATCACCTGGTTTGCCCGCGCAAGGTTGGCGGGCTCGACGAGGATGTCGATGTCGGTGAACGGCCTGTCGGATACGTTGCGGTAGAGCTTGCGCGCGAAGACCGGTCCCTTGACGATCCGCGCCGGAATGCTTGCTGCCGCCATCCCCTTCATGATGCGGTCGCCGTGATATTGCAGCAGCATCGATTGGCCGGTGGCAATCGTCGCCTTGTCGCGCAAATCGTCGAGCTTTTCCCGCAAGCCGGCGTCCGGCGGCAGACGCGCGTCGCCGCTCTCCCTGAGTTTGCGCAGCATGATCGGCAGGACGCCGTGGAATTCGGCATTGTCGAGCAGCGCCGACAGAGCCTTTGCCGACACATCGTCCTCGACCGCCGCGGCCACCGGATCGGCAAAGCGCAGCAGCAGTCTCTCTTCGGCGGAGGTGAGGGATGGCAGCATCAACCGGACAAATGTTGCGTGAATTGTCCGGAATGGTTGCAGAAAAGCTTGGACGAAGCCAGCGTCACATGCCCCAGCGCAATGCCGCCGTGTGGACAGGCGCATCCCACCAGCCGGTCATCTCGTCATCGAGCATGGTCAGCGTGATCGAGCAGCCGGCCATGTCGAGCGAGGTGACATAGCTGCCGACCAGCGAGCGGACTATCGTCACGCCGCGCTTCTCGAAAATTTTTCGCGCACTGTTGTACATCAGATAGAGCTCCATCAGCGGCGTGCCGCCGAAGCCGTTGACGAACAGCAGCGCCGGGCCTCTCGCCCTGTCGCCGAGATCGCCTGATATCGCCGCGCAGATTTCCTCGGCGATCGCGTCAGCGCTTTTCAACGTGTCGCGGCGGCGGCCGGGCTCGCCATGGATGCCGACACCGAATTCCATTTCGCCGTCGCCGATGTCGAAGGTCGGTTTGCCGGCGGCAGGCACCGTGCCGCTGGTCAGCGCCACACCCATCGAGCGGGTGGCGGCATTAACGCGGTCGCCCAACACCTTCAACGGCATCAGCGCCAGGCCATGCTCGGCCGCCGCGCCGACGATCTTTTCCACCACCAGCGTGCCGGCGACGCCGCGCCGGCCGGTCGTGTAGGACGAGTTCTCGACGGCGACGTCGTCATTGGTCACCACCTGCAGGATACCTTCCGACATTTCCGCCGCCATGTCGAAGTTCATCACGTCGCCCTCGTAATTCTTGACGATAAACAGGCAGCCGGCGCCGCTATCGACGGCCTGCGCCGCCGCCAGCATCTGGTCCGGCGTCGGCGAGGTGAACACCTGGCCGGGGCAGGCAGCGTCCAGCATGCCATGGCCGACAAAGCCGCCATGCAGCGGCTCATGGCCCGAGCCGCCGCCGGAGATCAGCGCCACCTTGCCCGGCCGCAAAGTCCTGCGGCGGATGAATTTGTGCTCGTCGCCAAGCGTCAAAATGTCGGCATGGGCGGCGACGAAACCGTCGAGGCTCTCGGTCAGCACCGTGTCCACCGCGTTCATAAATTTCTTCATGGCGTCCTCCCAAACAGCCCGGCAAGAAATGGTCAGCCGCCACCCTTGCCGGCGATGCTGGTGATCTTCTGGATGAATTCGTTGATCGCCCGGTCGAGCGCCGCGTTCTGCTTGTCGTCGCCGAAATCGGGCACGACAAGCGACACGTGCCGCGTCTTGCGCATGCCTGCCGCGATCGACATTTTTCCCGGATGCGCCTGGTGGTAGGCGGCGAGGAACTGATCCCGCTCGGCCGGGCTGAAATGGCAGACGGAAAAGATCGAAGGCAGATGTTTCGAGGGGATAGGGATCGTATAGGCCGGGCTCGAGATCTGCGTGACGAAACTGCGGTGCTTGCCAAGCGCGTCGGCAAGGCGCTGCCGCATGCCGGACGGGCGCTGGTCGATGACGTGTGACAGGATCGTCTTGTAGGCGCGGATCGCCTCTTCGGAACCGGGTTCGGGTTTGATGTCGACCATGCCAGCCTAGACCGAAACATCTGAAATGGCCGCCTTGGCCATGGCGAGTTGAGCCGGCGCGACGGAAAGATCGCGCAAGCCCGCCTCGAGCAGCGCCGGGATCGAGGCCGGATCGCCGCCGGCATCGCCGCACAGGCTGACAGGTATCCCGTTCTCCCGTCCGAAGGCCGTGACCGAGCCGATCAGCCTCAGCACCGCGGGATGGCGGACCGAATTGAGGTGGGCGACCGCGGCATTGTCGCGCGCGGCCGCCATCACATATTGCGTCAAGTCGTTGGAGCCGATTGAGAAGAAGGCGACGCCGGCGAACGCCTCCGGCGCAATCGCCACCGACGGCACCTCGACCATGATGCCGAGCGGCGGCATCTTGTGCGCGACACCGCGCGCAGCAAGGGCGGCCTGCTCTTCGGTGAACAAGGCAGCCGCGCGTTGATACTCTTCGGCCATGGCGATCATCGGAAACATGACCTTGAGATTGCCGTGTGGCGCGGCGCGCAGCAATGCCCGGATCTGTACGCGAAAAATGTCGAGCCGCGCCAGCGACAGCCTGATGCCGCGAACGCCGAGGAACGGATTGCCTTCCTCGACGGTGAAGCCCGGCACCGGCTTGTCGCCGCCGGCGTCGACGGTGCGGATCGTCACCGGTTTTTCGCCGGCCCATTCCAGCACCTTGCGATAGGCGCGATACTGCGTCTCCTCATCCGGCAGCGTCTTGCCGAACAGGAATTCGGTGCGCATCAGGCCGACACCGTCGCAGGTCGCGATGTCGATGCTGTCGACGTCGGATGGGTCGGCAATGTTGACCTGCACGCGCACCGCCGTGCCGGCCTTGGTCACCGCCGGTCGCGCCAGAAAGGTTCGTGCCGTGCCCTGGCGGGCCGCGAAGGAAGAGGACGACTGTCGGAACGAGCCGATCTCCGCCGGCGAGGGCGCTAGAACGATACTGCCATGCTCGGCGTCGAGCAGTGCGACACCTGCGAGATCGGCAGGCGGTTCGCGCAGCCCCACGACCATCGGCACGCCGCGCGAGCGCGCCAGCATGGCGACATGGCTGGCCGTGCTGCCCGCCTTCAGCGCGATGCCGCCGCCGCTGCTCCAGTCGGTTTCGAGAAAGCGCGTCGGTGCGATGTCTTCGCCGCAGAGGATGGCACCGGCAGGCGCCGTACTGCCACCGTCCTCGGTCAGGGCACGCAGCACCTGGTCCCTGATATCGCGCAAATCCGTGGCGCGGGCACGAAAATAGTCCTGGTCCGAGGCCTCGTAGCCGGCGATCTCGGCATCGAGTGCCTCGCACCAGGCCACGTCGGCGGCCTTTCCGGAAGCGATCGACGCGAAGGCCGGGCCGCTCAGCGCGTCGTCCTCCAGCATGGCGATGTGGAATTCAAGTATGCCTGCGGCGTCGCTATCGGCGGTTTCGACCATTGCCGAAAGCCGGCTCACGGCCTTGCCGATCGCGGCTTCCAGCGATGTCTTCTCTTCGGCTGCGGTGGCTTTGCCTGCATAGACGGCCGACGGCCGGTCGAGGTTGAACAGCGGCCCCTCGGCATAGCCGGCCGAGGCCGGAACACCCTCAATCCGCATGGCCCGCATTCCTTGCGGGCCGGCGAAGAAGCGCGGCAGCGTCAAGCCGACCGGACATGACCGGCGTCCTCGTCGAAATCGCGCTGCACCAGGTCGATCAGCGCGCGGACAGCGTCATCGGCGCCGTTGCCGCTGGCCCTGATGTGCAGCACCGTGCCCTTCGGCGCCTTGGCCGCCATCACCTTGACGATGCTCTTGGCGTCGAACCACGGCCCGTTGGCGGCAAGCGCGATTTCCACGTCGGCGGCAAACGTCTTGGCCAGCTTGGTGAACTTCACCGAAGGACGCGCATGCAGGCCCACATCGTGGGTGATCAGGACGGTCGCTTCGGCGGCTGCGGACATCTCAAGAATCCCGTTCACTCACGACGGCGACAATTCGTGCGCCGTCGCCACCACTTCCCTGAGCGAGGCACCGCCGGACGCCTCGGTCGCGGCCATCACCGCGCCCTCGACGATCGGCGCGTTGCAGACGATGATCTTCTGCGAGCGCGGCTCGCCGATCATCTCCACCGCCATTTCGCTGTTCGTCTCGGCGCCGCCGAGATCGACAAGGATGGCCACACCGGCTTCCGACCAGGCCTTGTCGATGGCACCCATGATCGCCTCGACATTGGTGCCGAGCCCGCCATGGCCGTTTCCGCCGCACCATGCAAGCGGCACTTCGTCGCCCACCATCTGGCGTACCATGTCGGCTG
Source organism: Mesorhizobium kamtschaticum (assembly GCF_056174585.1). Lineage (NCBI taxonomy): Bacteria > Pseudomonadati > Pseudomonadota > Alphaproteobacteria > Hyphomicrobiales > Phyllobacteriaceae > Mesorhizobium > Mesorhizobium kamtschaticum. The sequence goes on along the minus strand of NZ_CM149691.1, from coordinate 308,042 downwards.
TGCCCTCCGCGACCAGCGGCGAATGCGACACGATCACGATCCCGACATTGCTCATGCGTCGTCCCCGATCGCTTGCCCCACGGTGCGCACCAGCAGTGCGGTCGAGTGCGCACCGGCATCCATATGGCCGATCGAGCGGTCGCCAAGGAAGGAGGCACGGCCGCGCAGCGCCTTCATAGGCACGGTCGCTTCTGCCGCAGCGTCGGCAATGTCGGCGATTTCCGCCGCCGTCTTGCCCCCGGCCAGCGCGTCGTGCACCGGCTGCAGCACATCGAGCATCGTCTTTTGGCCGACTTGCGACTTGCCGCGCGCGGCCACTGCCTCGATCGCCTTGCCGAAGGCCGCCGTCAAATTGGCACGATCGGGGACCGCCGAAATCTCCTTGCCGAGCGCCATGAACAATGTACCGAACAGCGGGCCGGAAGCACCACCGACGGTCATCACCAGCTTGGTGCCGATCGCCTTCAGGGCGTCGGGCAGCGGCTTTGCGGCGAACGCATCGGCCTCGGCCCGCACGGCCTCGAAGCCGCGCTTCATGTTCAGCCCATGGTCGCCGTCGCCGATCGCCTGGTCGAGTGCCGTCAATTCCTCGGCGTGAGCGGCAATCGTATCGGCGGCGGCCGCGATCAGCCTGGCAAGGTTCAACGCCGCCATGTCGCCCAAAGTCCCGGTTTCCAGTCTGCCGGCAGTAGCGAAAGAACGGTCATTCGACAACTGGTGCATGCGTCAGGCCGACACAAGCAGCGTGGCGGCGGCCGCGAACACCTCGGCCACCGCATGGGCACCGGGGTCGACCACGCCTTGCAATTTGGTGCCGACATAGGCCGACCGTCCGGCTTTTGCCTTCTCCATGGCGGCCGTTGCCTCGGCGCCGCGCCGGGCGGCCGCCGCTGCTTCTTCCAGCCCGTTGGCGTCGAGCGCTTTCAGGGCTGGCTCCAGCGCATCGACCATCGTGCGATCGCCAATTTTTGCGCCGCCATAGAAAGTCATTCGCTCGAGCCCGGCGAGCAGCGCCTTGGCCACATCAGCACCGCCATCCAGGGCTTGCGCTGCCGCTGTGAAGAAGATCGATAGCAGCACCCCGCTGGAGCCGCCCATCGACGCGCTCAGTATGTCGCCTATTGCGCCGAGCGTCGCCGCGGGGTTGGCCAGCGGCAGCGTATCGAGCCGCTCAACGATGCTGCGCGCACCGGTCGCCACCGTCGAGCCGGTGTCACCGTCGCCCGCCTTGGCGTCGAGCCCGTTCAACGTCACTTCGAGCGAGATCAGTCTTTCGCAGACCGTGACGATCAAACGCCTGGTGCCGGCATCCTGGCTGGCCTTGTGTGCCGCACTTTGTCCGGCTGCTTTCGCCATCGGCACGATGGCAGGCGCCGCGACCAGCTTTGCCGGCATCCAGGCGTGCGGGCCGACTGGCGCCAGCAAGGCGGCCTCGCGCGCGGCATCGAGCCGGATCAGCGACAGCGAGAAGCCGTTCATGTTGAGTGCCGTCATCAGCGGTCCGGGACCGATCGCCAGCTTGACGGTCTTAGCCAGTGGCGAGGCCAGCACCGCATTGGCAACCAGCGACATTTCGAGCGGCGGCACCGCGCCGAGATTATTGATCAGCAGGGCATGGCTTGCCTTCGGATCGAGCCGCGCCGCCAGGCGCTCCGCCATGATCGCTACCAGTCTGTCGGCGCTTTGCACCGCGATGCGTTCGACGCCAGGCTCGCCGTGGATGCCAAGGCCAAGCTCACCATCATTTTCGCCGAACCGGTCTTCATGCGGCTGGCCGGGGATGGAGCAGGACGACAGCGACATGCCGAGCGAAACAATGTCCTTCGCCGCCGCCCGCGCCGCTGCCCGCGATGTCGGCCAGATCATGGCCGACCTCCGACAGATGTCCCGATATCTTGTGCACGAACAGGGTGCCGGCAACGCCGCGCGGTTGGGCAATGTCGGGCAGCGCGATGTCGTCGGCGACGATCACCATCTCGACGGCAAAACCCTCGGCGCGCGCCTTCTCGGCGGCCAGGCCGAAATTGAGACGGTCGCCGGTGTAGTTCTTGACGATCAGCAGGCAGCCGGCTGGTCCGGTGACCGCGCGGATGGCTGCAAGCACGGCTTCGACACTCGGCGAGGCAAAGATCTCGCCCGACACCGCCGCTGTCAGCATGCCCTTGCCGACAAAGCCGGCATGCGATGGTTCGTGCCCGGCGCCACCGCCGGAGACGACGCTGACCTTCGTCTTGTCCCAGTCGGCGCGCAGCACGACCTTGATCTCGGGATAGCCATCGAGGCGCGCGAGATCGCCCGAGCCAATGGTCCGCAACAGGCCGTCCAGCGCCTCGGTGACGATCGTTTCCCTGCGGTTGAAAAAATGCTTCATCGAATTCGTCCCGTATTCGCGATCGTCAATCACAAGCCGGCGTTTGAACCCCTTGCGAGGGAAACACCGAAAACCGTTCACATCAGTCGTTGACCGTCGGCGCCAAAATAGAGCGGCGAGCGGTAGCGGATCATCACTCTGTCGCCTTGCGCCAGATCGGTGTCGGGATCGGTCAGCGTCACCAGTTTCTTCGGCCCCACCGTCACATGCAGATGGTTCTGGTCGCCGAGATGCTCGACCCAGTCGACGACACCATCGGCATGGCCATTCATGGCCTTTTCGATCGTCAGATGTTCGGTGCGCGCGCCGATCGTCTTGGTGCCGGTCGGTGCGCCGGCATCGGGCAGCAGCCCGGTCGGCAGAAGATTGATCGCCGGCTGGCCGAGCCTTGCCGCGACATGCAGGTTTGCCGGCTCCGAATAGATCGTCCTGGGCGAGCCGATTTGCACCAGCACGCCGTCGGCGAGGATGCCGATGCGGTCGGCCATGGTCATCGCCTCGATCTGGTCGTGCGTGACGTAAAGCATGGTGGCGCCGAGCTCGGTTTGAATGCGCTTCAATTCAAGGCGCAGATCCGCCCGCAGCTTGGCATCGAGCGACGACAGCGGTTCGTCCATCAGATAGATCGAAGGCTTGCGCACCAGCGCCCGGCCGATGGCGACGCGCTGCATTTCGCCGCCAGACAGCTTGGTCGAGCGGTTGGCGAGCTTGTGATGGATGCGCACCATCTTCGCCACTTCCTCGACGCGCCGGCGGATCTGGTCTTCCGGGATTTTCCGCGCCGGCGAGCGCAGCGGGAAGGCGAGATTGTCGAACACCGACAGATGTGGATAGAGCGAGTACTGCTGGAACACGAAAGCGGTGTCGCGCTCGGCCGGCGACAGCGTCGTCGCATTGTGGCCGCCGATCTCGATCGTGCCGCTGTCCGGCCGTTCCAGCCCGGCGATCAGCCGCAGCGTCGTCGTCTTGCCGGCGCCGGTCGGCCCGAGCAGCACGACGAACTCGCCGTCGGCGATGTGCAGGTCGAGACCGTTGATGGCGACATGCTCGCCAAAACTCTTGGTCACGTTCTTGATGTGCACGTCAGCCATGCTGCGCTCTCCCCTGAGAGGCGGTATCGTGGACGGCGGTTCGCACCGCGCGGCCGGACCCCTTGTCGAACAGCGACAGCCGCGCACTGTTCAACGCCAGGCCGACATGGTCGCCGGCATTGAGCCGGATTTCGGCCGGCACCCGCGCCTTGATGATGCCGTCCGCCGTTTCCACGGCGACGATCTGCGTGGTGCCGAGATATTCGGTGCCATAGATGGCGCCACGCAGCTTCGAAGCGTCGTCGAAGCGGATGTGTTCGGGCCTTATGCCGAGCGCCATGTCGGCTGGCGCGATATCCTCGCGCACCTCCGGCACCGCGACTTTCGCGCCCTGGACGACGATCTCTTTCGCGCCCTTTGCCAATCCGCCGCCGAACCCCAGAAACTTCATCGGCGGCGAGCCGATGAAGTCGGCGACGAACATGGTCGCGGGACGGTCATAGATCTCCCGCGGCGTGCCGAACTGTTCGATGACGCCGTGGTTCATGACAGCGATCTTGTCGGCCATTGACATCGCTTCCATCTGGTCGTGCGTGACATAGACCGTGGTGGCGTGGATGCGGTTGTGCAACTCGCGCAGCTCATGGACCATCAAATCGCGGAATTCCGTGTCGAGCGTGCCGAGCGGCTCATCCATCAGGAAGCATTTTGGCCGCCGCACGATGGCGCGGCCGAGCGCCACGCGCTGGCGGTCGCCGCCGGCGAGACCCGAGACGGATTTGTTGAGCAGATGGTCGATGCGCAAAAGCTTCGCCGTCTCTTCGACGCGGGTGCGGATTTCGGCCGACGGCATACCTTGCGCCAGCAGAGGGAAACCGATGTTCTTGCGCACATTCATGTGCGGATAGAGCGCGAACAGCTGGAACACGAAGGCGATGTCGCGCTCGCGCGCCCGCAGCATGGTGACGTCGTCGCCGCCGAGCAGGATCTCGCCGCCCGTCGGCAGCTCGAGCCCGGCGATCATGCGCAGCGTCGTCGTCTTGCCGCAGCCCGATGGCCCGAGCATGACGAAGAATTCGCCATCCTCGACGACGAAGTTGGAATCCTGCACGGCGACGAAATCGCCGAAGGCCTTTCTCAGGTGCTGGACGCGGATTTCAGCCATGATTATTCCGGGAATTTCGAGACGATGATGAACATCACGGTGCCGGCAAGCATGGTGATGAAGGAATAGGTGTAGAGCGACAGCGCGAAGGGCTGGAACAGCATCAGGAAGCCGATGGCGATCAGTGCCGTCGCGATGTTTTCCATCAGGCCGCGCCTTGCCCAGACCGGCCAGCGCGATTTGCGTTTCACGGGTTTGGTCATGCTCATTTGCGCACCGCACCGAAGGTGATGCCGCGCAGCAATTGCTTGCGAAGCAGGATGGTGAAAACCAGGATCGGCACCAGGAAGATCGTCGTGCCGGCCGCGACCGCCGGCCAGTCCTGGCCACCTTCGCCGATAATGGTCGGGATGAAGGGTGGCGCGGTCTGCGCCGTACCCGAGGTCAGCAGTGCGGCGAAGGCATATTCGTTCCAGGCGAAGATCAGGCAGAAGATCGCCGTCGCGGCAATGCCGGTGGTGGCTTGCGGCAGCACGGTGCGCCAGAACGCCTGCAGCCGCGTATAGCCGTCGATCATCGCCGCTTCTTCATATTCGCGCGGGATCTCGTCGATGAAGCCTTTCAGGAGCCACACCGCCAGCGAGACGTTGACCGCCGTGTAGAGCAGGATCATGCCGAGTGCGGTGTCCGACAGGCCAAGCTCGCGGTACATCAGGTAGATGGGAATCGCGACCGCAATCGGCGGCATGAAGCGCGTCGACAGGATGAAGAACAGAAGGTCGTCGGCGAGCGGCACCTTGAAGCGCGAGAAACCGTAGGCCGACAGCGTGCCGAGAAAGACGGCGCAGAAGGTCGAGCCGAAGGCGATGATCAGCGAGTTGACGAAGCGCGGCAGGAAGTTGGACGGGCCGGCGATCACCATGTTGCGCTTGCGCGTGGTCTCGTCGCAGAAGCCGGTCGCCGGGCCGAGCGAGTTGATGTATTCCGGCGTCTGCCGCGTCCGCGTCGTGAACAAATTGCAATAGCCTTCGAGGCTCGGCTGGAACAGCACCTTCGGCGGATAGGCGATCGAATCCGGCGGCGTCTTGAAGCTGGTGGCGAAGATCCACAACAGCGGCACGATCGAAATCAGCGCATAGGCGATGATGATCGCGCCGGCGATGCGCTTCGAGTTTGCCGAGGGGGCGACGACCGAATGGGCTGTGGTCAGGCTCATCTCTGCTTCACCTTGTTGAGCGCCTTGACGTAGATGTTGGCGAGACCGAACACCGCGACGAACAGGATGATGGCGAAGGCCGAGGAATAGCCGGTGCGCCAGCTCTCGAAAGCCTGCCGCTTCAGCGTGATCGAGGCGACTTCGGTGGTCGAGCCTGGCCCACCGCCGGTGAGCAGATTGACCATGTCGAACATCTTGAAGTTCTCGATGCCGCGAAACAGCACCGCCAGCATGATGAAGGGCAGTGCCATCGGCAGGGTGATCGACCAGAACTGCCGCCAGTTGGAGGCGCGGTCGACCTCGGCCGCCTCATAGATGTATTCGGGGATCGAACGCAGTCCGGCCAGGCAGATCAGCATCACGTAAGGCGTCCACATCCAGGTGTCGACGATGATGATCGACCACGGCGCCAGCGACACGTTGGAGAGCATCTGGATGCTTGTCGGTGGAATGCCGCTGACGAACGAGATGACATAAGAGAACAGGCCGATCTGCGGCTCGTAGAGGAAGCGCCAGAAATTGCCGACCACCGCCGGCGACAGCATCATCGGCACCAGGATCAGCGTCGTCCAGAAGGCGTGGCCGCGGAATTTCCGGTCGATCAGCCAGGCCAGCGTGAAGCCGATCAGCGTCTGCAGCAGGATCGTCCAGAACACGAAATGCGCCGTCGTCTGCATGGCGATCCAGATGTCCTGGTCGCCGAGAATGCGCTGGTAATTGGCAAAGCCGAGATTCTTCACCACTTCGTTCGGCCGGTTGGCCCGGTAATTGGTGAACGACAGATAGATCGCCCAGAACAGCGGGAAGATGTTGATGGCCAGCAGCAACAGGATCGTCGGCGAGATGAACAGCCAGGCGAGGCCCTTGTCGCTGATGCCCCGGACCTTGCGGGCCAACGGTTCCGGGGTCGCCCGGGCAACGTTCTCCGCAGTCCGATTGAGCATGGTAAGTCCTGCTTCGGTCACTTGGGTCGTCTCTGCCATGGAATTTATCTGAACTGCGTCCCGTGCCAAGGGTGGCATGGGACCGAGAGCATGATGCCGAAAAGTGTGAAGCGGTTTTCGGACGACATCATGCTCACTCTCTCTTTAGTCCGGAGCGGATGATTTCAGGTCTGTTCGCCCCGAAATCATCCGGCTCTGGGTCCTAGCTCGGGAGGAGCCGGTTACATCTTGCCGTCATCCTGGAACACCTGGGTCCAGTCCTTGACCAGACCGTCGAGTGCATCCTTGGCCGAACCCTGGCCGGCGACGACATAGTCATGGAAGCGCTTCTGCGACGCCTGCAGCAGCGGCGCGTAGCTCGGCTCGGCCCAGAAGTCCTTCACGATAGCCATCGAATCGAGGAAGGCCTGTGCGTAGGGCTGGCTGGCCGGGAACTTCGGGTCATTCACCACGGCGTTCAGGCAGGAATAGCCGCCAAGCGACCACCACTTGGCCTGCACATCCTTGTTGGCGAACCACTTGACATATTTCAGCGCCGATTCCTGCTTGTCGGAATAGGAGACCACCGAGATACCCTGGCCGCCGAGCTGCGCGAACTGGGCGCCGCCAGGGCCCTTGGGATTGACGAAGTAGCCGATCTTGTCGCCGCCGACATTCTCGTCCTTCTGCAGGCCCGGCCAGGTGAAGGCGAAGTTCATGTGCATCGCCACCTGACCGGATTTGAAGGCATCGACGCCTTCACCCATGTAGCTGTTCGATGCGCCCGGAGGGGTGCAGCAATCATAGAGCGCCTTGTAGAACTCCAGGCCTTTGACCGCGTCGGGTGAGTTGACGAAGCCTTGCATGTCGTAGGGCTTCTTCGGGTTCTCATACTGGAAGCCATAGCTGTAAAGCACGTCCATGGCGCCCATGGTGATGCCTTCCGAGCCGCGCTCGGTGTAGATTGAGGCGCCATAGACGGTCTTGCCGTCGATCTGCCGCTTCTGGAAGAATTCGGCAATCTGCTTTAGCTGGTCGAAGGTCGTCGGCGGGCCGAGATCCCAGCCGTACTTTTCCTTGAATTCCTTCTGCAGCTCCGGCTTGGAGAACCAGTCCTTGCGATAGGTCCAGCCGACGACGTCGCCCATTGCCGGCAGCGCCCAGTAGTTCGGGGTGTTCTTCGGCCATTCCGAATAGCCGACGACGGTCGCCGGCACGAAGTCGTCCATGCTGATCTTCTCCTTGTCGAAGAAGTCGTTCAGCTTGACGTAGTGGCCGTTCTCGGCGGCGCCGCCGATCCACTGGCTGTCGCCGATGATCAGGTCGCACAATTTGCCGTGCGAGTTCAGCTCGTTGAGGAAGCGGTCGGCATAGTTGGTCCACGGCACGAATTCGAATTTCATGCCGATGCCGGTTTGCTTGGTAAAATCCTTGGACAGTTCGACAAGCGCGTTGGCCGGGTCCCAGGCGGCCCAGCACAGCGTCAGGTCTTCAGCGTGCGCGGCGTTTGAGACAGCTGTCGACGCAACGATTGCCGAGGCCAGTCCCAACGTCATTTTCAAGCTCGATTTCATGCCTTCCTCCCATTTGCGAAACGCGCCCGGATGACGGTTTCAAGAGCCCTCAAACCTCTCTCCTCAGAGGCCCAAACATGGCGACGCAGGACGCCGCAAATGTTTAGTAATTTGTTTAGTGATGCAATTTTTACTAAACAACGCAAGCGAATTCGTCGCTGCGCTGCAACATGACGAAACGGGTGATTGAAATCGTTGAGAAATGACCGCCGGATGGTTTCTCCGGCAGCCGCTCAGTCGGCCTCGCCGATGACGTTGGTCTGTGGCGTCACCGGCCGGACCGGCGGCGCGGGCGGCAGCAAGGCGCGTATGTCGGCGAAGGGAAATGTCGGCTCGAAGCGAAAAGCCTCGGCCAGAGAGCCGGGGACAGCGTTGCATTGACCGGCGCGAAATTCATTCTGGATGCGCGCCCTGTCGACATATTGCTCCGGCCGCTGCGAGTGGTGCGCCCGGATCGCCTGCGTCTTGATATCCCGGTAGGCGGAAACATCGACATAGTGCGTCGGCGAAAACCCAGTGCCGCCCATCGTGTCGGCGTGCAGCACCGGAACCGCGAACGAGGCGGCAATGCGCACGCCGTCCGACAGCGCGCGATGATCGGCGTGATAGTCGTTGGGCGCGTGCGTGATCACCAGATCCGGTCCGGTCTCGCCGATCAACGTTTTCAGCGTGCTGATCAGCGCGGCATCGGCCACCAGTTCGCCGTCGGGAAAGTCGAGGAAGCGTGGGGTCGCGCCAAGCAGCGCGGCCGCGGCCGTCGCTTCCTCGCGCCGGACACGGGCGAGAACCGTGGCATCACTCTTGCCGCCCCTGGCACCATCCGTGGCCACGGCAAAAGTGAGTTCTGCGCCTTGCGCCGCATAGGCCGCCATCGTACCGAACATGAAGATCTCGATGTCGTCCGGATGCGCACCGAGCGCCAATATTTTCAACCACTCTCTCCCCGGAAATGAAAAACGTGACGAACGGAATTCTGCTCGCCCTGATTGCCTATGCAAGCTATTCGGGCAGCGATGCCGTTATCAAGAGCCTGGGCGGACAGTTCACCGTCTTCGAGATCGCCTTCTTCGCCACCATGTTTGCCGGCTTTTTCCTGTTCTTCACCCGCCCGGCGGGTGAACGCTGGCGCGATTTCTGGCGCATGAAGCGGCCATGGGCCGTGCAGGCCCGCGCCTGGGCCGGCATCGCCTCCGGCGTGCTCAGCGTCTATGCCTTCACGCACATTCCTCTGGCCGAAGTCTACGCGCTGATCTTCCTGGCGCCCTTGCTGGTCACCATCCTGTCGACCGTCATCCTGAAGGAAAAGGTCGGCCCCTGGCGGTGGCTGGCCGTGTTCGCCGGCTTTGCCGGGGTGATGCTGGTGGTGCGGCCGGGTTTTCGTGAATTGAACCTCGGCCATCTGGCCGCCTTCGTGAACGCCTTCCTCGCCGCGACCAGCGTCATCCTGCTGCGGTCGCTCGCGCAGCAGGAGAAGCGCACGTCGATGCTCGGCGTGCTTGTCGGCTACGGCCTGCTGTTCAACGGGGTCGGCGCCGCCACCACCGCGTTCACCTTGCCGAATGCCATGCAGCTTGTCTGGCTGGCGATGGCGGGCGCCTTCACCGCGGGCGGACAATTCATGCAGCTGCTTGCCGCCAAATACGCCCCCGCCAACCGGATCGCGCCGACGCATTATTCGCAGATCGTCTGGGCGGTGATCCTCGGCGCGCTGTTCTTCCGGGAATACCCCGACTGGCTGTCGCTGGTCGGCCTCGCGATCGTCGGTGGAGCCGGCCTGCTGACCATGGGGCGCGAGGAGGTGCGGCTCGGCACCGTACGCTGGAACCCGTTTTCGCGGACCCGGCTTTGAGCCGGCGTTGGTGCGATGAAGTTGCACGGCGACCGTGACCGCTGATATGCGGGCGCGATGAAGACGAAATCCTTGCCGGAACTTCCGGTATCCGCCGTGCTGCCGGCGCTGGGCCAGGCGCTCGGCGCCGGCAACAGCGCGGTGCTGGTGGCGCCGCCCGGCGCCGGCAAGACGACGCTGGTGCCGCTGGCGCTGCTCGATGCATCCTGGCTGGGTGCGGGCAAGATCGTGCTGCTCGAGCCGCGCCGGCTCGCCGCCCGCGCCGCCGCCCGCCGCATGGCGCAATTGCTGGATGAGGAGCCGGGCGCCACGGTCGGCTACGCCATGCGCATGGAAAACCGCACCTCGGCCAAGACCAGGATATTGGTCGTCACCGAAGGCGTGCTGGCGCGCATGATCCTCGACGATCCCGAACTGCCCGGTATTTCGGCTGTCATCTTCGACGAATTCCACGAACGCTCGCTCGACGGTGATTTCGGTCTGGCCCTGGCGCTGGACGTGCAAGGTGCGCTGCGGCCTGACCTTAGGCTGCTGGTGATGTCGGCGACACTCGACGGTGCGCGTGTCGCCAAACTCCTGTCGGGCGCGCCGGTGATCGAAAGCGAGGGCCGCGCCTTCCCCGTCGACATCCGCTACGACGAACGGCCAGCCGGTGTTCCGATTGAGGACGCCATGGCCAAGGCGATCCGCGCCGCACTTGCCGACGAGAACGGCAGCGTGCTCGCCTTCCTGCCCGGCCAGCGCGAAATCGAGCGCACTGCCGAACGGCTGGCTGGCAAGGTCGGCGCCGACACCGAGATCGTCCCGCTCTATGGCCAGCTTGACGGCAAGGCGCAGGACGCCGCGATCAAGCCGGCGCCGGCGGGTCGCCGCAAGGTGGTGCTGGCGACCTCGATCGCCGAGACGTCCATCACCATCGACGGCGTGCGCGTCGTCATCGATTCCGGCCTGTCGCGGCTGCCGCGCTATGAGCCGGCCAGTGGCCTCACCCGGCTGGAAACCGTGCGGGTCAGCAGAGCCTCGGCCGACCAGCGTGCCGGCCGCGCCGGGCGTACGCAAGCTGGCGTCGCCATCCGGCTGTGGCGCGCCGAGCAGACGGCGGCACTTCCCGCCTTCACGCCGCCGGAAATCCTTGAAGCCGACCTCTCCAGCCTGCTGCTTGACTGCGCCGCCTTCGGCGTCGCCGATCCGACGGCGCTCGCCTTCCTCGATCCGCCGCCGGCCCCGGCCCTCAGAGAGGCAAGGGTGCTGCTGCGCGCGCTCCATGCCATCGACGAGGCCGGGCGTTTGACGGAAGCAGGCGCTTCGATGCGCAAGCTCGCTCTGCCCGTGCGACTGGCGCATATGGTTGCCGAGGCCGCGAAGAGCGGCCATGCCGGCGAGGCGGCCATGCTCGCCGTGTTGCTTACCGAACGTGGCCTTGGCGGTGACGGCGCCGATCTTGAGCGGCGGCTGATGCGGTTTCACGGGGAAAGATCGCCGCGCGCCACTGCGGCGCGGCAGCTCGCCGAACGATTGGCAAGGCAGGTGGGTGGGGTGAAAAACAGCGAAGCTGTCCCTGCCGGTCCTTTGCTTATCCATGCCTGGCCGGATCGCGTCGCCAAGGCACGCGGCGAGCGTGGGCGCTTCGTGCTGGCCAATGGCTCCGGCGCCATGCTCGATGCCGCCGACCCGCTGGCGGGTGAGCCCTTTCTGGTCGTCGCCGACCTGCAGGGCAAGGCGCAGAATGCCCGCATAGCGGCCGCCGCGGCAATCGGCGAGGACGACATCCGCGCCACGCTGGCCGACCGGATCGAAACACGCCGGCAAACGAGCTTCGACCGCGAGCGCCGTGCCGTGCGCGTGCGCGAAACCGTGCGCCTCGGCGCCATCACGCTCGCCGAACGCATGCTGCCGGCTCCTTCAGGCGCCGAGGCCGACCGCGCCATCCTTGATGCCTTGCGCGAGCACGGCCTGTCACTGTTGACCTGGAGCAAGGAGGCCGAGACGCTGCGCCAGCGGCTGTCCTGGCTGCATCGGGGCCTTGGGTCGCCATGGCCAGATATGTCGGATGAAGCACTGATCGAGCGCCTCGACGACTGGCTGCCGCCCTTCCTGTCGGGTGCGGCTTCCCTGACCGCCATCGGTTCCGGCGTTGTCTCGGCCGGCCTGGCTTCGCTGGTGCCGCACGACCTGCAGCGCAAGGTCGAGGCGCTGGCGCCGACCCATTTCGACGCCCCGTCGGGCAGCCACGTGCCGATCCGCTATGACGGCGAATGGCCGGTGCTGGCGGTGCGCGTGCAGGAGCTGTTCGGGCTCGACCGCCACCCCTCGATTGCCAACGGCACGGTGCCGCTGACGCTCGAACTGTTGTCGCCGGCGCACCGGCCGATCCAGACGACGCGCGACCTGCCCGGCTTCTGGCGCGGCTCCTGGGCCGACGTGCGCGCCGACATGCGTGGCCGCTATCCCAAGCATGTCTGGCCGGAAAACCCGCTGCTTGCCGCCGCCACCGCCCGCGCCAAGCCGCGCGGGACCTAGCCTTTGGCGCTTTGCGGCTGTAATCCATGGCCATGATCAACGTTTTGCGTTCACCCGATTTCCAGCAGAGCCAGAGACTGCGCCTCAACACGCTGATCCGGCTGCGCTGGCTGGCCATTGTCGGCCAGAGCGTAACGGTGCTCGTCGTCGCCTATGGTCTGAAATTCCCGTTGCCGGTCAGCCTGTGCTTCGCGCTGATCGCCTGTTCGGCCTGGATGAACCTGTTCCTGGCCTTCCGCTTTCCGGCCGCGCACCGGCTGACCCCGTTCGCCGCTTTCGGCATCCTGATCTTCGACAGCCTGCAGCTTGCCGGCCTGCTCTACATGACCGGCGGCCTGACCAACCCGTTCTCGCTGCTGATGACCGTGCCCGTCGTCATTTCGGCGACCTCGCTGCCCCTACGCCTCACCGCCATCCTCGGCGGGCTGGTGATGATCGCGGCGACCTTGCTGGTGTTCATCCATCTGCCGCTGCCCTGGAATGAAGGCGCGCCGCTGGCCATGCCCTTCATCTATGTCGCCGGCATGTGGATGGCGGTGCTCTCCTCGATCGCCTTCACCGCCATCTATGCCTTCCGGGTGGCCGCCGAGGCACGACTTCTGGCCAATGCGCTTGCCGCCACCGAACTGGTGCTGCAGCGCGAACAGCACCTTTCGGCGCTCGATGGCCTGGCGGCGGCGGCGGCGCACGAGCTTGGCACGCCGCTCGCCACTATCACGCTCGTCGCCAAGGAAATGGAAAAGGCGCTCGGCAGCGATCCGAAATACGGCGAAGACGTGAAGCTGCTGCGCTCGCAAAGCGAGCGTTGCCGCGAAATTCTCAAACGCCTGACCAGCCTGTCGTCGGAGGGCGAGGCGCATCTGTCCCGCCTGCCGCTGACCTCGCTGGTCGAGGAGGTCACCGCGCCGCATCGCGACTTCGGCATCTCGATCAAGCTTCGCCCGGGCGAGCGCACCGGGCCGGAGCCGGTCGGGCGCCGCAATCCGGGCGTCATCTACGGCCTCGGCAATCTGGTCGAGAACGCCGTCGATTTCGCCCGCAAGAACGTCACCGTGCGCTGGAGCTGGGACGAGGCCGCCGTCACCTTTTCGATCATCGACGACGGCCCCGGTTTTCCGCCCGAGATCATCGACCGCATCGGCGAGCCCTATATGTCGACGCGCCAGGGCAATGAAGCCGGCGGTGGCCTGGGGCTTGGCCTGTTCATTGCCAAGACGCTGCTCGAACGCTCGGGCGCCACGCTCGATTTCCGCAATTCGAGCGGCCTGGGCGAGGGCGCCGTGGTGCAGATTTCGTGGCCGAGAACGGTCTTCCTGAACCCGGAAACGGCCCCGGCCACCATGTTTGACATTGCGTAAATTGGACAATAGCGGCGCAAAACTATATCTGCGTAAAATTAAGGCAGCAGGAATTTTTACGACGATGACAGGCGATGAAAATATTGGCGCAATGGTTGAAGGCGAGGACACCTCGCTTCTGATCGTCGATGACGACAAGCCGTTCCTCACCCGTCTGGCCCGCGCCATGGAAACCAGGGGCTTCGTGGTCGAGACCGCCGAGAGCGTCGAGGAGGCCGTGGGCAAGGCGCGTGCCAACCCGCCGGCCTATGCCGTGGTCGACATGCGGCTTGGTGACGGCAACGGCCTCGACGTCGTCGCCGCCATTCGCGAGAAGCGCGAGGACTCCCGCACCATCATCCTGACCGGCTACGGCAACATCGCCACGGCAGTGACCGCGGTGAAGCTCGGCGCCGTCGATTATCTGTCGAAGCCCGCCGATGCCGACGACATCTTTGCGGCGCTGACCCGCACCTCGGGCGAGCGCGCCGCGCCGCCGGAAAACCCGATGTCGGCCGACCGTGTGCGCTGGGAGCATATCCAGCGGGTCTATGAAATGTGCGAGCGCAACGTCTCCGAGACCGCGCGTCGGCTCAACATGCACCGCCGCACGTTGCAGCGGATATTGGCCAAGCGCGCGCCGCGCTGAGACCGAGCTTCGTCCTGGCCAAGCGCGCACCGCGCCAAACCGAGCTTCGTCATCCTTGGGCGTAGCGACGCGAAGCGGAGCGAAGACCCAAGGATCCATGCCGTGATATCAGCCGTAGAGTGCAACGGAGAAGAATTTCCACCGCCGCAGCGCTTTGAAGTCACGGCATGGATCCTTGGGTCTGCGCCGCGTCGCTTCGCTCCTTGCTCCGCCCCAGGATGACGAAGCGATGGGCGTTTCGACCAATTTTCGAGGCATAGATCACCAGTGTGAACTCGTACGCCTTGCTTCGCCAGTGATGTTGCGCATCATTGGGTTACAGATTTCCGGCCAATAGGCAGGGCGGCTTAACGGAGGCGACATGCAGGACTTGAAACAGCGGCCGGTTTCCGTCTTCCGCGAATTTCTCGACGGCGAGGCGGCCGGCGGCATCATCCTGATGGTGGCGGCGGCGCTTGCGCTGATCGTCGCCAATTCGCCGCTTGCGGAAACCTATTTCGCCGTTCTCCACGCCTATCTCGGCCCGCTCAGCGTCTCGCATTGGGTCAATGACGGGCTGATGGCAGTGTTCTTCCTGCTCGTCGGGCTGGAGATCAAGCGCGAGATGCTGGACGGCCAGCTGTCGACCTGGCCACGCCGCGTCCTGCCAGGTGTCGCGGCGGCCGGCGGCATGCTGGTTCCGGCACTGGTCTATGTCGCCATCAACCGCAACAACGGGCCGGCCCTATCCGGCTGGGCGATCCCGACCGCCACCGACATCGCCTTCGCGCTTGGCGTGCTGTCGCTGCTGGGCAGCCGCGTGCCGGCATCGCTGAAAGTCTTCCTGACCGCGCTCGCCATCATCGACGACCTCGGCGCCGTCATCATCATCGCCATCTTCTACACCAGCGGCCTGTCGCTGGCCTATCTCGGCGCTGCCTTCGCCGTCATCGCCGTGCTCATCGTGCTCAACCGCATGCGGGTGATGACGCTGCTGCCCTATCTCGTGCTCGGCGCCATACTGTGGGTCTTGGTGCTGAAATCGGGGGTCCATGCCACGCTTGCCGGTGTCGCCCTGGCGCTGACCATTCCGCTCGAACGCTCCGCCGGGATCGGCCACGATCTCGACCACTCGCCGCTGCACCGGCTCGAGCACGGCCTGCACAAGATCGTGCCGTTCTTCGTCATACCCATCTTCGGCTTCGCCAATGCCGGCGTTTCGCTCGCCGGCCTCAGTTTTGGCGCGCTGATCGAACCACTCACGCTGGGTGTCGCCGCCGGCCTCGTGGTCGGCAAGCTCGTTGGCGTGTTCGGTTCCTCCGCGCTGGCAATCCGGCTTGGCCTGGCTGACCTGCCGGCCCATGCCGGCTGGTCGCATATGGTCGGCATCTCGCTGCTCTGCGGCATCGGCTTCACCATGAGCCTGTTCATCGGCCTGCTCGCCTTTGCCGGCGATGTCGCCCTGCAGGACGCGGTCAAGGTCGGCATCCTCGCCGGCTCCTTCATCGCCGCCATTCTTGGCGCCGCCGTGCTGCTGATGGCGTCGGCCGCGGGTGGGGTGGAAGAAGAGGCGGAGTAGGGGCGAGGAACCCAGATTTTTCGAACTACTCGCTCTCCCCCTCCAGCGCCGGCACCGACACACCGGCCAGTTCCGCCGCCAGCAGCCGCGAGGCACCGGCTCGCGCGATGCGCAGCATCAGCGCCTTGCGCGTTGCTGCCGCCATGCGATGCTCGGGCGCGTCGCGCAGGATTTCGGCGCCGTAGCCGTCGGAGAGGATGAAGCCGCATTCTTCCGGGAAGATTTCCGCCGGCACGCCGGGATGGGTGGCGAAGAAGAAGCGGTCGGAATGCAGCCGGTAGTCGGGCCATTTGCGGTCGACCCGGAAATCCTCGATCGAGGATTTGATCTCGATGATCCAGATGTCGCCCTGCCGGGTCAGCGCCACGAGGTCGGCGCGGCGGCCGGTGGCCAGCGACAATTCAGGCAGCACATGCGCGCCCATTTCCATCATCAGCCGCTGCACGCCGCGCCGCACCAGCATGGCGCGTTCCGACTGGCGACCGTCGATCAGAGGGTTGATTGCGATAGGAGAAATGATCGGCATGGCAGCCACCATGCCAGATTTTGTTCACGGTTTGAACCCTTTTGCGCGGGGCGATTATGTCTTTGACAAACCCGGCTTCCTCTAGGCCATAGACTCATTAAATCGGCACCAGATACGAAAAGAAGCGAGTTTGACGCTTGCAAGGAAGTTATCGTCGCGCTTGTCGTATCGTGTGGCAACGGCTCGGAAGTGCTTGAGTTTGTTGAAGAAGCGTTCGACGAGGTTTCGAAAGCGATATAGCCACGGGCTGAATGCGGGGATATTTTTGCGGTTCGGCATCGGCTTGATGTTAGCCCAAGCGCCGCGTTGCTTGAGGCTGGCGCGCAATTCGTCTGCGTCATAGGCGCGGTCAGCAAGCAGAATTTGGCCGTCGCCCAAACCGCCCAACATCTCCCGGGCGCTGCGGCCGTCATGGGCTTGTCCCTCGGTCAGCTTGAGGGCGATCGGTAGTCCCTCGGCGTCAACGAGCGCATGGATCTTGGTCGTCAGGCCGCCCCGCGAGCGACCCACGCAACGGGATCGGCCATCTTTTTTTGGGCGTTTGCACCATGCTGATGGACGCGGATCGAGGACGAGTCGATCATTTGGATGTCCCCATCGTAAGCCTTTGAAACGGCATCCAGAAGCCGGTCCCAGACACCCGCTCGACGCCATCGGTTGAAGCGGTTGACGCAGGTCGTGTGCGGCCCGTAGCGTGCCGGGATGTCTGCCCATGGCGCTCCAGTCCGAAGCCGCCAGAAGATGCCGTTCAAAACCCGCCGATCATCAACCCGCGCTACCCCGCGCACCTTGTTTGGCAACAACGGTTCGATAGTCGACCACTCGAAATCCGTCAGATCAAAACGTGCCATATCAAACCTCCTCAACTACGAAGGTTGAATCATTCATCGCACGTTTTGGGAATCCCCCTTATGGGTCTATGACCTAGAGGTCTTGCGGTGTTACCTATCCGCGAGTGGGGCCGGGGGAACACATGATCCGTATAGCAATCGTTCTAGCCATTGCTGGCAGCGCATCGGCGTGCACCAGCCAAGCGAATGTCCCCTATTCGAGTAAGGAAACAACATGCACAAACCATACCGAATACGGTCAACTTCCCGGCGGGGAGCTTGTGCCGGTGAACGTTAATGTTTGCATCCCCAAAACACCCAATAAATCTTGTAAGCAGTATCTTGATCGTATTACAGGGCAAATGGCGGTCATTTGTACCCCACTCACGCGCAAATCGCCGACGGCCGAAGGCCGCGCTAGACAGCTAGCGGGCAGCCAATACCCCTAAAGGCGCTACCCAGCCGTAGGCGAGTTCTATGCGCTCTGATAAGATGCGTCCCATGGAACAGAATGTGCTGCGATATAGTGGCGCGCGCGGAGCGGCGGTTGGGATCGCCCTCGGCAATATCTTGTTCAAGATTTTCCATGGTGATGACCTGCGCAGCATCTTAGCAAGCGCCGCAATGTATGCCGTATTCGGCGTATGTATCGTTCTGCTTATCGAGCGTGCCCTTAAGCGGTGGGGCACCAAGTAGCCTTAGCCCGCACCATGGGCGCTACCCCTCCGTAGGGAATGGCTGCAAAGGAAAATGGAACGGCCCGCCCCCTTCAACAAGGTGGGCCGTTCGCGCTATGACTTAGCTCCTACTTGGGGAAGGGGGGCTAAATGCGAGCTGTCGACGCGATACTATTAATTGCCGTAGTACCCGCAGGCATGGGATTTGTCGTTTGCTTTTTCCTGCGACAGAGATTCCGGATCAGATCGGTTACGCTCATGCGCATATTCGCTCTAGTCATGGCTATGATGGGTTACTTGGATATTCGGTTAGCGGAGGCTGTCGGCGGGATGAGTAATCCGTCGCCCGCTACTTCGATCCAGCCCCAAACCAGCGGATGAACGTGACTTCCTTCCCGGTCACCTCCCGCACGGTCTTCAACAGCACCTCATGCAGGACACGCGTAGCCCGGTAGTACACGCAGTGTGGCGATATGAACGGCTTGATGATGCTTAGGTGAAGCGCTTCCGCTGCTACCAAAAAGCGCTCTATTTCAGCCTGCGATAATTGCTTTGACGGTTTCGACCTGGCCATTGCGATCTCCTGCGAGAATCGCCCCACCTAGGATATAATTGGCGATTATGTACTTTGCGAACAGACTGACTAGGATCACCCTGAAACCCACGGATAACAGGGGGGTTGAGAGCCATGTCAGACCCCAGCTACGTCACCTTCAAATGCAACGACTGCGGGCACGCTATCGCCATCGAGGAGAGTAATCCGCCCAAGGACGACGACATCTACAAGTGCCCCGGCTGCGGGCGTGAACTCGGCCGATATGCCTATGTCAAAGCCGCGCTTATCGAGCTTGCCAAGGCCGAGGTCGAAAGAGTGACTGAAAAGATACTCGGCAAGAAGCCCACTTGGAACAGCTGACGGCCAGCTGAAAGCCACAGCTAGTTTTACCATGGACGGTCCTATTTCTTGGAGGTGAGACAAAATGGTCATGGCTGACAGGTCAGGAGAAGAGCCCCCACCTTTCAGGTTCAAACCTGGAACCAGCAAATTCAACCGGTTCTTCATTGACGAAGCGAACGGGCTCAGACTGCGGCTCCACTCGTTGCCGGAATTCGAGAATTATCTTGCTGTTGAGCCCTCGTCGGAAGCATGGCCGAGGGATACGCATACTTACTTCAAGTTCATGTTTGAAGTCGATCAGGCCCATGAGAAGGAAATGCTATTTATTGGCGCCGCCTGGATGCCCGTCCCCTTTGAAAACGATTGTCCAGGGCGCACAGGAGAGCTACTCGACGTCCTCCTTCCGACATTGTGCGACGTTTATGTCGAGTTGGACGGCTCGAAAGTCCGCACATACGGGCCTATTTCGGAGCGGTTGCGATCGCGACTCGATCAGAACAAAAGCTATTCGCGGCACGAGGAACGGCTCGGAACCTATAGGTCACGGCCTAAAGGCTAGCGGCCCTGTTTAGGAGTGTGTTTCGTTATTTTCGGCTTGGGCTTCTTCGGGTCTGGCGGCATGTGCGCCAGCTTGCCTAACAGCGCATCGGCGGCGGACTTTCCTCGTCCGCCTCAACGTCCCGGGCCGTCTCCAAGAACGCTTTCGACTGCGCTGGGTTCGTTGCTGACGGGGGCGAGATGAGGCCGGGCTGATTTCGCTACCGCCAGGATAAGCCGACCCATCCACGCCTCCTTCCCCGTTCCTGGAGAATGCGCGTGGAGCGCAGTAGACGCCAAATCACAAGCGCGATACTTACGGCGACCCAGCCCAAGCCACCGGGTGAACGACGCATCCTTTTCGGTGACCCCCACCGGCTCTCACTGGCGTAAGGAAAGTAGAAACATCTGAGGCGATTGGGTCTGACCACCCTACGACCGAATGGCGGTCCGTAGGGAATCGGCAGGAGGGAAGTCGAGCTTAATC
Organism: Mesorhizobium kamtschaticum; assembly: GCF_056174585.1. Taxonomy (NCBI): domain Bacteria; kingdom Pseudomonadati; phylum Pseudomonadota; class Alphaproteobacteria; order Hyphomicrobiales; family Phyllobacteriaceae; genus Mesorhizobium; species Mesorhizobium kamtschaticum. The sequence continues at coordinate 287,954 of NZ_CM149691.1, read as the reverse complement.
CAGTGGGACACCAAAGACCGGTGCTGCCCCCTACGGCTGGGGATCAGCGCGATTCACCCTGGCGAACCCTTTGTTTTTCGAGGAACCGCTTGGCGTGTTCCCCCCACTCGGCAGCCGTTGTTTTGTGCTCTCGAACGTATGTTTCGAAAGCCTTGCGAAGAGCGTCAAGGTCTAAAGCCCAAAGCCGCTCGCCCTTATCGTCGTTCAACATTGCGTCACCAAGCCCCTTGAGGCGACGATATGCCCTTCAAATCAAGCCTTCAAGAACCGGTCCTGACTTCTTTTGGGTGTATCGGGCCTGTCAAATATACAATTGCCTTCGATAGGTGACCGATTGGAGACCGTAGGAACTGCTGCCAGTAGGAATGAAGTCGACTTCATCCCGTGGATCAGCGCCAGGGCAGGTGCTGCCCTTACAACTGGGCAGTCCGTGGACGGGACTTCAGTCTTAATTGAGCTATTCCTAATATGAATATAGGTTTGGTCGTGCGGGAGACGATCCCAAAAGCCTGACCCGCAACGACCCGGCACGACCCCATGTCCCCCCGACTGAGCGTGTCGGGTCGTTCCTACGAGGGGACCGGCAAGCGGTGCATCCAGGGCGCGATCACTCGCGCGACAATGGTTTGTCAAATGTACATACCGGCCCGGCCTGAAGCTGCCTTCCGTGATCGCGCAATATTCGGCTGGGTGCAGTCTGGTATTGATCCTTTGCAGAGCGGCCCTATGTCGTGCCTATCAACTTCTGTTCTTTGTTAGAGAATGGCAGGACTAAGGTCTTGCGTGCCGGACGCAAAGGTTCGAGGGGACCGTTTAGGTTCCGTTAATGTCCATTGGACGTTCCGTTACTTTAGTTGGTCGACATATAAAGGCTGACGTTACGGAATATGGCTGGCGAAATGGCCGGCGCAGCTTGGCTTGGGTTTATAGGGGGGCTGCACCGGCCATTGCGGGTGTGGGCTTTTGGGTGTGATTATCCCCGCGTCGATTAATCTATATGTATATTAGCAATCGCGCAAATAAGACTGAAGTCCCTGTTTCACCGGATATGGCCGCATCGAGCAGGCAGTTCAGCAGGCCGATTGTCCGCGGTCTCCGGCTTTCGCGGCGGTCCTATGTTTGACAGATATGGTCTGGATCAATGGGCGCTGGTCCTGGACAACAGGTTTAGAACCAGCACACCAGCCAGGATCAGGCCCATGCCGATAAGGCCCGCAGCATCCGGCCTTTGCCCATAGACAATCCAGGCGACCAGCGCGACAAGGACGATGCCGCCGCCCGCCCACACAGCGTATGCGATGCCGATCGGTATCCGGTCCAAAACCTGCGCGAGGAAGAAGAACGCCGCTGCGTAACCGAGCAGCACCACTACCGATGGACCAAACCTGGTGAATCCTTCCGAGGCCTTCATCGCGCTCGTTGCGATGACTTCGGCGACAATGGCCAGGGCAAGAATGGCATAAGCGGGCACGGCGAACCTCCATCGATGGGAGGCATCCAATGATCAGAAGCCAATGGCGTCGTCACGTTCACTTTCTCGTGATCTCTATTCTTGGCATGGCCCTCAGGCGGACTGTGCGGCGGCTCTATCGCCAGGCGCCGCAGCCCCTGCCATGTCATCCAGGATCGGGCAGTCCGGCCTGTTGTCGCCATGGCAGGCGTGGATCAGTTTCTGCAGGGTCGTGCGCATCGACTGCAGTTCGCGCACCTTTTCCTCGATCGCCGTGACATGGGCGGCCGCGATCTCGCGCACGTCGGCGCTGGCGCGGCCGCGATCCTGGTAGAGCGCCATCAACTGGCGGCAATCGTCGATGGAAAAGCCGAGGTTGCGCGCGCGGCGCAGGAAGGCCAGCCGGTGGATATCGTCGCCGGAATAATCGCGGTAGCCGTTGGCGGCGCGCGCCGGCGCGATCAGGCCGATCTCCTCATAGTAGCGGATGGTCTTGGCCGGCAGGCCTGAACGGTGGGCAGCGTCGCCGACATTCATGCTGATCCTCGATTCCAGGTAACCGTTTGATGTCGCCCCCATTGAATTTACTTCACAATCCGGTGAGGGCTGTTGCCGAAATGCCATAGTGATACGCTTACCAGCACGTAAGTTCCCGCATATAGGCATCGTGCGCTTGGCAAGCAAAGCAAATGCCAGCATGAATGACGGCAAGAAAGCGGCCGACTCGTGCCGCTGACGTTTGGGCGGGGCTCCGGATCATCTCATGCGCATGAAGTCGCTTGCAATAATTGCCGCATTGGCGCTGTCCACGGCCATCGCCGGTTGCAGCACCATTGGCGGGCAGATCTTCTCCAACGACTACGGCGCGGTGACCGATGCTGGCTACCAACTGCCGCGCATCCCGATCGAAAAAGTGCCGAGGCAGTTCCACCGGCAGGAAGTGAACTACGACACCAAGGAAAAGCCGGGCACCATCATCGTCGATACGCAGAACAAGTTCCTCTATTTCGTCGAGGGCGACGGCCTGGCGATCCGCTACGGCATCGGCGTCGGCCGCGAGGGCTTCGAGTGGCATGGCACCGCCCATATCGCGCTGAAGCGCGAATGGCCGACCTGGACGCCGCCCCATGAAATGATCAGGCGCCAGCCGGAGCTGGCGAAGTTCGCCGATGGCATGGAGCCGGGCCTGAAGAACCCGCTCGGCGCGCGCGCCATGTATCTGTTCAACAAGGGCGGTGACATGGGTTACCGCCTGCACGGCAGCCCGGAATGGAACTCGATCGGCAAGGCGATGTCGTCTGGCTGTATCCGGCTGATGAACCAGGACATCATCGATCTCTATGACCGCGCCTCGGTCGGCGCCAAGGTCATCGTGATGTAAGGACCACGATCCCTCGCGGGATCATGGTCAGACACGTTTCGTACGCGGACCGTCTAGGCAACAACGGACGTCCCAAACAGAAAACCGGGCAATTCGGCCCGGTTTTTTGTTGTTTGCGCGATGCGACGCCTGCTCGGCGGTCAGGACACCGCCGAGAACGAGGTGGGAACCAAAATTTGGTTGGTGATTGTCTCGGTGATCTGGCCATCACGCTCGGAATTTTCTCGCGCCTGCGCCCAGGCAGGGTCCTTCACGAACGCCGTCCAGTGCTCTTCGCGTTCGGCCAGCGATTCCCATGCCAGCATGTAGGTCAGTTCGTTGTTCGAAGCACCGATCAGCGTGGTAAAGAAACCCGCTTGGCGGATACCGTGCTTTTCCCATAATTTGAGGGTGATCTTGTCGAAGCGATCAAGAAGCGCCGGCAAGCGTCCCGGCAAAGCCCGGTAACGCGAAGTTCGTAGATCAATTTGGAGTTCCTTCTGATCGATGCGCCGGAAGCGAAGAAAATCGGACCAGATGGTCAGCAGGGTAGAATTATCAAAGGGACGTCAGGAGACCTGCTCGACCTGCTGTACCTCCGGCACGAAGTGACGCAGGAGATTCTGGATGCCGTGCTTGAGCGTCGCTGTCGATGACGGGCAACCGGCGCAGGCGCCTTTCATGTGCAGGAACACGGTGCCGTTCTCGAAACCGCGGAAGGTGATGTCGCCGCCATCCTGGGCCACCGCCGGGCGCACCCGCGTGTCGAGCAATTCCTTGATGGTGATGACGAGTTCCTCGTCAGCCTTGTCGTAGAATTCGCCGGTCTGGCTGGTCTCGGCGGCCGGGCCGGCCTTGGCCATGACAGGCGCGCCGGACATGAAATGCTCCATGATGGCGCCGAGGATCGCTGGCTTCAGGTGCTGCCAGTCGGGGCCGTCCTTGGTCACGGTGATGAAATCGTAGCCGAAGAAAACGCCGGTGACGCCCGGGATTTCGAACAGCCGGCCGGCCAGCGGCGAGGCGGTTGCCGCACTGTCAGCATCGCGGAAATCGGCAGTGCCTTCGAGCAGCACTTCCTTGCCGGGCAGGAATTTCAGTGTCGCCGGATTGGGTGTCGATTCGGTCTGGATGAACATGGCCGTCTCCGTGCCCGTTTCGGGCAGATAGTTTGGAATAGTTCTAAATAGGCTCTATCGGCTGGACATTCAAGCGAAACGCATCGCCCGAACGGCTGTCTGGCGGAATGTTTTTGCACACCTGCACTCATGTGGAGATGTGTTGAGATTCAGGTCAGGCCGAGTCGAGAATGGTGGTTTCCGAGAACCGGAGCGGAGCGTACTTGAAGTACGTGAGCTCAGTTCTACTGCGACGCAGTAGAACGGGGAAGCGCAGGAAGCCGCCATTTGCAGGCTGGCCTCACCTGAATATCAGCATACCTCAGGCGAGGCTGTCGATCTCCTCATCCGACAGATTCTGCGGCACGACCGTGACCGGAATGGGGAAGGCGGCGCCCTTGCCGGCCACGGCGCCGACCAGCGGTCCGGGGCCTTCCTTGCCGGCGCCGGCCGCCAGCACCAGAATGGCGATGTCCTGGTCGTCCTCGATCAGCTTGTGGATCTCTTCCGTCGGCTTGCCTTCGCGCACCACCATCTCCGGCTCGATGCCGAGCTTCTGGCGCACCTTGTTGGCGTAGCCGTCGAGAGCCGCGCGCGCCGTGGCGTTCGCCTCTTCGCGCATGATCTTTTCGACGCCCAGCCAGTGCTGGAAATCGTCCGGTACGATGACATAGAGCAGCACAAGCGTGCCGCTGGTGCTCTGCGCCCGCTTCGAGGCGTAGGCGACGGCGCGCTCACACTCGGGCGTATCGTCGATGATCGTCAGGAATTTCCTGCGATGACCGGCTTCGCGGCTGAGGCGTTTGGAGACCATGTCTATCTACTCGGTGCGTTTCGGCCGCAATCTGCCACCGCCGCCGACCGGCGGCAAGCCGCCGGCCTTAGGCCAGCATATCTTGTGCCAGTATGGTGCGGTGCACTGACGATGCGGATCAGCCCTGCAGCAGCCCGATGATATCGCGCACCGTCTTCATCGTCGTTTCGGCGAGCACGCCGGCGCGTTCGCCGCCGTCCCTGAGCACCGCATCGACATAGGCGCGGTCGCCTTCGATGCGGCGCATCTCGCCGGCGATCGGTGCCAGCTTCTCCACCGCAAGATCGGCCAGCGCCGGCTTGAACACCGAAAACTGCTGGCCGCCGAATTCCTTCAGCACATCGGCCTTCGACATCTCGGCCAGCCCGGCATAGATGCCGACCAGGTTTTCCGCTTCCGGTCGGCTTTCCAGCCCGTCGACTTCGCTCGGCAAGGCTTCCGGATCGGTCTTGGCCTTGCGGATCTTCTTCGAGATGGTGTCGGCGTCGTCGGTCAGATTGATGCGCGACAGGTCCGACGGGTCCGACTTCGACATCTTCTTCGACCCGTCGCGCAGGCTCATGATGCGCGCCGCCGGGCCGCCGATGACCGGTTCGGTGATCGGGAAGAAGCCGTTCACCGTCTCCTCGCCGACCTGCATCTCGACGCCGACGCCAAGGCGGGCGATGCGGCCCGAAAAATCATTGTTGAATTTCTGCGCGATGTCGCGGGTCAGTTCCAGATGCTGCTTCTGGTCCTCGCCCACCGGCACATGCGTGGCGCGATAGAGCAGGATGTCGGCAGCCATCAGCGAGGGATAGGCGAGCAGGCCCAGCGAGGCATTTTCGCGGTCCTTGCCGGCCTTGTCCTTGAACTGCGTCATCTTGTTCATCCAGCCGATGCGCGCGACGCAATTGAAGATCCAGGCGAGCTCGGCGTGCTGCATCACCCGCGACTGGTTGAAGACGATGTGCTTCTTCGGGTCGATGCCGGAGGCGAGGAACGCCGCGGTGATCGAGCGCGTCTGGTCGGCAAGGTCGTCATGGACCAGCTGGGCGGTCAGCGAGTGCAGATCGACGACGCAATAGATGCAGTCGGATGTGTCCTGCAGGGCGACGAATTTCTTGATGGCGCCGAGATAGTTGCCGAGGTGCAGGTTGCCGGTCGGCTGGACGCCGGAGAAGACGAGGGGCTTGAAGGCGGACATGGGTTTCCTCATGGCTTGTGGAGGGCCGTATAAGCATGATTCCAAAAAGTTGCAGACTTTTTGGAGCCAATCATGCGGCTGGAAACCGCGCGCGGCGAAAGTCTTGCGACGGCGCGCTTATGGACGAAGACGCCGCCGCGATCAAGATGGAGCTATATGTCGATTGAGGCTCTAGTCGTCGATGCCGGTCTTTGCGGCTGGCGGCACTCCCTTGCGCCCGACATTGCGCCGGATCATGCCGAAATCGGCGCCGCCGGTAGCAAACGCGGTGACGAAGTAGAGCAGCGCCCCGCCGGCCACCAGCGCCAGCAGTGTCGTCGCCTTGATGACCAGCGGCGAACCGGGACCGAGCCTGACGGCCAGCCAATGCTCGGCGAAATACAGCGCCACCGCCATCACCGCGGCCGACAGAACCAGTCGGGGAATGCGTTTCAGGAGCGGCACGTCGCGGCCCCAATGGCCGCGCCGGATCAGCACGGCAAGCAGCATCAGCGCGTTGACCCAGCCGGCCACGGCTGATGCGACCGCAATGCCGGGTGCACCCATCCTGGGAAACAGCGTCAGCGCGGTGGCGACGTTCACCGCCACCGAGATGGCGGCGAAGATCATCGGCGTGCGGGTGTCCTCGCGGGCGAAATAGCCGGGGGTGAAGGCCTTGATCAGCACGAAGGCCGGCAGGCCGAGACCGAAGATCGCCAGGATTGCCGCCACCGTGGGCGTCGAATGGTTGGCGGCAAACGCGCCGCGCTCATAGACCAGCCGCACGATCGGCTCCGCCATCACCCAGAGCGCTGCCGCAGCCGGCAAGGTCATGAACAAGGTGAACTCGACGGAGCGGTTCTGCAGATTGGCGGCCTCGATGAGATTGCCCGATTTCAGCGCCCGCGACAGTTCTGGCAACAGCACGATCGCCACCGCCACGCCGACGACACCGAGCGGCAGCTGATAGACGCGGTCGGCATAGGCGAGCGAAGACACCGCGCTGTCTTGCGCCGACGCGATCGCGGTGCCGATCAGCTGGTTGATCTGGGTGATGCCGCCGGTGATCGCCGCCGGCAGCGCCAGGATCAGCAGGCGCTTGACGTTCGGCGTCATCTTCGGCCGGCGGAAGCCGATCGAGATGCCGGCATTGCGCACCGCCACCCAGACGATGGCGAGTTGCACAAGTCCCGCCGCCAGCACGCCCCAGGACAGGCTGAAGCCGACGGCACGGGCATCCAGCCCATGATACCAGGCATAGCCAAGCACGCTGATCAGGATGATGTTGAGGAACGCCGGCGCGATCGCCGCCGCGAAATAGCGGCGCAGCGAGTTCAGCATGCCGGCCATCATGGCGGCGAGCGACATGCAGATGAGATATGGGAACATGATCGTCGCCAGTGCGACGGTCGTCTCGAACTTGCCCGGCGTGTCGGCAAAGCCCGGCGCCACGAGGTAGCGCACGATCAGCGGCATCGCCAGTTCCATGACAATGGTCAGCGCCAAAAGCGCCGAAAACAGCACGCCGAACACTTCCTCCGAGAAGCGCTTGGCGCCGTCGGTGCCATGCGTTTCGATCTCCTTGGCAAACAGCGGCACGAAAGCGGCATTGAAGGCGCCTTCGGCGAACAGCCGGCGAAAGGTGTTGGGAAACTGGAAGGCGGCGTTGAAGGCGTCGGCCACCGGTCCGGTGCCGAGTGCGGCGGCCATCAGCATCTCACGGCCAAAGCCGAGCGCGCGGCTCATCAGCGTGCCGGAAGCGACGGTGGCGAATTTCTTGACGAGGCTCATGCGTTTGGAAACTGCCTGCGGGATTGGGATAAAGTGATGATGGCCGTCACTCGGCGGCGGCCTTGGTCTTGCCATTGCGCTCGGGCGCGATGCCTTCGAGCGTCGCCATCAGCCGGTTGCGGATGGTGGCGGTGCGGGCAGGGCTGTCGATCTTCTGGCCGGTGAGGTCGGTGACATAGAAGGTGTCGATGACCTTTTCGCCGAAAGTGGTGATGTGCGCCGATGCGATGTCGAGCGACAGGTCGGACAGCGTGCCGGTGATCTCCGACAGCAGGCCGGGACGATCGAGGCCTTCGACCTCGATGACCGAAAACCGGTTCGACAGCGTGTTGCGGATCTCGGCGCGCGGCGGGATCTTGAACACCTTGGATCCGCGCCTTGGCTTGGTGCGCTTCTCGATCATCTCCGGCAGCCAGCTCTTGCCCGACAGCACGTCCTCGATCAGCCGGCCGACGCGCTCGGCGCGCCGGCGCTCGTCCTCGTCGCGGTCGAATTCCCGTGAGATCAGGATCGTGTCCAGGGCGCGGCCATCAGACGTGGTGAAGATCTGCGCGTCGACAATGTTGCCGCCGGCCCCGGCGCACGCCCCGGCAATGACCGAGAGAAGACGGGGATGGTCCTGCGCCAAAACGGTGATTTCGGTCACCGCCTCGAACTGGTGCGTCTTGACCATAGTGGCGAGCTTGTTGCCCGACGCGTCCGCCTCGCGGATGAATTCGGCGTGGCGAATCTGGTCCGGCAGGTCCACGGCCAGCAGGTAATTCTCATAGTGCAGCCCGACATAGCGCTTGCGGGCCTTGTCGGGCCAGTCAGCGAGCGCCTCGGCCAGACGCTCGCGCGCCGCCGCCGTGCGCTGCGCGCGCGACACTTCCGAGAAGCCACCGGTCAGGAGCAGTTCGGTCTCGTAGTAGAGCGTGCGCAGCAACTGGCCCTTCCAGCCGTTCCACACACCGGGTCCAACGCCCCTGATGTCGCAGACGGTGAGGATCAAAAGCATCTTCAGCCGCTCGACCGACTGCACGACCGAGGCGAAATCCTCGATCGTCTTGCGGTCGTTGAGATCGCGGGTCTGCGCCGTCATCGACATGACGAGATGGTTCTCGACTAGCCAGGCGACCGTTTCAGTATCCGCCGGGGACAGCCCCATATGCGGGCAGATGCGGCGCGCGATGCGGGCGCCGGCCTCGGAATGATCTTCCGGCCTGCCCTTGGCGATATCGTGCAGCAGCACGGCGACATAAAGCGCCTCGCGGCTCTTCTTCAGGCCCGGCATCAGCGAATGCGACAGCGGATGCACTTTCTCGCCGTCGCCGCGCTCGATCTCCGCCAGCACGCCGATGCAGCGGATCAGGTGCTCGTCGACCGTATAGTGGTGATACATCGAGAACTGCATCATGGCGACGATCTTGCCGAAATCGGGGATCAGCCGGCCCAGCAGCCCGGCCTCGTTCATGCGCCGCAGATTGAGTTCGGCGTTGCGGTCCGAGGTCAATATGTCGAGGAACAGCCGGTTGGCCTCTTCGTCGCGGCGCAGCGACTTGTTGACCAGGCCGAGCGAGCGCGTGAGCAGCTTCAGCGCATCGGGATGGAATTCCAGCCCGTGCTTGTCGGCAAACCAGAACAGCCGAAGCAGATTGACCGGATCGCGTTCGAACACCTGATCGTCGGCGATGTTGATGCGGTGGTTGTCGACGATGAAATCGGAAGTACCGGCGAGCTTGCGCTTGCGGCGCTGGAAGGTGAGGAAGATGCGGTTGAAGCCCGGCACGTGCTTGGCCTGCTCCTCCTCGAGCGCGGCGCAGAAGATGCGGGTCAGGTCGCCGACATCCTTGGCGACGAGGAAGTAGTGCTTCATGAAGCGTTCGACTGCCGACAGGCCGGGATGGGTGGTGTAACCCAGCCGCTCGGCGATCTCGCGCTGGATGTCGAAATGCAGCCGCTCCTCGGCCTTCCCGGTCAGGAAGTGCATGTGGCAGCGCACCGCCCAGAGAAAATCCTCGGCCTTCTGGAACTCGCGGTACTCGGCCTCGGTGAAGACGCCTTTGTCGACCAGTTCCTCGCCGGTGCGCACCCGGTAGAAATACTTGCCGATCCAGAACAGCGTCTGCAGGTCGCGCAGGCCGCCCTTGCCGTCCTTGACATTGGGCTCGACCAGATAGCGGCTCTCGCCGGCCTTGGCATGGCGCTCGTCGCGTTCGGCGAGCTTGGCCTGGACATATTCCGGGCCGGTCGTGCGCACCACCTCGTGGTCGAAGCGCAGCATCAGCTCGTCATAGAGCTTGCGTTCGCCCCACAGGAAGCGCGCTTCCAGGATCGAGGTGCGGATGGTGATGTCGGTGCGTGACAGCCGCAGGCACTCATCGATGTTGCGGGTGGCGTGGCCGACCTTTAAGCCCAGATCCCACAGCATATAGAGCATGTATTCGACGGTTTGTTCGCCCCACGGCGTCTGCTTGTAAGGCAAGAGGAACAGCAGATCGATGTCGGATCCCGGCGCCAGCGTGCCGCGGCCATAGCCGCCGACCGCGACAACGGCCATACGTTCGGCCGACGAACGGTTCTTCACCCGGTAGACATGCGTCGCGGCAAAATCGTAGAGCGCCCGGATCAGCTCATCCATCAGATGCGAGAGCCGCTCGGCACAGGCATTGCCGCCGCCATCTTCCTTCAGCATGGCCTCGGCGATCTTTCGGCCTTCGGCAAGCCGGGCCTTGAGAAGCTGGAGAACGCCGGCGCGCGCGGCCGCTCCGGAACCGTCGCCGGCCGTGGCTATCGTCAGCGCGGTCATCTCGCGGCGCAAGGCTTCGCCGTCGATCAGTTCATCGAGCTTCAGGGAGATTTTCGCCATAGGTACCGGTTGGCCTTGCCTTTTGGGCGGCGTCTATAGCGCGTTTTCGCGGCGCTGGGTATGGGGCCTGCCGGTGGCCCGGCAAGCGGCCTACTCCGTTGCCTCGATCGGATCGAGGGGAACGACAATCCGTTGCCGGAATCTGCAGAAATCGGCGATCCACCTGATGGTTCGCCCGGCCTCTCTGCCGATTCTCACGGCTGCCGGCTTCCTCTGCCTTGTCATAAGCCCGCTCGCGGTCCGCGCGGCGTCACGTTCCTGGTCAAGCAGGCTTGGCAGCCTTTCGCCGACGAACTGGTCCTGTGCGCAGAGCGCCGGAACAAGTTGGTAGACAGTCCTGCCGGCCGACATGATGGGGTCGAAGATGAGATCATCGACAGCTATGTTGATCTGCGCCGTTGCCTCCAGAAAGTCGCGTGCCATTTGCCGCGACAGCAGATAACCCCCAGCCCCCGGATGGCCCTGGCGGAGCCGGACCATGGAAAAACCATGTCCGGCGGAGGTCCTTCGCCTCTGGATCACGGTTCTGGAGAAGAACGTCTCGAGCTTCACGACATCGGCGTCGGCCGGCACCCAACTCGTATCGCCCAGCAAGGCACCGGCCTTGCTTGAGAAGACCATGTCGTCCTCGAACACGGCGCCGTATGGGGCCTCGTCCTGGGCAATGATCGTCCAACAGGCTCGATGACTATGCAGGCAGGCGACTTCGCTGCCGGAGAGCGGCCGGATGGCGTGTATTGCGTGCTGCGGTTGCAGCACCAGGTCGGGATGCTCCTTGGCATCGATCCCCGCGACGCGCTCGAACCCGATGCCGATACGGGCGAACTCCGACGCCATGTGGGCAAGCCGGTCAGGAGATCGATCGAGGTTGATAACCAGACGCTTCATTTTTACGAGCTATTCTGTTCAAAATTCTTTGTACAAAATCCTTGCCCCCACCGCAACCGGCGGGAGCCGCCAAGCAGCGCAGGAGCCTTCTAGCACAGGTGACGTTATGGTTTGTTGATCTTTTCTGAAGTGGATATTATGCCACAATCAGAAAGCCAAGCTTTTAAACCGACTATCTTCCCAGGATTACCGGGAGATGACATGTTGCGGCTGGCCGGAGGAATTTTCTATTCAAGGTCACTGGCGGCAAGGTGGAATTCGCCCGGAGCCCAAGATTTTCCTCGATGCGGGCAAGCAGTTTCCGACGGTGGGTGTCGGATAAGCTGGCTTTTCATCGATGTCTCTGCGCGTTGCGGCCGCGCCGGGTATCAGGCCCCGGCGGACGGAAACAGATCTATCGTTCTGCTTCGGGTGGATCGAAGGGAACCACCGTGTACCGCCGTAGTCTGCAGTGGTCGACAATCCACTCGGCGATGCGCCTGGTTTCCACCCTCATCTTTTCGCGGAGGGGCTTTCGGCGTTTCGTGGTCAGTCCGCTCGCGACCCATTCGGCTTCGCGTTCCTCGTAAAGCAGGCTAGGCAGTCTGTTGCCCATGAACTGGTCCTGCGCGCAGAGCGCGGGAACAAGCTGGTAGATCGTCTTTTCACCCGACGTCGGGAATACCGGGTTGAAGAGAATGTCATCGGCGGCCGCGTTGGCCCGCGCGGTGGCATCCAGCAGATCGCGTGCCATCTGCCTGGAGAGGATGTAGCCGCCGGTCCCCATATGGCTCCTGTGGAGCCTGAACACGGAAAAGCCGTGGCCGACAGCGGTCCTCTTCCTCTGGATCATGGTCTTGCTGAAGAATGTCTCGAGCTTGACGGTATCGGCATCGGCTGGAATCCAGCCGCCGTCGGCAAGCAGGGCGCCGGCATTCGCGGAGAACACAATGTCGTCCTCGAAGACGGCGCCGTAGGGCGCTTCGTCATGAGCAATGACGGCCCAGCAGGCGCGATGGCTGTGCATGCAGGCGATCTCGCTGGGGGACAGGCGCCGTATAGCATACTTCGCATGCTGCGGCTGCAGCACCAGATCCGGATGCTCGCGGGCGTCGATTGCGGCGATTCGTTCGAAAGCGATGCCGATGCGGACAAACTCCGCCGTGACATGGGCGAGCCGGTCAGGCGACCGATCAAGATTGATGACCAGACACTTCATGCACTGATGGGATCGGCATCATGTTGGAGGGGTCGATTACATTAGCACACGCTGCGCTACGCAATGTGGGCTTTTTCGGGGCGAACCGCCCTTGGCTGAGCTCGAAACGCGAAAAATCGCAACAGGCCTTGACCTTCCAGTCACTGGAAGCACTACCTCCGCACCAGGCAGAGGCACAAAGGCATTTTTGGAATGACGCATTCAGATCATGATCACCACGGCGACCACCACACACACGGCGCCCATGGCGGCTGCTGTTCGGTGAAAGGCACGGCCGTGGATGCGGTTCTGCGCGATCCGGTCTGCGGTATGACCGTGGATCCGGCAGCCGGCAAACCGACATCGGAGCATGGCGGCCGCCTCCATCATTTCTGCAGTGAAGGTTGCCGCACGAAATTCCAGGCCGAGCCGGAACAATATCTGACGGCCACCGACCCTGTCTGCGGCATGAGCGTCGACCGCGCCACGGCCAGGCACTTCGTCCGCCATGAAGGCCAGGGCTTCTATTTCTGTTCCGCCGGCTGCCAGGTGAAATTCGAGGCGGCACCGCAAACCTATCTCAGCGACAGGCCGGCGCCCAAGGGCACGCAATACACGTGCCCGATGCATCCCGAGATTATCCGCGACAAGCCCGGCTCCTGCCCGATCTGCGGCATGGCGCTGGAGCCGATGGGCGTACCATCAGGCGATGAAGGGCCAAATCCCGAACTGGTCGACTTCACCAGGCGGTTCTGGGTCAGCGCGGTCCTGTCGATCCCGCTTCTGATCATCGCCATGGCGCCGATGATCGGCCTGACGTTCGAAGGCCTGGTCGATGATCGCACGAAGGTCTGGATCGAGCTGGCGCTGGCAAGCCCGGTCGTGCTGTGGGCCGCCTTTCCTTTCTTCCATCGCGGCTGGGAGTCGGTCGTCAACCGCAGCCCCAACATGTGGACGCTGATTTCGCTCGGCGTCGGTGCGGCCTATCTCTACAGCGTCGTCGCAACGCTCTTCCCGGACATCTTCCCGCATCAATTCCGCAGCCACGGCGGTGCGGTGCCGGTCTATTTCGAGGCTGCCGCCGTCATTGTCGCCCTGGTCTTCCTCGGCCAGGTGCTTGAATTGCGCGCCCGCGAAAAGACCGGATCGGCGATCCGCGCTCTGCTCGATCTGGCGCCCAAGACCGCGCGGCGCATCGCCGAAGATGGTTCGGAGACCGACGTGCCGCTGGACAGCGTCAAGGCCGGCGATCGCTTGCGCATCCGGCCAGGCGACGCCATCCCGGTCGACGGCACGGTGCTCGAGGGCCGTTCGTCTATCGACGAATCCATGATCACGGGCGAGCCGCTGCCGGTCGAAAAGGCCGAGGGCGACGCCCTCACTGGCGGCACGCTCAACAAGAACGGCTCGCTGATCATGCGCGCCGAGCGGATCGGCGCCGAGACCACGCTTGCGCGCATCGTCGAACTCGTTGCCAAGGCACAGCGCTCGCGCGCGCCGATTCAAGGGTTGGCCGACCGTGTTTCCTTCTATTTTGTTCCGGCAGTCGTCCTTGTCGCGATCGTGGCGTTCATCGCCTGGGCCGTCTTCGGCCCGGAACCCAGCCTGATCTTCGCCGTCGTCTCGGCGGTCTCGGTGCTGATCATCGCTTGTCCCTGCGCGCTCGGCCTCGCCACGCCGATGTCGATCATGACCGCCACCGGGCGCGGGGCGCATGCCGGCGTGCTGATCAAGGAAGCCACCGCGCTCGAACGCTTTGCCTCCGTCGACACGCTGATCGTCGACAAGACCGGCACGCTGACCGAGGGCCGGCCGAAAGTGACCGACGTCGTCGCCGCCAATGGTTTTTCCGAAGACGAATTGCTGGGGCTCGCCGCGAGCCTGGAGAAGGGCTCGGAGCATCCGCTGGCCGAGGCCATCGTCGAAGGCGCCGCGGCGCGCGGTGTAACCGTGGCGGATGCCAGCGGTTTCGAGGCGGTGACCGGCAAGGGCGTTTCCGGCACGGTGTCGGGCAAGACCGTCGCGCTCGGCAATGCCGCGATGATGGCTGATCTTCGCATCGACATAATCTCCATGTCGGCCAGGGTCGAGGCGCTGCAGGGCGATGGCAAGACGGCGATGTTCATGGCCGTCGGCGGCAAGCTGGCCGGCATCGTCGCCGTCGCCGATCCCATCAAGGCGACCACTGCCGAGGCGATCCGGGCGCTGCATGACAGCGGCTTGAGGATCATCATGGCGACCGGCGACAATGAGCGCACCGCCAAGGCGATCGCGAAAAGCCTCGGCATCGATGAGGTCCGCGCCGGGCTGCTGCCGGAACAGAAGGCAGCCCTGGTCGAGGAGCTGCGCGGCAAGGGCGCCGGCGTTGCCATGGCCGGCGACGGCGTCAACGACGCGCCCGCTCTTGCCAGCGCCGATGTCGGCATCGCCATGGGGACCGGCGCCGATGTCGCGGTCGAAAGCGCTGGCATCACTTTGGTCAAGGGTGACCTCAACGGCATCGTCCGGGCCCGTAAGCTCGCCCAGGCGACGATCGGCAACATCCGCCAGAACCTGTTCTTCGCCTTCCTCTACAACGTGCTTGGCGTGCCGGTCGCCGCCGGCGTGCTCTATCCGCTCACCGGCATGCTTCTGTCGCCGATGCTGGCGGCGGCGGCAATGAGCCTGTCCTCCGTGTCCGTCATCGCCAACGCATTGCGGCTGCGGACGTTGAAACTCTGATCGAAACCCCCAAATACGAAAACCAAGCAACAGGAGACCATGAATGACCTTGGCCAAGAAACTCGTGCTTTTGCTGATGGCGGCCGGAATGCTGCTCGCCGTCTTCCTCGAAAGCGTTCCGGCGCAGAGCGAAGAGATGAAACATAACATGGCCGGCATGGCGATGGGTGCGCAAAGCCCTGCCACCGTTGGCTACAAGAAGGCGATGGACAAGATGCACAAAGACATGATGGTCAAATACACCGGCAATGCCGATGTCGATTTCGTCCGCGGCATGATCCCGCACCATCAGGGCGCCATCGATATGGCCAAGGTCGAGCTTGCCAATGGCAAGGACCCGGAAATCCGCAAGCTGGCCGAAGGCGTCATCGCCGCGCAGGAAGCCGAGATCAAGCAGATGCAGGATTGGCTCGCCGCTCATCCGGTGAAGTGAGCCTCTTCGCGACGAAGAATTGGGCGAGAACATCTCTGGATTTCTCGCCTGTCCTGTGATGCGATCCGGCCTCCAATGGAGCCTGCCATGTCATCGACCATCAGAACCACCACGCTGCCCTCTGGCGAAGCCATTGCTGTTCTCGGCCAGGGCACGTGGAAGATGGGCGAGGATTCGCGTCGCCGTGCTGGCGAGGTCGATGCGCTCAAGCTTGGCCTCGACCTTGGCATCACGTTGATCGACACCGCCGAGATGTATGCCGGCGGCGGCGCCGAGGAAGTCGTCGCCGAGGCCATTGCCGGGCGCCGCGACGAGACTTTTCTGGTCTCGAAAGTTCTGCCATCCAACGCGTCGCGCGCGGGCGTGCAGCGCGCCTGCGAAAACAGCCTGAAGCGCCTGCGCACCGACCGCATCGACCTCTACCTCCTCCATTGGCCGGGCAGCGTGCCGTTGGCGGAGACGGTCGAGGCCTTCGAGGCCTTGAAGAAGACCGGCAAGATCCGCCATTGGGGCGTCAGCAATTTCGACACCGAGGAAATGGAAGACTTAGTCAGCGTTGCCAATGGCCGCAACGTCCAGACCAACCAGGTGCTTTACAATCTGGTCCGTCGCGGCCTTGAGTTCGATCTCGCGCCCTGGAGCCGGCAGCGCGGCATTCCGCTGATGGCCTATTCGCCGGTCGAGCAGGGCGCGCTGGCGCGCAATGCCAGGCTCGATGCCGTCGCCGCCCGCCACGGCGCGACCGCAGCGCAGATCGCCTTGGCCTGGGTGATGCACCAGGAGGGCGTCATCGCCATTCCCAAGGCCAGCAGCCAGGATCACGTGCGCCAGAATTTTGCCGCGCTGAACATCAAGCTTACGAGTGAAGACCTCGCCGATCTCGACCGTGGCTTTCCGCCACCGACCCGCAAGCGCGGCCTGGAGATGATTTGAGGGGCGGGTGAAGCTGCCAATCTCCCCCCTCGTGGGGGAGATGCCCGGCAGGGCAGAGGGGGGCGCTGTCCCGCCAACATATCAATCTTACAACGACTGCTTAGTCGCGCCATTCTCTGCCGAGCATCGTCAGAGGGCAAGTTAAGCAGGGTCAGCACTCTACGACGCCCCCCCTCTGTCCTGCCGGACATCTCCCCCACGAGGGGGGAGATTGGCGGTTCCGGCGCCGCCGCCAGGATGGCAAAATTATTTCCCCGCAAGCCCCTTCAGCCGGTACAGCGCTTCCAGCGCCTCCCGCGGCGTCATCTCGTCAGGGTTGATGTCGCCCAGCGCGGCGCCGAGCGCGTCGTTCTTCACCGGCTTCGGCATTTCCCGCTTCACAGCCACGGAAAACAGCGGCAGGTCGTCGACCAGCCGGTTGGTCTTGCCGGAAACCTCGCCTTCCTCCAACTGGTGCAGCACTTCCTTAGCCCGGTCGACCACCGCTTCCGGCAGGCCGGCAAGCCGCGCCACCTGCACGCCATAGGAACGGTCGGCCGCGCCCTTGCCGACCTCATGCAGGAAGACGACGTCGCTTTCCCATTCCTTGACCCGCATGGTGACGTTGTGAAGCCGCGCCAGCTTGCCGGCGAGCGAGGTCATTTCGTGGAAATGGGTGGCGAAGATCGCCCGGCAGCGGTTCTTCTCATGCAGATATTCGACCGCCGCCCAGGCGATCGACAGGCCGTCGAAGGTGGCGGTGCCGCGGCCGATCTCGTCCAGGATCACCAGGGCCCGTTCGCCGGCCTGGTTGAGGATCGCCGCCGTCTCGACCATCTCGACCATGAAGGTCGAGCGGCCGCGCGCCAGATCGTCCGAGGCGCCGACGCGCGAGAACAGCCGGTCGACGACGCCGATATGGGCCGACGTCGCCGGCACGAAGAGCCGGTCTGGGCCAGGATGGCGATCAGCGCGTTTTGCCTGAGGAATGTCGATTTACCGCCCATGTTCGGGCCGGTCAGCAGCCAGATCGCGCCGTTCTTGGCGCTGCCCTCCGGTGAGAGGTCGCAGTCATTGGCGACGAACGGGCCTTCGCCGGAGCGGCGCAGCGCCTGTTCGACCACCGGATGCCGGCCGCCGGAAATCTCGAAGGCGAGGCTAGAATCCACCACCGGCCGGCACCAGGCCTCGCTTTCCGAAAGCAGGGCGAGCGCCGCCGACACGTCGATCACGGCGAGCGCGTCGGCGCCGGCGCGGATTTTTTCCGCCTCGCCGACGGCTTCCGCCGTCAGCGCATCGAAGGCCGCCAGTTCGATGCTCAGCGCCCGGTCGGCGGCATTGGCGATCTTGGTCTCGAGCTCGGCAAGTTCGGTGGTGGTGAAGCGCATGGCGTTGGCCATGGTCTGGCGGTGGATGAAGCGCGCCTTGGCGCCGTCGCTGCCCGTCATGATCGCGTGGTGATTCGCCGTCACCTCGATGTAGTAGCCGAGCACATTGTTGTGCCGGATTTTTAGCGAGCGGATGCCGGTCTCCTCGATCAGCGAGCGCTCCAGCCCGGCGATCACTTTTCGCGACTCGTCGCGCAACGCCCGCATCTCGTCGAGCTCGCCATGGTAGCCGCCACGGACGAAGCCGCCGTCGCGCTTCAACAGCGGCAGTTCCTCGCCGAGCGCCTGCATCAGGTGCTGGGCAAGCGCCTGGGGCAGCGCCTGGATAGCGGCCATTGCGCCGGCCAATTCCTGGGGCAGGGCGGTCGCGGCAAAGATTCCGGCGATGGCAGCTGCAGCCTCGAAGCCGGCGCGCAGCGCGCCGAGGTCGCGCGGGCCGCCGCGGTTGAGCGCCAGCCTGGACAAAGCGCGCGGCATGTCGGCGACGCTCTTCAGGCTCGTCCGCACCGCTTGGCAGAGCCGGGTTTCGGAGCGGAAGAACGACACCGAGTCGAGGCGCGCGCCGATCGCCGCCGGGTCGGTCAGCGGCGCCATCAGCCGGTCGGCGAGCAGCCTTGCGCCGCCCCCGGTCACCGTGCGGTCGATCGCCTTGAACAGCGAACCTTCGCGGCTGCCCGACAGCGTGCGCAAGAGTTCGAGATTGCCGCGCGTCGCCGGATCGATGAACAGGGTCGAGCCCTGCTCCTCGCGTTCGGGACGCGACAGTGGCGGACGCTCGGCCTTCTGCGTCTTCTCGACATAGGCGATGGCGCCCGAGATCGCCGACAGTTCGGCGCGCGAAAACGTGCCGAAACTGTCCGGCGTCGCCACATCGAAGAAGCGCGCGATGCGCCCCGTGGCCGAAGCCGAATCGAACAGCGACGGCGGCTGCGGATTGGCGACGCGGCCGAGCACGTCGAACATCGGCTTCAGCTCGGGATCGTGGAACACCGGCTCGGCGACGATCAGCTCGCGCGGATCGACACGGAAGATGTCGGCGAGCAACCGGTCGGCCGTGGTCTCGGCAACGCGGAAGGCGCCGGTCGAGATGTCGATCCAGGCAATTGCGAAGGAATGGTCGCTGCCGCCCTTCACCCGCCCCAGCGCCATCAGGAAGCTCGATTCCGACGGCGCCAGCAATTTGTCCTCGGTGATGGTGCCCGGCGTCACCAGCCGCACCACGTCGCGGCGCACCACCGATTTTCCGCCGCGCTTCTTGGCTTCGGCCGGGTCTTCGATCTGCTCGCACACCGCGACGCGGAACCCCTGGCCGATCAGCTTTTGCAGATAGTCGTCAGCCGCATGCACCGGCACGCCGCACATCGGGATGTCGTGGCCCTGGTGCTTGCCGCGCTTGGTCAAGACGATGCCCAGCGCCCGGCTTGCCTTCTCGGCATCGTCGAAGAACAGTTCGTAGAAATCGCCCATGCGGTAGAACAGCAGCGAGTCCGGGTTCGCCGCCTTGATCTCGATGAACTGCTCCATCATCGGCGTGACGGCGGCAGTGCCGGGCTGTGGCGGCGTAATTACCTCAGGGGCGTCGGGCTCGTTCGGGCTGTGCATGTTCATGGCCGGGCACGCTAGCAGATGTGGTGGCCGGGTTTAATGCCGGAGGCTTCGAAAAGCAGGGGAAGACCGCGCCATTGCCGTCATTGGCGGACATAGCGGGTCGGCATTGCAAGTGGAACGGCGGCCGGCATAATCATCCAACAGGTTCGATGGGATGCGGTCGATGGACAGGCTTGGTCAGGAATCATACGAGGAGATGGTTGGGGCGGCCGGCTCGCCGTTCGACCGCCTCAGGCGGCGTGCCGGCCATAGGCTCGGCCGTCTCAACCAATCGCTACACAAGCGCTTGCCGTTCCTGCTTCCCACGCGCGGCCCGCTGTCCGGCCTCGACGGAGGCATGAAAGTCGCGGTCTATGTGCTTAGCTATGATCCGCTGCTGGTCTACATGCCGATCGGCGGCCAACGGCCGCTCGATTCGATAGCCACGATCGGCCGTCACTTGGCCGCGCGCCGCGCCGCATTCCTGTTGATGCCGTGCTGGACGCTCGAACGGCCGCACGTCATCGCGAGATTGGGCGAGGATCTTGCCTGGTACCGTCAGCGTTTCCCGCTGCACGAGCTGATCTTTCTCTGCAACACCGAGGAGGAGTGTCGACTGGTCACCGCGGTCGGTGGCACCGCTATCTTCTCCAACCATAATCTGATGGTTTCGGAGGACATCTTTCGGCCGTTGCCGGATGTCCCCGTCGAATTCGACGCCGTCTATAACGGCCGCATCTCGAACACCAAGCGCCATTATCTCGCCTTTGACATCGAAAGGCTGATCCACATCGCCATCTCGATAGGCGAGTTGCCGCCGGCTGGCGACCGCGCCTTTTTGAGGCGCCTGCAGGCGCAGTCGCCGCTGCATCGCATCGCCAACCCGATCGTCAATGGTCTGACTGGCCGGCTGACACCGGAGCAAGTCAATCTGGTCTACAACCAGTCCGCTGTCGGGCTTTGCCTGTCGGCGGCGGAGGGGGCGATGTGTGCAAGCATGGAATATCTGCTGGCCGGATTGCCAGTGGTCAGCACGCCAAGCATCGGCGGCCGCGACGTCTATTTCGATCCTGACTATTGCATCATCGTCGAGCCCGAGCCGGCAGCGATCCGGCGCGCTGTCGAAACCCTGCGCGACCGTGCCATTCCGCGCGAGGAAATCCGCGGTCGCACGCTGGCGAAGGTGCGGCCGCAGCGGCTGGAACTGATGGCGTTCCTGTCGGGACTGCGCGAGCGTATGGGAAGCAAGGAGCCTCCGCTTTCGCAATGGCCTTTTCCCGGGACCGGGTCGTTGCGGCGATGGATGACGGCACGCCAGCATGCGCGTGAACTAAAGGCTGTCGGTGTAACCGGTGGCGGCTTCTGACCAGCTTCATCCGCTTTGAATCTGCTTTGCTGGGCTTGGCGGTTTACAGCAATTACCTGTAGCCTTAAGCCGGAAGCTCAAAAGACATGGTGCCCAGCTCAAGGGTGCCGCACCGGTGAGGAAATCAAGATATCATGGCCAGGAAAACCGAGAACAGCGGTCCGTCCGTCAGCGCGCAGGAAGCGCTCGAATTCCACGCCATGGGTCGCCCCGGCAAGCTGGAGGTCGTCGCCACCAAGCCGATGGCCACCCAACGCGATCTGAGCCTCGCCTATTCGCCTGGCGTCGCGGTTCCTGTTCTGGCCATCGCCGAGGACCCAGCCGCGCCTTCGACTACACGACACGCGGCAACATGGTCGCCGTCATCTCCAACGGCACCGCCATCCTTGGCCTCGGCAATCTCGGCGCGCTGGCCTCCAAGCCAGTGATGGAAGGCAAGGCGGTGCTGTTCAAGCGCTTCGCCGATGTCGATTCCATCGACCTCGAGGTCGACACCGAAGACGCCGACGAGTTCATCAACTGCGTGCGCTTCCTTGGCCCGTCCTTCGGTGGCATCAACCTGGAAGACATCAAGGCGCCGGAGTGCTTCATCATCGAGCAGCGGCTTCGCGAATTGATGGACATCCCGGTCTTCCACGACGATCAGCACGGCACCGCCATCATCTCGGCCGCCGGCCTGATCAACGCGCTGGAAATCACCGGCCGCGACATGAAGACCACGAAAATGGTCTGCAATGGCGCCGGTGCCGCCGGCATCGCCTGCATCGAGCTGATGAAGGCGATGGGTTTCGCGCCGGAAAACATCACCTTGTGCGACACCAAGGGCGTGGTCTTCCAGGGCCGCACCGAAGGCATGAACCAGTGGAAGTCTGCGCATGCGGTCAAGACCGAAGCGCGCAGCCTCGCCGAGGCGCTCGACGGCGCCGATGTCTTCCTCGGCCTCTCGGCCAAGGGCGCACTGACCACCGCCATGGTGCAGTCGATGGCCAAGAACCCGATCATCTTCGCCATGGCCAATCCGGATCCCGAGATCACGCCGGAGGAAGTGGCCGAAATCCGCACCGATGCCATCATGGCGACCGGCCGTTCGGACTATCCGAACCAGGTCAACAACGTGCTCGGCTTCCCCTACATCTTCCGCGGCGCGCTGGATGTCAGGGCAACCACCATCAATGACGACATGAAAATCGCCGCGGCACGTGCGCTCGCCGAACTGGCGCGCAAGGACGTGCCCGACGATGTCGCCGCCGCCTATCAGGGCAACCGGCCGAAATTCGGCCCCAACTACATCATCCCGGTGCCGTTCGACCCGCGCCTGATCTCGGCAATTCCTCTTGCCGTGGCCAAGGCGGCGATGGAGTCGGGCGTCGCCCGCAAGCCGATCCTCGATCTCGACCGCTACGCGCAGGAACTGTCGGCCCGCCGCGACCCGATCGCCTCGACCCTGCAGCGCATCTACGACCGCGTGCGGCGCCAGCCCAAGCGCATCGTCTTCGCCGAGGGCGAAGAGGAGCAGGTGATGCGCGCCGCCGTCTCCTATGTGAACCAGAAGCTCGGCACCGCCATCCTGCTCGGCCGCGACGATGTCATCAAGGAAAACGCCAAGCACGCCGGCATCGACCTGAACAAGCAAGGCATCGAGATCATCAATGCCCGGCTGTCGCGCCGCAACGGCATCTACACCGACTATCTCTACGAACGCATGCAGCGCAAAGGCTTCCTGTTCCGTGACTGCCAGCGCCTGATCAACAACGACCGCAACCACTTCGCCGCCTGCATGGTGGCGCTAGGCGATGCCGATGGCATCGTCACCGGTGTGACCCGCAACTACTCGACCGCGCTCGACGACATCCGCCGCGTCATCGACGCCAAGCCCGGCCACCGCGTCATCGGCGTGTCGATCGTGCTGGCGCGGGGCAAGACCGTGCTCGTCGCCGACACCGCCGTGCACGATATGCCCAACGCCGAGCAGATCGCCGACATCGCCGAGGAAGCGGCAGGCTTCGCCCGCCGCATGGGTTATGAGCCGAGGCTCGCCATGCTCGCCTATTCCACCTTCGGCCATCCGCAGGGCGAGCGCTCCGAGCGTGTCCAGGAAGCCGTGCGCATCCTCGACAAGCGCCGCGTCGATTTCGAGTATGACGGCGAAATGGCCGCCGACGTTGCGCTCAACGCGCGGGCCATGTCGCAATATCCGTTCATCAGGCTGACCGGCCCGGCCAATGTACTGATCATGCCGGCGTTCCACTCAGCCTCGATCTCGACCAAGATGCTGCAGGAACTCGGCGGCTCGACGGTGATCGGCCCGCTGCTGGTGGGGCTGAACAAGCCAGTGCAGATCGTTTCGCTGAATGCCAAGGACAGCGATATTGTGAACATGGCGGCGATTGCGGCTTATACGGCGGGGACTTGAGGAACGTCACTTACGTTGCATCTTTAACGGGCGCGGCAAGATGATGGCTGCCGATACCCCTCTGATGGCCTCAAGCCCCGCTCTCAACTCATCATGCTGCTCGGTCTGAGCACAGTCGTCCCAGATGAAAACAACGATATTGTCGTATGTGGTCGGCTTGCTCAGATAGAGACTCGCATCGGCCCCTATTTCTTCGATGATCTCAGCATTTCTTCGATGATCTCAGCGCAGGCCCGTTGCCCCGCTTTTCGCATAAACTTGACTTCGATGATAGTCCGTAGGGATGGAATACCCAAGTCTGCTCGTGGGTTCTTATGCCCTATTGACGGTAGATTCTCTTCGTCCTCAAGATCGGACAGAACTGGTGCCAGTATCGCCCAAAGCAAGTTCTGAACATGATACTCGTTCTCAATATCCCATTTTGCTATTGCCGAATTTGGAGTACGTTTTGCTAACTCAAATGTCCAAAGGCGCATGGAGCGCGAAATTCGTTCCAGCAGGACGATCAGGTCTCCTCTCGTCATTGTTGCAACCGCAATATGACTAGATCTCGTAAGAGTATATTCAAACAAGGCGAGTCGAGCCGCGTCTCGTGCGGGGCCGGAGCCATGCGGTTCAAACTTCGCCGTCATATTCCAGCCGTTCTCAAGGTCATCGCTATGGAGCTTGCCAATGCCCTTAGCTACAAAGGCTACCGCAAGGTCAGCGGGTACGATCCTCATCTCGGCCTCGCCAATGCTAAGGCGTGCTGCTCTAACCAGCCCGAGTTGCCAAGGGTCGCTAGAAACTTCATTTGTGGACCGTTTCAGCAGATCCTCTAGCCATTGGTGATCCTCGACACCGGTCGCAACGCCGAGCGAGACTCCAAGAAGCGCAATTCCGTCTACTTCAAATCGCAATGGCCGACCTGGAACAAAGAAGGAGCGGCCGCTTAAGTGAGCGATTTCGTCGTGCATCAATTGGGTTTCTTGCGGAGTAAGCAATGCGCTCGCAGCGCCATAGCCAAGCGCTGCTACATGTTCCGGATGACGCATCTGTCCGGTTAGGCTAGATACTTCCTCGATGTACTTTCTGAGCGAGAGCTCATCAGACCGGATCCAAGCTCCGAATGCGCCGACATGACAAGGTAGGTTGTTACTGATTCCAACCTGCCTTAGCAGCGTAGCGCGTATGTCCGTCAAGCTAATCATCGTCTACAGAAACCACAATGTTCGACCAATTTGCCCGAACCTTACAGCTTCGGCATCCCAGCCTGCCACGGCGCTTAAGCCAGCGAGGCGCTCCGCAATGAGATCTGAGTAGCGAATGGTGATTGGGAACGATTCGGGAGATAGCATGCGCCACGAATGCCCCGAAAATTCAAAAGCTTGACGAGCAAGATAGGTCATATCGGTAAAGGTCGACAGCCGGTGGAGTTTCAGGAGGCAAGGCCGTGGCATCCCATCGCCCACTTGCTTAAGCTCAGACGCACCAGAAAATACGATCAAGGATTCGTAGTCACCCAGCTTGAGATGAAGACCACGCGCAGGACCGAGAACGCCCTTCTTTGGGTCTCGGTACCCAATGCCTTTCTGGGTGTTGTCAAAGATAAGGTATGGATGGCTCGGCGCTATATGCACGAATGCAAAAGTGACATTCTCTAACTCTAAGTCGTCCACCGTTCGTTTAATAGCTTCTGCCTCAGTGTCCTTGGGAGGCTTGAACATATGAAATACAAGTCGAACTTTGTCGGTACTCCGCCAATTGTCCTGCTTGCGAACAGTCGTGATCGACCGTTTTAGCGTTTCGTACAGGGCGCCAGCATATTCCTCGTACGGGACCACGGCTGTGCGGTCGCTAAGGAGGTAGCTTCCATCACTTGAGAAGACCGTCGTAATGCCGACAAATCTTTGTAATGAGCCAACGCGGCTGTTAGCGACCGAATGCGACCCCAAACCAATCACCAGTTCGTGTGCCACGGTCTGTTGCGAGGCCAAGAGCCAAGGAGTGCCGCCTAGTTTGGCATAGGTGGCAAGGCTCATGTGATTCATCGAGAAAACCAGTTGGCTGTCCGCTTGATCCATTGTTTCGAGGCGTACACTCTGAACAGGAACGTCGCGCTTCAGGAATACGGATTTTGTGGCGTAATAGGGATTCGAATCGTCATCGAAGGTCTTGAACTCCTCCTCGATTTGAATGAGAGCCAAATTCCATTTGAATCCCTCATCGGTCGCAAGTGTTAGCGCTGCTCGGCTCGCCGTTAAGTAGTCGTCAGCCTTCGCGCTCGTGGCGGTGAAGAACGTTACGCTAGGTTTTTCGAGCGCAAACCGACGCGAGAATCCGTCGCCGTAGCGAGCGGTACGGTTTTGTCCGGTCAAAACGTCGGGCATGCCGTCCAGAAACTTCGCAATGAACCGGTCGACCTGGCCTTCGTGTCTGGCCTGGCAGATTACCGCGATCCTCAACTGCTTTGGGCTGAATGTTCGTTGATCGTATGGTCCGTTTTTTTAATGCCGCGTTCGTTCCAATCGTCCTTGCGCGTCCCGCTCGGGTCAAAAACCAAGATCGGTTTCGGAATCGTCTCAGTGACAGGAAAACCGCTGTCGCCTGAAGAGAACATTGGGCCAATCACAAATCTCGCCCCGGGGATCGGTTCGATCGGAACTTTTTCGCGCAGATATTTCAGCGCCTCTTCGATTTGCTCCTTTCGTCCGGGTCCTGAATGAAACAAATCTGCAGCAGCGTCAGCTTTCGTCAGTACTGATGATGCATTGATACCAAGTATACGATTGACGCATTGGTCAAATATTTCACCTCGAGCTTCAAGGAAAGCTAAAGCGGCTGGGACTGTCGAGTATCCTTCGATGTGATCATCGAGTACGAGATTTTCACCGCTGATCGCGGTCACCTTACCAACCAGTCGTCGCCTATTCATTAGTCGAGGGTCATAGTTAGGCTCTTCTATTTGTACATATCTCCCAAGAGGCGAGATGCCGAGGGCCATGAGTTCGGCGCAAGTTCCTTGAATAAGGTTCTTGATGCGCGCCTCGCATACAAGGCCCAGCGTTCGCTTGTCGCTCGAATAAATTGTCCGTGTGTCGAAGCGCAGCTGTGTGCGCCTTTGCATCCATTGCGGCAGATCGGCGTGCAGGACGAAGCCTCGCGATGCAGCGCCGATAACGCTTACCGGCCTGTCAGAGAGAATGTCCCTGACCCCGCTAAAGGCTCTAACAAGCGCTGCTGATAGTAACGGCGGCCAAAGCTTTTGATTTTTTTCGAGGTCAATTTCTTCCTGAATGTTGCCAATGGGTTTTTGGCCCGCAACAACCGGAACGTCGAGAATGATATCGTCTGTTCCATCACGCCGGAAAACATGCGTTTCACGAAACTCGTTGCGAAGAGCATCTAATTTATCGCGCTCATAGGGCTGGCGACCAACCAGTACCGAAGTTTCCCCCACCATTTTGAGAGGCGCGAAATTGACAGTATATTTCTTCATGGCGCTTTCAATTGGCGGTGAATTTTGGGGTTTCTTATTCTAAGTTTCTGCCGATTCTTCTGCCAATTCAATTGGCAGCTCGATTTCATCAACATGGCGGCAATCGCGGCCTGTACGGCGGGCATGTGACGAACAGTTCGCGCAACTGACGCGCGAGCCAACGATCTAGCTCTTCGAAACGCGGCGATGCTCAAAACGCCGTCAGCCCCCATAACATATTGATAAGATTCAGCTGATATAGGGAAGCTCTTGCCGCATGCCGTAACGGCATCCACGGCGCGCTCAGACCGCCAAATGGGGGTGCGGCCATGAAGCATGACGGAGTTTCTGTATCCGTGGTCGGCGAGCGAGCCTACCACGACGAGCGATTGGATGCTTTGCTCAGCATCACCGGCCGCATGGACGGTTATCTCTACCGTTGCCGCAACGACGCGTCCTACACCATGCTCTATATCAGCGACGGCATTTTCACCGTCAGCGGTTATCGGCCGAGCGATTTCATTCACAACGCGGTGCGCGACTATGTCTCGGCCATCCACCCGGATGACTTGCCCTCGGTCTACGCCGCCGTCGATGCCGCGCTCGAGGCGCGCTGCAACTGGAACGTCGACTACCGCATCGTGCCCCGGGTCGGCGAACCGCTCTGGGTCCGCGAGATCGGCGGCGGTGTCTGGGACGAAGCCGGCGAACTCGAATTCCTGGAAGGTTTCGTCGTCGACATCAGCGACCGCAAGGTGGTCGAGGACCTCAACGCCCATCTGCTCCTGGACCTGAAGACGGCCAATGAGGAACTGTCGGCGCAAAAGCGCGAGATCGAGGTGGCGAAGCAACAGAGCGACCATTCGGCCAACCACGATGCCTTGACCGACCTGCCCAACCGGCGTGCCTTCCACAACGAGCTCAAATCGGTGGTCGCCCGCTGCGGCGCCACCGGCGAGGCAGCCGGACTGCTGTTCATCGACCTCGACCGGTTCAAGGAAGTCAACGACACGCTTGGCCATGAGGCCGGCGATGCGCTGCTGCAGCGTGTGTCGAGCCAGCTTCGCTCGATCCTGCGCAGCGCCGATTTCGTCGCCCGGCTTGGCGGTGACGAGTTTGCCTTCCTGTTCTCGGCCGACACCGATCTGGCACAGCTGAAGGCCGTACGCGTCGCCGAACGCATCCTGGAAAGGTTGCGGATCAAGGTTCCCACACCCAATGGCGCCATCCAGGTCGGCTGCACCGTTGGCGTCGCCATGTATCCGGCGGAAGCCGGCGATTGCGAAGCGCTGATCGCGCTCGCCGACCGGCTGATGTACATCGGCAAAAAGAGCGGCCGCAATCGGTTGGTCACCGCCAGCGAAATGACGCCGCAACAGCCATCGTCGGGGCCTCACCTTCGCAAGACTGCCTAGGGCCGTAAGAGGCCTGCAAAGCCCTCAGACCAGGCCCATCGCCTGCTTGTGGCTGCCGATCTCCGCCAATAGCCACTCGCGGAACCGCTTGATGCCGGCCGAGCCGCGATGGCCCGGCTTCTGCTGCAGGCAATAGCTTTCGGGAATCGCGTGCCTGACGGGAAACGGTGCCACCAGCTGGCCGCTGGCCAGCAGGTCCTGCGCCATGACGTTGTCGACCAGCGCGACGCCGCCGCCATTGACCGCCTCGCGCACGGCCAGCGCCGGGTCATGGAAGATCGGACCCGATTTCGCGTCGACCTTCAGGCCTTCGGTCTCGAACCATTCCTCCCACCAGGCGGTGGTGTTCTCGTGCAGGAGCCTCTGCCCGGCGAGATCGGCCGGTGTCCTCAGCGCATTCGGACCGGCAAGCAGGGCTGGCGCGCAGACGGGAAAGATCACCAGTGACACGAGCTGCAAATAGTCCGCATTGCCGGCATCGGCGGTGAACAGCACGCGCAGATCGGCGCTTGGATTGCCGCCCCGGTTCTGATCGTCATGGATCGACACGTCGAGTTCGAAATCCGGGTTCGCCGTGCGAAAACGCGGCAGGCGGTCGGCGAGCCACAGGTTCATGAAGGTGGCGTTGATCGACAGCGAAGCGCGCTTGGCGGCAACGGGGCGGCCATGGCTGCCCATCTCTTCGGTGGCCGCCTCGATCGACCTGAAGGCGGTGGACAGCCGGCGGGCAAAATGGGTGGCTTTCGGCACCAGCGTCACCTGGCGGATGCCGCGCTCGAACAGCTCGATGCCCAACGCCTGTTCCAGCGAACGGATATGCCGGCTCACCGCCGAGGGCGTCAGCCGCAACTCGTCGGCGGCCTCCTTGAAGCTGTGCAGGCGCGCCGCCGCTTCGAAAGCCCGGATCGCATTCAACGAAGGCAGCTTCATGGGGCATGAGACAAAACTTCAGATGAGTTTTTGTCAAGTATGGCGGACAGAAATGCCGTTTGTCGGACTGTGCCGAACCAGCAATTCTCGCGCGATCCGAACCCCTGGGAGACCGCGCCATGCGCCATCTTGTCACCCTTGCCGCATCGATGATCGCCCTGTCCGCCTGCGCGCTGACGGGGAGTGCCCGGGCCGGCGAGGACAAGACCGTCAACATCTACTTCTGGT
This sequence comes from Mesorhizobium kamtschaticum, assembly GCF_056174585.1. NCBI lineage: Bacteria > Pseudomonadati > Pseudomonadota > Alphaproteobacteria > Hyphomicrobiales > Phyllobacteriaceae > Mesorhizobium > Mesorhizobium kamtschaticum. The sequence continues at coordinate 258,493 of NZ_CM149691.1, read as the reverse complement.
ACGATTACGTGCCGGCCGACACGATCGCGCAATTCGAGAAACAGACCGGCATCAAGGTCGTCTACGACACGTTCGATGCCGTCGAGATGCTGACGACCAAGGCGCTGACCGGGGGCTCCGGCTATGATTTGATCATGCCGGGCGCATCGATCGTCGGCCAGTACATCAAGGCCGGCGCCATCCAGAAACTCGACAAGGCAAAGCTCCCCAACGCCGGCGGTCTCAATCCCGACATCATGGCCTTCCTGGCCAGGCAGGATCCGGGCAACGCCTACGCGGTGCCCTATGCCTATGGCACGACGGGCATCATCTACAACAAGGCTAGGATTGCCGATCGGATGAAGGACGCCCCGCTCAACAGCCTCGACATGATCTTCAAGCCGGAGGTGGCGCGAAAATTCCAGGATTGCGGCATCGCCATGGTCGATTCCCCTGAGGGCGTGATGTCGATCGCGCTCAACTATCTCGGCTTTAACCCGTTCTCGACCGATGAGAGCGAGATCAGGAAGGCAGCCGATCTGCTGACCGCGATCAAGCCTTACATCAGGCATTTCAAATCCGGTTCGATCATGAGCGAGATGGCGGCCGGCGATCTCTGCCTGGCGCTTGGCTGGAGCGGCGACGCGATCGGCGCGGCGACCAAGGCGGTGGACGCCAAAAGCGGCGCCGATATCGGCTATTTCATCCCCAGGGAAGGCACGGAAATCTTCTTCGACGTCATCACCATCCCGGTCGATGCGCCGCACCCCGAAAACGCCGAAGCGTTCCTGGATTTCCTGATGAAGCCGGAAATCGCCGCCCGCTTCACCAATGCGACGCTCTACCCGAACGCGGTCGAGGCGGCGGCGCCGATGATCGACGAGACCGTTCGCGACAATCCCGACATCTATCTCTCCAAAGAGACGATGAAGCATCTGTTCGCCGCCCAGCCGCGGGACCAGAAATCGCTGCGCCTGGTCACGCGGCTGTGGACCGGCTTCACCACCGGAACCAACTGACCCCCGGCCTGCTTTGGCCCCCACTCCAGAAAAGATGTGATCGATATGCTTGAATCCCTGCCACGTTCGCGCCAGACCGACGATGCCGTTTTCGGCAAGAACATCTATGGCGGCTCGCACGAGCCGGTCTATGGCGGCGTGCTGTCCTTCATGCGCCGGCGGCTGACCCGCAACCTCGACGGCGTCGATGTCGCCGTGTGGGGCATTCCGTTCGACGCCGCCGTGTCCAACCGGCCGGGCGCCCGCTTCGGCCCGCAAGGCGTGCGGCGCGCCTCGGCCATTCTGGAAGGCGATCCTCAATATCCTTTCCGCGCCGATCCGTTCGAAAAGCTGGCGGTCATCGACTACGGCGATTGCGGCCTCGATTTCGGCCGGCATGACGAAACCCCTTGGCAGATCGAGGCGCAGGCCAGTGAGGTCGTCGATGCCGGCGTCACGCTGCTGTCCATCGGCGGCGATCATTACGTCACCTGGCCGCTGCTCAGGGCGCATGCGAAGAAGTATGGGCCGCTGGCGCTGGTCCAGTTCGACGCCCACCAGGACACCTGGCTCGACGAGGAGAAGCGCATCGACCATGGCTCGTTCGTCGCCAGGGCGGTTGCCGAGGGCCTGATCCTGCCGGAGCGCTCGATCCAGGTCGGCATCCGCACGCATGCGCCGGACAGCTGCGGCCTCGAAATCCTGCATGGCGAGGATGTCGCCGAGCTCGGCGTGGCCGGCGTTGTCGAACGCATCAAGGCGCGTGTCGGCGATGCCAGGACCTATCTGACCTTCGACATCGACTGCCTCGACCCGGCCTTTGCGCCGGGCACCGGCACGCCGGTCGCCGGTGGTCTGTCGTCACGCGAGGCGCTGATGATCCTGCGGCGTCTGGGCTCGCTCGATATCGTCGGCGCAGATGTCGTCGAGGTGGCGCCGGCCTATGACCATGCCGACGTCACGTCGATCGCCGGTGCCGCAGTGCTGCAGCACTATCTTGGCCTGCTTGCGGAGAAGAAAGGCTAGCCCGGAGGGTGCGCGCCGGCTTCAGTCCGGCGCGAATACCCGCGCCGCCTCGACGACCTTCTCGATCTGGTCCTGCCGCAGCAGGTCGATCGGAATGCGGCCGTCGAGCTGCGCGGCCGGCCGCGTCAGCCACAGCCAGGCCAGCCTCGGATTGCCGATCAGAGACTGCACGTCGCTGATGCCGGCCACCGGCCTGCCGTCGACGAATTGCGCCAAGGGGAAAACGTGCTTGCGCCCGCCCTTGCGCAAGGCGATGACGTCGCCGCGCCTTTGCCAGCGATGCAGGGTCGAGCGGGCGATGCGCAAATTTTCTTCCAGATAGGTCGAGCCGGCGACGCGGCCGGCCCAGTCCTCGATCAGCATCGATTCGAGGTCGTCGGACTGCGGCGACGGCGGAAGCGGCTCATCGGCCAGCAAAGCCGTCGACGGATTTGTGGTCCCGGCAGTGCCGGCTTCGCTGCGGCGCGCGGCTTCCGCCGCCAGCGCGCGCACGAATTTCGAGGCAAGGCCGGGAAGATCGGCATGGATGGCGTCGATGGCGCGCTGGTGCTTCGGCGACAGCAAGGTGACGGCGGATGCTATGCTGCCGGCGATCTTGCCGACCGAGACCACGGTGGATTGGTTGATGGCCTCGTCATAATGGGCAAGCGCGCGTTCGACGTCCTCCGCGACCATATCAGCGAAGTCGTCCTGTCTAAGACCGGTTGTCTGAAATCTGCTCATGCATCTGCTTCCGGCCGCGCGCGCTCCCTCAGCCGCGGCCGATTGCTGAATTGCTAGTGCGGAAAACGGAAATCATGGCGGCAACGGATCGCGCCGCCCGACAGCTTGCTGTCTTGCATTTTTCAACATCCCATCTGAACTGCGGGCGCCCCGAAATGTCAGTCACGGGACGCTCTCGATTTCGTGTAGGAGCGATATGTGACAATCACGCGACGGTGAAGTTGCTGATCTCCCCCACAAGGGGGGAGATCAGCAGTTGTCCCTACAGCAACCCGGCCAGTTCCGCCTCGCGGCGCAGATTCTGCCTTGGCCTTGGGCCGATCTGCTGGATCACCAGGCCGGCGGCCAGCGAGCCGAGGTCGCCGCAGGTCTTGAGGTCGCGGCCTTGCGTGTAGCCATGCAGGAAGCCGGCGGCGTAGAGATCGCCGGCGCCGGTCGTGTCGACCAGTTCCCGGATCGCCGTCGCCTGGACGACCACGGTCTCGTCGCCGCGCACGATGACCGAGCCTTTTTCGGACCGCGTCACGGCGGCCATTCTGCAGTCCTTGCGGATCTTGCCCAGCGCCTCGTCGAAGGACGATGTCTGGTAGAGCGACTTGATCTCGTGGCTGTTGGCAAAGACGAGGTCGACCGTGCCGGAGCGCATCAGGTCGAGGAATTCGTCGCGGTAGCGGTCGACGCAGAACGAATCCGACAGCGTCATCGAAACCTCGCGGCCCGCCGCGTGCGCCAGCTTCGCCGTCTGCCGGATCGCTTCTTGGCGCGCGGCGGATCCCACAGATAGCCTTCGAAATAGGTGACTTTCGCGCCGGAGGCCTTGTCGGCCTCGACATCCTCCGGGCCGAGTTCGATGGCGGCGCCGAGATAGGTGTTCATCGAACGCTCGCCGTCGGGCGTGACGAAGATCATCGAGCGCGCCGTCGGCGGTTCGCCCTTGAGCGGTTTGGTGTCGAAGGCGACACCCTGGGCATGGATGTCATGCGCATAGATATCGCCCAGCGCATCGTTGGAAACCTTGCCGAAGAAGGCGGCGCGTCCGCCGAAGGAGGCGACGCCGGCCGCCGTGTTGCCGGCGCTGCCGCCGGAGGCCTCGATCGCCGGGCCCATGCGGCTGTAGAGCAGTTCGGCGCGCTGCGTGTCGATAAGGTTCATCGCGCCCTTGATGATGCCGTTGGTCTCGAGGAATTCCTCCTCGCACTGGGCGATGATGTCGACAATGGCATTGCCGATGCAAAGCACGTCATAATCCGGCATCAATATCTCCGCCAAAAACCCGAGCCGGCTTCTTGCCACGCTGGCCGGGCGCGGGTTTAGCGATTCGCGACGGCTTTGCCTAGGGTATGTTGAGATTCAGGTGATGCCGGCCTGACCTGAATTGCAACACACCCTGGAGCGAGACAAGCCAGGTGCTACGACAATTCGATCGTGGCCGAAACATTTCTTCCGGGTGTCGCTTACAAGCTGGCTCTGCCGATCATCTCTCGAAGGGCGAGCCAGTCCCCATGTCTGCAAAGAACGGGCCGACCAAAAACGACACGACAACCGACCTGGCATTGCTCGGCGTGCTGGCCGTGCTGTGGGGCGCTTCCTACACCTTCATCAAGATCGGCGTCGAAACGATCCCGCCGGTCACCTTCATCGCCGCCCGCACCTTGATCGCCGGCGGCATCCTGTTCGCCATCATCCGCTGGCGCGGGCTCGCCATGCCGCGCGATGCGGCCACGTGGCGCCGCTTCGCCTTCCAGGCCTGCCTCAACAGCGTCATACCGTTTACGCTGATCGCCGCGGCCGAGCGCTCGGTCGATGCCGGCCTCGCCACCATCCTCAATTCCACCTCGCCGATCTTCACTTTCGTTTTCACCGCGCTCATCACCCGCCATGAGCCGGTTACGGTGCGCAAACTGATCGGTGTCGGAGCGGGCATTGCCGGCATCTGTTTCATCGTCGGCACCGAGGCACTGGGTGGTCTCGGTCACGAACTGTGGGCGCAAATCGCCATCGTCGTCGCAACGATCTCTTACGCCGCTGCCGCGATCTTCGGCCGTGGCTTCAAGGGCCTCGATCCGATGCTGCCGGCGGCAGGCTCGATGCTGTGCGGCGCGGTCATGCTGGTGCCGCTCAGCCTGGTGGTCGACCATCCGTGGACGCTCGCGCCCTCGACGGCATCGATTCTGGCGCTGCTCGGCCTGTCGGTGTTCTCGACGGCGCTCGCCTTCGTCATCTATTTCCGGCTCATCCACACGCTGGGCTCGGTCGGCACGACGTCGCAGGCCTATCTGCGCGTGCCGATCGGCGTCGGCATCGGTGCTGTCTTCCTCGGCGAAAGCCTGGGGCCGACGGCATGGCTGGGCATGGGTTTTGTCGTGGTCGGCGTTGCGGCCATGACCATCCCGGTTAGAAAGCCAGCGTTTGCCCGATAGCGATACGCGCTTGTGCTCGCGACCCGCGCTGCCTATCTCGGGGGCGTTCCGCCTTCCGGCGGTGTCCGCTGACCCGGGGGTTGAAGCACGGTGATTTTCGACGCTGCCCGCACTGCGGCCCTTGAGCTGCTCTCGCCGCCGTTTCGTGCCGTGTTCATCAAGACGCTGGGCCTCACCGTGCTGGCGCTGGTTGCCCTGTGGTTCGGCCTGACCAGCCTTGTCGAGTGGCTGGCCCTGCCGTGGCTCCAGACCCTGTTGCCCGGCATACCGTCCTGGGCCGGCTGGCTGGGCGGCATCATCGCGGCAATCGCGCTTGCCTTCGGCATGGCCCTGCTCGTCGCGCCGGTGACGGCGGTGATCGCCGGCCTGTTCCTCGACGATGTCGCCGAAGTGGTTGAGCGCACCGACTATCCACGCGACCCGCCCGGCCGTGCCATGCCGGCGCTGCGCTCGCTGGTGCTGGCGATAAAATTCCTCGGCGTCGTTATAGCAGGCAACATCGTGGCGCTCATGCTTCTGCTGGTGCCGGGCATCAACATCGCCGCCTTCTTCATCGTCAACGGTTACCTGCTCGGCCGCGAATTCTTCGAATTCGCCGCCATGCGCTTTCGCGGGGAGGACGAGGCCAGGGCCTTGCGCCGGCAGTATGCCGGCACGGTCTTTCTCGCCGGGCTGGTCATCGCGGCCTTCCTTGCCGTGCCGCTGCTCAATCTGGTGACGCCGCTCTTCGCCGCCGCCATGATGGTGCATCTGCACAAGGCGGTTTCGGCGCGCGAAAGCCGCCGGTGACAGGCCCTCTCACCCCGGGGATTTGCCGAACAGCGCCTGCAACTTGCCGAACGGCATGGCGGCGCGGGTGAAGCCGAACGTGCCGTCCTGCTGGATCTCACGCGCCGCCGTCTCCAGCATGCCGTAGGCGAAGTTGGTCAGCCACGGGCCGAGCGAAATGCGCTTCACACCAGCCATCGAAAGATCGGCGATGGTGAAGCCCGGTTTCGCCATGACGTTGACCGGTTTGCCGACCGCCGAGCAAACCGTGCGAACCATCTCGACATCGCCGATGCCCGGCGCATAGAGCACGTCGGCGCCGGCCTTCTCGAAGGCCTGCAGCCGCTTGATGGTGTCGTCGAGGTCGGATTTGCCCCAGAGAAAATTCTCGGCGCGCGCCGTGAAGACGAAATCGCGTTTCAGCGCCCGCGCCGCTTCCACCGCCGCCGCGACACGCTCGACCGCGTGGGCAAAATCATAGATCGGCTTGTCGGGGTCGCCGGTATGGTCCTCGATCGAGCAGCCGGCAAGGCCGGCCGCTTCCGCCGCGAAGATGGTTTCGGCGGCCTGCTCGGCGCTGTCGCCCTTGCCTTTCTCGAGGTCGGCCGAGACCGGCAGGTCGGTCGCCGCCGTCACGTCACGGCAATGGTGGATCATCTGCTCGAAGGTCACGGCGCCATCCGGCAGGCCGCGCGAAAAGGCAAAGCCGGCGCTGGTCGTCGCCAGCGCCTTGAAACCGAAGGAACCGAGCAGCTTGGTCGTGCCCGGATCCCAGGGATTGGGCATGACGAAGGTCGAGGCATGCAGGTCGCGAAAGATCTTGCCCTTGTCCATGAATGCTCCCCATCACAAGTGTTGGGGCGGATGCTATCGCGCTGTCTCTAGTCGGGCAAACGAATGCGCTTGGTTCAGAAGCGTTTCTCGTTCTCTGCTGCCAATTTCTCGAACGCGTCGGAATCCGCGACGTAGCGCGCCGCCGTTTTGTCCCAGTGGTAGGTCACGGAAATGTCGGTGGAGGCGGCCTGTGGGGGCGTTTCGCCGCAATCCTCTTCGTTCGGCTCGGTCTTGTCGGTTATGGTGGCCTTGATCGCCGCATAGGGTTGGCCGTCGCTCAGCGACCGGAAAGCCAGGTTCTGCGAACGTTTGTAGGAACAGACATTTTCGTCGAGCGTGTAGATGATGTCGATCAGTTCGAAACGGTCGCTACGCACCAGAATGACCGGTGTCGACAGATAACCCTGGTTGGAATTGAAATGCGTGCTGGAGGTCATCAAGGCATCGTCATCTGCGCCCAGGGAGAGTTTGCCGGGACTGCGAAAGAAGCTGAAACGGTCGGTCGCCACATTGACTGCATCGAGTAACTTCGGTTTGCCGGTGAGATCGTAAAGCGCCAGCACGGCATAGCCCTCGGCGCTGTCCGGCGACTCGCCAAGGTCGACCAGCATGGCCAGCCGGTCCTTGCCGCCGGCCTTCATGGCAAGCACGCCGGCGCTGAAAACGCTCGATGCTTCCGGCGGCGAGGTGTCATTGTCGGGACCGGCGATGTGTCGCATCTCGATCGGCGAGGAGCCGACAAAATAATCATCCTTCGCCGTCAAATCCGGGATGAACATCCGGACAAGATCGGCATAGGTGGTGTCGGCGTGGCCCACGATGGATTTGCCGAGGTCCGGGTTGGCGGCGTCTTCGGCGCCAGCCGTGCCCCACAGCAATGGCAGCACCAGGCAGGCGAAGGCGAGGCGATGCAGAATCCTGACATGCCGAATGTCGTCCCCGCCGCAAGCACCGGCAAGCTAGCATAGCTTGCAAAGCCATACAGCCGCCCGTCGTCCGGCAAATCAGTGGATTGGCACCAGCCCTGCCAGCTCGCGCATGTCGTCGAACAGGATGCCGCCGGCCTGGATCAGGCCATCGCGGTCGGAATAGGGGTCGCCGTGATAGGAAAATACCCGCATCCCGGCGGCTATGCCGGCCTGCGTGCCGGCGACGCTGTCTTCGATGACGATGCAATCGGCGGGCGCGAAGCCCATGGTCTTGGCCGCATGCAGGAACAGGTCCGGGAACGGCTTGCCGCGCCCGACCATGGTCGAGGAAAACATCGCATGCTCGAACAGCGGCAACAGCCCGGTCTGGCCAAGCGTGATGTGCATCTTCGAAATCCTGGCCGAGGTGGCGACGCAATAGGGGATGCCGGTCGCGCGGACCGCCTCGATGAACTCCCGCACATAGGGGATCGCCTCGACGCCATGGGAAAACAGGTCCGGCAGGCCGGCATTCCAGCGATCGACGAAATCGGCGCCGAGCCGAACCTCGGTCTGCTCTTCGATTTCCTTCTGCACCGAGAGCATGCTGCGGCCGGAGAAATTCTTGCGGCGATATTCGAAGCTCGTCGGATAGCCAGCAGCCGTCAGCCACTCGGCAAGGCGCCGGTTGGCGAGGTTCTCCGTGTCGACGAGAATGCCGTCGCAGTCGAAGATCACAAGTTTCGGAATTCGCATCAGGCGGTGCCGGTCGATCCGAACCCGCCCGAACCACGCGCCGTGCCGCCGGCGAGCGAACGCTCTTCGACGGCCGCCTGCGTCACAACAGCGAAAACGATCTGGGCGATGCGCATGCCGCGCGTCACCGCGAAATCCTCATCGCCGAGATTGATCAACAGCACCTTCACCTCGCCGCGATAGTCGCTGTCGACCGTGCCAGGCGAATTGAGGACGGTAAGGCCATGTTTGAAAGCCAGGCCGGAGCGCGGCCGCACCTGGCCTTCCATGCCTTCGGGGATTTCCAGGATCAGCCCGGTCGGCACCAAAGCGCGTTTGCCCGGCAGGATCAGCAGCGGCCGGTCGTCGGGCACAGCCGCGCGCAAATCCATGCCGGCGGCGCCGACGCTTTCATAGGCGGGGAGGGGTAGTCCTTCGGCGTGCGGCAATCTGACGAAGCCGACGGTCGGACCGATGACGGAGGAGTTTTGGAGGGCTGCGCGCATAAAATCGATCCTATCGGCGCGATTGCCGATTCGGTCAATTCGCCCACGCCGCTATCAACGGCTTTCTTTCAGGCATCACTATGACCTGAGCACATCTCAGCGCAGTTCCATCGGAACAACCGTCGTCTCCTTGATCTCCTCCATCACGAAAGAGGCGGAGACATCGGACAGCGCCACCTTGGCGATCAGCCGCTGATAGAGCCGGTCGTAGGCCTTCACGTCGGCAACGCGGGCGCGCAAGACATAGTCGAGGTCGCCGGACATGCGGTAGACGCCGGTGATCTCGGGAAAACCGGTCACCGCTGCCCGGAATTTCTGCAGCCAGTCTGGATCATGGTTCGACGTGCGGATCAGGATGAACACCGACAGGCCAAGTCCGAGCTTTTCGGCATCGACCAGCGCCACGCGGCCGGTGATGACGCCATCCTCCTCCAGCCGCTTGACGCGACGCCAGCAGGCATTGCGCGACAAGGCCACCCGTTCCGACAGCTGGTCGACCGACAAGGTGCCGTCGCGTTGCAATTCGGTGAGCAATTTTCGGTCTATTTCATCGATGTCTAGGGCCATGTTGGGATGTTTGTCCCATGGAATGGCAAAAGACAAGGATATTTTGAGACCGATGAACCGGCGAAGCGTGTCAGGATACTCATATCGGAACGCAAGCGCTGAAGGGGACCTCAATGTCGCTCGCAAGGATATTCACCTCTCATCCGGCCAAGGTTGGCGAAACCTATTTCGGCCACATGGGCTTTGCCGCCTGGTTTTCCTCGCGTTTGCTGATGGCGGCGGGCGCCGCGCTTGTTCACGCCTTCTTGCCATTTCTCTTCGAGACTACCGCCAGCCGAATCGTCCGCGAGCTTTACGAGCGGACGCACAACAGAGGCACACACGCGACCAGGGAGCCTGCGGCTCTTCTGGATCGCGCCTAGAGGACGATAGAAGCGATGTGCCGGTGGGCGGCCTATCTCGGTGAAGCGGTCTTTCTCGAAGACATTCTGACCGCGCCCTGTCACTCGCTGATCGCCCAGAGCCATTGCGCCCAGGAGGCGAAGTCGCCGACCAATGGCGACGGTTTTGGCCTTGCCTGGTATGGCGACCGGCCGGAACCTGGTCTCTATCGCGATATCCTGCCGGCCTGGTCCGACCCCAATCTGAAGAGCCTTTGCCGGCAGATCAAATCCGGCCTGTTCCTCGCCCATGTGCGGGCCTCCACCGGCGGCGCCACCAGCCGCATGAACTGCCATCCCTTCATCTCCGGTCGCTGGTCGTTCATGCACAATGGTCAGATCGGCGGCTTCGAAAAGATCCGCCGCGCGCTGGAGAATTCGCTGTCCGACGCCGTCTTCGACCAGCGCGAAGGCACCACCGATTCCGAACTCTTCTTCCTGCTGATGATCGACGAGGGATTGGCTAGCGACCCGCAAGGCGCGGTATCGCGCGCCACCAGCCGCGTGCTCGAAGCCTCGCGCCGCGCCGGCCTCGAACCGGCGCTGAAACTCACCGCTGCGTTTTCGGACGGGCAGGCGCTGCACGCGGTGCGCTACGCCACCGATGCCCACGCGCCGACGCTCTACACCGCGGTTTTCCGCAATGGCGGCCGCTGCGTCGTCTCCGAGCCGTTTGATCGCGAGGGTGGCGACTGGCAAGCGATCCCGCCATCGAGCTTCGTCACCATGACTGGGGAGGGCATCGCCATTCGGCCTTTCGCGCCGGCATCGGCCAGACTGGCACTGGCAGTCTAATTGCAAATTGGGGCAACGCCGCGGGCCAGCGTCCCCCCTCTGTCCTGCCGGACATCTCCCCCTCAAGTGGGGAGATTGGCAGTTTCGCCTACCGCGCCATTCTTTCAACGTCTGAGATCGGGCGAAAGCCGTCATGACATCTGATCTCCCCCCTTGAGGGGGAGATGTCCGGCAGGACAGAGGGGGGCGACATAGAACGCCGACCTCGCTGGCGCAATTCCGATCAAACGCGGCTAATCTTCCGATGCTCAACTCCGCTTGAAGTCGCGCCGCTGCCCACCATTTTCCAGGCAAGTGCGGCCAAGCCGGAGCCTTGATCGTGAATCCAGTCTTCTCCTCAACCGTCGATCTCGCCGCCGCGATCCGCAATCGCAAAATCTCCGCCATCGAAGCGCTCGACGCCCATCTGGCGCAGATCAACCGGCACAACGAGGCGATCAACGCCGTCATCTCGCTCGACAGGGAAGGGGCGCACGAGCGCGCCAAAAAGGCCGACGCGACACTCGCACGCGGCGCCACGCCCGGACCGCTGCACGGCGTTCCCTTCACGCTGAAGGACACGCACGAAGCCGCAGATATGAAAACCACGGTCGGCTTCCTGCCCTTCGCCGATTATGTCGCCAGACACGACAGTCCGATCGTCGCCAGGCTGAAGGCGGCAGGCGGCGTGCTGATGGCCAAGACCAATGTCGCCACCATGCTGTCGGACTGGCAGTCGAACAATCCGTTGTTCGGCCGCACCGGCAATCCATGGAACCTTGAACGCACTGCCGGCGGGTCCAGCGGCGGCGCCGCAGCGGCGATCGCGGCCGGGATGACGCCGTTCGATGTCGGCACCGACATGCAGGATTCGATCCGCCTGCCCGCCGCCTTCTGCGGTGTCTATGGGCTGAAGCCGACGGAGCATCGTATCTCGCTGGCCGGCGCTTTTCCCGATCCGGGTGGTGCGGCGCGTAGCGTGCGGCTGATGTCCTGCCTCGGACCGCTGGCGCGCAGCGTGGACGATCTGGCGTTGATCTATCGGATCATCGCCGGGCCGGACGGACGCGACACCGATCTGGCTCCGGTGCCGGTCGAGGCCATGCCAAAGCTCGACCTGAAGGCACTCCGCATCGCGTTCGCGCCGTCCTTCCCCGGTTTCCCTGTGGCGGGCGACATCAGCGCCGCGGTCGAAAATCTCGCCGCGCAGCTGCAATCGGCCGGCGCGATCGTCGAGGAAGCAAAACTGCCCAAGCTCGATCTGCACGACGATCTTGCCCAAGGCGGTGCGCTGATCGGCACGATGATGGAGGCCACGCAACCGGAAGCGCAGGAGCAACCGACGTCAGTCTCGCGCTGGTTCGAGGCGCTCGCCCGCCGCGACAGCTCAATTCTCGCGTGGGAACAGTTCTTCGAAAACTGGGATGCGCTGCTCTGCCCGGTCGCCATGACCACGGCCTTCCCGCATTGCGAACCGGGCACGCCGATCAAGGTCGACGGTAGGGAACAGAGCTACTGGATGCTGCCGGCCTATGGCGCTGTCTTCAATTACAGCGGCCACCCAGCACTTTCGATGCCGTGCGGACAGGATAGCGATGGCCTACCGATTGGACTGCAACTGGTCGGCAAACGCTGGTCGGAATCGCGGCTACTCGGTATTGCGGCGGCGATCGAGCCGCTCACCGGCGGCTTTCGCCGCCCGCCGGGTTATTGAGCGAAGCGCGACAACCCATAGGGCGAAAGCAGCGGATCGCGCTCGCCGTCAAGGATTTCGCGGGTGGCGAACAGGCCGACGGCCGGCGCCAGCGTGATGCCGGAGTGCATGACGGTGATATAGAGGCCGTCCATGCCCTCAGTGCGGCCGATGATCGGAAAGCCGTCGATCGGATTGGGGCGATAGCCGATGGTGTGGAAATCGAGTTCCAGCCCGTCGGCGCCGCGCAACGCTGCCTTTGTGACCGCGAACAGCGCGCGGGCGGTCGCTTCGGCGTCCATACCGGGATCGCCGCCGGCGAAATCCGAACCGGCGATGATGCGGCCCTCGGCGGTCTGGCGCATGTGCAGCCTCTCGGCGTGCACCAGCCCATTGAGCAGCTTTTTGTACGGCCGCGAATGGACGATCAGACCCGGCGGCGTCTCGATCGGCAGCTTGATGCCGGCCGTCGCGGCAATGGCCGGGGCGCCGACGCCAGCCGCGATCACCACCTCATCGGCGGCAATCAGCCCATGTGACGTGTCGACGCCGGTAATGCTGCTGTTTGTGATTGCCAGTGCCGAGACGGTGCTGGCAATGACCCGCGCGCCGTGCCGTTCGGCATCCGCCAGCAGGGCCTTGGCCGTCGCAACCGGTTCGGCCACACCTTCCTCCGCGACATAAACAGCGAATTCGGGAGGCTCTACGAGGTTGGGCTCGATGTGCGCCGTCCGCTCGCGGCCGACGCGTTCGATGCCGTAGCCCCATGAAGAGTGTTCGGCCGCGAAGGCTTCGAGCCGGTCGGCCGGCAGATCCCAGCATAGTCCGCCGCACCAGGCGAGCGGCAGTCCTGGCAGCTCATCCGCCAGCCGCCTCCACTCGGCCATGGCGCGGGTGCGCAGCCGGAAATAGATCTCGGGGTTACCCCAGCTGGCGTTGATCCAGGCAAAGGAGTTCGGCGTGGCGACGCCGCCAGGCGCGCTATCGGCTATGACCGTCACCTGCGCGCCAGCCTTGGTCAGATGCCAGGCAATGGAAGCGCCGATGATGCCGGCGCCGATGACGATCACTTGTTTCGCCGCAGCCATGGTCGCTCCTCAACTCATGCCCCTCAGGGATAGTTCACTCCACTGCCATTCCTGTGCCCACTTGCCAACATCGGGCAGTGCAAAATGTGCTGCTTGACAATAATACGTACGTACGTATTATTACGACATGGCCAGACAATCACTCCGCGAAAAACTTCTCGACGCCGGTTTCAGGACCCTCTGGAATTCAGGCTATGCCGCCGCCGGCGTGCGCGACATCGTTGTCGCCGCCGATGCGCGGCCGGGCTCCTTCACCAATCATTTTGCTTCCAAGGAGGCGTTCGCCGGCGAGGTGTTGGACCGCTACTTCGCCTATGTCAGCGGGCTGGTCGAGGCAGCGCTGGCGAAGGACGGCACACCGCCCATCGGCAGGCTTCGCCGCTACCTCGATGTCATCACCTCGAAGCTCGAAGCGCATGGTTGGGCGCGCGGCTGCATGATCGGCAATCTCAGCCTCGAGACCGCGGTGCACAGCGAGCCGCTGCGCCTGCAACTCGTCGCCATCTTCGAGCGCTGGCGCCAGCCCTTCGCCGCCTGCATCGCCGAAGGCCAGGCGGCAGGCGACATCAGCAAAACCTTCGACGCCGACGACCTCGCCGATTTCCTGCTGTCGTCCTGGCAAGGCGCCATGCTGCGCATGAAGGTCGAACGCAGCCGCGTGCCGCTCGAGCGGTTCAAGAAAATCATCTTCAGCACAGTCTTTGCAAAGGAGCCGACCCCATGAACTCGCAAGCCGACACGTCTGAAGCCGGCGCCGCCGGATCGAGGCGTTTGCAGATCGCCGTGCTGGATTCGACCATGTCTTATGTCGAGGCCGGAGCGTCCGGTCCGACCGTGCTGTTCCTGCACGGCAACCCGACTTCATCTTATATCTGGCGCAACATCATTCCGCATGTCGCGCCGTTTGGCCGCTGCATCGCGCCGGACCTGATCGGTTACGGCCAGTCCGGCAAGCCCGATATCGACTATCGCTTCTTCGACCATGTCCGCTATCTCGACGCCTTCCTCGACGCACTCGACATCAGCGATGTGTTGATGGTCGCGCAGGATTGGGGCACGGCCCTTGCGTTTCATCTGGCGGCGCGGCGGCCGCAGCGTATCCTTGGTCTCGCCTTTATGGAGTTCATCCGGCCGTTCGAACGCTGGGAGGATTTTCACCAGCGCCCGCAAGCCCGCGAAATGTTCAAGGCGCTGCGCACGCCAGGTGTCGGCGAAAAACTCGTCCTGGAAGACAATGTCTTCATCGAAAAGGTGCTGCCGGCCTCGGTGCTGCGCGCAATGAGCGACGAGGAGATGGCCGCTTACCGGGCGCCGTTCCCGACGCCGCGATCGCGCAAGCCGGTGCTGCGCCTGCCCAGGGAATTGCCGATCGAGGGCCAGCCCGCCGACGTCGCCGCCATCAGCCAATACGATCATCGCGCTCTGCGGCTCTCCACCTATCCGAAACTGCTGTTCGCGGGTGATCCCGGGGCACTGATTTCGCCGCAGGCCGCAAGGGAATTCGCCGCCGGTCTGAAGAACTGCCGGTTCATCAATCTCGGGCCCGGCGCGCACTATCTGCAGGAAGACCATGCCGACGCCATCGGCAGCGCCATTGCCGGCTGGCTTCCGGAGGTCGTTTTGGCGAACCGGATGAGCGAGTTGGCCTGATGCAGGCCATGGCGTCCGGAGGCGCCTGCGCCGCCGGAGCGGTCGACAGCCCGGCACTACGCTGCTAGAAGCCCGGCCTGTCACACGGAAATCCCAGAGAATGCCCGAAACAATACCAGAGGAAGTGGCGCGCCGCCGCACCTTCGCGATCATCGCGCACCCGGACGCCGGCAAGACCACGCTCACCGAAAAGCTGCTGCTGTTCGGCGGCGCCATCCAGCTTGCCGGCGAGGTCAAGGCCAAGAAGGACAAGATCCAGACCCGTTCCGACTGGATGAAGATCGAGCGCGAGCGCGGCATTTCGGTCGTCACCTCGGTGATGACCTTCGAGTATGAAGACAATGTCTTCAACCTGCTCGACACGCCCGGCCACGAGGATTTCGCCGACGACACCTACCGCACTCTGTCGGCGGTCGACTCGGCCGTCATGGTCATCGACGCCGCCAAGGGCATCGAGCCGCGCACGCTGAAGCTGTTCGAGGTCTGCCGGCTGCGCGACATCCCGATCATCACCTTCGTCAACAAGATGGACCGCGAAAGCCGCGACCCGTTCGAGATCCTGGACGAGATCGAGCAGAAGCTGGCGCTGGACACCGCCCCCATCACCTGGCCGATCGGCCGCGGCAAGACCTTTTCCGGCACCTATCATCTGGCGCTGAACGCGGTGCGCAAGGGCGACGACGAGAAGGAGCGCACGCCGGTCAACGGTCCCGATTCCAACCGCGTCGCCGGCCTGCTGCCGGAAAACGAGCGCGAAGCCTTCATCGAGGAACTGGAGCTCGCACGAGAAGCCTGCCGTCCGCTCGATATTGATGCCTTTCGCGAGGGCCATCTGACGCCGGTCTATTTCGGCTCGGCGCTGCGCAATTATGGCGTGCGCGACCTGATCGAGGCACTCGGCGCCTTCGGCCCGCCGCCGCGCGCGCAGGAAGCCGACACCCGCAAGGTCGAAGCGACGGAGGACAAGATGACCTCCTTCGTCTTCAAGATCCAGGCCAATATGGATCCCAACCACCGCGACCGCATCGCTTTCGTCCGTGTCTGCTCTGGCAAGCTCGAGCGCGGCATGAAGGCCAAGCTGGTGCGCACGGGAAAGCCGATGAGCCTGTCGGCGCCGCAGTTCTTCTTCGCCCGCACCCGCGTCACGGCGGATGAGGCGTTTGCCGGCGACGTCGTCGGCATTCCCAACCACGGCACGCTGCGCATTGGCGACACGTTGACCGAGGGCGAGGAAATTCTTTTCAGGGGCGTGCCGAACTTCGCCCCGGAAATCCTGCGTCGTGTGCGCCTCGGCGACGCGATGAAGGCGAAGAAACTCAAGGAAGCGCTGCACCAGATGGCCGAGGAGGGCGTCGTGCAGCTGTTCTCGCCCGAGGACGGCTCACCGGCCATCGTCGGCGTCGTCGGCGCCCTGCAGCTCGACGTCTTGAAGGAGCGGCTGAACTTCGAATACACGCTGCCGGTCGAGTTCGAGATGTCGCGCTTTTCCGTCTGCCGCTGGATTTCGGCCGACGACAAGGCGGAGACGCTTCGCTTCATCGAGGCGCACCGTGGCGACATTGCCAGGGACCTCGACAACGACCCGGTATTCCTCGCCCAGCACGCCTTCTCGCTGAACTACGAAGCCGAACGCTGGAAGGCGATCCGCTTCGCCACGATCAAGGACTATCAGGTCCGCGACAAAGCGGCGTAGGCGCCAGTTTTTCTCCCCTTGTGGGCCTGTTGCGCAGTTACTGGGAGGAACGGCGGGGGAACAGGATTCAGCGGGCTATTGCTGGTTCTTAGGGGTTGAGGTCTGGTTTCGATGTTTGAGGTGGCGGTTCGGCCTTGGCTGGCCGGATTGTGGACGCACCTATCCCGTGATGGCGGCCCATCGGCGCATGTTGAAGGCGATGGCCGCCATTGTCACCTGACCAGCAGCCTTGGCCAGCCCGATGTAGCGGATCGTGGTCAGCTTCATGCGGTTCTTGAGCGTGGCGAAGGTGGTCTCCACCGCTGCTCGCCGTCTGGCGATCAGGCGATTGTAGTGCTTGAGCCGCGGCGGCAGCGCATGATGCTTGTTGGGGCGCCGTGCAATGCGCACCTTCTTGCCGGCCGCCTTGAGCCGAGCACGGCGGGCATGGTGTCATAGGCTGCGTCTGCCCATACCGTCTTCTCATCACCGCAGATCAAGTGATCAGCCACGACCGTGTCGTTGACGTTGGCCGGTGTCGTGATCACCGTGCGGATCAGGCCAGAGCCTTCATCCACCCCGACATGAGCCTTGTAGCCGAAGGTAAGGCCGCTCTTGCCCTTGCGTGCTGTGACGCGGGCGTCCGTATCCTGCGACGGCCGCTCGGGTGTCGGCGGCGTCGAGACCGCATCAATCAGCGTGGCATCCAGCATCGTACCGCGCTTCAGGATCACGCCGGCCTTCTCCAACTGCCGGTCCAGTTCGCCAAACAGCTTCTCCATCAGCCCTTCGCTGACAAGCAGATTGCGAAAACGCGACAGCACCGTGTGGTCGGGGATCGTATCGTCCAGCCCCAGCCCAGCAAAGCGCCGGAACGACAGCCGATCGCCCAGCGCTTCCTCTAACTCGCGATCCGACAGTCCGTAGAGCGATTGCAGCAACAGTGCCTTGAACAACACCAGCGGCGGCCAGGCAGCTCGACCCGGTCCACCATCGCGCAGCGCATTAAGCAGCTTCTCGAACCGGTACCACTTCACCAGACCCGACAGACGGTCGAGTGGCGAAGAACCCCCCGTCAGCTTGTGGCCCAGAAAGGCCTCCGCCAAGCTCAACTGTCCAGTCTGCTTCACCGCCTCGCGATTCCTCCGAGTTCCCTCTCAGAGAATCACAACCAGCCAATTACGCAACAGGCCCCTTGTGGGAGAAGGTGTCGCCGAAGGCGACGGATGAGGGTGCTCCAGGGAACGACAACGTCTCACTCGCTGGAACACCCCTCAACCGTCTCGGCGCTGCGCGCCGATCCACCTTCTCCCACAGGGGGAGAAGGGAAGATCGCGCAGCTCTCACCCTCTCGCCGCCTCTTCAATCTTGGCGATGTCGATCTTGCTCATCTGCATCATCGCATTCATCACCCGGCCGGCCTTGGCCCGGTCCGGATCCAGAAGCAGGCGGGGCAGCTGTTCCGGCACGACCTGCCAGGAGACGCCGAACTTGTCCTTTAGCCAGCTGCATTGCGACGGTTCGCCGCCACCTTCGATGAGCTTGTCCCAGAAATAATCCACCTCTTCCTGCGTCTTGCAGTCGATCGACTGTGATATCGCCTCGCTGAACTTGAATTGCGGCCCGCCGTTGAGCGCCTGGAACTGCACGCCGTCGAGTTCGAACGTGGTCACCAGCGCCTTGCCTTCATCGGCGTGGCCTTCAGGCCAACGCATCACGCTCAGCACCTTCGAATTCTTGAAGATGGACACGTAGAAATTCATCGCCTCTTCGGCCTGGTCGTTGAACCACAGGCAGGTGGTGATCTTTTGCATGTCGTGCTCCTCCGTTTGCTCTTTGCTATCGCGGTGAAACGGCTGACTCCGAGAATGGTGCCATTTTCGGTGCCGTCTGCCCAAGGACGGTCATGCGGCACGCAATCCGACAGCGGCCTGCTATTTTTTCAGAGGTCCTCGTTTTTCGGGGAACTCTGGCGCATTGCAAAAATGTGGCCAGACCATACTTGCGAGTCTATAACACCTGCGGTCCGAATTCAGCGCCGCCACGCTCCGCATCGAGCGCAGCCAGTCAGCTAAGGAAAAGTCATGCCTGCCTATCGCTCCCGCACCACCACCCATGGCCGCAACATGGCCGGCGCTCGTGGCCTTTGGCGCGCCACCGGCATGAAGGACTCGGATTTCGGCAAGCCGATCATCGCCGTGGTCAATTCCTTCACCCAGTTCGTGCCGGGCCATGTCCATTTGAAGGATCTTGGCCAGCTGGTCGCGCGCGAGATCGAAAAGGCCGGCGGCGTCGCCAAGGAATTCAACACCATCGCCGTCGATGATGGCATCGCCATGGGCCATGACGGCATGCTCTATTCGCTGCCGTCGCGCGAGCTGATCGCCGATTCCGTCGAGTACATGGTCAACGCTCACTGCGCCGACGCCATGGTCTGCATCTCCAATTGCGACAAGATCACTCCCGGCATGCTGATGGCCTCGCTGCGCCTCAACATCCCGACCGTGTTCGTGTCCGGCGGGCCGATGGAAGCCGGCAAGGTGGTGCTGGCCGGCAAGACGCAGGCGCTCGATCTGGTCGACGCCATGGTCGCGGCCGCCGACGACAAGATTTCCGACGAGGACGTCAAGGTCATCGAGCGCTCGGCCTGCCCGACCTGCGGTTCCTGCTCGGGCATGTTCACCGCCAATTCGATGAATTGCCTGACCGAGGCGCTGGGCCTGTCGCTGCCGGGCAACGGCTCGACGCTGGCCACGCACGCCGACCGCAAGCGGCTGTTCGTCGAAGCCGGCCATCTCATCGTCGATCTCGCCCAGCGCTATTACGAGCAGGATGACGAGACGGCGCTGCCGCGCAGCATCGCCTCAAAGGGCGCCTTCGAGAATGCCATGACGCTCGACATCGCCATGGGCGGCTCGACCAACACGGTGCTGCACATCCTGGCCGCCGCCCATGAGGGCGAGGTCGACTTCACCATGGAGGACATCGACCGGCTGTCACGCCGGGTTCCGGTGCTCTGCAAGGTGGCTCCGGCCAAGTCCGACGTCCACATGGAAGACGTCCACCGCGCCGGCGGCATCATGGCCATCCTCGGCCAGCTCGACAATGCCGGGCTGCTCAACCGCGACCTGCCGACGGTGCATACGGCGAGCCTCGGCGAGGCGCTCGATCATTGGGATATTTCCCGCACGACGAGCCAGAATGTCCGCGACTTCTTCCTCGCCGCGCCCGGCGGTGTGCCGACGCAGGTCGCCTTCAGCCAGGATCGTCGCTGGGACGATCTCGACCTCGACCGCGAGAAAGGCGTCATCCGCTCGGCGGAGACGCCGTTCTCGAAGGACGGTGGCCTTGCCGTGCTGAAGGGCAATCTGGCGGTCGACGGCTGCATCGTGAAGACGGCGGGCGTCGATGAGTCGATCCTGAAGTTCACCGGCCCGGCGCGGGTGTTCGAAAGCCAGGACGCCTCGGTCAAGGCGATCCTCTCCAACGAGATCAAGGCCGGCGACGTCGTCGTCATTCGCTATGAGGGACCGCGTGGCGGCCCCGGCATGCAGGAAATGCTCTACCCGACCAGCTATCTGAAGTCGAAAGGCCTCGGCAAGGCCTGCGCGCTGGTCACAGACGGTCGCTTCTCCGGCGGCACGTCGGGCCTGTCGATCGGTCATGCGTCGCCGGAAGCTGCCGAAGGCGGCACGATCGGGCTGGTGCAGGAGGGCGATACGATCGAGATCGACATCCCCAACCGCACCATCCGCCTCGCCGTCAGCGACGACGAGCTTGCCAGCCGCCGGGCCGTGATGGACGCCAAGGGTGCCTTGGCCTGGAAGCCCGAGGAAAAGCGCAAGCGCAAGGTGACAACGGCACTGCGCGCCTACGCAGCCTTCGCCACCAGCGCCGACAAGGGCGCTGTACGGCACGTGCCAGAGTGAGGTAGTTTCTTCCTTCTCCCCTTGTGGGAGAAGGTGTCGCCGCAGGCGACGGATGAGGGGTGTTCCAGGGAACGCCAACGTCTCACTCCGCTGGAACACCCCTCATCCGTCTTGCCGCTTCGCGGCAATCCACCTTCTCCCACAGGGGGAGAAGGGAAGAGTGTGCTACGGCATCAGCTGATATTCATAAAGCTTCTGGTAAAGCCCGCCCTGCTTGAGCAGCGCCTTGTGCGGCCCGCTCTCCACCACCTTGCCGCCCTCCAGCACCACGATCGTGTCGGCCTGGTGCACCGTCGACAGGCGGTGGGCGATGACGATCGTCGTGCGTCCTTCGGTCAGCTGCTGCAGCGCCTCGCGGAACAGCGCTTCGGATTCTGCGTCGAGCGCGCTGGTCGCCTCGTCCAATAGCAGGATTTCGGCGTTGCGCAGCATGGCGCGCGCGATCGAGATGCGCTGGCGCTGGCCGCCGGACAGAAGGCCGCCATTCTCGCCGACATCGGTCTCATAGCCTTTCGCCTGCGCCATGATGAAGTCGTGCGCGTTGGCGGCCTTGGCGGCGGCAATCACCTCTTGGTCGGTCGCGTCCTGCCGTCCGAGCCGGATGTTGTGCATGATGGTGCCGGCAAACAGGAACGTGTCCTGGCTGACATAGGCGATCTTTTCCCTGAGCGAGGCGAGCGTCGCATGGGAAATATCCTGGCCGTCGAGCAGCACCTTGCCGCTCTTCGGGTCGTACATGCGCATGATCAGGTTCAGGATCGTCGACTTGCCGCCGCCGGAAGGTCCGACGAGCGCCGTCATCTTGCCGGGCGCAAGGGTCAGGTCGAACCGGTCGAGCACCGGCGGACCGCTCTGATAGGCGAAGCTGACGGCGTCGAACCTGATTTCACCAGGCCCTGCCAGAAGCGGCCTTGCGCCTGGCTTCTCGGCCAGCGTCAGCGGCTCGTCGGCCAACTGGAACATCATGCGCACGCCGACAATGCCGGTCTCCAGTGAGATGCGCACGCGCGCCAGCCGCTTTGCCGGCTCATAGGCCAGCAACAGGGCTCCGATAAAGGTCATGATGTTGCCTGGCATCTGCCCACCCCGCAGAACCAGGAAGCCGCTGACAAAGACGGCGCCGGAGATTGCCAGTCCGGCCAGCGTCTCCATCACCGGACTAGTCACCGCTTCCAGTGCAGCAATGTTGTTGGCCCGGTCCTCGACGTCCGCCACCGCCTTGTACATGCGTTTGCGCATCAAGCCTTCGAGGTTGAACGATTTGACCACGCGCACGCCGATCGCGGTTTCCTGCATCACTTGCACGATCTGGCCGACCGAGCGGAACTCCATCGCGGCAAACTTACGGACACGCTTCAGGATGCGGTTGACACCGTAGATGGCTATTGGCCCAATCACGAAGCAGATCAAGGAGAGTACCGGTTGTTTCCAGACCATCACCAGAACCAGCACAATCAGCGTTACCAGATCCCGAACGTAGGACGTGACAATGAGGTCAAGGACGCTGCGTGCGGCCTGGGCATTGTTGGTCATGCGAGTGATCAGGTCGGACGATGAGGTCGAATGGTAGAATTCGATGCCTTGCGCCAGGACCCGGTCATAGATCTTGCGCTGTCGATCGGCGATGATAGCGTTGCCGACGCGGCTCATGAAATAAGCTTGGACGAAGTTGGCGACGCCCTTGAAGATGAAAATTGCAGCGACCGCGACGGCAATTAAGTTGACGTGATCAGGTCTCTTGTAGATGACGAATTCGTTCGTAATCTCACTCAATATCCACGCGCTGGCACCCGTCGCGCCCGCCACCACAAGCATCGACAGCATGGCGGCACCGTATCCGAACATGTGTTCCCGGAAGGATTCCCTGACCAGCCGCACGATAAGGCGCTGGTTCTCCATCGAGCGTTCGTCGCGTTTCAGGAACGTCAAGTTCAAGTTCACACGGGATTTCCATGGTTTGCGAATGCGGCCTTGAGTCCGAAGCCGATCACTGCGTGGACGAAAGGCGGCTTATAGAGCGAGTTACCGCCAGAGGGAACCTTTCGCGGCCACCTAAAGAAACGGCTGCGGCAAGCTGTCTTTTGCGCCACCATGGCTGGGTGATTCTGGAAGGGATGACGACAGATGGATTTCGACCTTATCGTTCGGGGCGGCACGCTGCCGGATGGCGGGATTGCCGACATCGGCATCAGCGGCGAGACGATCGCGGCGATCGAACCGACACTGCCGGGTTCCGCGCGGACCGAGGTCGATGCCCGTGGCAATCTGGTCTCAGCGCCTTTCGTCGATCCGCACTTCCACATGGACGCGACGCTGTCCTACGGCATTCCGCGCATCAATGCTTCGGGCACGCTGCTCGAAGGCATTGCGCTATGGGGCGAACTGAAGCCGCTCTTGACGCATGAGGCGGTGCGCGATCGCGCGCTCGCCTATTGCGACTGGGCGGTGTCGATGGGCCTGCTGGCCATCCGCACCCATGTCGATGTCTGTGATGACCGTTTGCTGGCGGTCGAGGCCCTGCTCGACGTCAAGAAAACGATCGCGCCCTATATCGACCTGCAACTCGTGGCTTTCCCGCAGGACGGTTTCTATCGCTCGCCGAAGGCGCGCGAAAACACCATTCGCGCGCTGGACATGGGCGTCGATGTTGTCGGCGGCATTCCACATTTCGAGCGCACCATGGCCGACGGCACGCGCTCGGTGACCGAGCTTTGTGAGATCGCGGCAAAACGCGGCCTGATGGTCGACCTGCATTGCGACGAGACCGACGACCCGCTGTCGCGCCACATCGAGCAACTGGCCTATGAAACGCAGCGCCTGGGCCTGCAAGGCAGGGCGGCCGGGTCGCATCTCACTTCCATGCACTCGATGGACAATTACTACGTTTCGAAACTGCTGCCGCTGATCGCCGAGGCCGGTGTTTCAGCCATCCCCAACCCGCTGATCAACATCATGCTGCAGGGCCGTCATGACAGCTTCCCGAAGCGGCGTGGCATGACCCGTGTCAAGGAAATGCAGGCGCTCGGCATCCGCGTCGGCTGGGGCCAGGATTGCGTGCTCGATCCCTGGTATTCGCTGGGCACCGCCGACATGCTCGACGTCGCCTTCATGGGCCTGCACGTCGCCCAGATGTCGAGCCCGGCCGACATGGCGCGCTGCTTCGACATGGTCACCAACGTCAATGCCGCCATCATGGGGCTCGATCATCTGGGCCTGGCCGTCGGCAAGCGCGCCAGCCTTGTCGTTCTCGACGCCGGCACTCCGATCGAGGCCCTGCGCCTGCGCGCCGAGCGCATTTGCGTCATCGCCAGGGGCAAGGTGGTGGCGGAACGGACGAGGCAGGATACGAGGCTTTCCATCGATGGCCGACCCGCCTCCGTCAACCGCCGGCATGTCGCGCCGCGAGTCCGATAACTGCCTTCGAGGTGTGGTCGTGAGCGACGAGAAGAATGTGACGGAACCAAACCCGGCACTCATGTCGGCGATAACGACCGAGCACTTCGTGATGCAGACGGCTATCAGCACGACAATCAACGAAGCCGGGTCGCGCGCCACCATCTATGTCATGGCGCTGTCCAGTTCGCTGGTGGCGATGGGCTTTGCCGCCAATTCGACGCTGGCGTTCCTGCCGTTCGTGGCGACGGTTCTGCCGGTCATTTTCCTGCTTGGAGTCCTCACCACGCTGAGGAT
This sequence comes from Mesorhizobium kamtschaticum, assembly GCF_056174585.1. NCBI lineage: Bacteria > Pseudomonadati > Pseudomonadota > Alphaproteobacteria > Hyphomicrobiales > Phyllobacteriaceae > Mesorhizobium > Mesorhizobium kamtschaticum. The sequence goes on along the minus strand of NZ_CM149691.1, from coordinate 234,153 downwards.
GGTCGACATTGCCGTGGAGAACATGCAGGCGCACATCGCAATCGCCCGGATCCGCTCCTTCTATCGAACGCTTGGCCCGCAAGCAGACGCCTATTTCGCTGCCGAACACGGACGCTGGCCAGAAGGCAAAGCGGAGCCTGCGCTGAGGATAGGTGCGCTTTCCGGCTATCTGACGACCGCAGCCATGATGATCGCTACGGTAAACGCCATGGTTGCCGGCGCCGGCATTACCTTGATGAGTCGATGGATGGGGATCGGAATTGTCGGCGCCCTGACAATTGGGATTGCCGTTGCGATTGCCCTGTTCGCGCTGTTTTTCATCTACCAGCAATGGCGCATTCGCGAGCTTGCGCCCTCGTATGATGGGTCGCCACCAACCCGGCGAGAGACTTAGGCAATGCGTTAGGTATAGCGAATTTGCGACTGTGGCCCCAGCTCTGGCGGTAAATCTCCTCGTCAAACGAATGATTGCGCTTTAACACGCGCACAACCCGAGCCACCGTCCGGGAGGATTTGATACCGGCCATGGTGCAGCCTGCCATCCATAATTCCACAATCAGGAACGTTCTTCTGGCCGGCATTCTGCTGATGCTGGCCGGCGACTTCCTGTTTGCGTTGAACGATGCGATGGGCAAGTGGCTGGTCGCCAGCTTCTCCGTCGGCCAGGTCGTGCTGATCCGCTCGATTGGCGCCTTTATCGTGCTCGGTCCGATGATCGCCAACCAGGGCGCCGGCAGACTGTTCCAGATGGAGCGCCCCGGGCTGCAGATCCTGCGCGTGGTGGCGACGACGCTGGACACCGCTTTGTTCTACGCAGCCGTCGTCTATCTGCCGCTCGCCGATGTGATGAGCTTCTACATGGCCGGCCCGATCTATGTGGCGGCGCTGTCGCATTTCCTGCTTGGCGAAAAGGTCGGCTGGCGCCGCTGGGTGGCGATCCTGCTCGGCTTCTGCGGCGTGGTGATCATGCTGAAGCCATCCTCCGCGGCATTCTCGCTGTCGTCGAGCTTCGCGCTCGTTGGCAGCCTCGCCTTTGCCTTCGCCATCATCCTCAACCGGCGGCTGCGCGGTACCAGCGACACCAATCTGGTGACATGGCAGACGATTGGCACGCTGCTGGTCGGCGGCGTCTTGACCATCGGCGCCTGGCAGACGCCTTCGGCACTCGATCTCGGTGCCATGCTGCTGCTCGGCATCGTCTCCTGCAGCGCCCATCTGATGATCACCAGGGCGCTCAAGCTGGCGCCGGCCTCGACGCTGGCGCCGCTGCATTACACGCTGCTCCTATGGGCCGTTGTGTTCGGGCTCGTGTTCTTCGGCGACGTTCCGGGTCCACGCATCTTGATCGGCTCCGGCATCATCGTCCTGGCCGGCCTGTTCATCTTCCATCGCCAGAAGGTGGTCGACACCACGGTGCCGCCCGAAAACGTGCCGAAGGGCGTCAATTAAGGCAGTTCCAGGAAAGTGTGAAATCGCTTTCGGTCCGCGACTGCATCCAAAGAAAGCATACAGCGCTTCACACGAAGCGACGCGCTTAGCAGCTGAAGGCTATCACCCAGAATTGCCTGGGTTTCCGGCCAAAAAGTCCGGTATTTACATCGATATTTTGCTGTGTACGTTGTTTTTTGGGCGTAATACCGGATTGATTCTTGGCCGGGAGAGGCAAGATCAATATCTCCGGAAAGACTGAGATAGAGGGGGGATAATGGGCAGTTTCTCTATATGGCATTGGCTGATCGTTCTAGTCCTGATCGGCTTGCCATTGGTGTTTGTTCTAAGAGCAGCGCCAGCTGGCGGCAATCGCTTCGGAGAAATGCCGCCTCCGATGAGTTTTAGTGAAGCCGTTTCAAGTTTCTTTCGAAATTATGTGAATTTTTCCGGCAGGGCCAGTCGCTCGGAGTTCTGGTATTCCTACCTCTTCCTTTTCATTGTCGGCGTCATTCTCGTCATAGTTGATGCCGTTGTGAAGAATGAAATTATCTCATCGATATGGAATCTGGCCGCCCTTCTGCCGACACTGGCCATGACCACCCGCCGGCTGCATGACATCAACCGAAGCGGTTGGCATCAGCTCCTGGTGGGATTGTTTCCCATCGGCACCATCGCGCTGATCATTTGGTATTGCAAAAAGTCTGACGATACAGTGACGTTGAGTGAAATAGAGAGGGTTTTCAGGTAGACGCGACAACAGGCATTTGGGCGCTTGATAGAATCGCGGGAACGCCAAAGCCGCTGTCACATGGAATTGCTCTACCCCAAACGCACAGCCGCCAGGTGCCGGGAAAATTCCGGGGCCTCCATCAATGCCTTGCAGCGGGCGAAGCGGCCGTCGGCATAGGCGCGAAAATCGTCGACCGGGTTGTTGTTGGCGAGCTGGATCAATCCCCATAGCGTCCACAACAGGTCGCACATTGCCTTGTAGATGACGACCCGGCCGCGCTCGGCCGGCCGCGCCTCGCCGCCGAAATAGGCACGCATCAGCTCCTCGTCCTGGTTCGCATCGAATTTGCCTTCCACGCTGAGGTCGCCGAGATCCCACAGCGGGTCATTCATCCCCGAATATTCCCAGTCGACGATCCACATCCGCTCGCCCGTATCGAGAAAGTTTTCGCAAAGGGGATCGCAATGGCAGGCAGCGAGGGGGAGCGGATGGGCGGCCAGCGCCGAGCGCACACTGTCGGCCTCGCGCACCACGTCGTGATAGCCGGCTGGCAGGGTGACGTCCTTTGTCGACAGCACCTTGAGATAGTCGTCGATCATCGCGAACAATTCGAAGCGGAAAGGGAACACCGCGCCGGACGCGTGCAGCTTGCGGAAGGCTTCGCCGGCGCGGGCCGGGCTGCCCGGTCGTTCCCTGAATTTCTCCGGCGACATCGTCACGGCGCCGGCGATGAAGCGCGTCACCATCACGCCGGTGCCGGCGTCGGCATGCAGCACTTCCGGGCTGACGCCGGCTTTAGCCGCTTCGCGCGCGGCCACCGTTTCATTGGCGCGGTTGATGTATTCCTCGGTGCCTTTGCCTGGAATGCGCAGGCAGAGATCGCCGGCCCTGAAAACGAGGTTGGTGAGGCCGCCGAGCCGTTCCAGTGGTCCGGTGTAGCCGGCCAGCATCGGAATGGCGGCCAGTTTTGCCCGCGCCTCGTCTGTCACTGTGCCCGCGCCCCCACGCCGTTATTTCTCGCCGCAACGGTTCCACAATTTTCGCCGTTTGGCTATCATCCGATCGAAGGCAACTCGATCAGGCGACAAAGCAGCGATGACGGACGGTAAACACCTGGGCGCGCTCAGCGCAGCCTACGCGGCGAAGCGGCCAGAGGAAGTGGCCGCCCTCTATGATCGTTGGTCTCAGACCTACGACGCCGACATGTCGGCCGCCGGCTATCGTCATCCGACGATCTGCCTTGCTTTGCTCGCCCGCCATTTGCAGCGCGGCGCGGCACCGTTGCTCGATGCCGGCGCCGGCACCGGGCTCATCGGCGAATGGCTTGATATTACCGGCTATCCGCAAGTCGAGGCGCTGGACATCTCGCAAGGTATGCTGGATCAGGCCGCCCGCAAGGGCGTCTATTCCGCGCTGCATTGCCTGGCGATGGGTGGGCCATTGCCCTTTGCCGACGATGCCTTTGCCGGAATCGTTTCGGCCGGCGTCTTCACCTCGGGCCATGTCGGCGTTGAAGGGCTGGACGAGCTGATCCGCATCTGCCGGCCGGGCGGGGTGATCGTGCTGACGGTCAAGAACACGCTGTGGGAAGCCGGCTTTGCTGCCCGCATCGCCGAACTCGAGGCGAAAGACGTCGTTACCCGCATCGAGGAAACGCGCCCTTACGTCTCCATGCCGGGCGAAGCTGACACCGTTCCCAGCCGTGGTCTCGCCCTGCGGGTGAACTAGGCTTTCACCCTCTCCGCTGCCGGATCGTACATCGGCTCGAGATGGATTTTGGCTGGCGTCCGCTCCATCGCGACCACCAGCTCATAGTCGCCCGCGACGAGAAAATCGTCGCTCACCCCGTCAGCGTTGCGCACATAGCCGTAGCCGATGTTCCTGCCCAGCGTATAGCCATAGCCACCGCTGGTGAGATAGCCGACCGGCTCGCCATTGCGCAGGATGGTCTCGCGGCCAAGCAGCACGATTTCGGGATTGTCGACTGTGAAGCCGGCAAAGCGCTTCTTCAACGGCGTGCCGTCTGCCTTCTCGAGCGCGCGCCGTCCGACAAAATCGGTGTTCTTGCGCAACTTGACCGCCCAGCCGAGCCCGGCCTCCTGCGGTGTGTCGTTGGGTGTGATGTCGGAGCCCCAGGCGCGATAGCCCTTTTCCAAGCGGAGCGATTCCAGCGCCCGGTAGCCGACCGGGCGGATGCCGGGCGTCTTGCCGGCCGCCATCAGCGCGTCGAAGACTTCGCCTGTCGCCGCGATCGGCACATGCAGTTCCCAGCCGAGTTCGCCGACATAGGTGACGCGCAGCGCCCGAATTGTGTGGCCGGCTATGGTGATCTCGCGCACATGGCCGAACGGGAAGCCGGCGTTCGACACATCGGCCTCGGTCACATCGGAGAGCACATCACGGGCGCGCGGACCCATCAGCGACAGCGTGCCGAAATCCTCGGTGACGTCGGTCAGCCTGGCGTCGAGGCCCTCGCCGATATGGTCGCTGATCCACGAGGCATCATGCGTGCGGAAGCCGGTGCCGGTGACGATGTAGAATTTGTCCTCGGCCAGCCGCGCCACGGTCAGGTCGGCCTCGATGCCGCCGCGTGTGTTGAGAAGCTGCGTATAGGTCAGCCGGCCGACCGGCTTGCTGACATCGTTGGCGCAGATCCAGTCCAGTGCCTTGGCTGCGCCGCGCCCGCTCAACTCGTATTTGGCGAAGGACGACTGGTCGAAGATGCCGACATGCTCGCGCACATGCCGGTGTTCGTCGCCGACCGCCGCGAACCAGTTCTGCCGTCCCATCGAATAGATGTCCTGCGGCTCGACGCCTTCCGGTGCGAACCAGTTCGGCCGCTCCCAGCCGAGCTTCGAGCCGAACACGGCGCGCTGCTGCTTCAGCCTGTTGTAAAGCGGCGAGACGATGCGCGGCCGGCCTGAGGTATACTCCTCGTGCGGGAAGCCGATCGTGTAATGCTTGCCATAGGCTTCCAGCGTGCGTTCGCGCACCCATTGCCGGTCGCGGTGCAGGTTGGAAAAGCGCCTGATGTCGACCACCCACAGGTCGAGCGGCGCCTCGCCATCGACCACCCACTGCGCCAGAACCCAGCCGGCGCCGCCGCCCGAGGCGATGCCGAAGGCATTGAAGCCGGCGCCGACGAACATGTTGGCGCATTCGGGCGCGGTGCCGAGGATGAAATTGCCGTCCGGCGTAAAGCTTTCCGGTCCGTTGATCATCTGCTTGACGCCGACGGTTTCCAGCGCCGGCACCCGCGCGATCGCCTGCGTCATGTGCTGCTCGAAATGGTCGTAATCGTCGTCGAACAGACGGAATTCCCAGTCGTTGGGCACGTCACCCCCGGGGAGGCCGGTCGTCCACGCCTGCGGGTTCGGCTCATAGCCGCCCATCACCAGCCCGCCGACCTCTTCCTTGAAGTAGGTGCGCCGGTCGGGGTCGCGCAGCGTCGGCGCATCGGTCGCCAGGCCATCGATCTTCTCGGTGATGATGTACTGGTGCTTCACTGGTTGCAGCGGCACGTTGATGCCGGCCATGGCGCCGACCTGCCGCGCCCATTGTCCGGCGCAGTTCACCACCTTGTCGCAGGCGATGTCGCCCTGGTTGGTCTTCACCGCCGTGATGCGGCCCTCCCTCATCTCGAAGCCGGTGACGCGGACATCCTCGAACAGCCTGGCGCCATGCATGCGCGCGCCCTTGGCCAGCGACTGGGTGATGTCGGAGGGGCTCGCCTGGCCGTCGGTCGGCAGCCAGGAGGCGCCGACGAGGTCGCCGGTCTCCATCAGCGGCCACATTGCCTTGACCTCCGCCGGGGACAAAAGATGCATGTCCATGCCGAAGCTTTTCGCCGTCGTCGCCAGCCTCTTGTACTCCGTCCAGCGGTCGGCATTGGTGGCAAGCCGCAGGCAGCCGGTCATCTTCCAGCTGGTGGCAAGGCCAGTTTCGGCCTCCAGCCCCTTGTAGAGGTCGACCGAGTATTTGAGCACGCGGGTGATCGAGGCCGACGAGCGCAATTGCCCGACCAGGCCGGCAGCATGCCAGGTCGAGCCGGAGGTCAGCTTGCCCTGTTCGAGCAGCACGACGTCGGCCTTGTGGTCGCGCGCCAGATGATAGGCTGTCGAACAGCCGATTATGCCGCCGCCGATGACGACGACCGCGGCCTGGCTGGGCAAGGTCATGATTTCAGGATCCCGTATTTTGTCCGGTAGTTTTCCAGCGCCGCGTCGAGCCGCACCAGGTTTTCCTCGGTGTAGGCGACGTAGTCGATGCCGGGCGCGTCGAGATAGAGTTCCGACACCATGCTCCACATCGCCTCGCGCAACAGCGAGGCGCATTGCATGGCGGCATGCGAGCGGCGGATCGCCTCGTCCGGCTCCTTCATGAAATAGGCGGTCAGGAAGGCGAAGGATTCGGCATCGCTCATGCCGGCATTCGAGGCGACGCCGGCAAGGTCGAACATCGCCGTGTTGAAGCCGGCATATTCGAAATCGATCAGCCACAACCTGTTGCCGTCGTCGAGGATATTGGCCGGCAAAAGATCATTGTGGCCAAAGACGATCGGCAGCAATTTCTGCGCCCGCTCCAATTCGTCGGCCAGCGTCAGCAGACGCGGCAAGTCGCTGCGTTTGCGGCTGCCGCCCTCTTCAAGCGTGCGTGCATAGTCGCGGATGACGTGGAACACCCAGAACATGAAGCCGGCGCCGGAAATATGGTTGGGCATCTCCCGATGGAAGCCGCGCATCAGCGCCGCGACGCGGCCAAGATTGGCGCGCACATCCTCGGCCAGATAGGTCCTGGCGCCAAGGAACGCCGTCACCATGATGCCCGGCTCGGAATAATGCACCGCCGGCGCGAAACCGGCGGCATGGGCCGCCCGCGCGGTCATCACCTCGCGCTCGCGGAAGACATGGTGGAAGGGATAGTCCTGGCCGAAGCGCACGACATGCCGTCCGGCAGCGTCACTGACCACATAATTGGCGTTGCTCAGGCCGCCGGGCAGGGGGGCGATCTCGATGGCGCCGGTCCAGCAGGGCAGGGCGCGGATGCGATCTTCGGCAATCACGGAATCATCCCTGGTTTGCTGGCCTGGTTTGCTGAGCTTCGACAAGGCGCCATGGACAGCGCGACGACGGCGGGGAGAAACAAAATAACCTCGTCGGTGCGGGACGCCAGGATTGGTATCCCGCACCGCACCGACGAGCCCCTTGGCCAGGTTTTCGATCCCGGCATCCGCCCCCGCGGATCTCTAGATTCCTTGTGCCAGGCACGTTCAAGACGGCCTGATTAGTGAGTTGCGGCTCTGCCATCGCCCTCCCGTTTTGCAGCTCCGAACCCCTGTTAATGCCTGGATTTCACGCCAGGGTTGCTCGGTTGTCAACGAAAACATGTGACTTTTTTTGGGTGTTTTGCCCGAAAGCAAGGGGCAATGCCTTTAAAAGCACTCGAATTGCCTTAGAACCGGTCAAAAGCCTAAGTCCGGGAAACCAAATGGCCCATTCCAAACGCCACGGCGAAATCCTGCGGCTGCTGCAGGAAGAGGGAACCGTCACCATCGCCAGTCTGGCTGACCGGCTGGGTGTTTCGCTGGAAACCGTGCGTCGCGACGTCAAGCCGCTCACCAGCGATGGCTCTGTTCTGAAGATGCATGGCGCCATCGGCCTGCCGTCGATGATCGGCGAAGCGCCGTTCGAACGGCGCATGCGCGAGAATGCCGATGCCAAGCGCGTCATTGCCCGCATGGTCGCCGCCACCATCCGCGACGGCGAATCGGTCATGATGGACACCGGCACCACGACCTCGTTCCTGGCGCGGGAACTGCTCGGCCACCGGCGCCTGACGGTCGTCACCAATTCGTCTGACATCGCCCGCACGCTGGCCACCATCAACGGCAACAAGGTCTATATGGCCGGCGGCGAACTACGCAGCGATTCGGGCGCTGCGTTCGGCACCTCGGCCATCGAGTTCGTCAGCCGCTTCTCGGTCAGCCATGCCATCATCTCCACCGGCGCCGTCGATGCGGTGGCCGGTGTCATGGATTATGATCTGGAAGAGGCAGAGTTCGCCCGCATGGTGCTGTCGCGCGGCCAGCGCTCGCTTGTCATCACCGACCACACCAAATTCGGCCGCCAGGGCCTGGTCCAGGTCTGCGGCTTCGACGACTTTTCCGAACTCGCGACCGACCGCTCGCCGCCGCATGACATCGCCGCCGCCCTGGCGCAGGCCGGTGCGCGGCTCAGCATCGCCGGCGGCGAAGCCGGGTTCTGAGCCGAACACCATTGATTGGTGAATTCCTATCTCGGCAAGGCGCGAAAACTCATCCTGAAGCAGGCGCCGCTCGGCTTGCCGTCGAAAATCTCGATCCGCCCGCCATGCAGTTGCATGATCTCCTGCACCAGGTTGAGGCCAAGCCCGGCGCCATGATCCTGTGGACGCAGCCGATAGAAGGGCTCGAAGATGCGTTCGCGCTCGGCTGGCGGTACGCCGTCGCCTTCGTCCCTCACCTCGATGACGGCTGGCGCGATGACGCCGACGGTGATCTTGCCCGCGCGGCCGCCATGCTCGATGGCGTTCTGGACGATGTTGGTCACGGCACGTTCGATCGCGGTGCGATCGCCGCTGGCGAAAACCGTTTCCCGTTCCGGCTCGAACGACATCTCGTACCCGGCCGAGAACGCCATCGGCGCGAGGTCGACAATGACGCCGCGCGCGATCGCCACCAGGTCGACCTTCTCGAAGGATGCGGTTTGCCGGTCGAGGCGTTGCAGGTCGAGCAACTGGTCGGTCAGCGTCGAAAGCCGTGCTGCATCCTGCAGCAGCCGGGCCCGCTCGGGTGTTGCCGGCAACGAGGCCAGGCGTGTGTTGAGGATGGCGACCGGTGTCCTCAACTCATGGGCGGCGTCGGTCAGGAAACGCTTGTGGCGTTCATAGCCTTTGTCGAGCCGCGCAAGGGCGGCGTTCACCGCCTTCACCAGCGGCGTCACCTCCATCGGCACGTCCTTCAGCGGCAGCTGTACGCCGCGCTGATCGATGTCTATGCGTTCGGCCTCGGCGGCCGCATGGCCAAGACCCGACAGCGCGCCGCGCACCACCCAGGGCGTCGCAAACAGCGTGGCCAGCGCCATCAGTCCGGCCAGCGGCAATATGCCCTGCAGGAAGAATTGCGGCGCCTGTCCGAGCAGACGCAGCAGCGAAAGCCCGCCCTTGGTGCCGGTGAACATCTGGACGTTGCCGGCCGCGGTGTCGGTCCAGCGGATCTTCCCCTCCGGCGGCGCGCTTTGCCCGATTGTATGGTCGATACGCGCATCGCTGATGGTGTCCAGCAGCCCGACAAAGGGCTGGAAGATGGCCGGCACCGTGCCCTCCTGCAGCCGCTGCCCCTGCTTGTCGCGGATGATGAACCAGAGGTCGGGGACATCGGATCGCAGCTTCGTTAGATCCGAGGTCTCACGCAGCATGAGCTTGCCGCCCGCATCGCGCGCAACGGCGTCCGCCAGCACATCCATCGTGCCGTCTTCATAGTCGTGTGGAATGAGGCCGGTGGCCAGCATGGCGCCGAGAATGCCGACGATGATCAGCGTCAGCATGGCGCATTGCAGCAAGGCGATACGCAGCACCAGGCTCCATTTGAGCGAACGCGGGCGCTTGATACTCATCGCTCGGCGCTCATGTCGTTTCGCGCAGGAGATAGCCAACGCCGCGAATGCCGTTGATCGTCACCCCGGCATCGGCGTCGGCCAGCTTGCGGCGCAGGCGTGACACATGGGTGTCAAGCGCGTTGGACTGGATCTCGTCGTCGAGGCCGAACACCGCTTCCATCAAGGCCTCGCGCTGCACCATGCGGCCGGTGCGCCGCATGAGCGCCTCCAGCACCAAGAGTTCGCGGCGCGGCAGGCTGAGCGGCCCGCCGCGGATTGCAGCCTCGCGATGTCCGACATCGAGCACCAGATCGCCGGCGCGGATGAATTGCGACTGCATCGGCGCCGGCCGCCTGAGCAGCGCGCGCAAGCGGGCCAGCAATTCCTCGAAGGCGAACGGCTTTGCCAGATAGTCGTCCGCGCCCATGTCCAGCCCGTCGACCTTGTCGGACGTTTCGCCCTTCGCCGTCAGCACCAGAACGGGCGTCGTGTTCTTCGCAGCGCGCAATCTCGGCACCAGCGACAGCCCGTCGCCGTCGGGCAACTGGCGGTCGAGCAGGATGGCGTCGTAGCTGTCGATGGCAACGAAGCCCTCCGCCTCCAGCAATGTGCCGGCGTGATCGACCACCATGTCGTGACGTTTCAGTGCTGCACGCAGCGCCGAGACCATTTCGGGCTCGTCCTCGACCAGCAAGATACGCATCCACACTCCCCAGGTATTCACATCGCTTCGGGCGCTACCGCGCCAACATTGCGTAGACATGGCAAAGCCGAATGGACCGGGCCCGGCAAGTTCTTTCTTTGCGCCAGCGATGTTGCGCAATGTCTATGCAATCCAGTCCCGGCAAACAGCGCCGGTCGGCAGGAACCGCCCATGCCGGCGTCAAGGCGTCGGGCCCGGATATGCAGCAACAGGTTCGGGTCCGGCGCCGAAACGAAATTAAACGCCACACCAAACTGGTTGGCGTGCTGTCGTCAGGAATTGAGGTTGGTTATGTCTGCAAATGACGCTCTGTCTTTTCTCATGGCGTGGACCGTGGCACCGTTCAGGGTCGGCTCCGTCACGCCGTCCAGTTCCAGCCTGGCGGCCTTGATGACGCGCGACATCGGTCCCGAGTCTGGCCCCGTGCTGGAGCTCGGTCCCGGAACCGGTCCGTTCACACGGGCGCTGCTGTCACGCGGGGTGAGGGAAGAGGATCTGACCTTGATCGAATCCGATCCGGATTTTGCGGCACTGCTCATGCGGCGCTTTCCCGCCGCCCGTATTTTCGAAATGGATGCCGTCGGTCTGCGACATCTGTCGCTATTCCAGAATCCGGTGGTTGGCGCTGCTGTCAGCGGGTTACCCTTCCGCCTGATTTCGCCGCGCAAGACGCTTGCCATCCTCGAAGGTGTCTTCGCCAACCTGCGCCCCGACGGGGCGCTCTATCAGTTCACGCTCGGCCGGCGCTGCCCGTTCGACCAGTCGCTGCTCGACCGGCTCGATCTCGAGGTGACGCGGGTCGGCCATACCTTTCGCAATTTCCCGCCAGCAACGGTCTATCGCGTCGCCAGGATCAAGACGCTGGGAATCTTATGATTGGCGCTTCGCATGACAGGTCCCATGACAGGTCCATTGTCGGCCATTCTCGGCTTAGGGCTGGTCGGCGTCTTCTGCCTCGCCTTCACCGAGAAAATCCTGCCTATCCCGCCCTCGCATGTGCTGCTGCTGTTCCTCGGCATGACGGCGGCGCCGGATGTGTCCACACTGGCGATCCTGCTGGCGGTGACGACGCTTGCCTCCTTTTCCGGATGCCTTGTCTGGTATGGGGTCGGCCGCCGGATCGGATTTGACCGTGCCGACAGGCTGATCGAACGTGCCGGCAGATATGTCTTCCTGCGCCCCGCGACCTACCGCAAGCTTGGACAGGCCTACCGGCGCAATCATGTCCGCGTGTCCTTGCTGGCGCAGTTCATCCCGACCGTGCGCAATTACCTGCCGATAGCGGCCGGTGCGCTTTGCCTGCCCGCTCTGCCCTTCGCGGCCGCGACGTTGCTCGGCGCTACGCTGTGGAACTGCGGCTTTCTCGTAACCGGCTATCTCTTGCACGGCAGCGGCCAGGATAGCTTCACTGTGGGCTTCCGCATCATTGTCATCGTGGTGGCGCTGGAGACGGCCTTCATGCTGGCGCTGCGCTATGGTCCCGCATGCCGGCGGCGCATCAGGCTGATGCTCGGCTGAGCGCACAGCACCAGTCATGGGATAAGCTCCGCCATCGGCTTTCCTTCCCTTGTCCGCCGGTGTTTAGTCCGGCCATGGCCTTCACCATCCGCCAGTTGCAGTTCTTCATCGCCGTCGCCGAGCAAGGCACGGTGTCGGGCGCGGCGCAAAACCTTTCCATCTCGCAATCGTCGGTCACCGAAGCGATCAAGGAACTCGAAAGCGATCTCGGCGTCGAACTGTTCGAGCGCCATCCGCGTGGCCTCAACATCACCCACAAGGGCCATCAGTTCCTGCGCCACGCGACCAAGATCCTCGCCGACGTGTCCGACGCCCGCCGCTCTTTTTCCGGCGAACAGGCGGTGGCGGGCGGTCGGCTGCAGCTCGGTGTCACCTCGCTGGTCGCCGGCTACGTGCTGTCGGATCTGCTTTCCCGCTACCGCCGCGCCTATCCGGGCGTCGAGGTCTCGGCCATCGAGGACAATGGCGATTATCTCGAACATCTCCTGATCGGCGGCAAGCTCGACATTGCCGTCATGGTCACCTCCAATTTGCGCGACCGCACCGCGCTGCAGTCGGAAATCCTCGAGGTCTCGGCCTACCGTCTGTGGCTGCCGCTCGGCCATTCGCTCGCCGGCGCCGACATCATCAGCATTGGCGACATTGCTGGCGAGCCGCTGATCATGCTCACCGTCGACGAGATCGAGGAGAACACCGGCAAACTGCTGACGGCGATCGGCGCCAAACCGCATGTCGCATTCCGCACCCGCTCCGTGGAAGCGGTGCGCAGCCTGGTCGCCACCGGCGCCGGCGTGGCGCTGCTGCCCGACCTTGTCTATCGGCCCTGGTCGCTGGAAGGCGACCGCATCGAATCGCGCGATATTTCGGGCTCCTTGCCGGTGGTACAGGTCGGCATGGTCTGGCGTCGCGGCTCCGGCCTGCCGCAAGCGGCGCGCGATTTCATCGGCCTTGCCCAGTCGCAGCGGACGGTCCGCCAGCGCCCCTGATTGAAGAGTGTCTATCTATCGGAAAAACCGATATCGCCTTTCTGATAAATGAATTTGCGAAACCGGAATTTTCCAAGCACCTTCCGTTCCGGGGACCAAAGCCGCCACCAGAGCGACATCAAGTCCACAGGACGAACCGGCAGTTTTACAGTCCGCGCGTGATCTGGCGAAAGCCGGAGCGGTTTCGGGGATCATGCGCCAAAATGGGAGATTGATGATGAATTCATTCCTGAAGTCATGCACTGCGCTTACGGTCGCGCTGACCTTCTCGGGTCAGGCCATCGCCCAGGTCAAGGAACTCGGCAAGGGCGAAGGCCAGGTCAACATCGTTGCCTGGCCTGGCTATATCGAGCGCGGCGAGACCGACAAGGGCTATGACTGGGTCACCGCCTTCGAGAAGGACAGCGGCTGCAAGGTCAACGTCAAGACCGCCAACACCTCGGACGAGATGGTCTCGCTGATGAACGAGGGCGGCTTCGATCTCGTCACGGCTTCGGGCGATGCCTCGCTGCGCCTCGTCGCCGGCAAGCGCGTGCAGCCGATCAACACCGATCTCATTCCGAGCTGGAAGGCGGTCGACGATCGCCTCAAGGACGCGCCCTGGTTCACCGTCGACAAGGTGCACTACGGCGTCCCCTATCAGTGGGGTCCCAACATCCTGATGTACAACACCGAAGTGTTCAAGGAAGCGCCGAAGAGCTGGAACGTCGTCTTCGAGGAGATGAAGCTGCCGGATGGCAAGTCCAACAAGGGCCGCGTCCAGGCCTATGACGGCCCGATCCACATCGCCGACGCCGCCAATTACCTGATGTTTCACAAGCCGGAACTCGGCATCAAGGACCCCTACGAACTGAACGAGGACCAGTACAAGGCAGCCCTCGACCTGCTGCGCGTCCAGCGTACCCTGGTCGGCCGCTACTGGCACGATGCCGCCATCCAGGTCGACGACTTCCAGAATGAAGGCGTCGTCGCCTCCGGTTCGTGGCCGTATCAGGTCAACACGCTGGTTGCCGCCAAGAAGCCGGTCGCCTCGACCGTGCCGGAAGAAGGCGTCACCGGCTGGGCCGACACCACCATGATGGAAGCCGACGCGGCTCATCCGAACTGTGCCTATATGTGGCTCGAGCATTCGCTGTCGCCGAAGGTGCAAGGCGATGTCTCGGCCTGGTTCGGCTCGCTGCCGGTCGTGCCCGCCGCCTGCAAGGGCAATGAATTGCTCGGCGAGGAAGGCTGCAAGACCAACGGCTACGACAATTTCGACAAGATCAAGTTCTGGAAGACGCCGGTCTCGAAATGCGTCACCCAGAACGACCAGTGCGTGCCTTATTACCGCTGGGTGTCGGACTATATCGGCGTCATCGGCGGACGGTAATGCCATCGCCCTCTCCCTTGTGGGGAGGGTCGACACGCAGCGTCGGGGTGGGGCCTATCCGCTAGCTCCGCGCTATCACCCCCACCCGCGGCTTCACCTCCCCCATCGAGGGGGAGGTGAAGCGGTGTGCGAATTTCGCGATCCTGGCCAGATTTGTAGCTGAGGATGATTTTGATAAACCGGCAACAGACTGACAGCCCATGACCTCAGCCGTCTCCTTCCAGAAAGTCTCGCGCCATTTCGGCAGCGTTCGCGCCGTCGACGCGGTCGATCTCGACATTGCGTCGGGCGAGTTCTTCGCCATGCTCGGGCCGTCCGGATCTGGCAAGACCACCTGTCTGCGCCTGATCGCCGGTTTCGAGCAGCCGACGGCGGGTTCGATCTCGATCTTCGGCGAACGCGCCGAGGGCGTGCCGCCCTATCGCCGCAACGTCAACACCGTCTTCCAGGACTATGCGCTGTTCCCGCATCTCAATGTGCTCGACAACGTCGCCTACGGGCTGATGGTCAAGGGCGTCGACAAGGCCGCGCGGCACAAGGCGGCGGAAGAGGCGCTGTCGCTGGTGCGGCTGCCTGGCTATGGCGCCCGCCGCCCCGGCCAGTTGTCCGGCGGCCAGCGCCAGCGCGTTGCGCTCGCCCGTGCGCTGGTCAACCAGCCCAAGGTGCTGCTGCTTGACGAGCCGCTCGGCGCGCTCGACCTCAAGCTGCGTGAAAACATGCAGGAGGAGCTGAAATCGCTGCAGAAGGCGCTCGGCATCACCTTCGTCTTCGTCACCCACGACCAGGGTGAGGCGCTGTCGATGGCCGACCGCGTCGCCGTCTTCAACGACGGCAGGATCATGCAGATCGGCACGCCGGAGGACATTTATCAGCGGCCGAAGACGCGTTTCGTCGCCGATTTCGTCGGCTCCTCCAACGTGCTGCCGCCGGACTTCGTCCAGCGCTATTCCGGCCAGCATCGCTGGGGCAGCCTGCGTCCCGAATCCATTCGCGTCGGCCGCGCCGCAAGCGGCGAAGGTGTCGCCGCGCGCCTCGTCTCGACCAATTATCTCGGCGCGACCACCAGGCTGGCGCTCGATGCCGACGGGCTCAAGCTGCACGCCATCGTGCCGGCCGGCACGACCCTGCCGGCGGAAGGCGAGGCGGTGGTGCTCACCTTCAACCGCGAGCACCTGCATTTGATGGACGAGCCGGCATGAGCCTCGACGTCACCATGCCGCGCGCCACGGCCCCCGCCATCCTGCCCGGCAGCGGCGGCATGCGTGGTGCGCTGTCGGACCTGTTCTGGCGCAAGCCTAAGGTCCTGCTGCTGCTCATGCTGCTGCCGCCCGTCCTGTGGCTCGGCATCGTCTATATCGGCTCACTGTTCGCGTTGCTGGCGCAGAGCTTTTCTCCATCGACGAGTATTCCGGCCTCATCAACCGTCAGTTCACGCTGAAGACCTATGGCGACCTGTTGCAAGCCGCCAATCTCGACATCATCCTGCGCACGGTGACGATGGCGGCTCTGGTCACGCTGGCCTCGGCCATCGTCGCCTTCCCGATCGCTTATTACGCGGCCCGCTATGCGCGCGGGCGCTGGAAGGCGCTGTTCTATCTCGGCGTCATGCTGCCGCTGTGGTCGAGCTATTTGGTCAAGATCTACGCCTGGAAGCTGATCCTCGCCAAGGAAGGCATTTTGACCTGGCTGCTCGCCAAGCTGCATTTGCTGTGGCTGCTCGATGCCTGGCTGTCGCTGCCGGTCGTCGGCGGCAACTCGCTGTCGGTGTCGTTCACCGGCACCTTCATCGTCTTCGTCTATGTCTGGCTGCCGTTCATGATCCTGCCGGTTCAGGCAGCCCTCGAGCGCGTGCCCGGCAATCTGGTCGAGGCTTCCTCCGATCTCGGTGCTTCGCCGGGCCAGACCTTCCGCAACGTGCTGTTCCCGCTGGCACTGCCCGGCATCGTCGCCGGCTCGATCTTCACCTTCTCGCTGACATTGGGCGACTACATCATCCCGCAGATCATCGGCACCTCGCGCCTGTTCATCGGCCAGGCGGTCTATTCGCAGCAAGGCACCGCCGGCAACATCCCGCTCGCCGCCGCCTTCACCGTGGTGCCCATCGTCATCATGGGTTTCTACCTCTGGGGCGCCAAGCGCATGGGGGCCTTCGATGCGCTCTGACCGCGGCCAGTCCGCACCTCTTTCGCTGAAGATCGCCGCCGCTTGCGGCCTGCTGTTCTGCATCTGCCGATCCTGCTGATCTTCGTCTACGCCTTCACCACTGAGGAGAAGAGCTTCGTCTGGCCGCCGCCGGGGCTGACCACGCAATGGTTCGCCGTCACCTGGAACCGGCCTGACGTCTGGGAAGCGCTGTCGCTGTCGGTGCGCGTTGCCGCCATCTCGACGGCGATTGCGCTGATCCTCGGCACGCTCTGTTCAGCGGCGGTGTCGCGGACAAAGTTCTTCGGCCGCGAAACCATCTCGCTGCTGGTCATCCTGCCGATCGCGCTGCCCGGCATCATCACCGGCATCGCGCTGCGCTCTGCTTTTTCGCTGGCCGAGATCCCGTTCTCGTTCTGGACGATCGTGCTCGGTCACGCCACCTTCTGCGTCGTCGTCGTCTACAACAATGCGGTCGCCCGCTTCCGCCGCACCTCCGGTTCGATGATCGAGGCCTCGATGGATCTCGGCGCTGACGGTTTTCAGACCTTCCGGCATGTCGTGCTGCCCAACATCGCCACCGCGCTGCTCGCTGGCGGCATGCTGGCTTTCGCTCTGTCCTTCGACGAAGTCATCGTCACCACCTTCACCGCCGGCCAGCAGCAGACCGTGCCGATCTGGATGTTGGAGGAATTGATCCGTCCGCGCCAACGTCCGGTCACCAATGTCGTGGCCATGGTCGTCGTGCTGGTGACGCTGCTGCCGATCCTGTTTGCCTATTACCTGACCCGCGACGGTGACCAGATCGCGGGCAGTGGAAAATGAAAACAGCGAATAGGGAGTAGCGAATAGCGAATAGGGAAATCGATAGCCAAACCCTACTCGCTATTCGCTATTCGCTACTCGCTCCTGTTAAGGGAGAGACTTCCATGGACACCCAGATGCTGATCGGCTCGAAATTCGAGAAGGGCACAGAAGCCGAAGAGCCGATCCTCAATCCGAAGACGGGGGCGACCATTCTCAACCTGCCCGAGGCCAGCCAGGCGCAGATCGAGGCGGCGGTGCTGGCCGCCGAACAAGCGTTCGTCTTGTGGTCGCGCACCACGCCCGCGCAGCGCTCCGGCTACCTCCTGAAGATCGCCGACCGCATCGAAGCTGAGGCCAAGGACTTCGCCGCTCTTGAGGCGCTGAACTGCGGCAAGCCGATCAATGCCGTGCTCAATGACGAGATCCCGGCGATCGTCGACTGCTACCGCTTCTTCGCCGGCGCAGTGCGTTCGATGCCGGGCGTTGTCGCCGGCGAATACCTGCCCGGCCACACCTCGATGGTGCGGCGCGACCCGATCGGCATCGTCGCCTCGATCGCGCCGTGGAACTATCCGCTGATGATGATGGCTTGGAAGCTGGCGCCTGCAATCGCCGGCGGCAACACCGTCGTCTTCAAGCCGTCGGAGCAGACGCCGCTGACGGCGCTGAAGCTGGCCAAGATTCTGGCCGATACCCTGCCGGAAGGCGTCGTCAATGTCGTGCTTGGCCGTGGCGACAGCGTCGGCAACACGCTGATCAACCACCCCAAGATCAACATGATCTCGATCACCGGAGATGTCGCCACCGGCAAGAAGGTGCTGCAGGCCGCCGCCAAGTCGGTCAAGCGCACGCATCTCGAACTCGGCGGCAAGGCACCGGTCATCGTCTTCGACGACGCTGATCTCGGTGCCGTCGTCAACGGCCTGCGCGCCTTCGGCTACTACAATGCCGGCCAGGACTGCACCGCCGCCTGCCGCATCTATGCCGGCAAGAAGATCTACGACAAGCTCGTCGCCGATCTCTCTTCGGCGGTTTCGACCATCAAGTACAACCAGCCGGACGACACCGAGAACGAGATCGGCCCGCTGATCTCGCGCCGCCAGCGCGACCGCGTGTCGAGCTTCGTCGAACGCGCCTCGGAACTGAAGCACATCGAGATCACCACCGGCGGCAAGCCGGGCGAGGGCTCCGGCTTTTACTACCAGCCGACCGTCATTGCCGGTGCCTTGCAGGAGGACGAGATCGTACGCCGCGAAGTCTTCGGCCCGGTCGTCTCGATCACCCGCTTCACCGAAGTCGACGAGGCGGTCAAATGGGCCAATGACAGCGACTACGGCCTGGCGTCATCGGTGTGGACCAAGGACGTGTCGCGCGCCATGGCGACGGCGGCCCGCCTGCAATATGGCTGCACCTGGATCAACACCCACTTCATGCTGACCAACGAGATGCCGCATGGCGGGCTGAAACAGTCCGGCTACGGCAAGGACATGTCGCTTTACGCGCTGGAGGATTATACCGCCGTGCGGCATGTGATGGTGGCCCACGGCTAGTTTTCCCTTCTCCCCTTGTGGGGCCCGAAGGGCGGGCGAGGCCCGTGACTCGCCCCGGGCGGTGGATCGGCGCGCAGCGCCGAGCCGGATGAGGGGTGTTCCAGCTTGACGCCAGCTTACCCCTCACCCGGATTGCCAACCGATTTGTGAAGGACAAATCGTGGCAATCCGACCTCTCCCACAAGGGGAGAGGTAAGACCGCAGCCGCCGCTATTCCACGATGCGATAGATATTCCACAGGCTGGAGCCCGACACGACATAGGGCTCTATCTCCTTTCCCCATTTGGCGTGCGCGTCGATCTTGCCGATCTTGGCGAACATCGCCTCCAGCTGGGCCAGGCTTTCGACCTGGTGGTGCGACTCGACCGTGGCCTCCCGTGCGCCGATCGATCCGGTCATGATCTGGAACTTCAGCTCGGCCAGGCCGACCTGCGAGCCGATCTCGCGCTCCCATTTTTTCAGCAGGTCGAGCACGGTCTGTTTGTGTCCGAATTTGGCGTCGATCTGCCATCTGGCGCTGAACATCTTCTTCTCCTCCAGGTTTGCGGCCCAGGCCGCTGTTGATCTACCTGCTATTCGTCCCAGGCCTGCACGACGGTCTGCCGTGCGATCTGCCCGTTCTTCAGTTCCAGCATTGCGGCGGCGAACACCTTGGTGCCGTCCGGATAGGCACAGGCCTGGGTGAAGGCCAGGCTGTTGCCGTCGGCGATCGTGGTGTCGACCTTGTGGGTCATCGCCCGGCTGCAGATGTCGTCCCAGAAGGTGGTGATCGCCGCGCGCCCGCGGATCTCGCGCGGCTTGCTCGGCGGGTTGTTGCGGTCGATCACGCGCACCAGCGCGTCGTCGGCGTAGAAGCTCGACAGCGTCTTGCCGTCACGGGTTTCGATCGCCTTCTTGATGGCCGCGCCATCCACGGCTTGGGTCTTGGTCAGCATTTCATCCTCCATGGCCCGTCTTCGGGCGGTTGATGTGCGGAAGTCTGCCCGACGCTTATCGATGGGCAGTGTCGTTCACTGCGACTTCGCCTTGACGGCCGCGAAGACGTCGTCGGTCTGCTTCTTGAAAGTCGCGAGATCGACCTGGCTGCCGTTGAGCATCGTCGACCAGTGGCGCACGATCGCTGCCATCGCGATCGTCTCCTTGATCTCCTCGTCGCTGGCGCCGTTGAGCTTGGCCGCCTCGGTGTGGAAATAGATGCAGTACTGGCAAGGTATCTGCGCGGCGACCGCAAGGCCGATCAGCTCCTTGGTCTTGCCGTCCAGTGCGGTCTTGGGGTTGAGCTGCACGCCCTTGATCTCGGCCCAGGCGCCGGCGATGGCGACGTCAGGCAGTGTCTTGAACATGTCCGGCACCGAGCCGAGCGTCGCCTGGATATCCTTGTAGGCGGCTGCCGCCGATACATCCTCGGCCTTTGCGGGAGAGATCGTGAACAGCGCGCCAATGCCTGCCGCGATCACCAATGATCTGACATTCAATTTTGACTTGAGCATTTCATCCTCCGTTCGCAGCGCCTTCCCGGCGGTATCCGCCTGGCCTGCATGGGGGGAATTGATAGCGCTTGCATCGGCGTGCCCGCTTCGCCCGAAAGCGCCATGGCTCTCATGGCCCGTCCGGGCCAGCGTGCCTGGCGGAAAATGCCGCCGCTGCCGCGCGCGATGGCAGGTCGAGCTTGAGCAGAATGTTGGCGACGTGACGCTTGACCGTGTGCTCGCTCAGCCTGAGCTCGGCGGCGATCGCGGCATTGCTCTTGCCATCGGCGATCAGGTTCACCACCTCGCTTTCCCGTGCCGTCAAAGCGGCGGGTTCCGTCGGCTTAGACTTTGGGCGGCAGGCCGGTTCCAGATGCTGCTCCGACGTCGCATGCACCACCGGCAACGGCTCGTCCAGTTCGCCGAGGCTGACGCGGCCGGCGTCGACGAAATGCAGGCCGGACCCCGCCGCCAGATCGGCAACCAGCCGAGAGGCCAGAATGTCGCCACGCGCGGCATGGTTGGCCAACTGCATGGCCACGCGGGCTGTCAGTCCGGCAGGCGGGCCGCGCGCTTCGATCTCGCCGACATGCACCCCTTGCGCGCTCGCCACGCCGATCTGTTGTGCCGCCTCGCGCAGCGCCGCCGCACAGCGTATGGCGCGCGCCGGCCCGTCGAAGCGCGAGATCATCAATTCGCCATGGGTGCCCGCAGCACGTCCGCCATGGCGTCCGACCAGCAGCCGCCAGCTCTCCTGAAAGCGCTGACTGCGCTCGTGCCACATGCGGTCGCCAAGCTTGGCGGTGTCGTAGATGCGCGTCACCAGCAATGCGGCAAGCACACGCTCCGTGTCCGCCACCGCCGGCTGGCCGGTAAGAAACTCCTCGATCAGATCGGCAACGCGGTCGACATCGCCGGTCCAGACCGGATGGTCGCGCCCGGCGATCTCGACCAGCCGTGCATTCGGGATCTTCTTCGCCAGGAAGCGGCTGGCCTCGGGATCGACACGAACATCGTTGCGGCGATGGATCAGCAGTGTCGGCGCGCTGATCGCGCCGAGGATGTCTCGCACGTCGATCCCGGCATTCATGCGGGCAAGTGCGGCTGCCGCGGTCGGGCTTGCCGACAGGCGCTCGAAACGTCCCCACCATGTTGAAAAGTGGGTATCGTCCACTCGGCCCGGTGCAAAATTCGGCAAGGTCGCGCCGGTGCCCCAGGCCGTTTCGGCCGTAGCAATGAAGGCATCGAGGCGTTCCGGCGACATCACCCATTTGTGGAAATGCGCATAGCCGCCATAGAGCGCCAGCGCCCGCGTCCGCTCCGGATAGATGGCGGCGAACAGCATCGCCATCGGCGCGCCCTCTGAAGCGCCGAGCAATGCCGCCCGGCCGCTGCCGGCCGCATCCATCACCGCGCGCACATCGTCCATGCGGGTTTCGAGGCTCGGCAGTTGATGGGCATCGACACGGTCGGAGAGGCCGGTTCCGCGCTTGTCGAACAGGATCAGCCGTGAGAATGCCGACAGCCGCCTCAAGAGCCTTGTATAGCCCTCGTCTTCCCAATGCAGGTCGAGATTGGAAATGAAGCCCGGGACGAAGACGAGATCAAGCGAACCCTGGCCGACCACCTGATAGGCGATCCGCACCTCGCCACTGCGGGCATATCGGGTCTCGATCGGCCTCACGAGGTTTCTTCCGCCCGGCCTGACGATTTCTGATCGTCGACCATAGCAGAGCCGCGTCGATAGCGGCAGCTCAAACTTTAGCGGAAAGGAATGTAAGCCCGCGCGACCGGCTTGCGGCTACTTCTGCGATGCGGCGACGTCTGCCGGGGAGGGCTTGAGCCCAAGCTTGAGATCGGCCTCGGCTGGTGTGATCGGCCGCTTGATCCTGGCCGATGCAGCCACGACGAGTTCGTCGAAGCCTTCGCCGCTGTCCAGCAGTTCGAAGAACTGCCGCCGCATCCGGGGCTCCCAGAACTTGTTGATATGCTCGGCGATGCCGGCAATCCCTTCCTCACGCGACTTGGAATGGAAGAAGGCCGCGATCTGGTTGGCCATGCGCACCAGCTTCTCGCTGGTGCTCGTGATATGATCTTCGTCATGCGACATGCTGGGCAACTCCCAAGACCACCCGGTCGGGGTGGGTGAAAACATCGAAATCATCACCGCGCACCAGCGCCACCAGCGTCATGCCGGCCTCTTGCGCGGTGCGGATGGCAAGGGCCGTCGGCGCCGAGACGGCGATGATGAAGGCCGCGCCGATAGAGGCGGTCTTTTGCACCATCTCGACCGACACGCGCGACGTCACCACGACAGCGCCCGACGCGCCGTCGATGCCGGCTTTCGCCAACGCGCCGGCCAGCTTGTCCAGCGCATTGTGGCGCCCGACATCCTCGCGCGCCATGACGACGCCCTTGCCGGGGATGTAGAAGCCGGCGGCGTGCACGGCTCCGGTTTCAGTGTGCAGAGGCTGCACCTTCGACAACAGCTTGACGGAGCGCACGATGTCGTCCGCATCAAGCGTAAGTTTTGACGCACCAACGGCATCGACGGAGCGCATCGCTTCCTCGATGGATTCGATGCCGCAGAGCCCACAGCCGACCGGGCCGGCTAGCCTGCGCCGCCGCGCCTCGAAGCGGGTATTGGCCTTGTCCTTCAGCCGGATCTGGATGTCGATGCCGGCGCCATGATCTTCGACCTCGATGGCCTCGATTTCTTGCGGGTTAGCAATGATGCCTTCGGTCAGCGAAAAGCCGAGCGCGAAATCCTCGAAGTCAGCCGGGCTCGCCATCATCACCGCATGGGTTGTGCCGGCGAAGGAGAATGCCACCGGCGTTTCCTCCGGCACCATGCGGTTGGCCGCAGCCGTGCCGCTGGCGCGGTGCGCCAGCCGCGATATCTGCGTCGTTGCTTTGCGGCGCGCGGCCAAGACTACTCCGCTGCCTGCAGCGAGGCGATACGGCGGCTGTTCTTGGCCTGCTCGTCGTACTCGCGCTGCCAGTCCGACGGACCATTGGAGGCGCCGACCTGCACCGCCGTCACTTTGTACTCCGGACAGTTCGTCGCCCAGTCGGAGAAGTCGGTGGTGATGACGTTGGCCTGCGTGTCCGGATGGTGGAACGTTGTATAGACCACGCCCGGCGACACCCGGTCGGTGATCAGCGCCCGCAGCGTCGTCTCGCCCGAGCGGCTGGTCAGCCGCACCCAGTCGCCATCGCGCAGGCCGCGGTTTTCGGCGTCGTGCGGATGGATCTCCAGCCGGTCTTCCGAGTGCCACATGACGTTCTCGGTGCGCCTTGTCTGCGCACCGACATTGTACTGGCTGAGGATGCGGCCGGTGGTCAAAAGCAGCGGGAAACGCGGTCCGGCCCTCTCGTCGGTCGCCACATATTCGGTGCGGATGAACTTGCCCTTGCCGCGCACGAAGCTGTCGATATGCATGATCGGCGTGCCGAGCGGGGCCTTCTCGTTGCAGGGCCACTGCACCGATCCGACACGGTCGAGCAGATCGAAGGAGACGCCGGCGAAGCTCGGCGTCGTCTGGGCGATCTCGTCCATGATCTGTGAGGGATGCTCGTAATTCCAGTCGAGCCCGATCGCACGGGCAAGCTCCTGCGTCGCTTCCCAGTCGGCATAGCGTGCCTTCGGCTCCAGCACCTTGCGCACCATGTTGATGCGGCGCTCGGCATTGGTGAAGGTTCCGTCCTTTTCCAGGAAGGTCGAGCCCGGCAGGAAGACATGCGCGTAGTTCGCCGTCTCGTTGAGGAAGAGGTCGTGCACGACCACGCATTCCATGGCCGCGAGGCCGGCCGCGACATGCTTGGTGTCGGGATCGGACTGCAGGATGTCCTCGCCCTGGATGTAGATGCCCTTGAAGGAGCCGTCGACGGCGGCATCGAGCATGTTGGGGATGCGCAGGCCGGGTTCGTCGTCCAGCTTCACGCCCCACAGGCTCTCATAGATATCGCGCACGGCTTCGCCGGAGATGTGGCGATAGCCGGGCAGTTCGTGCGGGAAGGAGCCCATGTCGCACGAGCCCTGCACATTGTTCTGGCCGCGCAGCGGGTTCACGCCGACGCCCGGCCGGCCGATATTGCCGGTGGCCATGGCGAGGTTGGCGATCGCCATAACGGTGGTCGAGCCTTGGCTGTGCTCGGTGACGCCGAGGCCGTAATAGATCGCGCCATTGCCGCCCTTGGCGTAGAGCCGCGCAGCACCCCGGATCAGCTCCGCGTCGACGCCGGAAAGCTTGCCGACGACCTCGGGACTATTCTCCGGCAAAGCGACGAAGGAAGCCCAGTCCTGGAACTCCGTCCAGTCGCAGCGTTCGCGGATGAAGGCTTCATCGAAAAGCCCTTCGGTGACGATGACATGCGCCAGCGACGTCAGCACCGCTACGTTGGTGCCGGGCTTCAGCGGCAGGTGATAGTCGGCCTCGACATGCGCCGACTTGACCATCTCGGTGCGGCGCGGATCGAGCACGATCAGCTTGGCGCCTTGGCGCAGCCGCTTCTTCAGCCGCGAGGCGAACACCGGATGGGCGGACACCGGATTGGCGCCGATGACGACAGCGACGTCGGTGAATTCGACCGAGTCGAAATCCTGCGTGCCGGCCGAGGTGCCGTAGGTCTGGCCGAGGCCGTAGCCGGTCGGCGAATGGCAGACGCGGGCGCAGGTGTCGACATTGTTGTTGCGGAAACCCTGCCGCACCAGCTTCTGGACGAGATAGGTCTCTTCGTTCGTGCAGCGCGAGGAGGTGATGCCGCCGATCGAGGTGCGGCCGTACTGATACTGGATGCGACGGAATTCCTTGGCCGTGTGGGCGATCGCCTCTTCCCAACTCACCTCGCGCCACGGGTCGGAAATCTTCTCGCGGATCATCGGCGACAGGATGCGGTCCTTGTGGGTGGCGTAGCCATAGGCGAAGCGGCCCTTGACGCAGCTATGGCCATGGTTCGCCTTGCCGTCCTTGTAGGGCATCATGCGGATGACTTCGTCGTCCTTCACCTCGGCCTTGAACGAGCAGCCGACGCCGCAATAGGCGCAGGTGGTGACGGCGGAGCGTTCCGGCATGCCCTTCTCAAGCACTGTCTTCTCGCGCAGCGCATCGGTCGGGCAGGCCTGCACGCAGGCGCCGCAGGACACGCATTCGGAAGCGATGAAGTCCTCATGCATGCCGGCGACCATGCGCGATTCGAAACCGCGGCCCTCGATGGTCAGCGCGAAGGTGCCCTGCACCTCCTCGCAGGCCCGCACGCAGCGCGAGCAGACGATGCACTGCGCCGGATCATAGGTGAAATAGGGATTGGATTCGTCGCGGGCGATGTAGTCGACCGCCAGCGAGCCATGGCCGGGCGCGACGCCATCTTCTTGCTTCACGTGGTTGCGGCCCTCGACGCCGTAACGGTTCTCAGTCAGGCCGACCGACTTAGCCACCGTGTCGAATTCGCTGGCGCCAGTGCCGGCCTTCTCGTTCCAGCCGGTCGGATGGTCGGAGACGTAAAGCTCCATGACGCCGCGGCGGATGGCGTCGAGCCGGTCGGACTGCGTGCGCACCACCATGCCTTCGCCGACCGGCGTCGTGCAGGACGCCGGCGTGCCGCCGCGTCCTTCAATCTCGACCAGACAGACACGGCAGGAGCCAAACGAGTCCAGCATGTCGGTGGCGCAGAGTTTTGGAATCTCGACCCCACCTTCCATCGCGGCACGCATGATCGAGGTGCCTTCCGGCACGCTGATGCTGCGGCCGTCGACGACCAGCGTGACCTGCTTTTGCGCCCTCGATTCCGGGGTTCCGTAGTCGAGTTCTTCGATGAGTGTCGGGAAGTCGGCCTTGATGTTCATCTGCCAGCTCCTATTCAGCAGCCACGCGCGCCGGCGCGGGCTTGAAATCTTCAGGGAAATGCGTGATCGAACTCATCACCGGGTAGGGCGTGAAGCCGCCCAGCGCGCACAGCGATCCGAACTTCATCGTGTTGCAGAGGTCGGTGACCAGAGCGAGGTTCTTTTCTGGTTCGATGCCGGCGGCAAGCCTGTCGATGGTCTCGATGCCACGTGTCGAGCCGATGCGGCAGGGCGTGCACTTGCCGCAGCTTTCGATGGCGCAGAATTCCATGGCAAAGCGCGCCTGCTTCAGCATGTCGGCGGTGTCGTCGAACACGGTGATACCGGCATGGCCGATCAGTCCGTCGCGCTTGGCGAATTCTTCGTAGTCGAACGGCGTGTCGAACAGTCCGCGGGGAAAATAGGCGCCTAAGGGACCGCCGACCTGCACCGCCTTGACCGGACGTCCCGTCGCCGTACCGCCGCCAATGTCGTCGACGATTTCGCCGAGCGTCAGGCCGAAAGCGGTCTCGAACAGGCCACCATTCCTGACATTGCCGGCGATCTGGATCGGGATCGTGCCGCGCGAGCGGCCCATGCCGAAATCCTTGTAGAAGGCGGCACCCTTGTCCATGATGATGGGCACGGAAGCCAGGCTGATGACGTTGTTGATCACCGTCGGCTTGCCGAACAGACCCTGGATGGCCGGCAGCGGCGGCTTGGCGCGCACCACGCCGCGCTTGCCTTCCAGGCTGTTCAAGAGCGAGGTTTCCTCGCCGCAGACATAGGCGCCGGCGCCGACGCGGATTTCCATGTCGAAGGCATTGGGCGAACCCAGCACGTTGACGCCGAGCACGCCAGCCTTGCGGGCGACGTCGACGGCTTTGTTCATCATCGCCACCGCATGCGGATACTCCGAGCGGATATAGACGAAACCCTTGGTCGCGCCGGTGGCGACACCGGCGATCGCCATGCCTTCGATCAGCACGAAGGGATCGCCCTCCATGATCATGCGATCGGCGAAAGTCGCGCTGTCGCCCTCGTCGGCGTTGCAGACGATGTATTTGCGGTCGGATGTCGTATCGAGCACCGTCTTCCATTTGATGCCGGTCGGGAAGCCGGCGCCGCCGCGGCCGCGCAGGCCTGACTCGGTAACCTGCTTGACAATCTCGGCCGGCGCCATGGCCACCGCGTTCTGCAGGCCCTTCAGCCCGCCGAGCGATTTGTAGGCGTCGAGCGACAGCGGGTCGTTGATGCCGCAGCGGGCGAAGGTCAGCCGCGTCTGCTTGGCCAGGAACGGGATCTTGTCCGGCGAGCCCAGCCAGCGCTTGTGGTGGCCGCCGGTTAGGAAGCCGCTGTCGAACAGGCTCTTGACGTCGGACGGTTTGACCGGTCCGTAGGCGACACGGCCGTTGGCGGTCGCCACTTCGACCATCGGCTCGAGGAAATAGGCGCCGCGCGACCCGTTGCGCACGATCTTGGCCTCGATGCCACGCTCGGCGAGTTCCGCGCGAACAGCCTTGGCTACCTTTTCGGCACCGAGCGCCAGAGCGCCGGAATCGCCGGGAATGTAGATGCGGGGGATCATGAGCGCACCTCGGCAAGGATCTCGCCGATCTTGTCGTCATCGAGCCGCCCGATCACCTCACCGTCGAGCATCGCCGACGGCGAACAGGCGCAAAGCCCGAGGCAATAGACCGGCTCGAGTGTAACCGATCCGTCGCGGGTGGTCTCGTGGAAACCGATGCCCAGCAACTGCTTGATCTTGGCGGCTACGGCATCCGAACCCATCGACTGACAGGCTTCCGCCTGGCAGAGCTTGAGGACATGCCGGCCAGCCGGACGGGCACGGAAATCGTGATAGAAGGTGACGACGCCGTGCACCTCTGCCCTGGAGAGGTTCAGCCCATCGGCGATCACCGGCACTGCTGCCTGCGGTACATGGCCGAATTCTTCCTGGATCTCGTGCAGGATCGGCAGCAGCGGGCCTTCGAGGCCTTTCAGCTCTTGGATAATCGCCGCCGTGCGCGATGCGAGCTCGGTACTTGCAGGCTGCATCGTCATGCAGCGCCCTCCCTGGTCGGTAGCGTTCTAGCGCTAAGTCGTTACAAAAACAGAGGAAACCCGCGAAATCAATAAAGCTGATCCGTCGCTTGATAGAAATCTTCTATCAAGCACGGTCAGCCGCCTTTCTCTAGCCTAGCGATGGGTGCGGAAATCGTCTGCCAGCGCCATTGCCTCGTCCAGCAGCGCCTGCACCAGCGGCGTGTGCGGCTCGCGCGGCGTGGCCACCAGGCCGACCGTGTGGCTGGCATCGGGCTCGACGATCGGAATGGCTCGGATCGGCTCGGAAAAGCCGAATGTTTCCGCGAGGTTGAGCGGCATGATCGACGACCATTTGCCGGTGCGGATGTGCGAGAACAGCACGATCATCGAGTTGGATTCGAGCGTCGGCCGCACCTGTACGCCGGCCTCGGCCAGATGCTGGTCGATGAGACGGCGGTTCTGCATGTCCGGCGTCAGCAGGCAGAGCGGCAACTGGCTGATCTCGGCCCATGTCACTTTGTCGCGGTCGGAATAGGGGTTTCCGACCGCCGTGATCAACTGATAGCGCTCGTCATACAGCGGCACGCTGGTCACCCGTCCAAGCGGCTCATTGTCGAGATAGGTGATGCCGGCGTCGATGTCGAAATTGCCGAGCAGCGACAAGACCTCGATCGAGGTGCGCGACAGCACCGAGAAGGTGACGCCAGGGTGCTTTTCGCGAAACGGCGTCGTCAGCCGCGCCACCATGGCCAGTGCCGTCGGGATGGCGGCAATGCGGATGCGCCCGGAAAGACCATGGCGCGCCGCGCGCATTTCCTCGCGCATGGTCCGGGAATCACCGACGATGCGGCGCGCCCAGACCAGCACTTGCTTGCCCTCCGGCGTCAGCCCTTGGAAACGCGATCCGCGATTGACCAGCATGACGCCGAGCTGGCCCTCCAGCTGCTTGATGCCGGCCGAAAGGGTCGGCTGGGTGACGCCACACGCCTCCGCCGCCCGGCCGAAATGCTCTTCCTTGGCCAGCGCGATGAAGAATTCGAGTTTGTCGATCATGCCGCGAGCCCTTTCCGCGTGCCTGCGCACAGCCGCTCGTTAATCATCGTGGATGAGGCAGCCGATGGTGGCAACAGCCAATAACCAATTGATAATATTTGCCTTGCCATCATGGCCGAAGCGGGTATCGCGGCAGGGGGCGCCGAAGGTAGGTTGGTTCGTATGCTCCAGGAGCATCCGCCGGAAATACAAGCGCCTTCCGCCGCCGATCTGCGCGAGGCGACGCGGCTTCGGGCTGTCGAGCGTTTCGATATTCTGGACACGCCGCGCGAAGCGTCGTTCGACCGCATTACGCGATTGATCAAGACTGTCTTCGATGTCCCGATCGCCATCATCTCGGTCATCGACGGGCACCGCCAATGGTACAAGGCATGCGAGGGCCTGGCGGTCAATGAAGTCGAACGTAAGGCGACATTCTGCCAGTACACGATCCTTAATGAAGAGCCGCTGATCGTCACTGACGCGACCAAGGATCCCCGTTTTGCCGACAATCCCATGGTCAGGAACGACCCGCATATCCGCTTCTACGCAGGCGTGCCCTTGCGCAGCCGCGACGGCCACAACATAGGCAGCGTCTGCGCAATCGGCTATGCGCCGAGGGAATTCAGCGGCCGCGACATCGCGATCCTCCAGGATTTCGCCGATCTTGCCGTGGACGAGCTGGAACTGCGCCAGCATGCCTCCAGTGATGCGCTGACCGGCGTGCTGTCGCGGCGCGCATTCATCGATCAGGGCGGCAGGGCCTTTGCGCTTGCGCAGCGACAGCGCTTCGACTTCTCCTGCATCGTCTTCGATGTCGACCATTTCAAATCGGTCAACGACACTTTCGGCCATGCCGCGGGTGACAAGGTTCTGGCTGGTGTGGCTCGGCAATGCAGCGCCACCTTGCGGGACGTCGACATATTCGGACGCGTCGGCGGCGAGGAATTCGCGGTGCTTCTCTACGCCGGCCGCAACGGCGCGCTTGAATCCGCCGAGCGGCTGCGCGGCACCCATCGAGGCCATGCGGCTCGCGCACGGTACGGATGAAATACGGGTCACCGCGAGCTTCGGTGTCGCCGCGTTCGATCCCGCGACCAGCAGCCTGCAGGAGCTGATCGAACGCGCTGACGCGGCCATGTATCGCTCCAAACACGCCGGCCGCAACCGGACCACGGCGTGGAATCCCCCCGTGGGCGATCAGGCGCGGCCGCGGCGCAGGGTGCTGAAGGCCGGCCAGATCGTCTTCAACGCCCGCATGTCGACCATCGACTGCACGGTTCGCAGCCTCGGCGAGGACGGCGCCACCATCGACGTTTCGAACATCGCCGGCATTCCCGGCCAGTTCGTGCTGGCCATCAGGGCGGATCGCTTCGAGGCGAAATGCCGGGTCGTCGCCCAGGCCGAAAGGCGTCTGGAACTCGCCTTCGATTGAACCAGCATCATTCGATCTGCTCACCGCCGCTTGGTGTTGGCGATGAACTGCATTATCTCAGGCCAGCCGCCGTCTTGGGTTAGCCAACGTCTGAGGAAATGCCGTCATGTCCGTCACCAAGGAAATCGTCACCGAGCGTCTGAAGACGGTCAATGGACCGGACTTCACCGGCAACATCGTCGACCTCGGCATGGTTTCCGAGATTTTCATCGCCGATTCGAAAGTGTTCTTCTCGATCACCGTTCCCGCCGCCAGGGCGCAGGAAATGGAACCGTTGCGCGCTGCTGCCGAGCGTGTCGTCAAGGCGATCCCCGGTGTCGCCGGCGCTGTTGTCGCACTGACGGCGGAAAAGAAGGGCGGCGGGATGGAGGCGCCGGTTCCATCACGCCCCGCGCCCAGGCCGGCACCACCAACCGCCGCTGCAGCACCGCGCCCCGCGCCGCATGCCCCCGCATCGCACAGCCAGGGCAAGCGCGGCGTGCCCGGCATCGAGGCGATCATTGCGGTTGCTTCCGGCAAGGGCGGCGTCGGCAAGTCGACAACCGCCGTCAACATCGCGCTTGGCCTTGCCGCCAATGGCTTGCGTGTCGGCGTGCTCGATGCCGACATCTATGGCCCGTCCATGCCGAAGCTTCTCAACATCCATGGCCGGCCGCAGACGGTCGACGGCAAGATCCTGAAACCGATGGAGAATTACGGCCTCAAGGTGATGTCGATGGGCTTCCTCGTCGATGAGGAGACGCCGATGATCTGGCGCGGGCCGATGGTGATGTCGGCGCTGACGCAGATGCTGCGCGAGGTCGAATGGGGCCGGCTCGACGTGCTCGTCGTCGACATGCCGCCCGGCACCGGCGACGCCCAGCTGACCATGGCCCAGCAGGTGCCGTTGGCCGGTGCCGTCATCGTCTCGACGCCGCAAGACCTGGCGCTGATCGATGCGCGAAAGGGTCTCAACATGTTCAAGAAGGTCGACGTGCCGCTGCTCGGCATCGTCGAGAACATGAGCTACTTCATCGCCCCGGACACCGGCAAGCGCTATGATATCTTTGGCCATGGCGGCGCGCGCCGCGAGGCCGAGCGTCTCGGCGTCACTTTCCTTGGCGAAGTGCCGCTCGAAATGGGCATCCGCGAAAGCTCGGATGCCGGTGAACCGGTGGTGGTCTCGAAGCCCGACAGCGCCACGGCGAAAACCTATCGCGACATCGCCGCCAAGGTCTGGGACCGGGTCAATGAGGAACGCGGCGCGGCCGAAGCGGCGGTGCCGAGCATCGTGTTTGAGTGATTTCTGCCCTTCGTGGGCTCAGCCGCCGACTTTCTCGCCAAAACTCGAGAAGAACTGCCCGGCGAGTTTTTTCGAAGTCGATTCGATCAGCCGGCTGCCGAGCTGGGCGATCTTGCCGCCGACTTCGGCCTTGGCAGCATATTTGAGCACTGTGGCATCCGGCCCATCCTCGGTCAGCGTCACGTCGGCGCCGCCCTTGGCAAAGCCGGCAATGCCGCCCTTGCCTTCGCCCTGGATGGTGTAGGAGTGCGGCGGCTTCAGGTTCTTCAACGTCACTTCGCCGTTGAAGGTCGCCTTGATCGGGCCGATCTTCAACACCACCGTCGCGGTCATTTCGGTCGGTGACTTCATTTCCAGGCTCTGGCAGCCGGGAATGGTTGCCTTCAAAACCTCGGGATCGTTCAGCGCTTCCCACACTTTTTGCAGGGGTGCGGCAATGCGCTCCTCGCCTTCGATCACCAAAGCCATGAAAACCTCCCGGACAAGACTGTCCGAAGGCCTAACGCACGGCTGGGTGCGTGTCTATCGCACCAAAGTCCCGATTCAGATCGCGCCTGCCCCTTGCCTGCATCCGCGCGTTGTCATATCGATTTGTCATACAAATACGGAGACCATGATGGCTGGCGCCCCCACACGAAAGAAGAAATTTCGCTCGCAGGAGTGGTTCGACAACCCCGACAATCCGGGCATGACGGCGCTCTATCTGGAGCGCTACCTGAATTACGGGCTGACACGTGCCGAGTTGATGTCGGGCAAGCCGCTGATCGGCATCGCCCAGACCGGCTCGGATCTGTCGCCTTGCAACCGGCACCATATCGAGCTCGCCAAGCGCGTGCGCGAGGGCATCGTTTCGATGGGCGGCATTCCCTTCGAGTTCCCCTGCCATCCGATCCAGGAGACCGGCAAGCGCCCGACCGCAGCACTTGACCGCAACCTTGCCTATCTCAGCCTTGTCGAAGTGCTCTACGGCTATCCGCTCGACGGTGTCGTGCTGACCATCGGCTGCGACAAGACCACGCCGGCGCTGCTGATGGCGGCGGCCACCGTCAACATTCCGGCCATCGCGCTGTCGGTTGGCCCGATGCTCAATGGCTGGCACAAGGGCAAACGCACCGGGTCCGGCACCATCGTCTGGGAATCGCGCCAGCGCCTGTCGGCCGGCGAGATCGGCTATGACGAGTTCATGGACATCGTCGCCTCCTCGGCGCCGTCCACCGGCTACTGCAACACCATGGGCACCGCCACCACGATGAATTCGCTGGCCGAAGCGCTCGGCATGCAGCTGCCCGGCTCGGCCGCCATCCCCGCGCCCTACCGCGAGCGCGGCCAGATCGCCTACGAGACGGGAAAACGCATCGTCGACATGGTGCATGAGGACCTGAAGCCCTCGGACATCATGACGCGCAAGGCCTTCGAGAACGCCATCGTCGTCAATTCGGCGATCGGTGGCTCCACCAACGCGCCCATCCATCTCAACGCCATTGCCCGCCATCTCGGCGTGCCGCTCGACAATGACGACTGGCAGGCGATCGGCCTCAAAGTGCCGCTCATCGTCAATTTGCAGCCGTCGGGCGAATATCTTGGCGAAGATTACCATCATGCCGGCGGCGTACCCGCCGTGGTTGCCGAACTGATGAAGGCGGGACTGCTGCCTTATCCCGAAGCCATGACCGTCAACGGCAAGTCGATCGGCGACAATTGCAAGGGAGTCGCCAACGAGAATACCGATGTCATCCGCACCGTTGCCGAGCCGCTGAAGGCCAATGCCGGCTTCATCAACTTCAAGGGCAATCTGTTCGATTCGGCGATCATGAAGATGAGCGGAATCTCGCCGGAGTTCCGCGAGCGCTATCTGTCCAACCCGAAGGATCCGGAAGCTTTCGAAGGCAACGCCATGGTCTTCGACGGCCCCGAGGATTACCACGCCCGCATCGACGATCCGGCGCAAGGCATCGACGAGCACACCATCCTGTTCATGCGTGGCGCCGGCCCGGTCGGCTATCCCGGCGGTGCCGAGGTCGTCAACATGCAGCCGCCGGCCTATCTCATCAAGAAGGGCATCCACGCGCTGGCCTGCATCGGCGATGGACGCCAGTCGGGCACGTCGGGCTCGCCATCGATCCTCAACGCCTCGCCGGAAGCGGCAATAGGCGGTGGCTTGGCGCTGCTCAAGACAGGCGATCGCGTCCGCATCGATCTCAGGAAGGGCACCGCCAACATCCTGGTCAGCGACGACGAGATCGCCAAGCGGCGCGCGGCGCTGCAGAGCGATGGCGGCTATCACTATCCCAAGCACCAGACGCCATGGCAGGAAATCCAGCGTGGCATGGTCGACCAGTTCGACCAGGGAATGGTGCTGAAGCCGGCGGTGAAATACCAGGATGTCGCCCACACCAGCGGCGTCCCCAGGGACAATCACTGATTGCTTCGGGGACAATCACTGATTGCTCCGGGGACAATCATTTGACTGCTCCGGGACAGTATCTGTGCGCAAATACTTACGTTAACGACAAACGGCGGCTTGATCCGGATCAAGCCGCCGTTTGTCGTCCTTGACAAGCGCGGCCAACAAATCCACGATCATGACCAAGGGGTGCATCGCGACGACCCCGTGAGGCGTCAGCCCAACGTTCGCGTCCAAGCTTCTCTATTAGGAGGTGGACGCCATGCCGTCAACAACCGCTATCACCGCATCGCAACTGTCCCGTCTGGTCGGTCTGCCGGGTGCGCCTGCAATCATCGATGTCCGCATCGATGAGGATTTCGACGCCGACCCGCGCCTGCTGCCGGCCTCATGCCGACGCAATTTCAAAACCGTTTCGACCTGGGCCACCGAATTTGCCGGCAGGCAGGTCTCGGTCGTCTGTCAGAAAGGTCAAAAACTCTCGCAAGGCGTGGCCGCATGGCTGCGGCACGAGGGAATTTCCGCTGAATCCCTCGAAGGCGGCTTCGAAGCCTGGCGCGACGCAAATGGGCTTTTGGTCCGCACCGAAAACCTGCCGCCGCGCGATGAAAAAGGCCGTACCGTGTGGGTGACGCGGTCCCGTCCGAAGGTCGATCGCATCGCTTGCCCCTGGCTGATCCGGCGTTTCGTCGATCCGCACGCCGTCTTCCTGTTTGTCGAGGCGGCCGAGGTGCTTGCGGTGGCCGACCGCTTCAAGGCCGTGCCGTTCGACATCGACACTGTGTTCTGGAGCCATCGCGGCGAACGCTGCACCTTCGATACGATGATCGAGGAATTCGGCCTGGAATCAGCCGCGCTCGATCGCCTTGCCGTGATCGTGCGCGCCGCCGACACCGCAAGCCTCGACCTGGTGCCCCAGGCCGCCGGCTTTCTGGCTGCCTCGCTTGGCCTGTCGCGGATGTTTCGCGACGATCTGGAACAACTGGAAGCAGGCATGCTGCTCTACGATGCGTTCTTCCGCTGGTGTCGCGACGCCACCGAGGAAACCCACAACTGGCCCTCTGTCGGCACGGGCAAACCGTCATGAGCGCTCTTGTCCGGGAGAATGGAGCGGGGAACGTCGAGGCGCCGGCTGCACCGACTTTTGCCGAAGCCACAAAAGTCTGGGCGAAAATCGGACTGCTCTCCTTCGGCGGGCCGGCCGGGCAGATCGCCCTGATGCATAGGGAATTGGTCGAGGAGCGGCGCTGGATCGGTGAACAGCGTTTCCTGCATGCGCTGAACTACTGCATGCTGCTGCCTGGCCCGGAAGCCCAGCAACTCGCCATCTATATCGGCTGGCTGCTGCACAGGACGATCGGCGGCCTCGTCGCCGGTATCCTGTTCGTCGTGCCCGGCGCGCTCGTCATGCTCATCTTGAGCAGTCTCTACGTGCTCTATGGCGACATGCCGCTCGTCGAGGCGCTTTTCCTCGGGGTGAAGGCGGCGGTGCTTGCCATCGTCATCGAGGCGGTGATCCGCATCGGGCGGCGTGCCCTGAAAAACCCGGCCATGGTGTCGATCGCGGTTGCCGCCTTCATCGCCATCTATGCGTTGAATGTGCCGTTTCCGCTCATCATCCTGCTGGCGGGCCTGACAGGATGGTTGGGAGCGCGCGTTGCTCCCGGCCTGTTTTCCGGCTCCGCGCATGGCAAGGGCGATGTCGTCGACATCAAGGGAGCAGTCGACCTGATGTTCGAGCGCGGCGAACTGAGCCATGTCAAACCGAACAGATGGCATGCGCCGCGCACTATCGCGATCTGGCTGCCGATCTGGCTCGGGCCTGTTCTGCTCATCTGGTGGTTCACCGGTTCTGCCAGTGTGTGGACCGAGATAGGCAGGTTCTTCAGCCTGATGGCGGTCGTCACCTTCGGCGGCGCCTATGCGGTGCTGGCCTATGTCGCGCAGGCAGCCGTCCAGTCCTTCGGCTGGCTCGCCCCCGGTGAAATGGTCGATGGTCTTGGGCTTGCCGAGACCACGCCTGGTCCGCTCATCCTGGTGTTGCAGTTTGTCGGCTTCATCGCTGCGTTCCGTCACTCCGGCTCATTGAACCCGTTGCTTGCCGGATCGCTTGGAGCGCTGCTCACCTTGTGGGTGACGTTCACGCCGTGCTTCTTCTGGATATTCCTTGGCGCGCCCTATATCGAGGCCCTGCGCGGCAACAGGGCCTTGTCGGCAGCGCTCGGCGCGATCACCGCCGCAATTGTCGGCGTGATTATGAATCTCGCTCTGTGGTTTGCTTTGCACGTCGTTTTCCGTGAGGTGCACGCAATGAGCCTCGGCATGAATGTCCCGGTGCTCTCGTCGATCGACTGGCGGGCGGCGCTGCTTTCCTGTGCCGCTATGATCGCCATCCTGAAGTTCAAGATCGGCGTGCTGCCAACACTCGCCGGATCGGCCCTGGCTGGTGTTTTGCTGCTGGCGGTAGGTGGCTAGATGTTCGCCCGCCTTTGTATTCCGCTTGCCGACCACTTAAGTGGCTGGAAAACGGATTGGAACATCATGGCGCAACGACGCTCTTCCCTCGGCTTTCTCGGCATGTTCGGACGCTCGGGTGATCTCAGGCAACTCGACGACGCCCTGCGCGGCGCCGACCTGCATCCTGCCCTTGTGCCGGAGGGGGTAAAACTCACTATCGTCAATCTGATGAAGGATCACTGGCCCGACGAACCGCCCAGCCAGGCCTATCCGGACGTGGCGCGGCTGTTCAGCTATTGCATTGCCGGACCGGAAACCTTCGAGCGCTCCCACGGTTTGCAGCAGCGGCAGGACGTGGAACACCGGATCGAGGCCGCGGTCGAGGCCGGCGACAGTTTCGATGCGCAAATCGTGCTAATGGCGCTGCACGCCAAGCTGATCAATACCGAGGTCGTCGAGCGTTTCGGGTTGGCCTCCGAATAACTTGTTCCGACGAGCGCCTCAGCCGCCCATATTGGCGCGGGGCAGCTTGATCATGTCGCCGAAGCGGGTGCGCAATTTGTCGTCGAGCAGTTTTGGCACATGGCGCGGGAAACGCTCGGCAAGCACGCGCTTCTTCTCGATGATCGCGCGCTGCAAGATGTCGGGCCGGCCCTTCTCGTTCCATTCCTTTGGCGAAAAGCGGTCGCCGACGGCCGGATAGAAATATTCTGTCTGCATCAGCCGCAAGGTCTGCTCGTTGCCGAGATAGTGGCCCGGTCCCTTCAGGCAGACCTCTGCGATGGTGTCGATCGACAGTGATTCGTCGGTCACCTCGATGCCGCGCACGCAGCGCAGGCAATGGCCGAGCATGTCATTGTCGATGATCAGGCTTTCCAGGCAGAAGCCGAGCAGCGAGGCATGCATGCCGGCGGACTCATAAACGAGGTTGAGCCCGGCAAGGCCGGCCATCACGTCGGTGATGCCTTTTTCGTAGCCGGACTGGATGTCAGGCAGTTTCGAATCCGTCATGCCGGCGGCCGAGCCGCCCGGCAGATCGTAGAACTGCGCCATCTGCGCGCAGGCAGCGGTCAGCACCGCCTGCTCGGCCGAGCCGCCCGACATCGCGCCTGTCCTCAGATCCGACACGAACGGCCAGGTGCCGAAGATCGCCGGATGTCCTGGCTTGATGGCGTTGACATAGACCAGACCGGCCAGCACTTCGGCCACGGCCTGCACCACGGCACCGGCAATCGCCGCCGGAGCGGTGGCGCCGGCCTGGCCGGCTGACAGCAGCAGGATCGGGATGCCGCCGTCGACGCAGGCTTCCAGCACGCCGCAGGCGTCCTCGGCGAATTTCATCGGCGGCACGACGAAGCAGTTCGAGTTCGACACGAACGGCCGGGCGCGGAAATTCTCCTCGCCGCCGGCAATGGCATAGAGCATTTCGAGCGCCGGCTGCACGTTCTCGCGCACCGTGAACGAGGTGCCGACATGCTTGGACGTGCCCATCACGCAGGCGTAGAGCGTGTTGAAGTCCATTTCGAGCGGATCGGGAATGTCGCGCGGCACCATCGGCCGTTGGAAGAAATGGATGTTGTCGAGCCCCTCGACGAGGCGGGCCGCGTCATAGATGTCCTGCAGCAGCGATTCGCGGTATTCGCGCTTCTCGACATCGACCAGATGGACCGCGGCACCGGCCGTGCCGTAGTGCACGCGCTTGCCCTGGATCAACATGTCGTGTTTCGGGTCCTGGCCGTGCAAGGTGAAATTGCGTGCCGCCTTCTTGATCGTATCGAGCACCAGCGCGCGCGGGAAACGGATGCGGCCGTCATCGCCATAGGTGGCGCCGGCCTTGGTCAGCGCCTCGATGCAGGAGGGGATGGCATTGGCGAAGCCGACGGTCTCCAGCAGCGTCAGCACCGCCTCGTGGATGCGTTCCTGGTCGTTGTGCTTCAGCGGTCCGTAGCTGCCGCCCTCGAGGCCGGCGCGCACCGGCTTGATGTCGTCAGCCAGGGGCGCTGCCCGCATGGCGCGACGCGCTTCGCGTCCACCGGAGCGGCGCGAGCGCTGATCCGCCGCCGCTTCCTGCTTTTCAAGAACCACTGACATGGAGACGCTCCACCTTTTCTCGGAAACAGGGCGGCGGTTGGTCCACCATCGGCTGCTTCTTCCCCTTTATGCCACGACTATGCCGCCGGCATTGGCACAGCCTATGGGCCAGCCTGTCCGGTTGCATGTGCCAGAGCTAAAGGAGCCGGAGCCACTGATGGTGGCTCCGGTGAAAGGTGATCAGGCGGCTGCGGGCCTGCGTCCCGCGGCCGTGGCCAGTTCGCGGATGCCGGGCTCGATGTGCTGCAGCGCGATCGAGGAAATGCCCAACCGCATGAAACGCGAAGGCTTTTCGGTGCGGTCGAAGAAGCGGTCCCCCGGCTCGATGATGACGCTGCGCGAGGCGGCGGCCTCGGCCAGACCTCGGGAATCGGTGCCGCGTGGTCCCTCGAGCCAGAGCGATGTGCCGCCGGCCGAATCGGTCGAACGCCATTCCGGCAGGAAGGCGGAAATCGCATGGACCAGACGCTTGCGCCGCTCATCGAAGGCGCTCGACAGCCGCCGCACCAGTGCCTCGTGATGGCCGAGCGACAGGAACAACGCGACGGCACGCTGGTTGTTGGCCGGCGGATGGCGCAGCATGAAACGGCGCAGTGCCCTGAGCTCGGAGATTAGTCCGGCCGAGGCGACGATGTAGCCAAGCCGCAGGCCGGGAGCCAGCGTCTTCGACATCGAGCCGACATAGACGACGCGGCCGGAACGATCGAGGCTCTTCAGCGCCTGCTGCGGCGCCTCGTCGAGAAGCTGGCTGTCATAGCCGTCCTCGATGATGATCTGGTTGTGCCGGTTGGCGCGCGCCAGAAGATCCTGCCGCCGCTCCGCCGACAACGGCACCATGGTCGGACAATGATGGCTGGGCGTGACGAACACGAAGCCGGAATCATTGGGGATGGAAGAGGTTACGATGCCGGACTGGTCGACCGGCACCGGCTGGATCTCGGCGCCCGCAAGCCGGAAGATCGAGCGTGCGTCGGGGTAGCCCGGGTCTTCCATCGCCACCTTCGAGCCCTTGGTCATCAAGAGTGTCGCCAGCATATAGAGCGCGTTCTGGGCGCCAAGCGTGACGATGATCTCGTCGGGATTGGCGAAGATGCCGCGCCGCGGCAGCAGCCGCGCCTGGATCTGCTCGATCAAGAGCGGATCGTCGCGGTCGACCATGTCGGACGCCCAGTTGCGGATTTCGAGCACCGCCAGCGCCATGCGGTTGCACTCGCGCCACTCGGCGGTCGGGAACAGCGCCGGGTCGAACTGGCCGTAGACGAAGGGGTAGGACGACTTGATCCAGTTCTCGTGCTTGGCCGGCGGCGGCATATCGCTGGCGGCGATCTGCCGGCGTGCCTTCCAGTCGATCTCGTTGGCCTGGTCGGGCGCCTTCTGGTGCGGCTTGGCCGGTGTCGCCAGCACGTCGGGATTGACGAAATGGCCACGCCGCTCGCGCGCCACCAGGAACCCCTGGTCGACGAGCTGCTGGAAGGCCAGCACCACCGTGCCGCGTGCCACGCCGAGTTTTTCGGCCAGGATCCGGCAGGAGGGAAGCGGCATCGAAGCGGCGATCTGACGGTCGAGAATCGCGGCCACGATGGCTTGGCGGATCTGCGCCTGCAGGGTCTGGCCGGATTCGGCCGAAATCCGGAACAGGCCGGACCATATCGCCGTGTCGTTTCTCTGTGGCATGGAAGATGTTCCTCGATGGCCAGCTTTTTTCGCTTGGCTGGACCAGTCGAATGTAACGGTGGCACAAGGGGTTGCGCCAATCAATTTTTCTGATCTTTGGGATTTATGCCAGTGATCCTTCCGGCCGAAATCGGGCTCTGCAGCCTCCCAGATCGACACATTGTGTCATCACTTCGTGACGCGCTGCGTCACCGCCGCGTATTGACCGCACGGAATTCGGCTCAATAGGTTTGTCGCGACGACACGCGCCGGAAACATCCGGTCTGATAGAGTGCGTCGAAAAAGCCAGGAGTCCCCGCCAGTGGATAAGTCAGCCTTCCAGAAACAGCTTGCCGCCTTGCGCGACCATCGCGCTGCGGCACCTGCCAGCATGCGCCAGGCCTTCGCCGCCGATCCGCAGCGGTTCCAGACATTCTCCGCCATCGACGACAATTTGCTGCTCGACTGGTCGAAATGCGCCGTCGACGCGACCACCATGGACTTGCTGGAAAAGCTCGCTGGCGCCGCCGATCTCGAAGGCCGCCGCGCCGCCATGTTCGCCGGCAAGAAGATCAACATCACCGAAGACCGCGCCGTGCTGCACACGGCGCTGCGCAATCTCAGCGGCAAGGGTGTCACGGTCGATGGCCAGGACGTCAAGGCGGATGTCCTTTCCGTGCTCGACGCGATGGGCGCCTTTGCCGATGCCATCCGCTCCGGCAAGGCGGCCGGCGCCACCGGCAAGAAGATCACCGACATCGTCAACATCGGCATTGGCGGCTCCGACCTCGGCCCGGCCATGGCGACGCTGGCGCTCGCCCCCTATCATGACGGGCCGCGCGCACACTATGTCTCCAACATCGACGGCGCCCATATTCATGACACGCTGAAGGGCCTGTCCGCCGAAACCACGCTGTTCATCATCGCCTCCAAGACCTTCACCACGGTCGAGACGATGACCAATGCGCAGACGGCGCGCGACTGGGTGCAGAAGGCGCTCGGCAAGCAGGCGGTCGGCAAGCATTTCGCCGCCGTCTCGACGGCGCTCGACCTGGTGGCCAAGTTCGGCATCGAATCCGATCGCGTCTTCGGCTTCTGGGACTGGGTCGGCGGCCGCTATTCGGTCTGGGGCGCGATCGGCCTGCCGGTCATGATCGCCGTCGGCCCGAGGAATTTTCGCGCTTTCCTCGATGGCGCCCACGAAATGGACGAGCATTTCCGCACCGCGCCGATCGCCAAGAACCTGCCCGCGCTGCTCGGGCTGGTCGGCTGGTGGCATCGCGTGATCTGCGGCTATCCGGCCCGCGCGGTCATCCCCTACGATCAGCGCCTGTCCCGGCTGCCGGCCTATCTGCAGCAGCTCGACATGGAATCGAACGGCAAGGGCGTCACTCTCGACGGCACGCCGGTGACGACACCGACCGGGCCGCTGGTCTGGGCGAGCCCGGCACCAATGGCCAGCATGCTTTCTTCCAGCTGCTGCACCAGGGCACCGATTTCATCCCGGTCGAGTTTCTCGCCGCGGCCGTTGGCCACGAGCCGGAGCTCAAGCACCAGCATGACCTGTTGCTCGCCAACTGCCTGGCGCAGTCGGAAGCACTGATGAAGGGCCGCACCCTGGACGAGGCACGCGCGCAGATGCTGTCCAAGGGTATGAAGCCGGCCGATGTCGACAAGATCGCGCCGCATCGCGTCTTCTCCGGCAACCGGCCTTCGGTGACCATCCTCTATCGCAAGCTCGACCAGCGCACCTTCGGCCGGCTGATCGCGCTCTATGAGCACCGCGTCTTCGTCGAGGGGGCGCTGTTCAACATCAATTCCTTCGACCAGTGGGGCGTCGAGTTGGGCAAGGAACTGGCGACCGGCCTTTTGCCTGTCGTCGAGGGCAAGGAAAGTGCCGCCAAGCGTGACGCATCGACGGCTGGCCTTGTGGGATACATCCACCAATTGCGTGCTTCGGAGTGAAAAGTTTGGCAGACATCAAGGGCATACTGTTCGACAAGGACGGGACACTTGTCGACTTCAACGCGACCTGGCTTGGCGTCGCCGACTTCATGGCCATGGATGCCTCCGACGGCGATCGCTGGAAGGCCGACAGGCTGCTCGCGGCGGCCGGTTTCGATTTTGCCAACCGGCGCTTCAAGCCTGACTCGATCTTTGCCTCCGGCACCAATCTCGACGTTGTCGAACTGTGGTTTCCGCGCCTGTCGAACGAAGACCAGATGCTTGCCGTCGCCCGCTTCAACGAGATCACCTCGGTGCAGGGTTCGACGATGGCGGTGGCGCTGCCGGGCATCGTCGACACCTTGGCGGTGCTGCACAAAGATCCTACCGGCTGGGCGTCGCCACCAATGATTCCACCAGCGGTGCGGAAAAAACCTTGGTGACGCTCGGCGTCGCACAGCTGTTCGACGCCGCCTATGGCTACGACGCGGTGGCCAATCCCAAACCCGCGCCCGACACCATCCAGGCCTTTTGCGACCTCACTGGCCTGAGAGCGGCGGAGATCGCCATGGTCGGCGACAACCGCCACGATCTCGAAATGGCGCGCGCCGGCGGCTGCGGCCTGGCCGTAGGCGTGCTCTCCGGCACCGGCACGCGCGAATCGCTGGCCGAGATCGCCGACGTCATCCTGGATTCGGTTGCCGACCTGCCGGACTTTCTTTCGGCGCGGGTTAGGGAGACGGTCTAACCGCCAGGGTCATTTCTCCCTGGCACAGGCCGCCTTCTGCAATCCTATTCGACCATTACCTGGATACAGTTGATGGTCGAATTTTCGATCGCGGCCAGTTTGGTCAGCAGGTCCAGGCGGATCATCTCGACAGTCCGGTCCGGAAGAACACCTTCCACGGTCAGCCTGATATCATGCCAGCCCTCGACGTAGCGCACGGTGACGCCTTCGACACACAGGCGATGGACACGACGCTCCTCCGTGACTTCAGGCATGTTCGAGTGAGGCACGTCGGGCGTGTACAATGTTTCGAGCAAGTCTATTCGAGGATTGGGGCCGAGTTCGCGAAGACATTTGGCGCGAAAACCGTCACTGTCCTCTTGTCTGCCGCTGGCGCGATCTGAAAGACGGCGGCGAAGCCAGAAGAGATGATTTCGACGGCCATCATCTCGAACGAATGCAAATCGCGGCCAGAGTCGCTTGGTAAGGCGCTCCCAACGACCTGCATTGATGTCCAGCCGCCAATCGTCGATGTTCTCGACCACGTCAGGCCATCGTGGGTCACAGATGAGCCCGCCGCGAACCAGGAGTGCGCCACCATCTTCCACAAATTCCGATGCGTGCTTGTAAATCCACGGCGG
Source organism: Mesorhizobium kamtschaticum (assembly GCF_056174585.1). Classification (NCBI taxonomy): domain Bacteria; kingdom Pseudomonadati; phylum Pseudomonadota; class Alphaproteobacteria; order Hyphomicrobiales; family Phyllobacteriaceae; genus Mesorhizobium; species Mesorhizobium kamtschaticum. Next base: position 190,275 of record NZ_CM149691.1, on the reverse strand, counting down.
AGTTTCGCCAGTCGTATTAAAGCGGCTAACACCATAGCTTGCTGTGTCCAACACAAGCACTTGCGCCTTTTGACCGCGAATATTCGGATAAGATAGGTTCCCCACTATAAATATGCGGTCGTCGACAAGATCTGCTGTGTGGAAGTCGGTCGGCGGGAAAATGTCGTCCGAGTAGCCGAAAATCTCGGTTCCGCCCCCAGGATGCCTCACGATCACATCGTTGTAGATGTAAAAGTCTGCATCGTACCAATCTTCGTACTCGCCGCCGATTCTGACAAGGCGGCCATCTGGCAGCGTCGTCTCAGTGTGGCCGTATCGGCTGAAGCTCCAGCACGGGCCCGCATCCTCTGAACGCGGGCCAGTGAATGCTTTGTTCAGATGATGACCAGCCAGACGCTGCTCAATTGCCCATACCCAGACGGGGTTGGTCATAGGTTCGGGATTGCCTGAGCCTCGAATGGGCGAACGAAACTGCGAAAACAGGTCTTGGTCTATGTACGCGGGTGATTTGATCAAATTCAAGCGGGGCTAACGAGGCTTCTACATCGAGCCGATACCCATGATTAAAATATAGCGTCAACAGGATCGTCTGCAAGGGTCGAACCCAGTATTCGATTGATTTGGTTTTGAGCCGGGCGTCAGCGTTCTTCTGCCTCAAAGGAAAAGACCCCGCTTGGTTTTGCAGCAACTCCCTTCGCGTCGCCGAAATCCGGCACTTGATATTCAGCGAGCAACCGCAGCCGCGACAGCGGTAGATCGGCACGACGGGGATCGCCGACCAGTACATCGATGCCGGCCGCCAGGCATCGATCGAGGAATGGGGTAACTAGCAGAGCAACCTCAGGGCTGTAGAATACGTCGCCCGCGAGCACGAGGTCGACTGCCGGCGGTGGATCCGTGGTGATATCCTTGCCGACAATGGTGATCTCGACCCCGTTCGCTGCGGCATTGAGACCAATAGCGGCAATGCCATTGCGGTCGATCTCGGCGGCAATCACGTCAACCGCGCCGGCCTTCGCGGCGGCAATCCCGACAATGCCGGAGCCAGCTCCCAGGTCCAGCACGCGGCGGCCCGCCACGCTCACTGGATGGTCGAGGATGTAGCGCGCCAGCACGGTGCCGCCGGCCCAGGCATAGGCCCAATAGGGCGGCTGCGGTTCCGGCGTATCTTCGTCAGTATCGTTGTCGTCTTCGGATCCGAGAAGCCGTCTCAACCCGCTGCCTGGATGGGCGGCGTAAAGCCGGATTTCGGGAAGCGCCGGCACGCTGACAAGGCGCATGTTCGCCTTGATGAATTCAGCCGGGTCGAGCCGCGAGTCCCGATTGAGCGCATTGTCTTCAGCAGCATCCACTATTCGCGCAGCGCCCGCCGTAGGATCTTGCCGACCGGTGTCTTCGGCAATTCGGTCCTGAACTCGATATATTTGGGCCGCTTGTAGCCGGTCAGATTCTCGCGGCAAAAAGCGGTGATGGCTTCAGCGGTCAGGGCCGGGTCCTTCTTGACGATGAACAGCTTCGGCACTTCACCGGAATGCTCGTCCGGCACGCCGATGGCCGCGACTTCGAGCACGCCCGGATGCATGGCCACGACCTCTTCGAGCTCGTTCGGATAGACGTTGAAGCCCGAGACCAGGATCATGTCCTTCTTGCGGTCGACGATCTTGGTGTAGCCACGCTCGTCCATGAAGCCCATATCGCCGGACTTGAAGTAGCCGTCCTTGGTCATCACCTTGGCGGTCTCGTCAGGCCGGTTCCAGTAGCCCGCCATCACCTGCGGTCCCCTGATGCAGATTTCGCCGACCTCGCCGAGCGGCAAATTATTGCCGTCGTCGTCGCGGATAGCGATTTCCGTCGAGGGCAGGGGCAGGCCGATCGTGCCGGTAAAGTCGCCGGAACTGAACTTGTTGGCGGTGGCCACCGGCGAGGTTTCCGAGAGGCCGTAGCCTTCAGTGACAGGGCAACCGGTCAACGCCTTCCAGCGTTCGGCGACGCCCTTTTGCACCGCCATGCCGCCGCCCAGTGTCAGCACCAGCGGCTTGAAGTCGAGTTTGCGGAAGTCCTCATTGTTGAGCAGCGCGTTGAACAGCGTGTTGAGGCCCGGAAAGACATGGGTCGGATACTTTGCCAGTTCCTTGACGAAGCCGGGGATATCGCGCGGGTTGGGAATGAGTACGTTGCGGGCGCCTTGCTGCATGCCCATCAGTGCGTTCACGGTCAGCGCGAAGATATGGTAGAGCGGCAGCGCGCAGATGAAGTTCGGGTGCGCGGGTTTCGGCTTGATCGTATAGGCGTCTTCCATCCACTGCGCGTTCTGCACGACATTGGAGAGCACATTGCTGTGCAGCAGCGTGGCGCCCTTCGACACGCCCGTGGTGCCGCCCGTATATTGCAGGAAGGCGACATCGTCGGCTGCAACCTTGACCGGCTTGAAGCCAAGGCCGGCGCCGGCCTTCACCGCCACGTTGAACTTGACGTGCCCGGGCAGCGACCATGCCGGCACCATCTTCTTCACGCGGCGCACGACGAAGTTGACGATCGTCCCCTTGAGGCCGCCAAGCATGTCGCCCATGGCCGCCACCACGACATGCTTGACCGCGGTCCTGGCGATTACCGCCTGCAAGGTGTTGGCGAAGTTTTCCAGAATGACGATGGCTTGTGCACCGGAATCCTTGAGCTGGTGCTCCAGCTCGCGCGGCGTGTACAGAGGATTGATGTTCACCACGACATAGCCGGCGCGCAGGATGCCCATCATCGCCACCGGATATTGCAGAACGTTGGGCATCATCAGCGCGACGCGCGCACCCTTTTGCAGCCCCTTCGATTGCAGATAAGCACCGAAGGCCGCCGACAGCTGCTCGACATCGGCGTAGCTGATGGATTTGTCCATGCAGGTGAAGGCCGGCTGGGCGGAAAATTGCTTGCAGGCGCCGACCAGGAAATCGCCGATCGAACTGTAGGGCAACACACCGATTTCGGCCGGCACATTTTTTGGATAGCTCTTGAGCCATGGCTTTTCGGGCAGGCCGGCGGCAAGTTCCGTGAGTGCCTTCGGCAGCCGCTTGGTGGCGGCCGGCGCCGTTTTTGACGTCGGCGCTGCGTTTGCTGGCGATGCGGCCCTCGTTGCCCCAGCCTTCGTGGGAGAAGTCTTTGCTGGAGAAGTCTTTGTCGGGGTGGCTTTCGTCGCCGGCTTCGCAGCGGCCTTGGCGGTGACCGCTGCCTTTGCCGCAGGTGCCGTCTTGGCAGGCTTTGCGTCTGTCTTGGCGGTCGCGGCCTTGGCAGCAGCTTTACCTTGCCCGTCGGCGGCGGCTGGTTTCGAAACTGCCTTGGCCGACGCTTTCACCGGCGCCTTAGATGCTTTTGCCACCCGTTCCTCCCTAGCAATTCTTGTTCGCCCGTTTCTGGGTCGCCTGTGCCGCGCCCGCCTCCGAATGACAGAGACGTCCTCCGCTGCCGCCAGCATATCCATCTATGTATGGCCTCTATCGGCGGCGGTGCAAGTCTTGCCCTTGCGGCAAGGCGCCGAAAGATTTGCCGTCGAAAATCTTTCCCGCCGGCGACACTTGGAACCGGTCTCTTCCACATCCGTGGCAGGATGAAGACGGGGCGCGACATCGATGTCGCCAGATGCCAGATCAATAAAAAAATGCGGTCGTTAATAATATTGTGAATGGAAAAAACTGCTAATTTTTTCTGCCATTTAGCAAAATCGCGGATTTTTTTCCTGCTTCCCGAGGGGTAAGCAAACGGGGTGTTCCAAAGCCGTAAAAACGGTGCTTATATGCGCGCTTCGCGAGCCTGATAGAGGGGCTTGGAAGAACATCAGGGAGTGCTCAATGAAAAAGAAACTCGCTTTTGCGGCCGCGTTGCTGGCCGCAAGCGTCCTGGGCGGCATGGCCAATGCAAAGACGCTTGTCTATTGCTCGGAAGCGTCGCCTGCCAATTTTGATCCGGGTACCACGACCGGCGGCAACGATTTCGATGCCTCGTCGCGTACCGTCTATTCGCGTCTGGTCGAGTTCAAGCATGGCGGCACCGAGGTCGAGCCCGGCCTCGCCGACAAGTGGGAAATCTCGGACGACGGCCTGGTCTACACTTTCCACCTGCATCCGGGCGTGAAGTTCCAGACCACCGACTATTTCAAGCCGACGCGCGACCTCAACGCCGACGACGTCGTCTTCTCCTTCGATCGCCAGTTCAACAAGGAAAACCCCTGGAACGGCGACAAGTATCTGCCCAACCTGACCTGGGACTACTACACCGGCATGGACATGCCGAAATACGTCGCCAAGTGGGAAAAGGTCGACGACCTGACCGTCAAGCTGACGCTGACCGAGCCGAACGCGCCGATGCTGGCCAACCTCGGCATGGACTTCGCCTCGATCGTCTCGAAGGAATATGCCGACCAGCTGGCGAAGGACGGCAAGATGGCCGATTTCTCGACCAAGCCGATCGGCACTGGTCCGTTCCAGTTCGTCGACTATCAGCTGGATTCGGTCATCCGCTACGCGGCCAACCCGGACTATTTCAAGGGCAAGGAGAAGATCGACGATCTCGTCTTCGCCATCACGCCTGACGCGACCGCCCGCATCCAGAAGGTGCTTGCCGGCGAATGCGACATCGCGCCCTATCCGAACCCGGCCGACATCGCCACCATCAAGGCCAACAAGGACGTGACCCTGATGGATCAGGCCGGCCTGAACATCGGCTATATGAGCTACAACACCACCATCCCGCCGCTCGACAAGCCTGAGGTGCGCCATGCGCTCAACCAGGCGATCGATCGGGCATCGCTGATCAAGTCGCTGTTCCAGGATGCCGGCGCAACGCCTGCCGAAAACCTGATCCCGCCGACCATGTGGTCGTGGAACAAGGACGTGAAAACGGACTCCTATGATCCGGATGCGGCCAAGAAGGTTCTGGCTGCTGCCGGGCTGACGGAAATCCAGCTCTGGGCTTCCGATCGCGTTCGCCCGTACAACCCGAACTTCCAGCGCGCCGCCGAACTGATCCAGGCCGACTGGGCCAAGGTCGGCGTCAAGGCGGAGATCGTCAACTACGAGTGGACCAAGTATCGCTCGGAAGGCAAGAAGAAGGACCGTCCAGGCGCCTTCCAGATCGGCTGGACCGGCGACAATGGCGATCCGGACAACTTCTTCGCCACGCTCTTCGCTTGCAACGCCATCGGCGTGTCGAACTACTCGAGCTGGTGCGACAAGGACTTCGAGGATCTGATCCAGAAGGCCAAGAAGACCAGCGACCAGGGCGAGCGTTCCAAGCTCTATGAGCAGGCGCAGGTGATCTTCGCCAAGGAGGCGCCCGCCTTCCTGCTGGTCCATAGCCAGGTCTATGCAGTCGTGCGCAAGAATGTCAGCGGTTTCATGATGGACCCGCTCGGCATTCACCGCTTCGACGGCGTTGACAAGGCCGAATAAGACTATAGAGCGGGGCGGCGCAATGAAGCGCCGCCCCCCTACATCATGCTAAAATATATCCTCCACCGAATTGCACTTTTGATCCCGACGCTTGTCGGCATCACGATCTGCGCCTTTGCGTTCGTCAGGCTGCTGCCCGGCGATCCTATCCTAGCCATGGCCGGCGAACACGGCGTGGCGCCGGCGCGCTACGAAGAACTCAAGGAGCAGTTCGGCTACAATCTGCCGATCTGGCAGCAATATGCGCGCTATGTCGGTGAGGTCGTGACCGGTGATTTCGGCGTCTCGATTTCGTCCAAGCGCCCGGTGCTCGAAGAGTTCAAGACGCTCTTCCCGGCGACGCTGGAACTGTCATTCTTCGCCATGATTTTTGCCATGGTGCTCGGCATTCCGGCCGGCATCTTCGCGGCGATCAAGCGTGGCTCGTGGTTCGACCAGTCGCTGATGGGCACGGCGCTCGTCGGCTACTCCATGCCGATCTTCTGGTGGGGCCTGCTGCTGATCATCTTTTTCTCCGGCTATCTCGGCTGGACGCCGGTTAACGGCCGCATCGACCTGCAGTACTTCTTCAAGCCGATAACCGGCTTCATGACCATCGACACCTTGCTCTACGGCAAATGGGATGCATTTCGCTCGGTATTGCGCCATCTGGTGCTGCCGACAATTGTGCTCGGCACCATTCCGCTGGCTGTGATAGCGCGCCAGACGCGCTCCGCCATGCTCGAGGTGCTGGGCGAGGACTACGTGCGGACTGCCCGAGCCAAAGGGCTTTCGTCGGCCCGAGTCATCGGCGTGCATGCTCTGCGCAATGCACTCATCCCGGTGGTCACCACCATCGGCCTGCAGGTTAGCACGCTGCTCGCCGGCGCCATCCTTACCGAAACGATCTTCTCCTGGCCGGGCATCGGCAGGTGGATGGTCGAATCCATATCCAAGCGCGACTATGTTGTCGTGCAGTCTGGCCTGCTCTTGATCGCCCTTATCGTCATGGCCGTGAACCTGATCGTCGATGTACTCTATGCCGTTATCAACCCTCGCATAAGGGCGGCGTGATGAGCCAGTCGACCGAAATCGCCCCGATGGCCGCCGGCAGCTCGGATCGCCTCACCGGTCTCCGGACCTTCTGGTATTATTTCTCGGTGAACCGCGGCGCCGTCATCGGCCTGTTCGTCTTCATCCTGCTGGTCCTGGCGGCGCTGTTTGCGCCGCTGCTGGCTCCCTATGCACCCGACATCCAGGACAAGACCGCATTCCTGCGGCCTCCGGCATGGCAGGACGGCGGCTCGACACAATATCTGCTCGGCACCGATCCGGTCGGGCGCGACATCCTCTCGCGCCTGCTCTACGGCGCGCGCTTCTCGCTGCTGATCGGCGCGGTCGTGGTCACGCTGGCGCTCACCGGCGGCATCACGCTTGGCCTGCTGGCCGGCTATTTCCGCGGCTGGGTCGACGTGGCGATCATGCGCGTCATGGACCTCATCCTGGCTTTCCCGTCGCTGTTGCTGGCGCTGGTGATGGTCACCATCCTTGGCCCTGGCCTGTTCAATGCGATGCTGGCCATCGCGCTCGTCCTGCAGCCGCATTTCGCCCGGCTGGTGCGCGCGGCCGTCATGGCGGAGAAAAGCCGTGAATATGTCGTCGCCGCCAAGGTCGCGGGGGCGGGCCATACCAGGCTGATGCTTCGCACTATCCTGCCCAATTGCCTGGCGCCGCTGATCGTCCAGGCGACCTTGTCGTTCTCCAACGCCATTCTTGAAGCGGCAGCGCTCGGCTTCCTCGGCCTTGGCGCCCAGCCGCCGACGCCCGAATGGGGAACCATGCTCGCCTCGGCGCGCGAATTCATCCTGCGCGCCTGGTGGGTCGTCACCTTCCCCGGCCTTGCCATCCTGATCACCGTGCTCGCCATCAACCTTGTCGGCGACGGCCTGCGCGACGCGCTCGACCCCAAGCTCAGGAGGTCGTGATGGCGTTGCTCGACATCCAGAACCTCGTCGTCGAATTCCAGACCGCGTCCGGCCCGTTCCGCGCCGTCGATGGCGTCTCGCTCCATGTCGACGAACGCGAAGTGCTCGCCATCGTTGGCGAATCCGGCTCCGGCAAGTCGGTGTCGATGCTGGCCGTGATGGGCCTGTTGCCGTGGACGGCCAAGGTCACCGCCGACAAGATGAGCTTTGGCGGACGCGATCTCCTGAAATTAGGCCCTGCCGAGCGGCGCAAGATCGTCGGCAAGGACATGTCGATGATCTTCCAGGAGCCGATGGCCAGCCTCAATCCCTGCTTCACGGTTGGCTTCCAGATCGAGGAAGTGTTGCGCTTCCACATGGGCATGGACAAGGCCCAGCGCCGGGCGCGCGCCATCGAGCTTCTGCAGCAGGTCGGTATTGCCGAACCGGCGGAACGGCTGAACTCGTTTCCGCACCAGATGTCGGGCGGCCAGTGCCAGCGCGTCATGATCGCCATCGCCATTGCCTGCAATCCGAAGCTCCTGATCGCCGACGAGCCGACGACTGCATTGGACGTCACCATCCAGAAGCAGATCCTCGATCTCCTGGTCTCGCTGCAGGCCAAATACGGCATGGGCCTGATCATGATCACCCACAATATGGGCGTGGTGGCGGAGACCGCCGACCGCGTCATCGTCCAGTACAAGGGCCGCAAGATGGAAGAGGCCGACGTGCTGTCGCTGTTCGAAAGTCCGAAGAGCAACTACACACGCGCGCTGCTTGCGGCGCTGCCCGAAAATGCCGTCGGCGACAGGCTGCCGACCGTCTCCGACATGCTGTTCGAGCCGGCGCCCCAGGAAATTAGTACGACTGGAGCCAGCGCATGACCATTGTTGTCGAAGGCAAGGACATCAAGCGCGACTACCATGTCGGCGGCGGGCTGTTCCGCGGCGCGCGCACCGTGCATGCGGTGAAGGGCGTGTTCTTCAGTGTCGAGAAGGGCAAGACGCTGGCCATCGTCGGCGAATCGGGCTGCGGCAAGTCCACGCTCGCGCGTATCATCACCTTGATCGATCCGGCGACTTCGGGTGAACTGTTCATCGACGGCAACAAGGTCGACATCGCTAAAAATGGGCTCTCCAAGGAGATGCGCCGCAAGGTGCAGATCGTCTTCCAGAACCCTTACGGGTCGCTGAACCCGCGCCAGAAGATCGGCGACGTTCTCGGCGAGCCGCTTTTGATCAACACCGACAAGTCGGCCGAGGAACGGCGCGACCTCGCCATGAAGATGCTGAAGAAGGTTGGGCTCGGACCGGAGCATTACAATCGCTACCCGCATATGTTCTCGGGCGGCCAGCGCCAGCGCATCGCCATCGCCCGCGCGCTGATGCTCAATCCGAGCCTGCTGGTGCTGGACGAGCCGGTCTCGGCTCTCGATCTGTCGGTGCAGGCGCAGGTGCTCAACCTGCTCGCCGACCTGCAGGACGAATTCCAGCTGACCTATGTCTTCATCAGCCACGATCTGTCCGTGGTGCGCTACATCGCCGACGATGTGATGGTGATGTATTTCGGCGAGGCGGTCGAATACGGCTCGCGCGAGGAGGTCTTTTCAGACCCCAAACACAGCTACACCAGGACATTGTTCGCCGCGACACCGCGCGCCGACGTCGCCTCGATCAAGGCGAGACTGGCGAAGAAGAAGGCGGCGGCCTGACTCTGGACGTCGCTGCCTTCTGGTGAGGGCAAACTAGAGCAATTCCAGGAAAAGTGTGAGCGGTTTTCCGTCTGGAATTGCGTCAAAGCAAAGAGTTAGAGCGGTTCGCCGTTTCCATGAAACGGTGAAACGCTCTAGGCCATAGACTCATTAAATCGGCACCAGATACGAAAAGAAGCGAGTTTGACGCTTGCAAGGAAGTTATCGTCGCGCTTGTCGTATCGTGTGGCAACGGCTCGGAAGTGCTTGAGTTTGTTGAAGAAGCGTTCGACGAGGTTTCGAAAGCGATATAGCCACGGGCTGAATGCGGGGATATTTTTGCGGTTCGGCATCGGCTTGATGTTAGCCCAAGCGCCGCGTTGCTTGAGGCTGGCGCGCAATTCGTCTGCGTCATAGGCGCGGTCAGCAAGCAGAATTTGGCCGTCGCCCAAACCGCCCAACATCTCCCGGGCGCTGCGGCCGTCATGGGCTTGTCCCTCGGTCAGCTTGAGGGCGATCGGTAGTCCCTCGGCGTCAACGAGCGCATGGATCTTGGTCGTCAGGCCGCCCCGCGAGCGACCCACGCAACGGGATCGGCCATCTTTTTTTGGGCGTTTGCACCATGCTGATGGACGCGGATCGAGGACGAGTCGATCATTTGGATGTCCCCATCGTAAGCCTTTGAAACGGCATCCAGAAGCCGGTCCCAGACACCCGCTCGACGCCATCGGTTGAAGCGGTTGACGCAGGTCGTGTGCGGCCCGTAGCGTGCCGGGATGTCTGCCCATGGCGCTCCAGTCCGAAGCCGCCAGAAGATGCCGTTCAAAACCCGCCGATCATCAACCCGCGCTACCCCGCGCACCTTGTTTGGCAACAACGGTTCGATAGTCGACCACTCGAAATCCGTCAGATCAAAACGTGCCATATCAAACCTCCTCAACTACGAAGGTTGAATCATTCATCGCACGTTTTGGGAATCCCCCTTATGGGTCTATGACCTAGACGGGTGCCTCAGGCATCAGCGTCTTGGCGAGCAGGACATTGGCGTGGCCGCGCGGAAAGTCCTCGAGTTGCACCAGCCGCTGAAATCCATGCTTTTCATAGAAGTTCGGCGCCTGGAAGGTGAAGGACGCGAGATGGATGACATGGCACCCGCGCAGCCGAGCCTCCTGTTCTGCGGCTGCAAGGAGGCGCGAGCCGAGGCCTTTGCCACGCTCGCTGTCGGCGATCCATAGCGTCTTGATTTCGCATACGCCCGCCCAACTGTGCCCGTGGAGACCTGCGTAGATCGTCCCGTCATTCCTCTTCAGGAAGATCGACAAATAGCGGCCGTCATCGACGCCGGTCGCAACGACGTTGAAGCCGTAAAGGCCATCTTCCAGGGCGACAATGTCCTCTGGCGTCGGTTCGCTGAGGACAACAAGAGATGTCGCCCCGTTCGCGCTCTCATCATCGGTGTCGCCAAGACCAGTCATGTCACGACAGTTTCGCGATAATCGCCCGCAGCGCCTCGCCGAAGCGGCGGATTTCCTCGACCGTGTTGTAGTGGACCAGCGAGGCGCGGATAGCGCCGCTGTCCATCGACAGGTTGAGGCGCTTCATCAGCCGTGGCGCGTACATGTGGCCGTCGCGGATGCCGATCTGCATCTCGGCCATTTCCTCGACGATCCGCTGCGGTGAGAGCTTGCCGATGTTGAAGCAGAAGGTCGGCACGCGCTCGTTGATGCGCGCCTCGTCGGCGACGCCATAGATGGTCGCGCCGCAACTTTTCAGTACTGCGAGCATCTCGCGCGCCAGAACCAGCTCATAGTCGCGGATGGCGCCCATGCCGGCGACGATGTTTTCGCGCCGCGAGCGGTTGTTGGAGGGTGCGAGATTGCGGCCGATCAGTTCCAGATACTGCACGGCGGCATCCATGCCGGAGACATTCTCGTAGATGAAGGTGCCGGCCTCGACCTTGTAGGGCGGCTCGTCGGGGATGAAATCCTCGCGAAAAGTCGGCAGCCGCTTCAGCGTGTCGAAGCGGCCCCACAGGAAGCCCATATGCGGCGAGAAATTCTTGTAACCGGAGCAGACGAGATAGTCGCAATCCCAGGCCTGAACGTCGATCAGCCCGTGCGGCCCGTAATGCACGCAGTCGAGGAACACTTCCGCGCCAGCCGCATGAGCGATCTCAGCCACTGAGGCGACATCGACGATTGAGCCGATCGAATGTGCCGTCACCGTGCAGGCGACAAGACGGGTGCGGTCGGACACCAGGGGGCGCAGATCGTCGACATGCAGATTGCCGTCCTCGCGCATCCGCCACCACTTGAATTTGGCGCCGACGGATTCCAGCGCCAGCCATGTCGCGATGTTGGCATCGTGATCCATGTCGGTGATGACGATCTCGTCGCGTTCCCCCTCTGAATCTCTGGCAAGCATCTGGCCGATGCCGAGGCTGACCAGGCGGATGAACGACGTGGCGTTCATGCCGAAGCAGATTTCCGCCGGGCTATAGGCGTTGATCAGCAGCGCCACGCTGGTCCGGGCATCGGCGACCGACTGGTCGACGGTGACGCTGCGGCCATAGCGGCCGCCGCGCTGCACATTGTGCGAAACCAGATGGTTGGTCACCGCGTCGAGCACGCTCTGCGGGATCTGCGCGCCGGCGGCATTGTCCAGGAAGATGAAATCGCCGGCCCGCTGCAGAGCGGGAAACATGGCGCGGATGGTGTCGACGGGGAACGCTGAGGCGTTCGCTGTTTCGGTCTGGTGCTTGTTCACGGGGTAAGCTCCTACAAGAACTTGGGCGAGTGGATTGGTTGGCGATGTCAGCGCGTCTTCTCGGTCTTGAAGCGGTCTTCGAGCAGGCTGACGAGGCGCACCATCGGCCAGAGGAAGATCAGATAGACCAGCGCCGCGCCGATCAGCGGCGAGGGGTTGGCGTAGAGCGACTGCGCGTTGGTCGCTTCCTTCAAGAGTTCCGGCAGCGCCACGGTCGAGGCGAGCGAGGTGTCCTTGAACATCGAGACGCAGTTGCTGGTCATCGGCGGGATGACCACGCGGATCGCCTGCGGCAGCACCACCTTGCGCAACGTCAAAAGGAACGGCAGGCCAAGCGCCTGCGACGCCTCGAACTGGCCTTTCGGAATGCTCTCTATGCCGGAACGGAACACTTCGGCCGAATAGGCCGACATGATGAAGGCAAACGCCGTCACCGCGGACGCCCAGGACGACAGGCGGATGCCGAGGAAGGGCAGCGCGTAATAGATCAGGATCAGCACCACCAGCACCGGCAGGGCGCGAAAAATGTCGGTATAGCCGACCGCCAGCCAGCGCAGCGGCTTCGGCGCATAGAGCCGCACCAGGCTGATCCCCAGGCCGATGGGGATACCGATGCCGATGCTCAGGATACCGAGCAGCAGCGTGTTCAGGAAACCGCGCAGCAGCGCCGGCAGGCTGGACATGATGACATCGGGATTGAAGAAGGTGTCGATCAGCGACATGGGAGCGTTCCCGAACTGTTTTGTGTCCCGCGACGCCAGAGCAAAGGGTGCTCCAGTTAAAACCAAACGACGTCGCCTACGGTGAGGCGGTCTGTGCGGCAGCAGGCGCTAGAGCGTGAAATGAATCGTGCCGGCCTGGAAAAGCCGGCACGATTTCAGTGCGTCGCCACTCAGGCCTTCGGCAGCGGCATTTCCTTCACCGTCGAGGAATCGGCCGGCGCGTCGCTGCCGAACCACTTCTTGTGGATCGCGGCCAGCGTGCCGTCCTTCTTCATCGCCGTCAGCGCGTCGTTCAGCTTGCCGAGCAGCGGATGGTCCTTGGTCATCATCAGCCCGTACTGTTCGCCGGTCTTGATGCGCTGCTTGACCTTCAGGTCCTTCATCTTGGTGAAGGAATATTCCATGCCCGGAATGTCGCTGACGGCGGCGTCGACGCGGCCGGCGCTGAGGTCGAGCAGCAGGTTCTGCTGCGTGTCGTAGCCCTTAACGTCGCTGAAGCCGTCGGCTTCCTGATGCGCCTTGACCCAGGTCTCGCCGGTCGAGCCGGAGAGCACGCCGACGATCTTGCCCTTGAGATCGGCCTCGGTGTTAACAGCGCTGTCGGTCTTCGTCGCGATGCCCATGTCGGAATCATAATAGGGCTGCGTGAACGACTGCGACTTCAGCCGCTCCGCCGTGATGGTGATCGACGAGATGGCGACGTCGATGCGCTTCGACGTGGTAGCGGCGAACAGCGCCTGGAAGCCGAGATCGGCGATATCGGTGGTCATGCCGATGCGCTTGGCCGCTTCGTTGACGATGTCGACTTCAAAGCCTTCGAAAGTACCGCTCTCGTTCTTGTATTCGAAGGGCGGATTGGTCGGGTAGGCGCCGACATTGAGCACATCGGCGGCAAAGGCGGTGGCAGGGCCGGCGGTGATGCCGATGGCAGCGGCGAGCAGGATGAGATTGCGACGGTTGAGCTTCATTGGTGTTCCCTCTGGGGTATTCCCTCTGGTTGTTGATCGGACGGGGCTGGCCCCGCACGGTTTCTTGCCGTCCCACCTCCCAGCGGGGCGTCAATTCATGGCCGCGACCATGCGGTCGAGCGGTTGGCGATGTTTTCAGTGTGCAGGTCGTGAATCTGGGCGCGCACGCCATCGAAAGCATAGCGCGCGCTGGACGACGACTGGGGCAGCATGAACGTCAAGGACTGAACCCCTCCCACCCGAACACCACGATGGACTGGCCGGCAACCCCCTCCGGCACGGCAGCCGCCATCGATTTTGAATGCTTATCCAAAGTGGGACGCTTTTCAAGGCGAAAGTTTTAAGCTTAAAAAGCTTGGCCGCCCTGTTGCTCCCGCGATACGCTTTTTTGCCTAGTCGGGCCCGCCTATGCCAATTCGTCGCGCGCGGCGGCAGAGTTGGCCGCGGCGCCGGCGCCCAGAAACATCGTGTCGCTGGCCAGCACGAAGAAACTCGCGCCGATGGCTGCCCAGCGGCTGACAGTCTGCGGGCTGGCGCAAAATATGCCGGCTGCCTTGTCGTGTGCGATCGTCGCGCTGATGATTGTCCGGATCGCCGTATTGAGCTTGTCGGCGCCTTGAGGTCCGATCGCATCGATCGACACCGAAAGATCGCCGGGACCGACGAAGATCAAATCTACGCCGTCGACGGCCGCGATCGCGTCGATATTGGCGAGCCCCTCCGATGTCTCGACCTGGACCGCAACGACGGTTCTGTCATTGGCGTCGGCGAGATATTCGGGAATGCGATAGCCGTAGCCGGCGGCCCGGCCGGGCCCGACGCCACGCTCGCCCAGCGGCGGATAGCGCGAGGCTTTGACGGCCATCGTGGCCTGCACGGCGGTCGAGACGCGCGGCACCAGCACGCCTTGCGCGCCGCTGTCCAAAGCCGCCTGGATCGCCTCCGGCGCATGGCCGGGAACGCGCACCATCGCCGGCACGCGATGGAGGTCGGCCGCGCGCACCATGGTCTCGATCATGTCGCGCGAAATCTGGGCATGCTCCCAGTCGATGCAGAGGAAATCGAGGCCGGCCTGCGCCATCACTTCGACCGCGACGGGGTGCGGAATGGCAGCAAAGGAACCGACGAGGTTTGCCTTGCCGATACATTTCTGGCGGAACTCGCTCATGCCGATCCCTTTCTCATTCCGCCGAATTCATATCGGCAAACCAGCGCAAGGCGAAGCTATTTCATGCTTGAAATATTTTCGCGGAGCCGTAGCGTGCGATCTTCGCCGGGAGGTCGCGACATGAACAAACCACATCCCTTGCACGGCTCCAACAAACTGAAACTCGGCGTCTTTTCGACCAACGCCGATGGCGGGCTTGCCATCACCGATGTTCCGGAACGCTGGACGGCAAGCTGGCAGGACAATCTGACCGCGGCGCAAATCGCCGACCGCGCCGGGCTGGAGTTCATGCTGCCGATTGCGCGCTGGCGCGGCTTTGGCGGCCGCAACAAGGTGCGCGAATGGTCGTTCGAAACCTTCACCTGGGCAGCGGCGTTAGCCGTGGCCACCGAACAGATCGGCCTGTTCATGACCGTGCATGTGCCGCTGGTGCACCCGCTCTACGCCGCCAAGGCGCTGGCAACAGTCGACCATATCAGCCAGGGCCGCGCCGGCCTCAACATCGTCTGCGGCTGGAACCCGAAGGAATTCGGCATGTTCGGCACGCCGCTGGTCGAGAAGGGGTATGACCAGGCGGCCGAATGGATCGAAATCCTGGAGAAGCTCTATGCGTCGGCCGAGCCTCTCGACTATGAAGGCACTTACTATCGCCTGAGGGAAGCCGTCAGCCGGCCGGCCAGCCTGCAGGTCCCGCGTCCGGTGACGATGAACGCCGCGTTCGGCGGACCGGGCCGCGATTTCGCCGCCGCCCGCTGCGATTATCTGTTCACGACCTTTTCCGAGATGAGCGATGCCGGCAAGCATGTCGCCGACATCCGCGAACGAGCCGACAAGGTCGGCCGGGATGTCGGCGTCTACACCGTGGCGCATGTCGTCTGCCGCCCGACCATGGAAGAGGCGCAGGCTTATTACACGCGCTATGCCGTTGATATGGCTGACCATGATGCGGTCGATGCCCACATGGCTGGCAAGAAGGAATTCTCGCAGTCGCACGACCCGCACGCCTATGACCGCTACCGCCAGCGTTTCGCCGGCGGTGCCGGCACCTATCCTCTGATCGGAACCCCGGAAACGATTGCCGCCGACATGGCCGCCATTGCCGGACATGGCTATCAGGGCATTGCGCTGTCCTTCGTCAACTACACCAGGGAATTGCCCTATTTCTGCGACCACGTGCTGCCGATCTTGGGGCAGGCGGGGCTTCGCGGGTAGGGTTTGATCGGTTAGGTGGCCAGGACCTTCCCAACGTCGTCATCCACGGGCGGAGCAAGGAGCGAAGCTCCGTCGCGGAGACCCTGGGATCCATTCCGTGACCTTGCTAACAGGTGCAACGGTGCAGAATTCTGCACCGCAGCAGCGCTTCCAAGTCCCGGCATGGATCTTCGGGTCTGCGCCGCGTCGCTTCGCTCCTTGCTCCGCCCGTGGATGACGAAGCGATGGGCGTTTATTCCGGCCGAACGAACTTGTTAGTCTGGCCGAACTCGTTAGTCTGGAATGACGGCGGTCGCCTGGATCTCCACCTTGGCGCGGTCCTCGACAAGCGCCACCACCTGCATGGCAGCCATCGCCGGGAAATGCCGGCCGATCACTTCGCGATAGGCTTCGCCGATGCCCCTGAGATTGGCGAGGTACTCGGCCTTGTCGGTGAAATACCAGGTCATCGAGGTGACGTGCCGCGGCTCAGCACCTGCCTCGGCCAGCACCGCCACGATGTTCGCGAGCGTCTGCCGCACCTGGCCGACGAAGTCGTCGGTTTCGAACTGGCACTGCCCGTTCCAGCCGACCTGTCCGCCGACGAAGATGAACCGCCCACGCGCCGCGACGCCATTGGCGTAGCCGACCGGCTTGGCCCAGCCTTCCGGCTGCAGAATCTCGTGCATTTCTAGCCTCCCGGTATTCCCAAAACCAAAGTCTCAAAATCGAATGCCCGTCAATTTTTCACCGTCAGGCCGCGCCCATCACTTGCCTGGCGATGACCACTTTCTGCACGTCGGATGCACCCTCATAGATGCGCAGCGCGCGGATCTCGCGATACAGGCTCTCGACGATATGGCCTTTGCGAACGCCGTCGCCGCCATGCAGTTGCACGGCCTTGTCGATCACCTCTTGCGCTTTGTCGGTGGCGAACAGCTTGGCCATCGCCGCCTCGCGGGTGACGCGGGCGGCGCCCATGTCCTTGGTCCAGGCGGCGCGGTAGACCAGCAGCGCCGCCGCGTCGACGTCGAGCGCCATGTCGGCGATATGGCCTTGCACCATCTGCAACTCGGCCATCGGCGCGCCGAACAGCTTGCGCTCGGCCACTCTGCTGATGCTTTCATCGAGCGCGCGGCGGGCAAAGCCGAGTGCCGCCGCACCAACGGTCGAGCGGAAAATGTCGAGCACCGACATGGCGATACGAAAACCGTCGCCGGGCTTGCCGATCAGTGCGGCGTCCGGCAGGCGGACCTGGTCGAACGAAAGCCGCGCCAGTGGATGCGGCGCGATCACCTCGATGCGCTCGGCGATGCCAAGGCCCTTGACATCACCAGGCACGATGAAGGCGGAAAGCCCCTTGGCGCCCGGCGCCTCACCGGTGCGGGCAAAGACGACATAGAGATCGGCGATGCCGCCATTGGAAATCCAGGTCTTTTCGCCGGTGAGAATGTAGCTGTCGCCATCGCGAGTCGCCGTCATCTCGGTGTTGGCGACATCCGACCCGGAGCGTGGCTCCGACAGGGCAAAGGCTGATATCGCCTTGCCGGCACGCGTCTTTGCCAGCCATTGCTGCTGCTCCGCCGTGCCGAACAGGCTGAGCGCGCCGGTGCCGAGCCCTTGCATGGCGAAGGCGAAATCGGCCAACCCGTCATGGCGGGCAAGCGTCTCGCGGGTGATGCATAAGGTGCGCACGTCGAGGGGGCCAGGATTGTCGGTGTCAACAGCTGTCGGCTTCAGCCAGCCGTCCCGGCCGAGTTTCGCCACCAGTTCTCGGCAGGCGGCATCGACGTCATGGTGATCGACGGGGAGGTTTTGTTGGCACCAGGTTTCGAGGTGCTCGGCGAGCTCACGGTGGCGGTTTTCGAAGAAGGGCCAGTTGAGGAAGGAACGGTCAGGCATTTCTCCCTCCGCAGTAGTTGGAGCGTTGCGCTCTACGGGGCCCCCCTCTGTCCTGCCGGACATCTCCCCCACGAGGGGGGAGATTGGCAGCTTGGACGCCGGCACCCATCTTGCAGCGCTGGCGATTGGCGAAAGCGGCAATGACAGCCGATCTCCCCCCTTGTGGGGGAGATGTCCGGCAGGACAGAGGGGGGCGCTGTCCCGCCGGCATGTCCTTCTTGAGCGAAGAAAACATCCTCAATTGCCCTCGAACACCGGCTTTTCCTTGGCCACTAACGCCTTGTAGGCGCGCTCGAAATCGCGTGTCTGCATGCAGATCGCTTGCGCCTGTGCTTCCGCCTCGATCGCCTGGTCGAGGCCCATAGACCATTCCTGGTTGAGCTGTGTCTTGGTGATGCCATGGGCGAAGGTCGGGCCGGAGACGATGCGCGCCGCCATGTCGAGCGCGTCGGCTTCGAGCGCTGCGGCATCGACCAGCCTGTTGTAGAAGCCCCAGCGCTCGCCTTCGGCCGCCGTCATGGTGCGGCCCGTGTAGAGCAGTTCGGCGGCGCGGCCCTGGCCGATGATACGCGGCAGGATTGCGCAGGCGCCCATGTCGCAGCCGGCAAGGCCGACGCGGGTGAACAGGAACGCGGTCTTGGCTTCCGGCGTGGCGATGCGGATATCGGAGCTCATGGCGATGATGGCGCCGGCGCCGACCGCGACGCCGTCGACAGCCGCGATGATCGGCTTGCCGCAATTCAGCATCGCCTTGACGAAATCGCCGGTCATGCGGGTGAAGGCGAGAAGCTGCTTCATGTCCATCTTGACCAGCGGCCCGATAATGTCGTGGACATCGCCGCCGGAGCAGAAATTGCCGCCATTGGACAGGAACACCACGGCGTCGACATCGTCGGCATAGACGAGGTCGCGGAACGTGTCGCGCAACTCGGCATAGCTGTCGAAGGTCAGCGGGTTCTTGCGCTCCGGCCGGTCGAGCCGGACCTTTGCGATCCGGCCTTCGACCTGCCACAGGAAATGCTTCGGCTTGAGGCCGGCCATCCCAGTCATTCGCGTCCCTCCCAGTTGCTGCGGAACGAGGTCAGCATACCGGTCAGCCGGCGAGCATCCTCCTCGCTGACCTTGCCCAACAATTCGCCGATCCAGCTCTCATGCGCTGCGGCAATGGTGGCAAAGGACTTGGTGCCTTCCTCGGTCAGCCGCACCATCGAAGTGCGGCGATCGCCATTGCGGCGGGCGCGGGCGACCAATCCCTCCGAAACCAGCCGGTCGACAATGCCGGTGACATTGCCGTTGGAGACCAGCAGGAAGCGCGACAGGTCACTCATCAGCATGCCTTCGGGCACGCGGTAGAGGGCCGCCATCACGTCGAAGCGCGGCAGCGTCGTATCGAATTCTTTCTTCAAGCGCTCGCGCAGTTCGGCCTCGATCGTGCGCGAGGCGCGCAGCAGCCTGATCCACAGGCGCAGCCGGTCCTTGCCGGGTCCCGAGGGTGCGGGCAGGGGGCCGGCTACCATGTTTCGCCTCCTGAGATCGAGATCGCCTGTCCGGTGATCGATGCCGCCGCATCGCCGCACAGCCACAACACGGCGGCGGCAACTTCCTGTGGCTGGATAAAGCGGCCCTGCGGGTTGGTCGAGGCGAGGCTTGCCCGCGCCTCGCCGGCCGAACGGCCGGTCTTTTCGATGATGCGCTGGATGGATTCTTCCAGCATGTCGGTCTCGACGAAGCCCGGGCAGACAGCGTTGACGGTGACGCCCGATTTCGCCGTCTCGGCGGCAAGAGCCCGCATCAGGCCGACGACGCCATGCTTGGCAGCGACGTAGGGCGCGACATAGGCGTAGCCTTTCAGGCCTGCCGTCGAAGCAATGAAGACGATCCGCCCCGCCTTGCGCGCGGCCATGCCGGCCAACGCTGGCTTCACCGTCAGGAAGGCGCCGGTCAAATTGACGTCGAGCGTCCGTTGCCAGTCGGCAAGGGTGGTCTTGTGTGCCGGTGTGCTGCCGGCCATGCCGGCATTGGCGACGACGATGTCGAAGGGTCCGCGCGCGACTTGCGCCGTCTCGTAAAGCGACGTCATCGCCGTCTCATCGGTGACGTCGGCGGCGATAGCGAAGATGCGGTCGCTTTCGCCGGCTACTTTGGCGAGCTCCGTCTCCCGGCGGCCGCATATGGTGACGTTGATGCCAGCACTCGCCAAGGCTAGCGCGATTGCCCGCCCGACGCCGGAGCCGCCGCCGGTGACCAGCGCGTGCTTGCCGGAGATCGCTGTTGTGGCCGTCATACTTTCAGCCCCGCAGCGGCATCGCGCTCGGCCAGCCGGTAGAGCTGGTCGCGCCCAGGCAGATAGGGATCCGGCCATTTGACGCCACGATCGCCGAGCGTCACCGCTGCATGCAGCGTCCAGTAGGGATCGGCGAGATGCGGCCTGGCCAGCGCCACCAGATCGGCACGGCCGGCCATCAGGATCGAATTGACATGGTCCGGCTCATAGATGTTGCCGACCGCCATCGTCGCCATGCCGACCTCGTTGCGGATGCGGTCGGAAAACGGCGTCTGGAACATGCGGCCATAGACCGGCTTTGCCAGTGCCGAAGTCTGGCCGGCCGAGACGTCGCAGATATCGACGCCGGCTTCGTGCAAAAGCCGCGCGATCTCGACCGCGTCGGCGGGTGTGACGCCTTCGATGCCAACCCAGTCATTGGCCGAGATGCGCATCGAGATCGGCTTGCCCGCCGGCCAGACAGCGCGCACCGCGCGGAAGATTTCGAGCGGATAGCGCATGCGATTATCAAGCGAACCGCCATAGTCATCCGTGCGCCGGTTGGTGACCGGCGTGATGAAGGACGACAGGAGATAACCGTGCGCGGCATGGATCTCGAGCATGTCGAAACCGCAGCGGTCAGCCATCTCGGCCGAGGCGACGAACTGGTCGCGCACCAGATCCATGTCGGCGCGGTCCATCGCCTTCGGCACCTGATTCTGCGGCGACCACGCCACCGCCGATGCCGCCATGATGGGCCAGTTGCCGGAGGCCAGCGGCACATCTGTCCCTTCCCAGCCGAGCCGGGTCGAGCCCTTGGCCCCGGAATGGCCGATCTGGGCGCAGAGTTTGGCTTCGGTCTCGGAGTGGACGAAGTCGACCAAGCGTTTCCACGCCACCTCGTGTTCGGGTGCATAGAAACCTGGACAGCCGGGCGTGATGCGCCCTTCCGGGCTGACGCAGGTCATCTCGATATAGACGAGGCCGGCGCCGCCCTTGGCGCGCTCGGCATAGTGGGTGAAATGCCAGTCGGTCGGGCAGCCGTCGACGGCCTTGTACTGCGCCATCGGCGAGACGACGACGCGATTGTTGAGCCTGAGGTCGCGCAGCTTGAACGGTGCGAACATCGGCGCGCGGCGCAGCCTGTTGCCGCCGGCGCCCGCCTGGCGCTGGAACCATTCTTCCGCGCCGCCCAGCCATTCGGCATCGCGCAGCCGCAAATTCTCGTGGCTGATGCGCTGCGAACGGGTCAGCAGCGAATAGTTGAACTGCACCGGATCGAGGCCGAGATAGCGCTCGACCTCCTCGAACCATTCGAGCGAATTGCGCGCCGCCGATTGCAGCTTCAGCACCTCGGTGCGGCGCGCGTCCTCATATCTGCGGAAGGCGGCGTCGAGGTCCGGTTCGGTTTCGACATATTCGGCCAGCGCTACGGCACTTTCCAGTGCCAGCTTGGTGCCGGAGCCGATCGAGAAATGCGCCGATGCGGCAGCGTCGCCCATCAGCGCCAGGTTCTTGTAAGACCAGCGCTCGCACAGCACGCGCGGGAAATTGATCCAGGCCGAGCCGCGGATGTGGTTGGCATTGGTCATCAGCACATGGCCGCCGAGATGATTGGCGAAGATGCGCTCGCACACCGCGATCGATTCCTGCTGCGTCATCGCGCCGAAGCCGAAGGCAGCCCAGGTCTGCTCGCTGCATTCGACGATGAAGGTCGCGGTCTCGCTGTCGAACTGGTAGGCGTGCGCCCACACCCAGCCATGCTCGGTCTTTTCGAAGATGAAGGTGAAGGCGTCGTCGAATTTCTGGTTGGTGCCGAGCCAGACGAACTTGCATTTGCGGGTGTCGATGTCCGGCTTGAAGATGTCGACGAAAGTGTTGCGCGCCCTGGAGTTCAGCCCGTCGGCGGCAACGACCAGGTCATGCGTCTCCATATAGGGCTTGGGATCGGCGATGTCGGTCTCGAACATCAGTTTGACGCCGAGTTCACGGGCGCGGCGCTGCAGCAGGACCAGCAGCCGCTTGCGGCCGATGCCGCAGAAGCCGTGGCCTGACGAGACCGTGCGCACACCGTCATGGATGACGGCGATGTCGTCCCAGTAGGCAAAATGCTTCTTGATCCAGACGGCGCTGACCGGATCGTTTTTGGCGAGATTCTCCAGCGTCTCGGCCGACAGCACCACGCCCCAGCCGAACGTGTCGTCGGCGCGGTTGCGCTCGAACACCGTCACATCGTGCGCGGCGTCCCTGAGCTTCATCGAAATGGCAAAGTAGAGGCCGGCTGGTCCGCCGCCGAGAACCGCAACCTTCATGTCTGCGATCTCCTCTTCGCTTGCTGCATCTTCGAGTATCGCGCCGGCGGCTAGATATTCAAGCTTAAAGTTTTATGTCGAAATCATTATACGCACATCGGACGGCGCGCTTGCGTATTGCTCCGCAAGCGCGCGCCAAGGATCACTTCCGGGTTCTTCGGGCTCCACGGCACCGTCTCGGCACCCTTCTCATAGGCCATGCCGTCGGGATAGCTGATCGCTTCCAGTTGCAATCCCCAGGGCGCCTGGAAATAGAGGATGGTCTGGCCGGCGGCGGGTCCTTCCTTGACCGGCAAAGGCCCCATCCTGGTCTTGACGCCCTTGCCGTCGAGATAGGCTTTAGCCGCGGCGACGTCGTCGACATAGAGGGCGATATGGAAGCCGCCAATGTCGCTGTTCTTCGGCGTCAAATCCTTCTGGTCGGGTGCTGTGTATTTGAACAGCTCGATATTCGATCCATAGCCGCAGCGCACCATGGTGACCTGCTCGATGACAGCCTTGGGATCGACGCCCAGAAGATCCTGCATGAAGGTGCCCTTGTCGTCGACGAACGGCCCGAACGACATCGCCTTCTTGCAGCCGACCACCTTGGTGAAGAAGTCGACCGCCTGCTTCATGTCGGGGACGGTGATGCCGGTATGGTCGTGACCGCGCATGCCTGGGATCGAATCCGCCGAGGCCATGCCGGCACTGCCAAGGACAGCAGCGGCGAGCGTTGCATTGCGAAGTATCGTCTTCATGTCAGTCCTCTCCATTGGCGGGACCTGGGTCTTTGCGGTCGCATGTCCGAAACCCGCTTTTCGGCATGCGTATGCATTCATGTCGGCGGCTTGGCCGCGGACGGGATATCCAGCCAGCCGGCGTCGATTTCAGGCAGCGGAATGGCTGCGATCAGGTCGCGCGTGTAGGCCTGCTTGGGGTTGTCGAACAGCGCGTCGGTGGCGCTGGCTTCGACGATGACGCCTTCGCGCATGACGATCACTTGCTTACACAGCCGCCGGATCACCGACAGATCGTGGCTGATGAAGGCGACGGTCAGGCCCATCTCGGCCGCGAGCCTTTCAAGCAGGGTAAGGATCTGCGCCTGCGTCGAGACATCGAGGCCGGAGACGATCTCGTCGGCCAGCACGAATTTCGGCGACAGCGCCAGCGCGCGCGCTATGCCGACGCGCTGGCGCTGGCCGCCCGACAATTCGTGGCGGTAGCGGCTGGCGAAGCTCTGCGGCAGCCCGACCCGCTGCAGCGCTTCGGCGACGCGTCCCTTCAAATTGTCGCCAAGACCATTCTGCTTCAGCGGCGCCGCGATGATGCTGGCAATGGTGCGGCGCGGGTTGAGCGACGACATCGGATCCTGGAAGATCATCTGCAGGTTGCGGCGCAGCGGCCGCAGCTCCGCCTCCGGCAGATGCGTGATATCTAGGCCATCGAATGTGATGTTGCCGGCGCTCGGCTCCAGCAGGCGCACCAAGGCACGGCCGAGCGTCGACTTGCCCGAACCGGATTCGCCGACAATGCCCGTCACCGAGCCCTTCGGCAGGTCGAAATCGAGACCCTTCAAAATCTGGGCTAAAGGCGCACGGCCGATCAGCGGCTTGCGCGTCATGTCGGGCAGCGCAACCTTCAGCCCGCGCACGGAAAACAGCGGCTCAGCCATGCGGCCGCCTCCAGGCTTGGTCGGCGGCAGCGATCTCCGAAGCGAGCCCGGCCAGCACGGCATCGTCCACCGGCTTCAACGAAGCGAACGGGTCGGTGTAGCGCGGCGTCGCCGCCATCAATGCCCGCGTATAGGGGTGTTGCGGCGCGGCGAAGAGCGCAGCCGTGTCGGCCTCTTCCACCACCTTGCCGGCATAGAGCACAGACACCTTCTGGCTGATCTTGGCGACGACACCGAGATCGTGGGTGACGAACAGGATCGCCGTCCCATGCTCCCGCTGCAACGCAGCGATCAGGCGCAGGATCTGCTTTTGCACGGTGACGTCGAGCGCCGTGGTCGGCTCGTCGGCGACGATCAGCCGGGGTTCGGCGGCGAAGGCGGCGGCGATCAGCACGCGCTGGCGCATGCCGCCGGAGAGTTCATGCGGATAGCTTTTTAGCACGCGATCGGGGTCGCGGATCTGCACCTCGTCCAGCAATTGCCGGATGCGGGTGTCTGCCTTCTCGCTGCTCCAGCCGAGAATGCGCACCAGCCGGTCTGTCATCTGCGGGCCGATGCGCCGCGACGGATTGAGCGCGGTCAGCGGATCCTGCGGGATCAGCGCCGTGCGGGCACCGATCAGCGTCCGCCGTGCCTTGGGCTGCAGCTTGCCGAGGTCTTCGCCCTCAAGCCGCATATCGCCTTCGACGATGCGTACGCTCGACGGCAGCACACCGAGCACCGCCTTACCGATCATCGTCTTGCCGGCCCCGCTCTCGCCGACCAGCGCGCGCACTTCGCCGGGCTGCACGGAGAGCGACACCGAGCGCAGCACGCGCTGGCCGTTCGGCAGCACGGCGCTGAGATTGGCGATGTCGAGGCAGGCGCTCATCGCAGCACCGGGTCGAAGCGCGCCTTCAGCGCCTCGCCGAACTGGCTGAACGAAAGCACGGTGAGGATCAGCGTGATCAGCGGAAACACCAGCACCCACCAGGCCTGGTGGATCGACAGCCGGCCCTCGGCGATGATGCTGCCCCAGGTCGGATCGTCGGTCGAGATCGACAGATTGACGAAGGACAGGATCGCCTCGACGATGACGGCGATACCCATCTCCAGCGACAGCAGCGCCACGATCGACGGCACCACATTGGGCAGCACTTCGCGCAGCATGATGCCGATGCGGCCATAGCCGGCGATGCGGGCATTCTCGACATAGTCCATGCGCGACTGGCCCATCGCTTCGGCGCGGATCACCCGGCAGAAACGCGTCCAGTCGATGATGGCGATGGCAAGGATGACGGAGCTGAGACCCGTGCCGAGCACGGCCACCAGCAGGATGGCGAACAGCACCGGCGGAAACGCCATCCAGACATCGACGATGCGCGAGATGATGCGATCGGCCCAGCCGCCGAAATAGCCTGCCACCAGCCCAAGCGTGGAACCGACCAGGCAGGCGGCGGTCGCCGCGGCAAAGGCGACGATGAAGGCGATACGACCGCCGAAGATCAGGCGGGACAAGAGATCGCGGCCGAGGCTGTCGGTGCCCAGCCAATAACCGGGCTCGGCGCCATCAAGCCAGAACGGCGGTAGCCGCTCCAGCATCAGATCCTGCGCCAGCGGATCCTGCGGCGCGACCAGCGGCGCGAAGATCGCTGCCAGCAGCGCCAGCAGCAGCCAGCCACCGGCGAGCCATAGTCTGGGGCTCAGCCCGCGTCTTGAGGCTCTATCCATGGCGCAGCCTCGGATTGAGCAGCGCATACATCATGTCGACGGCAAGGTTGATCAGCACGAACAGCAGCGCGAAGACCAGCACGATGCCCTGGATCAGCGGCAGGTCGCGGTTGATGACGGCGTCGATCGCCATGTTGCCGAGACCTTCATAGGAAAACAGCCGTTCGACGATAACCGTGCCGCCGATGAGGAAGGTGAACTGCACGCCAACCAGGGTCAGCGTTGGCAGGGCCGCGTTCTTCAGCGCCTCGCGCAGGATGACCTGCGTTTCCGAAAACCCCTTCACCCGCGCCAGCACGACATAGTCGAGGTCGAGCACTTCCTTCAGCGACTGTTTCAGCAACTGCGAAATGATCGCCGCCAGCGGTAGCGCCAGCGCCACCGCCGGCATCAGCATGTGCTTCAGGAGATCCCAGGTCAGGTCGAGGCGCAGGCGTAAAATGCTCTCGAACAGGTAGAACTGGGTAACAAAAGGCAGGTCGAGCTGCGGCGACACGCGGCCGGAAATGTCGAAGATCGGCACCAGCACGCCGAACAGCAGGATCAGCACCAGGCCCCACAGGAAATCGGGAATGGAAAGGGTGGCACCGCTGGCGATGTCGATGCCGGCCTCGACCGCCGTGCCACGCTCACGCGCGCCGATGATCGCCGTCATGCCGCCAAGCCCCACCGCCATGATCAGCGCGACGATGGCGAGCTCCAGCGTCGCTGGCAGCCGGTTGAAGACGAGGCCGAGCACGTCTTGCCGCAATGAGATCGAGGTGCCGAAATCGCCCCTGACGACACCGGACAGCCAGATGAAGAATTGCTGGACGATCGTCTTGTCGAGCCCGTAGAGCGCCCGCAGCCGGGCGATGTCGGCATCCGTCGCGCCGGGCGGCAGCATCATGGCGATCGGATCGCCAGGCGCGACGCGGATCACGACGAAGACGACGACGGCCACGCCGAACAGCGTGATCAGCATCGTCAGAAGACGGATCAGGAATCGTTGCAGGAGCATGTAAATCTTTGCAGGAGCCCGCGGGCTCGTATGCCTGATGGGAATATGCGCGCCGTCGCTGGCGACGGCGCGCGGCAATTCCAGGCCGATATCAGGCCGGGGTCATCAGCGCCGGCAGCAGCGCGCCGGAAAGATGCTGTACCACCTTGACGCCCTTGGCATGCACGACCGGCTGTGCGAACTGCAGCACCGGCAGCACATAGGCCTGCTCGGCGATGTATTTGTCGACGGCCTTCCAGCCGGCAATGCGCTTGGCTTCGTCCTTCTCGCCCCACAGCGGCCCGATCTTGGCATCGAGGTCGTCGGTCTTCCACGACGAGTGCGGCGACGGCCCGAACATGGCGAAGCCGGTCGACGTGGTCGGGTCGCCGATGGCATTGCCCCAATTGTAGAAGGCCGCCGGTGCCAGCTTGTGGGCGGCGCGCAGTTCATAGTGCTTGGCGATCTCGTAGACTTCGATCGTCGCCTCGATGCCGACCTTGCGCCACATGCCGACGATCGCCTGCACCATCTCGTAGTCCTTGGGCTTGAAGCCCTTGGTCGTCTGGATGGTGATCTTGGCGGGCTTCTCCGGCGAATAGCCGGAGGCGGCGAGCAATTCCTTGGCCTTTTCCGGATTGTGCTCGACCTTGATCGACGCATCGTAGGCGGCATATTCCGGCGTTTCCAGCGTCGCGATCGGCTGGCCGTAGCCGCGCAGCAGGCGCTTGACCAGAAGCTCCTTGTCCACCGACATCACAGCCGCCTGGCGGACATTCTTGTCCAGCATGGCGTCCTTGTTGTTGAAGAAGATCATGCCGATGTCGGAGACGTTCTTGCACGAGCCAGTGAGCCCGTCCTTGGCGATCAGCCGGTCATATTCCTCGTAGGGGATTTCCAGCGTCACCTGCGAGGAGCCGGACTCGATTTCGGCCACACGGCTCGCCGCGTCGGTGACGAACTTGATCGTCACATTCTCGAAGGCCGGCTTGCCGCCCCAATAGTTCGGGTTGGCCTTGAGCCGCAGGAAGGCATTGCGCTCGAATTTTTCAACCATGTAGGGGCCGGTGCCGATAGGCGCTTTCTCGAAACCTTCGGCTCCGACCTTCTCGTAATAGGCCTTCGGCATGATGTAGCCGGTCAGGAACGACATCCATTTGAAATAGACCGGGTCGAACTGCACCACGTCGCCGGTGATCTTGTTGCCGTCGATCTTGAAGTTGTTGACGTTCTTCCAGACGAACTGGATCGGGTTGCCGGTCTTCTCGTCGCCCGCCCGCTGCAGCGACCAGACGACGTCCTCGGGCGTGAAGGGCGAGCCGTCATGCCATTTCACGCCTTCGCGCACCGTCATCGTCACCTTGGTGCGATCGTCGTTCCAGCCCCATTCGGTGAGCAGGCCTGGCGCGAAGGACAGGTCCGGTTTCTGCGGGATGAACTGGTCGAACACCGACTGGTACAGACCCTGAATGGTCGGGTTGACGGCGGAGGGGCCGGTGGTCGGATCCCAGGACGGCAGGTTGACATTGTAGGCGATGGTCAGCTCGCCGGCAGCCGCCTTGGCGATCTGTGGCAAGCCGACGGCGGCCACCCCAAGTGCTGCGGCACTGTATCCCAGCAATTCGCGTCTGTTGATTGTCATGGTCGTTCCCCTTGTTGGTTTTCTGTTTTCGTCGCGCGGCAATGTCACTTCATTGGTCCAGGCTTCGCGGGCAGCAGCGCCGTGCCCCTCGTCGCCTCTGTGAAATCTTCGGCTCCTACCTCCCGCCAAGCTGTTGCGCGAGCATGAAACCCGAGGCCGCACCGGTGCCGGCGCCCGGCCATGTTGCTGCCCCGGTGAGATGCAGATTGCCAACCGGCGTGTCCCAGCCGGCATAGCCGCGCGCCGGACGGAACAAAAAATTCTGCGCCAGATGATGGCTGCCGCAGACCTGGTCGCCGCCGACCAGGTTCGGATTCTCGCGCTCGAGATCGATCGGCGAGAACACCGAACGGCCGAGGATCTTCGCCCGCAAGTTGGGCGCGTAGGTCTCGATGATGTCGAGCACGCGCTCGGCGTAGGCCTCCTTGACCCGATCCCAATGCGCGGTCGCGATCTTGCCCGCGGCATCGCCCAGGATTTCGGCAGGCAGCATGCGCACCTGCACCCACAGCACATGCTTGCCCTGAGGTGCGCGCGACGGATCGATCGCTGAGGGCTGGCCGACAACCAGCACCGGTTCGTCCGGCAGCATGCCTGCCATCGCCTGCTGATAGGTGCGCGACATCGCATCGAGCGACGGCGACAGATGCACGTAGGCGAACTGCCGAAGCTCGGCGCCAGCGCGCCAGTCGGGCAGATCGTCCAACGCCAGATGGATCATCATCGTGCCCGGCGCGTACCGGAATTTTTGCATTGCCGTATCGAAGCCGGTGTCACCGGAACCCTTGGGCAGCAGTCTGTCGCTCAGCGCCTTGGGTGCGACACCGGCAATGACCGCCCTGGTCGCTGTATGCGTCTCACCGGACGCGAGCCGCACGCCGGTCGCCTTGCTGGCTGAAACGGTGATCTCGGCCACCTCGGCGCTGGTGACGATCTTGCCGCCGGCGGATGTGACCATGCCTGCGAGCGCCCGGATGATGGTGTCCGCGCCGCCCTTGCCCAGCACCATGCCAAAGCTCTGGTTGGCCATCGATTCCAGATAGGGGAACACGGCACCCCCGGCGATGTCTGGTGCGAAATCGAGATGCATGCCCCAGGTCGCGAGCGTTGCCCGCACATGCGCAGACTCGAAGTTTTCCTCAAGCCAGGCGCGGGGTGAGGACAACAGCAGACGGCCCGTGTCGAGCGCGCCAGACGTACCCTTCTTGCGCCATAGATTCCAGGCGGTGCCGGCAAGCGAACGGGCGCTCATCGGCGATCCCAGCAGCCGGAACAGATGCTCGGCCTCGGCCGGGAATGCCGCAACCAGTCTGCGCCATGTCGCGGCATCGGCGGCTGAAAAGGCAGCCATGCGCGTCGCGGTTTTTTCGAGGTCGTTGCTGACGCCGAACCAGCGTCCATCGGGGAAGGCGCTGGCGAAACAGTCGGCGACCGGCGCGAACTCTAACCCTCTCGCTTTCAATTCATTTGCATATTTCCGGTGGAAGGCCGAGCCGGCAAACAGGCTCAGATTCATCGCACCGAAATCGTGTCGGAACCCGGGAAGGGTGAATTCGCGGGTCTGGACGGCGCCGCCGATTGTTGCACTGCGCTCGAAAATCCCGGTTTTCCAGCCTTTGAGCGCCAGATGCGCGGCGCATGCCAGACTGTTGTGGCCCGCCCCGATAAAGATGGCGTCGAACTCGCTCACGCCCCGTTCCCATTTCCTTTATGCTTAAAGATAATTGCAGATGCATATGTTTTCGTCTAGTAGGATATTAAGGGCCGAGACGAGCCTTGATCATCACCAGAAAGAGGGAACAGAGACAATGGACACCCAGAAACTCCTCGGCGAAGTCGCCGGCCAGCTGCTTTCAGGCGCCATCAGGGTGGTCGACCTGTCGGCCCCGCTCGGTCCCGACACGCCTCTGATCAAGCTGCCGCCGGAGCTTGCCGTCGACACACCGAAGGTCGAGATCCACAACATCTCCCGCTATGACAAGAACGGTCCGTGGTGGGCGTGGAACTGGCTGAAGCTCGGCGAGCATTCGGGCACGCATTTCGATGCGCCGCAGCACTGGATCAGCGGCAAGGACTATCTGGACGGCGCCACCGACACCATTCCGGCGCAGAATTTCGTTGGCCCGGTCAATGTCATCGACTGTTCGAAGGAAGCCGCAGCCGACCATGATTTCCTGCTCACCGTCGACCACATCAAGGCATGGGAAGCCAAGCACGGCGCCATCAACGCCGGCGAATGGGTTGTGATGCGCACCGACTGGTACAAACGCAACGGTTCGGAAGCCGAATTCCTCAACGCCAACGAGGCCGGCCCGCACACGCCCGGCCCGACGGCAGAAGCCATCCAGTTCCTGATCAGCAAGGACATCAAGGGCTGGGGCTCGGAGACGATCGGCACCGATGCCGGCAAGGCTGGCGGCATGGAGCCGCCATTCCCGGCGCACACGCTGATGCACAAGGCCAACCGCTACGGTCTCGCCAGCCTCTGCAATCTCGACCAGCTGCCGCCGAAAGGCGCGATCCTGATCGCGGCACCGCTCAAGATCGAGCACGGCACCGGCAGCCCGATCCGCGCGCTGGCGCTGGTGGTAGGGCAGTAAGGGATCTTCGGGAGAAGATCATGCGCGCAGGCGATGGAGTGACAATGGGTAATGGGTGGCAGCCGGGCAGCGCTGGCGCTCACCCCCCTCTGTCCTGCCGGACATCTCCCCCTCAAGGGGGGAGATTGGCCGTAACAACGGCTTTCGCCAATCTCCAACTTTGCAGAAATGAGCAGGGCGCTGGAACTGCTAATCTCCCCCCTAGAGAGGGAGATGTCCGGCAGGACAGAGGGGGGGCGCCGTAGAGGGCTGACCTCGCAAGCCTACCCGCTGCCCACAGGAAGCCCTCGATGAGCGCCCCCGATCACATCATCGTCGGCAGCGGTATCAACGCGCTGGTCTGCGCGGCGATGCTCGGCGGCAAGGGCGCTGATGTGCTCGTCCTCGAACGCAACGACCGCATCGGCGGCTGCATGCGCACCGAGGAGATCACCGCGCCCGGCTTCATCCATGATGTGATGGCGACGACCTTCGTGTTGTTCATCACCTCGCCGGCCTTTGCGGCATTGGGCGGCGATCTTGCGCGACACGGGTTGGAGTTCTGCCGCACCGGCACGCCGACCGGCGTGCTGCGGCCGGACGGCAGCCATGCCGTGCTGAGCACCGACCGCGCCGCCAATGTCGCGGCAATCAATGCGATCGCCGCGGGCGACGGCGACCGGCATGCGGGGGATGTCGGTGGCATCGAGCGCAATGCCGGCCTGCTGTTCGGCTTGCTCGGCGGCGCACTGTGGTCCTATCCCACCGCGAAACTGTTGGCCGGCGATGCCTGGCAGCGTGGTCCGCGCGGCCTTGCCGCCTTTCTCGGCGACGCCTTGGTGCCGGCGCGAAGCTGGCTGGAAAGCACCTATCAGTCCGAAACCATCCGCGCGCTGTGGGCGCCATGGGTGCTGCATGCCGGGCTAGGACCCGAGGATGCCTTCTCCGGCCAGATCGCCAAGGTCATCGCCTTCGCGCTGGAGGCGGCCGGCGCGCCGATCGTCAAGGGCGGAGCGAAGACCCTGCTCTCCGCCTTCGAAGCCCTGATCCGGGAACGTGGCGGCGACATCCGCACCAGTGCTGATGTCGCCTCGATCGTCCAGACCGGTGGCCGCGCGACGGGCGTGAGGCTGGCGTCTGGCGAGACAATCACTGCCAACAAAAGCGTCATCTGTTCGGTCACGCCGACGCAACTTTATGGCCGCCTGCTCGGCGCGAATGCGCCCAAAGCCTATGTCGAGGCGACGCAGAAATATCGCTACGGCAAAGGCAATTTCCAGATCCATTACGCCCTCGACAAGCCGCCGTCCTGGCGCGGCGAAGGGCTGGACAACGTGGCGTTGTTGCACCTGACGCCTGGACTGGATGGCGTGTCGAAGGCCTGCAACGAGGCGGCGCGCGGCATGCTGCCGGAAGTGCCTACCATCTGCGTCGGCCAGCCGCATGCGCTCGATCCATCGCGCTGCCCGGAAGGCAAGGCGATCCTGTGGCTGCAACTGCCCGAGGCGCCCCGGCACATCAAGGGCGACGCCGCCGGCAAGCTGCAGGCGCCCGCTGACGGGCAATGGACCGACGCGCTGCGCGAGGCCTATGCCGATCGTGCCGAAGCGATCCTCGCC
Source organism: Mesorhizobium kamtschaticum (assembly GCF_056174585.1). NCBI lineage: Bacteria > Pseudomonadati > Pseudomonadota > Alphaproteobacteria > Hyphomicrobiales > Phyllobacteriaceae > Mesorhizobium > Mesorhizobium kamtschaticum. The sequence goes on along the minus strand of NZ_CM149691.1, from coordinate 157,732 downwards.
AGTCACATCGACGGCTTCAAGGACAGCGTGATCGCGCGCCGTGCCTATTCGCCGGCCGATCTCGAAGCGATGAACATCAATCTCGTCGGCGGCGACCCCTACGGCGGCTCCTCGACCATCGACCAGTCCTTCCTGTGGCGGCCGTTCAAGACCAGCCGCAACCATCAGACCGGCATCAAAAACCTCTACCATATCGGCGCCTCGACCCATCCGGGCGCGGGCCTCGGCGGCGGCTCCGGCTTTCTGCTGGCGGGGAGGCTGTGATGGAGCAGAAGGTCGCGGAAAAACGCCAGCGCATTTCGACCCTGGGTCAGATCGGCCTGCAGCAATTCGCGCCCTATCTGATGAACCGCATCATGGGCCGCTACAACGCCACCTTACGCGACGATTTCCGCAAACAGGGGCTGACCATTCCGCAGGTGCGTACTCTTGCGGTCCTTTCGGTCGCCGACGGCGTCACCGTCAACGATCTCTCGGTCTACACCGTCATCGAGCAGTCGACCTTGAGCCGTACGCTCGACACGCTGGAGGGGCAAGGGTTCGTGCGGCGCGAGCAAGGTGTCACCGACAGCCGCATTCGCCACGTGTTCCTGACCGACGACGGCCGCGCCGAATTCACCCGCGCCTGGCCGGCCATGCATGATGCCTTCGAGGCGATGTTCGACGATATCGACGACGCTGAATACGCGGCACTGATCGCTACGCTTTTGAAGATGCTCAAGAACATTCGCAAGCACGACATCTAGACCTACGCGCCGCCGATGCCTGGCGATAACGGGCCGGGCGGTAACGGAAGGATTGAAAAAATGGCCGAACGGTCTTTTGCCAAGGAAGTCGAAAAACTCCGGCTCGGCGCCGGCGAGGAATTTGCCGGTGAAGGTATCCTCGCCATCACCAAGGCGCTGCTGCAATGCGGCGTCGGCTATGTCGGCGGCTATCAGGGCGCGCCGATCAGCCATCTGATGGACGTGCTGGCCGACGCGCAGGACATTCTGGGCGAGCTCGGCGTGCATTTCGAGGCCAGCGCCTCGGAAGCCACCGCCACCGCCATGCTGGCCGCCTCGGTGCATTATCCCATTCGTGGTGCCGCGACCTTCAAGTCGACGGTCGGCACCAATGTCGCGTCCGATGCGCTCGCCAACCTGGCTTCCGGCGGCGTCACCGGCGGCGCGCTGATCATTGTCGGCGAGGATTATGGCGAGGGCTCCTCGATCATGCAGGAGCGCAGCCATGCCTTCGCCATGAAGAGCCAGGTCTGGCTGCTCGATCCACGCCCGAACCTGCCGTCGATCGTCAAGGCGGTGGAAGACGGCTTCGAACTGTCCGAGATTTCCAACACGCCGGTCATGCTGCAGGTGCGCATCCGCTGCTGCCACGTCCATGGCCATTTCATTGCCAAGGACAACAAGCGGCCGCCCATGACGGTAGCCGACGCGCTCGACGCGCCGCGCCGCGACACCGGCCGCATCGTGTTGCCGCCCGCCTCCTTCCTGCACGAGAAGGAGAAGGTGCAAAAACGCTGGCCGGCTGCGGTCGATTTCATCCGCAAGAACAAGATCAACGAATTCTTCGGCTCGGACCATGGCTCGGTCGGCATCGTCATGCAGGGCGGCATGTACAATTCGGTCATCCGCGCGCTGCAGCGGCTTGGCCTTGCCGACACTTACGGCGAGACGGATGTGCCGCTCTATGTGCTCAACGCCGTCTATCCCTTGATCGACGATGAGTTCCTGTCCTTCTGCGAAGGCAAGCAGGCGGTGCTCGTCGTCGAGGAAGGCCAGCCCAATTACATCGAGCAGGCCTTTGCCGCGATGCTGCACAAGGCCGGGCGCGGCACCAGGCTGGTAGGCAAGGAATATCTGCCGATGGCCGGCGAATACACCGGCCAAGTCATGCTCGACGGCATTGGCACCTTCCTGCGCGCCGAGGCGCCGCATCTGCTCCCGGGCGAAGTGCGCGCACCCAACAAAGTCGGCGACGGCGTCGACACCGCGAACCTGATCAATGTCGTGCCCGGTCGTCCGCCGGGCTTCTGCATCGGCTGCCCGGAGCGGCCGATCTTTGCCGCGACCAAACTGGTCGAGCAGGAGCTCGGCAAGCACCACATCGCCTCCGACATCGGCTGCCATCTGTTCTCGATCATGCCGCCCTTCGAACTCGGCGCCACCACCATGGGCTACGGTCTGGGGCCGGCCTCGGCCTCGGCGTTCAATTCGCCCGACGCCAAGCGCCGTTCGATCTCCTTCGTCGGCGATGGCGGCTTCTGGCACAACGGCCTGACCTCCTCGATCGGCAATGCGGTGTTCAACAAGAACGACGGCGTCATCGTCATCGTCGATAATTTTTACTCCGCCGCCACGGGCGGCCAGGACATCCTGTCGTCACGCGCCGGCAACAAGACCAAATCGACCAAGCATCCGATCACCGAGGCGGTGAAAGGTATGGGCGTCAAATGGCTGCGCCATGTCGACCGCACCTATGACGTGACCAAGATGCAGGACACGTTGCGCGAGGCGCTGACGACGGAGGAGAAGGGGCCGAAGGTCATCGTCGCCTCGTCCGAATGCATGCTCAACCGGCAGCGCCGCGAAAAGCCGCTGGTCGACCAGGCGATCAAGGGCGGCGAGCGTGTGGTGAAGCCGAAATTCGGCGTCGACGAGGACATCTGCACCGGCGACCATGCCTGCATGCGACTGTCCGGCTGCCCGTCGCTGTCGGTGAAGTCGCTCGACGATCCGCTGCGCGATGACCCGGTGGCGAGCATCGACCAGAGCTGCGTCGGCTGCGGCAATTGCGGCGAGGTGGCGGACGCCGCCGTGCTGTGCCCCTCCTTCTACCGCGCCGATGTCGTGCACAATCCGAGCCGCTGGGACCGCTTTCTGGAAAGCGCACGCCGCGCCACCATCGGCCTGTTGCAGCGCCGCCGCGAAAGCCGGCGCCTGACCTTCGCCGATGCTTGACGCTGTCCCACCCTTTCGCGCTCGCCCGGGCGCCCAGGACGACGAGCGCGTCATCAAGCTCGCCGTGCTGGCCGTCGGCGGCCAGGGTGGCGGCGTGTTGGCCGACTGGATCACCGATGTCGCCGAGCGCAATGGCTACGTCGCGCAATCGACCTCGGTCGCCGGCGTGGCACAACGCACCGGCGCCACGATCTATTATATCGAGATGGCCCGCGACACCGGCCGGCTGCCGGTTTTCGCGCTGTCGCCCTCGCAAGGCGACGTCGATATATTGATCGCCGCCGAATTGATGGAAGCCGGTCGCGCCATCATCAGAGGCTTCGTCACACCAGAGCGCACCACGCTGATTGCTTCCTCGCACCGTATCGCCGCCGTGTCGGAAAAGATCGAGCCGGGCGACGGCCGCGCCTCGTCCTCCAAGGTGCATGCGACGGCGGAAGCAGCGTCCAAACGCTTCATCGCTTTCGACATGGAAAAGATCGCCGCCGACAACGGCTCGATGATTTCGGCCAGCCTGCTTGGCGCGCTGGCCGGATCCGACGCGTTGCCGTTCACGCGCGAAAGCTATGAGCAGGCTATCGGTGCCGGCGGCCGTGGCGTCAAGGCCAGCCTCGCCGCCTTTGGCGCCGCCTATGACCGCGCGCGTGGCACGGCCGCACCGGCGCCAAAGCCGGCAGAGCCGGCGATTGTCGAATCCGCCCTTGGCGCAGGGCGCGTAACTGGCCCGCAAAACCTGCTGCAGGGCTGGCAGGCCCTGGCCGCCCGCATCGACCTGATGCCCGTGGCCGTGCGCGACATGGCGTTGCGGGGTCTGAGAAAGGTCGTCGACTATCAAGACATCGCGTACGGGCGGGAATATCTCGACCGGCTGGACAAGGCCGTCGCGCTGGAGAGCGCCGACCATGCCCACGCGCTGTCCATCGCCGCCGCCAAGCATCTCGCCAATGCCCTGTGCTATGACGACATGATCCGGGTCGCCGATCTGAAAACGCGCTCGACGCGCGACAAACGCGTGCGCAAGGAGGTCGGCGTCAAGGATGGCTCGATCCTGCAGGTGACCGAATATTTCCATCCGCGTATCGAGGAATTCTGCGGCACGCTGCCGGAGCGGCTGGGCAGCTATATCGAGAACCGGCCGAAACTTGCCGCCTTCCTCGACCGACGCATCAACCATGGCCGCCGCATCCGCACCGACAGCTTCGCCGGCTTCGCAGCCCTCTGGTTCATCGGCGGCCTGCGCCGCTGGCGCCGCAGCCTGCTGCGCCACAAGGTCGAGATGATCCATCTCGATCGCTGGTACGCGCTGGCGCTCGGCCATGTGCCGGCAGACTACGCGCTCGCCGTCGAAATCCTCAACTGTCGCCGGCTGATCAAGGGCTACAGCGACACCCATGTCCGCGCCCAGTCGAAATTCGACCGCGTGCTGTCGGCGCTTCCCATGCTCAAGGGCCGCGACGATGCCGCCGACTGGATCCGCCGCCTGCGCGAGGCAGCGCTGAAGGACGAGAAGGGCGACATGCTCGATGGCGCTCTGAAGACCGTGGCAACGCTGGGACCAGGTCCGGCACCCGACAACTGAGACGCCTGACCCTGACAGACCTCACCAGCCGCCGGCTCCGCTTTCGGCTGCGGTGAACGCCGTTCATTTTCTGCTTGAACAATGTTCAGAACCTGATAGAGTGCAATTGTGAACGATGTTCATTTCTGGCAGACCGAAAGCCGTGGATGGGCATCAAGCACAGTAAGGAAGTTTAATCAGCTCACTGATATCACTGAGATTGAAACACCGCCTTCAACCCGCAGAGCCTCCGGCGCATCGTCGCAGGTTCCGCAAAATGGAAATCGCCATGAACACGCATCTGATGTTGTCCCGGCGCTTTGCGCCTCTGTTCTGGACGCAGTTCCTGTCCGCCTTCAACGACAATTTCCTCAAGAACACACTGGTGTTCCTGATCCTGTTTACGCTCGCCGCCGGCCAGGCGGCGTCGCTGGTCACGCTTGCCGGGGCCGTCTTCATGGCCCCCTTTCTGCTGTTGTCCGCGCTTGGCGGCGAGATTGCCGACCGCTTCGACAAGGCCTTGATCGCGCGCCGGCTGAAATTCGCCGAGATCGCCGCGGCGGGCGTCTCTGTCGTCGGCATCGCGCTGTCGTCGATCCCGGTGCTGATGACGGCGCTGCTGATGTTCGGCGTCATCTCGGCGCTGTTCGGACCGATCAAATACGGCATCTTGCCTGACCATCTCGAGCGCAAGGAACTGCCCAAGGCCAACGCCTGGATCGAGTCGGCCACGTTTGCCGCCATCCTCGGCGGCACCATTGCCGGCGGCGTCGTTTCGGCCGATGGCATCGGCGTCATGGTCTTCGGACCGATCATGATGGCCTTGGCCGTCGGCTGCTGGTTCGTCAGCCGCTACATACCGCCCACCGGTTCGGCGGCACCCGACCTTGCCATCGACAAGAACATCTTCCGTTCGACCTGGCGCCAGGTCAGCGAATTGCGCACCGACACGCGCATCTGGCGCGCCGGCCTGATGACCTCATGGTTCTGGCTGATCGGCGCCATCGTGCTGTCGATCCTGCCGACGCTGATCAAGGATTCACTCGGCGGCAACGAGATCGCCGTCACCGTCTATCTCGCGGTGTTTGCCGTCTCGATCGCGATAGGCTCGGCGATCGCGGCATGGATGTCGCAGGGGCGCATCGTGCTGCTGCCGGCACCGGTCGGCACGGCGCTCCTGGCGCTGTTCGGCCTGCATCTGGCCTGGACCATCTGGAGCATGCAGCCTTCGCCCAAGGCTGAGACCCTTGCGTTCTTCTTCGCCGGGCCAAACACGATCCGTGTGGCGATCGATCTCGCCGGCATGGCCATCGCCAGCGCCTTCCTGGTGGTGCCGACCTTCGCCGCGGTGCAGGCCTGGTCACCCGAAGCGCGCCGCGCCCGTGTCGTCGCTGCCGTCAGCATCGTCAATGCCGGCTTCATGACCGTCGGCGGCATTCTCGTCGCCGCGATCCAGACGAAAGTCTCGACCGGCGGCATCCTGTTCGGCCTCGCCGCGGCCAATGCGATTGCCGCCTGGCTGATGCTGAAATTCCTGCCGACCAACGCGTTCCGCGATTTCGTCTCCATCCTGTTCCGCGCCTTCCATCGCCTCGAAGTCGAGGGCATGGAAAACCTCAAGGCGGCCGGCAAGGCGCCGATCCTGGCACTCAACCACGTCAGCTTCCTCGACGGTCCGCTGGCGCTGACGCTGACCGACGAGGAGCCGGTCTTCGCCATCGACTACACCATCGCCCAGGCCTGGTGGATGAAGCCGTTCATGAAGCTTGCCCGCGCTCTGCCGCTCAACCCGGCCAAGCCGATGTCGACCCGCACGCTGATCAAGGTCGTGCAGGGCGGCGATCCGCTGGTCATCTTTCCCGAGGGCCGCATCACGGTCACCGGCGGGCTGATGAAGGTCTATGACGGCGCCGCCATGGTGGCGGACAAGACCGGCTCGATGGTTGTGCCGATCCGCATCGATGGGCTGGAGAAAAGCCCGTTCTCCCGGCTGACGTCGCAGCATGTGCGCCGCCGCCTGTTCCCGAAGGTCAAGGTGACCATTCTGGAACCGGTCAAGCTCGAAGTGCCGCAGGAACTGAAGGGCCGCAAGCGTCGCGCCGCGGCGGGTGCGGCACTCTATCAGGTGATGTCGGATCTTGTCTTCCGCACCCAGGACATCGACAAGACGGTGCTGGAAAAGATCATCCTGACGGCGAATGAACGCGGCATGGGAGAGCTTGCCGTGGAGGATCCGGTCACCGGTTCGCTGAGTTATGGCAAGCTGCTGACGGCGGCCGCCGTACTCGGTGAGAAATTCCAGAACCTTTACGCCGATCAGCAGACGCTCGGCATCATGCTGCCCAACGCCAACGGCTCTTGCGCCACACTGCTTGGCGTGATGTCGGCCGGCAAGGTGCCGGCGATGATCAACTTCACCGCAGGTGCGGCCAACATCCTGTCCGCCTGCAAGGCGGCCGAAGTCCGGACTGTGCTCACGTCTCGCGCGTTCGTCGAGCAGGCAAAGCTCGGTGCGGTGGTCGAGGAAATCGGCCGCTCGGTCGACATCGTCTGGCTCGACGATCTGCGCAAAACCATCGGTCTCAAGGACAAGCTGCTTGGCGTGCTGCGCAAGTCGACGCCGCGCGCGAAGCGCTTGCCCACCGACCCGGCGGTGATCCTGTTCACCTCGGGGTCGGAGGGCACGCCGAAGGGCGTGGTGCTCACCCACCGCAACATCCTGGCCAATGCCGCGCAGGCGGCATCGCGGATCGACTTCCACTCGGGCGACAAGGTGTTCAACGTCTTGCCGATCTTCCATTCCTTCGGCTTGACGGCTGGCACGGTGCTGCCGCTGATTTCGGGTGTACCGGTCTATTTCTACCCATCACCGCTGCACTACCGCATCGTGCCGGAACTGATCTACGCATCCAACGCGACCATCATCTTCGGCACCGATACATTCCTCGGCGGCTATGCGCGCACCGCGCACCCGTACGACTTCCGCTCGATACGCTATTGCTTTGCCGGCGCGGAACCGGTCAAGGCGTCGACGCGCATGACCTATATGGAAAAGTTCGGCGTGCGCATCCTGGAAGGCTATGGCGTCACCGAGACCGCGCCGGTAATCTCCATCAACACCCCGATGTACAACCGTTCCGGCAGTGTCGGCAAAATCATGCCCGGCATGGAGTATCGTCTCGATCCTGTGCCCGGTGTCGACGAAGGCGGCAGGCTGCATGTTCGCGGGCCCAACGTGATGGCGGGCTATCTGCGCGCCGAGAAGCCGGGAGTGCTGGAACCGCTGCCGGATGGCTGGCATGACACTGGCGACGTCGTCTCGGTGGACGAGGGCGGCTTCATCACCATTCGCGGCCGCGCCAAGCGCTTCGCCAAGATCGGTGGTGAGATGATTTCGCTCGCCGCCGTCGAGGCGCTGGCGGGCGAATTGTGGAAAGGCTCGTTGTCGGCCGTCGCGGCGGTGGCGGATGAGCGCAAGGGCGAGAAGCTCATTCTCATCACCGAGGCTCCCGGCGCCACACGCGCCGAGTTCCTGGCCTTCGCCAAGGCCAACGGCGCCATGGACCTGATGGTGCCCGCCGAAGTGCGCGTCGTTCAGAAAGTGCCTGTGCTCGGCTCCGGCAAGCTCGACTTCGCCGGCGTGACCAAACTCGTGCGGGGAGAGGATGCACCGGTCGCCAAGGTCGAGGCCGCCTGATCAAGGCGACATGCTCGACGGCGCCGCGCAGAACGTCGCGGCGTCGCCTGGCGAGCGCTCTGCTGCTAACGAATATGTGATCGGACCACCCACCCGGCATTCAGCCGGCTGAGTGGTATGCTGTCCTCGGGAATGTCAACCATGGAGGACACAATCATGCTCGCCAGATACATTTTGCCCATCGCAGTCGCAGCAGGCACGTTGATGCTGTCGAGCGTCGGCTCGCAGGCGCTGCCCGTAGCAAAGCCGAGTGCCGCTCCGCTGCAGGCCGAAAGCGTCGGCTGGAGATGCGGCCCTGGCTGGCACATGAACCGGTGGAGGCGTTGCGTGCCCAACCATCGTCGTGTGATAATAGTCGGGCCGGGACATTGGCGGCACCATCACCACTGGCACCGCCACTGGTGATCACGGAGCGGATCGACACGGCCCCCGCTCTGAAGCGGTGTGAGCGTTTCCGCTAGAGGTGGCGTCCGCTGTGACGCCATCTTCCTTCCTCATGCGACGAGATCCCGCATCGGCTTCACCGCGGCGGATTCCGGAAACACCTTGTCGCCGAGTACAGCGGCGGAAAGGCCGAACTGGTCAGCGAGCAGGCCTTTCAGCACCGCCCTGACATCGCTAGTCGGCGCCAGATCGCGTTGTTGGTAAAGCTGGGCCGGCTTCAATCCCGGCCAGTCGGCAATGACGCGGCCGCCCTTGATCGCGCCGCCGGCGAGCAGCACCACCGTGCCGGTGCCGTGATCGGTGCCGACCGTGCCGTTGATCTGCGCCGTGCGCCCGAACTCGGTGATGGCGACGATCGCCGTGTCCTTCCAGCGTTCGCCGAGACCCTTCTCGAATTCCTCGAAGGCGCCGTCGAGGCCGCCGAGCAACGTGGCGAGCCGGCCGGTCGCCCCGCCCTCATTGACATGCGTGTCCCAGCCGTCGAAGGCGAGGGCGGCAACGCGCGGTCCATCATCGGCCGCGATCAGCCTGGCGGCGCCTTGCGCGGCCTGCCGCATGCCGGCGGCGCTGTCGAGGCCGCCCTTCGGCTTCATCACCCCGCCCTTCGCATTGCCACCCATCTGGTCGTCGAGCGCCATGCGGTCGGCGTCGAGGCCCTTTTGCAAGGCCACCGCCAGCACCGGGTCGCGATGCTGGTAGAGGTCAAGAACCCGCGCCGCGAGGTCGCCGGCCGGCGCCGGCAGGGATTGCGGCGCCCAGCCGAGCACAGGGGCTGAGCCGCGGATCACCAGCGGCGTCGACGGTCCGACAGCCAAGCCGCCAAGCGTCGCCACGCGGTCGCCCGCCGGCAGGCTCTCCAGCGCCCGGTTGAGCCATCCGGTGGCGACATGGCCCGGGCCGGCGAAACCGCTTTCCAGCACATCCTGGCCGTCGAAATGCGAGCGTTCGCGATAGCCCGTCGCGGCCGCATGCACCACCGCCGCCTGGTTTGCCTTGAACAGCCTGGCGAACACCGGCATCGCCGGATTGACCGCGAAGAAACCGTCGAGCGGCAGCGCCGCGTGCGGGCCTGCGAGCGAGAGAGCGATGTCGCCATGCAGGCCGGCATAGTCGGGGTCGCCGACCGGACCGACCGCCGACAGGCCGTCGAGCGCGCCGCGCAGGACGATGACGATCAGGCGCGGATCGCGATTGTCGGCGGCACGGGCGAAGCGGGGCAGATAGGCCCAGGCAAACAGCGCGCCACCGCTCATCAGCATGGCGCGGCGGGAGGGGGTTTCACACAGCAGGCTCATGACTTGATCTCCATGGGAGTTGTCGGCGCCGGACCTGTCGCTCGCGCTATCGTCTCTGGAATTCCGGCGCCATCAGCAACAGTGCCAGGCCTTGCTGCTTGGACTCGGCGCGGGCCACCGCTTGCCGCGTCTCAGCCGAGGCGGACGGGCCGATGACGGCGTCGAGCATGTCGTCGGGATTACCGATATCCTTGACCTGGCGGGCCGCCTGCCACGCGATGTCGAGGCGGATCTTCATGCCTTCGGCCGAGGCCCAGCTGTCCGCCTGGTCGGAAAAGCCGTTCGGTCCCGGCGGCTGCCAGAGCGGCTCGCCGAGTGCGTTGAGCCAGTTGAGCGACTGGCCGGGATCGTTCGCCGGAGCCGGGCCGGCCGCCCGGCGGATAGCGGCGATGTAGTCGAAGGGCGAGCGCATCTTGGCCAGGGGCGTTGACCAGGCCTCCGGCATGTCGATGAGGGTCGACGCCAGGGCCCGGAGATTGCCGTCGCTCTTGGCGAAAACCTTGGCCAGACGCGCGACCGCCGCCGGCGGCGGATCGTCCGCTATGAAATGACGGGCGAGCTCGGTGGCGATATGCTGCGCCGTCGCCGGATGGCTGGCGATGTCGTTGAGCGCCGCCTCGGCCTGCCCCATGCCGCCGGCCGGATAGGTCTTGCCCAGCAGCACCGCATCGCCCGGCTCATGGGCATTGGCGTTGAAGACGGAACTGCCGGGTTCGCCCAGCCGACCTTCGCGCCCGGCCGTCGTCCAGCCGGTCAGGATACGCGCGAAGCTGGTGACATCGGCCTGGCTATAGCCGCTGCCGACGCCCAGCGTGTGCAGTTCCATGATCTCGCGGGCGAGGTTCTCATTGAGGCCGCGCTGGCGGTTCTTGCCGGCGCGGGAGTCCGGGCCGATCGACTGCTGGTTGTCGAGATAGAACAGCATCGCCGGATGCCGCTCGACCGCCATCAGCATGTCGGCGAAACGGCCGAGTACGAAGGGCCGGATGGCTTCCCGTTCGAAGGCACCGGCGCTCGCCCGCACGATGTTGTCCTTCGCCACGGAAACGCAGAAATGGTTCGACCAGAAATAGACGAGACGTTCGACAAAGCCGGCCTCGGCGCGCAGCGCCTTGTCGAAGCGCGCCTGGGCTTCTGCGCGAAACAGCGTGGCCTCGATTGGCGGGGCGGGCTTTGTCGGGGCCGCGGGCGTCGGCACGGGCTGGGCCGGCGCAATTGGGGCCGGCGTGGCCTTCGCGGGTATATTCTGGGCGGGCATATTCTGGGCAGGCATGCTCTGGGCGCTCGTCGTTGCTGGCTGTGCCGTGGCTGCGGCCATATGCTCGCGGTCGAGCTTGCGCTGGAAATTTGCCGCCATGCTGGCCTCGATGGCTGACGTGCTGCCCAGCAGGCTCGCATAGGCCGGATCGTCAAGCGAGATCATGGCGATGTCGGGTTGCCGCAGTTCCGCCTTCAGATAGCCGCGCGGGTCGTGGGCCACCCTGTCGCGGTCGCCGGGCCTCGCGCCGAGGCCGAAGCGGTTGAAAGTAACGAGAGCTGGATCCGGTGGGGAATTGGGGGCCGGGATAGCCAAGTCAGCTCTCCATTGCTTGGGCTTCCGCGCGCGGCGCCGGAAGCCCGTTCGAGCCGTTTCGTGCCTGTTCAACTGGGGGTCGTGGGTCCGGCGCTGCCGGCCCCCCGTGGCCCTTACCAGTGGTGCCAGCGGTGCCAGTGGTGGTGCGGGTGCCAGACGTAGAAGGCGGGGCCGGGCCCGTAGTAATAGCGGGGGTAGACCACCACGCGGTTGGGGACGCAGCGGCCCCAGGGATTGGGATGCCAGCCAGGGCCGCAACCCCAGGCGACGTGCTCGACCAGCGCTGGGGCGGCAAGCGGCGCCAGCGGCATCGCCGAGGATGCCGCAACCGTCGCCGCCGTTCCGGTCACCGCGAGAGCGGCGGTGATCGCGTATTTTGTCAGAGAGTTCATGACCATGCTCCGAAGTTGTCCGAGGTTGAAAACCTGTCGCACCACACGGTCCGGCAGGTCCTGCCCTTCATCTCGTTAAACGGGCGTCGTCGGTATTTTCCGTCGGTCGTCACGGCGATTTTTTTGGCGTGGCGGATGGCTGTGTCCCGCTGCGTCTTGCGAGGCCCTCCGCCAACACGCTGCGATCCTCGGCGGAACCCGCCGCCGCGAATTCGATAATGCGCTGCTCCAGCCGCGTGCGCACGGTGACGTCGGCATTGCGGGCCCGCTCCAGAGCGGCCGACAGGGCTGCGGTGTCGAGGACAGGCTGCCGCAGCAAATCCGCTGCCTCGCGCCTGGCCTGCTGGCCGTCGAGGATGATGTCGCGCGACTCGTGGCGGACCTCGCGCAGCGCCTTGCGGAACAGCATGCGCTGCTGGTCGGGAAGCCGGCCGCCGGCCGCTTCCAGCGAATAGCCCTGGGCCGGCTTGCCGCTTCTGATCCAGACGGCCCCGCCGGCCAGCGCCCCGGCCAGGAAGACGTTCGCCACCACCGATGCGATGAGGAGGTTACGGCCTGCGCTCATAGGTCTTCCTCGATCGTCTCGGGCCCGGCATCGCCGAACGCCGTCGCATTGGCATCGAGCACATAATGGTCGGGCTGAACCTCGGGCGTGACGACGGTCACCAGCGCCAGTCCGGCGATGGCGCCGGCCAGGCCAATGCCGGCAAGCCCCAGCCCCAGCCACCAGAACCGCTGGCGCCGGCGCCGGACGATGTACCGGTCGGCGGTCCGCAGGATTGTGTCATGCAGCGCCTTGCCGGGGTGCCGGACGCTGTAACTGTCAAGCAGCGCGTCAAGCGTGCCGGCCTTTCGCGAAATGGCTTGCCCTGTCTCGCTTGAAGCAAAGGCGGAGGCGGCTTCGCGCTCCGCTTGCGGCCAGCGCCGCAAATCGCCGCCATAGGCCTCAGTGAGCGCCGCGAAGCGTCTGGCGTCCATTGCCGGGTCGTCCTCGATGTCTTCAGCCATGTGTTTTCCCCTTGCCCTTTGGTGCCGCGTGCCCACGCGGGTTGGAAACGAGGCAGCCCCGCCGGACGCCAGCAAGGCGTGATGGCTGTGCGCCATTCATGGTCGCGCCTTTTTCAGTCATGGACGCCTTCCCTGGCTAGGATCATCTGCAAGGCCCGCCGGCCGCGCGCGAGCAGGCTCTCCAACGCATCGACGCTGATCTCCAGGGTCGCTGCCGCCTCGATGTTGGACATCTCCTGATAGTAGACCAGGATGATCGCCTCGCGCTGGCGTGGCGCGATCTCCTGCAAGGCCTGCTCGATCCGATGCGGCTCTTCGCTTGCATCGGGAAGCGGAGCAGGGTCCGCAATGTCCGGCAAATCGTCGGTTACCACCTCGCGGCGCCGGCGCAGACGGTCGTAACAGAGGTTGAGCGTCACCCGGTGGATCCAGCTGTCGAAGCGTGCATTGCCGCGCCGCCAGCTCGAGGCATGGCGCCAGATGCGCAGGAAGGTTTCCTGCGCGACGTCCTCGGCCTCCGCCGCGTCGCCCAGCATGCGCGCGGCAAGCGAAAGGATGCGCGGCAATTTGCGCGCGACGAGCGCCTGCACCGCCGCGGGATCGCCAGCGCCGACCCGACGAACCAGCTCCTCGTCCGGATCGACGCTCATCGGCTGGCGCACTCCCGATATCCATCACGCGTCATGGCCTCTTGGTCATTGCTCCGGCTTGGGAGCGGATTTGTGGCCTGGCATCTCGTCGGCAGTCAGAATGCCGTCGCCATTCTTATCCAGCCTGGCAAAGCGCTTGGCGAAGAACGCATCGAGCTCGGTGCGATCGATGAAGCCGTCATGGTTGGAATCGATGCGCGCGAAGGATTTGGCGGCGTCGCCCTTGACGTTGCGCTTGGCCTGGAAGGCCTCCCACTCCAGCAGGCTGATCTTGCCGTCACCATCCGTGTCGGCGGCCATGATCGCCTTCTCACGCCGCTTCTGGAACTTGGCCAGCGTGATGTCGGACTTGGCCTTTGGCGCGGCCGTATCGGCGGCTGGCGGCGTGGCGGCCGGGGGCTGCGTCGCCGTCTGGGCGAGAGCCGCAACGGTCAGCAGGCTCAAGGCAGCGGCAAGGATCGAACGACGTATCATGCTTCGGCGTCTCCGGTTGGCGCATCGGCCACGGCCCATGCCGTGGTCACGCTTCAACCGTTAAACGCCGCGATAGGGGAAATCCGTCGGTCGCCTGTGCTGATACCTTCGATGGTCGGCCTTGCCGACTCGGGTATCGCCGTCAAGAGCAGCGATCGTGATACCTTCATCCGGCGTGATCCGAATTCACGCCGGCCGGCCACCACCCCTGGCGAACGGGCAGGCTACGCCGATGGGTCGGCGGCCACCAGCTGGTCCGGTTTGAAACCCGCATGTTGCGGGATCCAAACATCGCCCTCACGGTTGAACCAGTGGCACAGATACATGCCGGAAGCGGCGCCGTCGCTGACCGTCATCTTCGGCCCCCCCGACTTCAGCTTGACGACGTCTCCGGTCTTGAAAGTGTTGGGCATTTTGGACCTCCCATGCTGAGGCCCACGAGTTTCCCACCAAACCCGAGTCGCGACAATGGCGGATATGGGTCGCCAGCGTCGCGATCCATGATGCCAGGTATCAATCCGCAATCTTGCCCAACGTGTCGGCGACGACGGCACCGCGCTTGCCCATTGGGCGAGCCGGCCCCGTGGTGGAGTCGATCTCGGTCTGATGCTCCATCTCCGCATTGATGGCGGCGCCGGCGATGAGGATGATGACCGAAATCCATGTCCACATCATCAAGCCGACAACCGCGCCCAGCGACCCGTATGTGGCGTTGTAATTGGCAAAATGCTGCAGGTAGAACGAGAACAGCCAGGACGCCGCAATCCACGCCACTGTCGCAATCAAGGCGCCCCAACTCAACCAACGCCATTTCGCATGTTCGCGGCTCGGCCCGAAGCGATAGAGCAGGGAAATGCCGGTCAGCATGGCGCCGATCAGGATCGGCCACCGAGACACCGCGACGAGCGTTTCCGTCCAGGCGTCAAGGTAGAAATACCGTAGCAGTGCCGGAACCACGCCCACCGTCAGCAACAGCACTATACCGATCACCAGCGCTCCGACCGTAAACAGGATCGACATCGCGTTGAGCATGAGGAAGCTGCGTTTCTCGCGCTCTTCATAGGCGATGTTCATCGCATCGAAGAGGGCTTTCATACCGCTGTTGGAACTCCACAGCGCGATGCCAAGGCCGATGAAGAAACCGGTGCCGAGAGCGCCGGGTTTCTGCCCGGCCAGTGCTTGCAACTGGCCGCGAATGAGGTCCAACCCACCCGACGGCAGCAATCCACCGAGATAGGCGACATGGTCGGCGACCGCAACCGGGTCGGCGACAAAGCCGTAAATAGAGATGAACGCGGCCAGCGCCGGAAACAGGGCCAACAACAGGTAGAAGGTGGCGCCGGCCGCGACCAGCAGAACCCGGTCCTTGTTGAATTCTTCCCACAGCCGCCAGAAAATATCCTTCCAGCCCAGAGCAGGAATCTGTGATGGCCAGGCCGCGTTGCGCCCTCGCTCGCCGTGCTCCAACCGTAGCGTCGCCTTGCTGTCCTGCGTCGTTGATGCAGCGCGACTGGCCGCTTCTTCGTCGATCAACGAGGCTTGCTTGCCTGCTGGCTGCGGGCTCCGGTTCGCTTTCGAAGCCACTGGCGGCACCTTACTCAGCGCCGCGTTCAATCAGGATGCCTGCGTGATCGGCCAGAGCGGCAAAGGCCTCCCTCGCCGCCTCCTGAGCAGAGGCGATTAGCCGGATTTCGGCTCCATCACTCAGACGCACTTTGACTGGGGTGCTGAATGCCTCGTCCTTCATGGTCCGCCTCCTTTGCCCGGATCGATGTCCGAAGCGTGCTTAGTAACGCGAGCGGAGGACGACCTGTTCCCACGATGCAGGGGCCGATAGCCGTGGGTTGAGGCAATCCACGTCCCAAACAATGTTTTTCGTCAACCCGATGCATCTTTCGGCAACCTGTGGGCGTTGGAAGCAAGTCCATTGTGAGGTGTGAGTCCCATGAAGGCATTAACCAAGGATGATCTGAAAACCGAGGCGGACCTCTCCGAAGACGCCGACCTCATCGTCAACCGAACCGGCCACTTTGTGGAGGATTGGATCGAGGAGCACGTCGTCGAACAACCGACCCAGGTTCCCGCTGGGGTCGACGTGGCACAGGAACTGGCCAGCCAGTGCATAGCCGATGCGCAGGACGAAGGCATCGCCGCTGAAGACATTCAAGATGAGGTCGGCGACCTCAGGGAATACATCGCCGAGGCTATCGCTGAGGAGAGTGGATCACTGGATTCGGCCAATCTGAAAAAGAGCAGCGCCGCGTGACCAAGGCAGCAATTCCCCAACCGGCAACATCGCCATAGCATCGTAGTGCAAGGCGCGTACCCATATGGCGCTCGGAGGGCGCAAAGCCTAATGCCGGAGACGGTCGAGAATGTGGGAAATTTTGGTGCCGCTTAGGTGACTCGAACACCTGACCCCATCATTACGAAAAACAAATTCCCGCGTTAATCGAGCCGATGCCAATTTTATTGAGGTTAATTGAGCAACAAATGCAATGAGATAACGGTTGTCTCACGCTGCGGCGCGTTACTTGACCTTCGGTGACTTTCCGCTATGGTGGTACCATTGTGGTGCCAGGATTTTATCCTGGCTTTCGTGGTACCAAAAACGGAGGGGCGTGGGTGGCGAACGAAACTAAGACGGTCAACGTCGCGAAAATTACAAAAAGCAGTGTCGCCGGCTTGAAGGGAGATGGCACCAAACCGGCATTCTTATGGGACACCGAGTTGAAGGGCTTCGGCGTTCGAATGATGCCATCCGGCGTCACCGCGTACATTTTGAAGTATCGAACCGGCGATGGCCAACAGCGGAAAATGGCCTTGGCGCGGGTGGGGACCATTACAGCGGAGGAAGCTAGAAAGGTCGCTCAACAGCACCTCGGCTCGATTGCCGGCGGCGGGGTTCCTGCGGCGGCAAAGTCCGATGTCCGCAAGGGGATGACGGTTTCAGAACTTCACGATGCATACCAGGCAGCGCGAAAACGGGACGTGAAGCCGTCAACATGGGCGGGCGACGAGGGCCGCGCCGAAGCGCACATTAAGCCGCTGATAGGCAGGCGGCTGGTCAAGTCAGTGACGACCAAGGATGTAGCGGACATGCAGACCGCCGTCCGCACCGGCCAGACTTCTAAGCGGCGTCGGAAGGGGCGCGGCGGTCACACCCTCGGAGGTGCCGGCGCGGCGGCCCGAGTGACGGCGCAGCTGTCGGCGATGTTTGAATTCGCGCGGAAAACTCTCGAAATCATCGACCGGAATCCAGTGGCGAACGTTGAAAAGATTTCGATCAAAGGGCGGGAAAGATTTCTTACAATTGAGGAAATTGGAAAGCTCGGCGAAGCGATGCGGGAGGCCACGAGCGAACTAGAGTCGCCGGTTGGTCTTGCCGCCGTCCGGTTCCTTCTGCTTTCGGGCTGCAGGCGCATGGAGGCGTTGGCGATGCCCGTCGAGTGGATTGATTTTTCCGCTCGCTGCATCCGCTTTGGTGACACGAAAACCGGCCGGCAGACGAGGCCTATGGGGGCGAGCGCGCTAGACGCGCTTAAGGCGGCACCTTCTGACCGGAAATGGATTTTCCCTGCGGAGCGCGGTGAAGGCCATTTCGTCGGCCTCCCCCGTGTCCTGGGGCGCCTAATGGCGCGTGCCGAGCTTGCCGGCGTTTCAGCGCATACTCTTCGCCACTCGTTTGCATCCATCGCCGCCGAAATGGGGTTTTCGGAACTGGTGATCGCTGGGTTGCTTGGCCACCGGCCGGCCGGCGTCACACAGAGATACGCCCACATGCCAGACGCGGCCCTGCTTGTGGCGGCAGACCGCGTTTCATCAAGGATCGCGGCTGCGCTTGACGGTGAGGAAATGGGCAAGGTGCTCAGCTTGGAGCCGCGATTGCGGGATGCTTCGTTTTAAGCAGAATAGCGACCATGTAAGTCTGATGCTGTCATTTAAACAAGCGGTGGAATCAGACAATGCAAATGGAAAGAACACGCCTCGGCCGGGACTACGATAATGTTACCGCCGAGATCGAAAAAGCCTCGGCCATGCCGGATGTCGCTTTGCTGACTACCGAGGAAGCCGCGCGATTTCTGCTTGCGATGGGAGTGCGCATTTCTCCGCTGACTCTTCGCGTCTGGCGCAGCACCCGGAGTGATGGCCCAAAAT
Organism: Mesorhizobium kamtschaticum; assembly: GCF_056174585.1. NCBI lineage: Bacteria > Pseudomonadati > Pseudomonadota > Alphaproteobacteria > Hyphomicrobiales > Phyllobacteriaceae > Mesorhizobium > Mesorhizobium kamtschaticum. Next base: position 139,523 of record NZ_CM149691.1, on the reverse strand, counting down.
CCCGTAAGATGGGGCGACAGGTTTCCTATTCGGTTGGCGATCTGCGAGCTTACGTCCAGCTTGTTTCCTCTCGCGCCGCCTGAACGCAAAAAGCCCGCCTGGGTGCAACCGGCGGGCTTTGCATTCTCATTTCGAATTCAGGCGGTGTAGCCTTGTCATTAGATACAGAAAATCGGGCCGGCGAGCAAGTCGCGGCGCCCCCTACCGCGTCAGATGCGCGTTTGCATAACGCAAACGTTTTGCCATCCGGCGGCATCCGACCGGCCGATATTGAGGCCAAATTCTTAGAGGCCATGGGCTCGGCCGGCGTCCACATGGACACGGCCGGCAAGCACCCGATCTGCGACGGGAAGATCCACCGGGCCAATGCGCAAGGGAAGAGGCAGGCCAAAAACCAGCATGTCTGGTATGTTCTTCACGCCGACTCCCCGGCCTCTGGCGCCTTCGGCGACCTGCAAACTGGCGTTCAAGATACTTGGACGGAAAAGCGGCCGACGACAATGACAGCGGCGGAACGTTCCGCCCTGAAACAACGCATGATCGATACGCAACGCCAGCGCGACGAAGAGCGCGCTGCGCTGCACGCCGCCGCTGCCGCCGCTGCAAAGCTCATTGTGGCGGAAACAGAGAAGGCGCCGGCCTCGCACCCGTACCTCGCTAAAAAGGGCCTGCCACCGTTCCCTGGCCTTCGCAGGCTCAAGAAAGCGGTTCGCTACACCATCGACCCCGAGGAAGCGCCCCGAACCGCTCGCGCCGGTTCCCTTGTCGTGCCGGTGTACACGCCGGCCTCCGAGCTAGTGAGCGTCCAGCTTATCGGCGATGACGGCACGAAACGCTTTCTCAAAGGTACCGCGAAAGAGGGGAACTATCACCCGATCGGCAAGCGCTCCGAAGATCCCGGCGCCGTCATCGTCATCGCCGAGGGCTACAGCACCGCCGCTCGAGTCCACCAAGCGACCGGCTACCTCACCATAACCGCTTTCGATGCCGGCAACCTGGCGGCCGTTTCCAAGGCGATACGGGCCAAGTTCCCCGAGGCGCGGTTGCTGTTCGCGGCGGACAATGACCGGCTTACCCCGATGCCGGACGGCAGGATGAATCCGGGCCTCACCAAGGCCAGGGAAGCGGCCGAAGCTGTCAACGGTTTGGTGGCGTTCCCCGAGTTCGACGCCGCCGATATCGACCTGACCGATTTCGATGACCTCGCCCAAAAATACGGCGTCGACCGGGTCCGCGAAGTCATCAACGCCGTGCTCAACTCGGCGCCGGCCCGAGACGACAACACGCCACCGCCGGCCGAGGATGACGGCGGCTGCTATCACCCGGACGACCAAGACCATGGCCAGGCGGACCATGTCGAGCGCGCCGCCGGCTGGAACGACGACGAGGTTGAGCACCCGCTTGCCACGTTCGGCGAGCCTCATTTCCGGTGCCTCGGGGTCGATGAAACCACGCTGTTCTTTCAGCCCGCCAACGTGGCGCAAGTGATCTCGCTTACCGCCTCGCAACTGTCATCTTCGAACATGATGCGCCTTGCCAAGCTGCAATGGTGGGAGTCCGAATTCCCCGGCGCGAAGACGGGCGTCGATTGGCAGGCCGCGATTAACGCATGCATGCAGGCTTGTATGTATCGTGGCAAGTTCAACCCGGCGATGAGGTTCGGTCGTGGCGTCTATCTCCATGGCGGCCGCGTCGTCGCCCACCTCGGCGACCGATTGCTTGTTGATGGCACGGCGGCCTCTCTGAGCGTGTCAGGCACGCGAATCTATGAACAGGGCATCCCTATTGAGCTTGGTGAGGGTGAGCAGCTAGCCGCCTCGGAGGCCAGGCAACTTTCATACTTGATTGAGCGGTTCGACTGGCAGTCCAAGGACATGGGGAAGCTTCTCGCTGGATGGTGTGTCGTGGCGCCGATATGCGGCATGCTCGATTGGCGTCCCCATATCTGGCTCACCGGGCCGTTCAAATCCGGAAAATCTACAATTATCAAGAATGTCGTCGGGCGCCTCTTGGGCGGCGTATCACTGGAAGTCCAGGGTGCGAGCACCGAGGCAGGCATTCGCCAATCGCTTAGCAGTGATGCCCTGCCAGTTATATTCGACGAAGCCGAGGCCCAGGGCGACGCAGCGATTAAGCGGCTGGAAAACGTCATTGAACTGGCTCGGCAATCCTCGTCTAACTCCGCGCCCATCGTGAAGGGCAGCGCGGGCGGTAAGTCGCAGTATTTTTATGTCCGCTCCGTCTTCTGCTTTGCCTCAATCGACACTGCGATCAAGCTCAAGGCCGACGAATCGAGAACGGTCAAACTTCACATCAATGGCCCCCGCCCAAACGCCACCGAAGCCGAGCGGAAGCAGCGGTCAGCAGATTTTGCCGAACTTAGCATCGATCTGGACAGCCTGCTCACCGAGGAATTTAGCCGACGCCTTTTGCAGCGGACACTCAATTTGGCGAAAGTCATAAAGGGGAATGCACACGTTTTCGCCGGCGCAATAGGACGGAAAACCGGCGACCCCCGCCTCGGGCAAACACTGGGGCGCCGATGGCGGGATGGTACAGCCTTTCGAGTAGCGGGCCGGTCGACCGCGATCAAGCAGCGCAGAAAATCGAGGATTGGAAGGATTGGCTCGGCGCGGCCATCGAGGGAAATCACACCAAAGAAGACAGCCACGGCGCGGTGTCTTACCTCCTGTCAAAGATCATCCGTCTCGAACACGGTGAAGAAAAGACCGTCGAAGAACTGATCCGCTTGGCCGTCGCCGGCAAAGCCGAGGCCCGCGACGGCTATGCCGACGCCCTCTATCGCCTCGGCATGCGAGCCGACGCAGATGCCGGCGGCACGCTCCTTCATGTCTCGAATACGCACTATCAGGCGATGAAGCTATTCGACGGCACGCCCTTCAACCTCAAAACATTGGACGGACATCCTGCGGTGGCGCCGAGCGGCAAGAAGACCATGCGGTTTCCTGGCTCGCCCACGAAGTATCGGACCATCGACGTCGGAGGACTACAAAGTGCGAAATACGGATGAATCTGGTTTCAGTCACGGTTTGGTCACGGCTTTGGTCACGTCGAAGCGATTGAAAACATTTGTCTATTTGCCACCGTGACCAGCGTAACCGGAATTCCCGCAAAACATAGACATAGAGACGAGGGCGCGAATACGCACACATCTGGGCATGAGGTTGCCCATCTATGGGGGGCTTTATTTATCTTTCTGGTCACGCTTTCTACATTATATATACATACCGATAAGTTAGACGTAACCAGAGGCCGTAACCAAGAGCGTGACCCGGCCGTGACCACTCTCATACCGGTTACGGCAATGGTGACCGACCATGCTTGATCGTTCAAGCCGTCCGGCCGGCAATCGTCCCTCCTATGGCGACCCTATTCCGCCTCCGCTTAACCAGCAGGGCATCGAGAACGCACGCGCCCACATTCGCAAAATCGCGGCGCACTTCATTGGCACCGATGATGGCCGTGCATTAGAGGTAGCCGCTCGGCTGTTGTCAGTGGTCAGCGTCATTCCTGACAGCAGTGGTGAAAGGCAAGGTGAACGAGGCTACCGTCTCCGGCACTTGAGGGAGAAACGTGCCACGCTACGCCGAACATAAATCGATCCGTAGCTTCGTCCGGGCATTTCTCGCTGACGCCGATCACTATTTGAAGAACCGTAGCAAATACGATGCCAACCTGACACGACTGCCTCACCTCGACCCGTGGCTTTCTGTGGCCCGCATCTCTGCAACGGAGAAGCCCCGAGCTTCGACACCATTCGGCGCGACCTCAAGTAGGAATCACAAAAATCGCGGGTCCTTCCGGGCGGGTGGCATAGTGAGGGGAGCGCTGCATCGCATAATCTCTCCAGTGACAGAAATCCCCAAAAGCATACCTTCACTACGCGCAATGAATATATACCGCCGGGCCAGGGAGCTGAAACCCATAGTAAACGGCTCTTTTGATATGCGCATCGTTTTTGCGTGATTCTTGCGCTGACATATAGCGCCGGCAGATATACGGTGCTGAATGAATTCACATTACCACGTCAGTTTTGCGCCCAATATCGGCCACTCATGATGCCGGTCGCCGTTCCGGAAACCGGCCATCTGCCCGACTAGACCCGATCCGGCCGGCCATGCCCCTCCGTGCGCGTAATTCTAATCTTGATATCAAAAAGTCGACCTAATTTGGAGGTCGAACACCTTTCGAGATAGGTTCACGTGGGCGAACCATGACTTCGCATGGGAGGTACAAAGGCCATTTCCATGCCCTCCCGCCCAGCAAAATGGCCCCTGCAGCAAAGCCGCAAGGGCCATTTTGCGTTCTGGGGATCAATAGCAGTAGTAGGCGTATTCGCAGTAGCCGTTCCAGTAGCAGTAGTACTGCCAGTAGCAGACGGCCTTGGAGTTGGCCTTGGCCATGGTGCGTACGTCGGCCGCCACCTTGGTGATCAACTCGTCGCCCTTGGCGAGACCTTCGGCCTTTTTGAGCACGGTTTCGATATCGAAGTTCGCACCCTTGTCGCCTGTCTGGCCGTCGGCCAAAACGCGGCCGGGGACGCTTGCCACCATCTTGGCGGAGGTGACGAGCGCGAGCGGGTCGCCCTTGGCTTCGCCATAACTTTCGAGAGCTCGTGCAGTCTCCAGGATCTGGCGGCCTTCGGCCTGCTGGGCGGCCGAAATGTCGGGCTTTTTGTCTTCCGCGTATGAAGCGCCGGACGTCAGGCTGGTGGCAGCCAGCAGGCCGGCTAGAAGCAGGTTCTTCATCATAATGTCAGTCCTCTGTTGTGTCGGTTTCACTACCCCCGCCGGCTATCCATCGGTTTCCCCGGCGCTTCCCCAATCCGATGCCGCCTCCCTTCGCAGCGAAACCAGTTTGCGGACCCTTGCAGGCGCCGGCCAGGCCCGCGCCAATTCCTTCCTGCCGCCAAGGCAGCAGCTACTTTCCCGTCACCGTCGTGAAGGGCCTGATATCGATCGACATCTCCTCCTCGATGCGCGGCGGTTTGCTGGTCGAGCTCTGCGTCATGTCGTTGAGGCTCGTCGAAACCAGATCGCGCAGTTCAGCCATGGCCGGTGTCGTGGCGTCGCTTGGCGACGCATCGCGAAGGCCCTCTTGCTCAAGATTGTCGAACGTCGTGTGCGCCTTGCCGAGACCCGGCACCGCGATGAAGACCAGGCGCTCGTCGCTGGCTGTTGCCGAACCTGGATCGATCTGCGCAATGTCGGCGTTCTTCTCGTCGCCGGAGGCAATCCGGTTGATCGTGGCCTCGGCGGGCCACAGCGTGGTGATCGAGAAATCCTGGCCGATCAGCAGTACGGTGACATCGGCCGGTTTCGCTCCCGTATTGCGCATCTTAACCGATATGATGTCACAATCGCCAAGCCGCGGCGCGGCTTCCACTTCGACCGGCGCCTCGTAGCTGGCGCGATCGTCGGAACACGACTTGCCAGCAATGGCCTGAGGTTTTGCCCGGGCAATAAGCACCTGCGATTCGAGCCCGATGGCTTGTCCGGCCTCGCTGCCGGCCAGACGTTGCAGCGCCAACGCACGGGCAATGCGGTTGATGGCGGCGGCGACTGTGGACACCGCTGCGGCTGGATTGTCCGGCAAGGTCAGGCGAGGCGACGAACCCGGTCCGTTCTGGTCGATTTGGCCGCCGGTGGCGGAGAAAGCCAGCTTGCCGTCGACAAGCGCAACGGCGATGTCGTAGCCGCCCGAGCGCATCGACACGCGTTTGGAGAGTGCATCCGAGCCAATTGCCGAACGCAGAGCCGCAATGGCCGGCGCATAGTCCTTGCCATCGGCCGGGTTTATCCGGACAGGCTGCGAGAGCGTGACCGAGAGATCGACGCCCGGCTCTACGACACGCGCGAAGCGCCCCTTCTTGAACGCTGCGGCATCGGGCTCGGACGAGCAAGAGCCGCTCTTGGCGGCCGCAGAGGCGCATGGCCAGGCGACCTGCATGACAGTGCTTTTGGTGGCGCCTGCGTTCTCGATGACACCGTAGGCGACGGCTTCGGCGGCAGTGGGGTCTGCGTAGAGCGCCAGGATGGCACCGTTGTCGAGGCCGTCCAGTTGGCCGGCCTCGAGGTCTCCGGCGTAAATCGGCCATTGCCGGATCGCGGAGGCGTTGCTCAGCCTGAGCACCGGCTCGTCCAGCAGATCGCCCTCAAGGTCCGGCGTCTGCGTCGCCATCAGCGTGTTGCGCTTGATGTCGGCGACCACGGCCTGGTGCAGCGTGCGGTAGGTCAGGTCCGGCGTCTGATTGAGCCGGCTCAACATCGTATAGGTGAAGACGCCGTAGCTTTCGCCATCGGCAGCACGCTTCGGTGTCTTTTCCAGCGCCACTTCGGTCGTCTGGGCGGCATAAAAGAAGGCGGCGCGGCCCCGCCCCTTGGGCAACGCCTTGCGCTCCAGCGCAATCGACCGCCCGGCCGTATCCGTGGCTTCGGGCACACCGAGGTCCGCCGGCTCGACGCCGCGCGCCCGCGCGTCGTCGCTTGCAATGTCGCGAAAGCCGCTGGCGGAGTGGCAGGCGTCGATGATGCCGAAGAAGTCCGCGCCCCTGTCGAGAATGCGCTGGACGCGCACGGCAAGTTCGTCATCGACAATCGCATGGTCGACGGCTTCGCCATTCCAGCGGCCGATGTCATAGGGCAGAAAAATCTGGTCGAAGCCGCCTTCCTCGTCGCCGTTCAGGTCCGGCTGTTGCGAGCCGTGTCCGGAGAAATAGAAGATGACGAGATCACCGTTGCGCGCCGTATCGGCGAGATGATCGAGGCCGGCCAGAACCGCCTGTCTCGTGCCGGGACCTGGCGCCGACACGCCGTCGGCCAGACCCCGGACCCCGTCAGCCAGAACGGTGACATCCCCGGCCGGCACGCCGAGGCGAACCAGCGTGTTGGCGACTTCGCGGGCATCGTTCTTCGGTCCGACGAGGTGGATGGCTTCAGGCAGGTTCGGATAGCCAGATACGCCGACGACAAGCGCGCGCGTCTCGGCATGCACCAGCGTGCAGCCAAGCAAAAAGGCCCCTGAAAAAATGCAAAGCCACCCGAAGCGCACAGTCATGTCGCTCGCCCGCCACTAATTTAGCCCCGCCTCATATTCGCAAGCAGAGGCAACCCATGTCCAGTTAAATCGCTCCGCCCCAATGATATCCATATGGGAGACTCTGAATGGCCTGTCTGGAAATCGTCCTTCGAGGTCCCCCGCGGCTCCGCAACGTCCGAGATGTGCTGCTGGGCCGCCTTTGGTGATATTGCCTGGACGTTGTTTTCAGACCGCGACAGGTTCGCGAACCGGCAGTCACATTTGGCCATCTAAGTCTTTCAACCGCATATCCCGTTGTCAAAAAATGGATGTCCGTGCATTGATTGACCGGGGGAGATTTCAATGCGCGCGCTTTCGCGGTCTTTGCAGCTTTTGGCTCAGTGGTCCGCCACGATCGTTCTCATAGTCCTCCTGATCACCTCGACAATCCAGACCGCACGTGCCGAGGCCAACGCCGAAAGCCAGGACTGTACAGTCGGCTGGCCGACATTTCCCGGAAGTCTTGACGCGACGCCTTGGTCCGACAAATCAGTCGTTGGCAAACCAGTTGCGTTTCACTGGAAGCTGAATGGTTCTGCCCCTCGCGGAACGACAGCATTCGACGTTCCTGCCTATCTCGTCGTCCTGACACCTGAGGCCGTCCGGTTCGAGGGGACTGGCTTCTTCGCGCTTGCGGCCGGTGCGCAGGGACCCTACCGCATGAAGTTTGGACAGGGTCGCACAAGGGTCATCGTGCCGCTCCACACCCGCTTCTCGAAAACGGCTGGCGAGGTTGACGTCATCCCCTATCGAGCAGGCGAGATGAGCGTTGAATGGGCCATCGTGCAGGCTGACAGCTGTGGCGAGCGTGTTTTGGAACTGTCTGGCAAACGGACGATCGAGGTCCTGCCCGGACCGCCGCAGCTCGTCGCCAGCAACCAATTCAACGACACAAAACCGGATCAGGAGATCACGCCCAGCGCAGGACCATTTCGAGCAACCGTGTTCCAGGGTTTTGTGGAGGTTCGCAACATCTCCACCGGCGAGATCGTGCTGCAGACGACCGGTCACGAGCCCACTTTTTCTCCAACCGGCCGCTTCCTGTCCGTCGTCACGGATGAGGCACAAATCAGCGACGTGTTCGATCTGGTTGCAGAGCGCAGGATCGGGCGCTTTCAAAGCGTTGCGATGTACTGGAGCCACGCCGACAGCTTCCTCTACCTCGACCAGGAATGGGGAGCCGACATGCAAATCATTCGCACCCTGCATGGCGCGCGCGAGAGCATCGACTCTGCGCCTAAAGTGGCGCTGCTGACGAGTTATCGGCAGGATGATAGCCCCTTGCCAAACGATCCTTTGGACGGCGGGATCGACGCCACATCGGAAGACATCGATCCAGGTGCGCTCGGGTTGTCCTTTACAGCCGGAAGCGAGGCCTGGCGTTTCGATTTGTCTTTGGAGGGTGGCGTCATGGCATTCGTTGGCTGGAGCCTTGGCGCGCACGATTATCAGGAGCCCGGCGACGTGGTGGATGGGTTGGTCATCGATCTCTGTCGCGGGAACGCAATGATCAAGACCACGACCAGAACCGAACTTGATTCAACTCTTGCCTCTGCGTTCGGAGTTCGGGAGCCGTCGATGGCCGGCTGGAACGCGCATGAAACGATCAGGCGCAGCTACGATTATTACAGCAGCGAATCCTATCGTCGCATGAGAGCCGCGGAAGCGGCGGCAGACGACGCCGACGGCCAGGCGTCGGATGACGCTCCCGAAGCATCCAATGGAGCCGACGACGAGCCCAAGCGCCCGATCGAATTCTCCACGGAACCAACCCAGACGGGGAAGGATACTGGTTCCGACCAGGATGTTGCCATGTCAGCGGGTGATTTCCATGTGCGCAGCGCGGTGCCCATTGCTGCGACCTCAACGTCGGTGGTGGGCGCGGATATCGGTCTGGGGCTCGACTCTGGAGCGGAGATTCCTGCACTGCGGTCTGGAACACAAACCAAGGCACTGAACGACATCGCCGGAGAAGTCTCGAAATTCTACGATCCCAAAGCCTTCAAGTTCGGCAAATGGCCAGCCGACGAACCGCTTCGATACAACACCGAGCCCTTTCCGCAGCCCGACAAAAGCGCGGGAGAGGACGGGCCGACATTGATCGATATGAACCTTCCCGGCCGCGATACGTGGCGCTGGGTGGCGGGCGGCAGAAGGTACTGGCTGACCCAGACCGTCGAATCCGGCCGGCTCAGCCATTCCTTCAGCTTCACTTTGCTCGGTGAAGATGGCGCCCACGTACGTATGGCCGACCTGTTGGCGGACAAATCGGTCGAAGCCGATATTTCGGATACCGAGGAGGGCGGTGTCTCAGGTCTCATCCAGCGCGGAGATTTGCGCACCGGCCTTCAGGCCGCCTTCGACAGATCGAGTTTCGTGTCGGTTGTCGAGAGCCGTTATCTTCTGCTCGTGACGCGTCCGGTGGTCAGGTTGATCGCCTTTGATCTCAAAACCTGGAAGCCCGTCTGCGTCATTGCAAAGCCTTACAATCAAGCCGCGATCGAGCGCCTGGCTCTGATGGAAGGTGCGCGCAACATAGCACAGATCAACAAGGGGGGCGCTGTCGAAGTGTACTCCTGCGCGAACGCAACGCGCATGCTGAGTGGAATTCTGACCGATGGTGAACTCGTCGTGACGGACGGCAGCGGCCGCTTTGACGGCTCCCCGGATGCGAGTGCCTATGTGGAATTGAAGATTCCGGGGCTACAGGGACGGCAATTGCTTTCGCAGTTTGCCAGCCAACTTCGCTTCCCCGGTCTCGCCAACGCGGTTATCCAAGGCAGGAACCTTGGCCAGCCGCCTGCGCCGCTGACGCCGCCATCGCTTCAGGTTTCCTTCGACGAAGCTGACAGCAAGAAGATCGCCCGACTGGATGCTTCCAGCTTGACTGGCCTGCGCTCGCTGCATGTGCTCGCAGATGGTCGGGTTGTCAGGAACGTCCCGCTCAATGGCAAGCAAGCGCATGTCTCCCTCTCGCCCGATGAGCTGGGCGACAGCGGCATTGCAACCGTGACGGCGATCGATATGGCTGGCCTGGCAAGCGCTCCGATCGAATTCACTCTTGGCCCCCGTGACCAGAAAAGCAAAGGGCGGCTCTTCGCGCTTGCCGTTGGCATCGACAAGTACCCCTTGATGCCTGGGAGTGACCTCAAATACGCGGTCTCGGATGCGAAGCGCGTGGCGTCCACCGTGCATGCGAGCGCGCACTATAGCGGTGTCAAAGTCGAAACACTCCTCGACCAGGCGGCATCCACCGACACCATAAAAGCCAAGCTGGACGATATCGTTGAACGCGCGCAACCCGGAGACACCATAGTGCTGGCCTTCGCGGGTCACGGTCTGCTTGATTCCCACGGCCACCTCAGGCTCGCATTGTCGTCGACAACAACGATAGCGATCGAAGAAACCACGCTCGATTTCGACGAGATAGCGTCCCGCGTCGCGAAAGCCCAGGCCCGCGCGGTGGTTTTGCTCGATGTGTGCCACGCCGGCGCCTCTGGTCAGATCAACGTGGCGTCTAACGATGATGCCGTGAATTTGCTCACCACCCAATCTGGCGCTGGCGTCGTCATCATATCGGCCTCCAAGGGCCGGCAGTTCAGTGAGGAGGCCGCTTCGATCGGCGGCGGCCGCTTTTCGGTGGCATTCGAGCATGCTTTGACTGACCAACGCCTCCAGACCGACAGCGACGGCAATGGGAGAATAAGCGTCAACGAACTCTACAGCGCGCTGAAATCTCGGGTCGCCGAACAAACCAATGGGCGCCAGATCCCTTGGTTGTCCCGCAACGAGATCTTCGGTGATTTTGATTTGTTTTAAGTCGCCAGCCGCTGCGAGGGCAGCCGGTTTGCATTGAGATAGCCTGGTACATCTACTGGACCGCTCAAGCGTCAAGCGTTTCCACGCGAGTCCGTCATGCATTAGAGTTGGATGGACCTTTCGTAGTTATTGCTACGTCACGACCTGATGATGGCCCATCAAAGTAATAGGACGAATATCACAAAGCGGGATGCCGGATGCATCGATCCCCTTTCTAGCCCGCATTCCGAAAACAGACGGCCAGCTTCCGTGAAGAGTTTCGGGCGCCGGCAGGCGTACGAAAGTCCCCGAGGAAGGAACCCGCGGGCCACAGGCGATGGTTATGGGGATTTCGATTTTCGGCTGGTGTCGGCGATGGCGCGACCGCCGCTGGGAAGTGGCGGGTTTGATGCGGACGGACCGTTTCGCCTTTCAGTCACGCGGTATTGTCGGCTCGTCGCGCGGCCGGACGCGACCCGTTCGGCGTCGATAATGACCATGGACACGCGTGGGTCCGTTGCCGGAGGCTGAGTGCCTGCGGCTGAAGGCTGGAGCATGCCATGCCGGGTCATGGAGAGTTCTCCCGGTTCGTCGCCGTGGTGTCCGGCGGTCCGCGCGGCTGTCGCCACCGTTCGAACGTCTCGATGATGATCATGCTTCCGCCGCAGCACCGGCATGGCGGACGGAAATCAGTCGGTTCTACCGAGTTGTCGTCCTCCGACGGCGCAACGACGTTCAGCAGTTCGCGGGCGCGTGCGAGGCTGGTCTTGCGAGCGGAGCCGGCGAGCAGGCCGTAGTGCCGGATGCGGTGGAAGCCACGTGGCAGGATGTGGAGCAGGAATCGGCGGATGAACTCGTCGGTGGCGAGCGTCATGACCTGCTGCCGATCGGTGCCGTCACGACGATAGTCCTTGTAGCGGAACGTGACCCCTGCCTCATCGAACCGGATGAGGCGGCGGTTCGAGATCGCAACCCGGTGGGTATAGCGGGACAGATAGGCGAGCACCGCCTCCGGCCCGGCGAACGGCGCCTTGGCGTACACCACCCAGCGCTTCTTGCGGACCGGCGACAGGTGCCGCACGAATGCCTGCCGCGCGGACAGGTGCGCCATCGATCCGAAGAAGGCGAGCCGTCCTGCGTCGTGTAGCGCGACCAGCCGGGTGAGGAAGAGCCGTCGGAACAGCTTGCCGAGTACGCGCACCGGAAGCAGGAAGGCCGACCGAGAAGATATCCAGCGGCTTCCGTCCGGCGCGATGCCGCCGCCCGGCACGATCATGTGCAGGTGCGGATGGTGCGTCATCGCCGATCCCCAGGTGTGGAGCACCGCGGTGATACCGATGCGCCCGCCGAGGTGTCTTGGGTCGGCGGCGATAGTCAGCATCGTCTCCGCTGCCGCCTTGAACAGCAGGTCGTAGACGAGCGCCTTGTTCTGGTACGCGATGTCGGCGACCTCGGCGGGCAGCGTGAACACGACATGGAAGTAGCCGACCGGCAGCAGGTCGGCCTCGCGCTCGGCCAACCATGTCCGTGCCATCGCGCCCTGGCACTTCGGGCAGTGCCGGTTGCGGCAGGAGTTGTAGGCGATCCGCCATTGGCCGCAGTCCTCGCAAGCCTCGACGTGACCGCCAAGGGCTGCGGTGCGGCAATACTCGATCGCCGACATGACCTTGAGCTGGGCGAGGCTCAGGTGACCTGCATGGGCGGCCCGGTAAGCGGGTCCGGCAGCACGGAAGATGTCCGCGACCTCGATCGAGGCGCGCACGGCTCAGATGTCGGGCGAGACCTCTCCCGGCTTGAACAGCCCCAGTTTGTCGAGCGGGCTCGTCACGGCACGCACCGTCCGGGTCGCCACCTTCGCGTAAAGGGCGGTGTTGTTGAGCTTGGCATGCCCGAGCAGGACCTGGATGATCCGGATGTCGGTGCCGTCCTCCAGCAGGTGGGTGGCGAAGCTGTGGCGCAGCGTGTGCGGCCCGACCCGCTTGGCGATGTCGGCGGCCTGGGCCGCCTCGACGACTATGCGATAGAGCTGCCGCGTGCTGATCGGCTTCATCGCATGCTGTCCGGGGAACAGCCAGCCGTCGCGGTGCATCACGCCCTGCTGACGTCCGACCTTCCACCACTCCCGCAGAAGCGTGAGCAGGTCCTCCGAGAGCATGGCGTTGCGATAGCGCCCGCCCTTGCCACGCTCGACGCGCAGCAGCATGCGCTCGCTGTCGACGTCGGCAACCTTCAGCATCGACACCTCGGCGACCCGCAGGCCCGCGCCATAGGCGACTGACAATGCGGCCTGGTGCTTGAGACACGTGGTGGCGTTGAGCAGCCGGGCCACCTCGTCGCGGCTGAGCACCACGGGCAGGTTGCGCGGATGCGCCAGCCGGACAAGCCTGCGCGCCAGGTCCGGGCGGTCGAGCGTGTGGGTGAAGAAGAAGCGCAGCGCCGACACGATGCTGTTCATCGTTGGCACGGGAACGCCGTCCTCCTGCTGCTCGATCTGGAACCGGCGCAGGTCGTCGGCGGTAGCGGTGTCTGGTGAGCGCCCGAGGAATGTCGCCAGGCGTCCGATGTCGCGGAGATAGTTGCGCTGCGTCTCGCGTGAGAAGCGCCGCATGTTCATGTCGTCGATCAGCCGCCGGCGCAGCGGGCTGACGGGTCCATCGAGAACGGGGTGCCGCATGGTCAGGCTCCTTGTTGAAGAAGCCCGTCATGCTCTGCCCCCGCCGGACGACGCTCAATGCAGGCGCGACGCCCGGCCTGTGCCCTCTACCTCAATCGCAGGCGCCCTCCCGCGCAGCGGGTTCGTTCTCCGGCCCAAATGCTGCTGGGCGGCAATGCGCCTCATCTCGGTCGTTGAGCGGACCCCTAAGCGCATCCAAAAGCGGACACCTACCCGAGCAAGCAGGCGAGGCTGCACCTTTTTCGCCACAACCTGAGATGAGGCAAGGAAAGTAGACCGAGCAAGTTCAGTCCACCGCCAGTCGCGGCTATTGGACCTTACTGTCGCGGGCGGTCTTGACATCGTTTAGCCCCTTCAGGGCTTCATGGTTTCAGGCCGCGACGAGTGCGCCATAGGACCCAGTCCCGCCACTCGATTTGACGCAAATCAAAGGCGCGGTAGCGAAACACGTTATCAACAGGGACGTTTTCTCGGAGCACTCACACGATCAGTTCATTGCTTGTGGAACTTTCGCGGCTGCAATTTGTGCTTTCGACCATGCGCGCGGCGATGTCTGATGAAATGGGGTCAAATTAGCTCTCGCTACATGATGGCGAATTTCGCAAAAATCAGGCAGGGATGCCCGAATGCCCATTTCGAGCCGCAACCTTGTCCGACTCACGTTCGCCTCCCTGCTGATAGGGTTTGCGGCGCTTATGGCTATCGTCGCTACCAATTTCTGGCTGGGGCAGAGAGCTCAGTCCTATTTCGACAATGCGATCGAGGCTCGCGATACGCGGATCGCAGCCGTTGAGTTGAGAAATGCAATGCAGACTGCCGAGGCGAGCGAGCGCGGCTTCGTCATCACCGGGAACGAGATATATTTGGGTCTTTATCAAACCGCCAAGGTACAGGCGCAGCGCCACCTGCAAGCGCTGCAGACCTTGCTGACGTCCTATCCCAATTCGGAATCCACACTGCAAAGGCTGTCCGCAATCATAACCACCAAGTTTGACGAGCTAGACCAGACGATCGCTCTCAAACGAGATCAGCGCGACGCCGAGATACTTGCAGTGTTCCGCACGAACAGGGGCAAGGCTTTGACTGACGAAGCCAATGTTTTCTTTTCGGGCATCATTGGACGAGCGGATGACCGACTTACGTCCGGCGTCGCCGAACAACGTGCCAACAGCGGATGGCTGCGGCTCGTTTCGGCAATCGGCGGATTTGTCATCGTCGCCGTGGTTGGCGGAGCTGCCTATGGCGCCGCACGCTACACCAGAGAACTTCGCAATACGCGCGACGAGGTCAATGCGCTCAATAGCGAGCTGGAGCAACGAGTCGCCACCCGCACCGAGGACCTCGCTAAGGAGCGCGACCGGGCGGAAGTGCTTTTGTCGGAGGTTAATCACAGGGTCGCCAACAGCCTGGCTCTGGTCTCGTCTCTCGTGAATCTGCAGTCGAAGGCTGTCGGAGATCGTGCGTCCAAAGACGCGCTCGCCGAAACCCAGGATCGTATCTTTGCGATCTCGCTGGTGCACAAGCGGTTGTATGGCTCGTCCGACGTTCGCTCGGTTGACCTGGACGAATATCTGACCGGGCTGCTCGACCATCTGCGCACATCGATGCGCAGCCAGGTTCACGGTGTTAGCCTGTCTTACAACATCGAGCCCCTCGACCTCGAAACGGACACAAGCATCAACCTCGGTGTTGTGGTTACTGAACTGGTCACCAACGCTTTCAAGTATGCCTATCCGGATGGTGTTGGAGAAATCCGCGTCCGACTCAGCAAGCTGTCAGGCGAACAGGCGGAGTTGATGGTTGAAGACGACGGTGTTGGAAAGGCAGACGGCGCGCCTGCCAAAGGGACCGGTGTCGGGAGCAGGATCATCAACGCAATGTGCATCAGTCTGGGCGCCAAGATCGACTATCGAAATCTCCAGCCCGGCACCGCCGCTCATTTGGTATTTTCGACAAAGCCACGGCGCGTCATAGCTGCCGAGTAGACCGCGCTATCACAAGGTGGAACACTGACTGCGACATGACCACGAGCGTTGACATGCAATTGTCGCTGGCAGCGGTGGATGTCGAGGGGGGCAAACGTGCTTGATCTGAAGAATACTGCCGGTCGATGGCCCACCTGGTCAGCGATAGCTTTGCTTTCGATCGCCACAACAGGGACAAGTCCTTTCGCGAGAGCCGAAGAAGGCGCTCCGGGCATAACACAGCGGACGGTATTTCCCACCTTCAATCCGAACGCACCCTCCTGCAGCACTCCGACTGACCTTACGAGAGTGCTGGCCTATGTGCAGGAGAACGACCGCGACTTTCTGGAGGGAGTCGACCACGGTCTGTCCATGGCTGCCAGGAATCGCCACCTGGAGTATCGAAGAGTTCTGGCGGAAAACGATGTAGGTAAAGCGATAGCCCAGGTGCGGTCCTTGGTTGCGGCGAAGGTTGGTGCCATGGTTGCCACATCTCCAGATCCAGTAGCTTTCAGCCCCGCTCTTCAGCAGGCGATCTGGTCGGGAGCGTTTGTTGGCACTATTGTGCCTCCACCGGCAACATTGCTGCTCAATGCTCCGCAATATCGAACCGGCAAGGTGCTGACCGATGCAGCGATCGACCATATCAACACCAAACTGGGCGGAAAAGCCAAGGTCGTTCTGCTGACCCAGGATACGATGGAGTTTCTGGCGCCCAGGTTCGCGGCAATGCGTGATGGCCTGAATGCGATGCCTGGCGTGACGATCGTAGCCGATATCGCGCCCAAGCCAGTCACCAAGGAGGGCGGCGCCGCCACCATGAAAACCATCCTGCTGGCAAACCCGGATGTCGACGTCGTGCTCGGCGCGGATGCGGTCGTGCTGGGCGCACTGGAAGCGTTACGCGCGGCAGGCAAAGACCGACCTGATCAATTTCTCGGCGGAATTGATGGGGAGCCGGAAGCTGTTGTTGAAATCAGGAAAGGGAACAGCCCCTACAAGGCGAGCATCTCGTTGTCCTCGCCCGTCTTCGGCTATGCCATGGGGCAGTTTGCGGCCGACTGGCTCGAGGGCAAAAGCATCCCGCAGGCGATGGATATCCTCCCCATAGCCCTGACAAGTGCCAACCTCGCGCAATACGAGGCCGATCTGCTGGACCCAGCCTCGGTTTATGCGGACGCGGCGCGCCGCGATGCCTACCTCAAGATGTATGGAAATATCTGCTATGACAGCCGCGACCGATATATTAATTTCCCCTGGTCTTCAGAGCAGAAGTAGCCGCATCGAGCGGTGTTTTTCAATGTCCATCGTTCTTGAGCCGGGTCCAAGCATCAATTTCGACATGAAGGCCTACGTCGAAACGCATTTGCGGTGAATCAAGGCCGCGCCGCGTTGCGAAGAGCAGCTTTGCGCCGCGTGTCGGCCCTAGAGATTTGCTTAGCCGCTGCCTGAAAGCAGACGCGGCTAGCGACAGGCTGGACGTCTTGATTGCACCACGGCTGGCGCTTCGCCGACCTGTCTCGAACGACTCGGGTCGATCCTATGCGGACCATCCGACCAATGGCTCGGGGCTATCTTCCCTGTGCTTAACGGCTCTATGTTGAGAAGGACGGCACTGATCTGGCTGCAGTAGGCTGGATAGAGGGGGCACGACGTGAGTGAGACCCGGAAAATAGCAGCGATCCTGGTCTCGGATGTGGTCGGCTACAGCCGGCTCGCCGGCGCGGACGAGGATCGCATCCTGGCGCGGCTGCGGGCGCTGCGCAGCGATCTGATCGATCCAACGATCGCCGTGCATCACGGTCGCGTGGTCAAGCGCACCGGGGATGGAGCCCTCGTTGAGTTCCGCAGCGTCGTGGACGCCGTGCGTTGCGCCATCGAGGTACAGAATGGCATGGTCGAGCGCAATGCCGGGCTGCCGCCCGACCGCCGCATCGACTTTCGCATCGGCATCCATCTGGGCGATGTCGTGGAGGAGCGCGACGGCGATCTGATGGGCGACGGCGTCAATATCGCCGCGCGGCTCGAAGGCATTTGCGAGCCGGGCAGCATCTGTCTATCCGAGCAAGCGTACTGGCAGGTCAAGGCAAGGCTCGATCTCGCAATCAACGATCGCGGCGCGGTGCAACTCAAGAACATCGCCGATCCGGTCCGAGTCTATTCGCTGCAAGTCGGAGTCCCCGCTCAGGCCAAGCCCGCGGCACCCGCGGAGGCCGCTGTGCCGGAGAAGCCTTCGCCACGGCTAGCGCTGCCCGACAAGCCTTCGATCGCCGTGTTGGCGTTCCAGAACATGAGCGGCGATCCTGAGCAGGAATATTTCGCCGACGGGATAACCGAGGATGTGATCACCGACCTCTCTAAGGTCAGCGGCCTGCTGGTGATCGCGCGCAATTCGAGCTTCGCCTATAAGGGCAAGGCTGTCGACGTGCGGCAGGTGGCCCGTGAGCTCGGTGTCCGCTCAGTGCTCGAAGGGAGCATCCGCCGCGCCGGCAACCGTGTAAGGATTACCGCTCAGCTGATCGATGCGGAAACCGGCGGACACCTTTGGGCCGACCGCTTCGATCGCGAACTGAGCGACGTCTTCGCGGTCCAGGACGAGGTCACCCGGCGGATCGTTGACGCGCTGATGATCAAACTGAGCCCGAGCGAAGCCGCGATGCTTGGTGCTGTCAAAACGACCAGCAGCAAGGCACACGACTTTTTCCTGCTCGGGCGCGAGGCGCTGTGGGGGACCATCAGGAACCGTGACGTGTTCGAGCGCTCGACCGACCTGTTCGCGCAAGCGATCGCCCAGGATTCAAGCTATGGCGAACCCTATGCCGGCCTCGCAATGGCCGAGGTGCTCAACTGGCAGTTCCATTGGACGGACGGCTGGAGCGAGTCGCTTGAAAAGGCCGAGCGCCATGTCGGCTTGGCGTTGCAGAAGAGTCCGCAGGTTGCCTTCGTGCACTATGTCGCCTCGGTCTTCTACTTGTGGAAAAAGGATCTCGCCAGATCCGCGGCTGAAGCGGACGCGGCGCTGAATCTCAATCCGAACTACGCTCAGGCGCACAACTCGCGCGGCATCGTCAACATCTATGGCGGCCAGCCCCTCGCGGCTATTCCCCATATCGAACAAGCCATCCGGCTCGATCCCGCGTTGAAGCAGCTATACATCCACTTTCTCGGCTCTGCCTATCTTGTGGCCGGCAAATTCGAAGCTGCCTCGGCGCTGTTCAGGGAGCGTATACAGCTCGCCCCGAAGACCGACCTCTCCCGCGCCTTTCTCGCTGTCGCGCTCGGCCATTTGGGCGAGGCCGAGGAAGCCGGCCGGGTCTGGCGCGAACTGATGGAGATCAATCCGAAATACTCCTTTGCCGAGCATGTTGGACGGCTCCCCTTCCGCGATCAGGCCGACATAGACTATCTGTTCGAGGGCCTCAGCAAGGTTGGCCTCCCGGCTTAAATTCAAATTAGCATCGAGCTGTCTGTCTTGCTGAAGACATTGTCTCGCGTCTCCTTCCCGAGTTTAAAAAAACATGGGCGTTCGCGTAAAGGGAGTCACGTCCGTCCTGGCACAAGGCCGAGTGCCAGCGCGGGGTCGCCCTCGGCCGCTTTCCGTTCGAAGCCCGGATTACGGCAAACGTGATCGGCTAGATGTTGGGTCCCTTGGTTTTATGGGGTGGGCCGAGCTTGAATCGTTCGAGGCTCGTTTGTCTAAATTTTGCAAATGTATTCAAAGGGTATGAGGCTCTTGAGGTCTCCAGCCTGCGACGAAATTGTAGGCTGAGCAGGAATGCTTGAGACTTGAGCCATTGTCAGTGTTGATCGGTGACGAGCGGCAGCTGTCCGCGAGAGTGCCCTGATACGGCCAAGACGTATGTCCTCATCGGCGTCAGATACCGACGATGCCCACGCTCCGCCGCCCGAAGACGACCCTCCGGAAGAACCGACTGACGTCCGCCCGCCTTGCCCTTGCTGCGGCGGACGCATGGTCATCATCGAGAGGTTCGAACGGTGGTGCCAGCCTCGTGCACCGCCTGCCTCAAGAGCGCCGAACCGGGAGAACGCCCCATGACACGGCATGGCCAAGTTGCTCGTATGACCGCGCCACGCCGGCGCCGGTCAACGGGATGTTATGTGCAAGTTGCCGCAGCGCCGGTCGTCACGCACACCAATCCCGCTGGAATCAACGCTACAGGCTCTGCGACCTGGCCCCGGAAGCCGCTTCCACGAAATGCCCACCGCATCCTATGCGGAGGTTCGCGACAGGCGCTGGCACACCCCGAGGCACAAATCCCCATAGGCAATCGTCTGCGGCCCGCGGGTTCCTGCATGAGAGACTTTCGTACGCCTGACGGCACGCGAAACCCTTCAGCATCTCGGCGGTAGCGGTCAGCCTTGCCGCCGCCTGAAAGCAGACGTTGCCGGCGAAAATGCTAGAGGTCGCATCTGAGCGAATAGTCGAAGCACTCGGCTCCTCAATGCCGGCTTTCTCCCTGAGCGGAGACCCGCTCAGCCGACTTCTGCCGGGAGTCCAAGGCGCAACAGCGCGAGAAGCGTGGCCGTCCAGAGTAGCCTCGATCCCCTCGCGGTAGGTTGAAATGCAATTGCTACTTCAGCGCGGCCAGCGCTTGGTCAATCTCAGCTAGGCGATCCCTGAAAGACCCATCGAATTGGGGGTAGCCGGCCTCACGGTAGAATGTCCTAGCCAGCTGCGTCGCCTGCCG
The DNA here is from genome assembly GCF_056174585.1 of Mesorhizobium kamtschaticum. NCBI lineage: Bacteria > Pseudomonadati > Pseudomonadota > Alphaproteobacteria > Hyphomicrobiales > Phyllobacteriaceae > Mesorhizobium > Mesorhizobium kamtschaticum. The sequence goes on along the minus strand of NZ_CM149691.1, from coordinate 119,280 downwards.
CGCGTCCCGGAGAAGCTTTTCATCCGCCCTATCGCGGCCGAGACCGAACAGCGCTACGCCGAGGCCACCCTGTAGGGAGGCCCATTGCAGAGGCGCGCTCTGACGCGTCCATTCCTTCAAAGCCTCCTGATAGGATGCAATTCCGGCCTCAATGGTCGCGTCGTTTCCGGAGCGCTGGCCGGTTATCACAAGGGTGTGCCCCAAATTGTTGTGCGCGGTTGCCCAGTTGAAGGGCTCGCGCGCGCGCGTCCATTCTTCCAGCGCGCTGCGATAGGCGTCGGCCGCCAGCTCCAGGCTTTGCGTGCCTGGCTCTCTCTGACCAAGCGAGCTGAGCGCATTGCCCAAATTGTTCTGGCCCGCAGCCCACCAGAGAGGCACGCGCTCACGAGTGTTTTCGCTGAGTGCAGCGGTATAGGCTTGTACGGCCTGTTGCAGGAAATCGCTGCCATCCAGCCGATCGCCAATCGCCCATAGCGCACTGCCGAGGCTATCCTGGACCGCAGCCCAGGAGAGTGGGTCGAGGTCGCGAGTCAGCGTCGTCAGGACGTCCTCATAGGCATTGACGGCCTCGTGCAACCGGTCGGGCTCATTGCCACGCAGGCCGATCCAGGCCACCGCGTCAGCCTCGCCCCGGCGTGCCAGCGCCCATTTGAGAGGTTGCTGCGCCCGCGAAATGACCTGCTGGGCGGAGCGGAAAGCCACGGCCGCCTGCTGATATTGCTCTGGTCCGCTCTTGCGCGTTCCAAGCGATATCAACGTAGTGCCGAGATTGGATTGGGCCTCTGCCCAGAGCGAAGGATCGACCTGTTTGATACCGCTGGAGACGATGTTGGAGAAGATGCCTACGGCCTGCTCCAATGACGCGGAGTCGCTCTGGCGCTCCCCATACATATACATCGCCAGGCCGAAATCGTTCTGGGTCATTACCAATTGCGGTGTCTGGTGATCCTGGGGAAGCAGTTTGGCGGCTTCGACAAATGTTTGCATCGAGGCTTGCAGGGCATTGTTGTCGCCGCGAAACGTACCGTAATCGCGGATGGCATTGGCTTCAGCCAGCTTGTAATGCCAGGCGAGGCCGGTGTCCCATTTCTTCACCTGTTCGAACGCCTTGCGGTAGTCGTCGGCGGCCTTCATCTGCTGGAAGGCGAGGAAATAGGTATCGCCGCTGCGGCTGTAGACTTCGGCGAATTCGATCCGCCTGGTTTTCACGTCGGCCTCGGCCCGATCGACGGTTTTGGACAGTTGCGCGACGCGCGCCTTGGCCTGTTGCTGAAACTGGATCGCCGCTGTCACCGCACCGTCGGCAAGCGCCTTTTCGGCGAGATCCGACAGGCGCACGATGTCCACGTCGGTGCTCTTCAGCGCCCGCCGTTCCGCAATGATGGTCTTGAGATGCTCGGTCTGATCGCGCAGCAGTCGGTCCAGCTCGCGCGGATCGCTGGGCACATCGGTGCCAAGTGCCGCAAGCAGACCATAGAGCGTGCCGAGTGGGACGGCTTCTGAATTGGCGGCGGCTTCGACGATACGCCTGGTGTCAGGAGGCGTCGTGGCGATGGTGAGCAGCAGCTTGCGGTGCTCGCCGCGGATGGCGGCATCGTCACCCGTCGCCTGTTCCGGCGACAGGCCGAAATAGAGCAGCCGGCGCAGGCTGGCATTGATCCATGGCCGCTGGCGGCCGCCGGTCTGTACATAAACCTCTTCGGCCACCATCGTCATCACATCGCCGAAAGCAAAGCCGCCAGCGGCAAGATGTTTCAGCAGGGCCGCTGCATAGGGGCTGTTGCCGCCAGCATCGCCGTCGAGCGCGGCGTGGCCGGGTTCGGCGGCAAAGCCGATCACCTCGCCCAGGCTCTGCGGTGCATCAGTGGTATCGGCAAGAGCCGCAGCTCCGCGCGTCAGGTTGAGCCCGGCGGCGGCGACGGGCGCCGGGCCGGAGGCCGTGGTGATGGTTGCGCCTGGCGGGAACGGATTGGTGCGACAGGCATCGAGCAGCACGATGGCGACGGGAACCTTGGCCTTCAACTCGGCCAGCAGGCCAGACAAGGGTACGAGGGTTTTGCCGGCGTCAGTGAGAGACGATGGATCGGCACTGACTGGCACCAGATAGTTCTCGCCACCGGCTTCGATGCCATGTCCTGAATAGTAGAGCAGCGCCACATCGGCGCCCGCAGCGTCCTCGACGAAGCGTTGCAGGCTCCGGTCGAGTTTGGCCTTGTCGCCGTCGGTGACCGAGGTGACGTCGAAGCCGAGTTCGCCCAGGAGCCGGTCGACAGCACGGGCGTCGTTGGCCGGGTTGGGCAGAGCGGGTAAATTATCGTAGCGGGACTCGCCGATGACCAAGGCCACGCCGCGCATCGGCCTGGCGTCACCGGCGTCGGCTGGAGACGCATATGAAATCATGGCGAAGAACAGCGCCAGCAGCACCGCGAATATGCTCCCGCAATGCCTGCTGCCCATCCTCATCCTTCCGCCCGAGAGATCCAAATCCGCCCCATGCTAATGCGTCGACGCTGGCGGCTCAATGGCGCAAACTCAGTGGGACTTAGACATAGACGGCGGACCTGCCGAACCGATAATCCTTCTACCGAAGTCTTCGACCGCCGTCGTCAAGCCTTCACCTTGCAACCAAACCATCCACCCGTCAGTTCGCTGGAGACCTTATCAGCCAATTGACTCGCGGTTGGCGTGAACTCATGATTTATCGTTAGATTTGAGCATGCCGCCGACCTCCAAATCCAAGAAACCAGATCGACGTGAACAACGAACCAAGCTCGCATCCATGGCAGAACTTGTTGCTGGCATTTGCAATAGAGTGGCTATTGCTGTGCGCGTTGGCGCTTGTGGTCAGTCTGGCGATGACCGCGCTGCGGCATGTCGAGGCCGTGCGGTCGCTCGACCGCAGCGTATCCGACGTTATCATGCGCGAACTTGCACGGGAACGGCTGGCCGATGTCCAGTCGGAGAAGAGCGTACGCTACGTCTTTATCAATGTCGGTGAGGCGACGTGTCGTATCTGGGCCAAGGCTCGCGGTGAGGCCTGCGCAACCGGCTTCGCGACGCCTCGCGACGAACTCGTCGAGATGCTGAAGGCGCTTGCTAGCGCCAATGCTGGCCGAACTCCGATGAAGCTTGTGGTGCTCGACGTCGAGCTCGCGCCACAGGTGGGTGACAAAGCGAGCGACACCGACAAGCTGCTGTGCGCCGAGACATATTCGATCGCGAAGTCGATCCCCGTATTGGCCGTGCGGCCGGTGGTAAGCGAAGCCTCGAATCCGGCACGGCCGGTTGCCCAGGCCTATCCATCCATTTTCGACGACTCCAAATGCAGTCCCGATGCTTCGCCATCGTCACATCCGGATCTCTGGTTTGCGTCCCCGCTGCTCCAACCCGATCCGGACAATGTCGTGCGCTCGGTCTATGCCTGGCACCTGATACGCGGGGATACGCCCGCGGCGGCGCGGCGCATTTCCGGCTTTGGACTGCTTGGCGCCGCGCTGATGGACGCAAAAGTCGACCGAAGCGGTCTTGCATGTCTGTTTCCGGCGTCGCGTCCCGGATCGAGCGCAAAGTGCGAAGCCAAACCCCTCAATGTGGCTAACCACGTTTACGAGCCGTCGGACAATGACGACTTGTCGGTCCTGCGGATTCTGTTTTCGCTGCCGTCGGATCCGGGCAGCGCAGTTACCGCCGCCTACAGCTATGCGCCATTCGTCTTCCAGACTATCGAAGCTGATGAACTGCAACAGCGTCTGAGCGAGAACCCGTCGCTGCTGGACGGGGCTGTCGTCGTCATCGGCGGCGGCTACGCCGCCTCCGGGGATCTGCATGCGACACCTCTGGGGCTGCGCATGCCAGGCGCGATGGTGCACGCCAACGCCATCCGGGCGATCGCCTCTGGAACCTTGGTCGACGAGTATGAAGGCTGGGCCTGGGAGCTGCTGCTGATCGGCCTTGCCAGTTCGATCGGCGCCGTCTTCCATGTCGCCGGCCATCAAGCACACGAGCGGCTGCAATCGCCTGTCAACCACATCGCCAAACTCGTCCTGGCCGCGCTCGCGATTGTCGTCACCATCCTTGCGGTATTTTTTCTTGGCGCCGTTCATGCATTCTCCAGCCTAGCGGCCGGAACGGCCATAGCGGTCATGTCGCCGATCATTGCCGTTGCCTTCGAGGGAATGTCCTCTATCCTGCAGGTCATCCGAGAGGCGCTTTCCGCGGCTCTGACCTGGGTGGAGGCGATTGGAAGCCGCCCGCATATTCCGCCGGCTAGCGAGTGAATTCTGCAGACGGGCCGCGAGGGGGCAGAATGGCGTGTGACAAGCGGTGCGAAGTACGCCGGAAGTTCGAGCGGTTCGCCTTGGGCACCGCAATGGCTGTCGCCGTGGCCCTGTCCTGTGTGCAAGCTGCCTTGGGGCAGGACGAGAAACCACCACTTTGTGAATGTGGCCCCGACACCCGTGCAAGCGTGATCAAGGTCGAACGGCAGGCCGGCGCTGAGACATGGCTCAGCGTCGAACGCGGCCCCGATGCACAGCCGGCAAAGGCCGGCTGTTTCCTGCAGCCGGGCGATATCGTGCGCCCTGGCGCCGGCGTGAGCGCAGAGATCAACATGCCGGACAACACCGTGCGTTCGGTCAAGTTTCCCGATGTCGTGGAAATACCCGAGGTCCCCGTGATCGGCAGGTTTCAGCGCCTCCTGGACTTTACGCTTGGTATCATCGGCAAGGATTGGCAAGAGACGCGCGATATGGCAGCTGCCATTGTCGGCGACACTCGCGAGACGATACCCTCTCAATATCTGATTATGCCGGGCGTCTATGCCGTTGGCGAGCAGTCGATCGACCCCAGCCATACGCTTTCCATCCGCTGGGTCGGCAGCACGGCGCCCTATTCGATTACCATGGTCAAGGAACATGGCGGCGCCGCGAAAGTGCTGGACGTCACAAATGATCGTCACGCGAACCTGACGATGTCCAGCGTGGCACCAGGCGTCTACACACTCGAGATCAAAGGTGCCAACGGCATATCCCTCGAGCTGCCTGTCCGCCTTGTGGCCGCCGAGGATGTCCCGGTGCTTGAAGGCGCCACCATCGACGAGCCGTCGAGCCAGGAGTATCGGGTCGAAGAGGCTTTATTCCTTCTTCGGCGCGCGCCCTCGACATGGCGAGTGGAAGCCATCTCGCGGTTGCTGGTTCTGGCCAGTGAGAACCAGGATTTCTTTGCTCAAGCCATTGTTGGCCTGGAAAACATCACCAGGAAATAGGCTGCCATGGCGTCAGACAACTGAGGACATGCCCAGAATCCGACGTTTCGCGGACGGGTAAGTGTGTTCGTTCGGTTTGCGCCTGATGTCGGCCGTTCAAGTTAGCCTTACCAAAGCCAGTAAGCAGACAGTGCCGGCGACCACGCCAGAGATTGCGGGCTCGCCGCAAGTTGACTCCTACCTGCTAGGTATTCAACGTCGTGAGTTACCCAAGAGCGGTCGGAGTCATCAGCGCGCGCTCTGAACGGCCTGCCGCGTCAGATCGATCCAAGACTGATAGGCTGGAGGCAAGGCGCCTACCGCTTTGAGCTGTAGCAGAATGTCCAGCGCGGCCTGGTAGTGCGCGCGGCGATTCTCGCCTGCATCGCCTAGCTTCTTGTGATAGAGCGCCAGCGCCATCTGCGCAAAGACATTTCTTGGATCCGAATGCACCAGCGCTGTCTGCTCTTCAAGAGCATTATGATAGGCATCGTACGCGCATTTCACGTCTCGAACGGCCGCGCAGGCATCGCCCAGGCCGCCATTGCCGATTGCCGCGAGCTTTAGCCATTCGCCTTTCTTATCCCTTGCATTTGGACCAATAAAAGCGACTGCCCGCCGGTACGTCGCGACAGCTCCGAGCACGTCGCCGGTCGCCAACTGTGCAGCGGCGAGTTGGCTCGTCGCCGCCGCGTAGGCCCTGGCGAAATCGTCGTTGTTCGGATCGTTTTCGATGTCCTGCCGAGCGATCTCCTCGCCTTGCTGAAATTCGGCAGCGGCTTCCTGGTTCCGGCGCAGGTGCAGCAATGTCAGACCGACGCGCAGATGCATCACCACCAGGTCCTGATTGAAGGTGTTGGGCGGCGCCAGCGCCACCGCTTCCTCCAGCGTCTTCAAACCGTCCTGGTATGCTGGCAGCGCGGCTTGCGAATTGCCGACGCTACCAACGAGATCGCCCAGGCTCATTTGAGCCACAGCCAGTTCCCTTCGATGGATAGGACTGTTCGGCTCCAACGCGATGAGCGCGCGAGACACTTGCGCGGCCTGCTGGTGCAGCCTTTCAGCCTCCGCGAGATTTCCTCGGTCCGTCTCCAGAAGCGCGATACCATGGAGGCTTGCGCCAAGGTCGTTTTCCCACTGTGCGTTGTGCGGGTCCGCCCCGACGAGACGCTGCATAACCACGAGGCTGGAGTTGTAGGCATCGTACGCTTTGTCGGCCTGGCCGCTGTCGCGCAAGCTGTTGGCCAGGCGTACGAGCGCGGCCGACCATTCACGCTGTCCACTCAGGTTGCGCGGGTCTCGACGGACACGACTTTCGCCTGTCTGCACTGCGTGCTGATAGGCGGTCAGCGCGTCCTTTGCATTGCCCACCGTCGCCAGGGTCTGGCCAAGATAGAACTGAACCATCATCTTGTTTCTCAGGCCGCCGTCCGATAGTGCGGTGTCTGTCAGGTCGTCGAACAGAACTGAGGCGGCGCGGTAGTCCTCGATCGCCAGTTGGTACTTCAACGATACCAGCGAGCCGCCGGCACGCAAGGACAGCGAAGCTACCTGGCTAAGCGTGCGCTCGATGAAATTCGCCTTGAGCTTGTCGCGCGAGGCGGCGTCGATGCCGATGGCCTTGCCGAAGGCGGCGCGCGCAGCATCGAACTCACCAAGGGTGAGTTTGTTTTCCGCCTCTGCGCGCTGGCGCACCACATCGGGATCGTCGGACGCCAGCGTCTTTAAATCGTTTCGCGTCTTCACGAACGCATCGGCGGCTTGGCCCAGCTGAGCAACCTGGTCGGCCCTGGCCGCTTGGGCGAGTCCGCTTTCGATAGCCGCGCCATAGAGGGGTGCCAACGGCATGTCGTGCCCCGCCGCGATCGTTTCGATCTCTGTACGCAGGTCCGGGGTAATGTCGGCCATGGCGAGCAGCAAACGCTCGCGTTCCGGCAGCGGCTTGTCCGACTTCTCGGCGAAGAACAGCTGCGGCAGGCCGTTCTCGATATAGGGCAGCTGCTTGCCACGCGTCTGGTCATAGACTTCCTGTTGCACCAGGGTCAGCACCGAGCGGATCTCAAGTCCCTCGGTGCCGAGATACTTGGTCAGCGCCGCGTTGAACGGCGAATGCTCGCCATCACCATCCGCAGCCGTCTCCCCCGGAGCGGCTGAAAAGGCGAACAGCACGTTCTCCGCGCGCCCAACCCGGCCGAGGCCTGGCTTCACGCTGCCGGCCACTCTCTTGGCGATGGCAACGGCCGAACGGCCCGAGCCATCCCCGGCGCCGAACGGGTCATCACGGCATGCGTCGAGAATGACCAGCCCGACCTTGGCGATCGAGGTCACGGTGTCACGCACCTCGTTCAACGGCAAGGTGGTCGCCTTCAACGAGTCGAGAGATGACACATCCGTATCGGTCGGAAGAAGCCGGTTGTCGCCGTCGATCTCAGCGCCGTGGCCGGCGAAATAGACCAGGGCGACATCGGAACCAGCGGCATCTTGCCTGAAATCCTTGAGTGCGCGGCGCGTGCGGCGCAGGTCCTTGTCGATCTCCAGCGTCACGTCGAAACCGAGCGCCCGCAGCGCATCCTTCATCGCCGTGGCGTCAGCCACCGTGTTCTTCAATTCGCGCACCGACTGGTACTTGCCGTCGCCGAGGACCAGCGCGCTGCGCTTCTCGGCCATCGCCGCCGCCGGCAACACCACAACCAACAGCATAATCAGAAGGAATCGGAACATCGTCAAACCCTGCCGAGAGCATCGTTCCCCGCAGTGTGGCGGGGGCAAGGACGCGAACTCTTTGGGCGGAATATTTTACGGGTGGCAGTCCGTTATAGGTTGGCGGTCGATCATGAACCATACCCGGTAGTCTGTTAGCCCCGTAATGGATCAGCAGCTACCTTCGGCTTGCTTTACTTTCGGCCCGAAGGTGACGGCAATCGTACGTATATGACCGGCTGCTTTGCGCCTCATCTCGGTCGTAGAGTTCAATTTGCGGTTACCCGACAGCAAAAATCTCCGGCGACCCGCTGAAGGTTCCGGTTGCGCCACACGCGGTCGTCGCGCTTCGACGGTGTCACCTCAGGGTGTACGCCTCATATCGTTGCGCTCACGCCGCAGCTGCGTCACTTTGTTTGTCGGTCCGAACCAGAAGGACGGCCTCATACGGGCGCTCTCATGGCGGCAAGCAATTGCAAGAGGTAGGAAGTTCCGAGTAACACGATCCCGAGGCTGAGCGGAGGCCGCCATCTTGTTGGGAAATCGACATCGCTATCCACAAATCGCGCTTCAATCTCGAAGTACCGCCTAACTTCCGGAACAAGCTCTGACTGGATTGCTAAATAATCGTTTACCGTCAGAGGTTTATAAGCCATACCCTCAGCTGTAAAAATGAAAGAAGCTCCCTTAGTGATTTAGGAAGTGCGCTATCGGCAATGTCGAGATTCTTTCCAATGCGGTTCGCCATCTCGTCATTTAAACCATAGCCTCTCACCATTTTGCTGACGAACTGAGAGTTTACAATATTAAAGGATCTTCCACAGTCTTCAGGTCTGATCTGACTTTTTTTCAACAGCTTGTCTTGCTGAGCTATAAATGGCACCTCCAATCCAGCCTTGGCCATAGCCAAGGCTCTGCGAGCGCGGTGTAAACCGATTTCCGGCCACAGATCATAAGCGGTTATGAAGAATCCCATAGCCCCCAGCAGACTACTACCAAGAGTTAATACTTCCTTTGGCGTCATGGTTATCTCCAAAAGGATAGGCCAACAGAGTTGCAGCCGTGGAATGCCAGCGGGCGCTGGTTCGGGAGCCGGAGGAGAGGCCTCCCGCGTAGACACAATGCATTCCATGCTGATGTGAGCAAACAATAAAGATGAGGTAGAGCTATTGCCCCATGCAATTCTGACCCTGCATGTTTATTTAAGGCTGTCTATCCACCTTTGTTGAGGGCACGAATGCGGCGACCGCGTCTCTCCATTTTCCCGTTGGATAAGCCTTTCGAGGAACAGAGGCCGGACACGCCTCTGTCTGAAATCGGGCTCCGATTGGTGCTCAACTTGTCTTCAGACACTCCATTGGTGCTCGGCACGGCTACGGTCGTCGCAGGTTCACTCGCCATCACTGCGAAACACGTATTTGAGGATGTGATTGGCCCCCAAGATTTTAATTTCTCTGATTCTCCACGTGCGACTGAAGCCAATCTCGTAGCACTTCAAGTCGTCCTCGCTGGGTCTGAGGTGCAGTATTGGATTTGGGACGTGGTTCAAGCTGTGCTCGACCCAATTTCTGACCTTGCCGTGCTTCACCTTACGTCAAATCCGCATACAAGCCACCCAGAGCGACCGCACCATTTTAAACAGTTGAGACTTTCCCCGTTTCCGCCAATTGTCGGAGAGACGATCGCCGCATTCGGCTATCGCAAGGGGAAAGTCGAGGTTTCCAGAAACGTAGCCGGCGGGTTGCAACTCAACCTGACGGACGAGCCAATGGTGAGCGTAGGGCAGGTACGCGAGATTTTTGAATGGCGTCGCGATTCCGTGACAATCCCGTTCCCATGTTATCAGGCCAGCACCCGTTTCGACGGAGGAATGAGCGGCGGTCCCGTCTTTGACGAGAGCGGGGCGCTCTGTGGCATCGTCTGTTCTAACTATGACGGTTCACACTTTGAGGGCGAACCAATTTCTTATGTGACGACGCTTTGGCCCATCTTTCGGCTTATCATAGGCGCCGATCGAGGGGATCATTATCCTAGGGGTGTCAGGTATCCAATTATCGATCTTGCTCGAGGTGGGCAGATAGTGGTCGATGATCTCATGCGCTTAGAAGCGTGGTTCGCAGCCCACGTTCTACCACATTCCGACTAGCTTACCCGCGCGTCTACTTCGTATAGCCAAGGCCTGACCACAGGTTGTGATCGCAACCAGCGAGGACATCGATACGGTCAGGAGCTTTGTGGCTAGCCTAGACTAGCTTCGGCTTTTGGTCGTCACGAGGCCGCTTCGCACCATTCCACGACCTTGCGATATCTGTGTTGGAATGCCCGCTATTCGCTTGCGGACGCCAGAAGCTGCCAGTCCGGTACGGCCCAAAATGAGACTCTAGACAAATTGAGGGCAGGGGACCCTCCGTGGCGCAAACGAGATAGAAGTTCCGAACAGTTACCGCTGTTCGCGAAACGGTCGTTTTCCGTACACAGGCGGCTAGCGGATAGCCCCGCCATCACCTGCGGCCCGGCCACCTACGGCACCACTAAATTCGTCAACGGCCGTCCCTATCACTGTCGGCCATGACGGGGAGGGCGCCTCAAGCGTAAACACGATATTGCGATTTTGTGGAGTAGAGTCCGTCCCGTCCACTCTATCGATGGCCCTGGCGAAAGATTATCCGGGCCTCCCGGAGCAGGGAATTGCGGTCGGTGCCCAGCATGCTGATGAGGCCTCGCGCCTGCTCCTCGGTGATACCGGTTTCCTTGGCCAGGTGAATTGCGAGCTTATCGCGCTCCGTCATGCGGGAGCCGTCGCCTTTGTCGTCGCCCATGGTGAGTTGTCCCTTCTCACTTGGCATCTATCCCTCAAGCTCGAGCGCAACGGCGTGCACTGTATTTCGTTCCTCGCCCCTTGCGGAATGAAAGGGTGCCCCTGCACCCCTGCCTGACCGGCGAGGTCCGGGGGGTAGCCACTGCAAGAGGGTTAGGTGCGGCCGCACGCGATGCCGAGGCTTGGCCCTCTTGCGGATGCCGCGGGCCCCTTAGCAGGAGCCGAAAAACCACTTGATTCACCCCTTGCGTGCGATAGCGTATCGACCTACCTACCGCCAAAAAAGCGCCGTTCGTTTGTCCCACATTTCGGGGTAATTCTATGGACACCGAGACCGCTGTTTCTGTCGTTCTTTTGGAAGATGAGCCGCTGATCGCGATCGACATTGAAGACCAGCTTCAAAGCGCGGGCTTCAACGTCGTGCAAGTCCTGACTACCTGCGCCGACGCTTTGGAGTGGCTGCAAAACCACTCTCCCGACATAGCCATCCTCGACCTAGAACTGCGCGACGGAGCCTGCGATGCAGTTGCGCATATGCTCATGGATCGCAATATTCCGTTCATCATCCATTCGGGCATTTTACCCCAGCTTCATGACCCGATTTTTCTCAGTGGTCAGTGGGTGATGAAACCCAGTGCACCGGAGGAACTTGCCAAAGCCATTTATGTGGCCCTCGGGCAGCCAGCCTCGTTTTGAGCACGCGAGGCGAATCCCCTTGCGCTTGTGAGCCCACATGGCCAGCATCTCAATGCTGGGCTTTCAAACTCCTCGCTTCTCTCAGCAGCGACGCCCAGTCAATGCCTATCATGTTAATCAGCTCGCGGGCTTGCACCTCCGTAATGCCCGTTTCGCGTGCCAAGAATCTGACCAGAAACTCCTCTTCCTCCACCATGCGAGCACGCTCCCGCCGCTTCTGGTCACCCGGTGACGGCGGCGCGCCCCGAAGGTCGCTCGGCTGCTCCAGATCCGCATCTTCATTCTCGTCCTTCACTGCCAAGCCAGCTTCCCTGGCTGCCGCCAGGAAGGCGCGTCGGGCATTCTCGACGTCGTCGGTCGAGGCTAGTCGCCCGGTACAGGCCCGGAGCGCTGCGCGATATCGCGGCCCATGTTCTTCGGGCCAACGCTCCATCATAAATACGGCGGCCTGCGACACGCTGGTCAACCTCCGGAACTCGCCTGGCTTTGACTCGACGATCAGCGGAACGTCGAAAAAGGCGTCGTTCATGAACAGCACCCCTTCGGATTGATGAAGCGAACGAAAGTGCACGAAAATCGTTCCAGTGAGTGGCGGACGCTGCGCGACGTCAAACGTTGTGGAGGACTCGTGACCCCGCTGCAGAAAGTGATTTTTTTGACCGGGGCTGGTGTGGCAATCGCGCTGGCCAGTACCGTGAGCGTCCTGATCTTGGAGCGGACATTTCCCGGCTACCCCAACCTTACCATTGCCGGACCCATGCTTTGCGCCGGTTCCGCCCTGATTTTTTGCAAATGGTTCTATGGCAGGCTGTGAGTGGAGCTTTTCCCCACATGCGGAGTTACTAACGTAATTGGGGCAGGGGAGGCGTTCATGAGCACGAAACCAAGTAAGTCGGTCGTTGGACCTTCAAAGCCACGGCTGCTCGGCGTCCTCGGTCCTGGCCTTATTACGGGTGCCTCTGACGATGATCCGAGCGGCATCGCTACCTATTCTCAGGCTGGCGCTCAGTTCGGGTTCGGCCTGGCCTGGACGATGCTGTTCAGCTATCCGCTGATGTCGGTCGTACAGGAAATTAGCGCCCGCATCGGCCGCACCACCGGGCGCGGTATCGCCGGCAACATGCGCGAGTATTATCCAAACTGGCTGCTGCAGTCGGTCGTCGTGCTGCTGCTCATCGCCAACATCATCAACATCGGCGCCGATCTCGGTGCCATGGGCGATGCCCTGAAACTCATCATCGGCGGCCCCGCGCTGCTCTACGTCATCCTGTTTGGCGCCGTTTCCGTCGTGCTGCAGGTGTTCCTTAAATATAGCCGTTATGTCTCCATCCTGAAGTGGCTTACCCTGTCGCTATTCGCCTATTTCGGCACGGTCCTGTTCGTGCATGTGCCGTGGGGCGAGGTCGCCCAAGGCTTGTTCATCCCCAAATTCAAGCTTGATGCATCGTTCTGGACGGCTGTGGTCGCAATTTTTGGCACCACCATCAGCCCTTACCTTTTCTTCTGGCAGGCGTCGCAAGAAGTCGAAGACCAAAAGGCCAAGCCCAAGCGCGAGCCGTTGAAGAAAGCACCTGAGCAGGCGCAGAATGCCATCGAGCGTATACGGCTCGATACCTATGTCGGCATGGCATTTTCCAACATCGTCGCCCTTGCCATCATGATCACAGCTGGCGCCACCCTTCACGCCAAGGGCATTACCGACATCGAGTCCACCAGCCAGGCCGCCGAAGCCCTGCGGCCGGTCGCTGGTGAATTCGCGTTTGCCATTTTCGCTCTCGGGGTTATCGGGACGGGACTGCTCGCCATCCCCGTCCTTGCCGGTTCGGCAGGCTACGCCCTCGGCGAGGCGCGGAAGTGGCCTGTCGGCCTCGAACGTGAGCCGCTGGCAGCCAAGGCGTTTTATACGACGATTGCCCTCGCAACGATCATTGGCGTGTGCCTCAATTTCACGCCGATCAACCCTTTCAAAGCACTCTACTGGAGCGCCGTTGTCAACGGCATCGTCGCTGTGCCGGTCATGGCGGTGATGATGCTGATGACCGCGCGCAGCGACGTCATGGGCAAGGTGACTGTTCCTTTGGTCATGCGTATCATTGGCTGGATTGCCACAGCCGTGATGGCAGCAGCGGCATTGGTGATGATTGTCCAACTTTTCATGTAGGCGCTCGTAAGCGGGCCGAGAAAGCAATCCTCGCGCAGGCGTAGGCGATTAGCACCAACCAATCTCGGGCAGGGGGACACCGCCCTAGGCGGCCGCGTCATTTCTTCTTTGCAGCTGCTGCATGGTTTTGTCCCGTTGGCGCCTTGGCCTTTGCATCCTTTGAATGCGCAGCGATGGCAGGGCCGGCACCGGTCTTCTTGCGCATGTCACCTGACTTTTCAGGAGCAGCTTTTTTGCCAAATAGTTTCGCGAAGAATCCCATGTCATCCTCCCATGGCGTCGTCAGACGCGGACTGCAATTCTGAATAGTCTATTGATGCCACGATCGTACCATGGGCATCGCGCGCGCACGGCCCAACCAGTTGGCGACCTGTTATTGTCAAGGGCATCACGCCATAGATCTTCGGCCGACCTGAGGACTTCCTCTTCGACCGCCCCAAGGTGAGGCAGCTTGATACCGGGCAGTTGGCGGACCACTCCATCCTCCTGATATTCAAGTGTGTAGCTGTCGGCGTCGACGGGCACATTAGAGTTCTGCGCAGCGGGTTCAGGACTTTCCTGTGGCGCTGCCGTCTCCAAGCCAAAGGTCGCTACCTGCACCAGCACCGACTTGGCGACGTCCACGAGCTGGTCGTCGGTTCGCGCAGTCTCGCCAGCTGCGAGCGTGACCCGCACTTGTTCACCTCCTTCGCCTTGGAATTCAACCAGATGGGCTTCCCGACCTTGCAGCACGCGGGTGGTCGATAATTTCCATGATCTTCTCCTTTCGTGTTGGCTTGGATTGACTTGAGCCCCGGCGATCGATCGCCAGGGCTCGGGAAGTTACGAGAGCAGGTGAGTACAAGCTCCGTTAAGCAGCCTCGGCGGCCACGTTCACGGCCGACTCAGCAAGCGCGGTCAACGCTTCATCTGTCGCCTTTTCTTCGCCCAGCGTGAGGTTGAGGATCGACACAGCTTCATCCAGGCCGAGTTCGCTCGCCCAGGTCTTCATGGACCCGTAGCGCGAGATCTCATAATACTCGACTGCCTGTGCAACGGCCAGCAGGCCGGCATCCAGGGCAGGAGAGCCCTTATATTCTTCCATAATCTCGGCGCCTTCATCGGTGACGCCGACAATGGCGGCGCAGGTCTTGGCCTGCGGCTTCTTGCCAATCACTTCGAAAACTTCCTCGAGGCGGGCGACGTGTTCCTGGGTTTCGCCGTGATGTTTTTCAAACGCCGCCTTCAAATCGGGGCTCTGCGCGGCCTTCGCCATCTTCGGCAGGGTCGCGAGGATCTTCTTCTCGGCGAAATAGATGTCCTTCAGCGTGTCGTGGAACAGTTCGCTTAGGCCCTTGTTGGAGGCCGCTTTGGTCGTCGCGATAGTTGTGTCTCCCTTGTTGAGCCTCGACGCGAGGCGCACAGGAAACTTCGATCTGGGCAAGTGGTTCCAGTGCTGGAGTGAGGGGCCGGAGCGGGACTCCGGAGCCCATGATCAGTCGAGCTTCAGCCGGTCGGACAGGCACTTTGCTGCCTTCTGGCCAAGCGCTTCCTTGAACGCGGCAGCCGCAGCATCGCAGCGCTCTCTGGAAGGCCCATTAATCATCAAAACGATTTGCGCGGATTTGGCGGTCAGTCCATGCCTGGCCGCAAATTCCATGACGTCTTACCGGCCGTCACCCTCCGTAGGCTTCCTACTTTGCATCATCCCCTCCATGCAGCGGCTCGGCGTGTTTACGCGTAACCTGCGTGAGTGTCACTTACCCACGAGATACTGGCTTTGGTGTTTAGGAACCATCTCAGCTCATTCTAATTGAATCGCCGTTTTGCGAGTCAGTTTATGCGTCTGAAGTTCGTCCCGTCACTGATGCCGACCCTTGTTGAGCAGCCTCCGGAAGGCGACGACTGGATTCACGAAGTCAAGTTCGACGGCTACCGCTCCCAATTGATCATCGACGTAGACGGCACGCGGATCTACACCCGCAACGGCCACGACTGGACGGCGAAGTACCGTAACCTGGTGGAAGAGGCGAAGAGCCTTGGTGCTGACAGCGCAATTATCGACGGCGAGATCATCGTTTTCAACACAGCCGGCCTGTCCGACTTCGGCGAATTGCGCCAGGCGATCTCGCGCCGCCAGCAGGACCTTTACTTCGTCGCCTTTGATCTGCTCCACCTGAATGGCCATGACCTGCGCGATATGACGCTCGAAGAGAGGCGCGAGATACTTCACAGCATGATCGAGCCCGGCGGGCGAATCCAGTTTAGCGAGCCTCTGCCGGGTGACGCGACGGCCATATTTCACCTCCTGGACCAGGCCGGGCTCGAGGGGATGGTCTCCAAACGCCGCGACAGCAGATACCGCAGCGGTCCGTCGATGAACTGGCTGAAGGCCAAGTGCTACGCGATCGACGAATACAAACTCCTGGGGGTCGAGCGTGAGCCGGGGAAGCCGGCCTTCGCGCTAATGGCTGACCGTGCAACAGGGAAATATATCGGTTCAGCCTTCATCAATTCGAGCCGTGAGATCCGTGAGCGCCTGTGGAAGCGGGTCCAGGAGCACGTTGGTCCGGCTCCCAAGGGCATGAAGCGACCGGCGACGCAATGGGTCAAGCCGGGCATCATCGGCCGCGTGAAGCACTTGCGCGGCGAGGAGGATTTGCGGCACGCTTCGTTGCAGGATTTTCGCGAGGAATGATAAGATGAGCGGCGCGGCGTGGATGGAACGAGTTGTCGTTTCCTTCGTTCGCTTGGACATCGAGGGCCAAGGCATGCGCGATCCGTTCTTTGGGGAACCCGTGATCATTGAGGCGGCGACGCCGGGCGCGTTTCGCACAATCGTCAGCGTGTCTGAGGCGGCGATTTTTATGATGGAGCGATGGCCCGCCGAGCACGGGACGCTCTACCGAGCTGCACTGCAAGCCTGTACAGGTCAGATCAATACCTCAGAAGAGATCGAAATGGCCCGCCAGGCCTTTCTCGCTGCGGTACAAGAAGCCGGCATGGTGGTCTTGCAATCTGAACCAAGGCCACAGGCAACGCGTAGAACTCCATCAAATCTAAACTCAGTTGGAAACGGTAAGCGGAAGAACCGGGCGCGGATGGAAGAAGAGGAGGCCTTTCTTGTCCGGTTCCTCGCGCGCGAGACGGGAATTACCGAGGCGCAGGCCAGAGAACTCATCAACGTGGTTGGCACCGACCGTTCGTCCTTGCTCCGCGAGGCCAGGCTATTGAAGGGGCAACATTAGGCCAAATGAGCACACGCGGCATCAACTTCCTGGATCAATGGATTGCCACCAACGTCCCTGAGACGACGAAAGCTGATGTCATCTCGGTTGACGAGCTTACCAACCAGCTGTTGGCCGACGCCGGAGCGATCGGTATCAAGCGCATAGAGATAGACGAGGAAGTCGACAGCCTCTACCGCACGATCCTCGATGCTATCGTGCACTACGACCCGGGACTGCCCGAATGAGCGCCCGTGGGTTGGACTTCCTCAACAATTGGGTGGCGGAACATTTGCCGATTGCCAGAACAGGCGACCCAATCGCCGCCAGCGACTTGGCAGATCAAATGATGAAAGCCGCCCAGGAAGCAGGGATCAAGCCTGACGAGATCAATGAAGAGGTCTGGAGCGTTTTCGAAGTCATCTTCGAGGCGTTGCATCGACGCGACGGCAGCCGAACGGGTTGATCGTTCCCAGTCCGTTCCGAGATGTGATGGTTTATGCACAGATTCGACGCACCCCATAAAACTGTCAGGGTGTGATTAAGGTCTCGCTCACGGACCAAGCGCATCATCGCCATGTGGCCATCTCCATGGCCCTGTCCCTACGCTTTAGCCCGACGCCAAACCCTCGGCGGCGGGCTTTTTATTGACTGGCAGTGCAGCAGTAGGAATATTGTCCTTGGGTGGGGCGACTCTCAAAGGTGTCGCAATGGCTAGGTCAAAACCGTCAAAGCAATTATCGGAGGCTGAAATCGAGCGCTTTCTGGCGGCAGCGGAAGCGCTGCACCTAAGCATCATCAAGCCGTTCATTTCGCCACACTGCGACCACTACCGGGCAACGCGTGTCCTGCATGAGGCGCTGTTGGGGGCAGTGCGGGAAGTGACCGGGAAGGAAGTCCCGTTCATCCATTGGAGCACCACGGGACCGGTTAGGCCGCCTACGGCTGGGTAACGCCCGACTGGACTCCTAGCGGCGTTAGCCGCATTCTTCCCGAGGGAGAGGGGTTATGGGCCTCCAAGGGCAAAAGGCAGCCTAAGAGACGGCGTAGACGTTCGCTATTGGAGCGGCGGGCGTTGATCCCGATCTTGCTTTGTGGCGTTGCTGGAGCGAGCTACCTCATACCGCAAGCCGAACAGCATTCCCTCCCTACCGTTCATCGACAGGGCGGCTCCGGCGCGCCGGATGGGTGCAACATCAAAGGCAATATCAGCGTCGAGACAGGCGAGCGCATTTATCACATGCCAGGTCAACGCTATTACGATGAGACGGTCGTCAATCCAGCCAAGGGCGAGCGCTGGTTTTGTCCGCAATGGCAAGCGTGGTGGGCAGGCTGGCGGAAGGCTAAGGTGTAGCCATTCCCCTACGGCTGGGTCAGCCGGCGCGCCGCTCGAAATCAGTGCGCCTTGCCTGCATCTCTGCCAGCAAATCAGCTTCGTTGACTACGCCGCGTTGAAAGACAGATATCACAACGGTCGCCAGCGCTTCGGCGTCGCTGGAAGCGTAATCCCATCTGCAATCGGCGCATATTTTATCGAACACGCGCTGGCAGATTGCCAAGTCTTCCGGACTCAGGAACTGGCTTTGGGAAATCCGACTAAGCATCTCAACGCCTCACAGGGCGAGAGTGCGATATGTCTCTCAATCAGCGAAGCCCTTGGCCTGATCGCCGATACATCATTGTACGCTTCCGACAGTCGGTTAGCGAGTCATTCCGAAAGGAACCTGTAACGGTAAGTTGCGTTGTGTCGCCTAGGGACAACTTTGATGAGCGACGAGCAACGGAAGCCACCGGGTGCAGCGGACGGTGTGGTCCGCAGGTTGGTCAGTGAGACTGGCATTACTGAAGATCAAGCCCGGGAGCTTATCGACTTCCTTGGGCTCAATTGGGCATCGCTGTTGCGGGAGGCCCGCATTCTGGCTGGAAAACGGTAGCCACCTGACATCCCCCGTCGGGTTAGGTGGCCAGTGCCGATTGCCGACGAAAGCTTGTTGCCCAACAAATTGCGAGATTGACGGAACATTAGCTACTCCTAAATGTTGTGCTGGTTGGTGTCCTCCATCGCCCTGACCGACGATCGGGCCTCCGATCGGCCTACGCGCCTCTGGCCGAGAGCGCGGGCTTCCACCACTGGATAGGGGAAGTGATGATCAACGACCCGGCATCCACCTACATCGTGAGAGTGTTCGAGACGCCAAATTGGCGCACCGTTCTGACCACCAAGGACATGGCCAAGGCGCTGGTCTGGGCGAGAGAGATCGGCGACAAGGTGAGAGTCGAGGAGATCACGCCGAAGGTGAAAGAGAAGTGCTAGCGCCGGGCGGACGGAACACTTACCGATTGGCTAGACGGCTATGCCGCTCGAACATCGCTAGCTTCTGCGAATAAGTCATCCGCACTTTTGCGTTGCACCCTTCGCATCTGAAGTGCGCGATTGTTCTTAGCGCGGAGCCCTTCCTTACGGTCGGATGCGAGCAGTACGGACAATCGAATGTGAACGTAACATCACACAAGTTCTCGGCTAGACCCATTGTCGCCCCCTTCGCCAGCGCTCCGGCCCTAAGTCTGGCTAGTCTGAAGGAGCAATTAAGATGCCAATCCAATAGTGCCAAAGCGGGACGAGACCAATTTGGTTCCAAGTAGGGGCACGTGTGCCGATTTCCGGGGAAAGGCCGGCGCCCTCTCTGGAGGTTACCCGAATGGCGCCGGCCAAGACGGTCCTCTTCAGGTCCGCCGCACCTCAAGACATAGCTGAGTCGTTACGTTGCGTCAGGTATCGGTAAGCCCTCTTTGCGGCGGTATGCGCAAAGATCAAGCAACGTTGAGCCCAAGGATGCCGGATAATCGCGCGATGCCCCGACAGCATATGTCCGTCGAGCAAAAGCTCGCCATCGGCCGCCGGCTGCTCGCGGCTCAGGCGTCATTGCCCCACGGCCACTTCGGCCCATGGCTGGAGAAACAAGAGGGCCTGTCGCCAGTGATGGCTTCGCAGTGCATGTCGCTGGCCAAAGGGCAAGATCAGTGAGATGGAAAAGCCCGCGCGGAGTATCACTCCGGCACAACATAAGATCCGTTGCTCTGCCCGAGGCCGCGGGGTTTTTTGCGTTAGTCCCCGTCGCCATCATCCGGGTCATTTTGTGGCATGGTCAGCGGACGGGCAGCCGTCAGGCGCAGACTATAATACCGCGGTTACCCTTCCCCCCGCATCGAGGCGACAGCTGACTTTCGCTTGGCGGACTTCGATGCCGCCCTGTCTGGCGTTGTAGTCTATTCGCACCTTGATCGGCGCGATCAGTGCACCTCGACGTTGGCGCAACGGACCAGCACTTACCGCGTAAACACGCGCGGCGCCAAGGGGCGTCGCAGAAGACAAAATCGCCGCGCGGCAGGCGCTCACGACTGCAGGCGGCGTCCCGGGTATCGCTTTCAGCGATGCCAGGGGGCCAAATGGATAGCCCTTCGTGACCCGCCCGAGCTCGCCGCGATCCGCGCTGGAAGGCCTGAGGGTGGGTGGCAGGTCCATGTTTTGTGTCGCGCTCGTGGCCGAAGGAATGGCAGTATTGTCTGGGGCGGGGCTGCCGACAGTACCCGCCGGCGCGGCGGTGCCGATACCTGTCGATAGACCTCCGCTTGCGCTACCGAGGTTGCCGCCAGTATCAACGCCTACGCCGAGTGACCCGCTGCCGGTGCTGACCGATCCCCCAACGGTTGTTCCGCCCACTCCGCCAGCGCTCGCCCCCACCCCCACAGAGGCGCCTTGCGAACCGGCGCCCAATCCCGCACCGACCCCGAGACCGCCGACCTTACCGCCAGCACCCACGTCAAGGGCCGAGGCAGGTCCAACCGCGATTCCGATCATCAATGCGGCTGCCACGTATTTACACATTACGAAACTCCTCCTGCATACGTTTACTTCGTAGCTGCCCTCTTAGCCTCCTAGCGAGGGCCTGGCGGGGTTGGGAGCAATGCGTCGGGAAGAGGGATGGTCGCCACCAGAACCCGTTTCGATGATTTTTGGACCTTCAATTTGTGTTTTTCCTGCAACCCCGGTTGAAGGGCCGGTTGGCTGCTTAAGCCTGCGGGTGCACCTGCGGCGGCACGCACTTTCGGCGGTCGATCCGCACGCGAAGTACGACGCTCACTTTGGGCCTTGACGATATCAATTGCCTTACGCGCAGCGCTTAGCTCATCGGCCATACCGATAACCTTTTGGCGCTCTTGCTCCAAAGCAGCGCGCAACTCTACCGAACCCTGCTTTGCGGCGTCGCGCTCCTGCCGAGAACTGTCGAGATCACGTGCTGCAGCGTCCGCGCGTGCGCGTTCCAATTCGAGTGCATGGTTAGCTCCCGTTAAGGCGGCTTCGGCCGCCTGCCGGTCCCTTACCGCATTGGCCCACTCGACCGCAGCCCGATCTGCGCTTGTCTTGTTAGCATCGCTAGTTTGGCGTACTGTGCCGAGTTCGTGTTCGGAGAGCTCAGCCTTGTGCCGCTCCTCATCGAGAGCGCGGTTATCCTCAGCCAGAGATACTTCCAATGTGTGACGCGCTTCATCCGCGAGAACGGCTTTGGCTTTGAGCTCTTCTACAGCCTGTTGCGCAACCCCCAGATCCAGCGCCAGTGCATCGCCTCGTTTGCGTTGCTGTTCCAGGAGGCGTGCTTGCTCGGCTGCTGTGTTGGTCATTGTACGCACCCGCACGTCCGCGACCCCTGCGGCGCGCTGCATCACGTCCAATTTCGCCTTTACCGCCCCCAATTCGCCGTGCGCTGCAACGAGTTGCTGCTGCATTTCGGCGCCCTTGTCTGCCGGAGTTACCAGCCACAACATAAATGCGCATAACGGGATAGAGCACCACCTCCAGTGCTGCATGCTCAAGTAGACCCAATCCGGTCGGCCCCTAGACCCTGCAGATGATTCATCTCTGAACGTCATTAACCGCGATCCTCGCTGCTATATTCACAGCCGTGGAACTTTGTGGCTCCAGTCGTTGCCTTACGAGGTTCGGGTTCCAATCCAAATTACTTCA
Source organism: Mesorhizobium kamtschaticum (assembly GCF_056174585.1). Classification (NCBI taxonomy): domain Bacteria; kingdom Pseudomonadati; phylum Pseudomonadota; class Alphaproteobacteria; order Hyphomicrobiales; family Phyllobacteriaceae; genus Mesorhizobium; species Mesorhizobium kamtschaticum. The sequence goes on along the minus strand of NZ_CM149691.1, from coordinate 97,434 downwards.
ACGCATGAACTGACCCGCACACGCGATTCAACACACTATTAAATTAGCGTGCGCTGAAATGGTTCCAAAAACGAAAAAGTCGGTCGGCCGGATCCAGCGGCCGCGAGGGTTTGAGGGTGGCTTGGCGAAGGCCGTATTGCGGCGGGGCATAATACCTGCGAGTCTCCCAATTTCCGCCGCAACGAACCCCGGTGCTGGGATGACCCCCTGGCACTCCACATCCGGCCCGCCCGTGCTCCCATACGGCTCTGGTCAATTGCTGGGTTTTGCACTCAAGCTCTCACGTTCCAAAGTCGACAACAGCAAAAAGTCCGCCACATAGAGGGTGACGGACTTTCTGACTGGCTGGAGGCCAGGAGAGCGCAACAATAGCCTCACGGCCAAATCGACACTTTCTTCCCATCGAGTGTAGGGATGCTAGCGACCCGCAATCAGCAGGCAAAGTTGGCGCAGATCGCGATCATATGCGTCTTGGTTGCCAAGCACGTCCGCACAACGCTTCTTCATCCGCGTCAACTGCGCGCTCGACATGTGGGCGACAGCACTCGAGACGCGAGTAACGCCTGGGACGCCAGGAGTACCCGGGGTGCCAGGGGTGCCAGGAGTACCCGGAACACCGCCGATGCCGACACCTACGCCCGCTCCGATGCCGTTGCCGACCCCAACACCTGCGCCGACGCCGATGCCACCGGTACCCCCGACGGTCGCGCCCAGACCTGCCGTAACACCGCCGGAGCCGCCGACGGTCGCGCCGGCACCCGCATCGATGCCATTGGTCCCACCGATCGATGCGCCAGCTCCGGCATCGATGCCATTGGAGCCTCCGATCGATGCGCCTGCGCCAGCATCAACGCCGTTCGACCCACCGATCGATGCGCCAAGGCCCGCGTTGATCCCACCCGAGCCGCCGATAGAAGCACCGGCCCCGGCGTTAACTCCGCCACTGCCGCCTACAGATGCGCCGGCACCAACGCCAATTCCGGCGGCGTTTGCTGGCATGCACAGGGCCGCGATAATTGCACCACTCGCCAAGGTTTTGGCGGTTCTCTCGAAGATACTAGCCATGACACTCTCCTTGTGGTTGCCTAAATAAGGACAACAGGCACGTGCCGGTTGTACATACAGTACGCGCGAGGAGATGTTAGGGTTTCCTAATATTACGCGATCTTCGGGGACGTAGTTGCCAATCGCTATTCCTTAACATTAAAAATTTATGCATCGTGTAATTAAAGCTTCATATTGGCAGCTACATCGGATTTCGAGCTGCTTGCCGTCCGGATGTTAGCATGTAGCTGGTCTACCTGAAACGCTCCGTGGCTTCTTTGATGGTGGCCCATCCGTAGACGGCGCCCGACTTGGTAAGTATCCGCGCGACCGGATGGCGATCAGTCAATGGCACCTTTAGCAGGCTGTTGAAAAACTGTTTTGTTCACGGAACGTATCAGAATCAGACCGAGCACAAAGCAGATTCAAAACGGGTATCTCCGATCCTTTTTCCACAGCCTGTTAGAGCGTGATAGATGCCGCGCGGGAGGGTGCCAATGCGAGAATTACCATTCGACATCGATGCAGATGCCGTGATTGAAGTCGCGCAGTGTGTAGGGCTTTAACAACCGTAGCTAGCTTCACCGCACGTTTCGCAACGCCCGAACCGCTTCGACTAATGTCTCTCGATCATTGCCAAGTGTCCTGATCAGGTCCCTCAACTGGTCGAGCGTGATGCCGTTTTCCACGGCAAAAACCGCATCCTCATGAACCTCGACGACTTCGCGCTTCGGCTGCCTTTTGGTCATGACCCCACCCATGGTTGCGACAAATTTAGCGCAAAAGCGATATTTCGTCGACTACGGATTGGACGAAGGCGGCCCGGCAGCCCGTTGGGGTATGACTTACCGGCCGCCGGGCCTAACCGGCGTGGGCACGCCGGCTGGCGCGACCGTAATGTTAGCAACTCTGCAACAACACCCTGCGCGGACGTTTTCCCCCGGTAATGTCCCATTTCGGGACGGGGTGCTGGCATCGCTCTTGCCTCGGACAGCGTGCCGGTTGATCCCGGTCCTGATCGCGTACTCTGGTCAGGTTGTAGGCTCGCCGGGCTTGAGGTTGTTGGGGTCTTCGCCCGGCGAGTTTATGCCGTCATTCCAAGCAGCGGGCGGGATCTGGTTGGATTCTTCGGGGGCCGGTGCTTGCAAATTAACTAAATTAGTTACAACTTATTTATCTGTTCTCGGGATTGGCCAGACGATGTATTTTCCGCAGTTTCTGGTGGGAATGCTGACGACGTCGGGCGTCGTAGGGGTTTGGGCCTATGTGGCCACAGGATCTATCTGGAAGGCTATTGCCTGGGGGACCATCGCCGCGGTTTTGTTGCAGGTCGGGTACTTCGCCCTTGTTTTCAGGCTTGTCTATGGGCGGCGAGACATCAAGCAGAACGCGGAGGAGACTACTCCGGACGCCACAAAACAGCCGGTCGCTTCCAGTCAGCCGCTGCACAGAGACGGTCGCTAAAGCGTGCTTGCCGCCAAAACGGGGAGCCCACCGCGCCCGCCAGGCGGCGCGGGAACGCTTCGCCGGTGGTGTGGGAACAGCGGGCCGGCGAGAATGCGCGCTGTAGGGCTCCTCGCATTCGTCTAAAAGTTTCAGGAACTATTTCAGCGCATGCTAATTGAATCGCATTTTTGCGAGTCAGTGCGATTTATGGGAAAAATGAGCAAGCGCGGCAGTGATTTTCTCTACCATTGGATGTCGGACCATTTACCGGACGACCCGATCACCGACCCGGTGCTGCTGGTGATCGATATGACTGTGGACGCAAAACGGGCGGCGGAAGCCCAAGGCATTGCAGGCCAAGAGATCGACGAAGAAATTGGCACGATCTACGAATTCATCATGCGGGATTTGCGCTGACCTCTTGCTAGGCGACAACAGACTACGAAGGCCAGCAGCGGGAGCGCAATCGCGACTGGAAGACGACCTTCGATCGCACCAAACCGGCTTGACGGAACATTAGCAATCTCTAACAGTTTCTCGCTTGCGGCAGGGCGGGTTCCCCTGCTGAAGATCGGGCCACAGACCCTGATCGGCCCGCGCACCTCTGGCCGAGAGCGCGGGCTTTCCCTCTTTTTTGAAAGCAGTCACCATGTCCCAATCCGTCGAACCACCGATATTGCCAGAGGATAGCCCAGATCGTGAGGTGAACTGTGAAGTCGCCTTGGAAGCCGCATTCGCAGCCCTGGTGACTACGTCAGAAGCGCAAGGTTGGACGCCACAGGAAACGGCTGCAACTCTGCTCAAAATCGCGACGGAACATGCCCACCAGCTTGAGGCTGCTGCGGCCGCTGAGTTGCTGACCACCAAGGACAAGGCAAAGACTGATGCTTTGGCGAAAGAGATCGGCGACAAGGTGCGGGTCGAGGAGATCACGCCGAAGGCGAAGCGACGCTAAGGCCACCGTCGGGGTCTGCCTCATAATGGGTCAATCTGTTGGCACTGTAATTGCAGTGCGGAACCTTAGCTGGGTAAAACCAACACCCTGGCAAGTCCCGCTATCCCTAGGGACGGCCCGCCGCTGCCGTGAATGGGGCGGCGGGTTTTTCGTTTTTGGTCCGGAACCTCGACGCTCAGGGCAGGTTGAGCCACGGTGGCAGGCTCTTCAGCGGTCCTGCCGCCGGCCAAGGTCCCTCCTTTGGTCGACCCGCGTCCTGCAACAGGGGCGCGGGCCATTTCAGATGGCGGCATCAACCGCAGGCCTCGCAAATTTGCTGGCCATCAAATGACCGACGCGGACGCCGGTGACGACAGTGCCCGCGTCGGTCACTGCGGCATCGTCAACAGGGGTTGTCCCGTCAAAGGGAGTACCGCCGCGTGCCCAGTTTAGCACCGCTGAACCGCCCGGCAAGCGACGTCGGCTTGGCTGACTGACCGGCGCTCGCTATATCGGCCAGACCGCAAAGGGGTGGACATTCCAACTCTGATCGCCAGCAAGATGACGGACAAGACGCACGAAAACCGCGTATGATGGTCGAGCGTTTGATCATTTCCATGAGCGGAGGAGGAGGCGATTGAGCGGCAGGTTCACGCTATATGGTAGCCCGCACTCCCTACCGACCTACCGGATAGCGCTGATGCTGCGCCTGTGCCGCACCGGCTTCACATTTCGCTACATCAGCTTCCAGCGCGGCATGCATCTGACGCCCGAATTCCAAGCTCTGTCCCGCTGGGGTCAGGTGCCAGTGATCGAGCATGACGGCCGGGTCTTCGTACAGTCGGCGGCCATCCTCGAATATCTAGCGGACACGCTCGGCTGCTTTGGCGCGGCCAATGTCGAAGCGGGCCAACACGTCCGGGAGTGGCTGTTTTGGGACGCCGACCGGCTGATGCCGCCGCTCTATGCTTGGTATAGCGTCGAACTGGGCCGTCGCAACTTGTTGCCACTCTCATTCGATGCGGTGCTCGTGGCAGAGTTTGACCGTAAGGGGCGGGCTGCTCTGGACATCCTTGACGCCCATCTCTCGGGCCGTCGCTTCCTCGTTGGCGACACGGCGACGATTGCCGATATCTGCTGCTACGGCGAGGTCGCTTTCGCGCGCCTGAGCAACAGGGATCTCGCGGCGTGGCCGAGCATCGTTGCCTGGGCCGGTCGCATTGAGGCATTGCCCGGCTTCGCCGAGCCATTCGACCTTCTGGCGATGCAGGATGCCGAGATCGCATCCTAGTGAATGGAGCCTAACACTTGGTGCCCACAGCGATTCCCGACCGAACTCTACTGCCTTTCGCGCCAGAGCCCTATCGCCAGTCCTGCAGTGACAAAGAAGCCTGCCGCACTCGCCCACATGGGGATGGTGATACCACTTACAGTAACCTCCCAGCCTAACCAGAGCCGTAGCGCATGCACTAGGGCTATCAAAATCAGGAGGACAACGGTAACGGTTGTGAAGGGCCTCATGTCCAGCCTCCCTTTTGAGATCGAGCGAGAAATGCGTCACTCGCGCAACGATCTTTATGCAACTAGTGTCCGATTATTATACGCCCCGCGCGCGCGGGACGCTTCGGCGGTGTAGGACAGCGGCCGGTGGAACGCGCGCTGGCGGGCCAATGAGGGATAACGAGGCGAGTTGTGCAATCACCATCGGCGAGCCCGGAAGTGGAAATAGAATCCGAGACCGAGCGCAGCAAGTAGAATCGTAGGTATCACCAACAGCCCTGTTTCAGACACGCTCCCTCCCTGCCCACTCTGGTTTGGAAACAGAGGAGCGATAAAAAAGAACACTATTGCCCAGATCGCTGCTGGAACGCCGTAAACCAGAAAGAAATGGCCGAATTCCTTTGCCCAAAAGTCCATTTCACTGTGCCCAAAATCTTTGCGGTTCTGGAAGTCGACACCCGGCAGGGCGCTTGACTAATGCCACCACCCTGCCGCTCGACCAACTTCCACTGCGGCAGCAACGCATGTGGCGACCGTCGCGAATAAGGCCAGGGTCCGCTCGAAGCTTGCCAGCTTCTTTCCGTCACGATCTTTTGCCCGTCCCAATACAGCTCGTTCGTTTTTACATCAACGCCTAGATGGTCCAGACCATTCATGCTGATCATTCTGACGTTCTTAGGCCAATCTTGGGGCGGTGTGCTGTCGGAATGAATCTGGGTCATTTCCTAAGCCTCACCCCGGCGCCGGGCTCAATCGGTTTCCGGGGCCGTCCAAGAAAATCCTGGTTCGGTCTCAACAGCCTTCATTCTCGGGGCTGCGATAGGTTTACTGTTTGGTCTCTCCCTCAGTAACGCACCTGTGCGTAGCCGAGATGATCGTTGGTTCACTAGCGCACGGTAGGGCTGGCAGTTCGGATAGCCCAGCTTCCCTTGTTGAGCGCACAGGCAATGATCGGTCACCCCCCGCGGGCGCCGATCAAATGGCCCTTGGGAATCCCTAATTCTCCGCGTGGCTAAAGACGACAGTGCCGTTGTCCTTGCGAACTTCAACCGAGACGAATCCCGTCGTCGCCCTTTCGCGTCGGAAACATCGAGATTGCGTAGTCCTTGGCGGTCTTCTCGGCGTCGAAGGTCAACTTGTCGACGATGCCCTGTCTTCCATACCAGATGACTGTATAGGCCACGGTTGCGCTCCATGCTTGCAACGAAGGATACAAGCGTTCCGGCTGGCGCGCGACACTCCTCCGCTGGCTTTCGTTTCCTTATTCCGAAATTTCATGAAACGGGTGGCGTTTTTTGGCACTTTGCGGCCTGAGCGCATGCAGACTTGAAGAGATGCCACCGCCATGGTTTTCTGCATAAGCAAGGTCTAATACGAACCGATCCCGCCGTGGGGGGCGGCTACGGGGACGACCAAGAAAAATCGTTTGATCGCGGAGCGAACCGATGGCGAACGCGAAGTACTACGTTTCGAAAGAGGCCGACCGCTGGAAGGTTCGATATGAAGACAAAGATTATGCCTATGACTCGCGCGAATCCGCGTTGTCGGCCGCTGTCGAAGCCGCAAACGGTGCAGCGTCAAAAAGGGCATGCGGCGGAGGTCCTAGTCCAAGGTGTCGACGGCAAATGGCGCACCGAATGGCCCGCCGGTTGACCCCGGGTTTTCAGCGCTGAAAATTGCGGAGCTTTTAAAAAAAATTGCTCAAATCGGCGCGTTTTAGGTGACGATGGATCGGGCCGGCGCCCGGGTTCCCGGCGCGTGCACCACTAGTGCTTGTCTGCACTCTTTGCCGATGCCTCGGCGGCCAAAGCGTGCCGTGATCATTTTTGCGGCGAGACGTTTGACACGAAGCGCGACCGGGAGAACGGCAAGATACGGAATCTGGCGCCGCACCGATGGCGGTGGCGCTGGGGTGAGGCTGAGGAAGGCTGGCGTATTTTAGGTGAAACTAACTTATCTACTTCCGCGTTGCTGGCACCGGCAAGGTGATGGCGGGGTAGCTTTTGGCCGATTTCAGACAGTTTCGATGCCCTCAATGTCAGGGCGCTAGGTCACCGACCCTTCAATATCCGCGCCTCTCGCAATAGCGATGACCCACTGTGAGCGCCAAGAATTGCGATAAGCTCGCGGGCTTGCGTTTCGGTAATACCCGCCTCAGCGACTAATCGCTTTACGATAAAATCGCTCGGTTTGGTGCGTGCTTCGTCCCGTTCGTCGGCCATCGGCACAATCCCCTAGACGGCCAAACGTACTCATCGGACGCGTGTTCCCGGCAGGCACTTGCCAAGCCATAGACCGTCGCCGCCGCAAAGGCGCATAATCGCTGCATGAAGTTGCCACCACGGACCAAGCTCGCCAACGATAATGGCGAGGCAGAAGACCACCTAGTTGTGGTCACGCTTGCCCTGCGCAAGGTCATCAAGGGGGTTTGGCGCGCCGGCTAATCTGGTGAGCGCATTGGCCGTCAAGCCGCCTGTAGGCGCTACGCAGCAGTAGGAGGCCGCACCGGTCCTGTGGTGACAGGCCAGTGCTGATTTGACTCGCTAACCCACTGTCGGAAGCGTACAGTTCCCAAGTCGTCCGCCATCTACGGCACACGGGCGCTTGGGAGCCAACTCAGGTGCTCTCGCCTATTCGGAGCCCTGCAATGTCTCTGTCCCAGAGCCTAGTGCCTTTCGATCTGACTTTCGAATGCCCGCACTGTCAATTGGCCCTTACCAAAACTGGGGCCTGGTTTCGCGTCATCGCCAGCTATGAGTGCGAAGGATGCCGGCGGCGGGTCAAGATAACCTATCCCGACAAGATCAAGATCTTCAAAGCACACGCGCACTTGGCAACACAGGCGGTTTGATATTGCTGGCAAGCAATTCGGCCAGGACGCCAATAATCGAGGGAAGATCACGCCCGACCGGCTTCAGCGCACGTTTCGCAACGCCCGAACGGCTTCGACTAATGTCTCTCGATCATTGCCAAGTGTCCTGATCAGATCCCTCAACTGGTCGAGCGTGATGCCGTTTTCCACGGCAAAAACCGCATCCTCGTGAACATCGACGACTTCGCGCTTTGGCTGCTTTTTGGTCATGACCCCACCCCTGGTTGCGACCAATTTAGCGCAAAGGCGATATTTCGTCGACTGCGGATTGGACGAAGGCGGCCCGGCAGCCCGTTGGGGTATGACTTACCGGCCGCCGGGCCTAACCGGCGTGGGCACGCCGGCTGGCGCGACCGTAATGTTAGCAACTCTGCAACCACACCCTGCGCGGACGTTTTCCCCCGGTAATGTCCCATTTCGGGACGGCAGGTGCTGGCACTGCTTTTGCGTCGGATTGCGTGCTGGTTGATCCCGGCCCTGATCGCGTACGTGCGCAAACTTAACTGGTTCCCCCACGCTCGAACGGCCGCCCGACATCGGAAGGCCCTTCGCGGTCGCACCATTTTCTATTAATTAGTTGTCGCTACCCTGGTGTGGCGGCGACCGCCAGTCGCCACCCCGGCCAGCGCGGAATTCAGGCAATGTTTCACCGGCAACCGCGCTGGCCACAATCCAATTCCCGCCTGGCCAGCGCTGTTCCGGCAGTGGAGGGGCTGACTGACTCTAACGATCGCATTGGTAAAAAGGGTACAGAATTTTTGCGCTTGAAACGCTGATTTCCGTGGTCATATAATTCGCTGTTGTCCCTTTTTGCGTGAGGCAATTGCGATGGACGGCACGGTCTCTAACGGCACGATTCCGACGGCGGTTGAAGTTGTTGAGGCGTGCGGCGAATGGTTCGTCCGCGTCGTTGAGGACGGCAAAGAATACAGCCGATCATTCGAGCTGGAATCTTACGCCCTAGCGTTTGCAGAAGGCCAGCGGATGCGCCTGCATCTTGATAAGGTGGTGCGCCTCTAGTGCACTTCGGCATGGCGATTGAAGGCATCGCCTTCCCGGCAGGGTAATCCCCCGTCAACCCCGCCGGGCAGTGAAGGCCTTCATACCCTTCCTAATCGCTCTTAGAGCTTCGTTCGCGCCCTGCCAGCCCTTGAACTTGATGGTTTTGCCGGTGCCTAGCACCGAAGAGAGAAAGAATTGCTCGATTTCCCGCCTCAGGTGGTCGGGCACTTGGCCTTCGGTTGCGGGTTCGTCTTCTGCATCCTCCTTGTGAGGGCAGAAGATAAAACGATCATTGCGTAGGGCCTCGCCGCCCTGATCCTTCTGCTTGACACGCAGCGCACCAAGCAAGTGGCATTTGATGACTACCCCTGGTGCGGTAGGAGCCTGATGAATGACGAGCCCATCCAGGGGGTCACCGTCCTCGCCCAACGTCGAGGGGATAAAGCCCCAGTCGTACGGGTAACTCATTCCAACCGGCAGGGGCCGGACGTAGCCAAAAACCCTAGTCGCTGGATCATAGGCTAATTTCGCAGCCGCACCACGTGGAGTTTCAACCACCACCCTGATCAGGCCATCGGTCCTCGTCGGCAACTTTAGATAGTCTGGCATTGGAGACGCCTCGCAAATGTGAGCCGGCTCTGGAACTTCGGGAGGTCAAGAATGTTCCGAGCGGGCAGCCGCCAGGAGAATCCAGGGATGACAAAAACTGCTCTCCATATGCTCAAGGGCGTGGGCTATGTGATTTCAACTGTAAGCGTTGTCCTGCTCGCCATCGTGAGCTGGAAGAGCGCTTCGCAAAGCCCACTACTGATCGCCTGTCTGCTCGTCGGCGCCACCGCATCAATTGCTGGCATGTTATGTCGATGGCTCACGTACGAAATCGAAAAGCGTCGGGAAGGGAAATAGATGCCGTCAGGACCGGTCTGCGTTGATCGGGAATACGCCGTCCGTAGCTGGAATGATCGTCACAATTCCACGCTAGACACGCGTCCTTCACGGACGACCGCCGGCCTTCAGCTCGTCAGGCTGGCTATAGAACAGGTTTGTCCGCCTGGGGCGCTGCCAAGCGAAGAAACGTGACTGGGCTTTATGGGCCCGGAACCGGTCCACTAGGCTGAAGCGCTGGTAGAACAATCATTGAAACCGTGGAAGCTCGTTGGATGGGCACCGTCTTGGTCAAATCGCGCCACGGCGGTCCGAGATTGACCGGAACCTTGGAAAGCCCATCCCCTTAAACATGGCTGTCTGGTGAGGAGGACGAGCCTGGAAGCCTTCGCTCAGCGACAACGTTGAAGTGCAATGCGACTTCTAAGATCCCGGAGCCAGCATCGTCGCGGACCTTTATCGAGAGCTGATGATGATCACCGTCCGGCAGGCTTTCTCTGATCATATCCATCAGAGCCGAGATGGCTTCCTTCTTCACCTCGGCGAAATCCTTGCAATCTGTTCCTTGGTCATCGTGAAACACCTGACCGTTGTCGTCGACGTCGAAGTAATAGAGAGCCATGGGACCTCCCGTATGCTCGGTACGGATGGCCCGCGCCTTCCCATCCTGCGCGGGCCGACCAAGTCAGCTTTGGTCAGCGGTGGCCGCTGAAGCACCGACCGCCTGGTCATCAACAAACCGACTGTTTCTAAGTTCCGATCGACTGGGAAAAAGCCCGCCCAGCGTGCGCCGAGACAGGCTGAAAGTCGTCATGGGTGGTATTGAGTGGGCCCGCCTCGACTCGGGGGGCAAAGCGGGCCCGGCCAAGCCTTGCGGGATCTTGACCAGCAGCTACGCTGCCGTCCCTGAAACCAACCGGAGCATATCAGGTTCCGCTTATGCTTGAAAAACGCCCGCCCGAATGGAGAAACGGGAGGGCCATTGTCTGTTTGATGGGATCTAGCGGCTGACTAGCGAGCTAAGAAGATAGCTTCTTCCTCCTCATCGCGTTGCCTCCCGCCTAGAGCCGCCGCAGCGCTAGCGACGAGGGCGCCTATGACCAAGGACAAAGCACTCAAAAGCGCAAAGGTTATAGTTGCCTTCCTGGCGGTGTCGGCGGCTTGCTTTGCCTTTACTTTTGCGTCCTGCACTTTGGCAAGCACTGCATCGACGCGCGCCTTGGCGTCTGCCTCCGACAATCCTGTCCGCGCCGAAACCAGTTGAGACAGATAGGTCTTGTCATCGGCAGAAACGTCGCCCGTCGCTGCGCTCGCGATCAGAATATGAGTTGCCTGTGCCGTTGCCGCCGCATCGCTTTGTGGGTTGGCGGCGGCAAGCTTGGAAGGGTCGTTCGGTCTGAAAAGCGAATCCACGAAGTACGATGTTGCATTGTCGACCGCTCCCGCGTTGGACGATGCACCAGCCGAAGCGCCCATGGCCGCGCCCGAAGCGATAGTCGTCACCGCCTGCGCACCCGAGCCTACCGCTCCAGAGAGGGCCGACCCGAGAACGCCGACGACAAGCAGCGTCGCAAGCGCCCAGGCAAGAAAGCCGTGCGCGGTATCACGGAAGTAAACCTCGTCCGTGTGAACGTTCACCCATTTGGTACGCAATCGTCCTGCAAGATAGCCACCTACGCCCGAGGACAGCCATTGGACGATTACTAGCCAGACCGCAGTGGAGCCCGCGAAAGTAGTTACCGAGGCGCCCGAGCCGGACCATGGCGAAACCATCGTCAGGCCGAGGCCGGAGCCGAGTAGCATTAGAATGAACGTGAGCGTGCAGGCCGCGAAGGCGCCGGCGATGATCGGCCCCCAGCTGACGGCGGTGGACGAGGATTCGGTGGAGCGGGAAACCTCTACGCCTGAGAGGACTGGTTGCATCGCAGCACCTATCGAACAAAAAGCATGATGAGAATAATGATTGGAATCGGAATTCCAATGAGCCAGAGCAAGATACCGCGTCCCATGAAAACCTCCCGTAATTGTTAGGACCCAAATACCAATTCCTTGCTCGACGTTTCGTTCCCGAAGTCGTCCCCAACGAAAAGCCGGCTGCCTCGGAGGGAGCAGCGGGCCTAGTAGTGGTGTCGGAAGTGGGTGGGACATCCTCCCAACTAACGCGCTACCGGAACCAGATGCGCGCAACGAGATTGCATAAGCCTCTACCGCCAAATACGGCATCGGGAGGTGCGCTTGAATCTCGACAGGGAAGTTCGACATAAATCCGAAGACGTCGATGACCAAGTCTTAGCCGATGTGTTGGTCGCGTTACAAAAGCGAGTGAAGATCAGCCACGATTTCGATATTCCCTATATTGCTGGATACAGTGGTGATGCGACGACCGTTTACATAGACCGCCGCCTGCCGAGAACGATGGCATGGAAAGGCAGGGAAGTCAGACTGGCACCCTTTTTGGTCACGCACGAAATCGTGGAAAAGGCGTTGTTGGACGAGCTCAGGTTGCATTACCTCCACGCCCACCAGCTCGCCCTTCGGGCCGAGCGAGATGCTGTGAGGGGCGCCGGCTCACGTGGAGAGATTACCAAGCAGTGATGAAGGCTCACGAGAAACAAATCGACGAAGAGACGCTCAAACGTGTGCCTGGCGATTTGGATCTGACGCCGTATAGGGACCTTGACGACTTTCCCGTTTTGGAGCGCCTGATAAATACGGCCCGATAGAGCCCGCCCCGGCGTGAGCCGAGACGGGCCTCTTGATAATTGCTGCCTTGTTAAGTGATTACGGGCTTGGAACTCTGCACTGCTGCGGTGACGGCCGAAAGCTTCTCTCGCTTGGTCAGGATCGGCTTTTCGTAGGTCTTCTTCATAATATCCCTGCGTGTTCCCTCGGCGCCAAGGTGCCTTCGCGCGATGATTGTTGTCAAGCTGGCGTTAAAAGCCCGCCACCTTTCGGCGGCGGGCAATGATCTTCGGGGAATGCATTCTGAAAAGGCTTCGGTCAGTGGGCATCTTCGATCCGGTCTGGAAATCCAGCCGATTAGCGAGGCGGCTGGCGCAACTTGAGCCTTGGGCGGCATGCCGGTATAGGTATGTCAAGTCCTGCGGAATCGCGCTATAATTTGGCCAGTATGATAAAATTCCATGTCGACAAAGACAAGGTTTTGGAGGCGCTGGTCTACATCACCGCCCAGGCCGGCGAGTTGACGCCTTTTTTTGCCGGCAAGATTTTGTATTTTGCAGACGTTGACCATTTGCGCAAATTCGGCAGGCCGATTACGGGCGATTCATACTACGCGATGGAAAACGGCCCGGTGCCTACGTTTGCCTACGATATTATTAAGGGCAGCGTCCCCGAGCCCACCAAAAGTTCGGCGAATGACGGGCTGGATAGAGCGCAACGAAAACACCCGACTATCAGCGCAAAACGCAAGGCAGACCTTTCTTTCTTCAGCAAGTCCGACCTGACGTGTCTCGATCACGCGATCAATATTGCCTACGGCGTTCTTTCGGGGAGATCTCTGACGAGACCCATGGGCATAAAGCCTGGGCAAACGCAGGTCAGAACGAAACGATGAGTTTCGAAGACATGTTGGCAGGCGCCGACGATGAGGTCATCGAGGACGCAAAGGCTTTTGCAGCCTATGGCGTCCTGTAAGCTCGGCCATATCTACATAATCAAAACAGCCATAGCTAAGCCTCAGAAAGACAAATTCGCTTTGTGCGTTTGCGTCTCTGAGAAATTCTTCGTGTGGATCAATACGCTGCCCCGCCCTCATGGGAAGGACCAAATCCTGATCCAGGCTGGATGTCACGAACTGATCACCCACGACAGCTTCATCGACTTATCCCGGGTCGTGATGCATGACGGTTGGGAATTCGATGAAGCAAAAGAGTTCGCGCGGATCGATGGTACCCTTTGCCACCTATTCTAGCTGCGGTGAAGTCTGGGCTTGAGGTCATGCCAGCGCGTCATTGCGCCATCATTTCGGAGAACATCGCGACACTACTCTGAATTGCGCCGCTGCCGCTGAGAGAAATGGGGAAGAAAGTGGGGAAGAAAGTGGGGAAGAAAGTGGGGAAGAAAGTGGGGAAGACTGCCTCCAGTCTAAAATCGCAAAGCGATTTCAAGTGGTTAGACAGAAACTATGGCGGAGAGAACGGGATTCGAACCCACGGTGCCTTTCCCGGTACGGAAGTTTTCAACACTTCTGCCTTAAACCACTCAGCCACCCGTCCACTGCGATCTGCACCATCTTTCAACGAACTGGCGCAGATTTGGCGCAGATTTCACTTCTATTTCGATCATAATGCCTTACGTTTCAAAAGCTTATGGCCATCCAGTTCTTGTTTTCAAGACCGGTGCCTAGCCCCAATGAAGCACCCTGCCGATCGCGTCGATTGATCGTGTGAGATGGTACGGTTCGGTGCCATAGTGGTGCCACGAACCACCCCTGAAGCCGTGGAACCAAGATCCAAAGCGCTAGTACGCGGATTTTATTGAAATTTTTGGTGCCGCTTAGGTGACTCGAACACCTGACCCCATCATTACGAATGATGTGCTCTACCAACTGAGCTAAAGCGGCCCGGGAGGCCAAGGCCTCCAAGATGGGCTGGGTGATAGACTCAACCGGCCGCGAATTCAAGATGCGACTTGCCAAATCATGCATGAGCGCCCGCGATCACCGAAACCAGGGGTTCGCGCCTCCGTCTGTGCGATAATCGCCGGCACATGCCGATTTTGTTTGCCGGAACATTGCCAAGATGGACTTTGGACTGCCCGTCGAGGCAGAATGCGGCGCCCGCCCGTTGATTGATTGGTCGCCTACGGCTAACCATCACGGAAGTTTGGGCAATTTGCAGAGGGATCCCGCTTGGACGCGATTGAAAAAGCGATCCGGAACGCCTTGGAAAAGGGCAATGCCGAGGACCGCGCGTTCCGCGAGAGGGTCTATCGGTCGGCCTTTGCCGCGCTTGACCGTGCGCTCCAGGCCAATCCCGGCGTGACCGTGGAAGTCGCCATCAAGCGCCGCAAGGCGATCCAGGCGACAATCACCGAAATCGAATCCGAGTTCCTGCCGGCGGTGCCGGATGTTGGCCTGGAGGTCGACGCCCCGGCGGGCGAGCCCGCGGCCACTGCGGCGCCCGCGATCGAGATCGGCGACAAGACGCCATCGTCCACTGTCGCCGTCGACGGCCCCGCGCAGCCCGCATCCGATGCGCCGCGCTCGCGCGTGCTGCCGGTCGTCCCCGACATCATGCCGGACGCGACGCTTCCCGGTGCGCCGGCCATCGACATGTCCGTTCCCGCCGCTTCGGGGGCCGCGACGGAAGTGGCGCCCGATCGCGATGAGCGGCGCATTCGTGGACGCCGCCTGCCGCTGACCGCCATTTTCTTCACCGTAACGCTGCTTGCGGCGATCGGCATCGGCGTGTTCTTCGCCATCCAGACCGGCGTGTTCAAGACGGCGGCGCAGCTCGATACGGCGCCGCCGGTGGCGCCGCCAACCGTCGAGGACGACGATTTCACCCCGGCCGACGGCGCCAACGCACCGGCAAAGCCTGGTGCCGCGGATCAGTCGCGCAACTGGATCAATGTGTTCTCGCCGACCGATCCGACGCATGTCGCCGCCCCGTCGGACGCCAAGGCCGAGGTGATGAAGGACGACAGCGGTTCGTTCCTGCGCATCCAGTCCGGCCCCTCCGGTTCGGCGGTTGCCTTCGATGTCGGGCAGGGCGTGCTGGAGAAGCTCGCCGGCAAGCATGCGGTGTTCGATATCATCGCGCGTGCCGAGGACGGCAAGGACACGCAGATCTCCGTCGACTGCAATTTCGGCGAACTCGGCGATTGCGGCCGCAAGCGCTACGCGGTCGGCCAGCAGCGCAACGAATATCTGTTCGACGTGCAGTTCCCCGACAAGCATCCGGGTTCGGCCGGAACCATCGCCGTCAATTCCGATTTCGACAAACAGGGCAAGGCGGTCAACATCTACGAGATCCGCGTCTCGATCGAGCCTTGAGGATGTCTGCCGCGGACGCCTAGCGGTCGAGCAATGCCTGCAGCGTCTCGATGCGGTCGGCCTCGTTGGCCGGCTTGTCCCAGCGCGGCCGTGAAATGCGGGGAAAGCGCATGGCGACGCCGGATTTGTGCCGGGTCGAACGGTTGAGCCCCTCGAAGGCGACCTCCAGCACCAGGCCATTGTCGCGATCCGCCCGCACCGAACGCACCGGCCCAAAACGCTCGACCGTGTTGTCCCTGACATATTTGTCGATCTGCTTCAGCTCCTCGTCGGTGAAGCCGAAATAGGCCTTGCCAACCGGCACCAGTTCCTCCTCGCCCTCGGCTCCGGACCAGACGCCGAAGGTGTAGTCGGAGTAAAAGCTCGAGCGCTTGCCATGGCCGCGCTGGGCATACATCAGCACCGCGTCCACCGTATGCGGATCGCGCTTCCATTTGAACCACGGGCCTTTCGGCCGGCCGGCAACGTAGGGCGAATCCCAGCGCTTCAGCATCACCCCTTCGATGATCGGATACGGCGGTGCGCGGCGCAGTTTTTCGAGCGCCTGCCAGTTCGCGAAGGCGACGAAGGGCGACAGGTCGAAACGGCTCGGGTCGAGCGTTTTCACGAAGGCTTCGAGGCGGCCACGCCGTTCGCGGAACGACAATGCGCGAAGGTCTTCATCGCCGATCTGAAGCAGGTCGTAGCAGCGCATGAAGGCCGGATATTGCTGCTGCATCTTCGGCGTCACCGTCTTGCGGTTCAGCCGCTGCTGCAGGTCAGAGAAGGTTCCTGTCGCCTCTCGCGGATCGCCGACAAGCAATTCGCCGTCGAGCGTCGCGGAAAAATCCATTGCGTCAGCAAGGTCGGGAAAGGCGCCGGAGACATCGTCGCCCGTGCGCGAGTAAAGCCTGCGGATGCCGCCTTCGGCCACCGCCTGGACGCGGATGCCGTCCCATTTCCATTCAGCGGCGTAGTCCGCCGGGTCAAGCTTTTCGAGATCGCCGTCACCGACCGCGTTCGACAGCATCACCGGACGGAACAGCGCCAGCGCCGTGTTGCGTGGCTTCTCAGCCTTGCCTTCCAGCCACGCGAACAGCGCCGTATAGGGCGGCGACAGCCCGTGCCAGAGCTCCTCGATTTCGGCGACGTCGACCTTGCCGAAATCCGCCAGCGCCTGTTTGGCCAGCCGCGCCGACACGCCGATGCGCAGGCCACCGGTGACCAGCTTGATGATGGCGAAGCGCGCCGAAATGCCGGCGCTGTCGAGCAGCCCCGCTAGCACCTTCGGCCCGTCGGAACGGCTTGCCGCCTGCAGTCTTGCCACGACTTCGCCAAGCGTCGGGTCGCGGTTGGGGATCTTGCCGGGTGTCTGCGGCCAGACCAGCGACACCGTCTCGGCGAGATCGCCGACATAGTCGTAGGAATAGCCGAACAGCACCGGGTCCATGCGTTCGGTGACTAGCATGCGCAACATCGCCGGCTTGACCGCCGCTATATTGAGATCGCCGGTGATGGCGGCCAGCGCCAGGCCGCGATCCGGATCCTCCACGGTGCGGAAATAGTCGACCAGCAGCGTCAGCTTGCCATTGCGCGACGGCGTCAGCACCAAACGGTCGAGGAGTTCGGCGAAGCGGTTCATGCCCTCAATCGCCCTCGTCCTCATAGCCCACCAGATGCAGTGGCTTTGCGGCGATGCCTTCCAGCTCGCACCAGCGCACCAGCGCTTCCTCGCGGCCATGCGTCACCCAGATTTCCCCGGCGCCGGTCTCCTTGATGGTGGCGGTGAGTTCGTCCCAGTCGGCATGGTCCGAGATGATCAGCGGCAGCTCGACGCCGCCTTGCTTGGCGCGCTGGCGGATGCGCATCCAGCCGGACGCGAAGCACGAGATCGGATCAGGAAAGCGCCGCGCCCAGCGATCGGCGAAGGCCGATGGCGGGCCGACGACGATGGCGCCAGCGAAATCTTGCTTGCCGCCTTCCACTGTCGCCGGTTCGAGTGTCCCCAGATCGATGCCTTGGCTCTGATAGTACTCGCTGAGCCTGGCCAGCGCGCCATGGATGTAGAGCGGCTTGTCATAGCCGGCGTCGCGCAACAGCCGCATCACCCGCTGCGCTTTCCCCAACGCATAGGCGCCGACGAGATGCGAGCGTTCGGGAAACTGCGCCGCTGATTTCAGCAGGCGGGCGATCTCTTCGGTGTCGGGTGGGTGACGGAAAACCGGCAGGCCGAAGGTCGCCTCGGTGATGAACACGTCGCAGCGGATAGGCTCGAACGGCGCGCAGGTCGCATCCTTCCGCCTCTTGTAGTCGCCGGAGGCGACGATGCGCATGCCC
The DNA here is from genome assembly GCF_056174585.1 of Mesorhizobium kamtschaticum. Lineage (NCBI taxonomy): Bacteria > Pseudomonadati > Pseudomonadota > Alphaproteobacteria > Hyphomicrobiales > Phyllobacteriaceae > Mesorhizobium > Mesorhizobium kamtschaticum. Next base: position 79,416 of record NZ_CM149691.1, on the reverse strand, counting down.
TGATGCTCGACCGATATCTGCGCCGAACCCAGCACATGGCCGGCCGGATGGAAGCTGACGCTGACGCCATTGAGGCCGATCGCCTCGCCGAGCCGTGCCGCTTGGGTCGTTCCGGCAAAATCCTCGCCATAGCGCAGGCCCATAATGTCGAGCGTCTGCTGCGTCGCCAGCACCGAGCGGTGGCCTGAACGCGCATGGTCGGAATGGCCGTGCGTGATCAGCGCCCGGTTCACCGGTCGTACCGGGTCGATGAAGAAGTCGCCCGGCGGGCAATAAAGGCCCTCGGGCCGGGGATGAAGCAGGTCGCTGGCGCGCATGATCCCCAAGATAGGATATAATTCCGCCACGGGAAGTCTGTTGCCACGGACTGCTGACTCCAGCATATACGCACGCCGGCTTCAGTTGCAGGCGGGACCCATCTACATGAAACCGCTCCAGACCTCATCCGGCGACTTGAACGCCGATCGCCGCGCCGACTATGCCGAGATGCTTCATGCCGATGGCGATCACGCGGCGGCGGCGGAATTGCTGCTCGATGCGCTGGAACTGACACCGCAATGGGCGATGGGCTGGTTTCGTCTCGGCGAAATGCAGCAAGCGGCGGGTGCATCGGATCTGGCAGCACAGGCATGGACGGTGTCGCTGCAACTCGATCCGACGGATCGTCAGGGTGCTGCACTGAACCTGCAATTGATCGGCAAGGCGCCGGCGTCCGACGCGCTCCCCAGCGCTTTCGTCGAGACACTGTTCGATCACTACGCCGAGAGCTTCGATGAATCGCTGGTCGATAGGCTGGGTTACCGGCTGCCTGAGTTGCTGGACCAAGCCATTCGAACGGCAAGGCCGGGTCGCTTCCCGCTGGCGCTCGATCTCGGCTGCGGCACCGGCCTGATGGGGCAGAGGCTGCGGCCGATTGCCGACCGGCTGGAGGGCTATGACATTTCGACCGGAATGCTGAAACGGGCGCGGGCCAAGGGTGTCTACGATTTCCTGGGCAAGGCCGATCTGCGGGATTTTTCCTATGCTGGCCCGAAAGCCGAGCTGGTGACAGTGGCCGACGTCTTCATCTATGTCGGCGCACTCGACGACATGCTGAAGACGATCGCCGGCTTGCTGGCCGGAGATGGCCTGTTCGCCTTTTCCGTAGAGAGGTTGAGCGGCAGTGGCGATTTCGTGTTGCTGCCATCGCGCCGCTACGCGCACTCTGAAACCTATGTGCGTGAAATCCTGGCCGCCAACGGATTTTCGATCCTGTCCTTGGAAACAACCGTGATCCGGCAGGATCGTCGGGAACCGGTCGACGGGCTGGTCGTTGTGGCCGGGAAAATCCATGCAACCGGAAGCGTTCACAATCGGGCCAATGCGGTGATCCTTCCCAACCCCAAAGGGGGGGTACTGCCGCACTTGTCGCTGTGAAGCTTCTGCTGCGAAAAAGCCCGAATCGCGTGCGCGGGTAACAAGGGGGCGCGCGCGGAATATCAGGAGGGAGCATATTCGATGCGCTGGAACATGATGATCTTGGCGTCTTGCCTGGCAACGACCGGCTGCGTCGGCAATTCGATGTCCGAACGGCAGGACGCCAACATAGAATCCTCCCTTCAGTACGACACCGTGCCATGCGATCAGTTGCTGGCGCAGCGCAACGGGTTGGCGCAGCAGAACAACCTTCCGGTGACCGCGAAGCCGACCTTCTACAATCCCGCAATGGGTTTCGGCCCGTTCACGCCCGATATGCGCTCCAAGGCCCAGCGCGATAGCGACAAGGCGGCAGGCGACATCGATGCCATGAACCGGTCGATCGAGCGCCGCGACTGCGGCAAGCCGGACAACCAGAAGAAGAAGTTCGCTCTGCCCGCTTGAAGATACGAAACAATCATTGGTCGAGAATTTGTCGCAGGCAGCTGGCTTTGTCCTGGCAAGGGCACGATCGGATGAAACTCTCGGACCTTGGAGACCGGATCTGCATCCTGGGGCCGTCCAACAGCGGCAAGTCGACCCTGGCCGACGCGATTGCCCGCAAGCGTGGCCTGGAGCCCATTCACCTCGATCTGCTTCATCGTCTGCCCAACACCGACTGGGAACCGCGTCCAAAGGGCGAATTCATCGCCTTGCATGACGCTGCGATTGCCGGTGAGCGTTGGGTGATGGATGGAAATTACTCGGTCGGCATGCCGCAACGCTTTCTGCGGGCGACGGGATTGATCTTGCTGGATATTTCCACGCCGGCAAGCTTGCTGCGCTATTTCAGGCGAACCCTGTTCGAGAAGGAGAGGCGCGGAGCCTTGGAGGGCGGGCGCGACAGCGTCAAATGGGACATGATCCGCCATATTGCCGTGACGACGCCGAAAAACCGCCAGAGATACCAGGCGATATTCGAGCAACTCGACCTGCCAAAGCTGCGGCTATCCTCCGTGAGAGCAATCAAGCAATGGTTCCGGCAGTGGGATCTGGCCAGGTAAGACTCCCGGTTAGTATCCCGCCTTGCGGTCCACCAGATTGTCGAGCTTTTCGCCGCGCTCGAAGGCGTCCATCTGGCGCAGCATGGTCGGCGCCAGGTGCATGGGATCGGAGGTCGCCGCGGCGTGCGGCGTCACGAACACTTTCGGATGGTTCCACAGCGGGCTGGTCTTCGGCAGCGGTTCGACCTCGAACACGTCGAGGCTTGCCTCTTTCAGCGTGCCGTCATCCAGCGCCCGCACGATGTCGGCGTCCTTCTGCAGGCGGCCGCGTCCGGCGTTGATCAGCACCGAACCGCCGAGGCCGTTGCGCTTGCGCAATTCCTTCAGCACGCCGTAATTGATGATGCCTTGCGTGTCCGGCGTCAGCGGCAACAGCACGACAAGGATATCGGTCGCCTTGAGAAAGGGGATCAAACCGGCCTCGCCGGAATAGGTCGCGACCCCTTGCATCGGCCGCTCGTTGCGTGACCAGCCATTGACGGCGAAGCCGAGCGACAGCAGCACCGAGGCTGCGGCGCGGCCGAGATTGCCGAGCCCCATAATGCCGACGGAAATGTCGCCGGCCGGCCTCTGTGGCGGCTCGTGCCAGATCTTCTTGGGCTGTTGCTGCCGGTAGAGCAGGCCCTGGCGATGGTGATCGAGCACCCGCCAGACGACATACTCGGTCATGTATTGGGTGAGGTTGTCGGCGACCACCCTGACGATCGGCACGTCGGGCAGGCCGGGGTCGGCGAAGACATGGTCGACGCCGGCGCCGATCGAGAAGATGGCGCGCAAATTGGGCAGCGACGACAACAGGTTCGGCTTCTGCTTCCACACCACCGCATAGGTGATCGACGGATCCTTGGCGCCTTCCGGCTCAAGCACCACCTCGCGCTCGGCCGACAACAGGTCGCGCCAACGCTGCGGATGAAAGCCGGTGACGGCAAGCAGGATACGGCCTTTTTCCATCGCGGTACGTCTAGTCCCTCTTCACGCCAGAGCGGTTCATCGTTTCACGGAAACGCCGAACCGCTCCGTCTGTTTGTTTTAGCGCAATTCCGGACGGAAAACCGTTTCACACTTTTCCTGGAATTACTCCGTCACTCGCTGACGATGCCGACCGGCGCCGTCTCTATCTTGAAGGCGGCCGAGATCAATGCCCGAGTATAGTCGGTTTGCGGATTTTCAAAAATCTGCTGGGAAGGGCCGGCTTCGACGATCTGGCCATTGCGCATGACGATGACGTCGTTGGCAAGCGCCCGGATGACCTTGAGGTCATGGCTGATGAAGAGATAGGCGAGGTCGTGCTTGGCCTGCAGATTGCGCAGGAGGTCGACGACCTGCGCCTGCACGCTCATGTCGAGCGCCGATGTTGGCTCGTCCAGCATGACGAAGCGCGGGTTGAGCACCATGGCGCGCGCGATGGCGACGCGCTGGCGCTGGCCGCCGGAAAACTCGTGCGGGTAGCGGTTGCGGGTCGCCGGATCGAGGCCGACCTCGTTCAGCACGGCGGCCACCTTGTCGTCGCGCTCATCGGGCGACAGCTTCGGCTCGTGGATCTTCAACCCTTCCTCAATGATCTCGGCAATCGACATGCGCGGGCTGAGCGAGCCGAACGGATCCTGGAACACGATCTGTAGTTCGCGCCTGAGCGGCCGCATGGCGTTGAAGGTGAGCTGGTTGATGTCGCGACCGTTGAACTGGATGCTCCCAGTCGACGAGATCATGCGCGCCAGCGCCAGGCCGAGCGTCGTCTTGCCAGAGCCGGATTCGCCGACCACGCCCAGCGTTTGGCCGGCGCGCACGGTGACATCGATGCCGTCGACCGCCTTCACATGATCGACGGTGGTTCGGAAAAACCCCTTCTTGATCGGGAACCAGACCTTGATGTCCTTGCCGGTCATGACAGGCTTGGCGGCATCGTTGGCGGCCGGCGGCTTGCCCTTCGGTTCGGCCGCCAGCAAATGCTTGGTATAGGCGTGCTGCGGGTTGGCGAAGATATCCTTGGTCGGTCCGGTCTCGACGATCTTGCCCTTGGTCATCACGCAGACCCGGTCGGCGATCTTGCGCACGATGCCGAGATCATGGGTGATGAACAGCATCGACATGCCCTTGCGGCTTTTCAAGCCCGCCAGCAGTTCGAGTATCTGCGCCTGCACGGTAACGTCGAGCGCCGTCGTCGGCTCGTCGGCGATCAGCAGTTCGGGTTCGTTGGCCAGCGCCATGGCGATCATGACGCGCTGGCGCTGGCCGCCGGAGAGCTGGTGCGGATAGGCGTCGAGACGGTTTTCCGGCTCGCGGATACCCACTTCCTTCAACAAGGCCAAAGTGCGGGCCTTGGCCGGGCGGTCGGCCATGCCTTGATGCAGCTTCAGGATCTCGACAATCTGGTGCTCGATCGTGTGCAGCGGATTGAGCGAGGTCATAGGCTCCTGGAAGATCATGGTGATCTTGTTGCCGCGCACTTGCCGCAACTGCTTCTCGTTCATGGCCAGCAGGTCGGCGCCCTGGAACAGGATCTTTCCCGAGGGGTGGCTCGCCGTCGGATAGGGCAGGAGCTTCAGCACTGACAAGGCCGACACCGATTTGCCGGAGCCGGACTCTCCGACCAGTGCCACCGTCTCGCCCTTGGCGAGGTCGAAGGAAATGTGGTCGACAGCTATCGACTGGTTGCCGCCTTGGGTGAAGGCGACGCTGAGATCGCGGATAGAGAGCAGAATTTCGCTCATCTGAATGCCTTGCGCGGATCGAAGGCATCGCGCGCGGCCTCACCGATGAACACCAGCAATGACAGCATCAGCGAGACGACGATGAAGCCGGAAATACCGAGCCATGGCGCGTTCAGGTTGCTTTGCGCCTGCTTCATGAGTTCGCCCAGCGAGGGGGAGCCCGGAGGCAGGCCGAAGCCGAGATAGTCGAGCGAGGTCAGCGTCGAGATCGAACCACTGGTCAGGAACGGCAGGAAGGTCAGCGTCGCCACCATGGCGTTGGGCAACAGATGCCGGAACATGATCGTGCGGTTGGGCACGCCGAGCGCGCGCGCCGCGTTGACATATTCGAAATTGCGGGCGCGCAGGAACTCGGCCCGCACCACCCCGACCAGCGACACCCAGGAGAAGATCAGCATCAGGCCAAGCAGGATGAAGAAGCCGGGCGGCAGGATGGCGGAGACGATGAGCAGCAGATAGAGCACCGGGATCGCTGACCAGATCTCGATGACGCGCTGAAACAGAAGATCGGTCCAGCCGCCGAAATAACCCTGCATAGCGCCGGCGGCGACGCCGATCAGCGACGACCCGGCAGTCAGGATCAGGCCGAACAGCACCGAGATCCTGAAACCGTAGATAAGCCGCGCCAGCACGTCGCGCGCCTGATCGTCGGTGCCCAGCCAGTTCCAGTTGCCGACAATGCAGTCGGGATCGGCGGCCTTCTGCGGATACTGGCTGCAGCGCTGGTCTGCATCATATTGCCACGACGGCTTTGCAGGAGCGGCATCGGGGATCGCATTGTTGACGGTGCGATAGGAGTAGCGGATCGGCGGCCAGATCATCCAGCCATTGGCGTTGATCTCGTCCCGGATGACCGGGTCGCGATAATCGGTGACGGCATAGAAGCCGCCGAACTTCTCCTCGGGGTAGGCGACCAGCACCGGAAACAGGATCTCGCCCTTGTAGGAGACGAGGATCGGCTTGTCGTTGGCGATCCATTCGGAAAACAGCGACAGACCGAACAGGACAAGGAAGATCCACAGCGACCAGTAGCCGCGCCGGTTGGCCTTGAAATTCTGCCAGCGCCGGCGGTTCAGCGGCGACAGCCAGGGCCGTTTGGCGCGTGTCGGCGTGTTCTCGACAACGGCTTCGGACATCAGATGTCTCTCCGCTCGAAATCGATGCGCGGATCGACCCAGGTGTACATCAGGTCGGACAGCAAGCCGACGAACAGCCCAAGCAGCGAGAAGATATAGAGATTGGCGAACACCACCGGATAATCGCGCGCCAACACCGACTTGAAGCCAAGCAGGCCAAGACCGTCGAGCGAAAAGATGTTCTCGATCAGCAGCGAGCCGGTGAAGAAGGCCGAGATGAAGGCGCCGGGAAAGCCGGCGATGACGATGAGCATGGCGTTGCGGAAGACATGGCCGTAGAGCACCTTGCGCTCCGACAGGCCCTTGGCGCGCGCCGTCACCACATACTGTTTGCGGATCTCCTCGAGGAAGGAATTCTTGGTGAGCAGCGTCGTCGTGGCGAAGGCCGACAGCACCAGCGCCGTCAGCGGCAAGGTCATGTGCCAGATATAGTCGACGATCCTGTCCGGCCAGGACAACTGGTCCCAATTGTCCGAAACGATGCCGCGCAACGGGAACCAGTCCCAGAACGAGCCGCCGGCAAACAGCACCATCAGCAGGATGCCGAACAGGAAGCCCGGGATGGCATAGCCGATGATGACGACACCGCTGGTCCACATGTCGAACGCCGAGCCATCCTTGACCGCCTTGCGGATGCCAAGCGGGATCGAGATCAGGTAGGACAGGATGGTGATCCAGATGCCGAGCGAGATCGACACCGGCATCTTTTCGAGGATCAGGTCGAGCACCGAAATGTCGCGGAAATAGCTGTCGCCGAAATCGAACCGGATATAGTTCCACAGCATCATACCGAAGCGTTCGAGCGGCGGCTTGTCGAAGCCGAACTGCTTTTCCAGCTTCTTGATGAACTCGGGGTCAAGACCCTGCGCGCCGCGGTATTTCGAACTGATATCGCCGGCCACATCGAAATTGCCACCGGTGCCGGCGTCGCCACCGCCGCCGCCGAGGCGATCGCTGCCGCCCTGGTTGGTCAGGCTGGCAATCACCTGCTCGACCGGACCGCCGGGCGCGAACTGGATCACGGCAAAGGAGATCGCCATGATGCCGAACAGCGTCGGGATCATCAGAAGGATGCGTCGCAGTATATAGGCGCCCATCAGGCTGCCGGCCCCGCGTGAACGGTCATGTCAGGCTTTGCCAATTTTTGCCGCCTTGCCCTTGTCGACCCACCACAGCGCTTCGACCGGAAAGCCGAAATCGGGTTTCTGCTCGGGAAAACCGAACATGTCCCAATAGGCGCTTCGGTGATTCGCCAGGAACCAACTTGGAATCCAATCGCGCCGCGCGCGCAAGACCCGGTCGAGAGCGCGCATGGCAATTGTCAGGCTTTCGCGGTCCTTGGCGGCGCCAACGGTGTCGATCAGCGTGTCGATGGCCGGGTTCGATGTGCCCGGCAGGTTGCGCGAGCCCGATATGGTGGCGGTTCGCGAGTGGAAGAAGGTTTCGAGGTCGTCTCGGGTTGGCGTCGCCGGAAATGAGAACGCAACTGAGACGAGATCGTAGTCGAACGAATTCTGCCGCAACTGATATTGCGCGGCGTCGACCAGCCGGATCGATGCGTCGATGCCGATTGCCTTCATGTTTTCGACCCAAGGCGAATAGACCTGCTCGAAGGTTTCGTCGTCGACGAGAATCTCGGCCGACAGCCGGCCGCCCTTGTCGTTGACGACGAAATCGCCGGACCGCTTCCAGCCGGTCTCGGCCAGCAGCTTGGCTGCCTTGCCGAGCAGTTGGCGATCACGGCCGGAGCCGTTCGAGACCGCCTGGGTCACCGCTTCGCCTAAGGCCTCAGGAGGAATCTGGTCACGCAACGGCTCGAGCAGCGCCAGTTCCTCCGGCGACGGAGTGCCCTCGGCGCGGAAATCGGATTTCTCGAAACAGGATTGCGAGCGCTCATAGGAGCCGTAGAAGAAATTGCGTCGCGTCCATTCGAAGTCGAAGCAGAGCGCGATCGCCTGCCGCACGCGCGGATCGCGAAATTGTTCGCGCCGCTGGTTGACGGCGGTGGCCTGCATGGCAGGCACCGTTTCGGCCGGGAATTCGTGCTTGGCCACCTTGCCGGCGGTGAAGGCGGGAAAATTGTACTGCGTCGCCCAGACGCGCGAGGTGAATTCCTCCCTGTAAAGGATTTCGCCCTTCTTGAAGGCTTCGAAGGCGACGTTGCGGTCTTGGTAGAATTCGACGCGGATGCGCTGGAAATTGTTCTGGCCGCGATTGACCGCAAGATCGTTGCCCCAATAGTCCGGCACGCGCTCATATTCGATCCAGGCGCCGGCGGACCAGCGCCCGACCTTGTAGGCGCCGCAACCGAGTGGCGGGTTCATCTGCGAGGAATCGAACGGATTGGCGGTGTAGAAGGCCTTCGACAGGATCGGAAAGACGACGACGTTGAGGATGGTGCGGGTCGTCTGCTTGCCCGAGAATTTGAGCTGCAGCGTGTGGGCGTCGATGGCGACCGCGTCATCCAGATGCGTCAGCGGCAGCGAATAATCCGGATGCCCCTTGTCCTTGAGCAGCTTGAAGGTGAAGGCGGCGTCTTCCGCCGTCAGCGGCGTGCCGTCATGGAAACGGGCCTGTGGGCGCAGTCCAAAGGTGAAGCTGTTGCGATCGTCGGAGATCGTGATGGTATCGGCGATCAGCCCGTAGACGGCGTCGGGCTCGTCGAGCGATCTCGCCATCAACTGGTCGAAGCACATCTCCAGACGCTGCGGTGCATCGCCCTTGGGGACGAAGGCGTTCAGCGTGTTGAAGGTGAGCGGGCTCTGGTTGGCGCCCCAGTTGGGAGGCAGGAAGTTGAACGTGCCGCCTTGCGGCGCATCGACATTGACATAGTCGAAATGCGTGAAGTCCGGCTTGTATTTGAGATCGCCGAAGGCCGACAGCCCGTGCAGTTTCACGCCGGTCGGGCTGGCGGCGAAAGCCTTGCCCGGCAGCAGCGCGGCGGCGGTTGCCGCGGCGCCAAGCGCCAGGAAGTCGCGACGAGGAAGCATCGGCTGCTGCCCCATCAATCGCTACCCCTGTATTTGGCCGCGAGCGCCTTTTCCTTCTCGAGGTCGATCCACCAGGAATCGATATCGGCGCCACGGTAGCTGGGCTGCTTGTCCGGAATCCCGAACTTGTTCCAGTAGGCTAGCCACACCACCGCACGGTAGTATTGTGGCACGACATAGTAGTTCCACAGCAGCACCCGGTCGAGCGCATGGGTGACGGCCACCAGATCGTCGCGGTCGGTGGCGAAGATGATGCGGTCGACAAGGGCGTCGACGACCGGATCCTTGATACCGGAATAGTTGCGCGATCCCGGTGTGTCAGCGGCCTTCGAGCTCCAGAAATCGCGTTGCTCGTTGCCGGGCGATTCCGATTGCTGCAGCAGGTTGGTGATGACGTCGTAATCGAAATTGTCGACGCGGTTGATGTATTGACTCTGGTCGATGATGCGCAGCGTCGCATCGGCGCCGATTTTGCGCAGATTGGCGATGTAGGTGCCGGAAAGGACCTGGTCCGTTTCACTCGAGCCGATGATCTCGAACTTGAAAGGCTCGCCGGTCTTGGCGTTGACCATCTTGCCGCCCTTGATCACCCAGCCGGCCTTGGCGAACAGATCGACCGCCTGCCTCAAATATTTGCGCTCGGCTTGCGGCGTGTCATAGACCGGCAGCTTGAACTCCTGCGTGAAAAGCTCGGGCGGCAGCTTGTCACGGTATTTTTCCAGGATTTCCAGTTCCTTGCCCTGCGGCAGGCCGCTGGAGGCCAGCTCCGTGCCCTGGAAATAGCTTGATGTACGGGTGTTGAAGCCAAAGAACAGCGTCCGGTTCATCGTCTCGAAATCGTACGCGTAGGTCAGTGCCTCGCGTACCAGGCGATCCTGGAACAGCGGCCGCCTCTGGTTGAGCATGAAGGCCTGCATCGGCTCCGGCGAGGTGGTCTTGAATACCTGCTTGATCACGTCGCCGGCCTTGATCGCCGGGAAATCATAAAACGTCGCCCACTTCTTCGAGCTGTTTTCCGGCTTGATATCGTCGAGCCCGCCCTTCTTGAAGGCTTGCCAGGCGGCATTGTCGTCAAGAATGTAGGTGAAGCGCTGGGTGTCGAAATTCTCGCGCCCGATCTTCACCGCCAGCTTGGCGCCCCAATAATCCGGCACGCGTTGCCAGACGATCTCCGAGCCCGGCTTGAAGCTGGCAATCTTGTAGGCAGCCGAGCCAAGCGGCGGCTCCAGCGTCCCCTTGGTGATGTCGCGTTTCTTGCCGTTGGCGTCGGTGCCTTCCCACCAATGCTTGGGCAGAACGACGAGGTCGCCAAGGATCTTGGGCAGTTCGCGGTTGCCCTTTTGGCTGAAATGGAATTCGACCTCGCGGTCGGAGATCGCCACCGCCTCGGTGACGTTCTCGAAATAGCGGCTGTACATCGGGCTGTTCGCCTTCAGCACCTGGAACGACCAGATCACGTCGTCGACGGTGATCGGCTGCCCGTCATGCCACTTCGCGCGCGGGTCCAGCCGATAGGTCGCCGAGGAATAGTCGGCCGGATACTTGTAGGCGTCTGCGATCAGCGGGTGGCTGACGCTGCCTTCGTCGGTCGCCTGGTCCATAAGCGTATCGTAAAGCAGGCCGCCGCCGAACGGCTGGAAGCCGGCGGCCGGCGCTCCTTGCACGATGTAGGGATTGAAGCTGTCGAATGTCCCCTGGACGACGGAGTTGTAGTTGCCGCCCTTCGGCGCGTTCGGGTTGACGTAGTCGTAGTGCTGGAAATTGTCGCCGTATTTGGAAGGGCCGATCAGCGATGAGGTGGTGCGCCACTCGTCGGCCCGGGTCGTCTGCAACCCCGCTACCAGCAGGGTCGCTGCCAGCAGCGACTTGAGAAGCGTTCGGCCAACCGTCATGCACTATCCTCTTCGCGATGCGTGCCAGATCATCCAGAAGGGCAATCTAGATGATTTGGTGCGCGTGAAAACCGCCATGCGCGGCTTTGTCGCCGCATATGCGTTTTTCCTAACAAAAAAGCCGGGCAGAACCCGGCTTTTTCAAGGTCGTCGCGATGATATCTGGTTATTTGGCCGGAGCCGCTGGAGCTGGTGCTGCCGGTGCGGCAGGCTTGGCCGGTGCGGCGCCGTCAGCGGGCTTGGCCGGGGCGGCTGCATCGGCCGGCTTGGCGGGCGCGCTGGCGTCGGCGGCGGCACCCGGTGCCGGCAGCGGCTTGGGATTGTCCGACAGCGTGCGCAGATAGGCGATGACGTTGGCGCGGTCCTCGTCCTTGGGCAGGCCGGCGAAGCCCATGGCCGTGCCCTTCACGAACTTCTTCGGCGAGGTGATGAAGTGGTTGATGTTGTCGTAGGTCCACTTCTCGGTGCCGCCCTTGGAGAATTCCTTCATGCCGGCCGAATAGGCGAAGCCTTCATGCTCGGCGACCGGGCGGTCGACGAGGTCCCACAAATCGGGGCCGACCTTGTTGGGGCCGCCCTTTTCGCCGGAATGGCAGGCCTGGCATTTCTTGAACACGGCAGCGCCCGCCTCGACATTGGCGGTCTGCAGCAGATCGGCGATCGGCTTGGCTTCGGCGGCGGGTGCGGCCGGGCCGCCTTCAGCGGGCTCAGTGACCTCAATGGCGAAGCCGGGCTTTTCAGGAGCCGGCGAGGCAAACAGCGCGTCCGACACCAGGCCGACCGAGAAAACGACGAAAACGGTTCCGAGCAATCCGGCGAGCAGTTTGTTGACTTCGTTGGAATCCATTCGCCCCTTGCTCCCTTTTCCGGCGGACCGAACCGTCCACTCCGTCCGTCGGTATCGAGACCTGCCCTCCAGAGCCGGTCAAATCGGGCGGAAACTAGGTCTTTTGCTGCGGCGTTGCAACACCTATAAGGGCGCTGCCAGTGAGACCTTTTGCCACTTTTCCTTGTCCTCTTTTCGAACGCCTTGCCATAGCGATGTCCACTCTGATCCTGATCCCGGCCCGCATGGCCTCCACCCGCCTGCCGGGCAAGCCGCTGGCCGACATATCAGGCGCGCCGATGATCGTTCATGTCGCGCGCCGCGCGGCCGAAGCCGGCCTCGGCCGCGTGGTGGTGGCGACCGACACGCAAAGCGTCGCCGAAGCGGTGCGCGCGCATGGGTTCGAGGCGGTGATGACGCGCGTTGATCACGAGTCGGGTTCGGATCGCATCCACGAGGCGCTGCTGGCGCTCGATCCCGGGCGCAAGGTCGAAACGATCGTCAATGTGCAGGGCGACCTGCCGACCATCGATCCCGGCATCATCGCCGCCTCGCTCAGGCCGTTCGAGGACGCAGCCGTGGATATCGCCACGCTCGGCGTCGAGATCGTCCGCGAGGAGGAAAAGGCCAATCCGAACGTCGTCAAGATCGTCGGTTCGCCGCTCTCCGGCACACGGCTAAGGGCGCTCTATTTCACCCGCGCCACGGCACCTTGGGGCGAGGGGCCGCTCTATCACCATGTTGGCCTCTATGCCTATCGCCGCTCGGCCCTCGAACGCTTCGTCGCGCTGAAGCCGTCGCCGCTCGAGCGCCGCGAGCGGCTGGAGCAGTTGCGGGCGCTGGAAGCCGGCATGCGCATCGACGCCGAGATCGTCCAGTCGCTGCCGCTTGGCGTCGACACGCCGGAAGACCTTGAGCGCGCCCGAACCATCCTTTCAAACTGAGAAACCCCTTCGACCCCTTGAATCGAGACCCGGCCATGCCTGAAAAGACCAACAGAATATCCTTCCAGGGCGAGCCGGGCGCCAATTCCGACACCGCCAGCCGCAACATGTTCCCGTCGATGGAGCCGTTGCCGTGCCCGACCTTCGAGGATGCCTTCAACGCGGTCGAGACCAACAAGGCCGACCTCGCCATGATCCCGATCGAGAACACCATCGCCGGGCGCGTCGCCGACATCCATCATCTGCTGCCGGAATCGAAGCTCCACATTGTCGGCGAGTATTTCCTGCCGATCCATTTCCAATTGATGGTGCTGCCCGGCGTCAGGCGCGATGAGATCAAGACCGTGCACAGCCATATCCATGCGCTTGGCCAGTGCCGCAAATACATCCGCAAGAACGGCTGGAAGGCGGTCGTCGCCGGCGACACGGCGGGTGCCGCCAAGATGGTCTCCGAGGTCAAGGACCGCACCATGGCGGCGCTGTCGCCGGCGCTGGCCGCGACGCTCTATGGGCTCGACATCATCGAGGAGAATGTCGAGGACACCGATTCCAACGTCACCCGTTTCGTCGTCCTGACCAAGAGCAAGCAATGGGCCGAACGCGCCTCAGCCGACGTCAAGATGATGACGACCTTCATCTTCCGCGTCCGCAACGTGCCGGCCGCGCTCTACAAAGCGATGGGCGGCTTCGCCACCAACGGTATCAACATGACCAAGCTGGAGAGCTACCAGCTCGGCGCCTTCACGGCGACGCTGTTCTACGCCGACATCGAGGGCCATCCCGACGATCCTCTGGTCAAGCTGGCGCTGGACGAGCTGCGCTTCTTCTCCCGCGAGGTGCGGATTTTGGGTGTCTATCCGGCCAGCGAGTCGCGCGAGCAGTGGAAAGTCGCGGACTAGCTCCTATTGAGCATGATCTCTTCCGAAAACCGGTTTCCACTTTTCGGGATCATGCTCTAAACCACCGAGCCCAGCGGCACGTAGTCGATCTCGAGAAATTTCTCGACCTCCGGCACCCAGCGGTCACGCACGAAGGCGACGTGGTCGGGATGGTCGTTGTACCTGGTGTAGGCGGCCTGGTCGGCGAACTCCATCGAGAAGCCGAACTGATAGTCGTTCTTGGGGCTGATCTGCCGCAATTGCTCGAAATGCGTGACGCCCTTGATCGCGGTGAGGATTTTCTTGGCATCGACGAGGAACCGCTTTTCGTCGAGCGAGTGCGGTGCATGCTTCAGCGTGAAGACGACGGTGTGACGGATCATTTGTCTCTCCTGCAATGACTTTCGGTATTGGCTATTCGCTGTCGACCCAGGCGCGGATGAGGTGATGTGCGATCGCCCCTTTCGGCGGCGTGACCAGATTGTCGGGATGCTCCCGCGCCAGCATCAGGCGCACCTCGTCGCGGCCAAACCAGCGGCAGTCTTCCAGTTCGTTGAGATCGGCCTGGATGTCTTCTTTGAGCGGCTCGCCGAAGCAGCCGATCATTAGCGAATAGGGGAACGGCCAGGGCTGGCTGGCATGATAGACGACGCGGCCGAGCCGGATGCCGGCCTCCTCCAGCGTTTCGCGGCGCACCGCCGCCTCGATCGTCTCGCCCGGCTCGATGAAGCCGGCAAGTGCGGAATACATGCCCGGCGCGAAATGCCGGCCACGCCCGAGCAGGCATTTTTCCCGCGTCGCCGTCAGCATGATCGCCACCGGGTCGGTGCGCGGGAAATGCTCGGTACCGCAATTCGGGCAATGCCGCTTGTAGCCGCCGGCCCGCATCTGCGATTCGGTGCCGCATTTGCTGCAGAAGCGGTGGCTTGCATGCCAGGCGAGCAAGGCGGCCCCTTGCGCCATCGCGCCGGCGGCCGCCTCGTCGATCAGCCCTTGCATGTAGACCGACCGGTAGTCGATCGCCTTGACGGTCTCGGGCAGCTGTTCGGCGTCGATTCCGACCGGCACCGCCAGCACCGGCCCCTGTTCGGAAAAGCCGAGCAGGACACCTTGGGCGAAGGAAGGCTTGAAGGGCTCGCTCTCGGCGGCGCTGAACCAGGGGTCGAGGCCGCCACCCCCGTCGAGCTTCAGGTGAAGCCGGCCGCGATTCATCAACAGCAGCCGCGTCGTCGGATCGGCCAGCGCCTTCTCGACCGAATCGTCGGCGCGGTTCTCGGATTGCCGGTCGATCGTGTTGCCGGCAAAGCCGACGAACTGGCTCGGCTCGCGCAAAGGCGCGTCAAACAGGCGGAAGCTCATGCGGACTCTGATGCTCTGGGATGGACATGTCTGGGGATGAACATGTTTTTAGGATGGATACTGGGGAAGGCTTATAGCGCCGCCCTTATCGTTTCGGCAAACCGGCGCAGGTCGGAACGTTGGTAGGGCTCGCGCAGGCCGTGCCCCCATACCGGGCCGGGCCAGCCGGGATCGCCTTCGGACCGTGCAATGATATGGATATGCAATTGGCGCACGATGTTGCCGAGCGCGCCGGTGTTGATCTTGGTGCAACCGCTGACTTTCTTCAGCGCCTGCGCCACCATATTGGTCTCGAAGGTCAGCATCGCCTGGTCGAGCGGCGTCATGTCGTGGATTTCTTCCGCGCCCGGCCGCTGCGGCACCAGGAGCAGCCATGGCCAGCGGCGATCGTTCATCACGCGCAATTCGCACAGCCCAAGCCACATCAACTGCTCGCTGTCCGCCTCCAGCCGGGCATCCAGCGTGAATCCGGCCTTCAGGCCCGGCAGCATCGGCGTTTCCCTTGCTTTTCTTGCTTTCTTCGAACTCATGAACGCTAGAGCGGTGGCACGGGGGCTGCAAGCGAATCATTGTTGCTCTCACGGTTTGGTGCAGCAAATCGCCTGCGCACTTGCATTTCATCGCGCAATTGCCGATATGGACAGCGGGAGGTTGGTGGTGGACGATCCACTCGCCAACCGGGTCAGGTCCGGAAGGAAGCAGCCCTAACGAGCCCGGAACGGGTCATTGTTCCAGCCTCCCACCTCATCGGCCCTCCTCGCGACATTGACGACGCATTGCAGCGCGGGCGAGACTATGCGCAGGAATCGGCGCCTTTGGGCGCGGCCTTTTGGAGCTTAACGGGCGAATGAGCGAAGCCGGAAATTCGGGGCCAAAAGGCCTGGAGAATGGAAAGGCCGCTGCCTACCGCGTGCTGGCGCGCAAATACCGTCCGTCGAATTTTTCCGAGCTGGTCGGCCAGGAGCCGATGGTGCGCACCCTCACCAATGCCTTTGCCACCGGCCGCATCGCCCAGGCCTGGATGCTGACCGGCGTTCGCGGTGTCGGCAAGACGACCACGGCGCGCATCCTGGCACGGGCACTGAACTACAAGACCGCGACAGTTGACCAGCCCTCGGTCGACCTTGCCGTGCTCGGCGAGCATTGCCAGGCGATCATGGAAGGCCGCCATGTCGACGTCATCGAGATGGACGCCGCTTCGCACACCGGCATCGACGATATCAGGGACATCATAGAGCGCGTGCGCTACGCGCCGGTCTCGGCCCGCTACAAAGTCTACATCATCGACGAAGTGCACATGCTGTCAACGCAGGCCTTCAACGGCCTGCTGAAAACGCTGGAGGAGCCGCCTCCGCACGTGAAATTCATCTTCGCCACCACTGAAATCCGCAAGGTTCCGATCACCGTCCTGTCGCGCTGCCAGCGTTTTGATCTCAGACGCATCGATGCCGGCGCACTGGTCGCGCATCTCTCGTCGATCGCCGGCCAGGAAGGCATTTCGGTCGACGACGACGCGCTGGCGATGATTGCGCGCGCGGCGGAAGGCTCCGCCCGCGATTCGCTCTCCATCCTCGACCAGGCGATTGCGCACGGCGCCGGCTCCGTCAGCGCCGAGGCGGTGCGGGCCATGCTGGGCCTGGCCGACCGCGCCCGCATCGTCGACCTGTTCGAACATGTGATGAAGGGCGATGTGGCGGCAGCACTCGCCGAATTCCGCACGCAATACGACACCGGCGCCGATCCGGCCGCCGTGCTGACCGATCTTGCCGAGTTCAACCATCTCGTTACCCGACTGCGTTTCGTGCCGACCGCCATGGACGATGCATCGCTGTCGCAGGACGAGCGCGAGCGCGGCGCCGATTTCGCCAGGGCGCTGTCGGTCAGGGTGCTGTCGCGAACCTGGCAGATGCTGCTCAAGGGCATTCCCGAGGTGCAGTCCTCCAACCGGCCGGTCAGCGCCGCCGAAATGGTGCTGATCCGGCTGGCGCATGCCGCCGACCTGCCGACGCTGGATGAAGCGTTGCGGTCGCTTGAGGGCGCCGGACCAGCACAAAATGGCGCATCGCGCCCGAATGGCGCGCCTGCGGGTTCCGGCAACGGCAATGGCGGTGGTGCCAGTGCGGTGGCGCAGACGCGCATGCCATCCGGGTCCGGTGGCGCGCAGACCATGCGGCTGGTCGAGGCCACGCCGGCGCCGGTCGCCTTCGTCGCGCCGCCCGCGCCGGTGTCCGAGCCGCAGCAGGTGCCGGTCAGGTCGCTGGCCGATATCGTTGCGCTTGCCGACGCTCAGCGCGACATCGCCTTCAAGGTGCTGGTCAAGCGCTGCATCCGTCCCGTGCGCTTCGAGCCCGGCCGCATCGACGTCAGCTTGACCGACGATGCGCCGAAGCTGCTGCTCAACGATCTGACGACGAAACTCCGCGCCTGGACCGGCCGCAACTGGCTGGTGTCGCTGTCGAAGGAAGAGGGCGGCCAGACGCTGGCCGAAATGGAATCGACCAAGCGCGAAAACGCTTTCCTCGATGCCAAGAGCGATCCGACGGTTGCCGCCTTCCTGGCGCGCTTTCCCGGTGCCAAGATCATCGACGTGCGCATCCCCGACGCGCCGGAGGCGGAAACGGCCGAGGCGGAAGTGCCGGTCGAGCCGCCGGCGGATGACGACGAGACCTGACAAACCAAGAACCCTGACAAACCAAGAACCAAGGATCGGACCATGAAAGATCTTCTCGGCCTGATGGGCAAGGCGAAGGAAATGCAGGCCAAATTCCAGGCCATGCAGGACGAGATCGCCACGCTGGAAGCATCCGGCCAGGCTGGTGGCGGCTTGGTCAACGTCACCTTGACCGGAAAGTTCGAGATGAAGTCGCTGAAGATCGACCCGTCTCTGTTCAAGGAGGACGATGTCGAGATCCTTGAGGATTTGATCCTCGCCGCCCACAATGACGCCAAGGTCAAGGTCGAGCAGATCATGCAGGAAAAGACCAATGCGCTGACCGCCGGCCTGCCGATCCCGCCGGGAATGAAACTGCCTTTCTGATGCATGTCGCCCAAAGCCGTGCAGTGGTTTTGGGTGAACGGCATGCATGAAAGTTGAACTCAGCGGCGATGCGCCCATGACCGAAGAGCCGTCCGAAAGACTGATCGAGCAGCGTATTCGCAACAGGATCTACGAGATTCTGGAAATCCTCGCCGATTGCGATGCCGGCGTCGATATTGTCGGCATCAAGGGCTATTTCTACCTGTTCGAGGACTTCGTGCACCGCCCGTCGATCGAGGCCGGCACATCGGCGCTTTCGAAGGAGGAGCGCGCGGTCGTGCTGGAAATCGCCGAATTCCTCGAGGCGGCCTCCGAAACAAATCCCGATTTCACCAAGGCTGAATTCATCGACAGCGACTGGCCGGGAAAGATCGCGCCGACGGCCCGGGACGCGCGGGCCTTGTTCCTCAGGCGCGGCCTGTTTTCGGAGAAGGTCGAAGAGCTCGAGCCTGGTCAGCCGGCCGTGATTGCGGCCGGGCGGTAGCGATTCCCGAAAAAACAGGACGCGGTTTTCCCTCAAGCAATTGCGGCGAAACCAAGAAAGAGCGGTCATCGCCTTTGTGAAATGACGGCTCGATCTATCTGGAAAGCCTCGAAATTGTGCCTTTTAGGCAACAGTGCCTGGTTAATAACGTTTTGGCCATCATTTTGCCTGAAAGTGTCTCATTCTTGCCGCAGCCTGGGGGCGGGCATCGAAGTGAGAGGGTAACCTGTTGATTGTTACGCGATGGAAGGCGCCGCTGTTGCTCGGCGTCATCACGTCTCCCCTGTTCCTGGCCGCCTGCAGCCAGACCACTTCGCATGGCATGTCCGTTGCAAGCCTGACCGATGCCATCACGCCGAGTTTCCTGAGCCGGCCCTTCAGCCACACGCCGAAGGACAGGGAATGCCTGGAAAGGGCGATGTTCTTCGAATCCAACCGCTCGAGCCGCGACGGCATGATCGCCGTCGGCACGGTGGTGATGAACCGCTTGCGCTCCGGCAACCACGGCAGCACCATCTGTGACGTGGTGGGTGAACCCGGGCAGTTCGCGCCGGGCGTCATGACCAGGCCGATGAATTCGCGCGCAATGCCCGATGTCGAGGAAGCGGCCGACGCCGTACTCAAGGGTGAGCGCAAGGCCAAGCTGAAGAACACCATGTATTTCCACACTGCCGGCCTGCATTTCCCCTACAAGAACATGCACTACACCATGGTCGCCGGCGGCAATGCCTTCTACGAAAAGCGCGGCCGCAACTGGCAGCCGCTGCCCGACGAGCCAATGGTTGCCTCGGCGGCGCCCGAAATGGTCAAGCCGGCCGCGCCGGTGACGATGGTTGCCTCGGCGGAGCCGGCGCGTCCGGCCAAAACCTCCCGCACCGCTCCGGCGCAACAGGTCTTTATGACCGCCTCTGTGGAACCGGCCCGTCAGCCCAAGACCAAAATCGCTCCTGCCCAGCAGACCTATGTGACCGCAGCCGCGGCGCCGACGGCAAAGTCGGCGCGTGTTACAACGAAGCAGACGATGGTCGCCATGCAGGAGCCGATGGAAGAACCGGATGCCGCCCGTTTCGGCGGGACCTTGAACACAAAGGTTATCTCCTCGGTTCAGGGTGAGCCGCAAGAGGCGGCGATGGGCTTCCAGTCGACGCCTGAGAACACCGACGCCATTGGCGCGATGATCGTCAGCCAGGGGCGGCCGCTCGAAGCCAACTGACCTGTATCGCCAAGCTTCGCATGGCAGCATGATGGATCGTGCTGGACGGGAACTGTTCCAAAGCGCTCTGAAAAATCCTAGATCAGGGCGATGTCCAAGCGAATCGCCGGTCCCGAGATCGAACGCCTGATCCAGCTCCTGGCCAAAGTGCCGGGGCTTGGGCCCCGTTCGGCCAGGCGCGCCGCCCTTCATCTGATCAAGAAGAAGGAGCAGCTGCTGTCGCCGCTCGCCGCCGCCATGGGCGAGGCGGCCGACAAGGTGCGCATCTGCACGACCTGCGGCAATGTCGATACATCCGACCCCTGCATGATCTGCACCGACCCGCGCCGCGACGCTGCCACCCTTATCGTCGTCGAGGACGTCTCGGATCTCTGGGCGCTGGAGCGGGCGGCGGCGATGAACGTGCGCTACCATGTGCTCGGCGGCACGCTGTCGCCGCTCGACGGCATTGGCCCCGACCAGCTCAACATCCGCTCGCTGATCGACCGCGTCGCCGGCGGCGAAGTCAAGGAGATCATCATCGCCGTCAACGCCACGGTCGAAGGCCAGACGACCGCGCATTATCTCACCGACCAGCTGTCCGGCTTCGACATCAAGGTGACAAGGCTGGCGCACGGCGTGCCGGTCGGCGGTGAGCTCGACTATCTCGACGAGGGCACGCTGGCCGCGGCGCTGCGCGCGCGGACGGCGTTTTGACAAGATTGGCGGAGAGGGTGCGGATCATGACTGTTGCGCGTCCTCTCAGATTGGCACTGCTTTCCTTTTTTGCAGTCGTTCTCGCCGTCGTCCTCATCGCCCCCGCCTCCGCCGCCAAGATCGACGACCAGTTCCGCGCCTGGCTGCAGAACGACCTCTGGCCGCAAGCCAAGGCGAATGGCATCTCCAAACAGACTTTCGATGCCGCCTTCGACGGCATTAAACCCAACCTGAAACTGCCCGACCTTGTCATGCCCGGCGAGAAGCCGAAAACGCCGCAGAAGCAGCATCAGGCCGAGTTCGGCTCGCCCGGCGCCTATTTCGCCGAGAAGACGGTTCGTGCGGTGACATCAGGCGGACGCGCACGCGAAGCCACCAATGCAAGGACGCTGGCCGCAATCGAAAAACGCTATGGTGTGCCCGGCGAGATCGTTCTGGCGATCTGGGGCCGCGAGACCGGCTTCGGTGCGGCGAAGATGCCCTACGATGCCTTCGAGGTTCTCGGCACCAAGGCGTTCATGTCGACCAAGAAGGATTTCTTCCGCACTGAGCTGCTTGCCGCGCTGGAAATCGTCCAACGCGGACTGGCGCCGGTCGGCGCGATGAAATCGTCCTGGGCCGGTGCGCTCGGCCAGCCGCAATTCATGCCGACCTCCTTCCTCAAGCATGCCGTGGATTTCGACGGCGACGGCCGCGTCGACATCTGGAACTCGACGCCTGACGTGCTCGCCTCGATCGCCAATTATCTCGTCCACTATGGCTGGGTGCGGGGCCGCGGCTGGGGGTTCGAGGTGACCGTGCCCGACAGCGTCTCCTGCTCGCTGGAAGGCCCCGATCAAGGCAAGAAAATATCTGAGTGGGCGGCGATGGGTATCAAGCGCGTCGGCGGAAAAGCATTTCCGGCGAGCGAACTGAAGGCAGAGGGCTTCCTGCTGATGCCGGCCGGCCGCAGTGGTCCAGCTTTCATCGCCACCCCGAATTTCTACGTGCTGAAGGAATACAACACCAGCGACCTCTACGCGCTGTTCATCGGCCATGGTGCTGACCGCATTGCGCATGGCGATCAGAATTTTTCCGGCAGCTGGGGGCCGGTCGGCGATCTCCACCGCTCCGACATTGCCGCCCTGCAACGGGCGCTGGAAGCCAAGGGCTATGATGTCGGCAGCGCCGACGGCTTGCCCGGCTTCAAGACCCGCCGCTCGATCGGCAAATGGCAGGCCAAGGACGGCCAGGCCGCGACCTGTTTTCCGGACGCCGGCCTGATCGCCGCGCTGAAATAGCGCCGAAATTAGCAGATTTTTCCCTTTCCACGACCTCGATTGGCCGGCCTGTGCGTCGACGTGCTGCCCGCCATTCTGGTCCAATGGGCTGTCGTATAAATGCTCGTTGCCGGCCATGAGGCTGCCGGATATGGTGTTGACCAACTGGACAAAAACCACGACGGTAAGAGGTCGGAGGGCCGTCTTCAGGCCCGAAAAGAATTCCGCAACCCTGAGCCGGGAACTCAGGTCAACAAACAACAAAACAGGGAACAATCACCATGATGATGGAAAAGTTTGCTCTACGCTCCCGCATCCTGCTTGCGGGTGCCGCCATGTCCGCGCTGCTTCTGGCCGGAGCGCCGGCCGGTGCGGTCACGCCCGCTGACACGCTGGTCGAAGGCTTCGCGATCGACGACATCATCTCCATGGATCCGGGCGAGGCGTTCGAGCTGTCGACCGCCGAAGTCACCGGCAACACCTATGATCTGCTTGTCCGCCTCGACCTCAGTGACACCTCCAAGGTCAAGCCGGATCTCGCCGCGAGCTGGACCGTTTCTGACGACGGCCTGACCTATACATTCAAGCTCAAGCCGGGCCTCAAATTCGCCTCGGGCAACCCGATCACCGCCGCCGATGTCGCCTATTCGTTCGAGCGCGCCGTCAAGCTGGACAAGAGCCCGGCCTTCATCATCGGTCAGTTCGGCATCAGCGGCGACAACGTCGCCGAAAAGGCCAAGGCCGTCGACGACGCCACCTTCCAGTTCACCGTCGACAAGGCCTATGCGCCGAGCTTCGTGCTGAACTGCCTTTCGGCAACGGTCGCCTCGGTGGTCGACGCCAAGCTGGTCAAGGAACACGTCGCGGCGGTAACGCCGAGCGCCGACTACAAATGGGACAATGATTTCGGCAATGCCTGGCTGAAGACCGGCTATGCCGGCTCCGGCGTTTACAAGCTGCGCGAATGGCGCGCCAACGAAGCCGTCGTCATGGAGCGCAACGACAATTATTATGGCGAGAAGGCCAAGCTCGCCCGCGTCATCTACCGCAACATGAAGGAAAGCTCGGGCCAGCGCCTGGCGCTCGAAGCAGGCGACATCGACGTTGCCCGCAACCTCGAGCCGAACGATCTCGACGCCATTGCCAAGAACGCCGACCTCACCACCACCAGTGCGCCGAAGGGCACGGTCTATTACATCAGCCTCAACCAGAAGAACCCGAACCTGGCCAAGCCCGAGGTCCGGCAAGCCTTCAAATATCTGGTCGACTACGATGCGCTGAGCACGACCATCCTCAAGGGCATCGGTGAAATCCACCAGTCCTTCCTGCCCAAGGGCGACCTGGGCACCGTGGACGACAACCCGTTCAAGCTCGACGTCGCCAAGGCCAAGGAACTGCTCGCCAAGGCCGGCCTGCCCGACGGCTTCAGCGTCACCATGGACGTGCGAACGGGACAGCCGACGACAGGCATGGCGGAATCGATCCAGCAGACGCTGGGACAGGCCGGCATCAAGCTGGAGATCATTCCTGGCGACGGCAAGCAGACGCTGACCAAATACCGCGCCCGCAATCACGACATCTATATCGGCAATTGGGGCCAGGATTATTTCGATCCGAACTCCAACGCCCAGACCTTTGCGTCGAACCCCGATAATTCGGATGCCGGCAAGTCGCACACGCTCGCCTGGCGCAACAGCTGGGACATTCCGGACCTGACCAAGGAAACGGAAGCGGCTCTGCTGGAGAAGGATTCCGGCAAACGCGCCGACATGTACAAGGATCTGCAGAAGAAGATCCTCGACACCAGCCCCTTCGTCATCATTCACCAGCAGTTGGAAGTGGTTGGCCTGCGCAAGAACCTCAAGGGCCTCGTGCTCGGCCCGAGCTTCGACACCAATTTCGTCGGGTCGGTCTCCAAGGAATAATGCGGTCGGACGCGCCGCATGAGCGCGGTTGAAAACGAGAGCGGGCGCGGCAGCGCCCGCGCCGTCGCCCTTGCATCGGCGATCGGCCGCTTCCTGGTCATCGCGGTCACGACCTATCTTGGTCTGCTCGCGGTCACCTTCTTCATTGGCCGGGTCATCCCGATCGATCCGGTGCTGGCGGTGCTCGGTGATCGCGCGCCTCTCAATGTCGTCGAACGCACGCGCCGCGAGATGGGTCTCGACCTGCCGCTGATCGAGCAGTTCTACATCTATGTGAAAAATGCCCTGAACGGTGATTTCGGCACCTCGGTGCTGACCACCAATCCGGTCATGAGCGACATCCGCCGCGCGCTTCCGGCAACGACGGAACTGGCGACGCTGGGACACTGATCGGCGCGCTGTTTGGCGTACCGCTCGGCGTGCTGGCCGCGGTCAAGCGCGGCAGCCTCATCGACCAGGTCGTGCGTGTCATTGGCCTGATCGGTTACTCGGTACCCATCTTCTGGCTCGGCCTGCTGGGCTTGGTGCTGTTCTACGCCAAGCTGCAATGGGTGGCCTTCCCGGCCCGGCTCGACGTCGTCTACGAATACACCTTCACGCCGATCACCGGCTTCTACCTTCTCGATTCGGCGATGCAGGGTCAGTGGGATGTCTTTTACGACGCCTTCCGGCACATCATCCTGCCGGCCTCGCTGCTCGGCTATTTTTCGCTCGCCTATATCAGCCGCATGACGCGCTCGTTCATGCTCAACGAACTGACGCAGGAATACATCGTCGCGGCGCGCGCCAAGGGCCTGTCGGAAACCCGCATCATCTGGGGCCACGCGCTGCGCAATGCCGCGGTGCCGATGGTCACGGTGATCGCGCTTTCCTATGCTGGGCTGCTCGAAGGTTCCGTGCTGACCGAGACCGTCTTCTCCTGGCCGGGCATCGGCCTCTACATCACCAACTCGCTGCAGAACGCCGACATGAACGCCGTGCTCGGCGGCACCATCGTCATCGGCTCGGTGTTCATCGGCATCAATCTCCTGTCCGACCTGCTTTACCGCGTGCTCGATCCAAGGACGAAATCCGCATGAGCGCCGAAGCGATCCAGAGCCGTCGCGATTGGCTGCTCAGTGAGCGGCCGGCCTCGCGCATGCAGGCGAGGCTTGGCCGCGCCTATGTCGCGTGGCGGCGTTTCTCCGCCAACCGGCTGGCCTTTCTCGGCCTGCTGATCATCATCGCCCTGCTGGTCATCGCCGCCCTTGCCGGCGTGCTGGCACCCTATTCGCCGACATTCGGCGATCTCAGAATTCACGGCTGCTGGCGCCGAGCGCCGAACACTGGTTCGGCACCGACGATCTCGGCCGCGATATCCTGTCGCGCATCCTCTACGGCTCGCGCTGGACGCTCTACGTGGTCATCCTGGTCGCCATCATCGCCGCACCCATCGGCCTGCTGGTCGGCACCGTCGCCGGCTATGCCGGCGGCTGGACCGATGCCATCCTGATGCGCATCACCGACATCTTCCTCGCCTTCCCCAAGCTGATCCTGGCGCTGGCGTTCGTCGCCGCTCTCGGTCCGGGCATCGAGAACGCCGTGCTCGCCATCGCCATCACCTCCTGGCCGCCTTACGCCCGCATCGCGCGCGCTGAAACGCTGACGGTGCGCAATTCCGATTACATCAAGGCCGTGCAATTGATGGGCGCCTCGCCCTTCCGCATCGTGCTGCGCCACATCATGCCGCTCTGCATCTCCTCGCTGATCGTCAGGGTGACGCTCGACATGGCCGGCATCATCCTGACCGCCGCCGGCCTTGGTTTCCTCGGCCTCGGCGCGCAGCCGCCGCTGCCCGAATGGGGCACCATGATCGCGTCGGGCCGCCGCTTTGTGCTCGACCAGTGGTGGGTCGCCGGCGCGCCGGGCTTCGCCATCCTGATCGTCAGCCTCGGCTTCAACCTGCTTGGCGACGGCCTGCGCGACGCGCTTGATCCCCGG
Organism: Mesorhizobium kamtschaticum; assembly: GCF_056174585.1. Classification (NCBI taxonomy): domain Bacteria; kingdom Pseudomonadati; phylum Pseudomonadota; class Alphaproteobacteria; order Hyphomicrobiales; family Phyllobacteriaceae; genus Mesorhizobium; species Mesorhizobium kamtschaticum. Next base: position 53,627 of record NZ_CM149691.1, on the reverse strand, counting down.
AGCGGCGACCAATGAGCAGGGAGACGAAGACACTTCTCGACGTTGACGATCTGCGGGTCACCTTCCCGACCCGCACCGGGCTGATCGAAGCGGTGCGCGGCGTCTCCTTTTCGCTCGGCCGCGAACGGCTCGGCATCGTCGGCGAGTCCGGCTCGGGCAAGTCGCAGACCGGCCGCGCCATCATGGGTCTGACGCCACCGCAGGCCAGGATATCGGCCAACAAACTGGCCTTCGACGGCATCGACCTGCTCAGCGCTTCGCCACGTGAGCGCCGGGCGCTGCGGGGCAACCGCATCGCCATGATCCTGCAGGATCCGAAATACTCGCTCGACCCGGTGATGAGCATCGGCCGCCAGATCGTCGAAACGCTACGCACGCATGAAAGAGTCTCCAAGGCGGAGGCACGCGAGCGCGCGCTGGCCATGCTGGAGGCGGTGCAGATCCGCGATCCCAAGCGCGTCTACGACCTGCATCCGCACGAAGTCTCCGGCGGCATGGGTCAGCGCGCCATGATCGCCATGATGCTGATCGCCGGGCCGGAGATGATGATCGCCGACGAACCGACCTCGGCGCTCGACGTCACGGTGCAGCTCGACGTGCTCGGCATTCTCGACCGGCTGGTCAGCCAGCGCGGCATGGGGCTGATCTTCATCTCGCACGATCTGCGCCTGGTCTCATCCTTCTGCGATCGCGTCATCGTCATGTATGCCGGCAAGGTGGTCGAGCAGCTCAAGGCCTCCGAACTCGGCCAGGCCCAGCACCCCTACACGCGCGGCCTGCTCAACTGCATGCCTAGGATCGGCTTCGAACGCCATCCGCTGCCGGTGCTCGACCGCAAGCCGGAGTGGGCGGCATGACAGCTGCGATCACCGTCGACGGGCTGGAAGTGATCTACGACCGCTTTCGCGCGCTGAAAGGCGTCAGCCTCGAAGTCAGGTCAGGCGAATCCTTCGGCCTGGTCGGCGAATCCGGCTCCGGCAAATCGACGCTGCTCAGGGCGATCGCCGGCCTCGCGCCCGTCGCCTCGGGCAGCATCACCGTCAATGGCAAGAAGCTTGGCGCGCGCCGCGACAAGGCCTTTTACCGCGAGGTGCAGATGGTCTTCCAGGACCCGTACGGCTCGCTGCACCCGCGCCAGACCGTCGACCGTCTGCTGCAGGAACCGCTGGCCATCCATGGCTTTGCCGACGGCGAAAAGCGCATCCAGCAGGCGCTTGACGAGGTTGGCCTCGGCAACGGCTTTCGCTTCCGCTACTCGCACCAATTGTCGGGTGGTCAGCGCCAGCGGGTCGCCATTGCCCGCGCGTTGATCCTCGAACCATCGATCCTGCTGCTCGACGAGCCGACCTCGGCGCTCGATGCCTCGGTGCAGGCCGAAGTGCTCAACCTGCTGGAAGAGGTCCGCCGGCGGCGCAAGCTGACCTTCCTGATGGTCAGCCACGACCTCGCCATCATCACCCACATGTGCGAGCGCCTGATGGTGATGCAAAGCGGCGAGGCGGTCGAGAACCTCACGGCGGCCCAACTTGTCGCGCACCGCGTGACAGAGGATTATACGCGCAACCTGCTCAGGGCCAGCGAGGGGTTTGTGAGAACCGCGTGAAACCTTCTGGCAGCCCACATAACCAACTGGTTCAGGGAATTCCCATGGAGGAATGGAAGTTTGCAGATCCACCCAATGTCGCGGTGTTTGTAGATCGGGGCATAGTTACCCGAGGCGATTGGATCGCATACGTCTCACATGACGATGACGACGGTAGCTGGCAATTTCACAACAGCGAAACTGGACCTGTCGGCGAAGGCGACATAATGATCATCAGCTTGCAAAACGTTGTGAAGCGGGATGAAAGCATTTCGGCCTTGGCCGACTTGCCGGAAGGCTGGCACGCCTGGCGCAGCTCAAAATCGTCGCCTTGGCAACGCGCCAAATCACGCCCTGTACCCTCCAACGACAACGAGTGATCCGCGGCGACCAAAATCATTTGGAGGAAGCGTCATGCTCGATCATATCTTTCTCTCGGTCAGCGATATTGACCGTTCGATTGCCTTCTATGAGAAGGCGCTGGCGCCCCCTCGGGATAACGCAACGGCTGGACTATGATGGGAAGGACGGCCCTCCCGGTCACCCGGACCTGAAAGGGTTTGGCGCGAAGAACCGCCTCTTCTTCTGGCTTCGCGAGGGCGTGGTCGAAGGCAGGGCTATTCATGTCGGCTTCGTCGCGGATTCGCGCGAGCAGGTCGATGCAGCTTACGCCGCTGCTCTGTCAATGGGAGCTACCGACAACGGCCCTCCCGGCATCCGGTCCTATTATGATCCGCGATATTATGCGGGCAACGTGATCGATCCTGATGGCTACAGTCTCGAATTCGTCTTCAAGAACTGGCAGCACGCGTAGTCTAAGTGGTCCAAATTACACGTGCCCCTCGAGCGGTTCGCCCTGCCCGGCGCTGCAGTCGCTCTCCGCCGCCGCCTTCGGCTCCTTGATCCGGAACCACGTCACATAAAGCGCCGGCAGGAACAGCAGCGTGATCGCTGTACCCGCGATGATGCCTCCCATCATGGCATAGGCCATTGGCCCCCAGAACACTTCGCGGGCGATCGGGATCAGCGCCAGGCTGGCGGCGGCCGCGGTCAACGCGATCGGCCGCATGCGGTGTTCTGTCGCCTCGATGACGGCCGCCCAGCGGTCCTTGCCCTCCCTGACAAGGTCCTCGATCTGGACGATCAGGATGACCGAGTTGCGGATCAGGATGCCGATCAGCGCCAGCACGCCGAGGATGGCGACGAAGCCGAGCGGTGCGCCGCTCGGCACCAGGGCCGCCACCACGCCGATCAGCCCGAGCGGCGCCACCGCCACCACCAGGAACAGGCGCTGGAAGCTTTGCAACTGCACCATCAGGATGGTCGCCATGACGAACAGCATCAACGGCACCACGGCGGCGATCGGTCCCTGGCTTTTGCCGCTTTCCTCGACCGAGCCGGCGGTCTCGACCGAATAGCCCGGCGGCAGCTTGGCGATGAAGGCACCGACCGATGGCTTCAGCTCGTTGACGACCGTGGCCGGCAGTACGTCGCCGACCAGGCCGGCGCGCACGGTGATCGTCGGAATGCGGTCACGCCGCCACACCGTCGGCTGCTCGAGGTCGTAGCGGAAGTTGGCGACGGCCGCGAGCGGAATGGCCTCGCCGGTGCTGGTCGGCAACTGCATGTTCTGCAGCGTGCCGATCGAACCGCGCTCGGCCTCGCGTGAGCGCGCCACGACATTGATCAGATAGGTGGCGTCGCGCACTTGCGTGATGGTGGCGCCGCCGACCGTGCTGTTGAGCGCGCTGGCGATGTCGGATGAGGTGATGCCGAGCTGGCGCGCCTTGTCCTGCAGCACGTCGACCCTCAACACGCGCTGCGGCTCGTTCCAGTCGAAGGTCGGTGCGGCAAGCTTTGGGTTGGCGGAGATGACGCCGGCGAATTGCTGCGCCAGCTCGCGCACCTTTTGGATATCGGGTCCGCCGACGCGGTACTGCACCGGGCGGCCGACCGGCGGCCCGAGCTCCAGCGGCTTGACGAAAGCGTCGGTGCCAACGAATTCCGCGCGCAGCAGCTTTTCCAAAGCCGGCTTCACCTTGTTGCGGGCCTCGATGCTCTTGGTGACGATGACCGTCTGACCGAAATAGGGGTTGGCCGGCTGCACGTCATAGGCCAGCACGAAGCGCACCGCGCCCTGGCCGATATAGGACGAGAAATGGTCGATGTCGGGATTGCCGACCAGCGCCCGCTGCTCGAACCGCTCCATCTGGTCGCGCGTGTCGGCGATCGAGGAATTCTGTGGCAGGTTCCAGTCGACGATCAGCTCCGGCCGGTCGGACGGTGGGAAGAACTGCTGTTGCACCAGGCCGAAGCCGGCGATCGAGCCGGCAAACAACAAAACCGTGACGATGATGGTCAGCCAGTGATGGCGCACCGAGCCGACAAGCACGCGCCGGAATAGCGCGGTGAAGCGGCCGGGCTGGTCGTGATGCTTTGCCTTCATCGTCGCCGGCAGGATGGTGACGCCGAGCAGCGGCGCAAACAGCACCGCTACGATCCACGACACCAGCAGCGACACGGCGATGACGACAAACAGGGTGAAGGTGTATTCGCCGGCAGCGCTCGAGTTGAGGCCGATCGGAATGAAGCCGGCGACCGTCACCAGCGTGCCGGTCAGCATCGGAAAGGCGGTCGATGTGTAGACATAGGTCGCCGCCTTGCGCAGATTGTCGCCGACCTCCAGCCGCGCCACCATCATCTCGACCGCGATCATCGCGTCGTCAACCAGCAGGCCGAGCGCGATGATCAGCGCGCCGAGCGAAATGCGCTGCAGCGAGATGCCGAGATAGGCCATGACCGTGAAGGTGATGGCCAGAACCAGCGGGATCGACAGCGCCACGACGAAGCCGGCGCGCATGCCGAGGCTGATGAAGGACACCGCGAGCACGATGGCGACCGCCTCGGCCAGCGCCCGGGTGAAGCCCGAAACCGCTTCCTCGACGATGACAGGTTGGTCGGCGACCAGATGCACTCCGACGCCGACCGGTAGGTCGCTCAGCACCTCTTTCATTTCCTTTTCCAGCGCCGCGCCAAATTCGAGCAGATTGGCGTTGGGCTTCATGCCGATGGCCAGCCCGATCGCATCCTGGCCGTTGAAGCGAAACAGCGCCGTCGGCGGATCGACATAGCCGCGCGTGATCGTCGCCACGTCGCTCAGCCGGAAGAAGCGATCGTTGACGCGCAGATTGATGGCGCGAAGGCTGTCCTCGGAGGTGAACTGGCCGCCGACGCGCACACTGATTCGCTCCGGTCCGGACTGGATGACACCGGACGGTGTGATCGCGTTCTGCGCCTGCAGGCTTGCCACGATCGCTTGCTGGTTGAGGCCAAGGGCGGCGATCTGGCGGGTCGAGAATTCGAGATAGATGGCTTCGTCCTGCGCGCCGACGAGATCGACCTTGCCGGCATTCGGCACGGTCAGGATCTTGGTGCGGACATCCTCGACATAGTCGCGCAATTGGCGCGGCGTCAGCCCGTCCGATGTGAAGGCGTAGATGTTGCCGTAGACATCGCCGAAGCGGTCATTGAAGAACGGTCCCTGCACGCCTTGCGGAAACTGCGTCTTGATGTCGTTGACCATGTTGCGCACCTGAATCCAGTTCGGCACGACATCGCGCGCCTTGGTGGTGTCCTTCAGGTTGACGAAGATGACGGTCTGGCCGGCGGTGGTGACGGATTTGGTGTAGTCGAGACTGTCGAGCTCCTCGAGCTTCTTCTCGATGCGATCGGTAACCTGTTGCAATGTCTCCTTGACCGACGCGCCCGGCCAGTTGGCCTGGATGATCATCGTCTTGATGGTGAAGTTGGGGTCTTCCTCACGGCCGAGATTGAGGTAGGAGAAGATGCCGGCCACCACGAAGACCAGCATGAAATACCAGACCATGGAGCGGTGGCTGAGCGCCCAGTCGGAGAGATTGAAACCCTTCATCAGACGCCGCCTTCCGGCACTTTGACCTTCTGGCCTTCGCTCAGGCTGTGGACGCCCGCGGTGACGACGCGCATGCCGGCCTCCAGCCCCTCGGTGACGGTGAAGGTTGCGGCACCCTTGGCGGCCACCTTGATCTCTTTCGCGCTCACGCTCGAGGTTTGTGGGTCGACGATCCACACCTTGTCCGCACCGTTCTTTTCGAGCAGCGCCGAGATGGGTAGTTCGATCGTCGGCGCCACCTTGGTCACGCGGGTCGCCGTCACCGTCGAGCCGAGCCGGAAGGCCTGCGGCGGATCGGTGAGTGTCAGCTTGACGCGCCGCGTGCGCGTCGAGCCCTCGGCTTGTGGCGCGATCTCGCGCAGCTTGGCCTCGGTCTGGATCGTCGGCAGCGATTGCAGGATGACCTGGAACGGCGTGCCGGCGGTGAGATCGCCGGTTAGCTGGTCGGGAATATCGACCACCGCTTCGCGCAGATCGGAGCGCGCCACGGTGACGACCGTCTGGCCGGCCGAGACGGTCTGCCCGACCTCGGCGCCGACAGCGGTGACGACACCGTCGAAGTCCGAGAACAGCCTGGCATAGCCAAGCTGCTCCTGCGATTTGGCAAGCGCGGCCTTGGCCCGCTCGACACTCGCTTCTGCTGCTTTGCGCGCCTGCTGGGCGGTATCGAAGACGGCCTGCGTGGTGTTGGCGGAGGCAAGCAGCTGGCGCTGCCGCTCCTCGCTCGCGGCGGCATTGGCGAACTGTGCCTCGGCATTGGAGAGTTCGGCATTGGCCGCCTGGACGGCCAGCTCCAGCGCGGTCGGGTCTAGTGCGGCGATCGTCGTGCCCTTGCTGACGATGTCGCCGACCTTGACGTCGCGAGAGACAACCCGGCCGAGCAGGCGGAAGGCGAGGTCGGCGCTGACCTGCGGCTCGACCGAGCCGGCAAAGCCATAGATCTGCGTGGTGCGCGGCTCGATGACCACCGACAGCACCGGCCGGATGACCTCCGGCGGCGTTTCATCCGATTTCGAGCAGGCGGCGAGCGCGCCAAGCGCGAACAGGCCAAGCAGCATGCGCGACAGCCGGTTCATTGCCCCGCCCCCGATATCTCGACCGTCTGCCCGGGACTGAGCAATTGTCCGCCTGCGGTCACGACGCTTTGGCCCTCGTTCAGCCCGCCGGCGATGACGACCGTGCCCGAATCGTAGGCCAGCACCTCGACCGGCGTCGTCGCCACCGCCTTGGTCGACGGATCGACGATCCAGACCGCCGTTTTGCCGGCGCTGGACGTCAGCGCCTGCCAGGGCAACAGGATCGCCTTCGCCGGCTTGGCGCTGACCGAGCCGATGACGGCCGCCCCCAGCGGCATGCCGGCCGGTGTATCGGGAATGCCGATCTTGACCCGGATCGAACCGGAGGCCTGGTCGACCGCCGGCGCGATTTCGCGCACCGTGCCTTTTGCCCGGACCTGCGGGTCGGACAACAGCGTGATCGTCACCGCCGGCGAGGGCGGCGTCTTGGCGACCAGCGTCTCCTGGACGTTGAACACCGCGTCGCGGTCGCCGTCCTCGGCGACGGTGAAGACGGTTTGCGCGGCCTGCACCACCTGTCCGGCTTCGACCTGGCGGGCGGTGATGACGCCGGGGGCGCCGGCCTTGAGCTCGGTGAAGGACAGGTTTTGCTGGGCATTGGCGAATGCGCTCTGCGCGGCGTCGACACTGCCTTGCGCCACCTTCAGCGCCTGGTCGGCGGCGTCATAGTCGCGCCTGGTGGTGAAGCCCTGGGCAAGCAGCGTCTTCTGCCGTTCGAAGGCGGCGGCGGACTGGGTCAACTGGGCCTGCGCAGCGTCAAGATCGGCCTGTGCCGATCGCAAATCGGATTGCTGCTCCTGCGGATCGATGCGCGCAAGCACCGCGCCCTGGTCGACATGCTGGCCGACATCGACAAGCCGCTCGGCCACCCGGCCGCCGACACGGAACGACAGATTGTTCAGCGTGCGCGCCGCGATCACCCCGGTCAGCGAGGTTCGCGGCGCATAGTCGGCCATCGCCACCGTTTCGGTGCGCACCATGACCGGCAGTTTCTTGTCGGCCGCTTCCTGCTTCTGGCAGCCAGCCAGCAGCAATGCGGCTGTGCAGACGCACACTGCCGATACGGTTGGAAAGGACAAAAGGCTGGAGGTTCTGACGGATGGTAGCGAGACGGACGATGTCACGTTCCTGCTCATGGGCTCCCCCAGCCGCAGGTCGCTCGCTGATCGCGATGCCTAGCGGATATCGGGAGGATAATCGATCTCCGGAAAAAGGGAACCTGTCTCGTACGCGTATCGGACGACTGGTTAAGGAGGCACCGAGGTCAGGCCCAATCGCCTGCCGGTGGTGCCGACTTGAGGAAAACGTGAAATAAGGTCAGAAGACATCTGATCAACTAGAACGGGCGCCGGCCCGATGAGGGATATCATGAAGAATTCAGCCATTTCCGAACGCAAGAACCAGTCGATCTCGCGCGGCGTCGGCATGACCACGCAGATTTATGCCGACCGGGCTGAAAATTCGGAAATCTGGGATGTCGAAGGCCGCCGCTACATCGACTTCTCCTCCGGCATCGCCGTCGTCAACACCGGCCACCGCCATCCCAGGGTAATCGAGGCGGTCAAGGCGCAGCTCGACCGTTTTACCCACACCTGCCACCAGGTCGTGCCCTATGAGAGCTATGTGCGGCTGGCCGAACGGCTGAACGCCATGCTGCCCGGCAAGTTCGAGAAGAAGACGATCTTCGTCACCACCGGCGCCGAGGCGGTCGAGAACGCCATCAAGATCGCCCGCAACGCCACCGGCCGCCAGGCCGTCATCGCTTTCGCCGGCGGTTTCCACGGCCGCACCTTCATGGGCATGGCGCTGACCGGCAAGGTCGTGCCCTACAAGGTCGGCTTCGGCGCCATGCCGGGCGACGTCTACCACGCGCCGTTCCCGGTGCCGCTGCATGGCGTATCGGTCGCCGATTCGCTGGCCGCGCTCGACCGGCTGTTCAAGGCCGATGTCGATCCGGCCCGCGTTGCCGCCATCATCATCGAGCCGGTCCAGGGCGAGGGCGGTTTCTACGACGCGCCACGCGAATTCCTGACGGCACTTCGCAAGCTCTGCGACCAGCACGGCATGCTGCTCATCGCCGACGAGGTACAGACCGGCTTTGCCCGCACCGGCAAGATGTTCGCGATGGATCATCATGAAGTCGCGGCCGACATCACCACCATGGCCAAGAGCCTGGCCGGCGGTTTCCCGCTGGCGGCGGTCACCGGCCGCGCCGAGATCATGGATGCGCCAGGCCCCGGCGGTCTCGGCGGCACCTATGGCGGCAGCCCGATCGGCGTCGCCGCCGCGCACGCGGTGCTCGATGTGATCGAGGACGAAAAGCTGTGCGACCGCGCCAACACGCTGGGTGCGCGGCTGAAGCAGCGCCTGCAGTCGATCCGCGACGACGTGCCCGAGATCGTCGACATAAGGGGCCTCGGCTTCATGAACGCGGTCGAATTCAACGACGTCAAGAAGGGCCTGCCGTCGGCCGAGATCGCCAATGCCATCCGGCTGAAGGCGCTCGACAAGGGCCTGATCCTGCTGACCTGCGGCGTCTACGGCAACGTCATCCGCTTCCTGGCGCCGATCACCATCCAGGACGAGATCATGAACGAAGCGCTCGACATCCTGGAAAGCTCGATCCGCGAAGTCTGCGCTGCCTGAGCGTTCTACCTCCCCCTTGTGGGGAGGTCGGACCGAAGGTCCGGGTGGGGGGCTTGGCGCTGACCCCCACCCCGCTGCTTTGCAGCGACCCTCCCCACAAGGGGGGAGGGTAAGCGTATCTAGCCCGCAGCCCTTGCCGGCTCATCCTGCTGAAACGCTGCCAGCGCCGCTTTCAATCCTTCGGGACCCATTGCCACCGTTTCCGGCGTCGGCGAGAAGCCGGCGCCGAGCATCTTGCGGCCGAGCATGTGGTCGCCGGGGCGGTTGACCGATTCGATGCCGAGCAGCCGGTCGCCGGCATAGTGGTAGATCGAGAACTTGTTGTCGGGCAGGTCACCCAGCACGACATGGCTGTCGCCGCCGGCGGTCAGTCCGACCATCTGCAGCTTCATGTCGCCAATGTCGGACCAAAACCATGGCACCGCCGAATAGGCATCGGCGTGGCCGGTGATGGTGCGGGCGGCAAGACGCGCCTGGTCGGTGGCATTCTGCACCGATTCCAGCCGCACGTCGCCGCCGGTGAACCAGTGCCGGTAGGAGGCAGCGTCGCCGATGGCCAGGATTTCCGGCACCGAACTGCGCATATGGTGGTCGACGCGGATGCCATTGGCGATGGTGAGGCCGGCTTGCTGAGCCAGTTCGACATTGGGCACGGCGCCGATGCCGACGATGACCATGCGCGCCGGCAACCTTTCGCCTGACGAGGTGACCGCAGCCACGACATGGCCGTTTTCGCCTTCGAGTTTTGAAATCGAGGTGCCAGTCAGGATGCGCACGCCGGTCGCTTCCAGCCTTTGCCGGACATGGCTCGCTACCACCGGCGCCACGGCGCGGCCGAGCAGCCGGTCGACCGCTTCCACCACCGTCACCGTGCGGCCGGCCGCGCGTAGCGTCGCGGCGATCTCCAGCCCGATGAAGCCGCCGCCGAGGATGACGACATCTTCGCTCTGCGCGTTCAGCTCCCGGATCCGTCGCGCATCGGCCAGCGACCGCAACGACAAAACGCCGGACAGATCCGCGCCCGGCAGCGGCAATACGCGTGGGCGCGATCCAGTCGCCAGGATCAGATGGTCGAAGGCAAGCGTGCCGCCGCCGGCGATGTCGAGGCGGCGTCCGCCGGCATCGATGCGGTCGATCCGGATGCCCGGCCGGTAGTCGATGGCGTTGCCGGTGTAGAAGGCCTCGCCACGCAAGGGTTGCGGTTTGGCCTCGGCATCCTTGATGAAGGTCTTCGACAGCGGCGGCTTGTGGTAGGGCAGTTCGTTCTCGTCACCGATGAGGATCACCGGGCCGTCATAGCCGTCCTCGCGCAGACTGGCGGCCGCCTGCACGCCCGCATGACCCGCACCGACAATGACCACACCGTTCTTCATCGCATTCCGATCCTGATTCGATCCTAGGACGTCTCGCCAAGTGGCAATTGTCTGGCGCCGCCACAGGACAGCGTTTGCGGGTCGCACCCGGGATGGCGGCTGTCAATCGTACAGTTCCGCGGCGAGGTCGGTGCAGCAAGGGTGTAAAGTTGAGCGTTGTAGTTTAGAATAATTCTAAACTGTTGTTTCGATTGGCTTTTCCCGTCGATTTTCATTGACTTCCACCGATGTCGAAGCTTTATGGAAGCCTGCGCATTGGCGCATCCCTTTGATGTCTGGGCCTTGAACCCGTTCGATTGGAGGCATTTTGGTGTCTTTCTTCCCTGAACCGCGCCATGGCGCGGCAAGTCTTGGCGCATTTGGCATCGACGTGGCCTGGCGCCGGCAGCCGCGCGCGCCTTTTATGGAATTTCCGAGAAACTGGAGAGCGATAATGACAGCACGATACGGCGGCAGGCTTGCGGCGATTGGTGCCACGGCGCTGCTGACTGCGGCGGTGTTTGTGCTGCCTGCCAAGGCCGAAACCGACGCAAAGGCCGTTATCAAGACCTATGTCGACATCGGGCTCGCCAAATACGAGGATTCGCTGACCACGGCGCAGGCCCTCGACAAGGCGGTCGACGCGCTGCTCGCTAAGCCTTCGGCGGAAGCGCTCGATGCCGCCCGCCAGGCCTGGAAGGCCGCGCGCGTGCCCTACCAGCAGACCGAGGTCTACCGCTTCGGCAACAAGATCGTCGACGATTGGGAGGGCGAGGTGAATTCCTGGCCGCTGGATGAAGGCCTGATCGACTATGTCGCCAAGAGCTACGGTACGGAATCGGACGCGAATTCGCTCTATACGGCCAATGTGATCGCCAACAAGGAGATCGAGATCAACGGCAAGAAGGTCGACGCTTCGAAGCTGACGCCTGAATTCCTCTCCGGCACCTTGCAGCAAGCCGGCGGCATCGAGGCCAATGTCGCCACCGGCTATCACGCCATCGAATTCCTGCTCTGGGGCCAGGACCTGCACGGCACCGGCCCGGGCGCCGGCGAGCGTCCCTACACCGACTATGATCTCAAGAACTGCACCGGCGGCAATTGCGACCGCCGTGCCGAATATCTGAAGTCCGCCACCACCCTTCTGGTTTCGGACCTGCAGAAAATGGTCAACGACTGGAAGGAGGACGGCGCCGCACGCAAGAACCTGGTCGATGGCGAGCCGAACACGGCCATCTCGATCATCTTTACCGGCATGGGCTCGCTGTCCTACGGCGAACTAGCAGGTGAACGCATGAAGCTCGGCCTGCTGCTGCATGATCCGGAGGAGGAGCAAGACTGCTTCTCCGACAACACCTACAATTCGCATCTCTACGACGCCATCGGCATCCGCGCCGCCTACCTCGCCAGCTATGTCAGGCTCGACGGCACCGTCGTTTCTGGACCTTCGGTGCACGACATGGTCAAGGTGGCCGATCCGGCGATCGACAAGGAACTGTCTGACAAGCTCGATGTCACTGTCGCCAAGATGGAGGCAATCAAGGCGCGGGCACTGGCCGGCGAGGCTTATGACCAGCAGATCGCCGAAGGCAATACGGCAGGCAACGCCACGGTGCAGGCGGCAATCGACGCGCTGATCGACCAGACCAAATCGATCGAACGCGCCGTTGGCACCCTCAAGCTTAACGCCATCGCCTTCGAGGGCTCCGACAGCCTCGACGCACCAGACAAGGTATTCAAGTAAGCGCCGTCAGGGTAAATACCAGCCAAACGGCGCGGGAGGCGCCGTCAGCCATCTGAGCAAACGTATGCTGATCTGCCATTGCAACATCATTACCGAGAGGGAGATCGAGCAGACGATCGTCGGCCTGCTGGACCAGGATCCCTGGCAACTCATCGTGCCGGCCAAGGTTTACCACGCCATGCAAAAGCGCGGCCGGTGTTGCGGCTGCTTCCCAAATGTGGTCGAAACGATCATTCGGGTCACCGAGAATTACCACGCCCGTTCGGAGGCGAGCGACGTGGATATCGTTTCACATCTGGATCGCGTCAGAGGCCTGCGCGTCCAATACGGGAGCAGAACCCATGAAAGGCGAAAGTCAGATCATCGAGCGGCTTAACGAGGCTCTTTTCCTGGAGCTCGGAGCCGTCAATCAATATTGGGTGCATTTCCGTCTGCTCGAGGATTGGGGGTACACCAAACTGGCCAAGAAGGAGCGGGCCGAATCGATCGAGGAGATGCACCACGCCGACAGGCTCATCGCCCGCATCATCTTCCTTGAAGGCCATCCGAACCTGCAGTCCGTGGCGCCGCTGCGCATCGGGCAGAACGTCAAGGAAGTGCTCGAATCCGACCTTGCCGGCGAATATGACGCGCGCACTGCCTACAAGCGTTCGCGCGAGATATGCCACGAGATTGGTGATTACGTGACGATGAAACTGTTCGAGGATCTGCTGGCTGACGAGGAAGGTCATATCGACTTCCTCGAGACGCAGCTCGACCTGCTCGCCTCGATCGGCGAGGAGAAGTATGGCCAGCTCAACGCCGACGCGGCCAACGAGGCGGAGTAAAGGCATGCGGGAATGCGGCGCCTCTTAGAACTCCTGCGCCGCTCGCGGCGGGCCGCTGGCTCGCCGCTTCTCCTGAAAAGACCAGCCGGACTGGCGCGTCGCACCGTTCTTGTGTTGGCGCTGACATCGTCGGCGATTGCCGGCGACCTTCAGCCAGCCGGGCTAGCCACCATACGCGGCGACCTGAATCAGAAAGACCAGGCGCGCGTCATCGCCGTCACCAGGCCGACCACGGATTTCTCCAAACCCGAGCCGTTCGAGTTGATGCAAGGTGGCGCCGGCACCTCTGAGAAGGACGTCGATCGCGACGCCTTCTCGCAATCCTCGGCCAACATCACCTTCGAAGAAGAGGGCACTTTCAAGCTCGGCAACGCTTTGTTCCGCAAGAACTGGGTCTCGTCGCCATCCTCGACGCAGGCGTCCGACGGGCTTGGTCCGCTGTTCAACGAACGCGCCTGCCAGAACTGCCATTTGAAAGATGGCCGCGGCCGTCCGCCGCAAGGCGATACCGGCACCACCTCGATGTTCCTGCGGTTGGCGCGCGACGCCAGCAACGCCGAGGAGAAAGCAGCCCTTGCCAGCCACCAATTGCTCAATTTCCCCGACCCGGTCTATGGCACGCAGTTGCAGGAGCTCGCGGTGCCTGGCTTGCGCGGCGAAGGCCGGATGCGTGTCGATTATCAGGAACGTAAGGTGGAACTGACGGACGGCACCGTGGTTTCCCTGCGCAAGCCCAGTTACTCCGTTACCGATCTCGCCTATGGGCCGCTCGATCCGCACACCACGCTGTCGCCGCGCCTGACCCCGCCGATGATCGGCCTTGGCCCGATCGAGCAGATCGCGCCGGCTGACATTCTGGCCAATGCCGATCCAGACGATCGAAACGGCGATGGCATTTCCGGCAGGCCGAACATCGTGCGCGACGGCCAGAGCGGGGAGCTGACGCTTGGCCGCTTCGGTTGGAAGGCGCAGACCGCATCGATCCGCCAGCAGGCGGCGGACGCCTTTGCCGGCGACATCGGCATCTCGACGCCGGAAGAACCAAGACACTGGGGCGACTGCACCGCGGCGCAAGCAAAATGCCTCGCAATGCCGAATGGCGTCCAGGCGCGGCTCGGCCCGGTCGAGGCGCCGCCGCCGGTGATGGATCTCGTCACCTTCTATTCGCAGAACCTCGCCGTGCCGGCGCGCCGCGATCTCGCTGCGCCTGCTGTGCTCGCCGGCAAGAAGATCTTCTATGAAATCGGCTGTGTTTCCTGCCACACGCCGAAATTCGTCACCCGCCGCGACGCGCCCAACAAGGCGCAGGCCTTCCAGCTGATCTGGCCCTATTCCGACTTCCTGCTGCACGACATGGGTCCCGATCTGGCCGACGGCCAGGTTGTGGGCGATGCGACAGGCAGCGAGTGGCGCACCCCGCCGCTGTGGGGTATTGGCCTCACCGAGACCGTCAACGGCAACTCTTTCTTCCTGCACGATGGCCGCGCGCGCAGCCTGACCGAAGCGATCCTGTGGCATGGTGGCGAGGCGCAAAAGGCGCGCGACCGCTTCGCCGCCGCCAACGCGACCGAGCGCGATGCCCTGGTCAAATTCCTGGAGTCACTGTGATGCTGAAGCGCTCTGCCCTGGTTCTCGTTCTTCCGCTGGTTCTGCTGGGCGTTTTCCCGGCATCGGCGGCGGTGAAAGCCTCCGACATCATCCAGCGGGCGATCGACGGCTTTGTCCGCCCGGCCTATGCCGACCTGCACCAGCATGCGGAAGCCTTGACGCAAGCGATGCACAAGCTCTGCGAAGCGCCTTCGCAAGCGGAACTCGACGCGGCGCGGTCCGAATTTTCCGCCACAGTCCATGCCTGGTCGTCAGCAGAGATCATCGGCTTTGGGCCGATCAAGGAGAACAACCGGCAGGAGCGCATGCTCTACTGGCCGGATCGCAAGAGCCTCGGCCTGAAACAGGTGCAGACGGCACTATCCGCCAAGGACCCGACCGCCACCGATCAGGCGCAGCTCGCCGGCAAGAGCATTGCTCTGCAAGGGCTGGGAGCACTGGAATTCGTGCTTTTCGGCGATGGCGCCGACGCGCTGACGGTCAAGGACGAGCCCTATCGCTGTGCTTATGGCGCGGCCGTTGCCGGCAATATCGAAACCATGGCCGGTGAAGTCAGCGCAGCTTGGAACAAGCCGGACGGCTTTGCCGCGCTGTGGGCCAATCCGGGGCCGCAGAACGCCCTTTACCGCGATGGCAACGAAGCGGTGACCGAACTGGTCGGGGTCTTCGTCAAAGAGTTGGAAATGGTGAGGGATGTCCGCCTGAAAGGCTTCCTCGGCGGCAAGCCCGAGGCGGACAAACCGAAACAGGCGATCTACTGGCGGTCGCAAAACACCGCCAATTCGCTGGCCGGAAATCTCGCCGGCATCGACGCGCTGTTCCAGGTCTCGAAGCTTGGCGATGCCTTGCCGTCCGATGCGCGCTGGGTGGCTGAATCGATCCATATCCAACTGGCCAATGGCGTCGCCACCGCGAAGTCCATTAATGGCCCGATCGACAAGGCGCTCGCCGACCCGGCGCTGCGCGAAAAGCTCGAGCATTTCGCCCTGGTCACCTCCAGCCTGTCGACTTTGATCGGCACCAAGCTGACCACTGAATTCGGCCTGACCGCTGGGTTCTCCTCGCTGGACGGGGATTGATCATGCGTACGCCGCTCATCGACCGCCGGGATTTCCTCAGAGCTGCAGGCATCGGCTTTGCCGTTGCAATGACGCCGTCGGCCTGGGCGAAGACGCTTGCTGCCGACGCCGTTTTCGCCACCGCTTTCGTCAAGCGCGATGGCCGTTTTGGCGCCGCCGTCCTGTCCGAGGCCGGCAAGGTGCTGCATGCGATCGACCTGCCCGATCGCGGCCATGATGTCACCTTTGATCCCATATCGAAGCGCTCGGTGGTCTTCGCCCGCCAGCCCGGCACCTTCGCCGTGGTGTTCGATCACACCGGCCGCGACGCCCCGCTGACCATCGCCAGCATCACCGGCCGGCATTTCTTCGGCCATGGCGTCTTCTCGCCCGATGGCGCCCTGCTCTATGCCACCGAGAACGATTTCGACAACGCCGCCGGCGTCGTCGGCGTCTATGATGCACGGGCGAAATTCAGCCGCATCGGCGAATTCCCGACCTACGGCATGGGGCCGCACGAGCTTCTGCTGCTTGGCGACGGCAGGACGATCGCGGTCGCCAATGGCGGCATCGAGACCCATCCGGACTACGGCCGCGCCGAGCTCAACATCGCGACCATGAAGCCGTCCTATGTGCTCATCGACCGCGTCTCTGGCGACTTGATCGAAAAGCACGAATTGCCAGCTTCCCTGCACCAGCTGTCGATCCGCCACATGGACACTGACCCATCGGGCACCGTCTGGTTTGGCTGCCAGTACCGGGGGCCGGGCACCGATCGTCCGCTGCTGGTCGGCCGCGCCGCGCGCGGCAAGGAGTTGCAGCTTCTCGACATGCCGCAGGACGTATTGTCCGGCTTTCGCAACTATATCGGTTCGGTCGCCGCCAATCCGATAGCCGGCACCGTCGCCGTCTCTTCGCCGGAAGGCAATTCGCTTGTGGTGATCGATGCGGCCGGCGGGCGGGTCGTCTCGTTCAGCGCGCTGGTCGAGGTCTGCGGCCTGGCCCCGGACGGATCGGGCTTCATGGCCACCACGGGCGCCGGCGAGATCATCGGCGGCAGCGGCGCGACACGGGTAGAGCCGGACTATGTCTGGGACAACCACATGCTGCGCATCGAACAGGTTTGACATCGGCCCTGGGAACCGAAGCCGCTTAACAAATTATGCTTGCGGTGGCGCGCTGTGGCGGGCACAGGGGAGGTGTTTCTCGGAACCGGTCGTTTCATGAAAGTGCTTGCCATCGACTGTGCCGCCAGCCTCTGTGCAGCCTGCGTCTACGACGCGGCGGCTGGGCGGGAGCTTGGCCGCTCGGTGCTCGATCTCGGCAAGGGCCATGCCGAGCACCTGATGGCCGTCATCGCCGAAGCGCTGACGGCGGCCGAAACCGACTATGCCGGCCTTGGCGCCATTGCCGTCTCTGTCGGCCCCGGTTCCTTCACCGGCCTGCGCGTCGGCGTGTCGACAGCGCGTGGCCTGGCGCTGGCGTTGAAAATTCCGGCGATCGGTGTGACAACGCTCGAAGCACTCGCGGCTGAAGCAGCGGCGGCATTTCCCGGCCGTGCAGTCCTGGCGGCGCTCGATGCCGGGCGCGAGGAAATCCATGCCGCCCTATACGACAAAACGTTAGTTTTGACTTACGGTCCCGCGGTGACCACATTGCCGGAAGCTACTGCCTTGGCGATGGAGAACTCTGCGGTGCTTGCCGGCACCGCGGCGGTGCAGATCGCCGCTTCGGCCGGGCGTGGTTTCGATATTGGGCCAGAAATGGCCACCGCCGACATTCTCACCTACGCTCGTCTAGCCGCCGCCAAAGGCGAGGGCGAAAGGCCGAAACCACTTTATTTGCGCGGCGCGGATGCAAAGCCGCAAGCCGGATTTATTCTTTCAAGGCTCAGACCATGATCCCGAAAAGTGGAAGCCGGTTTTCGGAAAAGATCATGGTCAAACAAGAAAACGAAAATTAATGCGCATACCTTTTCTCCAGCCGCGCCGCCGGGACTATGCTCTCGAGCCGCTCAGGATCACCGACAGCCCGGCGGTCTCGTTGCTGCATCGAGAGGATTTCGTCCGCCCGTGGACCGATGGCGAGTTCGCCGCCTTGCTCGAGCAGGACACCGTGTTCGGCTACGCCGCGCGCGAAACCGGGCAGGGCGCCAAACCGCCTGTCGGCTTCGTGCTGGCGAGGCTGGCGGCAGGCGAGGGCGAGATCCTGACCGTCGCGGTGGCGCGATCGCATCGCCGTCAGGGACTGGGCTGGCAGTTGATGGACGCGGTGCTGCGCGAACTGCATGTGCAGCGCGCCGAAGCGCTGTTCCTCGAGGTCGACGAGACCAATGTCGCCGCGATCGCCCTCTATCGCCGGCTGGGCTTCCGCGAAGTCGGCAAGCGCCCGGATTACTACAAGTCGCCCGATCGTGGGCCGACCGGCGCGCTTGTCATGCGCCGCGATCTTCGTTAGCGAGAGATCGGGTAGGACCAGGACGGTATGATCGGAAAAATCAGGATTTTCCTGGCCCTGGGCCTTGTCGTCGCCGGTTCGCTGGTCCTGGTGCCATTGCAGATCCTGTCGATGAAGACCGGCTGGTGGCCGGAAACCGTCATTCTCAAGATCTGGCACAGGCTGATCCTCAGGGCGCTCGGCATGCGCGTCCATGTCAAGGGGGCGCTGTCCGACAAACGGCCCTTGCTGGTTGCCTCGAACCACATCTCCTGGACCGACATCATGGTGCTGGGCTCTTTTGCCGATGTGAAGTTCATCGCCAGGGCCGATATGGAAGGCTGGCCGCTGATCGGCATGCTGTCCAAGTTGCAGCGCACCGTTTTCATCGAGCGCGAACGCAAGCGTTCTTCGGGCGATCAGGCCAGCGAGATCGCCAGTCGCATGGCCAAGGGCGACGCCATGGTGCTGTTCGCCGAGGGCTCGACCGGTGACGGCAACGCCGTCCTGCCGTTCAAGAGCACGCTGTTCGGCGCTGCCTCGATGGCGATTTCCGAGGGTGCTGCCGAGCAGGTCTTCATCCAGCCGGTGGCGATCGCCTATACACGCCTGCACGGCGTGCCGCTCGGCCGCCGCCACCGACCGATCTCGGCCTGGATTGGTGACGAGGATTTGATGCCGCATCTGAAAGTGCTGATGGCGGAAGGCGCGCTCGACGTCGAGGTGCATTTTGGCGAGCCGATCGCCTTTGCCAAGGGCTCGAACCGCAAGGAAACGGCCCGGTTGATGGAAAGCCAGGTGCGCGAGATGATGCAGGCGGCACTCGCCGATCCGCGCCCGAGCCGCTGACCGGGCCGCGCGCCCAAGCGGCGCATACCGAGAATCGTCTGTTTTTTGTCATCGAAAGGCGTTAGAAGCCGCCGGATGGACTTGAACACGATTGAAAGCGACGACATCGGTACCGTGGCCGGACAGCCGGCTGTGCGCGCCACGGCAGCGAAAAAGGTCTTCATCAAGACCTATGGCTGCCAGATGAACGTCTATGATTCACAGCGCATGGGCGATGCGCTGGCCGCCGACGGCTATACCGCGACCGACGCCATCGACGAGGCCGATCTGGTGCTGCTCAACACCTGCCACATCAGGGAAAAGGCGGCGGAAAAGGTCTATTCCGAACTCGGCCGCATCCGCGACATGAAGGCGGAGCGCGCCATTGCCGGCCGCGAATTGCTGATCGGCGTCGCCGGCTGCGTGGCGCAGGCCGAAGGTGCGGAGATCATCCGCCGTTCGCCGGCCGTCGATCTGGTCATCGGGCCGCAGACCTATCACCGTCTGCCCGACGTGCTGGCGAGAGTCCGCAACGGCGAAAAGATCGTCGAGACCGACTACGCCATTGAAGACAAGTTCGAGCATTTGCCGCAGCCGAAGCGCGCCGAGGTCATCAAGCGCGGCGTCACCGCCTTCCTCACCGTGCAGGAAGGCTGCGATAAATTTTGCACCTTCTGCGTCGTGCCCTATACCAGAGGCTCGGAAGTGTCGCGGCCGGTGGCGCAGATCGTCGCCGAGGCCGAGCGTCTGGCCGATGCCGGCGTGCGCGAGGTGACGCTGCTTGGCCAGAACGTCAATGCCTGGCACGGCCAGGGCGAAAATGGCGAGGAATGGGGCCTTGGCCGCCTGCTGTTCCGGCTAGCCGAAATCCCCGGACTGGCGCGGCTGCGCTACACCACCAGCCATCCGCGCGACATGGACGATGAGTTGATCGCAGCCCACCGCGACCTGCCGGCTCTGATGCCGTACCTGCATCTGCCGGTGCAATCGGGGTCCGACCGCATCCTCAAGGCGATGAACCGCAGACACACGGCCAGGGATTATCTGGCGCTGCTCGACCGCATCCGCGCGGCACGGCCGGACATCGCGCTGTCCGGCGATTTCATTGTCGGCTTCCCCGGCGAGACGGAAGCCGATTTCGAGGCGACCATGGAATTGGTGCGCCAGGTGAACTACGCCTCGGCCTTTTCGTTCAAATATTCGCCGCGCCCCGGCACGCCGGGCGCCGACATGCCTGACCATGTGCCCGAAACGGTCAAGGACGAGCGCCTGCAGCGCCTGCAGGCATTGCTCCTGAAACAGCAGCAGGATTTCGGTTTGAGCCTTGTCGGCAGCACCATCGACACGCTGATCGAGAAGCCCGGACGGCAGGCCGGCCAGAAGGTCGGCCGCTCACCTTGGCTGCAGCCGGTTATTGTTGATGAAAAGGCCGGCGAAATCGGTGACATTATCCAAGTGCGAATCACGAAGACGGGCTACAACAGCCTGTTCGCCGAATTGGCCTGATGGTCTCGGCAGATGAGGAGAGACGGTTGAGCGCAGCAGAGCTGAAGAACCTGCCCCCGGTACCGGCATCTGGGGCTTCTGACATGGCGCACATCGTTCTGACTTTCGACAACAACAAGCTTGCCAGCGCCCTTTACGGTCAGTTCGACGAAAACCTCGCCCGGCTTGAGCAGAAGCTTGGCGTCGATATCCGCTCGCGCGGCAACCAGTTGACCATCAAGGGGTCCGCTTCTGCCGCCGAACAGGCGCGCCGCGCCTTGGACAATCTCTACGGGATCTGCAGAAGGGCGTCGATATCGGCCAGTCCGATGTCGATGGCGCCGTGCGCATGGCGGTCGCCGCCGACGATCAACTGACGTTGCCGACGCTGGAACGCAAGGGCAAGGTTTCCGCTGCCCAGATCGCCACCCGCAAGAAGACGATCTATGCCCGTTCGCTGAACCAGGACGCCTATATGCGGGCGCTGGAACGGTCGGAACTGGTGTTCGGCATCGGTCCGGCCGGTACCGGCAAGACCTATCTGGCGGTGGCGCATGCGGCGATGCTGCTTGAACGCGGCATGGTCGAACGCATCATTCTCTCGCGGCCGGCCGTCGAGGCCGGCGAACGGCTGGGCTTCCTGCCGGGCGACATGAAGGAAAAGGTCGATCCGTATCTGCGGCCGCTCTATGACGCGCTCTACGACATGATGCCGGCCGACAAGGTCGAGCGCGCCATTGCCGCGGAAGTGATCGAAATCGCGCCGCTCGCCTTCATGCGCGGCCGCACGCTGGCCCATGCCGCGGTCATCCTCGACGAGGCGCAGAACACCACGCCGATGCAGATGAAGATGTTTCTGACCCGTCTCGGCGAGAACTCGCGCATGATCGTCACTGGCGATCCGACCCAGATCGACCTTCCTCCGAGCACCAAATCGGGCCTGGTCGAAGCCTTGCGTGTCCTCGACGGCGTGGCCGGCGCGGTCACCGTGCGCTT
Source organism: Mesorhizobium kamtschaticum (assembly GCF_056174585.1). Classification (NCBI taxonomy): domain Bacteria; kingdom Pseudomonadati; phylum Pseudomonadota; class Alphaproteobacteria; order Hyphomicrobiales; family Phyllobacteriaceae; genus Mesorhizobium; species Mesorhizobium kamtschaticum. The sequence continues at coordinate 32,058 of NZ_CM149691.1, read as the reverse complement.
CAACGATATCGACGTTGTTCGCCATCCGCTGGTGGCGGAAATCGTCAGGGCCTATGACCGCGACGCCAAATTGGCCCGCGGCCTGGGCGCCGAGAATTGATCTTGACGATGCGGCTTCATGCCTGAGGACAAAATATTCGTCGACGGGAATCTCCCCGTCGACATCGATATATTGGTCGAAGCGGGCGACTGGCCCGATGAGGCCAGCCTGACGCGGCTGGTCGATCGCGCGGTTGAGGCTGCTTTTGCCGAGACCGGCTTGACCGGCCGTTCCGAACTCAGCATCGTTTTTTCCGACGACGCCCATATCCGGACCCTCAATGCCGACTGGCGCGGCAAGGACAAACCCACCAACGTCTTGTCTTTCCCGGCTTTTCCGTTTGTACAAGGCGGCCCACTGCCGCCGATGCTGGGCGACATCGTGCTCGCCGCCGAGACGGTTTCACGCGAAGCGGCACTGGAAGACAAGCCGGTGCAGAACCATATCACCCATCTCGTCATCCACGGCCTGCTGCATTTGCTGGGCCATGATCACGAGACCGACGCCGAGGCCGAGGAGATGGAAGCCATCGAACGCGCAGCCCTTGCAAGGCTTGCCATTCCCGATCCCTACGCGTAACTACATCTGACAATTGACCGGACGACGATGAACGACAAACCAGAAACTGCCGCCCGCCCCGACGCCGGCAGTGCGCCCAAGGCTTCCGATACGTCGGAAGAGGGATCAAGTCCGAGTACCGTTACCCCTGCTGTTGCCAACACCGGCAACGCTGCCAGCGAGCATTCGCCCGCCGGACCTTCCCTGTTCGACCGCGTTTTGGGCCTGTTCAGGCAACGAAACGGCACCAGCCTGCGTGAGGAAATCGCCGGCGCGCTGGCCGAGGCGGCCAGTGACGCCGATCTTTCTCGCCTGGCGAGCGCGCCATGCTCAACAACATCCTGCGGCTGCGCGAGGTGCGCGTCGAGGACGTCATGGTGCCGCGCGCCGACATTGAGGCGGTCGAGATCACCACGACGCTCGGCGACCTCCTGGGCACCTTCGAGCAGTCCGGCCATTCCCGCATGCCGGTCTATTCCGAGACGCTCGACGATCCGCGCGGCATGGTCCACATCCGCGACGTGCTGGCCCACATCACCAAGCTCGCGCGCGTCAAGAAGGGCCGCACGACCAGAAAGACCCCCGTCGCCACGCAACTGGATCTCGCTCAGGTCGACCTCGCCCGCACCATCGGCGAGCTCAATCTGATCCGCCAGGTTCTGTTCGTGCCGCCATCGATGCTTGCTTCCGACCTGATGGGCCGCATGCAAACGACGCGCACGCAGATGGCGCTGGTTATCGATGAATATGGCGGCACGGATGGGCTTGTGTCGCTCGAGGACATTGTCGAGATGGTCGTCGGCGATATCGAGGACGAGCATGACGATGACGAGCCGATGATCACCCAGGCCGGTGACGGCGTCTTCATCGTCGACGGCAAGGCCGAGATCGACGAGGTCGCCAAGATGATCGGCGAGGACTTCGCCGCCGGCGAACATGGCGAATATGTAGACACCATTGGCGGCATGATCTTCAACACGCTCGGCCGCGTGCCGGCGCGCGGTGAGGTGGTGCAGGCCATTCCGGGCTTCGAGTTCCATGTCCTCGACGCCGATCCGCGCCGCGTCAAGCGCGTGCGCATCGTGCAGAGCCAGAAGGGCGAGCGCCGCCGGCGCGTCACGGCGCGCACCGAACAGGCGTGAGCTTTCCGCTCGCCCGATGACGATCGACGACCCGTTCAAGCACGCTAGTCTGGGGTCCGGTGTCTTCTACCGGGATCCTCGTGCCGCGCTGGCGTGGCTGGAAGCGGCTTTCGGCTTCGAGCGCAGCATGGTGGTCAGCGATGCCGCCGGAAAGCTCGTCCATGCCGAAATGCGGTTTGGCGATTGCTATATCATCGTCGATTCCGAATGGAGTGAGTATGTCGTGAGCCCGGCATCGGTCTCGGGCAAGAACACGCAATCGGTCTATGTTAGGCTCAAGGACGGCCTGGATGCGCATTGCGAACAGGCGAGGGCGGCGGGCGCTGACATAATCCAGGAGCCGACGGACCAGTTCTACGGCGAACGCCAGTACCGGGCCCGCGACCCCGAAGGCCATGTCTGGACCTTCACCCAGCCTATCCGTTCCGTTTCCCGCGAAGAGGCCGAGCGGTTGAGCGGCCTGCGTATCGAGGGCTGGCACCGGTAGAGCAATTCCAGGAAAAGTGTGAAACGGTTTTTCCGTCCGGAATTGCGTCAAAAAATGAGATAAAGCAGCGATCGGGTCATCGCGGCTGACAGGCCGGCGTTTGGAGCACGGGCCGCGGCCTGATAAATCTTGCGTCCTGATTCGCGCGACTCGGAAGTATGCATGGAGCGCCTGGCCGGCCGGATAATTCTGCTTTGGGGTTGGCGGCGCGCGCTCGTGGCGTTTCTTGCAGGCGCCCTGGCGGTGCTTGGCCAGGCGCCCTATGATTTTTTTGCCGCTTGTTTCATCTCGTTTCCGCTGCTGGTCTGGCTGCTCGACGGCGCGACCGGCGAGGTCTCCGGCAGCCTGTTCCGGCGCTTGCGGCCGGCCTTCGCCGTCGGTTGGTGGTTCGGTTTCGGCTATTTTCTCGCCGGTCTCTGGTGGATAGGCTCCGCGCTGCTGGTCGAGGCCGACGACTTTGCCTGGGCGCTTCCCTTCGCCGTGATCGGCATTCCCTTCGCGCTCGCCTTTTTCTACGGCTTCGCAACGATGGTCGCCCGGCTGCTGTGGAGCAGCGACATCGGCCGCATCGCCGCCCTTGCCTTCGGCTTCGGGCTGACCGAGTGGCTGCGCGGGTTCCTGTTCACCGGCTTTCCCTGGAATGCCATCGGCTACGCGGCGATGCCGGTGCCTCTTCTCATGCAGAGCGTGTCGGTGACCGGCATGATCGGCATGAACGTGCTTGCCGTGTTCCTTTTTTCCTTGCCGGCGCTGCTGGCGGCGCGCCGGCACCTTCGCTTGGGCGCCGCACTGTTCGTCGCGCTTGCATCAGCCCATGCCGGCTTCGGCTATGTCAGGCTCACCGCCCCTGAAAAGCCGGCGGAGCGCAGCCTGGATGTCCGCATCGTCCAGCCTGCCGTCGACCTCAGTGAAAAATGGGACGCCTCGGTGCGCGACCGCATCTTCGCCACTTTGCTCGGCCTGTCGGCCAAGGCGCCGGACCCCGGTCACGGCAAGCCACAACTCATTCTCTGGCCGGAAACCTCGGTGCCGTTCCTCTTCACCGAGCGACCGGACGCGTTGACGGCGCTGGGCGACATGCTGGCCGACGGCCAGATGCTGATCGCCGGCGTCGTTCGCGAGGAAGGCGGCTCGGCGGCCGCCGACAGCCGCTATTACAACTCCGTGGTGGCGATCAACGACAAGGGCGAAATCGCTGACGCCGTCGACAAGGTCCATCTGGTGCCGTTCGGCGAATACCTGCCTTTCGCCGACCTGCTTAACCGTTTCGGCATCGCGCAGCTTGTCGCCGGTCCGGTGACCTTCGCCGCCGGCAACGAGCGCCACGCCATCACGCTGCCGGGCGGCCTCCGTGCCCTGCCATTTATCTGCTATGAGGTGATCTTTCCCGATCTTGTGGCAGTTGACGCTACGTCAGCGCAGCTTATTGTGAACGTTACCAATGATGCCTGGTTCGGGGACACGCCGGGACCGTATCAGCATTTCAGGCAGGCCCAGATTCGTGCGGTGGAGAACGGATTGCCCTTGCTGCGTGCTGCCAACAACGGCATCTCGGCCGTCGTCGATCCACACGGGCGCATCGTCGATGCGTTGGCGATCGACGCGCGCGGAGCCATCGATGTGAAGGTGCCGATTTCCGGACAGACGGTCGTTTCCCCGGGCCAGCGGCGCATTAACGGAATGCTGATCATGTTGCTGTTTGCGCTCGTGGGGGCGCTGTTGAACGTAAGGCAAAGGCTACGGGTGAATTGACAGTCGACACATTAGAAACTCATACTGTATCGCCTGAAAATTTCTCGAAGCCGGTGGATCGTTCTGTTGGGGCAGTCGCCTCCGGCTTTGTTTGGGCGGGAAAAAAATCACAAAGCCGAAAAAATTCGGCGAGGAAAAAATGACAGAAGAAAACAAGAAGAAACCGAATCCCATCGACATCCACGTTGGAAGTCGCGTCCGGCTTCGGCGCAACATGCTCGGAATGAGCCAGGAAAAGCTGGGCGAGAATCTCGGCATCACATTTCAACAGATCCAGAAATATGAAAAGGGCACCAACCGCGTCGGCGCCAGCCGGCTGCAGGCGATAGCCTCCATACTCGGCGTGCCCGTTGCCTTCTTTTTCGAGGATGCGCCTGGCCAGGAAGCGGTGGCCGGCCGTGGCTTTTCGGAGGACGCATCGATGGCTTTCGCCGTTGAGTTCTGCGGCAGTCCCGAAGGCCTTCAGCTCAACCGGGCCTTCGTCAAGATCGCCGACGTCAAGGTGCGCCGCAGGATCATCGACCTGGTGAAGTCGCTCGCCGCAGACGATCTCGACTGACCCTCAATGCGCCTCGAACCGGCGGCATTCGCCGCCGGTGGCACAAGATATCGACATCGACAGTCGTGCCAGAATGGCGGCAACGCTTGACGAGCGGCGCTTTGCCCCGCTAACACGTGGCGCGCCAAAATCGGCAGCCTGCCGATCGTTTTTCAAGAGGGGACACCCGTGACGCGGCAGAACTACTTCTTTACCTCGGAATCCGTTGCCGAGGGCCATCCCGACAAAGTCTGTGACCGGATCTCCGACGAGATTGTCGATCTGGTCTACCGCGAAGCCAAGAAGACCGGCATGGACCCATGGAAAGTCCGTGTCGCCTGCGAGACCTTGGCGACCACCAACCGTGTCGTCATCGCCGGCGAAGTGCGCGTCCCCGAGACGCTGCTGAAGAAGGACAAGGCCGGCAATATCCTCAAGGATGCGGCCGGACATTCGATCATCAACCCAGCCAAGTTCAAGTCGGTCGCCCGCAAGGCGATTCGCGAGATCGGCTATGAACAGGCCGGTTTCCACTGGAAGACCGCCAAGATCGAAGTCCTGCTGCATGGCCAGTCGCCCGACATCGGCCAAGGCGTCGACAACGCCGCCGACCGCCAGGGCGAAGAAGGTGCCGGCGACCAGGGCATCATGTTCGGCTATGCCTGCCGCGAGACGCCGGACCTGATGCCGGCGCCGATCTACTACAGCCACAAGATCCTCGAACTTCTGGCCGCCGCCCGTCACGAAAACAATGGCGAGGCCGGCAAGCTCGGCCCGGACGCCAAGAGCCAGGTCACTGTCCGCTACATCGACGGCAAGGCCGCCGAGGCAACGCAGATCGTGCTGTCGACCCAGCATCTCGACGCGACTTGGGATTCGAAGAAGGTTCGCAAGGTCGTGGAACCCTACATCCGCGAGGCATTGGGCGACCTCAAGATCGCCGACGATTGCATGTGGTACATCAATCCGACCGGCAAGTTCGTCATCGGCGGCCCGGACGGCGATGCCGGACTGACCGGCCGCAAGATTATCGTCGACACCTATGGTGGCGCTGCTCCCCACGGCGGCGGCGCGTTCTCGGGCAAGGACACCACCAAGGTCGACCGTTCGGCGGCTTACGCGGCGCGCTATCTGGCCAAGAATGTCGTGGCGGCGAAGCTTGCCGACCGCTGCACCATCCAGCTTTCCTACGCCATCGGCGTCGCCCAGCCTCTGTCGGTCTATGTCGACCTGCACGGCACCGGCAAGGTCGACGAGGCAAAGCTCGAGGACGCGCTGCGCACCGTGATGGACCTGTCGCCGTCAGGCATCCGCCGCCATCTCGACCTCAACAAGCCGATCTACGCCAAGACGTCGTCTTACGGCCATTTCGGCCGCAAGGCTGGCCGCGACGGGTCTTTCTCCTGGGAAAAGACCGATCTCGCCAAGGCGCTTAAGGATGCTGTCGCGGCCTGAGCGCCACGACAGACCTGCGACCAGATGAGCCCGCAAGACAGGCCAAGCCGTGCGACCGAAGCTTTTTTCGGTCGCCGGCGCGGCAAGCCCGTTCGCCCGCAACAGGCAGCGGCCTTGGAAAGCGGGCTTGGCGCTTACCGACTCGATTGACGGCTGAAGCGCCGTCGGATCTGCGCACTCTGTTTGAAACTGACGTTTCGGCTGTCCGGCTCGAGATCGGCTTTGGCGGCGGCGAACATCTTCTGCACCGGGCGATCGAGGCGCCGGCGACAGGCTTCATCGGCGTCGAGCCCTTCGTCAACGGCATGGCCAAGATGATGATGGCGGTGCGGGCAAGGCCACTGCCCAATCTCGGGGTCCATGACGACGACGCCACCCGGCTGCTCGATTGGCTGCCGCCGGCCTCGCTCGACGGCATCGACCTTCTCTACCCCGATCCCTGGCCGAAAAAGAAGCACTGGAAGCGGCGTTTCGTCAGCCCGGTCAATCTCGACCGTTTCGCGCGCGTCCTGAAGGCGGGTTCAAAATTCCGCTTCGCGTCCGATATCGACACGTATGTGAACTGGACGTTGCTGCATTGCCAGGCGCATGCCGCCTTCGCATGGCAGGCCGCGGAGGCGGCGGACTGGCACCGTCCCTATGATGGCTGGCCGGGCACGCGTTACGAGGCGAAGGCCATTCGCGAGGGCCGGCGGCCCGCCTATCTGACCTTCGTCAGGAAATAGGCGACTCACGCCGCCTATCCGCAGATCTCTAGAAACGGCCGATCCTGTTGAAAATAGCCGGATCCATACCGAGTTTGTGCAGATCGTCGGAGCGCGGCTTGCGGCCGGCTTCCACGGCACGCGACGCTGCGACCGCGCTGCCGAAAGTGGTGAAGAGATCGCCCAAGGCGGTAAATAGTCTGCGGTTGCTCATGATCTTGTCCTTTCGCACGCCACCGCGTGCCCGTTCAGTTCGTGTCGTGGCTAACAAATAAGAGCGCCCTGCCGGCTCTCACAGGGGGATTACCGCATGGCGGCCATGCGCCTGGAGCAATGCTGATGCTGTCAGGGCTTTTGCCGGCCCGGCACGGCGGGCTTGAAACACCGGCCGTGTTCGTTTATATCAGCCTCAAATTCTTGGTCGGTATGACGAAGAGTGGGTCCACCCGGTCCCGCTCTTTTTATTACCTGCCGATAGGTTCGAAACGAACGACAGGTACTTGATGACTGCAACGGCAAGCGAAGGTGACGACCGCATCATCCGCGAAAGCGGCATCGATGCGCGCATTGCGCTGATCGTCCAGCCGGTGCTGCGCGGCATCGGCTTTCGCCTCGTGCGCGTGCATCTGTCGGGCCAGAACGGGCTGACGCTGCAGATCATGGCCGAACGCGAGGACGGCACCATGACCGTCAAGGATTGCGAAGAGGTCAGCCGCGCGGTGTCGCCGGCGCTCGACGTCGATGATCCGATCGAAAAGGCCTATCATCTCGAAGTCTCTTCGCCCGGCATCGACCGGCCGCTGGTGCGCAAATCGGATTTCGTCACCTGGACCGGTCACCTGGTGAAGATGGAAACATCGGTCGTCGTCGCCGATCGCAAGCGCTTCAAGGGCAAGATCGCCGAGGCGGGTGAGAACGATGTGCTGATCGAGCGCGACAAGGCGGCCTATGGCGAGGAGCCGACGGTGCGCGTGCCCTATGACGCGATCGCCGATGTGCGGCTGATCCTTACCGACGACCTCATCCGTGAGGCGTTGTCGAAGGACAACCGGGCGCGCAAGGAAGCCAAGAAACGTCGCGGCGAGCCGGACGACGACGTGCCCGAGGGTACGGAAGCGGACGCCACGGAAGAACACGAACAGGAAAGTTGATTGAGCTGCCGGGCGTAAAAGTCCGGCAAACAGGCTCGGGAGAAAAAACATGGTTGTAAGCGCCAATAGACTTGAACTGCTGCAGATTGCCGACGCGGTCGCGCGTGAAAAGTCGATCGACAAGTCGATCGTCATCGCCGCCATGGCCGATGCGATCCAGAAGGCGGCGCGCTCGCGTTATGGCCAGGAAACCAACATCCGCGCCGACATCAACCCGAACACCGGCGAGATGAAGCTGCAGCGGCTGATGGAAGTGGTCGAAAAGGTCGACGACTACGCCACGCAGATCGCCATTTCCTCGGCCCGCGAGCGCAATCCCGACGCCCAGCTCGGCGACTTCATCGCCGAACAGCTGCCGCCGATGGATTTCGGCCGCATTGCCGCCCAGTCGGCCAAGCAGGTCATCGTGCAGAAGGTGCGCGAGGCCGAGCGTGACCGCCAGTACGACGAATACAAGGACCGCATCGGCGAGATCGTCAACGGCACGGTCAAGCGCGTCGAATACGGCAACGTCATTGTCGATCTCGGCCGTGGCGAGGCGATCATCCGCCGCGACGAGCTGATTCCGCGCGAGAATTACAAGTACGGCGACCGCGTCCGCGCCTATGTCTACGACGTGCGCCGCGAGCAGCGCGGCCCGCAGATATTCCTGTCGCGCACCCATCCGCAGTTCATGGCTAAGCTCTTCACCATGGAAGTGCCGGAAATCTATGACGGCATCATCGAGATCAAGTCTGTTGCCCGCGATCCGGGCTCGCGCGCCAAGATCGCCGTCATCTCGCGGGATAGTTCGATCGATCCGGTCGGCGCCTGCGTCGGTATGCGCGGCAGCCGCGTCCAGGCCGTCGTCGGCGAATTGCAGGGCGAGAAGATCGACATCATTCCGTGGTCGCCTTCGGCCGCCTCCTTCATCGTCAATGCGCTGCAGCCGGCGGAAGTCGCCAAGGTCGTGCTCGACGAGGACGCTGAGCGCATCGAGGTGGTGGTTCCCGACGATCAGCTGTCGCTGGCCATCGGCCGCCGCGGCCAGAACGTGCGTCTCGCCTCGCAGCTCACCGGCTGGGACATCGACATCCTGACCGAGGCCGAGGAATCCGAGCGCCGCCAGAAGGAATTCGTCGAGCGCTCGGCGCTGTTCATGGAAGCCCTCGATGTCGACGAGATGGTCGGCCAGGTCCTGGCCTCAGAAGGCTTCACCAGCGTCGAGGAAGTCGCCTATGTCGACTCTGGCGAAATCGCCTCGATCGACGGCTTCGATGAAGACACAGCTTCGGAAATCCAGACCCGCGCCCGCGAGTATCTGGAGAAGATCGAGGCCGAGCATGACGACAAGCGCAAGGCACTGGGCGTGACGGACGAATTGCGCGAGATCCCCGGCATCACCACCGCCATGATGGTGACGCTCGGCGAGGACGGCGTGAAGACCATCGAGGATTTCGCTGGCTATGCCGCCGACGACCTGACCGGCTGGAAGGAACGCAAGGACGGCGAGACCAAGGTATTCCCGGGCGTGCTCGCCAATCACGGCGTGTCGCGCGCCGATGCCGAGCAGATGGTTCTCAATGCCCGCCTCAAGGCCGGCTGGATCACCGAAGACGAGCTTGCAGCCGAAGAAGTGTCGGCTGACGAAGCCGTTGGTGCGTGAGGTGAAACCGCATCGCACAGAACCCGCCCCTGGACGAGATGAACGATCGCACCTGCATCGTCACCCGCAAGCAGGCCGAACCGGATGATCTGATCCGGTTCGTCGTCGGCCCGGATTCGGCCGTCGTTCCTGATCTCAAGAGAAATCTGCCCGGCCGTGGTTGCTGGGTGAGCGCCGACCGCCTACATATCGACAAGGCGGCGGCCAAGAACCTTTTTGCCCGCGCCTTCAAGGCACAGGTGGTCGTGCCGCCCGATCTTGGCGGCATGGTCGATGGGCTGCTTTCCAGATCCGCTCTGGGCATGCTGGGTCTCGCCCGCAAGGCAGGCGCGATTTCTCTTGGTGCTACCAAGGTAGAGAGCGCGGTGCGCGGCGGGCTGGCGCTTTTCGTGCTCCACGCAACCGAAGCGTCCGACGACGGCGTGCGCAAGATCAGCCAGGCGCGACGGGCGACCGTCCATCTCGGCGGCCCTTCCATCCTTGCCTACAAACTTTTCTCCGAGGCCGAGTTGAGCTTGGCATTGGGGGGCACAAATGTGATACATGCTGCCGTCCTCGCGGGAGACGCGGGTAAGGCGGTCCAGAAGCGCATGGTTGCGCTCGACCGATATCGGGGCGGTACCCCGGACGATCTGGCAATGCTTGCGGCCGTTGCTGACGAAGATGAGCCCGCAGAGGATATGGAATGAGCGATACGAAATCGGGCGACGACAATACGCTGAGTGTGACGCCGAAGAAGACCTTGACGCTGAAGCGCCCCGGCATGGAGCAGGGCACAGTGCGTCAGAACTTCTCGCACGGCCGCACCAAGCAGGTCGTCGTCGAAACCAAGAAGCGCAAATTTTCGATGCCCGGCGACAAGCCGGAGCCGGTCGCGGCTCCCGTCTTCACACCGAAGCCGGTGGTTGTGGCCGCGCCTGTCGTGCAGGAAGCGCCAAAGGCGCCACCTCCTCCTCCGCCGCGGCCAGCACCAGCTCCGGTCGAACGCGGCGGTATGGTGCTGAACGAATTGTCGCGCAGCGAAATGGAAGCGCGCCGCAGGGCGCTTGAGGGGTCGAAGGTCCGCGAGGTCGAAGACCGCCAGCGCGCCGCCGAAGACGCCAAGCGCCGCGCCGATGACGAAGAGCGCCGCAAGCGTGAACGCGAGGACTCCGCGCGCCGCCAGGCCGAGGAAGAGGCACGGTTGCAGACCGAGGCCGAATCCCGCCGCCGCGCCGAGGAAGAGGCGCGCCGCCGCGCGCCGCAAGCCGCTGAATTGGCAACCGCCGATGACGAGGAAGAGGTCAAGCCGAAGCGGGCTGTAGCCGGTGCGCCAGTGCGCCGTCTGGTCACGCCCGAAGTGGCGCGTCCGGCCAAGCCGACCAAGAGCGAGGAAGACCGCCGTCGTGGCAAGCTGACGCTGAATTCCGCGCTATCCGACGAGGATGCGCGGGCCCGTTCGCTGTCGTCGATGCGTCGTCGCCAGGAAAAATTCAAACGCGCGATGCACAATGAGCCGCGCGAGAAAGTCATGCGCGAAGTGATCCTGCCGGAGACCATCACCATCCAGGAACTGGCGCAGCGCATGTCCGAGCGTGCGGTCGATCTGGTGAAGTACTTCATGAAGCAGGGCCAGATCCTGAAGCCGGGCGACGTCATCGACGCCGACACGGCCGAGCTGGTCGCCACCGAATTCGGCCATACGGTCCGCCGCGTTGCCGAGTCCGACATCGAGGAAGGCCTGTTCAACATCGCCGACAATAGCGAGGACCTGGTGTCGCGTCCGCCTGTCGTGACCATCATGGGCCATGTCGATCACGGCAAGACCTCGCTGCTCGACGCGATCCGCAATGCCAATGTCGTCTCCGGTGAAGCCGGCGGCATCACCCAGCATATCGGCGCCTATCAGGTCGAGAAGAATGGTCACAAGATCACCTTCATCGACACGCCCGGCCACGCCGCCTTCACGGCGATGCGCGCCCGTGGCGCCCAGGCCACCGACATCGCCATCCTGGTGGTGGCGGCCGACGACAGCGTCATGCCGCAGACGATCGAATCGATCAGCCACGCCAAGGCGGCCGGCGTTCCGATCATCGTGGCGATCAACAAGATCGACAAGCATGATGCCGATCCGCAGAAAGTACGCTCCGAGCTGCTGCGTCATGAGGTCTTCGTCGAATCCATGGGCGGCGAAGTGCTGGACGTCGAGGTGTCGGCGACCAAGGGCACCAATCTCGACAAGCTGCTCGAGGCGATCCTGCTGCAGGCCGAAATCCTCGACCTGAAGGCCAATCCGGACCGTACCGCAGAGGGCGTCGTCATCGAGGCGCAGCTCGACAAGGGCCGTGGCCCCGTCGCCACAGTGCTGGTGCAGACCGGTACCTTGATGCCCGGCGACATCCTCGTTGCCGGTAACGAATGGGGCCGCGTGCGTGCGCTGGTCAACGATCGCGGCGAACAGATCAAGGAAGCGCCGCCGGCGATGCCGGTCGAGGTGCTCGGCCTTCAGGGAACCCCGCAGGCCGGTGACCGCTTCGCCGTGGTCAACAACGAGGCCCGCGCCCGCGAGATCACCGAGTATCGCCAGCGTCTGGCGCGTGAGAAGGCGGTGGCCAAGCATGCCGGCCAGCGCGGCTCGCTCGAACAGATGATGTCGCAGCTGCAGACGAGCGGGCTGAAGGAATTCCCGCTGGTCATCAAGGGCGACGTGCAGGGTTCGATCGAAGCCATCAACGCCGCGTTGGACAAGCTCGGCACCGACGAGGTGCGTGCGCGCATCGTCCATGCCGGTGCCGGTGCCATCACCGAAAGCGATGTGTCCCTGGCGGAGACTTCGGGTGCGGCGATCATCGGCTTCAACGTCCGTGCCAACGTGCAGGCACGTGCCGCAGCTGCGGCCGCGGGCATCGAAATCCGCTATTACTCGATCATCTACAATCTTGTGGATGATGTGAAGGCGGCTCTGTCGGGCCTGCTGTCGCCGGAGCGTCGCGAGACCTTCATCGGCAATGCCGAGATCCTCGAGATCTTCGACATCACCAAGGTCGGCAAGATCGCCGGCTGCCGTGTCACCGAAGGCAAGGTCGAGCGTGGCGCGGGCGTGCGCCTGATCCGCGACAACGTCGTCATCCACGAAGGCACGTTGAAGACGCTCAAGCGCTTCAAGGACGAGGTTTCGGAAGTCCCCGGCGGCCAGGAGTGCGGCATGGCCTTCCAGAACTACGAGGACATGCGCGTCGGCGACGTCATCGAGTGCTTCCGCGTCGAGATGGTGACCCGGACGCTTTGAGTTCGCGTGACTTGTCCATGCCAGGCGGTGGTCGAATGACCGCCGCCTGGAGTTTATTGTGAAATTACGCATCGTGCTTTTCGAAACCGAATTCGATTTCGGGCCGGTGCGTTGACATATGAGACATGCGGCACGGTCCTATCCCGCGCCTCACGCTTTCAGGATTGAGAAAAATGCCCCGTCCAACCACATCCAGCCCGTCCCAGCGTATGCTGCGCGTTGCCGAACAGGTGCGCCATGCGCTCTCCGAAACCTTGCAGCGCAGTGAGATCATCGATCCGCTGATCGAGAACACCGTCATTTCGGTGTCGGAAGTGCGTATGTCCACCGATCTGAGGGTCGCTACCGCATTCGTCTCGCCGCTTGGCGCCAAGGATACCGACGCAGTGGTCGAGGCGTTGAACAAGCATGCGAAATTCGTCCGTGGCCGTGTCTCGGGCGCACTGCGGCAGATGAAGTTCATGCCGGAGTTCCGCTTCAAGCTCGACACATCCTTCGACAATTTCGCCAGGATCAACGATCTCCTGAAGTCGCCCGAGGTGGCGCGTGATCTGGGTGCCGAGGGGCAAAACGACGACGACCAGGCCAAAGACGACAAGGCCAAAGATATCAAGGACAGCGAATAATGGGGCGTCGCGGCAAGAAAAAAGGGCCGGCCGATCTCGGGCTGGGTGGTGCTGGACAAGCCGGTCGGCATGGGCTCGACCGAGGCCGTGTCCAAGATCAAATGGCTGTTCCAGGCGGAAAAGGCCGGCCATGCCGGCACGCTCGATCCGCTGGCGTCCGGCATGCTGCCTATCGCGCTCGGTGAAGCGACCAAGACCGTGCCTTACGTGCAGGACGGCGCCAAGATCTATCGCTTCACCGTTGCCTGGGGCCAGGAGCGCTCCACCGATGATCTTGAAGGGCCGGTGACGAAGAGTTCCGATCTGCGTCCGGCGGAAGCCGAGATCAAGGCGCTGCTGCCGAAATACACCGGCGTCATCATGCAGACGCCGCCGCAATTCTCGGCCATCAAGATCGCGGGCGAACGCGCCTATGACCTCGCCCGCGAAGGCGAGACGGTCGACATTCCCGCGCGCGAGATCGAGATCGGGCGTTTGGATGTCATCGAGCACCACGCCGACGACACCGTTTTCGAGGTCGAATGCGGCAAGGGCACCTATGTGCGCTCGCTGGCCCGCGACATGGGTCGCGACCTCGGCTGCTTCGGCCATATTTCCAACCTGCGCCGGGTCGAGGTCGAGCCGTTCACGCCGGAGGATTTCGTCACCATCGCCGAACTCGAGGCGGCTCGCTTCGGCGTGCAAGGCGAGGACAAGCCTGAGTCTGCCGACGATGCTGATGCAATTGAAGTGCCGGTGGACTTCGGCGCCATCGACGCGCTTCTTGTCGATACCTCAGCAGCTCTCGACTGCCTGCCGCAGATCGCCATCAGCGACGATGCGGCGACAAAGATCCGGCTTGGCAACCCGGTCATCATTCGTGGACGCGATGCGCCTGTCGAGGCGGAAGAAGCCTGCGCGACGGCACGCGGCAAGCTGGTTGCCATCGGCGCGATCGAGCAAGGCATGTTCAAGCCCAAGCGGGTCTTTGCCGGCTGACAGCTCTCGGCTAACTTCACGTCGACTCTACGCTCGAGGGACACATGGCAAAGGCCGAGGCAGTCAAGAAGCGGGCGCCGGTGAAAACGCGGCGGCCACCGGTCGGCGCTTCGCCGGGCACGCTGATCGCCGACCCGGCGGCGCGCCGCTCCGAGCTCAGGCTGACGCTGATCTCGCCCGAAAAATTCGAGACCATCGACAATGCCAGCATCGATGATCTCAACACCCATTGCGACAGCTGGCCGGTCGTCTGGCTGGATTGCACGGGCCTCGCCAACATCCAGCTGATCGAGGAGATCGGCCGGATCTTCAGCCTGCATCCGCTGGCGCTGGAAGATGTCGTCAACACCGGCCAGCGGCCGAAGGTCGATTTCTTCGAGGACCACGCCTTCGTCGTCATGCGTATGATCGACGACGTCAAGGTGCATCGCTATGAGCAGATCGCGGTGTTCTTCGGCAAGAATTTCGTCGTCACCTTCCAGGAGCGCGAAGGCGATCCCTTCGATCCCGTGCGCAAGCGCATTGCCGCCTCGCTGCCCAACCGGTTGCGTTCGCGCGGTGCCGACTATCTTGCCTATGCGCTGATCGATGCCATCGTCGACAGCTATTTTCCGCCGATCGAGACGGCGAGCGACATGGTCGACGGAATCGAAGACCAGATGCTGAACACAACGCACAAGCATCAGATGCGGCAGCTGCACGAATTGCGGCGCGACGCCAATGTGCTCAAGGGCGTGCTGTGGCCGATGCGCGATGCGCTGGCGACGCTGATCCGCAACGACGTGCCCTATGTGAAGGCCGAGACCAAGATTTTCTTCAACGACACGCTCGACCATGCCCTGCGGCTGATCGAACTGGTCGAGAACCAGCGCGACATGCTGACCGGCCTGATCGAAATGCATCTGTCGCTGAGCCAGGCGCGCACCAACGACGTCATCTCCTACCTGACCATCGTCTCGGTGATCTTCATGCCGCTCACCTTCCTGGTTGGTGTATGGGGCATGAATTTCGACCCCGAGAGTTCGCCGTGGAATATGCCGGAACTGAAGGCCTATTATGGCTATCCGGCTTCGCTGCTGTTCATGCTGGCCGTTGCTGTCGGGCTGATCGTCTTCTTCAAACGGAAGAAGTGGCTTTAAAGGCGAAAAACTTGCCGTTTTGGCGTGAAAAGCCGGCTTGGTGAATTGGGCTGGTGTTTTGCCGGGAATTGCACTATATGCGCCGCAGCATAGCGCCAAGACGCTTTTGCTTGCACCGGCCCCTGCTGGACGACATCCCGGCTGAGGGCGACCCGTTTCCTCAAACAGATAAGGAAAAACACGATGTCGATTACTGCCGAGCGCAAACAGGAATTGATGGGTGAATTCGCAACCGCCAAGGGCGATACCGGGTCTCCGGAAGTCCAGGTGGCCATCCTTTCCGAGCGCATCAAGAACCTGACCGACCACTTCAAGGACCACAAGAAGGATAACCATTCCCGCCGTGGTCTGCTCGCTCTCGTCTCCCAGCGCCGCAGCCTGCTTGATTACCTCAAGCGCAAGGATGACGCGCGCTACCAGACGTTGATCGAGAAGCTCGGTCTGCGCCGTTGACGAATTGACCGGCGGGCTTTCTTCGGAGAGCCCGCCGGTCGCGCATTCTGCCAGTCGAATAGATTGGCCAGACCCGGTTTCGAGCGCGCAGAGGGCCACTCGAAACCGCCCATGGACGGTCATGGGGCAGGATTGCAGGACGCTCGTGCGCTTAGCCCGCGCCGAAATTTACCCGAGCTTCCCGTTGTCTTGCCCGTGGCTGCCCGAGAAAGGAAGCCAGGGAAAGGGCATCCGCGCACCGTGAAACGGCGCGGCCCTTTCCGCTTATTAAGGACAAGACATGTTCAATCAGCACAAAGTGGAAATCGAATGGGGCGGTCGCCCGCTCATCCTCGAAACCGGCAAGATCGCGCGTCAGGCTGACGGCGCGGTGCTCGCCACCTACGGCGAGACCAAGGTTCTGGCCACCGTCGTTTCGATGAAGGAGCCCAAGCCCGGCCTCGATTTCTTTCCGCTGACCGTCAACTACCAGGAAAAGACCTATGCCGCCGGCAAGATCCCGGGCGGCTATTTCAAGCGCGAAGGCCGTCCGAGCGAAAAGGAAACGCTGGTTTCCCGTCTCATCGACCGCCCGATCCGTCCGCTCTTCGCCGCTGGCTACAAGAACGACACCCAGATCGTCGTCACCGTCGTCCAGCATGATCTCGAAAATGACCCGGACATCCTGTCGATCGTCGCCACCTCGGCCGCTTTGACCCTGTCGGGCGTTCCCTTCATGGGCCCGATCGGCGGCGCGCGCGTCGGCTACATCAACGGCGAATACGTGCTCAACCCGCATGTCGACGAGATGCAGGAATCCAAGCTCGACCTCGTCGTCGCCGGCACCGCCGACGCCGTGCTGATGGTCGAGTCCGAAGCCAAGGAACTTGGCGAAGAGCTGATGCTCGGCGCCGTCATGTTCGGCCACAGGGGCTTCCAGCCGGTGATCGACGCCATCATCAAGCTGGCCGAGGTTGCCGCCAAGGAGCCGCGCGACTTCACCGCGCCGGACTATTCCGCGCTTGAAGCCGAGATGCTGAAGATCGTCGGCGACGAACTCAGCGCTGCCTACAAGAACGTCGACAAGCAGAAGCGCTACGCCGCCGTCGACGCTGTCAAGGCGAAGGTCAAGGCCGCGTTTGCTCCGGCCGAAGGCGAAGACGCCAAGTACACATCCGAACAGATTGGCTCCGTGTTCAAGGAACTGCAGGCCAAGGTCGTGCGCTGGAACATTCTCGACACCGGCTCGCGCATCGATGGTCGCGACCTGAGCACGGTTCGCAAGATCGTCTCCGAAGTCGGCGTTTTGCCGCGCACCCATGGTTCGGCGCTGTTCACCCGCGGCGAGACCCAGGCGCTGGTCGTTGCCACGCTCGGTACCGGCGAAGACGAGCAGTATGTCGATTCGCTGACCGGCATGTACAAGGAGAAGTTCCTCCTTCACTACAACTTCCCTCCCTACTCCGTCGGTGAGACCGGCCGCATGGGTTCGCCGGGTCGCCGCGAAATCGGCCACGGCAAGCTCGCCTGGCGCGCTATCCGTCCGATGCTGCCGAGCGCTGACCAGTTCCCCTACACGCTGCGCGTTGTCTCGGAGATCACCGAGTCCAACGGTTCGTCGTCGATGGCCACGGTTTGCGGCACTTCGCTGGCGCTGATGGATGCCGGCGTGCCGCTGGCGAAGCCCGTTGCCGGTATTGCCATGGGCCTGATCAAGGAAGGCGAGCGCTTCGCCGTGCTCTCCGACATCCTTGGCGACGAGGATCACCTCGGCGACATGGACTTCAAGGTCGCGGGCACCGAAGGTGGCATCACCTCGCTGCAGATGGACATCAAGATCGATGGCATCACCGAAGAGATCATGAAGATCGCGCTTGGCCAGGCCAAGGACGGTCGTCTCCATATCCTCGGTGAAATGGCGCATGCCCTGACCGGCGCCCGCCCCGAACTCGGTGAGTTCGCGCCGCGCATCGAGGTCATGCACATTCCGACCGACAAGATCCGCGACGTCATTGGTTCGGGCGGCAAGGTCATCCGCGAGATCGTCGAGAAGACCGGCGCCAAGATCAACATCGAAGACGACGGCACGGTCAAGATCGCTTCCTCGAACGCCAAGGAGATCGAGGCGGCGAAGAAGTGGATCCACACCATCGTTGCCGAGCCGGAAGTCGGCGAAATCTACGAAGGCACGGTCGTCAAGACCGCCGACTTCGGCGCCTTCGTCAACTTCTTCGGTCCGCGTGACGGCCTCGTCCACATCTCGCAGCTTGCCAACGACCGGGTCGCCAAGACCTCCGACGTTGTCAAGGAAGGCGACAAGGTCTGGGTCAAGCTGATGGGCTTCGACGAGCGCGGCAAGGTCCGCCTGTCGATGAAGGTCGTCGACCAGGCCACCGGCAAGGAACTCGCTCGCGACAAGAAGACCGAAGGCGAAGAAAACGCCGCCTGAGCGGTCTGACAGGAAATCGGAGCGGGCGCGGCTTAGGTCGCGCCCGTTTTCGTTTGGAAGGTAGAGGGAATGTCCGCTGAGGCGCTGAAGACGCTTTTCCATCCGTTCGAGGCCGAGGCTCTTGCCTTGCCGCGAAAGGGCGAGCGCATCCTTTTCCTCGGCGCCGAACCGGGCTTTCGCCTGCCAGAAGGCTTCGAGGCCGAGCTCCACCTCGTACAGGGCTTCCGGCCGCACTTTCGCGCGCTGCAGGCATCTGGTGCCGCCGTCACGCCGCAAGCGGAAGGCGGCAGCTTTGATATGGCGCTTGTGTTTGCCGGCCGTCATCGTGGCCAGAACGAGCTGCGCATTGCCGACGCCCTCGAGCGCGTGGCGCCGGGCGGATTGATTGTCATTGCCGGCGGCAAGGACGATGGCATTGCCAGTCTGCGCAGGCGCGTCGACGAGCTGGTGCCGCTCGACGGCCATATGCCGAAATATCATGGCATCGCCTTCTGGCTGCGGCGCCCGGTGGATATGCAAGCTGCCGCGGCACTTCGCGCCGCCAACCCGGCGCAACTGGTAGAGGGCCGGTTCCACACCGCACCTGGCATGTTCTCCTTCGATCGCGTCGATGCCGGTTCGAAGCTTCTGGTCGACAACCTGCCCGGTGACCTGCGCGGCAGCGCGGCCGATTTCTGCGCCGGCTGGGGTTATGTGGCGGCTGAGATGGTCGCCCGTTGGTCAGGCCTGTCGGCCCTCGATCTCTACGAGGCCGATTTCGATGCGCTGGAGGCGGCCAAGGGCAACCTCGCCAACAGCGTGGCGCAAGGCTTCTTCTGGACGGATCTGCTCGCCGAGCCGGTCGAGCGCCGCTACGACGTCATCGCCATGAACCCGCCCTTTCATCGCAGCCGTGCGGCGGAGCCGGAGATCGGCGCCGGCATGATCCGCGCGGCAGCCAAGGCGTTGAAGCCCGGTGGCAGGCTGTTCATGGTTGCCAACCGCCAGCTTCCCTACGAGCCCGTGCTGTCGGCCGCCTTTGCCAGCCATGCGGAACTCGCCCGCGACGGTATGTTCAAGGTGTTTTCTGCGCGGCGGTGAAACGATGCGTATCGTTCAGTGCAGATTGGCGACGCGTCTGACCTCGTCGGTGGCATATCCGTCGCCAGCGCTGAACTTGAGCGGTGCCGGACGGCCGAACAGGTAGCCCTGCACCACCTCGCAGCCAGCGGCGCGCAGCAAAGTCGCCTGGTTCTCGGTCTCGACGCCTTCGGCAATGATGCTGACGCCGAGCGCACGCGAAAGCCCGACAATGGTCGACACGACGGCGCCGGAGCTGGAATCGGTATCGATGCGGCTGACGAAGGAGCGGTCGATCTTGAGCTTGCCGAACGAAAAATCGATCAGGTAGCTCAGGTTGGAATAGCCGGTGCCGAAATCGTCGACGGCAACGGAGATGCCCATGTCGGCAAGCTCTTTCAGGATAGCGGCCGCGCGGTCGCGGTCCTGCATCATCGCCGTCTCGGTGACTTCCAGCTCCAGCCGCGACGGCTTGATGCCGGTGGCCCGCATTGTGTCGCGCACGATGCCGACGAAATCCTTGGTCATGAACTGAACCGGCGAGATGTTGACGGCGACGAAACAGTCTTCCGGCAAATGGCGGGCATCGCTGCAGGCCTTGCGCAGAACCCATTCGCCGATCGGGTTGATCATCCCGGTTTCCTCGGCGATCTGGATGAACTCCATGGGCGGGATCATGCCGCGTTCGGGATGGTTCCAGCGGATCAGTGCCTCGTAGCCGATGATACGGCCGGTCGGCAGGTCGAGCTGCGGCTGATAGTGCAGGTCGAAGTCTCCGCGTTCGAAAGCGGTGTGCAGTTCGGATTCGACCCATTGGCGATAATCGGCGACACGCCCCATCTCGCTGTCGAACACCGACCAGTTGCCGATGCCGCTGGCGCGCGCATTCTGCAGCGCCAGGTTGGAGCGGCGCAGGATAAGGACCGGATCGACGCCATCCTTGGGCATGGCGACGATACCCACCGACAGACCCACCGATTGCTGATGGCTGCTGAGTTCATAGGGCTCCATCATCTCGTCGATGAGCCTTTCGACCATGCTTTCCAGCGTTCCCTGGATCTGATGATCCGGAAGCAGCACGGCGAACTCGCCGGCGCCGATGCGCCCGATCAGGGCGCGTGCGGGCACACAGCCCTGCAGCCGCGAGGTGAAGGCGCGGATCAGCTCATCACCCTGGCTGTAGCCGATCGCGTCGTTGATGTGCTTGAAACGGTCGATGTCGATGTCGATCAGGAACATCGGTTCCCCGGTTCGGCTTGTCGCGCACGCAGCCTCGGCGATCTTGCCGACCATTGCCGGGCGCGCCAGCAGTCCGGTCAGCTTGTCGAAATGGGTTTCGTTGAAGACGAAATCCGCCGATTCATCGACGCCGGCGAAGAAGGACATTGCCGCCACCGACGCCGCCAGCGCGCAAAGCGCAGCCATGATGGCGACCATCATGTCCGCTGATATGCCGGCAAAACCACCACCGAGGCCAAGCTTCAGGCCCCAGATGCCGAGGATGAAACTGCCAATGCCCGAGCTCGCTATCGTGAGCAGTCGGAACACCGGTGTTCGCTTCGGGTTGCTGACGGCAGACATTCAAAGGTCCCCAGATTGCGGGACTTATAGCGGAAATCTTCTTAAAATGAGTTTCCGCGAATGCATCCAATTTTACTGGAGAAGACTATTTTTTTACTGGAAATGGGCCATTTCTCCGAAACGGTTGCCCAAAGCGTGTCGCCTTGACCCGTTTCAGGGCCGGTTAGCCATCCGTCTGCTTCAACTCATCGAGCGTCGGCATCGAGACGATGTGATAGCCGGAATCGACATAGTGGATTTCGCCGGTGACGCCGGAGGCGAGGTCGGACAGCAAATAAAGCGCCGAGCCGCCGACCTCGTCGATGGTGACGGTACGGCGCAGCGGCGAGTTGCGCTGCTGGTAGGAGAACATGTGGCGGGCGTCCGAAATGCCGGCGCCGGCGAGCGTGCGCACCGGGCCTGCCGAGATGCCGTTCACCCGGATGCCGCGCGGACCGTAGTCGTTGGCAAGGTAGCGCACGCTGGCCTCGAGGCCAGCCTTGGCGACGCCCATGACATTGTAGTTCGGCATGACGCGGACTGAACCGGCATAGGTCAGCGTGATCATCGAGCTGCCCTGCGTCATCAGTGCCGCCGCGTTGCGGGCCACTTCGGTGAAGGAGTAGCAGGAGATCACCATGGTGCGGACGAAATTGTCCCGGCTGGTGTCGGCGTAAAGGCCCTTCAACTCATTCTTGTCGGAAAACCCGATGGCATGGACGACGAAGTCCAGTCCGCCCCAGGCGTTGCCAAGCGTCTCGAATGTGGCGGCGACCGAAGCGCTGTCCTCGACATCGCAGGGCACGACCAGCGAGGCGCCGAGCTTGTCGGCGAGCGGCTTGACCCGGCGGCCGAAGGCCTCGCCCTGGTAGGTGAAGGCGAGCTCCGCCCCATGTTCGGACAATTTCTGGGCGATGCCCCAGGCGATCGAATGATCGTTGGCGACACCCATGACAAGCCCGCGCTTGCCCTTCATCAGTCCGTCCATGGCTGGCAAATCCTTTTAGAAAAAACGCAGGCCTTATGCGGAATAGCGCTGGAAAACGAGCGTTGCGTTGGTGCCACCGAAACCGAAGGAATTTGACAGGACGGTGTCGATCTTGGCGTTGTCGATGCGCTTGCGCACGATCGGCATGCCCTCGAATTCGGGGTCGAGGGTCTCGATATGGGCGCTTTCGCCGATGAAGCCACCTTGCATCATCAGGATCGAATAGATCGATTCCTGCACGCCGGCCGCGCCCAGCGAATGGCCGGTCAGCGATTTCGTCGAGGTGATGAACGGCATCTTCTCGCCGAACACCTCGCGGATGGCGCCCATTTCCTTGGAATCCCCCACTGGCGTCGAGGTGCCGTGGGTGTTGATGTAGTCGACCGGCGTGGAGACCGTCGCCAGCGCCTGGCGCATGCAGCGGACCGCGCCTTCGCCGGAAGGCGCGACCATGTCGTAGCCGTCCGAGGTCGCGCCGTAGCCGACGATCTCGGCGTAGATCTTGGCGCCGCGCGCCTTGGCGTGTTCAAGTTCCTCCAGGATGAGCACGCCCGCGCCGCCAGCAATGACGAAGCCGTCGCGATTGGCGTCATAGGCGCGGGAGGCGGCGGAAGCCCGGTCGTTGAACTTCGACGACATGGCGCCCATGGCGTCGAACAGGTCCGACATCGTCCAGTCGAGATCTTCGTGGCCGCCGGCAAACATTACATCCTGCTTGCCCCACTGGATGAGCTCATAGGCGTTGCCGATACAATGCGCCGAGGTCGAGCAGGCCGACGAGATCGAATAGTTGACGCCGTGGATCTTGAACCATGTGGCCAGCGTTGCCGACGCGGTCGACGACATCGCCTTCGGCACGGCAAAGGGGCCGATACGCTTGGGGCTGCTGTTCTTCAGCGTCGTTTCGGCCGCCTCGACGATGGTGCGGGTGGAGGGGCCACCCGAACCCATGACGATGCCGGTGCGCTCATTGGTGATGTCGCTTTCACCGAGGCCCGCATCGGCGATCGCCTGATCCATGGCGACATGGTTCCAGGCAGCACCCTGGCTCAGGAAGCGCATCGCGCGGCGATCGATCATGGCGGACGGGTCGAGCGTCGGAGCGCCCCAGACCTGGCAACGGAAGCCGTGCTCGGCGAAGGAATCGGAAAAGCTGATGCCGGATCTGGCGTCATGCAGCGAGGTCTGCACCTCGTTGGCATTGTTGCCGATCGACGACACGATGCCGAGGCCTGTGACTACGACACGTCTCATTCGCAACTCCTTCCAGGGATGCTGGCCAGTGGGTCGGCCAGGACTGCGGTCAAGCGACCGCCGACTGCTTGGACAGACCGACCTTCAGGTCCGTCGCCGCATATATGGGCTCGCCATCCGCCTTCATCCAGCCATCGGCGATGCCCAGAACCAGCCGGCCGCGCATCACGCGCTTGAAATCCACGCCATACTCGACCTTCTTGACCGATGGTGTGACCATGCCCTTGAACCTGACCTCACCGGTCGACAACGCCATTCCCTTGCCGGGTTCGCCGAGCCAGCCGAGGTAGAAGCCGGTCAACTGCCACAAGGCGTCCAGACCGAGGCATCCTGGCATGATCGGATTGCCGATGAAATGGCAGGCAAAGAACCACAGGTCCGGCTTGATGTCGAATTCCGCGCGGATGAAGCCCTTGTCGAAGGCGCCGCCGGTCTCGCTGATCTCGGTGATGCGGTCGAACATCAGCATGGGCGGGTAGGGCAGCTGGGCATTGCCCTCTCCGAACAGCTCGCCGCGGGCGCAGGCCAGCAATTCTTCGTAGTCGTAGCTGGATTTACCCGCCATCAATCTCGTCCCCATATCGTCCGGGCGGTAGCGCGCCCTTGTCGTTGGTGTCCTAACACAATCTGTTTCAGGCCGGAAACCGGCGTTTGCGCTTAACCCGCCAGTCTGTCCGGGTCAATGCGCGCTATTGATCGCATTCGGACGACAGAATATATGTCAACAGGGGTTCGGTTTCGGCAGACATTCATTTTTTTGCCATTCTGGGCGTGTCTTGAAGCGGGACTGTGAGCTTGGAAGACCAGATAGACCGGGGCTGCCGGAAGGAAAATGTCGCTGTGGACAAGCGGGTACGTGAAGCCGGCCTGAGGCCGACGCGGCAGCGCATCGCGCTGGCCGACCTGCTTTTTGCCAAAGGCGACCGCCATTTGTCGGCCGAGGAACTGCACGAGGAGGCGCTGGCCGCCGGCGTGCCGGTGTCGCTGGCCACTGTCTACAACGCGCTCCACCAGTTCACCCAGGCGGGGCTGCTGCGCATCCTCGCCGTCGAGGGTGCCAAGACTTATTTCGACACCAACACCTCCGACCACCACCATTTCTACATTGAAGGCGAAAACCGGATTTTCGACATCGCCAACGGCCCGGTGACGGTCACCAACCTGCCGGAGCCGCCCGAGGGCATGGAAATCGCCAATGTCGACATCGTGGTGAGGCTGAGGCCGAAGCGCCAGGAACGACCGGCAGGGTCAGAATAATCGGCCAGAAATGAAACCCCTCGACCTGATAATCAGGCTCGAATGGGCTGCCGTGGCGGTCGCCGCTGTTGTCTTCTACGCTTGGTCAGGCGTTTCCTGGTGGCTCTTCGCAGTGCTCGTCCTGGCGCCGGACCTGTCGATGTTTGGCTACCTCGGCGGGCCGCGCATCGGTGCCATCGCTTACAACGCCCTGCACGTCCTGATACCACCGGTGCTGCTGCTGCTCGTCGGGTACCTGACCGGCCATGCGGCGGCAATCGCGGTCGCGCTGATCTGGATCGCCCACATCGCCATCGACCGTGCGCTGGGCTACGGCCTGAAGCTGCCAACCGGTTTTCAGGACACCCATCTCGGCCGAATCGGGCGTAAGCGTAACGACCTCAGTCCTTGACTCGCTCGCCGGGATAGGCACCCAGACCGCCGCCTGGGCGAGCCAGCCGGTGTGGCCGTCAAGCGTCATTTCGCACCATTGGCCGTCGCAGGACTTGATAGTGCCCATGACGCCCGGCTCGACGATCGCCACCACGCTGGCATCCTTGTCGGGGCTTCTGAGCATATTGATCTGGGCGCCCTTGCCGCGCTGCCATGGCGCGATGATCGCGGTGCGCCGGCCCGACAGCAGCGACTGGTTGATCCAGCCTTCCGAACCGTCGGCATCGCGCACGCGGCGCCACGTGTCGAATTCCTGGATGATCTCCATCGGCAGGCCGGCCTTCATATACATCCAGTCGACCGAATAATTGGCGCCCGGGCCGACGCGCGAGTTGACGCGGCCGGATTTCAGGCTGACGAATCGCGGCAGCGGCAGGCCGCTCGGCCCGAGCGTGACGGCGCTCTGGGCGGGTGCGGCCGCGCTCTGTGCCGCGGCCAGCGGGGAATAGAGGAGAGCGCCGAGAAATGCTGCGCTGAGGGTCAGGCGAAGCGACGCGAAACCAGACACTTTCGTTCCTTTCGGCGCTTGCCTCTCGGCCTCGGCGCCCCTTTTTCTTTGTCTTCGGCGGCACCGCTTGTTACATGGGTAAATCGGCTACCGCGACCGGCTTTCAGTTTCGCCGGTCTTGGTTAAAGAGGTCTCAACGAGGGAAACAATGGTAGGCAAAAGAAGCCTCTCGTGGTCATCACGCGAAAGCTGCCCGACCCGGTCGAGACCCGCATGCGCGAGCTGTTCGACGCCAGGCTGAATGTCGAGGACCGGCCGATGACGCAGCCGGAACTGGTCGCCGCGGTCAAGGAGGCCGACGTGCTGGTGCCGACAGTGACCGACCAGATCGACGCGGCGCTGATCGCCCAGGCCGGCGACAACCTCAAGCTGATCGCCAATTTCGGCAATGGCGTCGACAAGATCGACGTGGCGGCAGCGGCCAAGAAGGGCATCACCGTCACCAACACGCCCAATGTGCTGACCGAAGACACCGCCGACATGACCATGGCGCTGATGCTGGCTGTGCCGCGCCGGCTGGCGGAAGGCGCCAACGTGCTCACCGGCGACAAGAAGTGGGCCGGCTGGTCGCCGACCTGGATGCTTGGCCGGCGCATCTGGGGCAAGCGGCTCGGCATTGTCGGCATGGGCCGCATCGGCACCGCCGTTGCCCGGCGCGCCAAGGCCTTCGGCCTTTCCATCCACTACCACAACCGCCATCGCGTGCTGCCGGCGGTCGAGGACGGGCTGGAGGCGACCTATTGGGAGAGCCTCGACCAGATGCTGGCCCGCATGGACATCATCTCGGTCAATTGTCCGTCGACGCCCGCGACCTTCCATCTCTTGTCGGCGCGGCGGCTGGCGCTGCTTCAGCCGACTGCCTACGTCGTCAACACCGCGCGTGGCGACATCATCGACGAGGAAGCGCTGGTCAAGCTGATCCAGGACGGCAAGATCGCCGGCGCCGGCCTCGACGTCTACGAGCATGAGCCGGCGCTCAATGCCAAGCTGCTCAAGCTCGCCGCCAGGCACAAGGTCGTGCTCTTGCCGCATATGGGCTCGGCGACGCTCGAGGGCCGCATCGACATGGGCGAGAAGGTCATCATCAACATCCGGGCATTCGTTGACGGTCACCGTCCCCCGGACCGAGTGCTGCCGCTCAGAACCTGACGATCTCGCTTAGATGTAAGCCAAAGCTTACGAAAGAGCTTGCGCATGGTGATCGAGGTCGGCCTGGCGTAGCCCTCATGCGCCGTCCGGTCGGTTTCGTGAAAGCCGAGGCGGGCAAAGGCGGCATGATTGGCGGTGAGCTCAATCCGCGTCTGAAGCTCCAGCGCCGCCTTGCCGAGGTCGAGCGCGAGACCTTCTACCGCCCGCATCAGCCGCCGGCCGATGCCTTGCCCCTGACGATCCGGCGCGACGGCGAGCTTGCCGACATAAAGATCGTCGGCCCTTTCAAGAGCAAAGACGCAGCCGACGATCCTGTCGCCGTCGAGGGCGACGAAGCCGCTCTCCCGCCCGGCCTTGTCGCGCAGTGTGTCGACGGTGAGCAGATGAGCGGAGGACGGCGGGTCGATGACGCCGTCCATGAAGGCGAAAGCACGCATGATCAGGGCAAGCACCTCATCCCAGCGGCCGAAAGCGGCCGGGATGCGGATGATGGAGAGCGGCATGGTCCGCTCCAAGATCAGCGCCTGGCGTAGCGGATCGTTTCGAAGCGCGCGGAGAGCGCATCGTAGAGCAGCAGCCGGCCGACCAGCGGCTCGCCGATGCCGGTGATCAGCTTGATCGCCTCCATCGCCTGCAGCGTGCCGACGACGCCGGTCAGCGCGCCAAGCACGCCGGCCTCGACGCAGGACGGCACCAGGCCCGGTGGTGGGGCTTCGGGAAAGAGATCGCGATAGCCAGGGTTCGGCTTGCCATCCTTGCCGTCCTCGAAAGGCTTCAGCACCGTCACCGAACCGTCAAAGCGGCCGACGGCGGCGTGCACTAGCGGTTTGCGCTCATTCGCGCAGGCGTCGGCCACCGCATAACGGGTCTCGAAATTGTCGGAACCGTCGACGGTGATGTCATAGCCGGCGATCAGGGCAGGGGCGTTGTCCGCGCCCAGCCGGACTGTGTGTGTCTCGACCGTGGTGTTGGGATTGATGCGGGCGATTGCCGCCTTGGCGCTGAGGGTTTTCAGCATGCCGACCGTATCGGTGCCGTGGATGACCTGGCGTTGCAAATTGGAGAGCGACACGGTGTCGTCGTCGACGATGCCAAGCGTGCCGACGCCGGCCGCCGCAAGATATTCCAGCACCGGCGCGCCCAGTCCGCCGGCGCCGATCACCAGGACCCGCGCTTGCTTGAGCTTCTGCTGGCCCGTGCCGCCGACCTCGGGCAGCACGATGTGGCGGGCATAGCGTTCGATCTCGTCAGCGGTGAGTACGGTGGTCATATCAGGACCATATAGCGGCTGAAAAACCTTGTCAGGCGTCTTCGGTTGGCCCAACCGTGCCGTGGTCGACGGTCAGGAATTGTGCACGCCCCTTGAGGCTGGAAAACAGCGCGGCATCGGTTCCCGTCATGAAGGCCTGGCAGTTCAATTCCTCCAGGATTGAAAACAGCGCCGCGCGCCGTCCGCCGTCGAGATGGGCGGCGATCTCGTCGAGCAGCAGGATTGGCGTCATGCCGGACATTTCGCCGGTCAGCCGGGCGTGCGACAAGACGATGCCGACCAGCAATGCCTTCTGCTCTCCGGTCGAACAGAGCTCGGCCGGCATTGCCTTGGGCCGGTGCCGCACCAGGAGGTCGGAGCGGTGCGGGCCTTCGAGCGTTCGTCCCGCGGCACGATCACGATCGCGGCCACCGGCAAGTGCCTGGCGGAACCGCTCCTCGACATCGACCGCTGGCGTGGTGGAGACCGCGGTTTCCAAGTCGCCTGAAAGGCTGATATCGGCCTGCGGGAACGGCCCCGTGTCGGGCAGCCTGTCGATCATGGCGGCGAGCAGGCGCACCAGTTCGGCGCGCGCCGCCGCGATGGCGACGCCGGTTTCGGCCATCTGTGTCTCGATCGCCTCGAACCAGCGGTCATCCCGCGATCCCTCGGTAAGCAGACGATTACGGCCGCGCATCGCCTTCTCGTAATCGAGCGCCCGCTGGCCGTGGCCGGGATCGATCGCCAGCACCAGCCGGTCGAGAAAGCGCCGGCGATCCGCGGCCGGTCCGGTGAACAGCGCATCCATGGCCGGCGTCAGCCACACCACGCGCAGCCACTCCAGCATGTCTTCGGCCGATCGGGCCGTCGCGCCATTGATACGAACCCGCCTGCCGCCTTCGCCCTCGCCAACCGAAATGCCCGTGCCGATCTCGATCTGGCCGTCGGGCCCGTCGAGCCGGGCGTGCAGGGCAAACCCGCCGTCGCCGCCTTCGCGTGCGACATCGGCGTAAGGCGCACGGCGCAGGCCGCGCCCGGGCGTCAGCAAGGAAATTGCTTCGAGGAGGTTGGTCTTGCCGGCGCCATTGTCGCCGGAAAACACCACGGCGCCCGGTGCGAGATCGATCGTCAGCGTCGCATAGTTGCGGAAATTAGTAAGTGTAAGCTTACTTATATGAGTCTGTGCCGGCAACCGCTATCCGCCTGTAGAAGTCGCCATTGTTTCCGCTGCCGGTCCCGTCGCAGAGCCGGATCGATGAGCCGTGCCGGCTATACCCGCATCGGCATCAGCACGTAAAGCGCGGTCTCGTCGGCCATGTCGTGGATCAGGGTCGGCGAACCGGCATCGGCCAGCATGAATTTGGCTTCCGTGCCGGTCAACTGCGCGGCGACATCGAGCAGATATTTGGCGTTGAAGCCGATCTCGATCGGGTCGGACGAATAGTCGGCCGCCAGTTCCTCGGTGGCGCTGCCCGAATCCGGGTTGTTGACCGCAAGCGTCACCTGGCCTTCGCTGATCGAAAGCTTCACCGCGCGGCCGCGTTCGGAGGAAATGGTCGAGACGCGATCGACGGCGGCGGCAAAGCTCTGGCGGTCGATGATCAGCTTCTTGTCGTTGCCGGTCGGAATGACCCGCTGATAATCGGGGAAGGTGCCGTCGATCAGCTTCGAGGTCAGGACCACGCTGCCGATGGTGAAACGGATCTTGGTGTCCGACAGCTCGGTGGTCACGGCGACATCAGGGTCGTCGACCAGCTTCTGCAGCTCGCTCACCGTCTTGCGCGGAATGATGATGCCCGGCATGCCCTCGGACCCCGCCGGCGCATCGATTTCGGCGCGCGCCAGGCGGTGGCCGTCGGTGGCCACCGAGCGCAGCTTCAGCTTGCCGCCGACCTCATGCGTGTGCAGGTAGATGCCGTTGAGATAATAGCGCGTCTCTTCGGTGGAAATGGCGAACTGCGTCTTCTCGATCAGCCCCCTCAGGGCAATCGAGTCGAGCCGGAAGATATGCGAGAAGGATCCGGCCGAAAGTTCGGGAAAGTCGGATTGCGGCAGGCACTGCAGCCGGAAGCTCGAGCGGCCCGACGTCACCGTCATGGCGTTGCCGTCCTCGTCCGTCTTCAGCATCACCTCGGCGCCGTCCGCGAGTTTGCGCACGATGTCGTAGAGCAGATGCGCCGGAACCGTCGTCGCCCCGCCGCGCTCCACCTTGGCGGGCGTCGCTTCCGTCACTTCCAGGTCGAGGTCGGTGGCCTTCATTTCGAGGCTGGCGCCCTCGGCGCTGAGCAGCACATTGGACAGGATCGGTATGGTGTTGCGCCGTTCGACCACTCGGTGGACGTGGTTGAGCGACTTCAGGAGATTTGACCGTTCCAGGATAACACGCATGACGAAACAGGCTCGCTTGAAAGGATGAGCGGGTCTCCGGCTGGCGGCGCCCCGCGAAAGGTCTGAACAGGCTCAGAATCTGCGTAAACTGACAGGAAAAAGCCAGCAAACGCAAGCCCGCGCCGCCGGTTCGGGCCGGCTGCGCGGGCTTTCTGGGGATAAAGGCCTAGATGACTGCCGGCCAGTGTGCTGAATCCCGAATCCAGATCGCCGCCGGCCGATGCCGCGAGCCTATTTCGGGGGCGCGGCCAGGTAGGCAAGCCATTGAATTCCAGCGCGGTTCTGGCTTGCCTGTTCCGGACCGGTCAGGCCTGGTCGTTGATCAACCGTCGCAGCAGCTCGAGTTCCTGTGCCAGCGTGTTGTCGTTGCCGGAAAGGTCCTCGATCTTGCGCACCGCGTGCAGCACCGTGGTGTGATCGCGGCCGCCGAAGCGCCGTCCGATTTCGGGCAGGGAGCGCGGCGTCATCACCTTGGACAGGTACATGGCGACCTGCCGTGGCTTGACGATCGTGCGCGTGCGCCGGTTGGACAGCAATTCAGTCTTCGACACGTTGTAGTGGCGCGCCACTATACGCTGGATATCCTCGATGCGGACCCGCTTCGGCTCGCCGGTTCGATAGATGTGGCCGAGGATCTCGTCGATGCGGTCGATGGTGATCTGCGGCTCGAACGACTGGCGAAACAGCAGCTGATTGAACGCGCCTTCCAGTTCGCGTCCGCTGCCGGTCACGGTGCGGGCGACGTGATTGAGGATTTCGTCGGAAATATCGAGCGATGCGTCGTCGACCCTGGCCGTGGCCAGGCGCAGTTTGAGCATGCCGAGGCGCATCACGAAATCAGGCGCCGACATTTCAAGCGCGACGCCGCCATTGAGGCGCGAGCGGACGCGCGGTTCGAGCGACTCCAGCTCCGACGGCGGCCGATCGGCGGCGACAACGACCTGCTTGGCGCTGTCAAGCAGCATGTTGATCAAGTGGCAGAATTCATGCTGGATCGACTTGCCCTGCAGGAACTGCATGTCGTCGATGATCAAGAGGTCGATGTCGCGCAGCTGCTCCTTGAGCGTCAGCGCATTGTTGTCGCGGATCGCGGTGGCGAAGCGCCACATGAAATACTCCGCGGTGAGATAGACGACGCGGGATTTCGGGTTCTGCTTCAGCGATTCCGCCGCGATGGCCTGCAGCAGGTGGGTCTTGCCGAGCCCGACGGTCGCGTGCAGGAAAAGCGGATTGAAGCGCACGGCGCTCGACTGCGATTCCGCCACGGCCTTGGCGGCGGCGAAGGCCACTCGGTTCGACGGGCCTTCGATGAAGGAGCCGAACGTGTAGCGCGGATCAAGCGGGGATCCCAGCACGTTGTGGCGGAACTCTGTCTCGACCGCAGCACCCGGGCGCGGCACGGGAGGCCGTTCCACCCTGCCGGGGCTCACAGTGCCGGCGGCCAGCGCCGTCTGCGTCTGTCGTGTCATCTTGCGCGCCGGCGCCAGTTCCGGTTCGACATGGCTGCGCCCCTGACGGGTGGCCGTGCGCACCACGATCTCGATCTTGAGGAGATCGGCATCCTCCTGCTTCCACAGCTCGGAGATGAGGTCGAGATAGTGGCCGTTGATCCACGAGCGCAGGAACGCGGTGGGCACCGAGATGCGGACAATGCCCTTGGACGCCTCCGCGACCTTCATACGGCCGAACCAGCTCGAATAGACTTCAGCCCCCAGACGCGCCTTCAACTGGGTCTTGACCCGGTCGAACTTCTGTTCCGCGTCGCTGGAGACCGCCATCTCGTTTGCTCCGATCAAAGTTCCAGGAAATGGGAGGTCGCCCGTAAGCTCCCTTTCGATGCCGCTCTGCAT